>CAVYBC010000011.1:0-52133 GCA_963766615.1 Terriglobia bacterium
AATGGCCCACCGCGTGCCCTAGCACCTCACGTGCTGTTAGGACTATGGAGTCGATTAGAGGCGCGCAGCCTGCCTGAACAGGAGCATCCTGCGCCGCTACCAAAACGGGCGTTGTCATACGTTCGCGGCACGGCCTTTTTAGGCGCGCTGGTACTCGCTGCTTCCCTCGGCGGTTGGGATTCGCCCGATGCGGTCCGCTATCTCGCATTTCTGGGGCTAGGCTTACTCGCCTCAGGCATGCGCATCAGTGTTCCCGGTCTTACAGGAACGCTATCGCTTACATTCCTGTTCGTGCTCTTCGGACTGGTGGAGCTCACACTCTCCGAAACCATCCTGATGGCAGCGGTGATGACGCTGGTGCAATGCTATTGGAATCAGCCCGTCCGTCCGCGTCCAGCCAAAGTAATTTTCAACGTAGCGACCATGATCATCGCTTCTGGAGCTGCGGGAGAAGCCATGGCAGCTCCATGGATGCAGGGATTAGCCGCCGAGCCCGCTCTCCGGCTTGCCTGCGCCACCCTGGTGTTCTTCCTCGCCAACACCGCGCCGGTCGCGCTGGTGATTTCCTTAAGCGAGCACAAACCTTTTCTGAAGACCTGGCTTCAGTGCGATTTCTGGGCCTTCCCGTACTACCTGGGCGGAGCCGCCGTCGTCCAGCTCACAAGCATGGCCGAACACTACATCGGCTGGCAGTGGGTCCTGCTGACGGGGCCGGTGGTGTATCTCATCTATCGTTCTTATCGCCTCTACCTGGAGCGGCTGGAGAACGAAAAGCAGCACGCCGAAGAGTTGTCGCTTCTGCACCTGCGCACCATCGAAGCGTTGGCTTTGGCCATTGAAGCCAAGGACCACACCACCAGCGCGCACCTGCAGCGGGTCCAGGTATATGCCATGCAACTCGCCAAGGAACTGCACCTCACCACGGAAGAGACCCACGCTCTTCGCGCCGCTTCCCTGCTCCACGACATCGGCAAGCTAGCCGTGCCGGAGCACATCATCTCCAAGCCCGGCAAGTTGACTCCCGAAGAGTTCGACAAGATGAAAATCCACCCAATCGTCGGCGCGGAGATTCTGGAGCGCGTGCGATTTCCCTACCCCGTCGTGCCGATCGTCCGCGCGCATCACGAAAAATGGGACGGCAGTGGCTATCCTTATGGGCTCTCGGGCGAGCAGATCCCCATCGGCGCGCGCATTCTCGCCGCCGTCGATTGCCTGGACGCCCTGGCTTCCGATCGCCAATACCGCCGCGCCCTCCCTCTGGACGAGGCCATGCGCGTGGTGATCTCCGAGGTCGGAAGAGCGTTCGATCCCCGCGTGGTCGACATCCTCTCTCGCCGTTATGCGGAGTGGGAAGCAATGGCCAAAGCCGAAGGCGACCGCGTGGAACCTCTATCCACCGACGTTAAAGTGGAACGGGGCCTGGCCCCCGCGGCAGGCTTCGAGTCAGCCGCTCCCAATCGGCCCGCGCTGCCAGGCGCCGATAGTTCGCTGGACTTTCTCACCTCCATCGCCGCAGCGCGTCAGGAAGTTCAGGCCCTGTTCGAAATTTCTCAGGACCTGGGAAACTCGCTCAGCCTAGACGAAACGCTATCGGTTTTGGGAATTCGTTTGCGCCGCATGATTCCTCATCACGCTTTGGCGATCTGGGTCGTACGGGAAGGGGTCCTCGTACCTGAATATGTGAATGGTGAAGACTATCGCTTGTTCGCTTCACTAAATATTCCCGTAGGACAAGGATTGTCTGGTTGGGTGGTGGAAAACCGCAAATCCATCCTGAACGGCAATCCCTCAGTGGAGCCCGGGTACCTTAACGATCCCAAGAAATTTTCCACTCTCCGCTCCGCCGTCGCGGTGCCACTGGAAGGCGTAAACGGAGTCATTGGCGTTGTGACCCTATACCATAGCGAGCGCGACGCCTTCACCAAGGATCACCTGCGGATTCTGTTGGCCATCGGCGCCAAAATCGGCATGTCGATCGAAAACGCCATCCGCTTCCGCCAAGTGGAATCGTCGGCCACCACCGACTTCCTTACGGGGCTGCCCAACGCGCGATCCCTCTTCCTGCAACTTGATGCCGAACTAGCCCGCTGCCGCCGCTCCGTGTCGCCTCTGGCTGTCCTGGTCACCGATCTCGACGGCTTTAAACAGATCAATGACCGGTTCGGGCACCTGGATGGAAACAAAGTGCTCCGCGCCGTCGCCAACGGGTTCAAGTCGGTCTGCCGCGAATATGACTACGTCGCCCGAATGGGCGGCGACGAATTCGTCATCCTTCTTCCCGGCGTAAGCGCCGACGACATGGGTCCCAAGCTGGAACAATTGCAGCGCGTGGTGAAGAACACTTGCCAGGACCTCTTTGGCGAGGACCTCGTAGGGGCGAGCATCGGCGTAGCGGTGTATCCAGCCGACGGTCGCGACGCGGAACAGCTTCTTGCTGAAGCCGACCGCCGCATGTACCAGGAAAAGCGCGCCCGCAAGAACGGCGTGACGTTGACGACTCCCGGTTCCAAGGTGAACTGGCCTCTTACCATTCAATAAACTCTTGACATCTTCGCCCCTTCTTCGCTATTCTCTAGTAGAGAAGAAATAGGGAAGAAGGAGTAGGGGGAGGAGTAAACATGGCCGCGTCACTCCACATCGGGACTGCCGGATGGTCCTATTCGCATTGGAACGGAATCGTCTATCCCAAAGCCCAGGGCCAGGGTCAGCACCCGCTCCAGGTAATTGCGCATCATCTAGACTGCGTGGAGATTAACAGCTCGTTTTATCAATTTCTTAAGCCTGAAATCGTAACGCTTTGGATGAAGAAGGTGGAAGGCAATCCTGACTTCCTGTTTACAGCTAAGCTAAACCAACGCTTTACACATGAGCGCATACTGGACGACGCTCAGGTGGCGAGCTTTAAACAAGGGATCCTTCCCCTTCTTCGCGGCCGGAAGCTGGGGGCCCTGCTGATGCAGTTTCCCTGGTCCTTCCGCTTCACGGCCGAAAATCAGGACTTCTTTATTCGCCTTCGCCGCGCCTTCCATGAGTTCCCCCTGGTCGCCGAAATGCGGCATTCAAGCTGGATGGCCGAAGAAGCCATCGGCACGTTCCTCGACTACCGCGTCGGCTTTTGCAACATCGACCAGCCGGATTATACCCGAGCCATGCCGCCGACTTCCTACCTGACATCCGGCGTAGGCTATGTGAGGCTCCATGGCCGGAATCCCAGGAACTCGATCGGCGCCTTCGACCGCACCGCCGTCCGCAACAGCCAGCATGACTATCTCTACTCGGAAGACGAGCTCACCGAGTGGACCAAGCGTATCGAACATATAAACCGCTTCGCCGACCGCACTTTCATAGTGTTCAACAACGACGCGGCCGGCAAGAGCTTTGTGAACTCCCTGCAACTCCAGAGACTGCTGGGGGCTGTGAGCGTGACAGCCCCCAGAGATCTGCGCAGGAAGTATCCGGTGGAACTGGAGCACTACGGTCCCGGATACGCGCAGCAGCAGTGCTTGTTCTCTGCAGCCTGAACTCTCACTCCGTCCACGGCGTGAAGGAATATGCTGGCAGTCGCAATTCCATGAAACCTGACTTCAGCGGCGAATGGGTTCTCAACCGACAAAAGAGCCTGCTCACTGGCGGCGCATCGGCGATGGAGTCCGGAGTGTTGCGGATCGACCACCACGATCCGAAGTGCGCCTTTCAGATACGCATGAGCGCCGGCGGCGAGTCGGTCGAACGCGGGTGGGAAAGCAGCGTGTCGGATGAAAGACAACTTTCTGAGACCGGATTCTATAGCCATCTTTTTTGGGAAGGGGATGCTTTGGTCTTTGAGTGCGGGTCGAAGGGAGCTGATGATGCGTGGACCATGTTGTGGCGGTATCAACTTCTTGACTCGGGCCAAAGGCTTCGGGCTGTTGAGCAGATGCGCGGTCGCGGCGGCGATTTTGACAACACCTGGGTTTTCGATAAGCGTTAGTCGGAACCGCGTCACTAAAGTAAAATCTAAAGCAGGACATGCGATTTCTGCTTCTAGCTCTGATGCTGCCCGTCGCATACGCCCAATCCCCCACCTTCCTTGAACAGGGCATCCAAGCGCTGGAAGCACAGAAATACGACGCCGCTCTCGACCTCCTAGCCAAAGCCATCGCCGCCGACCCACAGGACTATGCGGCCCATTTCGAACGCGGCCTAGCCTTCAGCTTGCAAAACAAGGATGCCGAGGCAATCGCTGAGTACACCCGCACACTAGAACTGAAACCCGCGTTGTATGAAGCGGAATTGAACATCGGCATCTCCCTCCTCCGCGTAAACAAACCCGCGGACGCTATCCCGCACCTGACCTCCGCCTCTATCCAAAAGCCTGGGGAATTCCGCCCGCTCTTCTACCTCGGCAATGCGCAACTGGACGCGCAACACTACATCGAAGCGGAACAGGCTTACACGAAGGCCCTGGCAATCGATCCCAAATCGGCCCCAGCCGAAGCAGCCCTCGGCCAAGCTCTGGCAAAGCAAGGCAAGTTGAAGGACGCCGAGCCTCATTATCGCCAAGCCGTGGCACTCGACCCCACCCGCAAGGATGTGTTGGTGGACCTCGCCGAGCAATACGAATCCGCCAAACAGCTCGCCGAAGCAATTGCGGTTTATCGTGAGTTCCCCGACAACCCCGGGGCCCAGGAACGCATCGGCGCGCTGCTGCTGGAATCCGGAAAACCCGACGAAGCAATCGCTCCTCTGGAGTTCGCCGTGGCGAAGTCGCCCACCACCGCGAATCAGCTCGCGCTGGCGCAGGCTTACGCCAAGGGCAAGCAGCCCGCCAAAGCTGAGCCTCTTGCCGCCGGCGCGGTCGCCCAGGCCCCCAACGACGTGGACCTGCGGATGTTCTACGGCCTGCTTCTGCGCGATCAAAGAAAGTTCGCCCCTGCGGCGACGCAGTTTCAGGCGGCAGCGCAGGCCAAGCCCGATTCGGTACCGGCGTGGACCGAGCTAGCCGGCGTTCTGGTGATGATGGAAATGTATCCTCAGGCTCTAACGGCTCTAGATCACGTGCACGAGTTGCACGCCGAAATCGCAGGACATTTTTTCCTGCGAGGCATGGTGCTCGACCGGCTTCACCAGCCCAAGGACGCCATGGCAAACTATAATCAGTTTCTTGCGCTGAGCCAGGGCAAGAATCCGGACCAGGAATTTCAGGCTCGCCAGCGCGTGAAGACTTTGGAGCATGAGGTAAAGAAGTAGCAGTATGACTTGGATGGTTCTTCTCCTTCTGTCTTTCGACCTTGGCCCGATCAAGAACGAGCCGAACCTGGAACACCGCAGCGAATTAGCTCTCAACAATGCCAACACGGCCCTGGACGCGGCGCGCAGCGCCTACGACTCCGGCGATACGGCCAAGGCTGAGATGGAACTGGACGAAGTCCGCGAGTCCGTCGATTTGGCGTATGATTCCCTGTCCTCAACCGGCAAGGACCCGCGCCGGTCGCCCAAGTATTTCAAGAAGGCGGAAATGTCGATCCGGTTATTGTTGCGGCGGCTGGAAGGAGTGGCACAGAATTTCAGCGTGGCCGACCGCGGCGGTATTGAGCAGATTCGAAATCATGTATCGGAGATCCACGATAACCTGATTGAAGGGATCATGAGCAAGAAGAAGAAAAATTAGAGGTGATGTTTATGCAGCGTAGCCGGTTCAGTATCTTTTTCGTGATCGTTGGTGCGGCGATCCCGCTGGCCGCGCAGAATCGCGATTTCCTAAGCAACGATGAAGTGGAGCAGATCCGCATCGTGCAGGATCCCAGTGAGCGCGTCAAGCTTTATCTAAGCTTCGCCAGGCAGCGCCTGGACCAGATGGATTCCCTGCTGGCCAAAGACAAGGCCGGCCGCAGCGCCCTGATTCACGATCTGATCGAAGACTACACCCACATCATCGAGGCCATCGACACGGTGGCCGACGATGCTCTGCGCCGCAAGCTCACGGTGGAAGTAGGCATGGCCCTGGCGACCAAAGAAGAAAAGGTGATGCTGAGCCATCTGCAGACCATCCAGAATTCCCAACCCAAAGATATCGCCCGTTACGATTTCGTATTGAAGGAAGCCATCGACACAACGTCGGACAGTTTGGAACTCTCCGCAGGAGACATCCAGGTGCGAGCCCAGGAAGTCTCCGAACGGCAGGCCAAAGAGAAAGCCGAACACGACGCCGCGCTTAAACCGGAAGAGCTGGATAAACAAAAGGCCGACGAGAAGAAGCAGCAAAAGAAAAAGGCTCCTACGCTGCGGCGGCCTGGGGATCCGCCTCCTGGGGAGTTGTCGCAACCGGGTAAGCAAAACTAGAGCTCTGGGTTGTAGGGCGGCCTTCCGGCCGGCGCGGCTCTTCAGAGCCGCTGTTTGGTGCGCCGCTAAGCATCCGGCGGAGAATGTCGATCATTCAAAAGGGCTAGCCTGTGTCCGATCTTATTGACGAAGAAGCGAAGGAACAAGGCCGGGTGCGGGCGCGTTTTACTGCCGTTTGGGAGGGCCGCCTTTGCCCTAAAGAGTACTGGGACTATCTAATGACTATTATTCCGTACGATGCAATCGGGGCCGATATGACAAAACAAGCGCTTTACAATTCCTATAGTCCCAAGGCCTGGTATCGCGGTGAGCAATTTAAGTGCAAGGGTTGTGGCGTCAACGAGGTGTGGACCGTCGAGTCGCAGCGATGGTGGTTCGAGATAGCAAAGGGGCAAATCAGGGCAGTGGCTCTAAAAAAGGGAGAAGCTCAGCTTCATTGTGAATGCGATCCACCTGGGCACTCCATAGGTAATATTCCGTTCTTAATTTGACGTCGTTCTATGATGTACCGCCCACGAAGATCGTACTCGAAGAGCCAAGTCTGTTCCGTGAGGCCGCCTGCGAGTCCAGAAGCTTTCACATAAAGAACATCGTTTTGAGGTCCAGACGGACATCACTCGGGTATACATAATCGCCGGGATCAGCAGCCACCACATCACGATGATCAGCGGGATAGGAAGCCACGACTCTACCGCCCGGAATCTGCGCCCCTCGAACGAGTACCTCCGTTCCGTTACGAAGCGTCAGCGTGTTGCTCCATTCGCGGGTACGTGGGGTCACCTTCGGATTCGCTGAAAATGTGAGACAGACGGCTGCCCGGTATCTTCTAATGATCGGGGCATCTGACATAGGGGCAGTCGCGGGACTGCAAGCGATCGCGAGCCAAAACAATGTGACGCAAACAAACCGTGCTGCCGTTACCTGCGCCGAAGTTGTCACGACACCAACCGTATCCGTTTCAAATCTTATAACGAAGGAATGGGCACACTAGTTCGTCGCAACCTTAGACTGGGGGGCATCATCCATTCCATACTCTAAGTCCAACTCACGGATGCACCGTCAGCAACACCCCCGCCTGCGTACTCGACCCCTGATAGCTCGCACTGATCATCACATCGCCCTGCGGCACCGAGTTGGGAACCACCACATTGAACTGGTACTGGCCCGGCAAGACCAGTCCAGCATATTGAACCGTGGCATTCCGACCCGCGATCATGATCACCGGCAGTGGCGACAACGTTCCGCCTTGCTTCTTTGACGCAGGGACCACCGGAATTGAGGTGACCCCGAAGCCGTTCGCGTAGAGTGAGATCGTCTCTCCGGGCTTGGCCGGGGAAAACGAATAGCCCGGCACCGAGAAGCTCGTCGGCCCAACCAGAGTTCCATCGGCGTGAACGGCCGCAACGTGCGCGCCATCACTAAAAACAAAGAAAGAGGTCGAAAGCGTCTGAGTCAACGCAGCGAATGACGAACTCGTGGCGCCATTGTTCGACACCACGATGGGCGCGTCGGCGGGTAACGCGGCGGGCAGCGTCAGAATATTGATCTGCGTTGGACTGATGTAGTACACATACGCGCTCTGGCCGTTCACCGTCACGCTGACGCCGTCAAGTTGCGTGGGCAGTTGGTTATTCACGAAATCGGAATCCCCCCACGTCCGCGAATCGCTTGCTGGGGCGAGCCGGGACCCTTTGATCTCCACCCACGTGTTGGGCGCAATTGTGGTCTCTTCGCCTTCCGCGTTGGCAACCAGCGAGACAAGTGGTCCAGTCGTGGCGGCGACCGGGTAATACACCATCACAAAGAAATGTTGGGCTACGGCGCTTGTCGGCTGAAATCCGGCGTCGAAATTGTAAGTCCACTGAAGATCCAGAGGCGCATAGCCGGTGCAGGGCGATTGGCTGGTTCCAGTCTGGTCGCGTTGGCATCCCCAATAGTAGAAGGGCTGCAGATTTTGGAATGGTCCCGTAGCGCCTGTCGCCATGAATCGGCTATCACCCGGCGCCAGGCTCAAGTCTGTAAAAAGCTCCTTCAAATCTGCACCGGTCGCAGGGAATTGCCAAGCGGAAGAACCCAGGTACGCGCTCTTATTCAAGCCTTGCATCCACTGCGTCGCCGTAGCAAACAGCATTGCGCCGTTGCTGATCTTGGGTGCGGTAATCGTGCGTGACGAATTGGCGGGAATTGTAACGGTGCCGGTGATTCCATAAGCGTTCGAAGCAGCCATGTTCCCGTCGGCGGCCCAAGTGTACTTCGTGTTGCAGTCGTACACCGCGTTACCGGCGGCGGGACCTGTCGTGTACGGAATGACGGCGGGACCATTGGCGGAACAGACCGGAGGTGTTCCGATGGCGCCGGGGATCATCGGCAGCGTGTAGAAGTAATTGTCTTTTATCGTGACGCCGCCATCGATGCCGGCGGAGAAGGAAAAGACTTCCTGTCCATCGTCGGCGCCAGTAGGGTCGCCATCATTCTTGAGAGCCCAGTAATAGGACGACTTCACGTTGTGGAACGGCGGCACTGTGGCCGCGAAACCGGGTACCGCGCTAGCGGGGAAGGCCAGTTTAAAACCGGTTGAATAGAGGTTTGAAAGGGCGCTGCCAGTGCACAGGGGTCCAAACGACCCGTTACCAGGCCCTGTATTCGCGCATGTGGGGTCGACCATGGGCGCTGCAGGCAGTTGCCAATCGCTGTGGCCCAGATAGCCCGCGCCGTTGTTATAGGCGTTCAGAGCCGTGACCCATCTCTGCGCCGTGCCGTCGTCCATGGATCCATTGGGGAAGATTCCAGTGACTCCCAACGCGGTTCGCACGGCCGGATCCCCCGCCAGGTCCGCGTTGGCGAGCCAACAGACGCTTTGATCGGGATCATAAACGATTGGAGCTTGGGGTACCGGGTTCGATCCGAGGGTGGAAACAAGCTGCGTAGTGCGGCAAGGGTTGGTTTGAGCACGGATGGCAACACAACTGAGCAGCAGAGCCGCGAGAGTAATAGAGTGGTTTTTGTGTTTTTTCAACAATCCTAGAACAACAAACCCAGGTTTAGAGCCAAGGTTGCGTAGCGTGCGATTACTGCTTCACGAGCTCTACCCGGCGATTGAGTGTGCGCCCGTCCTCCGAATCGTTTGACGCGATCGGCGCGTAAGGTCCCGCGCCGAAGGATTGGAGTCTGTCGGCAGGGATCGCGTATTTGGTTGTCAGCACCTGCACCACCGCAGCCGCCCGTCTCTTCGAGATCGATATTCCCGGCCAGTGCCCCGACATTGTCGGTATGGCCGACCACGTAGACTTTGACCTTGGCATCTTCCTTCAGCATTTTGACGACTTCGTCCAGCGCGGCAGAAGACTCCGGCTTCACTACATCCTTTCCCGTATCGAACAGGATGCCGTTCAGAACAATGTGGCCGTTGTTTTTCAAACCGTTCGAGAGATCGAGGGCGTTGGCAACCACGTCCTGCGTCAACTCCGTTTCTGTGACCGACGTAAAGTGGTAACCACCGCCGCCGCTGACCTGGATTTCCACCCAGGTTTTCCCCCATGTGGAAGGTGAAATCGCCATAGCTGCCCGAGTCGTAATCGAAAATGTAGCCGGCCTTTCTGATTGCCGTGTTCAGGTTTCGGACCACCTGCGCCTTCGACGCAGTTTTGGGGTAGTCGTATTGGATCTCATGAAGTTCGCTCTCGATCTTTTTCTTAGCGTTCGTCGTACTGATATCTTTTCCCGTAGCGATTTCGAATTCAAAGACGTCGTCCGCTTTGTCCTTGCAGCCGGAGATTGTTCCGGTTCAGCTGGAAGTGGAGAAGGCGTTCTCACAGTAAGGTAATGGAGAGAACGCATGAAGAAGCAACGGAAGCACTACACGCCGGAAGAGAAAGTAGCCATCCTGAAGCGGCATTTGCTGGACAAGGAACCGATCTCGAAGCTCTGTGATGAACTGGGCTTGCAGCCCACGGTCTTTTACCGCTGGCAGAAAGAGTTCTTCGAGAACGGGGCATCGGCCTTCGAGCAGAAGAGGGCAAGCAATCACTCTGCCGAGCAGCAGCGAATCGCCTACCTGGAGAAGAAGATCCAGACGAAGGACGAGGTCCTGGCCGAGCTGATGGCGGAGCACGTCGCGGTAAAAAAAGAGATTGGGGAACTCTGATTGGGCTCTGGGTTCCGCACGACACGCGGGATCAGATCGTGGATTTCGTCCGGCGCTGGTCGGAGAAGACCGACATCCGCGCCGGGTGGTTCATCGGGTGGCTCGACATCACCGCCAAGTTCTACGACTGGCGGGAACGCTACGGCAAGGTGAACGAGCACAATGGCTGGGTTCCCCGGGATTTCTGGCTGGAGGAATGGGAGAAGCAGGCCATCATCGGCTTCCATTTGAAGAACCCGCTCGAAGGCTACCGGCGGCTCACGTTCATGATGCTGGATGCCGACATCGTGGCGGTGAGTCCGGCCAGCGTATGGAGGGTGCTGGGGCAGGCGGGACTGTTGTCGAAGTGGAACGGCAAGCCATCGAAGAAGGGCACCGGCTTCGAGCAGCCGCTGGCAGCGCATCAGCACTGGCACATCGATGTTTCCTACATTAACATCAGCGGGACGTTCTACTACCTGTGCAGCGTTCTCGATGGCTGTAGCCGATACATCGTCAACTGGGATTTGCGGGAGTCGATGACCGAAACCGACATTGAGATCATCCTACAGGCAGCCAAGGAGAAGTACCCGGAAGCACGGCCCCGGATCATCTCCGACAACGGACCGCAGTTCATCGCCAGGGACTTCAAGGACTTCATTCGGATCTCGGGCATGACGCACGTCAGAACCTCACCGTACTATCCGCAATCGAACGGGAAAATCGAACGGTGGCACAAATCGCTCAAAGGCGAGTGCATCCGGCCTGGAACCCCGCTGTCGCTGGAAGATGCCCGGCGTCTGGTGGAGGGCTACGTGGAGCATTACAACAACGTCCGCTTGAACAGCGCCATCGGCTACATCACGCCGAAGGATATGCTCGTCGGGCGTCAGGCTGAAATCCATGCCCAGCGAGATCGGAAGTTGGAGGAGGCCCGCAAACAGCGCCAGGTTCGTCGTCAGAAAGCCGCGTGAAGAACGACAGGCATACGTTTGGAGCCGCAGTGAAGTGGATAACTTCCGAGTAGCAGACCATCCGGACCACTGCCTTTCCGGCCCGCTAGAATCGCCGCATCAGTCGGTCGAACCAGGATGTGGATTCGTCGAAGCCTTCGAGCATGTAGATCTTGCCGTGCTGGCGGACAAACGAGACGGCGAGTCGGTTGCCGTCCGGATGAAGGCTGATGCGCCCGGCCAGGGATGGAGTCCGGCGGCGGATCCAGCGTGGCGAGTTGCTTCTCGACGCCGGATTTGACATCGATTCGAGACCAGCCGCTGAACGGGGTCTTGCGGCGTCGGGTACCCGTCAAGATTGAGCGGAACGAGCGCCAGCGTTGCCTGATCAAGAACGCCGGATCGTGGGGGCTTTGGTCGCGCGCGGAACCAGAAAAACGGCGGAATCACTCCGGCGCGACCACAGGCCCGCGATGATTCTGACGCATTATTGAGCATGTTCGACAATGTTCGCGATAAGACGTCCGCGGCCAAGGAGTGGGATAGACTCATTAACTTACCAGCCGAAGGACCACGCTCGCCAGAATCAGGGCCACAGCCGCGAACGGGAGATACCACCGGGGCGGCCATTTCACCTCGCTATAAATCTCCTTGCCATCCACCGATACGGTGAATCGGAGTCCCCGCGGACTTTTTGAAAAACGAGTGTTGGCGTCCACCTTCATAGACTGGTTGCCGTCGGGAATGGTCGCCTGAAAGCTGCGCGGTTCCCAAGTGGCGCCTGGCTCCCTAGCGATTTCCTTTCCATCGACAATCAGCCGCTCCAGCCTTGGCCGATTCTCCAACTCGATGACATGTCCTTTATACTCGGTCTTCCACGTGGTTTTAAGCACTCAGAGCCTCCCGGCGTGCGGCGAAACGTCACATCATACCAGTTTGGGTGCGGTTGCGCTGACCGCGCCGCGCTCCCTGTTGCGCTTCACCTTTCGCAAACGAGCTGCCGCCTGCGCCAGAGAGTCCGCCACGGCGCTCCCCTGGGCACACTGCTCAGCGTTCTGCCAGGACGTGCCGCGCGAAGTCAATCCAATAGTTCACGGTCGGGAAAAGACGATCGGCTGATCATGCGACAGGCGCTCGCAGCCATGCTCTGACGACATCGGCGTGTAGTTTGGCGCAATATTTCCACCGTTCGACAGACCAACTCGGTCCCGAAGACATTCGCGAGTACATTGCCCACCTGTGCGGCCAGGTCGTCGATGTGCCGGTCCGGATAGCTGCTGGATGACGGCGCATCCGGAAGTTGTCCGCGCTGGTCGCAGCGGCGCTACAATGATGTTGCCGGGCGAAACGGAAGCGGCACTGCGGGGACGCAACCATGCTGAGGGATAGTCCGGTGGGCTCATCGAGACGATGAACGGAGCGCGGTGGCCTCGCTTCCGCGCTCTTCAAACACCCACATCGGATCGGTAGACCCGATGCCTTGAAAATCCCCGCCCGAAGGGCGGAATACTCACTAGCGGAGAGCGCCCTCTCTCCATTTCAGGCTGAACCAACACAAGATCACGCTGCCCGGAAACCGACTGACGATGGGCGAGTCCTTACAGCCTTCGGCATCCTTACTTTGAACGGCCGCGCTGGAGAGGGAAAGACACAGGGAACTGAACAACATCAAATAGCGAACGGTTCTCACAATTCCTCGGGGTATTTTAGATTTGGCTAAACAGGGCGAGTGTACAACAAAACTGGCGCGCTGCCTTGTAACTGCAATGTTAGCTAGCAAAAGCCTTCGCTAGCCGTTCATACGACATCAGTCTGGCTTGGTGATCGTAAAGAATGTTTACGATAAACACCTCCTGCGCCCCATAGTCCGACGCGACGCTCTCAATCGCGCGGCGGAGGTTTTGAGGAGATCCAGTGAGCAGCCTACGGCCCTGGGGCAGGCTCCAGACAGGCAGGCTTTCCTGCGCGAGGAATTCTGCGGCCTCCTCGACCGTCGGCACAGGAATGGACCGACCTCGAAACAACGACAGCAGCATCATACGGGCGCTCATCGAAAGGCGAAGCGCTTCTTCGTCTGTCTCAGCGCAGATGGCCCATACGCACACCGATGTGGAAGACTCAGCCAGCTTCGGCGAAGGCTGGAAGCGTTCCTGGTAGAACGCAGTGAAAGCCTCCCCCGATGGATTAATGAAGTCCGCGAACACGTAGGGAAGACCCCGTTCGGCGGCCCAGATGCAGCTATCCTGCGAAGAGCCCAAGAGCGCCGGCTGGATGCTCGAGTCTTTAATATAGGTCAACAGTTCATCGAGTTGATCCGGAAAATCGTCCGGTGGAGGACTGCGGCGATCGCGCTGCAGCAGGCGTGCGACCTTGCCGGTGGTGCCGGGCGCTCGTCCCAGGCCGAGATCGATCCGGTCCGGGTAGAGACCGGCCAGCATCAGAAACGACTCGGCTACTTTGAAAGCACTATAGTGTGGCAGCATCACTCCACCGCTGCCAACCCTGATTCGTTGCGTTGCCGAAGCGACCGGCCCGATCATCACCTCAGGGCTGGAACAAGCCAGCGCCGCCGCGCTGTGGTGCTCGGCGAGCCAGAACCGGTGATAGCCCGCCTGATCGGCGAGGCGCGCAAGCTCCAAGGTATTTCGCAAAGCATCGCCGATGCTGGAACCCTGCGGGATTGGTGATTGGTCGAGAACGCTAAGACGAAGGGGCATGTGGGACTGACATGCTCAGTTTACCCTTCAGCCGGGACAGGATCAGAGGAGCCTTGCCGCTAGCGCCTCGTTCCAGCACGTCGACTTGAACGGCTCGAAGCGATGCAACCAGAGCTCCCTGCTCTTTCAGCAATCGCCCGAGCGACTCCTCTACTTGCCCACATACGGCGGGATTCTGCAGCCCGGTCATGCGAACCGTCAAGCCAGTCTCGTCCTGCAGCACCTGCCAGCCTGATGAGGGCACCAGTTCGAGGGCCTGATGAAACACATTAGGATGTACAGCGATTGGCTCAGAAGCGCCGTCACATCTGGAGAAGAAGAGCACGTCTTCCGCCCGCCCTTCAACGGCCTCAATGACGTGGAACGGCCTGCCGCAAGGGCACGGCTCCTCCACAACGCGAACCACGTCGCTGATCTCATAGCGGATCAGCGGCATCGTCGTGCGATTGAAAACGGTGAACAGAATGCGCTCTCCCGCTTCCCCAGGCGGAACAGGACGGCCCTTCTCATCGACGGACTCAATGATGGCTCCGTCCTCAAAAAGATGCTTGCGGCCTTGTTCGCATTCGGCCGCGATGGGTGAATACTCTGTTGCGCCGTAGGTGTCGAACACATGGATGCCCCAGGCCTCCTTGGCGCGGCGGCGCGTCTCCTCGGTGAGCACCTCGGCACTGGTCGCGGCGCTGGAAAGCTTCAGGTGCAGCCGACCCGCGATTTGCTCTTCAGCCAATTGCCTGAGAACCGATGGGTAGCCCGCCAGGGTTTCAGGCTGCCATTCGTTCAGTCGGCGGACCATGGAATCGATCGGCTCGGCTGCGTCGAGCCTGAGAGAAGGCAGCATGCGGTTGGTCAACATGGCTCCGATCCGCGCCGAGTAGTGCCACGAGGTGGTCGACGCGATGAGCGCGGTGCGCGGCGGCCTTCCGAACCGGCGCGTGATTCCGGCCCAAAGCAAAGGCCGGGTAATGGAAGCGACGGCAGACATCCATTCCTGTTGGTTGAAAAGGAAAACGCCGCGGCGGCCTGTACTGCCGGAGGTCGCCAGAACGACGTACTGGTCGCGAAAGAGCTTGGGGCCAGCCTCCTGCTTTAGAAAGGCTTCCACTTCGGCGAAGCGGACGGCGCGGTCGGTTACCAGGTCATCGAAGTTCTCCATCACCGTGGCCTTGGTCAGAATGGGTAGCTCCTCTAAAGGGCGGTTCGTCAGGCCGCGATGAAAACGCGCGTAGAACTGCGAGTGGTCCATCGCGTAGCGGCGGATGGCAGCCGAGCTTTCCTGCTGGTGACGCTGCAATTCCGAACGTGTCCAGCGGCAGGAGCGTTCCTGAGCCGAGCGCTTCCACAACACGCGCAGCGCGATCAACAAGGACGATGTCATGGGTATCTTCGAGCTTACTGGATTTGCGGTCGAGGAGGCTATAACGAGTGAACCTTAAAGTCTCATGAAAACAAAGGGCTGTCTTGATCTGTTCATCGATTCGTAATCCATTTGTGACGAACGCTCGCTAGGCTAAATCTTCACTGCAACATTTCCAAAGGGGAGGATTGTTAATGCAAGATGTTTTGAGCCGTTGGTGTCGTGTATTCACCGTAACTCTGTTGTGCGTTATGGGGCTTAGCCAGCTTCAGGCACAACAAGTGGGAACGCTCTCAGGTACGGTAATGGACCAAACCGGGAAGACGATCCCAGGGGCCAGCGTCGAGTTGAAGTCCGAATCCAACGGGGCGTCTCGCACCCTCACCACCGATAGCGCCGGAAAGTTCTCGGCTTCTGACGTCGCTGTGGGTAGCTATTCGGTGGTGGTTTCCGCGCGCGGTTTCTCACTCACGACACGCTCGGGCGGACAGGTGAACGCCGGCTCGACTCTGGACATCCCCATCACGCTAACGGTAGAGAATGTGGCAACCGAAATCACCGTAAGCGATTCTGTTTCGCTCGCGGCATCCAAGGCGCCGTCCGGCAATACGCTTGACACGGTCGCTGCCAGGACGGAAATCACGCAGGACTTCATCAAGAATTTCATGTCGCCCACGGCCGATTACGCCGAGATCGTGAACCTTGCGCCGGGGACCTACAGCCTCAACCCCAATGGGATCGGGCTCGGCCAAGGCAAGACGTTTTTCCGGGGATTCGCCGATGGCCAGTACACCATGACCTTCGACGGCATTCCGTTTGAAGACACGAACAGCCCGACGCACCACTCGTGGGCCAATTTTCCGAGCGGCTGGACTGCGTCGGCTGACTTCGACCGCAGCCCCGGGCTCGCTTCCTCCTTCGGCCCCACCAACTTCGGCGGGTCTATCAATCTGCAGTCTCCGTCCTTGTTCCCCGATCCCGATATTCAGGCAACAGCTTCGTACGGATCGTTTAATACTCGCCTGTTCCAACTGGACGCCGATTCCGGTTTCTTTGGTAAGGGCAGCAAGAACAGCTTTCTGATGGACATTCAGCAGTTGCTGTCCGACGGCTATCAGACCTTCAATCGCCAGAAACGAGTGGCGGGTTACGGCAAGTATCAATATCGTTTTTCGGATCGCACTTCGATCACTCTGTATGGCGGCCTGGTCGACATCTGGACCAACACTCCCAACACGACCAATCCGACTCGCGCGCAGGTAGCGCAGTTCGGCGACAACTTCCTGCTGACCGGCACTGAGTTCCTCAGCACGGGCGCCCCCGACCCCTACTACTACGGCTTCAATTACTATCACGTCCAAACGGACTTTGAGTACGCCGCCTTCACTACGGACCTCGGCAGTGGATGGAAGTTCGACACCAAGGCCTACACCACGCGCTATTGGAACAAGCAGAACTATCAGAACGGCGCCACCGTTAACCTGAGCCCCGCCACGCCTTCCGGTGTCGACAAGCTGAATGGATATCGCCATGCGGGCGACACCGCGATTCTCAGCAAAGAGACCAAGTGGGGTACGTTCCGCACCGGTGCCTGGTATGACTGGGCCTACACGGATCGCTACCAGATTCCCTCGAATGTGATCACGTGGGTTGACACACCGTATGGTAATTTCCACGAGCATTTCATCACTCAGTCCATTCAGCCGTTCGGCGAGTTTGAGTGGCACCCGGCTCCGAAACTTGTGGTGATCGCAGGCATCAAAGACGCGAATTACCAGATGACTCTGAATCAGTATCAGGACAACACCAAAACCGTGGGCTGCCTGGGCGGCACAGCGGTGAAGGCCACAACCACCACGCCTCCGCTATGTATCGGCGGCGCCGCATTCGTCACCCATGGCATCACCTACAACAACTGGCTGCCGAACATCTCGGCTCGCTACTACATCAAGGGCAACTGGTCCGCTTACGCGCAGTTCGCCGAAGGCAGCGTCATTCCGCCGAGCAACGTCTTCGATAACCCGGGCGGAGTCGTGTTGACTCCACCGAAGCCGACGGTCGCCAAGACGTATCAGACCGGCACGGTGATGAAGTTCCGCCGCTGGACTCTGGATGCCGACTACTACTACATTCATTTCCAGAACGGCTACCAGAGTTACACCGATCCAGTGTCCCTTGAGCCGGCGTTCACTGCGACTGGTCCCTCGAACACGTTGGGTGTGGAGGCTGAAAGCACCGTTGTGATCGGCTGGGGATTCAATGCCTACGTCAACTTCTCCGCTGGTCACGCGAAATATCAATCCGGTGCGAACTACCCGAATGGCGGATTGTGGGTGGCCAACGCTCCCAGCAATGTGGAAGGGTTCAGCCTGTTGTGGCAGCACAAGAACTTCGACATTGGTTTCACGGATAAGCGTGTTGGCGGGCAGTATAACGACAACGGCTCGCTGAGTTACGTCATCAACGGAATCAAAGTTCCGTATCCGGTCGACCAGGCGATCAAAATTCAACCCTTTAACCTGGCGAACTTCTTCGCCAATTACACGATCAAGAATCAATCCTGGCTGCGCGGGAGCAAGATTGGCCTGGCCCTCAACAATCTGGCCGACAGTCACTCAATTGTGGGTGTAACGCCGGCGGTTCCGGCCACGTCTACAGTGGCCTACGCTCAGAATCCGGCGGATCTGCTGAATCTGCTTCCCGGCCGGAGCGTGATGGTTACGTTTACGGCGGGATGGGCGCCGTGGCGGTAGTACACGCTATTGGAATTCGGAGGATCGGCCGGCCCTGGGCGCAAGCCTGGGGTTTGCCGTTTCTACGGCGCGAACGCTAACAAGACGTTGCCGGCCATGCCGCCATTGCGAGCGTAGCCGGAATTGACGTAGATCATTCCACCCGCGACCACCGCTCCCGGTCCATCCATGGAGCCTCCGCGAGCAAAGACGCCATTGACGGTTGGCCAGGTTTGGGCTGTATCGAAGTCCCATAGAACTTTTCCATCTTCTGCTGAGAAGGCTCGGATGTGGCCGTCGACGGAGCCTGAGAAAACTGCTCCGGCTATTGCCGTGACGGCTGCCGGCTGCGCCGGGCTGCACACGAGTTGGTCGGCAGGGCAAGGGGCAGGTGCGGCAAACCAAGCCTTCTCTCCGTCGGAGATTCGAACGGCAGTGAGACCGCCGCCCGTCTTTGGATCGGCCGCATTGGGGCGAGGATCGAGAGGATCCTCTTTGCGGATGCGGCCAAGGTCGGAGACGCTTGCATAGACGCGCTGGCCATCGCTCGCCATTCCCCATTGCACGCCTCCATTCGTGCCGCCCTTACCAATGCGAGTCTTCCACATCACCTTGCCTTGGGCGTCGGGATCCAGGCCATAGAGCATTCCCGATTTCTGCCCGGCGATCAGGATGTCTTTATCGTTGGGTAGCTTCTCCAGCATCACGGAGGCGCCGAAATCGTAATCGGGTCCAGGGCAATTCTTCGCGTTGCTGCAGCCTCCATTGAAGATGTCGCCCGGGGTTACCTGGCTGGTCCAGACGATCTTTCCGGTTTCCAGGTCGAGAGCGAGAACCGCGTCGCTGTGATCCAGCGCGCCATTATCAGGCAGCGAGGAGTAGTTGTTGCCCGTCCCGACGTAGAGCACGCGCCGTTTCGCATCCAGCGTCGGCGCGGACCAGATGCCTGCGCCTGATGGTCCCCACGTGGTGACGCCGTCTTTGGTCTTTCCCGTGATGCGAGGAGTTTCCGGAATGGCCCACGCTTTCCACAGCTCCATGCCGTCCTTGATGCGATACGCGGTCACGCTTCCCCGGAAGGTGCAGCATTCGTATGTGGGATTGAGAGCTCGATTTTCTTCCCATGAGGCGGCGGGTACATACACTACGCCTTCGTAGGCGATCGGCGAACCGGTCAGCTTGGTTGCTTCGTGGCTCTCAGGCCGGCGCTTCCAAAGGAGCTTGCCGCTTTCGGCCTCGACGGCATAGAACAAACCAGTCTGGTCCGCGAACAACAGGTTATGCTTTGGGCCGTTGGAGACCACCAGCATCGCTGTGCGCACGGGGCCATCGGCTTGATATTGCCATTTGATGCATCCCGACTTCGCGTCGAGAGCGTGAATCAAACCGCTGGCGCTTCCCACGAACAACTGATTATCCAGAATGGCGGGCGGCGAAAAAGAATTGACGTCGCCATCATAGCCGAAGGCCCATTTGAGCTTGAGCGACCTCACCTGGTCGAGCGTCAATCCAGACTCAGGCTGGAAGCGGGTGTTCGATAGGGACGGACTC
This sequence comes from Terriglobia bacterium, assembly GCA_963766615.1. Classification (GTDB taxonomy): domain Bacteria; phylum Acidobacteriota; class Terriglobia; order Bryobacterales; family Bryobacteraceae; genus Palsa-187. The sequence goes on from CAVYBC010000011.1 coordinate 19,755, forward strand.
CAGCCGTTCCAGGAGACCTTGGGATCGTTCGCGATGGTCACGGCGCGGTCCTTGCAGAATGTCTTGGTTGAGATCTTGCTGTCATCGCGAGGCGTACCCAGGTAATTCGCTACTGCGTCACGCTCTGCCCGGCTCAGCATGGAGGTGACGCTCATCATTATTCCGAAGTCGAGTGTGTTGATGATGCGCGCAGGTGTCATCGTCTTTAAGGCAGCCTTCGCCGGAGCATGTGCGGATTCGTTGTCGTGGCAGAGCGCGCAGCGATTCTTGTAGACCTCCTCGCCCGAAGGCGCAGGCTGTGCGAATGCTACTCCAGCAAAGATCGTAGCGAGGACGGCGGTGCTCTTCATCATGACCGCCTTTTATGCTACATCAGAAATAACGATGTTCACTTCTATTGCGGCACTCTTACTGGCCTCCACGTTGTCAGCCGAGGTTTCCTACCTGGAACAGGTCGCCAACTTTCGCGCCGAGAGGGAGAAAGACATTCGGCAAGATTGGCTGCCCCTGGTAGGTCTGTACTGGTTGAAAGACGGCGACAACGCGATAGGGTCGAGCCCGAAAGCGGAAGTCCTGCTGCCTGGTTCAGTTCCTGCGTCGGTGGGCACGTTCACGCTTGCCAATGGGAAGGTCACGTTTCGTCCAGCGGCATCGGGCGGCGTGAAGCTGAAGAACGGCCAGGTGGCTAAAGCGGGCGAAGTGAAAGAGGAAATCTACACCGCTGGAACCGTAGAATTCTTCCTGATTCGACGTGGGGAACGGGTAGGGGTTCGGGTGAAGGACTCGGCTAGCCCGGCGCTGAAAGAGTTCTCACACCTGCAGTGGTTCGGTGTCGACGCTTCGTGGCGGGTTGTGGGCAAGTTCAAAGCGTGGGACAAACCGCACAAGCTGAACTACGACACCGTGATTCCGGGGTTGCGAGAGGATTATGAGAGTCCAGGATTGGTCACGTTTTTGAAGGGCAATATCGAATACACTTTAGAGCCCGTGGAGGATGAAGGTCAGTTGTTTTACGTGTTCCGTGATTTGACCAGCGGCAAGACGACATATCCGGCCGCCCGCTACCTATATTCGGAGCCGCCCAGAAATGGCGTGGTGGTTCTGGATTTCAACAAGGCTACCAACCCTCCCTGTGCGTTCACCAGCTACGCTACATGCCCGCTACCTCCTCCGCGGAATCGCTTGCAGCTTGCGATTCCCGCAGGGGAGAAGTTGGAACCGCATAGGTAAACTTCAGAGAGCCTTCCAGTGCCGATAAAATAACGCCAGCGGCAGGCCCATCACGTTGAAGTAGCATCCCTCGATCCGCTCCACAAATTTGGAAGCGAGTCCCTGAATCGCGTAGGCCCCGGCCTTGTCCATTGGCTCTCCGCTTTGCGTGTAGTGGTCGATTTCTTGATCGCTCAGCGCCGTGAAGTAGACATGTGTCGATTCGGAGTCCACGACCGAGCCTCCTGGATGCCGCAGGCAAATGCCAGTCATCACTGTGTGGCGGACTCCCGATAATGCCTGCAGCATCTCTCGTGCCTCTTCTGTGTCTCTTGGTTTTTCGAGCACTCGATTTCCCAGAACCACAGTCGTATCCGCGCCGAGCACCACCTCCTGCTTCCCTTCCCAGGAGGCGTCCGCTTTCTCGCGCGCCAGGCGCGATACGTATTCGCGTGGGGGCTCATTCAAGCCTCGCAACTCCTCCACGGGCGTCGCTCGAACGGTAAACTGAAAGCCCGCGGTTGCGAGCAATTCGCGGCGGCGCGGGGATTGTGAAGCGAGAACAAGATTCATGGTTTACATCCTAGAATCGCATGCTACAATCGTGATTCCCCCGCCAGTGATCTGCATCAGAGAGACGCACCAGGAAGAACTGCGCACTATCATGGAACGAGCCGGCCGCATCATAGGTAAACTCAAAATTTCAGGCGGACTGAACAATCCGGAAGTGCGCGCCCGCGCCGCCTGGAACGCCGCAGCCGGGAAGAAAATCGCAGCCCACACGCGCGCTACGGCTCTGGTGCGCGATACGCTAATTGTAGAAGTGGAAGATATCATCTGGCAGCGTCAATTGAGCACCTTGCGTCATTTTCTTCTAAGAAACCTGCACGGCATTTTAGGCGAGCCCCTGGTGCGCGAGATCGACTTTCGCCCTATGCCCGCCCGCCGCGCTCCTCAGCTAGCCGCGGCGGCTCGCACTTTTTCAGCCGACGAGGGCGGAGGTATCGAAGATCCGGTCATGGCGTTGCTCTATAGACAGTCCTGGCAGCAGGCTCGAAGGAAGGCAATTTGAGGATCACCGAAGACGAAGTGAAGCGGGTGGCGGAACTGGCTAACCTGGCGCTCTCCGAGCATGAGGTCGCTCGCATGTCGCAGGACATGAGCGGAATTCTCACCTATATGGACAAGCTGAACGAACTGGACACGTCCAGTGTCGCGCCCATGTCGCAGGTCCTGTTCGAGCAGGAAGAGACAGCGACACTTCGAGCAGACGAAGAGCGTCCTCCACTTTCAAATGCGGACGCCGTGGCCAATGCGCCGTCTGCCGGACTAGGCTATTTCAAAGTGCCCAAGGTGATCGAACGGTGAGTAGTCCTCTTGCGGGTCTGACGATTGAGTCCATCCGTGCCGGTCTGGATCAGAGGAAGTTCAGCGCCGAGGAGCTAACGCGTAATGCGCTCGCGTATGCCGAAGCCGAGAATCCCAAGACCAACGCATACCTGACCTTCGCTCCCGAACGAGCGCTAACTGCCGCCCGAGCAGTAGACGAAAAGCTGGCGCGCGGCGAAGATCCCGGCCCGCTGGCGGGCGTGCCTATCGCTATTAAGGATGTGATTGTGACCAAAGGTCTGCGCACTACGTGCGGGTCCAAACTTCTGGCACAATATCACCCGCCCTACGATGCTACGGCGGTGATCCGGCTAGAGGAGGCTGGAGGCATCCTTCTTGGCAAGACAAATTGCGATGAATTTGCCATGGGCTCGTCGACCGAGAACTCAGCGTTTGGGCCGGTACGGAATCCGGTAGCGCTGGATCGCGTGCCGGGCGGCTCCAGCGGAGGATCGGCGGCCGTGATCGCGCAGGATACCGCGGTGCTTTCGCTCGGCTCGGACACGGGTGGCTCGATCCGTCAACCAGCGTCATTCTGCGGAATTTCTGGGGTGACGCCGACCTATGGACGCGTGTCCAGGTACGGCCTGACTGCGTTTGCGAGTTCGCTCGATCATATCGGCCCCTTCGGGCATACGGTGCGCGATACGGCGAAGCTGCTACAGGTGATTGCGGGGCGCGACCCGATGGATTCGACGTCCTCTGCCGCGCCCGTGTCGGACTATGCGGACGCGATGAACGGCAATGTTCGAGGAATGAAAATCGGCATGCCGAAAGAGTTCTTCGATGGGCTCGCAGACGAGACAGCCAAGCCTGTGCTCGCGGCGGTTGATGAACTGAAGAGGCTCGGCTGCGAGATTGTGGACATCAGCCTTCCGCACTTGAGCTACGCGGTGGCTTGCTACTACATCATCGCGACAGCGGAGGCCAGTTCGAATCTCGCGCGATATGACGGCGTGCGTTATACGACGCGCGCCGAGTCGGCCCACACCCTAGGCGAGATGTATCGCATCACGCGCGATGAAGGTTTTGGGGCGGAATGCAAGCGGCGCATTCTGCTGGGGACATATGTACTGAGCGCGGGTTATTATGACGCTTATTACTTAAAGGCCCAGAAGGTTCGGGCTCTGATCGCGCAGGATTACGCAAACGCGTTTGAAAAGGTCGAGGCCATTGTGAGCCCGGTTTCGCCGTTTCCCGCGTTCAAGCTCGGCGAGAAAGTGGATGATCCGGTGAGCATGTATTTGTCGGACATTTATACTATTACTGGATCGCTAGCAGGCATTCCGTGCATGAGCGTGCCTTGCGGTGCGACGCCGGAGGGACTTCCCGTCGGATTGCAGATTTCAGCGGCTCATTTTAACGAGGCTGGAATGTTCCGGCTGGCAGACGCATACGAGAGAAGATAACGAAACCATTCTTGGCATGACGGATCTCTTTCATAGAGAGATCTCAAAATAGGAGACCATAGGAACATGGCGTTTACACTACCGAATCTGCCGTACGCGCATAATGCGCTGGAACCGAATATCGACACAATGACCATGGAAATTCACCATGGTAAACATCACGCCGCTTACATCGCCAACTTGAACAAGGCGCTGGAATCGGCTCCTGAGCTGTCCTCGAAGTCGCTTGAGGAACTGCTCGCAAACAACTGCGGTATTGTACCGGAAGGCATCCGCACGGCGGTTCGCAACAACGCCGGCGGACATTGGAATCATTCCATGTTCTGGCAGATTATGGGGCCCGGCAAGGGTGGCGCTCCTGTCGGTCATGTGGCGCAGGCCATCACCGCCGCCTTCGGGACCTTCGATACGTTCAAAGAAAAATTCGGCGCCGCCGCGGCTACCCGGTTCGGATCGGGTTGGGCGTGGCTGATCAAGACCGGAACAGGCGTGGAGATCATGTCCACGCCGAATCAGGACTGCCCGCTGATGGAAGGCAAGTTCCCCGTCATCGGACTGGATGTGTGGGAGCATGCCTATTATCTTAAGTATCAGAATCGCCGGCCCGAATATGTCGGCAATTGGTGGCACGTTGTGAATTGGGAAGCGGCGGAACACCGGTTCAACGCCGGTAAGTAAGCTGCGTTCCCATCCCGACATGAAAAGACTGAGCCGGGGAGTGCCTGCCGCTCTCGGGCTCAGTCTTCTTTTATTTCAGGCCATTCTTCCCTGGACCGCCCGTTACTTCATGACCATGGACGGGCCGTCTCACCTCTACAATGCTCGCGTCATTGGCGAGGTTCTCTTTAATCCTTCTTCCCCCTACCGTACGTTCTACAAACTGCGGCCGGCGCTGACAACAAATTGGGGCTCGGTGTTGCTGTTCAACCTGGTCTCGCGGATATCGGCGACCCGCGCAGAGCCGATTGTCGCTACTCTCAGCGTGCTCGCCGTACTTCTCAGCTTTTTTTACCTGCTGCGATCGCTCGACCCTTCTGCCGCATTCACGCCTGTGATCAACTTCCTGAGCTTGACGTGGTTTTTATGGGTCGGGTTCTACAACTTCTATTTGGGCATGGCGCTTTTTGCGTTGGGAGTGGGCTTTTACGTTCGTCATTCCGCCGATCTTTCATGGCGACGCGCGATGGGGTTGGGTTTATTACTGCTGGCTACGTTCTCTACACACATTCTGCCGGCGGTGCTGGCCGTGTTGACCATCCTTATTGTCGCGGGCTGGCTTCATGGTTTTCGTAGGCCGCAATTGTTGCTGCCTCTGCTGATTGCGATTATCCCCGTATGTCTGCTAATGGGCAGTTTCGTTCTGGCATCCAGGGAAGGCATTCGAGTTGCGCCGGATATTTTGTTTGCATGGCATAACTTTCCGTCCCGCGTATTCGCGGAAACGTTTCAACCGAACCCCTCAGGCACTTATCTTTACCCGTTCATGGCGGCGTATCTGGTACTTGGCATCGTACTTTTGCGGCGATCAGAGTGGGCGACGGCGCGCGGAGGCTTGTTAGCCGCCACAGCAGTTTGTTACGCTCTCTACCTGATCGTACCTTCGCATGGCTTCGGCGGTGACGATATTAACGCGCGCGTCGCGTGGGCGGTGTTTATTTTAGGATGCACTGTGGCCGCATCGGGTTCGCGCATGCAAATGGCAGCTCTGCCCGTCGCTCTCGTGATCACGGGCTTTCTGGGCGTTCAGCTCTACCGGTCGATGAACCGAAATGCTCGCAACGTCAGTCAGGCGGTGGAAGAATATGCCCGCGTCACGGATTCCATTCCTGCCGGAGCCACGGTGGTGCGCATTCATTTCGACACCGTGCCGATGTCCAGGCGCTACCGGTACCGTGGGCTTGCGCTAGATCCCATGTATCACGCCGACGCTTGGATGGCGGCGCGGCATGGCTGGGTGGACTTGAGCGATTATCAGGCTCCGTCTCGCGTGTTCGCACTGGAATTCCGCCCTGTGATCACGGACCAGAAGAGATCAGCGTTGTGGAACCTGGAAAAGGGAGATCAAGGCGGCCTCGCGAGTCTTCAACAGTTGCTGCACGACTTCCCTTCCCCGATTGACTACGTTCTTGTGTTGGGCGACGCGCGATCGTTCAAGCTTGGGCTCGACCAGCAAATGGATCTGGTGGAGACGGCGGGCACGGGCGATTTCTTGAGTGTTTATCGCCGCAGATAAACTTATCGGAAGACGTCTTCAAAGAATCGGACGGCGGCAGGATCCTTGGATCGCGCCAGCGCATTCACGGCCTGCCGACGGACCTTGGCGCTCTTGTCTGCCTTCGCTGCCTGAATGACGGTTTGAATCGCGCCGGGGTCTTTTCGTCGCGCGAGAACGCTTACTGCCTGTTCTCTCACAGGGTCGCTGGGATCGCTGGTCAACAGACGTTCCAAGGCCGGAGTCGCCAGCCAGGACACAGCGCTACGCCTGATGTTGTCCGGTTGGGAGGGATCGACCAGCCGGTTCATCGCCGCATCGGAGGAAGGGTCGCGAGTCATCGCGATGGCGTACACCGCGCTCCCCACGCGCTCTTTCGTCAGACCTTCAAGAAACGCGACGCTGTCGGACGCCTTCACGTTATTGAACCAATAAAACGGCAGCCCGCCCGCGTCCAACAGGCAATCGGGCGCCAGCATTCGGATCCTCTGAACTTTCTGTTCGGAGACTCGAAACAGGAGGATCATATTGGCTGGCCCTTCCAGCGGGACCGCCGTATTGATGTCGCGGATCACCGTTGTGTTGTGTCCATCTTCCAGAATGCAACCGCGGGAGGAGTCGTCGTACCAGTCGTCCCGCCGCTGAGCTCGCGGAATGCTGTAACCAATCCACGCAGGCTCGGATTGCGCAGACAGGATGGTTCGTAGCGCGGCGTCAAGCGTTGGCGTGGCCGTCCGCGTCTCCAGTTTCGCGTTCTGAATACGCGGCTGTTGGGCGAAACCGCAGACGGCGACCGTGAATAGAAGAATGGTTTTCATTTCTTTATCAAGTCCTCCAGATAATCCGCGCCTTCCTTGGACTTCATCGAGGCAAGCATGCGCACGATCTCGCGTTTTAGGTCCACGTTTGTCTCCGTTCGCGCCAGGTCGACCATTTGCTTGGCGGCCTGCCGGGCAAACAGCGACTGTATGATGCTGCGCTTCAATTCCATGTTGCTTTCGGTCTTGTAAAAGTCCGCTAAATCGACTTCAGAAGCCTGCATCCCGCCCAGATATTGAATCGCCTCGCGCCGCATGTTGACATCCGGATCCGACTTCGCGATTTGAACCAGCCGATCCTTGGCGCGGGCCACCATCAGACCTCGGATCACCGTCCGCTTCACGGCAGGGTCGGTGGTGGAGGCGTAGACTTCGCCCAAGGCCTGGCTGCTCTCGTCGGACCGGAAGGTTCCCAAATATTCGATTGCGCGGAGTTGCGCATCGGGATTGGTGCCGCCCTTGGCGTACTGCATCACGATCTGTCGAGCTTTGGGCGATTTGCTTTGCGCCAGCACGAAGATCGCGCGGCTCTTAAGGTTGGGGGAGTTCTTAGGGTCGGCCAATACTTTTTCCAGCAAGGGTATGGCACGATCGGCATCCTGCTGCATCAGGCTGTTCATCGCGAGCAGCTTCAATTCCTCATCCGATTCGCTCTCCGGCGAATTGGGCTGTCCGTTGGATGCGCGGACCTCGGCGGCCAGAGCACGCGCATCATTCAGCCAGCGGCTCTGTGGAAACTGCTTCTCCAGATCGGCGAGCACTGTTTGGGCGTCGGGCTTCCGTCCCAGCTTGTAGAAGCTGTATGCCTTCCAATACATCGCTCCATCGGCACGCGTCGACTTGTCGACGATCACGCGGTCGAAGCGCTTAATCGCCTGATCGTAATCGCGGCGATCGATTGCGCTTTGGCCGCTACGGTAGTCGTCGTTCCCGCGATTCATATCGCGCATTTGTCGAGCCATCTCGCGCGCCTGCTCGGCCACCTGGCGGCCTTGTTCCTGAGCTTGCCTGGCCTGCTCCCGCGCTTGCTCGCGAGCTTGTTCCGCAGCGTCGTTTTGCCCCTTCGCTCCTGCCGCACCCAAGGCGACAATCGCTGCAATCCCCAGCCACCTTTTCACAATTCTCATAATTTGGTCTCCTCGCCGCGCATACGGCTCCCTAGAACTTTTGCTTTGAATAAGACACCGCGATCCTTGATGTCGCGCCTCAAATCCTCTAATTGCTCTGGAGAGATACGAGCCGGCTGATGCGTGATCTCCAGCAGGACATTCTCAAAATCCTCCAGCACACTGGCTGTTACGACGTCGCCTTCGGCCGCCGCAGTCTGCCGAAACAACCGATTGGAATCCAGCAGGTCTTCGGCCGAGTGTTGCTCATAGGAAATGTCCAGGTCCTTGTGTCCATCGGCGTTCTCCAGTTCGGTGAGCACGGCCTCCAAGCGTTCCAGATGGTCACCGACCGCGATCACCAGGACGGGAAGACTCTGGTTCTTGACCACTGCCGACGTGATCCCCTGCCCAGGCCGCGGTGTTCGCGAGGCGCGGCCCGCGAGGAACGCCACCACAACCATGGCCGCGATAGCTGCCGCGCTGATCCACCATCTGGACTGATGCGAGGTGGAACCAGGACTTACCTCCGGCGCGAGCTTCTTCCACAGCCGCGCTTCATAACTCACAGCCGGTTCCGGCACAGGATATCCGTCAACGGAATTCAGTACGCGCTTCAGCGTCTGGTACTGAGTCCTGCACGGTTCGCACCCTTCCAGGTGCTGGTCCACGTCCAAGGAACCCTGCGGTTCGCCATAGTAATGGTCCACCAGTTGTTCCTGAGTCAAATGGTTCATGACGCACTTCCTACCACGGGCTCCAATGCCCGCCTTAATTTCTGAACAGCGCGAAAAATGCTTTGCTTGGCCGCGTTCTCGCTGACGCTCAGGGTCGCGCTGATCTCGTCTATGGAATTCCCCTCAAAATGGCGCAGCACAAAGGCGCTGCGCTCTAGAGGGCTCAGGTCCTCCATGGCGAGCTGAACCTGGCCCCGCACCTGGCTGCTATAAACCACCCGGTCCGTCCCCGGATCGCGGGAGGGAACCAGAGCGAGCAGGTCCCGCTTGGGTGCGTCGTCTCTGGTATCCTCCATGGCGCTCTCCATTCGTCGATTTCGTTTTCGGACCATATCCAGTGCGCAATTCGCCGCAATCCTATGCATCCAGGTGGAGAACGTCGCGCGCGCATCGTAGAGGTGCAGGCTGCGAAACGCCCGTAAAAAGGCTTCCTGCACCACGTCTTCGGCGTCCGCTACGTTGCCGGTAATGCGAAAAGCGACCCGAAACAGAAAACGGCCGTGCTTCTCCACCAGCATCCGGTAGGCATCGCCTTCGCCGCGTAAAACTCTCGCGACTGCGACGCTGTCGCTCTCGCTCATCCTTCCATTAGACTTCGGGGGGGCGTTCCGGTTAGCAGGAATAAGGGGGTTTAGTCCGGGTGGGCGCGGGGCGCCCTACGTGGCGGGGTTAGTAGCGCTTGGCCAGGTCCGGCCTGGGCCTTTCGGCCCCGGAGAAGCGCATGTAAGGTCCGTGCGTGCCGTTCGGCAAGACCGTGCCGGAATCAGTGACCGCCTGCATGAGCTGATCCTGGGTCAGATCGCGTGCTCCACGAAGGTCTGCTCCCCGCAGGTCTACCGTCAATAAATGGGCTCCGGCAAAGCGGCAACCTTCCAGGACGGCGCCACTGAAATCACCACCGCGGAAGCGGGCATCGCGGAAATCGCAATTGACGAGCCGGGTATGGCGGAAGATGCACTGGATCACTTCGACGCGACCGAACTTCGAGCCCGATACGTCGGCCCGGGTGAAATCACAATGGTCGAGTTTGGATCCGCTGAAATTGGCGGTGGTGGCTTGCACGCCGGTGAGACGCACATGTTGCAGGCGCGAATGATAGAACTGCGCGCCAACAAGGTTGGCGTCAAAGAAATCGGCTTCATAGAAGCGCGCCTGATGGAAGCTGATGCCTGCGCCTTTCACTTCCTGAAAAGAGGCGTTTTGCATCGAAACGTCCATAATGCTGGCTTTTTCGAGCTTTGCCCGCCGGAAGTTAACGCGATTGCCGGATGCCTCCGATAGATTTGCCCCCTGCAGAAATGCACCGCCAAAATTGGCTTCGGAAAGCGATGTGCTGCTTAAGAAAGCACCCGCCAGATTGGCTCGCTGGAGGTCCGCACCATCCAAAGTTGCGCCTGTCAGGTCGGCTTGCGCCAGATTGGCGTCCAAAAACGTCGCGCGGGAGAGGATCGCTTTACGGAGGTCGGCAGTGGAGAGATTCGCTTCGTTGAGTGTGTGTCCCGTCATATCGGCGCGATGACCCGTTGCAGGGTTTTCGAGCCAGGCCCGGTGCGCCTTGAGCACGTTTTTGACGGATTCTTTGACCGTTATCGATTCTCGAATCATGGGGCGCGCAAATTCGCTCACGCATCCCTTATCGGCAAGGTGGCGGTAAGGTTACAATTTCGCCGTAAAATGTTGGTGAATATAGGAGTTCGCGCCGAGCTCGGGGTGAAACGTGGTCGCCATGTGAAGTCCCTGCTCCACCCATACGGGCGTTCCCTGGTAGGAAGCGAGCACCTTTACGCCAGATCCAACCCTGCGAATGATGGGCGCGCGAATGAAAACGGCTTCCGTTTCCTCGCCATTCAGGTCGATTTTCGCCACGCGGCTATCCAACTGCCGTCCATAAGCATTGCGTTCGACGGCGATGTCCATCAGCGCCAGGCTTGGTTGGGCCGGTGCGGACACCTCTTTCGCCAGAAGAATCGCGCCGGCGCAGGTTCCGAAAATCGGCTTCGACTGCCCGAAGGCTTGCAGCGGCTCCAGCAGGTTTTCCAGGCCGATCAGCTTGAGCATAGTGGTGCTTTCGCCGCCAGGAATGATCAACCCATCGCAGCGGGCCAAGTCCTGTGCAGTGCGAACTTCCACGGCATCCGCCTGGGCCTGCCGGAGTGCTCGCGCGTGTGCCTCGAAATCGCCTTGCAGGGCGAGAACGCCTACGGTCTTTTTCAAGACTACCAGCCGCGCGTCTGCAGCAACTCCGCCTCGGGAAGCTTGGAGATGTCGAGCCCGCGCATCGCCTCGCCCAGCTCTTCACTCGCTTCCAGCAGTTTGACGGGATCGTTGTAATAAGTCGCGGCCTTCACCATCGCCTTGGCGCGCGCTTCCGGATCTTCCGATTTGAAAATGCCGCTGCCGACGAAAACCGCCTCGGCTCCCAACTGCATTACCAGTGCCGCGTCGGCCGGAGTGGCGATACCGCCTGCTGAAAAATTGGGCACAGGTAGCTTTCCGTGGGCAGCCACCCATTCAACAAGTTCAAGCGGCGCGCCGAGATTCTTGGCTTCATGCACCAGCTCTTCTTTGCCGAGGATGGTGAGATGCTTCATCTCCTTGACGATCGTCCGAATGTGCCGCACCGCTTCCACGATATTGCCCGAGCCCGCTTCGCCCTTGGTGCGAATCATGGCGGCGCCTTCCGCGATGCGCCGCAGAGCCTCACCCAGATTTCGCGCGCCGCATACGAACGGCACCTTGAAAGCTTTCTTGTCGATGTGATGTTCTTCGTCGGCGGGAGTCAGTACTTCGCTTTCATCGATGTAATCCACCTGCAAAGCTTCCAGCACGCGAGCTTCGGTGAAATGCCCGATTCGAGCCTTGGCCATCACTGGAATCGACACGGTGTCCATAATTTCGCGGATGATGCGGATGGATGCCATGCGTGCCACGCCGCCGTCCTTGCGAATGTCGGAAGGCACGCGTTCCAGAGCCATTACAGCGGTGGCTCCGGCTCGCTCAGCAATTTGGGCTTGCTCCACGTTAGTGACGTCCATAATGACGCCGCCTTTTAGCATTTCGGCGAGGCCCGATTTCACGCGAAATTCGTCACTTAGAAACATATCCTCATGTTATCAGGCTACGGCTGGAAGGGTCTTCCGCCGATGTTGATTTTGTCGAGACGGTGATACAATTCGGGGTGCAAGCTGGCATCATGCGTTCAATCGCAATTCTTCTAGGCCTTGTTCTGGCAGCGAGTGTGTTCGGGCAGCCAGAGCCCAAGATGGCCAAGAAAAAGAAGAATGAAGACAAGGAGCCGGTTACCCAAAGTCTGCCCCTGCTGCCGGTGCCTCCGCTGGTGATATCGGCTGAGACTGGACGGCTGACCTTTCAACTCTCCCCGCTTTCCAGCAAAGGCCTTCTTTCCCAACAGAGTCGCGATGCGTTGAAGGCGCTGATGCAGAGCAATCGTGGAGCGCCGATCGTTCGGGTGCGCGCCTTCGTGGCAGGCACGGGCGATATGCGGCGGGTACAACAAATCATCAGCGAAGCATTCACGGAGAAGAAGCTGCCTCTGCCGGTGTTGACCACCGTGCAGGTCGGGGCACTTCCCATGGTGGGGGCGCAGGTGGAGATGGAAGCTGTCTCCGAAGATAAGCGAGTGGTCAATCCTGATGGCGTGGTGTTTTTTCCGGGAACGGCGGTCGCCGATATTCAGGCGGCTGTGGCTCAATTGCACAAAGAAGTGGAGCGATCCGGCGTAGGCGCGTCGGGAGTGTTATCAGTAACCTGTTTTGCAAGTTCGATCGGCGACAACGAGGCGGCTCGGTCGGGGCTCGCGGCGGCGTTTCCGTCAGCGGTGCTGAATCTGATGGAGGCACAACGGTCGCCTGTGGATCGCTTCGCTTTGTGCGAGGCAGCGGGACGCATTGAGCCTGGCAACACCGTCGTGCCGGGCGCGCAGGCCGTGGTGTTGAAGACCCCTAAGGTAGTGTTTAGTGGGATCCAGATGGCTTTTGGACGGGAAGACTCAGACCTGCGCCTAGCGTTTGAGCGGCTGGATAAGGCGATCGGTTCGCTGGGAGGCACAGGGAGCGTGGCTGCGGTGCGGTTCTATGCGACGGATGGTTCGCTGAGTCAAAAGCTAGCGAAGCTGGGACGGGAAGTGTTCCACAAGGATTCGTTGGCCGGGCCTGCAGTGGAGGTTGAGGGATTACCCTCGCTGGATGCGAGCGTCGGCATGGATGTCATTGCGGGAGCCGAGAAGTAGACCGCAACCGATCTTTTCTTGACAAAGTATCAGCTTAGATATAGTCTAATCTGTAGATGGACGCCGAAGCGATTAAGCGGTCCTTGGAAGGTAGCGGACTAAGATGCACTCCGCAACGCTACGGCGTAATGGCGTTCCTGATGGAACATACTGGCCATCCCACGGCTGCGGAAATCTTCGAAGCGGTGAATCGGCTGGATCCGCGCTCATCCAGAGCCACGACTTATAACAATCTGCGCGATTTGGTCCAGGCGGGATTGGTACGTGAAGTGGCCATGGAGGGTCGCGCCGCGCGATTTGATGCGAAAGGTCAGCGGCATCACCACTTCATGTGCGACCGCTGCGGCGCCATCGAGGACCTGGAGTGGTACGACGTGCCCAAGCCTGACTCAGGCTCTCTTGGTAAGCGGAAAATTCGCGAATGCGAACTCATTATCCGGGGACTCTGTACCAAATGCGCTCCGCGGCACTCTTCACGTTGAGTGCCGCGCACTGGAATTTTTGAAGTGATTCAAAGGAGAAAAACAGATGGAGAAAGAAGTCACAGGGACGGCGGCGGCTGTCCCCACCAATCATCAGGAACAAACCTCGGCGACACCTACCAAGTGCCCTGTAGCGCATGGCGCTCGGAGGCACACAGTGGCTGGAGGACCGACTAATGCAGGCTGGTGGCCCGATCAACTAAACCTGAAGATCCTGCATCAGCACTCGCCCCTGTCCGATCCGATGGACGAGAAGTTCAACTATGCGGCGGAATTCAAAACCCTCGACCTGGATGCCGTGGTCAAGGATCTGCACGCGGTAATGACCGCGTCGCAGCCCTGGTGGCCGGCCGACTATGGTCACTATGGTCCGTTTTTCATTCGTATGGCGTGGCACAGCGCGGGTACGTATCGCATCGGAGATGGCCGCGGCGGAGCAGGCTACGGCACACAACGCTTTGCGCCGCTCAATAGCTGGCCCGACAATGCGAACCTCGATAAGGCTCGCCGGTTGCTATGGCCCGTCAAGCAGAAGTATGGGCGGAAACTCTCCTGGGCCGACCTGATGATTCTTGCCGGTAACGTCGCCTTGGAGTCGATGGGATTCAAGACCTTCGGTTTCGCCGGCGGGCGCGAAGATTTGTGGGAACCTTCGGAGGACATTTTCTGGGGACCTGAGAACACGTGGTTGGGTGACGAGCGCTACACGGGTGACCGTCAGCTCGACAATCCTCTCGGCGCTGTTCAGATGGGCCTCATTTATGTAAATCCGCAAGGGCCCAATGGCAATCCGGACCCCATCGCGGCGGCACGCGATATCCGCGAGACGTTCGCTCGCATGGCGATGAATGACGAGGAGACCGTGGCTCTGATCGCCGGCGGCCACACGTTCGGCAAAACGCACGGCGCCGCGGATGCAGGAAAGTATGTAGGCCCGGAACCCGAGGGCGCCCCCATTGAGTTGCAAGGCTTCGGCTGGAACAACACCTATGGCAACGGCACCGGCACCAATGCGATCACCAGCGGAATAGAGGGCGCATGGACCACCACGCCAATCAAGTGGAGCAATAACTACTTGGAAAATCTGTACGGCTTTGAGTGGGAATTGGTGAAGGGTCCAGGGGGGGCGCACCAGTGGGCTCCCAAGAATGGCGCCGGAGCGGGCACTGTTCCCGATGCTCAGGATCCATCGAAGAAGCACGCACCCTTTATGCTCACCACCGACATCTCCCTCAGGGTGGACCCGATCTATGCGCCCATTACGAAGCGCTTCCTCGACCATCCGCAGGAGTTCGCGGACGCGTTCGCCAAGGCTTGGTACAAGCTGACGCACCGCGACATGGGTCCTCTCCCGCGGTATCTTGGCAAGCTCGTGCCGAAGGAGCCACAAATCTGGCAAGACCCTGTTCCCGCGGTGGATCATGAACTCATCGGGGCGCAGGACATTGCGAATCTAAAGTCGAAGATCCTCGCATCCGGACTGTCCATCTCCACGCTCGTCAATACTGCGTGGGCGTCGGCCGCGACCTTCCGAGGCTCCGATAAGCGTGGTGGCGCGAACGGGGCGCGCATTCGCCTTGCGCCGCAAAAGGATTGGGAAGTAAACCAGCCGGCTGAATTGGCGACGACCCTGAAGACGCTGGAAGGAATCCAAAAGGAATTCAATAGCTCCGCCGGCAAAAAGAAGGTTTCGCTTGCCGACCTGATCGTTCTGGGTGGCGATGCCGCGATTGAGGAAGCCGCCAAGAAGGCCGGACACGAGGTGAAGATTCCCTTCTCGCCCGGCCGCACCGATGCGTCGCAGCAGCAGACCGATGCGCACTCTTTCGCTGTACTAGAGCCCGCAGCAGACGGATTCCGGAATTACTTGCAGAAGGACCAGCAAAGGCCCGCGGAGGAACTGCTGGTGGATCGGTCGCAGTTGCTGAAGCTGACGGCCCCGGAGATGACGGTTCTCGTCGGCGGCCTGCGAGTGCTGAATGCGAACGCCGGGCAGTCCAAACACGGCGTATTCACCGATAAGCCCGGGACGCTGACGAATGACTTTTTCGTCAACCTGCTCGACATGAACACCGAGTGGAAGCCCTCTTCAAGCGAGGGCCTGTATGAAGGGAAAGATCGCAAGACGGGCACGGTCAAGTGGACCGGTACCCGTGTCGACCTCGTCTTCGGCTCTAACTCACAACTTCGGGCAATCGCCGAAGTTTATGCATGTAACGATTCGAAAGAAACGTTCGTGAAAGACTTTGCGGCTGCGTGGACCAAGGTGATGAACCTGGATCGCTACGATCTGGCCCGCGCTTAAGTCTTAAATTAGTTCGGCTGAGTGGCCCGGAACCCGTGAATGGCACGATTCCGGGCCATTCATGTATTGATAGGATGCAAAGCATGAACCGGTTTTTCTGTCTTACCCTGCTCGTTTGCCGTGCGTTGCTGGCGCAGGGCCAAAATGATCTGGTCTCGGAAGCGAAATTCCCCTGGACGGTTGTCCGTGACAACCTCCTGAAGATGGCGGAAAAGATGCCTGCGGAGAATTACAGCTTTAAGCCTACGCCCGAGATCGAGAGCTTTGGACAGCGTCTGGCGCACATCGCGGGTGCAAATCTGTTCGTTTGTCAGGGTGTCATGGGGAACCAATCGACTCTCTCTCGTCCGGCAGCTACGGCCAAGCCAGAACTGATCGCGTTGCTGAAGCAGGCATCCTCCGCCTGCGACTCGGCTTTCGATTCGCTCTCTGACGCGGCGGCCATGGAGAAGATCCCCTCGCGGCTCGGCGGGCCTTTCCCTCCTGATCCAATGCGGACCAAGCTTGCGACCTTGAACAATATGGTCCGGCACTCGAATGAAGTTTATGGATACATGAGCGTCTACCTGCGATTGAAAGGAATCGTTCCGCCATCGAGCGCGCCGGAGTAATTGAAACAGTGTAAATTGGGGGAGATATGAAAAAGGGCTATTGGGTTGTTTGCTACCGTTCCGTTTCAGACGAGTCCGCCCTCAAGAAATATGGCGAACTCGCGATTCCAGCGATCACTGCTGGTGGCGGTAAGGGAGTAATTCGGACTGCCGACGCTGTGGAACCCCGAGAGGTGGGTTTGAAGCAACGTGTAGTCGTAATGGAATTTGAAAGTTTCGAGAAAGCGATTGCTACCTACAACAGCCCCGCGTATCAGGCAGCGTTGAAGGTCTTGGGACACGCGGCCGAGCGAGACTTCCGGATTGTGGAAGGCGTTTAACTCGGCGCCGCTTACTTCCGATTTAGTTGCACCACCCGCCACGCGGGCTGATCCTTCTCCGCGGGATCCTGAACAAATTCCTGCGACGTCTTCGCAGGATCGTAATCGCGCCACCACCAAGTCATCGCCTCGGGAAGCTCCGCGGCTCCGTGGGCGTCATTGTGTTCCCCAACGCCGAAGGGGAAGTGATAATCGTAACCCTTGGCGTGGAAACTTTCTCGCCAGCGCAAATGCCCGCGAACACCACGACCGCTATAAGAATTCTCATCGGATCACTCCCGGGCCTTGACCCCGAACAATTCTACCGGAATGGCGCGCGCGCGGGGTTGGTGATATTCTTTCGATCATGATGACGCAGCTCAAGACCGCCCTGTCCGCGAGTGTAGTGTTTGCTCTTTCGATTTCGCCCTCCGCGCAGGCCCAATCCGGAAAACCGGCCCCGCCCAAATCGCTCCGTCTTTATGTATTGGACTGCGGAAAAATTACCGTAGCTAATGGCGATTCCATGGGATTCAAGCCAGGCGAGTTGGCGACTTCCAATATGGTGACTCCGTGCTTCCTGATTGTTCACCCGAAAGGCACCTTGATGTGGGATACGGGCGAGATTCCGGACAGCGCTTTCGCGAACGGCGTCACTCCTCAGACACAAGGAGCCTTCACCGTGGACCGGCCGCTGTTGCCACAGTTGGCTGCGATCGGATACAAGCCCTCTGACATTACTTATTTGGCCCTATCGCACTACCATGGCGATCACGTCGCAAATGCCAACGCGTTCGCGGGCTCAACCTGGATCGTCCAGCAAGGCGACCGGGACGCGATCTTCGCCCCGCGGCCCGACAACCAACAGAAAAAGGCCGGCGGCGTAGGCGACCCCAAATTTTTCACCGAGCTCGCCAAGAGCAAGACCATCCTTTTAAAAGGTGAGGACCATGACGTTTTCGGCGACGGCACGGTGATGATCAAGTTCACTCCAGGCCACACGCCCGGCCATCAATCGTTATTCCTGAAGCTCGCCAAGACCGGTCCGGTGTTCCTTTCGGGCGACCTCTATCACTATCCGGAGGAGATCACGTACAAGCGGATCCCTTCCTTCGATTCCGACAAAGAGCAGACGGCGAAGAGCAGGGCTATGGTGGAGGAGTTCGTGAAGAAGAACAACGCGCAACTATGGATTCAGCACGATTACACGGCTGGGATCAAGCGCAAAATGGCTCCTGAGTTTTACGAATAGCCGCCGAAGCCAGCACTCAGTTGAATGGTGATGTAAACTCGATTCCGTTATGCCCACCACCCGTCAATGGCCCGTCTTCGTCACCACCTCGGCTGCAGCGGCCGTGGCGACCTTCGCCCTCCTCGCACAAGCGCAACAGCCCGCCGGAAATGCAAAGTCCAATCAGAGCAAAGCTCCCAAGGGCATTAACTGGCCCTCGCCCACTCTGCCCGATTCGCCCATCACCTTTGACACGGGCATTGAACGCGGCCTGCGTCTCACCATCACCAAGGGGCTGATCCAACCGTGGAGCATGGCCTTCCTGCCCGACGGAAGGATTCTCGTGACCGAGATCGCCGGACGCCTGCGCGTTGTTCGCAACGGCGTTCTCGATCCCACGCCTGTAGCCGGTACACCCACTGTGCAGGCGCGTGGCCTTAGCGGATTACTCGATATTGCCTTACATCCCCGCTTCGCCGAAAACCAGCTCATCTACTTCACTTACAGCAAGCCTCCAACCGGCGACCAGGCCACTCCAGCCGCAAGCGGCGTTCTAACGTTGGGCCGCGGACACTGGAACGGGACCGCAATCACGGATTGGCAGGACCTCTTCACCGCCATCCCTAGCGGCAACGGCTCACGGATAGTCTTCGGCCGCGATGGCATGATTTACATGAGCGTCGGCTCGGGCGACCCTCCCACAGGCGACCGCGCCCAGGTCCCGGATGACCTCGCCGGCAAAGTGCTCCGCCTGCGCGACGATGGCACTGTGCCTCCGGACAATCCATTTGTCAATCGGGCCGGCTATCGTCCCGAGATCTACACGATGGGGCACCGCATTCCGCTGGGGCTCGCCGTGAATCCTGTCACGGGCGATATTTGGGAGTGCGAGAACGGACCCAACGGCCGCGACGAAGTGAACGTCCTCAAACCAGGAAAAAATTATGGATGGCCCGTTGTGAGCTATGGCCGGTTCTACGGAGGCCCCAGCGTTTCGGTCAATCCTTATCGCGAAGGCATGGAGCCTCCTATGATCTTCTGGGTGCCATCGATTGCGACCTCCGGCTTGGTGTTCTACACCGGCGACCGCTATCCCAACTGGAAAAACAATCTATTCGTCGGCGGCATGCGCCAGGGGGAGGTCCCCAATTCCGGCCACTTCGAGCGCCTCGACTTCAACGAGAACTGGGAGGAGCTACACCGCGAAAGCATTCTGCGCGACCTGCACAATCGCATCCGCGATATCCGGCAAGGTCCCGACGGGTTGCTTTACTTACTGGCCGCGGAAGACAAGGGCGCCCTGTTGCGCATCGATCCACCGGCTACGAGCGTTTTGAAAGCTCCCTAGCCGGGTGGGTTTCTTCGGAAACTACTTCATCACTACTTCATAGGGGGAAGTTCAGGCTTGCCTTCGGGAGAGCGCTCATCCACAGCGATGGCGAAATAGCCGCTTACCGCGTAGGTATTCATTGCGGCCACCATGTCCATCGCGCCGCGCTTGCCCCACAATTCGACGACCTTCGCGAAGGTGGCGGAATCCACTTTCTTGTCGTGATACAGCTGGCGGCCGAAACGGATGACCGTGGCGTCCTTTTCGCTCAGACCGTCGAGCGGGCGGTTGGTTCGAACGACATCAATCACCTTCGGGTCAATTCCGGCTTTAAGAGCGCTGGCCTCATGACCATTCCACTCCAGGTTGTAATTAGTTTCGCGACAGGCAACCATAATCGCCAGTTCGCGTGTATGCGGGTCAAGCGTTCCGCCTCCGACTGCGGCGTTATGGAGATCGAGCAAGGCCTGCCCGACACCTGAGTTATAAGAAGCGAACGCCAGAGGACCGCGCAAGGTGTCGTCCTTACTCTTAAAGGTGTCTAAAATCTTCTGCCCATTCGCGTCCATATCGGACTTCTTCAGATACGGCAGTCGAGCCCGCGATTGGGGATCGAGGTCGGCGGGGAGTTTCGATTGAGCAAAGGCGAGGAAGGCCGCAGACGCTGTGAGCAGAATCGCAGCCAATTTCTTGGAGAATGGGGAAAGAGTCATAGGTTTTCGTCCATTGTCGATTCTACTGCCTGGGGCGTCTAAATGCGCGACCACCCTCACCCTGTTCTAGAATGGCTGCAGGAGGGAGCAACGAATGAAAGCTTTATGCGCTCCAGCATTTGCGGCGATTGCGCTGATCTCCGCTCTAACTCCCCTGTCGGCGCACCATTCCTGGCCGGTGAGCTACAACAAGCTGGTAACGGTAAAGGGTACCGTCACCGAGTTCGCCTGGACCAATCCGCACCCAATGATGATCATCGAGGTTCCGACTAGTGACGGCAAGACTGAGAAATGGCAGATCGGCGGCCCTGCCATCATCCGGATGGAGGCCAACGGCTGGACCAAAGGCACGGTGAAGCCCGGCGACACGATCACAGGGGTCGGCTACCAGTTTGCCGATGGCCAGAAGATCATCAAGCTTGATCGCGTCGTATTGGCGGACGGCAAGGAACTCCTGCTTTACGGCAGCACCAAATAAAAAAGGGCCGGATCGCTCCGGCCCTCTTCCTGCCTGATGAGTGGTGCTTATTTCGGCGTCACGTGGATCAACGCGCCGGGATTGGCGTCTTCCAGTAGCCACAAGGTGCCGTCCGGGCCTTCAGCCACATCGCGGATTCGCTTGCCCACGGCCCAACGCTCGGCGGGCTTGGCGCCGCCTTTGCCATCCATAACGATCCGGTTGAGCGACTGGGTTCCCATTCCACTAACAATGGCGTTGCCGTCCCACTGCGGGAAGGCCTGCGTGCCGTGGTAGAACATCAGGTTGCCCGGCGCCACCACCGGAACCCAATAGATAGCCGGCTTGGCGAACTCGGGACGAGTGTCCGGCCGGGGGATGGGCACAGCGTTGTAATTGTCGGCATACTCGACCAGGGGCCAGCCGTAGTTCTTGCCTTTCTCAATCAGGTTGAACTCATCGCCGCCGCGGGGGCCATGCTCTACTTCCCACAGTTCGCCGTTGGGGGCAAACGACAGTCCATAGGGCGTGCGGAAGCCGGTGGCCCAGGTTTCGGACGGTGTCAGGTTCTCAGCCGGGAAGGTATAGTTGCTCACCACCTTGGCGGTCTTGGCGGTCTCGGTGTCGGAGGGTGGGTCGATCAACGGAATCGTGGAAGCGCCGACCTTACCGAAGTTGGGATTGTCAGGGGAGGCTTTCCCGTCCAGCATCAGGTGCAGGATCTTGCCGATGGGCTGGCTTGGATCCTGGGCAGGGGTGAAGCGCTGGCGGTCGCCCACCGTAAGGAATAGAGACTTACCGTCGGCGGCGAACGCAACCGCGCCGCCCTCTTGGCCGCCCTTGCCCTTGGGCATCTGATGCCACAGCACCTTGAGCCCCTGCAGCCTCGCGCCGCCCCCACCGGGGCCACCACCACCTGGTCCAGCGGGGCCGCCCATGACCAGTTTGGCGCTCGCCAGTGCCAGACCGCCGCCGTAGTCACCCGGCTCGGAATAGGTGAGAAAAATATTCTGGTCGGTCGCATAGTTGGGCGAGAGGTAGACGCCCAGCATTCCGCTCTGGCCCGACCAATAGACGGGGGGCGTACCGTTCACCACGGCCTTTTTCCCATCCTGGCCCACCAGCCAAAGGGGCCCGATCTTTTCAGTAATCAACATGCGGCCGTCGGGTAGGAAGGCTATCCGCCACGGCAGTTCAAATGTGGCCACCGTGGTCATGTTAAAGGGCATGCTGGCTTCGGGTTTCGTTTCACCCGCATTGACTTGCGCCCAGGCGGCCGCCGATGCCAGCGAAAGAAGCAACGCCGATTTTGCTAATTTCATGATCATTTTCTCCTTGCTTTTCGAGCACCCGACCTTTGGCGGTCCAAGGGCACTGTTGCTAATCGTACACCATTCCTAACATGTAATTCCTGCACTACGAATGTCTAGTATAGCTGTCATCGGAGCGAACGTAGGTAGTCTCGTACGTCAATGTGCCCAAAATATCCAGCGCCGCCTTCAGGGGTTGCGTGGTAGAGGTCCTCTTTGGCCGACAGGTCCGCACCCCGCTCGACCAGGAGCTTCGCCATCGGCATGTGACCGGACTGCGCGGCGAGATGAAGGGCCGTGATTCCCTGGCCATGGCTCAGTCCTCCGAAAGTGGCCTTCTGATTGACGTTCGCTCCGTGGTCCAATAGCCACGCCGCAGCTTCGGTCCGATTACAGGCTGAGGCCCAAATCAGCGGAGTGCCTCGATATGGATCGGCCTCCAGCCGCGCGCCGGCTCGCACAAGACGGTCCAGCACGATCACGCGATTGCTCTTGCATGCCCATACGAGCGCTTCGTCGAGTACCTCTTGCGGATCGGGGCTGGGTGACCAATCCGGAAATCCACTATGCGGGCGGTAGAAACCACGAGCGGCGCAGGCTTCAGGAGTCAGCGAGCCGCCCCGAAAGCAAGCCTCCACCAGATCAGGACAGCCCAGCCCGGTGGCAACGCGAAGGTTCGAGGGAGCTACTGAGTGCTGTGCCAGCAAGTCGGCGGCCTCGCGATGACCCCAGAACAGTGCGGCGATCAAGGGAGTGCCTCCTGCGCCATGGGCTTCCGCATCCAGAGCCGCGTGTTTCACGATCAACAGAGTCGCGATCTCCGGTTTGTTGGCATAGGCGGCAGCATGCAGGGGCGTCCAGCCGCGGTCGTTGGCGTCATTGACATCGGCCCCCACCGATAGCAGCGCTTCTATCGCCGACAGCCCTCCTTTCCATCCGCGTTTGCTGGCCAAACTGATGGCGAGATTCAGCAGTGAGTTCCCGTTTGTCCCACGCTCATTCGCCAGGCGAGGGTTGGCGCGCAACAGAGCTTCGAAGGCGGCAATATCGCCGGATTGCAGTGCGGCAAAGGCGGCCAGAAACGGCTCCGTAGTGGCGAGGTCCGTTCTGGTTGCTAATATATTTACTCGGTTGGTCAGGTCATCCCAGGTCTCGAATCCATGCTCACGGGCGTAGACTAACCGGGCATCGTCCTCAGTAAAGGGGGCGTGACAAATCTGGTCGTCGGTCCAATCCGCAAAGCGCGGATGCCATTCGCGAATCTGCTCCAACGCAGCCGGACCCGCTGATTGCCGCGTTCGCATCAAACCGTGAACACGATCCTCAATCCACTTCACGTCGGCAACGAACAAACGAGTGTGGCGGGAATGCGAGGATGGCTCGGCGTAAGCCTTCAACTTGGGCCAACTAGCAAAGCCCTGTTCGCGAGCAAGGACGAACTGCGCGTCGTGCAAAGCCACCAGTTGACGCACGTTTGCATCGTCGACGGACATCCAGCGGGCATGCTGGTTCCGCAAGCGGGAAAGCCCATCGGAATTTCCTGAGCGGATCGCCCGCAATAGTTCACGCGCCTGTTTCTTTTGCTGTTCGAGATTCAAGACTGCCTCCTTCGTGTGCCTGGTCCGCATGACAGGCGAAAGAGGGTCAAGTGAATAGGTGAACCCTTCAAGAAACAGGTGGGCGCAGCCCTTTCCGCGGACAGGACGCGTCCTGCACGCGTCTAGATGCGATTTTAGCAGAACGAAGCCAAATCAGAGTCCGAAGGCGGGTGGATAGATTACTTGTCCCTGGATGCCATGCAGAGCACCTGGGCTGAGCTCCATTGCCATGAATGCCTCCGGTGGAAAGGGGCTTTCGAGCGAACTGGCTTTAGCGCTGGAAAAGCCGAACCTGGAGTAATATTCGGGGTGCCCAAGGACGATCACGATTCTCTCGTCTCGAGCTCGCAACAACTGCAGGCTGTGCTGAATTAGAAGGCCACCAATTCCCCTGCGTTGATGTTCAGGAACGACGGCGACGGGCGCTAATGACACAGCGGAAATGAGTTCAGTCGATGTTTTTATCGACATCCGGCTGAACATGATATGCCCTACGATACTGCGATCAAATTCGACGACCAGCGAGAGGAGCGCCTGACCATCTCCACGTAACTTATCCACCAGATCGGCCTCGTCGGGGCGGCCAAAGGCTGCCGCGTTTACGGCTCGAATGGCGGCGCGATCGTCCGCGCTCTCGGGGTTTTCAATTCGAATGCGGATCATCAGTCACCATGGAGCGGACACGCCGCTCCATATCAATTGTCGGTCGGCTTTTGCTCAATGTGGTCGATTACAAGAATGGGCACGGGCCTTTTCTCTTCGACCAGTTTGAGACCCAGTTGTTTTTCGACGGCCTCGAAAATCGTGGTGCTGCTAACGGGTTCCGCGGCTGCGCCAGCGTCGCCACCGCCGCCAGGGGGTGCGGGAACGGGCCCACGGCCAATCATGGTGGCGAGCTGCGCGGGCGCGATGAGGGAGAAGGTCAAGCGTGAAGTCGTAGCCGCCTTCCAGGCCCGTAGCGTCTTTCACCGGCGAGTGGATATAGTTGCCCGCGAAGGACTGAAGCGTCTCCGCCAATTGCGTCATGCTCATGTTTTGAAACTTGATGGTTCTCGACGGCACGGAACCGCCGCCACCAACGAAAATGGGCCCGTTCCCTCCATCGCTCCACTTTGTGCGAGAGGCCGGGTCGGCTTTTTTGAGCTTGGGTTTGGGCGCCGTCAGGGTGTAGGCGGTCATTGGCCTGTCCTCCATGTGCGCGGCGAGTTTGAAACGGTCGGCCAGCAGGGCCCGCAGCATCACGGAGACGAGATCTATATCCAGACCTGCATTGCCCTCTTGCGACGGTATTTTCGCGACAATATCGTAGGCGTCTGTATCCATCCATTTGGGTGCGCCCACAATTGCATCGGTTTGTACAGCCCAAGCCTGCTGCAAAAGCATCTTGAGAGGTATGCCCGAGGACTCAAAGCGGCCACCCGGCATCATCCGCATCATGATTCTGGGGACGCCGGGGGCTTGCTCGAAAGGTTTAATGGTGGCGACCTCGAACTCGGTTGGCAAGGGGGGAATTTTCTTAGCGATGTCCGCTTCGTTCGGAGTAGGGACTCGATTGGCCTTTTCGACCACGATGACCGGGCGGGTGGTGGTAACTTCTTCCAGTTTCAGCCCGACTTGTTTTTCCAGGGCGCTCTGAAGCGTGACGCTATCGCCCGAGAGGCCCATCGGCAGCGTGTATTTGAAATTGAAATCCCACTTGCCCTCCAGCCCCGTTTTGTCCTGGACCGGGTTGGTCCCGATAAACAGTTGTGCCATCGCCATATTGCGCATTCCCTCGGCGAATGCTGCCATCGTAATATTGCGGCAAGTGTAGGTAAGCGAAGGGGTGGGCAGAAGGGACGGCTGGCCAGGAGTGGACGTACGAGGCGGCTGGTCTATTGCGAACTTGCATCCTGTTTCGCCGGAACCGTCGCCTTCTTTCATCTTCTGCTTTCCCTTGGGAGCGGTCAGCACATAGGACGGCAAAGGCCGCTGGTCCGGGTGGACGACGAGTTGGAAACGGTCGGCCAATAGGGCCTGAAGCATCAATTTCCGGTCGGCTGCGGAGGACTTGGGTGGCATCACAGCGCTGATGTCGAAACGATCGTATTCCACCCAGTTTGGTCCTTCGACCACCTTATCCGCGGTAACGTCGTAGGCGCGGACGATCAGGTCGACCATGGTCATGTGGCGGATGTCGTAGCGGGTGCCGGTGATGGATGGGCCTCGCCCAAATTGATTATTGCTGAGGGGGCTAGGGCGGACGTCGGCGACCTCGAAACGTGGGGCCGCGTCTGGTGCTTGGGCGAAGGCGGCGGAGGCCGCCAGGATGAATGCTGTTATGCACGAAAAAGCACGCATCGTTTTCCTCCTCGTCGCATTAGGTTGAGTAATGGACGCAATTACGGGCCGGACGTTTCGAGAATCGGTTAGAAATGAGTATATCGCTGGTTTTGAAGAGACAAAACCATTGCGTTCAGATGAATGCGGGCGCACCTACGGCCAATCGAGCTAACGAAATTCGTATTTAAAGGGCCCTCGATCCGCTGAATCAAGTCCCAGCGACAGGACTCCGTCTTTGGTAACCCGCTTTTCGGCGCGGGAGCCGATAACACTCGGCCAAGCGTCCACTACCCACAAACCCTCGCAACGTTCCCTAGGCACTGCTCCTGGTCGAACCGACCCCTCCAGTGAATGAGCGATCGATCTCCTTGCCTAGAAAATAACAGGTATTCGCGAAATTGACGGTGAGACGAAATAGGAAGTTGTTAAAGAGAAAGGTGATATTGTTGCGCCTTCGCCACGGTGCGCACATCACCACACATCAGAGGACGCGTAACAACGTGCGTCTGTGGAAGGGATTGAGGTCGCTTCCAAAATAAAGGCTTACCCACGGGGGCGCGGAGACGTCGCCGGTCAGGTAGAGATGCCGGGTGTTCGCGGGTGCGGAGAACGTCAGGGAAGAGGTAACGGATTCTCCAGGCTTGATGGTGATATCGGCGGTGGAGAGGGATGGGGACTGAACTGGGAAACGGTGGCCCTGGTCGTCTGTTACGTAGAAGAACTGCTTACCACCAGGGTCGGCCCGCAGTTGCTGGACGTTTGTGGAGTCGGTGGATAACGCTACTTCAGCCGTATAAAGGGCAGTCGGTCCCTGTGGGGCGACGTTCACCTTCTGGATGCCCACGCACCAGAGGTCCCAGCAGTAGCTGTCACCGACACTGACAATCGTCCTGGGGGTGAGGAGCGATACGAGGACCATGGCACCCAGGTAGCAACCTGCGATTCCGGCAAATATACGGCCTGCACGGGGGATCCTCATGCTGGCAGCAAGGAGAAGGATGAATAGGACCAGGAATTCCAGCAGGGCTCCCAGGGTGGTGTCCATGCGGAAGATCTGGTGCGTGCCGGGGGTAATGTAGGGGCGCTGGCCGGCCCACCAGGACGCCGAGAAAACAGCCAAGCTGGCGAATAACACCGCGACCCCGGCTTTTTGCCAACGTTGGATGTGCATGAGTAAAGCTCCTGCAAAAACGTTGCATACGACGCGGCCATGATTGCCAGCGTCGTCGAGCAGCGCCTCGAACTCTTCGCCGTACCGGTCGCGCCACGGAGCAGGGTACAGTTTCGCGGCTAGGCGGATCAGACGCTTTATGATCGAGAGGCCGGGCATGCTATTACGTGTTACGTAGTAACGTAGCACGTAATAGCGGGACTGTCAACGGTGTCTAGAATGAGAAACGGGCGATGAGTTGGCCGCTGCGCTGCCCGCCGCCTTGGCCTACCGCGTACGCGCCCGCATAGGCACCGGCGTTTCTCAAGTTTCCGAAGGTCCCGAAACCATTGATGTAGCGGCCGTCCGCCGATTGCTGCAGCGTTGATGCCGCGCCGACCGGGCTGAAGGTCGTGATCAAGGGATTCGGAAGGTAGGCACGATTGAAGACGTTCAGGAACTCCATCCGGATCTGCAGCGTGTATCTCTCCTTGAATTTGAAATTACGCGACAGGTTGGCACTCTCCATCGGACGACGAGGTCCGCGGAAGAAGGAGTAGGTGGCCGTGTCATCGGTCCACTGGCCGTCGGGAATCGTCTGCCATGCATTCGGGTTCAAGACAACTGTTTTCTCCGGATCGAAGCAGTGGCAATTGATGTCTAGCGGATCGGTGTGGTGTTTGCCGCTAAGATCGTTCCAGTCCACCGACCATGGGCTCATATAGCTTCCATCCGCATTCTTCTTCAACTCAGCGCTACCTGGACCGCGTCCGAGCCAGCGGCTGACGGCGTTTGTGGAACCATTGAGCGGACGGCCAAGGTAGGCTCCGGTCTGGTAATACATGGCGGCGGAGAGTCCCCATCCGCCCACGACATAGGAAAGAACCTTGTTGCCGAGAACCGGAAGGTCCGCCTTGGGCCTGGGTGTCGTGTAGTCGAAAGTGATGCGCAGCACCCGGGGAGGATTCGAGGGAACCAGGTCTTTCCCAACCGAGTGGTTAAAGACGTCTGGCGAACTGATGAATTGCAGATTCTTCGAGTAGGTGAAGTTCACATTGGCCGTCAGCCCGTGCCAGAGCCGCTCTGTACCTTGGATCTGAACCGAGTCATACCATGACTTGCCCAATGGAGCGACGGGCGAAATCACGCTGCTGAACTGCGGAAAAGGCTTCAGCGACTGCAGGACCGTTTGGGCGAAGGGTCCGCTGGTGGGGAAGCCCGAGTACGGGATGGCGACCCCGCGGGCGGCTAGCGTGGCCGTTTGTGCGGGGCTGAGCCGGTTGAATTGCGTATTCAGAAGCGTTGCGTCGGCAAGATTGCCAACCGTAAATCCGTAGTGGCTCAGGGTAGCAACGGAAACCGCATTGATGTCCTGGAACCCTGGCGTCGTCGCTGAGCCGCCCGTGGATTGCCAAACGTTGCGGTTGGCAATATAAGAAGCCTCCACTACGAGGGTACGGTTTATTTCCCGCTGTACAGTGACGTTCCATTGATAGGTCCGGTCCGGACGTCCCGCATTAGGATCGATCAGTGACACGCCCCCCTGCAATGCGTTTACTGTTCCCGGGATGAACCCGAAACCAGCATTGAAGTTCGGCCATGTTGGGTTATACTTCGCCGGGATCCCGCCCGCCAGTTTGAAATCGTCAAAACCATTCTGCAGAGTGGGTGTGACGACACTATTGATCACACCTCCGCTGGTAACCGGTGTAAATCCATAGGCGACGCCGAAACCGCCACGGATCACAGTTTTCGGGTTGAGCGCATAGGCGACTCCGAGGCGCGGAGCCAGCGCATAAGGATAGTTGTGGGCAAAGTCACAATTGCAGGTGGCCTCATAAATATACGCGCCCAGACGCCCCCCTGCATTGGGGTTTGGTGTAGTGGGGCTGAAGTCGGCGGTGCGGCCAAAGTCTTCCTTGGAATAGGTGCCATAGTCGTAGCGGATTCCGTAGTCGACGGTCAGATTGCGGCGGACCTTCCAGGTGTCCTGGATATACGCGCCGGTCTGCGACTTGGTGCGGCGATAATCTACCGGAACACTCAGGGTTAAGCTGGTCACGCTACCCAACAGGAAGTTCGCGAAAGGGAAGCCAACGTTGGTGTTGCCGGCGAAGCCAGTAAGACCGTCCAGCGCGGGCTGCCAGGTGATGCCATTGCCGACCTGGACTCCCGCCCTTGCGTCGCCGAAGGTGAAAGTTCCCGGAGTATTGGATGTGTTGATGTTTACGATGTAATCTTTCCGAAAATCTCCGCCTGCTTTATAAGTGTGGTTTCCGTGGACCCAGGTAAGGCTGGCCGAGCTGCTCGGGTGGCGTTCAGGTGAGGCGGATTTCGCTCCGGCCGGTCCCAGGGCATTCATTCCGCCGATGTTCGGGCCGGGCAAGGTCAAGGATGTGGGTGAGACCGCGGTGCTGTTCAAGCGGGGAAATGTCGTCTGCCCCAGGGTTGCGCCCGTCAAGCCGATATCCGATGCGGCATTGTAGTTAAGAGTCACGGGACAACTGCAAAAATTGAATTCCTGGAAACCGAGGCCGAGGTGGAAAATCATGGTTGGACGTAGCGTCCAGTCGAAGTTCAAACGGAAAGTTGGCGAGGCTTCGAATGTGCCGGCGTTCGCGGTGATCGGCTCGGGAAATCCTTCTCCCAACCCCAACGCTTGCACGGGCGATTCCGTATGGTTGTCGGAATACGTGAATGCCAGGCGCATGGTGGAAGAAATGTTCTCGTCGATTTTGACGGCCGGCGAGCGTGTAATGCGGTATCCGTGGAATGGGTTCAGGTAATTGCTGGTTAAGATGCCAGCGGTCGCATTTGGACCCAAGGGAAGAGGAACATATTTGCTGAGAATGGTGGCGGAAACCTTGTCGATCTGCGTCGCGGGGATCTTGTTGCCCGGGTACGGGTCGCGCAACGTGACAAACGAGCCGGCACCTCCGCAGTCCTGCGAGAGAGCCGGATTACAGGCCACGGAACGCGTGGTGCTCGGATCAAAGATAGTTCCGAGGGGAATTGTTCTGCCCAATGGATCCGTATAAGCGTGGCCGTTGACCTGTAGGTTTGTATTGCCCGACGCTGCGATGAGACCGCTGAAGTCGCCTGCGCGATAGGCGGCTGTGGGAACCGTGGGAGGGGTGAAATCCGTCAGGTGAAACTGGTAATCCCTGTACTGCTCCCAGTTGACGAAGAAGAAGGTCTTGTTCCTCCCGTTGTAGAGTTTGGGAATCCAAACGGGTCCGCCAACGTTGAAGCCGTAATCGTTGCGGCGTACCCGGTTCCTTAAGTGGTTGCCGGCATCGTCGGCATTCAGCTTGTCATTGGCGAAGTAATCGTATGCCGTGCCGTGGTACTGATTCGTACCCGATTTGACGATCTGGTTGAAGAGCGCCCCGGAAACCGAACCATATTCCGCATTGAAGTTGCTGGTCTGAATAGCTACTTCCTGGACAGCGTCGGGGCTGACATTGTTGCGCGTAGTGATGGTGGTAGCGCCGGCATTGGTTACGATTTCGCCGTCGACGCGGTATTGATTGCTTGCCTGAGGCAAGCCGTTTATGCGTGGGGCGAATCCGGAACCATTGGGATTAGCGCTTCCCGGAAGAGTGTAGGCGAGCGCCAACGGGTCGCGAATGAAGGTCCCGACGGGGAGGACAGGCAGATCCTGAATCTGTTGCGTCAGGATATTGCGAGTTGTGGCTCCACTATCGGTCTGGAGCAGCGTGGCGTCTGTGGTTACTGTGATGGAATCTGTGGGGGCGCCCACTTCCAGCGAGACATCCAGGCGAACCGTTTGCGCAGCCTCGATGACTACGTTCTGCGCGCGAAATGTCTTGAAACCCTGCAGCGTCACCGTTACCACGTGAGCGTGTCGGAGATAGAAGCAAGACAAAGTTCTTGACGAAGTAATTGGGATCCGTAATCTGGAGAAGTGAACAAACGCTTCCGGGTATGCGATCTGGATCAGCAATATCTATTGCCGCCATCACTACAAGACTGGCTGCCGGAGAATCATCTGGCACGGTTTGTGGCTGAGGTCACCAACGAACTGAACCTGGCGGGCATCTACGCCGAATACGAACGAAAAGATGGACGGGGTTTGGCAGCCTACCATCCGTTGTTGCTCACCCGTCTCCTTCTGTACGGTTACGCGATAGGCGTGACCAGCTCACGCCGCATAGAAAAAGCCACGCATGAAGATGTCGCCTTCCGGTATTTGGCCGCCAATCAACATCCCGATCACGACACCTTAGCGCACTTCCGTCGCACCCATTTAGAGGCGTTAGCGGGCCTGTTTGTGCAAGCGCTGCGGTTGTGCCAGAAAGCAGGGTTGGTAGCGCTGGGAAACGTGGCTATCGATGGTACCAAGATCATGGCCAATGCCAGTCGTGACCGCTCTGCCTCCTATCAGAAGCTCACCGAGCGCGAGCAGTATTGGAAAGAAACCGTCGACAAGTTGTTGGCAGATGCACAGCGCACCGACGGGGAAGAAGACGAAAAGTGGGGCAAGGGCAAAAAGCCCGAAGCTTTACCTGCGGACCTGTCCGATGCAAAACGCCGATTAGCACGCATTCAACAAGCCAAGCAAGAGTTGGAACGGGAAGCGCAGGAAATGTTGAAAGAAGCCAAAACTTCACTCCTCGTAAGCCGGGGCGGCCGACAAATGAACAAGCCACAACGCAGGAAAAGACGGATCGACAGCAATACGAAAAAGCGAAAGCCCGCTTGCGGCGAGCGCGCCGCAATGCGGAAAGCCCGACACGGGAATATAACTTCGTAGACCCGGATTCGCGTTTGATGATGGACACCGGACGAAACGCATTTGCGCAAGCCTACAACACACAGGTCGCCGCAGACAGCCGAGCTCAGGTGATTGTGGCTGCCGAAGTCAAGCAAACCACTACCGATCGCGCACAACTCGTACCCATGGTGCGCGCCATCCTGGAAACCGCAGGTAGCGCACCGCAGGTGGTTACAGCGGACGCAGGCTACTGGGATACGTTGAGCCTGCGCGATCCCTGTTTGAAGGGGATTGAAATGCTGGTTACTCCGGATTCCAAGCCGCGTCTACCGAACGAAGAATTACCGGTGAAAGTGCCGCATGGTGAGGAGGCCCAGGCTATGCGGAAGCGCCTTGCCAGCGAAACCGGCAAGGCTCTGTACGCTCAGCGAAAAGTGATCGTGGAACCTGTGTTTGGCCAGATCAAAGAAAC
Organism: Terriglobia bacterium; assembly: GCA_963766615.1. Lineage (GTDB taxonomy): Bacteria > Acidobacteriota > Terriglobia > Bryobacterales > Bryobacteraceae > Palsa-187. The sequence goes on from CAVYBC010000011.1 coordinate 51,902, forward strand.
GCGCGGGTTTCGACGCTTTCGCATGCGCGGCCTCCAGCGCGTCTCTGCAGAGTGGAAACTCATTTGCGCCACACACAATCTTCTGAAGCTCTTCCGCCATCGCACAGCACCCCGGCAATTTGGTTATCCCGCCAAGGCCTGAAAACCCAGCCAAATTGCCAATTCAATTTTCTTTTCCATCAGCAGTCAACGCACAAGCGCTGCCCACCTAAAATGTTTCTCCGACACGCTC
>CAVYBC010000012.1:0-111366 GCA_963766615.1 Terriglobia bacterium
GCTGAGGATTCCGGCGAAGGCGAACACTGATTCCGAAGGGAACGCGAACGGCATTCCGGGCCGAAGGCGAACAGTTCTCGGAGCGTAGCGACGCTGGCATTCCGATTGTGCAGGAAGTGTTCGTCTTCGTCAAGGAAAACCTGTCCGGAGCGCAGCGGAGGAAGAGCGCCGCTAGCGGAGAAAGGGGTGCGGGGAAAGGGGCGGCAGCCCTTGTCCCCGCCTCAGCACGAAGTGACCCCGGCGAGCGTTAGCTCGACGGCTGCGGGCCACGTTTCTTGCGCATGGAATCGCCGCGCATCTCGATGCGATGAGCGTTGTGAACCAGGCGGTCGAGAATGCCGTCGGCGGCGGTGGGATCGCCGATCTGTTCGTGCCAGCGCGCCACGGGAAGTTGCGAAGTCAGAATCGTGGAGCGGGTCTGATAGCGGTCTTCACAGATCTCCCAGAAGTCGCGGCGTTCGGTTTCGGCAAGCGGCGCCATCGCCCAGTCGTCGATCACCAGCACGTCGATGCGGCTGAGCCTGGCCAGCAGAGCTGCGGAGACTGCCATCCGCGCGTGCGATCGCGAGATCTCGAAACAGTGCGGCGGCGCGAGTGTAGAGCGCCGAGTATCCATCGCGGCACGCTTTCTGCGCCAGCGCGCAAGCCACGAAACTTTTGCCGACGCCGGTCGGTCCGAGCACGAAGATGTTTTCGTGATTCTGAACCCAAGCCGACTTCTGCGCGAGCGCGCGGATGGCGCTCTTGTCCAGCCCGCGAGAAGCGCGATAATCGATCTCTTCGACGCAGGCTCCCTTCAGTTTGGCGGCGTGAAGCCGCCGCGCCAGGGCCTGATTCTCGCGCCAAGTCCATTGCTGATCGACGAGCAGGCCGAGCCTTTCGAGGAAGCTCAGCTCGCGCGCCGCCGGATCTTGCTCTTGCGCCTTTAATGCGTCCACCATGCCGAGCAGCCGCATGGCCGTCAGTTTTTCCATCATCGGTTCTTGTAGCATGTGGGCTCCTTTACTCGAAGTACTCGGAACCGCGGATGTTGTCGTGCGGCGGTGTGATGGCGGGTGGTGGTGACGATGGCGGCACTTGATCGAGTGAGTTCTTCAGAATCGATTCGACGCTTTTGTAGCGGCACGCTCCGGTGAGCAAGGCTCGTTCGGCAGCCGCCTCCACGCGTTGTGTCGAGTATTTTCCGGCCAGCCGGATGATCCCCAGGCAGCCGCGATAACCCATCTCCGGGTGCGGCCAGTCGTTCATGATCCGCTCGAACAGTCGCGCCGTGTTGGGGCCGATGGTTTCCGCCCAATGCACCATGCGGGAAGGTGTCCATTCCAGATGTGCGCGGTGGCTCTTGGGGCGATGCTCGTCGTTGCTGACGGCTTGTCCGCGCCCGCGGCTGCGCAGGTGCGAAGCTACGCGAGTGCCTTTGTGGAGGATCTCGACAGTGGTCGGCGTCGAGCGGATCTCGACCAGCTCGTGCACCAGATTGTAGGGCACGCTGTAGAGGTTGGAATCGAAGCTCACGTGGTAATCGATGTTGACGCGTGCGCGCGACCATTCGCTCAGATCGAACGGCTCGACCGGGAGCGGCTTTAAAGCCGGTTTATCGATGGCCGCGAACACCGACGCACGGCTTCCGTCACGCTTGCGAAACGGCCGGTTGTTCAGCTTGGTGAGCAACTCGCGGATGGCGACGTTGAGTTCTTCCAGCGAGAAGAACTGATGATGACGCAATGCCGCCACGATCCAACGCTGTGCGACCTGCACGGCATTTTCGACTTTCGCTTTATCTCTCGGCTTGTAGGGCCGCGCGGGTACGATGCCGAAGCCGCAATGCAGCGCGAAGTTGTAATAGGTCGGGTTGAGATCCGGATCGTAACGATGCGCTCTGGTTACGCCGGTCTTGGTGTTGTCGGGAACAGCGAGCGCGGGAATGCCGCCAAAGTGTTCAAACGCGCGCACGTGCATCCGGAGCCACGATTCCATCTGCTGGTCACGCGTGCATCCGGCAAAGGTGTAGCTGCTGGCGCCCAGCGTGGCCACGAACAACGGCGCGTGCCAAGCCTCGCCGGTGTGACGGTCGTGCACCGGAATCGTCGCGCCCGCCCAATCGACGAACATCTTCTCGCCGGCTTTGTGCTCCTGGCGAAGCACCACATCGAGTTTCGATCGCCAGCGCTGGTACAACTCGCAGAACCGGGAGTAGCGATAGCCATCCGGGCTCGCCTGCCGGTATTCCTCCCATAGCAGTTGCAGGGTCACGTACTTGCTGCTGCGCAACTGCTCGTGGATCGCGGCGAAGTCGGGCGGTGTGCGCGCCGGATTTTTCTCCGCGATCGTGGGCTCCCGGCGCGGAAATACCGCCGCATCTACCCGTGCTTCATCCCAATCCTCGGGTAGCGGCCAAGTGATGCCCGCCGCCTCGGCTCGCTTCAGGTACTTGTGAACCGTGCTCACTCCGATCGCGCAACTTCGCCCGATCTGCTGATAGCCCAGTTTGAGTTCGAATCGGAGGCGTAGGACCTCCCGTAATTTACGCATGGACAGTCTCCTGGCCGGCACTCTGATCCTCCCTTAAGAGGGTTCATTGTGCCGGGTATGATGTCCAGCGCCGCTGTGCCTTGAAAAACATTCCGGGCATCGCGAAAACGATTCCGGGCTCGGGCGAAAACCGTTCGCCTTCCCGTCGGAATCACTGTTCGCCTTCAGCCCGGAATCGTGTTCGTCTTCACCCCGGAATCGTTTTCGCGTTCACTCCGGAATCCTTTTCGCCTTGCCCCGGAATCCGCAGATCTTCAGGACTTCGGCGCGAACGTATCCATTCCGATGAGAGGCAACTAGACAGACAAAGGCCCTATCCTCCGGAGAGGAAGACCAAAGGCCAGAAACATTTTCAGGGGACAGTCGACGCCGATAATCGACATAACCCCATCCACGCCGAAGCGACTCGTCCAGTAGCGGGAAAGATTCCGCAGGGAGCAGTTCCACCAGATCTCTAATGATTGCTCGCGCTGCTGTTTTAATCGCTGTGTTGTCGGAAAGCCCCGCTTCAATCAGGTCCGGAATAACCGCCAGTTCCTGTTTGCGCCGAATATCGCTCAGAATCGCTAAAATTCGCTCTTCGGGCCATGGCTTAGGGGCGCTTGGGTTTTGCCGAAGTTCTTTAACTAAGTCACGCGTGGATTGAGAGAGGCCAAACTCGTTTCGTCGCATTTTACGGCTGGATGCCTGGTTCAACCAGTGAGCCAGATGTAGTAGTTCCTTTCGGTCTCGCTAGATCCTTCTGGCCTAAACCGGCAAGCCTTCGAGGATCGACTGTGTAGCCGGGGTCGGAATAATCCGGTCGAGCTTGAACCCGGATTGCATGAATACCTTATCCCATTCTTGAGCGGTTCGCTCTTTACCGCCCGGGGCGACCAGCATCTCCAGATCCATAATTTTGGATGGAGAGGGGGTGTTCCCGGCTGGTACCACCTGGTCGACCACCAGAACCTTGCCGTTCGGCAGAATGGACCTCCGGCAGGCAGCCAGGATTTTGGATGCCGACTCGTCGTCCCAATCGTGCAGAATGTGCTTCATGATGTAGCCGTCGGATTTAGGGACGCCTTCAAAGAAGCTTCCGGCGACTGCTTCGCAACGTCCGCTCCACTTCTTGATCGAGCCTTCCCGGTGGATCTGTTCTACTACGTGAGGCATTTCGAAAATTACGCCGTGGAGAGAGGGGGTCCGGTCTAAGATCGCTCCTAGCAGAGTGCCGAGCCCGCCGGCGACATCGACCAGAGATTGGAACACGGAGAAGTCATACGCTGCGGCGATCACTGGGGAATCGGCCGTGGAGATGTCCTTCATCGCGCGATTGAAGATGACCCCCTCCTCGGGATGCCGGCCGAACCATTCAAAATTGGTCATCCCGTAGGCCTTCATCGGGCCGGGTTGGCCAGTCTGCATGCTCCACGGCAGTTCCGCCCACGACTTCAGATGCCAATCCTCGATCAGCATCATCGCCAGATGGCGGACGCATGGAACGGCATTGGTCCGCAATGGTTCGGACAAAGGAGTGTTCTCAAACCGGCCATCCTCTAACTCGGCGAAGATGCCTATGCTGGCGCACGCTCGCAGCACACGATAGAGAGCCTGCTGCTGTGTGCCTGTCGCCTCGGCCAGTTGCGGGATCGTTTTTGGGCCGTTCTCCAAATGGTCGGCGATTCCAAACTTCGCTACAGCCGATACTGCAAAGGAGATCCATTTTGAGGTCAGGATTTGCATCAGCGCCGCATGGGGCGGCATTTGAGAGGTCGATTGTGGGGAACTCACCAACCTAGTATAAGAGGCTATTCAGGAAAGTGGCTCAGGCCCTTGACCAGAATCTCCGCCAGGTTCGCGATCTTCACATATCCGGGGTTGTCAGTGGACCAATCCACTTCCGGAATATCGTCGCAGGTGATCGCCATCACGATGCGGCCCTTCTTCGAATAGACCACGCCGACGTCGCTGCGCAGATGATCTAGCGCGCCGGTTTTGTTGGCGATCTCCATTCCGCTCAGCTTCCTCGGGATTCCGTTGCGATCCTGCTGCCGCTTCAAGATGGCGATGATCTCTTTCGATGCTTCCGGGTTTACTACAGTGCCAAGCTCGAACCCTTCCATCAGCTTCACCATCTCGCGCGAGGTGGAGACTCCCAGGCCGTAGGGAGCGTACTGCGGATCGAACGCAGCCTTGCTGGGACTGGCGCCGCCAATCTTTCTAAGGAACTTGGTATTGGGTAACCCGAAGTGCTCCGACCACTCATTGACGTAGTCGCCCGGAAAGTGGTCGAGCATCAGGTTGGTGGCGGTGTTGTCGCTGAGCACGATCATCAGGTGGGACAGGGCTCGGAGCGTCAGTGAATCGCCTGCCGTGAATTCAGGCAACACACCTGCGCCGGAGACCTTGTCTTCGTCCTTGAGCGTTACCCGATCTTCCCAGCTCGCCTTTCCTTCTGAGATGGCCTGAAACGCGGCGGCTAGCAGCGGAAGCTTGATCGTGCTGGCAGTGCGAACCTTTTCATCAGGGTGATAACCGAACGCTCGGCCGGTATCGATATTTTTGGCGTAGAGACTGACTTTCGCGTGGAATCCGTGCAGCGCGGCTTGTACCTGCTGCTCCAGAGTGATTCTCACCGGCGGCCGGACTGCCTGCTTTTGGGCTCCGTGGCCAATTACAGGCAAAACTAGCAAGAAGGCGATCCAACGCGAGACCTTCATTCCTTTAATTGTAGCGGTCACTGCATGCAGATGTTCCAGAGGATATACTTGCCTGGGAGGTTTCCTCAAGGTGAATCCACAAGTTGTGCAAGTGCCTCGCGCCGGGGCTGCACCAGACACTCCGCCGCGTCCCGAAAACTTGCGCTACGCATGGTACGTCGTCACCGTGCTGATGCTGGTCTACACGCTTTCCTTTGTCGACCGGCAGATTCTCAGCCTGATGGTGAAGCCTATTCAAGCCGACCTGCATGTGACCGACACACAGGTGGGACTGCTGCAAGGGCTGGCCTTCGCGCTTTTCTACACGTTCCTCGGCTTGCCTTTGGGCGTGATCGCCGACACGATGAATCGCCGCAATCTGGTGGTTGGCGGAGTCACGCTGTGGAGCTTCTTTACCGCGGGATGTGCGGCCGCCAAGAGTTTTGGATCTCTCTTTCTGGCTCGCATTGGAGTGGGCGTGGGAGAGGCGACGCTCGGGCCATGCGCATACTCGATGATCGCCGATTACTTTCCCAAAGAACGTTTGGGGCTGGCGATGAGCATCTACTACATGGGCAATCTGCTGGGCTCGGGTCTGGCGCAGATCGTCGGCGGAACCACTGTTGATAAGGTGATGCGGACCAAGGAAGTCACGCTGCCGATTCTGGGGACCATTGCATCCTGGCGGACCACATTCATTATTGTGGGAGCGCCCGGGTTGCTATTCGCGCTGTGGCTGATGACCATACGCGAACCGGCCCGCCGCCACCTGAAAGCGCTAACGGTACCCGAACGTTTCAATTTCTCAGTTTCTATCGGCGCCATTCGCGAGCGTTGGCAGACGGTGGTTGGAATTTCTGTCGGCATGGTTTTCCAGGCCGCCTGCAACTACGGCTTCATGGCCTGGGCTCCGACGTTCTTCCAGCGCATGCATGGCTGGAGCGCCGGGCAAGCGGGCCGGGCTCTGGGAGTCACGGTGATCACCTGGGGACTCGCAGGGATGTATTTCGGAGGCTGGTATTCCGACCGCTGGTATCGCCGAGGGGTCTGCGAGGCACCGCTTAGAATGGCCCTGCCCAGCGCTTTGGGATGCGGGTTGTTTATCGGACTCGCAATGATTATGAAGAACCCGTATTGGACGATCGCGCTGTCCGGCCCTGGCGTATTCTTTATGGCGGTTCCGATGGGCGTGGTGCCGGGCGCACTGCAAATGATCTTCCCCAATCAACTGCGCGGGCAGGTTACGGCGCTATTCCTGTTTGTATTGAACCTGGGTGCGCAGACGGTTGGCCCGCTGCTGCCGGCGGTTTTGAACGATTACGTGTTTAAAGACAAAATGATGGTCGGCTATTCGATCGCGATAACTACTGCTGTCTCTGGCCTGTTGATGTTCGCGATTTTGTGGGCGACGATCAAGCCGTATCAGAGGGATCATAAAATCGCGCACCCGGATTTCTGAGGTGAAAAGCGTCTTGCTCCGACCTAGCTGCGTTGGAGGCACTGAAGAGGACTTAGTCTTTACCGGAGACGTGGGCGGTACCCTTCGTAAGTGAAGAACACAACGGGCTGTGCCAGCCTGTTTTAGAGGAACGCTGTTGTTGACCCGCTTGAGACGTCGCGTAGATACACTCACTTTCCGATGGTCTCGAAGTGCGCCTCAACGTCGGAATCGGTCATCAGCCCTGGACCAAAGAAGGAGTTTGCTTTTGGCTCAAACAAGTTGGTCGAGACCCCAGAGCGGTCAAGCGTAAAATCCCCACAAAACTTCGTAACGCGGAAGAGATCGCGAGGGCCATGAGCCGCGATCGCCGTGCGCCGCCAACTCCCCTTACCGCTGCCGACGCGACAATCAAAAGCCACGACCCTAATTCCGTCGCGGTCTCCCTCGATAACATTCCAAATCGAGGTGGCTCGACTTCAAGATGCGTTGCGAGTTGGTTGAGCGACCGAGGCAAGGCGCGTATGGAGGGCCATGAAAGCCTTGGCTAACAGACATCGGTCTGGAGAAGAAATGAATTCCGCTTGACGTTCACATATCCAGCTATGGCGTGATGATGCCGCCCGTAGTGACAGAAGAGCGTCCGAAGCTTTCCGCTCCCTCATTCTCAATATCGCCACGTCAGTCAAGCGGACGGTCGCACGAGGACAGTTAGCGCACGTGGCAAGTGAGCTGAAGCGCTCTAAATGTTCTGGATTTCGACCGCACGAACAGACAGCAATCGATTTCTGTGACGGTGCCGGGTTCCGAGATAGCAACAGCGGCGGCGATCTTTTCGACATGCGGCCTAACCACGGGCCAGTTGATCGCAGACATAATCTGAACGGTGAAGAATCGGCTCCCGACTGTTTTATGGAGGCACTGCATGGTATTATCGACAGAAATAAATGCTCGAAGCCCTCACGCTCAATCGAGGCAAGGAGTGCGCCATTTTTGACGCCGCCCCATCCCATGCTGACAACGGTTTCGATTCCGTGGCCCATCAGAAACGGCGCGAGTTTGCGTGGCACGTCCTCGTCAAGAAAGACCCTCAAGGCAGCGCCTGGAACTGATGCTCGGTGCGTTAGTCAATAAGCGACTTGATCGTTTCAACGCTGGTTTCGGGATAACAATCCAGTGTCTCCGCTATGGAGGCGTCCCGTGAAAGGCCTTCGGCGCGGAAGGCGTCATAGTTGCCGAGGATGGCTTCCACGGGCAACCGCGTATTTTCAACAAACGGCGCGCCACTAACCGAGCCAGGGATGACTTCAATCAAAGAAATCTGCAATCATAGCGGGTTAACCTATCGGACCATAATGTCGCTGTCGAATTCTTAAGACTTCTCCAGCCATACATCCAGCACCGCCGACCGCTTCTCATGCCGCACGGTGTACACCGCCTCCGCAATTGCGCGATCCACTTCCTTGGGATCTTTGACGATCCGCGCATAGGCCCCACCGGCCGCCGCCGCGATGCCTGAATAGTCGGGCGGCGGATCGAAGGCGATGTGCAGATCGGCGGCCTTGCTGGCGTAGCCGTCCGGGTGCACCGCTAGCGTCGACATTCGGGGAGCCTTCCAGCCGCGGTTGTTATAGATCACCTGCAAGAACGGCGTCTGACAGCGACGGGCCATCCAGTGGACTGTCGAGGGCACGCTGAACATGTACGACCCGTCGCCGGTGAGGCACACCACCTCGCGGTCCGGAGCTGCGAGCTTTGCGCCAATGGACGCCCCGCCATTCCATCCCAGCGAACTGGCTCCGCTGGCATAACGCGTCCCCGGCATGCACGATGCGATGTGATCGCTGATCTTTGTGTAATTGGTGATGCCCTCATTGAGCACAATGGCGTTCCTGGAAACGTGATTGCGGACACGCGCGGTCAGGTACTCGGCGGTAATGATGTCGCCGGGCAATTCTTTTTCCGCCAGCTTCTTGCGCCGATCCTCGGCAAGACGCGAATAGTGCGCCGTGCGTTCCGCCACGCGATCCGCATCCACAGTGATCTCATCCAGACGAGCGTTAAGCTGCGCGAGCGCGGTAGCCGCGTCGGCCCGCAGCACGTGGGTTGCGGAGATGTACCACATGGGCATCTCTTCCTTCAGCGGATCGATGTCGATGTGATAAATCTTCGTCCCTTCCGTCGGGTGATTCACCAGGGGAATCCAGGGCACATCGCTATCGATTACCACCACCAGGTCCGCCTCGGCCAGCGCTGGATTCTGCACCGGTTCATTGCCTTGATTGCCTATATACAGCGGATGGTCGGCGGGAAAATTCATGTAATTGGGGACGGATTCCAGTACGCCGACGCCAAGCCGCTGCGCCAGCTTCAGCAATTCACCGAAGGCCTCGTGACTGCGCCCCAAATACGACGTGACAATCAGCGGCCGTCGCGCTGCCGCCAGGTCCTTGGCCAACTTTTTGACGGCTTCGGGACGCAACGCGCACGGCTCGATATCGGCCCACCGGCCTGGGTCGACCTCAATTCGGGGAATCTCTTCCTCCATTACCTCGCGAGGACCCATAAGATACGCGGGACCCTGCGGATCGCTACGCGCGATCTGCAAGGCTCGATGCACCATCTGCTTGATGTTGCGGCCCGTGCGAATCTCCGCGTTGTACTTCATGTACCCGCGCACGATGCCTCGCTGATCGTGGACGTCCTGCAGCCAGTGAATAAATTCGTTTCGCCCGCCTCGCAACTCCCCTTCCTGCGTGAAAGGAGACGCTCCGGCGAAGATCAGCACCGGTACGCGGCCCCGAGCCGCATTGTGGATCGCACCGGCCATCGCTTGGGTCCCGCACTCCACATGAACCAGCACCGCCTGAGCCTTTCCGCTCACCTGCGCATACCCGTGTGCGCAACTTAGCGCGACCATTTCGTTGGGGCAGGTAATCACCTTCGGAATGGGCTTCCCCGTGGCGGCGGCTTCAGCCATACCCTCCACCATCGCTGGATGGTCGCTTCCCAGGTTGACGAAGAGATAGGAAACCCCAGCGTCCTGTAGAGCTTCCAGAAACGCCATGCTGGCCGTATACATTTTCGATTTTCCGTCCGATTACAGAGTCAAGAGTCTATTTATTCTACGCTGCCAGGGGCGCGCGCTCGGGATTTCGCCCGAAACATTTCTGTGCTCTTATGTTAGGCTCGTGAGTTAGCCGGTCTTGAGGAACTAATGATGAAGCGCACATTACCCGCCGTCTGTTTGCTGCTTGCGCTCGCCCCGTGGCTCCATGCGCAGGATGCGGCTCAAGCGGAGTTGATTCAAAAGCTGCTCACCCGAATTGACAGCCTGGAGAAACGCGTGGAGGAGCTCGAAAAAGAAAAATCCGGCGCCGCCGTGGTAGCTGTTGCTCCCGCTGCTCCGGCGCCCGAAGTCGCGCAGACACGGCCCGCGCCTGCGCCTTCTCCGGTGGTAGGCGCACACTCGCACGATACCGCTCCAGCCCCCGAAATTCCGCCCGGCGATACATTGCCGCAATATCCGTCGCTCAAAATTGCGGGTTTCGGCGACGTAGATTTCTCGGCTCTCAATTTGCACGGACCCAGCGGCGGATTTGGGGCACAAACCCTGCTCACGCCGCATAGCGGATTTGAGGAAGGCCAGTTTGTGTTGCACTTCTCTTCCGCGCTTTCACAGAAAGTAAGCGTCTTTAGCGAAGTCAGCATGACCGCCCGTTCCGACGCCGGCACAGGCACTCCTCCGGCCACAGGCTTCAATGTCGAATTGGAGCGCCTGATCATCCGCTACGATCTGAACGACTACTTCAAACTCTCCTTCGGCCGCTATCACACGCCCATCAATTACTGGAACACGGCGTTCCATCACGGGGCCTGGTTGCAGACTACCATCAGCCGGCCGGAGATGATCCAGTTCGGGGGTAGCTTCCTGCCCGTGCACTTCGTGGGCGCTCTGGTGGAGGGATCGGCTCCGGCGAACGGATGGAATCTGAACTACAACGTTGGCGTCGGCAACGGGCGCGGCCAGGTGATCAGCCGCGATGGCGACTTTGGCGACATCAACAACAGCCGCGCCACTTTGGTAAACGTCTTCGTGAAACCGGATTTCCTCTACGGGGCGCAGATGGGTGGCTCCTTCTATCACGACCAGCTCACCCCCGCCACCGCGCCCGCCGCGGAGGAGTGGATCCAGTCCGGCCATCTGGTTTGGGCCAAGGAAACACCCGAATTCATTGCCGAATTCGCCAATGTCACCCACAAGCCCAACAACGGCGGAGTCACTTCCAACAGCCAGGCATTTTATGTGCAGACTGCCTACCGGCTACCGAAGAGTCTCAAGCCGCTGAAGCCCTATTACCGCTTCGAATATCTTCGCGTTCCGCAGTCCGACGCGATCTTCCGCAACCTGGTGCCCAGCTTCTCCGCTTCGACGGCTGGAATTCGATATGACATCTCCAGCTTTGCCGCGTTCAAAGCGGAGTATCGCAATTACGACCGGCGCGCGTTACCCTCGTTTCATGGAGTGTTTTTGCAAACCAGCTTCACCTTCTGAGGCGCCTGCTCCATGAACCGATCCTTTCTATCCCGGCGTAGTCTGCTAGCTTCCGCGCTGGCTGGTTTGGGCATCCTGCCGGCGCGCGCAGCGGGTTCCGGCGATGTTGCAATCGTGGTGCGGCCGGAGACGCCGGTCGACAATCTTTCGCTGGGAGATCTTCGGCGGGTGCTCTTGGGCGACCGCCAGTTCTGGTCCTCCAACCTTCGTGTCACGCTACTGGTGCGAGCGCCGGGAGCCCATGAGCGGGAAGTGGTTCTGAATACCGTCTACCAGATGTCGGAAGCCCAATACCGGCAATACTGGATCGCCAAGGTATTTCGGGCCGAGGCCGCCAGCGCGCCCAGAATCGTGTATTCCAGCGAAATGGCGATGGAGCTGGCATCGTCCCTGCCCGGCGCTGTGGCGTTCGTGGATGCTTCGCAGGTCCCCAAGAACCTCAAGGTGGTGAAGATCAACGGCGCGTTGCCGGGCGACAGTAAGTATCCCTTGCGCTAGAGTACTTCCTTCCCGCTAGTAATCTTCAAGTTAGTCCGTAAAACCGCGATATATGAACCATGTGGCCATGGATCGCCATCGCGACTTGCGTTGTCGGCTGGGCCTGGACGTGTCTCTGTTTTCGGATCGTTTCCCGTAATTTAAAAGAAGCTTCGCGCTACAGTGCGGCAACGGATACGGCCGATCGCTACCGGCTGGCCGAAGAAGCCGCGGGCTTTGGGGTTTGGGAAATCGAAGTTGGCGGCAGCTCCGCGCTACTATCTGCAGGAGCCGCCCTTTTATGCGGATTCCCGGTGGCGGAATCGCACGTAGAAATAGCGGAACTAGTCAAGCTTGTTCATCCCGAGGATCAGGTTCGTCTTGAGCTGGCCCAGGGAATGGAGCATCTGGCCGGGCGCGAAATCGAGTTTCGAGTGCGCTTTAAGGACGGTTCCTATTGCTGGCGCCGTAGCCGGATCCGGCTGGAAGGTGGTGGCGACAAACCCTCCCGCCTGGTAGGCACCCTGCACGACATTACCCAGGAAAAAGAAATGCTGAAACAGCTTACCGAGAGCGAGGAGCGTCTCAGCATCGCCGAGCAGGCGGCTGGCTTCGGCCTCTCTGTATGGGATCCGGTCAGCGGCATACTTTTGCTCACTGCTGGCGCGGCGGCTACTGCTGGTTTTGGCAGGGAGGCGGTCCGGTTGACCGCCGCGGAGGCCTATGAGACTGTGCATCCGGACGACCGGGCCATTCCCAGGCTCGCGAGGGAACGAGCCATGGCCGAGGGCGGGCCTTACGAAGCCGAATACCGGAGGGTGTTTGCCGATGGCACAGTCCGCTGGTATCGCAACCGGGGGATTGTAGAACCGGGTTCCGATCCCACCAAGCCCGTGATCGGAGCGGTTCTCGACATCACCGAGGAAAAGGAGATTCTGGTAAAACTTCGCGCTAATGCGGAACGAATCCGGCTGGCGGAAAAAGCGGCGACTTTCGGGATTTGGGAGATGGATCTCCAGACGGGTTTCGTAAGAGGTTCAGAATCCTGGGCGGCTCTGGAACGTGTCGCCGATGCCAATATCGGCATGCACGTGGATCAGGTGCGCGACGTGGTTCATCCCGAAGACCGGCAACTGCTGGCCGAGGGCGCCGAACACGCTTTCGCTACGGGCGAGTCCTACTGCGTGGAGTTTCGGGTTGTTCCGGAGCCCGGCAAGATCGAGTGGCGCCGCAGCACCGCGCAGGTGGAGTTCGTGGATGGAAAGCCGAATCGCTTGATCGGCGTGTCTATCGACATCACTCGAGAGAAGGAAATGCTGGAGGGTCTTAAAGAAGGCGCGGAGCGTTTGAAGCAGGCAGAGCGCGCCGCAGGATTCGGCATTTGGGAATGGGACCCAGCCACCGGCCTCTTCACGCTGTCCGAAGGGACCGCGGTGATGGCGCAGGTGGGTACGGGAGCAATGCAAATCGGCCCCGAGGAGCTGTTCGCTACCGTGCATCCCGACGACATTGGGGCCGCCCAAGAAGCCCGGGAACGGGTTTTTGCCGAAGGAGGAACCTACGAAAACGAATTCCGGAGGGTCTTCGCGGATGGTTCCATTCGCTGGTATCGCAACCGCGGCACGGCGAAGTTGGTGGGAGGTGTTCCCAAGCGCGTGATCGGCGCCATGATGGATATCACGCGCGAAAAGCTGATGCTGGAAAAGCTGGAACAGGCCGCCGAACGCATGCGGCGCGCGGAGGAAACAGGACGGTTCGGAATCTGGGAAATCAACCTGCCCGCGAACAGCATTGCGCTTTCCGAAGGCATGCTGGCTGTTCACGGATGGCCTGCCGGCGGCCGCCTGGAGTATTCGCTGAGGGAGTTCGCCAAGCTCCCGGACCGGCAAAACGTCAAGGCGGTCAATCTGGCGACCCAGCAAGCCTTTAAGGACCGGAAGCCCTTTCAACTGGAGAGTGAGCTCGTGAGGCCGGACGGCGAAAAGGTCTGGCACAGGATTCAGGGCCGCCCGCAGTTCAGGGACGATCAGCCCTGGCGTATGGTCGGCACCACCACGGACATCACACAGGAAAAGCATTTGCTGCTTTCGCTGGAAGACGCGCGCGCCAAGGCGGAAGCGGCTGCCCAGGCCAAGAGCGAATTTCTGGCCAACATGAGCCACGAGATCCGCACGCCCATGAACGGCGTCATCGGGATGACCGGATTGTTGTTGGATACCGAATTGACCGAGGACCAGCGCGGCTACGCGGAGACGGTCAGAAATTCGGGCGATGCACTCTTAACCATCATCAACGACATCCTCGATTTTTCGAAGATCGAAGCCGGCAAGTTGGATATCGATGCGTTTCCGTTCGACCTGAACACTCTGTTCGACGACGTGGTGGAGATGATTGCTCCCAGGGCGGAGCATCAGGGCCTCGACGTGATGGTCAGCTATCCGGCGGACATGCCCAGCCGCTTCATCGGCGATGCGGACAGAATCCGGCAGGTGCTGGCCAACTTGCTTTCCAATGCCGTGAAGTTCACCCATTCCGGACACGTCCTGCTGGCGGTGGAATGCCTGAATCGCACGCCCAACGGCGCTTTGATCCGCGTGGCGATCACGGATACGGGCATTGGCATAGCAGCGGACAAAGTCTCGGTTCTATTTCAGAAATTTTCCCAGGCTGACACTTCCACCACCAGGCGATACGGTGGCACCGGGCTGGGTCTGGCGATTTCCAAAAGCCTCATCGAACTCATGGGCGGTTCGATCGGCGTGGAAAGCCGGGAAGGCCAGGGTTCGACGTTCTGGTTCACGCTTGACTTGCCCGTACAGGAGCAGAGCATCGGGAACGTGGCCGGGCCGTCCGCCAAGGAGGACGCGGAGGATCTGGCCCGGAACACGCTGCGGGGGCTGCGGGCCCTGATTGTGGACGATAACGATGTGAATCGCAAAATTATCCATGAGCAGATCTCCAGCTGGGGGATGCGTGACGGCAGTTACGCATCGGGCGAGGAAGCCCTGGAAGCGGTTTGCCTGGCGCAAGCCCAACACGATCCTTTTGATTTCGTGATCGCCGACTATCACATGCCCGGTATGGACGGGTCGGCGCTTTGTACCCTAATTCAGGACGGCCCGGTGGAACCCAAGCCTGTATGCGTGATGCTCACATCGGTGAGCCAGTCCAAAGCTAACCAGCGCGGCGTGGACGTATATCTTGTGAAACCTGTCCGCCGCACCAAGCTGATGAACATCCTGGCCGCGGCTTGGGCTCGACGGACGAGAAATAACGGAACGCGCGAAACGGAATCCACTGACACAAGGACGGGTGCCTCTCTGATAGCGCTTTCGAGCGGCATCGGCCACGACTCGGCACTTCAATTCGGTGCCTTGGACAGTCGCGTCCTGGTGGTGGAAGATAACAGAGTAAATCAGAAGGTCGCTACCGCGCTGCTCGCCAAACTCGGAATTCGCGCCGATGTCGCCAGCAACGGCCGCGAAGCTTTGCAAATGGTCCGCGACCTCCCCTACGACCTGATTTTCATGGACTGCCAGATGCCGGAAATGAATGGCTACGAAACCACCGCCGCCATCCGGCAGATGGAGGGCTCCATTCGCCAGATTCCCATTGTTGCGCTGACGGCGGACGCAGTGAATGGAAGCCAGGAGCGTTGTTTGCAAGCAGGCATGAACGGCTTCGTCGCCAAGCCGATCCGCGTGGAGGATCTGCTTTCCGCACTGAAAACCTGGCTGGTGCCGTCGAGGTCGGTGGTATAAACAGCGGCTCGTCGCCAAGCTTGCGCCATCGCGCTACCCTAGAGTAAACCCCAGTCCATCGGGCTTTACTTACATGGTTGGCAAGACCATTTCCCATTACCGCATCCTGTCCGTACTCGGCAAAGGCGGAATGGGCGTCGTCTATAAGGCGGAAGACATCCGGCTGGGCCGGATGGTTGCCGTCAAATTTCTACCCGAAGAAATGGCTCGCGACCATACGGCGCTGGAGCGCTTTCGCCGCGAGGCTCGCGCCGTTTCCGCTCTCAATCACGCCAATATCTGCACCCTGCATGACATCGACCTGGAAGCCGAGCAACCCTTCCTGGTCATGGAGTTCATTGAAGGCCAGACGCTGCGGCATCGCATTCTGGAACGGCCGATCCAGGTGGACGAGTTGGTGGAGCTAGGCATCCAAATCACCGACGCGTTGGATATTGCCCACGCCGGGCGCATCGTACACCGCGACATCAAACCCGCCAACATTCTGCTCACGCCGCGCGGCCAGATCAAGGTGATGGATTTCGGGCTCGCAAAAATGGATGCCGAGCGGAACGGCCCGGACAGCGGCGACGACGCTTCCACTATTGCGTCCGACTTCGTTACCAGCGCGGGCTCTACTATAGGGACCGTCGCCTACATGTCGCCCGAGCAGGCGCGCGGCGAGAAACTGGACGTCCGTTCGGACCTGTTTTCGCTGGGTGTGGTCCTCTATGAAATGGCAACCGGCAAGACGCCGTTTCATGGAACCACCACGGCGATGACCTTTGTAGCCATTCTGAATCAGGCCTGCGTTCCTCCCACGCAGCTCCGTCCGGAATTACCGCCAGAGTTGGAGAGGATCATCCACAAGGCGCTCGAAAAAGATCGGGACATGCGCTATCAATCGGCGGCCGATATTCGCGCCGACCTGAAACGGCTCCGCCGTGAAATTGGATCCTCAACCGGCACGGTGGGCGTTGCGACTCTGGAAGCAGCTGCTGCTGGACTGGGGGGCGCACCAAGCTCGCCCAAGAACTCGGCGAGCGCCTCCTCGGGCGCTTCGGGTCGCGTCAGCGCGACGTCCCAAACGGCTGCGGAGACTGTGACGCAGACTGTCACCACGCCGATTTCCTCCTCACAGGGAGTCTCCAGCGCCGAGTACATTGTGGGCGAGATGAAGCGTCACCGCTTGGGCCTGTTCCTGGGAATCGTCGATATTTGTTCTGGCAACCGCCGCGGCAGGATATTACTTCTTCTTCCGCGATTCGCCCATTGAGTCGATTGCGGTTTTGCCTTTCGAGGATATCGGGGCGCCTCCGGGAAGCGAATACCTGGGAGACGGCATTACCGAAAGCATCATCAACAGCGTGTCGCAACTCCCGAAGATATCGGTGCGATCCTTTACCTCCGTCTCGCGGTATAGAGGCAAGGATCTGAACCCTGTGAAAATCGGCGGCGACCTGAAGGTCCAGGCGGTTCTTACAGGCCGCATGGTTCATCACGGCGACGAGGTTTCCATCAATACTGAGTTGATAGACGTCCGCCACGACCGCCAGATCTGGGGTAATCAATACACTCGCAAGGTCGCCGATCTGCTGGCCGTGCAGGGGCAAATTGCGCACGAAGTTTCAGACCGCCTGGCGATGAAATTCACCGGGGAAGAGCAAAAGCGCATGACGCGCGGAGCCACAGAGGACACGGAAGCCTATCAGCTCTATTTGCAGGGTCGCTATCACTGGAACAAGCGAACCTTGGAGGATATGCAGCAGGCCATTGACTTTTTCGGGCAAGCCATTCAGCGCGACCCGAAGTATGCGCTGGCTTACGCCGGCCAAGCCGATGCGTATTCTTTGCTGGCGGACTTCAACGTTTTGCCCACCAAGGAGGTCTTGCCCAAAGTGAGGTCGGCTGCCGATATGGCGATCTCGTTGGACGGGTCACTGGCCGAGGCACACTCCTCTCTAGCCTGGGCTCTTTACCATGAGTGGGATTGGGCCGGTGCGGAGAAAGAATTCAAGCAGGCCCTTGACCTGAACCCCGGCTATGCACCCGCGCATTCCGCGTATGGAGATTATCTGGTCGCCCTCGGCCGGTTCGACAATGCCCTGTCGGAATTGAATCGCGCGCATGAGCTTGATCCCTCTTCGCCTGTGGCAAGTCTGGCGCTGGGGATGCGTTCCTACTACGCGCGCGATTATCCCAAGGCGATCGAACAGTGCCAGCAAACCTCGACTGCCGAGCCCATGTTTGTTCCGGCGCATGTGTGCCTTGGTCGCGCATACGAGCAGAAAGGCTCCTATCCGGAGGCCATCGCGGAATTGCAGAGAGCGCTGGATCTGTCAGGCGGGGACACGAACGAGCTTGCTGCGTTGGGCCGGGCTTATGCCCTGGCGGGACAGACCAAGGACGCCCTCAAAATGCTGACGGAACTCAACACGCGATCCCAGCAGACCTACGTGCAGCCAGCCTGGATCGCTGTAATTCAGGTCGCGATGGGAGATACCGACCAGGCGTTCGGGTGGTTGGAAAAAGCTTTTGCGGACCAATCCGCTTCGCTGGTGTTTTTGAAGGTGGATCCCGCCTTCGATCCGGTGCGCAAAGATTCCAGGTTCGCCGATCTGGTGAGGCGCGTGGGACTGCCCGCTAATTAATTCTTGGCGCTGGGAATTTGATCGCGATAACGCGGCCAATTCTTTACCAGATCATCGACCACCACGTGCCCTACTCGCCACGCGGCTTCCAGGGCGGGCAACATGCCGGTATATTGCCGCGCACTATTGGCAGTTAGGTTTTCGGCGGGCGTTTTGCCTGGTTGAGGCTGATCGAAATCACTGGCGGTCCGCAACACCATCACTCGATTCAGATCGACACGGCCGGCGCGGGCAAGATAGGTGAGTGAATCGAGCGTCCCGGTGTCCTCCATGCCAGTCGTGACGTAATTGCCCGCGCCGCCCGTGTGATAGCGAACCCAGTCGTTGGCCCACTGGTTGAGAAGTTGGCCGTGCCAGAAGGTGGAAGAAGAAATCTCATCGCCCTTAAGCACGAAGGGGGCTCGCCGCGCGTTGGGCGACGAAAAGAGGCTGCGCTCTTTCTGCATTGCCTCCGTATCGGTGAGTTCCACGTTCTTGGTCAGTTCGAAAGCCCAATTCTGGAGCTGTGGATTTAGATGAAATTCCTCTCCTTTTTCGCGGGCTTCATGAGGTTCCTGATAAGGGATAGCCTTGCCAAGCGGGACGAAGCCGGTCTTCCACCCGGCGGGAATTTCGCGCGCGTCGATTTCGTAGGCCAGGTCGCCATCCACCACCCACTCGGCCCATGCGGCGCAGCCGAGCGATCCGTCGGCCGGATCGATGCCTGCGATTCCTGCCACCAGCCAGTAGGCCTTGGTCAAATCAAAGCGCGGGTCAAGCCCCAGCGCCATGATGCTGGAAGCGGCTCGGGAAGTTCCCACGCCGGTGAGAATGCCCAGCACCCCGTTGTTGTTCATGCGGAGGTCGTGGAAGCCCTGGGGGAATGGGAAGACGCGATCCAGTTTGTCGCGTTCCACCCAGAACTGATACTCGCCCGGAGCGTCGCCTGTGTCGGCGCCTCGCTCGAACATCGTCACCACGACGACCTTCACAGGAATGGGGCGGGCCGCCCAGCAGGTACAGAACGTCGCGAAGAACAGCAATGCCGATCGGGTGGTTGAGCGCATGATGGCATTATGTGTGGCTGGCAGACGAGCCTGCAAGCGGGCACGCTACAGTCATAAACATGACCGACGAGCAATGTATTCAACTCGCGCTTGGCGCTGGCTCGGGAGGCCGAGGCTACCGGTGAAGTCCCTGTTGGCTCAATAGTCGTACGGGATGGGGAGGTGATCGGGAGAGGGCGCAATTCGCCTGTGTCCACGAATGACCCCACTGCGCACGCAGAAATATTAGCTCTTCGCGAAGCCGCACTCCACACCGGCAATTACCGACTAGAGGGCGCGACGATCTACACTACGCTTGAGCCTTGTGTGATGTGCGCAGGCGCACTGGTCACCGCACGCGTCAAACGCCTGGTTTTTGGCGCGCGGGATCTTCGTTTTGGTGGGGTGCGCAGCAAGTTCCGTCTGGCCGACTCCGACTTACTCAACCACCAGGTACTGGTAGAAGAAGGATTGCTCGGAGCGGAATGTTCGGAACTGCTGCGCGATTTTTTTGCCCGCAGGCGCTCGCCAAACCCCTAGGAAGTTCTGCAAAGTTCCCAGGGGTTTGTATCATAAACTCGCGAAAATACCAGGGATGTTTAAGAAGCCGCGACGGTCATGCAGCGGTCCGGCGCAACCCCGGTAATTCCGTTAGGCAGCGCGGCGAACGGGTTCCCCGACGCGGGGAAACTCCAGGTGAGACGGGCGCTGGATCGGTTTGGGAGCCATCGAGGCCGGCTTAATGGGAGTGTCCGCGAAGCGGGAAGGGCCGTTAAAGTACTCGTCTAGCGGGAAGAGCGGATAGGGCTCCAGTTCGCGAAACACGCGGCCCAGCTTCTGTTCAATACGATATACGGCATGGAAAAAATTGCCTCTTTCCAGCCCAAGCTTGCGACTGCAAAGCTTCCAGTCGGCGCCCAGCATGAAATGAAAGCGAAAAAGCCGATGCTCTTCTTCATTCAGGATTCTCTTCGCGATCAGGCAGAAATCGGCGATGTATTCCTCGTCTTTTCTGCCCCATGTACCCGGGCGTTTCCGGCCCAGCGAAGGCTCCATCGTGATCTTGCTCAAATGCTTTTCCTGCGTCACGCAGCGTAAGAATCGGGTGTAACAGACCCGGAAAATAGACCTCAAAACACAATTGCAGGGGGAGATCCCGCCCCTTCTTGCCAATCTCAAGCCTGAACCATGGCATTGAGAGCAGGTATGCATCGCTAGCGCGAGCGTATCCGACCGTGACCATTCCATCTTTTGAATTGTCCTCTTGACTATCGCCTGAACCAAGGCGACAAGGTTTTTGACCGTTGCGTCATACTAGGGTCTTTCCCCTATAATTGTCAAGACTTATTTTTTAATGTGTTGATTTTATTTCGCGATAAATATCGAGAACAGCTCGTCCGGTCTGTTCCCAATTAAATCGTTTCGCCTGCTCGTGGCCGGCTCGGATTAGATTCTCGCGGTGGGCTTGGTCCAGCAGTGTGTTGCGCAGCCCGCGTGCGATGTCGAAAACATTGTCAGGGGTGACCAGTTCCGCCGCTTCGCCCACCGCCTCCACCAGGGAAGGGACGGAGGAGGCCACTACCGGAGTTCCGCACGCCATGGCCTCCAGGGGGGCGAGTCCAAATCCTTCATAAAGCGAGGGAAATGCAAACAATGTGGCGGCGCGATAAAACACTTTAAGGGTGTCGATGGGGACGAAACCCAGGAAGCGCACATAGGGCGCTACGCGGGTGGCAACGACGGCCCGCCGGACGGCAGGATGGCGGGAAAGTTCGTCTCCGATGATCACCAGACGCAGGTCGCGAAATTCGGGATGCTGCTCTAATTCAGCGCGGACCACGGCGAAAGCCTCAATGAGCCGAGATACGTTTTTTTGCGGCCTTATTGTGCCCGCGTAAAGGATAAAAGGCGGCTGGATGGAATAACGTTCGAGAATTTCTTTGTCGCCGGACAAATCAGTACTAGTAGTAATGAACGCGGGATCGGGGGCGCTATAGATTGTGCGGACCCGTTCCGGAGGAAGGGGCAGCACAGCTTCCAGATCGCGTCGAGTAGAGTTTGAAACCGCAATAATCCTCGCTGCCCGCAGCGCTCCACGCCTATAGCGTTCTTCATGCGCGGTCTCCCTCAATTCACCTCGTGCCGGGAACAGCAAGCTGCTCATATCGTGGATGGTGACCACGTATGGGCGCGGCATGAAAAAGGGAACAAAATTGAGCGGAATATGATAGAGATCCGGTTTGAAAGTCCGGATAAATAATGGAAAGGTAATATTGTGCAGAACCGTAGTGTCGGCCCGGCCATAGGGCGAGACACTGAAGTTGGAAGGGAGCCCGGTGACCTCCGCCACATCCTGAGGCCGCACCACCAGCGTATAGCGGTTTTCGTGATCCAGCGCGGCTAATGCCTGAATCAGGTTGCGGACATACGTTCCGATTCCAAAATCCCTCCAGTGCCGGGCGTCGAAGAGGATATGAATCGGCATCTGCCTGATTCCCCTGTATTTATTTCGCTACTTGAGGCGTGAATTTCCACGCGTAAAGGGGGAACCGCTCAGTGAGTACGTTGACTTTGCGGCGAACCTCGGCCAGGGTTTCTTCGCTGGAAGGATTTTCCAAAACTCTGGCGATCAGCGACCCAACAGCCTCCATTTCGGCCTCTTTAAAGCCGCGAGTAGTCACTGCCGGGCTGCCGAAACGCATCCCGCTTGGGTTCAAAGGAGGATTGGTATCGAACGGAATTGCGTTCTTATTGGCGGTAATATAGGCGCGATCCAGCGCGGATTCGGCCTCTTTTCCGCGTACACCTTTGGCAAACACGTCCACCAGCATCAGGTGCGTATCGGTTCCACCGGAGACCACCCGGCAGCCCGAGGCGGCCAGCGAAGCCGCCAGCGTCTTCGCATTGGCGATTACCTGACGAGAATATTCGACGAATTCAGGCCGCATCGCCTGCAGAAAGCAGACGGCTTTGGCCGCCATGATATGGACCAGCGGCCCTCCCTGAACGCCAGGGAAGACCGATTTGTCGATGGCCGCGCCATACTTCTCACGGGCTAAAATCATGCCGCTGCGGGGTCCACGTAGCGTTTTGTGCGTGGTGGAAGTGACGATATCGGCATATTGGCAAGGGTTGGGGTGCAGTCCCGCCGCCGCCAAGCCCGAGAAATGAGCCATATCCACCAGGAAAATAGCGCCTACGCTATCGGCAATCTCGCGGAACCGGGGAAACTGGAGCGTGCGCGGATAGGCGCTGCCTCCGGCGATGATCATCTTCGGCTTGTGCTCTTCTGCCAGGCGAGCGAGTTCGTCGTAGTCGATTTGCTCGTCTTCTTTGCGGACGCCGTAGGGGACGATTTTATATGTCTTTCCCGAAAAATTGAGCGGATGGCCGTGGGTAAGATGTCCGCCATGAGCCAGATTCATGCCGAGCACAGTGTCGCCTGGCTGAATCACGGCGGCGTAGGCGGCTTGGTTGGCCTGCGAGCCGGAATGGGGCTGGACATTGGCGTATTCGGCGCCGTAGAGCTTTCTTGACACGGTCCCGGGCCAGGTTTTCCACGGCGTCGGCATGCTCGCATCCCCCGTAATAGCGCTTTCCCGGGTAGCCTTCCGCGTACTTGTTGGTAAAAACGCTGCCGGCGGCTTCCAGGACAGCCTCGCTGGTGAAGTTCTCGCTGGCGATCAGTTCCAGCCGCGAATTCTGGCGTCCGGTTTCGGCCTGAATCTGCTCGAAGATTTCCGGATCTACTTCAGCCAACGGTCGGGAGAGTCGTTCCTGCTCGGTCATGATTCCTTTTCTGGATTTGGTCGATTTTCTACGCCGGCACGGGGCCGGAAGGTGAACCCGATTTTACCACCGAACCGGACGGTTCCCGTAGGTTGATTCCGCGCGCCAAGTGAGGCGTTTCCCTCGTTGGGCCACTTCGAAGATGCTCTTAGGATTTAAGAGGAGGAGAATATGCAGCGAATCCTGTTTGCGGCTGGAGCGGTCCTGATGATGGGCCCGGGAGCATGGGCTCAGTTAGGTTCCGTGAAAGACTCGCAGATGTGCAAGCAGGACCCAAATAACGTCCTGTGCCGTCCTGGCGAGCCGGATCAATTCAAGATGTACAAATGGAATGGGACCGAGCTGGTGAAAACGCCGCGGTCAGGCTTCTCCGCAGCCGATCGTCCCGCCGGTTGCTCAAACGGTGCGTCCTGCTGCCGGTCGAACTCCGGTGAAGCCGCTCGATCTGTCTAAGGTCGACTGGCGATTCGCTCACCCGAAGCCGGACGTGTTGCTTAGCGTCAATGTGGGAAACATCGTGCGCTCGCCCTTCCTGCGCCAGTCGCTGGAACAGTCCTTCAATATGAATTCGGACGCCGACGGGGCCAAGCTGGACGCGATTCTCAAGATGGTGGGGAGCGTGGACCGGGTACAGATTTCGCTGACGGCCGCGCCGCCAAAGGAGGAGGGTCCGGATTTCCTCATCCTGATTACGGGCAATCTGGACCCGTTCGTGCGCCTGATGTTGACGCAGCAGTCCAAGGACACAAAGGTGGTCTCCCGGGAAATTGCGCCTAATGCGATTCTGTTTGGAAAAGCCGCGGCGGTCGACCTGGCTGCGCAGCGCGTGTCCGGCGTCGACCGCGCCTTTCATTGCGGACGAGCTTTCGTCGAGCGATCTCTGGATTGCGGGCGATACCAGGCTGTTGAAGTCGGCCTCAGGCATGTCCACGAGCCCGCTCCCACCGGGGCTGGATACGATAAAGCGATTTGCCCTCGGTCTGAATTTTCGCGATCCGGTGCAGTTGAACGCGAACCTCTCCATGCTCAATGAAGACGAGGCGAGGAAGATGCTGGCGATGTATCAACTGCTTGCGGCGCAGGCGGCGGATTCACCGGATTCGGCGGAATTGGTGAAAGCGGCCAAGGTAAGTGTGCAGGGCGCCGAAGTGCATTTTCGATTCTCGGCGTCTCTTTCGATGCTCCAGGGGCAAATGAAGAAATCGGGCGTCGGAGCCGCTGCGGCGAGCGCGGATGTGAGGGCGGGCACATTGGCTACGCTCATGAGCAGGTTCGGCATGGGTCCGGCTAGTGCGAGTAGCAGCGCTCCTCAGGCGACACTCTCTGCTGCACCTTCCATTACACCGCCCGCTGTTCAGCAAGCTGCGCCGCCCGCTTCCGGCAAGATCATGATCTACGGGCTGGATGATGGACCTCGGGAAGTGGGTGCGACGAAGAAGAGCCAATAGGCGGCGCTTGCAGGGACTGGGATAATAAAACCTTCCCATGTCGTCCGACGCCTCCACGCCGTTGATGCGGCAGTACCACGGCATCAAACAACAGGTTCCTAACGCGCTGCTCTTGTTTCGCCTGGGCGATTTTTACGAGCTGTTTTACGATGACGCCGTTACGGCGGCGCGTGAATTGGAGATCACCCTTACCTCCCGCAATAAGGAAAAAGGACAGGCGATTCCCATGTGCGGCGTGCCTTACCATGCTGCTGAAAACTACATCGCCAGGCTGATTCAGAAAGGCTACCGGGTGGCGATTTGCGATCAGACCGAAGAGCCTACCAAAGCCACAAAACTGGTCCGGCGGGAGGTGACGCGCATCGTTACGCCGGGGACATCGATGAATGCGAACGTGCTCCACTCGCATGAGAATCGATATCTGGCCGCGGTGATGGTGAATGCGGCTCGGGCCGGGCTGGCGCATGTGGACGTGTCAACAGGCGAGTTTCGGGCCACGGAACTGGACGCGGCTGAGATCGGTGCGGCGCTTGAAACGCTGGACGCGCCCGAGGCACTTGTTCCAACTGGGACCGCCATCACGATTGGGTGCCTGAAGACAGATGTAGAGCCTTGGGTTTTCGGAGCCGACTATGCCTCACGCAGCCTTTGCGATCACTTCCGCCTGCTTGCGCTGGATGGCTGCGGGCTGGAGGGAAGGGCTCTCGCGACGGGCGCGGCCTCGGCGGTGCTGCATTACCTGAAGGACACGCAACGCAGCGCGCTGGAGCACCTGGAGCGCCCCACATTTTATGACCGTGCCAACGCGCTGGTGCTGGACGCGACGACGGTACGGAATCTGGAACTGGTGACGCCGCTGTTTCAAGGCGAATCGCGCGAGGCGACTCTCGTGAGCGTGCTGGATAAGACGCGCACCGGCATGGGAGGGCGGCTATTGCGGCGGAGGCTGCTGGCGCCTTCTATCGATCCGGAGGAGATCGAGCAGCGCCTGGACGCCGTCGCCGAATTTCGGGCCGCGCCGATTCCGCGCGCTGAAATGGCCAAGGATCTTGGAGCGATTCTCGACTTGGAGCGGTTGCTGGCTCGAGTTTCGCTTGCTTCGGCTGGTCCGAGGGAGTTGCAGGCGTTGGTGAAGTCGCTGGCTGTGATTCCTTCGCTTAAGGAGCGTTTGAAGAACCGCTCGTCCCCGCGTCTTGCCGAGGTTCGAGAAAGGCTCGACGAGGTGGTGGAGGCGCGCGATCCGGTGCTGGCGGCCCTGGCGGATGAGCTGCCTGTGAATTTATCGGATGGCGGGGTGATTCGGGCCGGCTACGATGCCGCGCTGGATGAATTGCGCGATATTTCCCACAACAGCAAGACCTACCTGGCGCAGATCGAGCAGCGGGAACGGACTCGCACTGGCATCGCATCGCTGAAGATCCGGTTCAACAACGTCTTCGGATATTACATCGAAATCTCGAAGGCCAATCTGCAGCATGCCCCCTCCGACTATGAGCGCAAGCAGACGCTGGTGAACGCCGAACGCTTCACGACGCCGGAGCTGAAGGAGCTGGAGGCGAAGATTCTGGAAGCGGAAGAAAAGATGCTGGCGATTGAGCGCGGCATCTTTGAAAAGCTCCGCGTGCTGGCTTCGTCGCATGCCTCGCGAATCAAGGCGAGCGCGGCGGCGGTAGCGGAGTTGGATGTCACCGTTTCACTGGCTGAGGTCGCGCAAGAAAATGGCTACGCGCGGCCCGTTTTTTCTGAATCTGGGGAACTGAAGGTAGTTGCTGGACGGCACCCAGTGATTGAGAAGCTGGCGGAAAAAGATGCGCAGCGGTTTATCGCCAACGACCTCTACTTTCATCCGGAGAATCAGTTCATCGCGGTGATCACGGGTCCGAACATGGGCGGCAAATCGACGTATTTGAGGCAGGCCGCGCTGCTGGTGATTCTGGCGCAGATGGGTTCTTTTGTGCCGGCGGAGTCGGCTTTGTTGCCCATCGTCGACCGCGTATTCACCCGGATTGGGGCGGCTGACAATCTGGCGCGTGGGCGCTCCACGTTCATGGTGGAGATGACGGAAACGGCGGTGATTCTCAACACGGCGACGCCGCGCAGCCTGATCGTACTGGATGAGATCGGCAGAGGGACGTCAACCTACGACGGCCTGGCGCTGGCGTGGGCAGTGGTCGAACATATTCAGCAGAACATTCGCGCGAAGACTCTGTTCGCGACACACTATCACGAATTGACGGAGCTGGAGCAGTTGCTGGAGGGCGTCCGCAATTTGCATGTCTCAGTGAAGGAATCGGGAGACCAGATCCTGTTTCTGAGGCGGGTGGAACCAGGCGCGGCGGACCGCAGCTATGGCATCGAAGTCGCGCGGCTCGCCGCTCTGCCGTTGGGCGTGATCGAGCGTGCAAAGCAGATCCTGGCGGTACATGAGTCGGCCGAACATACGGTGACAGAAGAGCTCGCACCCAAGCCCGCGCCGTTGCAGATCCAGATGTTTGAGCCGGTGAATTACCAGATCGCCGAGCGCATCCGGAATCTAAACGTCGATCAGCTCCGGCCAGTGGAAGCGCTTCAGTTGCTGAGCGAATTGCAGAAAGAGCTGAAGCGCTCATGAGAGTGGTGGGCGTGATGAGCGGGACATCGCTCGACGGGATCGATGTCGCCATTGTGGACGTGTTCCGGCGCAGGGCCGGATTGCGAATCGAGCCGATTTACTTCCACAGCACGCCTTATCCCGCGGCTGTGCGGGCCGCGATTCTTTCGGTCTCCAACACGATGACGCACACGTCGGCCATTTCAAGGCTGAATGTTTTGTTGGGGGAGCTCTATGCCGAGGCGGTGATCAAAACCTGCAGGCGGTCGAAGATCGCGCTGGAGTCGGTGCTGTTGTGCGGCATCCACGGGCAGACCATTTTTCATGAGGGCGAAGCGGTGGAATATCTGGGCCATCGCGTCCGCAGCACGATGCAGATTGGCGAGGCGGCCGTTGTGGCGGAGCGCACGGGTTTGTGGACAGTCTCCAACTTTCGCGAACGCGATATGGCCGCGGGAGGCAAGGGCGCGCCGCTGGTGCCGTTTGTGGACGCGTTGCTTTTTCGCGACGCTCGGGTGGGGCGGGTGGCGTTGAATATCGGCGGAATCGCTAACATTACCGTCCTTCCCGCGGGCGCGGACGCGCACGACGTGATTGCGTTCGATACCGGGCCGGGCAACATGGTGATGGATGCGCTGGTGTTTCATTTGACCGAAGGAAAACAACTCTTCGATCGCGGGGGCCGTATCGCGAGGAACGGAAAGGTCCATGAGAAGCTGCTCGACTCGATGTTAAGGGACCCGCACTTCAAGCTCGCGCCGCCCAAGACTGCGGGGCGGGAGCAGTTCGGCCAGCCGTTTGTCAGCGGTCTGATCGCGACGGGAATTCCGCTGGAGGATCTGATCGCCACTGCGACGGAGCTGACAGCCCGCTCCATTGCGGCGGCGATTCTGGCGTTTTCGAAAATATCCGAGCCACACATTCGTGAGGTGATCGCGTCGGGCGGAGGCGTGCACAATCGCTGGCTAATGCGGCGGCTGCGCGAACTGATGCCAGCGCACCAACTGAACACCACCGCCGATTACGGCATCCATCCCGACGCAAAAGAAGCGATCGCATTTGCCGTGCTCGCCCATGAGTTCATGGAACGGAGGCCCGGCAATCTTCCCTCAGCGACAGGAGCCCGGAGGCGGGTATTGCTGGGTAAGGATTCGCCGGTAAGCTGAGGGCTGGCGGACCAGCCCTCCAGTTCCGGAGGTAGTTGCAAGGGTCACCCCAGGGTCTCCCGTTCCTCATTCTCTTGCGCCTGATAATCCAGTTGCTCCACGCGTTCCTGAGGGTCGGAGGACAGGTCTTGATTATCCAGATCGTCCGGGAGGGGCTCCAATTTGGGCGGATCGAGGTAGACGGTCTTTCCGCCGGTGGGTGTCTGTGGGAGGGTGGGAACGAAGTCCTTGTCTCCCGCCTGATTCAAATCGTCCATGATGTCGCGAATGTATTGCTTCATGCCTTTATATAAATCCGGCCTCAAGCGGCGGGGGCAGCGGAAAAGGCACATATTGTTGTCCGCGCAGGAGATATTTTTCCCGAGGCACCTGTCACCGCACGCGGAGGGAAACCCTTTGCTCACGTCCCGCCGGCTACGGCCGATAACCAATCTATGTGGTCGTCCATTGCCGCAATCCTTCTTGCGGCCCTATTGGCCTGTCTTCGCGGCTGGTTCCAGACCTATAAAAAGTTAGCCGAGACGAAGCGGGATCAGCAGACGCAGGAGCGAAGCTCGCGCTTTATCGAGGAGGAGCGGCGGGTGCTGGAACTGGTGGCCAGGGGCGCATCGGTCAAGCAGGTTCTGGATGCGTTGACGGCAGCCGTGGAGCGCATGGCGCCGAATTGCTTTTGTTCTGTCCTACTGCTGGATGAAGACGGGCTGCACTTGCGGGAGGGGTCGGGAGGCGGACTTCCCAGGGGCTACATGGAAAAGGTGGACGGCCTTCCAATCGGCCCGGATGTAGGCTCTTGCGGCTCGGCGGCATTTCGCAACCAGACTATTATCGTGCAGGACATTGCCACGGATTTTCGCTGGGCAGCTGCGAAGGGGTTGCCCCTGGCCTTCGGTCTTCACGCGTGCTGGAGCGTGCCGATACGGGATTCCAAGGGCGGGGTCCTGGGCACCTTCGCCATGTATCACCAAAAGCCGGCGAGTCCTCATCCGCGCGATCTGGCGGTGGTGGAAGCCGGCGCACACCTGGCCGGGAACGCTATTGAACGTCTTACCGCGGAGCGGAAATTGAAGGAGAATGCGCAGCGATTACGCGTGGCCGAAGAGGCGGCTGGCTTTGGAGTATGGGAGATGGACGTCGCTACCGACATGCTGACGCTGTCGGAAGGGGCCGCGACGCTCAGTGGGCTTTCGGGCGCCTTGCGGGTTCCTGCGGAGGAAATGAGGAAGCTGATCCACGCCGACGATCGTGGCGATGCCGCCGAGGCGACGCGGGCTTCGGTAGAAAACGCGACCAGCCAACTGGTGGAGTTCCGTGTGATGCTGCCGGATGGTTCTCACCGCTGGTGCAGGAGCAAGGCCAGGGTCGAGATCACGGCGGGGAAGGTCACCCGGATCATTGGCGCGATCATCGACATCACGAGAGAAAAGGCGATGCTGGAGCAGCTTCGCGAGAGTGCGGAACGGATGAAACTGGCCGAAGGCGCGGCCAACTTTGGAATATGGGAAGTGGATCTGCAACGCCAGACCATGACGCTTTCCGAAGGCATGCTGCCTTTGAACGGATTTCCGGAAGGTTCCCCTTTGCGCTACAGCCTGGAGGAGTGGACCCAGCTTGTAAACCGAGAGGCGGGCGAACAGGCGAAGGCTGCGGGCGAGAAAGCCATGGCGGACCGAAAGCCGTACCAGATCGAAACCAAGATGGTGTTCGCCGACGGCGCGGTTCGCTGGCACCGTATTCACGGGCGAACGGAGTTCTCAGGCGACATGCCTGTGCGGGTGACCGGCGCCACCATGGACATCACCAGGGAAAAAGAAATCCTGTTGTCGCTGGAAGAAGCGCGCGCCAAGGCTGAGGCGGCGGCCCAGGCGAAGAGCGACTTTCTGGCCAACATGAGCCACGAAATCCGCACGCCCATGAACGGCGTGATCGGGATGACGGGCTTGCTGCTGGATACAAGCCTCACCGAGGAACAGCGGGATTACGCGGAGACGGTCCGCACTTCTGGCGAGTCTCTGCTCACCATCATTAACGACATTCTCGATTTTTCGAAAATTGAGGCTGGCAAGCTGGAGATCGAATCTTTCCCCTTCGACTTGCGCCTGTTGCTGGAAGAGGTCGCCGAAATGCTGGCCACGGGGGCCGAAGCTAAGGGGCTGGATCTGATGGTCCACTACCCGGCCGTGCTTCCGAGCCATTTTTCCGGTGACGGAGATCGGATTCGGCAGGTGGTCACCAACCTGGTCGGCAACGCGGTGAAGTTCACTCCCCAAGGGCACGTTCTGATCTCGGCGGAGTGTGTGCAGTTAGATGGGGAACACGCACAGATACGGGTTTCGGTGTCCGATACGGGAATCGGTATCGCGCCTGAAAAAGTCGGCTTGCTGTTTGAAAAATTCAGCCAGGCCGATACGTCCACCACCAGGAAATATGGCGGGACTGGTTTGGGCTTGGCGATCTCCAGGAAACTTGTCGAGCTGATGGGCGGGTCGATTTACGTCGAGAGCCGGCCCGAAGAAGGATCGAGGTTCTGGTTTGAGTTGAATCTGCCGCTGGAACGCGAGATGGAACGTCAGCCGCAGGCGCTTTTGCCGGTCGAGAGTCTGCTGGGGCGCAGGGTCCTGATTGTCGACGATAGCGCCGTGAACAGGCGCATTTTGCATGAACAGATTTCCAGCTGGGGCATGCGAAACGGGAGCTATTCCACGGCCGAGGAAGCTCTCGAGGCGATTCGCTATGCGCAAGAAGAAGGCGACAGATACGATTTTGTGATCGCCGATTTCCAGATGCCGGGAATCGACGGCGCTACGCTGGCGGCCACTCTCGACGCCGATCCGGCGATCGATAAGCCGGTTTTCGTCATGCTGACATCAGTAGGGCATTGGAAGGAGATCAGCGGAGCTGGCGCCACGGGAGTGGATGCGTCGCTGCTTAAACCTGTCCGCCACAAGAAATTGATGGAAACGCTGGTTTCCGCATGGTCCAAGAAGCACGCCGCGGACGAGCCGGATGACCACCTGGAACGATCCGATTTACGGCGGGACCGGCGGCCTTCTTCGATCCTGCTTCTTAGCGGTCAATTGGAGCATTTCCGGGCCGAAGGCGGCGCGCGAGTGTTGGTGGTAGAGGACAACGCCGTGAATCAGAGAGTGGCCTTGCGCTTGCTGTCCAAACTGGGGTTGAGGGCCGATGTCGCAGGCAACGGTCGTGAGGCGCTCGACATGCTGAAAATACTGCCCTACAACTTGGTGTTGATGGATTGCCAGATGCCGGAGATGAACGGCTATGAGGCTACTGCCGAAATCCGGTTGCGCGAGGGCAACGGATCGCACATGCCGATCATAGCTCTCACTGCGGAAGCGGTCGGGGGATGCCGGGAGCGGTGTCTCGAATCCGGCATGGACGACGTGATCACCAAGCCGGTCACACTGCAGGATCTGGATCGTACCCTCTTTACCTGGCTGCAACCCTCCCGGGCGGGGGCGAATCGTGTGAACGTTCCCGTCGCGCAGTAGGACCTACCTGCTAAGTAACAGCCCGCAAATGCAACGCGGCGGCATCGTTACTTGCTGGTACACTTGTCGGGTTCCCTGTGATCGCGCAATCGCCACCTATGATCTCACGCCTGCGGCACCTCGAACTGCTCGTCCTGCTGGGGGCACTGCAGGCATTCGCTCCGCTGTCCATCGACATGTATCTCCCTGCGATGCCGGTGATGGAGACCGTATTTCATGCTTCCACGGCGGCAGTACAGATCACCCTGGTGACGTTCCTGATCGGCTATGCGCTGGGCCAGTCGTTGTACGGGCCCATCACGGATCGCTTCGGCCGCAAGCCACCTCTTTACTACAGTCTCCTCTTATTTATCGTGTCCTCGATTGCGTGCGCCTATTCGCCGTCGATTGCGCTTATGTCGGTGTTCCGTCTGTTGCAGGCGATCGGTGCGTGCGGAGGCGCGGTGATGTCACGGGCGATGGTTCGCGACCTGTTTCCGCCCGATGAATTACGCTTCGTTTTTTCGGCTCTGGTTCTGGTGTTGGGCGTATCGCCCGTAATCGCGCCCCTGTTCGGGAGTTACCTGCTGCTGTGGTTCGGCTGGAGGGCGGCGTTTATTACGCAGGCCCTTTTGGGAACCGCCTGTATGGCGGGCATGCACTTTCGCCTGCCTGAATCCCTGGCCCATGAGAACAGACGCCCGCTTCAGTTTGAAGTTATTCGTAATGGCTACACGCAGCTGCTGAAGGACAAGACCTTTCTGGGCGCGTCCGTGGTCTGCGGCTTCAGTTCGGCGGGAACCTTCGCCTACATTGCCAGCGCGCCGTTCGTCTTCATCAGTCTTTATAAGGTCACCACGGCGCAATTTGGATGGCTGTTTGGGGCCGTGGCTGTGGGTATGGTGGTGGGTTCGCAGATCAACGGCCGAATGCCGCGCACCATCCCGATATGGAAGGTGCTGCGGGTGGCCAACCTGGTGCAATTGGCGGCGGGAATCCTTCTACTGCTGAGCGTGCTGACCGGAGTGGGAGGGCTGCCTGGAGTCTTCGCCGGAGTTTTCGTTTACGTTTCGGCACAGGGTTTCGTATTTCCTAATGGCTCGGCAATCGCGATGATGCGGCATGGCAAGATCGCCGGAACAGCCTCGGCGCTGTTGGGCACCAATCAGTTCCTGATTGCGGCCATCACTACGATCTTCCTGGGATTCCTGGACAATCCCGTAGTGCCCATGGCGATCGTCATCGCCGGGTGTGGAGTCGCGTCGACGGCGCTCAACTTCATGACGCTGGGTCCGAAGCTGGAGTTAATGCCGCAAACCACTTGAACCCCGCAACTGTGCTACTGATTTAAGGATGGCAAATGAACAGCGCGCGGAAGAATTACAAAAACAATTCGGCATTCCCAATGCCCTGAAATTTGAAACTGCTCCGGGCGGCCTGGTTCACGCCGTCGTCTCCACCGGCGAAACTGAGGGCGATGTTTATCTGCAGGGCGCGCACGTGGCCCATTGGACACCCAAAGGTCAGCGTCCTGTTCTGTTCATGAGTCCTAAGAGCCTCTTCGCCCCCGGCAAGGCGATTCGAGGAGGCGTGCCGATCATCTTTCCGTGGTTCGGAGCGCGCGGCGACGGTAAGCCAGGACCGGCTCATGGGTTCGCTCGAACCGCGGCCTGGGAAGTGGAAAGCACGAAGGCGGAAGCAGGCAAGGTCACTGTCCGGCTGGTGCTGAAAGCCAATGACGCTAGCCGTGCCCTCGGGTACGGCCCTTTCACCGTTCGCTTTTCTGTTTCGTTTGGAGCGGTTCTGGAAATGGAATTGGAGACGCATAACGAGGCTCCGTCGGAGTTTGTTTTCGAGGAAGCGCTGCACACCTACTTCGCGATCAGCGATATCGGGCAGGCTTCGGTGACCGGTCTGGACGGAACCACCTGTATCGACAAGACCGACGGGTTCAAGCGCAAACAGCAAAGCGGGCCTGTGACCGTCGCGAAGGAAACCGATCAGGTGCATTTGAACACCAAGGCGACCTGCGTTGTCCATGACCCGGTGTGGAAGCGACGCTTGGTGATCGATAAGAGCGGCTCTGAGAGCACGGTGGTGTGGAATCCCTGGATCGAGAAGACTGCCGGCATGGCCGACATGGCACCGGGTGATTGGCACGACATGATTTGTGTGGAGACCACCAATGCGGCCGATAACGCTGTGCACCTTGCCGGAGGCGCGACGCATACGATGAGGGCCATCGTTAAGGTAGAAGGAAGTTAAGGTCGAGGCAGGCTAGGCCTTCTTCTCGTGCCGTAGAACGCTTGTATACGCGATCCGGGTCCAGGCCTCGGGCATTAACAGTCCGCCACCGTATTTTTCGTCGAAGCCTTTGGTGGGAACCATGCGGACGGCCTCGTCGACGCTCTTTTCTTGCTTGTGCAGTTCCTGCATCCGGCGCGTGACGCTCCAGAGCATGTTGCGAGTAGCTCTCAGGTCCTCTTTCGTCGCCAGCGGGCCATGGCCTGGGACGATTTTGGTTCTCGCATCGCCTACGCGGAGTAAGGTGTCGCACGCGGCGGCCATACCGCCCACCCAGCCTCCCGTTGAATAATCGATCACCGGGTAGGAGCCATTGAAGAACAGGTCGCCGGTATGCAAAACGTTCGAGGCGGGAAAGAATACATACGCGTCGCTATCGGTGTGCGCGGGGCTGACGTGGGTGTAATCGATCTTTTCTGCCCCGAACGTCATCTTGCCTGAAGTGGAGAATGTTTCCGCGGGCCGGCCCTCGGGGGCCAGCGGTTCAAAAGTCCGGTTCACTGCTTCCACGTGGACCTTTTGGCTCAGCCACTTCTTCGTATTTTCATGTGCGATGATCTTGGTTCCCATTTTCCCTAACACTTCGTTGCAGCCGGTGTGATCGAAGTGCCAATGGGTGTTGAAGAGCGTGCGAACGGGGTGCGAATCTATTTGCGACACTGCCGTCAGAAGATCGGCTGACCGTTCTGGCAGCCCGCCGTCGATGAGCATGAGACCGTCGGCGGAGACGATCACTACAACATTGCCTCCGTCGCCAGCCAACAAAACCAGGTTATCCGTAAGCTTCGTCGCGGTAACGGGCGTTGGGGCTACCTGGCCGAACGCGGTTGTCGAAATCGACAGGCCGGTGGCGCCGCCTATGACCACCCGCAGAAAATCGCGCCGGCTCACATGAACCATGTCTACGGCTCAAGCGAAGCCGCATACGCAGCCAGATTGATCATGTCGTCTTCGCTCAAATTGACCACTACTCTCTTCATGAGTGCCGAAGCCGTGCTGGTATTGGCGCCCACCTGAAAGTTGAAGAGTTGACGAACAATATAAATGGGGTGAATCCCGGCGAGCCTGGGTACATCGCCCAAGCCTTTCAATCCCTCGCCGTGGCAGACCGCACAGGAAATCGTCTTACCCGAGCCTCCCGTGGTGGCCAGAGCCTCACCCTTCTTGATACTGCCTGGGGGCACGTAAGCGATGAATCCGGAATGCGGGTCGCGGCTTTCCACCCTGGCGGCGTCCTGAGGCATGGTGATGATGCGATTGCCCAGAGGTTCGGTCCCGCCGCCTGGGAGCGGGAGCCGCATACGGCCTCCGTTCACCCAGCTCTTGGGAACAGTTTGTGTTTCTTCGACTTTGTACCAGACCGCGGGCTTGAGATTGGCGAACCATGTCACCGCAGAGCGCATATCTTCCTCAGGCAGCCCGGCCGCGATGATGTTCATGCGCGCCGCTCGCGCCGACGGTTCGTGCATCATGGGGTCTTTTCGCGTGCCGTTTTTGAAGTCCTCCATCTGGCGCAACATGTAGGCGAACGGAAGCCCCGCCAGATTGGCTGATTCAGGATGTCCCAGCCCCGACATTAGATGACAGGACCCGCAGGCCTGCGCCTGAATACCGGTCTTTACGACCTTGGGCAAAGGAGAGTGCTCGTCCGGAAACCAGTCCGGAGGATTGAACTGATCGTCAATCTGCGCTTGCGTAAACGATCGCGTGCTGCCCGGAATCTTTTTGGGTCCCGCATCGCCAGTACCCGGAGGAGTCTTATCGGGCGTGGGATAGGCCCAGGTCAGATCTTTGCCGGCCTGTGCTTGAGCTCCGACGGCAATCGACACCAATGCGATGCTTGCGCAGATTAGATGTTTCATAAAACCTCCTCAGTATTTTACTGCGATAGCCTGCCACATGGGGTATTTGGAGCGCCAAAGAAGCATAGCATGGCCTTCCCGCCCACGTTTTGCGGATATACAATATGAAGCGGGATCGTCCTCATAATGCGTACCTTATTCCTCGCCATCTTCGTAGCATGCGCGCTTTCGGCGGCTCCTCCACAGGCGGAAAACCAGGCTCCGGCGGTGGTTAATCCAAACAAGTCGTTGATCGATCACTACTGCGTCTCCTGCCATAATCAAAAGCTCAGAACTGCGAAATTGGCCTTTGATTTGATGGACTTGTCACATCCTGAAAAGGATCCGGTGATCTGGGAACGGGCGATTCGCAAGCTACGAGGGGGCATGATGCCTCCGCCCGGAATGCCCAAGCCTCCTCTCGCGGCGGTAAACACGCTGGCGACCTATTTAGAGGACTCCCTCGATAAAGCTGGCGCCGCGAATCTTAACCCGGGCAGCGTCCGGATCCACCGTTTGAATCGCGCTGAGTACGCCAATGAGATGCACGATCTTTTTGGCATTGAAGTGAACGCGGCCGCCCTGCTTCCCGCCGATGAAATCAACAACGGCTTCGACAATATTGCCGAAGTCTTAAAGGCGTCCCCGTCGTTTCTGGACCAGTACATTATGGCGGCACGTGCGGTAGCGAAGCAGGCGATTGGTGCTCCTCCGTCTAATAAGGAAACCAAAACAACTTTGCGCGGACTGGACGAAAACGTACCGCTACCTCCTGGGGCTCACGGCGGGATCACGGCGCGGTATTTGTTTCCCTATGAAGGAGATTACGAAATTCGCGCCACCGGCAACCCTGGCGTCTTCACTCTGGATGGTGCGAGCGTCGACACCAAAGGCCGAACTCACGTGACGGCGGGTTATCACACGCTTCTCGCGGCGAACCCGGGGCGCAGTTTCGCGGAAAGCGAGGGAGCTTTCCAGGGGTTCATTCCAAATGGTGCGGGAACCGGCTATGCAAGTACGGGTCTGGTGGCGGGCGGCGTGTTGATCGCGAATGGAAGTGCCGGTCCGGGGCGGGGAGGCGCTGGAGCGAACATCACCGTAAACGGTCCGTTCAATCCCACCGGCGATCCAGTGGAAGTTACCAGTCGGGCTCGCATTTTCGTGTGCCGCGCCGCCGATCCGAAGGAAGAACCGGCGTGCGCAAATCGCATCCTTTCGAATCTTGCGCGAAAGGCTTTCCGGCGTCCCGTGACCGATAAAGACATAGCGCCCTTGATGCATTTCTATAACGAAGGCCGGGCGGTAGGAACCTTTGAGAGTGGCATCGAGAACGCCATGGTGGCAATGCTGGCGAGCTCGAAACTCCTCTATCGCGCCGAGCCTCCTCCGGCCAATGCCAAGCCAGGCAGCATTTACCGGCTTAACGATATGGAGCTAGCCTCGCGGCTGTCGTTCTTTCTGTGGTCTACAATTCCGGATGACGAACTGCTGGCATTGGCCGAAAAAGGCAAGCTGAGCGATCCCAAAACGCTGGAGCAGCAGGTCCACCGAATGCTCACCGATTCGCGGGCCAAGACGCTGACTACCAACTTCGCGTTTGAATGGCTGAAAGTCCGCGACATGGCGGCACTGGAGCCGGACCCATTCGTCTATCCCAGTTTTGATCGCCCACTTCGCGCGGCGTTCTTGCGCGAGATGGAGTTGTTCGTTGATAGTATTTTCCGCGAGGACCGCAGCGTAGTAGACCTTCTGAGCGCCAACTATACGTTTGTGAATGACCGTCTGGCTGCGCATTATGGCGTGGAAAACATACTGGGCGATCAGTTCCGCCGCGTGACGCTCACCGATCCGAACCGGTTTGGGCTGCTCGGCAAAGGGGCTGTGCTGATGGTGACGGCCTACCCGAATCGCACCTCCCCCGTGCTGCGCGGATCTTACATTCTGGAAAATATTACCGGTACTCCGCCCTCGCCTCCGCCGCCCAACGTCGAGGCGTTCAAAGAGAATAAAGAAGGCGAAAAACCGAAGACGATTCGCGAGATCATGGAGACCCATCGCGCGAACCCAACCTGCAACGCCTGCCACGGAGTGATGGATCCGCTGGGATTCTCGCTTGAGAATTTCGACACGGTTGGCAGCTACCGCTCCATGGACCGTTTCACCCGCACCAAGATCGACACCAGCGGGAAACTGGTGGACGGTACGGCGGTGAACGGCCCCAGCGATCTGCGCAACGCGCTGCTGCGCCACCCCGAGCAGTTCGCGCAAACCTTTACCGAAAAAATGATGACCTACGCTCTGGGCCGGGGCGTCGAGTACTTTGATATGCCCAGCATCAGAAAGATTGTCCGGGATGCCAAGCGCGACAACTACCGGTTCTCCTCGATTGTGATGGGAATCGTGAATGCGCCGGCGTTCCAATCCAGCATGGTGGAATCGGGCACCGTCAACGCCAATAATATTGAGCCGGCAGGCACGCAGGTCGCCGCCAAATAAGGGAGCCAGGAAAATGTTTGTCACCAAGAAGCATTTGACACGCCGCACCGTTTTGCGGGGAGTTGGGACGGCGCTCGCGCTGCCGCTGCTGGACGCGATGATTCCGGCTCGCACGGCCTTGGCCGAGACCGCCGCCAATCCGACTCCTCACCTGGGGTTCATCTACTTCCCTCACGGAGCGGTGATGAACCAATGGACCCCAACCGGTGAAGGCGGCAAGATCGGCGAATTTGGCGAAATCCTCAAGCCTCTGGATA
The DNA here is from genome assembly GCA_963766615.1 of Terriglobia bacterium. Classification (GTDB taxonomy): domain Bacteria; phylum Acidobacteriota; class Terriglobia; order Bryobacterales; family Bryobacteraceae; genus Palsa-187. Next base: position 38,479 of record CAVYBC010000012.1, read on the forward strand.
AATACAAGGCGATGACCACGGTGTTCAGCAACCTGGATAACCAGGCTGCCGTCGGCCCGGTTCACGCTCTTGCCCCAGGAACATGGCTCTCCTGTGTGCATCCCGCCGTCAGCCAGGATACGCATGGCGGCACCACCGCGGACCAGATCGCGGCACAACACATCGGCCAGGATACGCCGTTGCCTTCGCTGGAAGTCGCCACAGACAACCACGGCGGCGGCGGATTCTGCGATCGCGACTACGGCTGCTCCTATGCGGGAACCATTTCGTTCCGCACGCCGACAACGCCTCTGCCGGTGGAAGTGGATCCTCGTAAGCTTTTCATCCGCCTGTTCGGCCAGGGCGATAACGCTGGTGAGCGTTCGCGATTATCCAAGCAATATACGTCGCTGCTGGACATGGTCGGCGATGAAACCAAGGATTTGCAGCGAGTGCTGGGCCCTTCCGATAAGGCGATGCTTTCCGACTATCTGGAAAGCGTCCGCGAGATTGAGCGTCGCATTCAGAAGATGGAAGCACGCGATCTTTCCAAAGTCGACATCCCGGACGCCCCCAAGGAAGCGGCTCTCCAGTTCCCGCAGCACATCGCGCTGATGTTCGACTTGGTGGCGCTGGCGATGCAGGCCAACATGACGCGCATCTTCTCTTTCATGATGGCGGCCGAAGTGAGCGGACAGACCTATCCGTTCATCGGCGTCTCCGACGCGTTCCATCCTCTCTCCCATCACAACAATGAGCAGGCCAAGATGGATCGCCTGGTGAAGGTCCAGAACTATCACACGCAGGTGTTCGCGAAGTTCCTCGACAAGCTCGCTACCATGCCGGATGGTGACGGCACCATGCTGCAACATTCCCTGTTCCTTTATGGCAGCAACATGAGCAACAGCAATGCGCACAATCATTACCCGCTGCCGACCTCGCTGGTGGGCGGCTGGAAGACCGTAAAGGGCGGCCAGCATCTGGTGCTGCCCGAGCACACGCCGCTGGCCAACGTGTTGCTGACGATGCTCGACAAGGCAGGCGTTCCGCAAGACAAACTGGGCGACAGCACCGGCAAGCTGATGGAGGTCTAACACCGATGAAGAAATCTCTGGTGATCGCCGTTCTTACCTCGCTGCCGATGCTGGCCGCGACCAACGCATCGCTGGCGAGCGCGATTGAATCGGGACAGCGCGCCGCCGCGATCGACATGATCGCCAAGAAGTCGGCCGATGTGAACGCCGCCTCAGCCGATGGCACTACTGCTCTTATTTGGGCCGCCAATTTGAACGACACCGATCTGGTCACGCGCTTGTTGAAGGCGGGCGCGAATGCGAAAGTCAGCAACAGACTCGGGTCCACGCCGCTTCTTGAGGCCGTCATCAACTCCAATACTGAAATGATGAAGGCGTTGCTGGATGCCGGCGCCGACCCGAACGTCGCAGGCATCGACGGGCAAACGCCGTTGATGATCATTTCGAAGACTTCAAACGTCGCAGCCGCAAAGCTGCTGCTGGATAAGGGCGCCAAGGTCAACGCGAAGGAAACGCAGCGGGAGCAGACGGCTCTGATGTGGGCCGCCGGATCCAGCCAAGCCCCCATGGTGCGCGAACTGCTCGCGCGCGGCGCGGAAGTGGACGCGAAGACCGCCACGGACCTGATGACGCCCCTGGTGAGCGCGGAGCCGCGTGCTCAGCCTCGTTCGCCGGGCGGGATGACGTCCATGCTGTTCGCTTCGCGCGAAGGCTGTCTCGACTGCGTGAAAGCCCTGGTGGAGAAGGGCGCGAAAGTCGACCTGCCGGACCCCGAGGGCATCACTCCGCTGCTGTCATCGATACTCAACGCCCATTTTGATGTCGCGAAATATTTGATCGATAAAGGAGCCAATGTCGACCGGTGGGATTGGTGGGGCCGCAGTCCTCTATATCTTGCAGTAGACTACAACACGCTTCCTCATGGCGGTCGTCCTGACCAGCCTTCCCTGGACGCGACTCTGCCCATCGACATCGTCCGAATTCTGCTTGAAAAGGGAGCCAACCCGAACTTGCAGTTGAAGCTCCTGCCGCCTTACCGGGCCACCGGTGCCGATCGCGGCGTGGATGGCATGTTGACCGTCGGCACCACGCCGTTGTTGCGAGCCGCGAAGGCGCAAGATGTGGATTCCATCAAGCTGCTGCTGGATCATGGAGCGATCGTCGACCTGCCAAATAGCCAGGGCATGACGCCCATCGTCGCGGCGTCTGGCATGGGTTCGGTAGACGCCGACACGCGCGGCAATTACTATGCGGCTGATATCCAGGAACGCTCCATCGCTTCATTAGACGCTCTGCTGGCGCACGGCGGAGCCTTGAACGGAAAGGCTGGACGTCTGCAACAGACGCCTTTGGATGGTGCTGCTTTTTGGGGCTGGAATAAGGTCGTCGAACATCTGCTGGAGAAGGGCGCGGAGATCAATCTCGCCGATTCCCGCGGCTATACGGCCGTCGACTATGCGATGGGTCGTGCGGGAGGGAACAGCCGCGGCGGCCAGCGGATCGATGTGCATAAAGACACAGCCGATCTTCTCACTGCGAAAGGCGGAATCGCCGGGACTCCCATCCCACAGACTGGTGGCCGCGGCGGCCCTCGCGGTCGCTAAGCCGTCTTTGCCGCGTGTTCGCTAGAATCCGCCCATAGCTTTCGCAAAGTCCCCAACAAGCTTGAGCTGTTGGTATCCCTGTAGAACGAATCCGCAGGCAGCGATTTCATGAGAATATCGTGCGCTCTGCCCAGCGAATGATAAGGGAGAAAAGGCAGCAGATGGTGCAGGGCGTGATATCGCAGCCCGACCGGCGCCCACATCTCGGCCCAAATGCCTTGAGGATGGTTCACCGAATCTTTGATCTGCTCCAGGAAGGTCATCGCTTGGTCTCCACTGCGATATCGGTGGGAGACTAGTGTGCGAGTCGAATTGAGTACCGACCCCACCGCGATAGCCGCAATCCACAGCAGCACCAGGCGAAGCGGAATCCAGTGCATCAAGACCCCGGTCAGGACAAAAGCTGCCCACAGAAAAGCGCCGACTTCCTGTAGGCGCCACCAGGACGACTTGAACGGTTCCTTTCGCCTGAATTCGGGCCGCATGCTTAAGGCCGACGCCCGCTGATGGACCCATTCCCCCATGGGTGGGATCAGCCAACCTAGCGGCGCCAGTAGCAGGAATCGGAAAATCGCCAAAAAAGGAAACGTAACGCTCATGGGCGGGAACAACAGGAAATGGCTCGGCGGTAGCATGCCGAAGGGTGTGTATTCGGCATCTTCCACGGTTCCATACTGGCTGCGCGCGTGATGCCTTAAATGGATGTCGTACACGAAGGACGGCATCAGCACTGGAATCCCTACCAGCGCATTCCACCCGATGTGAAACGCCCTCATTTTCTTGCCGCCGATATGGACCACCTCATGGATGAAGAGGGTTGACCGATAAAAACCCAACACCGCTAGCGGAAAAAACACGAGACTCCAGCGCCAGTTGGACGTGCTGCACAGATACAACGACACCCAGCCCACAACGGCCGACGCAATGGAATCCACCCAATAAAGAATGGGCTTAGGCTCCGCTAAATGTCTGGTCAGTTCGGACGCAGTGCGCACCAATTGCACCGCATCTGCGTCTGTCGCTGGTGGGGGATTCTTGAAGTGCTGCATTACTACAAAGGCGGATGAAGCAGAAGCAATTCCTGTTTCAACCTTTCGAATATAGCATCGGACAGCTAGGAGGTTTGCTTTAATGAACCGTCCGGGTCTTCCGGTTCATGTAGTCCATAAGCAAATACTGGCCAAGCGTGTACGGGGTCGTGAAATACGCCTTGCCGCGGCACAGCTCGGTGACCTTCTGGATGAACTGCACCAGCCCATAGTCGCTGGCCAGCATGAACGTATTGATCAGAATCCCCTGTCGCTTGCAGCGCGCGACCTCTTCCAGAGTCCGGCTGATCACCAGAGGGTCCAGCCCGAAGGCGTTCTTATAAATCCGGCCGTCCTCCAGCGTCAGCGCGCTTGGCTTGCCGTCGGTGATCATGATGATCTGCTTCATGTCCTTACGTTCCTGCTGCAGCAGACGCTGCGCCAGAATCAGGCCTTCGCGCGTATTTGTGTAGAACGGACCCACCTGCACCGAAGCCAAGCGCTTCCATGCGAACTTCCTCGGCCGAATCGTGAAACAGCACGCAGCGCATTGTGTCGCCCGGGATACTGCGTGCGAATCAGGTGCGCCAGAGCGAGGGCGACCTTCTTTGCCGGCGTAAACCGATCCTCGCCATACAGAATCATGCTGTGGCTGCAATCCAGCATCAGCACCGTCGCGCAGGAGCTTTGATATTCGCTCTGGTGGACGTGCAGATCTTCGTATTCCAGATCCAGCGGAAGCTTCACGCCTTCTCTCTGCATCGCCGAAAACAGTGTTTGGCCGACATCCAGATTCATCGTGTCGCCAAACTCGTATTGCTTCGCCGCGCCGCTGGTCTCCACGCCTGTAGACAGATCGCGCGTATCATGCGCGCCGAAGCTCGCGCGGCCCAACGAACCCAGCAGGTCCTTCAGCGTCTTGAAGCCCAGGAAGTCGACGCTTTTATCTGTGACTTTCACCTCAACCTTGGCATCGCCCTTACCGCGCCCGCCGCCCTGCTCTTTCTGCTCAACGTTGATGTAGCCTTCATCGATCAGCTTCTGAACCATCTCGCCCAGGGCCTGGTTCAGCTCTTCCTGCGACATGCTCTCCAGACGCTCGCGAATCTGCCGTGCCCGGTCTGGATCGAACATTTCGCCGTTCTCCAGCGCCCGTTCCAGTGCGCGTTTCAGGTCTTCCAGCGTGTGCTGATTCCACTCGCTGAACTGGAAATAAGGATCGTTGAATCCGCTTTCCAGAAAGAAGTCCGAGAGCGCCCGCATCAGATCTTCGGCGGAGAGGCCGAAGTCCTCGCCCGTGTACTGCGAATAGCGGATGGACTTCATTGATAATTCCTTTTGACAGTTTTGGTGCGCGGATCGTCGGCAGGCTGCTCCCGGCGGCGAGCCTCCGCCATAAATCCCGTCTCTTCGTTGCGGCTGATGCGCCGATGCGCGTACAGGCCTTCCAACACAAACTCTCCCGCGCCCGCGCGCACCGCATCAGGCTCGCTCGCGTTCAACCCCAGTTTCTTGGTTCTTTCCAGCACCCCCGGAACTTTGGACAGTTCCTGAACCATTTTCGAAGCGGGCAGTGTCTCATCCAGCTTCAGCGACCCTCCCTGATCGAAGAACTGCACAATAGGCGTCATCGATTCGCCTTCATAGTAGTGCGTAAACACCTTGCCCACCGCGAGCCGGATCAGTTCGCGAGCTACGGTATCGCCGCCTTTCATCTCGCCCTCGTATTCCAATTCGAGCTTGCCGGTGATCGATGGCACGGCCGCATACACGTCCACTACGCGCGGCACGGCCACAGCCTCGCCCGTCATCAGCGCGCGCCGCTCCGCGTTGGACGCAACGTTCTCCAGCACCGAAATCGGAAGGCGCTGGCTTACACCCGACCGCTTGTCCACGCGCTTGTCTTCGCGTGCCGAAAATGCGAGTTGTTCCACCACCTCGCGAATATAATCCGGAATGCGGATCTCCACTGCCGAGGCCCTAGTCGTCCAGGCCTCCTGTGTGGTGATTTCAATGCCGTGCGCCAGCTCCGACGGATAGTGCGTGCGAATCTCGCTGCCGATGCGATCCTTCAAGGGAGTGATGATCTTGCCCCGCGCCGTGTAATCTTCCGGGTTGGCCGTGAACACCAGCATCACGTCCAAAGGAAGCCGGACCGGATAGCCCTTAATCTGCACATCGCCTTCCTGCATGATGTTGAACAGTCCCACCTGGATCTTTCCGGCAAGATCCGGCAATTCGTTAATGCCGAAGATGCCGCGATTAGCGCGGGGAAGCAGCCCGTAGTGAACCGTCAATTCGTCGGAAATATTCTGCCCCTTGCGCGCCGCCTTGATCGGATCGATATCGCCGATCATGTCCGCGATGGTAACGTCGGGCGTCGCCAGCTTTTCTACATAACGTTCGTGGCGCGAAAGCCACGCGATAGGCGTCTGGTCGCCCATTTCGCGAATCTTCTCATGGCAGGCTTTGCAGATCGGCGCAAAGGGATGATCCCGAATTTCGCAGTGCGCGATGTAGGGAACCTTCTCGTCCAAGAACGTCACCAGCATGCGAATCACCCTCGTCTTGGCTTGCCCGCGCAGCCCCAGAAGAATAAAATTGTGCCTCGACAAAACCGCGTTGACCAGTTGCGGCACCACGGTTTCCTCGTACCCGACAATTCCCGGGAACAAGGGCTGCTTCAACGCCAGTTTGGCGATCAGGTTCGACCGCAGCTCGTCTTTTACGCTGCGGTGAGCAAACCTGGCGGAAAGTGCTTCATCGGATCGAAGGGCACCAATAGTATCGGGAAGGCTTTTAGAAGAGGACATGAAGCGGAAAGGAACTCCTACCGGGGATTGTAGCAATTTGGTATCCTGCTACCCAGGGGCGTTCGAGTCACATTCGCTGCGCGGTATCCCTTTTCCCAGAGCCTTAAGTACCCTCAGGAGCTCCGGGGAGCCCAAATGCGATGACACAAGAGTTACCCGAACTTGAATTCCGACGATTCTGGCAGCGCCTTCAGGCCATGGGCTTGAACGCGTATGAAGCCCGCTCCTATCTGGTCCTGGTAGGCCATCCGCGTTTTAAAGCGCTGGAACTGGCCGCTCGCGCGCACGTCCCGCGCCAGAAAATTTACGAAGTACTGGACAGCCTGGTGGAGAAAGGCTTCGCCCAAGTGATCCAGGAAAAGACGAAACTATTTTCTGCGATTCCCCCCGATCAGGCCGTGCCCAGTTATCTCTCCCGCCGGGCGAGAGCACTGGAGATGGAACTGGCCGACGAGTCCAAAGCCGCGCAGGGAATGGTGGACGAGCTGATGACCGCGTATGCGGAGGGCCAAGGCGGTCGGGGCACGCTCGACTATCTTCGTATCGTCAGCGATCCCCGCCAGGTCGCCACTCAATTCCGCAAGTTGCTCGCCGAGGCTCGAATTGAATATCTCGAATTCTCACGCCCACCCTACGCGGTGGACCCCTTGGATGGCGAGCAAGTCATTCAGGCTCGCACCCGAGGCGTGAACTGCCGTGTCCTGGTAGAGCACGGCACCCTGGACACCGCGCATGAACGCTTCCTGGCCGAACATCACGCGGCGGGCGTGGAGATTCGCCAGATTGAAAAGGTCCCGATGAAAATGGCGGTGATCGATTCCCGCAGCGGCATGCTGGCTCTGCTTGACCCTGTGATCACCAAGCCCAGTTGGACCTCTGTCGTCTTTGAGCACGAAGGCATGGCCGAAGGGATGCGGATTTTGTTCGAAGATTACTGGCGGCGCGCCACCGCGGGCAACGGCAAACCGTAACGCGGCGCGATATTTTCCGAGAGATCTTCCCAGCCCGAATAGAGTTCGGCCTGCATTCCTATATCGCGCGCTCCTTCGACGTTCTCCGGCCGGTCATCCAGAAATAGCGCTTGTTCCGGAGCAACTCCCAGACCGTCAATGGAATGCCTATAGATCGCCTCCGCAGGCTTGACGACACCCAGTTCATAGGAAAATGTCTGGTGATCGAAGGGGTCTAGAAAGCTCGGGTGCGCGCGCAGAGTTTCGCCCAGCGGGCGGGGAAGGTTGGAAAGAATACCGGTGGAGTAGCCGCGTGCTTGCAGGTGCGACGCAAATCCCAGCGTCTGCTGATCGAACTGGTTCCAGAGTTCCACCTCGTACTTCACCAGTGCCGGCAAATGCTTCGGGTTCCATGTAAGGCCCAACTGGTCGACGATGGTGCTCCAGTATTCGGCCTCCTCCATGCCGGCATCGTACGGAATCCGATGCTGCCAGAAGACCTCGTGAAACTCCTTCGGATCCGCTTTCAGAAAATGGGCGATCTCGGCCATTTTGGCCTCGGACGGGTGCGCGCATAGTACACCGCCGAAGTCAAAAATGACTGCTTCGATGTCGGGAAGATCCTGGTTCACGGCGGGAATGGAATGCTCAACTCTGCCCGCGCGTCCCGGCCGCGCCGTCGGTTGCCTTTTCTTCGCGCCGCGTGCGAATCTCGCGAACCGCGTAAATGCGCCGACCCTGGCTTTCGAAGTAGGTGCGCGTTAGAACCTCGCCTAAGAGTCCGGTGCAGAACAGGATGACGCCGGTAACCAGCGCGAGCGCTCCGAGCAAGAGCAGCGGACCATGCTCATAGATCAGATCTCCGCCGAACCAGAGCTTCTCAATCGCCATGCCGCTGAGCAAAAATCCGCCAGAACCCGCGCACAACAAGCCCCACTTGCCAAAGAAATGCATCGGCCGCGTGAAATATTTGAGCAGAAACCAGACCGTAAAAATATCGAACATCACGCGGAAGGTGCGGCTCAGCCCGTAGTGCGAGCCCCCTGACGCCCTTGGCGAATTACGAATGGGCACCTCGGCAATCCGCGCTCCATAAAACGACGCGAGCGCGGGAATGAACCGGTGCAGTTCGCCGTAGAGATTGATGTCCTTCAGAATTTCGGCGCGGTAGGCCTTGAAGGTGGTGCCGAAATCCCTCAGGTCCACGCCGGAAGCTTTCGCCATCAGCCAGTTCGCAATGCGGGACGGGAATTTGCGCGTGACCGCGTTGTCCAGCCGGTTCTTGCGCCAGCCGCTGGCAACGTCGTAGCCTTCCTCTATTTTCTCGAGCAGCGCTGGGATGTCCTCAGGAGCGTGTTGCAGATCGCCATCCAGCGATACGACAATGTTCCCCTGCGACTCGTCAAATCCCGCCGCCAGAGCAGCCGTCTGTCCAAAGTTGCGCCGCAGCCGGATCACCTTCAGCCGCTGATCGGTCTCCACCAGATTCGCCAGCAGATCGAAGCTGCGGTCGGTGGAAGCGTCGTCGACGAAAATAATTTCGTAAGGCTTGCGAAGCTTCTCCAGCACGGCGGTAAGCCGGTCATAGAGCGGAAGAATGGACGGTTCTTCGTTATGAATGGGTACAACAATAGACAGCGACGGCACTCCCTGTAGGATAACATCGCCCATCTGTGGGGCAGGTTCCCGCCTGCCGAGGGCTTCAGACCCTCTTCTAAAAGTCAGTCACACGCCAATCGCCCAATAGAATCTAAAACGTTCCACAAATCCCGTGCCAACCCCATGTTATTCTTCAAATCGAGAAAAGGTTCTTTCACCAACAAGTTTCTTCCGGGCCCGGGAGCGTTGCATTGTGGTGGAGCGGAACTTCCGGAGCCCCTGGAAAGGCTTACGAGAGCTAACTATAGGGATAGCCTCGACGGAAGACCTTGAGATCGCGATTTCATAACATCTGAAGGCTGGTTAACGGCTCAAGATATCCGAGAGTTGCACACCGTAGACGAGATTGGCTCGTGAGGTGGATCTCAATTCATTGGCGGTCGTGTGTAAAAACGCGGCCGCCCGCAACGCGTGGGAGTAGTGTGTCCGCATTTAGTTTGCTTAGCCTGGAGATTTCTCTTTCGGTAGGTCCCGTTTCTTCTCCGGCTCCTTCCCCGGCAAATTCTCTGGGTTCTCATGCACCTTCTCCCGGAACCCCGAATTCATCCCCGCCGCCAGTGAAACAATCCCGTCCCCATACTTGTCGCGAATCTTATCCACCGCCTTCAGCGTCTTGCGCCACGATTCCGTCTTGGCCTCCTCAATCAGGCTGGTCTGCCCTTCCTGACTTTCCAGCGACTGCGCATAGACGCCCAGCAAGCGAATCGGTTGTCTGGTCCAGGCTTTGTGAAACAGATCACGAACCGCCGTGGCGATCTCGGTATCGATCTGCGTCGCATGGTCCAGCGTGCGGGCCCGTGTGAACGTAGAGAAATCCGAGTATCGAAGCTTGATCTGCACCGTTCTGGTCCACAAACGGTGCTCCCGCAGCCTGCGCGCGACCATCTCCGCCAGCCGAACCAGCATCGAGTCAATGGCCGTGCCATCCGCCGTGTCTGTCGAAAACGTATTTTCGTGGCTGATCGACTTGGGTTCCGAATGATCCCCCACCTCGCCCTCAAACCACGCCCCAGCATCCTCCCCGCGTGCCTTCCCAGCCAGAGCGAGCGCCCACGTTCCGAACCTCTGTTCCAGAAACGATTCGTCCAGCGCTGCCAAGTCCGCCACTTTTCGAATCCCACAGGCCTGCAGATTCTTCTCCGTCACCTTGCCGACGCCTGGAATCTTGCGCACATCCAGCGGACCAAGAAAGCGAGCCTCCTGCCCTGGCATGATCCACAAAACTCCGTTCGGCTTCGCCTGATCGGAAGCGACCTTCGCGACCATTCGCGACGATGCCGCTCCTATGGAGCAATTCAGTTTGGTTGCATTCGTTACCGCCTGATGCAGCTTATGCGCCGCCGCCAGCGGAGGCCCATGGAGGCGCTCCGTGCCCTTCAGGTCCAGATAGGCTTCATCGATAGAAGCCATCTCCACATTGGGGGAAAACTTCTTGAGCACTTCGTACACTAGCCGCGACGACTCCATATAACGATCCCGATGCCCCTCCACGAAAATCGCCTGAGGGCAAAGTTTGTACGCTGTGCGCAAAGGCATCGCGGAGTGCACGCCGAACTTCCGCGCCGCGTACGAAGCCGCGGATACCACGCCGCGCTCGTTGGAACGGCCTCCCACCACTACAGGCTTACCCTTCAGCGACGGATCGTAGAGCTCCTCCACCGAAACAAAGAAGGCATCCATGTCGAGGTGAAAATAGAGTGGCATGCCTCACGGCCTCCTGGCGACGGCCACGCGTGGAAGGCCCGCAAGATCGCACAGTACCTCCACGTCCTCCCAATCGGAGAGGAGTTCCTGCACTGGCCGAGCCTCGCCCAATTCCATCACCAGCCAGCCTTTTGGTTTTAGCAGAGCACAAACCTCAGGAATCAGGCGGCGATAAACCTCTGTGCCGTCCGCTCCTCCGTAGAGCGCGATCTCCGGTTCATAGTCGCGAACTTCCCGTTGCAGTCCGGCCTTGCCCGCCGAAGGCACGTAGGGCGGATTCGTTGCGATCAGATCGAAAGGTCCTCGCAGCGCGGAGGCCAAGTCACACGCGACGAACTCCACCCGGGCCTGTAGCCTCCGCGCATTCGCCGCCGCAACACGCAGCGCCGCCGGAGAAATATCGGTAGCCACCACGCGAGCCCCAGTCTCCAAAGCAAGCGTAACGGCAATCGCGCCGGAGCCCGTCCCGATGTCCAAAATCCGCAAAGCGCCGTCACGCCGCGCCAGCACCGCCTCAATCAGATGTTCGGTCTCAGGGCGGGGAATCAGCACGTCTGGCGTGACATCGAAATCGCGACCATAAAATTCCTGAGTGCCAGTGATGTACTGCGTCGGCTTACCCTTCAGCCGCTCATGCAGGTAGCGTCCGTAGTGAATCCACCACAGCTCCTTCAGTTCTTCATCAGAATGCGCGTAGAGCCAGGCCCGATCGCGACCAACGGCATGCGCCAGCAGAACCTCCGCGGTGAGCCGGGGTACGGAAATGTCGGCCCGCTCTAAAAGTTGCTGCCCCTGGAGTAGCGCCGTGCGAAGGTCCATACGGCAAGGGCCTCGAACCTATGCTGCGACTTCGCCCTCTTCGCCTTTCAGCTTTTCGGCGTTGTAGTAAGTGGTCAGCCCGTCGATAATCTGCTCCAGCTTGCCTTCCATCACCAAGTTCAATTGGTGCAGCGTCAAGCCGATGCGATGATCCGTCAAGCGATTTTGCGGGAAGTTGTAGGTGCGGATCTTTTCGCTGCGGTCGCCGGTGCCCACCATGCTCCGCCTCTCCGCACCGATCTTTTCATTCTGCTTTTCCAGCTCAAGTTCATACAGCCGCGAGCGCAGCACGCGCTCCGCCTTGGCCCGATTCTTGATCTGCGATTTTTCGTCCTGGCAGGAAACCACCGTGCCCGTAGGTAGATGCGTCAGCCGCACCGCGGAATAAGTAGTGTTGACGCTCTGCCCGCCCGGTCCCGAGGAACAAAACGTGTCGATGCGGACGTCCTTTGCTTCCAGCTTTATTTCCACTTCGTCTGCCTCAGGTAGCACGGCCACGGTAATCGCCGAGGTATGCACGCGGCCCTGAGTTTCAGTCTGCGGCACGCGCTGCACGCGATGCGTGCCACCCTCATACTTCATCTGGCTGTAAACTTTATCGCCGCTGATGATCGCCGTCACTTCCTTCAATCCGCCCGCCGCCGACTCGCTGGCAGACGTAACTTCCACCTTCCACCGGCGCGTTTCAGCGAAGCGCGAATACATCCGGAAGATTTCCGCCGCGAACAGAGTTGCTTCGTCCCCGCCCGTTCCTGCGCGGATTTCCAGTACGACGTTTTTTTCGTCGTTAGGGTCCTTCGGTAACAACAGGACCTTCAGTTCCGCTTCATACTGAGCCAGCAGAGGCTCCAGTCGGGAGACTTCTTCCTGCGCCATGGCTCGCAGCTCAGGGTCGGATTCCCCCAGCATGGTCCTGGCCTCGGCAAGATTCTTATTGGCTTCTTTCCATTCGCGATACTTATTCACCTGCTCGGTCAGGTCGCTTCGCAATTTGGAAATCTTGCGATATTGCGCAGCATCGCTGATGACGGAGTTATCCGCCATTTGCGCCGTCAACTCGTCGTAGCGGCGCTCCATCTCTTCAAGTCTGTGTTGATACTGCATGTCAGCTTTCGCGTCCGAACCGCTTAAGCGATTACCAGCTCGCCGCCCTGCTTCTCTTCCAGCGCCATGGCGTGCTCCAGCGCGTCAATGGCTACCGCGGTCTGCCCATCGTCCGGCGGCTTGGTTGTGATCCTCTGCAGCCACAGCCCAGGGGCGGTCAACAGGCCCATCAGCGTCCCCTGCTTCTTGGCCGCGTAACGAATAAGCTCATAGCTCAACCCGACGATCACCGGCAGCATGGCGATCCGGATGAGAAACTTCTCAATGAACCCATCCACCGGCACAAGGGCATACACGATCATCGAAATCACCATTACGACCAGCAAAAAGCTAGTCCCGCAGCGCGGGTGAAATGTGACGAACTTCTGCGCGTTCTCCACCGTTACCGGCGTGCGCGACTCGTAGTTGAAAACGACCTTGTGCTCCGCCCCGTGATATTCAAATACCCTCGCGATATCCTTCATGCGCGAAAGCGCGTACAGGAACGCGAGGAAGATGATCATTCGGATGCCGCCATCGGTCATGTTGATGGCGAAGCGGCTGGAAAGGGCGGGAACAGCGTGTCCCAGGCGGGTGGCGAGCAGCAGCGGAATGAACTTGTAGAGAAAGATAAAGACGCCCAGCGAAAAAATCAGGTTGGCCGCCATCATCCACGACGAAATGGCGGGCGCCGCAGGAGCAACCGATCCCACCGCAAGTTTCTGCCCCGCCGTGGTCACCGGATTGCCCGCGGGAGCTTCCTCCAGCGCGGCGTTCGCCGAAAAGTGGAGCGCCTTGGTGCCCAACTGCATCGCTTGCCCCAGCGTTCCCAAACCGCGCAGCAGCGGATATTTGAAGAACGGATACTTCTCCGACATGCGATGGATCGGCCGCTCTTCGCTCACAATGGTCCCGTCCGCCTTGCGAACGGAAACACAATAACTGTGCGGGGCGCGCATCATGACGCCCTCCATCACGGCCTGCCCGCCGACCAGGGTCTCCTCGCCGCTCTCCAGTATGGGCAGCATCTGAATGTGCGCCGACAGGCGCAAAAAGTCACGTATACGCAATGGGATCACCCGTATCATTATAGCCTTCGGTGGTGGACAGCCTAAACTTAACTGTCCACCGATTGGATGGTCCCCACGGCCCTCGCGATTCGTGTATTCTAAAAGTACTCTGCTATGACAAGTACTTCTCGAAGAACGTTTCTTCTCGCCCCGCTGCTGGCCGCTCCCACCGTCGCCTATGCCCGGCTGGTCGAGCCTACCTGGCTGGAGTGGAACCAGCGCACCTGCACCATACCTGGTCTCTCGGACTCGGTGAGGATCGTTCATTTGTCCGACCTCCACGCCTCTCATGACGTGCCCATGTCTCTGATCGAAAGAGCCATCCAAATGGCGATCGATTCCGACCCCGACCTCATCTGCGTCACCGGCGATTTCGTCACCAACGCCAGGGGTTTCGATTCCGTCGAGTATGCCGCGATGCTGAGCCGTCTCTCCCGCAAGGCGCCGACGTTTGCAGTGCTTGGAAATCACGACGGCGGACTGTGGTCCTCAACCAGGGGAGGTTTTGCAGGCACCGGCAAGATCGCCAGGATGGTGGAGCGTTCGGGGATCGAACTTCTGGCGAATCGCACCGTTCAAGTCGACTGCGGACTTCAGATCGCGGGCATGGGTGACCTCTGGGCCGGCGAGGCGAATCCGGAACAGGCATTTAAAGATACCGATTCCGATTCCCCCACAATTCTGTTGGCTCACAACCCTGACAGCAAACAGATAGCAGCCAACTACCCCTGGCGTCTAATGCTGAGCGGGCACACCCACGGAGGCCAGGTCGTCGCCCCCATCCTTGGGTTCTGCCCCGCGCCTGTCGAGGATCGCCGCTACATCCGCGGCTTGAAGCCGTGGAAAGATCGCTGGATTCATGTGTCCTGCGGTGTCGGCAATATTGCTGGAGTGCGGTTCAACTGCCGACCCGAAGTAACCCTGCTTCACTTGCTTCCTCAATCGAGTTCGAACGCAGTTTCGTAATTTCCCCTCAATTCGGGGTTCTGATCTTCTTTGCGGAGGAAGCAATTGCCGACCGATAGAGCCTCAATCTCAGTCCCCATGAAGCAGCGGAACGCATCTTCCGGAGTGCACACAATCGGCTCGCCCCGAACGTTGAAGCTGGTGTTCACAATCACCGGGCAGCCCGTCAACCGCTCGAACGCGCTGATCAGCGCATGATACCTGGGGTTGGTTTCCTGGTGTACCGTCTGCACACGCGCCGAGTAGTCGACGTGCGTTACGGCCGGAATATCGGACCGCGGAACATTCAGTTTCTCTATTCCGAACAGTTTCTTCTGCTCGGGAGTCATCTCCTTGCGGCGGCTCTCCACCACATCGGCGACGAGTAGCATGTAGGGGCTATCGATATCGAGCTCAAAGTATTCGCTGACCCGTTCCCGCAGCACCGAGGGCGCAAAGGGACGGAAAGACTCCCTGTATTTCACCTTCAAATTCAGGACGCTCTGCATGGTCGGCGATCGCGCATCGCCCAAAATCGACCGGGCCCCCAGCGCGCGCGGACCGAACTCCATCCGCCCTTGAAACCAGCCCAAAGCCTTCCCTTGCGACATCGCACAGGCGCTGGCCGCAATCAGATCGCAATCGGAATGGACATGAAACCGTGCGCCCGCATCCGTCAGCCGCCGCTCGAGCTCTTCTTGCGAATAACAGGGCCCCAAATACGACCCTTTCATCGCATCGCCCGCTGTCGACACCTTCCTGAGCTCTTTGTGGAACCCGTAGGAAGCAGCCAGCGCGGCCCCCAGAGCTCCGCCCGCGTCTCCCGAAGCCGGCTGCACCCAGAGATTCTTAAAGCGGCCGTCGCGCAGCACCTTCCCATTGGCGACGCAGTTCAGAGCGACCCCTCCCGCCATGCAAAGGTTAGGCACGCCCGTTTCCTCTGCCAGCGACCTAGTGAGCCGCAGCACCACTTCCTCCAGAACCGCCTGAATGGATGCCGCGATATCCATGTGCTCTTGCGTCAGGAGTTCCGACGGTTTCCTGGCGGGCATTCCGAACAATCCGTCGAACCGCCGGTTGGTCATCCTCAGACCGGCGCAGTAATCGAAGTAATCCAGATTGAGCCGGAACGATCCGTCCGCCTTCACATCGATCAGATGTTCGAAGATCTTGGCAGTGTATTTGGGCTCACCGTAGGGAGCCAGACCCATCAATTTGTACTCGCCCGAATTCACGCGGAAACCCGTGTAATACGTGAATGCCGAATACAGCAGCCCCAGCGAATGCGGGAAGTGGATCTCCTTCAGAATTTCCAGGCGGCTGCCTTTGCCGTGCGCTACCGAAGTGGTCGCCCATTCGCCCACACCATCCATGGTGAGCACCGCGGCTTCCTCAAACGGCGATGGATAAAAAGCGCTCGCCGCGTGGCTCAAATGGTGCTCGGTAAAAAGGAGCTTCTGGGTCCAGTCCTGGGAGGGATCGAATTTCTTGAGCTCAGAATGGATCAGGTTTTTTTGAAATAGCTTTTCCCGGATCCACAATGGCAAGGCCATGCGGAAGGAAGAGAATCCTTCCGGCGCCAGCATCAGGTAGGTTTCCAGCAATCGTTCAAACTTCAGGAACGGCTTGTCGTAGAACACTACCGAATCCAGATCGCTCGGCCGCAAACCGGCTTCGCCCAGGCAATACTCGATGGCCAAATGCGGAAATCTCGAATCGTGCTTGCGCCTGCTGAAGCGCTCTTCTTGCGCCGCCGCCGCGATCTGTCCGTCCACCACCAGCGCCGCCGCGCTGTCGTGATAGAACGCCGAAATGCCCAGAATCTTCATGCCACCATCGTTAAAACAGGGTGTAAATGAAGGGAGCGATCGCAGAACTCTTGGCCAGAATCAGCATGGCGCCAAGTAGAAAAACCATGATGAGGAGCGGCATCATCCAGAGCTTCTTCCGGGCTCGCATGTAGGACCATAATTCGACAAGAATGGACAAGGTTGCTCCTAAAACTGGTTTGACATGCTCTGCGGCTCGGGCCCTGGTGGTTGGCGAACGATCCAATAACTCTGAGCATCCCGCGGCCGTTTCAGGCGAAGAAAGTCCTTGCCCGTCAGGCGCAACAGCCAGCCAAACGGCGTAAATACGAGATAGAACAAAATGCCCAGCAGGATCGGATTCGTAACTCGGTGCAGCAAAATTCCCAACGCGGTCCAGACGCGATTCAGCGGTCCAAGCGCTTGAGGGGCGGCCCAAGCGACCACCAGAAATAATCCGCTTAGCGCCGCGGCCCACCATCGGGCCTTGTGACCCCGCACTAAGGGAAGAAACGCCACCAAAGCCCAGAACGCGGTGAACACCAGCCCGAAAGTGCGATTGGACGAGGCCTTTACGGGCTCTGGCGTGCCCCAATCCTCGTGCGCGCCTGTCATTGCGCTGTCTTCTTCGAGGCCGCCTGAATTGCACCAGGCCCGACAGGCTCCAGCCATTCGGCTAGCTTTTCATTGAACTTTGCGTTGGGATGCAGCCCGTCCCACAACCGCAGGCTTCGATCCTGCCGCTCCGGCCGGTCGTAGTCCAGATACGCAACGTGTTGCGAATCCAAAAAATGGCGATAATCCTTGCGCTCGTTCGGATCCATATCGAACAGCAAGATGGTCAGTTTTCCGCCCGCCGCCTGCACAGTTTCGTTCATCTTGGCAAGCAGAGTTTCCGTAACCTTCCTCTTGTTGCGGACCCGCAGGTAGGACTTGACCAACAGGTCGTAATCCTGCACCAGGGCCACGACGCGCACATGACGGCTCAGCCCCCAGATGACCTCTCCATTGGAGCGGCTGCCCTGAATCTCGCCATTCGAAAGCTCGGCGTAGGGATAGAACCATCCTGCAGGAGGGCTCTTGGAAATTCTTAGGAACGAAGGCGCGGCCGCGTTCCGGTCCTCGTGAAACGAGCTGAACATGTAATACACCGACGCGGGTTCATGCACCCACTTTTTCATTGACAAATACGACTGGTAGGTGCCGTAAAGACCGGTCCCATAGTTTGAGACTTCCAGTTCCCGATGCCTCCTGTGGACCAACCAGGGAAGCGTCTCGTCATCCGACAGGCCGTAGCCCTGAATATAGGAATCTCCGAAAAACAGAACTCTACCCTGATTGGCCGCATCCGCCGCAGGCTCCTGCGCGGAAGTGGCTCTCCGGCCTCTGCTCCAATTGGTAGTGCGAACCGGATGGTCGATGTTGGTAAGGTCCGCCCATACCAGCGAGTATTCGCCTTGCCGCGCGCTCCATCCTAAATCGGAGTCGGCTTGATACTGCGGAGTGGACCCGCCGTAGTCGGGATCAATGGCCCACCAGTTGGGGTATCCCGCAAACCACATGATCCCTTCGGCCCCCGCCAGCGCAATTATGGCGGTGATCAGGCGAGCGGCGATCAGGACGCCCCGCTTGGGTCGCCCTTGGGCGAGAGGAGCCATTTGTAAGCTTCATCGGCCGCCTTAGACAAAAGCTGTACTTAGATGGCTAACTTATTGATTTGTCAATCCAATTGCTTGTGGAACCGCATCACCGAAAGCGACAGAATCACCACGCCGATTACCCCCAGCGCCAGGAAGTTCGGCCACAGCGTATCCAGGCCCGAGCCTTTCAAAAATACGCCGCGTACGACCTCCAGGAAATACCGCATCGGATTGAGATAGGTGAAGTACTGCACCGCGTCGGGCATGTTGCGGATAGGGAACGTAAAGCCGCTCAACATGGAGAATGGCTGGAAGAAGAGAAACGTCGCCATGTTGGCCTGCTGCTGCGTGTGCGAAACCGTGGAGATAAACAGGCCCGCCCCCAACGTCGTCATGATAAACAACAGCGCCGCCAGGCACAGCAATCCGAAGCTCCCCACAAACGGGACCCTAAAAATAAGCAGCGCCGCCGCCATCACCAGCAGCATGTCGAAGAAGCCGATCATCACGAACGGCAGGGTCTTGCCCAGAATCAATTCCGCGGGACGAATCGGCGTCACCATCAACTGCTCCATGGTGCCGATCTCTTTTTCGCGCACGATCGACATCGCCGTCAATGACAACGTCACCAGCATGATGATGTTTACAATCACGCCGGGCACAAAATAGTTTCTGCTCTTCAATTCGGGATTGAACCAGACACGCGTTGAGGTGGTCATCTGCGGGGCCGCCACGTTCATGGCTCCGCCCGAGGACATCGTCCCCGGTACCGCTTTGGACCGCTGCCGATCCTCCATGACCGACGCACCATAGCGGGCAATCGTCTGCCCGGCGTAGGCGGACACAATCGACGCCGTGTTGGAATTGGTGCCATCCAGCAGCACCTGCACGCTGGAACTGCGCCCCCGCTCCAGATCCTTGGCGAATCCGGGCAGCACTCGGATCACGCCATCCACCTTGCCTCTGTCCAGCAGACTTTGCATCGCGGCGTCGCTGGTAGGCGTCTCCGCAATCACGAATCGTCCCGACCCTTCGAAGTTCGCCAGCAATTCGCGGCTCTGTGGGGTCCGGTCCTGATCCATCCATGCAATTTTCGCCGAATCCACGTCCAGGTTCACCGCGAATCCAAACACCAGCAGTTGGATCAAAGGAGGCATCAGCAGCATCCCTCGGGCCCGAGGGTCGCGAAAGGTCTGCGTCAGCTCCTTCTTAATAATGCAGCGCAGTCGATTTCTCATTCTCAAACCACCTTCTGTCGCAGCTTCCTCGCCGCGGCCCGGAACACCACCGCCGCATATACCACTAGCAGCAGGA
Source organism: Terriglobia bacterium (assembly GCA_963766615.1). GTDB lineage: Bacteria > Acidobacteriota > Terriglobia > Bryobacterales > Bryobacteraceae > Palsa-187. The sequence continues at coordinate 57,929 of CAVYBC010000012.1, forward strand.
AATCGAACCAAAGAACTTCCAGGCCGATGCCCTTCAGGAAGACGCCCTTGATAATGTTGATGAAATAGCGGGCCGGGATGAACAGCGCGATGAATTGGATGATGCGCGGCATGTTGTCGATCGAATAGATAAATCCGGACAGCAGGAACGCCGGTAGAAACGACGTTAGCGTGCTCAACTGGTAGGCCGCCAATTGCGACCGCGTCGTCGCCGAAATCAAAATCCCCGTCGCCAAGGCGCCGAAAAGGAACACGCAACTCGAAACCAGCAGCAGCGTCGGGCTCCCTTTGAAGGGCACATGAAACACCCATAGCGCGGTGCCCAGCGAAAGCGCCATATCCGTTACGCCCAGCGCAAAATAAGCGCCCAGCTTTCCCAGCGCGACCTCCACCGGCCGCACGGGCGTCGAAAGCAGTTGCTCCATCGTGCCGTTTTCCCACTCCCTGGCGATGGTCAGCGACGTAAGGATAGACGCGATGATTGACAGAATCACCGCAATCAGCCCCGGCACAATATAGTTCCGTGACACTAGGTCTGTGTTGTACCAGACTCTCACGCGAGCCTCCACCGCCGGCTTCATCGTCGACCCCGAACGCTGGCTCTGCGCCTCATCCCGCATGCGCGCCATAAACGCCTGCGTCAGGCCCTCCGCATAACCCACTGCAATGGCCGCCGTGTTGGAATCGCTCCCGTCGATCAACAGCTGAACCGCGGCCGGCTCATGCGCGTTGGTTAAGTTGGTCGCGAAATCATAGGGAATCACCACGCCGACCAAAGCCCGTCTCTGGTCCATCGCGCGATCGATGGGGTGATAGCCCTGCTCCTGCCCCGCCACAACAAAGTAACGCGAGCCTCGAAATTCCTCAATCAACTCCCGGCTCTGCGGCGTGTTGCTTTGGTCGTAGACGTAAACCGGGATGTGATCCACGTCCAGGCTCAGCGCATAGCCGAACAGCATCAGCATCAGCAAAGGCTGGGCCAGAGCCGCGGCCAGACTGCGAGGGTCGCGAAGAATGTGCAGCAGTTCCTTGCGGAACATCGCGCGAGTGCGGCGCCAGTTCATGCGGTGGCCTTTTCTTCCTTCTCAATCAGGCTGACGAACACGTCTTCCATCGACGGACTGATGGGCTCCAGATGCTTGATCGCGATGCCCGCGCGATCCAGAGCCTTGCGTACTTCCGCTTCCGCGGACGAGGCCTGGTCCACTTTAATGTGCAGCCCGCTGCCGAACACCGCGACGTCCTGCACCCCGGGACAGCCTTCCAGCGCCGTCATGCTCCCCAGCAATTCGGACGATTCCAGGTTCAGCAGATGACCTTCGCCCAGCGATTTCTTCAACTCTTCAGGCGACCCCAGCGCAATCACGCGGCCTCCATACATCAGCGCGATGCGATGGCAATATTCGGCCTCATCCATATAATGCGTGGTGACAAAAATCGTATGCCCGCCGCGGAAAGCTGGTAGATCAACTCCCAGAAATCGCGCCGCGCAATGGGATCCACTCCGCTGGTAGGCTCGTCCAGAAACAGAATCGACGGTTGATGCAGAATCGCGCAACCCAATGCCAGCCGCTGTTTCCAGCCCCCGGCCAGCAGCCGAGTCATCGTCGTTCGCTGATCCTTCAGGCCGGCCATGCGTCAGAACGTAATCCTCGCGCGCCGGCAGGTCTTTGGGCGAAACCCCGTACACTCCGCCGAAGAATTCAATGTTCTCCGCCACCGTCAAGTCGTCGTACAGCGAAAACTTCTGCGACATGTAGCCGATGTTGCGCCGGATCTCCTCCGGCTGCGTGGCCACATCGAAGCCGCCCACGCTTGCGCTGCCGGAGGTCGGTCCCAAGCAGGCCGCAAAGAATGCGGATGGTGGTCGACTTGCCCGCTCCGTTCGGCCCCAGAAATCCGAAAATCTCGCCCGGCTTTACGTCCAGCGAGACATTATCGACGGCGACGAAATCCCCAAATTTCTTGACGAGCTTGTCCAGATGCACCGCGGCACTATGCGCGCTTTTCGCCAGTAGATCGGTTGCCATTATGCTGCGTTAGCCAGCTCCTCACGCTCCACCAGCGCGATAAACACATCCTCCAGCGAAGGCACAATCCGCTCATACGTGAACGGCGTGATCGCCACGAGCTTATCCGCCGACGTCACCTTCTCATCCAGAAAAAGATGCAGATCGCCTCCCGTAGGCTGCGCCGCCAGCACCCCCGGCTGCTTCTCGAGAATCTGCCGCGTCTTGTGATTGTCGGCGCCCTTTACTTTGAAACAGGCTTCCTTCAGTCCCGTCTTCAGCGCAGCCGGCGTATCGCAGCAGATCAGCCGGCCTTTGTGCATCAGCGCGACCCGATTCGCCCGCTCGGCTTCATCCAGATACGCCGTTGCGACCATCACCGTCAACCCGTCCTTCACCAATTGATACAAAATCGCCCAGAAATCCCGGCGCGAAACCGGGTCCACACCATTGGTAGGCTCGTCCAGAAACAGTACCCGAGGCTTGTGCAGCAGCGTACACATCAACGCCAGCTTCTGCTTCATTCCGCCCGAAAGCTTCGCCGCCGCCCTCTTCCGGAACGGCTCCATGCGAGTCATCTTGAGCAGGCGATTGGACAACTCCACGCGCTCCTGCCCCACAATGCCGAACAGGTCGCCATAGAACGCCATGTTCTCGTCGACGGTCAAATCGCCATACAGCCCGAACTTCTGCGCCATGTAGCCGATCTGATCCTTCACCGCATCCACATCCTTGGTGGTGTCGTGACCAGCCACAATGCAGCGGCCTTCGGTGGGGTCCATCAATCCGCACAGCAGGCGCATGGTCGTCGTCTTGCCCGCGCCATCCGGACCAACCAAGCCGAAAATTTCACCCTCCTGAATGGTCAGGTTGAGACCCCTCACTGCGATCAGCGGAACGGTCTTCTCCTTGCTGCCTGGAGGAGCCTTTACGTTGAACGTCTTGGTGAGGTTCTCCGCCTGAATGATGCGTGCTCATAAGGGGATTTCAGCGTCCACCGGCATGTTGTTCTTCAACTCATGCGCGCTGTTGTCGACCTCGACTTTAATCCGGTAAACCAGCTTCACGCGTTCTTCTTTGGTCTGGATCTGCTTAGGCGTAAACTCGGCGTCGGAAGCGATAAACGAAATCCGGCCCATGTAGGTTTTGTTCGGATAAGAATCGGTCGAAAGCTTCACGGTCTCACCCAGCTTCACTTTGCCCAGATCGGTCTCATTGACGTACGCCCGCAGCCACGGATGATCCAGATCTCCGATGCTCACCACCGTCGTCCCCGCCGCGATCACCTCGCCATTCTCGGCCGGCTTCACCAGAACCACGCCGTCGATCGGAGCCACCAGCACCGTATCGTCGATCTGCGTTTTGGTCATGCCCGCCTGCGCCCTGTTCTTTGCGATATCTGCCTGCCGAGCTTCCAGTTCCTGTTCCTTGCGCTTCAAATCGATCCGATTCGCTTTTGCCTGCTCCAGTGCCGCCTGCGAATGAGCTAAAGCGGCCCGCGCCCCAGCGATCTCTTCTTTGCGCGGACCTTCCTTCAGCAGAGCCAGCTTCTCCTGAGCCTGCCGGAGCTGCGCCGCCGTGCTGTCCAGTTTCGACTTGGCCTGATCGTATTGCGCCCGCGAAATGTCTTCGTTCTTGAATAGCGTTTGCGCGCGATCCCAGTCGCTCTTGGCCATGTCATTGGCGCTTTTGGCGTCGCTCACACCGGCGTCGCTTTGTTGAATCTCCTGTTTCCGGCTTCCTGCGAGCAGCTCATCGAGCTTCGCCTGCGCCTGCGCCTCGTCCGCCACGCGAGCCGCGATATCGCTCTCAATGGTGGCCTTCTGGTAGTCGATCCCAGTCTGCAACTGTTGATAATCGGATTCGGCCGCGGCCACGGTCGCCTTATCGCGATCCAGTTGCTGCCCCAGCGTAGCCGCATCCAGTTTTGCGATCACATCGCCCTTCTTCACCCATTGGCCTTCGCGAACGTTCAGCTCCGTCAGCCGGCCCGCGACTTTGAACGACAAATCCACCTGAGTCAATTCCAGGTTCCCGGAGATCAGCATCTTGTTGCTCGGCCCGCTGAAGGCTCCCGATTTCCAGAAGTAATAACCGGCGCCCGCCGCCACCAGCAACAGAATAATTGGAAGTCTCTTTTTCATTGATTCACATACTCCGTAATAGATCCTGTCGCCGTTGCCAAATCCAGGCGAGCCAGATTGTAGTCGTAAAGCGCCGTCACCCTCGTATCCCTTGCCCTTGCGAGCCTCGTCTGCGCATCTGTGACCTCAATCGAATTGGTCACCCCCGCCTCATAGCGCCGCCTCGCCTGGGCCAGTTCATTTTCGGCCAGCCCCACTCCTTCTTCCGCACTCTGCACCGCCGTGCGCGCGGCGTTCAGACTGGTATACGCCAGCCGCACCTCCAGTTCCACCTGCCGTTCCAGGTCGTGTGTGCGCGTGCGCTCCTGCTCATATTGAGAGAGGGTCTCGGCATTTCGCCCCGCCCGGCGCCCCCCGTCGAAAATCGGGACCCTCAGGGAAACGCCAACGGATCGAGTAGCTCGTGAATCATAAAACTCACTTCCCGATGATCCATAGTCTCCCGAAGCTCCAATGGTGGGAAGCCGCTCGGCCCGCACCGCCCCATAAGTTAAGTGCGCCGCTTCTTCTTTTTGCCGCTGGGTCTTCAACTCCGCCCGATCCTTCTTCCCTTTGTCGATCGCGGCCTCCAGAGCGGCTGCTTCTACCGGCGTGAGCGCCAGCTTGTCGGAGAACTGAAGCGTCACCTCCATGTCCAGCCCCATGTCCTTCACCAATTGCAGCGCCGCTCTGGTCCGGTCGTTCTCGGCGGCGGTCAGGTGCGTCCGGTCATTAGCTAATTGGACCTGCGCGCGTGTGACCTCGATTCCGGTACCCGTTCCGGCGTTTTTTTGCGAATTGGCCAGCCGCACCAGCGCTTCCGACAGATCGACGTCGCTGTGCGCGGATTCCAAAGCAGCGTCGGCCCTCAAGCAGGAAAGGTACGCTCGCGCAATCTGGTCGCTGACCTGATTGCGGGTGGAGGCCGAATCCAGTCTTGCTACCTCCACGTTCGCCTTCGCCGCGCGATACCGCCGAATTATCGAAAAATCCAGCAAGCTTTGCTGCATCGAAACGCGGGCGTCAAACACGGCGAACGGTCCCACAAAGGTGGGGACGCCGAAAGGCGCCGGTATGTTCGTGAAGCTGAATCCGAACGTCTTCAGATTGGTTGTCTGGCTGCGTTCCGACACTGTTCCGTCGATCGTAGGAAAGAACTCTGAGCGAGCCTGCCGCGCCCGAGCCTCGGCTTCATCAATAGATTGGTTGGCCAGCATTACCCGGACACTGCCATCGGGCGCCAGCGCGATCTCCACCGCATTCTTCAGCGTCAGGTTGAGCGTTCTCGGAGTGACGGGAGGGTCCGCCAGCGCTATTCCCCCCAGCAACAAAATAGGCAACACCAGCCGCATTCGTTAGTTCCTTTCCGCCACAAGGTGCTCTTCTTGAGCGACACCTGCGAATGAGGGCGCGCGAAATCCCGCCCCGAAAAATACAACAGCGCGTTCCAAAAGAGCCTCCCGATCCGACGAATCGCACAGCCCGCCGGTCATTTCTTTCAAGTAGGGCCTCCACATCAGCAAGTGAGTCATCCCACCCACCATGAAATGCTGCCTCCAAGTGATTTCCGTTGGCGACAAATCCGGCAGCGCACGCGCGAAGGCGTCCGCGAACCTCTGCGCTAGGGGAGCAAACTGTGTACGAAAAATGCGCTCCAGAAATTGCCTTGGATCTGCCAGCGCTCTGCCCAGCAAAGGAGCCACCGAGGGGATATTCAATTCCACAATCACTGGAACCAGGAACGCCCTCAGGATGTCCTCCACGGTCGGATTTTCACCCGTGGCCTCCAGCAGTTCCAGCCGGCGCCGGTTAACAGGCTCGATTCGCCGGCAAATGACGGCCTCCATCAGGCTGTCCTTGGACTGGAAGTGATAGTTGACAGCCGCAAGATTCACTTCAGCCTCCGCCGTAATATCGCGCAGGGAAGTGCTGTCGAAGCCCTTCATTCCAAACAGTTTTTCAGCGGCATCCAGTATTCTGGTCTTGGTATCTGGCCGGTCGTTCATACGTTTGTTTAAATCATACGTATGAACATGTTAGTTTGTCAAGTAGTACCAAACACGTCGCTGGGCCGTTACATTGCCCGATATCCTGGGCTATACTCTCCCAATGCCAAAGCTTCCCGCTTTAATTGCTGGAACCTGCTCGATTTTTTTCTTTATTGCCTGTATTCCAGCGTCAGCGCAGCAAAAGACGCCGGTTCCTCCCGAATTTGTCGCTTGGCTACCGATCTCCTCAGCCGAGCAGGAGATGAAGGCCCCTAAAGTGGAATCCGACGCCGGGGCCGAGGTCCTTCTCTGGCGCGTCCACGTCGTCGACGAACTGCTGGGCAGCAATGTCGACTTTCAGCGTGTGCTTTATCACTATGTACGCCTGAAGATCTTCGACGAGAAGGGCAAGGAGAAGGCCGCTACAATCGATCTGACCTATGGCAATCGCGGTGCGATCCTGGACCTCTCCGGCCGAACGGTTAAGGCGGATGGCACCGTTGTCGAGTTGGACAAGAAAGCCATTTACAAGCGCGACCTGGTACGCGTCGGCGGCCGCAAGGTGAAAGCGGTCTCCTTCGCCATGCCGGCTGTGGAGCCAGGCGCGATTCTGGAATACCGTTGGCGCGAAACCGTAGATGACAATCGCATCCTCTACGTCAGGCTCAACTTCCAACGTGAATTTCCGGTGGAGCAGGTGACCTACTTCATCAAGCCTCTCCCGCGCGACTACACCGAAGGCTACGACATGTATCTTGTGCCCTACAACTGCAGGCCTTCGCCGCTGAAAGTGGAAAACGACGGATACAATTCCACGACTGTTCAAGATATTCCGGCCTCCCACGATGAAATCTACGCGCCCAGCGAGGCCAATTTGGGTCCCTGGGCCCTGCTGCGCTACCAGCGGGACAACAGGAAAGATGCCGACAAGTACTGGAACGAGATTGGCAGGAAGTCGTATCAGGAACTGAAGCAGGCGACCAAGAGCAGCGACGATATTAAGTCGGCCGCCGCGGAAGCCGTCAAGGGGGCAGCGAACGACGACGAGAAGATCGCCGCGCTCATTACCGTTACCCGCAGCCGGGTCCGCGATGTCTACGACCGCGACGTCACTGATACCGAGCGCGAAAAATACCGCAAGAGTCTGCCCAAGGACCGCCTCCGCACCTCAGCTGAGATCTTCAAGAGTGGCCTGGGCTCGCCCAACGAAATGAATGTGGTGTTCGCGGCTCTGGCGCAGCAAGCCGGTATTGAAGCACGTCCCGCGCTGATTTCTAACCGCAACGAGATTGTCTTCACACCCAAGACCACCGTCGACGACTACTTTCTGGAAAGCATTGACATGGCCGTTAAGCGCGGCGACTCCTGGAAGATCTACGACGTGAGTACGAAATTTCTCCCGCCCGGGATGATCTCCTGGAGCGAGGAAGGCGTGGGAGCGCTGATTACAGACCCCAAAACGGCGACTTTCATTCAAACTCCCGCCGCGCCCCCGGAGGCATCCGCAGAGTTGCGAATCGCGCACCTGAAACTTGCGCCGGACGGAGCTTTGGCGGGTGACGTGGAAGAGTCCTTTTCCGGCCACCGTGCTGAAGACCATCGCCGGGAACTCGTTCGCGAGTCCGACGCGCAGCGGGAACAATGGGTGCAGGATCGCCTGACGCGGATGTTCCCAGGCTCGGAGATCACCCAAATCAAGCTGACAAATCTTGACGACGCCTCCAAGCCGATGGAGATTCGCTATCACCTCCAGGCCCCTCAGTACGCGCAAGTCACCGGGAAGCGACTTCTGTTCCAGTCGAGTCCCTTCCGGCGTTCGATCGCTTCTCCTTTCAGCGCATCTACGCGCCGTTATCCCGTCGAATTTCCCTACGGGTGGAAGGAAGTCGACCAGATCTTCATCCAGCTTCCCTCCGGCTGGACACTGGACAATGCCGATAACCCGGGCAACGTGGAGTTTGGCAAACCTGGTTCTTACGGTGTGGCGATCGCCGTTTCTCCTTCCAACGAACTGACCGTAAAAAGAGAATTGGTTTTCGGCAACGAAGGAATGCTGATCTATCCCACGACCACCTACACAGCGCTGAAAACGATCTTTGACCAGATGCAATTGCGCGACCAGCATTCTCTTTCCATAAAGGCGGCCAATTGAAACGATATATCGGGCCCATCCTGCTTCTTGGACTAGCGTCCATCACGATGCGAGCTGCGAACGACGTACCTGACTGGGTCCGCCAAGCGGCCGCGCAAAGCGTTCCCTCGTACTCCGCCAAAGTCACATCCGTATATTTGCTGAGGGAAGAAGCGGTCACAGTGGAGGCCGATGGCCGCCGCGTAATGCGCGAACGCGCGGTGATGAAAATTCTTCAGCCCAGTAGCGACACCGTCCGTGCCTACCGCACCTACGACACCAAGAGCGGGCGCATCCGTGATTTTGAGGGCTGGATGATTCCTCCAACGGGCAAGCCTTCAAGCTATGCGAAAAATCGCATTCTGGACATCGCGCTCTCAACCGAATATACCTACGATGAAGCTCGCGCCAAGGTGCTGGAATTCGGTTCGGCGCCTCCTGGTTCGGTACTGGCATGGGAAGTCACGGAAGAAGAAAAAACAATCCTGACTCAGGATGAGTTTTCATTTCAAGGCAGCGCCCCGGTTCTCACTTCGCGCTACAGCGTGACTTTGCCTCCGGGTTGGACCACGCGCGGAACCTCCTTCAATCACGATCAGGTAGAGCGGCAGGAATCCGGTGCCACCAGCACCTGGGAATTGCACGATCTGCCTTGGATTGAGCGCGAAGATTACAGTCCTCCCACCTCGGCGCTTGCTCCGCGATTGGCGGTCAGCTTCTTGCCTCCCCCTGGCAACTCGTCCGGGCTGCTTGCGTTGAAAGATTGGACAGCGGTTTCCGCCTGGCTCTCCACGCTGGTGGATCCTGCCGCCGCTGTCACTGACGCCATTCGCGCGAAGGCCACCGCCCTCACAGCGACCGCGAAAGACGACTTGGCGAAAATCGCGGCCATCGGCGCGTTCGTGCAGCAGACCAACTATGTGGAAATAAGCTTAAACGTCACGCGTGGCGGTGGCTACACTCCGCATCGCGCCGAGGACTCGCTGGCCAAAAATTACGGCGATTGCAAAGATAAAGCCACTTTGATGCGATCCCTCTTGAAAGCCGTCGGCATTGAGTCGTATCTCACCACCATTGAAGCGGACGAGCGAAGTTACGTGCGCCCGGAATGGGCCTCGCCCATGCAGTTCAATCACGCCATCATCGCGATACGAGTTCCCGATTCAGTCACCTATCCGTCCGTCCTCACGGACAGTCACCTGGGGCGATTGCTGATCTTCGATCCCACCGATTTCATCACGCCTCTGGGCAGCCTGCCTGAAGATGAGCAAGGCAGCTATGCGCTGGTGGTTGCGGGCGACAAGGGCGCGTTGCTGAAAATGCCGCTATTCCCACCCGACTCCAACCGTATTGAATCGTCGGTGGAAGCCACCATGGAACCCGGCGGTAAAATGACAGCGCAGGTCCGCCGCCAATACTTCGGGCAATCCGGGATTCAACTGCGCGCGATCGAAAAATTGCGTGGCGCGGACGAAGTCAAGAAGATTTATGAGCGCAGCTATACCCGCCGCGTTGCCGGGTCCACAGTGACTCGGGTGGCCACCAGCGGGCGTCCCGAAGAAAATCGACTGTCGGTCCAGATCGACCTTTCCGCGGAACAGTTCGGACAACTCATGCAAGGCCGTCTGCTGGTCGTGCATCCGGGCCTGCTCAGTAGTGGAGGCGATTACGCGTTCACCACCCGTCAGCGTACGGCCCCCGTGAAACTGGAAGCCGGCCTGCGCCGCGATTCCATCCGAATCAAAGTGCCCTCCGGATTCAAAGTGGACGAAATCCCAGAGGCCGCCAAAATCGAAGGCCCCTACGGCTCGCTAGCAGCGAGCTGGAAAGTGGATAACGGCGAAATCCTGGTGGAACAAACACTGGAGATCAAGGACACCATGGCTCCCGCATCAGAATACGCTCAAGTGCGTGCCTTCTTCGAAAAGGTAGCGGGAGCGCAAGCGGCCCCGGTGGTCTTCATTCGTCAATAAGCGGTCTCGAACGCTAAAAACATTTTTCGGCGAATTGATGTTATCCTGGTAACGGATTGAAAGTTGATCTAAGCCATCCCTCGTTTTAGCTGGGCCGCCGATTCCTTCCTCCGCTTACCTTACATGAACAGTTTTACTGAGCTCACATTGTCTCCAACCTTGCACCGTAATCTTGCAAGGAATAATTTCTCCAAACCCACCCCCGTGCAGGCGCAGGGAATTCCGCGCCGCTCTCCTGGGCCGCGACGTCGTAGCGACCGCGCAAACCGGAACCGGCAAAACCCTGGCCTTTGTTATTCCGATTCTCCACGCGCTGGAATCGAAGCCCGCCGCGGGCATCCGCGCCGTCGTCATGTGCCCCACGCGCGAACTGGCCATCCAGATTCATGAAGCGTTCACAAAGCTCACTCCCGGGATGAGCATCCGCGCGGCCCTGGTGGTCGGCGGCCTTAGCGAATCACCTCAAATCCGCTCGTTGAAGACCGCCCAGATCGTCATCGCGACTCCCGGCCGCCTGTGCGACTTCCTGAACCGCAAGCTGGTCAACATCCGCAACGTAGAAATCTGCGTGCTGGATGAAGCCGACCGCATGCTGGACATGGGCTTTCTGCCCTCGATCAAGCTGGTCCTTAAAGAAATGCCCGCCTCACGCCAGACCCTGCTCTATTCTGCGACGGTAGAAAAGTCGGTCGCGCATCTGGTCGAATCCTCGGTGCGTAACCCCGTGCGCGTGTCTATCGGCGCCACCACCAAGCCTGCTGAGAACGTCAACCTGCATGTCTACGAAGTCGAGCAGGACCGCAAGCTCGGCCTCCTCAACAAACTCTTAAACGAAGAACAAGGCTCGTTCCTGGTCTTCGCCCGCACCAAGCACGGAACCGATCGCCTGGCAAAGCACCTCGCCACCGCAGGTGTAAAAGCCGCGCGGATTCATGGCGACCGCACGCAAGGCCAGCGCAATCAGGCTCTGAAGGGTTTCCAGGACGGGTCTTATCGCGTCCTTGTAGCCACCGACGTTGCCGCTCGCGGCATTCACGTCGACGGAATCGCGCACGTCGTGAACTACGACCTGCCCCAAGCCCCCGAAGACTTTATCCACCGTGTAGGCCGCACTGGCCGCGCCGGTGGCCGGGGCACCGCATCGACCTTCGGCACGCGCGCCGAGCGTGGCGACATCCGTAAAATCGAGCACGCCATCGGCGTCCGCCTGCAACCCCGCGAAGTGGGTGTGGTACCAGCGATGGACCGCAAAGCCGTCATCGAAACTCCGAAGGTAGTAACGATCCGGCCCAGAAGCCAGCCCTTCACACCATCGAGAGGATCTTTCACACCGTCTCGAGGGTCCTTCAGCCGCCGCGCCAAACAACGCTAAGGTAATTTCCTCGTTGCAGTACCGACGCACTAGCCGTACTATGGCAGCAGTGCGATCCGCGGTAACTCTTTGCTGCGCCCTGGTAGTAGTTCTAAACGGACAGTCCGTCCTCACTTGGCATAACGACAACGCCCGCACCGGTCAGAATCTGCAGGAGACCACCCTGACCCCTGCAAATGTGAAGCAGGCGACGTTCGGCAAACTGGCGACGATCTCCGTGGACGGCAAGGTGGACGCCCAGCCTCTCTACGTTCCGTCCCTGACCATATCCCAAAGCGTCCATAATGTGCTCTACGTCGCCACCGAGCACGACAGCCTTTACGCCTTTGACGCCGATACCTTCGCTCAACTGTTACATGTCTCCTTGCTGGGGGGCGGCGAGACCACGTCAGACACTCGCAGTTGCACCCAGGTCACGCCCGAAATCGGAATTACCGCGACTCCCGCCATCGATCTGAACGTCGGGCCCTCACGGGACCATCTACGTGATCTCCATGTCCAAGGATTCCTCGTCGAACTACCATCACCGCCTGCACGCCCTGGACCTGACCACTCTTACCGAACAATTCAGCGGACCGAAGGAAATTGCCGCGACCTCTCCAGGCGGCGGAGCCGAAAATACGTTCGTTCCAGCCGTGCATAAAGAGAGGCCCGGGCTACTGATTTCCGGCGGCATCGTGTACACCTCCTGGGGATCGCATTGCGATGCCGGTGCATACGCGGGCTGGGTGCTGAGCTATAACGAAAACACTCTGGCCCAGGTGGGAGTCCTCAACCTGGAGCCCAACGGAAATGACGGCGGCATTTGGGCGGCAGGCTCCGGTCCCGCGGCCGACACATCGGGAAATATCTATTTGTTGACGGGCAACGGCACCTTCGACACGGCGCTTACCGCCAACAGATTTCCCTTGAACGGCGATTTCGGCAACGCCTTCGTGAAAATCTCCACCTCCGGCGCGCTGTCACGTCACCGACTACTTCACAATGACCAACACGGTCGTCGGAATCAGGCTCCGATACCGACCTGGGCTCGGGGGGCTTGCTCCTGTTGCCCCCTCTGAACAATGCGCAAGGCCAACCCGTTTCGCTTGCCGTCGGGGCCGGAAAAGACCATCACATTTATGTGGTCAACGTAAACGGCATGGGTGGATTCAATCCCAACATGGATTCCATCTATCAGTTCATGCCCAACGTGTTGCCGGGTGGGGTCTGGTCCAGCCCCGCGTGGTTCAATGGCCGGCTTTACTACGGAGGCGTCAACGATACCGTCAAGGCCTTCCTATTCTCGGGCGGCGCGTTTTCCTTGGATTCGCAATCCAGCAACACATTCGCGTATCCGGGGACCACGCCCGCCATCTCGGCGAATGGTACAGCTAACGGAATCGTGTGGGCCGTCGATGCCAGCGGGTCGACTGCGGTCCTTCACGCCTACAACGCTGCGAGCGTCGCCACCGAGCTTTATAACAGCAATCAGGCCGGCACACGCGATCACTTTGGCGCCGGAAACAAGTACATCGTGCCCACCATCGTGCACGGCAAAGTCTACGTGGGCACCACCAATGGCATCGGCGTCTTCGGATTGTTGGCCGGCAGCCCACCGCAACCGCCGGTGAATGTCACACTGACCGTATTTTGATTAACATCAAAGTACAGTCATGCTACCCTTCAAACTCGTTTATCACGAAGGATACGACCTCAACCTGGGAGCGCACGTCTTCCCGTCCCGCAAGTACCGAATGATTCGCGATCGCATGCTAGAGGACGGATTCGCGACCGCCGAAGATTTCATTCAACCAGACCCCGCCACAGATGAGGACGTTCTAAGGGTCCATGAGCCTTCCTGGGTGACGCGGCTGAAGGACGGGTCGCTCAGTTTCATGGAGCTCCGCAGGCTGGAGATTCCCTATTCGCACGAAATGGTAGATGCCTTCTGGCTGGCAGCCGGCGGGAGCACGCTGGCGGCCCGGCTGGCCTTGAAGGACCGCGTCGGGTTCAATATCGGCGGGGGATTCCATCACGCCTTTCCGGAACATGGAGAAGGCTTCTGCGCCATTCACGATGTTGCGGTGGCCATCCGCAGGCTGCAGGCCGACAAGCTGATCGAAAAAGCCATGGTGATCGACACCGATGTCCATCAGGGCAACGGCACTGCCGGTATCTTCGCGATCGACCCGACCGTCTTCACCGTATCTATTCACCAGTTCAATAACTACCCCTCCGAAAAGCCGCCGTCCAACGTGGACATCGAATTGGAGGACGGCACTGGCGATCAGGAATACTTGCAGCGCCTGGGGTCGGCCTGCGAAGACGCACTGTCTCAATTCACTCCGCAACTGATCATGTATGTGGCGGGCGCGGACCCGTATTGCGAGGATCAATTAGGCGGCTTGAGTCTGACGCTGGAAGGTCTGCTGGCCCGCGACAAATTAATTTTCGATGTAGCCCGCGCCCGAAACATTCCAGTAGCGGTAAGCCTGGCAGGAGGGTACGCCCGCAAAGTCGGCGACACGGTGACGATCCACGTCAACACGGCGAAAGCGGCCGCAAGCGTATGCGTGTGAAAAACGATCAAACCATGTGAATTACGTCGAAATGAAACCGCTCCGGCGGGAGCGCGCTTACCGGACCCCTGCTCATCGCCGACCATGTTTCATACGCCGAACTCGCCACGGTGGAGTTCAAATAAAACAGGAACTGGTTTGAGAAGCACTTCAGCGGCGGGGGTTCCCGGAACGTCAGCCTCATTCCGACCGCTTTTTGCAGCGACACGCCGCCCGTCTCTACATCTTTATCCGCCAGCAGCGTGACAAAACTCGCCCGGCCGGCGTGAGGCCACACGTCGTTGCTCAGCACGTTGCGAAGTTCCATGCGCGTACCGAAGGTAGTTTCGCATTGGCGAATCCATTCAAGGATGCCGTGACCCCATTGCCACTGCGCGATGAAGGCGAGGTATTGATCGACCACGTTCAAGGCCAGGTCCATCCGCCGCCGCTCCAGTTCCAGTGGAGGCTCGGGAGTGAAGGCGAGCAGGTCCTCTTGCTCGACCAATTCCTGGGCCATGCCCATGACCTTATCGAGGCGCTTCAACTCATGGGTGACGCGCACCAGCAGCGGCGGCAGCTCATGCGTTCTACTTCCGGGAATCTCCACGAACTTTCGATCGCCAAGAATCTCCATAAAGCCTCGGTTAATCCCTTTATCGGCTCCTGCGCCTGAATTCTACATTCCCTAATCAATTCGATGCGCGAACGAGGCGAAGGTTACGACCCGGAACGGACTTCCAGATGAAATCCTTTATATCTTTTCTTGAGCATACCAGGGATCAGGAAAGGGTACAGTACTAAACTCGACACAGTATCAAGCATGCTCAGCCCGAACGCATTCACCAGCGGATCGTCCAGCGATCCCTGTGGCAGCTTCAAGCCCGTAACACGAAACAGAGCCGACACAACCAGCAGAGCCACCAGGGCCAATGGAATCGATCTCCAAGCGAGCAGCCACATCACTTTGAAACTCTGCTGATAGTTGAACCGTTCGGATGCGGCTCCTCTCGCCACCGCCATCACATGCCAACCGGCATAGCGGATTTGCAGTGCCCGCCGAGCTACCCAGGGCGCGACGCCGAAGAAAGCAATCAATCCCCACACGGAGTCGGGTACCTCGCCCTTGGCGTCGAACGCCCCGTGAATCAGCACCACCACGCCCAGATCCAGTAAGGCGAGAGGCCAGGTCAACTCCCAGGCCAGTCGAAGGCGGTCGCGAAAGGTCAGCTTCATGTTGTGGCGAAACGTTCATTTTAAGCCCCCGACGCTATTTGTTATCCTGCGGGCACCATGAGCGCAAAATATTCGGTAGGCGTGGATCTGGGCGGCACCAACCTTCGCGCAGCGGTGATCCAAGAGGACGGCACGCTCCTGGAGAAGATCTCCAACGCGACTCCTCTCGGCACAAGTCCCGAGCCCGCGATTGAGGAAATGGTCGCCTCCATTCAGACGCTGCAATCCCGCCACGGCGCAGACCAGCTCGCCGGCGTTGGCGTAGGAGTGCCCGGATTCATTCGCATGAAGGAAGGCGTGGTGGCGGGCTGGGGCAATCGTCCCGCGTTCAACGGCTATCCGGTTCGCGACGAAATTGAAAAGCGCCTGGGCAAGAAAGTATTTCTGGAAAACGATGCCAACGCCGCCGCGCTGGGCGAGAAGTGGATGGGCGGGGGCCGCGAAGTCGACGACCTGGTCCTGCTCACCCTGGGAACGGGCATCGGTGGCGGCATCATCATCGGCGGACGAGTGCTCCACGGCTACTTAGGCATGGCAGGCGAACTCGGCCACCTCACCATCTCGCCGACCGGCAACCCATGCACCTGCGGCAACACCGGCTGCCTGGAACCGCACGCCTCGGCCACCGGCATCGCCGCTATGGGACACCTGATGTTCCCGGGCTCGCACCCCAGTTCGGAGGACGTCTATAAGCTCGCCGTACAAGGTAATGACCGAGCTCAGGCAGTATTCCGTTCCATGGGGGAATCGCTAGGAATCGCACTGGCCTCGCTGGTAAACATTTTCAATTTTCCTTTGTACCTGTTGAGCGGCGGCCCTCTGCCGGCCTGGGATTTCTTCGCACCTGCGATGTTTGCGGAAGTGGAACGAAGAAGCTATACCTATCGCCTGGCGCCGACACGGATCGAAAAAGCTCGCTTGGGGAACGAGGCGGGACTTTATGGGGCTGCGTACTTACCTTTTCAGGATGGCCCCGTCTCTTAATACCTGATGTTGTTCGCGAATTTTTCCGACGATCTCCGATACGCAGCGCGCGCCCTGCGCAGAACGCCGATATTTACCCTCGCCGCTGGACTTACCCTAGCTCTGGGCATCGGCGCAAACACTCTCATCTTTAGCGTCGTCGATGCGGAATTGCTTCGACCCCTGCCTTTCCACGATCCGGGCCGCCTGGTGGAAGTCGCTGAGAAGAATGAAAAGCTGAACCTTCCCGTGTGGGCTTCGTCGATCCTAAATTACCTGTCGTGGAAGGAGCAATCCCAGAGCGTCCAGCCCATGGGCGCGATCGGCTCGGTAAGCTTCGCTTTCACCGGCAAAGGCGACCCCGAACAATTCAGCGGAAACAGCATCAGCCCCTCCATATTTCCACTGTTAGGCATCCGGCCTGTCGCGGGCCGGGCGTTCCTGGAAGGCGAGGATCGCCCCCAGAGCCAGCCCGTCGCGATGATCAGCGAAGGCCTGTGGCGACGGCGCTTCGGCGGGGACCCATCCTTGATCGGCTCCACACTCACCATGAACGGCATCGCGTATACGGTGGTCGGAATCGCTCCGCCCGGTTTGGCGATTCTGGCCAGTGGCGACGTCCTCACACCGTTTGTGATCGATCCAGGCCGCGAGCTTCGGCTGAACCACGTAATCACCACGGTGGGTCGCCTCAAGCCGGGGGTTACTCTGGCACAGGCGCAAGCCGAGATGGACACCGTCTTCGCGCGCCTTGCCCAACAATACCCGGAGATTAAGGATTGGGGCATCCGCCTGGTCGAATTTCAGCGCTGGTTCGTACCCGATAATCTTCGCACGGCGCTTCTGGTGGTGATGGGAACCGCGTCATTAGTGCTGCTGATCGCCTGTGCCAATGTCGCGAATCTATTCCTTGCGCGCGCGTCTTCGCGGCAACGGGAGGTCGCCATTAGAACCGCTGTGGGAGCCACTGGGGGAGACTTGGTGAGCCAGTTCCTGACGGAGAGCCTGTTGCTTTCGCTCGCCGGTGGCATCGTAGGAGTGCTGGGAGCCACGGGTACACTGCGTCTGTTGAACAGCGCCGCCCTGTCCAATTTATTGCCGATTCCCGGCATCTCCATCGACCGCAACGTGCTGCTCTTCTCCATCGTCGTGACCTTCGCCACAGGCCTGCTGTTTGGACTCGCACCCGCATTGTCCGCCGCCAAGACCGACCTTGGCAGCATCCTCAAACAAGGCAGCCGCACATCCACCGGCGGTCTTCCGCTGTTGCGAAATGGATTGGTCGCTGGAGAAGTGGCGTTGGCCACCGCGCTGCTTATCTGCGCGGGTCTGCTGCTGGAGACCCTGCTGCATCTGGAGCGCGTGCCCTTGGGATTCCAACCCGACAATCTCCTCACCTTCCAGCTTTCTCCGCCCAGCGGGAAGTATCCGGGAACCAAAACATGGCCGTTCTATGAGCGCCTTCTCGAATCTCTGAACGGAGTCCACGGAATCCGCAGCGCGGCTATTTCCAGCGGCGTCCCCTTCGGAGCGGGCGCGTACACGCGGACACCGATAAACACTGTGGGCAAATCGGCTCTCTCTCCCGGCGAGGCCACTCCTGCAGATTGGCGGACCGTCAGCCCGGGCTATTTCCAAACGCTTGGGATTCCCATTTTGAAGGGTCGCGACTTCACCTCGCAGGATCGCCCGCCAGGTCCGCTCTACACTCTGGTCAGCGACGAAGCCGCCAGGCGCCTATGGGGTGCCGATGAACCGCTAGGCAGGGTCGTGCGCGTCGTCGGGTCGGGCCAAACATTTACGGTGATAGGCGTTGTGGGCGGCGTACGCAACACTTCTTTGAATGAAGCGCCCGTGGCCGCATTTTACCGTCCTGCAATGGCGATCACCTGGCCGACCATGGATGTCGTGCTGCACACGCAAGGTCCGCCCGAGGCCGTGATCGACGATGTCCGCCGCGTGCTGCGCGGCCTTGACCCGGAGTTGCCGATGTCCAACATCAAGACGATGGATGAATGGCTATCCACGGGCGCGGCTCAGCCTCGAGTCAACGCGACTCTGGTAGGCGTCTTCGCCGGAGTCGCACTGCTGATCGCGGTCATCGGCATTTATGGAGTCCTGTCGTATTCGGTCAGCCAGCGGACCCGCGAAATCGGCGTTCGCATGGCCATTGGCGCGCGCGAAGAAAACGTCCTGAGTTTGATTCTGCGCCAGGGGATGACGGTCGCACTGGCAGGCATCGCCGCCGGAGTCGCGTGCGCGCTGCGTATTCAGCCGCGTGGTGGAAAGCATCGTGTTCGGAATTCAAGTGCGCGACCCCATCACCTTTCTGGGCGCTGCCGCAGTATTATCCGTGGCAGCAATGGTAGCGTGTTACGTCCCCGCGCGCAGAGCGTCGCGGGTGGACCCGATTGTGGCGTTGCGAGAAGACTAAAGCTACACTCAATCTTGTGAAGCGCCTCCCGCCAGCCTCGGCGTTCAACCACAAAGTCGAATTCACCAGAGGCGTCAACGGGCGATGGATCGCGAAAATTCGAGACCTCCCAGGGGTCACCGCCGTTGGGCGAACGCGCGACCAGGCTCTGGCCGCAGTCGAAGCCGCGGCGCTGCAGGTTATTGTCGATCGCCTGGACCCGACGCAGAAGTAGGATCACGGCTTCGCTGCTACACTGAAATCAATGGATTCCCGCCGGAATTTCATAGGTAAGGTCGCTACCGGGTTAGCCGGTACGCTCGCCGCCGGACCTGCCCATTTGCTGGGTGCGAATGAACGGATCCGTATCGGCGTGATCGGCGCTGGCGACCGTGGCATGGAACTGGTCAACCATGCGCGGGCCTGCTCCAACGTGGAAGTCGCCGCCTTTGCCGACGTTTACCGCAAGTCGCTGGAACGCGCCCAAGGAGCGGTTCCCGGCGCTGCGGCTTATCACCGACTATCGAAGCATTCTGGACGATTCCTCCATCGACGCAGTGCTAATCGCCACTCCGCAACACCTGCACGCCACGCAGTTTCTGGCCGCCCTGGACGCAGGCAAACATATCTATCTGGAGAAGACTGCCGCGTTGAATTTAGCCGAGGCTAAGAAGATGCGCGCGGCAGTTCAAAAAGACGGAGGACGCCACACCGTC
Source organism: Terriglobia bacterium (assembly GCA_963766615.1). Lineage (GTDB taxonomy): Bacteria > Acidobacteriota > Terriglobia > Bryobacterales > Bryobacteraceae > Palsa-187. Next base: position 77,392 of record CAVYBC010000012.1, read on the forward strand.
GCGATCGGGCATCAAGCTTGTTCCGCTGCTCACATGGCCGACGTGCAGCAGTTCCTTTCCGATCCCAACCGCATGGGCAAGATCACCGCGATCTCCATGCAGTTGCATCGCTCCACTCCGCTCTCCAAAGCGCAATGGGCCCGCCCCGCGTTGTTCACGCCGAGCCTGACGAAAGAAAATATCGTGTGGCCCGAATTCTTAGGTCCCACGCCGGACCGCGATTTCGATCCCAATCGCTTCGTGCACTGGCGCTATTTCTGGGAATATTCTGGCGGCGGCGTGTTCGAGAACATGAGCCAGCAATTGAGCTTCTGGTACAAAGCGCTCAACCTGGAAATTCCGGCCACGGCCAGCATGGCCGGAGGCGTCTACGTCTGGAAAGATTCGCGCGAAGTTCCGGATACCATGAGCGTCACGCTAGAACAACCGGAAGAAGTGTTGATCAACTGGGTCTGCGGATTTTCCAATAACCAATTGGGCGTGAGCGAAGATGTACTCGGCACCCACGGCTCCATTTCACGCACCAGTCAGGTGCGCTATACGCCCCAAAAATTGAACCGCCCCGCGGGCACCGAGATGACCGGTAAAGCGGCCCGCCCGCCCCACGCGCACGTCGAGAATTTCTTTGAAGCCATCCGCACCCGCCGTGAACCGAACTGCCCCTTTGAGCTCGGCTACAAAGTCTCCGTCGCGTGCCGCATGGCCGTCGAAAGCTATCACCAGGCTCGGACCGTTCGTTGGGATCCAGTGCACGAAGAGATCGTCTAGCGCGCCGGGCACAACCTAAGCCCCATGAATTTCGGACAGACAGACGAACAAACGCATCTGCGGAAGAGTATCCGCGAATTTACCGAACGCGAGATGAAGCCGCACGTCCTGGAATGGGATGAGACGCAGCACTTCCCGCTCGACGTTTTCAAGAAGCTTGGCCAGTTGGGCGTGTTGGGCGCTGTGTTTCCGGAGGACCTGGGAGGCTCCGGCTACACCTACGTCGACTACTCCATCATCATGGAGGAGCTGGCGCGCGTGGACCCTTCCGTCGCGCTGTCGGTAGCGGCGCATATATCGCTTTGCACGAATCACATCTATACCGCCGGTAACGCGGAGCAGAAGAAGAAATACATTCCTAAGCTTGCCTCGGGTGAATGGATCGGATGCTGGTCGTTGACCGAGCCGGAGGCAGGTTCGGACGCCGGCGGCACCAGAACGATGGCGGTGCGCGATGGCGACCATTGGGTGTTGAACGGCAGCAAGACCTTCACCACCAATGCGCACGTCGCCGACATTTGTGTAGTGATGGCGGTGACGGATCGCGCGTCTTCTTCGCACGGCATTTCCGCGTTCATCATTGAAAACGGAACCCCCGGCGTTCGCGCAGGCAAGAAGGAAAACAAAATGGGGATGCGCTGTTCCCCTACGGGCGAATTGATTTTCACCGATTGCCGGATTCCTATAGACCAGATGTGCGGCAAGCCGGGCGAGGGCTTTGTCGACAGCCTGCGTATGCTGGACGGGGGCCGCATTTCGATCGCGGCTCTCGGCGTGGGGACCGCGCAGGGCGCCTACGAGGCTGCGCTAGGCTATTCAAAACATCGCAAGCAATTCGGCCGTTTTATATCGGAATTCCAAGCCATCCAGCACAAGCTCGCCGACATGGCAACCGATATCGAAGCCTCGCGCCTGTTGACGCTGCGCGCCGCATGGATGAAGGATTCCGGCCAGAGCGTCAACAAGGAATCGGCGATGGCGAAGTTGTTCTCTTCTGAGACGGCGGTGCGGGTGACCAACGAAGCGGTCCAGATTCACGGCGGCTACGGATTCTTGAAAGACTACCCCGTGGAGAAATTTTTCCGCGACGCTAAGTTGTGTACGATCGGCGAGGGAACCAGCGAAATCCAGCGGCTGGTGATCGCGCGGCAATTATTGAAGAGCCATTCCTGAAATATGACAGAACCCGCCCAGCGAATCCTGAGCGGAGACTTCCGCGCGTTAGCCCGTGCGGCGACCTGGATCGAAAATCGTACCCCCGAAGCAGAACCCTTGTTGCGCGAGCTTTTCCCACACACCGGCCGACGCTCTCATCTTAGGAATCACTGGAGCCCCCGGCAGCGGCAAGAGCACTCTTTGCGATCAACTCACGAGCGTGTTGCGGTCCCAAAAAAAGAAAGTCGCAGTCCTTGCCATCGACCCCTCCAGCCCTTATACAGGTGGCGCTCTGCTGGGCGATCGCATCCGCATGCAGCGCCATCACGCCGACCCAGGCGTTTTCATCCGCTCGCTGGCGACGCGCGGATGGCTAGGCGGCCTCGCTCGGGCTGCCACCGAGATGACGATGCTGTTGGATGCGGCGGGGTTCGATGCCATTATCGTCGAGACGGTTGGCGTAGGTCAGGATGAGGTCGACATCGCACGTCTCGCCGGGGTGACGATCGTAGTGCTGACGCCCGGGTCCGGCGACGATGTGCAAACGCTGAAAGCCGGTATCATGGAGATCGCCCAAGTGTTCGCGATCAACAAAGCCGATCTTCCAGGCACCGAAAAACTAGAGAAAGATTTGAAGACCACGCTCGCGCTCGCTCAGGGCTGGATTCCCGAAATCATACCCACCATTGCCAATGACGGCAAAGGGATCGACGAACTCCTGGCTGCGATCGAGCGCTATCGTGAACGTGACGCAAATCCCGCCCATGCCGCAGAAATCTGGAGCCAGCGCCTGAAAGAAATGCTGCGGGACCAGCTCCTCGATAATTTCCGCGATACAGATTTCCTCGCGGCCGGAAGCGACGTCGCCGCCCGCAAACGCGATCCCTACCAAATCGTGAAGGACTGGGCTGAACCTCACGCCTTCGCGATCGACCACCTTGGTGTCGCCGTCCGCTCGATTGAGACCGCGCTTAAGTTCTACTGCGACCAGTTAGGGCTCTCGCCCAACCCGCGCGAAGCAGTTCCACAGGAAAAAGTTGAAGTGGTCATGCTCCCGTTAGGTAGCCCCAGAATCGAGCTCCTGGAAGCTTCCAGTCCCGATTCCGTGATCGCAAAGTTTATCGACAAACGCGGCGAAGGCCTTCATCATGTCGCGCTTAAAGTGCCCGACCTGAACGCCGCAATCGAGCGCCTGCGCGCCGAGGGAGCCCGATTGCTTAACGAGCCGAGGCAGGGCGCGGGCGGGCACACTTATGTTTTCGTGCACCCCTCTTCCACCGGCGGCGTGCTGCTCGAACTGATTCAATCATGAAACCAACCATCGGAATTATTGGCGGCAGCGGACTTTATTCCATGCCGGGATTTGAGATACAGGATGAAGTCACCCTCGAAACACCCTGGGGCGCGCCCTCGGAAGTCTACGTGGTGGGAAAGCTCGAAGGCAGGGGGGTTGCGTTTCTGGCACGCCATGGCCGGGGACACCGCATCTCGCCGTCCGAGCTGAATTTCCGCGCCAATATCTGGGGCATGAAGTCGCTCGGCGTCGAGCGAATCATTTCTCTCAGCGCAGTAGGTTCGTTGAAGGAAGAACATCAGCCCCTCGATTTCGTGTTGCCCGACCAGTTCCTGGACCGCACGCGAGGCCGCGTCTCCAGCTTTTTCGGCGACGGGCTGGTGGCGCACATCAGCTTCGCGCATCCCGTCTGTGCCGAAGTGGCGCACGTCGCGCATCGCGCAGGCCGCGAGGTGGGAGTGCAGACCAAGTTGGGGGGTACCTATCTCTGCATGGAAGGTCCTGCATTTTCGACGCTCGCCGAATCGAATCTCTATCGAAGCTGGGGCGTCGACGTGATCGGCATGACCAATCTGCAGGAAGCTAAACTCGCTCGCGAAGCGGAAATCTGTTACGCCACTGTGGCGATGGTGACCGATTACGATTGCTGGCATCCCGAGCACGACGCTGTTACGGTGAATGACATTCTTGCCAACCTGACTCAGAACGCCGAGAATGCCGCCAAACTCGTTATCGCCGCGGTCCGCCACATGCCTGAAGAGCGCGAATGCAAATGCGGCTCGGCGCTGGCTCATGCCTTGATCACTGACCGAAAGTCGATCCCGCCCGCCACCCGCAAAAAGCTGGAGCTGTTGGTTGGAAAATACCTGTAACCAGCTTTTGGAGATCTGCCTTCAGGGCGGGGAATGGAGTCCCGATTTACTGGACCGCGCTCTTGCAGTAAATGAAGGCCGCGCGTTTCTCTCCATTGTTGTTGAACGGCTGGGCGACCTCTTCGAGCCGCGTTTGTGCGCCGTGTACGATCGTCTCTTTCGCGACGTAATTCATCACATCGCGCCCGAGCTGGCGCCCCGGATTCGCCCAGCGGGCCCAGCTAGCGGGCGTGCCGTGGACGCCCGCCGCGTTTATGTTCTCTCCCGTGTGACTCTAGGCGCCGATGTTGCGGTTACCAGTGTCCTGCTCGACGCCGCCAAACGCCGTTATCCCGAAGCCAAAATCTTCTTCGTTGGACCCCGCAAGAATTACGAGCTGTTTGAGGCCGACCCTCGCATTGCGCATCTCCCTGCTCCTTACGCCCGCTCCGGTGCGCTGCGCGAAAGGCTCGCTGCTTCCGCCGCTTTGTGGATCGACGACGGCATCGTGCTCGATTCCGATTCACGCCTCTCTCAATTAGGAGTGTTGTCGTTGTGCGAAGAATCCCGCTACTTCTGGTTTGAGAGCCGCGCGTACGGAGGAGACCGGCCGGGCAGGTTGCCGGATCTTGCCAGCGCGTGGGCGGAAGAGATTCTTGGTGTGGAGGGGGCGCGTCCCTACATTGCACCTTTGGCAAGCACCTTGCCTCCGGTCGACATCACTGTGAGTCTGGGAGTGGGAGACAATCCCGCCAAGCGTATGGTCGGCGACTTCGAAAAAGACCTACTGCTTCTGCTGGCATCCACGGGAGCTTCCATACTGGTGGATAAAGGCGGGAGTGATGAAGAGCGCCAGCGTGTAGAAGCCGCGCTGCAACCTGGAATGTTCACGCACGATGGAGCTTTTGCTCCGTTCGCTGCGCGTGTTGCCGCTTCCAAATTATTTATTGGATACGATTCCGCCGCGGGCCATGTCGCCTCAGCCTGTGGCGTTCCGTTAATCAGCGTCGCCTCAGGATTCGCGAGCGATCGCGCCGCCGCGCGCTGGCATCCCAAGGGAACGGTCCTCAACGGCGACGCCAAAAACATTTTGGGCGGAGTGAAGCATATTCTCGCTTCACTCCGCCCAAATATCTAGTCCAGTTGTGTTTGCAAATTAACGGCGGAATCCATTATGACCGGCGCCGCCTCCACGGCTCTGCGCCTGCGGCCGGGATTGGACCTGGGCTCGTGCCTGCGCCTGTGGTCGAGCCTGAACCTGGCCACGGCTTTGGAACTGAGCCCGATTCTGAATGGGAGCCCGGCTTTGGACCGCTCCACGGTTGAAGGTCTGTCCGCGATTCACAAACCCATTCCCTACATAACCGCGACCAACGTAACCGCGGCCCACATAACCGCCGCCGACATAACCACGACCCACAAACCCGTCGCGATATCCGAAACGAGCCCCGCCCCAATAACCGGCAAAGAACCGTCCACCGTAATATCTAGGACCGATCCAATAGGCGCCTGCATAGGGAGGCAGATTCCAGAAGCCGCCCACCCACACATATCTTCCACCGACGAAATTCCAATAGCCATCCACCCACACGTAGCCCGGTCCTGGAGTCGGCGGTTGCTGGTAAGCGTAAGCCGGTGGCGGCGGAGGCGCAGGAGCATTATAGCCTCCGCTGTCATAGACGGCATTCGGGTCGCCGTTGTAATTCGGATCGTTGTACGCAGGCGCCCCATTGTAATTGGGGTCGCCGTTATAGGCTGGGTTCTGGGCCAGCAAAGCTCCACCTGTCAAAAGCAGCGTTGCGATCAGATTCCGTTTCATGTCCTTCTCCCTTGTCTCTTTCTCTTTTTTGTTCGGGCCGCTTCATCCGGCTCTTTGCACTTGATGAATGCAGGTTCCGTGCCAAACGTATTTCATAGAAAACAAACCCCCTCTCTGCACGTTAGGCGGTTGTCTAACACCGCGCGGTGGATTTCAGCCAACCACCACGGGCGATAATCAAATCTGGGTATGGCGGAAACAAAGGCGTCTTTTTCTTCGGTCGCGGAAGCCGCGCAGCCGGGTGCGTTATCGCATCAGAAGGTCGCAGTGGGCATCCTCGCCTCCATCAGCGTGTGTCATTTGCTCAACGACATGATGCAGTCGCTGATCACCGCCGTTTATCCGATCCTCAAGACTTCTTTTCACCTTGGCTTAGCTCAGTTGGGCCTCATCACGCTGACGTTTCAGTTCACGGCGTCTTTATTGCAGCCCGTAGTCGGCCAGTTCACTGACCGCAAGCCCCAGCCCTATTCGCTGGTGTTCGGGATGTGCGCGACCTTCGTAGGATTGCTGCTGCTCGCCTTCGCACCCGTGTTCGGCGCGATCATTTTCGCGGCATCTTTGGTCGGACTGGGCTCTTCCATCTTTCACCCCGAGTCTTCGCGTGTGGCTCGTCTCGCGTCCGGCGGACAGCACGGCCTGGCGCAGTCGGTATTTCAAGTAGGCGGGAACGCGGGTTCGGCTTTGGGTCCGCTGCTGGCCGCGCTGGTGGTCCTTCCGGGAGGACAAACCAGGATCGCGTGGTTTTCAGCCGCCGCCCTCGTTGGAGCAGGAATTCTCTACAGGGTCGGCGGATGGTACAAGGGCCATCTGTTGCAGAAACGAACCGCGAAAAAGACTGAGGTCGGCCACAATCTCTCCCCGCGCAAAGTAACGATTTCATTGGCCATTCTGGGCGCACTCATTTTTTCAAAGTATTTCTATCTGGCGAGCCTGACCAACTACTTCATGTTTTATCTGATCGATAGGTTCCACATCACAGTGGCTCAGGCGCAATATCATCTGTTCCTGTTCCTGGGCGCCGTGGCGCTGGGCACCATCGCGGGCGGCCCCGTGGGCGACCGCATCGGCCGCAAGAGTGTTATCTGGGTTTCCATCCTCGGCATCCTGCCGTTCACTCTGTTGATGCCGCACGTAAATCTTTTCTGGACCACCGTTCTCAGCTTTGTCATCGGCCTGATTCTCGCGTCCGCGTTCTCGGCGATTCTCGTATATGCGCAGGAACTGGTTCCAGGCCGAGTGGGAATGATCTCAGGCCTGTTCTTCGGCTTCGCTTTCGGCATGGCGGGAGTCGGCGCAGCGCTGCTGGGAGTGTTGGCGGATCACACCAGTGTGAACTTCGTGTACCAGGTCTGCGCGTTCCTGCCTGCGATTGGATTGCTTACTGCGTTCTTGCCTGACTTGAAACGGCGGGCTGATTAGCCGCGACCTCTTTTTCTACATATACAAGCCACCGTTGACATCCAACACATGCCCGGTGATGTAGCCCGCCTCTTCACTCGCCAGAAACTTCACCGCCGCGGCGACGTCTTCGGGCTTGCCGAAACGCTTCAGCGGAATGTGTCCCAGCATGGTGTTCTTCAGCTCTTCGGACAATCCATCGGTCATAGCTGTTTCAATGAAGCCAGGAGCAATCGCATTCACGGTGATATTCCGGCTCGATATTTCCTGTGCCAGTGATTTCGTGAGCCCGATCAGGCCGGCCTTGGACGCAACGTAGTTGGCTTGCCCGGGGTTGCCCGTTTCGCCGACCACCGACGAGATATTGATGATGCGGCCCCATCGCTGCTTCATCATGCCTTGTAGTACCTGCTGCGTCGCCAGGAATGCGCCGGTGAGATTAGTGGCCAGTACCGTGTCCCAATCTTCTTTTTTCATGCGCATAGCCAGGCCGTCTCTGGTCAGGCCGGCGTTGTTCACCAGGATGTCTACGTTGCCGAATTCTTTGGCCGCCGCGAAGGCTGCCTTGATGGAATCCGCGGACGCGAGGTCGAGCTCCACCACCAAGGCTTCGCCTTTCGCGGCGCGAATCTCGGTCGCGACTTCTTCCAGCTTTGCTCTATCGCGGGCGGCCAAAATTACGCGAACGCCCGATTGGGAAAGGGTCAGAGCACACGCCCGGCCGATGCCACGGCTTGCTCCAGTGACAAATGCTGTCCTGTTTGTCATACGATCTTTAATGATACATGCCATATGACGATTTGCGCGCATTCATCAGGACTCTCGAACAGCGCGGCGAGCTGAAACGCATTCCTTTTGAAGTCGACCCCTACCTGGAAATCACGGAGTTTGCGGACCGATCGGTAAAGAACAACGGCCCCGCACTGCTTTTTGAAAAGCCTAAAGGCTCCAAAATTCCCGTGTTGATCAACGCTTTTGCCAGCATGAAGCGGATGGAGATCGCGCTCGAGTCATCCACGGAAGACATCGCCGCCCGCATCTCTGAGATTTTGGAAATGCGGAAGCCGGAAGGGCTACTGGGCAAGTTGAAGATGCTGCCTAAGCTCGCCGACCTGGCTAACGTGTTTCCGAAAACCGTATCCTCGGGTCCCTGCAAAGAGAATATTCATCGCGGCGATTTTTCGCTGAAGAACCTGCCCATTCTTCATTGCTGGCCGCAGGACGGTGGGCCTTTCATCACGCTGCCCATGGTGTTCTCGCGCAATCCTGAAACCGGCAAACTGAACTGCGGATGCTACCGGATGCAGGTATATGATGGCGCGACCACCGGCATGCACTGGCAGACACACAAGCAAGGCGCCGATCATTACCGGAGGCTCGCCGCGGCCGGAAACGTGAAGAAGATGGATATAGCGGTGGCCATCGGCTCCGACCCAGCCACCATGTATTCGGCCATTCTGCCGCTGCCTCCCGATCTCAATGAAATGATGATCGCCGGTTTTTTGCGAAACAAACCAGTTGAAATGGTGAAGTGTGAAATGTCGGACCTGGAGGTTCCAGCTAATTCGGAATTCGTTCTGGAAGGCTACGTCGAGCTCGGCGAGCTGCGCCGCGAGGGGCCTTTCGGCGATCACACCGGATTCTACTCGCTGGAGGACGATTACCCGGTCTTCCACATCACTTGCGTCACGCATCGCAACAATCCGGTGTACGCCACCACTATCGTCGGACCCCCGCCTATGGAAGATTTCTACATGGGCAAGGCGATTGAGCGCATCTTTCTGCCGCTGATGCGGCTGCAGGTTCCCGAAGTTCGTGACATCGCCATGCCCGCCGAGGGTATCTTTCACAATCTGATCCTGGTCGCGATTCGCAAAGCCTATCCTGGGCATGCGCGCAAAGTGATGCATGCAATCTGGGGCTTGGGCCAGGCGATGTTCTCCAAATGCATTGTCGTGGTCGACGAAGACGTAGATGTTCAGAACTTCAGCGAGGTTGCGTGGAAGGCCCTCAACAATATCGATCCCGAGCGCGATATTCAGTTCGTCATGGGACCGATCGATTCGCTGGACCACTCCAGCCGGTTGCCAAATTACGGATCGAAGATGGGCATTGATGCGACCAAGAAGTGGCCTGGTGAGGGATTCACCAGGCCCTGGCCGGACGTGATCAAGATGCCGGAAGAAGTGCGCAAGCGTGTAGACGATTTGTGGAAGCAGGCTCGTCTGTAGTTGCCCGCGCCAAGTGCGCGTGGGCCTATTTATCCCCATGCCCATTATGTCCATCACGGTGAAGACGCGGCACGACACTTATGGCCGGCGTGCTGCAAGTCGAAGTCAGATTCGCGACTGTTACGGTTGCCGTTAAGAGCGATCAGTAAGTCTAGTCATCAAAATTTCCTGTCGGAGGCCTCCAAGCCGTCTCTACCCTTGACGAAGGGGCCGTTTCCTGTGAACGGCACACACCTATCGCTCGCACACGTCGCGCTGCTTTGACCGGTATGCCGCGCTATGTGGAATCGGCCCTCCGATAAATGAGCGCCGATCTCTTCGGTTTCAAGGTAATCCATGATCTGCGAAATTCTGGGGAAGAGAAAATGATAACTGCAAGAGTCTATGGGAGAAGAAAGTTCTAAACGTAGCTTTTTAGCACTTTGGGGCTCCATAGGCTAAAATAGAAAAGCACGTCACGGCGGCTGTAGCTCAGTTGGTAGTAGCGCCAGATTGTGGTTCTGGATGTCGTGGGTTCAAATCCCACCAGCCGCCCCAAACCAAAAACAACTAAAACACCCAATAAAACAAGGATTCATAAAGACTCCACAGGCTCCAGAAACATCTCGTGTCCCATCCGTGTCCCAAAATTGTGCTACGATCCCGCCATGAGAGCCAATGCACTCACGATCTCCAGACGGCACACAAAATCTTGCAGCAAGGGCTACGATCAGAACTTTCGCATCCGCCATCCGCAAACATCGAAGGAATGGAAAGCGGACTGCGAATGCCCCATCGTTGCGGACGGCTGGCTTCGTAACGTTCCGCAACGTGTCCAGCGTGAAGGCACTGGCACGAACGATTGGGACGTTGCGGAAGCGCAGCGGACGCAATGGGAAGCCTGGGGACAGTACACCGATCCGAACCCGACCATTGTTGAAGATCCGACGATTGCTGAAGCCGCCGAAACGTACAAGGCCGATGCCATCACAAAGAACCTGGAAATCTCCACACGTCAGGACATCGACCAACACTTACGTTTACGGCTCCTTCCGTTTTGCGAGGCGGCTAAGGTCTCTCACGTTCGCTTCTTTGACAACGCTCGTCTAGTGCGTGATTGCGTCGGCTCCTGGAAAAGCGTCAAGACGGGAAAACTGCTCTCGCCCGAAACACGCAGGGCAGAGCTTGAACGTTTTCGTGGATTCCTCTCCTGGTGTGTTGCTCAACGGTGGCTGAAGGAAAATCACGCCAAGGCGAAAGACCTTTCAGTACGAACGGAGCCGATCAAAGGAAAGTTCGGCATGAACCCTCACGAGGAAGAGTGGGTGTTCGATGCAATCGGAAGGCTGGTGGATTGCTACGGTCGCACCGGGCAGCGCAACGCCGAAGAGACGAAGACGTACTGTCTTGTGATGCGTCATACAGGACTCCGAATCTCTGACGTGACGAAATTGGACTCATCCCAACTTGTGAAACGGGCAAGCGGGAACGGGTGGGCGATCCAGGTAATGCAACAAAAGAAGACGAAGGAATTTGTTCGCATTCCGATCACCGCCGAGACAGCAGACGCACTACACGCTCTTACGTTCAAGGGAGAGAGGGACGGAAAGAAGTTTTGGTTTTACACTGGCGTTGGCACGCTGAAAACTTCGGTGACGACCTGGAGGAAACGCATCACGACGTTAATAGCGGTCGCCCAGAAAGACGAGAAGGGCCAACCCCGGCCATTTGAGAACCACGCCACACCGCACACCTTCCGGCATACGTTTTCGATTTCGCACCTGAACGCCGGGACAGAGATCAAGATGGTTTCTCGCTGGTTAGGACACGCTTCTGTTAGCATCACCGAGAAACACTACGGTCATGCGAACCGTGCTACGCATCTTGCGTCAGAAGCCGCATACGACGAGTCGATTCGCAAGCAGGCCGAATCCCGATTGAAAGAAAAGAAGTCGGTCGACAACGTTGTTTCGATTGCAAAACGGAAGCGGGGTTAGGCGGCGTCGGCACGCTTCATGGAGCGCCAGAGGATGTTCTTGAAGACGCAGTGCGGTATTCGTGGATCACCAAACCAGATTACGCCGGGTTCGTTGACGACACGAGTGCGTGCCGTGTCATAGGAACAACGCATCAACTTCTGGATCTCTTTGATGGTGTAGATTCGACCTGCAAGAACGTCGTCATCAATTTGCTTTTTCAAATCTTCTGAAATCCCATCGCCGTCTGGCGCTTCTGCAAGGGCGGGTTTCCGTGGTGCGACGATAGCACCGATGAATTGCTTTACCTTCTTTTTCATCGAACTTCTTCCACCACACAGAACGAACGGTCTTGCACACCGACTCACCCGTAAGGCTTTTTCCTTTCTCTTTGAAACTCTAAATTTGCGGCTTCTTCAACGATCCACCCACTTACGCAGCCCGTTACCCGGCTTTTTTTGTTCGATGCGTGCTAAAAAATACTTTCGTCTTCGGCGGGTCTTCATAACTTTTTTAGTCGTTCTACGGTACGTCAAAATCTATAAAATTTGTTGGGGGCGGCTTCGGTGCTGCTGGCTTCGGGTCTTCGTCATCCGGTAGCGGCAAAATATCGGGCTGTACCTTCGCAGGGTCATTCTCTCGACTCGCAGCAATTCGGGCGGGGCTGTCCTGGTGTTCTACCGCATCATAAATTTTTGCCTGTCGCTTGCTGCGAGTCTTGAGAGCTTCGGCGAGTTCTTCAGGCTGTAAATTTTCTGGTGTGGGTTTCATGGTCGTCTCTTCTTTAACTTCGGCATAGGCACATCAGAACGAAATGCAATAGCTTTTAAAACTTCAGGATGCAAGCGCATTGCCTCTAGAAATCGGTCGTGTGCGGCTTGGTTCTGTCGTTCGATTAGTAACTCTCTCTCTGCGAGTTCAGCAGCCGATAAAATTTCTAGTCTGGTGCTCATGCTGCTACACCTTTCTCTGCCGTGGTGGCTGCGTCTTTCTCTTCTAGCAATTTGAGAGCTACTTTCAATGCTCCAAATTCACCCACGTACCAGTGAACGCTTAACCCTTTGTTTAGACGTTCCTTGATGTGGAACGTCTAGATACTTTTTTCGGCGGGTCAATTCTCTGATGGCGTTTTTTGTGCTCATGCTGCTATGATTTCATTTCCCGCTGAGTCTTTCTTTCTCGCCTTCGGCATGTGGCAGACCAACGAATCTAGCTTCATAATGAATTTTTCTACGTTAACCTCGTCGTCTTCGAGAAAACCGGCTTCGTAAAGCTTCTTTAAAAACTGGTCTTCTAAATCTTGTAGGTTGGTTCTTTCTCTTCGTCGTAGTCTTGCGGCTTTCTTCTTTGCTTCGGTCGTGTCTGGTGTAGCGGTCGTGGTGTTGTTCATGTGTCCAGGATAATACCGGCTGACTTTTTGTCAACTGATTCAGAGACAGCCTTACGACGTGCTTTGAATTGGTTGTGGATATTGGATTGAACAGCCCGCAACGTCGAAGCCAATGTTTATAGGGGTTCGGTGCGTATGATTCGGTAGATAGATCTTTGTTGATCTTGCTTGCTCTTGCGGGTGACCGTGAAATAATCTTTAAAGTCTGATTAGGAAAGCTGAATCAGAAAAGTTTTTGCTATTAGGAGTTAGATACAACTTTCGCAGCCGTAGCCAGTACATCAGCAGCCGAAATTTTTGAAAGCTGGTCGATCTACTCAAGGGCAAGACTCTGGACAATATCACTCTTAATCTGTGCGTCGAACTGTTCTAGCAATTTGCCCTTCAGGCGTTGCGAAATTTTACGGGCTAGGCTGTCTGTGATGTAGGGCATTGCGAATGGAGAAACTGAATCACAGTCGTCCATTTCGAGGTCATCATCGAGACTTTCGAAAGGCCCATTGTTTCGAGAGACATCATTGTCTGTTCTCCTGTTCTTTCGTACAAGCGATAGCGGACAAAAACCCAATCGCCAGAATTTGCCTTGCGATTCGTTTTTCGTTCCAAGTGCTTTGTGCATCGCCCCTAACCACTGCCTCTGCGTCCATCGCACCGATTACCAGGGCCAATACGATTTCATCCATCGGCGGCGGATCTCCAGAGAAAATCGCAGCTACCATTGCGTCATCGCACAGCAAGGTGCTTCGGGCCAATTGGTCAAGAAGTTTCCTCATGATTCCCTCCGAGGAGCGCCGCCCTGACGGATGATTCTCTTGGTGTCTGCGACGGCCTGAGCAATGTGGCTTTGTAGTGCGCCTTCAGATTGAAGCTCCTGGGTGCTGAGGGCGTCCAGGACCAGCCGGGAGTGGTCGAGAACACTTGCTTCAACAGCATCACGGCTCTTCTGGGTCCACGATTGCGGCGAGTGAAAAAGAATCGCCTGCCGCACTTCGCCGGTGATTTGGTCAAGAACGTCAGATTCGAGTTCCGCTCTGGTGGTGGGCTGGTTTTCATTCATGGTTCCTTCTCCGTCTGCGGCGACAGCCTTCTGTCTTCAAAATTTTATGGTTCTGGACGAGGAGTCCAAGCCGATCTCTGAGTGCCGCCCGAATCCATTCTGATTTTGTCGTGCGGCTGTCGTAGCTGACCTCAGTCAACAGGGCGTCCAGTTCTGGTTCCAGGCGAAGTGTCATTGCTCTTTTGTTCTTGATGGGAATCACTGCCACCTATTTAGCGCCCGTCTCTCTTGGCGATCACGCTTCGACTTGACAAAGCGCCGGAACGTTAGACCATAGAAAGCGAGGTTGGTACCATGCTGTTTCCAAATGTGTTTCCGTTTTGTTTCCATTTCGCTTTCGTCCAAGTCATCCAAAATCAATCAGTTGGCGGAATGTTTCCAATGTTTCCAATTTTTCCGAGGAGTTCCAGCTTGCTGATCGAATGGAGTGTAGGAGGGCATTGCCTTCTCGTTCTGTACTCTTTCAAATTTATGGAAACTTTGGAAACATTTGCTAAGTCCTTGAAGCTCTTGGATCTAGCGGGAATCAAAATGGAAACACAAATGGAAACATCGAAGCTGAAATGGAAACACACCCGGCCTGGGCAGCGTTCGCCCACCAGAGAAACCGTGCGGGGACGGCAGCGGCATCAGAGCGCTCAGAAGACGCCGCCGAATCACGCTGTATAAATAGCTCAGAGAGGAGAGGTTGAAACACATGACCACTATGAACAAATACATGACGCCAAAAGAAGTCGCCACGGAGTTGGAAATTTCGCCAGCCACAGTCACACGTTGGGTTCGAGACGGCGTGATCCCGGCCAAGCGCTTTGGACCACGGATCATAAAAATTTCCAGGAACGAGGTCGAGCAGTTGGTCGGCCAGAATGGATCGAAGGAAGGAACGAAGTAGATCAATCGAGGGCCGCTGGCAAGGCTTCTTTACGGACTCACCAGCGGCGGAAAGGAAAATGAAAGTATCCACAACTATTTACACCACAGCATTTCAAGACTACAAGAATCTCGGATTGGATCCACTTCCAATTCCATATGACGAAAACGGCCATCCCACCAAAGGCCCGAAGATCCCCGGCTGGCAGATCAAAGCCAGCAACGGCGAGTACACGCCAGAAGATTTCGCCGAACCATGCAACATCGGCGTCTTGCTAGGTGGGCCTAAGAACGTCACCGATCTAGATTGCGACTCGCCCCAGGCGGTCGCCGTCGCTGGCGACATCATTGGTCATCTGATGCAAAAGACGGGAAAAACGATGATGTTCGGTCGAGAATCCAAGCCTCGGTCCCACTACATTTTCTTCTGTGACAATTCTCTTCCCACTGAGAAAATCACGGACCCGGCTGACCAGCAATGCATCATCGAATACCGCTGCGTAAGGCAGGACGGCGAACGGGGCCACCAGACAGTGTTTCCACCCTCACTCCGGTACGATACTAAGACCGGGACGACCGAGGAAATTCGACTGGAAGACGATTCCACATCGGTGCCAGCGTTCATTGAAGCGAAGAAACTTTACGAATGTTTTCAGGTGATCGCCGCAATTGCACTTCTGGCAAAACACTTCCCAGTCAAAGCTGAACGCCACAACACGATCCTCGCTCTTGCAGGAATCTTCGCTCGAAGCGGCATGCCCCAGGAAAAGGCAGCCATGATCGTCAAGATGGCGTATCGTCATTCTGGCGGATACAACGACGATCAGAACAAAGCTGAAGACGATGTGAAGTCTGTCTATACGACCTTTGTAAAGGCCCCGACCACAAATTTGTTCGGTTATCCCAAGTTGACGGAAATAATGCCAAGGGCAGTCGTGGACAAAGTGCTCGAACTTCTCAGCATTGAAAAACCCGATACAGACTACAACTTGACCGACGCTGGCAACGGGCGGCGTCTCGTGGACAAACACAAGGATAAAATTTGTTACTGCGTCGATGATGGCGAATGGTACGTGTGGGACGGCGTGCGCTGGCGCAAGGATGTCGTCAAGAAGATTCGAGAACTGGCTAAGGGGATCGCTGCTGATATTCGCAACGAAGCCCACAGTCTGAAGCCTCCAGCGCCAACTGGTGATGAGAGCCGAGACAAGGAAATGTTGTCACGGTACGAAGCCAGGAAACGTGAAACGCTGAAGTGGGCGAATCAGAGCGAGAACGCAGATCGGGTTTCAAAAACCATCGTCTCTGCCGCCTCCGATGAGCGGATCATCCGCTTCCGTTCCGACTTCGATCAGCGTGGGGATCTGCTCAATTGCGAAAATTGCGTGGTCAACCTCTACACCGGGGAGACCATGCAGCACGACCGGAAATTCATGATGAGCAATCTTTGTCCTGTCGAGTACGAGGCCAACGCCACACATCCGGTTTGGAACGAAAGTGTTGCAGCATTCACCCGCAACCATCCTGATCTTGCACCATTCCTAAGGCGGATTGCTGGCTACTCGATACAGGGCGACAAGAGCGAGGAGCGCATCCTTCTTTTGTACGGCCCTGGCAACGCTGGCAAAGGCACATTCATGGACTGGCTGACCAATGCGCTCGGCCCCGACTACGCCTGTGCGATGGATGCCAATTCCGTCCTGAAACAAAAACGGGATTCAGCAGCAGCTTCCGGGGACATCGCTCGACTCGAAGGCAAGAGAATCGTAGTCGTCTCGGAAATTGAAAAAGGAAGCCGAGTGCAGGAATCGTTCATGAAACAGGCATCTGGCAATGATGCTCTAGTGGCGAGAGGACTCTACCAGGGTGAGCGTGAATTCCGGCCATCACACCAATTTTGGTTCCAGACCAACTATCGACCAGGATTCGATTCGACCGATAGTGGCAACAAGAGAAGATACATCGAAATTCCATTCGACAACGATCTTAGCGGTGATCCACTGGTGAAATTCGACAGCAAGCTAAAAATCCGAATGCGCCAAGATGCTGGATTCTTGAAGGCTGTGCTGGCGTGGTGCGTTCAGGGATGTATCGAGTGGCGTCTACACGGTTTGGACATTCCGGACTCTGTCAAAGCAGCCACGGCACAACTATTTGCCCACAACGATTTCTTGAAGGACTTCCTCACCGAGATGTGCATCGCTGATCCGAAGGAAAAGGTCCCGGTGAAGGACCTGTGGGATGCGTACAAACAATGGTGCGAAGGCCAAGGCGAGGAACCCGCACAAGGCCGCACGTTCAACCGCATGATGGAAGAACGTGGCTTTGAGCGTAAACAAGCACGGATATACGGCGTAAGCGGCAAGGCGTGGAGTGGGATTCGACTCAAGGCGCACGATGAATTGGTCGCAAGACTGCCCGAAGACGGACCGCAAGAAGATATAGAAATTCCTGCCGGGAACGTAAGAAGATTTCCGGCACGCCAGAAATATACGACAGTTTTCGATAGCAAGGCGAAGGTGGGATGAATGCGTATATCGGACAACACCGTCAGTCAAATTGAAACGACTGCAATACAAAATTTGTATAGCTCAGTCGCCGGGGCCGGTTGCGAATGAACCACCGCATCCAGTTCTTGATATGCGGCTTCGGCAAGAAACACCGAAATCTCTAAGAAACCGAATGTCGCCCGGTCTCTTCGAGGGATGTATTTGCGGCATCAGGAATTCGACTGGTTCCAACATACCTATCTGCAAGCGGGTGTGCGAATTCCTTGGGATCGAAGGCCCTCACGACCACCAGGGTCCTCACGCACACGTTTTGACAGATTGGAAAAACTGGAATTGTTACGACCGAATACGACTTGGAAGTCAGCAGGAAACCAATACCTGGAAACATTAAAGGGGCGGCAGGTACCGGAGTTAACTCGAAACTCTTGAGATGCGTCCTATGCACCACTGTGCTGCCTCTGATTGCCGTTAGGCCCGGTGCTCAAGAATCTCAAAGTTAAAATCGGACCCGCTACCCCGAAGGTCGTACTTATTCAATACACCTCCTTGGGATCATCTGGAAATTCCCAATCCTTCAGATTCGATTTCCTTCTTTTCCCAACTTAATTCTGGATCTGAATCTCATCCACGTCAATAGCGTTAATGTTCTCGATATATGTCCTTCGGCCAAAAACGACCATCTGAATACACATCTTCATGATCCTCGCCGCCGACGATCTCGCAGCCTCCGGTCGTCCACGATTTGCCGCCTGACATTCGCAGAGTTGTGTCGGCTCCGAGACGCAAAGCACGGTTGATCCGGGTCGGCATCAGAACGATACTCAACAATATGGAACGGGAAGAATTGCATCGCCTCGTTGATGGCCTGCCGGAAGATGTCTTGGAGCACGCCCGGAAGAGTGCTGGATCATCTTCAGAAGGGCCCCCACAGCGACCGCCTGAAATCGAGCGAATGCGGAAGCTACAACAAGAACGTATGCGTCAAGCAGCACGTCCCGGTGTTGGTTTCGTAGGCGGTGGCGGAGGCGGTTACAGGCTCGGAGAGGATGGCCGTATTCGGAACGGTCATCATTCTTTCGGCTACCCGGAAGACGGAGCCGTCGTGCATGAGACGCATCATTTCCATGAAGGCGTGAAGGTCACGATCAGAGAACGAATGCGGCTCGGAGAAAATGGGAAAACGCTGATTTACGACAACGCAATCGAAGGACCGGATGGAAAGCGCTACACGCAGGACATCACTTTTGGGTTGGGCAGTAGCGAGGCTCCGTCGAGTTAGAACGTTCAGACTGGAAGACTCCGAGAGTAGGCAGGCCAAGTTAAAAGAGCGTACCCTGGCCTCCGTGGTCTCCGTCACGCTCCTTGCGCTCGAAAGCAGGCCGTGAAAAGATGGCGTCAAGAGATGATCCGGCCACTCACTCGTAAGGATTACATCAAGGGGATCTTGGTCGGACTCCTGATGATGATCCTGACCCTGATCGCAACCGCCGTCATTCTGGTGACCATCCTGGCAGTTTCCAAACGGGAGCTTTCCATCGGACCACTGTACTTGTTGATTCCGATTCTCGGCTTCTCTGCGGGTTGCTATTGGTCCTTGCGCCGTTCATCTCGACCCCAAATCCTCAACAGACCACCTTCCACAGTTGCCGTTGTTGCGAAAAGTACGGCGGTGGGTTTCACGGCGGTGATCGTTTCGGTGATCGCCTATGTCATGTGGATTTGGATGCGCCTACCTCGAACCTTTCACGGATTAATTGGTATCGACATTCATAGGGTGGTCTACTGGCCTGTGATGTTGGCAGTCTTTCTGGCGGGCTTCTTCTTGGAATATCGACGATCATCAAGACGGCGTTCAATGTGGATAGGCGGAACTTTTCAATGAAGGTCCATCGGTGGGAGGTAAGCTGAAAGGGAACCTGAAGGACTCAACGGCTTAGGGGCGGCTTCATGAAATGCGCCATCTACATTGCGATTGCGGTGGGTTTCGGTCTGTCAGCTTTAGCTCAGGTTCCGGCTCCGACTGATTCCAAATCCATCCAAGACGGCTTGGTCCTTTGGAATAAGATCAAGGCCCAACTTCAATCCCAGGATGGGGACAACTACTTCAAATCCGGCCTTCAGAATGCGTTGGTGCCGGGTGGGACAAATGGTGTTCATGCGTTGATGGGGACCGTCCTTTCCAGCTTTCCGGTCGAACACCCAAGCGAATTTGTGTTGGCTATCTCGGACAAGATCCATCCCGAAGTGACTCTGAAGCTAGTTGACAAACCGGAACAAGACAGCCGCTTCAAAGGACCCGTCGCTCCAGATGCGAAGATCGGATTCGCAGGCGTCATCACGGCGTATACGAAAGATCCGTTCATGCTGACTTTTACGGTCGGATCGGGGAACGGACCAGGAGCAACTTTTGCTGTGATTTTGGAGGCCCAAGAAGAATCTTTTCCCAATCCGGTCATAACAATAAACTACCCTTCAAGACTGAGCACTCGATTCATCAACATCGACCTTTATGGTTTGCCACGGCATAAGTTCACGATCAAATGAGAACGGTGTCAGCACGGAATTGGTCGGTGTCCGTCTGGTGCGTTTTCTTGAGACGGCAGGCTGGCACGGCAACCCATTGATGAACCCTGTAAAGTTCAGCGTCGAAATTGCCGGGGTCCAATCGGTCGTCACCTTGGATGTATCGAATCCCGGTTCGTTCGAGCAACAGGCGTGGCTGGTTGCAACAGGCAAGTCCAATTCGACACCGGAAGCATCACTGGTTGTCGTGAAGGCAGATGGAACGTTGCTTCAAAGGGTCGATGACATCCAAAGAATCCGGGTTTCCGAACGCCAATGAAGTTCAGGCGACAAACAATTTGAGAGGAAGAACATGCGGTTGTTACCGAGCACGCTTCTCTTGCTGATGGTTGCTTCGTCGGCGTTCGCCCAACTACTCGACGGCTACAAGTTGCGGGACAAGTACGGAACGCCATTGGACCGAGAGACGTTTACAGTTCGTCCCGGTATCGAAATGGTTGTCGATTACGGACCTAGCAAACAGGTATGTCGGATTCAGCTTCCTTCGGGAACGCAGTACGGTGGAACGATCCCGGACGGAGCGGTCACCAAGCAAATCGTTGAAGAAGTTTTGCAAGAAGTGGTTCCGGCGTCGATGCGTGGCAAAGAGTTGGGTCGAGGAATGATGGCGGTCGGAGCGCCCATGTTGTCCCTAACAGACTACGAACATGTGACCATCAGTGAAATGAAGAACGGTGACATCGGAAACGGGATCACCGTGACCTTCAAGAATGCGGCTTGCCCGAAATATAACGTTGCGAACGACCGTCCACCCAGGCGCTTACACGGCAGTGAACCGGAGTACTCAGAAGAAGCCCGAATTGCAAAGTACCAAGGGACCGTGGAACTTCGAATTGACATTGACGGGGCAGGAACGGTCATCACAATTCGCATCGCCAAAGCTATTGGGTTGGGTCTTGACAAGAATTGCGTCGAAGCTGTTCGAGGGTGGCAGTTCGAAGCGGGCAAGCCTACATACGGAATGAAAGTCGAATGCAACTTTCGGCTACCGTAGCCGGGAAGCCCGAGTACCTTCGTTTGCAGAGGGATAAGACAAACACCCAATTTCAATTCCTAAAGCGACAAGCTACGATGAAACGTGGGTTTACTCGCAACCGCAATCATCACCGTAGCTTCCGGCGTTCTCTTCGTTTATTGGTGTGGTCAGATGATTCGCTTGGCCATCGGGACGCCGATGAGTTTCCTTTGGCTATTGATGCTCCGCAGTTGAAGCCAACCAAATTAACATCCCGGTTCTGGTTAGATCAAAGCCTGCTGGAACTGGGCGTTCCATCGCTGAATCGTAGGACCGAAGTCGTCTCCCGGCTTCGAGTTTTCTATTGAAGTCCTCCGACCTAACGAAGATTGGCATTTGGAACGATCATTTGTAGGAACCCATGATGACCTTCCGCACCCGAGAAGCCGCCAGAGTGTATCGCCTAAGAACGGAATTGTTCTCGCCAGCCGCCTGTGGATCTCTAGGCCGGGATCAACATCATTTCGACGCCGGGTTCGAGAAGGACAATATCTACAGCGGCTTTCGCCAAGATGCTCTGGAGTTCTTCAAGGCCCGGAGAATTAAATGGCATGGCGCTGGTTCATGCGACACCAGCATAGTCAGTTCACAAGTGGCGTGCCTGAATTCCTTTTTCCCATTCACCAGCGACCCAGTGGCGCTCAAGGGTTGGCTGTCCAAGCTCTATCCAGACCTTGAAGAAGTACTGCCGATTTCGAGCAAGTTGGAACTGCCGTTGACGGGCGGAATACAGCCATACGTGACCTTCGAATGGATTGGCGAGAAGAACTATTTGAACGAACGATGGGGGAGCCGGGGACAGAATTGCACAAGTGTGGACGTGATGTTCCGGTTCCGCACCAAAGCAAACAAGATTCACATCGTCATTGCCGAATGGAAATACTGTGAGCGTGACGAAACGGCAAGGTACCAGCACGTAAGCAGCAGTGGCACTGACCGGGTTGCTACCTACCGACCGCATCTTGACGCCAGCAGTTGCCAGATGTCGCTCGGAAACGTCCGTTTTGAAGACCTGTTTTTCAACCCGATCTACCAATTCATGCGGCAACAACTTCTGGCGTCTGCGATGGAGCGTGAGCAAGAAATGGATGCGGATATCGTTTCCGTGCTCCACATCGCCCCAAGAGCAAACGACGGCCTGTTGAATATGGCGCTTTGTCGAAAGGTCGCATCGGGCGTATCCACAGTTGGAGAAGTTTGGAGCACCATCGCCAAGCCTGGTCGGTTCAAGTCCGTGGCGACGGAGGATCTGATTCCGCTGTTGGTTCAGAGTGGAGCAAACCCGGCCTGGTCGGCATACCTCCACAAGCGGTACGGGGCAATCGGCAAGCCCCATCTTGAAAATGAATCGGGGATCGAACTTAAACCAGCGCCACTGCTTCACGGTTCATAACAGCCGCTTGCACCTTATTCTTTAGTGTGATCCAGCATTCTGAGTTCGGCTCACAGGCAACAAGGTTGTGGTGATCGGAATCGGTCCAAACGAAGCTCTTGGGGAATTGCCGGAAGGCAAAGTCGAATGAGACAGACGCATTTGGCTGTCGATTGAGTTCCATCAACCCGTTGGCGACCAATTGATTCAGCCAAGCAATGCGAAACGGTTCGGCTTGCTCCGTGCGTTGATAACAATTTGTGGTTGCCAAGACTTCAAGATGAACGGTTCTCGCTTCGAGCACAGGTTTTGCCACGTCCGCATCAGGGTAAAGAATCGAGCGATTCTCTTTGCAGTAGAGGAAGATCAGGCCGTATTTCAGTACTTCCATAGCGGCAGAAAGTGGACTCTGGTGCCCACTTGAACGCTCACCCGGACGAAGCGCCTTCAATTCGATGAAGTCGAACTCTCCCGCACTACGGCGGTGAACGATGTCTATGCTTCGCCTCTGCTCATCGCTGTCCGTGAGACCCGAGGCCGTTGGCACCTGATTTACCCAATCGTCGTCGAGCAAGCGTGCGACGGCTCTTTCGATTCGAACTTCAATGCTCTTGTTAACCGGGTTCAGATTTGTGTTCTTCTTCCAGCGCCACGTTTGCGATCCTCTTGCCGCTCGATCTGCCTCCGTTAAAGCGGAGCGGTTTTGACCGATCCTGTTCATCAGGCGGCGCACCAATTCTGCCCCGTCTGTTTTGGGTTGTTCATCACACAGGCGTACACAGGCTGTCTTATTTTGGTGAGATAGGCCAACCCGATCCAAGCCGAAAAACTCATCAATGTCCTTGTCTAGAGAAGCGACGATGTTGTTCGGCTCCGTTGGGATCATGAGGCGTCCTTTGTCTCTCAATGAATCGTCGGCCCGAAATCGTCTCCGGCCAGTAGTTCTTCTGCCGAGATTCCGTCCCTAGCCATGTCCAAGGTTGCCGCCATTCCATCAGCGGTGGCGTTCAGCAAGTCCAGAAGGGCGTCCAGTCTCTCTGTGAATCGCACGACGTTGGGCGGCTCTAACTGCGGCGGCACCGACCCATCACGACCCCGGCCACGAGATCGGACAGCACAAGAAACCGGGTCTAGTTCTTCCAGTTCGTTGACCAGAGCGCTGAAATCGGCGAGACTTGTGACCCCTTCGCATTTGAATTCGTTTTCCCACTTCACCTTCTTGATGATCTGGCAGACAAGTTGAGCCAGCCACCGCAGGGAGTGTGTTTTGGAAAGTGTGATGTGATCGACGGGAGATTTCAGGAAGTCGCTTCCCTCACCGACTAACATTTTCAACTGAAGTTCGACGGCTTGCCTGTATAGATGGATGACCGGACACGCATCCCAGGCAGTTTTCGGATTGGGCTCCAGGTCCAAGGTGGCAAGGAGGCCCTTGGCGGCTTTGTGAAGCGACAGGGCGTACATCGTGATTTCGACATCGGCTCCCCTGTGCCAAGTTTCTTCGTCGGCGGGCCTGGGTGTCCGTTTCGGTTTGGGAATCCCACTGACGGGTGGTTTCTTCCGCATGGTGCGCTCTTCAGATTGTAGTTTGCTGATGACGGCCAAGTTCGGTTCGTTCACCCACGCAACGCCAAGCTCGGCTATAGTCGGGATTTCACGAGGCCGTCACCGACCATAACCTAGTGAAGTCATCATGAAATTGGTTAAGAGCCATACTCACCCTTAAACCAAACTGCGAACGGCTTGCAAATCCTTGCCACGGCGACAATGTATCGAACCCGGCCTTCCTCCCTAACCTTCCCTCGACGGATAGCACACCAGACCCCCGATTGAGAGCTTTTCTTGAAGACGGTTTCCCATTCCATTGGGTTGAAGCTGCGTTCGGGTTCGACCTCCTTCAAGTAATCGAACACCAACCCGCAAGAACCTCGATCCACTCGCCCGGTTAACAAAGGCGACAACATCGGCGGCGACAGCATGGCCGCTCAGAGCATTTTTGAGATGGTCAAGAAGTACGCCGCTGAGATCGGGCTAGAGAACATCGCTCCGCACGACCTGAGAAGAACTTTCGCAAAGCTGGCACACAAGGGTCGTGCTGCATTGGAGCAGATTCAGCTTTCGTTGGGTCATGCCTCGATTCAAACGACGGAACGGTACTTGGGGGTTCGGCAAGATCTTACAGATGCACCGTGTGATCGGCTTGGTCTGAAGCTGTCGGGATTCGGTGACTGATGGGAGGATGCTTGGACACATTCTCTACAGTTGAAATCATGTTCGAGTTCTCCAAAGCGATCCGGCATTCGCTGATCGCCGTTGAAAGCCTACATGACCTTGAAGGGATCGACAAGGAGAAAGTCTGCGCCGTTAAGTTTTAGAAATGTCCCCCTGCAGCGGTCATTAGAAGTGTCCCCTTTCTTTCTTAGCCAGTTGGTTTCCGGGGCCTCGGCCGGAGCGAAGCCCTGCGAGGCCGCTAGGCCGAGCGTTTAGGGCGGAGCGGAGGCTGAGGCCCTGGAAACCAGGTCGCCGGCTGCATCCGGGGACCGGTCGAGGGTGCATGTCTTGATAGCTTCTTCGCCAAGGGTGATTCGGCATGTACGCTGCCGGGGGTGTGGAGGCTTTCCGCCGTTTCGGCGCGGCCTCTTCTGGCTTCCCCGCTCGTTCCTCGATCTGATGCCAGTGCAACTTCTGGCCACGATACTGGATCTCCACAGTGCCGTCTTCCCATTGGCAAACCAAGACCGTGCTCTGTGCGGGCGCATGCGGCCGGCTCTGCCGTTCCACTTGATAGAACCGGTTGTGGTGCCGCACCACCCAATCGTTTCCCAGCACTCGCTCTGTCTCCAGCCGGAAGATCTCCCGGCGTTGCCTGACTCCGGTATCGGCAGATGATAATCCACCTCGGAAGATGCATCGACGGCGAAGCGCTGGTTGGGATCGTCGCAATAGTCCTGTTCCAGATATTGGTTCACCGCCTGATGTGTGGCGATCTTCTTGCGCCGCAGCTTCTTCACCAAGCGGTCCTGGTGCGTTCCGTGATTGCGCTCCACCCGGCCCTTGGCCTGCGGCGAACCCGCCGCGATGATCTTGATGGCCAGCCGCTCGCACATCCGCCCAAACTGCGTCAGGCCTGCCTTGCCTGCAACAGTTCCTTGGCCGTGGGCTCGCGCATATACACGTTTTTCCAATCCGTGTAGAGCGCCCGCGGCACTCCATACTTCTCCATCCAGGCCGTCAGCACACCCACTGCGGCCCAGATGGTTTCCTGCTCTCCCATCCGGCACAACGTAGTTCCGGTAGCGTCGTCCACCAGGTTCATCAGGCAGCCGCGCGGTCCCCGTCCTTCCAGCCATTCGTGGAAACTTCCGTCCAACTGCACCAGCTCGCCGAAGTGTTCCGTCGTGCTCTTCTTTGCCGATGCTCCCGTACTTTTCGTTCGCGGCTCCACAAACCCTCCGCCAGCATCCAGCGCCGCACTGTGGTGGCCGACAGCTCGATCTGATCTTCGCTGGCCAGGTGCTCGGCCGCCAACGTCGGCCCGAACCTCGCGCCCACTTCACCGGAATACTTCTGCCGGATCAGCCGCACCACCTTGGTGCGGATCTTCCTGCACATGGCGCGATTGGAACTTCGCCCTGCGCTGCGATGCACTAATCCAGTGGCCCCTTTGCTCTGATAGCGCTTCCACAGCCGCTTGGCTTGCGGGTAGCTCACCTCCATTCGTTCCGCCGCTTGGACTAACGTCCAAGCCTGGCGCTTTACCTGCGCCAGGACCGCTGCTCGCCTCAACTCCCGCTCGCTCATCCCTGTTCGCCCAATCCTGCCTCCCTTAGAGGCCTTCGGTTAGGAATTTTAATGAAGTTATGGAATTATAAAAAGCGGCCGCAAGCGTTCGACAGGCTCATGCACAGGGGACAGCGTACATGGCGACGTTGCTTGGCGATGGACTTCTAGCCGAACCGAATAATCGGCCCCATGTTATGATCCGCTGAAAGCCCAATCTTCATGGCGTTCACCTTTCACGGAATCGGCACGAAGACGTATGGTGAGCGTGACTATTGGCCTGACGGTTCGTTCATCACGACTGAATGGTTCGTGGTCGCCTACCTGCCCATTTCTCCTTCCGTGAGCATGAGGATTTCGTACGCACGGAACAGTCCTTACGCAAAGTACGATTCGGCGGGCTATTACATCTACGAGACGAAACCCGTCAACCGAAAGCAGGTCTTCAGCACATACCTGTGGTTCGGTTCGATCATTGCTTTGGTTGTTCTTCCAGCAACGTATAAGGATTCGATTGAGGCCCTTGTCGTAGATTCAGATCGGGCGGCGGAATTATGGCTGGTGCTGATGGCGACAATCTTAGTCTTGCCTTATGTCCTGAGACGGCTGGCAAAGAGGCGAAAGACGCAGAAATGGAAGCGGATGAACGCAGGGCTGGAGTCGCCTGCTGACGAAGAGTGAGAATGGTCACTCCCTTTGGCTCCCTGGAAACAGGAGCAGGTGAATGTAGCCATTATTACCAACTGAGCCTTGTGCTCGGCGTGAAACCAAGCGGGTACCAAATGCCCCGGACCAGCACATTTCCCATGTTCGGGAGTACGTGTCCTCTGTCAAGAGTGGAAACGTCCACGTCCTCGATGAGCGTTGTGATCCTTGGTAAGCCGTTAGGAAAGATATGCTCTTCCATCAACAAAAGGGCGTCCGCTTCGTTCAGAGCCGTCACGCCACAGTCACCCTTAGTAATTGCCGGGAGGTTGTGCTTCTGGGCGTAGTCAGAAAGATCGAATTCAAACCAGAATCGTTGCAACCCAAATTCTACCGTGAAGGCTGTCCTGTTGCCCGATCTTCAAAGAAGGTCCACTGATTTTCCTTCAGCCACTCACTACACTCCGGGTCCCACGGAAAGCGGTGCGCCTTGTCAGGCAAAACACACTGGAGCAACTTAAAAACAGGCCCGTCGTAATAGGCAAGGGCTGTTCCAACCAGTTCGTCAAAGAACTGAGGCAAGACCGTCTTGAATTCGACTTCGTAGTCATTCAGGATGTCCTCGTCCCGCTGATCGGGAGCGAACGCTTTCCGTTGCGGATCTCAGAGCCGACGTTGTTGATGATGCAGTGCATGAGATCAGGTTCAAAGCCGAAGAGCAATACTTCAGGGTGCTTAAACGTCTCGAACAGTCCAATCGAGTATGCGAAGGCGGGTCCAGAGGCATCGGCCATGACCTTGACCACATGCCATCCGTGCGCCTGAATGTCCGCTCCCGCTCTTGTTAATCGAGGGTCTGCGTCAGGCATAGGACAAGGCGTCACGAGCCATCGTCCCACAAACCAAAATGATCGACGTGATCCGGCAACATGACGCCAAGCATCCAATCCGCCAGTGTCTCGTAAAGGTGCGTGTGAGGAACGTTGGGAAACGTCTCAGGAGGAGTTCGTGGAAATGTCACATGAACCTGGGCGAACGTGCCATCGTCCAGTCGGAAGAGCACATCGTCCGATGCTCCAGTTATGCCAACTGCGATGAAACGCCTGCCTTGCAAGGGATAGCTTGGCGCAAGCTCTCGTGCAAGCTCCTCCTCGAAATACTTGGCCCTTCTGTCGGATAGAGGATTCCAAGGCACCAGAAAGAACAGATCAGTTCCTCTCGCCTGGGTTGTTTCACTCATCTCGCCACTTCAAAGCCTCATTCCAAAACCGAATCGGACGTGGTGTTCGAGCCGCCCATGATGGCAACGGAACCCGAAACTCCCGGTGAAAGTAGTCGGCTAGATCGTTCCCGTAATAGATGATGTCCGTCTGGTGAACGGAGAAGACCGGGTTTCCGTTGCCGTGAGGCACATTCGGAACATACCGATGTGAAAAGACCGGAACCAACTTTGGAACCACGAAAATGGCTTGACGAACAACCTCACGTCGAGCTTGAGGATCGGACGGCATTGTGCCCCATTCCGGCAACCAGAATTCATTGTGCTCTACATCGAAACAGATTCCCTCGAATGGCAAATCGAAACGTTTCTGTAGGTCGTCTGGGTCACCACGCCAGTGTGGAAAACGCTGTCCCACTGGCACCTTGAATTGAAGAAGGCCCCTGAGATCGGGCGGAAACCAAAACTTGAATCGATGCTGAAGGGCATGAACTTCTGTGTCGGATAATCCAGGGTCAAGTCTCTCAACTTCCGGCCGGGTTTCCAAGATGCTGAAGAGAATGTCCAAATACCTTCGATCATCTACGCTCTCTTCTGCTGTCGAAATGGTGACGGTCTCAGTTGGACCTGCGATCTCCTGCTCGATTTCAACGGTGAGCACACCGCCAACACACTTTGCGATCTTGGTGGCGTACCCGCCCGGTCCTTTACTCCAGAGCTTCCTCCTCTGAACGTCATAGGCGTGGACACGATAGCCTTCTGCGACGAAAAGCATCTGCCGATGTTCATCGAACCCCATGTCGCCCACAACGCTTTGCGGCCCAAGAGTCGAGTACGAATCAGGATTCCCGCTGTCGATCAGATAGTAGCTACCGCCAGCAATTGTCGAAATCGCATTCGCTTCCGGCCAAAGTGAAACGTTCGCACGCCCGAAGCCTCTTCCTTGAAAGTTCCCCACCCAATCTGTTCCGTCTTCATTCCAGAATCGGACGACAAACCCTTCTGCCCACGGTGTTGGATGGCCCGTATGAAAATGTCCAGGGATCGGCCCTTCACCGGGCAGGCCCTTCAGAATTTCCCAACGGACGATCTGACCGGGGTTGGAGTTGGCGGTCATGAAATTTGAGAATCTCAGTGAGACCATTCAGACGGTTCTGAGTTCGCTCGGTTTTTCACGCTCACTCATCGAAGCCTCACCAAAATCTCAACTTCTTGAACCATCTTTTAACCCGATGGAGAAATCTTCCCCGTCGTGTAAAAGTGTAGGCCGGATCATAAATGGTGGTGGTAATCCATTGGACGGGTGAAACCACTTCATAAGCCGTATCGGAGAAACGCTTCACCGAAATCGGCGACTGCGGTTGAATATCCTGGTCAAGCCGAAAGTTAACCTGCATTGAAATGTGTTGTCCGGAACACTCTGGAAGCAACCTTGCCGACAGCAACGCCTCCTCGACGCCTGCCTTCAGCAACGGATAGGCCGTAGACTCGATATCAGCAACTTTCCCATCCGAATCCACCGTGAAACCTATACTCACAAAGCCCTGGATACGCTGCTCCAATGCCGCAGTCGGGTATTTGAGTCCAGTTAAATCGGGGACACAATGATCAGTGGGTACTTCCTGGGCGGCTGCCACGCTCACGAGAAAGAGCAGAGACCCGCACAAACGAGATTTCGACCCGACCCGGCAAGGCATCTCGCAACAAGTCTAACTGAAACGTTGTAGCATATCCTCAGAATGTTCCCGATGCTTCGGGCGGTTGTCTTTTTCGTCTTGGCCTCGCTGCCGATCTGTGTGTTCGGGCAGACCAAGCCTGAGTTGGCGACAGGAGATGAACCTTACGGTGACGGAAGCAAAATTGTGCAAACGATCCCGTCAGAACTTCTCAAGGTGCTGGACACGACGACGGCGGGTCGGCCGATCAAGACGACGCTCTGTGAGTCGGTGAAAAGGCCAGAAGGGTTCGATGGGAAGATGGTGGAGTTCAAGGCGACCGTAGGAATCGGGATGGAAGCTTCCGTTCTCTTGGACGACAGTTGTTCCGCAAACATTTGGCTATCAGTCGGTAGTAAGCAACCTTCCGGCAAGCTCGAATACGCCTACGTAAATTCCCTCTCAGACATCGTGAACCCGGATCGGCTGGACTGGAGACCGCTCCCACCACGTCAAAACGTCGTCCTGAAAAGGGATCGGAATTACATCACTTTCTATAAGTACCTTGGAAAGGATTTCAAGTCCAAAGAACCCCACACACTATGTGTAAACTGCCCTCTCTACAGGGTCTCGGCGTCATTTGCGGGACGACTCGACCACACCGATGGGAAGTGGAAAACGTTCCGGGGCCACGACGCCACCTTGGTACCTTCATCGTCAGGATTCGGTCATCTGAGTGGATGGGATTCGCAGTTGGTTTTGCAGTCTGTTTCAGAGGTGGCGGCGAAACCGATTGATCCCTCGGTTTACGGGAAGAAGAAATGACGACAGCCTTCCCAATCCAGGTGCTTCCCATCATTGTCGCCCTGGCCCCGGCCTTTTCGCTGGCACAAGGCACCTGTTTTCCCGATCCGGTCGAAGTGGATCAGGTCGAGGGCACTGTGCGTTTTGAAGCAGGGCTTGAGTCAACCCCAATATCGGAGGTAACCGTCGCCATCTCGCACTACTACGAACCCGACGCCCCTGTCGCCAGCACGGTGAGCGGAGACGACGGCCACTTTTCGATCTCCTACACAACCCCCGTTCGGTACTGGTTATCTGTGCGTCACAAGACACTCATCAGCTTCAGCATTGAACTTCGACTTCTATCTCGCTACAGCCATGAAACGAGGTTCTTGATCGCAACTATTCGGAACGATCCAAATAGGGCTTGTGGCGGCGGTTCGATTCAACTCTCCCCCGTTCTTGACAGAGCGTTGTCGCTTCCTCGAATATCAAAATCAAAACTTCATTGACTACGGGCCGCTGAAACTGCGTCGAGTCGAAGGAATTGCGGAGGACCATTCGGATTCTCCTGTTCCCAGAACTTGCGTTTGGAATCTTCTCGGAACCGGGTCATCAACTTGTATCAAGCTCAGGAAGCAGACGGAAATGGGAGGCTTGAATTTGGACCCGTCAAACCGGGCAGATATCGCCTCGTAGCAAGTCAGGCAGGGTTCGGAATTGCCAACGTGTTGCTTGATGTTGGATCTTTTGTCCGGCGTCAACTATCTTTCCCAGTCAACGACAACTATTTCTCCCGATCAGCGACAACTACACTCTTTGCAACGCTGAGCTGAGCCCGTATTCTGGTGCTGGCCGGAGCAGAGGGTAAGGCTCTGCAGGGATGCAACCTGAGCGCTGACTCCGGGGCTAGACCAGGCTGGGGCGGGCTTGTCCCGCCCCGCCGGCCGTCTGGGATGGCACCAATGCGATAAATCCCGGAGGTCTGGAGGCGGAGCCTCCAGTACAAAAAAGACATTTTCCTTTTCATTCGTCTCCCTTCTTTTGCTTGGCCTGTTCTACGCGGTAGCTGGCGACGTTGAGTTCGACGATCACGCTGTGATGAACCAGGCGGTCGATGGCGGCGGCGGTGGTCATAGGGTCCTTGAAAATCGCTTCCCATTTCGAGAACGGAAGGTTCGAGGTGATGAGCACACTGCCGCGCTCGTAACGTTCCGCCAGCAGCGTGAACAGCACTTCCATTTCCTCGCGGCTCTGTTGCACGTAGCCGATGTCGTCGATTACCAGAGCTTCGTAGTAGGACAGCTTTTTGATGGCGCGAGTAAGTTCGAGTTCTTTCTTGGCCCGCAGTAGATCCTGCACCAGCCGTTGGCAAGTGGTGAACGTCACGCGGCGGCCCTGGCGAATCAGTTCCTGACCGAGCGCGGATAACAAGTGCGTCTTACCGCTGCCGGGATTGCCAAACGCGAGCACGTTTTCGCGCCGGTCCAGGAACGCCCCGTCAGCCAGCGTTTTCAGTTGCCGGGCTGCTTTGGCGGGCAGGCGTTTCATGTCGAAGTTGCTGAGGGTTTTGTCCAGGGGCAAACGCGAGCTGCGCAGCAACCGCTCGATGCGATGGGCCCGGCGCTCCTGGCATTCTTGCTCCACCAACTCCAATAGAAAATGCTCGTAGCTCAGTGTCTCCTGCGTTGCCCGCCGAGCCCGTTCTTCAAAGCAGCGCCGGATGGCAGGCAAGTGAAGTTCCTTCAGGTATTCGTTCAGCTCCGTGGCGACATTGCGGGGTTTGCTCATTGCATCGCCCCGCTGCTTAACAGATCGTCGAAGCTCGCCAGCGATACCTCGGCCACGGCGACTTGTGTCACCGGCGGCAAGTTGGATTCCAGCGTCAGCATGGCCTGAATGGTTTCCTTGTTCAGCTTCCCCGCGCTGATCTCGCCCTGCTCCAGCAGCGTGCGCAGCGCATCATCCACACGCGCTTCGCCCTCTAGCGCGGCCAGTTGGAGGATTTCCAGATATCTCTTATTGGCGCGAGCAGGCACGAGTTCGCGCAAGGCGTCCCAGGCCATGCGAAAGCGGCTGCTGGGAAACAGCTCTTCCCGATAGCGGTAGTTTTCAAACGCGCCCGGCTTGCGCACCAGCCAATCGATAATGTGACGGTAATCGACGCGATGCTTGCCGCGGCCTCGCAAGCGCGGCAGCACTTCCATCTGGCGGCCCGCGTACCAGACCTCCACCGTCTCCAGACCCAGCCTCGCTTCCACTTCTTCGCCGATCAGGCGGCTGTTCACCGAGTAGGTGTTCCGGTCCGCGTAGATCAAGCTGCCCGAATCCACCTTCACGCGCACGCGTTTCAGGCTTTCCAACCGGCGTTCCGGTAGCGCCTTCAGATACTGCATCTCCGCCTGCAATCGTTCGCGGCGTCCGGCATTGAGTTGCATCAACAACTGGCGCAGAAACTGCTTGTACTCTGCTACGCCGGCAAAGTCGTTGCTTCCACGCAATAGCAGCGCTTGCGTAACGGCTCGCTTCAACCGGTAATGCCGCTGCTCGATGTCGCCATTCTCGTTGGCTTTGCGCGCCTGGATCTTCTGCCCTTCCATCCGGTAGTGCCGCAGCAGCGCTTCATACCGCGTGGTGAACTCTTTCTCGTCGGTCATGTTGTTCACCGCCGTCGACATGCGATCGGTCCGGTGCGCGAGCGGCGCGCCGCCCAACTCCCACAGCGCGTTCTGCAATCCTTCGCTCAAACTCTCGAAGCTCTCCGAGAAGCAGATCGTGACGTCTTCCCAGTTCGAGTACGTCAGCACGAAGTGATACAGCAGGTGCGGAAACCTTTGCCCGCCGATGGTCACGCCG
Organism: Terriglobia bacterium; assembly: GCA_963766615.1. Taxonomy (GTDB): domain Bacteria; phylum Acidobacteriota; class Terriglobia; order Bryobacterales; family Bryobacteraceae; genus Palsa-187. Next base: position 110,601 of record CAVYBC010000012.1, read on the forward strand.
ACCTCGTTCATGCTGGTGAAGTCGGACTGCCCCAGCCGTCCCGGCACATGCTGCTGGGCGAAGAAAACCTCCTGGCCTGGCCCTTCCGTCGCGCGCCATCGCTTGATCCGCCGCTGCAAAGTACGCAACTGACCGTCGGTAAATTCGCCAGGGCGTTGGCGCTGCAGCGCCTCGAAGATCGTCTTGGCCTCCAGACCCGGATTGGTCCGGATCTGTTCGCGGATCTCATCCCAGACCCGTTCAAAGGGGTCTTCGCGGGTGCGCCAGTTTCGCTCCGGCTTCGCCTCACTCGGCAATCTGCCGTCGGCCAGATACTTCCTCGCCGTCTTCACGTCCATGCCAGCCTTGGCGGCCGCCAGTTCTTTCGTCTCTGTTTTCGACAACTTCTTCAACCTCCTGACTTGTGCGTCGGTTACCATCTCCGCCGCGCCCAAAGGCGCAAGCTTCGATGGTCGTTGATAGTTGTCGCTGACTGGGAATTCTAATTGTCGTCGGCCGGGAGTTCTAATTGTCGCCGATCACTTTCGGCTCTTTCGGCATCCGCTAACTTCTTAGCCTGCTCTACAGCCCAGTCCATTCACAACTCCTTTCGACGTCTGCTTTCGCCTACTAAAGCCTAACCAACTGCTGGCTCGTCGCGCCTCACGGCGGGACACTTTCATTTTATCTTACTGACCACCAGCAATCGCGGAATGTCCCAAACTGGGGTATGGATTACATAGACCTAGCGTTTTCAACACTGGGTTCGTAAAGTATACAATTCCGA
>CAVYBC010000013.1:0-311954 GCA_963766615.1 Terriglobia bacterium
TCGGGGTTAGTGGCTCGGAAGCTCCTGTCGAACCTGTGTACTCTGAACCGGACAACTGGACTTGAGAGGGCCCGTTGTCCTGCGCCTGTTGGAAAACGGGGTAGAGGCTTATCAGCATTCCAGCAACATGAATCATCATACTGAGCAAGGCGCGTTTTGTGTGCCAAAGTGCTAACAGTGTTCGCACACCTGCGTTGCCGCTCCAGCCGCGGTTGCGGCCAGGAAGCTCCATCTTTCCGGCCGTATAATAGTTCGTGACTCCGCAACAGTGGCAGCGCATTGAAAGCCTCTACCATGCGGCGCAGGCGCAAAAGCCCGAGGATCGCGAGGCGTTTCTCAATAGCGAGTGCGCCGGGGATGCGGCGCTGCGGGCGGAAGTGGCCTCCCTGCTCGAGCACGCTCCGGGAACGGACGCTGTTCCAGCCGGTCCCACGGAGGCAGGTCCGCGGCTTCAGGAGGGCAGCTTGCTGGGGCCTTATCGCGTCCAGAAACGACTGGGCTCGGGGGGCATGGGCGAGGTGTTTTGTGGTATCGACACAAGGCTCAATCGGCCCGTCGCGATTAAGCAGTGCCGGGCAGCGTTCAGCTTGCGTTTCCGCCGTGAGGCTCTGGCCCTTTCGGCGCTGAACCATCCGCATATTTGCACGCTTTACGACGTCGGCGCCGACTTCATCGTGATGGAACTGGTGGAGGGCGAAACACTCGAAGCTCGCCTGAAGCGCGGGCCCGTGCCTCTGTCCAGCGTCAGCACCTGGGGCGCGCAGATCGCCGACGCATTGGCGCTGGCGCATGCCACGGGCATCACCCATCGCGATTTGAAACCAGGCAACGTGATGCTGACCCGCAAAGGTGTAAAGCTGCTCGATTTCGGCCTTGCGTTGATGGAAGGAGAACCGCTGACACAGGCGGGCACCGTCATGGGCACGCCGGCATACATGGCTCCCGAGCAACACCAGGGAGGAAACGCCGGAGCAAAAACCGATATCTATGCTTTCGGTCTGCTATTGCACGAGATGACCACAGCCAAACGACCCGTCGTGAGGCCGGGTGAATCCGTTGAGCTCGACGGATTACCCGGTTCTTTGACGCACATCGTTCAGCGCTGTCTAGCCGAAGATCCGCAGGGCCGCTGGGAAACGATAGCCGAGGTGCGCGCCTTGCTCGAATGGTCCGCGCAGTCGCCGAAGGCTGTCGCGTCCGCGCGCGCCTTCCCGTGGAAGTTGGCCGCCGCGACGCTGCTCGCGTTGGCGGTTCCCGTCGTGCTGTATTTTCGTGGCTCACCTCCGCCGCCGTCAGCTTCAATACGATTTTCCGTCGCCATCCCCGGCGGCAACCCGCAGGATGTGGGATTCGCACTATCGCCGGATGGCAAGAACCTCGCCATCACCGCTTTTCAAGAGGGCGAACGTTTCCTCTGGATTCGTGCGATGGACTCGCTCGATGCACGCTTGATCCCTGGCAGCAAGGGTGCGGCCGGGCCGTTCTGGTCACCGGACGGGTCGGAGATCGGCTTCACTGTCGGAAGGAAGCTTGCAAAAGTCCCTATCGCCGGGGGCACTCCCGTGGTGCTCTCTGAAGGGGTCGCACCCATTGGCACGTCTTCCTCTTGGAGTTCGCGCGGAGTGATTCTGTTTTTCTCTGCGGCGGGTGGGCTGGCTTCCGTTTCCGCCACAGGAGAGGGAACCGCCAGACTGCTGATCCCGGGCGGAGCCTTGCCTTATTTTCTTCCCGGTGGCCAACGTTTCCTCTATTCGAAACCTCCCAACAACAAGGAAAATGGCGTTTTTGTCAGTTCCCTGGACAAGACGCTAGATAAGAATCCAGTCCGCATCATCGACAGTACTATAACGCATGCCCAATACCAGCCAGCGGAGGATGGTCGCGGGTTCGTACTGTTTCGAAGCGGCGGGCGGATCATGGCACAGCGCTTTGATTCGGACGCACTCACGATGTCCGGCCTCGCGATTCCCCTGACGCGCGTGGGCGAAATTGACGTGCCGGGATACGGGCCGGATACCCTGTTTTCCGTTTCGGACAACGGAATTCTCGCCTACCAGGCGAGCTCCAGCGAACGATTGACGTGGGTGAACCGCAAGGGTGAACCAGTGGAGGTGATCGGGCCACCGGGAAAATTCCGCAATTTTCGCCTGGCGCCGGATGGGAAGCATCTTGCCGCCGATCTGATGATATTCGACGGGCTCGGCCAGGCTCTGGATATCGCCCGGTACGACTTGCAAAGAGGCACCCAGGAACGGATCACCTCGCACGCCGCCGCCGATATTCTTCCGGTCTGGGCGCCGGACTCGAAGCGCATCGCGTTCGCCTCGACCCGGCTTGGCCGGTGGGACCCGTGGGTCACGGCAGGGACCGATCAGGAGAAGCTGGTCGTAAGCATGCCCCTCAGCGGCGGTACGCCCTACGATTGGTCCCCCGATGGCCGCTTCCTCCTCTGGCAGGGCAATGAGGATTTATGGATCGTACCACTGTCCCCGCACGAAAAGCCGTATGCCTTCGTGGAGTCACGCTTTGTAGAGCGAGACGGGGCTTTCTCCCCGGATGGCCGATGGATCGCTTACTCCTCCAACCAATCGGGAAAGTTCGAGGTCTATCTGAAACGATTCCCCCGCGACGGCGGCGAGCCCATTCTAGTCTCCAATGCAGGAGGTAAGGAACCGGCCTGGCGAGGCGACGGCGGGGAACTCTTTTACACGGCGGCCGATGGGAACCTCACCGCTGTGTCCGTAACGCTCGGTGAAACCACCGCGAAGTTCGGCGCGCCGCTGAGCTTATTTCGGGCGCCGCCCACCGGGCCTTGGCGCCGCAACTATGAAGTCTCCCCCGACGGGCAGAGATTTCTGGTTACCCGCCCCACCCCGGGTAGCGCAACGATCACGGTTGTGACCAACTGGCAATCTCAACTTGGGAAATAGGAAAGGCCAGCCGGTTTGCGCCTTCCTAAAATTGGACAAATCAAGTACGATCGCTGAATACCGAATCGCCGGTTCAACTAACGAATCATGCCCATCGACTATGCGGCGAACAGACGGAATCGATTCGGAAAGTTCGGAGAATAGCCCCAACGGACTACGGTAACTGTGCGATTGTGGTCAGTTTGAACCACAGGCCATACACCGCTTCGGCTGGGGCAACGGCCAAAAAAGGCGATGTGGACGTGCAGTCCGCCCTCTGAGGGTATTGTCGGCCACTCGGCCAAGGGTGGGCGGCAGCCGGATATCCCCGGAAGTCGGCCAGCATGCGGCGAAGGGGCGCCCGCACTCGCCCCGATCGCCGCCGCGATAACCGGCGACCCAGCCTCCATCTCCCCCTTCTCCTCAACCCTTTGCCGATTCGTCCCGACCCCACCCTCACATTCGAGCTCCCATCCTGAATCAGCATGGCAACACCTAATCGTTAATCTATGCCCCACATCGGCGGGCAGCCCTTTGCAGGCCGGACGAAGTGATATCGTTTCTCGCATGAAACAGGCGGTCGACCTGAGTTCGGCTTGCCTTGAGCAGAGTGACCATTTCATTCTTGGAGATTTTCTTTTCCTTCATGGCCTCGTAGAGCTGCCAGCGATGACCTCCTTGACGGGCGTTGCCTTGATGCCGCGAGGTCTGCTGCTGCGGAAGAGTCGGACAGCCACATGTCTGCGACTATCAGGAAAGGCGGCTGTGCCGCACTCCGCCTGGCCCACTTGCTAGTGGGAAGGCTGTTCTTACCAGCCCCGTCCTCGGCTGCCCTTAATGGGCTAGAATTGGCCACAGCAGTTTCATGATCAACACGACCGTGTCCCACTATCGGGTTCTGGGAAAACTTGGACAGGGCGGGATGGGTGTGGTCTATAAAGCCGAGGATCTGAACCTGGGCCGCCTGGTTGCGTTGAAGTTTCTCCCCGAAAATCTGGCACGGGATGCAACCGCACTGGCGCGTCTTCGCCAGGAAGCTCGCGCGGCATCTGCATTAAATCATCACGGGATCTGTACCCTGTACGAGATTGGCGAGCAGGATGGCTCCGTGTTCCTTGCCATGGAATACCTCGAGGGCATGACGTTGAAGGAGAGGATTGCGAGCGGGCTGGAATTCGAGACGGCGCTGTCATGGGCCATTGAACTGGCCGACTCGCTCGACGCTGCGCACTCAAACGGCATTATTCATCGCGATCTGAAGCCCGCCAACATTTTCGTTACGAAGCGGGGCCAGACCAAAATACTCGATTTCGGTCTGGCCAAGGTGATGGGATCATTTGACGGCGAGGGTCCCACGGTCACGGCCGGACACACACCGGCCCACCTGACAGCGCCCGGAACGATGGTTGGCACTCCCGCTTACATGTCGCCTGAGCAGGTCAGCGGAAAGCATTTGGATGCAGGTACGGACCTTTTCTCGTTCGGTTCGGTTCTCTACGAAATGGCAACGGGACAGGTAGCTTTCGATGGTGACACTGCCGGTGTCATCTGTGGAAAGATCCTGCATGTTCAGCCACCGCCGCCCTCTGTGGTGAACCCGAAGACTCCGCATGGATTCGAACAAGTCATTCTGCGCGCGCTCCAGAAGGACCGCCGGTCGCGCTATCAACATGCGTCCGAAATGCTTTTGGATCTAAGGCGCCTCCAGGCAGGGGACCTGGCTCTTTCCCCGGTGGCCGGCAATAATTCCGCGAGCCCGGAAGTTCCACCAACCAAGGCAATCCCATGGAGAAATAAATGGGCTTGGCTCACTCTTTCGGTCCTGCTCGCGGCCGCGCTTGCCGTTGTTTTGTCAACTAGAGGAAGTTCGAGCCCGGAGTCTCCGCCCACGTTCACACGGTTGACCACAGGCGGGCGGGAAACGACGCCCAACCTGTCGCCCGATGGCAATTGGATGGTGTACTACGCCGGCAACGATATTTACTATCAAGCGATAGACAGCGAGGTTGCCATCAATCTGACCAAGGGATCGAGTTCCCCCAACTGGCATCCCTCCTTCTCACCCGATGGGAAGCAGATCGCATTCGCATCCCTTCGCGATGGGGGCGGAATCTATGTGATGGGGCGGTTCGGTGACGCCGTTCGCCGTCTTACCAAGCGAGGATCTGCCCCCACATGGACCCCTGATGGGCGGGAGATCGTCTACTCCACGGAAAACACCGCCCTCGCTTACAACTACCGGCAGGGCCCGTCCGAGCTTTCGGCCGTGGATGTCGCCTCCGGCCAGATTCGCCGTATTGCCGAAGCGGATGCGGTCCAGCCTCGCATCTCTCCGGATGGCAGATGGGTCGCCTACTGGGGACTACCGGTAACGCCCGACAAAACCAAATTCGCGAGCTCTCGCCGGATGGTCTTCGTGAAGGCGCTCGCGGGCGGTCCAGTGGTTCCGATCACTCGCGGCGAATCGTTGGATTGGGACCCGGTCTGGGGGCCGGATAATAAGACTCTTTACTTCTCGAGCGATCGGAGCGGCAGCATGAACCTGTGGAAGGTAAGCATCGATCCAACCAACGGCCGGCCACAAGGGGAGCCGCAGCCCCTTCGCACGCCGGCATCATGGGCCGGCAATTTAGACATCTCCCGCGATGGCCAGTCCCTGGTCTATACCTCGCAGGACATCAGCGGCGCAATTCGGGCCGTGCCCTTCGATGTGGTGGCGGGCAAGGCGGTTGGCGGCGCGGCCGACCTGCAGAGTGGGACCCGCAACTTCCGGCAGCTTGATGAGTCGTTCGACGGAAAGCTGCTCACCTTCGACGCGGTCGCCGGCCACGAAGACATCTGGACGATGAATATCGACGGCACGGGTTTGCGCAACGTAACCAACGACGCCGCCTTAGTCCGGTATCCGCGGTTCGCTCCGGACGGTTCGATCGTGTTCTTTTCCGATCACGGAGGGGGAGGGAGATTGGAAGGGCAGATCTGGACCGTTCGTCCGGATGGGAATGGGCTGCGGCGGCTTGCCATCTCCCCGGATTTCAGTCTCAACTATCCGGTTCCGTCCCGGGATGGCCGCTATATCAGCGCCTCAACGAATGATGGCCGTATGCACTATCTATTTGCGACTGCGAATCTAGCCGGTCAGCCGGAACTGCTCCCTCTTGTTCCCGAAACCACGCTTCGGATGGATGACTGGAGTCCTCGCGGCGATAAGATCGCGGCCGGCTCGCTGGGCCGGGAAGGCCCAACATACATCTATGACCTGACCGAAAAGAGCTGGCAACCGATCGGCATTGCGTGGCATCCCCGCTGGTTGCCGGACGGACGCCGTCTGTTGGGATTGCGCGGGGGGAAGGTCGTGCTCGTGGACACGCGAAACGGGCAGGCCCGCGACGTTTATTCCGAGGCGACTCCCCATGTGCTCAATAACGTCGCGCTGTCGCGTGACGGAAGGCGTTTGTACGTCGCATCTTTAAGCAGCCAGTCCAATATATGGGTGATGCGCACGGGACCTGTGCAACGCACACATTAGCGGCATCGGCGACAGGACGGGGGTTGCACCTGCCAAGCCCGAACGAGGGTTCGCGGAAAGTCTTGATCGCCGGATTGTCGAACAAATGGCCGGGCCTTCGGCTGATTCTACTTTCGCGCAGCGGGTAAGTACAAATCGCCTTCACATCAGCAGAGCCCAAAAACTCTTCTTCAGGCAGCGTGCTTTGGCCGCTCAGGGCGGATGCACACGCCTGTCGGAGAATGGGCTGGATTTAGATGCTGCGAAGGATGGCTCCCAAGATACGGCGTTGGGGGAAGTGCCGCTATTCGATCCATTCGATAGCTGTTGCGAACGTTCGGAGAATTGGGTCTGCGAAACATTGATCCCGACGACACGCTCCAGCCGGGTGTCGCAAGCCTTGTAGATTTCCCGATGCCGGCAACGATAGGGCACAAGGATTTCAGAGGAGCTGAGTTTTCACATGGAGACAACTGGACGAAATGCGAGGCTGTGAACGTTACGCGTGTATACTACTCTGGTGACCGGCGCTGGCCCCCCGAGCTCAAGCACCGAACCAACGCTCTGCCGTGTCTTGGGGCGTTGGGATCTGACCGCCTTGGGCATCAATCAAGTCATTGGAGGCGCGATTTTCCTGGTCCCGGCGCCCATCGCGGCACAGCTTGGCAACTGGAGTCCATTGGGGTTTGTGCTGGCGGGATTTGCGATGTTGTTGGTTGCGCTGTGCTACGCGGAAACCGGAAGCCGTTTCCGCGAGACGGGCGGCGCCTACCTCTACTCACGCGCCGCGTTTGGGAAATTCGTCGGGTTTCAAGTCGGCTGGATGCAATGGTTCGTCCGGGTCTCGAGCCAGGCCGCCATCGTCAGTGGCATCGCGGGCGTAATTGCCTACTATTGGCAACCCGCGAACCGCGGCTGGGCCCAGGCTCTGCTGGTCTCGTCCATCACTCTGCTGATCGGGTACTGGCATACGCGGGGGGTTCGTGAGAGCGCCTGGGCAATCCGTTTCTTTACTGTTGGCAAGCTGGTTCCGCTCCTGATCTTCGTTGCGGCCGGCTTGTTCTTGATCGACTGGCGTCCGTTTTGGTCCTTTCCAGCCGTGTCGCCCCATCAGACACTAACAGCCGGGTTGATGCTGGTATTTGCCTATGGGGGATTCGAGACGATTCCGGTGATCTCGGGAGAGGCGAAGAATCCGCGCCGCGACCTTCTTTACGCGCTTGTCGCTACGATCCTGTGCGTCACGATCGTCATGTCGCTCGCGCAAGCGGTGTACGTTGTGTCGTTGCCCGGAATCACGAATTCCGAGACTCCTCTTACCGACTCCGCGCGCGCAACGCTGGGATGGGCGGGAGCGGCTCTTATTAGCACAGGATCGATCATCTCGATATTTGGCAGTAATGTAGGCAGTTCGCTCGCCGCCTCTCGGATGTTGTTTGCATTCGCGGAAAATGGAGATATCCCGCCATTTTTTGGACGCATCACGTCCGGGCATTGCGCTCCCGCCGCGGCGATCTGGTTCTCGACTGCGGTTACACTCGTTCTGGCCATCACCGGTTCATTCACTGTGATTGCCGGCGTAAGCGCGCTCGCCCGGCTGGTCACTTACGGCAGCGTTTCGGTAGCGACGCTGGTATTGCGGAGTTCCAGATTTCCGCCCGCCGCGTTCGTGCTTCCGTTCGGAGGTGTTATCCCCGTCTTCGCAACTGCCATCTCCCTGGCGACCCTTGCGGGAGCAACGAGCGACCAACTCAAGGCGGGAACCTTGGCGCTTGCTACAGGCGCAGCCTTGTATCTGTGCAATGTCTGGAAGCTCGCGCAGACGGGCCGTCTCGCGGCAAAAAGCTAAAAGAGCCGTGGTGACGGCGCATACGGAAGTTATTGGTGCCGGGCCGTCCTTCCGGTCCTAGCCCGCCAAGGACGTTGTGAACCATTGTCGGTAGACACTTGAGCCCCGGTACGGCCGCGCTGTCGTGATCTTTGTTGGGATCAATTTCCGTGATCGGCGTCCCACAAGACCTCGACGGCCGAGCTGTTTACGGAAGACCTTCCTGTCGCCGGCGATGCAATGACAGCCTTCAAGCGCTTCATCTCGCCACCGCTATGGCAGCTTCACAAGCACTTTTCTCACTTGGACTACAGAACCTGACCGCGTCGCGAGCCGCGTCCAGGAGACGGCGGGACTCGCCGATGTCCTGTGATGCTTGGCCTGCTTCACTGATTGCGCGAACTCCCGCCGGCCCCTTCCCACGAAATATCTCCATGATGGTTTCGATGGCGTTTTTCCTAACCAGCTCCTTGGCATCGGGTTGTCCCACAACCCGCAAAAGGGAGGGCACCGCCGGCTTCCCGATGGCAAAGAGAGAGCCTACCGCCGGGTAGGGTGGGTCGAGCCCATTGACGACTACAAACTCAGAATTTCCCTGCAAGGGCCTCTTGAAATCGAGATACGTGATAAGCGCGCCGATTGCGCCCTCATACGGGAGTCGGCCGAGCTCTCGAATTGCGCACAAATCGCAAGCTCCCGTATGCCCCGTGCTGGATTCAAGGTACCTGACCAACTTTGGGGCATCCGAAGTCGTAAGGTCCTTTGGAAATAACTTGCATTCTGATGCTTGTGCAAGCATGGGCAATACGGTTATCAATAGCGATTGAAGTATTCGCGGCATTATTGACAATTATCGCTAGCTTCTTCCTGTCCTTGCGGAGAGCCTGCTTGGGTTCTCCGGGAGAGAGTGCTCATGCCCTTATTTCGCCTGCGGCATGCGGGAGTTCGCGCAGTCGGCGTACCGGGGAGAACACCAGCCACATCGTCGAAAGTAGAACTCCGATTGCGCCGATCAGCAGCGCTTGCCGCATTCCCACGGCCTGTGCGATGGCGCCGCCCGCGAGCGCGCCCAACGGCAGAACGCCGTGGAAAAGCAGGTGCATAGAGGAATTGACACGTCCCAGAAGATGATTCGGTGTGATCGCCTGCCGTAAACTTCGTTCGCTGATGGTATAGACTGGCCACGCCAAGTCACCCAATTGCGCAGCAATCAGAAAAGCGGAGCAGGCCGCCACGGATCCGTGCGCCAGCGGTATCAATAACATCGCTATCCCAATCACCACCGCGGAGCCAATGAAAGTCGGACCGAAACCAAAGCGGCGCACCAGCCACTCTGCCAGGAAGGCGCCAAACAAGCCGGAGGTCCCGCCGATCGCGATGATGATGCCTAAAAGGGCAGCGGTCAACCCCAGCTCATGCATCGCAAATAGAAAGTACAGACTATTCCCGAAGCCTAAGAAGAATGCGCTGGTGGCTGTGCGACCGGCCAGTGCGCGGAGCAATGGATCGCGCCACGACGCGCCCAGCCCCTCCGAGATCTCCCGGCCGATATGAGGTTCCAGGGTTTGCGTGGGCACCGGTTCCGGTTTGCGGATAAGCCACACTGAGATGGCGGAACAGACGAACGACGCCGCGTCGAACAGCATGGCCATGGGCGCCGTAATCAGCTGCACCAGGATGCCGGCGATGCCGGGACCAGCGATCTGCGCAATGGACTCGGTCAAAGCCAAGCGGCTGTTTCCGGTAAGGATGTTCTCGCGCGCGATAAGTGAGGGCAGATAGGCCTGGTAGGCCACGTCGAACAGGACGGTCAGGATGCTGCTGGCCACCGCAACCAGGTAGAGATCTCCGATGGTCAGCCGGTGCAGCATCGCTGCCAGCGGGATGATGCCCAGCACCACGGCGCGCCCCAGATCGGCGGCAATCAGGATTGGCCGTCGACGCAGACGGTCCACCCAGGCTCCGGCGAAGAGGCCAAATATAAGTACGGCCGCCGCGCCCGCTCCGGAAAGGAATCCCATCTGAAGAGGCGACGCTTTGAGGACGAGGACGGCAGTGAGGGGCAGGCCGACGCCAGTGATGTTGGATCCGATTTGCGAGATCGCCTGGCCGATCCACAGCTTGCGGAAATCGGGATCGAGCCTAAACCCGTTGCCCGGCATTTCTCGAGTGTCACACAAGTATATTGACCATTCGTCGCTGCACACCCGGGCATTACAGGACGTTGCGGAACATTTTCGGCGGTTTCCGTCGCTGGCCCAAAACGTGCCGAACGCCCCTGCAATACGGCCAGGTAGAGTTGGCGGTCGCCGTCTTCGAAGAAGACGGTTTGCCGGTAGTTGCCCCGCTGCGTGATGTGATGCGCCACCCCGATTGCCACGGCGCGCGCCATTCGAGCCATCACAACAAGAGTGGCTTGTCTGCCGAATTCCGCTCAAAAGAATTTCGCGAAAGGGTGTAGACTGTCCCCGTAATTGCCGGTAACGGAGCATATAGGAGATCATAATGCGGTGTCAGGGATAGCCTGCACCGGTTGGTCGCAGGCGCCCCGCGAATGGAGACGGTATAAAGGATGTACACATGGTTGCGTCCCAGGAGTCCGGAAGAAGGCCGCGTCCGGCGAAAGATAACGCGGAGATGTAAACGTCGGTCAGTGACTCACCACTAGGTCGAGCGATGCCGTCCTGCCAACCTCGGGCGTCAATCTTTGCCCAACCTTTCGCCATTTCTCGTCGATTTCCGAGGCAATACGCGCATCCACTTGAAAGAACGTATCGCTTGCAAAAAACAAGTATGGGGCAGGAGCCAGACCTTCGATCCGAAACTTTCCATCCGGACCTGATGTCGTCGATTGGACCAGTTTGCCGTCGGGTTGCTCGGGGACTGCGTAGACCGAGGCTCGCACCGGATTTCCACCGCCTCTCGCGAACCCTTCGACAGCAGCGCCGTCGGCGATCACGATGCGAATGGCTTCCTGGGCAGCACCCGGACGCACGACCATTGGTTCGCGGCGAAGATCGATCCCACCGCGAGTAATGCTCTGCGCGTAGGTGTTCCCGGCCGGCGGAAGTACGACGTTATAAGAACCGGAAGGGACAGAAACAGACTCGGTGCGCAGCGTGCCTGCGGGTTTCATCCACCCCGCCTGGGTAGACATATTCCCTCCTCCCTCCGACGTTAATCCAATCAGTTGTACGTACCAGAATTTGCTAAGGAGATCGCTCTTTTCAGGGGGCGCTGGAGTGATTGTGATCGGTATCTCCAGCCCAGCTCGGGACGACGGCTCCAATGGAATTGTGATCCCTTGGAGATCCGAATCCCGCACTTCGATCGATATCATTCCCCGCTGCTCCGCACCGCCGCTGGTCATTGCCTCCAAACGAAAGGGTCCACTGGGCAGCCAGGTCTCGAACCCGCAGCAACGATTGCCCGTCATTCTCGCGAAGTAAACGTTAGAGCCGCGCGAATCGAAGGCCTGGACGATCGGCGGCCAGATGTCCCCCCCATCAGCCGTTCCCGTAACGTGGTGCAATGCCTCCGAGCGAAACTCGAAATCCACGCGCGCTTGTTGTCCCGGCACGAGCTCCAGATAGGAGTCGGCGCCGGCCGGGGGCGTGTTCGGGTAGCGGGCTGGCACATAGCCGACGTAGCGGCCCCGAGCGTCGCGCTGAGGTTCGTGCCCCCCGTGCCAAATGTATGCCGTCAAGGAAAACCGGCCGGGCCAGAGCGGAGAAAAGCCGTACGATCCGTCGGCCTTCGTCTGCACGACGCCAAAAAGCGACGCAGAGCGCGTGCCTTGCGAGGGCTGAAAAACCCCCAGAGTCACCGTTACATTCGCAAGTGGATCCCCGTCAGCTCCTCGCACGACGCCGGAGATGGAGGGCGACGCGGCGAGCCTCACCGTAATTGGGCTCATGTTTGCCGCGATCGTATACATGCCCATTGGACTATCCAGCGACATCGCTTCCTGGCGGTACCCGTCAAGTGTTGCGGTGAGAGATGCCGAGATTGCAGGAGCATCGTCGAACGAAAAGTTGCCCTTTTCGTCACTCGTCGCTTTCGCGGACCATGCACTCTGCCGCCGGTCAGCCGCCGCTAGGCAGACGCTAGTGAGCGTCACGGTTGCATTCGCGAGTGGCGCGGCCGTGAGGACGTCGACGACGCGTCCGGTCACCCGATAACGCGGCGTGTCGGCGGAAATGGCGACAGTGCAGGTGCCGCTGTAAAATCCCACATTCGAAGGCTGAGCAGGCGCTCGGTCCGCGCAACAAATAGTCAGCAATCCAGCCCAGCAAAGTACGCTGATCCCAAGCTTCCGCCTTTGCGACATGTTGATCAGACCTGAGCGCAGTATACACCCGGACGACCTTCCGCAGGAAAGTTCGGGAGCCGTCAAATCTGAACGCGCCGAGTCGACACGATTGGTGCATTGCGGAACCGCCGCTTTCCGAAGTGTTATGTGCAATTATCGCCCGCTGCTTTCAGGCCCCCAGACGTACCGTTTGGTTTCAAACCGCTGGCTGATAATGAGGTATGACCCCGCCCAGCCACCAACAAATAGCCCTGCGAGCCCATGAGATTTGGCAGGAACGCGGATCCGCGCACGGAGGGGATCAGGCGGACTGGTTTCAGGCCGAGGAGGAACTCTGGACTGAGCCTGATAATGCTTTATCCGGCGTGGCTCGCAAGGTCGGCGCGGCTCTGGGGACAGTGGTCGCCTTCTTGAGCGATCCGGTTGATTCTCTTATACCCCAGCCGCCACACCCCCGTGAGTAGGCCCGGCCATCATCAGATGAGTGGCGACCGCGCGTCGTGGTCTTTGGATGTCGGCTTAGTCTTGCGGGGCGACACCGCGACTCCCTCCGGAAACGCTGTGCGTAGCGCAAGCGCGGCCCGCCCCACGATAAGATGAATTCAGTTTTGCCGGGAGGCAATGGTCCGAGGTACTAGGACGCGTCTGCGAACGGGTATGATTAGTCATTCCTGGTAGACTGAAGGTCGGGAGACTCCCATGCCACGTGAATCCGTCGTCGCAAGTGATCCCGAGATCCTCGGAGGAACGCCTTGCTTTCGCGGAACCCGTGTACCCGTCGACTCGCTGATCGATTACCTGGAAGCGGGAGACAGCCTGGACGAGTTTCTGGATAATTTCCCGTCGGTTAGCCGTGAGGCCGCCATTGCCGCGCTCGAAGAGGCCAAGGCGATCCTCACCGCTCATCGATGACGATCCTCATCGAATGAAACTTTCCGCGAAAACTTGCCGCGCACAGTGGCGGAGCATTTGGTTGGGCATCAATGCCGCACGGTCGTTCAGTGTGGGTGGTCGGACAAGAAGAATGGCGAGTTGCTCGCCTTGGCCGATCCGCTGTTTGACCTCTTGCTGACGCTCGACAAGAATCTTCCATACCAGCAGAAGTTTGACACCAAACGGATTGCCGTGCTGATCGTTCGGGCACCTTCAAATCGGATTCAGGATCTCCTCCCAGCCATTCCCGAGTGCCTAGCGGTCCTCGCGAGCATTCAGCCCGGCCAGCTTATCCGCGTCAGTTCCTTCCCGTCGTGTTGAGAGGCCGTGATGGATCGAACCGGTAACCCCAATCGTAATCAATGCAGGGAACGCCGCCGACGCATAATATCTTTGTTTTCAACACGAAATTGTTGGCTCCCGTTCGTGGGCGATTATCGAACTTTTCTCGCAAGTATCGAGTCACGTCATTTGTCGTGGAATGTTGATTTCTGAACATCGGGACATCCCCATGTTGTACCTTGCAGTTGAATGCTACCAACCGGACTAGCTGAAAAACAGGCAGGCCCATCCGTTGGACTTACACTGATCCCAAACGCTGCATCACTGCTAAGCGAATCACTGGGACGGTCCACTAGTGGCCTGTCGCAGAGAAATATTTATCGTTGTTCCTGAGTAGCAGTTCAGCCGTGTCCCTAAGGGCACGGGTTCCACCGGCGTTAAGCAACCCGTGTCCTTACGGACACGGCTGGTGGGGACAGCCACTAGTTCAGTCCGGATAGCTTCAAGAAATCTGAGGCGACCTCCGCCACGGGGCGGTGCTGCGCATCCACCTGGAGAGTTGAGATTCTGCATCTGCGGGTTCGTGAACTTGCCCGACAGTTCGAGCAGCGCTTCGCGCAAGCCCGGCGTTTCGCGCATGGCTTCCTGCCTCACCACGATGCCCACCTGATAAGGCGGAAATGCGTGCCGGTCGTCCCGCAGGACCTTGAGGTCCATTTTCGAGAGCAGTCCGTCGGTCGAGTTGGCGGCGATCATCGTCACCTGGCCCTGCTCCATCGCTTTATAGAGAAGACCGAGATCCATGGTCTTCGGTGCGCCTGTCCAGCGCAGGTGGTACGTCTTCTCGAGCGCGGCCAATCCATCCGCCCGCTGCTCGAACTCATAGCCCACGCCGAGCGTCCACGGCTCCGGCAGCTTCGCTGCGTCCGTCAAGGTCTCCAGTCCTGCGCGCGCGCGCCTGTGGTCCATTCACCACCATGGCGAAGGTATCGTCGATGCCCAGCGGGTCGAGCCACTCCGACTTGAAATCTCTGAAGATACTCCGACTCGACCCGCGCCAGAACAGCCGCGGGATCGGTTTCGAATCGGGATCCTTGAGAACCGCGGCCAGGGCGGTGCCGGTGTATTCCGGGATAAAGATCGATCTGACGGCTCAGCAGGGCTTGATGGGCCAGCAGCGTGCCGCCCAGATTCAGACTGCGCTCGACACTGCGATGCAGCCGATGCTCCAGGTGCTGCGCGATGATCTCGCCCAGCACCACCTGCTCGGTGAAGTTCTTCGATCCCACACGGATCGCGGATTCGTCCCGGAGCGTGGAGCAGCCGCACAGAGCCAGAAACAGCGGCTATGCAGGAGAGAGTTTTCGTTCCAGCCATCCCAGTCCTCCGTCGGCGAGCAGCGCGATGACCGCCGCCGGTATCGCGCCGGCCAGTATCTGCGCGGTGTCCACCGAAGCGACACCGCGAAAGATAAATACGCC
Organism: Terriglobia bacterium; assembly: GCA_963766615.1. GTDB lineage: Bacteria > Acidobacteriota > Terriglobia > Bryobacterales > Bryobacteraceae > Palsa-187. The sequence goes on from CAVYBC010000013.1 coordinate 15,254, forward strand.
GAGGCCGCCGCCTCCGATGGCGGCCGCGATGGTGGCCGTGCCGATGGTGGTCACCGTGGCCACGCGAATCCCTGCGATGATGGTGCGCGCCGCCAGAGGCAGTTGTACCTGGCGCAGAAGCTGGCCGTCGGTCATGCCCATGGCAATCGCGGAATCGCACACCGCCGGATCGACGCTCAGGATTCCTACGAACGTATTTCGCAAAATCGGAAGCAGCCCATATAACACCAGCGCCACGATCACCGTGCGTTTCCCGATCCCGCCGATGAACGGAATCGGGATGAGAAATCCGAACAGCGCGAGGCTGGGGATGGTCTGCACAATGCTGGATAGGCCCAGGACCCATCGTCGCGCGGCCGGTGTCCGCGCAATCAGAATTCCCAGAGGGACGCCCAGGGCGATGGCGATCGCCATGGAGATGCCGACCAGAGATAGGTGCTCCGCCGGTGAGACGAAGTGATGTCGCTGCTGAGATCGGAACGCATGCTCCGGATCACAGGCACGCCAGGAACGCGCGCGCTTCCCCGGTTTGCGCGTGCTGAAATTCGGCCGGAGTCGAGACAAGCTCCACCGCGCCGCGCACCAGCAAGGCGATCCTGCTGCCCAGCCGCATGGCTTCCCGCACATCGTGCGTTACGAAGATGGACGTCTTTTTGAAATCGCGCTGCAAGTCGAGAAACTGCTGCTGCAGCTCCAACCGCGTCACCGGGTCGAGCGCGCCGAAGGGTTCGTCGAACAGGAGCACAGGCGGATCGGCCGCCAGCGCGCGCGCGACTCCCACTCTTTGCCGTTGTCCTCCGGAGAGCTGCCGGGGATACCGCGCTCCGGAATTCGGCGGCCGGCATACCGACCGTACTCAAGAGCTGATCCACGCGGCGCTCGACGTCCGGTTCGGTCCAGCCTTACAGCCGGGGAACAAGCCCTATGTTGCGCGCCACCGTGAAATGCGGGAACAGACCCACTTCCTGGATCACGTAGCCGATGTGGCGTTTGAGCTGGATCGGGATCCCACTCGCGCGTGGATCGGCCTTCCACCAGAACCTGCCCCGCGGTGGGGAACAGCATCCCGTTGGTCAGCTTCAGCGCCGTGCTCTTGCCCGATCCGCTGCGGCCGAGCAGCACCAGGGTCTCGCCCGCTTCCACCTGAAAGATTGATGTCCGAAAGAATTGGTTTGCCCGCGATTTCATACGAGACGTCGCGAAACTCGACCAGGGGCATGAACCTGCATTATTCCATGTTCTCCGCCATCAAAAGGGTCTCCGCGAAAGGCCATTCCTTGTCGATCCACTGGGCGTCACAAATCCAACCGGAAGCCTCGGCGATGCGGGCAACCTCATCCAGCGAATATTTGTGACTGTTCTCCGTCCAGATGGTTTCCCCATCCTCAAACGTCACCGTGAGATCCGCGCTCTGAATTGTGACAGTCTGGCGCCGCAGCGATCGCAGATGCATCTCGACGCTGCGGGTGTCGGAGTTGAACCGCGCCACATGTTCAAACCGGGCAAGAACGAAATCGGCTTCCAACTCCCGATTGATGCGCGCCAGCAGATTCAAGTTGAATGCGGCTGTAACTCCCAGGGGATCGTCGTAGGCTTCGATCAGTTGCGGAACAGGTTTCTCCAAATCTGTTCCCAGCAGAAGAGCGTCACCCGGCTGCAGGAGGTTCCGAATGTCACGCAGGAATTTTCGATCGGCAGGAGCACTGAAGTTTCCAATCGTACTGCCCAGAAACAGCACCAGGATGCGCTGTCCTTCCCGCCGCCGGGCGCACACCTCCAAAAGCCCGTCCAGGTATTCGCGTTCCAGGCCGACAATTCCAACCGAATGGATATCGGCCAATTCGCGCCGGCACTCCGCCAGAGCTTCCGCAGAGATTTCAATAGGGAAGTAATCTATATGCCCGCGCCAGGAAAGCGCTTCCAGAAGCCATCGCGTCTTCTTGCCGCTTCCACTTCCCAACTCGCACAGGATCACGTCGCCGGGGTTTCGCCGCACGATTTCGTGGGCGTGTGCGCGCAGCAATCGTTCGTCCGCGCGCGTTAATCCGTATTCGGGCAGTTCGACGATCACCTCAAAAAGCTTGGAGCCGATCGCGTCATACAGATACTTGGAAGGCAGCTCCTTCTGACCTTTCTTCGTAAGACCGGCCCTTACGTCCATTGCGAAATCTGTACTCGGGAAAACAGCGTTGCTTAGCATATTGAGTTCACTTTCCAGCACAGCGGAATCCCGCGTAGACGTATGGATAATGCGGCTGGAACCAGTTCCGAAAAGAGCGCCGAAGCATGCATCGCGCGGTGCGAGGCGACCCTCCCTTCATTACGTAATGCTTGTCATCGAAGAAGTCTGCGGAATAGCCTTTGTAAAACGGGAACGGCTGGAAGCCTGCAAACGGCTCAAACAGGCTGGAGGTCCATTCCCACCCGTTGGCCAGAAGTCCATTGACGCCGAATGCGCTGCTGCCGGCGGGGAAGGCGTTCACGGGCGATGGGTCCCAGCGCGCGAAATCAAAGTATCCGTGTTCAGGCGCCGGGGGCTCCGAGCCCCAGGGAAAATCCCGCTCCGGGCCTTCCTTCGTACCGTACGCGGCCCGATGCCATTCCGCTTCAGTGGGCAGCCGCTTTCCGGCCCACGCCGCGTACGCGCTCGCTTCGGCGTGACTGACATAGACGGGCCAGTCGAGCGGCAAGGGGAGTTGTTCGAACATCGCTCGATAATGCCATCCCCCACTCGTATTCATCCAGAAAAGAGGATGCTCAATGCCGTATTTGTTCTTCCAATCCCAATCGGCGGGGGACCATAAGCCGCGGTCCCGGTATCCACCGGCCTCCAGGAACTTCAGATATTCCCTGTTGGTCACCTTGTACCGGTCGATGGCAAACTCGGGCACATCCACTGTGTGGACCTCGTATTCGTTGTCCCACCCGAAGGCCGACTCGTCGCGTGCGATCCCGAGCGTTGCGCGTCCCGCCGCAATCTCGACCAACTCCGTACGCGCTGGACCCGCGCCGGAAACTGGCGTTTGCGCTTCGCGCCCTTTCTGCTCGAAGGGGAGTTGATGCAGCATGTACGCCAGAGTCTCGGCATGCATCAGGCGATGTTCGATCATCACATTGAGAAGCAAGCGCGGAGATTCATCGCCGGACCAGGCGTCGGGATTCCCTTCCGTAAGAGCCGCATCCAGAGCCGCGCGAATCTGATCCCTATAACGTTCAATCTGCTGAAGCGCGGGCCAGTCCAAGGGCTGATCCGATGGCAAACCGCCCTCCACCGGGTCGATGCCGAAAGCAAACAGGCGATCGAACGCCGGATCGAATGCCTTCGCATGGGGGATGCGAGGATGCAGAAGGTTCCAATCGAACGCCTCCAGGTGCCCAAGGTAGAAAATGATGCGATGCCGTTCGGGGATAGGGCGTTGGTACAGAAACTCGGGCCGGACCAGTTCAAAGAGTCGATCCGTTTGCCTGCGGGCCTCCGCAAGCCGTCCCAGGAGCACCCGTCGGGCTTCCACATCTTCAGAGATCAGCAATCAAGCATGCCTCCTTATTCAATTGATGATGGGTTCAACGAGATAGGTTCAGGTGAATAGTGGCTGAAGATCTCCCAGCATGGTCGGGATCAGCTCGGATACCGTCGGGTGGATATGCATGGCGCGTTGAATCACTGTATAGGGCGCCTTGGCGTACATCACGTCCAGAATCGAATGGATCGCTTCATCGCATCCGGTTCCGAGCAACGCGGCTCCCAAAATCTGGTGTGTTTCGGCATCCACCAGGATTTTCATGAAGCCCTGCGTCTCTCCTTTTTCCACGGCGCGCCCTACTTTGGTCATCGGGCGTTTGCCGATCAGCGCTTTCCGGCCGCTTCGCCGAACCTCTGCTTCGGTCATGCCGGCGCGGCCCAGAGGCGGATCGATGTACAACGCATAGGCTGGAATGCGGTCGCTGACGCGCCGGGGGTCATTGTCCAAAATATTCGCGGCGACAATTTCGAAGTCATTGTAAGACGTGTGCGTGAATGCTCCTTTGCCATTGCAATCCCCCATTGCCCAAATGCCGGGCACGTTGGTGCGAAGTTGATCGTCCACCTGAACGTAGCCGTGCGCATCGGATTCCACGCCAGCCATGGCAAGGCCCAGATCGTCCGTGTTGGGGCGCCGACCAATCGCAAACAGAAGATGGGAGCCGTGAATCTCTTCCACTTTACCCGCGCTGTCAACTGTGACGGAGATCTCTTCACCGTGCTTCGCCAATCGCGTCAGCTTCGCATTGGTTCGAATGCGAATCCCCTCTCCTTCCAGGATGGCCCGAATCGCGACCGAGATATCCTCGTCCTCGCGTCGGATCAAGCGGGCTTCCGCTTCAAGGATCGTTACTTCACTTCCAAAGCGCCGGAACATCTGGCCAAATTCCAAACCAATGTAGCTGCCGCCCACGATCACAAGATGCCGCGGAAGAATGTCCAATTCCATCATCGAGCTGTTGGTGAGATAGGGGATCCCTTGCAGGCCCGGGATGTCCGGCACTATGGCGCGGCCACCCACGTTGATGAAGATCCGATCGGCGGAAATTCTGGCGTCGCCGACGCTCACTTCCCGCGGCGGATTCAAAACGAGCATGACCCTGGTAGACAACGCAATTGGCCATGTTCTTCAGCCATCCTTCGACACCCTGGTTTGACTCTCCTGATATGTGATCCTTGCGCGCCTTCACTTGTTTCATGTCCACGGTCACGGAGCCGGCGATGGTGACGCCGAACTCCGCTGCGCGGCGGGCCATGTGGGCGGCGTACGCGCTCGCGACCATGGTCTTGGTCGGGATGCAGCCGGTGTTCACGCAGGTTCCGCCGAAACGGCCGCGCTCGATCACCGCGACCCGCATGCCCGCGGCCGTCAAGCGCCCTGCCAGCGACGGTCCCGCTTGCCCCGTCCCGATGATAATTGCGTCGTAGGAAACAGTCATGGCTTGTGCACCGGCTCCTTCCATGCCCCGAGCAGCCGGCGTACCAGAACCATCTCACCCAAGTGATAAGCATTATGATCGGCGACCAGCAGCGCCTCCCGCAAAATCGTCTGCCCGTCGCCGTGCCGGATGGGCGCGTAGAGATCGGTGGACTTACGCGACACCAGTTGGCACATCGCTTCCAGATCCGCCCGAAACGCTTTCACTGTTTTGCTCCACGCCGTGCTGTTGGGCGGCGCTTGCGTTTTCGGCCAATATCCGGCGGGCCATTCCGGCGAGACATGCTTTGGATCGCGGCTGAACTCGAGGATGTCCGACTGAGCCAGCCGCATGTGCTCGATGATTTCCCAGGGCGAGTGTGCCGCGCCCTGAGGCCTCTTGCCGCGCATGGCAACCGCTAAGCCGTCAATCGCCGCATCGAAGCCCGCATGCGCTCCGCCGCCCTTGAGCAGATAAAGCAGATGCTCGCGCAACCCTTTGTCATTCTCGACGGGCATTGCTTCCTCACCCGCGATCATATCGCAGCCGGGCTATGCGGTTCGCGGGTGCACACCATCGATGATCAGGCCGCAGTCGGTCGTCACCTCCTGTAACAGCCAGCTGTTCCCGTCCGGGTCGCGGAACGTCGCGTAGGAGCTGTAGCTAGTGTGATCGGCACGGCGCCGGACTTGACCGAAATCGCCTCAAAAGATTGCATGCGGCCAACGCCCTTTTGGTATATGCTATTTGGCACACATGAAATCACATGTACGGGGCCGGGGAACCCCATATGCTTCTAGACCAAAAAAACCCGAGGCACAGAGTCAAGGGTTTAAGCTAGAAAACGCCGCTGCAGCGAAGCGACAAGCGTCGCCCGCCGCTTTGGATTCCTGCGATCCTTACGCTGATTTTCGCGGGGTTTACGCTGCTTCCCCGCGTTGGCGCGAATCCCCAGCTAAAGGCCTCGTTTCTAGGCGCCGCAGGGTTCCTGTTGGCCGGACTCGGCCGCTCTTTGGTGGCGCGTTGGCCGGACCGGGCGAACCCTGAACTACGAATTCGTTCCCCGGCGGGTGCACTGGGTTCAGATGCTCATGCATTCCAGCGTTTACGCCTACTGGGGCTGGTATTGGGTTGAGGTTTACAGGCACATCCCACTGATTCTCGCCCAGGTGGTCTTTCTTTACGTTCTGGACATGCTGGTCTGCTGGTTCCGGCGAGATAACTGGATTCTCGGCTTTGGTCCGATTCCAATTATCTTCAGCATGAATCTGTTCCTGTGGTTTCGCGACGATTGGTTCTACCTGCAGTTCGTCATGGTGGCCATTATCGTGTTCGGCAAGGAATTTCTGCGATGGAAACGAGACGGCCATTCCACTCACATCTTCAATCCTTCCGCTTTTGCCCTCTTCGTCACCTCTATTGTCTTGATTGCAACTCACTCGACGGGGATTACCTGGGGCGATGAGATTGCGACGACTTTTCTGAATCCCCCGAAATTCTTTGTCGAGATGTTCGTGCTTGGGCTCATCGTTCAGGGCCTGTTCTCGGTGACTCTGGTCACCATGTCCGGGGCGGCGGCGCTGTATGTGCTCAATCTGGTGTACACGAGTTCCACTGGCACGTACATGTTCATTGACACGAACATCCACCCGGCGGTTTTCCTGGGGCTGTATCTGCTCATAACCGATCCGGCAACGTCTCCCCGCAAAAATTTCGGCAAGGTGATTTTCGGCGCGGCATACGGGGCCGGCATATTCGCATTGGTTCCGTTGCTGGAAAGTCTGGGAGCGCCGGTGTTTTACGACAAGCTGCTGTGCGTACCGTTGCTGAATTTGACGGTACGTGCCTTGGACCGCTTAAGCGTTGCGGTGAGCGGCTGGGTTACGGAGAGGAAGCTTCGGCCTTTGCAGACGCTGGCGGCCTGGACTCCGCGGCAGGCGAATTTTGGATTTATGGGTATCTGGGTGGCTCTTTTTGGATTCATGGTTTTCACAGGCTTCCTCGGCGGCAAGCACCCTGGTACCGATCCCGCTCTGTGGGAAAGAGCCTGTGCGGCGGGGCACACGAGGGGCTGCGACGTCCTGGCCCGCACACTCGATGTACAGTGCCAGCACAAGTCTGCTACCGGTTGTTTCAGTCTGGGAGTGCTGCTGAGTGGCGGCAAGGGACTTCCCCGCGATCCGATTGGAGCAGAGCGGACTTTTAAGCAAGCCTGCGATCTCGGCCTGGAGAGCGCTTGCGGCAGTCTTCTGAATATAGTGGCAACCGACGGAGACGGAGTATTGCTGGAACCCTGTAACCGAGGAGACGGAAGGAGCTGTTTCATGCTCGGGTCGCTCTATTACGGGGGCCAGGGAGTCGGCCGTAACCTCGAACGTTCGGCAACCCTCTTCCAGCAAAGCTGCACGGCCGGATTTACACGCGGTTGCGGACAGCTCGGGGAGAGTTATCTTTTCGGGGAAGGTGTTCCTAAGGACATGGTGAGGGCCAGGCAGATTCTCGATACCGCCTGCGATGGGGGCTATGCGGAGGGGTGCTTTAACGTTGGCATCATGCACCGGCAGGGGATCGCGACGCCGATAAATGAAGCTCTTGCCGAGACGCGATTTCGGCGGGGATGCGACCTCGGCGATCCAAAGGCGTGCGAGGCGCTGGGGTTGACACCTACCGTCGGCAAGTAGATTCAGGCTACCCGTGCCAGTACCCGTGCCCTGACCGGACACGGCTGAGCGCGATAATGTTCCAGGGGCTCTCCTTGTTGCGCCAGGACGTAGTTTACTGCTGCGCTTATTGCCGCTGCCGACTTTAGAGGGTTGGTGCTGCCGCCGCGGGTCCAGTAAAGCTGGTCACTCGGTTCGCCGGGCAACCGCCGCAATGCCCGGGTGGCGTAACTCTTCCAGTCCTGTAAGACGATGCCAGCCTCAGGGGTAGTCGACAATGCCATGCAGGTGAGAGCAGCGAATGTGCAAAGCAATCAGAGGCCATTCACGAAAGTGGCAGACTTCTTGAATCGCTTTAAGAACGGTTTGGCGATGCAAGGCTCGGGTCAGCAAGAATGGCTCTGTCCGCATCAATTTTCGTCCGTAGGACTCAAGCGCTGGCGCGGGCGGAATCGTCCGTCGTTCTCCGCGACGAACATGGTCGTGACTCCCACGCTGGTCGCCGGGCAGGTGCGATCCGTAGCAAGAGATGGTTACTAGCCAAACCATGTCGAATAGTGCATGGCAGTTGGCGTTCTTCTCAGGCCGCGTGAAAACAAACCCGTGCCCTGACGGACACGGCTGATGCAAAAACATGCAAAAACGCCGGCGACATTGTCGCCGGCGCTTTAGGTCTTGCTGGTTAGAAGGTAAACCGCACGATGACCTGACCGGAGCGGGGCTGAGTCCCGATACCATTAAGGGTCGCGATCGTGCCGTACCCTGCGCTGTTGATGACGGCTCCGTTACTGTTGGTTGTTGTAACAGGGAGAGCGGGGTTCACCGCGCCGAAGGGTCCGAAGACTGACGGCGCTGACAAGAAGGTGCGGTTGAAGATGTTTTGGAATTCGGCACGAAGCTGAAGGACATAGCCTTCCTTGATTCTGAAGTTTCTAGCGAAGCTCACCGATTCCGCCGGCTGCCGCTGCCAACGGTAGTTGCTGTAGTACGGTGCGGCGGTGCCCCACGTTCCAGTAGGAGCATCGCTGAATGCCTTCGGATTCAGTACCTGGGTGGTCTGGGGATTGAAGCATTTGCAGTTGGGGTCAACCAGGAGCGAAGGGCTGTCCGGTTGGGTTCTGGAAGTTTACAGCGCCGCCACCGTACCCGCCAGCCCTGCCCAACTGGTTGACGAGGTTGTTAAACGAGCCGGCAGACTCAATGAATGCGCCGCTCTGATAGCGAAGGACCGCGCCCAATTGCCAGTCGCGCGCCACTTGGGACACGACTTTCATCCCAAAGTTAGTAGCGGAGAACTTCGGCGTTGTATAGCTGAAGGTAATGGTCAGCGCCAGAGGCCTGACGTACTGGTTTACCTGTTTATTGTCGTTGAAGTTGTAGACGTCCGTAGTCACGGCCTGGCCGGTCAGGAAGAAGGTGCTGTCGGAAGCCGAACCGATGACGTTCGCTTTGGCCCAGGTGAAGTTGCCGGCGGCCTGGAGACCGTGTGCATAACGCTTGGTCACCTTGACCTGCATGGAATCGTACCAGGTCTTGCCCATGGGTGGTCCAAGCCACGGGGTCAGGACACCCCACTGCGGGACTCCGCGCAAAGCCTGAATCAAGTTCTGCGACGCGGGGAAGCCGTTGTAGACGGATGGAACGGTGAGTGTGCCGTTCACGGAAACGAGCTTATATTGCGGGAATCGCGCCTGAACCGCCGAACTACTGATGGGAGTGGTGAGCAGCGCGGCGTCGGCAGGGTTGTTGATGTTAAGTCCAAATTGCGAAGCCAGTTGCGCCGGCGTGACCGAATTGGAGAGTAGTTGACTCATGTTGGGGGCCGGGAAATAGGCTCCGCGGTTACCTACATAGCTTACTTCCGCGACTAAGTCCTTCATCAAGGAGCGTTGAACGCCGATGCTCCAGGTAAAGATTCGGCCCGGGCGATTGTGCGGGTCCAGGAAGATGGCGGGCGCCGACGGGGCTCCAATGCCGTTGTTGAACGTGGGAAACTTATTCTGATCCAGATTAGGCCAAACTACGGGTACGTTGCCGAATGGGTTACCGGGCGCGTACGCGTTGCCACCCTGCAGGCCGTTTTGAGCAGGGTTCGATGTGTTCTGTAGCGGGCTAACACCGTAGCCGTTCGGGTTGATGGTATAGAAGTCCGCAGCGCTATACAAAACGCCGTTGGGCGCTTCCGCGACGTCGTACTGTATCCCAGCGCCGCCCCGAAGAACGGTCTTGTCATCGATTGCGTACGCCGCGCCGAGGCGTGGGCCGAAAGCAAACGGATAGTTGTGGGAGAACTGACAGTTGCAACTGGCTTGGTAGAGCACAGCGCCGGGCCGGCCGAGCTTGGTGTCCTGGGTGCTGAGAGATGCATCCTGCATGCGCCCGTACTGTTCCGTCATGTAAGTCTGGAAATCATAACGCAGACCGTAATCCAAGGTCAGCTTCCGGTTAACCTTCCAGCTATCCTGAACATAGAGACCCAGCGAGTGATAGCCGAGCTTGGCGCTGTTGGGCGCGTTGAGCGCCAGGACGTCGGGGAGGCCCGTAAGGAAGCTGGCGTAGCCAAACCCAGTCGGGTTCGGCGAATTAAGCGTCACTGTGCTTTGGTACGGATCGCTTGTTTCCGCGGCGTTAAAGGTAAAGTTACCGTTCGCGCGCCAGAGGCTCGGAACCGGATAGCCTTCCTGCGTGTAGTCGGCGCCGGCTTTGAAGGTGTGGTTCCCGCGGACCCATGTCAGGTTGGTATTGGCCGTCGGCTTCTCTTCAAACGCAGTCGCGCTGAAGGTAGCGCCAATCGCACCGAAGCCGGGGCTATAACCTCCCTGGCCGCCCGAAATGCCGGCGATATCGGGAAAGATCGTGTTGGCCTGGTAGCCCTTCAGCCCAATGGTGCTCTGATCGAAAGGCGGGGCAACGTGCGGCTCCGAGGTCTGGAAATAACCAAGGCCGATATGGAAAAGCAGCGTTGGCGTGAAGCTTTGGTCGTAGTTGAACCGCGTGGTGTGGTTCCATTGGTTGGTGTCCGCTCCGCCTAGAAACGTTGGGAGGATGCCACCGTTGACATTTGGCTGCAATGTATTGAGTTGTGAATAGTATACCGAGACTTTGATGGTCGGGCTGATGTTTTGGTCCACCTTGACGGAAACGTTGGTGGTGTGCATCAAGCTGGAGTAGCTCGGGATGATGTAGTTGTTAGTATCACCAGGCCCGTTCGGCAGCGGCAGCAGCTTCTGAATGGCGAGCGCAACCGGGTCCATTCTGGTTAACGGAATCATGTTGTTGGGAAAGGCGAACGAACGTTCTGACCGTTGACGAGTCTGGTGGTGTAAGGATCGTAAATCTGGCCTTGCACAAGGGTCTGTCCGGCCGGGTCCACCGCCGGTGCGCCAGCTGAGGTGATCGGCGCATAGGGCGTACAGACACCGCCACCGTTCACCGTGCCGCCCGTGTATGACTGACACAGGGCCGTGCTGAAGTCGCCATTACGGTAAGCCAGCGTGGGAACCGTCGCGATTCCGCTTCCCGTTTGGTTGCCCTGGCGGAATTGTTCGAAGTTGAAAAAGAAAAATGTCTTGTTTTTACCGTCATACAATTTGGGGATCCAAACAGGGCCACCGAATGTGAAGCCATAGTCATTGCGGCGCAGCCGGTTGCGAATATGCTGCCCTTTTTTCAAGCTGTTGGTGGCACCCGCATCCGTGAAGGGAAGCCCTGCATTCAGACCTTCATTCACAAAATAGTCGTAGCCGCTGCCATGAAACTTGTTGGTGCCGGATTTCATCGTGTAGTTGAAATATCCGCCGGCGGCCTGTCCGAATTCGGCGGCGAAGTTGCTGGTCTGAACGGCGACTTCCTGAATGGCGTCCACGCCACCCTGGCTGTTCTGTTGTGCAATTTTCCAAATGTTCGAGGTCGAGTCCTGACCCTCAATGCGGATGTTTTCGCTATTGGCGGGAAGGCCGTTCACCACAACCGCCAGGCCGTTCTGGTAATTCGTGCCGGGCAGAAGGATGATCTCCTGCAGCGGATCGCGAATATTACCGAAGGCGCCGCCGCCGCCGTTGGTTGTCAAAACGGGCAACTGATTCACGTCGTCGGTTGCGATGGAGTGGCTGAGTTCACCACTTTCCGTCTTCAGCAACGACACCTGCTCAGTAACCGTGATCGTGTCCGTCACCGCGCCGACCTCAAGCTTGACGTCCTGGCGAGTAGCGGCTACGACGTTGACTTCGAGATTGGAGCGGACATATTTCTTGAAGCCCGGCACCGTCACTGTCATTTCGTACTTGCCCGTCGGCACTGTAATGACATAGTTTCCGGTGGATGAGGTGCCTCCCTGCGATACTGCGCCGGTATCCATGTTCTTCACTGAAATGGATGCATTGGGAGCTACACCGCCCTGCGGATCGGTGATGGTTCCGGTGATTGAACCCTGGTTGCCCTGGCCATATGCAGCGAGCGCGAACAAAAGCAGGCATGCGAGCGACGTCAGGCAGCGCGTCACGAATCTTACGCGGGATACTTCATTTGGTTTTCGTTTCATCAATTCCCCTCTAGCTTTTCCAAAGTGGCGCTTAACTCTAAGTACGACAACGGGCTCCACTCCAACTTGTGACAACCCGTCACTTGTGACAACCCATTAACGGCAAACGGGCACTTTCGAGACTGTGTGGAATCTTAATCTTTTATAGACAGGTGGGGCAATGGGTTTATGTTGATAGTGAAAATCAGCAAGAGTGATAGTGGATTGGCCAATGCGTTCGCAGTCCTGTACAATCAGTGTCCAAAGGCCGCACAGGACTATTCCCCGTGCTATTCAGACCAGTTTTGGACTTGCCGATTTATTCAAAATATCTGCGGACTATCCTCCGGATAACTGCGGTTGCGGTCGCGCTGGCTGGCGGTGGAGCGTGGTGGATGATGCGTCAACCGGCTCGGCGCACCAGCGGCACCGAACCTGTTTTCTTTGCAGGCGGCCGGCTCATACGCCGATCGATCGGTGTGCGCGCAGTGCCACGCTGACATCGCCGCTACGTATCAAAAGACCGGAATGGGACGGTCGTTCCAGAAGGTCCGTTCAGAGAAAGATCTGGACGCGGCTGCCCCCGCAAAGCCCTTCTATCATGCGCCTTCGAACACCTTTTTAAATATGGTCTTCCAGAACGGCGCCTGGTTTCAGCGCCGGTGGCAGATTGGCTTCGACGGCAAGGAAACCAATGTCGATGAGAAGCGCGTGGATTACGTGCTGGGTTCCGGCAACCACTCGCGAACGCTATTGCACCTGACGGAGCGGAACACACTGCAGGAACTGCCGCTCGGGTGGTACACGGAGAAGGGCGGCTTCTGGGGGATGAATCCCGGTTACGATCGTCCGGACTATGCGGGCTCCGTTCGCCCGATCTATTACGAATGCATGTTTTGCCACAACGGATACCCGAGTATTCCGGAGGGTGCGCATCGGGACTCAACCCAGGCAACATATGTGCAGCCGTTGCCGGAAGGAATCGACTGCCAGCGGTGCCATGGGCCCGGACAGAGCCATGTCGACAAAGCCTCAAGCGGCGCTTCTGTGGAAGCCGTGCGCGCGGCAATTGTGAACCCGGCGCGCCTGAATCAGGATCGCGAGATCGAGGTTTGCCTGCAATGCCATCTGGAAACATCGAATCAAAAACTGCCTCATGCGGTGGTCCGCTTGGATCGCGCTCCATTCTCGTATGTCCCGGGACAGCCACTGGCGGACTTCGAGGTGGCGTTCAATCGTGCGCCGGGTAAGAACACCAGCTTCGAAGTTGCGCAAGCGGGCTACCGATTCCGGGAATCGCAGTGCTATCTGAAGAGCGCCGGAAAACTTCGATGCACCAGTTGCCACAATCCTCACGACATCCCACGTGGTGAGGAGGCTGTCGGACACTACAACCAGGTTTGTGCGGGGTGCCATCCGTCGGTCGTCCCCAAGGAGTCAACCCAAATCGCTGTACATAAAGCGGGCGCCAACTGCGTCGGCTGCCACATGCCTCGCAGGCGAACCGACGATGGGGTCCATGTCGTGATGACGGACCATTTCATTGCGCGCCGGCCACCCGAAGGCGATCTGCTGGCCGAAAAGCCCGAGCGCGCTGAAACCGCTGCTTCTTCTTATCGAGGCGAGGTGGTCCTTTACTACCCCGCTAAACTTGCTTCGACCGCAGACAACGATCTGACGGTGGCAGTCGCGCAGGTTCGCGATCAGAGCAACCTGAAGGCGGGTTTGCCGCTGCTGGCATCCCAAATCGCCAAGTATCGTCCAACGCAGCCGGGCTACTATGCGGAGTTGGCGGAAGGCTACCTTGCTGTAAGCGATCCCGCCTCGGCGATCCGATCTTTTGCCGAGGCATCCCGTCTGGATCCGGGCTCGGCACCGCGGCTGATCCAGTGGGGAGATGGGTTGCTGCAAGCGGGGCAGTGGGCGCTTGCGGAATCGAAACTGCGACGCGCCACCGAGCTGGCGCCGGCAGACCCGCGAGCCTGGGGCAGGTTGGGGTGGGCCTTGTGGCAGCAAGACAAAGCCACGGAGGCAAAATCGGCGCTCCAGAAAGCGATCAGCCTTGATACCGAGGTGGCCGACCTGCACAACAATCTGGGCCTTATCTTTTGGGGCACGGGTGAGCGGGCCGCTGCCGAGAAGGAATTCCGGGCCGCGCTCCAGATACAGCCCGGTGTTTCCGAATGGCGATTAAATCTTGGCCGCGCACTGGCGGCGCACGGTCAAGTCGCGGAAGGGCGTTTCCAACTGGAAGAAAGTCTGCGCCTAAAACCTGACAACACAGAAGCCCGGGTGGACTATGCGCGTGTGCTTGCGGATTCGAATCAGCCATCGCAAGCAGAGCAACAAGCCAAGCTGGCGGTTCAAGCCGATCCGCGCTCCGGACCGGGTCATGAATTGTTGGGGGCTCTGCTCGCCGAGAAGGGAGATCTTCCCGGTGCAAGCCGAGAGTTGAATGAGGCTGTTCGGCTCCAGCCTGGGAATTGGCGCGCGCACGTTGAGCTCGGTATGGTCCTGCTGCGTCAAGGTGACCAGGCTGGCGCGATTCCTCATCTAACGAAGGCCGCGCAAGGACAGGATCCGGAGGCTAAGGCCGCGGCGGCACAAATCTTGCGCCGACTTAAGTAATCAGGCTCATCTGGAGTGCCTGAGCTGGCTGGCGTTGACTCGATCTGCTGGGCGAAATACAATCAGTCTCGTTCCCATGTTTCCCCTTAGGTTCCTCGCGCCTGCTTTTCTGGGCGCCATCGCATTGGTGATCGTCACCCTCAAGCAGGCCAGTGGACAACGCCAGGCAGCTCCTGCGCCGGACGCTCCCATGCCCGCGGTGTTGCGAGATTACAAAGCCGTCACCGCCGACCGTTTGAAGCATCCGGAAGATGGCAACTGGCTGATGATTCGCCGCACCTACGATGGCTGGGGCTATAGCCCTCTGGATCAAATCACTAGCGCGAACGTCGGCCGATTGAAGCCGGTTTGGGTATTCTCCACGGCGGAGACCCGATCGCACGAGTCGGCGCCGATCGTCAACAACGGTGTGATGTTCGTCACTACACCAATGAATCAGGTGATCGCCATTGACGCGCGGAGCGGGAATCTTCTCTGGCGTTATCGCAGGCCGAGGCCCGAGGGAGCCTCGGTGCCTCACGAGACAAATAGAGGGATTGCGCTTTATGGGGATAAAGTTTATTGCGCCGCGGGCGAGGCCGTTTTGGTCGCGTTGGATGCCAGGACAGGCAAGGAAGTTTGGACCACAACGGTAGCGGACAACAAGTCGTCTTACTACATCACGCTCGCTCCGCTGGTGGCAGGGGGCACAGTCATGGTAGGCGCATCCGGTGGAGAATTTGGCATCCGCGGATTCGTCGCAGCCTTTAATCCAGACACCGGCAAGGAGCTTTGGAGAACCTACACTGTGCCTGCGCCCGGTGAGCCCGGCAGCGAAACCTGGCCGAAAGGCGACGAATGGAAAACTGGCGGCGCACCTGTGTGGGTCACCGGAAATTACGACCCCGAAACCAACATCGCTTACTGGGGCACCGGCAATGGCGGGCCGACGATCGGCGACAATCGCCCTGGCGATAACCTCTATACGGCGTCCACCATCGCGCTCGATGTCGCCACTGGCGCAATGAAGGGCTATTTTCAGTACCATCCCAACGATTCGTGGGATTGGGATGAAGTCTCTCCGCCCATTCTGCTCGACTATCAGCGCAACGGCCGAACCATCAAAGGCCTGGTCGATGTGGCGCGCGATGGCTACTTGTGGTTCCTCGATCGCGCCCTGACAAAAGACGGGCGGTTTCGTTTTGTCGACGCCAAACCCTACGTGCACCAGGATGTCTTCCGTAGCCTCGATCCCGTGACCGGCCGCCCCGACATCGATCCTGAGCACATCCCCACCACCGGCAAGCCTGCGGCTTTCTGTCCAGGGTCGCATGGCGGCAAGACTTGGCCGCCGGCCGCGTTTAGTCCGAAGACACGCATGATTTATATCCCCGCCGATAACAACATGTGCAGCTCCAACATGGGCGTGAAGGTCGAATACCGCGCGGGCAAGGGTTTTGTTGGTATCGGCAACAGCCATCCCTTCACTGTTCCCGGCGCGGACCACTTCGGGGAGGTGCAGGCCTGGAATGTCGATACCGGCCAGAGGGTCTGGACGCACAGCTATGCGAAATCGCCGAACTGGGGTTCGATGCTTGCCACTGCGGGCGGGTTGGTCTTCAGTGGCGGCACTACCGACCGCAAGTTTCACGCCTTCGATGCAGCCACCGGCAAGCTGCTGTGGGAGTTTCCAACCAACTCTGGTATTCTGGCGCCGCCTACTTCCTTTTTGATCGACGGCAAGCAATACATCGCTCTTGAGTCGGGCTGGGGTGGCGATGCGCGGGGAGATCAGGCGAATCTCAATCGGCTGTTCCCCGGCGAATTCCCTGAGGTTCCAGAAGGCGGCGCGGTGTGGGTGTTCGCGGTCGAATAGCCGCTACTTGCCGACCAGGTGGTCCGCGTCCACATTGAACTCATTGCAGACGTACTCATGAATTTCCCAGTCGGTCAGTAGTGAATAGGTGCGATTGAACGTGTGGGGCTTGGTGAAGGTCTTGGGGTCGTCCAGAGTAATGTCGACGCTCAGGTGGCCCAGGTCCAGACGCTGATAGCGCTCGATCACATGCAACTGGTCGCTATGTGGCAGACCTTGTCCGTTCAACCAAGTCTTATCGTTGAGGCCCACCGTATCGACAACCAGAGTGTCGCCGTCCCACTTCCCTACCGAGTCGCCCATCCACAACGGCTCGATATCCTTAGGGTGGCTACGGCCGTCCAGGAAGAATTGCCGGTAGGAATGGACGTTGCCCTCTTCCAGCATCACCACTAACGTCGGAGTCTGGACAAATTTCATGGGGAACGGAGAGATTCTCGGCACGCCCGCGGGTAAGCACTGGCCTTCGGGATCGTCTTTGCTCAAATTCCCGCGCCGTTCCTTGTAGAGGGCATCAGCCCAGGGCTGCAACGAGGGCTGGCCCATGCTGACAAAATTAGTCGGCGTCCAGACGCCCGAGAAATCCGGTTTGCCGTCCGGCATCTTTGGCGTCGGACCCCTGGGAGCATTGTCTTTACGCGCGGTCGCGGTAGGACCTACCGGACCAAACTTCCCTTTGTCGGGGCTGCTTTTATCCTGCGCCTGACCTCCCACTTCGAGGAAACAAACCAACGCTGCCATCGCTCCTGCGGCGGCAATCGAACTGATATATCGGCTGATCACTTTTATTTCGCGTTATCTTTATTTCGCGTTATCGGCCGACGATCCAGCAAATACCTTGCGGCCATCGGAGAGCGTGATCAACTTCGAATTGGCATGAACCGAACCATCTGCCAGAGGCTTGCCATCCTTGGCCAGGTATCCGTCGACCGTCACTTCGTCGCCGGCTTTGAGGGAATTCCTGGTCCATCCGCTACGCGCCAGAGCGTTGGGGCTCAGCGATTCGAATGCGTAGGTGACCGTCTTCCCGCTGTCATCCTTCACGTCGACCCAAACGTAGGCATGAGGATTCACCCAAGCCACTTTCTGCACGACGCCCTTCACCGTGATCGTTTTGGCTGAGTCGTACTCGGCCGCGAAGGAGTGATGCGCCATCAGGGGCACCGTCAGGCAGAACAAACCCAAGGCCGAAGTAAATCTAGCGCTGCATGTCACCGGGGACACCTCCACCACGTGCGATTCTACGTATCGTCTGCGTAATGCTATCGTGGCTCGCGGGCGGAGTCAATGGTCGCGACAGTGCTCGTTCTGAGATGTATGATTGAATGTCGATTGCTCCAGACGGAGAAACAAAATGAAGATTAGTTCGATCATCCCGCTCGTCCTCCTGCTCGCCGCCCTGCCCGGCTCCGCCCAACAAAAGGTCGCCTTTGCGAATGGCATTCCGGTCGCGCCCCAAGGCCTCTCCGGGCACACGCTGCCTGACCATCCTGTCGACTACGAGACAGCCGAAGGACAGCGAATCCGGGTCACGGTGGTCACCAAGGCTCTGGAGTATCCGTTCGGCGCCGCCTTTCTTCCCGACGGCACCATGCTGGTGACCGAACGCGCGGGTCGGCTGCGGATCATCCGCAAGGGAGTGCTCGACGCCAAGCCGGTTGCCGGAGGACCCGTTTCCTACTTCGCCGGCGCATCCGGTCTGCCCGGCGCAATCCATGGCTATATGGATGTCGCGCTGCATCCGGGTTTTGCGCAGAACCACTTCATCTATATCAGCTACACCAAGCCGATTAGCGACAAGAAACAGGTCGCCGCTGTGGCACGAGCGCGTTGGGAAGGTGACTCGCTCAAGGACGTTAAGGATGTTTTCGTGACGGAGGGGAGCGGCCCAACCCGCATCGCGTTCGGCCGCGATGGCATGCTTTTTATGACGGTCTCAGGCGACGATCCTCAAAGTCCGGGCACGCACGGCGGGAAAGTGCTGCGGGTAAAAGACGACGGAAGCATTCCGAGCGACAATCCGTTTGTGGGCCGCGCCGGCGCCAAGCCTGAGGTCTACACGATTGGGCATCGCAACTCGCTCGGACTTGCCATGCACCCTAAAACAGGCGAGATGTGGCAGAACGAAAACGGTCCCAACGGCGGCGATGAGATCAACGTCCTCAAGCCCGGTTTGAACTACGGCTGGCCGATCGTCAGCTATGGGCGAACCTATCAAGGGCCGTGGCAATCCGATCGTCCGCGGCATGACGGCTTTGAGCCGCCGGTCGTCTATTGGATGCCCGCCATCGCGGTCTCCGGCATGACGTTCTACACAGGGGACAAATTCCCCAAGTGGAAGGGCGACATCTTCGTGGGCTCGCTGCGCACCGGCGAGATTCCAGGCACGGGTCACGTGGAGCGAATCCTGTTCAACGAAGAAATGCAGGAACTACGGCGCGAGTCGCTACTCACCGATCTGCGGCAACGCATTCGCGATATACGGCAGGGTCCGGATGGATTGCTCTACGTGTTGACCGACGAGAAGCCGGGCGCGGTGCTGCGAATCGAGCCATTGCCGTAGGAAATTTATATGTTTCATCCCGTAAAGAGCATTCTTCCTAGCCTGCTGCTCGCGGCATTAAGGCTGGCCGGCGCCAATGCTGTGACCTCGCGGAATTTCTATGCAGAGCCTCCGACGCTGCTCTCGCTTGGATTCGAATGGCAGATCGATGGCGACGACAACCGTAACGCGTCGGTGGCCGTGTACTATCGCAAGAAAGGCGAGCAGACCTGGAGGGAGGGCCTGCCGCTGCTGCGTATCGGCAATGAGCGTCTAAACGAAAACGCCATTCAGTTCGTCACGCCCAACATGCTGGCGGGAAGTATCTTCGACCTGGATCCGGGGACTGAATACGAATGCCGCTTCGTCCTGTCGGATCCCGACGGCGTCGCGGGCAAGACCGAAAACGTTGTCACGGTCCGCACACGTAGCGAGCCTCAACCAGCAGTGGGAGGCAAGGTTTATCATGTTTATCCGCCCGATTTCAAAGGCGAGAAACAACAACCGGCGTTCACCGGGCTAATGGCAGCCTATGACACCGGCGCATCGCATTCCGACAATTTCAATACCTACCCGCCGCGCGTGCAGCCCGGAGATATCATCCTGATCCACGCCGGTGTGTACAAAGATGACCGCTACAAATATGGTGGAGGCGGCGCGGGCGGGACAGCTCCCTCAGATGGAACTTACTATCTGACGCAGAGCGGCACGCCGGAGAAACCGATCGTGATCAAAGCCGCGGGCGATGGCGACGCGATTTTCGATGGCGACGGCAATTTCAACCTGTTTAATGTGATGGCCGCGAATTACAACTATTTCGAAGGCTTGACCATTCGCAACACGGACCTCGCGTTCCTGGCCGGGCTGAAGAAAATCGCGGGAGCGAGCGGCCTCACCATCAAGAAATGCCGGATCGAAAACGTCGGTCGGGCGTTTCTCTCCGATTGGTCCGGCTCCAAGGATTTCTACATCGCTGACAACACCATCATCGGCCGCTTCCCCGCCGATCATCTGATGGGCTTCACAGGCCGAACCTGGCAGAAGTATGGCGACCCTCCCAAACTGATCTCCGAGTACGCTGTGAAGGTTTACGGATCCGGCCATGTGGTCGCCTACAACTCGATTTCCAATTTCCATGATGGAGTGGACGTCGCCACCTATGGCAATCCCGATGGCGCCCCTAACCCCATTCGCGACCGCCTGCCGGTCTCTATTGATTTTTACAACAACGAAATCTCAAACATGGAGGATAACTGCATCGAGTCGGATGGCGGCGCTTATAACATCCGCGTGATGCGGAACCGGTGCTTCAACCATGGTCATCGCGCGTTGAGTGTGCAGCCTGTTTTCGGCGGGCCGGTCTACTTCATCCGCAACCTGGTCTATCATGCCCCTGAAGGCGGAGCGGTAAAGCTGACCGCAAGCTCCTCAGGCATTGTGTTTTACCAAAACACCTTCCTCGCGGCCGTAAAGCCGATGCTGGGCGCCATCTCCAATATCCATTTTCGCAACAACCTGATTTTGGGCCGGAGCGAGACGCCAGAGGTGTTCGCGGTGGAGACCTACACCAACTATTCCAGTTCCGATTACAACGGCTTCCGCCCCAACGAAGGCGCGGAGTTCTCTTTCGGATGGATGTCGCCGCCTTTCGGAGTTGCCTCCCTGTACGCAGCGAAGGAAGCCTTGCCCCCACAGGAGCGAATCAAACAGGAAGCAGGCTCGAAGGAAGATCGGAGATTCAAGACGCTAAGAGAATTCAGCGAAGCGACGGGCCAGGACCGCCATAGCATTTTGGTGGACTACAACATTTTCCAAAAAGTAACACCGCCCGATCCGAACGATCCGCGCATCTTATATAGACCGTCCGACTTCGATTTCCAGCTTCGCCCAGGTTCGGTTGCGGTAGACGCGGGAGTGCGCCTCCCGAATGTGAACGATGGTTTCACTGGTAAGGCACCGGATCTGGGTGCCTACGAGATCGGCCAGCCGGTGCCGCACTACGGTCCGCGCTAGAAAACACTGGAATAGAACCAGGGGCTGTATTAACGTTCATCTAGCTAGAGTGCCTTTATAATAGGGCCACCAGTGGTATTTCTAGTTTTTGTTTTCGCCCTCCTGCCGATTGCTCTCCACGCACAAGTAGATTTGGGACGCGTTCTACCCGCCGATCGCCCGCTGCACATTGCCGCGATGGGCGATTTTGGCAGCGGGGAGCCTGGGCAGATTGAGGTCGCGAAGGCTATGGCGCGCAGGAATGCGCAAGCGCCCTTCACGTTCGGCATCACCATGGGCGATAACTTCTATCGCTGTGGCGTCCGAAGCGTAAACGATCCCAAATGGAAAACGCGTTGGGAGGATCTCTACACGTCTTTGGGGATTCTGTTTTACGCGAGCCTGGGCAATCACGACTATGGGCATCCTCCGATTATTTGCCCCGCTGGAGGCGCATCGGCAGATTCCGAGATTGCATATACGAAGCTGAGCCGCAGTTGGCGGATGCCGGCTCGATATTACACGTACTCGGCGGGTCCGGTGCGATTTATCGCTATCGATACCGAAGGCTGGTCCAATGAACAATTGGATTGGATCAAGAAAATTCTGGCGGACACGGCGAACGAATCAGGGGTGAAATGGCGCGTTGCCTATGGGCATCATCCCATGTACACGTCTGGGGTCCACTTGAATGAGCGGCGGATCAGCGTGCTACGGCGGGACCTATTTCCGGTGCTGAAAGCTGCCAACGTCGACCTATATATTTGCGGGCACGATCACGACATGGAGCGGCTGAAGGTGGATGGGGTGGACATGCTGATCGCTGGCTCGGGTGGAGCCGATTTGCGAAAGGTGCGGCACCAGGAAGCCGATAGCATTTTTGCCGCGAAGAGCTATGGGTTTCTGGACATCGACATCACGGATCAGCATATCGCGGCGCAGTTTTACGATCCTGATCTGCGGACGCTGGAGAAGAACTCGCTGGTCCGGGTGCGGAAATAGTATTTAGCCGCGGATGAACGCGGATGAACGCAGATCGAACAAAATCTTATCCGCGTTTATTGGTGTTCATTGGGGCGAGTGGCCTATATTGGTGAGCTTTCGGAGATTTTACACGGAGTAAGAACCCCCGGGCTCACGCCCAGGGGCTGGGCGTGGTGGGCTGGCGTTCGCCAATTTGAATGACAAATAGGCACTCCGGTTGTTTCGGGTCGCTCTGATAGCAAGATTCCGCGGCAGCGCGGGGAAATGGAAAGGGCGGAGATTTCTCTCCGCCCTTCGAATCCCCGCCCTGACGGGCGGGGCTATCCGCTGCGGTTAGAACGCGTACTTGATTGCGATCTGCAAAATGCGCTGGCTGTTTGCGCGGATCGCATTTAAGGCGCCGAAGCCATACCGGCCGCCAGTGCCACCGGATGATGACGGCAGATTAACGATCTGGCCGGCCTGGTTGAACTGAATCGTGGAGTTAAACGAAGCCCATTCCGTGTGGTTGGGGGCGTTGTAGGCCTCCAGCCGAAGCTGAACACGCTGTGCGTGCTCCTGGCCCCAGTTCACGTTCTTGAACAGAGACATGTCCCAGTTGGCCAAGCCCGGTCCGCGAAGACGATCGAAACCCGAATCTGCTCCCACACTGCCCTTTTTGGCAGGCGCGAAGCAGGACGTGTTGATGAACTGAGTGATGCTGCGATCTCCCCAGGACAGATTGGGATTGCAAGTCATCACGACGCGAGGAGCTACATCCTCACTGCCAGTGATTTCACGGTTGAGAAGTGTTGCTCCGACACCCGTGACGCTGTAGGTGACGTTCACTGGCGCGCCGCCGCTCAGGCTGGTGAGGCCGGAAAGCTGCCAGCCGTTGACGATGAGCCGGGTAGCCGCGTTATTGAAGGTCGAGTTTTGTTTCGGCAACTCGGGGAAGTCGTACACGTAGTTAAATGTGGCCTGCTGCGTTCTGTCGAACGTGAGCGGGCCGTAATCCACCTGACGCAGATTGCCAGGCGTGATGCCGCAAGGGCCGGCGCCGAAGGAGCAACTGGCAGTTCCCAGAGCCTTCGACCATGAATACTGCCCGCCAATGTTCAGCCCCTTACCCAACCGCCGGTTTGCGGAAATCTGCAAAGCGTTGTAGTTGGAAGAGCCTCCAAAGTTATTGATGTAGCCGTAATTAGAGAAGCTCGAAGTGTTGGGCCCCACATAGCCGATGTAGGGTCGATACAGGTTCGCAGGCAGGGTAGTGGTGCCATCGAACTTAGGAGTCCCTAGGGTTGGGTCTTGATTCTGCGGCAGCCACGCGCTTCCGAACGGCAGATCGTTGAATGGCACCAGCATTACGAGGTGCCGGGATTGAGAGCCGACAAAAGAAACATCCAGCAGAACCTTAAAGGGTAGTTCACGCTGAATTCCGGCGCTGTAGTTGTAAACGGTGGGGATGTGGCCATCGGGGCTGATACCGGACGCGCTTACAGGAGACTGAGCGGTGGCCGCCGATGCAGCGATGCTCGAGATGTTGCCGTAGAGAAGCTGCGGCTGGCGGACGAACGGCGGATCGGTGGCCTGGGTACGGATCTGGCCCGCGACAATGCGTTCATAGAAGACGCCTCCGCCCATGCGGAAGACGGTCTTGGGATTGATTGCATAGGCCAAGCCGAGACGAGGTCCCCATTGGACACCGCGGCTCTGCATCAAGCCGCGAGGTTCGCCGTTGACTCCGGCGAGAACGTTTCCGTCGTTGACATCACCCGATCCCGGAACGATAAATCCGATAAAGGGTGCAGCCAGGACTTGTCCCGTGGTCGTGTCGACAGCCATGCGCTGGCCATTCACGATTCCGGGTTGGAACAGGCGAGGAGCCGTGGCAGGGTTGTACGCCGAAGGCAGGAAGTTCGCGACCTGGTTGGCTTGCTGGAAGCCCGGAGGGATCAGGTTCAGCCGGACGCCGTAGTTCACGGTCAGTTTCGGAGTGACCTTCCAGCTGTCCTGCACATACCATTCGATGTTGTGCGTGGGATAGTTGCCCACAGGATATCGGCTGAACTGCGTGTAGCTCTGGAAGTTGCCGAGCAGTGCATTGGAGAATGCCCAGTTTGTATCGCCGGGGTTCAACGAATCGCGCCCGAATGCGATGGTTGAGTTCACATCGCCGAATGCGCTTTCAGTCTTGATGGCGTGCTCCAGGTAGATGCCGGCCTTGAAGGTGTGGTTGCCGCGAACCTTGGTCATGTTGTCGCTGAAATGATACAGAGGATTCGCATTGGCGTAGGGCAGACCGTTGAACTGCGAAACCAGACCGAGGCTGGTGAGCAGGCTAGGTCCGGGAACACCGGCGAAGCCGAAGTTCGGAACCAATCCGGTAGGATCGGCATTGGGGAACAGCAGCGGAATATTGATGTTGGAAACGGAGCGGTAATACGGGCTGTTGGCCGGCGGCACGGCGCCCGGGATTCCGTTCTTGGTGTAACCGTATTGAAATTCGTTGGTCAGCGTCGCGTTGATGACGGTGGCAACGTTACCCGTCACGTTCGGAAACGCAAACGTGGGGGCCGGCAATGCGGAAAGAGCGAGGATGTTGGCGGAATCGCCACGGCCGTAGGGATTGTTCTGCGTATTGTGGCTGCGCAGTACGCGGCCGAAGATTCTCCACTTATCGCTCAAGTTGTAATCGATGCGATACACTTCGTCGAATTGCGGAGACACGCTGACGGCCTGCGACTGGTAGTTATAGGAAGCGCTTCCCGAAATGTTGGGGAGCGGCAGATAATTCAGAATCGCCGGACCGAAAGGGCTGAAGCGCGTGGAGGGGACAATATTTCCAGGGAACTGCAAACCTTGAGGATTGGTGGCGGAGCGCGTCAGAGGATCATAGATGATGACGGGTGTGCCGGACGCGTCTTTCGTCTGCGAAAAATTCCCCGTGCGCTCGAGGGCAGTGGGCACGGTGAGCTGTCTGGCGGCGTTGGGCGTCGTCTGGCGGTTGAATTCGTGCGACAAGAAGAAGAATAGCTTCTGCTTGTTGGTGTTGAATTTGCCCGGGATGTAGATGGGCCCGCCGACGTCGTAGCCAAAGGTTTTAAACCGATAGATCGGGAATGGGGCGGCTGGGATGCCGTTATTGTTCGGAACAGGGGTGGCATTATTGACGAACGTGTTGGCGTTCATGAACTCGCCACGTCTGAAGTAGTAGCCACCGCCATGAAAGGCGCTGCTGCCGCTTTTTGTAACGACCTGGACCTGCGCTCCGGAATTGCGGCCGAATTCCGCACTCATCGCGTTGGAGGAAACTTTGAATTCCGCCATGGCGTCCACGCTGATTCGATATCCGAAGCCGGTCTGAACGTTGACTCCGGTGTCGACCACGGTTTGTCCGTCCACGGTGAAGTTGCCCTGATCGGTGCGCTGGCCGTTTACGCTAAGAGTTCCGTCGGCCGCAGCCCCTGGAACGGTGCGAATCAGGTTGTTGAAGTTGCGGCCATTCAGGGCGATGTCGACGATTTGTTTTCCGTTCACGACGCCGGCGCGTTCGGCGGTTACGGTTTGGAGTTGGACTGCGTTGGCCTCGACGGTGACGGATTCGTCTGTCCCGCCGATTTGTAAAACTACCGGCGGCAAGCCGAGCTTGTCGTTCACGTCGATGCTAATTCCCGATTGAGTGTATTTTTTGAATCCAGGTGCTTCTACGGTGACAACGTAGTTTCCCGGCAAAACAGGAGCGAGTACATATTCGCCTGACTGTCCCGTAGTAACTTCACGAGCGGACCCTGCGCCCTGAGCACTGTTGACTAACGTGACCTTAGCGTTGGGGATAACTGCACCCTGTGGATCCTGAACGGTGCCGGTGATGGATCCGGCGTTCGTCTGAGCGTCTAGCGGTAGAAGTGCAAAACCTAGACACAAAGCCGCAAAAATGTATATTCGTGCAATCTTCATGGTTGCCAAAACCCCTTGACTTAATAAACTTACGCGACCGGAGTACTTTTCCGGAACGTTGTGTAAGTATACACAAAGATAGTAATTAGCTTACTTGTAACTATATGTAGTTAAAGGGTTAGTTGTCGTTGGAGGAGACAATTCGGGAGTCAGTTTGGAATTTTTTGTAGTCGCGATATGTGACGTTGATGTCGCCGCGGACTTTCTTGACGTATCCCACGCGCGCATCGGCACTTGCGGAGAGCAGCGAGGGGAGCCACACTTCGTTGTTGATGCGCATCTGTTCGAAATGCAGTTTCCCGCCTTGGGCAATGCGAAACAGTCCGAACCCGAAGGAAATCGGCTCGATGGCCTCGGCATCTACCTTCACCCATTGATACTCGGCCTGGTCAACCCAGATTTTGGCACGGATTTTGGTAAGCACCTTGGCCCGGTCCTGCGAGGGTTTGTAGCCCGGCTTGGGCTCAGCCGCGATCACCCACGTCTTCTTCCCGCTCACTAGCTCAGTTCCCAGGAGACTCAAATTGAAGGCGGAAGGGACCTCCAGTAGATAGCGGCGGTTGCCTGTCCGGTCCTTTTCGAGCTTCGCTCTCTCCGCGGGTGTTTCTTTTTGTCGCTTAGCGAGCTCGCGGTCCAATTTTTCTTGTTCCTGCGTCTGTTCTTTGGCGGGCAGGGGCTTGTCATTTTTAGCCACCACGCGCTCATAGCTGCGGCCAGCGAGAATGGAGATGTCGAAAGTCTGGCTTTCGGTGGATTTTATTTTGCCTGACTTGTCAAATTCGCGTTCCTCCTGGCGGGCCAGATATGTATACTCCTTGACGCGTTCGAAGTTGTCGGCGTCATGGGCGAGAGATTGCCGCATGATTTCCGCGGGGTCCTGCGCGGCCAGGGGCGTGAGCAAGAGTATGGATGCTAGAAACCAGACCACACTAGGTTGGACGCGTAGGGCAGAAGACGTGTTTCAAATGCCTGGATCTCCTTGATTTAGATCAAACCGCCGCGGGCACCTTAGATTCAGACGCCCGCTCGAGCAGCCACAATTTGTGGCATGCCGGCGATGGCCATTGGAACGGTGATCAGGAATTCTGCCCCTGCGCTGTCCACACGATTGCGGGCCTGAACCGTACCGCCGTTTTGATGAACTATGGTTTCCACAACGTGCAAGCCTAAGCCGCCCTCGGGCTTGGTGGACGTATGGGGATGGAAAAGATGGTCCAGAAGTTCGGGAGGGATGCCGCATCCTGAATCGCGGACGATGATCAAGAAATTCGGACCCTCACATCGGCCCTCGACTTCAATTGTGCCGCCTTCCGGCATGGCTCGAGCCGAATTGAGGAACAAATTGATCAGGACTCGCTCCCAGGCCCAATTCCGGCGGAGCTTGATGTCATCGTCTATTTTTGACTGGAAGAGGATTTTCGGCCCTCGTGCTACCAGACGAGTATCCTGCACGAACGCAATCGCGTCGGTCAGAATGGAGGCCAGGGACGCGCCGGGGCTTTCCACGCTTTGCAGGCTAAGGCTGATGCGCTGCCCCCTTTCCACACTGCGGAGGATCGCCTCGGCCAGCGGAGCCCTTTGAGGATCTTCGGATAGATGGACAGCAGCATCTACCAACGTCTGGAACACGTTATTCAGGTCGTGAACCAGTCCGGGAAGCGTAAAGTCTTTCTTGATCATCGGAATTACTGAGCGATCTGATGCAGTGTATCGAAGAATTCGGGAAAAGACACCCCCGCAGCGTCGGAATTTAAAATTTTACACGGTCCGTCGGCGGCCAGGGCAGCGACAGCAAAGGCCATGGCAATCCGGTGGTCGCCCACCGAATCCACTTCGGCGGCGTGGAATTTCTGTTGTCCGGCGACCTGAAAACCATCCTGCGTGGTCTCTATGCGGATGCCCATCTTCTTGAAATTGGTTTCCAAGGTAGCGATCCGGTCGGTTTCCTTGACTCTCAATTCGGAGGCGTCGCGGACGATCAGGCCATTCTGGCTCATCGCTCCCAGCACTGCCAGCGCAGGGATTTCGTCGATCAAAGCGGCTGTGAGCGCGCCTTCAATGACGCCGCCCTTCCATTTGGAAGTGCGTACGCGCAGATTGCCGATGAGCTCCCCGCCGATCTGTTGAAGGTCGTGCACATGAATCAGCGCCCCGTTGGAAACCAGAAAGTCGAGCAGGGCGGAGCGCGAAGGATTTAATCCTACACCCTGAATCACCAGGTCGGCCTCTTTCATCAACAGGGCGGCGACCAGAAAGAAACACGCTGAGGAGAGATCGCCCGGCACGACCAATTCCCGGCCGGTGAGACGAGCTCCCGCGCGCAAAGTGATCACGCGTTTCTCTACTTCCAAATCGGCTCCAAATTCCTGCAGGGCTATTTCGGTATGGTCCCGAGTCCGGATGGGCTCGCGCACAATAGTGTCGCTTTCGGCGAAGAGACCGGCCAGCAGAAGACAGCTCTTCACTTGGGCGCTGGCTACCGGCAAGGTGTAGTCGATTCCCTTCAGCTTCCTGCCGTGAATGGTCAGGGGCGGGTAGGTGCCTTCGCGGGCTTCGATGGAAGCGCCCATGGTCTGCAGTGGCTTAATGACACGCGCCATGGGCCGCCGCGCTAGTGACTCATCACCGGCGATTCGGGAGGTGAAGGGCTGCGCGGCCAGAATTCCGGACAGCATGCGAATGGTGGAGCCGGAGTTGCCGGCATCCAGATCGCGCGAGGCCTCGTGAAGCTCGCCGCCCTCCACGACCACTCGCCCCTCGGCGTCCCTTTCGATTTTTGCGCCGAGCTGCGCCATGCAGGCCAGGGTCGATTGGCAGTCGGCGCCGGTGGAATAGTTGGAAATGGTGCTTTTTCCCTGGGCAATCGCCGAAATCATGCCGTAGCGGTGGGAAATGGATTTGTCTCCGGGCAGAGCGACCAAGCCGCTAACGGACTTGGCGGGAGAAACGGTTTGGGTCGCCACGGTCTGGGTCGAAACGGGGGCCGGAACGGAAGGCTCTTGCATGACTTACCAGTGTAACGAGACGGCCACCCGAAGTGGCTTTTTAGATTTGCTACCATTTGGACATATGATGACTTCGTTCTCTCCTGGTACGCCCCGCGGATGATTCCAAGAGGATTTCCCCCCCGCCGGCCTAAGATCCGGGAGAACGTCAATGAGGCAATTCGTGCACGCGAGGTACGTGCCGTGTTTCCGGATGGCTCTGTCGAAGTCATGCCTACCCTGCAGGCCGTTCGAAAGGCTCAGGAGATGGGCCTCGACCTCATATTAATCGCAGCTACTGCGGATCCGCCCGTCGCGAAGGCCATGGATTACGGCCAATATCAGTACGAACTGAAAAAGAAGCAGCACGACGCGCGGAAGAAGCAGCACATCATTCTGGTGAAGGAGCTGAAGTTTCGGCCCAACACCGACGACCACGACTACGACTTCAAGAAGAATCACGCCATCCGCTTTTTACAAGAAGGCAATCGCGTAAAAGCGGTGGTCCAGTTCCGGGGCCGCGAGATCGCGCACGTCGATCTGGGCAAGAAGCTATTGCTGCGCTTTGCCGCGGATCTGGTCCAATACGGAACCATCGAAGGCCAGCCGCGACTGGAGGGCCGCAATGCGCATGTGTTATTTAGTCCGGTGAAAGCTGCTGCTGCTCATCCGACCAAGGATGCCGCAGCGAAAGATCACCCACCCAAGGATCAGGCCCCTAAGGATCAAGCGAGCAAGGGTGCGACTGCTGCTGAGAATAAGGAAAAGCCCAAGCCCTCCGAGTGATGTCGGGCTTCCTTTTTCCGATTTGACACTCTAATTTAACGCCAGCGGCCTCTGGTGTAGTAGTAACGGCCTCCGCGTGATTCCCATCGTCCTGCCACCCACACGCGGGCTCCACGTGGGGGAAGGCGCCATGCTCCGGGTGCCCAATAATAGCCATTGCCACGGTAGCCCCAATATCCATTGACATAAACATAGCCGGGGCCGGGCGCGGGACCGTAGGTTTCGACTCTCAGTGGCGGAGGCGGTACTGCCGCGTAAGCGACGTAGCCTCCGCAACCAGCCAGAGAGAGTCCCGCAATCATCGCGATCATTAGTCCAGTTTTTTTCATTTTGCGTCTCACTTCCTCTACTTGGTGAAACGCATCTCGGCCCGCGTAGTTGCGGATTTCATCTCGAGTTAATGTGGCTGAAATGAGCCACTTTGCTGGGGATTTTACTTTTTCGCCGCGGTCCAGGCGAGGTAGGTCTTGTAGGGCGCGGAGGAAGAATCGGCGACCTCAAAGGTGCCTTCCAGCTTCGCGTTTTTCAAAGCGTAAGACAGGCGATAACGAGGGCCGGGCTGCGATGGGTCCGATTCGAACACGACGGCATCAGGCTTGGGAGTGGTCACCCCATAGTGAATGACGTGGCCCTCGGAATCGAAATAAATTGCGTGTGGACCATCCTTAGAGGATTCGAGGTACACAATCAACAAATCATCGTGGCGCGTGCCGGCCTCAGCGCCTTTGTCGTATTGCGCGTAGTTGTGACGGACCACGATGTGACCGTCCAGTTCGGCATCGAAGGAGAAGGCTCCCACGCCTGAGCCGGGTTGACCACCGCCTTCGGCATCCCACTTTCCCAATAGAAATGCGAACTTCTTTACTGGATCTTCTTTCGGGTTGTTCGGCGTTTGCGCGAAGAGCGCAACGCTGAGGCCGAGAAGAAGAGCGGTTTTCACGGCGCGACTTCCTGCGGTAATACTGCGTCGGCCATCGCTCGTTTGAGAGCGGTGAGGCCTTCGCCCGTTACCGCCGATATTTTGAAGAACGGCATCTTGTGTTTGCGCGCAATTTTGCGGACGGCAGCGATGCGCTCGGGATCCTGGGCAGCATCGATTTTGGTCGCTATCACGATCATCGGCTTTTCCGCGAGTTCTTCAGAAAAGCTGGCAAGCTCATTCATCACGACTTCAAAATCGTTGACGGGATCGCGACCCGTGGTTTCGGAGACGTCCACCAGATGGGCCAGCAGATGCGTGCGCTCCACGTGGCGTAGGAATTGAATGCCCAGGCCATGGCCCTCGTGCGCGCCTTCGATCAGCCCGGGGATGTCAGCCACTACAAACGATTTTCCGTCGTCCGCGCTGACCACGCCCAAGTTGGGAACCAGGGTGGTGAACGGGTAGTCGGCGATCTTCGGCTTGGCGGCAGAGACTCGGGAGATCAACGTGGACTTGCCGGCGTTGGGGAAACCCACTAGGCCGACGTCGGCAAGGAGTTTCAACTCCAGATGAAGGCGGCGCTCTTCGCCGGGCTTGCCGTCTTCATGCTCCGTGGGCGCCTGATGGGTGGAGGTTGCGAATCGCGCGTTGCCGCGTCCGCCACGGCCTCCCTTCGCTACTACGAAGCGATCACCCGGAGTTGTGAAGTCGTGCAGCTTTTCGCCGGTCGCGAGATCGTACACAACGGTGCCTACCGGCGTGGCTATATCGACCGAATGGCCTTCGTGACCCTTCTTATTGCTGCCTTCACCGTGCCGCCCGCGTTGTGCTTTGTGCTCGGGATTGAAGCGGAAATGGAGCAGGGTGTTGTGATGCTGGGTAGCAACCATAACGACATCGCCGCCGCTTCCGCCGTCGCCACCGCTGGGTCCGCCTCTGGGAACGTATTTTTCGCGCCGGAAGGCCAGGCAGCCGTTGCCGCCATCGCCGCCCTTCACCAGGATATTTACTTCATCGATAAACAACACTTGCGAATTGCCTCTCAAAAAACACTAATGGCCAGTGAGCACGCGCACCTCACTGGCCAGAGAGAATTTTATTCTGCCGGAACAATGCTGACGAACTTGCCCATGCGGCCGCGATCGCGGAATTCAATGACTCCGCTGATTTTGGCGAAGAGCGTGTCGTCCTTGCCCAATCCGACATTGGTGCCGGGCTTGATGCGGGTGCCGCGCTGCCGGACGATGATGGAGCCACCGGGAACCAACTGGCCGCCGAAAGCTTTCACGCCCAACCGCTGCGCATTGGAATCGCGCCCGTTTTTTGAACTGCCTAATCCTTTTTTGTGTGCCATGACGGTTTCCTTTACGCCGAAATTTCGTTTACCTTCACGCGCGTGAAGTTCTGGCGGTGTCCGATGGTGCGCTTGTATTGCTTCTTGCGCTTGAACTTGAAGACGATGACTTTCGGGCTGCGATCGTTGGCTTGAATGGTCCCGGTTACCTTGGCCGTCGCGGCTTCCGAACCGGCTCTCACTGAGCCGCCATCGACTATGGCCAGCACGCGGCCGAGGTCGACCTCAGCTCCCACATCGCCCGCCATGGTTTCGAGTTCCACCACGTCGCCCGAAGCGACACGGTATTGTTTCCCGCCGTTTTCAATCACTGCGTACATAACAAATCCTTGTTTAGTCGTTACTGACCTTCTAGTAGTTTCTCGCGATCCGGGCAAACGCTTAGGGGCGCGAGCAGAGGCAGAACTTTCAGCTTACTACACAATGGTGCGTAGCGCCAGTTGGGGAATGGGAGAAGGGGCTACTTGCCGACCGACTTCAGAGCGGATCCACTTTTTTCGATGCCGGCTCCGGTCCCTAAGGCCATCTTCTTGCCCGTCCATTTCAGGCCACGGCCCGTTGCTTTCAGGCCTCTGTAAGTCACTTTACCTGTCGCCGTGCCGGTCTTGGCAACGGCAGTTTTGGCGGCCCCACCGGCCGTCTTGATATCCTGTCCAGCGCCAGCTTGGCCGAAGGCGGCCGAAACAGGGACTATAAAACAGATTGCCAGGAAAATGTTTCGTTTTACGCGCATGGTACTACTGTAGCTTAATTTTCATCAGGTTGTAGGGGCCGTCCTGCAAGGGGGCTTGCTACAGTAACGAAATGGGAACGAGCTTCAAGCTCCTATTTTGCGTCGCCGCCATAGCCTCAGCTGAGATGCTGACGCCCGTATGGGTGCAGGTGGGGGGCGGTGGCCAGATCCTGGCGCGGGTGGTTGTGAGTGGACCGGAACAATGTCCGGCGATTCTATTAGATGGCGTGATGCACCCGATGGAATTGCGGCAGCCCGTTCCGCAGAATTTCCGTCCGGCGTGCGAGCTGGGTATTCCGCAGAACACCAGAAAAGCTGTGGTGAACGGGCAGCAGCTGAAATTTCCGCAGCCAAATCCTTCAAAGATCATCGCCTTCGGCGACACCGGGTGCAGAATAAAAGGCGCCGCAATTCAGAACTGTAACGACCCAGAAGATTGGTCGTTTGAAAGAGTGGCACGAGCCGCCGCGGCGGCGCACGCGCATCTGATCCTTCACGTGGGCGATTATCTTTATCGCGAAGATCCGTGCCCCGCCGACAAGCAGTCGCTCTGCGGCGGTACACCGCATGGCGATAATTGGGATACCTGGAACGCTGATTTTTTCAAACCAGGCGCGGCGCTATTAGCCGGCGCTCCCTGGATATTCGCGCGAGGCAATCACGAAATTTGTTCACGAGCCTGGCAGGGGTGGTCGTATTATTTGGACACGCATTCCTGGACAGGAGTCTGTCAACCTACGCCGCCGCCGGTGCTGGTTGAATTGGGAAATTTCAAAGTGGTGCTGTTTGATTCATCGGCCACAACAGACACTAAGATGTCCCCGGAACTGATCAGCAACTATGCGAGTCAGCTTGCGGGTATCCATGTGGACCACGCCTGGCTGCTGGATCACCACCCGTTCTGGGCTCTTAAAGGAAGCCCTGCTGGCCAGCCTCCGGTTCCGGAGAATGCCGGATTGCAGGAAGCTTGGGACAAAGTGTCGCCGAAGGGAATCGACATGATTTTTTCAGGACACACGCATGTGTTTGAGCTGCTAAGCTTCGGCGGCAAGCGTCCGGTTCAGTTGGTAGCTGGAGACGGCGGCACCAAGCTCGAGGAAAGAATTCCTTCAGAAGTGAAAGGAATCTCCATTCAAGGCTTCATGATCGCCGAAGGCGAATCGGAAGGTGTCTACGGATACACGCTGCTGGAGAAAAAGTCGAAAGGTTGGAATTTGGTGCTGCGCGAACCGAAGGGCGATGACCTGGTGAAGTGTTCGTTGGACGGCGACGACGTCTCCTGCAAAGTGCAGAAGCGGTGAACTTGGAATCGCGCGCCGAGAGCGCGCTCAGTGTCCGTCCAGATCCGCAGTGACGAAACGGACAATCGACTCCAGTAGAGCCGCACGAGGGTAACGACCTTTGTCGACCAAACCTCGCAGGATTCCGTCGGCGGATTTGTCAAACCCTTGCGCGATTGCCAGGTGATCCGCTCGCGCGGCACCGAGCACGGTCGAGCCTGGAAGGATCGCGTCCTGATAGGCGAGTTGACTGTCTTCACGTGGTGAGAACGACGATACGATCTGCCAGCTATCCATCAGTATCTTGGATGTGTTCGTGCGGTCGGAAACTGCGGGCAGGGAATAGCTGGGCACTTCGGGATTCGGATGTGCTGTCAAGAAGGCTTGGCGGACGCTTCGCCTCAAACTGTTAAGGGCGGTGGAGACGCTGCCTTCGCAAGAGATGGTCTTGAACCGACCGAGAAATTTGTTCAACTGGGTTGGGACCAGGTCGGCAAGAGGGGATCCTCCTACTGCTCCCGCTACTGCGACGAACGCGGCCACCGCATTCTTCGCGCCGGGCTCCTCAGCTAGCGCGGTTTGCAGATCTGCGGCCCCTTTGCTATAGCCCACGACAATATACTTGCGCTGATCCGACTGCATGTGATCGCGCAGGTACTGCGCGATGCTTTTAGCGTTGTCTTCGCTGGACGCATTCGGCGCCGTCCATCTTTCAACAGTCAGCCCGTGCGCCGTACGCAGATGTTCCTGTCCTTCTGCAAACACAGGAGCCATCGACGAAGTGCACAAACCGAAAAACCCCGGCACAATCAGCACACGGTATCTGGTCGAAATCATACGCAGGTCGACGTTGCGCTGCGCCTCTGTCTCCAGATATTGATTGCAAGCTCCCCACTCGCCTCCATCAGGGTTCTCCCGTTCTCGAACCGTGCAGAACAGATTCGCGAACTTCAGGGCGTCAGGCGAAACTGGCGTGGTCGTGACGCTTTCCGGCATCGATTGGATTACTAGCACTCGGCCGTCGGAATGGAAGGTCGCTCCTGTTGCTGTGCGAGCTTCAGTCGACGGTTGTGACGGTGTGATGTAGGACAGCTTCGCAACCAGCCCCGTCTCATCCAGAGTGCGCCCCACGAATTCCCGTTCGTCGTCCACGTTGGGATCGATCTTGTGAGTAATGCCGTTGTTACGCTGGTCGCGATCGAAACCGATATCATGCGTTGCCGCTCCCACCCACAGTTCCTGTCCTTCTACTTTGAACGGCGCTTTCCACAATCGGAGGTGATGGCGTTGCGCGACTACCTGAATTGGCTCCGCGTGCGCCATACCATAATCCTGAACGCGACCAAACAGAGTGAGCTCGCTCATCGGCAGTGTGAGATAGGCTTGCTTGCTGAGCGTCGCGAGAAGACCGCTCAGAACTGC
This sequence comes from Terriglobia bacterium, assembly GCA_963766615.1. GTDB lineage: Bacteria > Acidobacteriota > Terriglobia > Bryobacterales > Bryobacteraceae > Palsa-187. The sequence continues at coordinate 50,798 of CAVYBC010000013.1, forward strand.
GCCCTTTCTATCACGATCGACCTTCACCCACCCGCCAGCCTCAAACAGCGCGAGCACCTTGTCTTCATTGCCCACGACAACGAAATTCGTATTGTCACCGGGATCGCCCTGTTCGTCGGAAACGCGGCGCGGGATGCGATCAATCATCGACTGGGTTACGACGGGAAGCTTGAGGTCGACCGGCGTGGCTGATGGCTCGGGTCCACGCGAAGCGAAATCGATTTGTACGGTGAAAGTCCCGCTGGGGGCGTCGTTGCCTGATTTGTTCACGCCCAGGTAGAGTCGGCCCGCTCGCAAGGCTTTGTATTGTTTGTTGGGGCCGATTACAAACGGCAGGCCGGTGTCTTCTGTGCCGATTCTTCCGATTAGAGCGCCCAAACCCGCGTCATTGACCAAGTAGGATTTCAGTACGTCGCGAAAGCCGCGCGGCTGGCCTTCAGGACCAACGCTGCGCCCGGAGGCAAGGTTCAAATTGCCGGTGGCGGTGAAGTTGATTTGATCGGCTGCGCGGAGGTCGAGTCCGGTATCCACCCAGCCGCCGTTGCCCGGAACTTCGACGGTGGCGCCAGCAACCGCGAGTCCCGCCAGTACAAAAGCAGAAAGGGAAAACTGCCACCGCATAATTTCCAATTTTAGGTCAAACGTCCACGAGCCGAATCATACTGAAGTTAGCTGAAAACGTCCGGTCATCCGGCGGAGCCTGATAGGTTGGCGACGATAGAATCTCCAGCACGTACTCGTCTGCCTGGGGCAGGTCTGCTTCCAGGACGAACAGTCCAGTGCGGTCGATTTTCCATTCCCCCACACGCGCGCCGTTGACCACGGCCTTGATTTCGCCGGGGACGCCCTGAGGTGAGGCATGGCCCCGAATCCTCAATCGCTGCGGGCCCGTTTTTACACGCACCAACTTCGCCGTGGCTCGGCCACCGATCCAACGATATCGATTTCCGTACATCCCTTCCAGGTCATACCAACCCTCCAGAAGGTAGCGTTCATGTCCAGGCAGCGAGAAATCGATGATGTCTTCGCGATCGCCGGGATAGAGTTCCTTGCGCTCAGCGGAGGGAAGCAGATTGTAGACCTGTCCCTCATTGGGAGACTGATAGGAGCATTGCGAACATCGCAACATGTCCTGGCTTTCGCGATGCAATGCCGCGTGGCAATCGGGGCATCGCAGGAAGGTTTCAAAATTCTCAAACGGCTTGGGTGCTGGTGCGATGCCGCCCTTTTTCAAAATCGCGGCGAGCGTTCCCCCCAAGAGCCTAGCCGCGCGCCATTCTGAAGCCGCGCCGCGTTTGACCACTCGCTCTCCCCATCCGCGCTCCGGTACGAAGACTTCGTATTCCTGTTGAGCGAAATACTTGAGAGCGAGCGCGTGCCAGTCGCCGAGCCCCATGGTGTGATTCTGCCTGATGCCGAAGCTTTCCTCCTGGTGCGCTCCGATTACGTCTCGCACGAAGTAGCCGAGCAAGCCCCAGTCATAGAGTTTTCGTTCCCAGGGCTTCATGGTGTCGTAGTAGGGACATCGATAAAGCCGCAGCGAAAGCTTGCGCCTTAATGGCTCTTCGGCGAACAGAAACACACCGCCCGGCTGCAGTACGCGCGATACTTCGCGGAACACGCTTTCGATGTCCATGAACTGGCTGAGCATCTGGAAGGCGCATACGAATCGTAGGGAACCGTCGGCAAAAGGAAGATTGGCCGCGTCCCCGGCGACTCGCACCGGAGCGCGGTCGAGATGCCAGGCATCCATCAAGGCTCGACCGTGCCGAAGGGAATCAGCGGAGAGGTCGAGCGCGAAGCCCGAAGCGCCGTACTCGTTGGCGAGCATATAGCTGGAGTGTCCCGCGTTGGCGCCGATTTCGAGAAACGGGGTCATTTCTCCGACGAAGGCGAGATGGTTCCGGATCACCGCGCCCCGCCGCTTGTTTTCTTCGGCGTAGATCCTGAGATTGCGTTCGGGCTCGCCCAGGGACGCGAAGTTGTGAAACTCCACTTGCGCGCGCTTGACGGAAAATGGCTGAGCGTCCATAGCGGTTAGGGAACCCACTCGCCATTGCGCATGTAGCGATCCGTAGGCCCTTTCAAAATAAGATTTGCCGGCCGGCCCGCTTCAACCGGATCACCGCCGGGGACGGGCTCAATGGTCATCCCGAGTCCCTGGATGATCAGCGAACCCTTGGGCACGGGAACAGCAGCCTGTGTGCCCGCGGCGCGGATCTTTCCGTCCGCGATGACGATCACGGAATGCTCAATGGGAGCGCGATTGGCACCAGATTCAAGCCTTGCGCCGACGATGACCTTTACGCCTGAGTCTTGCGGCGACACGCACCCTGCTAATAAGATCGCCACGCAGATGATATACCGCTTCATCTATCCGACCAACATTTCTACGGTAAGCGATCGCATATCGGGTACTAGAAGATCCGGAGAATGCCGCGCGAGTTCCTCCGCGCCAATCACACCGGTGGCCACGGCAACAGACCGTACACCGTTTTCCTTGGCGGCGCGAATATCGTTGGGATGATCCCCAATCAAGGCGATGGGGGACTTGCGGTCAATCCAACCCTGCTCGCGGGCGTGGCGAACAGCAATCCGAACCAATCCGGCGCGATCCTTGGCGAGCTCGGCGAAGGCTCCAAAGCGCAAATAATCACGCAGCCCGGCCCGTTCCATCTTTTTCCATCCGATCCTGGTCAGGTTCCCTGTCACCAATCCCGTGGGAACGCCTCGGCGAGACAAACGGTACAGCAGCATGCGCGCTCCGGGGCATACTTTACGGCGCAGGTCAGGACAGCCTCGCGTATAGATGGATTGCGCGGCGTGAACCAACTCGGGCATCTTGCCACGAATCATGGCAGGAGTCGCGCCAGCCTTCTGCAGCATCGCCGTCAGGATGTCGCGATCCAACATTCCCGCCACTGGGACACCATCGATGGACGTTTCCATCCCGGTCACCCTGCGGGTTGCCTCCACTAAGGCGTTTCGGTGATGAGGTCCAGCGCGGCGCAGCAAGGTTCCGTCGATGTCAAAAAGAACCAGCGCGTTTAACTTCTTTTGAGAGGTCGCCAAAACTTCATGATAGCCCGCTGCTAGAATGAGCAAGGAGAGCGAGCAGAGAAACTGCCTCTCAATTCATGCAAGTACTCCAAGCAGGCCGGCACAAGTTGATGTTGCTCGAACTCGAAACCGAGTTTATAGAGAACATCGCGCGACAAGCGGGATTCGAATTCCGTTTGGAAGATCAGGAACGCCGCGTGGTTCTTGAGCTATCGGCGGAGGGCCGACAAGCCCCATTGCTGCTGTTTGACGCTTCCGACCCCGGTAACCTGGGATGGTTTTCCCGCTGCCAGTTTTACGTGGATGGCACGAGCGGCGCGGTGCTACAGACTCCTATCTCGGTGGCGAACCAACGTGACCGGTCCGGGCGGGCCCTGCCGCATGCTCTGCGGCTCCAGATCGCCAAAGAATTGCCCGTGACGTTTCGTATGCCCAACAAGGCCGCGGTGACCGAGCAATTGATTTACTCCGTACTTTACAATTTCTTGAACGCGCTGCTGAATGTGGGAGTCGGTGTGTGCGGAGGAAGCGCGATCCGGTCGCTGGCGGGCCGCACGGAACCACGCGGAAACCAGAATTAGATCATGGCGACCTTGGGACTTGTTGAATACACGGACGCGTCGGCGGAAGTGCGCGAAGTCTATGACGATATCCTGACCACGCGCAAGACCGACTATATCAACAATTTTTGGAAGGCGCTCGCCCACGATCCCGCAACACTGCGCCGCACCTGGGAATCGGTGAAGCAGATCATGGCTCCCGGGGCGCTCGATCCGCTCACGAAAGAGATGATTTACGTAGCGGTGAGCGCGTCCAACCAGTGCGGCTACTGCATCGCCTCCCACACTGCGGCCGCGCGCAAAGCAGGGATGACCGATGCGCAGTTCGCAGAGCTGATGGCAGTGGTGGGTATGGCCAATGAGAGCAACCGGCTGGCCAGCGGCTACCAAGTGGAGATCGACGATCGATTTCGCGCTTAGGGTATGGACGCGCTCAAGGTCGAACACACAAAGACACGTCTGCAGGCCAATGATGCCGATTTGTCGGGCTCGATCTTCACGGATGTCAAGCTTTCGGGCGCGGTGTTCGAAGATGTGAACCTCGCTGAGGGGCGCCTGCAAAACGTCAATCTCTCTGGGCTCCGGATTGCAAACGCCAATCTGAGGGGCGCCTCCATTGTGGACAGCATGACCGATGGCATGACCATCAACGGGATTCCGTTAGCCGATCTGATAGCCGCCTATTGGGCTTCCCTCCCAAAACAGAACGCGTAAGGCCCGAAGATCTCCTGAGAATTTCGGGGGCGGTTCGCCACCAATTCCTCGAAGATATGCCTATTTCTACGACGGAACGCAATCGGCTGATCCAACAGGCGCTGACGCAGATGGATAAGCAGTTCGGCAAGGGAAGTGTCCTGCAGTTGGGATCGCGAAACGTGCTACCAGTCTCTGTAATTCCGACCGGGGCGATCTCGGTCGATTCGGCACTGGGAGTCGGTGGATTTCCCCGTGGCCGCGTGATCGAGATTTTCGGGCCCGAATCCTCAGGTAAAACGACTTTGGCGTTGCACATCATTGCGGAAGCGCAAGCGGCGGGAGGAGCGGCGGCGTTTGTGGACGCGGAACACGCGCTGGATCCCGGCTATGCGCGCAACCTGGGCGTCAATATCGACGAATTACTGGTCTCGCAACCAGATTACGGCGAACAGGCGTTGGAGATCACCAATGCGCTGGTTTCTTCCGGGGTAATAGACGTCGTGGTCGTCGATTCGGTGGCCGCGCTGGTGCCCAAGGCCGAACTGGATGGCGAGATGGGAGACAGTTTCATGGGACTCCACGCCCGGCTTATGTCACAAGCGCTCCGCAAGATCACAGGCGCCGTGGCGCGCTCCAACACCTGCATGATTTTTATCAACCAGGTGCGCGAGAAAATCGGGGTCGTGTTCGGCAACCCGGAAACCACCACCGGAGGCCGGGCCCTCAAGTTTTACTCTTCCGTGCGTGTGGACGTGCGGCGGATGGCGGCACTCAAAGACGGCGACAAGGTGATTGGAAATCGCACTAAGGTCAAGATAGTGAAGAACAAAGTGGCGGCCCCGTTCCGGGAGGCGGAGGTGGATATTCTCTACGGCGAAGGCTTCTCACGCGAGGGAGATTTGTTGGACCTGGGATCCGAGCAGGGGATCGTCGAAAAGTCGGGGTCGTGGTTCAGCTATGCAGGGGAGCGATTAGGACAAGGCCGGGAAACCGCGCGCGTATTTCTGAAGGAACACCCGGAAATTCGAAAGAAGATCGAAGCAGCGGTTCGCGAAAAGCTAGGGCTCGGGATCCCAGCGCGAATTACGACAAGCGAAGAGCCTCGCGTGACCGCAAAAAGCGCGTAGATCCATCTATTTGGCCCACCGGGACGACACCTTGCGAATCCGCTCTATCGCGTCCAGAATGTTTTCCAGCGAATTGGCGTAGCTGAAGCGAATGTAGCCGTCGCCATGCATACCGAAAGCCGTCCCGTTCAAACAAGCCACCCCTGCCTCATTGAGTAGGAGGTCAGCCAGCTCTTTGGAAGATATGCCCGTGCCCTTCACGCTGGGGAACGCATAGAAGGCGCCTGCAGGGGAAAGGCAATGGAATCCGGGAATGGAATTGAGGCCCTTCACAATGGCGTCGCGGCGCTTGCGGAATTCGGACACCATGTGGTCGACGTCGTTCTGCGGGCCGGTCAGTGCAGCCACGCCCGCCTTCTGGGTAAAGCTTGCGGTGCAGGAGTTCGAATTGACCATCAGTTTGCTGACTGCATCAGCTAGCCAAAGCGGCATCACGCCATAACCCAAGCGCCATCCGGTCATCGAGTAAGTTTTTGAAAAGCCGTCCAGAATGCAAGTCTTTTCCAGCATTCCATCAAAGCTGGTAATAGATTTCGGAACGCCCTCGTAGACGATACGCGAATAAATCTCATCACTCAGGACCATCACGTCACGCTCGCGCAGCAGATCGGCGATCTGTTTTACATCTTCGGCAGGAATGATGCCGCCCGTCGGATTGGCGGGCGAGTTGAGAATAACCAGTTTGGTCTTCTTCGTCAGCAGGCTCTTGAAGACGTTCAGGTCGAGCGAAAAGTTGTTCTTTTCCAGCAACGGCATGGGTACCGGTACGCCACCCTGAAAGCGGATCATCGATTCATAGATCGGAAAGCCCGGGTCCGGGTAGATGACTTCATCGCCAGGCTCCACCAGAGCGATGATCACGAAATACATGATGGGCTTGCCGCCCGGCACCACGCAGACGTTCTCGGGTCCGACCTTGATTTGACGCGTCGTTGAAATGTAGTTTGCAATTGCCTGGCGGAGGTCTGGCAGGCCGGTGGTAGGGCCGTACTTGGTCCAACCTTCGTCCAGAGCCTTCTTGCCGGCCTCAATCACATGCTTGGGCGTAGGGAAATCGGGCTCGCCGATTTCCAGATGGATAACGCTTTTGCCCTGTGCCTCCAGAGCCCTCGCTTTGACCAGAACTTCAAAGGCGGACTCGATACCGATCTTGGACATTCTTTCGATGAGTTGCATGGGAAGCCTTTACGATAACAAACATGAAAAGAGCCAGAGAATCCCGTTGATATGGGACTTCTGGCTCAGTCCTGCTGGAAATTTCGTGATTAGCTAATCAGATTAGACGCGCGACGAGTCCAGGTCTTGCCCTTCTCCTTAGACACTGCCTCCACGGCTTTGACATGCTCGCCAGCCTGCGTGAGGATGTGGTGCAGATCGTTCCCGAGGCTGATCAGCGGGAAGCCTTTTTCCAGGAACTCGCCCACGCGGCTGGTGCCGAAGAGGAAGAGGCCGAGAATGACGTTGTTCTTGTGCGCCGCATTGATTAACTTATTGGTGGCGGCCTTAAGCTCGTCGGAAAAATACATGTCGGGAAATTTGTATTTCTCAAACAGCCCCATCGACATACAGAGGTCGTTCTGGCCAAGGAACAGAAGATCCACGCCAGGCACAGCAGCGATTTCGTCGATATTCTTGATGCAATCGGCGGTTTCCACTTGCAGCGCGCAAATGCAGTTATCGTTCCAGGCGCCTGCGTAACCCAACAGACCCGCTTTGTTCATGCTGCGCTGAGGGAAATAGACCGACCGGGTGCCGGCGGTTGGATAGCGCGCGCACGATACCGCCTCGCGGGCTTCCTGAACCGTGTTGATATACGGAACCAGGACGCCATCGGCTCCCATATCGAGCGATTGTTGAATTCCCGGCCGATCCGAATAGCCGCCTACGCGCACAAGAGATTTGGCTCCGCCACTGGAGATTCCGGCTAGCATGGCGGACAACCTTTCGTTGCCCATGGGCCCGTGTTGCGTGTCCACCAGGAGCCAGTCATAACCGCTGTGCGCCAATTGCTCAGCCACAGTCGGACTGTGCGAGTTCAGGAAGAGACCAATCTTCGGGGTTCCCGCTCGCAACTGCTTCTTAAACTCAGCTCCAGTGAGCGCGTCACTCATGTTCCGTATTTCTCCTGATTCCGGGGCCACTGGCCGGCCGGTAAGTGTCTGGACACGATGCTTTCGGTCCTCCAAGAAGTATACAACGGGCCAGTGGCTGAATCAGGTGGATGAAGCGCTCTAGTGGCGGCGATTTACGCGGCGCGCCAAGGCTGCTAACGCAATCAGTGTTGCCCCGGCAAGAGCACTCGTGGCAGGTTCAGGTGCGGCAGTCACGTTGGCGGTCAGGCCGTTAATCTTGAAATAATCCGGGCTGGAATCGCCATTAACGCGGGCACCGAACAGAATCGAATTCACGCCGCCGCTGACGTTCAGCGTGACCGTGCGCGTGTGATCGCTAACTGTACTGTCGTCATTGCGCACGCTGCTGAGACCTATTGCGCTGAGGCCCGAAAGAGCGTCGCCCGTGAGGTTTAGTCCGCTGGCGGCGTTTCCCGTGTAGTAGGTAACGTCGCGATCGTAGGTTCCATAGGGCGTGATGGTGATAGTGATCGGCGAAGTAATGATCGAGCTGAACTGGAACAGAACGAAATCGTTCGCGCCCGCATTATCCACCTGGTGAGTGGGCGAATCGCAATTCTTACCTTCATTCTGGTTGCAGACTCCGAGGCCAAGATTCGTTCCTGTATACTGGCCGAGGTTCGCGGTCTGAAAAGTAGTATCGCTAAGGCCCGTGAGGCCCCACGCGGTCACCGTGACGGTAACACCGTCGTTGGTGTAGGTGCGGATATTACCGAATGCGCCTCCGGTGTCGCCCGTGTCAACACCTCCGGACGAGGTGAAGTCGAGGGACAGGCTGGTTGCCTGCGCCGACATCGATAGACAAAGAGCGCCTATGGCAAGTAATGTAAACTTCATTGAAAAAAGTGACTCCTGGCGTCTGATGAGTGAGAGTTGAGACTTATTGCTCTCATCAAGACTCTGCCGGTTAAACCGTTTGTAGTCAGCAGGCTGGAGGTACTGATTTAGGTCCCGGCGAAGTACCGGAGCATTGGCGGTATAGAGAGGGTGAGGTAATGGTACAGCGGGAGGATTCTAGTGAGCCGCGGGTGCACTGCCGCCCGACTTGGCTCGCTTCATGAGAAAAGCCATGGGCGCCATCAAAGCGCAGACAATCGCAAACACGAAAAGCACGTCGATGTATCCGAGCATCGCCGCTTGGTTCCGCATGGCGCCATAAAGACGTCCATAGGCAGCCTGCGTTGCCACTGCGAGGTCCATACCGGAGTTCTGAAACGTCTTCGCTAGTCCTGTCACGCGAGTCTGGAATTCCGGGTCAAACTGCCCTGTGTGCGATGCGAGCATGGTCTGGTGGAACTGGCCTCGTTGCGAGAGCAGCGCGCTCACCGCCGAGATCCCGATGCTGCCACCCAGATTGCGCGCCAGATTGGTCATGCCGCTCACGCTGTTGTTCTTTTCGCGCGGTATGCCCTGATAGCTCATGGTTTGAATGGGAACAAATAGAAACGCGACGAACACCATTTGGTAAATGCGCAACTTCACCGCAGTGTCGAAATCCATGTCCAGGCTCATCCCCGTCATGTGAAAGAGCGCGACCGCCGCGCCCGCGAAGCCGAAACAAATCAGGTAGCGCGCATCGACCTTCCCCACCAGCTTTCCAATCAAAGGAAGCAACAGAATGATGGCGAATGCGCCGGGCGATAAGACCATGCCGGCGTCCTGGGCCGAGTATCCCATCAGGGTTTGGAGCAATTGAGGCAACAATACAGTCGCGCCGAACAGAGCTCCTCCCAGCGCAAACATCATCAGACAGCTCACGGCAAAATTCCGGTTGCGGAACAGGCGGATGTCGATCACGGGGTTTTCGTGATACCACTCCCAGATCAGGGCGATCAGAATGCAGGTTACCGCCAGCAACGCGAAACCGATGATGAAGTTGGAATGGAACCAATCTTCGCGATCGCCTTTATCAAAAACGATCTGGGCGGCGCCGATGCCGGTGGCAAGCAACAGCAGACCCGCGTAATCGATTTTCGCGTCGCGCTTTTGTTGTTTTAGATGGGGCGGATCTTCTACCAGCTTCGAGGTGAGCAGCAGGGACACGATCACCACCGGCACGTTGATAAAGAAAATCCATCGCCAATTATAGTGGTCGGTTACCCAGCCGCCTAGTGTGGGTCCCACTGCGGGAGCCAGCACAACGGCCATCGCATACACAGCGAATGCCATGCCTCGTTTTGCAGGTGGAAAGGTGTCCGCGAGAATCGCCTGCTCGGTCGGCGCGAGTCCGCCGCCACCCAGCCCCTGCAACACTCGGAAGAACACGAGCATGCCCAGGTTCGGCGCGAGCCCACATGCAAGCGAACTCACTCCGAACATCACCACACAGGCCATGTAAAATCGCTTGCGGCCGAAGAAGGTCGCCAGCCACGCGCCGATCGGCAACACGACCGCATTGGCGACCAGGTAAGAGCTGAGCACCCAGGTGCTTTCGTCCACTCCTGTGGAAAGATTGCCTGCGATATGCGGCAGCGCGACGTTGGCGATGCTGGTATCGAGCACCTCCATGAACGTCGCCAGCGTCACCGTCATCGCGATGATCCAGGGATTGTATTTCGGCTTCCACTCGACGTGCGGAACGCTCATCGGATTTGAATGGTGGGCGTGACCGACATTCCCACGCGAAGCGCGTGATCAGGGTCCTGGCCAGGGTCAATCGAAAGGCGCACCGGAATACGCTGGACCACTTTGACGTAATTACCGGTCGCGTTTTCCGGAGGCAGCAAGCTGAATCGCGATCCGCTTGCACCGGAAATACGCTCGACCTTGCCTGTGTACTTCCGGCCGTTGGAGTCGACCTCAATCTCCGCCTTCTGCCCGATTTTCATTTCCTTCAACTGAGTTTCTTTGAAGTTGGCGGTGACCCAGATATCGTCCAGCGCCACCACGGCCATCAGTTGCTGCCCCTGCGCGACGTTCTGTCCGACCTCAACAGCTTTCTTGCCGACCATGCCCGCGACCGGAGCCGTGATCGTCGTGTAGCTCAGGTTGAGCTTAGCCTGATCCAATTCTGCGCGTTTCTGAGCGACCTTCGCCTCGGCCGCCTGAGCCCGAGCTTGCGATGACTGCACCTGCTGGGGCACCGTAGTCGCCCCTTCCGCATCCGCCTGCGCTCGCGCCAGCTTCGCCTTCGCCTGCGCGATCGCGGTCTGCGCCGTCGTCACCAGTTGTTGTGCTTCGGCGACCGCTGCCTTCTGCGCGTCTACTTCGGCCCTTGCTGCTTCGGCCGTGGAGACCGCCTGATCGTACGTCTGCTTTGAGATTTCGTCCTTGGCAACCAGCACCTTGTAGCGCTCCACATCCTGCTGCGCCTTCAGGGCATTTGCCTGCGCCACTCGGACGTTGGCCTCGGCGGAAACCACCCGCGACTGCGCAGCACCTACCTGTTGCTCCGCCATGTTTACGGCCATTGCGGCATCCTGGCTCCCACTACGGGTGCTGTTCAAATTGCTGTTGGAAGTCACCGTCACCATCGGGACTTCGGTGCGCGCGCTTACGAGACTCGCTTCCGCGTCAGCCAACTCGGCTTCCGCTCGTGCAACGGCCACTTGATAGTCGGACTTATCCAGCTCCACCAGCACGTCACCTTGATTCACGTGAAGCTGGTCCTGGGCCTTTACCGCGATGACATGACCACCGATGCGAGCGCTGATGGCATAGATGGTTCCGTCAATCTGCGCATCGTCGGTGGATTCAACCTTGGAGAAATACAGCCATGCCCAATAGCCGCCCGCGGCCAACGCAGCTACCAGCACCAGTGCGATACCCCAGCGTAATCCTCGGCGCGCTTTGTTCTCTCCGTCCGCCATTACTTGTCCCCCAAGAATTCTTTCAACGTCATCTGTGTTCCGCCCACCGCCCGCGCCAGTTGAACTTTTGCCAGATTGTGAGCGTACGCGGCCGTAATCACATCCTGGTTCGCTGCGGCAAGCGCGACCTGCGCGTCCACCAATTCAATGCCCGAGCCAACTCCGGCAACGTAGCGATCCCGCGCCTGATTCAGAGTCTCCTGCGCGAGATCCAGGCTGACCTTGGCGATGGCCACCTGATCGGCGGCCGTCTTCAGATCGAGCAGCGCGTTGCGCACATCGTAGTCGATCTTGCCTCGCAGGTCGTCAAGATCGTTTTGGCGGCGCTTCAGAATCGAACCCGCGGTCTCCTGATTCGCGCGAATCCGGCCACCGTCGAAAATATTGAATTGCACGGAGCCGGTGATGTTAAAAACACCATGCGAATTTCCGATGGCCGGACCAGTGTCGCCATAGTAGCCGTCCAGGGAAAGCCTTGGGTAGCGCGCGGCATCCTCAGCCCGAAGCGAGAATGCACTGGCGCGCACCTGGGCTTCCGCACTTTGGTAGTCTGACCGCAGTTTGTAAGCCTTCGTGAGCAACTGATCGGGTGTCAGTCCGTCCAGTGCCTTGTAAGGCGCGGGCTCCGTCGCGTCAAATTCCTGACCTCCAGGAAGGCCAATCACCCGCGCCAATGCCAGCTTGTCTTTTCCCAACTGATTCTGCACCGCTAGCAAAGTCTGCTGCTGCTTCTGCGATTCCACATTGGCCCGCAGCTCATCGATTGCCGGAACGGTACCCGCGGCATGATTGTCCTTGGCGATCTGGTAGAGCTGAAGCGACAAGTCGAGTTGAGCCTTTGTCACTTCCACCCGTCCCACATCGGCCAGAATCGCAAAGTAGCCAGAAGCAACCGCCTCCACCACAATGTCTCGACCATCGTCGATAGATAGCTGAGCCGCTCGGGCGCCTTCGGTCGCAGCTTTCACCCGCTTGATCAGCGACCAGTCAAATAGCGGCGAGGAGACTGAAGCTCGCGCATCAATGTAGTTGAAAGGACCCACTACGGGCGGAAAGCCGGGAACCCTAATTCCAAAAGTGGTCAGATTGTTCTGCGCGATGACCACGGATGCGCTGCCGGTCACGTTCGGCATAAGAGCGCTCAGCGCGCGAAGCCGTTCGGCCCGTGCCTCGGTCGCGTCGGAGCCACGCACCAGTAGCCCGATGTTAGTTTTGATACCACGATCGATTGCGTCCTGTAGCGACAAGCCAAGCGGCGTAGAACGAGCTTGTCCACTGACTACACTGCCCCGATACCCTTCCGGAGCAATCGTTTGGGCCTGCATCGCCACTGGAGAAACGGCGAGCAGAGAAACAACCAGCAGCAGAATAGGCTTCATGTTTGTGTAATTGCCAACCTCTTCGGGAAGTGGTCCTGCGGGACGGTGCGTTCGGACCAACTAATCTACTAGCCTACCGCGCATTTTCAGGAACCCTCCTCCAAGAAAGTGAGATTGCGCAACACACTTTCTCTCTTGGATGATCCGACGGGGGCTTTTGTCGCAGCCAAACGTTGTTTAAAACAGCGTATTCCGTTTAGACGATGGCGCTACGCTTCTTCTGCCGTTCCATCACCAGGAATTCACGACGACGACGACGCTTTACCTGGTCATCTACGGTGCGCCAGAACTTGCGAAAGTAGTCGGCTGCCGACACAATGCCAAAAATTACTACTACCCACATGGCGAGCTGACCGGTTTCCTCCAGGTTCTTCCAGCGGATGCCACCGATGACCAGCGCGATCGCGGCCACTTGCGCCGCCATTTTTGTTTTGCCCAGCTCGCTCGCCTGGATCATATAGCCGGAAGCCGCAGCGATGGAACGCAAGCCTGACACTGCGAACTCCCGCCCGATGATCAGGATCACCATCCAGGAAGTAACGCGATGGATGTCCACTAGCGAAATCAATGCCGCGGAGACCAATAGTTTGTCGGCAATCGGGTCAAGCAGCGTTCCCACTGTGGTTATCTGGCCCCATCGCCGCGCCAGATAGCCGTCCAGCAAATCTGTTGTTGCGGCCACGAGAAACACTGCCAAAGCGAATAATTCGCTGGAAACCGGAATCACCTGCTGAAATGTAGAGGTGCGATTGTCCGCGAGCAGCGCTGCCACCAGCAGCGGCACGAAGAAAATTCGCAACAGCGTCAGTAAGTTCGGCAGATTCATCCGATTTTCACATGATACCGCCCACGGCATACCCCGCAAGCAAACGCCTCACGGAGGCCGGTGCTATGGCCTTCACGCGGCACCACTGGCCGACATACTTCTTGCTAAGCACTTGCGCGCGTTCGTGCAGGACGTGCAGAGATGCTCCGTCGCCGGCCGGAATCCGAAACTCGCACTCCGCAACGGGATCCATGGCCAGGGTCTCGTCTACTTTGCGAAGAAGTTCGTCGAACCCGGCTCCGGTTCGCGCGGAAATTACGACGGCTCCGGCCGGCTGGTGTTCCGGATCCCCTAGAATGCGGCGAGCAAGGACGGATGCACCGGCGTCTTCAGTAATAAGATCGGTCTTGTTCAGCACCAGGATCTGCGGCGTGGCTCCGGCGCCGATTTCGGTGAGCGTTGCCAATACGTGCGCGGTTTGATCCGCCGCGGAGGGCGAACTCGCATCCACCACGTGCAATAGAAGTTCAGCTTCCACCACCTCTTCCAGTGTCGCGCGAAAGGCCTTCACCAGCGTCGTCGGCAAACTGCGAATGAATCCCACAGTGTCGCTCGCGAGCACTTTCCTGCGCGATGGCAAGGTCACCTGCCGAACAGTCGGGTCGAGCGTGGCGAACATTTTGGAGTCCGCCAGCACGCCCGCTCCCGTGATGCGATTGAATAGCGTGGACTTTCCCGCGTTCGTGTAGCCCACCAGCGCGACTGTGGCCAGCGGCACTCCCTGGCGCTGCCGTCTCTGCGTCGTCCGGCCGGTGCGAACGCGTTCCAGACTCTTCTCGATGGCTTGAATGCGTTGGTGGATGCGCCTGCGATCGGTTTCAAGCTTGGTTTCCCCAGGACCTCTTGTGCCGATGCCGCCGCCCAGGCGCGACATCGCCGCTCCATGCCCGGTGAGCCTCGGCAGCAGGTAGTTGAGCTGTGCCAGCTCCACTTGCAGTTGCCCTTCACGGGTGCGGGCACGCCGCGCAAAGATATCCAGGATCAACTGCGTCCGGTCGAGGACCTTGACATCCAGCGCACGCTCCAGATTCCGCTGTTGCGTGGGCGTCAGCTCACGGTCGAAGATCACCGTGGTGGCGTCGTGGAAATGAATCTGAGTCTTTAGCTCTTCCACTTTGCCCGACCCTACCATCGTCGCGGCGTCAGCTCGGGCGCGAGTCTGGATCTGACGCTCGGCAACTCTGGCACCGGCACTTGCGGCCAAGCCGGCAAGCTCTTCCAGCGATTCTTCTGCGCGAACGAGCAGGCGTTCAGACGTGTTTGTAGCTTTCCGGGTGGTTAGCTCCAAACCCACCAGGAGAACGATCTCCTCACCGCTCGGCAAAATGAGTGATCCTTTGTTCTGCTGTTGGTGTTACTCGGTTTGCTCCGGAATGCCCGGGGCTCCGTGCGCCGCTCCAACGGCAGCGTGGGACGTTCCTCCGTGGAAGGGTCGAGAAACCACCACGGTAGAAATCGCGTGCTTGAAGATCAGTTGTTCCTGGTTGTTGGTTTCCAATACGACGGAGTATTTATCAAAACTCTTGATTCGCCCTGAAAGCTTTACTCCGCTCATTAGGTAAATCGTGAGGAAAGTCTTTTCCTTGCGCGCGTTGTTTAGGAATGCTTCTTGAATATTTTGCGCTTGTTTATCCATGGGAACTCCCCCATCGCCTCACGGCGCACTTCTGCAAATGCTTTCTGTGAAACGATAGAACATATCATATCGCTAATCCAAGCAGAGCGGACTTGGCACCCAAGTTAACGCTTCTCAATCTGCACCAACTCTTCCCGGGGAGCGGTCAGCAACTGCTTCGGAAGTTTGCGGCTGTATACCAAACGCTCCACCAGCGGCAAGGCGTGCCGAACCCATTTGCCATGTAACAGCAGACTCCCGGCCACCAGAGCGGGATGAGGAATTGCCGTACAACACCGCGCGCACATGTCGATCTCACTGGCCCTTCCAGCGGCATGCAGTCTCCGCAATCCCTGCATCGCATCCGAATTAAAAATCTCCGTCAAACTCGAGTTGCGCAAATCACCAATGGGATCGCCATCCAGCATGTAGCTCTGGCAGCATGGATACACCCGGCCGTCATGCTTCACGTAGGCGGCGCCGCGCCAAAGATAATGGCACGGCCGACCGCTTACCGCCGACCCGCGCCCTTCCGGCTGTAGCAGGTTGGTCTCGTCTTCCTTCACCCGAATCTGGTCGACGCCTTCCACCGCGCTCCAGAACCGGCGAAAGTCCTCCACTTCATGCGCATTGCCCGGCATGCGAACCATCTGCACCACGATTTGGAGTTTAGAGCCTCCGGCATACTTCAACTTTGCAAAGCGGACGAAGTTGTCCCGGACTCTTTCGAACCTCGCGCCTTTGCGATATGTCTCAAATGTCTCCTTCGACGCCCCGTCAAAGCTCAAAGTGATGTGCGCCATTGGCGTGGCCAGCAGCTTCTCCGCCATCTTTTCGTCGAGCAGCGTTCCGTTGGTCGACAGCAACGTAGAAATACCATGATGTTCGCAATACGAGATGCGATCGAAAATCTTTGGGTCCAGCAGCGGCTCCCCCAGCCCTATCAGCATCATATGTTCAGCGGTCTGGGAGGCGCCCTGCACCAGCCGTTCAAACACCTGATCAGACATGTTTTCTTTAGGCTGCTTATGGGTTTCGCGCGGACACATGGGGCAATAAATATTGCACTTGGCCGTGGTCTCCACAATGTATTCGACTGGCAGCCCGGGCACACGGGGCGAACCTCGCAGGTAACTCCACAAAACTTTTGCCCGATTGATCCAGCGCATGCTTGAACCTATGTTCTCATTGTTCTAGCGAATGGTAGATCATGACGGGCGCGTCCGGCTCCTGAACCATGCGACCGCGCCCGCCGCCCCGGCTTATGTAATCTATTGGGCGCAGGCGAACCGCCGCCTGGATTCCAATCACGCATTTTCCTTTGCCGCGCGCCTTGCGAATCAGAAATCGCTTCCTCTGCTGGTTTATGAAGCCCTGACGTGTTCGCATGCCCGGGCTAACGACCGTTTCCACACCTTCATCCTGGAAGGCATCGCAGAAAACTCAAAACGAGCCGGACAATTGGGCGCGGGCTACATCTTCTATCACCGCGCGAAGATGTCTGACAAGAATGACGTGCTCTACACGCTGGCTCGTAAGGCCCATGCGGTGGTCACCGACGATTTTCCAATTTACTTACCCGCCGCCCTCAACCCTCGTGTGGCGGACCGTATCGGGGTTCCTTACTATGTTGTCGATGCGAGCTGCATCGTGCCCATGGCCTCGATTGGCAAGCAACAATACGCAGCATACACAATTAGACCGAAGATCCAGAAGCTTCTACAGAAATTCCTGCAACCGGTACCTGCCGTGAAGTTGGCAAAACATTGGACCGGTGAAATTTCGCGGTTTCACACAGAGGTGATGCCAGAGAGGATTCCAGAGCTGGTCCGCCAAAGCGACATCGACCACACCGTCCCGCCGACCACAGAATTCCGCGGTGGACGAAGCGAAGCGAAAAAGCGGCTCAAACAGTTTCTGGACCACAATCTGGTCCGTTACGCGCGCCAGAATCGCGAGCCATCCGCCAAAGCGACCTCCCAACTGAGCCCGTATCTGCACTTCGGCTCCATCTCCTCTGTGGAAATCGCGCTCGCGGTTCACGATTATGCGGAAGAACACAAGTTGATCGCCGCCGAATTTCTCGAGCAGCTAATCGTTCGCCGCGAGCTGGCTTTCAATTTCGCCCGCTACGGACCGCCTCCTCAGAAGATCTCCAGCCTGCCCGACTGGGCCCAGGCGACGCTGAGCAAACATGCGCACGATCGCCGCGATCCTCTCTACACACGCGAACAATTCGATACCGCCTCCACTCATGACGAGCTTTGGAACGCCTGTCAGCGCGAGCTTCTTCGCGACGGGATCATTCACGGCTACTATCGGATGTACTGGGGCAAGAAGATCATCGAATGGTCCCCGACGGCGCAGAATGCTCTGGATACGATGATTTATTTGAACGACCGCTACGCTCTGGACGGCCGCGATCCAAATACGTATACCAACATCCTATGGTGCCTGGGCCTCCACGACCGCCCGTGGACGGAGCGCCCCATATTCGGCATGGTTCGCTACATGTCGCTGGATGGCATGAAACGGAAAACCGATGTAGATGCCTATTTGCGTGAGAATGGTAGCGGGCTGAGCCGCCTCTTCTAATCATCATGAACATCGCCATAACCGGAGCGTCCGGCTTTTTGGGAAGCCGGCTGAAGGAGCATCTTCGGCTTGAGCGCCACACCGTAAAAGACATTTCTTTGCGGGGGGACCTGAGTCCCGACCAACTCGCAGGCATGACCGCCGTGGTTCATCTGGCCGGGGAGCCAGTGGCGCAGCGCTGGACCAAAGATGTCCGACGTAAGATTCTGGAAAGCCGCCGCGAGGGCACTCGTAAACTGGTAAAGGCCTTGCAGCCGAACCCGCCCAACGTGCTGGTGAGCGCTTCGGCGGTGGGCTACTACGGCGATCGCGGGGACGAAATCCTGACCGAGCAATCCCCTCCCGGTAACGGCTTTCTCTGCGATGTATCGAAGTCCTGGGAAGAAGAAGCTCTCAAAGCAGCCGACTTCGGCGTCCGCGTGGCAAGGATTCGCATCGGGATGGTTCTGGGTCCCGGCGGCGGTTCTCTTGAGAAAATGGTGCTTCCCTTCAAACTGGGCCTAGGCGCACGTTTGGGAAATGGCAAGCAATGGGTTTCATGGATTCATCGGGACGACGTTGTATCGCTGATCTCTTTTGTGATCCGCGAAAAAACCCTAAGAGGCGCACTGAACGCGACCTCGCCAAATCCGGTGACCAATGCGGAATTCACCAAAACATTGGCAAAAACTCTCCACCGTCCAGCGATCTTCGCCGCCCCACCGTTTGCATTGAAGCTGATGTACGGCGACATGGCAAAGGTAATCCTCGAAAGCCAGCGCGTTCTGCCCGAGGCCACCATAGCCTCTGGCTTCGAATTCCAATACCCGGACCTCTACGGAGCCCTACTAGAAATTCTGGGTTAAAACAGATTGAGTTAGCCAGATGCCGCCCGATTGGGATCCCACAACACCTCCGGCACTCCCGTTATATGACTCGCCCATCGACTCCACACAAACAGAGCGTCGCTCAACCGGTTAAGATACCGGGTCGCCTCCACCGGGACTTGCTCCTCGCGCGCCAGCGCCACGACCAGCCTCTCTGCCCGGCGGCAAATCGTCCGCGTAGCGTGAAGCTCCGCGTTTACGCGGCTCCCTCCCGGCAGAACAAAGCTTCGCAAAGGCGGCAGTCCCTCGTTCATCGCATCGATCTCTCGCTCCAGTTGCTCTATTTCCACATCGGTTACCCGAGGCTGCTTAGGATGAACGTCCTCGGGCAGAGTTGCCAGAATCGACCCCAAGTTAAACAACTCATGCTGTACTCGCAACAGGATCTCGCCCAATTTCTCTAGCCGAGCCTCTTCGGAACAGGACACACGCGCCAGACCGATAAAAGAATTCAGTTCATCCACGGTGCCGTAGCACTCAATGCGCAAAGCATCCTTCGGCACTCGTTGACCACCCACCAGCGCGGTCTCGCCGGAATCGCCGCGCTTGGTGTAAATACGATTCAGCGCCAGCCTGGGTTCGTTGTAAGTCTTGTCCACACGCCTATCCTACAAGAAGATGCCTCGTCTCAAACGTGCAACCGGACCGGTCATCCTGCTGCTGATCGTTACTGGATTTTTTTGGAAGCTGCTCACCAAACAGTACACCTGGATGGACCATCCTGACATGGCTTATCAGGTGCTGCCCTGGTATCAATTTGAAGCTTTGTCCCTGCATCACGGCGTGCTTCCTCTCTGGGACCCTGGCGTCTGGGGTGGCCAACCCCTGATCGGCCAGCTTCAACCCGGAGCGGCATACCCTTTGAATTGGCTGCTGTTTCTGCTGCCTCTTAAAGACGGGCACATCAACCTGCTATTCGTGCAACTGTATTTCGTCGCTACACATTTTCTGGCGGCTCTATTCTGCTACTGGCTGTGCCGCGAATTGAAGCGGAGCCAGTTTGCGTCAATCCTAGGCGGGCTGGGATTCGCTTTAGGCGGCGTGGTCGGCTCACTCGGCTGGCCACAGATGTTGAACGGCGCGATCTGGATTCCTCTCGTGCTGCTTTTCTATCTCCGCTGGTTGCGCGGTGGCGGACTGCGTGAAGCGGCACGCTCCGGAACATTTCTGGGAATCGCGTTCCTCAGCGGCCACCACCAGATTCCGATCTTTACCGGATTCATGATGGCATCTCTATGGCTGGTGCAGATGTGGAAGCGTCGCGAATGGCGAGCGCCGACCGTATTCGTGTTGTTCACACTGCTAGTGAGCGCTCTTCAAGTCCTGCCCGCCTACGAGTACGCGAAACTCTCGGTTCGATTCGTTGGCCTTCCGAACGCGATTTCGTGGAGCCAACACGTTCCTTATTCAATCCATGAGCAGTTTTCTCTTCAGCCGCGGGAAATTGTAGGTTTGGTCCTGGGCGACGTCGGCGATCACGACACCTTCATGGGGATCGCTCTGCTTACCTTGGCTCTGGTTGGACTTGTCGGGAGGTTTCGAAGCCCGCTGGTCCGCATGATGGGAGCCATCGTCACCGGCGCGCTGATCGCGGCCCTGGGGGCAAACTCCATTTTCCACGGCGTGGCCTACCTGATCGTGCCGATGGTCGAGAAGGCCCGGAGTCCCGCCATGGCGGTGGTCCTGGTTCAGTTTGGGATCTCAGTCCTGGCAGCCTACGGTCTGGATGCTCTACGGATTGGGTCGTGGAAACGGTGGCCAGGGCGAGCGCTGATGATCGCGGGCATCTTGCCGTGGCCTGTCCTGATGCTTCTCCTCTCTGTGCGGCCTCAAGCCGGGCGCGAGTATGAGAGGCTTGCTGTCTTTGGCATGGTGGCGCTGGGGCTCGCGGTGATTTTGCGGCTCTGGAGATCGAACCGGATCGGCGATGCGCTTGCCCTAGTGCTGTTGATTAGCGCAGTCTTGTTTGAGCTCGGAACGGTGACCGGAGGAAACTATCGGCCCCTGGAAACAGCAACCTTTTTGCGACACTTGCAAAAGAACGAGGATATAGCAGACTTCCTTCGAACACAGCCTGACTTTATTCGCTTGGAAGTGGACCCCAACGCCGTTCCCTACAACCCCGGCGATTGGGACGGGATCGATCAATTTCAGGCCTATCAGAGCGGGGTGACTTCCAATGTTCTTCCCTTTGCCGACGGGGCGGAGATCGGTCGCAAGTTGTTCGCACTGACACACTACGCGGGCACAAAACCGATTCGTCCGGAACAGCAGGAGGTCTTCCGGGGAAGATCCGGCATCAACATCTATCGCAACCCGGAATCGTTCCCACTCGCATGGACCGTTCATGAAGAGGATCTCCTTGCGCGGATGACCCCCGCCGATTTGCGGCGCAAGGTCTTTCTAGCCGTGCCGGGGCCCCCGCTTGAGTCCTGCGCTCCAACGGACGAAGTCCGCGTGATCGCCCGGAGCGGCAACCGAATTCAGCTTGATGCGCGGATGGCGTGCAAGGGCATGGTCATTCTGAGCGAAACGTTCTTTCCAGGTTGGCGGGCAACTGTGGACGGGCGAGCCGCCCCAATTTACGAGGCCGATGGCCCACTACGAGGAATCGTGGTGAAAGCTGGAACCCATCAGATTGAGATGCGCTATCGCCCCATGAGCGTCTACGCAGGCGCGGGGCTGACTGCGATCGGTCTGTTAGCGGTCCTGTTGTGGCGCAGGCCAAGCCAGCATTAATTCCGGGCCTGCTACGATTGAACTTCTTGCCCCATTCCCCGATCACCTGGGCGATCCTCCTGGCCGTTGCTCTGTTGGGAGGCGCCATCAATGCCTTGGCAGGCGGCGGCATGTTCATGGTGTTCCCCTCGCTGCTTTTTGCCGGTATGGCTCCCATCTCCGCCAACGCGACCGCGACCGTCACCCTGATGCCCGGCGCCTGGGCCTCCACCTTGGTCTACCGCGACCGTCTCGCGCTTCACGGTTGGAGCCTGGTTGGCGGCATGGCAGTGGCGTCCGCGGCGGGTGGATGGATCGGCAGTGAGTTGCTCCTTCACACCTCCAACGCTCAGTTCGCCAGACTTGTTCCCTGGCTCATGTTCGCAGCGGCCCTCATCTTCACCTTTGCAGGAAAGGTGCGCAAGCTTGCGGCGTCTCATCATGCCGAGAAAACACGCGTGTGGCCACTGGTCATCGGACAATTTTTCCTTTCGATTTACGGCGGTTATTTCGGAGCCGGCATGGGCGTGATCATGCTTGCGCTGTTCATGGCCACCGCCAACATGGACGTGCAGACTGCCAGTGGTATCCGCATCATGTGCGGCAGCGTCACCAACCTGGTCGCCGCGATTATTTTCGCTGTCCGCGGAATTATCGAATGGCGCTTGGGTCTTCCTATGCTCGTCTGCGCGATTGCCGGAGGCACTGTGGGTGCGATCCTGGTCAAGCGCCTGAACGAAGATCGTGCCCGCAACGTAATTCTGGTTTACGCCTGGAGCATCACGTTGTGGTCAATTGCGAGAACGTATTTCTAGCCCAGGACCTTGAGCTCTGCGCCTTTGCCTGCGGCCGCCGCATGAGCAAGGCCTCGCCTGGGACGAGCTGTCGGCAACGAGTTTTCGAATTCCCGAGGCACGAATTCGCTCCCCAATTTCCGATTCTTGCCAAGCCGCAAGAGCTGCCCCGCCAACACGTCGAAGGGCCGCGGAATCGCCGAGATGTCCCTTCGCGCAAAACCGTGAAGTACTTTCTTCATCAACCCCAATGCGCTGATAAGAGCACCTGTGCGCGGATACTGCTTCATGGTCACCGTGCGATCGCCGTAGTCGCGGTTGAGCACGCGCTTCAGCCAGAATTTCGGCACAGGCGCAAAGTTGTAGAACGCGAGCGTCAAGTTCAACTCCGTGGGCATGTACGTCACGTACGAAGCAAGAGTGATCTTCTCGTCTTTCTTGGTGTACCCCTCCTGCTCGCCCATATCGTAAATGGTTGTTCCGGGAAGGAGCGTAAGCGCGTTAATCGCGAAGGTATACGGCGGCTTAAGCGATGCCACCAGCCGGAGCGTGTCTTTCAATTCTTCAGGATGTTCCCAGGGATTGTCCACGATAAGGTCATACTGCACCGGCGCCATCTTCTTCCGATTCTTGTGCGCGATTTCCGATCCCGTGATCAGCTTGCTGTCGTGCTGCGGCCGCACGAAAACTTCTTTCATGATGCGCGTGTTGGCCGATTGCACACCGATGCGAGCCTTGATCATGCCTGCATCGATCATGGCCTGGAATTTACGCTCGTCAATGGAGGCCGGGATAATCCCCGTTACAAACAGCGGAACGTCGAACTGCTCCTTGTACTTCCTGGCGAACTCCAGAATCAGATGCAGGGGAAGGAACATGAACGCATCGTCGTCAATGACGATGTTGTGAATGTGCGGGTACTTGGAAAATATATAGCTGATCTCAGCGAGGAAAAATTCCACCGAGTGCTTCCGGAATTTGCGATAGCCTTTGTCCAGATCGATTAGGACATCGTTGGAGCAAAAGGTGCATTTATAGGGACACCCCTGGCTAAACATGGTCCACAGCTTGCCGCCGTAGTATTTCTTCATCAGGCGCATATCCATGCGCTTGATGGTGCCTTGATCGTTTACAAAGTGTTCCTCGAATTCGAAATCCATGAACGGGATTTCGTCCAGGCTCTCCACCAGAGGTTCGCTGGAATTACGGATCACCTGGTCGCCTTCACGGAACCAGAACCCGCGTGTCTTGCGAAAATCGCGGCCCTCCTGAACCGCCTGCACCAGCTTGAGAAAACTGACGTCGCCTTCTCCCATGCAGATGGCATCCACGGCGCGGACCGCGTCTTCCGGGTAGCTGGTAGGATGAATGCCGCCCCAAACCAGCAGCGCGTCCAACTCCTTGCGAAGCCGGTTGGTGACCAGGGTGACCTGTTCCACCTGGTGCGTCCATACGCTGAAACCAATTACAGAACTGTCTTTGCAGATGGCCAGAAGCTGTTGATAAAGATCCTCAGACAGTTCGTCATTGTAGTAATGGGCCTGAAAACGCTGCCGCGTCTGACCCCAGAAATCTGTCGGGCGAAGAAAAACCAGGTTGACTCGGATGCCGTGGCGTTTGAGCTGCGTCGCGATACGCCGCGGGCCGATGCAATAAATGTCGTCCGTGAAGCTGATCAGCGTGACAGCTTTTCCTGGCGGACTGCCCATAGCCATAATCTAATCACCAGTTTAGTCTAGTAGCGCGGCACTATTTTGCGTGCATGGTCTAATAATGAGAGATTATCTATGATGTTTCGCCGCTTCGTGCTGCTGTGCGCCCTGTTCGCCGGCGTCGCCAGCGCGCAAGTCATTGAATTTGAATCGAGTGGCCTAAAGTACAAAGCCCTCACCCACAACGGTGTCACCATCATGGTGGCGACGCTGCACAGCCACATTCGAGAATATGGGGTTTTGCAGGTGGCCATCTCCAACGGTTCTCCAATCTCCTGGGGGGTGCGTCCGGAAGATTTCCGATTTGAAACGGCAGACGGCCACGTAATCCGGGCATCTCCAGCGAAAACCGTAATCTCCGAAATGCTCGACAAAGGCAGTCGCGGCGACGTCTCGAAGTTGATTACGGCTTATGAGGCCACACTTTTCGCTAATGCTCAAATGCATTCCACCAACGGCTACGAGGCACGCAGGCAGGATGCAATGGCAGAGGTCGGATCCGTCAGGTTGAAGGCCGCGGCGGCGACTTCGGCTATTGCGTTGGTCACTACCAAGCTGCAGCCGGGCCAATCGACCGATGGCGCCGTGTTCTATCCTAATGCGGGAAGGCCCCTGGGCGCAGGGAAGCTAATGGTGAACGCAGCTGGGGAACTGTTCGAGTTCCCCATGGAAGCGGACCCTCACAAGTCGCACTGACCTACAATCGGCAAATTAGAAGTTCCCGCTCATAAACCATTTCGGGCGGAAGATGATCATGCAGAGCGATAAACAACTCCTCATGACCCATCACTTCCTTGCGCCACGCCGAGTTGTCAAAGGCCTGTAGCTGATCGAACGTCTCCTTCGGGAAGTCGAGACCCTTCCAGTGGATATCCTCGTAACGAGGCATCCAGCCGATGGGAGTCTCCCTGCCCAAAACCCGGCCGCGCACCCTGTCGACAATCCACTTGAGCACGCGCATGTTTTCGCTGAATCCCGGCCACAGGAACTTGCCTTCCGCGTCCTTGCGGAACCAATTCACGTGAAAGATCTTCGGAGTTTCGTTTAGGAGCCGGGGCATCTTCAGCCAGTGGCGGAAGTAATCGCCCATGTGATAGCCGCAGAACGGAATCATCGCCATGGGGTCCCTGCGCACCTGGCCAATTGTCCCCGCCGCAGCGGCAGTCATCTCGGAGCCCATGGTTGCGCCGGTATATACTCCCGAACTCCAATTGAAAGCCTGATAGACCAGCGGCATGGTGGTCGCGCGGCGACCACCGAAAATCATGGCGCTGATCGGTACCCCGTCCGGATCTTCCCACGCCGGGTCAATGGTCGGACACTGGGAGGCGGGAGTCGTAAAGCGAGAGTTGGGGTGGGCAGCCTTCCTTCCGGTTTCCTTACCGATTTCCGGAGTCCATTTGTTGCCCTGCCAGTCGAGGCATTCGGCGGGCGGAGTCTCCGTCATGCCTTCCCACCAGACTCCACCCTCGGGAGTCAGCGCAACGTTGGTGAAGATAGAATTCTTTGCCAGCGCCTTCATGGCGTTGGGATTGGTGTGCATGCCAGTACCTGGCGCTACGCCGAAGAAACCGGCCTCGGGATTGATCGCCCGCAGGTGCCCGTGTTGATCCGGCTTGATCCAGGCGATATCATCACCGACGGTCCACACCTTCCAGCCGTCAAAACCCGCGGGCGGGATGAGCATGGCAAAGTTCGTCTTGCCACAAGCGCTGGGAAAGGCCGCGGCAACATAGGTCTTCTGGCCGTGGGGATCTTCCACGCCCAGAATCAGCATATGTTCCGCCATCCAGCCCTCGTCGCGAGCCATGTTAGAGGCGATGCGGAGCGCGAAGCACTTCTTTCCTAAAAGCGCGTTGCCGCCGTAGCCCGACCCGTAGGACCAGATTTCGCGCGTTTCCGGGAAGTGAACAATGTATTTCTCTTTATTGCACGGCCACGGAACGTCCTTTTGGCCCAATGCCAAGGGCGCGCCGACCGTGTGCATACACGGCACGACGCGTTTTTCGTCCTTATCAATCTCTTTGAACACCTGAACGCCGATGCGGGCCATAATCCGCATGCTGACAACCACATATGGGGAATCGGTTAACTGCACGCCGATCTGCGACATGGGCGAACCCACCGGGCCCATGCTGAAGGCTAAGACATACATGGTCCGGCCGCGCATGGCACCGTCAAAAAGCCCCTTGAGCTTCTTGCGCATGTCATACGGGTTTTCCCAATTATTCGTCGGGCCGGCTCCGTCTTTGGAGAGCGAACAGATAAAGGTGCGATCTTCGACGCGGGCCACATCACCAGCGTCGGAGCGTGCATAGTAGCAGCCGGGCCAGAGATCCTGATTCAGCTTGGTAAAGGTCCCGCTTTCTACCAGTTGGCCGCAAAGGTGGTCGTATTCGGCCTGGGACCCATCCACCCAGTGAATGGCGTCCGGCTTTACCAGATCCGCCATCTTCTCCACCCACCTCAGTAAATGTTTGTTTTCGCTAAGAGGCTTGGAGGTGACGCGGGGGGATTTGGTGACTGTAGACATTTCTTTCTTATCTTAACGCGACTGAGATAATCTGGCGCAGGCGGCGCCACACAAAATTGGGCCGTTAGAATTTTCCGACGATGGCGGGCTGAGCGCCCAACAAGAGGGCTGTTCCGGGATCGGCAAACCGGCTACGAATATAGGCTAAGGCGACCACCTTCTCCAGGGCGGGGGAGAAAACGGCGCTAACCACCTCGCCTGCGTCCTCAGTCCCGAATTGGAACTTGGCGCCAGCCTCGGGAGCTTCCTTGGCATCGATCTCGACCCTCCGCAGTATGCGGTGAATCTGCGCGCGGCTGCGAACTCTTTCCACAATTTCCTGGCCCAGATAGCATCCTTTTTCGAAGTTCACCGCTTGCAACTGGCCGGTTTCCTGCACCAGGTAGCGTTCGGTAATCTCTTCGCCGTACCGCGGGCGGCCGTTCTCAATTCTTACCGTTCTTGCCTCTGCAGCGGTGGCCTCACCCAGGCCGGACAGAGAAAACTGCGCTAGAAGGTCTTCCTTTTCGCTGTGCGGCACGAAGATTAGAAACCCCGGACCGCCGGTCACACTAACCCGTGCAATCAGCCTCTCTCCCCAACGCTCTGTCGCGAAGGCTTTCTGGGGAACAGGAGCCGCGTGCTGTTTGATGAAATCTTCCGCTTCGGGGCCCTCTAGAGCGATGGTGGCCATCGCGGGAGTCACATCCTCGACGGTGACGTCATCCGCAATAATGTAGCGGTCCAAATGTTCTCTCAGTTTTTGGCGAGTTTCGGGTTCCGTATCGAGAAGTACCGAATCCTCGAGCACAAAAATGTTGGCGTCGCCCAAAATGCGGCCTTGCGCGTTCAGAAAAAACGCGTAGCAGCCCTCCCCGGGCTCCAGCTTCTGAACCTGGTTGGTCGACATGGCATGGAGCAGTCGCTTGCGATCGTCACCCGTCATCCGCAGCTTTCCACGCTCAGAAAGATCCATCCATGCGGCATGCTCTTTGAGAGCTAAGTAACCCGGACTGAGCAAGGTAGAGTTCATTGCCCTGAGCACACCGAAGGTGCTCCCCCAATCATCAGGAAAGAGCGGCTGCTGGAAGAGCAACGCCTGGCGCGGTAGAAAAGAGTTGCGAAGCGGAACGGGGCTGGCTGCATATTGATTCAGGACCATGCTCATTAGTGCGGCGGGGCGTTAGTCTTGCTCAGCAAATTTTTGATTTCCCAGACCAGGATTGTACCGACCTGGAATTGCTGCCCCGTGCCTACTACTGTTGGTGCATGGAATATTCCCCCACCGATTCGAGTATACAATCGAGTCAAAGCCAGACATGCTTATTCACGAAATCCTGCCCGTAGGGATGCTGCAATGCAATTGCTCCATCTTTGGCGACGATCAGACCAAGGAAGCCATCGTTGTGGATCCGGGCGATAACATCTCCAATATCGTTGCCGTCCTTCAACGCCACCAACTGCGCGTCAAGGCGATTGTGATCACCCATGCGCATATCGACCACATCGGCGGGGCCGAGAAGCTGAAATCCCTAACCGGCGCACCCGTGTACATGAACGCGAATGATCAGCCGCTTTATGACTCGCTCGACGAACAAGCCCAGTGGTTGGGGATCGAGCCGCCCGCTCGAACCAAGATAGATATCGATGCGCGGGAAGGAGAAATACTCCAGTTGGGAGAAAACACGTTCCACGTGCTGGACACTCCCGGCCACACTCAGGGGAGCATTTCCATCTGGATTCCCGAACAGAACAAGCTGATCGCCGGCGACACTCTTTTTCGGGATAGCATCGGGCGGACGGATCTGCCCGGCGGTGACGGGCGCAAGATTTTACGTTCGATACATTCCAAGCTACTGACACTGCCCGAGACTGCCGTTGTAGTGCCGGGGCATGGAGCCAATACCACGATCGGGCGTGAAAAAGAACGGAATCCGTTTCTGCAGGGACGTTAGTTCTTCTTTTTCTTAAGCTCTGCCATTACGCTGGCGATCAGCTCTTTCGCGTCCGCCAGGGAGCGGTCGATCAACTGAACGTCCATCGCGGGCTTCCCCGGCTGCCTGGCGCTCTGGCAGTAAACCCCGTGTTGCCCGACCAGCACCATTGCATCGGTCAAAAGGTCGAGCGTGACCGCCAAGCGTCCGCGTTCCAGACCCATGCGAAATTCATATTCTTCTAGTTCCCGGCGGCGGTCATCGTAGACGGACATCTCTTACCATGCTATTGCACCGTCGCTACTGGACTGTCCATGTTCCTCGCGCTACGAATCCCGAGTTGGTGCCTGGTTCGTTGGCCTGCAGGTAGACGGTCTTTGGCCCATTGAAAGCCGGCTTGTACACTGTGTTCACCGTGAACGTCACCTGAAGGCCCGAGAAGAACGCCACCGTGAAACCGACCGCGCATTGACTGTTTTGCAGCGTCGCTGAGGAGCCAATTGGTTTGGTGTTGAACGTCACGCCATCGTCGCCAAAGAGACCAATGGTGCTGTTGGTGCGGTTGTAGACCAGGTAACACGCATTGGTGATGTTGTTCGGGGATCCAGAGGTGATGAGCATGGACATGCCGCTGATATTCGCCTGCGACACCGAGTCCGAAGACGTGAAGGTGTAATTGGGCGAATTGCCGGCTCCGGAGGAAGGCGATACAGAGACCGCAGTGGGTGTTCCGCCAGAAACGTTCCACGTCCCCAGCAGGATATTGCCAGTATTCACTCCCGTCTCTCCCGCAAGCACGTAGACCGATTTGGGCCCGAAGAAGGAGGAGTTAAAGGCGAGATCGATGGTAAACACCAGGGAAGTGGGGCCGGTAAAGACCGTTGTGTTGGCTCCGTTTAAAGTGCATTGGCTATTGGAAATAGATTGTGTGGAACCCAGGAGAATCTTTGCTGCGCCGTTGGCGGCCGTGTCGAAGGAAAGGGTGATGGTGCCCGCAGTCCGGTCATAGACGACGTTGCAAGCATTGTTGGTGTTGTTATTCGTCATTAGAAATGCGACACCATTGATGAAACTGCCTCCCCCTTGGTCCGATACGGTAACTGTAAATCGTTGGCTGGGCCCGGCTCCTGAAGCGGGCACTACTGAGTTGGCAACCGGAAATCCCGGTGCAGCGACTACGTATGTTCCCTCGGGGACGAAGCCCGTGTTTTGCCCGGTTTCCGCCGCGGACAAATAAACGGTTTTCAGGCCATTGAAAGCGCCCTTAAACGTCACGCTCACTGTTTCGAGCAACTGCAGCCCTACAAACGACACACTAGCCGCTCCAATTTGGCATTGGCTGTTTTGAAGAACCTGCGTCGAACCAAGAGCCTTTGTGTCTTGACCCATCGCGGTGTCCCACCGCAGCGAGATGGTGCCCCGTTGGCGATCATAGATAAAATCGCACGCATTGACCGCGGAGCCCGATGCGGAAAACTGAACGTCGGTGGCTAACAGATTCTGCGCGTTTTGAGTGTCGGAAAAGGCGAAGGTGAAAGTCTGTCCCAACCCCTGGCCGAAGCTGGGGGTGACGCCTACGGCGGCAGGCTGCGGAGGAGGAAGTAAGACGTTCCAGGATCCGCTAAGAACCAAGCCCGTGTTGGTAACGGCGTCGGTGGCGGCCAGATAGACGCTCTTGCTCCCCGCAAATAGGGCTTGAAAAGTGAGCGAAAGCGTCATGGTTAAAGTTGTTCCGTTGAGACTGACGGAACTACCGCTCCCGTTCAAGATGCATTGGCTGTTCTGCGCGATGCCGCCGGGCGGGACGACGGTGGAACCGGTAGCGGCGAAATCGTTAAAGAGCACGAATTGACCCATCGCCTTCGTGTAGGTCACATAACACGCGATATCGGTGGAGGCGGCGGTGCCCACCAGAAGGGTCACGCTGGTGAGTGCGGCCGCTCCTGCCGGATGAGAGAACTGCGCGGTATAGGTAACCGTATTTCCGGTGCCGGACGGGGGATTGAGCGACACCACTGACGGGACCTGTGCCGGTGGGGCTGTCACGCCCAGCCTGGCCACCCAACCCGTCACACCCCCGACGTTGTGAGCCTGTATGGGGCCGACCGTCGGCAGGTCGAAGGAACCTGTCTGCCCGCCGACGAAGATATTGCCACTGACGTCCACGGCAATGGCGTTGGCCTGGTCGGCGCCGGTTCCCCCCAGGAAGGTGGAAAACGTAAGCCCGTTGCCCACCGGGTTAAGTTTCGCCACGAACGCGTCATAGGAGCCACCGAACGAGGATTGTAGAGCAGTCACTTGAGGGAATGACGATGCCGAGGTATATCCCGCAAGGTACGCGTTGCCCGCGCTGTCGATGGCGATCCCACTCACCCAATCGAAGCCGAATGTCCCAAGATACGTGCTGTAGGCAAGGCTTCCACCGGAGTTGATTTTGGTGACGAAGCCGTCCTGATTCCCACCCGCCGAAGTCTGAAAGGCAGAAGTTGTGATGGGGAAGTTGGCGGAGTTAGTGACGCCTGTCACATAGATATTTCCCGAGGCATCGACTGCGATTCCCGTAGCTTGCTCCGGCGTCCCCACAACACCGCCTGAACCACCGAGATAAGAACTACGAAAGATGGGCGATCCCGAACTGGACAGTTGGGTCACGAAAGCGTCCTGCGAACCTCCGCTCGATGGCTGAAAGGCCCCGGTCACGGGAAAGTTTGTGGAGAATGTTCCCCCCGCCACATAGATGCTCCCATTGGAGCTGGCGGCAATTGCGGCGGCATGCTCGGCGCCCGACCCTCCCAGGAACGTACTGAAAAGAACCTGTCCTGTGGAGTTGAACTTGGTGATAAAGGCGTCCGTACCGCCGCCTATAGTGGCCTGCACCGCGCTTTGCACAGGGAAATTGATGGACGCAGTATCACCCGTGACGTACACATTGGCGGAGGAGTCGAGTGCAATAGCGTTCCCTTGATCGACTCCCGATCCACCCAGATATGTGCTGAAAACCAAGCTATTGCCTCCCGAACTTAGTTTGAAGACGAAAGCGTCGCGGTTGCCCTGGGCGGTCTGAAATGCGGTCGAGGTCAGCGGGAAATTTCCCGAGGTAGTGGAACCGGTGACATAGGCATTACCCGAGGAATCAATGGCGATGCCTGCAGCCCGGTCGTCGCTGCTACCGCCCATATAGGTGGCGTAAATGAGCGCACTGCCGTTGGCGCTTAGCTTTGCGACAAACGTGTCCACGCCGCCGCGATTAATGGCCTGCTCGGCCCCCGAAATGGGAAAATCCAAGGAGTCCGTCCAACCCGTTAGGTACAGATTGCCCGAAGAGTCCACCGCCAATCCGGTAACGGAGCTGGTTCCGCTTCCGCCGAAATACGTGGAGTAGGAAATCACGGGATCAATCACCAGCGGCAGGGAAGCATCATAAGGGCCAAGCTCAAACGTCACCGTGTGTGAGTCCCGCAGCCGGTAGTGGCTTCCCACGCTGAGGCGGCGTCCCTCGGAATTGGTCTGGTAGGCGACGGGCGGTTGCTCTGTCAACGTCACACCCACGGCACGGATCTCGAGCGCGCCCTCTTTGTCGATAACGATCGATTCGGCGTCGGCGTAATTCAAAACGATTTGATGTGGGTCGGCTCCAGGATCAACCGAGTACTCGGACTTAATCCGATGACCGTCGATCGCATATGAGGCGGTGATGCCGGGATAGAGGTTCGCATACTGAATCCCGGAATAAAGAGGGACGTCCTTCTTCCAATCCTTCTGGTCACTGCCCAGCAGGAAGTTGGCACGGCCAGCAAGCTGATTCTGACCCGAGAGAGCCGTTTGAGCATTGGCGCCCTGGAAAGTGAGGTGCAGTTCCCGATCTCCCGTTTTAAAGACGGCGCCACCCATGGTGAATCCCGCAGACAGTTCCGGCGTTTGGATCGCATAGCGGATACCAGAGGCCATCTGCCCGACGTTGGGAACGAAAAAGAGCGGGAGCGAAGCCGGCGCTTCAGCGAAAACTACTGGCGTGACGGCCAGGAACATCAAAGCGAGTCGTGAGTGCATGTCGTCTCACTCAGGTTTCGACCCTAGACGAAAAATCCTATATATCTCCCAAATTTGAGAAGCGGTAAGGGTTACCGCGCGGATAGTCGACGCTGCAGGCCACCCCAACTCATCGCCCCGGACCACTCTGCCAGGTAGCGGCCCATTGCGCCGCGGTTTAGGGCCAGACCGCGGGGAAGACTCTCGGCGTAGCGTGCGAACGACGGTTTTATGGGCTCAAAGAATTGATCGCGGCCGTCGGCGACGAAGCAAAGATAGCTGTACACCCAGGAGAAGGGGACATAGCCGTAGTGCTGATGCAGCACGCGGAATGTCTCTTCGAACACTTCTTTCTTCCGTCCGAGCGACTTGTTGTCCGCATGCATTCGGGAGCAAGCCAGTGGCTCCTCGATCTTCTTGAGGGTATAGAGACGCGAATACCGCATCCAGAATTCGTAATCGAAAGTGAGAGCCAGCGTTGGGTCCAGTCCACCCAGATTCCGAAACGCCTCGCTGCGCACAAGACTGGCTGGCTGGCAGATGAAGCACTCGGATTCAAGAAGCTTTGGATCGAAGTCTTTGACCGGATAAGGGCGGATGCGCGCTCCGGATTGGTCGATCCACCACGCGTTGCCGTACACACCGGACACTCCTGGTTGCGATTCGAGCGCGCTTACCGCGGCCCAGAGTGCTCCGGGAAGCAGGACGTCGTCGGCGTTCAGATAGGCAAAGAGGTCGCCTTCGCAGCGTTCAAATCCTTTGTTGACGGCATCCGCGGTACCGCGATCCTTCTCCGATACCCAGCGAAGTTGTCCTTCGTAGCGTTTCAGAATCTCCAGCGTCTCGTCGGTCGATCCGCCATCCATCACCAGATATTCGATGCGCGGATAGTCTTGCGCCAGAACGCTCTGAATCGTCGCTTCAATATAGCGGCCGGCGTTCAGGCACGGCGTGACGATGGAAACCAGCGGAGAAACGTCAGGCTCCGACATAGCGGGCATAGAGACTGCGCGCGACGCCTGTATCGGTAGTGCCTTTGATGATGGCGCGGCCGTCCGGAAACACGGTCAGCTCATACGAATCCAGCTCGGCGCGGAGAGCGAATTCATTGGATCGCACACTTCCGAAAGCGCTCAGTCGCGATCTGAGTTCTTCCAGATTGACCGGGCGCAAGCGTTCATGAATCTGCACAGCATTGCGTCCGCACAAACTGATAGGAGCGCGATGCTTGCCGTTCAAATACGCAAAATCCCGGCGCGAGCAACAAACGCATTCCGGATCACGCTGAGGCGCCGCCGTCTGACGAATCTCTCCCGTCCACACATTGAGCGTTGTCAGGCGAGCTTCCACTGACTCCGGTCCGCATGCCAGAATCTTCAGTGCATCGCCCGCTTGCAGAGCGGCGATGGCTCCTGTCGCCGGACCGAGGACGCCTTCCGTTTCGCAAGTTGGCTGGAGACCTTCAGGAGGATCTGGATAAACACAGCGGAAGCACGCGGTCCGCCCGGGCGCAATCGCGAGCTTGATCCCGTAACTGCCCACCGCCGCTCCG
This sequence comes from Terriglobia bacterium, assembly GCA_963766615.1. Classification (GTDB taxonomy): domain Bacteria; phylum Acidobacteriota; class Terriglobia; order Bryobacterales; family Bryobacteraceae; genus Palsa-187. The sequence continues at coordinate 84,714 of CAVYBC010000013.1, forward strand.
TAGATCCAGGGAATTTCTTCGCGCACGGCAAAGTCGTTGATCAGGTACCGAGCTTCGAAATTATCGGTGGCGTCCAGGATCAGGTCGGCATCTTCCAGAAGCTCCTCCGCATTGCGGGGCGCAAGATCGGCCACTACCGGATGGACGGTTACCTGAGAATTGATCTTCTTTAATCGCTTGGCCGCCGCGATCGCCTTAGGAGTTGCATCGGCCGCGTCGGCCTCGTCAAACAGGAACTGGCGCTGCAGGTTGCTCCATTCCACAAAATCGCGATCGATCAAATGGAGCGTGCCGACGCCCGCCCGTGTAAGTATTTCCGCCTGAACTGTGCCGAGTGCGCCGCATCCCACAATCACCACGGTGGATCGCGCGATTCTTGCCTGGCCCTGCTCTCCCAGCGGCGCGAAGCGGCTCTGCCGGGAGTAACGTGATTCCGCGCCTAGCTTCATGAATCTCTCTAGGCTCGATGGTATCAGGAAGCGCCGCGCATGCCTCGCTAGTGTAGTGCGTCGTAAATAGCGCTACTTATACAAACCAATCGGGTTTGTCTTAATAGGAGACGAGCCCGAATGCGAGTTGCCGCCCAAGTTGTTTTGACGGAGGAGCAAAGATCCGAGTTGTCAGCCTACGCGCGGCGCCGGTCAGTTGCTTTGCGATTGGTGGAGCGAGCCAACATCATCCTGCAAGCAGCCGAAGGAAAGCGAGACCAGGAAATCGCCTCTGCGCTTCAACTCGGGCGCCACACGGTTGCACGATGGAGAGCGCGATTTTTGCAGTACGGCATGGCCGGAATTGAGAAAGATGCGCCCCGACCAGGAAGAACTCGAACCATCAATCCGGACGAAATCATCCGGAAAACAACGCAGGAAAAGCCAGCGCATGCGACCCATTGGACCACCCGCACCCTGGCCCGCGTTTTGGGAATCAGCGAGGCTACTGTTCGACGCGCCTGGCATGCCCACGGGCTCAAGCCGCATCTGGTCGATACCTTCAAAGTCAGCCGCGATCCGCAGTTCGTTGAAAAACTCGAAGACATCGTCGGGCTGTACTTGAACCCACCGCAGCAGGCCATCGTATTCTCGGTGGACGAGAAGAGCCAGATTCAAGCTTTGGATCGTACCCAGCCCGGTTTGCCGATGAAGAAAGGCCGCAAGGGCACCATGACGCACGACTACAAACGCCATGGAACCACCACGTTATTCGCGGCTCTCAACGTCCTCACCGGCGAGGTCCTCAGTCAGTGCCGTCCCCGCCATACCAACGAAGACTGGTTAGCGTTCCTTCGCCTGATCATCCGTAATACTCCCAAGGAAAAGCACATCCACGTGATCGCCGACAACTACTCACCGCATAAACACCCGGCGGTCAAAGCGTGGCTGGGGCGGAACAAGCGCGTCCACATGCATTTCACGCCAACCAGTGCTTCTTGGCTCAATATGATCGAGCGCTTCTTTCGCGACATCACAGAGAACCGGATTCGACGTGGTGTTTTCCGAAGCGTTCCCGAACTAATCTCCGCTATCGAAGACTACATCCAGAATTACAACCAAGCGCCAAAACCCTTCATCTGGACGGCGAAGGCCTCGGATATCCTCGAAAAAGTCACTCGCGCCCGTCGTACCCTGGATAAGGTCGCATCTGAGTGACGCACCACACTAGTTGCTGGCTTTTTGGGTGCTGGACCAGCGTAATGTGTTGGGACTTGCCTTGGTCCGACACTTGAAAATCGTCCGCCGTCAAGTCGCCTACAGGCTGATCGTGACTGTCATGGGCAACCACGCGTAGCGTGATTTTGGGAGCCTGAGCAAAGACGGGCCAGGCAACGAGAGCCATTCCTGCCAGCCGACTTCTACGTAGAATCATGTATCCTCCTTTTTCAGGGGCTTTTTCAGAGGCTCTTGACGCTCCAAGGATACTCTCACAGCTCTTAGTGCCTACGTTAAACCGAAGTGTCATGCGAGTGCGTGCGTTATCATGAACGCAGTGTGCGTAAGCCAATCCTGTTGTGGTCGCTGGTTTTAGCAGGCTTGGCTCTCACCCCGGAAGCCAAAGCGCAGACACCGGGGCCGGTGAGCCCCACCATCGTAAGCATTGCTTTTCAGCCGCCCGATCAGCCTTTGCCCTCCGCGGAACTTGACCGGCTCCTGCCGATGCACCCCGGCTCGCCCCTTAAGACCGAAGACGTCCGGGATGCCATTCGCAAGCTTTATGCTACGGGCCGGTATTCGGATGTTTCGATCCTCAGTCATCCCCAGCAAGGGGGAATCGCAATCGAAATCCGAACGTCATTGGCTTACTTCATAAGCGGCGTGACAGTAGACGGTGCTCAGGAGCCACCAAATAAGGCACAACTTGTGGCGGCCAGTAAGCTGGAGCTGGGTACTGCATTCCAGGAGGACCAGTTGGAGCCCGCCGTTGACAATATGCAGGAAAGGCTGAAGGCGAACGGCTTCTACAACGCGCGGATCATGACCGAGGTCACACACGTCGAACTGACCCAGGAGGCCAATATCCGGTTCACCGTTTCCACCGGCGATCGGGCCCGCTTTGCCGGCGTGGTGTTCTCCGGCGAGTTCGCCAAGCCAAAAGAAGCCTTGATTCGTTCCACGGGTTGGCGTCGTCACTTCGCGTTCGTCCAGCTTAAGGGCTGGCGCCAGGTGACCGATAGCCTGGTTCAGGGCGGGGTTGGGAAGGTTCGCAAGACATTTCAAAATTCAGATCGCCTGCAGGCCCGCGTAACTCTGGATGATTTGGATTACGATGCCAGCACAAATGCGGTGACCCCCACCATCAGCATTGAAAATGGGCCCCTGGTGGAAGTCCAAACCACAGGCGCGAAAGTTTCCAAGGGTAAACTTCGCCAGTTGATTCCCATCTACCAGGAGCGTGCCGTCGACCGGGGCCTGCTGCTGGAAGGACGCCGCAATCTGCTCGAGTATTTCCAGGCGGCCGGTTATTTCGACTCCTCGGTCGACTTTGAACAGCATGACGAGGTCACCGGCCAGACCCTGATCGACTACGCGATTACTCGCGGCACTCGCAGCAAGCTTATTTCGATTGAGATTCACGGAAACAAGTTCTTCGACAAGTCGACCCTGGTGGAGCGCCTGGGGATCCGCGTGGCCAGTGTGATTCGATACCGCCATGGACGGTTCTCCCAGCGGCTCCTGGAACGGGATCTGGACGCCATTCGCGACCTCTACCGCTCTAACGGATTCCGCGACGTAGTGGCGACGGGTCAGATTTCCGAAGCGTTCAAAGGCCAGCCGGGCAACCTGGGAGTCGACATCGAAATCATGGAAGGATCGCAGTGGCTGGTCAGCAGCCTGGAACTGACCGGGATTCCGGAAGAAGATCGCCCGATGCTGATGACGATTCTGGAATCCACGCCCGGCCAGGCCTTTAGTGAGTACAACGTGGCCAGCGACCGCGACGCCGTGCTGGGTTTCTACTACAACAATGGCTATCCCGACGCTACCTTCGACTGGACCCAGCTGGACGGAAAGAATCCTCATCAGGTCGGCCTGCGCTTTGTCGTGAAGACGGGCACACGGCAGTTCGTGCGAGCGGTGCTGGTAAGAGGGCTCGACATCACCAATCCGAAGCTCGTGTCCGATCGTATTTCCCTGAAGCCTGGCGACCCGATTTCGCAGAGCCAGATCGGCACCAGCCAACAGAAGCTCTACGACCTGGGGATCTTCGCCAAGGTGCAGACGGCAATTCAGAACGAAGACAGCCCAGAAGACTCGAAGTATGTGATCTTCCACATGGACGAAGCCAGCAAGTACTCTTTCAACCTGGGCGTTGGCGCGGACTTGGCTCGTATTGGCGGAGGCACCACCACTTTCGACGACCCGGCCGGCACTACCGGCTTCAGCCCCCGCTTCACGGCGGGCATCAGCAGACTGAATTTCCTGGGTTTAGGCCACACCATCGGAGCCCAGGTCCGAGCATCGACCTTGGAACAGAGATTGCTCGTATCTTACGTCGCGCCGCAGTTTTTGGGGAAGGCAAATACGTCGGTGAGCATTTCAGGATTCCTGGAGAATTCAAAAGACATTCGAACCTTCGCCTCCCAACGCGAAGAGGGGTCGATACAGCTAACTCAGAAGCTGTCCCGCGCCAATACGGTGCAGGTTCGCTACACCTATCGCCACGTGATTATTGTTCCGGGCTCGCTGGTGATCTCACCGGGGTTAGTCCCCCTGCTCTCGCAACCTGTGCGCGTCGGCAGCGTTTCCATGTCCTTTATACAGGACCGGAGGGACGACCCGATCAATAGCACCCGCGGCTATTTCAACTCAATTGACATCGGATACGCCGCGGGGGCACTCGGTTCGGAAACGGATTTCACGCGGCTGTTCTTTAGAAACTCCACCTATACTCGGATCGGAAAGGATTTGGTGCTGGCCCGCAGCCTGCAGTTCGGCTACATACAACGTTTTGGGGGGCTGCCGGAGATTCCCCTGGCGGAGCGATTCTTTTCGGGAGGCGCTTCCACCATGCGCGCGTTTCCCGACAATCAGGCCGGCCCTCGCGATACAATGACCGGGTTTCCCTTGGGCGGCAACTCTCTGCTGTTTAACCAGACCGAACTCCGCTTTCCTCTCATTGGCGATAACATAGGCGGCGTGCTTTTCCATGACGCGGGCAACGTCTTTGACGACATCCGCGACATCACCGTTCGGTTCCATCAACGAAACCTCCAGGATTTCAATTACATGGTGCAGGCGGTCGGCTTCGGCATCCGGTATCGCACTCCGGTGGGACCTGTCCGCCTGGACCTCAGCTTCAGTCCCAATTCGCCCCGCTTCTTCGGCTTCAAGGGCACTCTGGATCAATTGCTGGCAAATCAGGGGACGGCGGTCAATCAACGGATCAACGTCTTCCAGTTTCATTTCTCGCTGGGGCAGACGTTTTGATGGAATGGATGATGGTGGCCGCGCTTCTTGTCGCCCAGGCCGCAGACCAGTTGCAACTCCTGGACCGCATCGCCGTGACGGTGGGGAAGACGGTGATCACAGAAGGGGAAGTGCTCACCAATCTGAGGGTCGCGGCTTTTCTGGACCAGAAAGAACCCGACCTGAGCGGACCCTCCAAGAAGGCGGCGGCGGGCCGGTTAGTGGATCAAGTATTGCTTCGCCGAGAGGTCCCGCTCAGCGGAACCATCGGCGACGTTAGCGTCGTGATCGCGGATTTGAAGAAGCGGTACGGCTCGGATGCCGAATACCACAAGGCCCTGGACCACTACGGCATCACGGAGCAGGATGTCACCGATCAGTTGCAAAACGGACTGGAATCCGTGGAGTCCTCCAACCGGCGCTTTCGTGCCGAGGTTCAGGTATCGGACGATCAGATCCATGAGCGCTACCAGACGTTCGCGAAACAAGTGCGGGATAAAGGCGCTCCGGCTGCTCCCACCGAGCAAGCCAGTCACGACCAGATTCAACAGCTGCTGATCGACCAGGGCGTGTCCGAAGCTCTGGAAAAATGGTTGCAGATAGTGCGGGCACAGAGCTCCATCGTGTATCGCGAGGCAGTGTTCAAATGAAAAGGTTCGGGCGCATTCTACTTAGGATCTTCGCGGCACTGATTGTGCTGACGCTCGCCGCGGCGTTCGCCGCGTTTCTGATTTTCAGCAGCAGTTGGTTTCGTGAAAAGGTACGCGAAAGAATCATCAGCGAGGTGGAGAGCAAGACCGGCGCGAAGGTGGAAGTGGGCCAGTTCGACTTCGATCCGCGACATCTCACCGCGCGAGTCAGTCCATTCATCCTGCACGGGAAAGAAACCGCAGGCGAGCCTCCCCTGGTTCGGATCGGCTCGGCCACGGTTGGCCTGCGCATCATCTCCGGGCTGGAACGTAAAATCGACTTGGCTTCCCTGAGCGTCGACCATCTGCGCGCACGCATCGTGCTGTACCCGGATGGTTCGAACAACCTGCCCGACCCTCCGGATCACAATCCGAAAACAACTTGGGCTGAGGACATCGTGAAGCTCGCCATTGGCCAGTGGAACATCACCGATGGACTCTTCGAATACGAGGACCGCAAGATCCCCCTCAATCTGCGCGGCGAAGGGCTCGCAGCCAACATGCACTGGGACCAAACCAAGGGCTGGTACTCAGGGGAGATTCGATCAGACCGCGTACGAGTGCTTTCCAGCACCTTATCTCCCATTGAAGTCGGTGTGTCGGCCGTCTTCAACATTGAGCGCAGTCGCATCGTGCTCCCTCGCGTGTCGATTGTTGACGGAAGTTCGCGCGCCGAACTGAGCGGAACTCTAGAGGACGTAATCCACCCGCGCGGAACCTTCAAAATGACCGCCACGGTTCAAGCGCGCGACGCCGTGCGGACCTTCAATGTCCCCGTGAAACCGGTCGGGTCGGGCACATTCAATGGAACCTTAAAGGTGGCATTCGTCCAGCCATTCGAGTTCTCTCTGGAAGGCAGAACCACCGCGCGAGGACTTAGTTACGCTAAGGATCGCCTGAATATCGACAACGCCGACGCCCAATGGAATCTCCGCGTGAATCAAGACGGGCTCACCATGACAAATGCAACTGTCAACGCGCTAGGCGCTGAGATCAAGGGCAATTTGTCTCTTGCCAAATGGGAGCGCCTGCACGTGGATGGATCTGTCGATTCCCTCGACGCCCAACGCGCCGCCGCGTTGCTGACGACCCAGGTTCTGCCGTGGGATGGCACATTGCGCGGCACGTTCGCTTTCAATTCGAGCATTGGAACCGCGGCATCAAAGCCGATACCGTAGCTCGCGCCGACCTGTCCATTCTTCCTGCAAACGTCAGCAATCCTCTGGACGGGCAGGTGGACGTGAATTACACCCAGGCAACTGGCTCTGGTCGAGCTGGGACAGTCCTATCTTGCCACGCCATCATCGCGCCTCGATTTGTCGGGGACGCTTGGGAAGACGCTCAGAATCAAGTTCCGCACCACCAATCCCGACGACGTGCTTCCCGCGCTGGCCCTGATGGATAACGCCCCCAAGACGATTCCTCTGAAACTGGCGGGAGGAAGCGCGCAGGCCGACGGAACCGTGACCGGTCCGCTGGAGAATCCCATATTTCGCGGACAGATGCAGATCCAGAGAGCGTCCGTGGGGGGCCACGCATTCGATCGGCTGGACTCGGAACTAGAGGCCTCCAAACAAAGCATTCGGTCCAGCAAGTTCACTCTCGCGCGCGGGAATTCTCAGGCTTCCGGTAATGTGTCGCTGCAGGCCCGGGCGGGAAGTTTCGATGATGCCGCCATCACCGGCACGGTGACGCTCGCCAACATTTCATTGGAAGAGGCGATCAAAGAAATCGGCAGGACTGACCCTGTCTCCGGAATGCTGGCTGGTTCGATGCGCGTGACCGGCTTCCTTCAGGAGCCGCAGGGCGAGGCGACGTTCGACATTCAGCACCCCGCTGCATATGGAGAAAAGGCGGACCATCTTCGAGCCAGTGTTCACATTGCGCCGGACCTCGCGGAGTTGACTGCCGGCCAGGTAGAAGACGGTTCGGCGCGAGCGCGCTTTTCAGGCTCCTATCGCCACCCCGCCGGGAAGTGGGACTCAGGCGACGTACGCTTCCAGGTGACAGGCCAGGATCTGACGCCGGACCGCATTGAAACGTTTACGAAAGTGCAGCCACCCGTGGGAGGGATTTTCTCAGGCGCCCTGGATGGCGCAGGCCAGGTTCAGAATTCCAAGCTGAAGCTGACCTCGGCCAACGGCAGCCTGTCCGTCGACAAGTTCACCGTCGACAAACAACCGGTCGGGAATTTGAAGCTCACCGCATCTACGCGCGGCGAGGACTTGCAGCTTCAGGTGCAGGGCTCAGTCAGGGACTCGACTGTGAACGGTCAAGGCTCGTGGCGTTTGTCGGGCAACAACCCAGGGTCCATGGCGGTGCATTTCACCAAAATGGACATTCAAACGGTGAATCACCTGGCGATGTTGGGAACCACGGCCGAGCAGGAGACGAGGGAACTTCCTTTTGACGGATTCATCGTAGGCGGCGCCACCGTAATGGTGCCGCTTACCTCGCTGATGGACTTCCAGGCCGAAGTCACGCTGGATAGCGTTCAGCTTCGCCCCAAGCCATCGGCGACGCCCAAGGTCATGGCGCCGGTAAAGGTCGAATTGCGGAACACCAAGCCGGTGCTGCTGGCGATCACTTCCAAGGGGGCAACCATCCAGTCCGCTGAGTTTAAGGCGGAGGGCACCACCATTGAAGCCAGCGGTTCCGTTCCCTTTGAAAGCGGCGCGAATGCGAACCTCGCGCTGCGCGGAGACCTGAACCTCACCATCCTGCAGTTGTTGAGCCCCGATTTGACGGCCTCGGGAAACGCGACCATGCAGGCCGCCGTGCGAGGCTCGCTACGGGACCCCTCGGTAAATGGACGCCTGGAATTGAAGGGAGCATCGCTCTACTTTGGCGATCTGCCCAACGGGGTCGACAATGCCAACGGGGTCGTCCTCTTCGACCGCAATCGCGCCACCATCGAAAAGCTTACAGCGGAGACGGGCGGCGGCAAGGTGACTTTGACCGGCTTGGTGGAGTTCGGCTCCCAGCTCGTTTACCGGCTGCAAGCCGATGCGAAATCGGTCCGCGTGCGTTGGCCGGAGGATTTAAGTACTACCTTCGACGCCAAGCTGGAATTTAACGGGTCGCCGGCTCAAAGCACGTTGTCCGGAAGCTTGACGCTCAATCGTGCCTCCTTCGATTCCCGTGGAGATCTCGGGCAGTTATTCGCCGCCAGCACCAAGCCTTTGCCTACCACGGGGGAAGCCAACGATTTGCTGCGGGGCGCGCAGTTTGACGTACGCATCCAGAGCAGTCCCAATTTTGAATTCCTGACCTCGCTGACTCGTGACGTGGAAGCGGACGTAAGCTTGCGGCTCAGAGGCAGTCCCTTGCGCCCGGTTCTGTTGGGGGATATTTCCGTAAATCAGGGCGAACTTCAGTTGTTCGGAAACCGCTACACCGTCAATCGGGGCGACATTCACTTTCTGAATCCGGTGAAGATCGAACCAAACCTCGACATGGAAATGGAAACCAAGGCGCGCGGGATTACCGTCAACATTACCTTGGCCGGCACCATGAATAAGCTAAACGTGAACTACAGCTCGGATCCGCCGCTGCAGCAGAGCGAGATTATCGCGCTACTGGCGGTGGGCAGAGATCCTACCGGCGCGGCTACCATCGCGTCCGGCTCCCCGGCCGCTGGAGGATTTAATGATAGCGGCCTCAGCCTGTTAAGCGAAGCGGCGTCAGAACAGCTTTCCAGCCGGCTGCAAAGATTCATCGGATCAAGCCGCGTTAAAATCGATCCAACTCTCACCGCTGCGGACAACCTCCCCCAGGCGCGCCTGACCGTAGAGCAACAGATATCGCGCGACATTACCATGACCTATATCACCAATCTCAACCGCACGCAGGAACAGACCATCCGCTTTCAGTGGGATTTCAGCAGGAGGTGGTCCGTGATCGCGGTGCGCGATTCCAACGGCCTGTTCGGCGTTGATTTTCAGTACCGCCGAAGGTTCTGAGGATAGGCGAACTTCGGGCCGAACGATTTCTGGCCTTAGACGTTCACGTGTTGATCAGCAGGTAACCGCTCAACCCAACGCCGCTGTTCCGGCGTCTCAGGTATTGTGAGCCCTCGCGCGGCACTAACTGTCTGTAGAGCGGTTTCAGCAGGCACGCCCGTCATGACCAGCGCACCGGCGGCTATAAGTCCGGAACGGCCGATCCCTTGGCGGCAATGAACGGCAATTTGTTTCCCCTGCTCCAGGTCGAAGACCAGCTCTCTCAAGAGCGCGACCGCGACTGCGGGGGAATCCGGCACTCCGCGGTCGGGAATTGGGAAATGGACGAAGCGAAGACCTTTGGATTCGGTCACCTGCTCCTCTTCCCGTAACTGGAGCGCTTCCTCTTCCGCTGGTTCCAAAAGCGACACAACAACATCGACTCCGGCCCGTTTCCAACCTTGAACCTCATCCTCCAGCCAGTCGCCGCCCCGGGGCCGCGTAGATATGGCCAGTCGGCCGCGCCAAGGGCCGGAAATCCAGAATAGGTCAGGGGCCGTCACTTCTTCTCTATTATCTCCCTCGGAAGGCTATGTATATCGTCGCCTCGCTCCATAAGAATCGTAATTCTGTGGTGACCGTCAAGAACCGTCCCGTCCGGTCGAACCTTGAGCGAGTCGCGCTGGCCCGGCAGTAACAAGGATCTCAATTCATCGCTGGAGAGGCGGCGGAATTGATTTAGCTTCACGGAATTCAGCGAGCTCTGCGAATGCAAAAATCGCAAGGCAGGTTTATCCGGCTGATCCATACGGCGGTTTCACTTCCACCCCAAATGCAGCGCAACCGCACCCCCTGTCATGCGCTCGAACTCGACCTTCGAGAAACCATTGGATCGCATGGCATCCGCCAGCGCCTCCGCCCCGGGAAATTTACGGATGGATTCCGGCAAATAAGAGTAAGCTTCCGGCGCACCCGAGACGATTCCGCCTACCCACGGCAACACGCGCGTGGAGAAAAATCCATACACAGCGCCGAAGGCCCAATTGGAGGGCTGTGAAAACTCCAATATCGCTAGCTGTCCGCCAGGCCTGAGAACGCGTAGCAGCTCGCGAAGTCCGCCTTCGTAATTTGTGAGATTACGAAAACCGAAAGCGATCGTAATCAGGTCAAGCGAGTTGTCTGCCAGGGGCAGAGCCAGCGCGTCGGCCTCAAACAACGGTGAGCGAAAGCGCTGCGCGTCAATTTTGTTCCGCGCCGCCACCAGCATTGGATGACAAAAATCGCTGCCCAGTACAGCAGCGCCCCGCCGATGTTCCATTTCAAGCAGCACATCGCCCGTTCCGCAGCAGAGGTCGAGAACGCGTGCATTCGGGCGTTTCAATTGTGCCTCGATACGATTCACGGTGCGCGTGCGCCAGCGCTTATCGAGGTTGAAAGACAACAGGTGATTCAACAGGTCATAGCGCGGCGCGACCCTGCCGAACATGTCCCGTACCCAGCGCGAAGCTTCCCGCTCGCCGTGAACGCCTTGAGGTGTCGTGCCGGTCATGTAGAAACGGTCTGTCCTAATGCCGCCTCGATGGACGCGAGCACCAGCCCGTCGTCGACGCCCGTCACGATCTTCACTTCGCCAATCTTCACCGGCAGCACGAAATGTATCTTTCCTTGAACCGTTTTTTTGTCGCTGCGAAGCCGAGCGGCAAGATTCCCGGCAGCGATTCCGTCCAGCGAGGGAATTGGCCCGTAGCGCTCCACAACGCGATCAATGGAGGCCGCATCGGAAGAGTTCAAGTGACCCGTGCTCTCGGCCAGGCGGGTTGCAGCACGCATGCCGAACGCCACTGCCTCGCCATGCAGGAACTGCTTGTAGTGCGTCTCCGCCTCCAGCGCATGACCGATCGTGTGACCGAAATTGAGAATGCGTCGCAGGTCGCCCTCGCGCTCGTCCGCGGTCACCACTTCAGCTTTAATGCGGACCGCGGCCGCGATCACGTGTTCCACCAGCGCCGGGTCCTGCCCCAGCACCTTGGTCACGTCCCGGTCCAGCGTGTGGAATAACTCCGCGTCACGAATCACCCCGCACTTGATGATCTCGTAGAGTCCCGCCTGATATTCGCGGTGCGGCAGAGTCTTCAGAACGTCGGGGTCGATCAGGACCACCAGAGGCTGGTGGAAGCTGCCGATCAGATTCTTTCCGGAAACAAGATTTGCTCCCGTCTTTCCCCCCACCGCGGCGTCCACTTGCGCCAGTAGCGTTGTAGGAATCTGGATGACCGGAATTCCGCGCATGAAGATGGCAGCCAGAAAGCCCGCCAGGTCGCCCACGATTCCACCGCCGAAGGCGATCACCACGCTCGATCGATCGCCGCCCGCCTCCATCACCTGTTCGGCAAGCGCCTCCACTTCGGCCATTCTCTTGCGCGATTCGCCCCCTGGAAAATGGAGTACCGAATAATTCTTTCCCTGCAGAGCTTGCTCTACCGACTTGCCATGATGGGCCCACACGTCCGAAGTAGTTACAACAAAGATCTTCCCCACCCGGCTCGGCAGGTACTCAGGCAATCGGCTGACACAGCCACGGCTTACGATGGCGTCGTAGACGCGCTGGGGCGTCTCCACGCGAAACGAGGGCATAAGTTGGTTGTACCATGCGCAAGCAAAATTGACCGGAGGGTGGCTTTAGCCCGCGTGGTTCTTCAGAGCCACTGCTTCTTCCCTCTAGACGAAGCAGGGGGGGCGAGCTCACCCTCCGTCGGAGCAATTGCCCGCTAGCTCCAAGTTAGTTGCATGAAACAATTGCCTCATTGCGACTTCCTTCCGGGATAATGGGGCAAATGGGTTCCACTCATCCGACGGTTGTTACTCCGCTGGAATCTGAACCACGATGGCCGGCGATCCTCGCCATGACTGCCGTGTCCATGGTGAATTTTGCGTTGCCCAAATCTCTGGTGATTGGACCGACTTGGCTAATCGTAGTTTTAGCCGTCGGTCTACTGGTCCCCGCGCTGATCAGTCACCGAGTAGGAAACCACGATGCCGCAAAGTGGCTCAGTTACGCCGGGCATGGAGTAGTTACAGCGTCCATGCTGGTGTCGCTGTTCTTACTGGTGGCGGGACTCACGACACACAAAGAGTCCCCCTCGCAATTGCTACTCTCGGCAACCCTCTTGTGGATCAGCAACATTCTGGTCTTCGCCTCCTGGTACTGGCGATTGGACGCGGGCGGTCCGCATGTGCGCGAGACGCGCAGAAGCCACACGGCTGGCGCATTTCTTTTTCCGCAGATGACGCTGGACAAGGAGTTACGAAAGGAGATGTGCGAACACAACTGGCGCCCCGGATTTGTGGACTACCTTTTTCTGGCGTTCAACACCAGCACCGCGTTCTCGCCTACCGATGTCCCCGTGCTGTCGCGCTGGGCCAAAGGCCTGATGATGCTCCAGGCCTTTGTATCGTTGGCAACTCTGGCCTTGCTGGCGGCTCGCGCCGTAAATATCTTGTAAGCGATCTTAGCGGTTGACCCGGAACGATCCGATCGCCTCACCCACCGAACGGGTCCAGCCCGCCGGCACGCGGCGCAGATTGGAAAAGTCGCGGTCCAGCCGGATCACTCCGCCCCGAAAGGCCTCGCGTTCGAAAATCTCCACCCCGCGTGCCCGGCCGAACAACTTCATGGAGAGGAACACCCCGCCGCCTTCCCGGCGCACATCGGGCAGATCCTCGCCGCCACGGGCACACAGAGCCTCCCCACGGAAATCGGTGTCGCGATAGAAGCAGACTCCGTCGCCTTCCACTTTCCAGATCTGGTCGCGATTGTCGAAATACGCGCCGCGGGGCCCACGCCTGTCGCGGTCGCGATCCCGGTCCCGATCACGGTCTGGACCACCCCCGCCGCCCCCGACCCGCTCGATGAAGAACCGCTGGTTGCCTTCGCCGTTGCGATCGTAAATCTGCAACGGCACGCCGTCGCGACCCGAACCGCCCGGAAGATCCAGCGGCTTGCGAAACCGTGAAATGATCAGAAAACTACCGTTGCGCCACGGTTCAATCCGCCAGTGCTGGCTGGGATTGCCATCTCGCCAGGGCGGACAAACCACCGGTGCGCTGTTGCGATCCTGCGTCATCTCCAGGGAGCATCCGTTGGCGCCATTGCGGATATAAAATACATCCGGGCCAGCCTGCTGGAAATCCCATATTTGCGAACGCGAACCGTTGGGAGAGTTCTGGATCAACCGGTCCCCATTGATGTCCAGCGGCTTCTGCGTCTCCACATTTCGAATCACGTAACGGCCTGGGCCATTGAAAGGTTGGCCAAATGCGACCTGCGTAAAGAGCGCGAACGCCCCGGCGGTCAGCGCGAGCAGTCGGGAAAATCTCATAACCTCATCCTAACCCGAATTGCTTTAGTCGGCCAGGTGCCCCATCTTTTGACGTTTTGTGCGTAAGTACTCTTCAGAGGAAGAAACCGCAGGAGTTACCGCCGACACCCTCTCCGCCACCTTCACCCCAGCCCGCTCCAAAGCCTGGATTTTTTCCGGGTTGTTCGACATCAGCCTGACCGCTGGAAGTTGAAAATAATTGAGTATGGCTCCAGGCAAAGCATAGCCGCGCATGTCAGCGTCGAAGCCGAGCTGGAGGTTGGCTTCAACGGTATCTGCTCCTTGATCCTGTAGCTCATAGGCCCGAAGTTTGTTCAACAGGCCGATGCCCCGGCCTTCTTGGTTTTCGTAAATCAGCAGACCCCGGCCTTCGCGCACGATGGATTCAATCGCCAATTCCAGTTGAGCCCGGCAATCGCACCGGAGGCTGTGGAACACGTCACCGGTAAGGCATTGCGAGTGGATCCGCACCAATGGCGGAGGACCCACCATCAAGTCGCCCATCTTCAAAACCACGGCTTCTTCTGATTCGCCGCTTTCAAAACTTCCCTCAAACCCAAAAATGCGGAAATGCCCGGAACGGGTTGGAAACTCGGCCTCGGCGACCTTGCGAAGTGTGATTTTAGGGGACATTCGGCGAACTTGAGTGCGGTAGCTTCATTATAATAGTGCCGAGCAGGCCGACGGCGGCTCGCCGGAGCAAATGGTCCAACAGCACCTTGTGATTTTGCTGGTAAAGCTAGCGGTGGCGGCTTCCCTGGCCAGCATCCTCACCCGCTCCAGCCGATTTCAGCGCATGCTGATGCGCGAAGAGCGCACTCTAAAGCAGCGCGTCCAGATGGCCATGGTTTGCGCGCTCTTCTTCGGGGCTGGAGTCGCCACCAGGGTGCTGACGCACGGCGCCTACGATGCCGTCGACCTTGGACTGGAAGGCAGCCTTGTGATGGGCATGCTGGGTGGCTATGTGACCGGTCTGCTGGCTGGCGTGCTGATCTCCCTCCCAGCGATGTTCAAAGGCGAGCTTCTCTCCATGTTTCTGTTCGCAGCGGTCGGCGTTATGGGAGGGCTGCTGCGCGACATCGCTCCCGACAAAGAATTCATCTGGAGCTTTACCCCTTTTCCCGATCTCGCTTTCTGGCGCCTTCTCCGCAAAAGCGCCGCCGGTGGACCCAGCATGTTGGCCGCCGACGCCCGGTTCCAGATCCGAAACCTACGCTTGCCCGCGTTCAGCATTGCCTGCTTCATCGTCATCCTGCTCGCCGAGGGTCTGCGGTCGGTGCTCGCCTCCGTGTTTCCGGGCAAATATATCTTTTCCTTGGAACATGAGTGGACCGACGCCGGAGCCGGCCTTCTCATCGCCATCTACGCCAGCACTCTCTTCTCCACCGTGCTGCCCATCAAGGTCTGGAACAGCAACCGCAACGAAAAAAAGCTGGAGATGCAGCAACTCCGCTTAAACGAAGCGCGCCTGGCCGCCCTCACCAGCCAGATCAACCCGCACTTCCTGTTCAACACGCTGAACTCCATCGCGTCGCTGATCAGGATCAACCCGGAACAGGCTCGCCAGGTGATTTACAAACTATCGAAGATTCTTCGCCGCCTGCTCCGCCAGCAGGATAACCTGATCACCCTGGGCGAAGAGCTCTCCTTCATCGACGACTACCTGGCCATCGAAATGGTCCGCTTCGGCGAAAAGCTTCGCTTCGTTAAAGACATTGAAGACGGCACGCTGGACCTGATGGTCCCCAGCATGCTTCTTCAGCCGCTTATTGAAAACAGCATCCGGCACGGTCTTGCCAGTAAAGTGGAGGGCGGCACCATTCGCGTGCGAAGCCGGAGAGTAGACCATCTCTTGCAAATCTACGTCGAAGACGATGGAGTAGGAATTCCTGAAGCGAAACTCGCCAAGCTGTTTGAGGCTCAGGGCATTGGTGTCAACAACGTGAATGAGCGCCTGAAGGTGCTCTATGGCGATCGTTATCGCATGTGGATCGACAGCCGCCCCGGTGAAGGAACATCCACTGGCCTTGAACTTCCGGAGCAGGCAAGTGGTAGTGTAGTTGGAGTTGAATCATTCGTGGGTAGCGGGTGAGCCCACCTCATGGAGCCAACGTTTGGGAAACCTGAATACTTCACTATTGCTTCCGCAAGCAGACCAGCTGCCCAGAACCATTGCGGGACGCACTCGCCGCGTGTATGACATTGTCGCGTCCATTTACCCGGCCAGCACGTTTTTCTTCCACTCCAAAGCCCACGCACGCGCGTTGCGGAATTCAGGAATTCGAAACGGGATGCGGGTACTGGAAGTGGCCACCGGAAGCGGCGAGATGTTTGAGCAATTAGTGGACGCCAACCCCGACGGACTAACCTTCGGCCTGGACCTGTCCCCCAACATGGCGGCACATTCGCAGCGCCGTGCCCGTAAGATCGCTCCCGACGCCGGCGCCCATTGCGGAGCGGTGGACGTAAGAACCTTGCCGTTCCGATCCCAGAGCTTCGACGCAGTAATGTGCTGCTACCTGCTGGAACTCCTGGGGCAAGAAGACATCGACCTCACACTAAGCGAAATCCGCCGAGTGCTGCGCCCGGGTGGGACATTTTCGCTGGTAGTGATCGGGCAGAACGTAAAGGGTTTCAACAGGGCCTACAAATTGGCGGGCAAACTTGTCCCTGCGTTTTGGGGCCGGCAGGTAGAAAACGCAGTGCCGGAGATGGTCGAAGCGGCGGGCCTGCGGATCACGAAAGACGAGTTCGTCCGGCAAGGCTTCTACCCGTCGCGAGTGTTGACGGCGCGGAGGTAGGCGATCGGCGCGGCGTTTCACCTGCCTCGTCGCGAGAAAATACGGGGCTTCGTTTATAAGCGCTGCCGCAGAATGCGAGCTACGTTCCGCTTTCCATGCAGCACTCCGAGAATCTGAAGGGGATTGCTTCCTGGTTCATAAATAACGAGGTAGGAAAACACTCTATAGAAAAGAACCTTTCTGCTGGTGAGGTCGGCTCGGCGGTGACCACTGTTTGGGATCTCAGCTAGCTTGTAAAAACCCTTGAAAAGTTCTGTAACGATCCGGTCGGCTGTCTCCACCTATTACTTTCCAGGAGGTAAAGCCAGATGGCGTCAATATCGAGAATGGCATCTTCAGCAAGTTGGAATGGGTCCAAATTTTCAGCCTAGATTCGCTAGGTGCGTCTCTCTCAATGCGGCTAGCTTTCGCCGCGCTTCATCCGGTCCGTAGACCCGGCCGGCAGCGACCTGTTCCAGGGCTCTGTCAATTTTTTCATTAAGAGCGCTGCGCTCCTCATCGCTCCAGCTCTCTTCCGCATCCAGGGTTTCCAAAGCGCGGCGGATCACATCCTCGGCATTCGCGAAGGCGCCGGTGTCTAGTCGCTTTTGCACCAAGGCTTCAAGATCGGGGGGGACGTTCAACTGCATTCTTGATTCTCCTTCTCTTTCCACGGTACCTTTGCGCGTCTCAATAGAACAAATACTTCCGCCACTGATCATCGCTCTTCCCTAGCAACCGCATAAGATGACGGCTGGTATGAAGACTAAACGGCTTGGGTTGACGAGCCAACCTCATGCCCGTCTCCTCCGGCGTCCGATTTCCCTTCTTGTTATTGCAAGGATGGCAGCAAGCCACCAGGTTCTCCCAGGTAGTCTCGCCCGAGCGTGACCGCGGGATGACGTGGTCCAGCGTGAGTTCGCCTGAGTTCAGCGTCTTGCCGCAATACTGACAGGTGTAGCGGTCGCGCATCAGGATATTCTTGCGCGACAGAGCGCGAGTCTGATGCGGAATGCGGCGATATTCGAGCAGGCGGATCACGCTGGGCACCCGCACGTTCTGACGAGCGGAATGGAACTGTCCCAGAGAATGTTCTTCGGCCGATGCTACGCCTTTCAGAACCAGGACAAGCGCACGACGGGCCGCGCACACGTTGATCGGTTCATAGCTCGCATTCAATACCAGCACCGGCCGGTGTAATCGTTCCTGATGAAGGGCAATCATAGGCGGTTTACTCCCCAGTCGCAGCAGTTGCTGCCTTTGAACCTCGTAATTCTTGTGTGGCGATTCTGCGATCCGTACGCGCCAGCGCGAGCAGAGTGACATGCGCAGCCCCCGCCCGCTTCAAAACGCGAGCGCAGGAGCTAGCCGTCGCGCCCGTGGTGAATACGTCATCCACCAGCAGTACTCGCTTGCCTTCCAGCGGCTTGCCTTTGGCTGCTTTGAACACATGCGCGACGTTCTTCCGCCGTTGCGCGTTACTAAGCCCCGCCTGAGCCACCGAACCACCTCGCCGGCGCACGGCCCTCTCCACCGGCACGTTCCAGCGGCGGGAAATTTCCTTAGCCAGCAACTCAGCCTGATTAAAACCGCGCTGCCAACGCTTACGCCAGTGGAGCGGCATGGGAACAATCACGTCAAAAGTCTGTTCGCGCGGCAGAACCTGCGCCAGAAGCTTTCCGAACGGCGCAGCCAGCGGCTCAACCCCGTTGTACTTGTAGATGTGGATCAGCTTCCGCAGCGTGCCTTCGTAGGAGCCGTACGAATAGACCGCATCGAACCCCTGCAAGCCAGCCCGGCACAGCCCGCACCGCCCCGATTCATCCAGCGGATAGGGAGTGACAAACGGCGTCCGGCAAGCAACACAGTAATGCTCTGCGATCAGAAGCTCGGGTTCAGACAGACACCGGGCACAGACGGGAATTCGAGAAACTTCGTGGAGGGATTCGCCGCAAACGCGGCAGTCATCGGGAAAGACGAGGTTGAAAAAACCGCACAAGGCCCTCCTTGCGGCATCGGCGATGCTGCTGGGAGCCAACCTGGGGAGCAGACTACTGGAGAAGTCCCACCTCCAACCTAACAACTCCAGTTTAGCTCAAGATTGTTTCAGAGATAAAACAGGCTCAGCCGAGGAAGAGATGCCGCATCCAGCAACCGGCGTTCAAGAAATTGCTTTTCCAGCATCGACAACTGCTCGGCCGACATCTTCGCGCGATAGGGCTTCAATTGAAGATCCAGCGACCGCCGCGCCTCGAAAAGCTCCTCTTCTGTAGCCGAAGATTTCAGCCTGGCAATTAGCTTTTCTTCGATGGCAGTAAGCCTCTGCTCAAACTGTTCCAGATCGCTATAGAGCGCCTCTGCGTCGAGGGCTTCGAGCGTAAGGGCGATGTCCTGATGTCCGGCCTTGACCAGCGCCGCCGCATTGCGGGCAAGAAACTCGCGGACGTCATCCAGCGAGAACGGAGGAGCAGCCTCTTTCTTAGCCACAGGCGCATTATTCGCCAGTGCCTGAGCTTCCTGCGAGATAGCCTGCGTGCAATAAGCGATCGAGTTCACCATATGAATCCGAGCCCGAGCAGGCTTCTTCCGCCAAGTCTCAAATGCCGCATCGATACCGCGCAATACAGCTTCCAGCGGAACCCCGCCATTTTTCCACGCCTCAATCAGAGCCCAGTCGAGCGGAGAAAGCAGAAACAGACCCGTGCCGCGGGCGTTGCGGAAGTGGTCTTCAATTTCGGTGAAGTAGTTGAAGTAGTTTTCGGTCAAATGAACAGCCTAGGCTGGAACTTCCATTTTGAGGGACCAAGTCTCAACGATCAACTTGCCCATCAATTCAAGGATAATAGCGGCCATGAGCCGAGCCGTTCTCGCGATGATTCTTTCGACCTTCGCCTTCGCGCAGCGGGCGCCCCAGGTTGAGATCGCACTTGCGGCGAAGTCTCCCCTGACTCTAGCGCGCTACGTAGCGTCCCATAAGGTGCTCGATTGGAAGGTTCTGCAGAGTGTCTTAAGCACTCAAGCGGGCAAAGAATACTTTCGGGTGTGCGGAGAGTCAGAGGAGGATCCGTGCTCCGTCGAAATCGAGACGGTCTTAGAGCCAGCGCAGACCATTCTGATTCTCCAAGGGGCTTATCCGAAAGAGTACGATGTCTACGTGCGTTACTTGCGAAAAAAGAATGGCGATTGGCAGTTTGCCGGCACGCATGAAGCGATGGTGAACGAGTATCCTCGCCGCCACGAATTCGCGCAGGTGAATGGCAAGCCGTTTCTCAAAGTCGCGAGCGATCACACCCAAGTGGGCTTCGCACTTTCTCAGGAAGTCGAGGATTGGTTTGACTTGACACAACCAACCTTTCAGCCCGTTTTCTCATTTACACGACAAGGCAGCTATGAGCCCTTCAGTGAGGCGGTCGGACGTGAAGTCCGGGCCCAGGCCACTTCGACACGGGTAGATGGGATAGATGCGATCGATGTTACGCTAACTGTTACATTCGACGGACCTGATATCGGCGTCCACGCCGAATTTGAAGGGATCTACAAGCGGTCTGGCAGCGCCAGAATATTCTCGCTTCGAGAAGCATATTCTGGCATGGATCGCAGGGCGGCGATTCCGCTTCGAGATTTCGCAGGCCTGGGAGGTGTGGACTTCAATGAAATATCGAACGAGCGGCTTGTGTTCTACGCGTTCCCGGGACTGAAGAAGATCGCTTCAGGCCCCAACAAAGTCGCCAGGGAGTGGCTGCAGCTTGTGCTCGGTCACGTTGATGACACTCCGGAAAAGAGAACGCTCACAGAATTGCTCTCGAAGTAGTCACGCCCGCCGCGCCCAAATGATCCGCAGGCCATCCAGCGTGAGATCCTCATCATAAATCTTGGCGAACCGGGACGACTGCACAATCATGTGCCCCTGCCCCCCCGTCGCGATGCACTTCGTCTCCGCACCCAGCTCGCCAATCAACCGCTCCAGTATCCCGTCGATCATGCCAACGAACCCATAATAGAGTCCCGATGTAATGCTCCCTACCGTATTCGAGCCGATCAATTTTTCAGGCTCACGAAAGTCCACCATAGGCAGACGAGCAGTGCGGGCAAATAGACCTGAAATCGACATTCCAATGCCGGGACAAATCAGGCCCCCCAGAAACGTGCCATCTCCCCCCACGATGTCGAAGTTGATCGTCGTGCCCAGATCGACCACCACGCACGGCCCGCCGTATTTTGAAAACCCCGCCACGGCATTCACCAATCGGTCCGCGCCAACCTCTCTGGGGTTGTCGTAACGGATTTTGATACCCACATCGGCCAAAGGGTTGATGAACATCGGCCGCCTACCGAAGTAGCGCTCCGCCATCGCTTCCAGCGGCTGATCCACCGCCGGCACCACGCTCGAAATGATTACGCCGTCCACCGCAGACAACTCCAGCGACGAAAGCGTAAACAAGTTGCGCAGCAGAATGCCCCACTCATCCGCGGTCTGCTCCTTGATGGTCCGCAGCCGCCACCGACCCTTGAGGACCGTTCCCTCAAACGTGCCGATGGTGATATTCGTATTGCCGACATCCAGAGCCAGAAGCATGTGGAGAGGTCCTTTTAGACCGGCCGAACGCCGCCGGCGAGGATGGTAGTTTCGGCTCCGTTATCTTCACGCAGCAGAAGAAACCCGGAAGCGTCGAGGCCGCAAGTCACTCCCTCAAGTGTACGGCCCTCCTGCTGAACCCGCACGCGGCGGCCCTGAGCGAAGCTGGATGCCTCCATAAAACGCCGCAGAATCTCATCCGCGTGACGCGGCAGAACCTCCACGCAACTGTCGACCGATTCCAGCAGTTCCACCAGCAGGTCTTCTCGTTTCACGCGCGCCCCTTGGAGGAGAAGCGAACTGGCAGGCGTATCCAGACCGGGCGGGAATTCTTTCTGGCTCACGTTGATCCCAATGCCGGCGATGATCGCATCGCCTTCCCAGTGCGCCAGGATCCCCGCGCATTTGAACCCACTTATCAGCACATCATTGGGCCAGCGAAGGTCGCACGCGAAGCTGGTAAGACTTTCGATCGCCTGCTTGACGGCGAGCCCGAGAGCGAGCATCACCAAAGGAACCGTGCTGCCCGCGAGCGGCAAGCGCAGCACAATCGACACGTAGAGCCCGCTCCCCGCCTGCGAATGCCACGTGCGGCCCAACCTGCCCACGCCCGCAGTCTGTTCGTCCGCTCCAACGACAGTGCCGCTCGGGCTACCTGAGCGCGCAAGTTCCGCGGCCAGGATCATGGTGGAATCGACCACTGGATGCCAGTCGATGTGGCGACCGGGAAGCCGGGATCGGAGGGAGGCTAGCTCGAAAGGCATGTTAAGACTCAACCATATCTTTGCAGTGTGACCGACGGAAACGAGTCCGATGTGCTACGCCGTCACCCGAGAGCTATCACTTGGGCACCAGCGTCGATCGACTTCACGGAGCGGGAATAGTCGTAACACCATGCCCATCGACGATCCTCCTCTGTAGCGTTGGGGTCGGAGAGAATTCGCTGTGTCTCGGTCGCCAGTCTGGCCTCGTAGCGATCCCTAACCGGCGGCAGCGCGGCGAGCATCGCTAGAGCTTCTTTTCCCACTGACCACCAATTTCCTGGCGGCGTCTCATCGTCGTCCAATATGGATTCAAGGGCCTTTATGGCGCGCGCGTCTCCCCGACAACTCCCGCCCAACCCGAAAACAGCCCAAAACCGGATGCGAACATCGGGGTCCCCGAACACAGAGATAATCGGGTCAACTGTCTCGCGCGTACCAGCGTACGCCAACGACTCAGCTGCTTCTTCACGGGCTGGTTGAGGTTGAGTCGGATCAACGAGGCACCGAGCGA
Organism: Terriglobia bacterium; assembly: GCA_963766615.1. Taxonomy (GTDB): domain Bacteria; phylum Acidobacteriota; class Terriglobia; order Bryobacterales; family Bryobacteraceae; genus Palsa-187. The sequence continues at coordinate 107,255 of CAVYBC010000013.1, forward strand.
GTGCCCGCGCCGTGGCCCGATTCGATGGTCTTATCCAGCCCAACGCGCGAGCGGCGGCATGACGCCGATGTGGATTGCTGTCCTCAAGCAATGCGTTGATTAAGATCGGGAGGGCTCGCCGGTCATTTAATTCTTCGAGCGTGAGTGCGGTGACGTAGAGATCGTCTTTCTGGGACTGCTCAAAGAAAAGCTTCAGCAGAGTTTGAGTAACACCCTTGTCTCCAGAAATCGCCAAAAGTTTGCCTGCTGCGGCCCGTTCATGTTGAAAAAGGGCGGGATCGAGCATAACTTTGCGCAGAGCCTCTACTAGTGGAAGCCCGAGTCGTTCCAGTTTCGCGACGCTTAAAGGAAGGCTATCCCCGGGGCCGCGAATTGTTCGCAACCGTTTCCTGATTCGACGTTGGAATCTCAGGCGCAGCTGTTAAAGCCCCAGAGCGTCCAGATTCTTCTTCAACTGCGCCCGATAATCCGCCAACTTCTGCCGCATCCCCGCAATTATCTTCTCTGGAGCCTTGGAAATAAAATCCTCATTCGAAAGCTGCCGATCCTGATTAGCGATCAGCTTTTCCAACTGCTCGTTGTCCTTCAGCAGCTTCTCCCTCTGCCCCTCCGCCCGCGGCATCTCCAACACTAAATCGAAATCCGGAGTCGAACGAACTGCGCCCTCGAACTTTGGAGGCTCGCTGTGGTGCAAATCCAACCGCACGTTGGCGATCTGATAGATCGACTCCAGATGCGCATGGCAAACGTGATAAGCATGACCCGGAGCGTGCAGAAAGCCTTTCAGTTCCTGCTTGCGATCGATCTTGTGATCGGCCCTCAGCGACCGAGCCGCGGTAATCACGGCTTGCAGCATCGTCATGTCACGCGCTGCATTCTCGTCCGCCATCGCCGGATCGAATTGCGGATACTTCGCCAGCGCAATGGATTTCCCAGGCCTCTGCAGCCGCTGCCATAGCTCTTCCGTGAGAAACGGCATCAGTGGATGCAGAAGCCGCAGCGCCGTCTCATAGATGTCCACCATGTGCGCGGCGTTGTCGTCGAAATGAGGCTTCTTCAGCTCCAGATACCAGTCGCAGAAATCGTCCCAGTAGAAGTGGCGCATGGCATCGGCCGCTTCATGGTAGCGATGCTGCTCAAACGCCCGGTTCACCGTCTCCGCGCACGCGTTTAGCTGGTGACGAATCCAGCGATCCTCCAGCGATTGAGGAATGGGAGGCTCGTCCGGAATCTTCGTAACATCCATCCGCGAAAAAATCAGGCGCGACGCGTTCCAGATCTTATTCGCGAAGGCGCGCTCCGAAGCCAGCCGATCTTCGCTCAGGGCAATATCGGCTCCCGGCGCCGCGCTTCCCAGCAGCGTGAATCGCACGGCGTCCGTGCCGTACTTGTCGTTGATGATCAGCGGATCAATCGTATTGCCCTTCGTCTTCGACATCTTCTGCCGTTCCGCGTCCCTAACCAGGCCATGGATATGGATCTCGCGAAACGGAACGTCACCCATCATTTCCATGCCGAACATAATCATGCGCGCAGCCCAGAAGAAAATAATGTCGAAGCCCGTCACCAATAGCGACGTCGGGTAGAACGCCTTCAGGTCCTCGGTCTGATCCGGCCAGCCGAGCGTTGAAAAGGGCCACAAGCCGGAACTAAACCATGTATCGAGAACGTCGGTCTCCTGTTCGATGTTCTTGGACCCGCACTTCGCGCAAGCATCCGGAGTCTCGCGCGCCACCGTGACGTGCTTGCAATCGCCGCAGTGCCAGGCCGGGATGCGATGCCCCCACCAGAGCTGGCGTGAGATGCACCAGTCGCGAATGTTGTACATCCACTCGAAATACGTTTTGGACCAATTCGCCGGGACAAACCGAATCCGCCCATCCTCCACCGCCGCAATGGCCGGCTCCGCCAGCGGCTTCATGCTCATCCACCACTGCTTGGAGACCAGCGGCTCCACCACCGTGCGGCAACGCTGGCACTTGCCAACATTCAATTTGTAATCTTCGATTTTTTCGAGCAGCCCTAATTCCTGCAGCGCGGCGACCACTTGCTTGCGTGCAACAAACCGGTCCAGCCCCGCGAACCGGCCCGCTTCAGCCGTCATCTTCGCGTTCCCGTCGATCACCTGAATGCTGGGCAGATTGTGACGCCGTCCCGCTTCGAAATCGTTCGGATCGTGGGCCGGTGTGATCTTCACCGCGCCCGAGCCGAATTCGAGATCGGCCATATCATCCAGCACAATCGGAATCAGACGATCCGTCAGCGGAAGCCGGACCATCTTGCCTTCCAGCTCTTTCACCCGTTTGTCTTTCGGGTTGATGGCCACCGCCGTATCGCCCAACATCGTCTCAGGACGCGTCGTAGCCACAACCAGCTTCAGCGAACTCCCTTCAACGGGATACGCAATATGCCACAAGTGCCCCTGCGACTCATCGTGCTCCACTTCGAGGTCGGACAGAGCCGTCTGGCAGCGAGGGCACCAGTTGACGATATAGTTCGCCTGATAGATGAGGCCTTTCTCGTAAAGCCTCACGAACGTCTCGCGCACGGCACGCGATAGGCCAGGGTCCAGCGTGAAACGTGCCCGCTCCCAATCGCAGGAAACGCCCGCCCGTTTCATCTGTTCGACAATGCGCCCGCCGTATTCTTCCTTCCACTTCCACACCCGAGCCTCGAACTTCTCGCGCCCCAGATCGAGCTTATTCAGCCCTTCCTGCGCCAACTGCCGCTCCACCATGAGCTGCGTAGCGATACCTGCGTGATCAGTGCCCGGCACCCACAGCGTGTTTACTCCACTCATCCGCCGCCAGCGAACCTGGGCATCAATGATGGCGTGCTCGAACATGTGACCCATGTGCAGCGTTCCGGTCACATTGGGCGGCGGAATCGCCAGCGAAAAATAGGGCTTTCCGGGTTCCGCCTTTACGTGAAAGAGCTTCTCGTCCACCCACCACTTGGCCCAATGCGGTTCGAACCGCTGGGGCTCATACACTTTCTCGATTTCCATGGGAAATTCAATTTTAACAGTCGTGCAAAGATGGTGCGTTAAAATCGTCCTCATGACCTACTACGGCGGAAAAGAACTGGCTGCGAGCTTTCGCACCGTTCGCGACAACACGATCAAGATTGCTGAAGAAATTAACGAGAAGGACTACGGCTTCCAGGCCACTCCCGCCACGCGGACCGTGGCTCAAACCCTGGCGCATATCAACAACACAACCTCTTTCCCGCTGATGGTCCATCGCGATCAGAAGATGAGCACCATGCAGGGCTTCAACTTCATGGCCGTGCTGGGTCCAATGATGGCGGAAGAGCAGAAACCTCACACGAAGGCCGAACTCATCGACAAGCTGAAGAAGAGTCGCGACGAGTTTGGCAGCTGGCTCGAAACCGTCCCGGAGAGCCTCCTCGCCGAGAACGTGACACAGGGCGATGGCACCATCAAATCTCGGTTCCAAATGATTCTGGCGCAAAAAGAACACGAGATGCACCACCGCGGCCAATTAATGGTGATGGAACGCATGCTGGGCGGGGTTCCCCACCTGACACGCCAGATGCAGGAACGCATGGCCCAAATGCAAGCTCAACAGGCCGCCAGCAAGTAGATCCGAGCGCCTCTAGCGCCCAAACACTCATCAAGCACTGATATCCTGGAACGCGGACCAGGAGGCTTTATGAGAACAACAGGAATGTTAACCATTGCGGGAATCCTTGGGCTTACCGCCGCCCAAGGACAGATCCCCGCCCCCGCCGGAGCAAGAACCGGACCTGGCGTCCAGGCCGCCGCCGACTCCAAGGAACCCGACATATTGAAGACCTGCAAAGTCCCTCCTCCTGGCCGGGGAGGCGGGCGCGGACCAGGACGTGGAGCCCCGCCCCCGGCCACCCGCGACACCACCGTGAAAGAAATCCCCGGCGTCATCGCAGCGGGACAGCAGTGGAAAGATGTCTGGCAGGTGGACGGCAATAACGCCGACGGCATCATCGGCACCAAAGACGGCGGCCTCCTGATCGCGCAGAACGACAAGAGCGAGATCGTCAAGCTCGACAAGAACGGCAAGACTTCCGTAGCCTATACCGGCACCAACACTGGAGGCTCCGTCGCCATGAACAGCAAAGGAGCCCTCTTCGTGGCTAACCGGGGCATCTATCCTTCTATTGAGGAACTCGCGCCCAACCGCAAGCCTCTAGCCAACAAATATAACGGCGACCCCATGGATTGCATCGGCGTCGTTCTCAATGACATCACAGCCGACAGCAAAGGCGGAGTCTACTTCACCATGGGAACCGTCTTCCACGCCGACTCCGCAGGCACCGTCACCAAGTTCGGCGAGAACCTCGGCACGAACGGCATCGTCCTCAGCGCCGACGAAAAACATCTCTACGTCACCAACGGACCCACCCTAGCCGTATTCGACGTCCAACCCGACGGCTCCCTCACCAACCAGCACGAATTCGCCAAGCTCCAGGGCAACGGCGACGGCAGCACGTTCGACTCAGCCGGCCGTCTCTACGTGACCGTCACTCCAGGCGTAGAGGTCATCGGCACTGATGGCAAGTCTCTTGGCGTGATCCCGACCCCGCGCGGCGTCATCAGCGTGGCCTTCAGCGGCCCGAATAGAAAAATGCTCTACGCCGTCTCCCGCGATAACGCCCAGAACAAGGACTGGATCATCGCCATCCCCACCATCGCCCAAGGCGCTAAAGGCCGCGGCAAGTAACCAGCGTGAACCGCACCGGGCTGATCATCCTCCAGGGCATCGGAGCGCTGTCGCTTCTTCCTTATCCGTTTGTCCTTTTGGCGAACGTCATGTCGATCGCGGCTCCAGGGCAGACCAGGCTCGGTGCGCTCCCGTTCCTGTTGCTATCCATCTATCCGCTGGTGTGGATCGCCCTCTGGGTAATCTCCTGGTTGGCTCTAAAGAGCGGTTCAGTTGGACTCGCATTTGGTTTGTCCAGCGTTCCGGTCTTAGCCATCGTCGCTGCGTTCGGCTTCTATACCTATAGCGAAGTTTCCGTCGCCAGGTTTTACAAGGGCCAGGCCGACGACGTTCGCCAAAAGATGGAGCCTTTCAATCCGCTGCTATGGACCATTTATCGCGTGGGCGGAGCGCATCGATTTCCGAGCGTCCCGGTCGTTCCGGCCGACCAGGCGATCCGCGAAATTGAAGCCAATCCCGCGCGTGTGAACGTCGCGGCACCTTCGTACGGAACGCCTTTAAACGTGGCGGTCTTCGAACTCGCTCTCGACTATGCCGATTCCCCGCTCAGCAAGACACCCTATCAGCAGGATGTAAGGCGAATGGTCCGCACGCTGGTAGCCCAGGGCGCTAAGTTTAACGACGCAGAAAAGCTCGACCTCCGCGCGCAATGGAAGCTGAAGCGAGCCCTCTATGACGGACCCGTCACCACCGCAGCGGAGAATCCTCTGGTGTGGCGAATCCTGACTCGCCAGCGCGATGGCGTGACGCTCTTTATGTTGCGCCCAGACGAGCGGCCTCTTTTAAACCAACCCACGAAACTACACGGAACTCCGCTGTTCGCCGCCATGCTGGAAGACGGACCCGATGCCATCACCGAATTAATAAAGGCGGGCGCGCATCTCTCCCCCGAAGAAGAAAGCGACCCAGCCGCGTCGGCGTCGCTCATGCGCATCCTATCTAATGATCTGGAACTAAAAAACGCCTATTTGAAATGAAGTAAAAAACCAGTCACAAGGCAATCTTCCAATAAAATCAAGAGGTTCCGCGAATCCCTCTAAACTCGCATGCTATTCTTCAATCGAGAAAAGGTTCTTTCACCAACAAGTTTCTTCCGGGCCCGGGAGCGTTGCATTGTGGTGGAGCGGAACTTCCGGAGCCCCTGGAAAGGCTTACGAGAGCTAACTATAGGGATAGCCTCGACGGAAGACCTTGAGATCGCGATTTCATAACATCTGAAGGCTGGTTAACGGCTCAAGATATCCGAGAGTTGCACACCGTAGACGAGATTGGCTCGTGAGGTGGAACTCAATTCATTGGCGGCCGACTTAAAAAATCGGCCGCCCGCAACGTCGCGTGGGAATAGTGTCTCTCAACGCGGGTAAGGATGCCCCCGCAGCGTAGTCAGCGCTCTATAAATCTGCTCCGCGAGCACCGCTCGCGCCAGCTCATGCGGCATCGTCATTGGCGAAAGCCCCAGCAGCAAATCCGCCCGGCCCCTCCAGTCCTCTCGCAGCCCATCCGCCCCTCCAATCACAAACACCAGATCGTGACCTTCGTGCCCGGCCTTGTCCACCATCGCCACGAATCCGGCCGAATCCATAGCGCGCCCGCCCGGGTCCAAGAACACTTTACGAGCCGCCGCGTGCCGCTCCCACAAATCAAAACGCCTCGGATCGATCTCCCGCATCTCGCACTTGATAAAACGTGTCGACCGTTTTATGTATTCTTCAGCCAATGCATTTGCGTGAACATCCCGTGACTTGCCAATGTAGTAGAGAAAGATCTTCATTTATTTCAAGCAGTTAACAGAGACCCTCCCTTGGGCCGTCCGCATATTATGATGTTACAAGCATGGCCCTGCCGATAGTAGGGCTTGCACGTTCGGAGAGTGGTAAGCGTCACATTGGTACGGGGATCGTGTCCCCCCGGGAATATTGATGGCGACTGTTGTCCGAGCACTTGAGATTCTGATGAGCGAAGCGCCGGGCTCTACCCGATTCGACCCAGTACCGCTCTCCTCTGAAGAGCAGAGCCGATTTGTGGCCGAAAATATGCGCCGCGTGTTTCTGCTGATTTACCGCATGGTCGGCAACGTGGCCGACGCGCAGGATCTCACGCAGGAAGCTTTCATCAAAGCGCTGCAGCGACAGGACCAGTTAAAGGATCTGGAGAAGGCCACCCACTGGCTCTCTCGTATCGCCAGTAACACAGCCATCGATTTTCTGAGGCGCTCCGGCCGAGTGAGCTTCTCGGAAATTGAAGAACTGCCGGAGTCGGTATTCCGGTCGGGACTGGAAAATCCCGAGCAGCGCGTGTTGCGATCCGAGCGTAAAGAACGGCTCGACGCCGGCCTGCAGGTATTGACCGACCGCGAGCGGACAGCATTGCTGTTGCGCGATGTCGAAGACTTGCCGGCGGAAGAAGTCGCGGAGAGGCTGCAGTGCTCCAAAGCCACCGTGCGCTCCCACATCGCCAACGCGCGGGTAAAACTGCGGCGGTATTTGGAAAGGAAGCAGATATGAGCATGCATCCAGCGGAATTTGCGTTGGCCCTTCATGCCTCAGGCGATCTGCCCTTGTGGCAGAGCGTCCGCGTGCGCCTCCACGCCTCCCGCTGCGAAGTGTGCCGCAACATTCTGACGGCCTATCGCGCCGATAAAGTTTGGACCAAAGCCGCAGACCAGATTCCCGAAGGCGTGAACTGGGACCGGCTGTCGGCCGAAATGACCGCCAATATTCGGGTAGGTCTGGCCGCCGGTGAATGCGTCGCCCCGCGCGGCCGGAAGCCTCTGCTCGGCGCCGTAGCTTCGTGGCAATGGAAGCCCGTCGCCGCCGTGGCGGCTTTGATGATGGTAGTCAGCGGAGCCTGGTGGCTGAACGTCCCGGCCGCGCAAAACGATTCTCTCGCCCGAGCCTTTCGGGCCATCGTTCACCGGGGCGCAACCATCGCTTCGGATCCTTTGGGCCGGCAGCAGGGCCCGATCGTAGACGTGACACCGGCCGGAATTCAGTTGCTCGAAAACGGCGGAGCACTCGGTGTGAATCAGGGCGGCCAGCAGCCCGTGGCAGTTTCGCTGGACGCGCAAGGCTCCGCCAGCGCCCGCTACATTGATACGGATACGGGTCAGGTGACCATTACGAGTGTGTATGTTCAGTAAGATTCTCGTGACGCTGGCTTGTGCAGGAGCTCTATCCCTCGGCGCGCAACCGCTCAACCTGAAGATCGATCTCTCTAAAGAGTCGCCCGTAACCGTGCTTTCAGCCGACTGGGGCGATTCCACCGCCATCGCTCGCGGCGGCGCCTACCAAGTGAACGTCCGGGCTTCGCTTTCTCTGCGCAACTCCAGCCAGAAGCGCATTCGCGGCGTCACTCTGGCCGTGCTCGCCCAGGAAGTCACTCCGGGCGGTAAAGGGTCCGTCTCTCAGCCAATGGATGTGGCCCCCAACGATTCTTTCTCGTTCCGGATTGACTTGGCCTTGTTGCGCCCGTTAAGCGCCGGCCAAGGCGTACCCGCGGTCGAAGTTCGCTTGGATGGAGTGCTGTTTGAGGACTTGAGCTTCTTCGGTCCCGACAAACTTCATTCCCAGCACAACATGACCGTCTGGGAACTGGAAGCCCGCCGCGACCGGAAATATTTTAAGACTCTGCTCGAGACTGCGGGCCGTGAAGGTCTGCAGAAAGACATCCTCGCAAGCCTGGCGCGTGAATCCGACCGCCGGCAGCCCGGCGTGCAGATGGTACGTGGGAAATCGACCAACATTGAGACCGGCCACGACATTCAGTTCGCTTTCCTGGACTTGCCGGAGTCACCCGTGGAAGCCTTGGAAGGTACCGCGCACATCTCAGCCAATGAGGCCCGCGCGCCGCGCTTTGAAGTGCATAACCGTTCCACTAAGCCCGTCCGGTCTCTTGAAATCGGATGGGTGGTGAAGGATGAGCAGGGCCGCGAATTTCTGGCCGCATCGCTCCCCGCCGAGACCAGCCTCGCTCCCGGCAAGACCGTTCCCGTGCTGGAACAGGACACGGCGCTCAAGTTCCGCGAGTCCATGTCCATCGGCGGCATGCACGGCTTCGTTTCCAACGTCGAGTTCGCCGACGGAAGCTATTGGATTCCCAGCCGCGGAACTTTGGATGATCCCAGATTGCGTTCTCTGGTCGCTCCTTCGCCGGAGGAGCAGCGGTTAGACCAGATCTACCGTAAGAGGGGCCTCACCGCGCTGGTGGAGGAGTTGAAGAAGTTCTGAAGCCCCTGACTTCCCCCAAGAGTTCATTGGTAGGCCGACCGCTTGACGGCCTCACTCTGGCAGAGCGCCTGGATCACGTTGGCCGCTGGGTAGCGCTGGAAATTTACACGCCTCAAACCCTTCCGCTGCGAACGATTCAAGCCGAAGGCTCCAGCGCGATCGAGTGCGCCGCCGCGCTATCGGCTCTCCACTTGGATCCATCTCATTTCGAATTGATCCTGCTCCACCCGCCGTACTAACTCGGACTCTCACCTTGCGCACTTAGAATACTTTGCAGCGCGGAACCCAAGCCATCGATCTCCTTGTCAATGATTTCCCAAACCAGCTCGAGATCGACCCCAAAATATTCGTGAACCACAATGTTTCGGAAAGAGATAATTTGCGCCCAGGAACTTCCCGATGAGCTGCTTGCAATTCCGCCGATGCGCCGCGGCACGCCTCTCCTAGCAACGTAAGGCGGTGCAACAACGCGCTCTGAATGAGCAAATCGCTGAGGAAGGCGTCTTTACCGTGGGTTGAAAACTGCTTGATCAGTTCGATTTGATCGAGAGCATCCAGCAACCGAAGCCGATCGTTCCTCATAACGCAATGGCATCGCGCATCACCTCGTCCTTCAATCGGTGCCGGAGCCCGCGGCTGGAAACCACGTCTACTTTGCAGCCTAGCGTTTTTTCAAGATCCATCGATAGAGAAGCCAAGTCGAAGAGCGAACGGCCGGCTTCGAAATCCACCAGGAGGTCAACGTCGGAACCAGGTCCGCCATCGCCACGTGCCAGTGACCCGAAGACCCGCACATTGCGAGCCCCGCGGGTCGCCGCAAGATCGAGGATTCGAGTCCTGTAGTGAATTCGAAGCTCCTCAAGCGTCATTGACCTCATTTTACTACTGGACTCCGCAAAAAAGGCCGGACCTTGCTAAGGGTCCGGCCTTTTTGATTTGAATACCAGGGGAATTTAGTAGCGGTAATGATCCGCTTTGTACGGACCATCCGGCGACACACCCAAATACTTCGCCTGCTTGTCGCTGAGCCTGGTCAGCTTCACGCCGATCTTTTCCAAGTGCAGCGCGGCGACTTCCTCGTCCAGCTTCTTCGGTAGCGTATACACGCCGACCTTATAGACGTCCTTGTTCTTCCACAGGTCAAGCTGTGCCAGCGTCTGGTTGGAGAAGCTGTTGGACATCACGTAGCTGGGGTGGCCGGTGGCGCAGCCCAGGTTCACCAGGCGGCCTTCTGCCAGCATAAAAATGCTGTGGCCGTCGGGGAAGGTGTACATATCCACCTGCGGTTTGATGTTGGTGCGCTTCACGCCCTTTTCGGTATTGAGCGCGTCCACTTGAATTTCATTGTCGAAGTGGCCGATGTTGCACACGATGGCCTGATCCTTCATGTGCTTCATGTGCTGCAGCGTGATTACTTCCAGGTTGCCGGTGCAAGTGACATAGATATCGCCGCGTCCGAGCGTCTCTTCGACGGTGGTGACTTCGTAGCCTTCCATCGCGGCCTGCAAAGCATTGATCGGATCGATCTCCGTGACGATCACGCGAGCACCCAGCCCTCGCAACGACTGCGCCGAGCCCTTGCCCACGTCGCCGTAACCGCAAATCACCGCGACCTTTCCTGCCAGCATCACGTCGGTAGCGCGCTTGATTCCGTCGCCCAGCGATTCGCGGCAGCCGTACAAATTGTCGAACTTCGACTTCGTCACCGAGTCGTTCACATTGATCGCCGGAATCAGCAGCTTGCCCGCTTCCTGCATTTTGTACAAGCGGTGCACGCCGGTGGTGGTTTCTTCCGAAACTCCGCGCCAGGCCTTTACGATGTTGGTCCAGCGGTGCGGATCGGAGGCGTGGACTTTCTTCAGCAGGTCCTTGATGACCTTCTCTTCGTGGCTCTCAGAAGGAGTGTTGACCCAGTCCGAACCATGTTCGAGCTCGTAACCCTTATGAATTAGCAGAGTGACGTCTCCGCCGTCGTCCACAACGAGCTCCGGCCCCTTACCATCAGGATGGCTGACGGCTTCATAGGTACACCACCAATACTCTTCGAGCGACTCGCCCTTCCAGGCGAACACGGGAATCCCGGCAGCGGCGATGGCGGCGGCGGCATGATCTTGAGTCGAGAAGATGTTGCAGCTGGCCCAACGAACCGACGCGCCCAGGTCGACCAGCGTCTCAATCAGCACCGCGGTCTGAATGGTCATGTGCAGCGAACCAGTCACACGCACACCCTTCAGCGGCTTGGCCGGCGCATATTTCTTGCGGATGGAGATCAAGCCGGGCATCTCAAACTCGGCGATCGAAATCTCTTTGCGCCCCCAGTCGGCCAGGCCCATGTCGGCGACTTTGTATGCGGCGGCGGTATCGTGAGTTACAGTACTCATTGACGTCTCCTCTTGTAAGTTATATCCAAAATCATATCTACAAATCTGGATATGTTGATATATTAGTATAGAAACCGGCATGGCGTCAATATTAAAGAACCTTAGGCTTCTCTCCGACCCCAGCCGAGTCCGTATCTTATTGTTATTGGAGGAAGAAGAGCTCTCCGTGGCGGAATTGCAGGAGATTTTGGCGATGGGCCAAAGCCGCATTTCCACGCACCTCTCTCACCTCAAACAGGCTGATTTAGTTGAGGATCGCCGCACTGGTAAGAGCATTTTGTATCGCTTCAAAGCGAAGGGCGACTTTAAGGACCTGCTGAAAGTCGTTCGCGAAGCTGCGGCGGAGATTCCCGAAGCCTGCGACGACTCCGCTGCTTTGAAGCTCGCTCTGGCTCGCCGCCAGGATCGCATGCGAGCTTATTTCGACGAGTTGGCAGGCAAATTCGGACGCCATTATGTTCCCGGGCGGTCCTGGAAAGGGTTGGCCGAAACTCTCCTCGCGTTAATGCCGCCTCTGGAGATCGCAGACCTTGGGGCAGGCGAAGGAGCGTTCTCGCAACTGCTCGCCCGTCGAGCCAAAAGCGTCATCGCGATCGACAATTCGCAGAAGATGGTGGAGTACGGAGCAGAGCTCGCGCGCAAGCATGGAGTGGTCAACCTCGAATATCGGCAAGGCGACCTGGAGGCCGTGCCGATCGCGGATCAGACTATTGACCTCGCATTCTTCAGCCAGGCACTACATCATGCTCCACATCCTGAACGAGCGGTGGCCGAGGCGTTCCGCATTCTAAAACCCGGCGGCCGCATCGTAGTGCTCGATCTGGTGCGGCACACCTATGAGGATGCTCGCGAAATGTATGCTGATTTGTGGCTCGGGTTTTCTGAAGTCGACGTGCGACGGTTTTTGGCGCAGGCGGGGTTCACGGGCGTGGAGACCTCAGTAGTGCATCGTGAAGAAGAGGCCCCGCATTTTGAAACGATGTTAGCGGTGGGCGTGAAGTGAAAGATCCGGGGGGCTATACTGAACCCTAGTGCTCCCCCTGGAAATTTCCCCCGCCGAAGTTCAAAAGCGCATCGACGCCGGAGAGAAGTTGTTCCTGATCGACGTGCGCGAGCCGCACGAATTTGCGATTGCCAAGATCGAAGGCGCGGTTTTGATTCCCATGCGCGCCGTCCCCGGTGAATTGCAGACCTTGGAAGCTCGCGCGGATGAAGGGCCGCTGATGATTTTCTGTCATCACGGGGCCCGCAGCCTGAATGTAGTGAACTGGCTTCGCAACCAGGGTGTGGAAGCTTGTCAGAGCATTTCGGGCGGGATCGATCTCTGGAGCGTCATTGTCGACCCTTCCATACCGCGCTACTAAATGGAGCTTGCAGTCAGCCACGCGCCCTCTGCTATCGATTGGAAGGATCAGCTTCCGCTCTATTTCGCAGGCGCCTCTTCAGCGGCCGCGGTGGTGTCGATTGCGGCCAGCCAGATACTGCTCGGGCTTGCGCTCGCGTCCTTAATCGCCACGGGAAGGAAGCCTCGGTGGCTGCCGATTTATCCGGCTCTGATTACTTTTTGCGCGCTGACCATCCTCTCCGATCTTTTATCACGACACGCACGCGCGGGGCTTCCGCAGATCAAGAAATTCTACGTCTACCTGATGCTGGTCGCCGTTTCCACAGCATTCCGCAAGAGCTCCGAAGTGAGAATTCTGGCATTCGCGTGGGCTTTGGCCGCCTCCGCCTCGGCTGCGAAGAGCCTCTTTCAGTTTGTCCACAAGTATCGGAGCTATTCCGGTAATGGGGCGGATTTTTACACCTCCTACGTGAGCGATCGCGTCACCGGGTTCATGGACCATTGGATGACGTTCAGCGGCGAAATGATGATGGCGCTGCTGATCGTGGGCGCTGTGGTGCTCTTCTCCAAGGAACGGCGCGGCATCGGATGGCTCTATGCCGCCTTGGTGTTGATCGCCATCGGACTGGTAGCTGCGTTCACGCGAAGCATGTGGATGGGAGCAGCGGTGGGCGGGGCGTTTCTGCTCTGGTGCAGGAAGCCTGTGCTGATTCTCGCACTGCCTGTCGCGGCGGCCCTATTGGTCTTAGCCAATCCGTTCCAGATTCGCGAGCGGGTGTTTTCGATATTTCAGCCTCATGGGGGCGATCTGGACTCGAACGCTCACCGTGCACTTACCCGGAGGGTGGGATGGGAGATGATCAAGGCGCATCCGCTGCTGGGGGTCGGCCCGGAACAGGTGGGTGCGCAGTTTGAAAGCTATGTGCCGGCCGATGTGCCGCGACCTATTCCGCACGGCTACTATGGGCATCTGCACAATATCTATTACCACTATGCGGCGGAGCGCGGCATTCCGGCGCTGCTTGCATTGCTGTGGTTGGTAGGCCAGGCCTTCTATGATTTCGCGCTGGGGCTGCGCGGGCCAGCGTCGGAATCGCGCTGGGTTCTATTTGCTTCGCTTGCAGTGATCATTGCGGTCATGTTGGCCGGTTACGAAGAAGTGAACCTGGGCGACAGTGAGGTTTTGGCGATGTTCCTGGCCGTGGTTTCGTGCGGGTATGTGGCGCTTGGAGAAACGACAGCTGATCCGGAGCGGAATTTTTGATCGCCTGATTCAAAGCGGGCTAATAAGGGGCGATAAGGTGTTTCGTGGGTCCCAGTCCAGCCACGAGTACCTTTCCTTCAGGGAAATACATTACCTTTCGCGTAGGCCGTCAGGACTTCGCGATGGATGCATCCCGGATCCGGGCTATTCTGCCCGCCGAGGAACTGACACCACTCAAGCGAACCATCGTCGATACGCGACCGCTGCTTGGAGCCTTTGGCGAGGCCGCTTGGTTGGAAGAGTGGACCTGCGGATTCGCGGCTCTGAAAGGGCGAGCGTTCCCGGTGATCGACTTGAGGGCCAAGCTCGGGATCGAGATCGGGTCCACGGGGCGGCAGCCTTGCATTGTTGTCGTCGAAGTACCCAGCAGGTTGGGTCCTCAGCTCGCGGGTTTCGTCGCGGATCGGCTGTCGGAAGTTGTGATGGCCCGTGAAAGAGATTTCAGCCGGGGCAAGCTGCGCGGAGCGGGGAGGCCGCGGCAGGTCTTAGATCCAGATGTTCTCTTTGCGGAGTAGCTACGGGGTCGACGCCGGGGGCAGGCGGCGCTTGGTGGCTTGTTCGAACGCGTAGCCTAATTCGATCAGGCGAGGCTCGCTGCACGCCATGCCGGTGAAGCTGACTCCGAAGGGAGATGGCTTCGGGTCGAACCCGGCGGGGAACGTCGCCGCTGTGTTGGGCACGAATCCGAACGGGACGATCACGGTCGGGTAGCCGGGCTTGGCTGCGATGGCCGCGCCGTTGGCACCCGGGAACAGCAGTGCGTCCAGATTGTTAGCCTTCATTACCTGGTCGATTCCATGCGTCGCGGACAGCGCGATGTCCTTGGCCCGGTCGGCTTCATAGCGGGCCCGGTCTGCTTCCACGTTCATCTCATCTGAAATATCGAGGTTCGATTGCCCGAACTTGATGGAGCCTGCGGCGGTGTGCGTGATGTTCCACTGGCGCAGCTCGGTTAGAGTCTTTACCGGCGCCGAAGGTCCCAGCGAGTCGAGGAACTTGTTGAAGTCGCGCTTCATGCCGTACTTCAGCACTGTGGAACAATCCGCGTCTTTGCCCTTCGCGTTGTTGACGCCGGAACACTGGCCCCACAGCATGAAATTCTTGTCGGGATCTTTTTCCAGGATGCTGGGGATGTCGGCCGGGTCGACGATGACAGCGCCTTGCTGTTTTAAAATTGCGATGGCCTCGGTCATCACGCGGGCCTGTTCGGCGTTGAGACCGCCTCCTCCGCCGCCGGGACGCTTGGCGGGAGGCTCGGCACGGTCATAGAAGAACGCGCGTGGAATTCCGATTCTCGCGCCCTTCAATCCATCAACGCGCAGGAAGCGCGTGTAATCTTTGGCGGGCGGCGGAGTGCAGTTCTTTGTGGCGGGATCGTTGGGGTCGGGTGTGGCGCTCTCCAAAGCACCCAGCATGATCGCGGCATCGGTAACGGTTTTGGCCATGGGGCCCGCGGTGTCCTGGTCGGCAGAGATCGGAATCACGCCATAGCGGCTAATGCGGCCGACGGTGGGCTTGATGCCGGCCAGCATGTTCTGATTCGACGGGCTCAAGATGGAGCCCGATGTTTCGCTGCCGACGTTGGCAGCCCAGAAGCTCGCTGCGGTGCCCGCACCGGAACTGGAACCCCCTGTGGCGAGAACGGGCCGTCCATCGCCGGGAGTGTCGCGAGGGTCGCGGCGTGGGTCATAGGGATTGAATCCAAAGCCTCGGACCGCGTTGTAGTTGCCGGGCATGGGCGATGGAGCGCCTGCCACCCAATTGGCGAGTTCGGTCATGCCTGTTTTCGCGATAACGATCGCCCCGGCATCGCGCAGATTTTTCGCCAGCGTCGCGTCGTAGGGAGGCATGTATCCAAGGAACGCCAGCGCGCCTCCGGTGGTAACGATGTCGTGGGTTAGGACGTTGTCTTTCAGCGCGACGGGGATGCCGTGCAGAGGGCCCCGGATGCGGCCTTGGGCGCGCTCACGGTCGCGCTCGTCGGCTTCCTGATAGACGTTCGGGTTTACGGTGATGACGCAGTGGAGCTTGTCTTCGTACATGCCGATGCGGGCGAGGTAGAGGGTGACGAGTTCGCGCGAGGTCACCTTGCCGGATTCCAGGGCGGCACGGAGCTCGGGGATGGTGGCTTCGGCGACGTGGAAAGAAGGTCGTTTGTCCTGGGCCGTTAGGGTGAGGGCGGTTAGAAGCAGCGCAGCAAGATTTCGGATCACAGATACCTCCCTAGGAGTTGGAGATTGGGCCGCAGCCTCCGGGACATGGGAAGGGCAGCGCTGATCTGGCGAGTATAGCAGGAGAGTCGCACGCAAGATGTATATTTAATGTAGATACCTATGCGTAATGAGACCACGGTTTCCAAATGGGGGAACAGCTTAGCTGTTCGGATTCCTCAACGGCTCGCCAAGCAAGCTCGCATCAGTGAAGGCGATCAATTTGCTTTGGCTTTGCAGCGTGACGGCAGCATTGTCTTGCGCTCCACGCGTCCGCGGTACGAGCTGTCAGAGCTCGTATCAAAAATTACTGCTAAAAACCGGCATGGCGAAATGGATTGGGGCCCACCTGTAGGCAAGGAATCATGGTGAAGACTGGTTACTGGCCGGACGCTGGAGATTTCGTATGGTTGACCTTCGATCCCCAAGCCGGCCATGAGCAGGCAGGCCGGCGTCCTGCGGTGGTGCTGAGTTCAGGAACTTACAATGCGAAGTCCGGCATGGCGCTGGTTTGCCCTATAACGAATCAGGCTAAAGGATATCCATTTGAGGTGCCCATGTCCGGTGTTCAGGGCCCAACCGGCGTGATCTTGGCGGATCAGTTGAAAAGTGTCGACTGGAAAGCACGGAAGGTGGAGAAAATCGGCCGCTGTCCGAGTGAAGTACTGGACGAGGTTAGGGCTAGACTGGCACCGCTACTGGGGATGTGAATAACGTGGACATTAAACGCGTGTTGGGACTCCCGCGTGCTTCCGGCTTGATGAGGCTGTTAGTGTCGCCTATTTCCGCGGCCGCCGGCTTCCTAACTGACGACCACTCTATTCTTCGAAGTAGTCGCGGTCCAGCTTCTTGACTTTATAGGTTTCGACTTCAGTCACACCAATGCCGAAGTCCATCATCAACTGGGTTAGTTGCTCGCCGTCGACCAGAACGATTCTTTTTTCGATTCTCGTCACGTAGTCACGCGCATCCTTGGTGAATTTTGAAGTTGTTATGAAGACTCCTTTGCGAGCACGATGCCCCTCAAGACTACCTGCGAATGCCTGCACTTCTGGCCTGCCTACAACGTCGGCCCAACGCTTCGCTTGAATGTAAACTGCATCGAGCCCAAGACGATCTTCCTTAATAATGCCGTCAACACCGTCGTCGCCAGTTCGGCCGACGGCTTGGCCGGCATCCTTTAGCGATCCTCCGTAACCCATGGCTACAAGGAGTTCAACCACCAAGTGCTCGAAGAAAGAAGGCGTTGCGGAGCGAACGGTTTGAAGGAGCTCATCAGCCAGTTCCCGTCTGAGCTGTTGGTAGGCGTGTTCTAGAACTTCTAGCGGAGTTTGGCTCTCGATAGATTCGTGATCGACAGCGATTTCATGCGCATCATCCTTTGAATGGATGAAATCAGTAAACTCGGGGAATTGCTTAAGGTAGGCGACGTCTATCCTTGAGGGTTTTGCTTTTAATACCTCCATCCCACGTGACGTAATTCGGTATTGGCCACGTTCCACAGGCTCGATTAGACCGGCCTTCTTCAAGTAGGTCCGTGCCCAGCCAGTTCTGTTTTCGAGGAGGGTGCTCTGTCCACTCGGGATACGCTCGGCAAGATCTTGCTCTGTCAACTTGAACTCAGAGGCAAGCACCTTCTGTATGTCGCGTACGTGGCGCACGGCTCCGTCGGAAAGGATCGCTAGAAACGGGAGCAAGAGCGATTGGTAGTCCGGCGTTGGCATTTCAGTAGTCTGGTCTCCACTCTACCTATCAGTCTTCCTATCAAACGCCCTTCAATCCCTCGAACGCCTGCTCAATCTCCAGCCGAGCCTCCGGCTTGATCACGGTCAATGGCAGCCTCGGCGGACCTCCGTAGTAGCCGTTCAGATCCATCGCGTGCTTTAATCCTGGAATTCCATACTTCGTCGTGACGAGCTGGGCGGCCTTCAGAATGCGGTGTTGCCAATCCATTGCCGCGGCGAATTCTCTGGAGCGGTGGGCTTCCCAGATGCTGATTGCCGCGTAGGGAGCTGCGTTCGAGAAGGCCAGCAGGCCCCCTACGCAGCCGACCGCTAGCGATGGCGCCAGCGTGGGGGCGGAGCCGGTGAGGACCTGGAATCCGGACTTCACTGTTTCCAGCACCTGGATGATTTTTTCCATGCTGCCGGAGCTTTCTTTCAGGGCGATGATGTTGGGGTGCTCGGACAGGCACGCTACGGCTTCGGCGGAGATGTCGATGCCGGTGGCTTGCGGCCAGTTGTAGATGATCAGCGGGATCTTTGCGTGGTCGGCTACGGCGCGGAAATAGAGGAGCTGCGCTTCGTTCCGGTTGATCAGGTTCTTGTAGTAATGCGGCGTGCGGACCATGGCCGCTTTGTAGCCCATTTCGGCGGCCTTGTTGGTTAGGGCTATGGTTTCCCGAACGCTCTCGACGCCAGTGCCTGCGATCAAGAGCTTCGAAGAATCGGCGTATTGGGCCACCCATTCCCACATCTGGATTTTTTCTTCGGTGGTGAGGAAGACGCTCTCGCCGGTGGAGCCGCAGACGCAGTAGCCGAGGAGGCCGGTGCGGTTCCATTTTTCGACGTTGTGCTGAACTTTGACTTGGTAGAGGTCGCCGCGGTGGTCGAAGGGGGTCGCGATGGGGGGGATGATGCCGTGGAGTTTTAACATTGCGCTTACGAATACAAAAGGGGCGGGGGATCTGCCCCGCCCCTCTTTAAAATTTACAACAGAAGCTACTTTACGAAAATGATCAGCAGGGTGAAGATGGCCAGCGATTCGATGAACGCCAGACCAAGAACCAGCAGCGTCTGGATACCGGCGCGGGCTCCTGGGTTCCTGGCTACTGCTTCAGCCGAGCTCGCTACGGCTTTGCCTTGGCCTAGTCCGCAGAGGCCGGACGCGATGGCCATGCCTACCGCGGCTCCTACGAACTTCAATTCACCGGCGCTGACTCCGGAGCCGGTGGTGCCTTGGGCGAAAATCGGGCTGGCGCAGATCATCAGGAACAGCGCCAGGAATACCAACTTTTTAATGCTCATTTGCTTTTACTACCTTTCTCAATGAATTCCGTTCAGGAGGTGGTTCCGGTCCGGCCCTGGGGGGTCGGGGGCTCACGCTGGACGGGTACTGCTACGAAAACTTAGCTATGCATGTGCCTGGGCGGGCTCTTCTTCGTGCGTGGTGGCGCCGGCTACGTAGATTACCGTCAACAGCATGAACACGTAGGCCTGAACTAATGCTACGAAGATGTGGAGCGCCATGAAAATTACCGGGATTATCAGGTAGGTGAGGCCCAGAAAGACGTTGGTCACCTGCTCGCCTGCGAACATGTTGCCGTAGAGACGAACGGTGAGCGACAGAGGCCGAATAAAAATGCTGATGGTTTCGATCGGCAACATGAACAGGATGATCGCGATGTTGGCGAGGGGATTGGGGAATCGTACTGGGCCCGCGAAATGGCCGAAGTAATGCAGCCCCTGCGCGCGGAAGCCCATGATGTTGAAGTACAGGAACGTGATGATGGCCAGGCCGGCGGGAACCCAGGGCGCCATGGTGGGCGCTTCAAAGGCGGGGATCGCGCCGATCAGGTTCATCGACAAGATGAAAATGAACAGCGTTCCGATGTAGGGCAGGTATTTTTCGGGGTGGTGCACGCCCACCTGCTTGAGCGTGTCGTCAAAGAATTCGTACAGAAGCTCAAAGAAGTGTTGCAGCTTGCCGGGCTTGTCGACGGAAAGGTTGGCGCGCACAAGTGCGGCGGTGATCATCAAGAGCGCGACCACCAGCAGTTCCATGACGACCGAGTCTTCCCAGGGCCGCGCAGGGTTGTTCGCCTTTACGCTAAAGATGCTGAGAATGGCATTGCCTACACCGGGCAGGTAGTTGTTGAACAGGGCTGTGAGCCCAAGCTCGTGTTCCATAAATGAGTGACTTTACTTGGAAACTTTGGGAGCCATGAGCCCGAACAGCAGATCGAGCAGAACGGCGGCGAACGACACTAGCAACCCTACAATCAGCATCGCGGGGCTACTTTTCAGAATTTTAATCGTAGCATAAATGACCCCTGCAATCAGCACATAACGAAGCACCAGGAAGATGGCCGCGCCGCCGCCGGGGACGCTGCCATCGGTACCGAGATCGCCTGCCAGTTTGAACCAGGAGCGGATGGTGATTAGGGACAGCAGGGCTCCGATCAGGAATCCAGCGGCGTTGCGAGGGCCGGCTTCCACCCACGTGCCGATCACTCCGGCTGCGCCTAGGATCAGGGCGGTGCGGGTGATGCGGGTGACGGAAAGGTCGACGGGCAGGGTGGTCATTTGCTGGAGCCCATGTCTCGCATCAGGACCCGAATCAGTTCGATGAACCCGCCCACGATACCGATAATCAGGAAGACGATTTTCAGGTAGGTGGTCCCAAGCCAGTGGTCAAGGCCATAGCCGATCAGGTAGCCGGCGAAGGTGGCTCCCGGGAGGGTCATGGCGATGCTGGTGTAGCGGGCGGCGGAGGCCATGAACCCGTCGCTACGCTTGGGGTTGTTCACGTTTCGACTTTAGGATATCGCCTGCGCGCTGGGCCGCTTCGCTGACCAGGAAACCCATCTTGGGGTGGGAGGGCTCGAAGTCGACTGCGATGCCTAGTTCGGAGAGAGTCTCGCTGGTGGTGGGTCCGACGGATGCTACGACCATTCCGGGAAGAGCGCGGCGCAATTCGGGCTCGATTCCTTCGCTGGAGGCGACTTGCAGGAGATGCTCGACTTGAATGGCGGCGGTGAGAAGCAGGACATCAAACTGGCCTTGAGCGATGCCGTGAGCGGCTTTGCGCAGGGGATCGGTATCTAATGGGAGCGCCCATTGGTAGACAGGAACGCTGGTCACTTCGGCGCCGCGTGCACGCAGGCCTTCGGTGAGTTCGGCGGCGGGACGGCCGTATTCCTGAATGAAGATTTTGCGCTCGTCGCGGGATTCGGTGGCTTTCAGGATCTCGCGCCAGGTGTTGGGTTCGGGAACCATGACTGTGATGGGGACGCCCCATTCGCGCAACACGGTTGCGGGCTTCGATCCACGGGCTACGGTGGCGACTTGCTTGAGAGCTTCCAGGATGGTGCCGGAGGGATAGCGGGTTTCGAGGGTTTGGTTCAGCAGGCGGGCGCCGACGCCGGTGAGGAAGATTACCATCTCGACCTCGCCGCCAAGAAGCTTAGCGGCGAAGTCGAAGGCTTGCGGGTTATCCGTTAGCGGCACTTCTCGCATGGACGGGGCGACGACCGGTACGCCGCCCTGAGTGCGGATGAGCCGTTCAATCTCGGCAGCACGGCGGCTTTCGAGTGAAAGCACACGAAGGCCGTCGAATGGCATCTGCTCTAGTCTGCCGGGAAAATGAAGCTAAAACTACTTCTTTTCGTCGGCTGCTGGCGGTTCGGTCAACGGCATTTCAGCGCCGCGGTGGCAGGTGTAGCAACGAACATGCTGCTTGCCATCGGGGAACTTCGCATTGATTTCACGGGTCATGGTGAGCATCATGCGAGCAGTCTTCTTCTCTTCTTTATCGTCGGAATCGAACTGGCCCATCACATGGCAGAACGTGCATTGCACGCCCAGAGCCTGAGTGAAGGAGGTCATTGCCGCACGATAGGTTTCAGGAGTAAGGATCTGGAGGTTCTTCGGTGGGGCCTTGGGACCACCTTTTCCTCCTTTGGGAGCGTCTTGGGCGAACAGTGAAAGAGTAGCTGCGAGAAGCAGCGAGAGGATTATGCGCATGGGCGTTATGTTACCACTACTGCCCACCCCTGTACACCCCCTTCCGGGGGGCCTTTTGGACGGGGGAGTTTGTGAACTCGGATGCTATAATCCTTTACTTATGCGTAAGAAAATAACCGTTGTAGGCGGGGGCAACGTGGGCGCGAGCTGCGCTATTAACCTCGCGCAAAAAGAGCTTGGGGACGTGGTACTGGTGGACGTGGTCGAGGGCATTCCGCAGGGTAAGGCGCTGGACATGCTGCAGATGGGTCCCATCGAAGGCTACGATGTCCACCTGACCGGCGCGAACGACTATGAGCCGACGGCGAATTCGGACGTGGTGGTGATCACGGCGGGTCTGGCTCGCAAACCGGGGATGAGCCGCGACGATCTTTTGATCGCGAACCATAAGGTGGTTTCGTCGGTGAGCGAGAATATTGCCAAGCATTCCCCCAACGCGATTCTGGTGCTGGTGACCAATCCTTTAGATGCGATGTGCTGGACGGCATTCACGACTTCCAAGTTCCCCAAGCATAGGGTGATCGGCATGGCCGGGGTGCTGGATTCGGCGCGATTCCGGACCTTCATTGCGCAGGAATTGAATGTGTCGGTGGAAAACGTCACCGCGGTGGTGCTGGGCGGTCACGGCGACACTATGGTTCCCGTGGTTCGGTTGTCGGGCGTTTCAGGGATTCCGCTGACGGAGTTGATGAGCAAAGAGACGCTGGATGCGATTGTGCATCGCACGGCGAACGGCGGGGCGGAGATCGTTAAGCATTTGAAGACCGGCAGCGCTTATTATGCTCCTTCGGCCGCGGCGGTGGAGATGGTCGAGTCGATTCTGAAGGATAAGAAGAAAGTCCTGCCTTGCGCGGCTTATCTTGAAGGCGAGTATGGGATTCACGGGCTGTTTGTTGGCGTGCCGGTGAAGCTGGGGGCGAAGGGGATCGAGAAGATTTACGAGATCAACCTTATGCCCGACGAAAAAGCTGCGCTTTCGAAGAGCGCGGGGGCGGTGCAGGAATTGGTTGACGTTTTGAAGAAGCAGTAGGCTCAGGTGGATGCGGCCATCAGATGGGTGGTTGGAGTTCTGGTGGTCGTGTCGCTGCTGGTGATTTTGATTCGGCGACGCTAGTTGTCTCCCATCAATTTTCTGCGGGCTGTTTTTCGGCGTGATCCACGACGATGATCTCAACTTCGCCCTTCTTCGGGGTTAGCTTGAGGCCGAGCTGTTCTTGAACTGCGGTGGTCAGGCTCGGGCCGGCTACCTCTGCGTCCAGTGAGTTGGGGACTTGCGCGATCCAGGACAGCGTGAAGTCGTACTTGCCTGTGAGGCCGGTATCGTCTTCGACTGGCGCTGCCAGTTGACCGCTGAGCTGGCTTACAAAAAACGTTATTGCATCGTCGCCATTTGCGCGGATGCGGGCGTACATGATGCCTTTGGGCCCGCTGATCATTGCTCCACGTGCTCCTTTCGACAGGATCGGGTAGCCGTTTTTGTCTGTCGTGAGAGGTACTGGAGGGTCCGGCTTGCCGGGATCTGCCTCGGCGGAGGCCTTGTCCTTAAACTTGGGTCCGCCGGGGCTGACTGTGAGTGAATAGAGGTTGACTCGCTTGCGCTCGCGGTGGATGGCAAGCTTGAATCGCTCGGCCAGCAGATTCCGGAGCATCGTGCGGAATTGCTCTTTGGTTGTGTCGGCGGGGAGCGTTGCGTTCACCTCAAACCGCAGATCAGTCATCCAGTCGGGGCCGGAGAACTGGAAGTAAGAGATGTTGTAGGCACTCATGACTAACCCGGCGAGGGAGTAATTCGTGAAGCGAACGCGAGTGGGATCGGCGGTGCCGGGGCCGCCGGTCTGGCTCACAATGCCCATGCTGTTTACTACTGGTGGGGTTGGCTTGACGGAGGCAACCTCGAAGGTTTGGGCGGATGCGGCGGAGAGGCCCAAGGTGAGCAGAAGGGCTGCCTTTCGCATGGGAGGAGGATATCATCATGCGGCGACCGGGTCCAAGGGCCTTCTGCCCTGAGTCAGAACCCCGCGCTAACGCCCTGGGGCTGGCCTCGTGTTGCGGATCCCCGGCTCAGTAGCCGTGAAAATTCGGCCGCGAGCTGCGCGTTATTCCAGGCCCATTTGGGTCAGACGGTAGCGCAAAGCATTGCGGGTCAGGCCCAGGAGCCGGGCGGCTTGGCTTTTGTTGCCGTCGGCGCGTTTTAGCGCTTCGCGCAGGATGGACTGCTCGTATTGATCGAGGGTCATGCCTTCGGGAAGGAAGTGATCGCCTTCCGCCAAGGTGGGTTTGGGTCGCTGGTTGGCTTCGATGCGGACGTCTTCGGCTTCCACGCGCGGACCTCTAGCCAGAAGAATGCTGCGTTCGACTACATTTTCCAATTCGCGGACGTTGCCGGGCCAGTAGTAATTTTGCATGCGCTCAATTGCAGACTGGCTTAGCTCGCCTCCGAACTTTTTGGCGAAATGGTCGGCTAGATAGGGGATGTCTTCTTTTCGTTCGCGCAGAGGCGGAATATTCAGGGGAACCACGTTGAGGCGATAGTAAAGATCCTCGCGGAACCGGCCCTGTTCCAGAGCCGCGCGGAGATCCACATTGGTGGCCGCGACCACGCGCACGTCGGTCTGTTGAATTTTGTTGGACCCTAGACGCTCAAACTCGCGCTCCTGCAGGACGCGCAGGAGTTTTACTTGAATCGCGGGCGGGACGTCGCCGATTTCGTCCAGCATTACGGTGCCGGTGTTGGCGGCTTCGAACTTGCCGGGCTTGGAGATGTTGGCTCCGGTGAAGGCGCCTTTTTCATAGCCGAACAGCTCGCTTTCCATCAGGTTTTCGGGGATGGAGGTGCAGTTGATCTTGACGAAGGGTTTGTCCTTTCGGGGCGAATGATGATGGATCGCGCGGGCGATCATATCCTTGCCCACGCCGCTTTCGCCGCACAAGAGGACCGTGGCTCGCGTGGGGGCGACGCGGAGAATGGTGGAGAAAATCTCCTGCATGGGGGCGCTGTGGCCGATGATGTTTTCAAATTGGTAGCGATGCCCGAGTTGTTCCTTGAGGTCGCGATTTTCTTCGCGAAGCTTACGGACTTCCAGCGCTTTTTCGACGACTACGGAAACATGGTCGAGTGAAAACGGTTTGGGGAGGAAATCCGCCGCGCCTTTCTTCATCGCATCGACGGCGATTTCTACGGTGCCGAACGCGGACATGACGATTACGGGCGCATACACGTTTTGGGAGCGTATTTGCTCCAGAAAAGCGAGGCCGTCCATGCCGGGAAGCTTGAGGTCGGTGAGAATCAGGTCGGCTTCGGGGGCTAGCTTTATGGCCTCCTCCGCGGTTCCGGCGGCCTTCACCTGATAGCCCGCCGAGGAAAGATGCAGCCCTAGCACGCGGCGCAGTTTTTCTTCATCTTCCACGATTAGGATGGCGGGCATGTTGTCCTTTTCTTACTGTCCCACAGGCAGGTAGACGCGGAAAACACTTCCTTCGCCGCGCGTGCTTTCTACCGTGATCTGGCCCTGGTGCTCGTCGATGATCTTGGAAACGATCGCCAGGCCCAGGCCCACGCCGTCGCCTTTGGTGGTGAAAAACGGATTGAAGATGTTCTCAAGATTCTTGGTTTCGATGCCGGAGCCGCGGTCGATCACTGAGATCTCGACTCCCCGGCCAGCTTCGGTTTCCATTGGTTTGGTTTTGATGGTGACGGCGCTGCCGGGGGAACTGGCCTGGGCGGCGTTGGTGATCAGATTATAGAAAACGCGTTCCAGCAGCTCCGCGTCGAAACCAACCGGCGGGATGTCGGGCGAGTAGTTCTTGAAGACGGAAACGGCGGGCGTCGTAGCGGCGCGCTCTCGTTCAAACCGGCTGATCACGCGATCGAGCAGGGCGGAGATGTCGCCTTTATCCAGCCGGAGGTGATGGGGACGGGCGAATTCTAAGAACCGGGTTATCAGCGAGTTAATGCGGTCCACTTCGTCGCTGATGAAACCGGCCATCTCTTTGGCGAGCGGATTCTGGTCGGGGACGTTACGGGCCAGGAGCTCGGCTGAGGATTTCATGGTGCCCAGGGGGTTGCGAAGTTCGTGGGCGAGTCCGGCAGTCAACTGGCCAAGGGCGGCTAGGCGCTCGGAGCGGCGGACTTCGGCCTGCGCTTCCTGGAGGCTGGCATTGGCGGCTGCGAGTTGCTCGGCTGTCTCCTGCAGCTTGCGGGCTTCTTCGTGCTTTTGGTCGGCCAGACGATGGGTGAGGAAGGCAACCACGGAGAGAAAGGTGACGCGGAGAGCAATTTCCCAAGCCCCGTTAAGGTCAAGCTCCAGGTTGTATAAGGGAAGGGTAATTAGAAAGGAGAGATAGACGCCGCACGCGGCCGCCGTAGTGGCGATAGTTCCCCGAACACCAAAATCGGTAGCAGCCGAGATCACCGGCAAGAAGAGACTCAGCCACAAGCTGCTGGAAATGGCGCCGCCATAGCCAATCAAAATCCAGGAAAGGATCAACTGAAGGATGATTGAGCGGTTGGCGCCGATGCGGGCTTCGATAATTTTCACGACGCCCAGTGCCAATATGGACGCGTATACCTCGGGATTGTGTTCCGGGCTGGCGACGGCGAGCAGGGAAAATACCAGCAGCCAGACCAGATCCTGCGGCCGTATGTAGCGCCATATAAAGGACACTACACGTCATTGTAGGGCAAGGGGTCAGTAATGGCCGTGTTACGGGGTCCGGCCAGTACTAGAGTATCTTGCGACCCTGGTTAACCCTGAGGTATCGTTACAAGAAGGCTTGCCTCAGCCTGGGGCCAAAGCTTTCAACATTCGAAAGGATTTTCGGAATGCATTTGACCTTGTTGTCAGGGCTGTGGTCGTCTGGCCGGCTCCGCCGCATACTTCCCCTTCTTCTGTTTCTAGTGGTGGTATTGGCGGGTTCGAGTCCCTTGATGGCGGCTGAAGAGGAGCTCAAGCTCCCGGACCTGAGTGCGGCTACTTTCATGGGCAGCGTAAGCGGCCCTACCATTCTCGAGATTGGCCTGGGCGTCAGTCTCCTCGGCTTCGTGTTTGGGCTGGCGATGTATACGCATTTGCGTAAGCTGCCCGTACATGAATCGATGCTGGAAATCTCGGAGCTGATCTACGAAACCTGCAAAACATACCTGCTGACACAGGGCAAGTTTCTGATGATCCTCGAACTTTTCATCGGGATCATTATCGTTTTCTATTTCGGATATCTGCGCGCGTTGCCGGCCATCCAGGTCCTGATCATTCTGGCATTCAGCCTGATCGGCATCGCGGGCAGCTACGGCGTGGCGTGGTTCGGAATTCGTGTAAACACGTTTGCGAACTCGCGCACCGCTTTTGCGAGCTTGCGCGGGAAGCCCTTCCCCTGCTACGCGATTCCGTTGAAAGCCGGGATGAGCATCGGCATGCTGCTGATCAGCACGGAACTGTTCATCATGTTGTGCATCCTGCTCTTCATTCCGGGCGACTACGCGGGCCCTGCTTTATCGGCTTCGCGATCGGCGAATCGCTGGGCGCGGCGGCGCTTCGCGTGGCGGGCGGTATCTTCACCAAGATTGCCGACATCGGCGCTGACTTGATGAAGATCGTATTCAAGATCAAAGAAGACGATGCTCGCAACCCGGGCGTGATCGCGGATTGCACCGGCGACAACGCGGGCGATTCGGTTGGGCCTTCGGCGGACGGGTTTGAGACCTACGGCGTCACCGGCGTCGCTCTGATCTCCTTCATTCTGCTGGCTGTGAATAGCGACCTGACTAAAGTCGAGCTGCTGGTGTGGATCTTCGCGATGCGCGTGATGATGATCATCGCCAGCGCGTTCTCTTATTTCGTCAATGAAGCAATTGCTAAGGCCAAGTATCAGAATGTCGACAAGATGAACTACGAGTCGCCGCTGACCTCGCTGGTGTGGCTGACTTCCATCGTGTCCATCGCGGCTACTTACGGGCTCAGCTATCTGATGATTCCGGAAATCGGAAACGATCCGACCATGTGGTGGAAGCTTTCGACGATCATCACTTGCGGCACTTTGGCGGGCGCGGTGATTCCGGAGCTGGTTAAGATCTTCACCTCGGTGGACTCCAGCCACGTGAAAGAAGTGGTTTCTTCTTCCCGCGAAGGCGGGGCGTCGTTGAATATTCTTTCCGGTCTTGGTCGCCGGCAACTTCAGCGCCTACTGGCTGGGAATCACGATGATGGCGCTGATGGCCGCGGGATACGGCGTCAGCACGATGGGGATGGCCGGACTGATGAAGGCCCCGGCTGTGTTTGCGTTCGGTCTGGTTGCGTTCGGATTCCTGGGCATGGGTCCGGTTACGATCGCGGTGGATTCTTACGGTCCTGTGACAGACAACGCTCAATCGGTTTATGAGCTGAGCCTGATCGAAGACATTCCCAATATCAAGAGCGAGATCAAGAAGAAGTTCGGTTTCGACGCCGACTTCGAAAAGGCCAAGCATCACCTGGAAGAAAACGACGGCGCTGGCAACACCTTCAAGGCGACCGCCAAGCCGGTGCTTATCGGCACGGCGGTGGTAGGCGCGACGACGATGATCTTTTCGATCATCATGACGCTGACTAAGGGCCTGCAAACTGAATTGGTGCTGAATCTGTCGATTCTGCACCCGCCTTTTCTTCTCGGCTTAATTACGGGTGGAGCGGTGATTTACTGGTTTACGGGCGCGTCCATTCAGGCGGTGACCACAGGAGCTTACCGCGCGGTAGAGTTCATCAAGGCCAACATCAAGCTGGAGGGCGCGACCAAAGCCTCGGTTACCGATTCGAAGAAAGTGGTGGAGATCTGCACGCAGTACGCACAGAAAGGTATGTTCAATATCTTCCTGGTGGTGTTCTTTTCCACGCTTGCGTTCGCGTTCTTCGATTCTTACTTCTTTATCGGCTACCTGATTTCCATCGCTATCGTCGGCCTGTATCAAGCCATCTTCATGGCCAATGCGGGCGGCGCGTGGGATAACGCCAAGAAGATCGTGGAAGTGGAATTGAAGGCCAAGGGCACTCCGCTGCATGATGCGACGGTGGTGGGCGATACGGTCGGCGATCCTTTCAAGGACACGTCTTCGGTGGCGCTGAATCCGATCATCAAGTTCACCACGCTGTTCGGGCTGTTGGCGGTGGAACTGGCGGAATCGCTGAAGACCACGCAGGGCGATTCGCTTAAAACCATATTGGCGGTTGCATTCCTGATTGTCTCGATGATCTTCGTGTTCCGGTCGTTCTACGGGATGAGGATTGTTAGCGGGGCTAAGAGCTAGAGCTTTGGAACCCCCGGGCTTACGCCCTGGGGCTGGGGCTTTCGGAACTAGCTTGTGTATTAGGATTGAAGCATGTTGAAGCATGCTTCAATCCTTTTTTGTTTTTGTATGACAACTATTGCGGCTACCATTCCCGATCTGAACGAGTTGAACCGGATGATTGCGCGATTTGCTCCCGTGACGCTCACGGCTGATACGTCCAAGCTTTCCCCTGGCGACAAGCAGGCTCTTACGAAACTGCTGGATGCGGCGCGCGTGATCGACGACATTTTTCAGGTGCAGCTTTGGAGTGGGAATCCGGAGCTGAGAGCGAAGCTAGCTCAAGACCAGACGCCGCTGGGTAAGGCCCGGTATCACTATTTCTTGTTGAACAATGGGCCGTGGTCGGACTTGGATGCTCACATAGCGTTCATTCCTGGAGTTCCACCGGAGAAGCTGCCGGGAGCGAATTTTTATCCGCGGGATATAACCAAGCCGGAGTTCGAGACTTGGTCGGCGAAGTTGCCGAAGGCGCAGCAGGAAGAGGCGACGGGATTCTTTTCCGTCATTCGCCGGGGCAAGGACGAGAAGCTTTCCGTCGTACCGTATTCGGTGGAATACAAGACCCAGTTGGCCCGCGCCGCGAAACTGCTGGAAGAGGCGGCCGGGTTGACGTCCAATGCGACTCTGAAGGAATTTCTGAACCTTCGTGCAAAGGCGTTTCTTTCGAACGACTACTATGCGAGCGACGTGGCCTGGATGAAGCTGGATGCGCCGATCGACGTCACCATTGGTCCTTATGAGACCTACAATGACGAGATCTTTGGGTACAAGGCTGGATTTGAGGCTTATATCACGCTACGCGACGATGCGGAAACGGCGAAGTTGAAGTTGTTTGGGGATCATCTGCAGGAGATCGAGAACAACCTCCCCGAAGATGCCAATTATCGCAATCCAGCATTGGGGGCGCTGGCGCCGATTCGCGTCGTGAACGAACTGCTCGCAACAGGCGATGGCGCGCACGGAGTGCGGACCGCCGCTTTCAATCTTCCTAACGACGAGCGCATCGTGCGGGCCATGGGCTCCAAGCGAGTGATGCTGAAGAACGTGCAGGAGGCCAAGTTCGCGAAGATCCTGACGCCGATTGGAGCTCGGGTGCTGAGCTCCAGCCGATCAGAAGGATTTGAGCTTCGATGCTTTCTTCACGCACATTCTGGCGCATGAGATGACGCATGGGATCGGGCCGCAGAATAATGTCCGGCAGTCACTGAAAGAATTGCATGCGGCGATTGAAGAGGCCAAGGCGGACGTGACCGGTCTGTTCATGCTGCAGTATCTGTACGATCACAAACTTCTGGCAGGCAATGAACGCCAGCTCTACCGACGTTTCTGGCGTCGTCCTTCCGCACGCTGCGGTTCGGCATTCACGAGGCTCACGGGAAGGGCATGGCGATGCAGGTGAACTACCTCACCGACAAGGGAGCGTTTGTCGCGAAGGCCGGATGGAACGTATTCGGTCGACTTCACCAAGGTGAAAGCCGGAGTGCGGGATTTAGTGCATGATCTGCTGACTATTGAGGCCACCGGGGATTATGCTCGGGCGAAGAAGATGCTGGACGAACTGGGCGTCATTCGGCCGGGGATGGCAAAGGCCTTGGAAAGGCTGAAGGATCTGCCGACGGATATTGAGCCGGTTAGAGCGGGGATCTAGGAGCCGCTTGGTATGGCTGTTCGAATTAGTGCACTCAGCGCGGTGCTTCTTGCCGGATCAATTGCGGCGCAGACCTTCGATGTCGCATCCGTCAAGCCCAACAAGACGAACGATCCGCCCTATTCTAATTTCCCTCTGGGTCCCGGCGATGTTTATGTTCAAAACGGCGGATTATTCTCAGCGACCGGGCTTCCCCTAGTGAACTACTTGCTTTTTGCTTATAAGCTGATTGGGAGTCAGGCGCAGTCCTTGTTGCCGCAATTGCCGGAGTGGACCAAGACGGAACCCTTCGATATTCAGGCGCGGGCGGAAGGCAATCCGGGCAAGGATCAGATGCGGATGATGATGCGGGCATTACTTGCCGAGCGATTCAATCTCAAAATGCATACCGAGAGCCGCGACGTTCCGGTGCTGGCTTTTGTTCTGGTGAAACCGGGAAAAATGGGACCTCAGCTTCAGATCCATCCCGCCGACGCGCCCTGCGAGACCAACGCCCCGCCCAACGGCGTGGGGCCGCAAACCACAACCGGTGGATTTCCGCTTTATTGCAACGGCATTTTCGGCATGGCACCTAGCGTGCCGGGCCGGTCTCGAATTGGAGCGCGCAACATTACGTTGAAATTTCTGGCTGGGTCGTTGAGCGGGTGGGCGGACCAGGGCAGGCAGATGGTTGATCAGACCGGCATTAATGAAACGGTCGATTTTCTTCTGGAATTTACGCCGGAGCTGGTGGGACCACAGCCTCCGGGCGCCGCGTTCCAGCCGGATCCGTCGGGTCCAACGCTGGACCAGGCTGTACGCGATCAGCTTGGGATCAAACTTGAGTCAACCAAGATGAAGATGGATGTGCTGGTGCTGGACCATGTCGAGCGTCCTTCGGGGAATTGAGGCGCTTGGGCTTAGCAAATAGGCCACAGTCACTTAGCCCGCCCTGCAAACGCTCGGTTGTCTTTCTGTTTCGATCTGCGTGAACCAAGCCCACTAGCGAGGTCGGCGTCGAGGAATTCTCTCAAGTTTGGGTTGAGCGCCGCCCAGCGCGAGGAGCCTCTTACACGCTTCGCGTGCGATTAGCGCCACTAGCCCCCCCTCGCGAACTAACGAAGTCTTCTCCTGAATGCCGGTCAGTTCCCTAGCGCGCTCCAGTAGCTTTTCGTCGATGATCAGTGTGGTTCGCATAGATCTCAGTATTGGTCAGCCTGATGGCAGTTCGTCGTCGAGCCACTTCAGGTAGCGTTCGGAGCCTTCTATCACCGGCAGGGCGATCACTTCGGGAGTTTCGTAGGAATGCACCTTCTGCAGCTCGATGCTGAGAGCGGCGAACAGGTCGCGGCGGGATTTGATCAGCAATACGTACTCGGCGACCTCTTCGATTTTGTCTTTCCAGCGGAAGATGCTGCGGGCTCCCGGAAGGATGTTTACGCAAGCAGCCAGGTGATTCTCCAGAAGGTGTTTGGCGAGGCGTGTGGCTTCGTGCTCGGACTCGCAGGTGGTGAGGACTACAATTTTGTCCGTCACTTGGCGGGGAGCTTTTCCAGCTTTTTGTGGACCTCGGCGGCGTTTTTGGGGTCCGGGTTCAGAGCGAGGACTTTGTTGTAGGATTCGCGAGCGCCTGCGAAATCTTTCATCTTTTCCTGGACTTCGGCTAGTTTCATGAAGGCTTCCACGGAGCCGGGGTCCCAGTGGGTAGCTTCGAGGAATCGGCTGTAGGCGGCGCGGTATTTGCCTTTTTTGAAATAGAAATTTCCGGCGACGATCTCGCGCGCCGATTGCACCGGGTTGAGCGTGTACTCCTTGGGCTTGAGCGACTCGTCCTCTTCGGGCGGCTCCTGTTCGGTTTGCGCTGGAGGGGCCGGGGGCTTTGCTTGAGGCGCCGCGAATGCGCAATTTAATAGCAAAAAGGGCAGTAGAAACCGGCGTGCCACAATTTAAGTATAGATCCCCTCTCCCAGCTTCGAGCAAGAGCGGCCGAGTTGCCACTTCTGCCTGGCGTCTACCTCTACAAAGACGATGCGGGCACGGTGATTTACGTCGGCAAGGCCAAAAATCTGCGCAGCCGCGTGCGCAGTTACTTCAATGACGACCGGCTGGCGGATTCCAAGACCGGCACTCTGCTGCACGTCGCGCGAACGATCGATTTCATTGAGGTCGACAACGAAAAAGAAGCGCTGGCGCTGGAGAATAACCTCATCAAGCAGTGGAAGCCTCGCTTCAATATTCTGCTTCGTGACGACAAGACTTATCCGTACATCAAGCTGACGGCGGAACGGTTTCCTCGCGTCTACGTTACGCGAAGGCTGAAGAAGGACGGGTCGACTTACTATGGTCCGTATTTTCCGGGGAACCTCGCGCACCGGCTGGTGCACTTCATTCATCGGCATTTCAAGATTCCGTCCTGCAACGTGGACCTGACGCGCACACATACGCATCCCTGCCTGGAGTTTCATATCCACCGGTGCCTCGGACCGTGCGTGGAAGGATTGACGACTCAGGCTCGCTATGACCTGGCCGTTCACGAAGTGCGGCTGTTTCTGGAAGGGCGCCATCGCGACTTGGCGCAGGAGATGCGCGGTCGCATGGAAGAGGCCAGCGCCGCGATGCGATTTGAAGAGGCTGCGGCGCTTCATGAATCGCTGCGAACCGTGGAAGAGTTGGGCGAGAAGCAGAAGATGGCCGCGGCGGAAGGCAGCGATACCGACATTCTGGCCTATTATGCCGAGCCTCCGCTGGTCGCCGCGAATCTGTTTCACCTGCGCCATGGGCACATTGTCGATCGCCGGGAATTCTTTTGGGAAGACGTGCCGCAGTTTGAGCCTGGGGAATTTATGTCGGCGCTGCTCAAACAGATTTATTTGAACGAACCTTACGTTCCAGCGGAGATTCATGTGCCCGTGGAGTTCGAAGACTGCCAGGTGCTGGAGGAATTGCTTTCAGAAAAGCGCGGCCGCAAGGTAGAAATTCACACACCGCAGCGAGGGCAGAAGAAAGCTATGGTGGCGCTAGTGGAGACAAATGCGCACCACAGCTTCGACCAGCGTTTTCGAGTGATGACTCCTTCCTCCGCAGCGATTCAGGAGGCTTTGCGCGATGCGCTGAGCCTGGAAAAGGCCCCGGACCGGATTGAATGCTTCGATATTTCTCACATTCAGGGCACTGACAAAGTTGCCAGCATGGTGGTGTGGGAAAAGGGACGAATGAAGAAAGCGGACTATCGCAAGTTCATCATTCGCACAGTGGAGGGCAATGACGATTTTGCTTCCATGAGCGAAGTGATCACGCGGCGGTATGGTCGCCTGCAGGAGGAGGGATCGGCTCGGCCGGGGCTGGTATTGGTGGACGGAGGATTAGGGCAGTTGCACGCGGCAGCGCAGGCTTTGGAAGCGCTGGGTATTACCGATCAGGCGCTAGCGTCGATCGCAAAACGGGAGGAGTGGATTTACGTGTATGGCCAGGAAGAAGAGCCCGTGATCCTCGACAAATTCTCACCGGTGTTGCACCTGGTACAGCAAGTGCGCGACGAGGCGCACCGGTTCGCCGTGACCTTTCATCGCACAAGGCGCAACGCCAGCCGGCTGGAAAGCGAGCTAAAACAAATTCCTGGGGTGGGAGAGAAGACGACGATGAAACTGCTGCGGCATTTCGGAAGCCTGGAACGCGTGCGCGAAGCCTCCGATGCGGCGTTGCGGGATTTGGTAGGTCCCGCGACGGCCAGCAAAGTTCGCGCAGCGATTGCGAGTGGCTCCGCACACGACGAAAAACGATCGGCTTCGTCACTGCCGGGGCCACAGCTAAAATAGTTCGCCGATTTCTTTTGCAGCGGAGCGGGCTTCCAAATGGATCAAGCCAGCGTTGCCGCCGTGCGGACTGATTACAGCGAGCACTGCTTTGGTGCCCGCCGAATAAACAAACAAGGCGCCATCCTCTGCCTGGATAGCGACCTCGCCAAGCACGCCTGCGCTGAGGCTGTCGCTTACGCGGCGGCCCAGGTTGGATGCTGCTGCTGCCATGGCGGCGACCCTGTTGGGGTCACTACCGTTTGACAGGGAGTGTGCGATTGGTAGTCCTTCGTTCGACGCGAGCAGGACACCCTTCAATTCCGGAATTGAGCCCCTAAGTGCTTCCAGTTGGCTCTTAAGTGCTTCACCCTTCGCCATGTCTATACCCTCCTTACCTTTGCAAACAAGTGATCGGTAAGGATGGTACCGAACTTTAGACCGCGTACTGCGGGAAAAACTCTAATACTTCCTAAGTAAGGACTTTTGCGTCTCAGGGCCCATGTCCCCTAGGAAAAATCCTTAATACCCCCTAAGGTCGAACGCTCAAATCCATCTCATAAGTGCTTTACCGCACAGAAAGATAAAAGGCGCTCTTTAGTAATAGGAAAGAAACGCCGATCTAAGACCATCATGCGGTGCCTGTATTGCGGCAAAGAACTCGCTTTGTTCAAACGACTCACAGGGGGAGCGGAGTTCTGTTCCGACGCCCACCGCCAAAAATATCAGGAAGAATACAACCAACTCGCCTTAAGCCGGTTGTTGCAGGCGAGTCCCGTAGCAGACGGCGTGGTAAAAAATGCGTCGGGTAAAGGAGGACAGGATCGAGGGGCGCTGGAGATCGCATCGGAGAGAAAGCTGGAAGAGGCGCCGGTTCGGGTGGGGTACGGATCGAATGGAAACAGCGCGAACGGACCAGCCGTTACGAATGGAGCAAACGGATCGTATCACTCCAACGACCATCACTCCAACGACCATCACTCCAGCGACGAGCACTCCAATGACGATCACGATCATGCGCATGAAAATCGTTTGCATCTAAATGGGGCGCATGACGAGTACATACGGGAGGACGACGACGCTTCGGTCGAGTCGGAGGAAGCCTTCTCGGAGAGTTCGCAGGGTAGTTCGGAAGACGATGCGGAAGCACCAGCGGGTCCCAGCGGATTTCTGGTGGAGATCTTCGAGCCTCACTTTGCGCCGGAGCCCGTAATCGCGGTATCCGAATCAGATTTCGTGTGGAATGAAAGGCCAGAGCTTCCCCGGAGCGGAATGACCGACGCAATGGAAGCCAAGCCGGGATTTGCGGGAGCAGTCCCCTTGGAGAAAAGCATGTGGGCTTTGAATTCCCGCGGCAATACGCGCGCTCCCTCATTGGAGGTGCGCGAGATGGGTCGTGGTGTAAGTGTGAACACTGATTTTCCTGAGCTTGTTAGCAGCGGTTTAGAGGCGGCCAGTCGTCCTATGGAAGTCTCCTTCGCATCCTACGCGCCGCCGGATCCCGCCGTTTTGTGGGAAGAGGCCGCCAAGGAATTTCCGCGATTTGAAACCCAACTGGGAGACTTGGGACGTCTTGCGTTTGCGACATTGGGCTGGGATGAAATCGCCCGCAATGAGGGGATCACGTTGCCGGCCGCCGCGCCGCCGATGGTCGCCGCCAGCGTCGCGCCAACTGAGACCGAACCCGAAGAAGTGCAGGCAGCGGAACCAAAGATAGCCGGTTCCGAGGTAGTAGAGGAAGTGCTTGCGCCAGCGGTCGAGCCCTCTGTGGCGGAGCCCGAAAAAGAGACGGAAGCGTTGAACGAAGTGCAGAATGCTCCCGCGATAGAAGCACACCCTGAAGCGGATCCTGTTCCGTCAGCGATTACGAAGCCTCTGCCGATGACTCTGCACGGTCATGCGCCGGGTCGAGGCAAGCCTGTGCAGGTGTTCCCTTCGGTGATCGCGCGAACCTCGGGCATACAAATCCCCCGGTCGAATGCGTTGCCTTTGCGGCCGTCCATGGTGTTTGGTCCGGCGCCAGCAACTTCGAAGGAAACAGTCGCAAGGGAGAAGGCGGTCACGCCCGCTCCGGTCGAGGTTGCGAAGCCCGAGGTTGCAAAGCCCGAGGTTGCAAGGAAAGAAGCTCCCGCACCGCCTCCCGCAAAGAAGGACGTGCCTGCTTCTCCAGCAAGGCCCGACATCAAAACTCTGATCAAGCCTGGGGTTCAGGTAAGAGTCGCGCCGCCTCCTGAAAAGAAGGAAGCAGAAAAGCCCGCCGCGGCTCCCGCTCCTCCTCCGACCGACAAAGGAAAGTCCGACTTAGCTGCTTTCCGCAAAGCGGAAGAGCGCAAAGCAGAAGATCGTAAAGCCGAAGAACGTAAAGCTGAAGAGCGCAAGGCGGCTGAGCAGAAGGCAGAAGAGCAGAAGGCGGAAGAACGTAAAGTCGAAGCGCGCAAAGCTGAGGAACGCAAGGCCGAAGAACGCAAGTTAGAAGAACAGAAAGCGGAAGAGCGTAAGACGGAGGCTCGCAAAGCGGACGAGCGCAAAGCGGAAGAACGCCGCATTGAAGCTCGTAAGGCCGACGAGCGCAAGGCAGAAGAGCTTCGGAAGGCCAGAGAAGAAGCGGCTCGCAAAGAAGCCGATGCGAAGACCAAAAAAGAGCCGACTCTTCCGGTGCCGATCGCTCCTTCCTACACGGATATGGATCTGGGCCTTCCCTCGCTGGGAGCCGACAGAGCGGCGCCGCAGGGATTCTGGTCGAAGCTACCCGTGTTCGCGAAGGCAAGTGTGGGCGCCGCTGTGCTGGTGGCTGCGGTCGTGGGTGGGCTTTACTACAGCAAGCAGGGTTCCTCCGACGCCGGGCCAAAAGGACCCACGGTGGTCGCGGCTGGAAACGTTCTCTCTTCGGGGGGGGCGGGATGGGACACCGATTGGGCGCCGGATCCGCCGAACTCCAAACGGCAGAGGCGGGTTTCCCTGATGAACGCGTCACAAAGTTTGAGCGACTATCGCATGGAGTTGGAAGGACAGATTGAGACCAAGGCAATGGGATGGGTTTTCCGCGCCTCCACTCCCAAGAATTTTTACGTGGAAAAGATCGAGATTGTGAAGCCGGGACTCAATCCGACGATTCAACTGGTGCACTTTGCCGTGATCGACGGCGTGGAACAGCCTCACAAGGCCGTGCCCATGACGATCCCGGTGCGCCCGGACACCATGTACAAGGTGCGGTTTGAGGCGATCGGCGACAGGTTTACGACCTGGGTGTTGGACCAGAAGGTAGATGAATGGACCGACGGCCGCATCGGCGCCGGCGGCGTAGGACTGTACGCCGAAGCCGGAGAGTCGCTTTCGCTAAAGGGCGGCCTGAACGTAGTGCCGTTGATCGTCAAACATTAGGGCCTCGGGTCACGAAGAGGCTTCAGGAGATTCAAGAGCATGGCTGAGAACACTGCAGAGACAGTATTTTTTGTCGACGATGACCTGATTGAAAAGCTGATGCGTGGAGATGCCTCCGCAGCAGCCGCCACGAGCCAGAACAAGCGCCCTGCGGAATCCAGCACTCTGGGTGTGGCTGTGAAACTGGCTTCCGAGGGAAAGCTGGATGAGGCGATCCGCAAGCTGGAAGAAGCCGCCCGCAAAGGCGAGAATGCCTCGGAGATTCAGACCGCGCTGGGCCATCTGAAATTCGAACAGCAGAAATGGGACGATGCGGCGCGCTGCTACAGCAAAGCGGTTGAGGCCGATGCGAACCATCGCACGGCTCACTATAACCTGGGTCTTGCGCTGGAACGCCAGGGTAAATTTACGGATGCCCTGGAGGCCTTTCAAAAATCGCTTGCTATTGAACCGAAACGGTGGCAGGCGCAGGTAGGGAGCGGGCTGGCTCTGCTCCAGGCGGGGAACAACGAGAAGGCCCTCGAGTCGTTTGAAGCTGCCCTGGCGCAAAGTCCGTCGGAGGATCGGGCCTTATTCGGGAAAGCGGTCGCGCTGCATCAACTGGGAAAGCTGGATGAAGCCGGAGAGATTTATCGCCGCCTTCTTCCCGCGCACGGAAATTCGGTGGAATTGCTGGCGAACCTGATAGCGCTGGCGGTAGTGCGGAAGGACGACTCAAAGACGAAGGAATACTCGGACCGGCTTCTTAAGGTCCGCCCACAGGCTCTTCCCGCTCTGGAAGGCCTGGCCGCTGTGGCTTTGTCCCGCGGAGACTATAGCGCGGCAGTGCAGCACTGTTCGCAGATTGTGAAGGCTTCCAATGATTCTTATGAAGGCTGGTTCAATCTGGCCGTGGCCTATCAGAAAACGGGCCGGCTGGAGCAGGCCGGAAACGCATATCGGGAGGCTGCCAGGCTGCGTCCTGAAGCTCCGGAGGCACAAGCCAATCTCGGTGTGGTGCTGCAGGAGCGTGGAGACCTTGCCGGCGCGCGGCGGGCTTACGAGAAGGTTCTTACCTCCTCCCCCGAGACTTCGGGCGCGCTATGGAACCTTGCTCTTCTTGCCGAACGAGAAGGAAAAACAGAAGAAGCAGAAGAACATTTCCACAAACTGGTGGCACTGAAGCCGGACTGGGAAGACGCGGCCTTCCGGTTGGGATTTCTGCAACTGCAACGCTCTGAATTCGCGGGCGCGGTGGATAGCTTCGAACTGAGCCTGAAGAAGCGCAAGGACTCGGTGGAGACCATGTTGAACCTCGGTCTGGCGTGCTGGAAGTTCGAGGATCTGGAAACAGCCGCGGAAACATTTGGAAGAGTGCTCACGCTGCAACCGCACAACGGGGATGCGATTGTGGCTCTGATCGCGATTGCGATCGAGCGCAAGGATCATAAACGGGCGCTGGACCTGCATCGCAGGCTGACGGCTCGCGGAGGTCATGCGCCGGAGCTGTCCTACAACCTTGGGCTGCTGCTGCAGGCGTCGGGTGAGAACGAGAGCGCCACCGAATGCTACCTGTCGGCAGTGGAGCATAAGCCGGAGTTTCCGGAAGCTCTGCTGAACCTGGGCCATGCGCTGAGGGCATCGGGCAAGGAGCAGGAAGCCCGGGCGGTGTGGAGCAAGGCGCTGGAAGCGGATCCGGATCTGGCGGCGAAGTATTTTCATTAGACCGTCGACTACCCTACTCCGTTACCCGCTAGGCTCACCCTGAGGTAGAGGACGATCACTGAAGTCTGAAATAATCCTCCGGGTTGATTTGCCGATTGACGACAGTGAACCGAACTGCCGCTCGCGAAAATCCTCTTTTGCTTTGGATCGGCCCGTCTCCTGCTCCCACATCGAACCTCTGGCGGTTGGCTAGCACCAGCAGCGGTTCTGATGCGCTGCAATTGCTCGACCAGCCGGTGGCGCGGTTTCGTCCTCACGTGATTGTTATGGAGTTGCCCGTCGCCGGGTCGACTGCGGAGGAACTGCTCGAAGACTTGCGGCGTCTCCTCGGGCGTGCCTGTGCTGGTGGCGGGCGCCGATATCACCGTGGAGGACGCCGTGCGGCTGATGCGACTGGGCGCTCACGATGTTGTTCTCTATGGCGCTGCCGCGGCCGCGATTGAGCGCGCGATGGAGTGGCAGAATACGCGGATGGATGCCGCTGAAGTTCGCGAGGAGCCTTGGAGGCGATTCCTGGTTGGGTCCAGCGCGGCTCTCGAGCGGACGCTAGAGGTAGTCAGGCTGGTGGGGGAAAGGCGATCCACGGTCTTGATCACCGGGGAGACGGGTAGCGGCAAGGAGATGGTGGCGCGCGCGCTGCATCTGGCCAGTCCTCGCGCATCGCTTCCGTGGGTTGCGGTGAACTGCAACGCGCTGCCCGACAATTTGCTGGAAG
This sequence comes from Terriglobia bacterium, assembly GCA_963766615.1. Taxonomy (GTDB): domain Bacteria; phylum Acidobacteriota; class Terriglobia; order Bryobacterales; family Bryobacteraceae; genus Palsa-187. The sequence goes on from CAVYBC010000013.1 coordinate 147,682, forward strand.
CGGAATTGTTCGGGCACGTGAAAGGGGCCTTCACGGGGGCCATTCAGGGGAGGGTCGGACGCTTCGAGCAGGCTCACAGGGGAACCTTGTTTCTGGACGAGGTGGGAAATCTTCCTCTCGACTTTCAGACCAAGCTTCTGCGTGTTCTGCAGGAGCGTGAATTTCAAAGGATCGGAAGTTCGGAGACGGTCCGCGTGGACGTGCGCATTATCGCGGCCACCAATGCCAATCTGCTGGAAAAAGTTCAGCAGGGCGAGTTTCGCGAAGACCTTTACTACCGCTTGAATGTGGTGCCCATCTCGATGCCCCCTTTGCGGGACCGGCTGGAAGACGTTCCGCTGCTCGCCATGCACTTCGCGCAGAAGATCTGCCGGTTGGAGTCCATTCCAGAGAGGCGCCTCTCAGCGGAGGCTCTGGAACGTCTGATGGCGTACCCGTGGCCGGGCAACGTGAGGCAATTGGAGAACGCGATTGAGATGGCGATCGCATTGAGCGGAGATCGGGAGTTGCTGCACCCTTCAGATTTTCCGTTGGGCGCCAGTGGCCATAGAGTTCAGGCGAGACCAAGCAGCGACAATCCGATCACCGTTCCTGTTGAGGGTTTCGATTTTGAAGAGACGGTGGGAAGAATTGAGCGGCAAATACTCTCAGAGGCGCTCAAGCGGACCAACGGGAACAAGACTGCGGCGGCGGAGATGCTGGGGTTGAAGAGAACCACTCTTTCGGCGAAGCTGAAAACGTTAGAGGCTGTCGCCGCTGCGTAGTGGCCGCCGATGAACGCAGCTGTTTTTAGGCGTACACTTAAGTTGCTATGAACTTCTCAAAGTTCGCCGCCCTTGCGGTGGCCCTGCTGGCGCCGTTTTCTCTTTTGGCCGATGCCGACGTGGTGAGTGACGTTCGGGGCGCCTTTGCCCAAAACAATGTCGCCGCTGCGGTTCAAATCTTGAATAACTACCGCGCGCATGCAGGCGTGACGCCGGAGTACATCGAGGCCGATAGCTGGATGGGGCGCGGGCTGCTGGCTCGCAAGGACTACGCGGGCGCGGAGAAGTATGCTCGCGATACCTATCAGCTCGCGACGGCCGCATTGAAGTCACGTGCTCTGGATAAGGAGCCGCATCTTCCTCTTGCTTTGGGCGCTTCGATTGAAGTGCAGGCCAATGTCATCGCGGCCAGCGGCGATAGAGCGCAGGCGGTCGCCTATCTTGAAGGTGAACTGAAAAAGTTTGACAAGACTTCCATTCACACGCGCCTGCAGAAGAACATTTTGCTGCTGAGTTTGGAAGGCAAGCCTGCTCCCACGGTTGCGGGAGTGACGCTTCCCAAAGGGAAACCGGTGATCCTGTTTTTCTGGGCGCATTGGTGCCCGGACTGCAAGCAGGAATCTCCGATCCTGAAGACGCTGCGGCAGGAATTCGCGTCCAAGGGCCTGACTATCGTGCCGGTAACGCAGAAGTATGGATACGCGGCGAATGGCGACGATGCGTCTCCCGCGGTCGAAGTTCCTTACATAGAGAAGATTCGCAAGGAATACTATTCCGACGTGGTAGACGCGCCCGCCAAGATCAGCGAAGAAGCGTTTCTCCGTTACGGCGCGAGTTCGACGCCGACGCTGGTTCTGGTGGATCGCAATGGCATCGTGCGAAACTATCATCCCGGCGCGATGACTTACGACGATTTGCGTTCCAAGATTCTCGCCCTGCTTTGACACCAGAAGTCACGCCGCTTGCCGCGCTGATTCGTCAAGAAATCCATAGTAAAGGGCCCCTCCGCTTCGACCGGTTCATGGAACTGGCGCTGTATCATCCCGAACACGGCTACTACACACGCAAAGATCACGATCCCTTCGGCACGCAGGGGAGATTTCTACACGGCGAGTCAGCTTCAACCAGTCTTCGGTCGCGTGATCGCTCGCGCGCTGCGTACCCTACGCGCAGAGATGGGCGAGCCCGAAGATTTCACCGTCGTCGAGCTTGGCGCGGGGCGCGGTGAAATGGCGGAGCCGCTGGGAGAATTTCGTTACGTCCCCGTTGAGCTGCGTGGCTCCGCATCTTCAATGCCGGAAAAAATTACCGGCGTTGTATTTTCTAACGAGTTCTTCGATGCGCTTCCCGTGCGCTCTATCGAGCGCCGCAAAGACGGATGGCATGAACGCATGATTGATTTTTCAGCTGACCGATTTGTTTTCACACAAGGTGGACGAATCGAGTACTCTGATACGCTCCAGACCATAGCCGAAACACATGATGCGGCTTGTTGCTGGATGAAGAAGATCGCGAGACATCTCGATCGCGGATTCATTCTGACCATCGACTATGGCTACACGCGAGCGGAAACGCTTCGGTTTCCTCAAGGATCGCTGATGAGCTATCACCGTCACACTGCTTCTGAAGAAGTCCTCAGAGATCCGGGAGAGCGCGACATCACTTCGCATGTTCCTTTCGATGTGTTGCGAGAAGCGGGAGAAGCCGCGGGACTTAAAACGATACGTTTCGAAACGATGTCGCAGTTTCTGCTGCGAGTGGGAGAGAGCGATCAGTTCGCGGAACTCGTGCAGGGCGGGGGAGAACTTGCGCTGAAAACCTTGATTTACGGCATGGGTGAGAGTTTCCGGGTGTTGCTGCAACGCAAGTAAATACGGCATCACAACAAGTACGCACCAAATAAAAACGGCCCCGATTGCTCGGGGCCGGTCGTAAAAAAAACTCGCTTGAAGCGAGCCTGCTGAGCTACTTCTTTTTCTTCGGAGCAGCCTTCTTCTTCGCAGGTGCTTTCTTCTTCGTTGCGTTCTTCATCGATTGATTCTCCCTTTACATCAAATTACGCACGCTCCAGAGAGAGCGCGGTTGTGTCCCCTTTATAAGGTGGTTTGGAAATAAAGTCAAGAAAAAAGTGAACGAGTGTCTTCGATGTCACGCCGCGCGAGGCGATGCGAGTGAGCTTGGAAACGCAAAAACGCAATCAAGTAGAATTGTTTTATATGTCCGCGAGGGCTATTCATGCGGGTGCGAACGATATTGTGATCGTGCTCGCGGCTCTCTTGTTTGCGTTGTGCATGGGATGCGGCGGCACTCGAACTCGCGCGCATGTTCCACCGCCGCCCGCGCGCATCGGACTTACTGAAACCGGAATCGCAAGTTGGTACGGCATTCCGTACAACGGACGGCGAGCTGCTTCCGGCGAGATCTTCGATATGGAACAACTCACCGCCGCGCATCGCACTCTTCCATTCAACACGTGGATTGAAGTGACCAACCTCACTAACGGAAAACAAGTGGACGTTCGCATCACCGATCGCGGGCCATTCATCAAGGGACGAATCGTCGATCTCTCACTTCGCGCCGCGCGAGAGATCGAGATGATCCGCGAGGGGATTGTGCGGGTGCGGATAAAAGTGATCCCTGCTCCCGTGGCTCCTCCAATGGGTCCGGTTGCTCCTCCAGTTGATCAAGTGGGGCAGGTTCCCGACCTGCCGTAAAAGAATTTCCTTCGATACCCTTTTTCTGGCGGGTCAGGAACCTGCCCCACTTCCACCTATATATAAGGACGGCATCCGCCAAAACACTTCTCAGAAGATGCCTAGAGGGATAACCCTTTTGGGGGCATAGGGCTACCCTCAATTAGCCTAAAGCGATCCTCGAATAGGGGCCTAGGGTAAATACACGAGGCGAGTTAGAGTTATCTATTACGCCACATGCACACTACAGCAGTCGGCACAGCGATTGAAGACACCCGCCATGTTCTGGTCGGGCGGTCTTCGCGGACGCGTCACGTTCTGCGACTGATTGAGAAGCTAGGCAACTGCCGCTGGCCCGCTTTATTGCTGGGAGAAACCGGCACCGGTAAAGAGGTTGTGGCACGAGATATCCACAGCCGCAACACCACCGGACCGTTTATCACCATCGATTGTTCTTCTATGGTCGGCCCGCTGATGGAGAGTGAGCTGTTCGGCCATGTGAGGGGCGCCTTTACGGGCGCCGGCAACACGAAAATCGGCCTGATTGAAGCAGCCAACGGCGGAACCGCCTTCTTCGACGAGATTGGCGAGCTGCCCCTCGATCTGCAGGCGAAGTTATTGAGGGTATTGCAGGAAAAGGAATTCCGACCCGTCGGATCCCTCACCACGCGACGCTCCGACTTCCGGATTATTGCCGCCACCAACCGGGATCTGCATGCGGAAGTAGAGAAGGGCACCTTTCGCCGGGACCTTTTTTTCCGTTTGAACGTAATTAACATGCGGCTGGCGCCTTTGCGGGAGCGTACTGAGGAAATCCCTGCCCTCATCAATCACTTCCTCCAGAGAGCGGGCGCCAGCCACACCATCGCGGCCGAGGCCATGGAGGTACTCCTCTCCTACGATTGGCCCGGTAACGTAAGGGAACTGGAAAACTGCGTCCAGCACATGGTGGCCATCAATTCCGGTCCCCTTCTGCACGTGGGCGACTTGCCGTCCAGTCTTCAGAACCATCTGATTCAAAGGAAGTCGCAGTACCTGACCGCTGCCGCTGGAATGGATTTCGAATCGAGCCTGCCCAGCCGGAAACCACCGGAATCGGCGGGCACGCCGGGTTCCCCTTCGCTCAATTCTCAAGGTCCAGCGGCAGTTATTCCACTGCTGGAACTGGAGCGGCGGGCGATCGCCAATGCATTGGAGTACACAAAAGGAGATCGCGCGGTTGCAGCGCATCTCTTGGGTATCGGCCGGACCACCCTTTACCGCAAGCTGAAGGAATATCAGTTAGCGTCCTAGTCCCTCGCGGCGTTAACTCACGTCTAGTCCCTTGGAAGTCGTCGCGTCCCGTCGTGGCGCGCGCTGACTCATTGGGGTCAAGCCATCAAGCAAGGAGTTTGAATGAATCTGCGTCTGTTGTTGGTGGAACCGGAGCCGGAAGAAGCTCTCTTTTTGAAGGATGTCCTGGTGGATATCGAGGGTGGGCGCCACTTCCATAGCTGGGTCCACATCGACACGATGCACGTGGAAACCTGGTCTGATGCCGAAGCAGTCTTGTCCACCGAGAGGATGGATGTGGTGCTGCTGAACCCCGAGCTGGTGGATAGCGAAGGATTCGAGACGTTTCAGCGTTGCAGAGCGATGGCTCCCAGGGCGCCGGTGGTGCTGCTGCTGGGAGTAGGCGAGGAAGCTTTGGGCGTCCGGATGGTGCGCGAAGGAGCGCAGGATTTCCTGATTCGAGGTCAAGTGGATTGCGCGCCGCTGGCGCACGCACTGAGCAACGCGGTGGAAAGGGAACGCATCGCCAGCGCCGCGCAGGCGTTGCGGTTCATCGATCCATTGACAGGCCTGGCAAACATGGGTTCCTTCACGGTGTTTGCGGAGCGTGACCGGAAACTTGCGGAATTGTTGGGAACCGGGTGGATGATTCTGCTGGCCGAAATGCACGACCTTGACCGCCTGACGGAAATTCACGGAGAGCAGCGCCGGGATTGGACGCTGGTTCAGATGGCGGAATTGCTGCGACGGCAAACCAATTCCGCCCAATTGCTGTACCGCGTCGGTCCCGCGCGCTTCGCGTTGACGCTCTTTGAAACAGAATTCGAGACCTTGCAGCGGGCCCAGCAACGAGTGGAAAGGGCTCTGGCTGCAGAACTAGTCTTGGTGGGTAGTGCGATCTTCGACCCCCAAGAGCCTGCCAGCCTGGAGGACCTTCTCAGCGAGGCGTCGGACTCCATCACGATGGTCCACAACTCGCATCGGGCGGCGGGCGCGGCATAGATTCGGCGTGAGACCATAGCAATGGTTTGAAGATCGCTCTCGACGCCACTTACAGCCTGGGTAAAAATCTATCCGGTGTCGGCGTCTACTCTCGCGAGATGTTGTTCGGATTGGCCGCGCAGCATCCCGATACGCGATTTCTCTTCTCCTACAGGCCGCACCGATTTCTCGCTTCCTTTCACGATTCGCTTCCCCGCAACGCCCTGCGCCGGATTCTAACGGGCGCTCCCCGCGCAGATCTGTTTCACGCGCTCAATCAGAGGGTGGAAACGAGGGCGAAGCGAACCGTCGCCACCTTTCATGATCTCTTCGTGATGACTAGCGACTATTCCTCCGCGGAGTTTCGAGCCCGCTTCACAGAGCAGGCTCGCCAGGCTGCCGAGCGTAGCGACCTGCTGATTGCCGTCTCGCGGTTCACTGCCGGGCAACTGGAGAACCTTCTGCACGTGGACCCAGCCAGAATCCGAGTCATCCCGCACGGAGTTCGCGTTCCTGCCGAGACTGCGACGAAGCGGGAGAACATCGTACTCTTTGTCGGAGCGATTCAACGGCGCAAGAATGTCGCGAGGCTGGTGCGGGCTTTTGAGGCGATGCCAGAGGGATGGCGTTTGGTTCTGGCAGGCGCAGCGGGATGGGGTGCTGAAGAGGAACTGCGCGCAGTGGAAACGAGCCCTCGCAGATCCTCGATTGAGGTGTGCGGCTATGTCAGCGCGGCTCAGCTAGAATCACTTTACTCACGCGCACGGATCTTTGCGTTTGCGTCTTTGGATGAAGGATTCGGGATGCCGGTGCTGGATGCGATGGCGCACGGAATCGCGGTCATCACTTCACGGCGGTCGGCACTACCGGAAGTCGCAGGGGACGCGGCGTTGCTGGTGGATCCGGAAAACGTAGAAGAGTTGGCGGAGGCGCTACGGAGACTCGCTTCCAACGAGGACGCGCGTGAGGAGTTGGTTCGGCGCGGACGCGCGAGGGCGGCTGAATTTGGTTGGGGCTCGGCGGTGAGGCGGACCTGGTCCGTCTATCAGGAACTATTTAGCTAACGCGGAATCAGTCACAGCACTCTTCCCCAAGCCAGTCAACCGCTTACGCAAATCCCGTTGCGGACGTCTGCTACATTTGAAATCGAGAAGAGGCGATTTTTCACCCGCTCTTCTTCAACAAGTTTCTTCCGGGCCCGGAAGCGTTGCATTGTGGTGGAGCGGAACTTCCGGAGCCCCTGGAAAGGCTTACGAGAGCTAACTATAGGGATAGCCTCGACGGAAGACCTTGGAATCGATTTCATGACATCTGAAGGCTGGTTAACGGCTTAAGATATCCGAGAGTTGCACACCGTAGACGAGATTGGCTCGTGAGGTGGAGCTCAATTCATTGGCGGTCGTGTGTAAAAACGCGGCCGCCCGCAACGCTTGGGAGTAGTTTGTCCGCAGACTGCTAACGAACGACGCCCGTCATCGGACTGCTGGCCGAAGCGTAAAGTTTTTTCGGCATTCTGCCGGCCAGGAAAGCGTAGCGGCCCGCTTCCACACCCAACCGCATCGCGTGCGCCATCGAAACAGAGTCTTCCGCAGCGGCGATCGCGGTGTTCAGCAACACACCGTCGTAGCCGAGCTCCATCGCTAGCGCGACATCGGACGCTGTACCCACTCCGGCGTCGACAATCAAGGGAACTTCCGTAATCATCTCCCGCAGGATGCGCAGATTGGTGAGGTTCTGAATACCCAGCCCGCTGCCGATGGGCGCGGCCAGAGGCATCACAGCGGCGGCGCCGGCATCGATCAGGCGGCGGGCGTTCACCAGATCGTCATTGGTGTACGGCAGCACGATGAAACCTTCCTTCACCAATTGACGGGTCGCTTCCACCAGGCCGAAGTTATCGGGGAAGAGCGTCTTTTCGTCGCCGATCACTTCCAGCTTGACCCAATCTGAATTGCATGCCTCGCGGCCCAGCCGGGCAGTGCGAATGGCGTCTTCGGCGGTATAGCAGGCGGCGGTGTTGGGCAGCAGGAAGCGCTTGCTGGTGTCGATATAGCTGAGCAGCGATTCTTTGGAGCGGTCGGCCAGATCCACGCGCCGCACCGCCACGGTGACCACTTCGGCTCCGGAGGCCTCATGACAGCGCGCCATCTCCGGAAAACTGCGATACTTTCCGGTTCCCACAAACAATCTGGACCGGAATTCGCGACCGGCGATCTTGAGCGTGTCCATGCATTTATTTTAGTCCCTGTTCCGGCACGGGGAACACCTGAAATCGTTCTGCAGGAATGGCTCCATTCTGCCGATGTAAGTAACTAGACGAGGGGTGGAGTGTGCCCCTAGCCCTATGAAGAAGAACAACGTCGTAAAGCTTTTAGGCATCGCCCTGGTGGTCGCCATCATCTCCACGGGCCTCTTCTATGGGCTTTTCGTCAATAAGCTCTCGAGTAGCGTGGGCAGCGGAAACAACCTGGTAGTGGCGGCGAAGCCTCTGAAAGCCGGGACGGTGCTAGCAGGCGGGCGACGTGAAGACGATTCCGTGGCCAGCCGCCGAGTTGCCCAAAGGAAACTTCGGAAATGTAGACGACGTAGTGGGATCTACCGTCTTCGACAGCATTGGCGAGGGAGAACCTGTTCTGGAATCTCGCCTGGCATCATCGAAATCGGCTGGAGGGGCGGGCGTGCCTTCGGGCATGCGCGCGGTTTCTGTACACGTGACCGATTCGACCGGCGTGCTGGGCCTCTTGCGCGCGGGCCAGATGGTCGACGTCCAGGTGGTGCGTGGGAAGTTGCCCGATGTTGCAGGTTCGGACCGCGCTTGAGGATCTGCGGGTTCTTTCTGTAATTCCCCAGCCTGAGCTGACCTCGCAGGGAGTGAACCTGCCGGTGGTGACAATGCTGGCCACGCCTGGCGACGCGGACGTATTGGCCGCTGCCGATTCTGGAGGACGGATCCGGCTCACACTTCGAAATTCGCTGGATGCTCAGACAAGGCCGCGTTCGCCTGTAACGCTCGATGGCGTGATGAAGCCGAGCGGACCCGTGACACCGGCGCCGGCTACACAGGCTTCCGTAGGCGGTAGCGCGAAACATCCCTAGCTTCGGCGATTCACCACAATGCTGATTGCCTCCCTGCTCGCGTTTTTCGTGGTCGTCTTTCTGGTGGCGACGCTTACTGCCGCGGTCGCCTGGCTCGGCTTCCTGAAAAAGCAGTCTGAAGCTCGCGAGGCGAGCGACACCATGCCCAGCGTCGTCCACCCTGACGGGGACGGAACCAAGCTGCTTCGCGAAGAGCACCTGAGCACGGTTAGCTTTTGGGACCATTTCCTGGCGCGTTTCGACTTTGTTGGCATTCTTAAGACGCGTCTTGCGCAAGCCGATCTGACGTGGTCGGTCGGGCGCGTGACCATGGCCATGCTCCTGCTTGGCGCCGTGAGTTTCCTGGTTGCCAACCAGTTCGTGCCTGTATTCGCAAGTCTGGTGATTGCAGTGCTAGCGACACTAGCCCCTTACGCCTACATTCTGCACTTGCGCACCAGGCGATTTGAGAAGTTCCGCGAAGCCTTTCCCGATGTGCTGGATTCGTTGTCGCGGGCGATGCGCGCCGGTTCTCCTTTTTCCGCGTCCATGGAAGCGGTCATCGATGAGACGCCTCCGGTGGTTGCCTCGGAATTACGGCGAGCGTCCATTGAAGCCAATCTCGGCCTGGGCTGGCAGCGCGCTCTGGAGAATCTGGGCCAACGGATACCACTGCTGGAAGTAAATCTGTTTGTTGCCGCAGTGCAGTTGCACTCGCGCACCGGCGGGCGATTGAGCGAAGTATTGGGCGGGCTGGCGGAAAACATGCGCGAGGAAGGATCCTTGCGCGGCGAAGTTCGCGCCTTGGCCGCCTACGGCAAGCTTTCGGGCCTGGTCCTCACCGTTTTGCCTGTGGCTATCGCGGGCATGATGCTCTTGGTGAACCCAAGCTACATGGTGGTGCTGTGGCAGCATCCTATGGGCAAAAACCTGATTGCTGCCGCTGGAGTGTGCCTGCTGCTGGCCCATTTTGTGATCTCCAAGATCGTGGACATTGAAGTATGAGTCCCGCCGCGTTGTTGGCTGTATTCTTTATCTTCGTAGCGGGCGCGGTGACGGCCGCGGGTTACGTCTTCGTGCTGCGGCCTTCCCGCACGGAGCCGGATGGGGCAGTTCAGATTCCCCAACGTCTAAGTCTGAATCTGCCCGATTCGCCTACAGCGGCGCAGACCGCCGTGTTGGACATGTTTCGCCTGGTTGGCGAAGCGATGCCCGGAGCCCAGGCGGCATCTCTGCGCATTAAGCTTGCGGCGGCTGGCTTTCGCTGGCAATCGGCCGCTAGTATCTTCATGGGGATCAAGGGCGGCTCCGCGCTGCTGTTTTCGACCGCCGCTGTTTGGGCGACCATGCTTTATTCCAGCAGCCTTGCGGACACGCTGCTTCCCGCGATCTGCGGCCTAGGATTCGGCTACCTGATTCCGGACCGCGTGCTGACGCAAGCTGGCGTCCGCCCGCGCGCGCCGTCTACGCCGCGCTCTTCCCGCCGCGCTGGACCTGATGGTATTGGCGGTGGAATCGGGGCAAGGCTTAGACGCGGCGATGCTGGAGACCAGTCGCGGCTTGCGCATCACTCACCCCGACCTCGCCTCGGAGTTTGTTCAGCTCCAGCTTGAATTGCGCGCCGACGCGACACGCATGGATGCGCTGCGGAACTTCGCTGCTCGAACCGGCGATCAGGAACTTCGCAAATTCGCGCATCTCCTTATGGAGACCGATCGCTTCGGGTCCAGCCTGGGTCCGGCGCTCCGCACTCACGCGAAGTATTTGCGGACACGTTTCCGCCAGAAGGCGCAGGAAAATGCTCGCAAGGTCGGCATCAAACTGATCTTTCCCATTTTCTTCTTGATCTTTCCTTCGGTGCTCCTGGTTACCCTGGGTCCGGCTGTGATGCTCATGTCCAATCAGTTCAAGAACATGCTTGGCCAATAACTGAACCGCGCGATATACTCGCCTTCATGACCAAACGCCAGAGCATCGAAGTGCCGGGGCTCAGCCACACACATCCCATTCCCAACGCTAGCCGCATCGGCCCGTTCCTGGCGTCCGGCTCGATTTTCGGGACCGACCCTGCCACCGGAAAGATACCAGCCGGCATCGAGGCTCAGAGCAGTCTGCTGTTTCAGAATGTGCGCCGAATTGTGGAGGCGGCCGGGGGGACCACGGAAAACATCCTCAAACTATCCTTCTACGTGCGCGACAAAAATTTACGTGAGCACATCAACAAGGAATGGCTCGCCATGTTTCCCGATCCTCACTCCCGCCCGGCACGGCACACGTTTCAAACTACCGACATGGCTGAGGGAGTCCTGGTCACCTGCGATGTGATGGCGGTGTTTTCCTAAATGCTCAAAACGATCTGCATCCTGATCGGACTCGCTTCGCGGCGATGGCGGCGGACCCGTTTTACTTCGGCACGTGGAAGATCGAATCGGCTGTCGATTGCTCCGTGGGCCGATGCCGTGACGCAAACCCGACCAGGAGGAGATGAAATTGCTGGTCGGCAAAACTGTCGTTATCAAGGCGGGAGAGATTACAGGACCGCAACAACTTGCCTGCAAGGGTCCCCAATATGTCGTGAAGAATTATCCTGCCGACATGCTGTTCCAGGGCGCCTTCGGAGAGATGAAACGGCGCGACAAATCGGTGAACCCCGCGAAGATCGCGGACTCGCTAGGCTTTCACGGATCGTCGTGGAAAACGGTGGAGACGGGCTGCGGCAATGAGCTCGACTATCACTTTCTGGACCCAACCACCTTCGCGTTCGGCCTGAATGACTACGTCTACAAGCTAAAGAAAGAGTAGAGTAAGCTTGGCTCTATGTTGAAATTCCTTGGCTGCCTGTCTTTAGGAGTTGATTTCTTCGCTCTGCGCTCAGGATGTGGCGATTACGAACGCCCGCATCATTACCGGCAACGGAAGTGTGGTCGAGTCCGGCACGATTGTTGTTCGGGCGGGCAAGATCGTCTCGGCAAACGCGGGCGCGGGGAACACGCAGGGCTTGAAAGTTATCGACGCCAAGGGCATGAGCGCTCTGCCGGGCTACATCGACGCCCACAAGCACATCAACACCGGACCGACGGAAAAGGCGCAGATGCAATCGTTGCTCGAGGCCGGCTACACGACGGTCCTCTCGGGCGGCGGCCCAGGCGACGGCAACATCACGCTGCGCGATCACATTGAATCCGGCATGATCAACGGCCCTCGCGTCATTCCTTCGGAGCGGGTCAACTTGAGAGGCACTCCGGACGAAGCTCGCGCCGCGGTTCGCGCCATGGCTGCCAAGGGCATCAAGCATACGGGCGAGATTGCTCTCACGCCGGAGCCGGGACCGACCCCGCAGGAGATCGAAGTTCTCAAGGCGGTGGTCGACGAAGCGGCTAAGGTTGGCGTTCAGGTTAACGTGCATGCGGTGAGCAGCACCGCGATGGTCGCTGCGATAGACGCGGGTGTGCGCCGCCTGGTGCATCTGCCCAACAAAGATTGGGTCAGCCACGAGGCCGCCGCGAAAGTCGCGTCGACCAACTCGATCGTTTTAGGCACCATCGGTTTCGGCGCGCCGATCATCGACAGGGATTCACCCGCGCCCGCACAGGTTGTGTTTCCGAAAGACGACTCGCCGCGCTTCCGCGACGGCAAGGCTTGGCCGGAAGCAATCGCCGGTGCGAACCGGGATGCCAACGGCAAAGCGATGGGCACCGAGGCCGGTTACGCCATGGTGAACGGGCGCACGATTTGGGATGCGAGCAGCAAGGCGCTCGGCTATTGCACCGACCAGAACTACGCCGATATCGTGGTACTGGAACATGAGCTCAAGTCGTACAGCGTGATGTTTTCTATGCAGGACATCTTCCGGATCATGGGTCCGAATACTGCGGAGTACCTGCACATGTCGGACCAGATCGGGACGCTGGAGGCTGGCAAGCTGGCGGATATCATTCTGGTGGATGGAAATCCGCTCGAAGGGATTCAGGCGATGCTGAAGACCAAGGTTGTGCTTAAGGGCGGTAAGGTCGTGGTCGACAAGCGCTAGCGGCTTACGCCGCCCATCCGCAACCGTTACCACGCCAATTCTTGTCGATCTGCCAGATGTCGTCTTTCTTGATCAACACATGGCATGTGCCGCCGGTGCCCGTCCACACGCATACGGCTGCGCGTGTTAAGTCTTTGTTGAAACCAACGGCTGAGAAGGCAGCAAAGGATCTGGAACGGGAACTCCTGGTCCACTCCTCCGGCGCAACCATGGTGTACGCAGGCAGCTTGAAGTATGGCCCCAGCGCGAAGCCCTTCTTGTTTTTCAAAGCATAGTCTTCAATCAGCGGGCCGTAAGTGGATTCCTGTTCCTTCGCGGGGTGCAGGCATATGTCGACGCTCTTGGTGTGTTGAACGATTGCCCATTGGGCGTGCGGGTCCTTGTCCTCCAGCAGAGTTGAATAGATCTGGTAGGACTCTTTTTCTTCCTCCACTGTGAGGGTCGTGCCTGCGCTAGGGGCTTGATAACCTGCACCGGGAAGACTCACCAGCAGAACGGCCACAAAAAGTCGCAGGCGATTCACGACGCCATTATACCGGTCTGGTGTTCCTTTCACCGCCGTAGACTGGTCCAAACTTGCAGATGGGATCGAGACAGATGAGTCCAGCAGTACGATCTCATTCGCCTGCTCTGCAAGTTGAAGAGCCAGTCTTCCGGTCGCGGCCAGGAGCCGTAACACCCTTGGTGGAACGATGTTTCGCCTCGGTTATGTTCGCTTTATCGCTTCCAGCATTAGCGGGCGCGGCGCTTGCCGTCCGTGTTCTATCCCGTAGGGCGCCATTTGTAGCTCTTCGCAGAGTCGGACTTCATGGCAAACCTTTTTGGGTTTTGAAGCTCCGGACCATGTGGGATAAGACCGCCCCTGGCCATCCAATACATGGGTGGAATATCTTGAGGAGACCGAGATCCCGCTCGTTAAGACCGATGCGGACCCACGCGTAACCAGCCGTTTGGCCGCTTTCGCGCGCCGGTTCTCACTCGACGAAGTACCCCAACTGCTGCACGTAGTAGAAGGCAAAATGCGGATCGCCGGTCCTCGCCCTTTGACCCAAATGGAACTGGATGCTTTCTATGGCGATGCGGCGGCGGAGATCCTGGAAGTGCTGCCCGGCATTACGGGTTTGTGGCAGGTGATGGGTCGCAACCGGCTTACCTACAAGCAACGGCTCCGGCTAGATCGCTTTTTTGTGCGCCACGGCGGCCGGAAGCTTTACCTGTGGGTCCTGCTGAGAACCCCGGGATCGGTGCTGCGCGGGCAAGGCGCCTGCTGAAGTTATTCGTCGCACTACGCGGCTCTCACCCGGGTCTAGTTCCAACTCCGTAAAATAGTGAACCGCCCGAACGAATGCGTTGAACTACGCATTCATTTGGGCGGTGGCTGCAGTCGCGAACTGTGTGGCGTTAGTTGCCGATCGCCATCGTCACTCCCGTTGGGCTGGTGATCCCGCCCGACTGGAGTTGAATCGATACCGAATTTCCGTTCACACCCGAAGGCACAACGAAATTGACCTGGTTGATACCCGGGAACTGCGGCGATAGTCCCGAGAAGACTACTTGCGCCGATTGGCCGCCGATCATTACAACCGGCACAGTTGTAGTATTCCGGAGTTTATCGGACGCCGCGGCGCCATTGTCGATGGGACTATCCACCGGTCCCAATCCGTTAGCCAGCAAGATAATCGGATCGCCGACCTTCGCCGGACGCGTCGGGAAGCCGGGAATGGCTCCTGCGGGTGCGGCAATCGATCCATCGGGATTGATCGCGATCGCGTAGCCTGCTCCGGGAGGAATGCTGAAGATCCCCGGCGAGAAGTTGTTGACGGGAACCGAAAACCCTGCCGAGGGAGTTCCATTCACCGTGACGATCATGTTCGCCGACCCTGATGTCGATCCCGAAGCGAGCACATTCCAGGGCAATTGCGCATTAATCTGCCCTCCGGATACGAAATAGAGTCCAGCGGGAATACCGTTGAAGGTCACGCCGACGTTATTCAACGAGGTGGACAGCGGCACGGTGTCCCCCGATTGCAACCCGGAAGCAAGGCTTGAGCCGAAAATCGAAATGAGCGAGCCCGGGGCCACCGCCTGGCCTTTCGTAAAGCTCGCGCCGTCAATGACGCCGCCCGAGAAGATAACTGGCTGAGCGGCCAGGGTGCCTACTGCCAGGGTCGAGAAAAGTAAATATTTAAGTGTGCGCATGATTTTAGATACTCGTACCTATGGACTTGGACTGTGGGCAGGATCTCTGCGGAACGACAAAATGGGCGCCAAGGTCGAGGAAACTTCCGGATCTTTTTGATTCAATTGCACGGCTCGCTGGGATTCCTGCCAGGCCGCCTCATTTCGGCCCTGAAGGAATAGGAGGCGGGCGAGCACCCAATGGGGCTTGAACCAGTTGGGAGATTCCGTGATCGCCGAACGAAGGGCTGTTTCCACCGCGCCCGTGTCACTTCGGGTTGCTTCCAATTCCGCCAAGTTGAACCAGGCATTGGGCTGGCCTTCAGGAACTTCAGTCGCAAGCGTCGCCGAGCCTGCCGACAATTGGCCCAGATAAAGCTTCGACAGGACGTCATGTGAGTCGGCCACCGCGCGGGCAAATCGACGAGAGAAATATAGATCGGCCGTGAGGCCGGTGTTACGCAGATCGACTGCCCGATGGTAATCGGCGGCTGCGGCGGGAACATTTCCGGCTGCGATCGATCGCTCGGCCGATGCTAGCGCGCGGTCGGTCGACACTAGCCGAACGGCAACAACAACCAGAACCACAGCGGCAAGGCTAGCCCCAGCAAAAGCGAAGTTTCGATATTTCGGAGCCGCAACGTTCACCGAGCGGTCCTGCGCGATCACTAAACTGATCAAAAGCGCGCACCCGAGATGCAGATAGAAAGCGTTCACGGCCGTTGTTACCGCGAACTGGTGCGCGGCCAGCACGCCGACCAGACCAGCCGTCAGGCCCGATGCGATTTCCGGCTTCGCTTTTAGTGCTCGAACGCCAGCCCACAGTGCGAGCAGGATCATCGCGAGTTGTGCCGCGAGCCCAACCACACCTTGCCCCGAGAGCGTATCAAGCCAGATATTGTGAGGCGACTCGTGATAGAAATCGGGATAAGCTTGCGCTAGTTCCACTGATTGGAACTTGGGAAACTCGGCTACGAAGTTGTCAGGACCAAAGCCGGTCCAGAGATGCGTGGAGGCCATCCGGACGGAATCGCGCCAGAGGAGAAGCCTAGCCCCTCCCGCCGGATCTTCGCCGATCCAATGCGCCCTGGCACGAAGCATCTGTCCGGCGGGCGAGAAGTAGAAGATCCCCATCACGACCGCCCCCAGAGCCGCAGTAGCCCCCCAAACTCGCAGATTCGGCTTCGCTACAAATGCATAGACCACAGCTCCGGCGGCAAGCCCGACCATAGCACCTCGCGACCCGGTTAGCAGAATCGCGATGGCCCCTAGAAGAGCGCTGGCCCTGCCCAACCAAACCGAGCTTAACTCCAACCGGGCCAAGGCGAGTCCGAGGAACACCGGCCAGAGCAGGAACGCAGCAAAATAGTCGCTATGGCCCATCGGCCCGGGTGGGCGCACGATGGTGAATGGTCCTTCGCCGGCCCGGTAGGCCAAAGGATCGAGGAGCGGGTCCCAGCCGAAGTATTGCGCGATGCCGTAGAGGGCAGCCAGTATCCCGGCCCAGCAGATGGCCTTGAAAACAGGCACGATTCTGTTCTCTTCGCCACGCGTCCAGGCGGCCACAATCAGGGCAATGATCAGGCACGCGGCTTGAGTTAAGCCACCGAATCTGCGCCAGTTAGAGCCGTTCCACGCCAGAGTTGGGTGAGCCGCTAGCGTGACGGAAAGGGCCGTAACCGCGAGCAACGCCAGCGCAGCGATCGTAAATGCCTTCCCCTCCCTAGTTCCGCAAAAGGCTCGCAGCGAGTCCAAGTGGAAGGCGGAAAGAATCAGCGCCGCGGCGGCCCCCGCCAGCAGGATCACGATCTTAGGGGTGATGTCGTAATAGAAAAGAACGTGGGGCGCCAGGGCCAGAGGACTAAGAAAGGAAATCGCGACCGCTAAACGCCTCATCAGTATCCCTTATTTAGACTTCGCCGGGATTTCCCATGGAACCGAATGGCAGAGACATTCGACCCTTTTGATTATGCTCAATTCGTCAGCTCGCGATGGAAGTTCGCGGGCGTCTGCGTGGGTGCGGCTTTGGCCGTGGCCGCAGTGGCATGCGTTTTCCTGCCCCGTGAATACACCGCGACCGCGATTCTGTTGATAGAACCTCCAGCGGCAAGCGATCCTCGAGGAGGCAGCGCAGTCAGCCCGATCTATTTGGAATCTCTGAAATCCTACGAAGAATTCGCGTCGGGCGATTCTCTCTTCTTGAAGGCGTGCGAGAAGTTCGGGCTGCTCATGGGAGAAAGGCCGGTCTCCATCGAGAGCCTGAAGCGGCGCATCCTGCGGGTGGAGAAGCTGAAGGACACCAAAGTCTTGGAGATCCGCGTGACGCTGAACGATGCCCAGAAGGCGCAGCAGGTGGCACAGTATCTCTCTGAAGAGACCGCGTCTCTGAATCATTCGATTGCAGTGGAAAACGATCGCGGCGTTTTGGGAGGGTTGCGGGCTCAGTTGGAAGCCGCACGCGTGGCCTTAGCGAAAGCACAAGCCGAGCAAGCTCGCGTCACGGCTGAGGGGCAGCCCGCACTGTGGCAGGAAATCCGCGCCCTGGGTGATGTCGTACAGGGGCTCGAAGAAAAATTGGCCGAAGCTCGGGTGGAGGCTGTCGCACTGGAGGCTCAGCAAAGTGCGCTGCAGCCCAATTCGCCGGATCGCGACTTCGTGGCCGAACGATTGGCGGGTGCGCGCGCGCGTCAACGGCAGACGGAGCTGGAAAAATCGGCGACTGGAAAAGCGGGTGGCGGAGAAGTCGGCTGAGCTCGCAGCTCTGGATGTCCGTAAGGAAGCCGCCAGCGCGCAACTCAGCAACGCAGACGCCCAGTTTCGCGATCTTGAGAAGCGCGAGCTAGAGATGGCCGTGACAGCCGGACTACGCACGGAACAACTTCGCGTGGTGGATCCCGGCATTGTTCCGCAACGGCCCAGCTTTCCAAATGTTCCGCTGACCCTGGGCGCGGCACTGCTGCTGAGCCTTATGGCGGCGCTTGCATGGCTGACTCTTCAGTACGGACTCGCACGGCAGAGGGGCCGGTTCGAGAAGCGCGAGCTTCGGGTGGCGCGCAGTGCAAGCCGCTGAACAGTACCCGTCTTCTGCGCGCAACTGGCTCCCGTTAGGCCTGGGCGCGTTCATCGGAGTCAGCGTAATCCTACTTCGCAATCCGATTGGGCTCGCAGCCTTGGCCCTGGTTTGCCTTCTACCTCTTGCGTGGTTCTTATTCTCAACGCCGCGTGGATGGCTGATTCCGTTCTTCGCGGCCGCGATCCTGTTGCCTCCCCTTCCGTTTGGCGACGGCTCGTCTTACATACACGCGTCCGTCTTGGTCGCAGCGGTAGGTCTGCTGGCGGGTCTTGCCCGCGTCCGGGATTGGAGAGTTCAGTTCACGCTGCTGAACGGCTCGCTGGTGGCGTTCTGTTGGGCCTTGACGCTGAGCTTGGGCTTCGCGCTGCTCTATTCCGGCGGGACCGTGGCGGCTGGGTCTGCTGCGCGTGTGGCTCTTTTCGGCATTGCGGTCTATGTTTTCTTCAGCGCCTCTCAAGGACCGGACCGGGCCTCACTGCTGCAGGCCGGCGGTATAGCCAGAACGTTGTTCTGGATCGCCGTGGCCGCCGCGCTGTTCGGCTGCCTCGACTTCGTCTATCAGCTTCCGGCGCCGGGCGCCTTTGGGGCACAATTCCTGTGGCTTGAATCGGGAGTGTATCGCAGAGCGCAAGGATTGTTCTATGAAGCCAGCACGCTGGGAAATTTTTGCGCGTTCTTTCTGGTGATGAGCGCGGTTTGCCTGTCGCAGACATCCGAAAAACGATTGCTTCCACGTTGGGTGGCCGCTGTTGGCGTGGTTCTGTTCGCCGGAACTCTGATCGTCTCCTTTTCGCGGTCTTCATTGATCGCGGCTGCGCTCAGCTGCGGAACACTCGCACTGGTGGAACGCCGCAGTTGGGCCAATCGCAGGGCGGTGTTGGGGTTGGGTATTTTGGTCCTTGCGGCGGTCGTATTGTTTTTTGTTTTCCTGCCGGAATTTGCAACAGGCTATGCACTCCGGCTGGCATCCAACAGCGCGGACGTCTTCGCGGGGCGGGGACGGGTGCTTTCGGGACGACTGGAGACCTGGCAAACCCTAGCTGGGTTTATCGCCGAACATCCCTGGCAGACGGCGCTCGGAATCGGCTACAAGACATTACCGAACACAACATATCTGGGAAAGCCTCTCATCGCAGACAACATGTACTTGTCGGCCCTGATCGAGACGGGCGTAATCGGGCTGGCGTCGCTGCTGTTTCTGAACGCCGCGATTCTGAGAACTACTTGGCGGGCTCTTCGCGCGGATTCATTTTTCGGGAAATGGATGTTCTGCTTCTGGATCGGGGAGACTGTCCAGATGTTTTCGGCCGACATCCTGACTTTTTGGCGTGTGCTGCCCATTTACCTGTGGGTCCTGGCGCAGGTGGTGGTGGAACGCAGGGGCTCGAAATGCGTCTCCTGATGGTCGACCAATACGGCGACCTCGGCGGCGGTCAACGGTGCTTGCTGGAAGCTGCGGAGGGCTTCCGCGCCAGGAGTTGGAAGGTCCACGCCGCAGTGCCGCCCGTCGGCCCGCTGTCGGAGGAGCTGAAACGTCGCGGCGTGGAGGTAAGCCGGCTGGCCTGCGGACCTTTCACGGCCACTCGAAAATCTCCCGCAGACATGCTTCAATTTGCCGGCCAGCTTCCGGCGCAAGTAGCTGCTCTACGCAGAATCGTGCGCGGGAATGAGATCGATGCAATCTATGTGAACGGATCGCAGGTGCTGCCCGCAGTTTCCCTGGCGCGTTGCGAGAGACCGGTGGTTCTTCACGTTCACTGGGTGGTGACTCAACCATTGGCCCTGAGGCTTTCTGAATGGGCCTTGCGCCGGAGCGAAGGCTTCGTGATCGCAACGTCTAAATTTGTCGCACGGTCCCTTCAACGAGTGGTTCCGCCGGAGAAGATGCGGGTGATTTACAACGGTGTCAACGTTGGCGATCCGGTGGTTCGGGAAAAGCGGGTCCCGCGGCACGTCGCGATTCTAGGGAGAATCGCGCCCGAAAAAGGCACACTTGAATTCGTCCAGGCCGCGCGGCTGGCTCTGCGCGATTCTCCCGACCTCCGGTTCACTATTTGCGGTTCGGCGATGTTTTCCAGTCAGGGTTATATGGATCAAGTCCGGCGCGAGGCCGAAGGCTTGCCTATCGACTTTCCGGGTTGGGTGGAAGACGTTGTGGGCTGGATGCGCGAAGTAGATTTGCTGATTGTGCCATCGAACGAAACCGACAATATTCCTCGCGTCATTCTGGAGGCTTTCGCCGCTCAGGTTCCCGTGATTGCATTCCCATCCGGCGGTGTGCCGGAGTTGGTTGAGGGCGGGGTTACCGGCTTGCTGGTGAAGGAGCGTACGGTCGAGTCATTGTCGAAAACCATTCGCGATGCACTGGATGCTCCGGAATTGGTCGCAACCATGGCGGCAGAAGCCCGGCGGCGCTGCGAGCGGCTCTATACGCTTCCGCGATTTCAGTCCGAGGTGTGCGAAACGGTGGAAGAAGCGGTCCGGCTCCACCACCACCGGGCACCTTCGTGGAGTGCCGGCAGCAACGCCGATGCATGATACCGAAGGCGAGCATCGAGTCTTTCGTGAGGAACGCGTAAGGGGAGAAGCCGGTTTGCGGCGACCCTCCACCGGTCGCTCCTGGATTTCAAAAGAGAGAGATGCAGCCAGAGGACGTCTTTATTGGGTCGGGTCAAGTTTTCGATGGGGGACCAGGCGTAGCTCTTGAACCAGGACAGGATTGGCGCCGGGAGCGTATGTTGAGGGATTGGGCAACCGAACCACTCCTGCGCGAAGCGGAATGCGACGTGGGGCAGGTTCCCGACCTGCCACATTGAGTTATTGGCAGGTCGGGAACCTGCCGCACTTAGCAAACATGCGAGTTCAAACACGTGCGCGGGGCTCGCATCGTTGCGAAGAATGTGCCGTAGCGCGTGCAGCGCGGCGAAGGCGATACGGTCTTCCTCCTGCAATACCGGCACCTGAATCCCTGCGATCTCCATCGTTGTGCGCCGACTCCAAAATTCTTCCACGCCGGCGCACCGAATCCGGTCGCGGGCCGGGTTCCAGACGGAATCGTGCAGTTCGACAGGGATGGGCATCTCGGGATCGAAATAATCTCCCCGCCAGGACCAGGTGAACGGGCGCACCCATGGCCGGTCGTGCTCCGCGGATAGATTGACCCGGCCGTGCGGGCGATAGCCAAGACCTTCGAGCAGCGCCGAAGCACGAGGCTTGCCCGCGAGCGAGACCAGGAAGTCCAGATCCCCTAGCGCGCGGCAGCCGGCTTTCAACCCAAATCCCGTCTCGTGTGTAAATCCCTTGAGCAGGACGTATGGGATTCCCTGTGAAGCAAGGCCCTCTATGATCTGGTGGAACTGTTCTTCCAGCCGCGAGCGCTTCTTCGCGTTCCTTGAGAATCGTTCTTCGATCTGCTGTTCCACCAGTGGTGGAAGGCCTGGAGTCCCTCGCAAGTGCAGCGTGAGGTGGGTCCGGTCGGCAAAGGCGAGGATCTGTTGCCAGGTTTCTGAACTATGCTCAGGCGCCGGGCCCCCGGTGCCCAATAGTTGAAAGAGTTGGCGGGCGACGTTCACGCGGCCACGCCCTCTTCCTTCAGAAGATGCTCCAAGGCGTCGACCGCCTGTTCAATGTGTTCGAATTCGAACAGCAGAGCGCCCGTGGAATTGACCATCTCGCGAAGTCGGCGCTGGTGGCCTGCGAGGTCTGGTTGCCAGAGGTACTTGAAGAAGTATTGAGCGGCCGCTTCATGATTATAGGGGGTCAGCCGGGGTGGTCCGGGTCGCCGCGACAGAAAGATTGCCCGCTCTACCGAAGCGGTCCGCGAGGTGTGGAAACCTCGTTGCTGTGGCAGGATGGTAATCGCTTGTTTACCGTTCGGGGCGACACCCATCTGCTCCGACCGCAATTCCGGAAAGAGCCCGCGCACCGGTTCCCGCAAATGAACCGTGGAAGAAAAGCTCGCAATCGTGGTGCCGTGGCCGGGCAGCGCGTGTAATGAATCGTCCGAGACCAAAGTCCAACCTTGCCGCGCACAAGCGTAGGCGAGCGTGCTCTTGCCAGCACCCGAATCGCCGCACAGCACGACTCCGACCCCATCTTTTACGACGCAGGCAGCATGGAGCGGGGTAAAGATCGAAAAGTCGAGGGCCGCAAGGAGAGCCGTGTGGAGGAAATGTTCAGATATCCGATGCCCGGTTTGAATATGAAGGCTGAGAGAGGACGCGTCAAATCGGGCGCTACCGACCCCATCCAGATGAAAGCCAGCTACAGAACTCCGGAAGTTCATTTTATGGGGTTCGTTGCGATTTCCCTCTCGAATTGCAATTTTCAGAGGTTCACCGGCAACCAGTTGCGGCCAACCACCCCACCACTTCTCGAGTGACGACCACACCTGGGAGTCGTTTGTCTCGATCGCCACGGGGTACCCCAGCGGATAAAGTAGTTCCCTGGACCGGATCCCCGGGGTCGTAGAAAGAGAAGGCACCTGTCTTTAGAGACACTTTGGGCGGCTTGCCGGGAACAAATGCGGGTAGCAATCGTCCATTACTGGCTCTTGGGGATGAGGGGCGGGGAGAAAGTGGTCGAGTCCCTGTGCCGCATGCTGCCCGAGGCGGACCTGTTCACGTTGTTCTACGATCCGGATGCTGTCTCCGAGACGATCCGCTCGCGCAAGGTGACAGCGTCGTACCTCAATCCTCTCAAGCGGTTCCATCGCTCCTTGCTGCCTTTCATGCCTTCGGCGCTGGAAAGTCTGGACTTGCGGGGTTACGATCTGGTCGTCTCGAGCGAATCGGGTCCCGCCAAGGGAGTTCTGGCGCCCTCATCGGCTCGTCACGTTTGTTATTGCCATACGCCGATGCGGTATTTGTGGGAGCTCTATCCCGCCTATTTGAACGACTGGACTACCAGCACGGCCAAACGCTGGCTGATGCGAGGCGTGAGCCGCCGTTTGCGGGTCTGGGACTATTCGACGTCGGCCCGGGTGGACGATTTTATCGCCAATAGCGAAAACGTCCAGCGAAGGATTCTGAGGACCTACCGTCGCGATGCCACCGTGATTCATCCACCCGTAGCGGTTGAGTCGTTCCAGTGGAGCCCGGCGGAAGACTACTTCCTGATGGTGTCCGAATTCGTGTCCTATAAACGGCTGGGTTATGCCGTCCGATTGTTTGCAAAGACGGGTCGAAAGCTGAAGATAGTTGGTGACGGGCCGGAATTCGCGAGCCTCAGAAGCCAGGCCGGCCCCTCGATAGAATTCTGCGGAAGAGTGCCCGACCGCGAACTTCAGGATCTATACTCGCACGCCAAAGCCTTAATCGTTCCAGGTGAGGAAGACTTTGGAATAACCATGGTTGAAGCGCTGGCCAGTGGCAAGCCAGTGGTCGCGTTTGGCCGCGGAGGGGCTTGCGAAATTGTTCCCCAAGGTGGAGGAGTGCTGTATGAAACCGCTACAGAGGAAGGTCTCGCCGGCGCGCTGGATCAACTGGATCGGCTCGAAATACGCCCGGATGATTTGCGCTTTTATGCCCGGAGTTTTTCCGAAGACGAATTTCAGGCGAAGATGAGGCCATTCCTGGTGGGTGAAACCCGGAGCACGTTCCGTGACGCCGCCGCTCGAAGTCTAAGTGATTGTAAGTAAGGCCTGATGATTCTAAAGACCGCCCGCTCTAAGAAAATTGTTTTCTTCTTCCCCGCGTTCGCCAGTACCGAAGCCACCGCACCTCTAGGCATTCTGGCGATCGGGACGCCGTTGTTACGGGCCGGTTATGAGGTCAAACTCATCGACTCGACCATCACTCCGAATTTCAAGAAGCGAGTGATAGAAGAGATGGCGGACGCTTTGTGTCTTGCGATTTCCCTGGTCACCGGGCCGATGATCAAGGAAGCCGTAGAGATCGCCCGCGAATCCAAACGCCTTTATCCGGACAAGCCTGTGGTGATTGGAGGCTGGCACCCTTCCCTGTTGCCCGATCAAACTCTGGCCGCAGACTGTGTCGACATCATCGTCATCGGCCAGGGCGAAGAAGCGTTCCTTGAGATCGTGCAGCGGATTGAAGCAGGCGAGTCCCCCAAAGGAATTCTGGGCGCGGCCTACAAAGAAAACGGCGTGTTGACGTTCAACCAACGGCGCGAGCTTCGTCCTCTGGGCGATATGCCTCCCAAGGCGTATCAGATCGCCGATTTCGACGGGTATGAACGCGTGTGCGGCCGCCGCTGGGCAATGTACACGTCGAGCATCGCTTGCCCCTACAATTGCGGCTACTGCACCAATGCCGGTGTGTATGGACGCAAATGGAATGCCCTGGAACCCGATCAGGCCAGCCGTGAAATGTGCGACCTGGTGTCGCTCTATCGGCTCCAGTTGCTGTGGGTAGTGGATGACAATTTTCTGGTCGACCGCAACCGCGCGCTGGGGATCGCTGAAGGCATCTGTTCCCGTGGCACGAAATTCGAGTGGAGCATTCAGGCTTCCACCAACCTGGTCACGCGCCTGAGTGTGGAAGAATTGAAGCTGCTGCGCCGCGCTGGGCTGACGCAGGTGGCTCAAGGCGCTGATTCAGGTTCGCCCAAGGTTCTACACCTGATGAATAAGGACTTTCAGAAGCTGGACACGATTTATGAGGCTGCGGATCGCCTGACGCAGGCGGGCATCCGACCGTCCTTCAACATGATTTTCGCCTACCCCGGGGAGGGTCGTGTCGAGCGGCGCGAATCGGTCTCCCTGATCATGAACGTGTGCCGCCGGAACCCTGGCGCGGAGTTCTGGACGAACATCTTCACGCCATACCCGGGGTCGCCCATCATGGAGCGTGCGTTTGAGTTGGGTATCGACGTACCGAAGCGTCTGGAAGATTGGGCTGCGTTCTTTCCAAAATATACGGTGCTGCCCTGGCTAAAGGGAAAAGAGCACAAGCGCGTGCAGGTGATGCGGGATTACATCCGCGTCGCCTTCCACCGCGTGACTATCGGACGGCTACCCAAGCGCGCCATCGCCGAAAAGATCTACGAATGGATCGCTCCCACCGCGCGCTGGCGGCTGGATCACGATTTTTACGCTGTGCCCTTCGAGGTTTGGCTGAAGCATTGGGCAGACAGCATGCCCATGGCCGATTCGAAAACGCCGCCTCCCCCTGGTGGATCGGAGGCCGTGGCTTGCTGATTCTGCTGACACACGGCAATCACCTGTTGTCGGACCGGAAGCAGGCCCGCAAGATGCAGCCGTATCCGCCCTTGCAGACCTTGATCGCGGCGTCGTTGCTGCGCAGTCGCGGAGTCGATGTCGCTTTCTTTGACACAACTTTCGACCGCGATGTCGAGAGCGCCATTCGACGTTACCGGCCCGGGCTTGTGGCTGTGTGCGAGGACAATTTCAATTTCCTTACCAAGATGTGCCTGCTGGAAAATCGCAAACTGGCGCTGGAAATCGCCGGCGTATGCGGTGAGCGAAACATTCCGGTAGTGATTAACAGCTCCGACGCGTCCGATCATCCGCAGTCCTATCTGAGCGCGGGATTTGATCGCGTGATTCTGGGCGAACTGGAAATGACACTGCTGGAACTGGTGCAGCATTGGCCGGCGCAGGCTGCCGGAACGGCTTGGCGGGATGGCGATCAGGTTCGATTCGGTGCGCCACGCGCGCCGATCGCGATGCTGGATGAATTGCCTTCGCCCGCGTGGGATTTGGCCGACATTTCTTCTTACCGGCGTGCGTGGCTGGATGCCCATGGATATTTTTCGCTCAATCTGGTGAGCAGTCGGGGCTGCCCGTATCGTTGCAACTGGTGCGCCAAGCCTCTCTATGGCGACTCCTATCGCCATCACAGTGCGGCTCGTGTGGCTGCGGACATGGAGTGCGTCAAGAGCCAGTTCGCTCCGGACCAGATCTGGTTCGCCGACGATATCTTCGGGCTTTCAGCCCGCTGGACGCGTGAATTCGCGGCTTGTGTAGAGAGAGAGACGCGCAGATCCCATTCCGAATGCAATCGCGCTGCGACCTGATGACTCGCGATACTGTGGATGCCTTGAAACGCGCAGGCTGTTCGGAAGTCTGGATGGGCGCGGAGTCCGGCTCACAGAAGATTCTCGACGCGATGGACAAGGGCATTCGCATAGATCAGATTCATGAAGCTCGCGAAAATCTGCGGCGTCATGCGATTCGGGCGTGCTTCTTTCTGCAGCTTGGCTATTTGGGGGAAAGCTGGGAGGACCTGGAGCAGACTATTCGCCTGATTCGTGAGACGCGGCCGGACGATATCGGGGTCTCCGTGTCTTATCCGTTGCCGAATACCCGCTTCCACCAGATTGTCCAGACGCAAATGGGCCGCAAGGCCAACTGGCGCGATAGCGACGATCTGGAAATCATGTTTCAGGGCGCATTCCCGTCGGAATTCTACCGAGCGCTGGCCGATGCGCTGCACCAGGAAGTCGCCTCGTCGCGCAATCATGCCCAATATCAGCAGGCTTGGGATAAAGTGGAGCAGTTGCGATGCGCCTGCTGTTGACGCACGGTTTCTTCCTCGACGAAGACCTCAAGGAACAAGAGATCATGCGGCCCTATCCGCCGCTGGGACTCCTCTACCTGTGCGCCTATCTGCGCAAGCGCGGCTTCGACGTAGATGTGTACGACTCCACTTGGGGAGCCAGAACCGAACTGGAGGGGCTGCTCGAATCAGATGAGCCGGGCTGGTTGGGTATCTATGGCAACCTTCTAACACGAGGCAGCGTGCTTTCGATCATCGAACGTGCCCGCGCCGCAGGTTGGCGGGTGATCGTCGGCGGCCCTGAGCCTGCGAACTATGCGGAAGAATATCTGGCCGTCGGGGCGGAATTCATTGTTCCCGGCGAGGGCGAGGTGGTGCTGGAGCAACTGCTTTCCGGGAACACTATACCGGACGGCGTGATTTATCGCGATGCCTGTGGAAAGACCGTGCGGACGCCTCCCGCGGCTTTGATCCCGAATCTCGATTCACTCCCGTGGCCCGCGCGGGATCAGGCCGACATCCCTCGCTATCTCAAAGCTTGGCGCGAGCGTCACGGCAAAGGGTCGGTTTCGCTGATCACTGCGCGGGGCTGCCCGTTTCATTGCCGTTGGTGCAGCCATTCCACATTCGGCCAAACGCATCGGCGGCGATCCTTCACGGCGGTAGCCGACGAAGTGGAATGGATCGTAGACCGCTATCAGCCTGAAATGGTTTGGTATGCCGATGACGTGTTTACCATTCATCGCGGCTGGACTCTTTCTTTCGCCCGCGAAATGAAAGAACGAGGTTTGCGCGTGCCATTTGAATGCATCACGCGCGCCGATCGCCTGGATGAATCGGTGGCGGACGCGCTGGCCTCGCTTGGATGTTTTCGCGTCTGGCTCGGGTCTGAGAGCGGGTCGCAGCGCATTCTGGATTCTATGAAGCGCGGCGTCAAAGTGGAACAGGTCCAGAAAGCTGTGGGATTAGTGCAGGCTCGCGGCATTGAGGCTGGCATGTTCCTGATGTGGGGATACGAAGGCGAACAGATCGAGGACATCGAGGCCACCGTGGATCACGTCAAGACGTGCCGGCCGAACGTTTTTCTCACTACAGTCGCCTATCCCATAAAAGGAACGCCCTACTACGAAGAGGTCCAAAGCAAGCTGGTGCACCTGGGCGATTTTCGTTCCTCGACAGATCGGAATATTCAGGTGCGTGGGCGGCGCAGCAGGCGATTCTATCGTCATGCGGACGATTTGCTCCGTGGGGCGATGCAGAACCCCGAGGACTACACTCGTGTGGCGGATGCGCGCAGAGGACTAATGGAAACGCGCGAGGAAGTGGAAGCATGAGTTCACCGTTCGATGTTCTGGCGTCGTCGTATGAAGCGACCTGGAGCAACACGCCGCAAGGACGCGGACAGCGCGAAGAAGTGTGGAAGGTAATTGACCATCTTTTTCAGCCCGGCGACAGAATTTTGGATCTGGGTTGTGGCATCGGCGACGACGCGATCCACCTGCGCGAAAGCGGAGTGAACGTGTGGGGTATCGACTCCTCACAAGAGATGACGGAAATTTCGCGGGCCCGAGGAGTGGAAGCGCATTGGCGCTGGATAGAGGATTTGTCGGCTGTTTCCGGCGATCTCGCCGGGGCTCTTTCCAACTTCGGAGCTTTGAATTGTGTCGCCCGGTTGGAAACGATAGCGGAACAGTTAGGCCGGCTGGTTGTTGCAGGCGGACCTATCGCCCTCTGCGTCATGGGAAGATTTTGCTGGCGTGAATCGGCGAAGTTCTTGGTGCAAGGCAAATTCGCTAAGGCTGCGCGGCGATGGCGAGGTCACGCGATGTGGAGAGGAACGCCGATTCGATATTGGTCCGCGCGGGAGATGCGCAGCGCGTTCGGGCCGCACTTTGAATTTAAGAAACGAGTAGCCGTGGGACGAGGCGATCATCAACTGTACGTGTTTCG
Source organism: Terriglobia bacterium (assembly GCA_963766615.1). Classification (GTDB taxonomy): domain Bacteria; phylum Acidobacteriota; class Terriglobia; order Bryobacterales; family Bryobacteraceae; genus Palsa-187. Next base: position 176,178 of record CAVYBC010000013.1, read on the forward strand.
ACGGAGGGCTTCGTGATTCTGCTTCTGCACCCGCGCACGGTAACTCGCTTCCGCAACCGGAGGATGCCGCTCTCCCCTCTGGCCATTGCGGCGATGCTGGAAGGCAAGCACGAATACGAAATCGTCGACGGCAATATCGACCTGGATCCCTCGGCAACGCTCCGCGATTTCGCTCGGGAACGGAAGGTCGAGGTTCTGGCGGTCTCCGTGATGCCTGGACCGCAAATGGTCCACGCGATGCAGTTGTGCAAGACGTTTCGCGCGGAGTTTCCCAAAATCCCAATCGTCTGGGGCGGATATTTCGCTTCGCTTTATCCTGATGCCGCGCTAAACAGCTCCTATGTGGATTACGTCGTACGTGGCCAGGGCGAAGATGCATTTCTCGCATTGTTAGAGGCGATTGCAGCACCAAAACCTGATTTGCGATCGGTGCCAGGAATATCTTACAAAGATGCCTTCGGTCTGAGGGTCCACACACAAGACCGAGCGATTCGTTCCCCCGGCGATTTTCCATGGATGCCGTATCATCGCCTGCGGCATGCGGAAAAATATCTCACCAAAACCTATTTAGGGTCCCGCACGGCCGTTCACCAGGCCAGTTACGGCTGCCCGTTTCGCTGCAAGTTTTGCGGGGTCGCGGGTGTGGCGCAAGGGCGTCAGAAATCGGAGCGGCCTGAGCGCACAGCGCAGATCCTAACTCATCTGCAACAGCAATTCGCGATTGACGCCGTGCAGTTCTATGACAACAACTTCTTCCTGCGCGAAGACGATTCGCGGGAACTGGCCGAACGAATCACCCCTCTCAAATTGAATTGGTGGTGCGAAGGCCGCATTGATATTCTGCTGCGTTATTCCGATCAAACCCTTCGCGCGCTGCGCAAGTCGGGCTGCACCATGATCTTCCTGGGCGCCGAATCGGGCTCGGACGCCATTCTGGAGCAGATGGAGAAGCAGCTCACCAGCGCCCAAACGCTGGAACTGGCCAAGCGGTTGCGACCGTTCGGCATCGTGCCGGAATTTTCTTTTGTAATCGGTAATCCACAGGAGCCTCAAAAGGACCTGGACACCAACATGCAATTCATCCGGCGCCTGAAGCAGGCCAACCCGGATGGCGAGATTATCATCCAGCACTACACACCGACGCCGCATCCCGATGGCATGTATGGCGAAATTGACGATAAGCTTGAGTTTCCGAAAACGCCCGAAGAATGGGCTTCGCCACGCTGGTACAACTTCACGGTCCGCAGCGAGCCCTCCCTACCCTGGTTGCCGCGCCGAACCAAACGGCTGATTGACGCATTTGAGACCGTGCTCGCATGCCGATGGCCGACCATGCAGGACATCAATCTGCGACGTCCGGCACGTGCGCTTCTCAAAGGGTTAAGCGCCTGGCGCTACGCGCTTGGTATTTATTCACGGCCGTACGAACTAGGGCTGGCGCAAAAGCTTCTGCGGCCGCGCAATCCGAAAGTGGAGAGCCTGTGATCGCGGTCCCGGCGCGCCAAGCTTACGGTTTGCTCGCGTCCGAGTATGACGCTCACCCCAACCCACTGGTGTCTTTAGAGCGGCGCGTGATGGTCCCCTTACTCCCTTCTCTTGTCCGGCGGCGCGTCATCGATGCGGGTTCGGGCACAGGACGTTGGGCGACGTACTGCGCGTCGCAGGGGGCCAAGGTAATCGCGCTGGACTTCAGCCGTGAAATGCTAGAACGCGGTCCTCGTCCGGCGGTCGAAGGAGACTTGAGGGAACTTCCGTTTCGCGACGCCTCGGCAGACGTCACCATTTGCTCCTTCGCGCTCGGCTACGCGCCTGACTGTCTGCGGGAACTGGCGCGCATTACGCGCCCGGGTGGAGTTGTACTGGTCAGCGATATGCATCCGGATGCCATGCAGCGCGGGTGGAACAGGTCCTTTCGCCACAGTACCGGCGTGATCCATATCGAGCACCAGCCCTATCATCTAGAAGATCTTCACGTTTCTGGGCTGGAACTTTCCTGTCTGCTGGAGCCCAGGTTCGGACTCGCCGAGCACCAGATCTTCATCGACTCGGGACATGGAGCCCGCTTTGAAGAGGCATCACGCGGGCCTGCTATTTTTGTCGCTCGCTGGACACGGCGGTGATTGTCGACGGCCACGATCTTGACCTCTCGGGTCTTGAGATTCTGCCCGGTCTCATCAATGCGCACGACCACCTGGATTTCGCGCTGTACCCCAAGCTGGGATCAGGCCCCTACGCAAACGCGACCGAGTGGGCACACGATATTTATCGTCCTCACGAAGATCCTGTTCGTAGTCATTTGCGTGTGCCGAAGGATCCCCGGCTGCTTTGGGGTGGGCTGCGGAACCTGCTGGCAGGCGTCACCACTGTAAGTCATCACGATCCATGGCATCCGGTCTTTGAAGAGGATTTTCCTATTCGAGTCGTGCGGAAATGCGGATGGGCACACTCGTTGGAATTCACAGCCGATGTGAAGGCCGCTTTTGATGCGACTCCGCCAGGCGCTCCCTTTCTGATTCATCTTGGAGAGGGCACCGACGAGGCGGCTGCTCAGGAGATTTTCCGGCTGAAGCAGGTCGGCGCCCTTACGGACCGCACCGTGTTGATTCATGCCGTTGGTCTGCGGGAAGAAGGCTGGAAGCTGGTTCGGGAGGCGGGGGCGTCGGTGATTTGGTGTCCTCGGTCGAATATCTTTACCCTCGGCCGCACTTTGGATTTTCAAGCCACGGGAGTGCCGGTCGCATTGGGAACAGACTCCCCCATAACTGCTTGCGGCGACTTGCTCGAGGAGCTTCTGTTTGTACGTGAAAAGTTTGGGCTGGACGAACCTTGCTTGCGCTCTTTGGTCGGATCACAGGCCCAACAGATCCTGCGCCTGCCGGAGCGTCCTCAAGATTGGATCGCAGCGCCTGCATTTGGTGACCCGCCCGAACTGGTTGTGATCGGAGGACAGATTCGCTTGATCAGTCCGCGCCTGGCCGACGTGGCGAGCTCTGAATTTTCTCCGATACAGATTGAAGGTCGCCCTCGCGTGCTCGTTCGCATGGATACAAGGCAACTTCTCGAAAGGACGACAGGGTTTCTCGATTCCCCGGTGTGCCTGGGAGGAAGGCACGTCTCAGTTGACTAGAGCGAACTTACCTTCCACTCCTCGCGCCGAATCGGGCGCGATCCATACGTGGATGGTGCCGGGCTCGGTGGCGAGTTTCTCATGTTCGTTATAGAACGCCAGGTCTTCGGGAGCAACATCGAAGCTCACCGTGCGATGCTCGCCGGGCTTGAAATGAATACGCCGGAAGCCCTTCAGTTCCCTCACGGGCCTAGCCACACTAGCGGCATCCTGATGAATGTAGAGCTGCACCACTTCGTCCGCTTCACCAGAACCTGTATCGGTCACCTCTGCTGAAACGGTGAGGTGACCGCCCTTTTTCAGAGTCGCGTCGGAAACCTGCAGATGTGAATATTCGAAGGTGGTGTAAGTGAGCCCGAAGCCGAACGGATATTCGGGCGTGAAGTCGACGTCGACGTATTTCGACGTGTAACCAACCGGGTTGACCGGGTTTCCAAGAGGAATCCCCAATTCGCTCTGTGACGCGGGGCGGCCGGTATTCAGGTGCGCATAGTAGATGGGCACCTGGCCGACGGTCCGCGGGAAGGTCATGGTCACTTTGCCGGATGGGACGGCGACGCCGAACAGAAGATCGGCGATGGCTGATCCTCCCGCGGTGCCAGGATGCCACGCGTAGAGCAGCGCCTGCACCTTGGCGGCGGCGGCGTGTATGGTCAATGGCCGGCCCGCAAGAATCACCGCGACTATCGGTTTACCCGCCTTGGCGACTTCGTCAATCAGGTCTTGCTGAGCACCGGGCAAATCCAGAAACGCGCGGGAATGCGCTTCGCCGGAGAGAATCTGCTCCTCGCCGAGGAACAATACCGCGACATTTGCTTCGTTGACTTTCGCCATCGCTTCGCTAAACCCGTCGTGGCTCGTGTCGCGGCTGTTCTTCAGACCCTTGGCGTAGAGGATACGATCTTTGCCCAATTCCTTACGCAGCGTCGAAAGAGGAGTCTCCACTTCATCCGTGTGCCCGTCCATAACCCAGGTCCCCATTTGATCCACTGGACTATCGGCCAGAGGTCCGATTACCGCAATCTTGCCTACTGACTTGGAGAGCGGCAGGACGTGATCATCATTCTTCAGCAGGATCATACTCTCCATCGCCAGGCGTTTAGCGACCTCGCGCTTGGCGGCATCGGGAGCGGGCGTCAACTGAACGGCGGACGATTGATCGAACAGCCCTAGCTGAAACTTCAACCGCAGAATTCTGCGCACGGCGTCATCTATTTCTTTGGGGTCGACCTTTCCCGCCGCCACCATACTTTTCAGGTGATCGAAATACGTAGTGCTGACCATTTCCATATCGACCCCGGCCGATAGCGCCTTGCGGGCGGCATCGGAAGCGTCGGCGGCGTAGCCGTGAAGAATCATTTCCGGTATGGCAGTGTAGTCGCTCACCACCAAGCCGTTAAACCCCCATTCCTGGCGAAGAATTTGACGAAGCGTGAACTGGTTGCCCGTGACCGGGACTCCGTTCAAGGCATTGAATCCTGTCATGAATGACGCCACACCTGCTTTCAGAGCAGCCAGAAAGGGCGGAAGATACACGTTACGGAGTTCAATCTCAGGTATCCAGGTGCTGTTATATTCACGTCCCGCTTCTGCCGCCCCATAGCCCACATAATGTTTGACGCAGGCCGCGACCGCATCCGTGTTGTCGAGCGATGAGGTCTGAAATCCGCGAACCATCCCAGCCGCGAGCACAGAGGAAAGGTACGGATCCTCACCCAGACCTTCGGCCACGCGACCCCAGCGCGGATCGCGTGTGATGTCCACCATCGGTGTAAAAGTCCAGCGGATGCCTTCGGTGTACGCTTCCTGCGCGGCGATGTGTGCAGCCTGCGAGATTAGATCGGGATCCCAGCTCGCCGATTGCCCGAGCGGAATGGGAAAGATGGTGCGATACCCGTGAATCACGTCCCGCCCGAAGAGCAGTGGAATACCAAGCCGGCTTTCTTTCATCGCGATGCGCTGGGCTTCCACGCGGTCGGCCGGACTTCCCGCATTCAGAAAAGAACCCCAGCGGCCTTGCCTGATTTCATCGGCGATCTGCGGCGACATAGGACTTTTCATGTCGGTCGACTGCGACATCTGTCCAATTTTTTCGTCCAGAGTCATGCGCGCCATAAGCGAGGTTATTCTTTGCTCGATATCTGCGGACGCGGGAGCAGCGTGCACAGCCACGAATGAAGCGATGAAGACGCTGACGCTGCGGAGCATAAGAGCTAATACTCGGTAAATCCCGCGCGCATCAAGCCGCGCTGTGCTTCTTTACTCTTCATGAACTGGCTCCAGAGGAAGCCGGTGCGGAGGTTTTCCGCCATCAACAACGTGATTCCCGTATCGATACCGATCACATCGGTGTCATACCAGTTGGTCAGCGGATTGAAAGCGTTTACGAAACCGTATCGGGTCCAGGTGCGGCCTCCGTAATTGTTTTTTATGTTCCTGAGCACCTTAAGAGTTGCCTCCGGCATGAACGGCAGCGAGCCTGCGGCCGCGCTAGGAGTCACGGTCCCATCAATTGGACCGATCTGAGGCGGCCCGCCCCACACCGCATACCCGTGTCGCGAGTCGGACGCAGTGATGCCCCAGAGGTCGTCTGCGTAATCAGGAAACTGGTCGTGAAGCTCCAGACAAAAGCGCCGATGGACCTCGGTGCTGGTGGTCGAGTTCTTGAAGTAATCGGTAAAGCGGTCGCGCTTTCCCCGGAAGTCGAACCACGCGTGCGGATATTGATGGACGAACAGAGGTGCGTAAGACCCTATGTAACGAAGCCCGTCATACTCAAACGTGACGCGTTTCCATGCCGACCAGGAACCGTCGGGCAGCGGATACGTGGACGATCCGAGACCTAGCAGGTACAGCATCATCAGTTCGCTGTAATTGTCCCAGCGGTAGGGCAGGAAACCCAATTCGGGCGTCCACCCATGCGAAAGCAACGACGTGTCCTCGGCGACCCAGGTCCAATCCACGCGATTGAAAATTGCAGTGGCGAGATTGGTGATACCTGAATGGTTGTTAAAGTATTCCCGGCATGTAAGGATCCCACACAGCAGGATCGCGGTATCGATGGAGGAAATCTCCGACTCCCAGATACGCTCGCCCGTGTCCATATTGGCCCAATGGAAGAAGAACCCGCGATGCGTCGCCATCTTTTGCCAAAAGAATTCCAGGGTGTTAATCACACGAAGCTGAATCGCACCTGACGACGCGTATCCCCGCTTGTGTCCAATGCAAAGAGCTGAGAGTCCGAATCCCGTGGCCGCGATGCTCGCAACTTTGTGTTGATCGGAAGATTGAGTGGTGTTACATCTGTCCTTCACGAGGCCCGTTTGAGGATTCACTTGATCCCAGAAGTACAGAAAGCAAGCCTTTCCCAAGTCCTCCAACATGGAAGTGTCTTCCTGAGATAGTGCAATAAGGGGTCGCTCTTTGGGAGGAGTGGCTCCGCGCAACCCCAGCATTGACCCGCCTATCGCCAATTGCTTCACCAAACTCCTTCGCGACAGCAGGCCCGGGCCTTTGAGTACACCCATCCTCTTATTAGATCCCTCAAACGCAGTAAAACGTTGCAATAGGAAACACAATGGGCTCGGGCTGCGTCGAACAGGTGGCGAGCCATGCACCGCCGGGACAAGATGGTCCTATGGGCAGCCCTCGTGCTCACGCTAGGGCTCGGCGGCTACGAACTAGGGCGCATCGGAAGTATCCAAACCATAACGGGTGTTGTTCTTCGCGACGACCCTAGTCCGGAGAATCAGTTGACGATTCCTAATGTCGACATCATCAGCGACGATCTGGATGACGGCGTTGGGAAGTCGGACTCTAGGGGTGTGTTCACGTTTAAGTTACGGCGTGCGATCCACAATGGGGACCTGTTAACTCTTCATTTCCGCCATCCTGATTACCGCCCCCTGGATACGACTATTGCGGCCGGAGATCACCTGAACGTAATTCGAATGCACCCGGCTTCAACACCGCCGGCTCCCGTGGGACCACCCATCACCATCAGTGACATTCGCATCCGTTACTCGGTGAAGAGCCAGACAACGGAAAACGTAGGCAGTGTGGCGAAAGTTTTTGCAGTAAAGAATACGGGAAATGTGCCGTGCGGTTCCAGCACGGTCTGCTCGCCCGACGGCAAGTGGAAGGCGGCCATTGACGGCGTTTCTCTGGACGCAGGCGAGAACAGCGAGTTTCAAAACGTACGAGTGTCGTGCATCGCCGGACCGTGCCCTTTTACCGCAATCGAGAAGGATTCGTTCTCGCAGGGCGGGCAGAAAATCAGTGCGTCGGTGCGAGACTGGTCCGATACCGCCAGCTTTGTACTGGAAGCGGAAGTCATGCGGACGCTGATCACCGGTGCGATTCTTCACTCCTATCCGATTATTTTCAATCGGACTGCAAGCTTCTCTGTGCCGCCAAATGCCGAGGGGCCAAGCATTGAAGCCTCGCTCGATCATGAGGAGATTGTCTATCCCATTGGTCCGAAAGCGAAGCTATCATGGGCTGATTGTGACGCGCAAACGGGCAAGGACATGACGAAACTCTACCGCTGCTCGTTAAAACCGGGCTATCAGTTTAAGTAGTCCGAACTTCGGCGGCCCATTGAGACACCCAGCGGCTAGTCAACAATTCGGTTTATTACTGTTGTTTCCTTTCGATCACCTCAAGCGATGCTTCCGTAAAAAATCCTGATGCACGCGGTAAAAACTTTGTCTTTGGTTTGGATTTCTTCACGAAATCTACTGAGGGCCTGAGACTTACGCCTCTGGCCTGCGGATTGCATTGTTTGGAAACGTACAGTCCGGGCAGCAAGTCCCGTGACGGAAGGTTATGCGCCGAAACAGGGACATCTATTGGTCTGCCTGGAAAAACAGGCTCCCCGCACTGAAAAATCTGCCACGTGTAGTGGCGCTATTGTGGCAATCGGGCCGCGCTGCATTCGCTGCCGAAATCATTTTCCGGCTGGCTGCCGGATTTCTTCCGCTGGCCGGGCTGTGGGTCGGCAAGCTCATCATCGATCTCATCGCGAACGCAGACGCGGGGCATGCTGCGGCGAGCCACGGGTATGTATGGATGCTGCTAGCCGCGGCATTCGGAATCGCCGCGCTCGGCAACGTCCTTGGCCGCGCAACGGATTACTGCGATGGCCGCATCGCGGATCAGTTCGCTCGCGAAGTGGGCCTGCGAGTAATGCAGCATGCTGCCACGCTCGACTTGGCATCGTTTGAAGACCCGGTCTTTTACGACAAAGTAGAGCGCGCTCGCGTGCAAGCCACCGACAGGGCCGCCATGGTTACCGCATTCGGGCACTTGGTGCAGCAGGTGATCACTCTTATTGCCCTCTCCATGGCCGTTCTTGTCTACTCGCCGTTGCTCTTCGCTTTACTGGTGTTATCGGTGGTGCCGTCATTCCTTGGGGAAAGCCACTTCGCGTTTCTGGGATACTCGCTGGCCTACAGTCTCACGCCGATGAAGCGGGAGATGGACTATCTTCGCGACCTGGGAACCAAGAAGGAGAGCGCGAAGGAGTTGAAGGTCTTTGGGCTCGGGAGCTTTCTTCAGGAGCGATATAAGGTAATCACCGACGAGATCAATAGCCGCAACCGCCAGCTTGCCCGCCGCAGGCTGCGAGCTTCCAGCGCGCTGGCCATGCTCGCGTCCTTTGGATACTATTTCGCCTATGCAATTCTGGTGTATCGTGCCCTGCACGGCGCGCTCTCCATCGGTCAGGTCACATTTCTTGCCGGCTCGCTCGCTGGCTGCGGAGCGCAACTCCAAACCGTATTTTCGACGTTTACTCTCATCGCAGACCAAGCGTTGTTCCTTACGGACCTGTTCGATTTCCTAGCCATGCGACCGCGAATCTGCAATGCGAAGAATGCGATGCCCGCGCCGAAGCACATCATGGAAGGCATCGAATTTCGCAACGTCTCATTCTCATATCCCGGCTCGCCTCGTCCGGTGCTAAAGAATGTCAATCTTCGAATCGCCGCCGGCGAGCGGATCGCTCTTGTTGGCGAAAACGGCCAAGGCAAGACGACGCTTGTGAAACTGCTCACGCGACTGTACGAGCCCACCTCCGGCCAGATCCTGCTGGACGGAGTAGATCTGCGCGATCTTGATATAGCCAGCCTGCACGAACGAATTGGCGTTATTTTCCAGGATTTCATGCGCTACGACATGCCTGTCCGGGATAATATCGCAGTCGGCAAACCCGAGTATCGCAACGCGGAAGAGAAGCTGATCGATGCCGCCAGAAAGGGAGGCGCGCTCGACGTCATCAACCGGCTGGAGCACGGGCTAGACCAGCAATTGGGCCGGCGCTTCCAGGATGGGGTCGACCTTTCAGGTGGCGAATGGCAGCGCTTCGCGTTGGCCCGTGCGCATATACGCGATGCAGAGATTCTGGTGCTGGACGAACCGACTGCGGCTCTCGATCCAGTGGCCGAGGCCGAGGTGTTCAGCAGATTCTCCGACCTGACTCAGGGCAAGATCGCTCTGTTCATCTCACACCGCTTTTCAACGGTGCGAATGGCAGATCGAATCGTTGTGCTGGAGGATGGTGCGGTACGCGAGGAAGGAACCCATCAGGATCTTATTGCTCGCCGGGGCCGTTACGCAGACTTGTTTGAGCTTCAAGCGTCCAGCTATAGGTAAATCCCAGCTTTTTCTGCCTCCCGATCCCCGTTTGGTAACGCGCCATTTACGCGAAGGATCGAACAAGCAACTTCGCCGCACGTGCGCGGAGATCTTCAATCACACGAGGAAAAGGAAAATGCCCACTGCAAAGAAGGCTGGCAAAGGCAAAGTTGAAAAGGTCATGCATGAGTACAAGGAGGGAAGCCTGAAGTCCGGCAGCGGGGGTAAAGTGAAGAGCCGTAAACAAGCGGTCGCGATCGCGCTGAACGAAGCTAGGAGTTCTGGAGCCAAAATTCCGAAGAAGAAGAAATCGAAGTAGGCGGGCAGCTTATTTGGTTGCGGCCACAGCCCCGTGACGAAGTTTAACGCGGATCGTTCTACGTAACGCCTCCGCAAGCAGGATCGCCTCCCGGTATCTGTTCTTTGCGATCCGCCTCAGTTCCGCGATCAAACCGCGCCCCTCCTCCCGGTCAATTGCTTTCTCCGCAAGGGTAACCAGCGTTTCCCAGTCGTGCCATTCACCGATCGCATCCTTAGTTTGGCCCAGCGCCTTGGCAAGCTTGCCTCGGTTTGCCGGCCGTTCTATTTCTAAAACATTTCTCAATTCTTTTATCTTCAACCTGAAGGCATGCAGATTGTCCTTTCTCAGGCGCCCGGAAGCAGCCAGCTCAGCCTTAAGCCGGGCCTCGGTCACTGTGGCCTTCGCGGCGGCCTTGTGTTCGCGCGTATGGCCGGCGAGCTTCCCTAATACGGACACGGTTCGCTTTAAGTCCTTCGCTAGGGATCCGCGAAGACGGTGTGTCTCGGCATGAAGCTTTCTGGCGTGTTTGCGCCGCTGGTTTCCCAGATACTCCAGGAGTTGCACTGTGCTTTCCTCCACGTGCTTTGCGCGCATCGTCTTCGGATGAACCGTAGACGCATAACGAACCAGTACATCCATATCGCGAACTTTCCCCGCGCGTTTGTCCAGGCGGGACAGATCTTTCAATGTCGATCCGCGGACTCCATGCCGCTCCAGCGAGAGAGTCTTGAAGATCGCTTCAAAACGGCGAACGTTGGTTCGCAGCTCGTGAACGGTACTCGGAGTAAGCTCGCGATCCGCCTTTTTGATCCGCTTTTGAAGTTTCTCTACAGGTTTGAGAAGTCGGGTGCGATCAAGCGCCATGAACGTGCTCCGTCCTGAGTTGATCTTCCCGCTATCGGGCCTGCGGTGTCCAATCGAGCCGGCAGACTCCAGGCCGCTCCGCCAGCATGTTGATTGCTTGCGGTGTCTCACTTTGGAAAGCCTTGGAACGCCACTGCAGATCAAAGGACAATGCTTTTTCAGGAACACCCTGGCTGGTGGATAGAGAGGCAGAGAGACACTGAAAGCCCGCCGCCAATAGAATGTTCCGGATTTCGGCTTCCGTTGGACCCGAGGAGTCGCTCACAAGCGACAACTTGCCGCGGCGTTCTTGCTCCATTCGATTCTCTACCGCTTTGAACCCCGCCAGCACAATGAATCCAATTGCCAAACCTGCTAAGCCGAGCCCTATCTGGCCTCCTCCGAAGCAAAGGCCCAGGACCGTCAGGAACCACAGAGTCGCCGCCGTGGTAACACCGATCACCAGATTATCCCGTCGGACAATTGCGCCCGCGCCAATGAATCCCATACCGGAGAGAATTCCCAGCGGCAAACGCATCAGGTCGTTCATGACAAACGAATCGGACGGTCGTCCCGCGAGAGGTAATAGCACGTTGACCTGAATCATCGCGATACAGGCGGCAAGACAGACCAGTAACGACGTTCTTAAACCTGCGACGTGCCCGTGTTCACTGCGATTGGATCCAATTAACGCGCCCGCGCCCATCGCACAAAGCAGGCGAATTGCGATCTCGACCCATGTTATGGATACAGGCATGACCAGCATCCTCCGCACGTGACGGAGTCATTTCTTCTTGCTTTTCTTATGAGCTTGAATCCCGGCTCTCAGGAACTTGATGGCCGTCTTCCGTCCGCCCGTTCCAGTGATTCTGAATTTCTTTCCGCGCTGTTTGTTGTAGGAAACAAAAAACTCCTCCACTTGGCTTAGCAACGTCTTACTCACATCGCGAATGGATTGCAGATCCTGATGATCGTAAGAATGGACGGCCACGCCGAGTAGCCGGTCGTTACTTTCGGTTTTGCCGTCCTGAGTCTGTTCCGCAGTGATTATGCCGATAATTCTAACTTCCATGAGACAACCGACATGAGCGGGCGCGTCCATCAGGACCATAATGTCCAGTGGGTCGCCGTCCTCGCCCAGTGTCGAAGGGAGGAAGCCGAAGTCAAAAGGAAACATCATTCCCTCAGGCAACAACCCGCCCAATTTGAAAAGATCGGAAGCCGGGTCGTAGTCGAACTTGTTACGGCAGCCCCTGGGTGTTTCGATGATCGCGCGGCAAACACCGGCCTTCTCGTCGAGTTGCAAGGAAAGGGAGGTCAAATCGGCCATAGTCACCAATGGCAGGGAGCGGTGTTCTAATCCGTTTTTGAGGCCGCAAGAGAGCAACCGGGATGTCCGCAATCGCAAGCAATTTCGATCTCGCTTCCCGCGTCGTGACAGAATTGGCTGCAATACTTCTTGCCATCGCCGACGCGGCAATTGCAGGCAGGATGGGCGCACTTGTTCATATCGGGCATCGTTGGCTCCTATTTCTTTGGTGATCCGTCATGAACGATTTCTTCCGCGATCTTGATCCACTCCACGATGGCGTGGATATTCCGTTTTCTTCTTATCTACCGTCACAGTTAGAGTAATTTCTTCGTGAAGGCAGGCAGCACGGACTCCTGCGCAATCCAGCCCAAACCGACCATCCCATAGCGAATCTTGTTAGCCATACCAGCCTCGCCTAGAAATGATGCGAAAACAAAGCAATCACCAGAATGATTGGAATCGGAATGCCTATAAGGTAAAGCAGTATAGAACGCATCTTGCGAAATCTCCTTCTATGTGTAATGAAATTAGGTGAGCTTTACGTGGTCACGCAGCTTACCGCCGATGGTCGCGAAATAGCTAGCGCTGAACGCGCCCATCAACAGAGCCAGAAAGGACCACAGCAGAAAACGGGCTGTTGCGGAGCGCGCCGTCTCTTCTGCTTGACGGGCGCCTGTTAACGCGTCGGAAACTCGTTTGTCGGCATCAGTTATGGGAATTCCGGTCTTAGCGGAGATGAGTTGCGCCAAGTAGGCCTGATCCGCTGGCGGCATCTGTTTGTGGCTGAGAGCACTGGTAAAAATTCGTCCTGCCTCAGCTTCTAACGCGTCATTTCCAGTTGGGGTCGGATGATCGGACCTGAACATCGTATCCACAAAATAAGCTTGTGGACTGGTTGCCACAGCCGTGGTTGTCGAGCGATCAGCCGCAGATCCGGCTTGTTCCATGCTCCCAACCATCGCGGCCCCGGCCGAAGCCAGAAACGTTACTGTGATGACCAATGCGACCGCCCAGGCCAGCAAGCCATTGGCGGTGTCACGGAAGAATACTTCATCCGTATGGATCAGTGCCCATTTGGTCCGGAGACGCCCGGTAAGATAGCCACCCAGAGCAGAGGACACGATCTCAATAAGAATGAGCCAGATCACCGCCACCATGCCGACCGTGGACGCTGAAGCCCCCATGTTCGACCATGGCGAAACCGCTGACAATCCCAATCCCGCGCCCAACGCTAGAAGGATTAGGTAAAACGCGGCCATCCCAAAAGCTCCGCCGATTACAGCACCCCATGCGACGCCTGACGAGTTCGCTTCACTCCCGGGATATATTGCGCCTGAGCGCGATTCAACGTAAGTAGTTGATTCCATCTTGAGCTCTCCAACGTGTAGGTAGCACGTGAAGATCCACAATCAATCTGGTCGTCTCGGTTCGTTGATATACTCGATTTAGCCGGGCCGACCCGGCTTTCCACGCGTCCCGCCATCTTCAAGGATTTTGCATGCGTAGTTCCAGTTTGTCCGCATTTTTCATCGTTGTTACCTCAACGGGTATTCTCCGCGCCCAACCAGTTGTCAGCTGCGGAACGACCTCAGTTCCCCCGGTCGTGCGGGCCGAAGGTCTGAGCGAACGCGTCGCTGATGTCGTGTATGTTTGTTCGGGTAGCCCGAATCTTCCCGTAACGGGGAACTTTACGATCACGCTGAACACGGAGATTGCCAACCGCTTGTCTAGCGGAAACCTGGTTACCGGCATCGTCTTTACAATCGACAGTGGATCCGGCCCGGCGCCTGTTCTAACGCAGCCCTATTTAAGCAGCTCCAATACTTTGGTCTACACCGGCGTTCCCATTCCCATGCCAGCGCAAGGTTCGGTGACCATTCGAATTTCAGGCATCCGGGCCAATGCTACGCGGATTCCGGCTGGCCAGCAGATCTTCGCTACACTCGCCCTCAATGGAGCAAGCCTGGCGGGTTTGACAGTAATGTTGCCCGTGGGCATTACGCAGAGGGCTTTATACGCGGGCTTTACTGCGGATTTAGTATGCGCGCAGAGGGGCTCGCCACTTCCCGGCGAGATCACGTATTCAAGCCTCATCGCAACTCACACTGCCTTTTCGTCGATCCGTTTCACAGAAGGCTTCGGCGACGCCTTCGGACCCCGTTCCGCGCCAGCCTACTTCAATGCCGACTCCGGCCAGCGCATCATCGTGCACTATTCGGGCTTCCCATCCGACGCCAGATTGTTCGTGCCTGATGTAATCGCGGGATCAGACGCAATCGCCGCGACCTCAGGCGGCGATTTTGGATCTCCTGTGTCAGGCGGTCAATATGCGCCAACCACCGGTGGAGCGCTGCTCTTGGCGCGAGTAGCCGGAGCCAGTTCCACTGGGGTGGGAGGCACGCCTGTTTACACACCCGGCGCTGCCGGCTCAGGACCGGTGACGTTTGACTCAGTGTCAGAACTGCAAATCGCGGGCGGAACATTTTATGTTGTGTATGAAGTTGTGGATGCGAACCCTTCTCGATTGGAATCGGCTCAATTCCCAACCTTCCTGGGACTGCCACCCGACGGGAATCGCGTTGCCAGTACGACGGACTCCCATATTTACCTGGCACCCACTTCAACAATTGCAGCCGCCTCAGCAACGGAAGCCATTCCACGATTCATCGCACAGGACCCTCCACCCGATTGTTCTCTTGTGGGCGACTGCGCTACTTATCTACCCCAACTCACCGTGCGGTCCACGGAAGTCGACCTGACGGCGGGATCAACCAGCACACAGGACGGATTCTTTTACATCCAGAACACGGGTGGTGGCGCCATGCAATGGACCACCAGCGTCGCCTACACGACTGGGTCAGGCTGGCTGACTCTGCAACCTTCCCAAGGGACCAACAACACAACCGTTCTGGTCTACGGGCAGCCTCAGAATCTGGCGCCTGGCACCTACCATGCGACCATCACTGTCGACGGAGGCCAATACACGACGCCTAAAACACTCCCGGTGGTCTTCGTGGTTCCCGCCGCGAGCCCGGTGCCGCCTCCGGTTCCAACCATCACCGCTGTGGTGAACGCCGCGAGCTTCGCCTCCGTCCCAGTTGTTCCCGGTTCGCTGACCACCATCACGGGCTCGGCCCTATCAGGAAAGAACGTCTCTGTTACGTTCAACAACCTTCCCGCAACCATTCTCTATAACGATGGGAAGCAGATCAATTTGCTGGTGCCTTCGGGCCTGCCCTCAACTGGATCCGCTCAACTGGTAATCACGGCGGATGGCGCCGCAAGCCAGCCTCGCACTGTGACGCTCGCAGCATTTGCCCCCGCGATATTTGGCGGGGTCGCGTTGAATCAGGACGCAAGCATCAATTCAATCAGCAATCCCGCCGTTCCTGCCAGCGTGATCGTGGTCTTTGCTACGGGCCTATCCGGTGGCGGTGTAATCACCGCCCGCATTCACGATCAGGATATCGACGCGCCCTATTACGCCGGACCCGCTCCTGGCCTTCAGGGTGTTCAGCAGGTGAACATCAAAATTCCGCAAGGCCTTTCAGGGCTCACGACGGATCTGTTGGTTTGCGGTGCTCCTGATCCCGCGTCAGCGAAGATCTGCAGCACGCCGATTCAACTCTCCATCCAATAGCTTATTGAGTGACCGTAAGATTCGCGGGAGCACTGGAAACGCCTGCTACTTGGACCACCACGGAATTAACCCCAAAGGGAACCGGCGTGGGAATTTCGTAATTCACCTGGACCACACCAACCAAGCCTGCGGGAATCCCGGCGAACTGCACCGTAGCAGGCAACCCTCCAACAGTGACGGTTAACTTCCCCTGCGGCTGCGGCAAGTTTGCAACGGGCGTGCCTGCGGCAGGAGCCGTCCCAGTCGCGACCAGCGGAGTGACCGCCCCCGCTCCAGTCACGAACAGGGTCACGATTTGACCTCGCGTGCCGCTGGTGCTGGGGACAGGTTCGAATTGAGAATCGACAAAAATTCCAGGACCAGCAGCCGAAGGCGTGAATGAACTGGTGCCCGTATTTCCGTTGTTGTTAACGACAACAGTCGCGGTCGTGTTGGGTGTTACTTCATAAGGAAGTTGGATGTTTAGTTGTGAGGGAGAGACGTAAAGCAGACGGCGCGCTTTGCCCATTGATCGTGACGGAAACTCCAGCGAGCTGCGAGGGTAGCGGCACGCTCGCCGCGCTTGCGGTGGCCGGCGCAAGTTGCGATCCAAAAATACTCAGCAGCATTCCCGGCGCATAACTAGCGCGAAAAGAGGCGCCATTAGCTAAGCTCGTAATAGTCGGCGGTCCGCTTGAAACCGTCGTAACCGTAATGCTGGTGGACGCCGTGGTCCCTGAATAACTGGCGTTGCCGCTATATTGGGCCGAAATCGTATTGTTGCCTACTACCAGAGCGCTGGCTGCAAGATTTAGCGTCGCTGTGGACTTGCCACTTCCAGCAGTCAGCACAACGGTGCCGAGAACGGCGCTGCCTGCCTGAAACGTCACCGAGCCTAACGGTATACCTCCGTTCGCGCCCGTAACGGAGGCAGTCAATGTGATGCTTCCCGTTGCATCAACACTTGAGGCGCTGCTGGTGAGCACCATATTCGTTGTGCCGGGCGTAACAGCGTTCGCTGGCCCAGTCCAACTGGTAACAAGGTTGTAGGCATCCACCGACCCCAGGCCGCTCGCCTGATCGTATCCAACGCCTGCGTTGTATCCAAACGACCCCGCTGTACAGTTACGTTGCCGACCCGTGCAAGTTATCGTTACGACATTGTTCCCAGTCGTAACATCATGAAACGCGTTGGGCGATGTTTGAGCCAGACTGTAAAGGCGCGGGTTCAAATCGCCTTGACCAGTGCCGGAGCCTTTCAGCGCCTGATAGTGATTTAGAAGCGCGACCATTCCCGAAAACGTCGGCGCGCCGACCGAGGTCCCCCCAAATACGGAGAGAGTCCCGCCTGTGTAAACCAGATATCCATTGTGATCGGGCGACGCCGCCAAGGAAATATCCGGCACGTTGCGAGCCCCATTGCTAGGAACGCCGGCTCCCGTTTGCCACGACGGATTCGCGAAAAAGACACTCGCTCCGCCACCACCCGCTGACGGCGACCCAGCGGTGCTATCGTTCCAGACCGTTTCCGGAATATAAGATAGGGCCGAACCGCCATTGGTTGCGGTGGTTGCGTTCCAGTACGTCCCGCTATCTTCCAAAAGCGTTGTGCCGCCGACGCCCGTTATTTCGGGGACGCTTGCGGGTGTATCCACCGCAAGTCCCCCGGCGCTCGATTTTGCCCCCGCGCAATCTGCGCCGCCCGAATCTCCAGCCGAGTTCACCCAGCTAATGCCTTGCGCGTTCGCCTGCTGCGCCCAAGTCTGGAATGCGCGCAAGGATGCCGCCGAACTCTCCGGCTCACAAAGACCATAGCTCACACTAATCACAGGGGCCAGGTTCTGATCGATTGCGTATTGCACCGCGTCCATTACGTTCGCGGAATAGACAAAGAGAATACGTGCATTTCGCGCGACCGCGCCAGACCATTGCAAATCCAGATTGGACTCGTCCACATCGCTCGAGCTGATGCCAGGATCCTTCAACCCCGGGACTAAGACCGCCTCAGGCGCGACGGCTGACAGCCCAAAACGTGCGCGGAACGTCAGCACGTCCGACATATCCATCTGCGTCTGTCCCGCAACTACAATCGTCTGGCCGGTTCCGTCCACGCCTGCCGAATAGAGCGGATTGATATTGTAGATAACCGCGACATCATCAGGAGCAAGATAATGTTTGCCGGTTGTCGAAGTGTATTTGGGCTCCAGGGAGACTGCCTGTGCGGTGGACTTCACCGACCTGGGCTGCATGTGAAAATCGTCCAGGCCCTGGATAGCCGCGACGATCGTATCAAGCTCGGCGGGAACGGTGGGGTCGGAGGCATTGGCATAATGCCTCTTCCCATTAACAAGATAGTGCCGAATTTGGGTAGTGAAGGCCGAACCCACCGCGCCAGCGGTCCCATTGAACCGAATTGAATTCCGAGCCCGAGCCACACCCGTTACAGTTAAATTTTGCTGCTTAAGCCAAGCTGTGATGTGGTCGATATCTTCCTGGCTTGCGCCAAAACGTTGGGCATATTCGTCGGGGGTCAGCCAGTGATGATAGTTCGGCGAGGACGGATTCTGCTGGTCTTTCAACAGCTGGTCGAGCGCAGCCTGCTGTTCGGCGGAGGGTCGCAGGACCATAGTGAGTCCCGATAACTCGAGCGAGGCCTCGGCGGGTCCATCGTCGTTGGCGGCCTGGACCTGAGGCCTCACATGTCCCGCCAGCGCAACACGTTTCCCCGATTGAATGGGGCCTTTGATTCTACTGGGTTGAGCGGAAAGACCGGGCACAAACAGTCCCGCAATGAATCCGGTCAGAGCGAGGACACTACACGAACGCGATGTACAAAATGCCATAGTTCACCCAAAGGAGGGGCGGGAAGCTCAGAACGCGATGTCTTTTGGATGCGCTCCGCGAGATGTTCGGTTTCAAATAATCGCCTTAACTTGGTGTGGCAATTCAACTGCTCCTTCCTTGTCGCCGATCGTCAATCGACGACGATCGAATTTAGCAGGAGATACTTTTCATGTCAAAAGACAAACACAACAAAGCTGCCGAGCACCACGACGCTGCATCGAAAGCTCACAAAACAGCAGCGGACCTTCACGATAAGAACGACATGTCTGCGGCCCACAATCAGTCCAAGCAGGCTCACGAGCAATCCAAGAGAGCGCACGACTCTTCTATGGAGGCCCATAAGGCGTCAGAAGAAAAGATGAATAAGAAGTAAACGCCCAATAAAAAATGGCTCCGTGCGTTTGCGCGGAGCCATTGACTCACAAAACTTTGTTAAATTGATCCCTACTTTGCCTGAACTTCCGCGATTGTCATCCCTTTCGCTTTCATCAAGGATTCCAGCAGAGCGACAGTCTTGGGGTATGCATCCGCTCCCCCTTTAGCGCCTCCCGCGCCCCGGGCGACCTGTAGGGGTGTGCGGCCGGCGGAATCTTTGGCGTTCAGGTCGGCGCCATTAGCCACCAGGAATTCAATGAACTTATCGAAGCCATGTTCCGCCGCGCCATGTAGAGCGGTTTGGTTCGGAACGGCGTTCACGCTCGGCACCTGACTTCCACGGCGAAATGTAAGTGCGATACGCGCCGAGGTACTGTCATCGGCCAGAGGAGCAACAGGAGCCCCCGCAGCCGGAGTAGCAGCAGCACCGCCTCTTCCACCACGGCCTCCGCCTGCGGCAGCAGCACCAGCCGCCGCGCCGCCGCCCCCACGGCCACCCGGAGCGCGAGGATCAATAACAGAGTGAGCATTCACATTCGCGCCGGCCTTAACCAGCAGAGCCATGGTTGCGAGCACGCCTTCGTCGGTGCGGTTCCGTCCGCGTGTGGCGCGTCCGCCGAAGTCGACTCCAGCGGCGGCCATTAACGGCGTGATGCCTTCCTTGCTCGGCAAATCGACAATCGCCTTGTACTCCAGCAGCAACGCAGTGAACTTATCATCGCCACCACGTGCCGCGCGCAATAACGGCGTGGCGCCCTGGGCGAGCATACCATCGCCGCCGCGGTCCTGGGGGACGTCGCGATAGGGCGGTCTGCGCTTCAATTGGATATTTGGATTCGCGCCTTTTTCAAGCATCATGCGCCCGACGTCTAAGGCCGTCAGTTTGTCGATACTGGGAATTACGGCCACTGCGCCGTTGCCTTTCATCGGCAGGGTGCTCACGTCGGCTGCCATGTACACCGGCGATCGCCCGAAGAGATCCCACTTGTCCAGATCCGCGCCGCCTTTCACCAGCACGGCCGCAGTATCGAAATGCAGGTTTTCCAGCGCCAGCAGCAGTGGCGTCTCCCGATCCGGATCTTCTGAATCAGGATCGGTGCCCGCGGTCAGCAGGTTCTGAACACAAGCAGAGCAGCCTTCACGCGCTGCATAGTGCAGCGCCGTAAAGCCACCCTTGTTCATATCCTTCGGGCGAGGCTCCTGAATGATCTTGCGCTCCCACTGATTGACCTTGCCGTGATCGTTCAGGTTTGCGCCCTTGGACGCGAGGAATTTCACCATATCAGGCTGGCTCTGCGCGGCCGCCCACATAAGTGCCGATTGTTCACCCCAGCCTTCCTTGGCATTGATGTTCGCGCCCGCATCCAGAAGTACCTTGGCGGCATCTACCTTGCCGCTGCGCCCGACTGCCATCAAAGGCGTTTCGCCGTTCGGAGTTTTGAAATTCGGATCCGCTCCTGCCTTGAGCAGCGCTTCCAGGATCGGCGCGGAGCCGATAATCGCGGCCTCGGTGATAGCCGAGGTGCCCAACTGATTCTGTAGTTTGACATTCGCCCCGGCTTTGATCAGCGCGCGAACCAGCTCCAGATCGCCGTTTGCCGCGGCGTACATGATCGCCGTCGTGCCGTCCGCGCCTGTAGCGTTTACGTTTGCGCCCTTCGCACTTAATGCACGCATGGCCGCCATGTGATCGCCGGCTTCCGCCGGTTCCAGCAGCGTGGCTTCGGCAGCCATCATGATCGATGCGCCGCCAAGAAGGACCCCAAATACAGCTACGAACTTACGCATGCCTAAACCTCCGAAAGGCCGTCGCCGCTATCGCCGATCGATTTTACAGGAATCTCATTGCGTTGAAGCAGTGTGAACAGCAGGTTTGCGTGAGGTGAATCCTGCGGGTATTTCAAATGCTGACCACCCTTGATCTTTCCGCCGGCATGCCCAAGAACCACCGACGGCAGAGGATCGTTGTTGTGGCGATCGCTGTTGGACATGTCGCTGCCAAACAGAATCGTGGAATGATCCAGCACCGTGCCGTTGGCTTCCTTCGCCGCCTCGATCTTTTTGATGAACGCGGCAAACACCTGCGTGTGGTATTTCTGAATCTCCACCAGCTTGTCCATCTTCTGAGGATTATTGCCATGATGGGACAGAGGATGGAAACCCTCGGCGATGCCAAGGTTCGTGTAAGTGCGCATGCTGGCTTCGCGATCCATGGAAAGCGTGATCACGCGTGTGATGTCGGCCTGGAAGGCTAGAGCCATCAGGTCGAACATTAACTTGAAATACTCCGTGATGTCGTTCGGCGTGCCCACAGGAGCATCCGGAATCACCAGCTCGGCATTGTCCTGCTTGGCAGCCATCTGCACCCGGCGCTCAATTTCGCGAACGGAGTCGAGATAGTCGGTGACCACCACGCGATCGCTTACGCCAAGGCTGGCCTGGAGGCGCTTCGCCTGCCCCTGCACGCGGTCGAGGATGCTGCCGGTTTCCGCAAGGATCTGGGCTCGCTCCTTGTCGGTGTCGCCCTGCCCAAAGAGTTTTTGGAAGATCGCACGCGGGTTGCCTTCCTGCGGCAACGACTGCGTCGGCGTGCGCCATGCAAGACGAGCGCTGCCCTGTGAAGTGGTGAGCTCCAGAGATGGGAGGCGCGTATCCTGGCCTACGTACCGCACCGCGATCTGGTCCGCGCTCACGCCGGAATCGGCACCGCCCTTGCCGAAGTCAAACGGCTTCACGCAGGTCAACCAGCCCTGCTCGATGTAGGCGTGAGGTTCATTGGTTTCCGCAGGTTTGTTGCGCAGACCGGAGACGATGGTCATGTGCTTACGGAACGGGGTCAGCGGCTCCAGGATCGGAGACATCTTGAAGTCTGTGCCGGTTTCCGCCGGCGACCAGCGATCCATAATTGCGCCGTGGGGGAAGCCCACAAAAGCAAAACGCTTCGGAGTCTTCCCAGCGGGAGTATCGGCCCACGCGGTGGACGCAGGGATCATCGACTCCAGCAGCGGCAGCGCGACCGCCGTCCCGATTCCCCGCAAGACTGTGCGGCGTGCAATGTGCTTCTTGGTGATAAACATGACGTGGTCTCCTTACGTTACTTGAACGCGCACAACGGGCGCAACTGCGTCCTGTGCGCTGGTCGCACTATTACTCGCGCTTAGCACAGGCTGTGGTACGCGGCGCATTTTAAATTGATCGGTTTTGACCACCGCCTGAACGATGGCCGAAAATTTGTAATCTTTCGCCGCTGAGTCACGCACAATCTTGCGGACGGTCGGCATATCGTAGTAGCCCTCGGTGCGGCCCATTGAGTAGATCAAGAGATTCTCAACGAAGGTCTGCACGAATTGCTCCGGACGCCGCAGCAGAGCATTGCGGAGATCGTCGGGGCCATTGATCTTCGTGCCGTCGGGCAGTTCGCCGGCGGAATCGATGACTGTGTTCGCAAAGCGGTCCTTGTCTCTCCACATTCCAGTGGCATCGAAGTTTTCCAGCGCGAAACCCAGAGGATCCATGATCGAATGGCAGGCCGAACACGTTGGGTTGGCGCGATGCGCCGCCATCAACTGACGTACGGTCTGAGCCTTGGTAGTGCCGATGTCCTTGTCATTCAGAGTCGGAACGCCAGGCGGAGGATTGGCTGGCGGAACACCCTCAATTTGGGCCAGAATGAATTTCCCGCGCAGCACAGGCGACGTGCGATTCGGATAAGCAGCGGCCATCAGGATCGCGCCCTTTCCCAGCAAGCCCCATCGCGCTGAGTCTTTCAACTCCACCCTGCGGAACTGATCACCCTTAACGTCGGTGATTCCATATTGCAGCGCCAGGCGCTCATTCAAGAACGTTTGTCGCGCGCGCAGTAAATCAACCACGCTATGATCCTCGCGGAAGACGCTGTCCGCAAACAGCGTGAGCTCCGTGCGGAAATCCTGACGCGGATCCATACGGCCGGAGGCATACGGGAAGACGTCAAAATCCGGAACAATATCGTTGAGCCGGTTCATGTCCAGCCACTGAAACACGAAGTTGCTGGCCAGCGTCTTGGACCGCTGATCGGCCAGCATGCGCTGAACCTGCCGGTCGAGCGTCGCCGGATCGCTCAGCTTATTCTTGATAGCCAGATCGAGCAGTTCATCATCGGGGTTTGAATTCCACAGAAAGAACGAGAGCTTCGACGCTAGTTCGAGATCCGTAATCGCATACTTGTCGCCCGGCTTCAGGCCCGCGGGGACGCGCTCGCCACGATACAGGAAGAACGGGACTCGCCAGCACGCCGGTAACTCCGGCGCGAATGCCGCCCTCAAAGCCTCCATCCTTCGCCCCGTCTTTGTAATACGCCATGAGTTCGTTGACGTCTTCGGCGGTTATCGGACGGCGATAAGCCCGCCTGGCCAGGATCGACAGATCCTCTTTCGCGCACGCTTCCGGAGTCTTGGTTTTGTCTTTTTCCGGATTGCAAACCAGGATGCGGTCGCGGCTGGGCGTGGGACTGATGCCTTTGGCTTCGAACGGCCCCAGGAGCTGGAACGAATTCACGCGATACGAACGATCCTGCCCGCCGCCGGGCGAATTAATCTGGATCTGATCGTCGGATTCAGCGAAACTCTGCCGGCGGAACGTCACGCCGATTCTGTGCGGTCCCGCCGTCGCCTGGAGTTTGATGTTCTTCAAGCGGGCATTGACGCGATCCAGTGCGCCGCTCTGTACCTCATCGTACAGCTTCATGTCTTCTTCGCCGCCGATGACAGTCTGATAGACGATCTTATCGTCGAGCGTCACCACCAGGGGGTTCTCATACTCCATGCCATTCCCCCAGATATGCGTGGCCATATCGGCAATGTTGATGTGGTACTCGCCATCCGCGGGAAGATCCACTTTGGCCAGAATGCCGCCCCGAGTTCCCAAAGGCAATCCGGGAACGTGTGTGAGCTGACTACCCGAAGTCGCCCGAAACGACCAGCCCTGCGGCCGGGAATCGCCCTTGCCCAGCGCCTTGGAGGCGACGTTACGAGCCGCAATCACGTACTGCTCAATAAAGGAAGGCGAGACCTGCAGTGCGGACGCGATGTTATCGAACCCTTGCGCGACGTCATCCTGCGGCAGCAATTCCGCGCTGTTGACTTCGACATCCAGCAGGTCGCGAACCGCGTTATCGTACTCTTTGCGATTCAAGCGATGCAGCACCACCTGATCCGTAACGCGCTGCTCATTTGGAAGCTTATCCAGCGACCCTTCCAGCCAAGCCACCAGAGAGTCCACCGATTTGCCGTCCGGCTGTTTCATGCCTGGAGGCGGCATCACGCGGCCGCGCAGCTTGCGCACTGCCTTCTCGAAAAGTTCGGGCTCCTTAGCGATGCTCGCCGCAGTGATGTTTTGGAAACTGACCCCGCCCGTCTTGGCTTTGTCGTTGTGGCAGGCAACGCAATATTGCTTGATGGTGGCTAATTGCGCGTCGCCCGGATCGGCAGCCTGGGGAGCGGCCGAGGCGGTAAAGATCACGCCAGCCAATCCGATGGCGGCGATCAAGTGGAATCCGGTTCTTAATAGGTCGCATCGTCATTAGTAGATTCCTGTTGGCTCAAGCGTCAGGCGATAAGTACGCCCAAAGGCTCTCGAACGAGCGGCGAATAAATTCGTCCGGGTTGCCCATCTTGGCTTCGAATTCCTTAGCCGGTTTGGCTTCGACCCCTTCCGACGGGCCACGGCCTTTATTAATCATTTGGTTCAGCCGATCGTAGATCGTACCGTACATATTCACCTGTTCGGTGATATCGGCATAGGTGAGCACCGGTCCATGTGCCGGTACAATCCTGGTGTCCTTGTTCGCAACACTTTGGATCCGTTGAAGCCCGCCCACAATGCCGCCAATCCAGCCGCCGGTCCACCAATCGACTACAGGCCAGCCTTGCCCATAGGCCGCATCGCCTACTGCCAGCACATTCTGTTGCGGGAAGTAGACATAGAGATCCCCGTCTGTGTGCGCCGCATCGGCGATATATCCGTAGCGGACTCCTGCATCCAGAACGCCTTTGTCGTAAAATGTTTTATTGGGCTGCGCGACTTTGGGCAGCTTTTTGAATTTCTGTCCGTTCCAAGGCCAGGTAATGTTCTGCTGCAGCCACAGGCGCGTGTTTTCCTGGGCAATAATCGTGGTACCCGCCATTCCGAGCTTCTCATTGGAGCCGGTCTGCTCCGGATGCCAGTGGGTATTGAAGAGCGTGTGAATCTTGCCGTTACCATTAGGAAGCGCCGCAACTGCTTTCAGCACAGCATTTGACCCCGCAGCGGAGCCGCCATCCACCAGCAACACGCCATCGGGGCCTGTATGAGCGACGACGGCAGCTTCGCCTGGAACGCGAACCATATATAGGTCGTCAGCGAGTTTGAGGCTGCCTGTTTCGGGCTGTTGCGCAAAGGCAAGACGAAGGGCGGGTGCTCCCAGAATTCCGGCTGTACCGGCGACCGCGGTCTTCAAAAGCTGGCGGCGAGTTGGATGCATTTCTTTCGGTATCTATCTTATACGATCTATCGTCCGGTTTGAAGCCCGGTCAGGCATGAGACCGGCGAGGCAAGCAGAGACGAGCGGCTTGACCTTTTCTTTATATCCACGCTTCCAATCTGAACTTCTCCTAGGGCGCAATTTGGCTCCGTTTCGCAATTTCACTTTCGCTGGTATTGGCAGAGCGGCCAAAATTGGGTCTGTTTGGAAATCTGCTTGTTAAGGATTCGCCAGTCACTCGCAAAACTTTCTCTTCGGCCGGATAGTAGCACGGAGCCTACCGATGTCGTCCAGTCCGCTTTTGCAAGTGGTTAAGAACGGTGGGGATAGCAGTCGTCATAAGGCCGCGAATAGCGTCGCACCGCAGTGCAGTAGAATTATTGAACATGTCGAGACGTTTAGTCGCCGGGCTGATGCTTACGGCTTGGTCGGTTTTCGGTCAAGTCAAGCAAAAGCCCGCTGGTTTTGTCGTCACCTCCAAGAATGCGCAGGTTCGTCCATCAGGTGGGAGCACTCCTTTGGAATTGGCCGCAGACGACTACGTCTTCCCCGGCGACATTGTCTTCACAAAAGACGAGGGTAGCGCTGACATCGTAATTTGCGGAAGGAACGCGACGTACGCGCTCCCGGCGCGGGGCGAGTTCACCATCTCTGCCGATGATGTTCATCCAGCGAATGGGTCGCGTCTCCAAACGTCCGACCATGCGTCCTGCGATCTGCCCGCGATAACTCCAGACCTCGCGTCGGCGCGGCGAAGAGCCTTCGTTCATCCGCCCGCACCCAAAGACCGGGGTGGCGAGGAGCAGAGTAAAGACTTGCCGCTGGGACCCACCTATGCTCTTGTTGTGGGAATTTCTGAATATCAGAAGCTGGAGGAAAAATACTGGCTAAAATTCGCCGACGCCGACGCTCAGACGTTCGGTGGATTCCTCGCCAGTCCCCGGGGCGGCGGGTTGGCCGGCGAAGATCGTATCAAAGTGCTCATCAACGCTGAGGCGACCCGGGATGCCGTCCGCAATTACATGCGCTTGTACCTCAAGAAAGCCAAAGAGACTCACGGGACCTTTTTACTCGTTCTTGCCGCTCACGGGTTCGTCGATGACAAGACACGGGAGGCTGAGATCCTGACGACTGAGAGCGACCCCCAAGACCTTTCCTCCAGTGGGTTGCCCATGGATGAGGTCGCCGATGTTCTTGGCGAGGGGCTGGGGGGCCTGGGGCGAATGCTCATCTTTGCGGACGTCTGCCACGCCGCTGAGATTCGCGGGATCCGAAGCAATCTGAAACGCAATGGCGTGAATGGTGCGGTTGAGTTGACCGTCAGCCAGATGCCGGGTCGGATATTCAGCTTCGTGTCCAGCAAAGAGACAGAGCCTTCCTTCGAAGGCATTAATTGGGGCGGCGGCCATGGGGCTTTCACCTATTTTGTGCTGCGCGGACTGAACGGTGAGGCCGATAAGAATGGCGATGGCGTGGTCAGCGCCCAGGAACTGCTCGAATATGTGGGCGAGATGGTAAAGCAGACCACGCGCGATGAGCAGCATCCGAAAGAATTGACCGTCACAGTTGAAAACGCCGCCTCGCTTGCGCAGGGATCCAAGGCGGATTTTCCTGAACCTTTTGGAAAATATCAGGTGTTAACGGCGGAGGACCTGTCCCGTAGCCGGTCGCGGCATCAAGGGCCGGTCACTCCGCTTGCGCCAACTTTGCAGCAATCAAGTTCCGATGAATTTGAGAGTGCGATTCGCGCCGGCAAACTCCTGCCGGGAGATCCCCAGAGCGCTTACGAATTGCTCGGCCGACGTTTTCCCGCAGGGTCTACGGCGTACAGCTTGGCGCAAACGGAACTTCGAGTTGCGTTGGAAAACAAAGGCCAGCAAGTCGTCTTGAAATATTTGCAGGGGGACCAGGCGGAGCCCGATCGCAATTCTTTCCGGGATGCTGCCCGATATTTTCAAGCTGCTCAGAGCCTTGAACCGGATTCCGCTTCTGTGGAGGGACGGCGCCTTTTCTGCGAAGGCCGGTATGCGATCTTTGGGAAAAATTATGCCGACGCGATTCGACTCTTGGGCATGGCTGCTCGAATCGATCCCAAAGGCGCTTATTCGTTCAACGCTTTGGGTATCGCTTATTTGGAACAATCCAATTACCCACTAGCGATCGCAGCGTTTAATGATGCTACCCGGCTGGCTCCTTACTGGGTTTACCCGCGTCATAACCTCGCGTTGGCTTTGGCCGAACAAGGCCGGTACGATCTCTCGATCCGGGCGTATCGCGATGCGATGAAGCTCGGACCGGATTATAGTTACCTGCCCTACAATTTGGGACTTCTTTACCAGCGCCTGAATCGTTTGAACGATGCGGAAGAGGCGTATCAACTGGCCCTGAAAATCGCGCACACGGCTCGGGAGGGCGGGATGCGGCCGGCGGCGGCGCATCAATGGCGGGAAGGCGCTGAAATTCTAAATGCGTTGGGCAGCCTGGAGGCTACACGACCGGGCCGCAAACACCGCGAAAACGCTGAAAAGTTCTATCGCATGGCGATCGATGAAGATGATACGGCGGGGCCTGCCCGTCATAACCTCGCCCTTTTGTTGAGCCAGGACGGTTCTTCGACCGAGGCAGAAGATCTCTGGAATAAAGTCCTGGCGGATAATGACGGCGAGATCGCATCCAGACTGGCGCTCGCACGGTACCTCGCGCGCACTGGCCAGACCGACAAGGCGATCCTCCAATTCACGATGGCTATCGGCCCGGACGGATCCTTTCCAGGGATTCGACGCGAGCTGGCGGCCGAGTATCTGAAACTTCATAAGACTGATGAAGCGCGCACGGTTCTGGAGCGGGCGCTAAAAGACAGTCCCGACAGCGGTCCTATCCTTGAGGACCTCGGTGATGTGGAGGCTAAGGCGGGAAATGCGGCGAAGGCCGAGTTGCAGTATCGGGCGGCCGAAGCCGCCTATCCAGGCAGTGCCGACAAAACCCGGGTTCGTAAGAAGCTTGCTGGGAAGATTTAGATAGCGGGCGGGTTCAGAACTGTAGCCTTACCATGAGCTGAATCTGGCGCGGGGTGTCGTTTACCGGGGAAACAGCGGGGAATCCGCTGCTCACTCCCTGCCTGCCATACTGGGCAACGCCAAAGGTGGACGACACGGGCGAAGTAAGAAACGAATCCGGTTGATTCAGGTTCGCGTGATTCAACACGTTGTAGGCATCCGCGCGCAGTGTAACAGCTGCTGCTTCGTTCGGCCACCCAAGTTTCACAGTCCGGCTAAGGGACAAATCGATGTTGTATAGCCCCGGTCCGCGAAATGCGTTGCGCCCTGAATTGCCTTGTGTTCCCAGCGAGGGAACCGCGAGAGCGGCTGGATTCAAAACCTGAACTCCTCCCGGTGCAGCCGACGAGATATACACGTGAGCGGGATCCACAATCGTGGCGCGATAGGTGGCCAACTGCGGTTCAAGACCGTCGAAGCGGTTAGCGACGGTCACACTATAAGGAAGTCCAGAGCGCACTGCTGTAAGGCCAGCCAGCTTCCAGTCGCGGAATAGCGCTGAGGCCGGCGCGGGCACATCCCACACGGATGACAACACCAGGTTCTGACGCTGGTCGAAATCCGAGTTCGCCCGGTCCCCCCTGTTATCGAACTGCGCCGTAAAGCCCCGATTGGCCAGAGAGGGAGGATGATTCAGGAAATCAGCGAATTGCAGATCAAAAAAATCTCCCGTCAACGGATCGCTCTGTTCGTCTATGGTATGGCTCCAGGTATAGGCTGTTTGAAAGAAGGCATGCGTGGTTCTGTAACGGCCCGTAACGGCCAAAGCGTAGTAGTCCGAAATTCCCTGGTTTGCCCGGTAGGAAAGTTGACTTAAGTTCTGATTTGGTTTTACGTATATTCTTCCCAGGGAGACGCTCTGTCTGTTGATCACGTCCGTTGTAATCAGCCTGCGGTCCAGTGACGATGTTCCGGCTATAGAAAGATCGAACCGGGACCACTGGTGGTCCAGAGCCAGGGCCAGATCCTGGGCGTATCCGTTCCGAAGGCCTGGTTGAAAGATGGTGGGCTGCGGAAAACCGCTCGTGTCCGCCGAAGGGTGGAGTTGAGAAAAGACGTCTGTGACGGGCTGCAAGTAGTCGAAAGGCGAGCGCGGGAAAGCCGTTGCAAGGGCAATATTGTTATTGCGCAGGGTCTGCCAAAGATTGTCAAACGGCCGGTCGTAATAGATGCCGTAGCCGCCTCGAAGCACAGTCTGGCCCGTAGCCGGGAGCTGATATGCAAAACCGAACCTTACGCTAAAGTCCCGATTGTCCGCGTCGTACAATTGCTGCGAACCACTCTGAGGGAGCGGACTAAAAGCAGCCGTGCTGAGGCGATCCAGAAACGTGGCTCCCGTGCCGAAGTGAAGGAGTGCGTCTTTCGCTGTCCCCGTATTCACGGGCGCTCCAAAGTTTTCGTACCTCAAGCCCAGGTTCAGAACCAGGCGCGGCAAAACGCGGAAATCGTCCTGGACAAAACCCGAAAACTGCAAGTAACGGTATTCCCGGTCGTAAGACGGCAACTGAAGGGTGGGAAGGCTGCTCCGTGTCGCGGAACCGATGAATGTCGAGGGTTGATCCATAAGGAACGCGGTTGTAGATGGAAAGCTGTAATAGCCGTCCCTTCCCGCGGTCAGATAGCCGCTGATGGTTCGGACCAAGGCGCCCCCACCGGCCTTCACCATGTGGCGCCCAGCGGTCCAGGTAAGAGTCTGATTCACTTCGAAGCTATTGCCGTGGTTCAGGTAACTGTAGTACATCGAACTGCCCGGGAGCACCGGAGCGTTTGTCCCTCCGACCACCAGCGTCGGGATTTCCGGATGGGGCCGGTTGAAACGCAAGTCATCGGTGCTCCAGCCGGCGCGCAGTTCACCGG
Source organism: Terriglobia bacterium (assembly GCA_963766615.1). Taxonomy (GTDB): domain Bacteria; phylum Acidobacteriota; class Terriglobia; order Bryobacterales; family Bryobacteraceae; genus Palsa-187. The sequence continues at coordinate 206,647 of CAVYBC010000013.1, forward strand.
TCAGAATTGGAGTGAAATTTGAAATCCAACTGCCCCCCGCATTCGATACGTTCTGGTGCAGGGGCGCAATGAAATCCGGATATGGACTCCACACAAAATCCGCCTGCTCCATGCGCGAAATCGCCACGCGCGACATGAACCGATTTTTTCCGCCGCCTGTGACGTAGTCGGCGCGTGGAAGAACCAACAATCTTTGAAGTGACGAGGGCGGCGCGATGGATACGGAGGCCACGGGTGATTTCGCTGGAGCCACTCAAGGGCGTCGGGAACTGATCGAATAAACGCTTCGCGACACTTCCTGGAGCAAGCATTGCAATAAACTGCGCCGTCGGGAGGTTAAAGATCTGCGGATCGCTTCGGCTCCCGAAGCCATACCACTCAAAGGCAAGCGATCCGAACAACCGTTTTGAGAGCAGCGGTCCTCCCACGGTGAAACCCGTCTGCGATTCCCGAATCGGAGGCTTGCCGAAACCCTCGAAATTCTCTTGAAACCCGTTCGCATTCAGAGCACTGTTCTTCAGGTAGTAATAAAGAAGACCGTGCCACTCATTGGAGCCCGCTCGGCTGGCCGTGTTGGCCAAGAAACCGGATGTTCCACCATACTCAGCCGTAAAGTTGCTCGTCGACATGCGGTAATCCTGAACCGCCTCAGGCGAGATGCCATACAAGGGACCGGTCGTCAAGTGATTGTTGTTTTCCAGTCCGTCCAGCAGATAGCTGGATGCCGCGGGCCGCTGTCCGTTCACGGCCAGGCCCAATCCTCGCGCTGTTCCAGTATCGGCGCCCACACCCGCCTGGATGAGCAGCAACGCATAGGTGTCTCTTCCCGCGAGTGGAAGATTGTCCAACTCAAAACGGTCGATCACGGAGGAGATGGAAAATTGCAGGTCCATCTTGGTGCCGTGCTCGGAATCAAAGAAACTCAGATAATTCGAATCGACGTCAGGGCCATAAAGACGAAGAACCAGGTTTGATTTGGGTAAAAAGACGCTGCGATAGCGCCCCAGCTCCCAAACGTCGTTGAGGGGACGCAAGAGAAAGTTCAGCTCCATCCGGCTGGAAACCGGCAGCTCGAGCTCAAACAGTTCCTGGTCCTGATAATTTGCAGCCTCGACGCGAACGCGATACATGCCTGGAGAAAGCAGCGGAATGACGAAGTAGCCATCGGGACTCGACGAAGCCATTCTTTTGGGCTCTCCGTCTGAGGGAAAGGTGGAAATCTGTGCGCCTGCCACCGGATTTCCCGTAAGGCTGTTTATGATTCTGCCGGCAATCACAGCTTGCGTCGTCTGGCACAATCCGACCGAGTGCACACACAAGAGAATTCCGAGACACCAGGTTGTCCACCTCTCAAGGATCATTTTCGTTCCCATAGGCTAGCAAAAAGTAAGCTCGAATTTTGCTATACTCGACCCTCATCCGGAGGGTTCATGCTACAGGCGAATCGCATGCAGCGGTTTTCATGGCCTAATTCTGCCCAAAAGCTTCGCGGTCTTGCGGCGTTACTCTTGTTCTCATGGCCTGCCGTGGCAGCGCCTCAACTGCGGCTCAGCACGTCCGCAATAGGCCCTGTCTATATTGCGCCGGGACAAAACGGGATCACGCAGACCGTCGAGGCGGCCAACATCGGCGACGGAGTTCTTTCTCTTTCTGTGCTGGCGAACGTCCCCTGGATCGAGGCAACGGTAGGCGCGGCTCGCCCCTGCGCAATGGGAAAAGCATGCCTCCCCGTGAACGTTGTTCTGTCAACCAGAGAACTGATGCCGGGTTTGCACACGGGGACTATCACATTGACCGATCCCAATGCCCGGGACGCACCTCAGACGCTAACCGTCAGCGTGCAGGTGGGCCAGATCAACCCCGATGCGGTCCAGACGCCTGTTTCGGTTTCGGCGCCCATCGTCACAACCTTTTCCGCACCAGCGGTCGTAAATACCTTCCCCGATCGCGCTACCTTCAACGCGGGAACCTCGCGAAACACGGTCGTCTCATTTGAACGAATCGCTGCCGACGGCGGGTTCTCTGGACCTTATGCCAATTATTCCTCGTCCGGCATCACGATTACCCCGCAGGTTGGTGAGCAAATCTTTATCGTCGGTAAGAATACCGACTACGCGGGGAATTCTGTCCTTGGGGTCCTTGGCTCTCCGCGTGATCTGACGATTACCTTTCCCGCCGGTACTACCGCAGTGGCGTTCGATTATGGAGACCGGGGAAGCAACGCTACCTATACGTTCACCGCAAAGCTCGGCGATGGCTCTATCGCTGTGCCTGTCTCTGTAATGTCGGCTCCCACGGATAAGTTGGACTTCTTCGGGATCAACTCAACCGCGGGAATTTTGAGCATCGAGATCAACTCGCCCGACACGGGCGATAGTATCGACATCGATAATGTCAGTTTCGGCCAGTTGGTGCCCACCTGTACGGCACCAACGATAGCGATTCGAATTTACAACATTTTGGGAGGCGAAGAGCAGACGCAGATCACCAATGCCGTCGGGAAGTCAACGCTTGCTAACGTGTCCTCCGGCGACACCGGCTTTACGGATTTGACCCCCTTTATGGTGGTCGGAGAAAACAAGATAGCTGTGCGGTTGGCTGTTCTCTCGACCGGCGCTGAGGGATTCTCTTACCAACTAGAGGTGGGCTCGAAAATTGTGGAGCAGGGAAATAACCAGAGCGAACACGACATATTTCTTTCTTGCAGCGCCGCCGGCGGCTACCTCTTTCCCCGGTCTCTTCAAGTTCTGTCCAATGTCGATCCGCAGCCTTCGGTGATAGTCGAATCGGCCAGTGGGTCTCCTGACTCGATCTTCGCGAGCGCTCAAGCTTTGTTCCCCTCGGATTTGTTTCCGGTTCCGCAGTCTTGGTTAAGCGTAAGCGGCGGCGGCGTTCTACCCCAAAGCTTGCGTTTGAATATCAGCCCCGCGGGGCTTCAGGTGGGAAACTATCTGGGTAATCTTACGGTGTTCCTCCCGACTGGTGCCGTCAAGGTGCCTGTGAATCTTACGGTTCCGCGTTTCCCGACCCGGCCAAACATTAACGGGTATGGTTTTGGGTTTGATACGGGCACTGGTGCGGGAAGGTTAGCTCTGGGAGTCGACCCCCTACCGCAGCAATGTTCTGCGGACCCTCTTCCGGCCGTGACCATGACCTGCACCCTGTCGGTTGAAAACATTTCCGGCAATACCGCCTCATTTCAGGCGCTTTCTCAAACTAACGATGGCGGGAATTGGCTGCCAATAATATCTCCTGCCTCGAACGCAACCCTAAGTACCCCGAGTACGGTCCTTGTCCGGCTCGATCCCTCAACGTTGTCGTCTGGTTCGCATTTTGGAGAGCTGATTCTTTCACGCATCGACGGCCAAGCGGGGGACGAACTGAATGTCTCATTTAACGTGAACTCCGTTCCCAATGTGATCGGACAAGGTACGGATTCCGCCACGACTACTCTGCAGAACGCAAATCTTCTTCCCGGTACCGTAACCACGGCCCCCAGTTCTTCGGTCGCATCGGGCCGCGTCATCCAGCAGACCCCCTCCGCGGGAACCAGCGTGAGCCTTTTCTCGCTCGTGAATCTTGTCGTCTCGACGGGCCCGGGACAGGTGACCGTACCCAATGTGGTGGGTCAAACGAAAGCGGCGGCTACAAATGCTATTACCAGCGCAGGCCTGGTAGTGGGAAATGTCACCAACGCTGCCAGCTCTACGGTCCCCTCCGGAAATGTGATTAGCCAGAATCCAGTTGGGGGAACCAGCGTCGCTCCGAACTCCGCGGTGGATTTAGTCATCTCTGCCGGAGTAACTCCTTTGCTGGTTACCGTTCCCAATGTGGTTGGAAAGACCCAGGCAGACGCTACCACCGCGATTACGAACGCGGGATTCGTACTGGGCACAGTGAGCACCGCCGCCAGCAGCACCGTACCTGCCGGGTCCGTAATTAGTCAAAGTCCCACAGGAGGATCCACCGCCGCTCCCAATTCAGCGGTAAACATAACGGTCGCGGTTTCTTCTCCCAATCCCAACGCACCCGTGCTCTCGCCAGGGGGCACCGTCAACAATTCCAATGTCGTGGCGGGAGCGCCTCTGGCGCCGGGTACTATCGCCAGCGTTTATGGAAATCGGATGGCTACCAGCAGCTCCGGTTCGCCCGGACCGCCGCTGCTTACGCAATATCAGGGAACCAGCATTCAGATGGGTAGTATTTCTGCCCCTCTGTTTTCCATAAGCCCCACCTTGGTGAATGTCCAGATTCCTTTTGAGCTCACACCAAATCAGAGTTATTCGGTGGTTGCCACGCTCAACGGCTTATCCTCTGCGCCCGATACGTTCACGGTGGCCCCGGCCACTCCCGCAGTGCTTGCATTTGGGGACAATTCGGCGAAAGCCCAGCATAATGACGGGAGTTACGTGAATGCCGGCAACCCCGCCAAGCCAGGAGAAACGCTGTCCATTTATCTGGTGGGCATGGGCAAGACAACACCCGCTGTGGCGTCGGGCGCTGCGGCTCCGTCTAATCCGCTTGCGCTGGTAAACAATGCGCCTACCGTGACCATAGACGGAACAGCACTGACAACAATACAGCAGGTCCCGTTCGCAGGTCTCGTGCCGGGGTCGGTGGGTCTTTATCAAGTCAAATTCACGGTACCCACAAACGCCAGAACAGGCACGCTGAACCTGGCTGTCACGCAGAATGGATTTTTGTCAAACGTCACCCAACTGATCGTGCACCCATGAGTTCCCCAAGTGCCGCCCTCATCTGGTGACCTTGGAAATGAGGGGCAGAATCCCTAGTTCTCCGTAGGCTCTCGGTCGAGTCACCAAGTCGGCGGCACTCTTCGCGGTTCCCTTCGCCGCGCTGCCGACGCCTTTGGCCGCGCCCTTGCCGATGTCTCCTGCACCAGATCCGACATCATGTTTCGCGCTGGCATGCGCCTTCGCATCCGGGGGCTGGGCAGAAGAGCTCTTGGCCAACGCGCACATTTGCGCAGCCATGATTCCAGAAAGGACGACGGAAAGGGGGAGTAAGCATCTCTTCATCTACAAGTCCAGACGATTAGCAGCCCGCCGGAGTTTCAGCGCTGAGAATTGGTGGGCCCTGATGGATTCGAACCATCGACCAACGGATTATGAGTCCGCTGCACTAACCGCTGTGCTAAGGGCCCTTTTCTACTGGATAGCATTAACCAGTCTACTTGCGGAGATGAGTCTCAGACAAATGACCAGCCCATGTGGCAGTATCAAACTCTGTCACATCTTCGTATCATCAAGACTGATAGGCAATCCGTGATAGCCTAATCAGGCGTATAGAATCGCTTCGTTTTGCGATTCCCCGAACTAGAAATGGAGAGGCCATGAAAGCACTTAACCTCACAATTGGCATAATTGGATTCATCTTAACCATCGCCCCGGCAGGAGCTCATCACTCTTTCGCTGCCGAGTATGACAGCACGAAACCCCTGAAGTTAACCGGCGCCGTGACGCGCGTCGAGTGGTCCAATCCGCACGTCTACTTCTATATCGACGTGAAAGATCCCGATTCAGGTCGCGTCAGCAACTGGGCGTTTGAAATGGGCGCGCCCGCCGTCCTTCAGAAGCGTGGCTGGACCCGGTCTTCGATGAACATCGGAGATGTCATCATCGTCGAAGGCACTCCCGCGAAAGACGGCGGGAAGCACGGCAATGCACGATCCGTCACCATGGCCAATAGCGGACAAAGGCTGGGCGCGGGATCAAGCGAAGGCCAGACAGAGGCCAAGTAGTCGTGAAGCAAATATTTCTTATTTCGATCATCGCGGCCGCTGCGATGGCTCAGGCCCCGCCCGCTCAATCGGCCCGGGCTGGAGGAGGCCCTCCCGCACGAGCCGCTAAGAAACCGTCCGAGCCGACGCCGCGCTGGCCCGATGGGCATCCCATGTTGAGTGCCGCCCCAGGACAACTCGGATATTGGGACGCTGGCTTCGGCGGCATGAACGGAAAGCGGCCTCCGAATTTGCCTACCAATATCGACATCAGCGAAGTTCCCTTCCAGCCCTGGGCGAAGGCGCTTTACGAAGCTCGCCAGAAGACCCAGTCCCGTACCGATCCTCACGCTCGATGTCTCGCGCCCGGTGGACCTCGCCAGTTTCACACGCCCTACGGCCTTATGATCTACGAAATTCCCGAAGCCAAGAGAATCTTTGTGATTTCCGGCGGCGGTCCGCGGTCCTGGCGCGTGATTTATATGGACGGCCGCCCTCATCCCACTGGCGACAATCTGAGCCCCAGCTACTTCGGCCATTCGGTCGGCCATTGGGAAGGCGACGTGCTGGTAATCGATTCGGTCGGTTTCAATGAGAAGTTCTGGATGTCCCGCAGCGGCCTTCCTCATACCGACGCGCTCCACTTGATCGAACACATCTCCCGGCCGGATTACAACACCTTGAAATACGAAGCCACCATTGACGATCCCAAGGCTTACACAGCCCAGTGGTCGGGCGGCTGGACCATCCCATGGGCCCCGGGCGAAGACTTCGACGAGTATTTCTGCCAGGACAACAATCGCGACGCTGAGCATCTGGTAGGTCCGCAATAGTATGTCTAAATTTCTTGCGATATTTGCGCTGTTGCTTGCCCCCATATTTGCGCAAGAGGGGCATCCGCTCAAAGGCACTTGGCATGGGACCTTCGGCTCCAACGCTAAAAACAGAACCGACGTGACCATGGTGTTCGATTGGGACGGAAAACAAATATCGGGTCTGGTGAATCCCGGCCCCGATTCGGTAAAGCTGAAACAAGCCACGCTCGATCCATCCCAATGGGCCGTTCATTTCGAGCTCGATATGAAGGACAAAAGCGGCGCCGTAAATCACGTTGTGGTGGACGGCAAAATGGATGATGTCACTCTCATCCGCCGTTCCATCATCGGGACCTGGAAGCAGGGCGATGTTGTGTACGATTTCAAGATGACCCGCGATATTTAGCCCGGCGGGCGGCAAGGGAGTTTTCCATGTCGAAATTCTATGTTGTGTTATTTGCCACGGCCCTGGCCCTCTACGGCCAACACGAGCCTTCCAAAGCCGACTTAGCCAAGCCAATCCCTCGAACGGCCGATGGCAAGCCAAATTTTAGCGGTGTCTGGCAGCATCCCTACGTGCCCGACATGTCGCAGACTCGCGGCACCGATCAGAAAGGACCTGGCGCGCTGCCTTTCAGCGCGGTGGGCGCGGATAACTTCAAGAGCTACGACGTCTCAAAATACGATTACACTGGCCACTGCCTGCCCTTCGGCCTTTTGCGATCGGTGAACGTGGGCGGCTACCCAATCCAAATCATCCAGGACGGGAAATACCTGGCCATGCTGTTCGAGCAGAATACCTGGTTCCACGTTGTCTATATGGATGGCAGGCCGCATCCCAAGCAATTCGATAATCCCACCTGGTTCGGCCACTCCATCGGCAGGTTCGATGGCGATACGCTGGTAATCGACACCGTTGGCTTCAACGGCCTCACGCGGCTGGATACCGCGGGTCATCCCCATTCGGCTCAAATGCACGTGATCCAGAAATTCACCTACCAAGGTCCGAATTCCATCGCCTACGAAGTGACGGTGGACGATCCCGTCATGTACTCGAAGCCCTTCACGAACACGCGCAACTTCTGGCGCATGGAACCGGGCGAAGAGCTGATCGAATACTCCTGCGAAGAGAACAATCGCGACTTCCTGCAAGGCCATATCAAATAAATCTCGGCGCGTTTGCGCCGCGGGTGCGGCGCAATGATGGGAACGTGATTCAATTGCCTGCTGTGCTGATCAATCGCATCGGCGTCGTAGGCGGAGTCCATCAGTTCGTACAAGTGAGTGACGCGTTGCGAAGTGAGCGTCATCAGCGGGATGGCAACTTGCGAATCATGCACGCTGGCGCTGGTCAGCACGGCGCTGACAGGAAGCTGTCCGTCGGCGACGTCCAGATGAAGCTTGTAGCCGCGCCAGTATTGTTCCTGGCCCTGGCTGTTTTTCTTTCCGCCGATATCGCACTCCCGCGGCAGTTCTTTCAGCATGCGATCCAGTTTCTGATGGCGCTGGCGCTCGATCCGAGTCCCGCGCTCACTGGCTTTGGCCCGGGCGAAAGCACCACCGGACCCTTTCTTCCGGCCTGGCTTTGCGCCTCGTTTATTCGCCTTTTGGGATCTTTTCTTGGCCGCCTTCTGTTTCGCCGTTTCGGGAAAACATTCCCGCGCCGGGATGGCGGTGGAATCCCGTGCGATGTGGCCGATGAGGCGCTGCTGTTGCGTCGCCGCGATGACTTCGGCGTGCAAATGCTGCGGCAACTCGGTTGCGGCGAATTCGGCAAAGGCGCGGGAAAACTTCGATTCATGCGGCAACGCTGTAGCGCTGCGCCAGCCGCACAACTGGCGCAACGTCTGGTCCACCTGCAGGCGGTCGATCAGATCGCGCGTGGTCGGAAGATTCAGCACGGCTTTCGCCGCAAACGCAATGCTCAGCGCGGCCCGGTCCTTCGCCGGTCTTCCAGTGGCCGAGCGTCGCGCCGATAGCATGCGCTCCAGCGGGATCAACGCGATCACTGCCGCCAGCAGTTCCATGTGTGGACTCAGTGGCCCCGTTACTGTTTTCAGCCGAGGGAATAATTCCTCCTGCAGCATGTGGGCGAATTGCGTATCGAGTTGGCGCGGGTTAAGCTGCATGTGGGGTTGGCTTCTCTGATGAGGCTGTTTGGCGACACCAAATTAGCGCAGTTCAGCCCTATCGGCGTTCATCAGCGTTGATCCGCGGCCATGAATTTCTAAAACCAGCACCTCCCACAATGCTAGCCTCATGTAGTGATCCCAACCCCTAGAGTCGCCCTGGTGGGAGTAGGCTCCTTCGGCCGCAACCACCTGCGCGTAATTCACGAATCCACCCAAGCCACCCTCGCCGGAATTCTGGACCTGAATCCCGAAGCCGCGCGAGCCTCAGCCGACCGTTACCAATGCCCGGTCTTCCATTCCCTCGACCAACTGGCGCTCCATGCCGACGCCGCCGTAGTCGCCACCCCCACCGTCACGCATGCTGACATCGGATGCCGTCTGATGGACCTGGGCCTGGACGTTCTGGTGGAAAAGCCGATCGCCGCCACAGTGGCCGACGCCACCCGCCTGGTCGACGCCGCCAGCCGCAACAAACGAATCTTCGCCGTCGGTCATCTGGAGCGCTTCAATCCCGCTGTGCTGGCTCTAGAGGCCGTCGTCACCAAACCCCTCTTTTTCGAAGTCCACCGCCTGAGCGAATTCACCCCCCGCAGTCTGGACGTCGACGTGGTGCTCGACCTGATGATCCACGATATCGACATCGTTCTGTCACTCACGGGTTTAATGCCCGAGGAGATCCGCGCCGCCGGCATTTCGATTCTCTCGCCCAAAGTCGACATCGCCAACGTGCGCCTCCAGTTCCCCGGCGGGTGTATCGCCAACCTCACCGCCAGCCGAGTCTCTACCGAACGTGTGCGCAAACTCCGCCTGTTTCAACCCAGCGAATACATCTCCCTTGACTACACCCGCAAGGACGCCATCCGCTTCCGCGTCAACCAAACCGCCGGCATGTCCATCGACTTCGAGCCCCTGGAAGTATCCAAGGTGGAACCCCTAAAACTGGAGTTGGAAGGCTTCTTCGAAAGCATCCTATCCCGCCGTCCGCCGCGCGTTGCCGGGGAACACGGTCTGGCCGCTCTGCGGGTGGCAACCGGCATCCTTGATAAAATTGAAGAGCATTCTCAATTAGTGTCGAAAACTCTGGCCTCGGAGCCGCGACAGTAATGGAGCGGATTTTATGTTGTCCTATGTTTTCCTTAGTGGAGCAACCCTTGTGTGTGTCGTGGCGTCATTGCTTGTAGAAGCCCGCTAAAGATGTCCGGAATGGTCCCGACCCAATCCGAAAACGGCAACCAGCTCGAATTAAACCTCTTGCTTGAAGAGGAGCGACCCTCGCCCGCTCGGTTAGCCGTATTAGGCCTGGGTTCCATCGCCGTTCATCTATTGTTCGCGGCCATTCTTTTTTCGATTCCCGAAGTGGAACACACGCGCGTCCCTCCCCTGCCCATCGTCGATCTGCGCAAGGCCACGCCGCTAGTCGCCCCCCGCTTTCAGGAGCCCACCCAGAAAGCCCCCAACATAGGCAAGATCAGCCGTGAGCTGGACGTGCGCAGCGCGGTCCAGTCTTCCGTGTCCCAGGCCCCCCGCTTCAAGCCACCCGCCGCTGTTCCGGGACCACCTGCCGCCACTCCCGCCCCGACCATTGAGACACCCAAGCTCGACGTCGCTATAGCCACTCCTGTGCCCGCATTGCCCAATGCATTGCCTCAGGCCCCCCCGCCCGACAAACCCAAAATGGCATTCGAAAACGTGACCGCCGGGTCGGGTCCCAAGCCTTCCAATAACCTGAAAAGCATCGTGCCGCCCGCGCTCTCCATTCAGGATGCCGCCAAAGCCGCGATGCACCCCTCCCTCTCCGGGGGTACGGTGGTGGGCGATAGTGCGGACGACGTCTCCGTCGCCGGCTCGGCGCTCTCCGATGGGCGTCCCAAGAGTAATCTGCAGCTCCTCAGCGACCCCCTGGGAGTCGACTTCAAGCCATACCTGGTCCAGGTTCTCAGCGCCGTTCGCCGCAACTGGCTCGCCGTGATTCCCGAAAGCGCGCACATGGGCCGCAGGGGACAAGTGCTGATCCAGTTCATCATCGACCGCCAGGGAGCAGTACCAAAGCTCGTAATAGCTACCCCTTCAGGCATCGAGGCATTCGACCGCGCCGCCGTCGCCGGTGTCAGTATGTCGAATCCATTTCCTCCCCTCCCACAGGGGTATCAGGGCGATCAAATTCGTCTTCAACTGGCCTTTTCTTATAATTCTCTGAAAGTCCGATGACATCGAAATTTTGGATCGCCCTGATAATTTATTTGTCTTTGGGACTCCTCGCATTCTTCACTCTCGACGGCGACATTCGCATCGCAACCCTAGTGTTTCTTGGGGGATTCGCGCTGAAGATGTACATCGTAGTTCTAAAGCGTCGATTGGACTAAGGAACCGGCATAGCCGTCCTGGGAATATTATTAAGCCCCCCCTAAGGTGATCCGTCGAGGTACTTAGAAGACCCTACTCGTTAACCTGCTATTTCGGGATCCGCAGTGGACCATTGTTGACCTCCCAATTCGGAGTTCAGTGGTTCAGTTTGGAAATGGATGATGAAATCGCAGTTCCAATTCGGGAAAACAGCTTTCAGAAGCGCGTGGAACACGCCGGTCGTAAGGGCACAGAGTTCCACCGGCTTTCGCGTTCTAGTACTCATTACAAAGAGTTTGATGGAATAGGTTCCCCAAAATGAAGCCGCCGTTTTGGGGGGCGTCCTACATTGGCGTAGGGCGTGCACTTTAGGCGCGGCAGAAGTAGATAAGAAACCTCACAGGAAATTCGATTTCGGGCGAAAAGATTTAAAGGGTATCCAGGAGACTTTCGGAAATGATGATGAAACAGAAAACCGCCGCTGTAGCCGTTTCGGTGCACAGCATGTCCGCCAGCGTCGCGGTAGCCGTACCCGCCCGCTTGAGCGTAGCTAGGGTCGGCGTGCGACCACTCGCTAAGCCAGTGCACTCCAGCGAGACATTAAGGCCGGTTCATTCCCCCGCGCGTACCAAGTCGAACGCGGAAGCCATCAAGCTGGCGCGGCGGGACCGCGTCGTTCTGGAGCATCTGCCGCTGGTGAAGGCCATCGCCGTGCGCGTGCATGAGAATCTGCCCGTTCACGTCGAGTTGGACGACCTGGTCCACGCCGGCATCCTCGGCCTGTTTGACGCCGCGACGAAATTCAATCCCGATAAGCAAGTGGCGTTCTCAAGCTACGCCAAGCATCGCATCAAGGGCGCCATCCTGGATAGCCTGCGCCAATTGGACTGGGCCTCCCGCGACATGCGCCGCCGCCACAAACAAGTGGAAGCCGCCACGCGTGAACTGGCCTCCACCCTGCAGCGGACGCCCACAGAGCAGGAGATCGCCGAAAAGCTCGGCATGGACGTCGAACGGTGGCGCAACATGATGATCGATCTGCGCAACATCGGCCTCATCTCCGCCTCCACGCGCACCAACGAAAACGAAGACCTGCCCGCGCCCGACTTCCCCAGCAAGCCCGAAACCCAGCCCGATTCCATCTGCGCCCGTGAGCAACTGCGCGGCGTATTGGGCATCGCCATCAAAACCCTGCCGGAGCGCTATCAGAAAGTGGTCACACTGTACTACACCAACGAACTGACCATGAAAGAAATCGGCGGCATTCTAGGAATCAACGAGAGCCGCGTTTCTCAGATCCACAAAGCAGCCCTTGAGAAAATGGCGACGGCACTGGAGCAGAACGGCATAACCTCCAGCCAGGCTTTCTAAAACGTTCCGAGTATCCACGAACCTGTCGGAGTCTTGACGAGCCCTTGTGCCGCGTTCGGCAACCTGATAGCAGTCTGTAGGCCGTCGTTCTGAATTAGATCTCTCTCCCCCGCGCTAACGCGCTGGGGCTGTCCGATCAGCTAGACGCGGGGCACCGTGCTGAACCGGACCGCGTTGATAAAACGGCCTCGCGCGTGAGTAAACCAGAGTGCCGCCAGCCCCAGCGCGTCAGCGCGGGGGAATCGGTTCGCGAACTGTAGGGCGGGCCATCGTTTTTCGTGGCCTGCCAAAACGACTTTCGGAGGGGTCCGCGTGAATCCCGGGGGAAGGTGGATTCACGCGGATTAAGAGTTCCCCCACTCGCACCCGATTGCTAAAATCGTGTGAGCCGTGCCTCCCCCCGCCAAGAGTATTCCCGACAAAAAGCTCTCCGCCCGCCAGTTCTTCGGCAAGAAGGGTCTCCTCTCCCAATGGCACCCCAAGTACGAATTCCGCGAAGGCCAGTTGCAAATGTCGGAAGCCGTGGAAAGCGCGCTGGCCGACCGCAAACACCTCATCGTCGAAGCCGGCACAGGCACAGGTAAGACTCTCGCCTATCTTGTCCCCGCCATTCTTTCCGGAAAACGCGTCGTCGTTTCCACCGGTACTAAGAACCTTCAGGAACAGCTCTTCTTCAAAGACATTCCCTTTTTGGACCAGCACATGGGCTCCCCCGTGCGCGCGGCTTACATGAAAGGGCGCAATAATTACGCCTGCCGCCAGAAGATTTACGATGCCGAAAAGGAACCGGTGCTGGAAGGCCTGGGAGAAATCGCCGACTTTCAGATTATTCAGGAATGGGAAAAGACAACCGAAACGGGAGACCGGGCCGAAATAAAGACGCTCCCCGAATCCAGCGCCGCATGGGCGAAGGTGGATGCCCGATCCGAGCTTTGTAGCGGCCAGAAGTGCCCCCAGTTCGAGCGTTGCTTCATCACGCTCATGCACCAGAAGGCTCAGGAAAGCGACATCATCATCGTCAACCACCATCTCTTCTTCGCCGACCTGGCAGTGAAGGGCGACGAGAAAGGCGCCATCATCCCCGACTACGGTGCCGTGATTTTCGATGAAGCCCACGACGTCGAAGATGTCGCCGGTCAATACTTCGGCATCTCTGTCTCCAGTTATCAATTCGACGATCTCGCGCGCGACGTCAATTCGCTGGCCCGCCGCAAGGACTTCGGCACCGCCGAACTAGACCGTATTCTGATCACGCTGTCTGATCGCGCCCACTATTTCTTCGGTCTCTTTGGCGTGCCCGACGGCCGTAGTGGTTTCAGCTCTCAGTCCGCGTTTCTGGAAGAGAATCACGAAGCCTATCAGGACGTCCTGCACGCCTTGGAACTGGTCTCGCTGCAATTGGAACTGCAGCCTGGAACTCCAGAAGAGACCATCCCACTGGTCTCGCGCGCCCGCGAGATCTCGCGACGCCTGGAATTCTGGATGCAATCCGGCGAAAAGAGCTACGTCTACTGGATTGAAAAACGCACCCGCGGAACCTTCCTGCAAGCCACTCCCATCGATGTTGCGCAACTGCTCGACGAGAAGTTATTCGATCGAGTGGACTCGGTAATCCTGACCTCCGCCACTCTGGCCGTTGCGGAAGAGTTCGAGTACACCAAGGAGCGTCTCGGCTTGCGCAGCGCCAGAACGCTGATCGTGCCCAGTCACTTCGATTATCAACACCAGGCCCTGCTCTACGTCCCTCAGAACCTGCCCGATCCGCGCAACCAGGCCTTCACCGGCTCGGCCGCCAGAGAAATCATCGAACTGCTGCTGCTCTCGCGCGGCCGGGCTTTTGTGCTCTTCACCAGCTACCAGCAAATGCGCTTGGTCTATGACCGCGTTTCGCTCGAAGTTCCATATCAAACCCTGTTGCAGGGCACCGGTCCCCGCAGTGCGTTGCTGGACGAGTTCCGCTCCACGCCCAACGCGGTCTTGTTTGCGACATCGTCTTTCTGGCAAGGCGTCGACGTGCCAGGCGAACAGCTTAGCTGCGTTATCATTGATAAGTTGCCGTTCGCGGTGCCAAGCGACCCCGTGGTGGAGGCTCGCATCGCGGCGATTCGCGATTCCGGCGGGGATGCGTTTAACAGTTTCCAGGTCCCCCAGGCAGCCATCGCTTTAAAGCAGGGTTTCGGACGACTCATTCGGAGCCGCACCGACCGGGGGCTGTTGGCTCTGCTGGACAATCGGATTACCAAGACCCGCTACGGCCAGATTTTCTTCGATAGCTTGCCGGATTACCGATTCACCACCCGGCGCGAAGAGGTGGAGAAATTTTTTGATGTTTGAAGTTTCAGTAGAGCAATCGTTCGCAGCCGGACACGCATTGCGCAACTACAAAGGCGCGTGCGAAAACGTCCACGGCCACAATTTCAAGGTGCTGGTGACCGTCGAAGGAGAGAAGCTCGACAACGCCGGCATGCTGGTGGATTTCCTGGACGTCAAAGCGTCCATGCAAAACGTAATCCTGGCGCTGGATCACCGCTTCTTAAACGAAATCCCGCCCTTCGACGTGCTCAATCCATCGGCGGAAAACATAGCCGAATATTTCTACCAGCAAATGTCCCCCGGCCTGGCCTCCGCGCCCGTCCCAGTTCGCATCCGCGAAGTCAAAGTCTGGGAGACCGACATCCAAAGCGCCACCTATCGCCCCTAGCAGTCACACCACAATTCCTCAATAAAATCTGAGAGTTCCACAACTCTTCTAGAACCCCCATGCTATCTTCAAATCGAGAAAAGGATCTTCACCGGCTTTTCTTCAACAAGTTTCTTCATGGCCATGAAGCGTTGCATTACGGTGGAACGGAACTTCCGGAGCCCCTGGAAAGGCTTACGAGAGCTAACTATAGGGATAGCCTCGACGGGAGATCTTGGAGTCGCGATTTCATAACGTCCGAAAGCTAGAAATGGCTCAGGACATCCGAGAGTTGCACACCGTAGACGAGAACGGCTCGTGAGGTGGAACTCAATTCATTGGCGGCCGACTTAAAAAATCGGCCGCCCGCAACGTGCGCAGCCGAAGTGTGCCTACTCGGAGCGTCGTCGCCGTACAACCCAGCCCGCAAGACCCAGCGCCGCAAAGCAGAGTCCGAACGTAGCCGGCTCAGGCGCGGCAGTCGCGTCCAGCGAGAAAGCCCCGTTAAACGTCGGCGGCGTGGCCCCGCCAACAATGTCCGTTCCGACGCGCGACCAATCCGGTTGAAGAGCTTCGTCCCGGATCCAAGCCTGCAGGTCGGGAGTCGGCCCGACATCGGCACCCGTCAGCGGACGATCACCCGATAGCCAGAAGAATTCCCCGCCGCTCACCTGGACCTGAGGGACAAAGAAGTAGTGATCCGCAGGCAAAAGGAAAGGAGTAGTGAAGGTGAAGTTGAATTGCACTTCCTGGCCAGTCACCGCTCCGTTGCCGCCGGTCGTCTGACCTGGTTGCGGATGAATCCCCCCCGCCTGAACACTATTCAGCGCGGTGAAGGACGCCGCCAGGGTCATAGTAGTAAAGCTGACTTCCGATGCCGACGCATCGAACGAATCAAAGGCAACATCAGAAGGCGAGTTCGCGCGCGTGAGTACGTGTCCCGATGGGGGCTGGTTGGAATCCAGCGGAAAGACGCGATAGATCTCGATAATGATGTTCTGAACAGTTGGTGGAGCGACGGTCCCCGTTAACAGTCCGGTAAACGTCCCACTATTGATGAACGAGTTGCTTGGTCCGACAATGAAATCGTCTGCTGCTTCGATTTCAGTCTTACCGGCCGAGTCGGGCCGGGAAGCCATGGCCATGCCATTGGTTGGTCCGCCCGTATTTACGATAATGCCCGCAAAGGCTTGAGAACACACAACAAGTGTGAGTCCTAATGCTGTAGACAACAATCCTGTAATTTTCATACAGTTCCTCCACAGCTAAGATCACTGAAAAAAGGAAACGTTTCACTAACTGGAGTAAGAAAGTGTTATCTGCCCCAATTATCGGCCAAAGTAGACTGCGTTTTTCTGTGCGAAATCCGACCACTTCTCCGGCAGGTCGTCCAGCGCGAAAATCGCGGAAACCGGACAGACCGGCACACAGGCGCCGCAATCGATGCATTCCACCGGATCGATATAGATCAGTTCTTCTTTGTCGAACTTAGGATCTTCCTTCTTAGGGTGAATGCAATCCACCGGACAAGCGTCTATGCAAGCTGTGTCCTTGGTGCCGATGCAGGGTTCCGCGATTACGTATGCCATAAAAGTTCTTTTCCTTGTGAGCCCAGCGCGTCACTTTGAGCGTGCTTCCGGGGTGAATCCCTACGAATAACACAAACAGTACCGCAAAGGCAAACGAGAATCTCTATCAGGAAGAGGATGATTGAACTTTTCCTACTCGTTCACGTCGACGTTTTCGGTGAAGCAGCTCTGGAACGCCCGGTCGAGCACGTCCTCGGTCAGCTCCATCGGAAGGCTCTCAAAGTGAATGATATCAATGGCATGCGTGATCACATCCCGAGGGTGGCAGCGGCGAAGCTTCTTCCCCTCACGGTAATGTTTGTGCAAAAAACGGGGAGCCAATCCAGAAGGGCAAGCCAGTTGGCGGGACGCGGCGAAACGTTCGAAAATCTGTATGAATTCGGGCAAGCGAGGGTTGCGCAGAAACATCTTGTACTGAATGCGCCTGAGGAACGCCTCATCGCCCAGGTTTTCCGGGCGAAGATTACTGGAGAAAATCAGGAACGCTTCAAACGGGACAGTCATTTTCCCGCCTGCCTGAAAGCTTAAGTAATCGATGTGCCGTTCCATGGGCACAATCCAACGATTGAGAATCTCCGCCGGGCTCGCCTTCTGGCGCCCAAAGTCATCAATCAGGTAAATGCCGTTGTTGGCCTTGAGCTGAAAAGGTGCGTCGTATACCTTGGACACCTTGTTGTAGCTGAGGTCCAGCATTTCCAAGTTGAGTTCGCCGCCGGTGATGATAAACGGCCGCTTGCACTTGAACCAGCGCCCATCGTAGGGCAGGTCCATCGAGATGGCTTTAGAGAACGCCATGTCCTCGTCTTCGATCTTCTGGTGATAAATGGGATCGTAGAGCTGAATGATGTTGCCCTGGCATTCAATTGCGTAGGGCATGTAAATCGGATCGGTTTCCACGCGGAAAAGCGCCTCCGCCAGCGCCGTTTTACCATTCCCTGGTTGGCCGTACAACAGGAAAGACTTGTTGGAGTTCACCGCGGGCCCGATCTGCGCAAGAATATCTTGCTCCACCACCAGATGCCCGAACGCCTTTTTCAGAGAGGCCGGATTAAGCCAATTCTCTTTCAGCCTCTGCTGCCGCACGACCTCCGCATATTGGTACAGCGGCACAGGCGTCGGACCGCAATATTGGTTATTGTCCAGATACTCGCGAGCGAGATTCCTCCCGGCTTCGGCCAGCACGAACATACCCGAGCTGTTCCCCATGCCGAGTGACTTCTTCACGCCAACCAGGTGCTGGCGCTTTAGCGTCTCCAGGGTTTCGTCGATCAGGCTGAACGTCAGCCCAAGCAGGCTCGCGATTTCACGCCCCAAAACTTCTCCGCGGAAGTAAAGGAATTTCAGAATGAGCTGTTCGATGACAGAATTCGAAATGCCCGTGTCTTCCAAAGATTCCGGAACAGGGGGAATTACCGAAGCCTTTAAACGGGAATTTGCGCCCGACTCCTCTGTAACTGCCGCTAAAGATTGAAGAGAACTATCTACCAAGAAAACCTCCGTGATATGCACTTATCGGAGGATTCTTGCGCACCCTACATGGAACTTTAAGGACCTCAGTTTAATTGAATTCGAGGATTTTGATCCTGCGCCGACATGTCGGACAAGATGACCTGATCGCCGATCCTGAGACCGTCCACGATTTCAATCGTGTTTACGGAACTGCGGCCCAGCTTCACGGGGATGCGGGAAGCTCCCTTGCCATCGGCATCCAGTTTGAACAGCCCGACCTGGCTGTTTGGCTGTCCGAAAACGGGACGTCCGACAAACAGCACATCGTTCAGCTTTTCAATCTCGACCGTGCCGTCAACACTCAAGTCAGCGACCGCGCCCGGAGGAAGCGCGCCCATCAGTTTGCAATCCACCGTTCGGGTCCCGTTGATGACGTTAGGATCAATGCGGTTGACGACAGCAGGGATAATTCCATTGCGCGTATCGATTTCCGCTGGCTGACCGAGCAGAATATCCTTGGCTTGTGTTTCGGCAATCTTCAACTCCGCCTTCAAATGGCGCGGCTGGGCGACCTTAGCGAGAACATCACCCGGTTTCACGCGCTGACCCACCTGCAAGGTCATTTCCTGCAGGACTCCATCGATGCCCGCACGGATGGTAAGGTCGGCAACCTGCTGTTTCTTAAGCTGCCAGGCAGCGCGAAGCTTCTGTACCTGGACGTCCTGAGAATCCAATTGGGCCTGCTCCGACTCCGTCATAATTGCGAGCCGCTTTTTCTCCAACCCAAGTCTCTGATCCAGTTGTTCCCACTTGGCGACGGACAATTTCACTTCCAGATCGCTCTTCAGTTCCATCTTCAAAAGCTGTTCGTCGCGTTCCTTGGTCAGTCTGGCCTGCTTCAGGTCGCTTTCGGTGGACTCCACAGTGACTTCCTGGTCCAACCGCGAGCTTTCCAGTTTGACTTTGAGATCTTTCAAGTTGGCCTCGGCCTGCTTTACCTGCCACTCCAGGTCGTTCGCGGCTAACTCCATGTCAGGATTGGTCAAAACCGTCAGAATCGTGTCCGGATGAACGGTCTCACCCGATTTTACGTCGACCTTGCTGACTTGGCTGTCAAACGCGGCCGGAACCCAGACGATATCCTCGGCCACCAGAACACCCAAGCCGCGTACCTGCCGCACCATGGGACCCCGCTTCACGGTATCCACCCAGACCGTGGCCCGTTCCACCGACGGAGCCGCAGGCTTGAGCTGCGAAACCTTGGAATACCCGAACCCGGCGATCAGCAGACCTGCAATAGTAAACAGAATCAGCTTGATGCGCTTTTTCCGGGCTACACCTTCACGTTTAACATCCATGGCGTTGTCCTCACCCTATCTGGATCTCACCTTCAATAATACGCAAGAATCCGGAAAGAGTTTTAGAAAAGTATGAGGAAAGGAGGAATTTGGAGCGGGAGACGGGGGTCGAACCCGCGACATCGACCTTGGCAAGGTCGCACTCTACCACTGAGCTACTCCCGCATCGGAGTCGTCGCCTACCATTTTCCCGCCAGAGAGTGTCGCTTGTCAATTGGTTTTGGAGTACTCTAGTCCGAGGTACAGATGACGCTTAAATGGATCGCATTGGCGGGCGCGGTCTTCGGCTCTGCCGCCGGTTACGCCCAAGTCTCCTGCACGCGCGCAGGACTCCAGGCTGCCGCCGATCTCTACATCGCCGCGCAAACGAAGGGCGACCCTTCCGGTTTGCCGCTGGCGAAGGGCCTGGGTTATGTCGAAAATTTCAAGCCAGTGAACATCGATGAGGGTCTGATCAAGAAGCCGATGAAGATGGACCACCAGCGCAGTTTGCTGGACACGTCGACGTGCCAGACATTCACCGAAATGATCGTTGCGGACAAAGCCAACCCTTATGCGTTCGGCACACGGCTGCGGGTGAATCATGGGCTGATCGCGGAAATCGAAATGATGTGGACCACGACAGGTTACTGGGGATTCAACGTCGATAACTACCTGAAGTACGCATCTGCCGAGGCTTGGGACATGATTCCCGCCGCCAAGCGCGATTCGCGTGCGACGCTGGAAGCCGCTGCTAGCGCTTATCTCGACGCGTTTCTGGAGGGGAAAAAGGACCTGGTGCCGTGGGGTTATCCCTGCAATCGCACCGAGGGCGGAATGCACACGGGCAAAGGCGTTGCCGAAGATTCCTGCGACGTTGGGGTTCCGAGCGGCGTGAACATTGCCAACCGGCATTTCGTTGTGGATGAGACGATCGGCGCCGTTGTTGCGTTCTGCACGTTCGGCGCAGGCGGGCCGAATGGCGGCAGTGGAGCTCCGGACACGCACCTCTTCCGCGTGGAAAACGGCAAGCTGCGCTACGTCCACACGCTGACGCATCTTTTGCAGGCGAACGGTCCGGGGCGGGGCGGGCCACCCAACCAGGGCAAGGGTCCTGCGGGGAACAATTAGCTACTGCGGCAGGCTGTAGTCCTTGACCAGGCGCTGGACGGCGCTGTCCATATCGACGGTACCGTCTATGTAGGGCTTCCAGTCCTGATTCAGAATGTCGAGAGCGCCGGGCCAGGCGCGATCAAACAGACCGTTCTTGACTGCGTACATTGAATAACCCTGAACACGGCGTTCAACCAATGTTCCCGCGGTGTAGAAGAGCAGCGCGTGCCAAAGATCCTGGCGGCGAAGCTTTACTGCCTGTGCTTGGGCTTGACGAAACAATGCATCGCTCACTCCTCTGACCAGCGCGTGCGAAGCTTCATGAAAAAGGATTTCTAGCGCCGCGGGTCCGCTATTGGCGGGGTTCGGACTCGAAACGGTAATGTGGGTTGGTTCCAAAGTGGTGTACGCGCCCAAGGTTGCATACACGGCAACGTCCGTTCGAATAGGCTGTTCCTCCCAAGTCGTGTTGTAAATTTTTGCAAGTTCCTTTGCTAGATCGGGGCCGTATTTCTCTACCAGGATCTGCGCCGATGCAATCCACGCACGATTGCCGCGGTCATGTTCCGGCCACCACTGCTTGCGATACACGGGGGCGGCCTCTTCCAGAACCCCGACCAACGCGGGATCTATGCCCGACCCTTTCAGCGAGGTAGCCGATTCCAGGCTTGAGAGCGTGTTATTGACCGTCTCCATCTCTGGGCCAAGTTCATTGTGCTGGATCATCTGGTGTTTGTAGAAATCCACGGCTGCGGACCATGGGCCAGTGCCAGACGAGCCGGTATCCGCGCGCGCTTGATCATACAAGAACTGATGGAGGTTGACCCAGAATCCGCTGTGGAAGTCGAACATCGAATGGCTTGGGGCTTGAGCGAGCAGGGAGACGGAGAATGGCAGGGCGCAAAGAAGGAGCAGGGGTCGGCGCATTCTGCAGATATGACGATTGAGAATTGAGAACGGTTAGGTCGTTTGTTTGATCCCGGCTCTCTCGCGCTATCCTATAGCGATGACGGGGCCCTGTATGCTCGGAAACGGAGAAAAATGGCGATTAAGGTAGGGATTAACGGGTTTGGAAGAATCGGCCGGAATGTGGTCCGGGCAGCGCTGCATAACCCGCACGTGGAGTTTGTCGCGGCCAACGATTTGACCGACACCAAGACGATCGCGCACCTGCTTAAGTACGATTCGATTCTGGGCACGCTGAAGGAAGAAGTCGCGGTGGATGGCGAGGCGATTCTGGTCGGGGCGAGGCGCATTCACGTGTTTGCGATCAAGGATCCGGCCGAGATCGATTGGTCGAGCATGGGCGCACAGGTTGTGGTGGAGTCCACGGGAAGATTCACCGAGGCCAAGGATGCGCGCAAGCACTTGAAGGGGAGCGTCAAGAAGGTCATCATTTCCGCGCCCGCAAAAGACGAGGACATTACTATTGTGCTGGGCGTCAATGATCATGCTTATGACGCGGCGAAGCACAACATTATTTCTAACGCCTCCTGCACTACCAACTGTTTGGGTCCCGTGGCGAAGGTGCTGCATGAAACGTTCGGAATCGAGAAGGGCTCGATGACGACGATCCATAGTTACACCAACGACCAGAACGTTCTGGATTTTCCGCACAAGGATCTGCGCCGCGCTCGGGCCGCGGCGATCAACATGATTCCTACGACAACCGGCGCAGCGAAAGCGATTGGGTTGGTGCTTCCGGAGCTGAAGGGCAAGCTGGACGGGTACGCAATGCGGGTACCGACGCCTAATGTCAGCGTGGTGGATCTGGTTGCGGTGCTCTCGAAGAATACTACGACTGAAGAGGTAAATCAGGCTCTGAAGAAGGCGGCGGAAGGGCCGCTGATGGGGATTCTGGCTTACACGGAAGACCCCGTGGTTTCGACCGATATGATGCACAATCCGAACAGCTCCATTGTGGATGCGGGTTTGACGAAGGTGCTGGGCGGGAACCTGGTGAAGGTGGTTGCTTGGTATGACAACGAGTGGGGCTACTCGACTCGGATCGTCGATTTGATTGAGTTTTTGGGGAAGAAGGGGCTGTAATAATCCCCGCCCTTACGGGACGCGTCTATCCGAGCGGACCGATCACAACGCATAGCCCCGTCCCGTTAGGGCGGGGATTGTTATTCCTACTGCATCGCGGCGATGACAGAATCCGTGAACTGCGTGGTGGTCGCTGTGCCTCCCACATCCGCGGTTACGTTCGTTTTGCCCGCGTAGACCTTTTCTATCGCGGTCTGCAAGCGCTTGGCGGCTTCCAGTTCTTTCATGTGCTGCAGCATCAGGACGCCGGACAGCATCATGGCCGTCGGGTTGGCTACTCCGCGTCCGGCGATGTCGGGAGCCGAGCCGTGGACTGCTTCAAAGACCGCGCATTTTTCGCCCATGTTGGCGCCGGGCACCATTCCCAGGCCACCGACCAGGCCTGCGGCTAAGTCGGAAACGATATCGCCGTAGAGATTCGGCAATAGAAGCACGTCGAACTGTTCGGGGCGCATCACCAGTTGCATGGAGGCGTTGTCGACGATCATTTCCGAATATTGGATCTCAGGGTAACGCGCGGACACTTCGCGGCAGCAGCGCAGAAATAGTCCGTCGGCCAGCTTCATGATGTTGGCTTTGTGAATCGCAGTTACCTTCTTACGGTTGGTTAGCGCGGTGAACTTGAAGGCGTATTCGGCGATCCGGATAGAGGCCACGCGGGTGATCACCTTGAGTCCGGTGACGACGTCTTTCACTACTTCCTGCTCAAGGCCCGAGTACAAATCTTCGGTGTTCTCGCGGAAGATCACCATGTCGATATTGACGTCGGCGAAGCGTGAGGCGACGCCGGGAAGCGAATGCACCGGCCGCACGTTCGCGTACAGGTCCAGGCGTTTGCGTAGGCCTACGTTGACGCTGGTGTATCCGCCGCCTATGGGCGTGGTGACGGGGCCCTTGAGGCCGATACCGGTGCGTTCAATGCTATCGACCACACTTTTTGGAAGAGATTCGCCGGTCTTCAGAATGAGGTCTGAATTCAGCTCAGCGATTTCCCAATCGATCTTCACGCCGGTGGCATCGACGGCTCGGCGAGCGGCATCTGAAACTTCCGGGCCGATGCCGTCGCCCGGAATGAGAGTTACTTTATGGGACACTCTTTTTAGTTTCACTGATCCGCTCGCGCGACATCAACTCTTTATACTCAGAAAGAGTGCTTCTCACAATCACCGCAGCCGTTTCAGGCAGCGATCTTGGGTATCTTCTCCACAAGAATCCGGCGCGCGCGCAGTCCTTCGAATTGCCTTTTGGGAAGGCTCATGTCTTTTATCCACGGCATAGCGATCAGGAAGCACAGGCTGCTCTGCTGCTGGACATCGATCCTATCGGCCTTGTGCGAGGTAAAGGCCAACTGGATCAGTACGTGAATGATCGGCCTTATGTCGCGTCTTCGTTTCTGAGTGTCGCGATTTCGCGGGTGTTCGGCTCTGCGATGAACGGCAAGAGTAAAGAACGGCAGAGTCTCGCCGATCAACCCATGGCGCTGGATGCTGTCATCACAACGCTTCCTGTAGCGTCTGGAGAGGCTTTTCTGCGATCGCTATTCGAACCGCTGGGATACGAAGTTCGTGCGGATCGGCATCCACTGGATGAGAAATTTCCGGAGTGGGGCGAAGGGCCGTATTACACGGTCGGCTTGAAAGGCAACGTGCGCTTGCAGGATCTGCTCACGCACCTCTATGTTCTTGTGCCGGTGTTGGACGCGGATAAGCATTACTGGGTGGGTAAAGACGAAGTCGACAAATTGCTGAGCAAAGGCGAAGGGTGGCTGGCGAGTCATCCTCAGAAGGAAGCCATCGCTTCACGGTATCTGCGCTTCAATCGCGCATTGACGCGGGAGGCGCTGGCGCGGCTGGTGGAAGAGGATGTGGAGGATCCGGCGGAGAAGGATGCTTCGGAATTGAAAGAGGAGTTGGCTCTGGAAGCTCCGTTGCGGCTGTGGGAGCAGCGGATTGATGCGGTGGTGGCGGCTCTGGCTACGCAACAGCCGAAGTCGGTCGCTGATCTTGGGTGCGGTGAGGGGAAGCTGCTTAAGGCTCTGTTGGAGGACCGGTCAATTGAGCGCATTTTGGGAATGGATGTTTCCTGGAAGAGCCTTGAGACTGCCGCCGAGCGACTTCATCTGGATCACATGGCGCCGGCGCTACGTGCTCGCCTCGAGCTGATACAGGGTTCGCTGCTCTATCGCGATGATCGGCTCCGCGGGTTCGATGCGGCGACACTCACGGAGGTGATTGAACATCTGGATCCGGCTCGGCTGGCGGCTCTGGAGCGCGTGGTGTTTGAACAGGCACAACCTAAGACGGTGATCGTCACTACGCCCAACGCGGAATATAACGTGCGTTTTCCATCTCTCCCCGCGGGCGCGTTCCGGCACAGGGATCATCGCTTTGAATGGACGCGAAGCGAATTCAGTAAGTGGGCCGATTCCATTTGCGACCGGTTTGGATACCGGACGCGGTTTGTTTCCGTGGGACCTGAGGATTCCGAGGTTGGCTCCCCCACGCAGATGGGGGTCTTTACCCGGTGACGCTCAACATTCCTGAATTGTCGCTGGTGCTCTTGGTGGGGCCTTCAGGATGCGGCAAGTCGACGTTTGCGCGGAAACATTTTCTCAGCACGGAGGTTATATCTTCCGACCACTGCCGGAGCCTGATTTCCGATGATGAGAGCGACCAATCGGCCAGTAAAGACGCTTTCGAGGTTGTCTACTTGATCGCGGCGAAGCGTTTGGCGCGGGGACGCCTGACCGTGATCGATGCGACGAACGTTCAGCCCGAGGCTAGAAAAGGGCTGCTGGAGCTGGCACGCCAATATCATGTGCTGCCGGTGGCGATTGTGTTCCAGGTGCCGGAGAAGATTTGCCTGGAGCGGAACCGGCTGAGGACAGATCGCAAAGTGGAGCCGCGAGTCATCAAGAACCAGTGGCAGGATTTACGGCGTTCGCTTCGCGGGTTGGAGAAAGAAGGATTCCGGCATGTTCACGTGCTGGATGGGGAAGAATCCGATGGGGCGGTGATTGAGCGGCAGCCGCTTTGGAACAATCGCAAGGAAGACCATGGGCCTTTCGACATCATCGGCGATATCCATGGATGCATTGAAGAGCTGCGCGAGCTTCTGGCGCTGTTGGGCTATCAGATGGACGGCGATGTGGTGACTCCGCCCGCGGGAAGGAAGGCGATTTTCGTGGGCGATCTGGTGGATCGCGGCCCGGGCGTGGCGAGCGTGCTGCGGCTGGTCATAGCGATGACGGAATCGGGCGCGGCGCTGTGTGTTCCGGGAAATCATGACATCAAGCTGCTGCGAAAATTGCGCGGCAAAGACGTGCCGATCACTCATGGCATCGCCGAGACTCTGGAGCAGTTGGATCGCGAGCCTGCGGAGTTTCGAGAGCATGTCGTCAAATTTTTGGATGGCTTAGTCAGCCATTACGTTCTGGACGACGGCCGGCTGGTGGTGGCTCATGCGGGGATGAAGGAGGAGATGCAAGGGCGAGGGTCGGCCAAAGTTCGCGACTTTGCATTGTACGGAGAGACCACAGGGGAGACGGACGAATTCGGGTTGCCGGTGCGGTTGAATTGGGCGGCAAAGTATCGCGGCAAGGCCATGGTGGTCTACGGGCACACGCCCGTGCCTGAAGCGGAATGGCTGAACCACACGGTGAATATCGATACGGGTTGCGTGTTCGGAGGGAAGCTGACGGCGGTCCGGTACCCGGAAGAAGAATTTCTTTCGGTCCACTCTAAGAGGACGTATTACCAGTCGCTCAAGCCGTTTTTGAAAGAAGAGCCGACGCCGTTCACAGCGCAGCAGCAGCACGACGACTTGCTCAATATCGAAGACGTGATGGGCGATTCGCTGGGGAAGAGAATCATTTCCACGCGCTTGCAGAAAACGGTGACGATTCGGCAGGAGAACTGTGCGGCTGCATTGGAGGTGATGAGCCGGTTCGCCGCGAATCCGAAATGGCTGATCTACCTTCCTCCCACGATGTCGCCTTCGGAGACGACGCGGCAGGAAGGCTATCTGGAGTATCCGGATGAGGCATTCGCGTACTACCGGCGCGAGGGCGTGAATGAGGTCATCTGCGAGCAGAAGCACATGGGCTCGCGCGCGGTGGTGATCGTGTGCCGTGACGAGGGGTCGGCGCAACGACGGTTTGGGGTGGCTGCTCAAGGTATCGGCATCTGCTATACGCGGACGGGTCGGCCGTTTTTTGCGGAGAGAGCCACCGAACATTTATTACTGGAGCGGGTTCATCGGGCGCTGACTGCCGCCGATGTCTGGCAGAGTCTTCGCACTGATTGGGTGTGCCTGGATTGCGAGCTGATGCCTTGGTCGGCCAAGGCGCAGGATTTGCTGAAAGCTCAGTACGCGCCTACCGGTTCGGCAGCGCTGGCTGCGCTGCCTCAAGCGATTCGAGCTCTGGAGCAGGTGGCGGAGTGCGCTCCTTTGGTAGCGGAATATCGGGAGCGGCTGGACGCGGCGAAGAGGTACGTGGATGCTTATCGGCATTACTGTTGGCCCGTCCATTCGATTGACGATTTGAAACTGGCTCCGTTTCACGTGCTGGCGTCGGAGCACGGGGTGCATGTGGATCGCGATCATCTGTGGCACATGAAGACCATCGAAGCGATTTGCGCGGAGGATACGGGGTTGCTGCTGGCCACGCCTTATCGGGTGGTCGATCTTGCCGATCGGGAGGCGCAGGCTTCGGCCACGTTGTGGTGGGAGGAGATGACCAGATCGGGCGAGGGGATGGTGGTCAAGCCTCTTGCTTTCGTTCAACCCGGCAAGCATGGCCTGGCTCAACCGGCGATCAAGTGCCGGGGGCGAGAGTATTTGCGAATCATCTACGGTCCGGAATACACGCGGGGCGCGAATCTGGAGAGGCTGCGGAAGCGCAGTGTGGCGGGGAAACGGTCGCTTGCTCTGCGCGAGTTCGCGCTGGGGGTGGAGGCGCTGGAGCGATTTGTGCGCAAAGAACCGCTGCGGAAGGTCCATGAATGCGTGTTTGGGGTGCTGGCGCTGGAGAGCGAACCCGTGGATCCGAGACTATAATCGCCGTTCACCGGTACCCTGCTGTTATTAGCCGAATCCACATAAGTCCTGGCGGCTAAGGCTGTTAGAGTTTATCCAGAGGCAAGTACATGGATTGGGAGTCACGAATCGCGCGCCGGGGCCAGGGCGGAAGAGGCGAGGGGCGCATGGTTATGGGCCTGGTGGTGGTGGGCCTGGGCGTCCTGTTCCTGCTTGAAAACCTGGGCCTGGTGTATGTTCGCAATGTCTGGGAATTCTGGCCCATCATATTGATCGTGCTTGGTTTAGCGCGGTTGAGCACTTGCGCGAGCGCCGCTGGGCGAGTGTCGGCTCTGGTGCTGCTTGGCGTGGGCGGGATTTTCATGGCGAACAATCTCGGATATCTGCCTTGGGATTTGTGGCGGTTCTTCTGGCCGGTGGTGCTGATCCTATGGGGCTTCGGCATGTTGATGCGCAGCTTCGACAGGGGTTCCGGGGGCGGTATGAATTGGGGTCCGAACTGGGATCCAAACCGCTGGAAGTCCCCGCTGGCGGAGGGCTTCGGTCCTCTGCGCGATTCCGGTCCAAACACCGTGCATCAGTGGGCATTTTTCGGGGGGTCGAGGCGCCGGGTGGAATCGCAGAACTTCGAGGGCGGAGATGCCCTGGCGATCTTCGGCGGCATTCGGGTGGATCTGCGAATGGCGGCTTCGACCAAGGATGAGATTGTTCTGGAAGCCAACGCCTTGTTCGGCGGCGTGGATATACGGGTGCCGGAATCCTGGGGAGTGATCATGCGGGGCATGGGGGTTTTCGGCGGATTCGAAGACGGGACTCGCGCCAGAAACAGCGGGCTCCCCGCGGGAAAGCCGACTCTGGTGGTTACGGGAATGGCGGTGTTCGGCGGCGTTACGGTGAAGAACTAAACCTGCTTGCCTGATGCATCCGATATTCAGCAATCGGACTACGCTCGCCGCTTACGTGACGGTTTGGGTGGCGCTTGCCCTCTCGCTTTCCGACTTGCTGCACTTGACCGCGCCGATGAGCTGGCGCAACGCGTTCCTGCTTGCCGGAACCTTATGCCTGTTGCTGGCATTCATGTGCCTTTCGCCGTTGTACACCTGCCGGTCGCTTCCGGTGGGGACTACGGCACGATGGCGTGTGGGCGTGAATCATGCGGGCGCGGCGGTTCTGGTTTCCGCATTGTGGGTAGCGTGCGCTCGGGCGATTGAGAATGTTTTGGGCGTTTCGGCCGGTCCGGAGATGTCCATCCTGGTGCTGATGAGCTTGCTACTGTACTTCCTGTCCATCGCATTGCACTACATGTTTATCGCGGTGCAAGCCTCGCGGCAATCGGAAATCCTGACGCGCGACGCGGAATTACGGGCTCTGAAAGCGCAGATCAATCCGCATTTCTTGTTCAACAGCCTGAATTCGATTGCCGCGCTTGCGGTTTCCGATGGAGCGCGGGCAAGGGAGATGTGCATCCGGCTCTCCGACTTCCTGCGCAACACTCTGGGCTTGGGCGAGCGTGAGAGCGTCACGTGGAAGGATGAACTGGAACTGGTTCGGGCGTATTTGGACGTGGAAAAGGTTCGCTTCGGCGCGAGGCTGAACGTGGAGATGAAGGTGTGCAGCGAATGCTCGGAATGCCGTGTTCCGCCGCTGGTGCTGCAGCCGTTGATTGAGAATGCGGTGAAGCACGGAATCGCGACGCTGGTGGATGGAGGGACCATTCGCGTGGAGGGCGAGGTACGCGAAGGGTTGTTGCGCGTGCTGGTGGAGAATCACTTCGATCCGGATTCTCCGCCAGCCAGGCGGCACGGGCTGGGGTTGCGCAACGTACGGAACCGGCTGCAGACTCGCTTCGGCACGGCGGCATCGCTGATGGCGAGGGCGGAAGAAAATGTGTTCAAAGCGGAGATGGTGATGCCATGTCAAAGAGCGGAGTGATTCGAGCAGTGATCGTCGACGATGAGGATCTGGCGCGCCAGTTTCTGGCCGAGTATCTATCAGTGGAGAAGGACCTGGAAGTGGTCGCGCAGTGCGCCAACGGGTTTGAGGCCGTGAAGGCGATCGCGGAGCTAAAGCCGGATGTGGTGTTCCTGGACGTGCAGATGCCAAAGCTGGACGGCTTTGAAGTGCTGGAACTGATCGAGGCGACGCCCGCGGTGATCTTTGTCACAGCCTATGATCAGTACGCGATGAAGGCTTTCGATGCGCATGCGGTGGATTATCTGCTCAAGCCATTTCCGGTGGAGCGATTGAAAACGGCTCTGGAGCGGGCGCGGCAGCGGATAGCGTCAGTGACGGCGGGAGCGGGGCCTACCGCGGCAGAGCTTTCGGCGGCTGCACGGCCGCCGGGCCATACGCTGGATCGCATTGTGGTTAAGGATGGGACGAAGGTCCACATCATTCCGGTGGACAAGCTTGATTACGTAGAGGCTCAGGACGACTACATCGGGTTGCGGAGCGAGAAGAAGCTCTATCTGAAGCAGCAGACCATTGCGAGCATTGAAGGTCAGCTCGACCCGAAACGATTCCTTCGCATTCACCGATCTTATATTGTGAACCTGGAGCGGATTGCGCGGATTGAGCCGTTTACGAAAGACAGCCGCGTGGCGGTATTGCAGGATGCGACGCAGTTGCCCGTAAGCCGCGCGGGTCATGCCCGGCTGAAAGAGCTGTTGGGCGACAACATTTAGCGCAGTTTGCGTTTAAACCATTTATAATAAGAAACGTTGTGGTTCAAAAAAGAGTCTTAGACAGCATGTGGAGAATCACGCTTCCTCTAGCTTCGCTATTTCTTCCCCTCCTGGTAGAGGCGCAGACCCAGGCTCAGACGGCGGCGGCCATTACTGAGGTGGGATATCAGGCTGCCCGGCCGGCGATGGTGGCTCCGGGACAGGTGGTGCATCTGAGGCTGCATGGGGTGGCGACAGCTTTCAATTTGCCTCAGGTAAGCCAGGGCTTGCCCTTGTCCATTTTTTATAACGGGATGTCGGTAACGCTGCAGCGGAGCGGGAGCGCCGCGGTGGAAACGATACCTCTGCTGCGGTTGGATGGCGTCTCCACGTGTGCCTTCAGCTTGGACCCCAACTCGTTTGGGGCCAGCACTCCGACTCCTTGCGGCACCGACAATAGTTACGATCTCTGGGTACAGATTCCTTTCGATTTGGTTCCCAACGCTCCTGGAAGCGACCAGAAATGCACGGCCCTTACGTGCAATCTCCAGGACGCGGTTCTTACCATAAACGAAGTGTCGGGGCAGGGTCTGAGCGTGCGGGTATTGCCAGTGACGGATCAGGTGCATATTTTGAATTCGTGCACCGACAATATTGGAACGGTGGGGATTGAAGGGACGAGCGTTTACGCTTCGTACGCATGCCTTCCCGCGATCACGCATGGCGACAATACGTGGGTGACTGCCGCGAATCCGGCCAAGCCGGGCGAGGAATTGATTGCCTACGCTTTCGGGCTGGGAGCGCCTCCGACGAGTTTCGATATTACGGGCGGGACACCGGCCGGAGGAATCGCACTGGCGAAGCCGTTTACGATTTCTTTCCCCGGTATCGCATCGGCAGCGGGGGGACGTCTCGATTACGTTGGGCTGGTGGGAGGAAACCCCGGGTTGTATCAGATCAATTTTCATGTGCCCAGCGTGCCGACGGCGCTGGCGCCATGCACTACGGCGGGGAACTCGCAGCTGGCGGTGACGCCTTTCAATATCACGATGTCGCTGATGGGCACCGCGTCGCTGGATCAGGCATCGTTTTGTGTGAAGCCGTGAATAAATTTAGCCGCAGATGAACGCGGATAAACGCAGATGCGGCAAATGTTTTATAAGCTCTGATGAGCTATTTTCGTCCAAACACCAAGAACCACTTTGTGCCGGGAAACAGGTCCGGGTGCTCGTCGACCAGCTTGAATCCCGCATCTGACATCCACTGAATCATCTCGTCGCGGCTCACCAACAGCTCGGGCTGTTTTTTGTGGGGCGTGTTGGGGTCGTCCTTATTCATCTCGATGATCGCGATGCGGCCGGACGGCTTCATGTAGGTCCCTAGCGCCTTCAGATAAACGGCGCGGTGCTGGATGTGATGAAGGACGTCGTTGATGAATGCCAGGTCGACATCGCGGGCAGGGAGTTTGGGATCGTCGAATTCTCCCAAGACGGTTTGCACGTTACGGATGTTTTCCTCTTTGTCGCGCTGGTTAATGTGGTCCAAGAGGTCCTGCTGGATGTCGACCGCGTAGACCTTGCCTGTAGAGGCCACGGCCTTGGCCAATGGTCTGGAAAAGAGTCCCGAACCGGCGCCGATATCAGCGACGACCATGCCGGGTTTTAAGGAAAGCTTCGCCAATACCTCGTCTATCTTTTGGGTGGCGACCCGCTGAGGGCCTTCGAGCGTGGTTACCCATTCGTCGGCTTTGCGAGGTGCGAGTTGAGCGCTCGCGGCCGCGGCGAAGGTGGCCGCGAGCAGGCAGGATGCGAGGAATCTATGTTGGGGGAACATTAGCCGATCATCACCTTGCGCGGAAACTGCGAGTTATCCTGCAAAAACGTTTTCTTCCGTTTCAATTCCGCCGCCGTTGGCTGAACCTCGCCGTCCGCGTCCGTGACCCGCGAGACGAGTGTGTGTTCGCCGGGCGTGGCGCCATCCCAACGATACGTGAACAGCTTCCAGGAATACTGCGTGTTGGTGGAGGCGAGGGTGGCCTTTTCCCAGGGCCCGTTGTCGATCTGGACTTCCACCGATTTCAGCGGGGTACCGTCATTTAATACGAATCCTAAAACCTCATGCGCGTTGCCTTTATTGCGTACACGCGCGATGGCTGATTTTAAATGCATCCGAGTGATTTCGTTTTCCACCCACTGAGTATCCGGATCGTTGTCTTCGCCGTTGCCGCCCACGCCCACCACGGAGCGATACCAGCGGGCCTGATAGTTGCCCAGATAGCGTTCCTCTTGCAGATGCACTTCGGAAAGCCATTTGACGTTGGACACGCCGTACCAACCGGGCATGATCAGACGTACTGGAAATCCCTGGGGACGCGTTAGCGGGTCGCCGTTGAGCGCGTAGGCCAGAAGCGGCTCGGGCTTCATTGCGTTCTCCAGCGTGATGCTTCGCCCGAACTGCTGTTCCAGTTTGAAGGTCTGCTGCCGGAACACTACGTCCTGCGGGCCCCGGTCGGTTCCGAAGAAAACTACCTCGCGAGCTTTGGATTTCGGCTTGAGTTGCTTCAACACCGTGCTCAACGGTACTCCGGTGAAGCGTCCGCACGAAGATAGGCCTTGCATGGACCTGCCGCTATTGCCGGAGCATTCGTAACCAGCGGCGAGCTCGGTGGAGCGCATGGCTCGAAGATCGGCCAGCGAGAGCTCCGCAGGTTTCTCAATCATGCCGGTCAGCTTCAGACGATAGGAGGCCGGGTCGACCTCGGGCTGATTCATGTGCTGGATAGCGAAGAATTGATCCTTCGGCGTGAAGGGGCCGTCGATCTTCCGGATGTCGAGCATCCGGGTGGTGGAGTTGGGATTGTTGGGACTGAAATTCTTGGGAATGTCGGTGAAGGGGACGTCGACTTCGCCTTGCGCGGGCGCGGGCGGATCGGGCAGGAAGGCAAGCAGGCTTGCTGCCGCCAGTCCTCTTTTAAATGTCTCTCTGCGGGTAATCTGTTCCAACATGAGTCACCTCGAATCGGTCAATAGCTTTCCTACATTAGACTACAACTTTAGATTCCAGGCTTCCTCTTCGGCGGCGCGCTTCAACTCTCCGATCTTGGCTTCGGTGACGGAAAGCGCGATGAAGCCACCGACCAGGAGGGGGATGGTCACGATTCCCCAAAGCACCAGGGAGAAGCGGGCCGCGTCGGCTGGAACAATATTGAAGACCCGTTCCAAACATTCTTTGGTTAGAAATTGAAACAGGCCGAGGTTGCCGGGGGCTTGCGGCAGAATGCTTCCCAGGCGAAGAACAACCAGCAAGATGAATGCCTCCCGAAGGCCGAGGTTAAATCCGTAAGCGTTAAATGAGGCCCATATCGGAATCACCTGCAGGAGCAGATAGGGGATGCTTTGCAGAAACGATAACGGCAAATAGCGCGAGTGGCCAATCAGCGCCAGATCCTGAAACAATACCGCCAAGTGACGCCTCCAGCCGCGCGCGGGCAACACGGTGCTGGCTTTATCCCGGCGGAGAAATGCGATGCCCAGAACAATGGTGCCCCCGAGCACGATTGCGCCCAGCAACCATGCGCCATCAATCAGGAATCGGAATTGGCGCGGAAAGTGGACCAGTCTGAGGGCGACGAACAGGCAGGAACACAGCCAGATGCCATCGAAGACGCGTTCAATGAGCGCGCTGGAGATGGCTACGGACAAAGGCAGTTGGGTCCAGCGGCTGATCAGATAACAGCGCAGGACTTCGCCCGCTTTAAACGGCAGGACTTCATTGGCAAACAGCCCGACGTAGATGGCTCGGACGGTTTGCATGAATTTCGCAGGGACGAGGGGACGAAGCAGGAGGGTCCAGCGTAAACCGTGCCAGAAGTACACGGCGATATCGGCGACGACTGCCAAGCCGACCCACCACCAGTCCATTTCGAGCAGGTCGTCTTTTAGCTCTCCCAGTTTGGCGTCGTGCAAAGTCCAAACTAAACAGGCCACCGAGATCAGGTTCGTGAGGACAAGCAGAACCGTTGCCCGAGCATTGCTCGACTGTTTTTCACCCAAGCCCCATCATAATCTAACGATATAAAAACGTTTAGTTACAGGGTGAGGGTCTTTAGATAGGCGCGAAATTGATCACCCAAGTCGTGGCGCTTCAGGGCAAACTCCACTGTGGCCTTGAGGAAACCGAGTTTATCGCCAGCGTCATAACGGGTGCCTTCGAAGCGATAGCCGTAGATGGGGCGACTGCGCAAGGTGTGTTTGAGACCGTCGGTAAGCTGGATTTCGCCACCGCTTCCGGGCTCAATGGAATCGAGGGACTTGAATACTTCGGGTGTGAGAACGTAGCGTCCGATGATGGCGAGATTGGAAGGGGCGTCGGCTGCTTTGGGTTTTTCCACCATGTTACGGATTCGGTACAGGCGATCCTGTGTGCCCAGGTGCGCCACTGGTTCGGCGTCCACTACGCCGTAGGCCGAGATGTTTTCGCGCGGGACTTCCATGAGCGCGACTACCGGCGCGCCGTAGAACTCATAGACGTCGAGCAGCTGGCGCAGACAAGGTACTTCGGAATCGATGACGTCGTCAGAGAGAATTACACTGAAAGGCTCGTCGCCGACTAATTCGCGGGCGCGGAGCACAGCATGGCCGAGACCTAGAGCTTCCTTCTGACGGACATAAGAAATGTCGATCATGTCGGAAACGGCGCGCACGGTTGCCAGCAGATCCTTCTTGCCTCTGGTCTCCAGCAGATGTTCAAGTTCAAAGCTCACATCGAAATGATCTTCAATGGCGCTTTTTCCGCGGCCAGTGACGATCACGATGTTCTGGACGCCGGATTGAAGGGCTTCTTCAACGCCGTATTGGATCAAGGGCTTATCCACTAGAGGAAGCATTTCCTTGGGTTGCGCCTTGGTTGCGGGAAGGAAGCGGGTGCCCAGGCCCGCCGCGGGGAACACGGCCTTTCTAACTTTCTGAATCATTGTCCTCATTCTATCGGCTTCAAAAGCCTCAAAAGGTTAGATACGGTCGGGGTCTAATTGTTGGTCATTGATTGATTTTGTTTGGCTCGGCCTTGATTCCCTGGTCATTGAGGATTACGATGTCGACGCGGCGATTCTTCGCGCGGCCCTGGTCGGTATCGTTTTCCGCAATGGGGGCGGTATCGGCGTAGCCGGCGACAGATAACCGTTCGTGGGGCACGCCGAAGCGATCGGTAAGGACGTTTAGAACCGCGATGGAACGCGCGGCAGAGAGCTCCCAGTTGTTGT
Organism: Terriglobia bacterium; assembly: GCA_963766615.1. Classification (GTDB taxonomy): domain Bacteria; phylum Acidobacteriota; class Terriglobia; order Bryobacterales; family Bryobacteraceae; genus Palsa-187. Next base: position 242,225 of record CAVYBC010000013.1, read on the forward strand.
CGAAGCTCGAGTTTCTGATCGGCTGCGAATCTGTGTGTCCTTCCAGGCGAACCGGATTGGGGATTTTCTGAACGGCCTCGGCAACGCGGCTCATGCCGTCATAGGCGGCGGGAGAGATGACGTCTTCGCCGGAAGGAAACAATGCGGCTTGAGTAAAAGAAATCACCAGGCCTCGCGACTGCATGGTCACTTGAATCTTGCCGGCTTTGATTTCGGGAGCGAGAACTTCCGAGAGGACCTTCATGGAAGAAGCCAGGTCGACGACTTTAGGATCGTCCTTCTTTTTTTCCTTAGGAATCTCTTGGGCGCCGCCGGGACCGTGGGTCTGCGCGTTGCCTTGGCCGACGTCGCCCACGGTGCCGCCCAGCACTGCGGCGATTTTGGCGCCGACCTTTTCGCCCTCCAGAGCCTTAGTGATGGAATCGGAGACCTGCTGGGCCTTGCCTTTATCGGCTTGGGAAGTGGCGAACATCACCACAAAGAAGGCGAAGAGCAGGGTTATGAAATCGGCGTAGGAAACCAGCCATCGCTCATGATTGACGTGTTCGGGATGTTTTTTCTTGCGTGCCATGTAGAAAAGTTTTTACGATTCGGCTAATGCTTCACTGGCGAGCTGGGCGGCCGACTTTTTTGTTTTTGAGGGCTCGGCGCGCGAGTATCCTTCCAGCTTGGAGCGGATCAATTTAGGATTGATTCCCTCGATAATGCTGCACACCGCCTCCAGAATCATCTCCTTGCGCTGCGTCTCCAGGTGAATGGCGGCTTTGATTTTCGCGAACGCCGGCAGGAAGAGCAGGTTCGCGGCGCCGACGCCGTAGACTGTGGCGACGAAGGAGACGGCGATGCCGTGGCCAACCTCGTCGATATTGGCCAGATTCTTCATCACCTGGATGAGACCGAGAACGGCGCCTATGATGCCGATGGTGGGCGAGAATCCTCCCGCCGACTCAAAAATCTTGGCTTCCTCTTCCGCGTGCTGTTCGTCGAGCGCGATGTCGATCTCCAGCATGTTGCGCAACTCCTGCAGGTCTGTGCCATCCACCACCAGCATGAGGGCCTTCTTGAGGAACTGGTCGGTGGTGGCCTGGGCGTCTTCTTCGAGGCCGACCAACCCGCTCTTGCGAGCCTTGGACGCGTAGCCCACCAGAAGCTCGATGAGACCGCCGAAAGAGGGGCTGGAGTCCATGAAGATACCGATCAGCCGTTGCGCTCCGCCCTTCAACACGCGCAAGGGAGTCGCGATCATCACTGCGCCGATGGTGCCTCCGAGCACGATCATCGCGGCCGTGAACTGCAAAATGTCTTTGATCTTGCCGCCTTCTATGATCAGGCCGCCCAAGATTCCCGCCAGGGCGATCGCAAATCCAAGCAAGGTCGCCAGATCCGGCTTACTGCTTCCGCCTTTCCCCGTTTTTGCCATATGGACTTCGGCTCAGCGCTCCCCTGTTTGAGGCCGGGTGCAGCAGGCCGCAGAAGAAATCTCGCGGCGGAATGCGATTACCTTGTCCACGATGTCGCGTGCGGATTCCAGCACCACGTACTTCTGGCCATTGGTCAGGCTGATCACCGTATCAGGCGTGGTTTCGATGTGTTCGATCAGGTCCGCGTTGAGCACCATGGGGACGTGATTCATGCGGGTGAGGTAGATCATATACAAGCCTGGCGGCTTCTAAACTGCTTATCGGATTGGGGGCCGGGTGTGTGAGCGGTTACTTCAGCAGGGTAAGAATGTCAGACAGTTCGCGGCGGACTGAATCGAGGATCGGGGTGGGATCGAAGAACAGGCCTGGCTGTGATTCGGGAGCTCGCGCGGCTTTCACGGGCTTTGATTTTGCGGGCTTGGCGGTGCGGGCCGGCTCGGCCTTGGGTCGATTCTCAAGCAGCTTGCGCGCGCCTTCAATGGTGAAGCGTTGATCGTAGAGGAGGCGTTTGATTTCCAGCACCAGTTCGACGTCCTTGCGCCGGTAAAGACGATGTCCCGTGCCCGATTTCTTGGGGCCGAGGCCGGCGAACTCTGTTTCCCAGAAGCGCAAGACGTAGGGCTTGATGGCGGCGAGACGCGCGACTTCTCCGATGCGGAAATAGAGCTTATCGGGGATCTCTTCCGCGGTCAGACCGGTTAAGGCGAATCCCTTCGCGTCTTCTGGTTGGGGCGAATTATCGGGGATGCTCATACCTGCTGATCGATTTCCTTTCCCAGCGATACAATGCGGGGTACCCTTATTCTAATGTCCTTGCTGGCAGGAATCCATCCCGTGCGGGAAGCGCTTCGCGCGGGGTTACCACTGGAACGAGTAATCATCGCCAAAGGCGCGGGCGGAACTCGCGTGCAGGAGCTTGTGGAATTGTGCCGGGAGCGGCAGGTAACCCTTCACTACGAGCCTCGAGGGAACCTGGATCGCGCGGCCGCGGGGGCCGTTCATCAAGGCGTAATCGCGTACGGCGCGACGAAACAATATGCCGGTCTGGAGGAGACGGCCGCGAAGAGCGGGCTGCATGTCGTATTGGATGGCGTCGAGGATCCTCACAACCTGGGGGCCATCGTGAGGACCGCGCACGCGGCGGGGGCTTCGGCGATCGTCATTCCGGAACGAAGAGCTGCGCCTCTCACCGAGACAGCCGCGAAGGCCGCCGCAGGGGCTCTGGCTTATCTTCCTGTGGTGCGAGTGACTAACGTGAATCGGGCGCTGGATGAGTTGAAGGAGCGGGGCTACTGGATTTACGGGTTGGATGAACGCGGCAAGGAAGCGTATGACCAGGTGGATTACGCCTCGCCTACAGCGATCGTGCTGGGGGCGGAGGGCAAGGGTCTGCACGAACACGTGGCCAAGAAATGCGACTTCCTGGTTCGGATTCCCATGGCGGGAAGCGTCGCATCGCTGAATGTGAGTGTGGCAGCCGGCGTGGTGTTATTTGAGTGGCGAAGAAGATTTTCGCCGCCTCGCTGACCGGCTGTCTCCGGGGCCGCCCAGCCGTCCAGCCTGATAGAGCCGCTCATCCATGCGGGCCAGGGCCCGTTCCATGCCGGGCTTCAGGATTTTAGTATGGGGAATGTCGCAGAGGTGATTGGGAATCTCCCAGACGTGGCGTTCCTGGGTCATCCAGTTCATGGGGTCGAAGCGGCGGAGGCTTACCGGGCGGGAATAGCTGCGCAGAGTCTTCTCGCCTTTGGCGTTGTAGTAGTGTTCAAAATAGCTCATGGCCAGTTCACGGATCGTTCGGTAGACAGGCTCGCGCGAACGCAGGCCGGAGTAGTCAGACTTGGCGATGGCGCCCCAGCGTCCTTTGTGGCGGTAAATCGCGAGCACGTGATCGCTATCGCGCACCGCTTCCAGATCGAGGATGAGGGGCCGGTAACCGATCAGCCGTAAAGCGGCCGCGGCCAGCAAAGCGCCTTCCATGCAGTGGGCGACTCTGTGGCGCATCACCAGGCGAGGGGAATAGCAGGTGTCTCCTTTCGGTTCCATGTTGTAGCCGATTTCGTGATCCAGAAAACGCTGGATCCGGGCGGGCGTGGTCAGCTTGCGCAAGGTTCTCTCTTCCGCTTGGGTGAAGCGGTGCAAATCGCGATGTGCCATTGTTATATACTCACGTAATTGATGGGTGAACTGCGGCTAGGTGACATTATAGATGACTACTGCGTGAAGTGCCGCCGCGTGACCAACCACGCAATCGTGTCCCTGATGGACGCAAAAGCGGCCAAAGTGCGCTGCAGGACCTGTTACAGCGATCATGATTTCCGCAATGAACAAGCGCCCCCTTCGAAGAAAGATCTGAAGAAAGCGGCTCTGTTTGCGGAGGTTTTGATGAACTCGGGAGCGCCGGCCGCTCCGGACGGTGTGGCTGGAGAGGCGACGGCAGAAGTTCCGGCCGCGGCGGAGGCGCCTGCGCCGGCAAAAAAAGCATCGAAAAAGAAGGCCTGAGTTAGCGCGTAGCGGGACGACCCACTTGCTCGGGTTCGATGGCCATGGCTTGGTTCAAGGCGATGTCAACAGAAGTCCCGGTGTCAAAGCGAACATCGGTGCCTCGGGCAAGGATTCCAATGAGTGTACCCGCTGCGACGCCGGCCAAGCCTCCCACTCCAAAACCGCGAATGCTGGGGCTTGCCGCGGCGCCAGCGAGGGCGCCAATCTGTCCCGCTTTGGAACCGGCTTCGCCTACGCGTTCCAGGTCCTTACCCTTTTCGGAATCGTGCTGGATGATGCCCGGTTCCTTCACGGTGCTGCCTGTGTCGCCTGGAACGCGCGCGATGGCCGCGGCGACGTCGACCGTGTATCCGCTGGCATAGATAAATTGCGTTAAATGGAACTGAAGGGACGCAACGCCTTTGATGCGGCCGGCTCGCTTCACGCTATCCACAGTTCCCTGCACCCAGGTACCCGCAGGGATCACCATGGTGTTCTGGATGACGATGGGAAAGGCTGTCTGCGCGTAGATAGGGTCGCCCTGCTGGGCGCTCTTGGTGGAAACAGGTTCCCGGAGCTGAATCGGAATCCTGGTCCCGGCGGGAACGATCCAGAGGTCGCCTGGGTCTCGCGGGGCGGCTGGATTGGTCGTCTGAGGTAGGTCTGTGCGCGACTTTAGGCCGGTCGGCTGCTGCGCCTGGGTAGAAGCAGCCAGAAGGAGAGTGGCAACCAACAAGCGAGTCGGCATTCTGTCTGCATTCTACCTTGCAGGGCTTCTTAGGGCACCAGGGGGTTGAGGAGCACACGAAAACCGCTCCATCACAGAGCGGCTCCCGAGGGCCTATCAAGCGCTCGGGTTTTACGAGCCCAGCGTGGGCGCGACGATCATGGTCAGGGCGTTACCGTGACGAAAGACGCCTCTTGCCCGGTTTTCCCGTTGGTATAGAGCAACAGGAGTCCGGTTTGCGAGGGTGAGTTGCCGTTGTAAGGCGCCGTGGGGATTACGCTGAGAGCGCTGGTGGTGTTTGGGGCCACGGTGAACTCGGCAGATGCTGGAAACAATTTGGGCATGTCGAGTTCATATTGCATCGGTCCGATTAAGTCGGTCAGATTGCCTGTGAAGTAATTGTCGAAAGCCGCAACCTGGAAGGTGAATGGTGTTGAGATCGTGAGACTCAGCCCCGTGGAGGTTTTCATCGCGCTTAATGGCACCGTAAAGATAACGTTGGCTGAGTCCAGATCCGCGCCCGTAAAGAAAAACGGTCCTGACGCCGTACCTGCCGTCAAATCCGCGATAAAAACGCCGTTTTGTCCGCTTACGAGGCCGCCGGTTACCTCGCCGATATCTCCGTTAAATATGTCCAGGTCGGGTGTTCCATCGTTGTTCACATCGATCAGGACGTCGAACTCCGCGGGAACATCGGGATGGGAGCGTTGCCCGAAGGTGGTAATGCCGAATTGCGCCCCGAAGGAGGTACAAGTCGTTGTGCCAGCCAGACAGACAGCGCGCACCCCGACAGCCTGAAGATTAATTACCGCGAAGTCGGAGCCCGGGGCCGGAAGCACGCTGGGAGGAAACTGGGTTCCCGTACCAGTAAGAGAGAACACATCGACCAGCCCACCCAGCGCTCCATTCGTGTTGGTGATGGACAGGTTCGCAGGATTGCCACCCAAAGCAAGTGATGTGGTGGCCGGCAGCACGTTGGCCGCCTTATGAGGCAGAATGTGCCAGGGAACGTGGACCGTCTCCGGTCCGCTGGTGAACGTTAAAAATCCGGCGTATTCGACCGTATTCAAAAGCTCCCCGTTGCTTCCTTGGGACCCGCCGTTCAAGGTCCATACCGGCAGCGCGGCGGCGTTTACTGTCAGGGTCAGCGTAATGCTGCCGATGCTGTTGGCTGGGACGGAAACCGTAGAAGGCAGCGTGAGTACCGCGCCGGTTGTATTCGGCGCATCGCGATAGGTGTTGGTGATGGTGTAGACGCGGCTGGTATTGCTGTAGTTCTTAATGAGGAGTTTTTTCTTGTAGCTTGAGGTGGTGTTCAGACGGTAGGTGCCGAAAGAAATGCTGACCGACAGGGGAGCGCTGGAGTCCCAAACGGCAGTGGATGCCGCGATTGCGCGATCCGCTCTCACCTCGCCGGAGCCCATGCGGCTCAATGGCGCGAGAGCCCCGGGCTGGGTCGCGGAGTTTTGAAACACGTTGGTTTCCGTGGTCTCCATTAGAATTGCTTTGACATCCACGGGCCCCAGGGAGTGATTCTTGGAAAGCAGCAAGGCCGCGACGCCAGCGGTAAGCGGGCATGCGAAGGAAGTGCCACTCTCGGTAGTCTGACCGTTGCCGGTTCCGGGCTGAGCGGCCTGAATGGTTCCAGGGGCGCTCATATCCGGCTTCAGGGTGTTATAGCTGTAGGTCGGCCCGCGTGACGAATAGCTTGCAACATTAGAAGAAAGCGCAATCGCGTTATTCGGACTGAGCGTGCCATTGACTGCCCCGCTGTTCAACGCGGTCTTGATGACGTTGCTGGTCGATTGCGTGATTACCAGAGTGGGGACAAAATTAGTACCGCCCCCATTGCTGAAGCTTACGGCATCGCCCGGTGCAACCAGGCCGATCAGCACGCCTATCGCCCCGGCGTTGGCAGCGTAATCGATCTTCAAACTGACCGAGCACGATCCCCGGTCGATCAAGGCGATCTTTCCGCTGGGATTGGCAAGAAACGGGTCTGCGGGACTGCCGGTGCTAATGGAACCGGCGGGGCAACCCCGTCCAATATAGACAATATTGCTGGTGACGGTCGAGTTAACCGGTGCGAAATCGAGCGTCGCTGTGTTCGTATACGTGCCCGCGATGGAAGCTGGAGAATTAATCACCAGTGGAATGCCCTGGGCCACCACGCTGGTGGTAGCTGCGAGCGAAAGTACCTCAGGAGTCGACCCGGGCTGCGCCAGCACGTAAGGAATGTCGCCGTCATTACCGGCCGAAATCACGCTGACAACTCCGAAGTTGACGATGTCCGTGAAGGCCTCGCTTTCGTCGTCTTCCCTCTGCCCGAAAGATCCGCCGATGGACATGCTGATGATGTCGACGGCGTTGTTCAGAGTTCCTGAATTTGTGGGGTCCAGCGCGAAATCGAGCCCTTCCAGAATCGCAACGCCGCTACAACTGGTGCTGACCGAGCTGCACACCTTTATGGCGTAGAACTGCACTCCGGGAGCGGTTCCCAAATGCAACCCATCCAGGCTCTTTCCACCCAGAATGTCCGAGGTGTGCGAGCCATGTCCGTTGATGTCCAGCGGATTGGGGTCGGGAGCCAGAGGCCCGTTCGGCCAGGTCTCGCCTGTGAAATCAAATCCACCGATCACCTTTGTTGTGGGGAAGAGGCTCGGCGGAGGAGTGCCTGATGCGACGGCGAGAGCCGCGTTATAGTCCGCGACATTGCCCGACCCGCCCAGATCGTAATGCGTGTAATCGATACCCGTGTCAAGATGGGCCACGCGGATGCCCTGACCCGTGAAGCCTTGGCCCTGGACGGAGGCGGCGCCGATATATGCGTCCGTGGTGGGAATATCAGGCACAGGCGCAGCAGAGACCTGATAGTCGGCTAGAGGGCGGACCGCCACAACTCCGCTGATGCCGTGGATCGCCAGGAGAGCGCTCGCATTCACAGAGACAGCCAGTGCATTGTGAGCCTTGCTTACGCGTCCCAGTTCCACGCCGCCGAGTCCGGCCACTTGCGCCATGACCGCATCCTGCTTCTGCTTGAGTTGCGCGAGATAAGCGATCTGTTGCGCAGCGGTCATGGTGATGCCGGTCTGCTTCGCGTTCACGCCAACCGCCACTACCAGCGGCGGATCCTGCAGCTTAATGGCGACCTGGACCGGGCCGGTTAAAGCTTTGGGGGTGAAGGCTGGTCCTTTGACGGTGGTTATGGGACCTGGATAAAGATTCGCAGACGCATCGACGTAGGTAGGCTGCGCGGAAGCTGTGGAATTGAGAGCACCCAACAAAATGCTCAGAGAAAAGAGCGTCTTCAAGGGACACCTCCGAGAGAGTTGGTTTAATGTACTCGGAGTAAGAGCATAAAGTCAAGGTTATAGTGCTGGTTATAGTGCTGGTACTCATAGGGGTTGCAATCGGCTTCTGTTCCAGCTTAAACTTGGCCAACAATCGCTGCTGGAGGAAGCAACGTGTCCATCAAATTTTCCTTGAAAGTCATGGCCTTAATGGCCGCCATCGCAATTGCGCCCGTGCACGCGGGTTTGATCACGGCAAGCGGAGCTGGAGCCTTAATTGGCACCGAGCAGGACCTTACCGGCACCGCGCCTACCGAAATTGTCGGAACTCTGCCGAATGTATCAGACGCTTTGCTGGACGTGAACTTGTTCAAGTTCAATATCGTGGATTTTATGCGTTTTTCCGTGATTTCTCTGCCCGTGCTGCATGGGGTAAGCGATACCGAGTTGTTCCTGTTCGATTCCACGGGCCATGGAGTTTATGCAAACGACGACATGGGTGGAGGAGATCCGACTACGTTTTCCCTCGCTTGTCTGCCTTCGGCGCTAAATAATCCGTGCCTTTCCTCATTGCCGCCGGGAGTTGGTCCGACGTCAGCGGGTGTTTATTACCTGGCAATCACGCGCTCTTCAGACATGCCTTTGAGCGATCTGGGCGAGATTTTCACGCTGATAAGCTCTACCGATGTGGTGGGACCCGACCTGACCATGGGCGGTGCGCACCCGCTCAACGGCTGGGATGGAGGAGGGTTCACGGACCCAAACATCGACTCAGTGAATTATGACATCGTGCTCACAGGCACGACACCCGAACCTGCTACATGGAGCATGATGGGTCTCGCCGGGCTGGGCTTGGTTCTGTTGCGCCGAAGAGTCAGCCGCCGGTAGTCGCTTGCTGAGAAAACCAAAACCGCTCTATCACTATCGCGGCTCCGATAACGGGCAATAGCTCTCAGCTCTTCGCAAAATAAAGCGACGTGGCGCGCTCCAATTCACCTTTGGTGATGAGAGGCGGGCGGCCTTCATAACGTCCGATGGACTGCAGAATGGTGCAGATATCTCCCGGATAGCAAGCGCGTAATTCGGTTCTGCCTTCGCGGAGGCAGAGCTTGCGGAGATGTTCGGCGCTATCGGCTTCTGCTTGAATGCCGCGCGCCTGAACGGTGCGGGCGAAGATCTGGTCGAAGCTGGAAGTGTCCACGGCATCGACGAAGATCTTGTTGTGAATACGGCGGAGGAAGGCTTCGTCGGCGAGGTCGGATGGGTCCAGGTTGGTGGAAAACACGACCATCAGCTCAAACGGGATTTGAAATTTGACACCGTAACGCAGGCTCAGATAGTCGACGCGGCGATCCAGGGGCACAATCCAGCGGTTCAGCAGATCGCGCGGCGACATGAGCTGGCGGCCGAAGTCGTCGATGATCAGAATGCCGTTGTTGGCCTTCATCTGCAGGGGCGCGGCGTAGATACCAGAGGACTCATCCAGGCGCAATTCCAACATGCTGGGGATGAGCTCGCCTCCCGTCAAAATGCAGGGGCGCTTGCAGGGAATCCAGCGGGGGTCCAGACTCTCGTCATCGTGATCGATGGGGTGATGCACCACCGGGTCAAACACGCTAATCACCTGGTTATCCACTTCCACCGCGTAAGGAATCATGACCGCATCTTCGTAGACTCGCAGCATGCGTTCGGCGAGGCTGGTCTTACCGTTGCCGGTGGGGCCGTAGACGAAGATGGAATTTTGACTGATGATGGCGGGACCGAGCTGGTCCAGCATGCGGTCAGAGACGATTAGATCTGAAAACGCGCGCCGCATGACCCGGCGGTCGACATGGACGCGGGCTGTTTGGGTTTTAACAGCCGCCTGATATTCCTTCAGCGAAACAGGACATGCACCGGCGTATTGGGAGACGCCAAAACGTTCGCCTGCAAGGAGTTTGCCGGAGTGGGAGAGGACGAAATTATAGTCGTTACCCGACATGCCCTTGATTTCCACGAACTGCTGGGCGCGCATGTGTTTGAAGACCACATCCACCACGGCGATGGATAAATGCAGGGCTTTGCTGATGCTGGCGAGGCTGGAAAAGCCCTCCAGCAGGAGGCGGCGGAGCATCAAGTCCATGACCAATGTCTCGGGTACGCCAAGATCCTTAAAATTCTGAGGGGTTGGCGGGTTGAATGTGCTTCGGGTGGGTGACAGAGTAGCCATTGGGACGGGGAAATCCTTCCTCCTCGTACATCTATCGGAACTGGCGGCGTGAAAGTTTACCTGCACGCCTAAGCCTCCTGGGCAGGCGTCCTATTTCATAAGGGTGAAGTGTTTCTCTAAAGTTCTGATTTGCTTGGGCTTGGTCCTGGCTTTGCAAACACTAGCCCGAGCTGAAGATAGCGCCCAGGATCTGGCCAAGGCCGCCGAACGGGAAGCCAAGCGCGGCGACACATTGCAAGCCTTTTTGCTCTATTCGCGCGCGGCCGCTCTGGACCCTTCCAACGCCCAATATCAGCTTCGCAAGAATGCGCTGGAGGCTAAGCCCAATTTTGTCCAGTCGGCCGCGCCGGAACCAGAAGAGAAAGCGCCGGTTTCGGCGGACTTCATAGAGCCGGATCCTCTGGCCGACACCAGTGACGATCGCCGGACCCCTTTAGCGCCCGCTGCCCTGAAAGGATCGCTCGAAAAGAAGAACTTCAACCTGAAGGGCGACGCCCGGACCGTCTTCGAGCAGGTGGCCAGCGCCTTCGGGATTCAGGTGGTTTTTGAAGCCGACTACCCGGCGGGGACGCCTTTCCTCTTCCATCTGGATTCGGTAGGGTTCGCCGACGCCTTCCGCACTCTGGAGCAGGTGACCAATTCTTTCGTGGTTCCGGTGAATGAGCGCCTGGCCCTGGTGGTTCGGGACACTCCGCAAAAGCGGACGGAAGTGGGACCAGCGATGACCGTTGCCATTCCGATTCCTGAGCGGCTTTCGGTTCAGGATGCGCAGGAAATTGTGACTGCGGTGCAGCAAACCATGGACATTCGTCGCGCTTCGGTGGATGGGTTGAAGCGTATAGTGCTGCTGCGGGACGGAGTGAGCAAAGTTATGGCCGCCAGGCTCCTTTTCGCCCAGCTATCGAAACTGCGCGCGCAGGTTTCGGTAGAGGTCGAGGTGCTTTCGGTGAGCAAGGCATCGACGCTCAACTACGGTGTGACCCTGCCAACTTCTACGGTACTGCTGGATTTCTCGAATGTATTCGGAAACTCAGTAATGGGCTCGGTGATGAACTTCGCGAGCTTTTTCGCGTTCGGCGGCGGCAAGACCCTGCTGGGGTTAGGAACGGTGAACGCGGGTATCTTCGCCATGGTCAGCCGCACCGCGGCCGAAACCGTCCTAAGGTCGGAAATCGTGTCCCTAGACGGCCAGGCGGCGACGCTTCACATTGGCGACCGCTATCCGATTATCACCAGTCAGTACGTGGGCAGCACGGCGGGGACCACCGGAACAGTCTATGCGCCGCCGCCGACGATTACGTTTGAAGATCTGGGTCTGGTGCTGAAGGTGACGCCCACGGTTCACGGCGATGGCGAGGTCAGCCTGGATGTGGACGCCGAATACAAGCTGCTGGGCGCGGGCTCTTCCAATGGCATTCCCGTAATTTCCAGCAGCAAACTGCAAGGCAAGGTTCGCCTGGAAGATGGACAATGGGCGGTGATTGCGGGGCTCAATTCGGAAACCAAGAGCGACACCCGGACGGGTATCCTGGGGCTCGCAGATTTGCCGATCATTGGGCGTTTTTTGCGGAACAACACGATCAGTAAGAACTCATCTCAATTCCTGATTGTGCTGAAACCACACTTGTTGGCTCTGCCACCCTGGGAGGATGCCACACCGACCTTGTGGGTGGGGACGGAAAGCAAGCCGCTCAGCGTGTTTTGATTTCCCTGAGTACTTCCCAGAATCGTTGCGCGATGCGGTCCGCGTCGTGATTCGCGAGAATATGGGCGCCCGCGCGGCTGCCGATTTCTGAGAGCGCCAAGCGGTCGGAAGCCATCCATCGGATGAGTCCTGCCAGGTGGTCTTCCTCCACCGGCCCCAGGTCGACTTTCAAACATGCATTTTCGGGAAAACGCGAAATCTCGGCGCCGGATGTGAAGATCACAGGCTTCTGAATGCCCATCATGGAAATCGCGATCCCCGAGGTTTCGCCCGCCGACGGATATCGCAGATTAATGCATAGGTCGGTTGCCGCGGCGTATTTCCAGAACTCGGTTGGTTGCAGATAGCCTGCGCGCAGAATGTGCGGGGACCGAAGCTGATCGCGAAGCGCCCGCTCCAGATCGGTGGAGGAAAACTCTCCCTGAATCAGCAGGCGGACATCCAGGCCATCGTTCCAAAGCCGCTGCATGGCACGGAGGATGACTGGGAGCCGTTTGGATTCACGGAGGTGTCCGAATACTCCGGCCAGTAATGTTTCCGGAGGAACTCCGAGTGCTTTTCGCAGCGCGGTTACTTCGTCCTGCGAGGGTATGGGAGGGGCTAGAAAAAGGTGCGGGATCTCAAAGACGTTCGTGCCCCCGTGCGCGCGAACCGCGGCTGCCGCTGCAGGATTATGTACAATCACCGCCTTCGATCCGGAGACGACTCGCTTCAGCATGGGATGGTCGAAATAGCGCGGGTCGGCGGCCGACCTTGCCCGGTTCTTCCATAGCTCGCGGGCAAGCTCACGGGTCCATTCGCCGTAGTTGAAAACGAATTCCTCAATGTACTCGGGCTCGGTCAGCGTGCCCAGAAAGAAGTGCTGCAGCACGGCGTCGTGCAGAACTACTACGCCGGGGTCGGCCAAGGCGCGCGTGTAGATTTCGCGATGCAGATGATTGTTGCCCAGATGATACAGGTTGATGTCGCCGGCGGAGTTGGGCACGACTTCGCCCGATTTCTGCATATGGCGCAACAGGGCCGCAGAGTAATCGGCCACACCGGTAGGCGAAGGCGGCAGAGGTGAAAAGAATCCCAGCTTCATGCAGGCCGGGGCCGCGCGCCGAAAAGCGCCGTGCCGATGCGGATGTGTGTGGCGCCCTCTTCGATGGCTGCTTCGAGATCGTGCGACATGCCCATGGAAAGCCGGTTCAAGGAGTGTTCGCGAGCGAGCTGGGCGAGCTGTTTGAAATAGGGCCGAGTTTCTTCCGGATCGTCACTCCAGGGCGGCATGGTCATCAATCCGGTGAGGTGCAAGTGCGGGCAGGTTCGAATCGCCTCAATGAGTGTGGCCAACTGATCGGGAGCGGCTCCGGCCTTGGACTGCTCGGCTGAGAGCTTTACCTCAATCATCACTTCCAAGGGCTTACCCGATTGATCCAGACGCCGTGCGAGCTTTTCGGAGTCGACGGTCTCAATCACCTGGAACAGGTCGGAAGCCACCCGTGTTTTGTTGGATTGCAAATGACCGATGAGGTGAAACTCGGCGTCGGGCAAATCAGTTAGAGCGGGATGCTTGTCTTCGAATTCCTGAACGTAGTTTTCGCCAAACACCCGCAGACCGAGCTGATAGGCTTCCCGGATGATCTCTGGAGAGAATTTCTTGGTGACCGCTACCAGGGTGATGTCATCGCGCTTTCTTCCTGCGCTTCGCACGGCAGTCTGAATCCGTTCCTCCACTTGTTCGAGCCGCTGGCGCAACATCCTATATGTTCATGATGGCCGACAGCCACTCGGGAAGCAAAGAAGCAGCGGCCATGGGGAGATTATGCGCGCCTTTTTCTACCGGCTTTAATTGCGTGCGCCCGGGGATGAGCGCCAACGCGGTTTGCATTTCCTGAATAGTGCCGAACGGGTCGCGCGTGCCGTGGACGAACAACGCTGGCGTGCGGATGGCGGGAAAATGATCGGTTCGAGATTTCTCCGGCGCGCGCGGAGGGTGCAGAGGGTAGGACAGCAGCATGAGCGCTTCCGCGGCCGAAGGATCTTCGGCGGCGACCATGGATGACTGGCGGCCTCCATAAGAATGTCCGGCAAGCACTAGCGGCTTGCCTGGAAACAGCTCGCGCAATTCCTTCGCGGCGCGACGGATTCCATCTCGGTCGCGGACCTGTTGCGCGGCGTTCAATGCCCCCGTGCCGATCTGCCGAAAAGGCAGGTCGTAGCGAAGAACGACGAAGCCCGATTGGGACAACGCCTCCGCGGCTGCCACCAGGAACGGAGCATCCGAGCCGGCCCCCGCTCCGTGGGTTAACGCAACAGCTGCGCGCGCGGGGCCGGAAGGCTCGTGCAGCCAGCCGACCACCAATTCCTTTTCAATACGCCTCACAGTGAATTTCTCCTTTTCCCCAGACCGTCTGGCGGCCCACGCCTGTCCACTGGGCGGCTTCCAGATAGGGGAGGAACTCCGCCAGATCCCCCTCATACTCCGCCACGCCGACGAATCCGCCCAGAGGATGTGGCGTTCTTCGCGAACGGCTATAGCGTTGCGAATTCTCCTGCCGCACATCGCAGCGGGTCATGACGATGTTGTTCGCGCGATCGCCCATGGCCCGGAAGTCGATGTCCAGGGGACCCTCGCCGTAGAGCGCTCTCAACCCGCTGACGCGATCACGGATGCGTGAAAACAGTGGCCCGAAATTGGGATGGCCCACTCCCTTCAATTCTGTGGGGGTCCGGAAATGTACTCGGACTCGCGAGGTCTTGGCTTTAGGCCGCAGGGAGAGATTGAGTTTCTCCGCACCCTCGACGCGTTCAAGGGTGGCCGCGCCAAGGCTCTCGCTTGCTACGCGCGAGAGTACATCGCGAAAGAGTTCGAGGGGAGGCTCACGCATCTCGAACAAATTTACGCCGATTGCAAACAGGGCGCCTGCAATGATGCTGGCACCCTCCAATTCGGCGACTCTCAGCACGAACGGGCGTGGAGGATCGCGAAATCCGCTCGGCCCCGTTCCAACTTCTTGCGCGGGTGCGAAGTAGCGGTGGTAGGCATCGGGATGTTCGCGCAAAAGAATTTTTCCAAACTGGCCGCGCACCAGGTTCGCAGCGGTTCCGTTTGCGATCTGGAAAGTTCGTCCCGCGGTGAAATGGAGACGAAGCGGGTAGACGCTGAAGTCAAGGACCACTCCTTATACTGTAGAGACACACATGTCCTTCCGGCTCGTTATCGATTACAAACCTCGCGGAGATCAGCCGGCCGCCATTGAAGCACTGATCCGCGGCATCAACGACGGGGAACAGCATCAGGTGTTGTTGGGCGTCACCGGATCGGGAAAAACCTTCACCATGGCCAAGGTGATCGAGCATTTCGATCGGCCCGCCCTGATACTGGCGCACAACAAGACCTTGGCGGCTCAGCTTTATCAGGAGTTCAAGACTTACTTCCCGAACAACGCCGTCGAGTATTTTGTCAGCTATTACGACTACTATCAGCCGGAGGCTTACATTCCATCCAGCGACGTCTACATCGAAAAAGAGTCGACCATCAACGACGAGCTGGACAAGATGCGCCTCTCCGCCACGCGAAGCCTGTTCGAAAGGCGCGATTGCATCATTGTCGCAAGCGTGAGTTGTATCTATGGCCTAGCTTCGCCGGAAGCGTACTACAGCATGCTGCTGGTGCTTCAAAAAGGCCAGAAAATCGAGCGCGAAGAGATCACCAAGACACTCTCTAAAATGCTCTATGAGCGGCATGAGGGCGACTTCAAGCGCGGCGTCTTTCGCGTACGCGGAGACGTGATCGAAATTTTTCCAACCTATGACGATCTGGCCTTCCGCATCACCATGTGGGGGGATGAGATCGAATCGCTGGAGCAGATCGATCCGCTGACGTCGCAAGTCAAACAGACGTATATACGCCTGGTGGTTTATCCCAAGACTCTCTACGTGATGAGCGATCAGACTCGCTACGATGCGCTGCGGAGCATCGAAAATGAGCTGCAGTGGTGGAAGGGAGAGCTGGATAAAGAAGGCAAGCGGATCGAGGCGCAGCGCATCTGGCAGAGAACGATGTTCGACTTGGAAATGATCCGCCAGATCGGCTACTGCCATGGCATCGAAAACTACTCGCGGCATTTTTCGGGACGCCTGCCAGGAGAAGCGCCTCCCACGCTGCTGGATTACCTGCCTAGCGATTCTCTGATGTTCATCGACGAGAGCCACCAGACCATTCCGCAGATCGGCGGCATGTATCACGGTGACCGGTCGCGTAAAGAGAACCTGGTCAAGTTTGGATTCCGCATGCCGAGCGCACTGGATAATCGTCCTCTGACGTTTGAGGAATTCGAAAATCGTGTGCAGCAGGTTGTGTATGTCTCCGCTACTCCAGGTCCCTACGAATTGACCAAGACGTCCGGCGTGGTGACCGAGCAAATTATCCGGCCCACGGGCCTGGTGGACCCGGAGGTCGAAATTCGGCCTATTCGCGGACAGGTGGACGACCTATTGCACCAGATTCGCTTGCGCGTGGAGCAGAACGAGCGCGTTCTGGTGACCACACTCACCAAGCGAATGGCCGAAGATCTTTCGGAACATTACACCGAGGCCGGGGTTAAATGCGCATATATGCACTCTGAGGTTTCGACATTGGATCGAGTCAAGATCCTGCGCGACCTGCGGCGCGGCGGCTACGACGCTCTGATCGGCGTGAATCTTCTGCGCGAGGGTTTAGATCTGCCGGAAGTGTCGCTGGTGGCGGTTCTGGACGCGGATAAGGAAGGCTTCCTCAGATCGGCCGGCTCGCTGATTCAAACCATGGGCCGCGCGGCGCGCAATCTGAACGGACGCGCCATTCTGTACGCGGACGTCATGACGCAGTCCATGCGCCGGGCGTTGGACGAAACCAACCGACGCCGCAAGCTTCAACAGGCGTACAATGAATCCCACGGTATCGTGCCCCAATCCATCATCAAGCCTATCGATATGAGTATGGTTGCTATTGCGGAAGCGGATTACGTAACGGTTCCTCTTGACGATGACAGGCTCGAGGCGGAGGTGCCTCCGGAACAAATGGAGGCCTTTCTGGTTGAACTGGAGGGCAAGATGCGTGAAGCAGCCCGGCGGTTTGATTTCAAGCAGGCTGCTGCTTATCGAGACCGGCTGAACGGACTGAAGAGCCGACTTGTTCTGGACGCCGCATCCGGGCCAAACGCACCCGGCGTGGATACACCAGATGCCAGTTCCTCGGCATAGCAAACACATGAAGCAGGAGTATGGACTGGTTGCCGCCGGAGGCGTCAGCAGGTCCTTCCTGGCCCGGCGGCCTGGCTTTCTGGCGCATTTGGGCCCGATCAAAGCAAGCAGTTTTCGCGCGGCTCGCCGCATTGCGCTCTCTCTTCGACGAGGGCATGCGGCATCGCAATACTCTGTGCTGGAGCCCTGTTCGGTGATCTGGATTTCTGTTCCCGAAGAGAGCTTGGATCGCGTGCTCCTGGATCTGGTTGCGCAAACGCCCATTCATCGAACCATGGTGGTGTTAGTGGACGTAGTGAGGGACAGCCGCCGGCCGGCCGCGTTGGTTCGCGCCGGGGCGCGGGTGGCGACTCTCAATGTGGTGGACGGATCGGGAGAACGAACCTTTGTGGCCGAGGGTCATCCCGACACCATGCGGGTACTGCAGGGCTCTGTTCGCCGCGGAAAAGAAGAAGCTGATTGAAATCGCACCGGCGGCCAAGCCCTTCTACTTCGCGGGGATGAAGCTCTCTTCCAGCTTGCTGCTGCCTTTGATTTCCGCCGCAGTGGAAAGCTTCCGCGCGGCAGGATTCAGCCAGGCCGACGCGCTTGCCGTGGCGGGGTCCCTCAGTGTGCAGGCGGCTTACGCCTATGAGAAGTCGGGGCGCAAAAGCTGGAACAAGAATGTTTCACGCGAACTTCGTGACGCGCTGGAACATGACATCGACGCGCTGAAGTCATCGGACGCGCGACTGGCCGACGCCTATGCCGAAGGCTTGCGCCACGCTCTGAAGTATTTTGACGGTCCGCGCATTGCTCGTTCCGCTTCGAAGTAAGGACTAAACGCTCCCCGCTGCTTCGTGCCGCCCCAGAGCATATCGAGCTTTGACGCGCGCGACCTCTGCCACACTCCAGGCCTGCGCCGGGCAACCCCTGGGAAGGCGAGGCGCGTCGCCATCGTAAATCTCGGCGATTGAGTCCAGGCAGCCGCCCTTTGCGGCTTCGTCTTCCAATCCCGCAATCAGGCGCGAGCAATGCGCCCGCGTGAAGGGTGTCTCGCCGAAGGCCGCAATGTAAGCGTCGACAAACGGACCCATCAGCCACGGCCACACCGTGCCCTGGTGATAGGCGCCATCGCGCTCCCATGGCGAGCCCTGATAGTGGGCCTTGTACTCGGGATCGCTTGTCTCCAGCGTTCGCAAGCCTACCGGCGTCAACAATTCTTTCTCGACCAATAGAACAACCGCGCGTTCCTGTACGTTATCCAATAAGCCATGGCGCAGGCTGACGGCGAAGATCTGGTTCGGGCGGCATTTCGCAACGGGTCCATCATGGCCCAAGAGATCGAATAGGCAGCCGCGTTCGGAATTCCAGAACTTTGTGCGGAAGCTTTCGCGAACCTGTTCCGCCTGGGCAGCGAATTCGGCTGCTTCCGTATCTTTTCCGAGGTCGCTTGCCCATTCGGCCATCAGGCAAAGAGCCCCGTGCCACAACGCGTTGATTTCCACCGGCTTGCCGTGGCGCGGCGTCACTACCCAATCGCCGACCTTGGCGTCCATCCAGGTGAGTTGGGTGCCGGGCGTACCCGCGTTCAGCAGATGGTCCGATTCATCCACGTGGATCCCGTACCAGGTTCCGCGCCGATGCCACTCCACAATTTCTTTGCCTTTGTCGTAGAAAACGTCGCGAAGGAAATCTCGCGAGCCCCCTGCTTGCAGCCATTGACGGACCGCTTGAAACATCCATAGCGTAGCGTCTGCGGTGTTGTATTCCGGTGTCTCGCCCGCGTCAGGGAACCGGTTCGGCACAATGCCCTGGTTCATGTGCTCCAGGAAGCCCTCCAGGATCTGGCGCGCTTCTTCCAGCCGGCCCGAGGTGATTAAAAGACCAGGCAGGCTGATCATGGTGTCGCGGCCCCAGTCGGTGAACCAGGGATAACCGGCAATGATGGTTGGCTTTCCGTCCTGACGGCGGACGATAAATGGATCCCGCTCGTGGGGAGGCTCGACGCTGGCTTGGTCATTTAATGAAGCGCATATTGGGAACCAATGGCCAGGGGTCAATTCCAGCGTGTAGAACCCGGGCGTAAAGAGGTCCTCTCGAAAATCGAGACCCCGATCCAGTTCCTCCAGATACTCGTTGTTGTAATACCAGTTCGGATCGGCGTGAAACGATGCGGCCGTCTGGATATGCAGCTCCGGATCCATGTGGAAATCCTGCGTCGCGTGGCGTAACGAATGATAGTCGCGATAGGCCAGAAAGGGCCGCACGCGTAGCGTGACTCTGTGATCGGAACGATACCGAACCACCACAGCCTGCTTGCCAGGGACCAGGTAGACTTGCTTTTCGATCTGAATATCTTTAACCGTGTAGCTCCATGTCGCGCATGGGTCGGTGCGGAATTCTTCCAGGTACTCGAAGCCTCGTGGCGCCACAGTCCCGGGATATTGGGCCGCGCCCAAGCTGTAATTCCCGTCTGCGAGCACCAATTCTTCTTCTACGCGGGCGAGCAGCACCCGGCGCTCCACGGGAGGCTTCAGGGAAGCGATCAGCAGCGCGTGATATCGCCGCGTATTGATCCCCGCCACGGTCCCCATGGCGAAGGCTCCGGTGCCATTGGTTTCCAGCCACTCCAGCTTGGAGGAACGCAGGTAGTCCTTGCAGGTCTCCTGCTGCACAATACGTGGTGTCTGCATTGCAATACCTTATCAGGAACGGGAACGCTCCTGCCTGACGCGCCTATTTTTTGATGTCGCGATGAGTTTCCTTGACGCGGTATCCAGCCTTTGCCAGGCGCAGGCAAATTTCATGAGCGATCATCACGCTGCGGTGATGGCCGCCCGTGCAACCGAATGCAATGGTCAGGTACGATTTGCCCTCGGTGATGTAGTGCGGCAGCAGGTAAATCAGCAGGTCGGAGATGCGGGCGATGAATTCGGTGGTCTGTGGAAAAGAACGGATATAGCGGGCCACGCCCGCGTTCTTGCCGGTCAGATTTTTGAAGGCCGGAATATAGTTGGGATTGGGAAGGAAGCGGACATCGAACACTAGGTCGCTGTCCGGAGGCACACCGTGCCGATAGCCGAAACTGGAAAGCTGCACCAGAATTTCGGTTTCCCTTTTGTGGCTGCGGAAAGTGGTGTGAATGGTCTCGCGAAGTTCGTGGACATTGAACTTGCTGGTGTTGATGACCGGGTCGGCAAGACGCCGGATGGGCTCCAGTTGTTCGCGCTCTTTTCGAATATTCTCTGCCACGCTCTGGTCGCGTCCCAGCGGATGAGGGCGCCTGGTTTCGCTGTAGCGCCTGAGCACCGTGTTGTCGTCCGCCTCCAGGAAAATCAGCCGGACCGGTACAGTTCTGCGAAGACGCTTGTACATGGCCGGAAATCTTTCCAGCGCGTCCCCTTCGCGGATATCGACCACGATTGCGGCCTTGCGGACATTAGGCACGCCCTCGGCGAGTTCGGCGAATTTAGGAATGAGGTCGATGGGCAGATTGTCGACCGAGTAATAGCCCAGATCCTCCAGAGCCTTGAGTACGGTGCCCTTGCCGGATCCGCTCAGCCCGGTGATAATCACCAGTTCCGTGTGTGAGGCCGCGCGCGCAGCCGCTTTTTTCGCCATTTAAAAATAAAATGCGATTTGGCCGCAGATGAACGCCGATGAACGCGGATAAGGTTTTGTTTTCAATCTGCGTTCATCGGCGTTCATCTGCGGCCATGAATCCTTCACAGAGGCCGGGGGTTCTGCTTCTCTGTCAACAAGCACCTAGGATTCAATTAGATCAAAATGTCCATCCCTGCGGCGAACCAGTATAGAAACTCCCTCGCGGCCGGTGTCCTGATAGAGCATGTAGTCGCGGCCTTGGTCCATCTCCAGAACCGCTTCATCCAGCGTCATGGGCTTGTGTTCGTCGCGATGATTCACACGAAAAACGCGCACGCCGTTCTCGCTATATTTGCCGTCGGAGCCCGACACCACGCCCACAAGCTCGTCTTTAATCCTTTTGCCTGCGCCCTTCTTGCTAGCGATCGCCTTGGCAGGCTTGCTATTTTTGGCGCGGACAACCGGAGCCTCCGGAGCGGCCTCGGGCCGGCGAAGTTTTTCACGCCATTTGGCGCGCTGCTTTACAGCTTGCGCCTCCAGTTTTTCCAGTGCATCCCACAGCGCCGTAAACAAGTCGGCGTCGGCGCCGTCACCCACAAGCGGATGACCATAAAACTGCATCGTGATCTCCACTTTGTTCAGGTGGCGTTCCCCTCGCACCACCACGTGGGCTTCTTTGGGACCCTTTCGCTCCAGCAACTTCGAAAGCTTGGCGAATTTCGCATCCAGTTTGCTTTGCAACTTGGGAGCGAGTGCCTTCTGCATTCCCGTGTAGCTGACGTTCATGGCTTTTGCTCTTTTCACGTTGAAGAAAAGCGCCTGGTGAACCGCTCAGGCGCGCACTCGACGCTGGTGGGTGGAAGGAATACGCATATCTTCGCGATACTTCGCCACAGTGCGGCGAGTTACCTCAATGCCTTCCCCTTGCAGCCGTTCAGTGATCTGCTCATCGGTTAACGGATGCGCGGAATCTTCCTCTTCGATCATTTTTTTCACCCTGCGCTTTAACAGCAAGAGCGGCGTGGCGCCTCCGCCCGGGCCCTGCACCGCCTCAGAGAAGAAGTAGCGGAGTTCGTAAACGCCCTGAGGCGTATGGGCGTATTTGCTGGAAACCGCACGGCTGACCGTCGACGGATGCACGCCGATTTCTTCCGCTATTTCCTTGATCATCATCGGCCGCAGATGATCCAGGCCCAATTCCAAAAAGGCAATCTGGCGGCGCACGATGGATTGGCAAACCTTCAATATGGTCTGCTTGCGCTGCTCAATATTCTTCATCAACTGGATGGCGGAGTTGTAACGTTCCTTGACGTAATTGCGAACGTCTTTGTTGGGCTCCTGATCGCGATCCAGCATCTTGCGGTACTGCGGGTTCAGGCGAAGCTGCGGAATTTCGTCGTCGCTGATCTGGATAATATAATCTTCGCCGTCTTTGGAAATGTAGACGTCGGGCTCCACCGTGCGCGCACCCGGGCCCGAATAGCGCAGCCCCGGCCTCGGGTCCAGATGGCGAATCACGTCCAGCGCGACCAGAATATGATCCAGCGGACGCTTGAGCACCTTGGCCAGCTCTTTATTCTGCTTCAGCTCGACCATTTTCAAATGGTCTGCGACAATCTGCCAGGCGACGCCGTTCTTGCCTCCGCGGCTTTCCAGTTGTAGCAACAGGCACTCCCGCAGATCCTTCGCGCCGACTCCCGCCGGATCCAGCGTGTGGACCACGCGAATGCCTTCCTGAACGTCGGCCGGCGAAAGATTTCCTTCCACCGCGAGCTCCTCCGGCGTCGACATCAGGTAACCGTTTTCGTTAAGATTGCCGATCACCGCCTCCGCGGCATCGCGCACCGATTCACTCAGGGCAACCAGCGCAAGCTGGGAATGCAGGTGATCGGAAAGAGTGACCGGAGAGGAGAGGAATGTTTCAAAGGAGGGCTTTTCGACGTTTTCCAGGGCAGGGCTTTTGAACCCCGGGTCCAGGTACTGGTCGAAGTACTCGCCCAAATCGATCTCGTCGAAAGGATCGGCCGCCTTGGTTTCCAAAACGTCAGCGGGAGCCCCGTCCGCCGCAGGCAACACCGGATCGGTTTGGACGCGCGCGTCCAGACTACCGATAGCTTCACCGTCGACTTCGGGGGGTTCGGCGGTTGCTTCCAAGATGGACTGGTCCGAAGGATCGCCTGCACGCTCGGCTTCGAGCAAGGGCTGCAATTCTTCCGGCGTCAGTTCCTCGCCACCGTCCCCGGCTTCTTCCAGCACAGGATTCTGCGCGATTTCCGCCGAGATCATGTCTTTCAATTCCAGACGGTTCAGTTGGAGAAGACTCACCATCTGAACGAGCCCGGGCGTGAGGGTTTGCTTCTGCTGTACCCGGATTTGGAGCCTTGGCGAAAGTGAACTCATGACCTGGGTTCATTTTATCACCAGGAATTTCCATGGCCACCGCACAATTTACCTGGTCAGCTTGGATATAATAACCGTTCATTGACATGATGCGAAAGTTCACCATTGGCCGGGAACGAACCTGCGATTTCCCAGTCGCGGATGAGTCTGTTAGCCGATTGCACGCGGAACTGTGGCTGACCGACGACGGAATTTTGACCATCGCCGACCGGGGTTCCTCCAATGGAACAGTGCTTGTGCGTGGGGGAATGACTTCCACCGTGCAGCAGGAAGCACTGACGCTCAGCGATGAAATCAGATTCGGCGCATCGCAGCTTAAGGTGAAGGATCTGGTGGACGCGATCGAACTGAAGAACCCGGGAGCTCTCACACCGAAGCCCTCTCCAAAGCCTCCGCCACCGCCGCCTCTACCGCCGCCAACTCCAATCGCATTCGCGCCGCCGCCACCACCGCCCGCACCAAAACCGGCACCAGCACCACCTCCTCCCGCGCCAGCGCCCCCACCGGCTGCGCCTCCACCACCTCCTCCTGCGCCTGTGCCACCGCCACCCGCGCCACCGCCTCCTCCTGCGCCGACACCGCCTCCTCCGGCGCCCGTGCCGCCGCCACCCGCGCCTGTACCTCCACCTCCACCTCCTGCGCCGGCACCGCCTCCGCCCGCGCCCGTACCGCCACCTCCTGCGCCTGTCCCGCCACAGGCGCAACAACCGACCGTACCGTCAGCACCTATTTCACCTATGCCTGTACCACCCATTCCGCCTCCGCCTCCGACACCTGCCGGAGGCCACACAGTCGCTTCCCCGTTATTGCCGGCCGCTCCCCCGTCAGGAAAGGTCGACCCAGTGGTCGGCTGGCTGGTTTGTCTGGAAGGCCCCGACCGGGGGCACGATTATCCGCTGCGCGCCGGCGAGAACACTCTGGGACGGTCTCCGTCCATGGATGTCTGCATCGCCAACGATGCAGCCGTTTCGCGCGAGAAGCATTGTATTGTGACCTTTGACGGAGTAAAGGAAACGTTCCTGCTCGCGCCCGGAGAATCCTCCGGCTTGCTGTATATGAATGGCGAGAGTATTCGCTCGCCCCGTCACATGAAACGAGACGACACGATAGAGGTCGGCCGCACCAAGCTGGTCTTTATCCCCTTCTGCGACGGAAAATACCACTGGGGCGCCTGAGCGCGCCCCGCGCCCGCGGAATTTTTTAAGTTTCCGAATGAAGTTCCTGCACGCTTCGGCGCAACACATCGGTGCGCGCGCCTCCCAGGAGGATTCGTTTGGATTTTCCGGCCCGTCCGACCCCTCCTTTGTCGCCCACGGTGGTTTTGTAGCCGTCCTGTGCGATGGCATGGGGGGCATGGAACACGGCGAGGTTGCCAGCCAAACCGCGGTCGCTTCCTTTCTGGAATCCTACGCGGCAAAAACGCCAGAGGAGACTATTCAGGCCGCGCTGCAGCGAAGTGTCTTGATTACCAACGATCGGGTAGTCGAAGCCGCCCGTAAGCTCGGCGCAAGGGAGGGGATCGGCACAACGCTGATCGCCGCGGTGCTGCACAAAGACTTTCTGTACTACGTCTCGGTAGGCGACAGCGGCCTCTACCACCTGGCGCGGGGCACCCTGCGGCTGGTCAACCGCCCCCACGTTTTTGGGACTGTACTGGACCGCGCGGCTGAGAAAGGCATCATGAGCTATGAGGCGGCGCTGGAACATCCGGAACGCGCCGCGCTCACCAGTTTTATCGGCGCAGAACCGCTGGAAGAAATCGATGCCAATACCGACCCGATCCGGCTGTCCACGGGAGACACCGTCATCATCGCCTCCGACGGTCTTTTCAATACTCTCAGCAAGACTGAGATACGAGGCGCCATGGAAGGCGATTCGCGGCGGTGGCCGGATTTGCTGATCGCCCGCACGCTGGCAAAAAAGTATGAATTCCAGGACAACGTAACTGTCCTGACGCTGACACTCCTGTCGCGATAGCGGATTTTACTGCTTTTTTACAATTTACGAACAATCAGAATGGCGTGTGGGACTACTCTAGATCTAACTCCAAAACTGGCTTGGCCTGAATTTGAATCATCCAAGGTCTCGCGGTGTGGGAGGCGGTGCGGTCCCGGGCGAATCTCCAATCCCACTCGCCCGGTGGCCGTTGCCGCCCCGTCTTGAAAGAAAAGACTTCAGCCCGTGGGCCGCGATAGAACCGGCTGCGCGACCTTTTCATCCTTCTCCACCTTGCCATCCCGAATGTGAATAATGCGGTGAGCATGCATGGCGATATCGTGCTCATGTGTAACCAGCACGATCGTATTGCCCTGCGAGTGAAGCCGCGCGAACAGGGCCATGATTTCGACACCCGTGGCGGTGTCCAAAGCCCCGGTAGGCTCATCGGCCAGCAGTATAGACGGATTGTTCACCAGAGCCCGCGCCACCGCGACACGCTGACGCTGGCCGCCCGAAAGCTCGCTCGGTTTGTGAAACATGCGTGCTTCCAGATCCACGGCCTTCAGCGCGTCCCTGGCTCGCTGGTCGCGAACCTTCGCCGGAACCCCTGCATACACCAAAGGAAGCTCCACATTGTGCAGCGCCGAAGCGCGAGCCAACAAGTTAAACGTCTGAAAGACAAATCCGATTTCCTGGTTGCGGATGCGCGCCAGCTCGTCGTCATCCATATCGCTGACCAGGTTGCCGTTCAGGTAATAGAGTCCCGCCGACGGCGTGTCCAGGCACCCGATCAGGTTCATTAGCGTGGATTTTCCAGATCCCGACGGACCCATAATGGCCACGTATTCGCCTTTTCGAATCTCGATATCGACCCCTGCCACGGCGTGGATGGTCTGGTCGCCCATCACGTAGGTCTTCATCAAGTCCCACGTGCGGATAATGATGCCTTCGCGCCTGAGCTGTTCGCCGAGCGCGGCTTTATCGACTACTTCCGCTTGGGCCATTATTCGTTAGCTCTTTGAATCGTTGCTGAGGTCGGCTTTGTTGTCGACCTTCACGCGCACGCCCGGTTTCATGGTGCGGATTGCTTTGTAGCTGCCGGTGATGATGGTGTCTCCCGCGCTTACGCCGCTTAGAACTTCAATGTCGGTTTGGCCAGTAATCCCAGTCTCGACCTTGTGAAATTCCGCCTTGTTATCCGCGGTGACGGTGAAGACGCCCTGAACCTCTTCCTTGCGCTCTTTTTCCTTCACCGGATCCAGTGGACCATTATCCGCCGGTTTACTATCCTTGTCCGCCTTTTCCAGATCGCCTTTGGTGCGAACGGTGAGCGCCTGAATCGGTATGGTCACCGCGTTGGGACGCGTGGTGGTGGTGATCTTGGCGGTTGCCGAAAGACCGGGCCGGACTTCCTCGGGCGGATTATCGAGCGCCACCACCACTTTGAAATCCTTGGCTTCCTGTGAAGACGTCGCGCTGGTAGAGGCAGCCAGACCGGAAGATCGCAGAATGGCGGTATTGCCAATTTCGGTAACGTGCCCCGTGAAGGTTCGATTGGGAATCGCGTCGATGGTTATGACGGCAGGCTGGTTCAAGGCGATGTTGACGATGTCGGTCTCATCCACCTTGACCTCAGCCGTAATCAGCGACATATCCGCAATCGTGACCACCGTAGAGGCAGCCGAGTTCTGCACGCCGGGGACGACCGTTTCTCCGACCTGCACGGGCAGGTAGGTAACCAGTCCGTCGATCGGCGTTACTACGTCGAATTTCGCCAGGATATCCGCGGCCCTGGCGAGACCTGCTTGAGCCTGCGCTACGTGACGCTGCTGGGAAGCCGTCTGAGCGGCCGATTGAGCCTTCTGCGTCTGGAGCTGCGTCAGGTGCGCCTGCGCTTCCCGCACACTCGCGTTGGCCGAATCGTAATCGGACTGGGCCTTATCCAGATCCTGCCTGGGGGCGACGTGCGCGTCATAGAGTTTCTTTTCGCGCTCCAGACTGATTCTGGCGCGCTCCAATTCAAACTTGTTGCGATCTACGGTAGCGATCTGGCTGTTGATCCCATCTTCACTTGCCTTTTCGCCCACTTCGCTCGCGACCGAATCCGCTTCAGCGGCATTGACGGCCGCTTTCTGGGCATTCAAATCGGCCGTAGCCTGGATGTTTTCGATTCGGGCGACGGTCTCGTTCTTCCTTACCCGGTCGCCTTCCTTGACCAGAAGCTCCACAATCCGGCCCTGCGCATTTGCCCCTAAGTTAATGTAATTGCGTGGTTTAATTTCCCCAGCCGCGGTGACAACAGAAGTGAGATCTTCGCGGACCACCCTGCTGGTCTGGACTGTAATAAGGTCCCGCTGGCTCCAGCGGATGCTTGCGGCCACTCCGCCCGCCATCACGAGGATTGCAACTACGCCGACAACAACTTTCCCTGTTTTCTGCACGTTCCCAAATTCCTTCCGTGGAATGCCATGTATAGACGCTGAACTAACCAATACGGTTTCCGTCCCATGTAAGTTCCCACTTACTTACTTGGGCGGAGAATCCTGTGAGAAAGTTACCCTTAAATAACCTGCTGCCAGATTTGCGCTCGGCTCGGGCTAAAAAAGAGGAAGGGGTCCGAACCGGCCAGCCAACTCTTCTAAGGGGCTAAGATAGTAGTTTCTCATGAAACTACATAGCTACACCATCACCCAAGGGCGGAACCGTGCCCCGGCACGCGCCATGTTGAAAGCTATCGGCTTTTCCGACGACGATTTGAAGAAACCGATTATCGGCGTGGCCAATACATGGATCGAGACCATGCCCTGCAACTTCAACCTCCGCGCTCTGGCCGATCACGTGAAGGCGGGTATTCGGGAGGCAGGCGGCACTCCCATGGAGTTCAACACCATCGCCATTAGCGACGGCGTAACCATGGGCACCGAAGGCATGAAAGCCTCATTGGTGAGCCGGGATTTGATTGCCGATTCGATCGAATTGGTCGGCCGGGGTCATATGTTTGACGGGATCATCGCCCTGGTGGCTTGCGACAAAACCATTCCCGGCGCGGCCATGGCTTTATTGCGGCTCAATATTCCAGGGGTCGTGCTCTACGGAGGCTCCATTCTGCCGGGCCGGCATCAAGGCCGGGATTTGACTGTGCAGGACGTCTTCGAAGCGGTTGGCGCAAACGCCGCCGGTAAGATATCCGACGCCGAGCTTCTAGCGATTGAGAATTCGGCATGCCCGGGAGCTGGAGCCTGCGGGGGACAATTCACTGCCAACACAATGGCGACCGTGATGGAGATGATCGGCCTTTCTCCCATGCACACCGCCGCTGTTCCCCAGGTGGATCAGCGCAAAGATCAGGTTGCTTTCCGTTGCGGACAAATCGTTGTCGACGCAGTGAAGTCGGACCGTAAGGCGCGTGATGTGGCCACCCGCCCGGCGTTCGAAAATGCCATCGCGTCGGTAGCCGCCACAGGTGGTTCCACCAACGCCGTACTGCACCTGCTGGCAATGGCGCACGAGGCCAAGGTCGATTTAGAGCTGGAGGACTTCCAGAAAATCAGTGCCAAAACACCGCTGCTGGTCGACCTCAAACCCGCAGGCCGCTTTGTGGCAGTGGATGTAGATAAAGCCGGTGGAATCGGCGTCATCGCGCAAAGGCTGTGCGAGGGCAACTATGTTCACAAGGACGTCCTTACCGTTACAGGCAAGACGTTCGGCGAAGAGGCTTCGGCGGCAAAAGAAACCAGCGGACAGGAGGTCATCCGGCCTCTAAATAACGCCATCAAGTCCTCCGGCGGCCTTGCGATTTTGCGCGGCAACCTCGCTCCGGAGGGCGGCGTGATCAAGACCACCGGCATCGCCAACAAAATTCGCCGTGGGCCCGCGCGTGTATTCGATCGCGAAGAAGACGCCATGAACGCCGTGACCGAAGGCCGCATCAAGAATGGCGATATTGTGGTGGTCCGCTATGAAGGTCCCAAGGGCGGCCCTGGCATGCGCGAAATGCTGGGAGTCACCAGCGCGATTGTCGGCGCAGGTTTGGCCGACACGTGCGGCCTGATTACCGATGGCCGTTTCAGCGGCGCGACACGAGGGTTTATGGTGGGACACGTTGCGCCTGAAGCTCAGGTGGGAGGTCCACTGGCGATCGTGAAGGAAGGCGATACGATTTCTATCGACATCGACAAATACACCATCGAGCTCGAAGTTTCGCCCGAAGAAATGGCCGCGCGATTAAAGACCTGGAAGGCCCCGGAGGAGAGCTACAAGACCGGGGTCTTCAAGAAGTATGTGCAGTTAGTGGGCTCTGCGTCGAAGGGCGCGGTGACCTGCTAGCTGTATACAAGCACTCGAGCGCAGTGCTAAAATTCCGCCCATGCGTTGGATTCTACTGCCCCTGCTCGCCCTGTCCGCCTGGGGCGCGGATTGCCCTGCTTCCACGAAGGCCTTCAAACCCGGTCCTGGCGATTGGAACGGCTGGAGTTCTGAAACAACCAACTCCCGCTACCAGGCTCAGCCTAAGCTGACGGCGGCCGACGTTCCCAAGCTCAAATTGAAATGGGCTTTTGGCTTCCCAGGCGATGTGCGCGAGGTCGCCCAGGTGACGGTTGTGGGCGGACGGGTTTTCGTTGGGAGCTATGCCAACAAGGTGTACTCGCTAGACGCCTCCACGGGCTGCACGTATTGGACTTACGATGTTGGGGCTCTTGTCCGCAGTTCTATTCGTGTCGAGCGGGTGGACAACAAGTGGATCGCTTTCTTCGGTGATGGCACGGGCTGGGCGCATGCCGTGGACGCCCAAACCGGCCAGGGTATTTGGAAGGTAAAAGCCGACGATCACCCGCTCGCCCGGCTCACAGGTGGGGTGACGTTTTATAAGGGTCACGTTTATGTGCCCGTTGCGTCCGGCGAGGAGTTGGCTAGCAACCAGCCCAAGTACGAATGCTGCAGCTTCCGGGGAAGTTTGGTCGCGCTGGACGCCAAGACCGGGAAGCAGGAATGGAAAACTTATTCCGTTCCGGATCCTCCCAAGGTGATCAAGACGCTGCCGGACGGAACCAAGATTTCTGGCCCCGCAGGCGTCGGCATCTGGAGCGCCCCGACAATCGACGAAAAGCGCAAGAGAATCTACGCGACTACCGGCAATTCATTCTCGGCAATCGATCTTCCGACCTCGGATGCGGTCCTGGCCTTCGATTTGGAAAGCGGAAGCCTGCTATGGTCCAGCCAGCCTGTTGCGGGTGACAATTGGATTCCCGGCTGCCCCAAGAGCCCGGCTTGCGCAGAGAAGCCTGGAGACGATTTCGATTTCGGAAGCTCAGTGGCGCTGCGTTCGTTGCCGAACGGAAAACAGGTCCTGGTAGCGACCTCGAAATCCGGGACAATATACGGGCTGGATCCCGACAATCGTGGAAAGATCCTGTGGTCCACCAGCGTGGGAAAAGGCGGTCCGATGTTCGGCGGTATTGAGTGGGGAGCAGCCTACGATGGAATGAACATGTACGCCGCGGTGGGCGACCAGGGCAAAGACGGCACGCCTGGTGTCTATTCGCTTCGTGTGGATACCGGAGCGAAGTTGTGGGAGACGCCCTCGCCTGACGCTACGCGAAAATCGTATTCCGCAGCCGTGAGCGCGATGCCGGGTATCGCGTTCGCGACCACGATTTCCGGCCACCTGCGCGCCTTCGCGGCCAAGACGGGCGAGATGGTGTGGGACTTCGATGCCAACAAAGACTTTGACACCGTCAATCAGGTGAAGGCCAAAGGCGGATCGTTTAACGGCGCGGGCCCGGCTATCGCCGATGGAATGGTGTTCACCAACAGCGGTTTCGGTTTCGCTGGCCAGGTGCCGGGCAACGTGCTGCTCGCGTTTTCTGTGGACGGAAAATAAAAAATCGCAAGAATATCTTGTTTCCGTTGAACGACTTCCCATTTAGAACTACCCTCATTTTCGCGCACTCGGGGTTATCTTCTAGGCAAGGAGATCGATCGCTCTTCCATTTGGAGAGGTCGGTTCACCAGGAGCGATGCCTAGGCAACTTCGCGAGGGTTTGAGCACAAGTGGACGCAAGGCTCTAGCGTGATCGGGCTCCCGCGCCGTAGCGGGTAAACAAGGACGGCCCCTGCCGCTGGGGGTGAAGTGCAGCGGATCGAGGGCCCTCTAAAACTTAGCTCGTATGGCCGAAGGCTACCTGCTCGAGCCTTTTCGCCTCTTGAACATAAAGAGTTCGTAGAGCAGCGGCAGCAGCACGGCCAGCGGAAACGCGACCCGGTTGGGATATTGATAACGTCTCATCGTTGTGGTGACGATCGCGTTGCCTACATGGCGCGAAATCGTCTCACTCTGAATGGGTGCCAGCGCGATTACAATTCGCGTGCCCGCAAAGCCAACCGCGCCGAGGATAGTATCGATTAAGAAAGAGCGGTCGAGCTTGCCTTCTTTGGTCAGAACAGAAAACGCGACTGCAAGGCCCGCTCCGATGGCGCCGCCGACCACCGTGGCGCTGACAATCAATCGAATCAGCACCTGCGTGTTGCTGATATTCATGGGAGGCTCTTCGGCTGGCTGCCGCGCCAGAGCTCGTAAAGAATTGGCGCCAGAATAGCTCCTGCGAACCCGACCCGGAAAGTGTGGTCGTACAGACTCGCGAGTAGGACCTGAATCGCAGGACTCGCGTATTGGTGGATCTGTACTTTGAGTTGGGTCAACCCTAACGCCGCCAACTGAAGGACTGTAAAGCCCACCGCGCCTGCCAAGGTGTCCCTGGGCAGGATGAGCTCCCAGGAACCTCGCCGCAGAATGAGAGCGCTCACCAATCCGATCAGACCTCCTGTAAAACCGCCCAGCATGCCATCGACAATCAATAGCGTGAGGGCAAAGCCGATTAGAAACAGGATGCCGAGCACTTCGCTCATGGCAACGCGAACACTTGCAATGATTCCGTATTGGCCGGGTTGGGATCTGTAATCCCCGCCCCTCCGCCGGTCACCGAAATTGCGACGTACTGCTTGCCGTTTTTCCCCTGGAACGTCATGGGCACCGAGTTAGCGCTGTAGTCGAGCTTGGTTACCCACAGCTCCTTGCCCGTGCGCGAATCGAAGGCCCGGAAACGCCGATCATTGGTCGCGCCGATAAACACCAGACCTCCAGCAGTCACAATAGGTCCGCCCAGGCTGATGCGGCCCGTGTTGCGCTTGCCTTCAGGGAGCTCGTCGGTGACACCCAATGGAATTCGCCACGCGAAGTCGCCGGTCTTCAGATTCACCGCCGTTAGCTCACCCCATGGCGGTTTATTGCATGGCCAACTGCTCTCTCCCATCAGGCGGCCTCGCGCGTCGAGCTTGCGATCCCAGAACTTGGAATTGAACGGGGACCCAAGCACGCTGGCCTGCTGATAAGGCACCTGCGCGCCTTCTTTCTGTTTCTCCACCCAGCCCAGGCTCCCATATTCATTGGTGTTGACGAACACATACCCGAGCTTTGGATCGGTCGCCGTGCCTCCCCAATTGGAACCGCCGATCGCGCCAGGAAACATCACCGTGGAAACCTGGGGCTCGCCCGGCTCATGACGCGACCACGGCGTGAATGGCCCGACGTTATAGAGCTTGCCGCTCTTGGCGATTAGGTCAGCACAAGCTTTCGCATGCGCTTCGTTGGTGTCGTCGGCGGTGACCACATCAGTGGCGGGATTAAAGCTGTGCCGCGCAATCTCCGGCGGCTTCACCGGAATTGGTTGCGTGGGCGAGGAATGTTCACCTGGGACTTGGCTTTGTGGAACTGGCGTTTCGTTGATACCGAAGATCGAGTCGCCCGTGACTCGATTCAGGACGTACATGTACCCAACCTTCCCGGTCTGCGCGAGAATCGGTGTCTTCTTCCCGTTAATGACGACGTCCACCAAGCCCGGCGCGGGCGGCAAATCGAAATCCCACAGGTCGTGATGAACCGCCTGGAAATACCATTTCAGCTTCCCCGTCTCCGCATCCAGCGCGACCAGAGAATTGCCGAACAGGTCATTACCCTCGCGGTCGAACCCATAGAAGTCGCTCGCCGGACTGCCCAGAGTCGTGTACAGAATGCCGCGGTCCTGGTCGACCGTCATGAAGAAGCCCCAGTTGTTGGCGCCGGTGCGGTCCTTCCAGCCGTCATTTTTCCACGTCTCATTTCCGGGCTCGCCCGCCTGGGCAACGTTGTGGAACTCCCAGAGTTTCGCGCCCGTGCGTGCATCGTAAGCGCGGGTGTTGCCGGGTTGATTGCCGACCTGCACCTCGCCCACATTCGCGCCCACAAACAAGACGTTCCTGTAGACCGTCGGGGCCGATTGATACGGGATCACCAGATCCACCGTGCCTTCCTTTCCAAAACCCGGATCGACCTTTCCGGTGTTGGCATTGAGCGCCATCATGTTGCGGCCAACGGTGAAGATGATGCGCGGAGGATTGTTTTTGTCGCCCGGCCAATATGCCACGGCACGGCGAGAGAGGCCATTGCCCTTGGCCTCGTAGCTCCAGATTTCCTTTCCGGTCTCCGGCTCCAGAGCGACCACTCGATTGGCGGCGGTTAAATACATTACCCCGTTCACAACAATCGGCGTGACTTCCGACGCCGGCGACGGTGGCGCTACCGCTCCTGGAGCCGCGATTGCTCGCAGACTATAGCTCCACGCCTTGGCGAGCTTCGACACGTTCTTCGTGTTGATCTGCGTGAGGGGCGAGTAGCGCGTTCCCGCCAGGTCCCGGCTAAACATCGGCCAATCCGCATCCTTCACCTTCAGGACAGGAGTCTGCCCTGACAAGAGAGAGAAAAGAAACAAAGGCAGCACCATTGCTGCAAAAAATTTGCGGATGCTCATTATCGACCTTCCTGAGAGCCTGCTCTGTCTCACGGCCAACCCGGTAGAGTATCGGAATTAGCGCGAAGGCGTCAATCCAATGTCTACCCGCTTGCTTGCGGGAGTAGGTTCCGCTATGGTGGGCAGGTGGCATGGCGAGCAGGTCTCTATAGCCTTTCCGAGTCGATGGGACTAAGACGAATCCCTGAGAGAATACGCCAGGGGTTGTACCGAAATGGAACGGAAACGCACTGTAACACAAATGTTTTTCTGAAGGCCGAAAACGGCTGTTATTCCTGCAATACTATGATTATAAAGCTTCCAAATTTTGTATTCTTTCTCTTGCCGCCTGCACTTTTTTGGTCTAGACTTAAATTCCGTATTGGGATGGCATAGTCCGAGCGAGCCGCCAATAGGGCAGACTTTTTTAGCCGCGAGGTTCCCCCGAACAGTAGATCGGTGATTAGGATTTCCACAGTTAGTGGAAATCGTGTGGATATCTCGCGGCCATTGATATTGGAGGAAAACTTGCGAGCTAACGCGCAAAGCTACGATTGGGGTCCGGCGATGACACCCACAGAATTGGATTCATGGGAGAGGATCAAATTGGTTCTCGCAGAGAAGATAACTCCCCAGGCGTATCAGAATTGGGTCCTGAGGACCTCGCTGGAGCGGGAGGAGGACGGCGCGTTACGGGTGATTGTGCCCGATGAGGTGACCAAAGATTTTCTGGAGCAGGAATATGCGAGAGAGATCGGGAGTGCGATAGAACATTTGAATCTTGCGGCCAGGAGAGTAGTCTATGTCCCCAGTGTCGCGGCCCCGAAGGAGTCCGGGTCCGGGCCAGTTGATCCCATCACGACGGGAGAGCCGATGTTCGCCGCTGCCCCAACGCAGCTAAATCCCAAGCTCCGTTTCGAAAATTTTGTCGTTGGTTCCTGCAATCAGTTCGCGCATGCGGCCGCGCGCGCGGTGGCCAGCAGTCCTTCACGCAGTTACAATCCGCTGTTCATCTATGGCGGAGTCGGAATGGGCAAGACGCACCTGATGCACGCCATCGGCAGGGCTCTGATAGAGGAGCGGCCCGGTATGCGGATTGTTTACACCTCCAGCGAGCGATTCATGAACGAAATGATCGCCTGCATACGATCCAACCGTATGTCGACATTCCAGCGCCACTACCGCTCGGCCGACGTTCTGTTGGTGGATGATATTCAAATCCTCGCCGGCAAGGAACGCACCCAGGAGGAATTCTTTCATACCTTCAACGAACTGTTCGACAACCAAAAGCAGATCGTGTTGTCCAGCGATTCCACGCCCAAGAGCACACCTGGTTTAGTGGAGCGGCTGCGGTCGCGATTCGAGTGGGGCCTGATGGTAGACATCCAGCCGCCGGATCTGGAAACGAAGATGGCGATTCTGGACAAGAAGGCGGAGTTGGAAGGAGTGACTCTTCCTGATGATGTCCGCACTTACATCGCCACGAAAACTAAATCGAATGTGCGCGAACTGGAAGGCGCGCTCGTAAAACTAGTCGCGTATTCTTCTGTGACTAGTTCCCCTATCACGCTCGCCATGGCCGTACAGGTGTTGAAGTACTTGATTCCCGGCGGGGAAAAGCGCGTCACCATGGACGCTGTTCTGAAGGCCGTAGCGGAGCGGTTCAATTTGCAACCCACGCAGTTGAAACAGAAGACCAACGCATGGGGTATTGCGCATCCCCGCCAGATCGCCATGTACCTCATCAAAGAACTCACCCACGCCTCTCTGCCGGAGATTGGCCGCTTATTCGGGGGCAAACACCACACTACCGTCCTTCACTCGGTGAACAAGGTGGACAAGCAGCGTCAGAAGGACCCCGAAATCAACAGGCTGATTCACAGCGTAATCGACTCTATCCATTGAGTTTAGTCTTCTTTTCCACACCGGGTGCCTGAAAATCCCTGTGGATGGCTGTGGGAGCCTTCGGGAGACCGGGAAACATGCACAGTCCGATACCCCGATACCCACAGTCTTTGATGAAAGTAACCCTGAAGTCTTGCTATAATTTAGAGAGAAATCAACATTTCAACAGCCCCTATGAATCCTAGACTTATTTAGGATCTTCAGGTAAGGCAGTTCCGAGATAGTTGCGCAGAACTCGAGTCGTCGTTTACGTCGTTAAAGGGAACCGTCATGGAATTCACCGTAAGCAGGTCGGATCTGGTTCGAGAGCTGAACCTGTCGCAGGGTGTTGTCGAGAAAAAAACCACCATACCGATTTTGTCGAACGTGCTGGTGGAAGCCGACAAAGATCGCATTGTACTGACGGCTACGGATCTTGAATTAGGCATCCGGTGCTCCTGCGCGGCTCGTGTGAAGAAAGCCGGTGGCGGCACCATTCCAGCGCGGCGATTGCTGGATTACGTGCGGTTGCTGCCCGAAGGCGACGTCCATGTGAAGATTCAGGACAATCACTGGGCCAGTCTCACGTCGGGCCGTTCCAAGACGCGCATCGCCGGCATGTCGCAGGAAAGCTTTCCGGAGTTGCCGAAGATGCCTCCGGTGCTGGCGGAAATTCCCATCGGCGTGATTGCTTCGATGATCGGCAAGACCGTATTCGCGATATCGAGCGAGGAATCGCGCTTCACGCTGAATGGCGCATTGCTGGTGTTGAGGAAGGGCGGTCTGGTGTCTGGTGGCTACCGACGGCCATCGCCTGGCGATGGTGGAAAGCACAGAGGAGCTTGCTGGCGTCAACGCAGCCTATAGGGCGCTTCTGCCGCGGAAAGCCATGGCGGAGCTGCAGAAGCTCGCCGGAGACGCGTCAGCGGACTCCATAGTGCGCTTCTCGGGCGACGAGAACCACTTGTTCTTCGAACTGGGCGACCGTCTGTTGCTCAGCCGGAAGCTGACTGGAAATTTCCCCGACTACGAAAGAGTGCTGCCCAAGGATCACCCGCACACGGTGTCGCTGAACCGCGAAGAATTTCGTGGCGCTATCGAACGCGTGGCTCAGTTTTCCGATGAGAGATCACGAGCAATTCGGGTCCAGGTAGGCAAGGATGAAGTGAAGGTCCATTCCTCTGTTTCAGAGACAGGAGAGAGCGAAGAGAGCATCCCCGTATCGCATGCTGGCCCGGTGGTGGAGATCGGGTTCAACGCGCAATACCTCATGGACTTTCTTCGCGCCGTGTCCACAGAGGAAATTAATTTTTTGTTCAAGGATGCTCACAGCGCCGGCGAACTTCGCCCAGGGGGGAGAAGTCGGACCACTATCGTTACGTCATCATGCCGATGCGCATTTGACGGGTCTCAAGCCGCGCTGTGTTAGTAGCGAGAAGTATCCGGTAAGGAACCAATGTCAACAGTAGATGTAACCATGCCAGACGACGAAAAACCACCGGTTAAGAAAACCGAAGGCGAGCCGGAGGCGAAAAAGCCAGAGCCCAAGCAAGAACCAAAGAAGGGCAACGGAACGCCGCCGATTTACGATTCCACCAGCATCAAAGTGCTGGAAGGGCTTGAAGCAGTGCGTCTGCGTCCCGCCATGTACATCGGCTCGACCGGTGAGGCGGGTCTGCATCACCTGGTTTACGAGGTGGTGGACAATTCGGTCGACGAAGCGTTGGCGGGTTATTGCACTGAAGTCAACGTGATTATTCACGTGGACGATTCTCTAACCGTGATCGACAACGGCCGCGGCATCCCCGTGGATATGCACGAAGGCGAAGGCGTGTCCGCGGCGCAGGTGGTAATGACCAAGCTGCACGCGGGTGGAAAGTTCGATTCCAACAGCTACAAAGTCTCCGGAGGCTTGCATGGCGTCGGAGTGAGCTGCGTGAACGCACTATCCGATCCTTTGGAGCTCGAAATCTGGCGCGACGGGTTCACCTGGGAGCAGGAATATTCCAAGGGCGTTCCGCTTGAGCCGCTGAAAAAGATGGGCAAGGCCGGCAAGAAGACCGGTACAAAGATCACCTTCAAGCCCGACATCACCATCATGGACGCGACGAAGTTCAACTTCGATACGCTGTCACAGCGCCTGCGCGAGCTCGCGTTTCTGAACAAAGGCCTCCGCATCACCCTGACCGATGAGCGCGAGGAGCCGGTGCGCGAATCCGAGTTTCTTTTCCAGGGCGGCATCGCTGAGTTCATCAAGCACCTGAACAAGGGCAAGAGCGTTCTGCACGATAAGCCGATTCACTTCGAAGGCGAGCGCGATTTGCCGCAAGGCATACTCACCATGGAAGTCGCGCTGCAGTACAACGATTCTTACGGCGATACCATTTTCAGCTTTGCCAACAACATCAATACCGTCGAAGGTGGATCCCACCTGTCCGGCTTCCGCAGCGCCTTAACGCGCACCATCAACGCCGCGGGACAGGCAGGAGGCATGTTTAAGGACGTCAAGGAGAACCTCACCGGCGACGACGTGCGTGAAGGCTTGACCGCGGTGGTTAGCGTGAAATTGCCGCAGCCGCAGTTTGAAGGACAGACCAAAGCCAAGCTGAACTCTGATATTCAGGGTTACGTGGTCCAGTTGGTAAACGAGAAGCTGGGTGAGTTTTTTGATAAGAATCCCAGCGTGATGCGCAAGATTGTTTCCAAGGCAATCGACGCATCGCGTGCGCGTGAAGCTGCGCGCAAGGCTCGGGATATGACACGCCGCAAGGGAGCGCTCGACTCCGGCGGCCTGCCTGGTAAGCTATCCGATTGCCAGGAGAAAGATCCTGAGCGCTGCGAATTGTTCCTGGTGGAGGGCGAGTCGGCCGGCGGAACAGCCAAGAGCGGCCGCGATCGCAG
Source organism: Terriglobia bacterium (assembly GCA_963766615.1). Classification (GTDB taxonomy): domain Bacteria; phylum Acidobacteriota; class Terriglobia; order Bryobacterales; family Bryobacteraceae; genus Palsa-187. The sequence continues at coordinate 280,820 of CAVYBC010000013.1, forward strand.
GTATCAAGCAATCCTACCGCTGAAGGGCAAAATCCTCAACGTCGAAAAAGCCCGCTACGACAAGATGCTGGGCCATGAAGAAATCCGCGCGATGATTCTGGCCATCGGTACAGGCATCGGCAAAGACGACTTCGATGTGCTGAAGCTGCGGTACGGCAAGATCATCATCATGACAGACGCGGACGTGGACGGGTCGCACATCCGCACCTTGCTGCTGACGTTTTTCTTCCGCCACATGCAAGAGCTGATCAAGCGCGGCAATATTTTCATCGCGCAGCCGCCTCTGTACCGCATCAAGAAGGGCAAGTCGGAGAAGTACATCAAGGACGACAAGGAATTCACGCGTGAAATTCTGCGCCGGGCTACGGAGAACCTGAAAATAGAACTGGCCGACAAGTCAGAACTGGAAGGCACCGAGCTCCGCAATTACCTGGCATTGTTGGACGAGTTCCAGCAAGTCTGGCGCCGCATGGAGAAGCGCCTGCGCGAGCCTCGAGTGGTGGAAGTGCTGGCGCGCATCGACCTTGCCTTGGACACCAAAGCCGACTTCCAGAACCAGAAAAACCTTCAGGCGGTCCACGATGGTTTGAAGGAAATGAAAGTCGAGAGCACGTTGGTTCACGAGGAAGAGCATTCCGCCTGGATGGTGACCTTCCGCGATCCCACCAATGCCGAGCGATCGATCAACATGGAACTGGCCGCGCAACCCGAATATAAGCGCCTTCGCGCCATGGCTCACCAGACCACGAAACTGAACCAACCTCCTTTTGTCGCGATCAAAGACGGTCGGCGGGAGACACTGGGGAGCTGGCGGGAAATGCTCGCCTGGGTGAAGAATGAAGGCACCCGCGAAGTGAATATCCAGCGCTACAAGGGCTTGGGAGAGATGAACGCCGGGCAGTTGTGGGAAACCACCATGAACGCCGAGACCCGCACGCTGCTCAGGGTTTCTCTGGAAGACCTGGTGCAGAGCGACCTGATGTTCACCACCCTCATGGGCGAAGACGTCGAGGCTCGCCGTAAATTCATCGAAGATAACGCGCTGGATGTGCGTAACCTGGACGTCTAGCGGTAACGCCGTCTAACAGTGTGGTATCCAGCTTAGAGACGAGAGGAGAAAGTCTATGAAAACAATCGCCATTACTACGCTTGCGCTGGCGGCTTGCCTATCCCAGGCCGTGGCTCAGGAAAAAGGCAAAGGCGGCCCCAAGGGTCCTCCGATGCCGGGTTTGACGCTGACCACCTCCGCGTTCGAAGACGGCGGCGTGGTTCCGAACAAATACACCCAGGCGACGCCGGACGCCGTTTCCCCCAAGCTCGATTGGGACCATGTTCCTGCCGGCACGATGAGCTTTGTATTACTGCTGCACGATCCTGATGTGGCTCTTCAGAAGAAGATGGATGACGTGACGCATTGGATGGCGTTCAACATCCCCGGTACGGCTACCGGCCTGCCTGAGGGCGTACCGGCCAAGGGCATGATGGATGACGGAACCATTCAGATTAAGAACACGCGCAACGCGGTAGGCTACATGGGACCAGGCGCAGGCGCTGCGGGACCGTATCACCACTACACGTTTGAACTGTTCGCGCTGGATACGAAGCTCGACCTGAAAGAAGACGCCACCCGCGCCGACGTCGTGAAGGCGATGGACGGCCACATCCTGGGCAAGGGTGTTTTGGTCGGTCGGTTCCACAGGTAAAGTGATTCAGAATCCCCGCCCTAACGGGACGGGGCTATCCTCTGGTGTTGCGGATAGCCCCGCCTGTTAGGCCGGGGATTGTTATTCCTACTGCCACATCATTCCACGTATATCCGCTTCACCCTCGCACTGATCCCACACAGCACGCTGTAAGAAATAGTCCCTGCGATTCGCGCGATCTGTTGGGCGTCGATCGACTCGTTCCCTTCACTTCCCAGTAGCGTCACCGCGTCGCCCGACCGAAGCTCAGGACAATTCGTGACATCGACAGTGGTCAGGTCCATGGAAACCGCTCCCACGATCGGTGCTAGCTTTCCATGCGCAATTACGCTTCCCCGATTTCCCAACCGATGCGGAATTCCGTCCGCATATCCTGCTGCGAGTACGGCCACACGCATCGACCCGGACGCTCGATGGATGCCTCCGTACCCGATTTGCGCCCCGCTTTCTAATTGCTTTACCGCCAGTACAGACGCTTTCCACGTGAGGGCCGGACGAACTTCCAGCGACCGCTGAGGCGCATCGCCTCGCGCAGGCGACACATACCCGTAAATCGCGTGCCCCGGCCGAACCAGGTTCCCCCAGGCCGCCGTGCGACGATAGGCGACCGGTATGGTGCTGGAAGCATGAACATATCGCGGCTGAAGGCCCGCGCTTTTCAAGGTCGCCAGTACGTTCTGGAAGCGCACAAGCTGAGCCTCTGTCTGCGGACTCTCGTAATTGCCGGAGGAGGCGAAGTGAGTCATCAGCCCTTCCAGAACCATGCTCGAAGAACTAACGGCCCGGACGATTGCATCGGGAGGTTCGCTTGCGCCCAGCCGGCTCATGCCCGTGTCGACTTTTAGATGATAGGGAACTCGCACCGCGGCGATGTCGGCCAGCGAATGGATCACCGGCGTCAGTTGGTATTGGGACAACGCCGCGCGGTCTTCCGGAAGAAAGTCGGCCATCACTAGCACGCGGGCTCGAATTCCTGCCTCGCGTAGCGCGATGCCTTCTTCTACATTGGAAACCGCCAGCCACCGCGCGCCTTCAGCCTCTAATGCTCTAGACACCTCAACCGCGCCATGCCTGTAGGCATCTGCCTTCACCACCGGCATCACTTCAATGGAGTCGCCAACTACATATTGGACTGCCCGGAAATTGGATCGAACCGCACCTAGCGAAACCTCGACCCACGACCTCAAGACGACACCATCGCCGACAATAATTTCTCGTACGCGTCTGTCACCCGATCCCAACTATAACGGGTCCGGACCCGCTCCATCGCCCGCTTGCGCCACACCTCGCGATCGCCCTCCGCCATAGCGAGCACTTCACGAATCACCTGGGCCAGGTTCGATGCTGTGAATGGCAGTCCCGCGCCTCCCGCGACCTCGGCATTTTCCGGAGTGTCCAGATACAACGTCAATGCTCCCCGCCCCATAGCCTCGATCAAAGCCGGATGCGTGCCTCCGACCTCCGTCGCGTGAATGTAGGCGAAACAATACGACCCCAGCTCATGGTATCCCGCCCCGTAAATCGCGCCCGGAATTATGATGCGCGGATCGGTGGTCGCGCGTACACGTGTAATATAGTCGGCCGCGTAGGGAGCGTCGCCGATCAAGGCGAGCTTCAGCGGTGTATCCACCTGCTCAAACGCTTCGCGAACCAGAAGACCGTTGTTCTCCGGTTCCATGCGGCTGACGTACAGGAAATACTTGCCGTGCTCCAGGTTCAGTTGCCCCAGGACGGCATCGGTGGCGACCGGTCCCAGTTCCGCTCCATATGGAATCATCTGCGATGGTTTGTGGTAACGATCGCGATAGTAATCCTGGATCGCCTGCGCATCGGTGACCACAACATTGGGCATCCAGGTCGCGAGCCATTCCGACATCTGGTACCAAGCGCGCGCAAGCCTGTTCCACTTCTTGCGATTCCGCTCCAGACCGTCGACGTTCAGAGCCGTCGGCATACCTGCCACGCGTGGAAGCCACGTGAACATCGCGTTCGCGGCGTTGCAATAGAGCACCGCGTCCTGCTTTCTACCCGCAAGCCTGACCAGGACCAAGTGCAGCGTGGAAACGCACGTGTGAATTACAGTCTCGAAATACTTATGGCGAAGGGCAGGCAGGTAGACGAGCCGTACGTTGCGGTAGGAGGGTTCCGGGTGACGCTCCCGGCAATAGACAGTCAACTGATGGCCCCGAGCGGTCAGCCGCGTGGAAATCTCTTCCGCGAAGGTCTCAAAACCGCCATAGCGCGCCGGAATGCCTCGCGTGCCGACAATGGCGATGCGCAACTATTCCTCTAATCCGGCCCGAATTCCGGCTAACCCCGGGCGGCGCGGGCTCGGGCCCGGGCGGAAGGTCTGGGAGCGGGACGGCTTACGGGCTGGAAGGAAAACCAACTGGAAATATAATCGTCTTTGGCCTTGCGGCGCTTCATGATTTCGTCGCGCTTGGCCCACACGCGGCGCCAGTTCTGAGCCAGGTAGGAGAAAGCCTTCAGCGAACTTCGCTCGTTCAACAGGCATGCGCCCAAGCACCACGATGTCCCGTCCGGTGATGGAGATCCAGTTCCGCCGGTACAGATCCGGCGTCATGTTCTTGATGCGCATCAGGAACCTGTTTTTCACCGAATGCATGTTGATTTCCGGCGGCAGAGCCCTGCGATTCCCGGGCAGCACGTTGCGCACATGATAGCCGCGCGCCAGAGGAGTATAGAGGCATCGCCATCCCAGCAATTGGCCTCGCCAGGCTACATCGGCATCTTCGCGATACACGAAAAAGTCGGGGTCGAAAAACTCCCCCTGAATCGAGATGTCTTCAATCATCGACCGGCGGTAGAGAGCCGCCGCGGCAGTTGCGCCGAATACGTACTCAAAGTTGATGTAATGGCCCTGGTCCACTTCCTGGCTGCCTCGGTCCAGGTGCCGCAACATTGGGGTGAAATAAATGCCCGTGGAATCCACTAATTCTTCATCAGGAAGATCGAACGTTGCCAGAATTGAGAGCAGCTTGCCGCACACCGTCCCGACCTTGGGATCCACGTTGCCTGCATCGACCAGATTCTGAATGAAATTCGGCAACAGCAGGACGTCTGGATTTAGTGTCAAAACCCACTCCGCGCTGGAGAGAGAAATGGCCTGGTTCTGCGCCGCCGCAAAGCCTATGTTCTTGTCGTTGTAGTAGATCCGGCAGCGATTCGCGAAGGGTTCCAGTAGGTCCACGGTCCCGTCAGTAGAAGCGTTGTCTACGATAATCACTTCCAGGTTCGGGTATTTCTGTTCCAGAACGGACTCGAGACACCGCTTGATGAATCGGCCACTATTGTAGGTCACCAGGGTGACTGAGACTAAGTCCTTATAAACCATGTTGATCAGTTAGCTTTGCTATGAACTTACACTTATCGCGTCAGTACTGCTAATCTAACGACTTCAACCCAAGTTGTTGCAGGAATGAAACTGCGCTCGCGGATCATACGCAGACCTAAGCGCGGCAGCGAGCCAAGTATCAGCGTCAGGCAAATACCTCGATTCTCCCAAACCGAGAAATACTTAGCCGCATACTTAAGAAGGCTAGCACACCAATAGAGTGTTCGGCATCCGGACTCCAGCGTATCTACTGAGTGACCCCCAACATGACAGGCCTGAACCGAGGGTACATACTCGATTCGATGCCCGCTTTTCACGGCCCTATTACAAAAATCCACATCTTCAAACCAGACTGGATGAAACTGTTCATCCATGCCGTCCAGATGCCGCCAGACGTCATTTCGAATCATTAAAAAAGCGCCCGCCGGCTGTTCCACGCTTCCCCCCATGCCCGAGTCGCGGTCCAGATAGCGATAGCGCCGATTCACCGGGTTGGAGGGCCACAGCCAGTTCAGGCCCAGGGTCTCAAACATCAGCGTTGTGGCCGTAGGAAGCCTACGGATCGTGAACCCCTTCTGAGATTGGCCCCGTCGGTCGACAAGTTGGCCGGCGGAAAGCCCATACTTTTCACTTGCTTCAACAAGTAGATGCGTGGCGGTTAGTAATGTGACATCTGGGTTTAGCAGGAGGAGATGATCGGCCTCCGAAGCCTTGGCGCCCTGGTTAACCGCGCCGGCAAATCCCCGGTTCTCTTTGTTGGCGATGACGCGTACCTGTGGGAACCCGTGTACCCGCTCCAGCGTAGCGTCAGTAGAGGCGTTATCTATCACAATCGGAGACACTTGTGGCGCTTTCTCGAGTAGAGCGCGCAGGCAGGATTCGATCACGGCCTCCGAGTTGTAAGTAACTATTACGGCCGCGACAGACAGAAGTATACCCTCCAGTACCTGTCGAACCCGGTCTGCCGTTGTAGGGAAAGAATCGTCTGCTCACTCTGGGTGAGGACCCTCCGAAGTTCACTATGTCCAGTCTTTTCAATTCCTAACGCCCGAGCTTTGCGCAGTCCTTCAAGCTTGCCTCGGATGTAGGAAAAGGCCCTACCGTGCCGGAGGGCTACCAGACCCCAAAGCAATTGTCCCGCCACAATGGGGAGGCGAGGCTGATCCCGGAAGTGCTTTGCTGTTAGCAGGGCCTGGTTTCTGGAGATCCGCCGCACTGTGTCGGAATTCCACTTGCCCAAGGTCGCGCTTCCCCGATGATAGGCGACTGCGGAGGGAACGTAAGCCCCCGCAAACCCGGCCAGTGCGCACCGCAGCCCAAAATCGACGTCCTCAAGGTAGGATTCGAAAGCCTCGTCGAGAGGGCCTACTTTGCGAAACAGGTCGGCCCGGAAGAGCGCCGCTGTCATGGGTGCCATCCGAATGGGTCGAGCCTCGTTCCAAACCGGGGCGTCAGGACGGCCGGAGCCGCAACGCCACGCGCATCCACCTCGCGAGAGCTCATCAAAGGTGGCGTCGATCACCGAGGAGTTCGCTGCGGACAGAATTTTGCCGGTTGCAAACCAGGCCTGCGACTCTTCTGCCGCATGAAGAAGATTGTGAAGCCAGCCGGAATCAAGCGTGACATCGTTGTTGAGAATCGCGATCCAGTCCGCCCGCGCTTCTTCAATCCCGCGATTCACAGCTCGCGCGAAGCCAAAGTTTTGTCCCAACCGCAAGAAATCGAGCGCCCAGCTGCCGGCGCCACCTGCGCCGATTGATCTGTGGATCCGTTGTCGACGACAATCACATCATCAAAGCGGCGCGTCTGCAGCTCCAGGTTTTTTAAGAGCGTGGACAAAAGATCGGCGCGGTTCCAGTGTGGAATCACCGCCACGACCTTCATCTTGCTACGTGAACCGCTTTTTCAGCAGAAACCACAAATTGTAGATGCCGTCTCTCCACGGGTTGAGCTTGATCTCTCCCAGCCGTGAAGTGTACATGATGGAGATCTCCGCAAAGCGGGACCGATCGATTTTCAGCGCTTCGATCTTGATTTCTTCTGAGAAGGCCATCCCGTCGGAAGTAAGCTTCATGGGCGCAAGAATGGAGCGTTTGAAGACCCACATGCCCGATTGCGAGTCGCGCACCCAACGAAAGTAGAGAATCGACATGGCCAGCGACAACACCAGGTTGCCGAACTTGTGTTTGAAACTCATGGCCCTGCTGTCGCGTACAGGGAAGCGAGAGGCATTTAGGAAATCGACATCGAGGTGAAGGAAGGCTTCGAGTAAATACGAAATCGCGTCGGGAGGATAGCTGTGGTCGCCATCGAGCGTGATGATGATGTCGCCTTTGGCCGACGCGAAGCCTGTCTTGTAGCTGCGGCCGTATCCGCGCACATCTTCGCGAATAACTCGTGCCCCATAGGACCGCGCCACTTCGGAGGTCTTGTCGGTGGACCCGTTATCCACCACGATCACCTCATCCACAAACTCGGGCATCTTTTGAAGGACCTGCTCAATGCCTTGTTCCTCATTGAGGCACGGGCTGATCACCGTGATCTTCTGGGATTTGTACATTCAACTAGTGGATTGTGCCGATAGCTTCTGCTGTCGGTAATCCACTAGTCTAGCTTGCTGTCTGGGTCCTCCAGTCCCTCATCGGGCTACGGATTTCATCTCCCGTAGCGCTGACGCCAAACTTTAATCCGTCCGTATAGCGTCCATGTATTATGGAAATCATGAAGTGGCTGTACATCCCCCTCGCCGCGGCGCTCCTCGCGAGCGGCGCCCCGAATCCTCTGTTGACCGAGATCCACGCCGTCTACCTGATGCCGATGTCCGGGAACCTGGACCAGTTTCTGGCCGTGCGTATTAACGCCGCTAACATCTTTCTTATCGTCACCGATCCTAAAAAGGCCGATGCGGTCTTCACCGAGCGAATCGGGGCGAACTTCGAGCAGGCGCTTAAGGACCTCTACGCCTCGGACTCCAAAGACAAGGACGACAAGAAATCGGACGACTACCAACGTCCTACTATGAAGCCGCTTGCCAGCGGTAAAGGCTCTCTGTTCCTGGTGGATCGCAAGACCAAAAACGTGGTTTGGAGTTCGTACGATAAACCCAAGAGCAACCGGCCCGATGACATCAATGAATTAGCCGGGAAAATAGCCAACAAGCTGGAGAAAGACGTTAAGGGGAAATAGTTCGCATCGCGGCCGACCTCGGTCTGGTAGCATTCCACCAGCCGCGCCGTCATTCCGCGCATATCTCGTTGGTTGACCACGTGTTCCCTGGCCCGCTTCGCCATCTCTTCTGCGCCTTTCGGATCTCTTATCAGGCCAAGCGTCTTCTCCGCGAATTCTTGCGGGTCGTCCGCCAACGCACAAATCTCCCCGTCCTTCGATGCCAACCCCTCCGCGCCTAATCGGGTGGAGACCACTGGTATTCCCGCGGCAAAGGCCTCCAGCAGCTTAACCCGCACGCCCGAGCCCGAAAGAATAGGGCAAAGAAAAACAGAATATTGAAGCAGAGGTTGGCGGACATCTTCCACAAACCCGATTAGCTCAATACTGGGATCCGCCGGAAGCGAATGGCGCGGCGGCGGATCCGACCCAATCACCATCAGCCTTACGCGGGGTTCCTTCGCCTGAACCTTTGGGTAGACGTTTTGAAGGAACCAGTTCAGCGCCTCCTGATTCGGTAAATGTCGGAAGCTGCCCAGGAAGAGAAGCGTAAACGGTTCCCGCTCCGTCGCACGAAATTGGTAGAGAGATGTATCGATGCCCGCGCGATAGTTGCCATCGATTCGGCCTCTCAAAGCCGGCAGGAAAGACTCGAGGTACTCTGCATTGTCTTTGCTGCAGACCTGAACGCGGTCCGCCTTCGGAAGCAGACGCAGTTCATAACGCAAGCTGCGCAGGTATTCCCAGCGCGCGTTGATTCGTTCCATCATGCCGGTCATAAAGGGCAGCCGTCTGGCGATTGACTGGAAATAGACGTCATGCTCAAACAGAATGCTCGGAATCCTGCGAAACTGGCCGGCATACTGCCCGAGCACCGTGTATTCCAGTTGCAGAACATCAATGCTTTGGAGGTAGAGCTGACGGTGAATCAGCCATCGTAAGTCTGCGTTGCGGAACTCCCGCACCGCGTAAGGCTCCATTGAGCCAATGGCCTTCTGCCGTCCTTCCATGCGGACGATATATTCTGTCGAGGCGCAGATCCGGTCCAGTTCCGCATGCGCGGCCCGTTCCTTTTCGAAGTCGAGAAGAACGATCAAGTGCAATTCACACAGGCGTGCCAGTTCGCGCACCGTCTGGTACATGAACACGCCGCCACCGTGGACCGGCGGACAGATCGGATACGGAGAAACAAAGAGGACCCTGAGTTTTTCAGGCCGAGGATTCAACTTTGTGAAGACATCTCGAAAATTCCCGCCCATGGGTCGACGGAAAGCCTCCCGGTCGGAAACGCAGGCGAGGGAGCGAGCCCGCAGCCGGGCCTTGAACGCCGATGGAAATTGCAGGGTCGCTCTCGCTACGCCTGCGAAACTGGACCGCTCCGCTGAATCGCCGAAGAGCCACGAAAGCATGGCGGTCGCCCATGTGAAAAAGAAATGCGAGGCCAGCAGTTTCCAATCGTGGATATTCTTCCACGTGAACAGGAGGAAATTCTTCTTGAGCACGCCCTGAATGTATACATCGCTGAACCGCTTGCCAATGGTCCCGCGGTGCTCGTGATAGACGATGCTGGCCGGTTGATAGAGTACCTTCCAGCCCCGCTTCCACGCCAGATATCCGAGGTCCGTATCTTCGAGATAGAACGGCTTCAGGAGATGATCGAACCCTCCCAGTTCGAAAAATTTGCGTCGGTCAAAAGCACAGGAACCTCCTCCTCCGTAAAAACATGGAAAGAGCTGGTTGATTTTTGGGTCGGTGCGATGGCCGACTCTAAGCGCACCTTGCAACCACCAACCTTCGGTAAGTCCGGTCTCCTGCCGCGCCTTTTGTTTATCCGACATGAAGATCTGGCAGGACACCGCAAACACCTTCTCATCGGTGAACCCATCCAGCAGCGGCGCCAGAAATCCAGGGTCGACGCGCATATCGCTGTTCAGTAGAACAATAACGTCGTGCTGGGCTGCCTCGAAGCCCGCGTTGGACCCTCCCCCAAAGCCCAGGTTTCGATCCAGGGCCACAAGCCGCACGGACGGGTAATGTTGTTGCACGAATTCTGCGCTCCCATCCTCGGAGCCGTTGTCGACGACTATAATCTCGCTGTTAGGATGATTGACTAGGGATGCGACCACGGAGGGCAAATATTTTTCCAGCAGATCGCGCCCGTTCCAGTTGGGGATGACGATGCTCGCTGCGGTCCTTGACGGCGCGATGTCGGCCCCCGGCTTTCGCGGGACCAACACCGCGATCAAATCCGCGAGCGCAAGCCCGAGAACGTCCAGTAGAAGAAAGAATGGACCCAAAAGCGCAAGTGGCAAACCCTTCAGCAGCCGCCACAGGCCAACCAGAAATCGGGCCATCTACTTAGTGATCCACCTTCGGCCCCAACCCCGCAACGCGCCCCATCTTGACCCAGCGCGATTGGCGGATCATTTCCATCTGCGCCTGCATTTGACGAAGCTGCTCGTCGAGCTTCTGGGCCCACTGCGTGCGCTCCACCACGGTTTGTTCGGCTTGATCCAGTAACCGGAGCGTGTCAGCGAGCTGTCCGCTTTGCTTGATCAGCTCCGCGTTAAGAGTGCGCTCGGTATTCAGGGCCCACTTCGTCTTCTCGCGATTTTCCGTTTCCAGTTCGGCGACTTTAGCGGCGTATCCGGAGGCAACCTGAGCGGAGCGCTCTTGTTCCAACCGAAATTCTTCCTGCAGTTGAACCACGCGCTCTTGCGTATCTCTCCAGCGCTGTTCCAGGTCCTGAGCCCAGTGATTTTGCTCTTCCAGGTGCGCGACCAAAGAGGTGTGCTTCGCCGCGAGGTCGTTGTGCTCCTCAATGGAATGGCCAAGATCTTTTTCCAGCAGCTTGATGTGATGCTCCCGTTCCCGAAGGACGTTGGCCGCGCGAGGCACGTAAAGGAACGACTTGGTCACCGCCGGTCGACTGATCGAGCAAACCGCAAGAAAAAAACTCGCTTCCCCAGGAAGCCCTTGGGAGCGATCCATCCGGGCATCCACCGGTAGCGTGACCTCGGGATAGAACCCTACCGACTCCATTCGATTCTGCTGGAGTATCGCTACGTGCGGGAAGAATTCCTGAAGAGCCGCCCGGAACTCCTCGTACTCAAATTCGTGTTCGTGAAAAGGATTGGGACCTTCGGTGCCGCGCGACTCGGTGTAATACAACTTGTTCGGCGTCGAAACAAGAAAAACGCCGGCGGGTGCCAGAACACGGCGTGCCTCGGAAAGCAGCGAGCCCCAACCGGTGAGATGTTCGATCACCTCGAAGGCTGTGATCAGTTCAAATGTCCGGTCTTTAAAGGGCAGGGCAGTCGCTGAAGCTTGCACGAACAAGGTATTGCGAATGGAAAAGTGTTCGCGCGCGTAAGCGATCGCTTCGGCAGCCGTATCGATGCCGACGACGCCCTGGGCCGCACGCGATAACTCCGCAGCTCCGTACCCGGTGCCGCAGCCAAGATCCAACACCTTCGCATGCACCGCGAATCTGGAGGCGAACGCGTAGCGCGAAATATGCTCGGCCCAAAGGTCATCATTTACCTGACCAGGAATGACACGCTCGCCTGTGAATTCGGAACTGGTCACAACTCCAGCACTCCAGCGCCTTTGCTCAGTTTGGAATTCACGTGCACGCGGCAGGGGAAATGCATTTGCCCATAAATCGGACTTGCCGATTTCTCCATGGGCAGCACCACCGCGTTATCGATCCAGTCGCATTGCGTGTAGTGTTCCAGCGTCCCGTTGGCGATCGCGGGTGAGAACGAAAAATTGGAGGCATAGAGAGCCGGAAGATCCACGTGAAAATCGACCGTAGCCACCTCGCCAATCAGCAGCGGAGGCAACTCGCACCCTTCCCGCGCCGTGTTGGTGCCTCCAAAATCCACACCCAGGTGGTTGCGGAACATGAACCCTACCAGAGGTCGATCCACATTGGCCTTCGCCCGTACACTGATGCGCACTACGATCGTGGTGTTGGGCTGGATCGAGCTGAGCTTCTCGCCATCCGTGCCCAGGACCGCAATTCCGAGAATCTCCGCCCGTCCGTCGCCGAAGCGATGGTCGATGTTGGGAATGCCTTCTACGATCTCCTCCGGACCCTGATAAGGCTCGCGTTCATGGGTCTCGATTTCGTGCTGCATGATAGCTCATGATCCTTGGCAGCCATAGCGGCAAGGTATTTAGATACAACAAGATCCGTGCGACCAATCTCTTTGATCCGGCCCTTTTCCAGCCACATGGCGCGGTCGCCCAGCGCCTTGACGTCACCGGTGGAGTGGGAGACAAAAAGAATCGTCACACCTTTGGCGCGAAGCTCGTTCACCTTCCGCATACAGCGCTGCCGGAAATAGATGTCACCCACCGACAAGGCCTCATCCACCAGCAGAATGTCCGGGTCTACATGGATCGCAACGGCGAAGGCAAGGCGAACAGCCATACCGCTTGAATAGGTCTTCACGGGCTGGTGGATGAAGTCTCCAATCTCCGCAAAGCTCTCGATTTCCGCGAATCGGCGATCCATTTCCTTGGTCGAAAACCCCAGGATCGCGCCATTCAGATAGACGTTGTCTTTGCCGGAGAACTCTGGATTGAAGCCCGACTCCTAATTCCAGCAGTGCCGAGACTCTTCCGCTAACCTTAGCCTCACCTTCGGTGGTCTCCATGATCCCTGCACAGATCTGCAGCAGGGTGCTCTTTCCAGACCCGTTTTCTCCCAGAATGCAGAATGTCTCACCCCGGCTGACCTGGAAGCTGACATCGCGTAAAGCCCAGTAATCGGTGTGGAAGCGGCGCGTGTTGAAGGTCGCCAATTCCTTCAGTCTGTCCCGTGGAGTGGAGTAGATCGAATAGCTTTTCGATACTCGCGAGAATTCTATCGCAGCAAGGGACACAACAAGAATTGTAGTCTAGAATAACCAGACTTGACACCACCTGATGAGCCTCTTAGGCTGGTAAGTGCTGCCGGTGTAGCTCAGGTGGTTAGAGCGACGGTCTCATAATCCGTAGGTCGCAGGTTCGACTCCTGCCGCCGGCACCAACCTACTGTTTTCCTGTTAACTGGTCGTAGATCCGCTCCAGCTCGGGCTGGGAATAATATTCGATCTCGATCCGACCCCGTTTTTCGCTCAGCTCCACAATCCTTACCCGCGTGCCAAGCAGCCGCTCCAATTCTTCAGCAGCCGCCCTGACATTAGGATCCTGGTTGGCATCCTTCCGCGAAGGCCCTCCGCCATGCTTGGGACGATCCGAGGTCATCTCCTGGATCATCGCCTCCACCTGGCGGACGGACAGCCCTTGGGCCGCGGTCTTCTCCGCCAGCATGATCTGCTGGTCCGCGTCCTGAAGGGCGAGGATCGCTCGTGCGTGTCCCATCGAAATGCGATGCTCGGCCAGAAGAAGCTGAACCTCCTTGGGCAAGCGCAGCAGCCGAATCATATTGGTGATCGAAGTTCTATCTTTTCCGGTCCGGCGGCCGATTTCCTCCTGGGAAAGTCCTAGCTCCTTGACTAGGCGGTCGTAAGCCTGCGCCGTCTCTACCGGGTTCAGATCTTCGCGCTGGATGTTTTCAATCAGCGCCAACTCCAGCATCTGAGGGTCGGCCACATCCTGGACAACTACCGGGACCTCGGCCAGCCCAGCAAGCTTGGATGCCCTCCAGCGCCTCTCGCCGGCGACAATTTGAAATCCGTCGCCCAGCTTCCGAACGACGATCGGCTGGATCACTCCATTCGCTCGAATCGAATCCGCCAGTTCTTCTAGCTTTGCGGGCTCGAAGACCGTTCGCGGCTGGAGAGGGTTGGCTTGGATTGAGTCGATCGGCAGCCTGGTGGGGGACGTCTCAGGAGTTACAGCCACCGTCGGTGCTGCGGTCCCCGCAGGAGTCGGGGTTCGCGCTGGAAGTAGAGCCGAGAGACCCCTACCCAGCACTTTGCGTTGCTTGTCGATTCCGTTGCTCATGTTCCAAAATTTCCTTGGCGAGCCGAATATAGCTCTCCGCGCCCCTAGACCGGGGGTCGTACATCAGAATGGGCTTCCCGTAGCTGGGTGCCTCGGCCAATCGAATGCTCCTGGGTATAACCGACGTAAACACTTGATCGCTAAAGAAATCTTTGAGATCGTCCGCCACCTGGCGAGTCAGGTTGGTCCGGTCATCGTACATTGTGAGAAGAATGCCTTCAATTGCAAGGGGATGCGAGAAGGATTCTTTCACCTTGTCAATCGTATCCATCAACTGCGAAATGCCTTCGAGGGCAAAGAACTCGCATTGGATGGGAATCAGCACCGAGTCTGCAGCCAGCAAAGCATTCAATGTCAGCAGATCCAACGCGGGCGGGCAGTCGATCAAGATGAAATCGTATCGATCCCGAACTGGTTTAAGGGCCGCCCTCAAGCGAAGCTCCCGGTCCGGCTGGTCCACCAGCTCCAAGCTTGCCGCGACCAAGTGCTTGTCTGCAGTTACTATATCTAGCCCATCGCACTTGGTCGGCTGAATCGCCTTCTCTATCGGGACCCCGCCCAGTAGCGCGTCATAGATGGTCGGTAGCTCGCCCGTCTTCTCGATCCCAAGGCCGCTAGTAGAGTTACCTTGGGGGTCGGAATCGACCAGCAGCACCCGAATGTCATTGGCAGCTAGAGATGCGGCCAAATTTATAGCGGTCGTGGTCTTGCCTACACCGCCCTTTTGGTTGCTAACTGCGATTACCTTGGCCACGTCGTTAGTGATCTTATCACGAAAAAATTGGTAGTCCGAGCTAGTTTCCTAAGGTTTCACGTGAAACTGTTTCACGTGAAACACTCACTACGCGATTCAAACCCCATGGTAAGTCAACCACTTCCGAACCAAGAGGCGCATCGTTCTTCGCAACCAGCAGCGCCCAATTTGGTGCCAAACGGCTTTCAAGCACCTCCGGAACCGCCACTGCCCTTGAAATCATCCAGTCAAAGCGCTCTCGGCATTGCTCCGCCCTCACGTTCAGCACACGAACATTTGGTAGATCACGCGACGATTCCCGCAGAAAGACACATTTACGGCTGTTGGACTCAAGCAGCGTGATCTCTAAATCAGGCCGAAAAATTGCAACCGGAATCCCAGGGAAGCCCGGCCCTGAGCCGATGTCTACTACACGATGGGGGCCCTCAGAAAACCACGCCCCAAGAAAGAAGGACTCGCAGTAATGCAGTCGCACCACCTCCTCCAGCGACTCGATCCTGGTCAGGTTCATGCGTGTATTCCACTGCCGGAGCAATTCGAAATGTTGGGCCGCCAAATCGAGCTGCTGTTGAGATAGTGATCCGTACGGCGAAAACTCTCTCGCCAACAGATCCCGGAACATCAATTTGCGAGACTGAGGTAGACGTCGAGCACCGCAATGGCAGCGGGTGTCACCCCGGGGATCCGTCCGGCATGACCCAGAGTCTCTGGTCGAACGCGTAAAAGCTTCTCTCGAACCTCGTTGGAGAGCCCTGGAATTCCGGCATAAGAGAAATCGGTGGGAATACGCCGCCGCTCTGCTCCCTTGAGGCGTTCCACCTGACGGCCTTGCTGGGAGATATATCCCGCGTACTTAATCTCCGTCTCGACGGTTTCCCGAACTCCGTGGACTAGGTCCGTATTGATCCAGCGAGTCGAGGTGGGTCAGCCGCGCCTCCGGCCTTCGGAGCCATTCAGCCAGAGTAGGGCGGTCGTCTGCGCTCAGACCGAGGAAGGCAAAGCGCTGAGGGTCAATCCGAGTCGCTTGAAGCGAACGGGTCAGTTCGTCCTTCTGCAGTTGCTTCTTCAGGAACAGATTCCAGCGATCTTCATTCACCAGCCCCAGCCTGCGGCCAATTGGCGTCAGCCGTTCATCCGCATTATCGATCCGCAGATGCAGCCGGAACTCGGCGCGCGAGGTGAACATTCGATAGGGCTCGTCCGCGCCCTTGGCGATCAGATCGCCGATCAGAATTCCGGTGTAGCCTTCTGTCCGCTCAATAACAACCGGATCAAGCCCCCCTATATACGCTGCCGCGTTGAGACCCGCCATCAGGCCCTGGCAAGCAGCCTCTTCATAGCCCGACGTCCCATTGATTTGGCCGGCCAGAAATAACCCGGGCAAACTCCTGACTTGGAGACCCGAACTCAGCTCCCGAGGATCGATCGCGTCATACTCGATCGCATAACCGGGCCGAATCATTTCGGCTTCTTCCAGCCCGGGCACCGAAGCGACCATGCGGGTCTGGACATCAATGGGCATGCTGGTCGACATTCCGTTGACGTAAATCTCGTTGGTGTCGAGCCCCTCAGGCTCCAGGAACAACTGGTGCCGCAGCTTGTCTGGGAATTTGACGACCTTATCCTCGATCGACGGGCAGTATCGCGGCCCGACCCCCTCGATCTGCCCGCTATAGAGAGGCGACCGTGGGATTGCTTCTCTTAAAATAGCGTGAGTCTCAGCGGTCGTATACGCCACATAACAAGGAACTTGTGATCTATCTATCTTATTGGTAATAAAGGAGAAAGGAGTCGGAACCGAGTCCCCTTCCTGGGCCTCGAACCGGGTCCAATCAATAGTGCGGCCATCCAAGCGTGGAGGCGTCCCGGTCTTCAAGCGCTTCCAATCCAACCCCAGGCCGCGTAATTGATCTCCCAGCAGATTCGACGGCGCCTCTCCGCTTCGCCCACAACTCAGCCGCTGTTCGCCGATGTGAGCCAAACCGTTCAGAAAGGTCCCGGTGGTGATCACTACGGTGTCGCTTTCCAGTGTCCGGCCATCACGCAGCTCAACCCCGAGCGCCCGTCGCGTCGACCCCTCGGAGACGGAAATCTGTGCGACCTCGGCCTGCAAAATACGCAGATTCGGCTCGCGCTCCAGCACTTCCCGCATCCTGACCCGATACTGCTTCTTGTCACACTGCGCGCGAGGCGACCACACAGCCGGCCCGCGGCTGGTATTGAGCAAACGGAACTGAATGCCCACCGCATCCGTGATCTCACCCATCACTCCGCCCAGCGCGTCGATCTCTCGAACCAGATGCCCTTTGGCAATGCCTCCAATGGCCGGATTGCAGGACATCTGCGCAATCAGGTCCAGGTTCATGGTGACCATCGCGGTCTTCAAGCCTAACCGCGCGCAAGCACGAGCAGCCTCACAACCGGCGTGCCCCGCCCCGACTACAATCACCTGATAACGCTTTGCCACATTTGTCATTCTACCGTCCTCGCGATAAACTGACTTTTCCCCGTGAAAATTCTAGTCATTGGAAGCGGCGGCCGTGAGCACGCCCTGGCTTGGCGCCTGGCGACCGAAGGCCACCAGATATTTGCCGCCCCAGGCAACCCCGGCACCGCACAGGTTGGCACGAACGTCCTCACAGCGGACTACCTCGCCGCGGCATCTTCGGTGAGTCCCGACCTTACCGTAGTGGGTCCCGAAGTACCGCTGGTAGCGGGCATCGTTGACGAATTCCGCGCGGCGGGCCGCCCCATTGTTGGGCCTACACAACAAGCTGCGCGGTTGGAGGCTTCCAAGGTCCATTCCAAGCAATTCATGCAGCGCATCGGCATCCCGACCGCTCGATTCCTGCAAACTACCGAAGCACAAGCTGCCATCGCGGCGCTGGACCAATTCGATTACCCGATCGTCATCAAGGCCGATGGCCTGGCGGCAGGCAAAGGCGTCGTGATCGCGCAGGATCGCGCGGAAGCCGAAGCCGCTGTGCGAGGCCTTGGGCCCACGCTTGTGATTGAAGAGTTCCTCAAAGGAGAAGAAGTAAGCTTCATCGTCCTGAGCGACGGTCGAAATGTAGTTTCCCTTGAACCAACGCAAGACCACAAGACGGTTCACGATGGCGACACGGGCCCGAACACCGGAGGTATGGGCGCTTACTGCGATGGCCGCATTCTGACGCCCGAACAATCGCAACACGTGATGGACACCGTGATTCATCCTGCCATCGCAGCAACAGGCTTCACAGGATTTCTTTACGCCGGCCTGATGATGACCGCGCAAGGGCCCAAGGTGCTGGAGTTCAACGTTCGCCTGGGCGATCCCGAGACCCAGCCACTGATGCATCGAATGAAAGGCGGTTTCGCGGAAATCCTGATGGGCGCGGCCACCGGCGGGCTGGCAGGCGCGACGCTCGAGTGGAAGGCTGATCCGTCTGTCTGTGTGGTTCTCGCAGCGGCCGGTTATCCAGGTCAAGTGCGCACGGGCGATGCAATCCGTGGGCTGGACGATTCGGGCGCACAGGTCTTTCAGGCTGGAACCAGGCGCGGTGAGAACGGAATCGAAACCGCGGGCGGTCGCGTTTTGGGTGTGACGGCTTCGGGCCACGATCTTAAGTCCGCGATCGTAAACACCTATGCTGCCGTCGACAAGATCCATTTCGAGGGAGTGCACTACCGCCGCGACATTGGCAAAAAAGGCTTGACCCGCTGGTAGAATCATATGGTGTGGGGACGTAGCTCAGATGGATAGAGCGGCCGCCTCCTAAGCGACAGGTCGGCAGTTCGAATCTGCCCGTCCCTACCACAACCACAGTAGGGCGGACCATCGGTATTTGTGGTCTGCCATCTTTCCTACTAAGACAGACCACAAACAACGATGGTCCGTCCTACTCTAGAAGAGGTGGACCTGTTCCAGGATCTTCGCTACGCGCTCCGGCAGTTCCGCCGGTCGCCCACGTTTTTCGCAATAGCCGCTCTCCTGATTGCGCTCGGCATCGCGGCCAACACGCAGATCTTTTCTCTGGTCAACGCAGTCTTGCTGCGACCGCTGCTTGTTCGCGATCCCCAAAGTCTGATTCAGATTCTTGAGATCCGCCCGAGGCTTCCGATCTATCCGTACTTCGACTACCCGTTCTACAAACAACTCGCGAGCCGCTCTACTACGCTGTACGAAGTAGCGGGCCAAATCGAACAGATCGTCTCGCTGGAGCGAGGAGCCACCGCTGAACGCAGCCACATACACTGCGTTTCCCTTGACTATTTCTCGAATCTTGGCGTCCAGCCTATTCTGGGCCGATCACTATCCACCGGCGATGACCACGTGGCTGTGCTCTCCTATCAATACTGGACGCGAAGTTTCGGCCGCGATCCAAATGCTGTCGGACAGACCCTACGCTTGAAAGGTCATGTCTATCGGATCGTCGGTGTGGCTCCCGAGCAATTCACGGGGACGATCATCGATAGCGGCCCCGATCTCTGGATTCCCCATTCCAATATTCTCGACTTCTCTACCCATCCCGATCCAACCTTCAAGAACTATGTCATCGAGATCGTCGCGCGAGTCCGGCCCGGTGTTTCACGTGAACAGGCCGAGCAGGAAACCAGTGCGCTGTGGACCCGCTACATGTCCGACGACGCGCTGCAACGGCCGGAGAACTACAAGGGCCGCAAGACGGGCAGCCTTGAAGTACGCTCCATCGCCCATGGCCTTTCGCCGATTCGCGATCAGTCCGCTACCGCCCTTGTGGTGCTGCTGTGCGGCGCCGGTTTACTGCTGCTTATGGTATGCGCCAGCGTAGGAGGTCTTCTGCTTGCCCGCGCTACTGCGCGCGAAAAAGAGACCGCTGTTCGGCTTGCGGTTGGCGCGGGCCGGTGGAGAATCGTCCGGCAATGGCTCACCGAAAGCCTCCTCTTGTGTCTTGTATCGGGCGGGGCTGGCATACTCTTTGCCCGTTGGAGCATGCCCCTGTTTGCACGGTTGCTTCCTCCCGCCCGCGGAATTGGATTCGACCCCTCCGAGCTCCGCACGCTCTCACTCAATTTGCATCTCGACCTTAGAGTTCTGGTGTTCTCCATCGCCGCTTGTGTTCTCACAGCGATGCTCTCTGCTTTCGCCCCCGCGTGGCGATCGTCGCGGCACGACCTTTCGACGACTCTCAAAACCACTGTGGGCGAGGCCTCGCACCAACGTTTTCAAATGCTGCTCTGCGCCGCCCAGGTGGCGCTCTGCACTGTGCTGCTGGTTTCGGCGGGACTAATGACCCGCAGCCTCTCCAATCTGCGGGCCCGTAACATGGGCTTCGACCGCGACCACGTCGTCGTTCTCTCCGTCGACCCCCATCTGCGCGGTTACGATAGCCACCGGACCTTCGCTCTTCAGCGCCGGCTGATTGATGGGGCGCGCGCCATTCCGAGCGTCGAAGGCGCCGCGATCGCGAGTCGTCCTCTGATGCGCGGAATCGGCCTCGGAAATTCGGTCGTCCTCGCCGGGCAAAGGGGCGATGGCCTGTTCAACAGTAGCGTGAATGAGGTGAGCCCAGAATACTTCGGCGTCATGGGAATTCATCTTCTTGCCGGCCGAGCGTTCTCCCCAGCCGAAAACAAGCCAAACCAATTGACACCTGTCATCGTTAACCAGACCTTCGCAACCCGATTCTTCCAGGGGCAGAATCCCCTGGGACGCCAGTTTGCGACCGGCAAAGAGTTCACAAAGCCGCAGTATGAAGTGATTGGTGTTGTCAGCGATACCAGCTACCGGTCTTTACGTGAGATTCCTCCGCCCATTTTCTATCAGGATCCATTCGGTCCGGATAACTACCCGGACACATTTTCTCTACACTTCCGTACGCATGGCGACCCTCGTTCCGCGATCCAGCCGTTGCGCGACCTGCTTCATTCCATCGATCCCGAAGTTCCGTTCTTCCAGTTGGCAACCCTTTCCGAGGAAGTGGAACGGTCACTCTGGCAGGAGCGCTTCCTGGTTGCCTTGTCTTCCTCTTTTGGCATCTTCGCGCTGACGCTCTCCGCGATCGGACTTTATGGGATTCTCGCGTTCTTCGTCACAGGCCGCCGCCGGGAAATCGGATTGCGCCTGGCGCTGGGAGCCGATCCAGGGCACGTGATCCGGTTGGTAGCGGGGCGGGTGGCTCCTTTGCTCGCCCTTGGCGTTCTAACAGGGGCGGGTTTGGCGATGCTGGTCGGCCGCTGGGTCGGGAGCTTGCTGTACGGAGTGGAACCCTTTGATCCGTGGGCGGCTAGCGCGTCGTTGTTATTGCTTGTCGCTATTGGGATCGCCGCCGCTGCGGTGCCGATCATCCGTGCTATGCGGGTGGATCCGGCGGCGACGCTGCGAACGGACTAGGTCGCGGCTTACCGCCAGGGCGACACGTTCCCCCAACCCTTCATCGCATCCAGAGCCCATTTCGTGGTCTGATCCGAATGACAGCTATTGCAGGAGTTCGGAATCTTCAGGCTGTCCGTTTCGGCGGGCGAGATGAACTTGAAGGTATGGCTTCGGACGTTTACGTCGGCGATGGTCTGCTCGATCTTTGGCATGTGGCAGGCCACGCATTCATTCCCTGTACTCCCTGGCTTGTGGTGAGTGTGTTGTTCGATGGTGGAAGCGCGTGGGCCGTTCGGTGAATTTGGGCCGTGGCAATTCAGGCACAGGACGCTGGCGGGCTTGAGCAGGTCGGCATTGTTGCCGGTTCCGTGTACATCGTGACAACTGAAGCAGGCCACCCCATGCGTGTACATCGCGCTTTGGACAAAATCGTTGCCCTGCATGCGATTCTTATGCGCGGTGCCGTCGGGGAAGTGGGTGAAGGTTGTCTCGCCGAGTTTGTGTTCTTCCAGCACCCAAAAGTCGCTAAGTTTCATTCCCATCTGGAATCCCACGGGCCAGTCGTAATACTTTCCGTTGATCTCGGGCTTCACGGGCTTGCCCTGGGAATGGCATTGAATGCAGGTGTCGCTCGCGACCAAGGAATTCAGCCGCGCCGGATTTACGATGTTGGCGCGTGTGGGCTGGCGCACGTGGTCCGATCCAGGCCCGTGGCATTTTTCACAGCCGACGTTCCACTCGGTGACAGTCTTGGTCTGGATGTTGTAATTCACGGAGTGACAACCGTCGCACAGAGGGCCTGTGGGGCGCTTCATGTTATCGGCCGGATAAAAGGGAACCCACCAATCGGTTCCCTCACGAGTGAAATAGGCGCGCCAGATTTTGTTGGTGACATCCCATTGCGCGCCCAACGGGAAATAGTCGTCGCCGACCTTGGTGAAATAGCGCTGCTTCCACTTGCTGCCGTAGATGAAGGCGATGTCGTCCTTGGTGAAGGTGACCAGAGGATCTTTTTTCGTCAGATCAGGAATGATGGCGTCGGGATGGGTTTTGGGATCCAGGACGACGTTGGCCATCCGGGTCTTGCTCCAGCGCTCATAGGTCGCCGCATGGCAGGTTTTGCAAGCGGTCGAGCCGACGTATTGGCTCTGGCCGTAGACTGCTGCTGCACTGCATAACACCCATAGAACCCGCATAGCTCTTAGTCTAGCGCTGGAATCTGAAATAGGTTTCAGATTTGACACTACCTGCACGAGGGCCTCCCATACGGTGTGATACCGTCCTCTATAACACTTTATGAAAAGGATATCTTCATTCGTCCCCGATGCTACGGCTCTTCTCAAACTCGAAGTCGGACAGTTGGCTGGCATTCTGTTGGTCCACCTCAATAGCTGCAAGCCCGGAGAGTGCACGGCTGTCCAAAATGGGCTGGTCGGTAAGAGCAATTTCTTCGAAGGGGACCGTCGAGGCAAGCAACAAGAATACCCAGGAAGGCAATCGGAAGTTGACCTAGCTCTTCGAGAGGCTTGGGCGTGGCTCGAAAGCGCGGGGTTCCTTGTAAACAAGGATCATGGTTGGCAG
Organism: Terriglobia bacterium; assembly: GCA_963766615.1. Lineage (GTDB taxonomy): Bacteria > Acidobacteriota > Terriglobia > Bryobacterales > Bryobacteraceae > Palsa-187. The sequence goes on from CAVYBC010000013.1 coordinate 303,673, forward strand.
TTCATCTCTCGCAACGGCAAGCTGATTACATCCACCGACGAGTTTGCCGCTTACTTCAAGGAACAGCCCCAAAAACAGACTCCCTTGATAGCCAGTCAAGGCGTCTACGCGCCCGGTGACGAGTACGGTTTTTACCGTGATCTGAGTGCGCTTGTTCAGGCCGCAACTTCAGACATTCTTATCGTCGACGCTTATCTTGAAGAAGATCTTTTCAACCTTTATGTCAGCAAGGTTTCTCCATCAGCTACAGTCCGCATTCTTTCAAACAGAATAGGCACCAATGTTGAAACCGTAGCGCGAAAGTATGCCGCGAATCGACCGCCCCAGCTCCGATCCAGCCCCGACATTCATGATCGCGTCGTCTTTCTCGATCAGCGCGGCTGGGTGATCGGCCAGTCCATCAAGGATGCCGCCAAGAAGAAACCAACATACATGGTCGAACTTAACGAACCCTCTCTGACATCGGCGAGAAATGCTCATGCGACAATTTGGGCAACGGCAGCGATGATCGTGTGAGCATCAGGCTCGTTCCGCCACTGAACCCTCCTTCGCGTCGTCTTCGCGGGTCCGCGCACTGCCATGGATTAGCGATCACGCGCACCAATCCTTCGCCTCAATTAACTCCGTTCTCCCAGTAGGTGTAAAATCGCCGTGAACACTACGGGCAAAGCTGCTCTAATTCAGCCTTAAGTGCAGTCCACGTTGCCCCTTCGCGGCGGTCCTGATCGAGAGAGATCAGGCGGCGCTCAAGTTCTTCCCGCTGTGGACTGGTTAGAGGCAGTTGCTCATGCTCCAGACTGTCCCAAAGTTGTGCGATCAGCGCCAGACGCTCGGGCGGTGACAAACGGACAATTTCATCGGGAGTGAGCAATTCCATAGCTTGAGGATACCAATCGAGTTGGTGAGATTTGACACCACCCGCACGACTATGTTCTGATGCGCCCATAGTGGCCTCGCAGATACAGCCCGCTCGGGCCACAGCGCCCGTGAAGCTCACTACCAACCAGGTTCGCGGATTCTGGGCAGCGTGGGCGGGGTGGGCGCTGGATGGCATGGATGGATTCATCTATGCGCTGGTGATGGTCCCCGCTCTGCGTGACGTGCTGCCGCGCTCGGGCATTGCTGCCAGTGCCGGTAATATCGGCTATTACGGTGGGCTCCTTTTTGCGCTGTTCCTCGTCGGCTGGGGGACTTCGCTCGTTTGGGGACCGGTGGCCGATCGATTCGGGCGTGTCCGCACGCTTTCGCTTACCATCCTTTGTTATTCCGCGTTCACCTTCGCCAGTGCTTTGGCGACGAATGTCTGGGAGCTGGCGCTGTTTCGTTTTTTGGCTGGTGTGGGGATCGGCGGCGAGTGGACACTTAGCGCTACTTTCATCGCCGAGGAATGGCCTGAAGGCCGACGGCAGATGGGCGCGGGCTATATGCAGACGGGGTATTACGTCGGCATCATTGCGGGGGCTCTCCTGAACGCTACCCTGGGCGCGGCTTATGGATGGCGAGCTATGTTCGCTGTCGGCGGGACGCCTGCGCTGCTGGTGGTGCTGATCCAAAAAGGCGTGCGCGAGCCTGAGCGATGGAAACCTATCGCGCAAAAAGTTAAACCGCTGGCGATGATCTTTTCGCCGGTGTATTTAAAACGGACCATTCTGAATGCGCTGTACCTGTTGGTGTCGATCATCGGGCTGTGGGCTGGTTCGGTGTACGTGCCGTCGTCGGTAACGTTTTTGGCGACCGCGGCTGGACAGGCCGGACCGGCAGCGGCTCGGGTGGCCTCTTATGCGACGGTGCTGATGTCGTTCTCTACGGTGCTGGGGTGCCTTGCGCTGCCCTGGTTGGCCGAAAGATGGGGGCGGCGTATGACGCTGGGGTTCTTCTTTCTATTGATGTTCATTTCGATCGCGCTGGGGTTTGGCTACGTGTACTACCTGAAGGTGAATGCTCTGGAGTGGTTCATCGCGTTGCTGTGCCTGTTGGGGTTCGGGGGCGCGAACTTTACCATGTACTCGTTGTGGATTCCGGAGCAGTACCCGACTGAATGCCGCGCCAGCGCCTTTGCCTTTGCGACCTCGGTGGGGCGATTCGTGGGGGCGGGCGTGACGTTCCTCGTCGGCTGGGGCGTCGGCCAGATGGGGACTATCGGCACCCCGGTCGCTTATACTTCGCTCGCCTTTTTGGCTGGCCTCTTCCTGCTACCTTGGGGAATGGAAACCACAGGCGAGGTCCTTCCCGATTGAATCTTCGTCAGCTTTTTGATCTCTCTTTCATTGGCCGCCGTGATGAGACTGCCCTGGAGTGGGCGGGAGCCGAGTACACATTCGGCGACCTGGACAGGCGCAGCAATCGCGTCGCGCATGCGCTGCGGGCGCGGGGCCTGAACCAGGGCGATCGCCTGGCCGTTTATCTTGCGAACCGCATCGAATTTATCGACCTCTATCTTGCGTCGATCAAGCTGGGCTTGATTTTCGTCCCGATCAACATCTTGTATCGCGAGCGCGAGATGGCGCACATCCTGGCCGATGCCGCGCCGAAGCTATACCTGGCGGAGAAAGATCTTCCTGCGATTCAGGCCGAGGCCGCGCGGCAGCCTGACATGCTGGATGTGCTGCCCCTGGAAGGCGATGCTCCGGCGGCGCTGGTTTACACGTCCGGCACAACGGGACTCAGCAAAGGCGCGATTCTTAGCCACAATAATTTCATCGCCAATGCTTTGAACCTGATCACGTGCTGGCAGATTACCTCGCAGGACCGTTTCCTGCTGGCGTTGCCGCTGTTCCACGTGCACGCACTCGGCAACGGAGTCCATTGCTGGTTGATTTCCGGATGTCGCACGCGGCTGCTGGAACGCTTCGAACATAAAACCGCAGGCGCGACTTTGCTGGACTTTCGGCCTAGCCTTTTCTTCGGGGTCCCCACGGTTTACGTGCGGTTGCTGGAAACTCCGAAAGATGCGGCGCGCATCATTGGCGAGCATATGCGCCTGTTTGTGTCGGGGTCGGCTCCGCTGCCGGCGCAGGTTCTGGAAGACTTCCGCACGCTCTTCGGCCATACGATTCTGGAACGCTACGGGATGTCGGAAACGCTGATGAACATCTCCAATCCGTACACCGGTGAGCGGCGGCCTGGGGCGGTCGGCCTTCCCTTGCCGGGCATCTCAATCCGCATTCTAGACACAGAAGGCAAGCCCGTCCCTGAAGGAGAAACCGGCGAGGTCTACCTGAAAGGTCCCAACGTATTCGCGGGATATTGGAATCGCCCCGACGCGACGCAGTCCGCGTTTTTGGATGGCTGGTTCAGGACTGGCGACATCGCGCAGCGCTCGGCCGACGGTTATTACACGCTCTGCGGACGCCGTAGCGACCTGATTATTTCGGGAGGCTTCAATATTTACCCTCGCGAGATTGAAGAATATCTTTCTGAACAGCCTGAGATCGCGGAGGCGGCGGTGGTCGGCGAACCGCATCCGGTGCGAGGCGAAGTACCGGTGGCCTACGTGGTCGCGAGCCACGGGGCGATCGATACGGCTGCGCTGGAAGCGCGGTGCCGCGAAAAGCTGGCTTCCTTCAAAATCCCCCGGCGTTTTGAAGTCATCGAAAAACTACCGCGCAATGCGCTGGGCAAGGTTCAAAAGCATCTTTTATGTCCCGCATCCTGATGGTTGCCGCAGAGGTCGCTCCGTTTGCCAAAACGGGCGGGCTGGCCGATGTCCTGGGCGCTCTTCCCCCCGAACTTGTGCGCCTGGGGGAAGAGGTAGCCGTTGTGATGCCCCGTTACCGAGGCGCGAATATACCCTCGGTGGACCGCGTCGCCGACGGTGTTCGCCTATCTGTCGGCAACTATCACTACACAGTCTGGATCGATCAGCTCATCGATCGGGGCGTCAAGTACTTCTTTGTGAACTGCCCGCCGCTTTACGATCGGCCCGGCATCTATGGCGACGCCTGGGGCTACCCCGATAATCACATCCGTTATGCTCTGCTGAGTCAAGCGGCCATCGCGGTGGCGCGCTTTCTGTTTCGCCCCGATATTTTCCACGTGCACGACTGGCAGTGCGGGCTTCTGCCGGTCTACCTGCGCGAAAACTTTCGTGGCGATCCGACCTTCTTTGGAACCAAGTGCCTGCTCACCATTCACAACCTGGGTTACGCAGGTAACTTCGGAGCCGGGGTTCTAGGCGAGCTTGGGCTGAGCCGGTCCTTATTTCATCCCGGCGGTCTTGAATTCTATGGCGAAGTGAGCTTCCTCAAGGCAGGCATGGTCTGGTCGGATGCGATCACCACTGTCAGCCCGACCTACGCCAAGGAAATCCAAACACCCGAGTACGGTTTTGGTTTTGACGGGCTGTTGCGTTCACGAGCTTCCAAGCTGACGGGCATCCTCAACGGCATCGACTTCGACCAATGGAACCCTGAAACCGACCCGCACCTGCCCGCCAACTTTTCGGCCGCCGATCTTTCGGGCAAGCGCGCTTGCAAAAAGGCGCTGCTGGAAGAATTGAATTTACCGATGGATCTGGACCGGCCTCTCGTCGGCATCGTCTCCCGCTTCGCCGAACAGAAGGGTTTCGATCTTGTGGGCGAAAACGCCCTGTTGTTTATGACGAACAACGTGTCGGTGGCAGTTCTGGGGTCGGGGGAAAAGCGCTTTGAGGACATGTTCCGCCACTTCGCGCACGTCAGCCCGGACCATTTCGCCCTGGGGGTCGGCTATAACGACGGGTTGGCCCATCGCATCGAAGCGGGCTCGGACATGTTCCTGATGCCGAGCCGGTACGAGCCCTGTGGGCTGAACCAGATGTATAGCCTTCGCTACGGGACGGTCCCCGTAGTGCGAGCGACGGGAGGCCTGGAAGACACGGTAGACGAGACTACGGGCTTCAAATTTGGCCCGGCGACGCCCACGGCCCTGGCGGAGGCTTTGACGACCGCAATGGAAACCTATAAGTCGCCCGATAGATGGGTAAGTCTCATGAAGGCGGGGATGGCGAAGGATCATTCATGGGCGGCTTCGGCGGCCCAGTATCGGCGTTTATACAGGCAGTTGTAAGGAGCCGGTTGCATCTTTTCCTGTGCCTGCCGCATCATAGACATAGTTACTTTTGAAGGAGATAAAAACAATCCATGGCCGGCGATAACACGATCAACTTTACCGACGCTGCTTTCGACAAGGAGGTTATTAACTCGGAAGTCCCTGTTCTAGTGGACTTTTGGGCCCCTTGGTGCGGACCGTGCCGCGCGATGGCTCCGACCGTCGATGCCCTGGCCACCGAGTACGCAGGTAAGATGAAGATCGGCAAGCTAAATACCGACGATAACCCCGCGACGCAGATGCGTTTCGAGATCCGCGGCATTCCCACGCTGCTGCTTTTCAAGGGCGGCAAGGTGGTGGATCAGCGAGTCGGGTCGCTACCCAAGTCTGAAGTGGTCAAGATGATCACTCCGCACATCAGCTAAATTGCCCTCAAAACCCCGCCTGTCAAGGCGGGCGGGGTCTCAGCGAATCTGTATCGCATCCACATCGACTATTTGGTCGGTGGAGTGTTCGTTCTTCCCACCTTTCACCCGTACTTCAATCACATGCTTGCCCGGTTTTAGCGGTCCGAATGTCGCTTTGCGCTGATATTCGATCTGAGGCGAGTACATATCTAAGGTTTCCTCTAGCTGGCCATCCACCAGCACTTCGGCGAGGCCCCGGTTGAACGCCTTGGTATAGAGCAGGGTCACTCCTACGCCCTCGAAGGGGAAGCGGAAGCTGTCGCCCGGCGTATTGGAATACGTCAGTGTGCCCGCGGAGGCCGCCGGAAACTGCTTGTCCCGGACCCACTTTCCAGAGAATTGGATGCGGTCGTCCGTGTCTTCGTAGAGGAATCCCTCTTCTTGAGGATTGGACGGGCCGAAAAACGCGGGGTCGACCGAGGGGTCCACGGCGATGATCACGCCGGTATCCAATCCGCGATACATAATGGCCAGGTGATTCAGGTCCGCATAGGTCCCATCAATGGGGGCGTAAAGCACATAGGCCTGCTTGCCGCGCAGAAACGGACCGTCCACAGACCAGGCGACATTGAAGTCCGCGCCATAGCATCGGCGGTAAAAATCGAGGATTGCTCCATAGCGCCAATTTGAGTTGACCTCATGCACGTGGTGCATTTTGCTTAAGTACTCGAGTCCCCAGTAGACGTCTTTCACATCAGCCGAATATTGCCATTCCTGCGTGTAGCTCAGGCGGAGGCTCAGCAGGAAAGATCCTGCAAGCGCCCAGAGGCCAACCAGGGCGAAATTACGACCTCGCGTGGGCATGCACGTCAGAGCGCCGAGAGCGACGGTTAGCAGGGGGATTATGTAGATCGCCGTCCGATTCCTGGGGAGCAGCAATCCGAAAAAACTATGAGCCACGGCGTGTACCGCCAGTGCGATCACCAAGGGAATTAGCACAGCGCAGAGGACCGTCCACAGCCATCGATCCTCTCTCTCTTTGTTTTTGAGCGCGAGGATGCAATACACCAACTGAATCGCCATGAGGATTCCCAACGCGGGCAACAGGAAATGTTGGACCCTTTCCATCCAGCCCAGCAACAGCGGATTCAGGATGTGGGGATTCAATTGATAGAGCGAGTCGTGAGCCACGCTGCGGAAGGTCTCGCCCCAGGAGGTCGCGCCGTCCCAGAGCTGGCCTGAGGGCCAGTGGAGCAGCGTGTAGGAGGAGAAAAAGAACGTCACGACGGCCATAGGCAGAATCGCTGCGATTAGTGCCTGAAGTTTGCGAGGTCCTCTCCAGAGGGCCCATAAGGCCAGGAGTCCTAGTGCGGCGAAGTCCACAAACGCGAAGGAAAAATTCGCGGAAAACGATACGCCCAATAACGCCGACGCGATAGAGGCGTTCCGCACGATGGGAAAATCGACGCCATCCAAGCGTCGTCTCTCTGTCCATAGCGCCATAGCAAACGAGCCAAGCAAGCCCGCCAAAGCGAGCGAATAGCCCCGGCCGACCGTGAAATAGTCGAACACGAAGGGGTTGTAAACCAAGCAGAGAAATAATGGCATCTGGATTCGAGTTTGGGTGCTTAATGCTCCAGCGAGCCAATACGCCGCGCAGATGTACAGCAGCGCCCCTAACAACGCGGGTAGCCGGAGGCTGACATGGGAGAGGCCCAAAAGCATGGTGGAAAGGCGTATCAGCGCGGAGCTCAGGACGTGATTGTTGGAAGCGGGCTCCCATTGGTTCGGCGCTGAGCGGCCGGCGAAAATGTCGAAGGTCTCGGCTTCGTCAATAACTACGGCCTGTACACAGGCTCGCGCGACTGCCCAGGAGATCGCGAAGAGAGCCAGCAGCACCAGAGGTTTTCTGAGCTGCTGCAGCAGTCCCGTCATGGCGCACTACTTCGTGGTGACGCTGATGGGCGGAGTGTTTTCGCAGGCAATGGAGTCGGTAACGCCGGAAGCGATTGCCGCGCAGGCGTTGGTGATCGCGGTTCGCCGCGCAAACTCTTCCGTAGAGCCTGCGGCCGTGCGGCAATTGGTGGCATTGTGAAAGCTCATGCAAACTTCCACACGATACTTGGCCAGATTGAAGCTGGAGTAAATAATCACGCCCAGGATCACGGCGACAATTAGGATTCCCACCAACACGGGCTTTTTCAAGCGATCCCCTCCGAAAAGAACGACCCCATATGGCGGAACTTCTCATGGCGTTGATCGATCAATTGCCGGGGCGTCATGCCTTTCAGTTCGCTCAACGCTCCTTTCAGGGTTGTTCGCAAAGCCTCGGCAGCAGCCGCTGGGTCGGTGTGAGCTCCCTCGCCAGGCTCGGGCACAATTCCATCGATGATACCCAACCCTAGCAAGTCCTGCGCGGTCATCTTGAGCGCGGCTGCCGCGGCTGGAGCGTGACTCGAATCACGATAGATAATCGCCGCGCAGCTCTCCGGAGAGATTACGCTATAGATCGCATTTTCCAGCATGTAAATGCGATTTCCCACACCCATGGCCAGCGCGCCGCCGCTGCCGCCTTCGCCGATCACGACCACAATCAACGGCACGGGCAGGCGGGTCATCTCGCGGAGGTTCTGAGCGATCGCCTCGGCTTGGCCGCGTTCTTCGGCGTCGATGCCGGGGTAGGCGCCGGGCGTATCCAAGAACGTAATAATCGGCCGGTGGAACTTCGCCGCCATTTGCATCAGCCTCAGAGCTTTGCGGTAGCCCTCCGGCTTGGGCATCCCGAAGTTGCGATGCTGGCGCTGCTTGGTGTCGCGGCCCTTCTGCTGCCCGATCAGCATCACGGGC
>CAVYBC010000014.1:0-166153 GCA_963766615.1 Terriglobia bacterium
TTGCCGCCTTTTCTAAAATTGGTGGCAGGGCGATACCGCTACTCCCTCCGGAAGCGCTGTGCACAAGCGCTAAGCGCGCGTCCCGCCCCAAGTCAGGATGTAGTTAGTTTTGATTGGAGGCCATGGGCCGAGTGTACTAGGACCACGTTGATAGTGTCCCAAAAGTGCGTTGCCTAAGATCTGGAGAGGCCCATTAGCAGCCGTGGTCGCGCTTGTGGTCTTGCAGAGCCTTCTTTGCCATCATGGACGCCTCATAGAAGCCCCACACCCGCATGCTTGCCTCTTCAACATCCATGGTGCCTAGCAGACCGAAATAGGCGTTATTGTAATCCTCATGGGTCCGCTCGAATTGCTCGCGTAGTTGATATTGAAGTGGGCATGTTAGCGCGCCGCTCATCTCTTCTTCTTTGGATTTTCGAGAGGGCTCTTGCATAGACGGATATTCCCAGTTGCTAAGACTTAGGGAACGCGGCGCATGCCCTTTATGGGCATGCCTACCCGTTCGACCCAGCGACACTATTTTTGGTTACAGAGGGAAATTGGCCGATGCTCAAATGGATATTACCCACGCAGTCTTTGCACGCTGTTTAGGTCCACTTTTGCCTCGTGTACGCTTTATCACCTGCGCGAATCTCGGCACGCGAGGCGTGCGTCCTTTTTTTCAACTCCTGGCACTGGCGCAGCTTCCACTTCGATAGGCTCGGGAACGTGGCCAAGCCCTGTTCTAGCATCCGTGTTCTTTGCGGTGCTCGTCGAGGGCTGCTAGGGCCGCCACACACGCTTCCCGCGTTTCCTTGGTGGCCTCTTTCAGTACTTCACCACTGGGCGTAGCCAAAACGGCTTCGTGGTGCGCATTGACTGCCTGGATGTACAGATCCAGTAACCGATCTAGCTCTTTGCAGGGAGGCACAAAAGAATATAAATTCCTGACACAAGGCGACGTGGCGTTAACAGGGCACCGCCGCTGGCCGACGGAACTCCGTCAGGGCTTCGGGTCACGAATGCGTCTGTGAGAAAACCGGCTAAAGGGCTGAACGGGACAGATCACAAGAGCTATGTGCAAGCCGCATCTCTCTGTTTCAGAATGCGGCCTCGACTTGACGGGCACCAGACAGCTAACCGTTATATCACTGTTAAACCACGAAGCCGTCCACGCCTTTCGGCGACGAATTCGGATCGTGGAACTCAGGACAGTGCAGCATACTCAAACAACTTTCTCTTCGCGCCCACGATTTACAACCCCAGCTTCCCCGCGCTATTCTCCCGGAACAGACTCCCCTCCCTGATATACCGCCGCACCATCTGAACCGACCGATGCCCCGTCTGATTCATGATCGACCGCTCAGACGCGCCCGCCATGGCCGCGCTCGTGGCGTGACCGGCCCGTAGTGAATGGCCCGCGTACTTCGCAGGATCAAGGCCCGCGCGTTCCGCCAGCTTCTTGACGACGCGCGCCACGTCGATAGACGACAGCCCGCCCGCTTGCACTTGCCCGTGCCGATTGATCGAACGGAACACCGGCCCGCGGTCACGCCTGCCTGTTCAAGCCACGCTTGCACCACCCGCACGGGACACGTCTCAGGATTGGAACCATACGGCAATCCGATCTTACGGCCCTGCCCTTCCTGGTCCGTCTTGCTTCGTCGCAACGTGATCGTCAGCCCGTCGCGAGTGAAGGAAAGATCCGCCACATCAAGGCCGACCAACTCCGACCGCCTGAACGCCCCCGCGAATCCAAGCAAGATCAAGGCCCGGTCCCGATGGCCGATCAGATCCGTCATCCGTTGCCGCGACCATGGCCCGGATGTCTTCAGTCAGCGCAGGGGCTTTCTGTGTTGCCGCCGTGCCAATGGCCCGCCTAATCCCCTTGAACGTATTCCGCACAATACCGCAGGACGTGGGCGAATCCACCCCCACCGCCTTATGCGCCTCTGCAATCGCGTTCAAGCGTCGCTGAATGCTCCCGGATTTCAACCGGCCCGCACAATCAGCGATATAGGCCGCCACGGTTTCAGGCGACGCGGGAAGCGGTCCCGTCCCGTGCGCTATCGCACCACCCGCAGAAATCCTTCCAGTCAGCGCGGTAACCCCGTAGGGTATTCTCCGCCTTGCTCTGCCGTGCGAATTCGCGAGCCTTTTCCAGGGAGGGCGGAACTAAGTCCGCCCCCGTTCCGCCGTTGCGTTCCCGACCGGCCCGATAACCTCCATGCCGGGAATCATGCCGCTACCTCATCGTCCGCCCATCGCGTTTCATCCGTCAGCCCTGGTTTGAAATGCTGCCGTTGCCCGCTGATTAGCTCCAACTCCCGCCAGTATTCCAACTCTGCCCGTAGTTGTTCTTCGGCCATGGCGTTGAGTTCGGCGTAGCGGCCCGCACGCGTCCGCCAGTGGGTAGTGCCTGCGTTCCGCTTCTCGCGGTTCTCAGGCAGGAACCATTTCGCCTCTAGCGCGTGGACCGCGCATTGTTGCGGCTTCAATGGCGGTACTAGACCGATGCGTCGCACACTGGCCCGCATGCGTTTCGCGTTGGGCCTACCGGACGCGGTTATCAGAATATGCGGATCAGTCCCGGTGAGAATGAATGAAACGAAGTAGGGCAGGCCACTCGCCGCGAGTGACTCGCAAGTGTGAACGAAGGTGGACCACCTCTTTCGGGTGATCCGTTCCGCGAGAATGCCACGGCCCGCATGGGCAAGGGTGATGCGATAGCGCCCGATCATGCTGCCACCTCCACGGCGCGGCCCGCTTCGGCCCGTTGAATCATCCAATCCGTAGCCTGTTGCGCCTTGCTGGCAGCGGTAAAGATGGCCCTCGTGTCAGCCTTCAGAACCTTCAGCCATGACGCGAGGTACTGCGCATGGTCGGCCCGTGGTTCGGTGCTGAGTCCCAGGTGTGCGCAAGTGAACGCTGCCCCTAGTTCCGCAATCAATTCTTCGGCGGCATACGCGTTATCGCCAAAACGCTTGCCTAGCTCGCGATCACAACGGCCCGCGCGCGCGGTCCAGTGCGTATGCTCATGGGCTAGAACCGAGTAGTAGGAAACTTGTTCCCGGAACGCTTGGAACGGCGGCATCTGAATGTGGTCCGTGGAAGGTGAATAGAACGCTTGGTTTCCGCCGTGGCGCAAGTCAGCCGCGACGTTCTGAAAGAACGCGTCCGCGTGCGCGATGCGTTCCAGCATTGGCGTTTCCGCGTCCGTGGCAGGAGTGTAGCCGTCCACTTGGGCGGCATTGAACACGGAATAACCGCGAGTGAACAGCAAGCGCGAACGGCCCGCGAGTTCCGCTCCATCGTCTTGAGACTCACTGGAATCATTGCCGAACTTCCAGAACACAACCAGCGTGGCCTTCTCACCCTTGCGGACTTGCGCGCCACGATCCTGCCATTGCTGGTAGGTTGCCCACTCGCCACGCTCATACCCTTTGCTTCGGCAGCGGCCCATAGGCAAACGGTGTTAATGCCGCGATAGGGTTTCTTGCTGGCTACGTTGATCGGGCAGAAGGCGAAACTGCCCGAGGTATGCCACGGCATGCGCCACGATCCTACGCCTTGTTCGATTGCGGTTATGATTTGGTCCGTCACGCGTGCGTAAACGTCCCGTTTTTCGGTTGCGGTAGAGTCAGTCTTAGACATCGAAGTTCTCCTCAACTTTGTTGTTTAGGGGCCGTGCCAGATTGCGCGTCTGTCGCGGTCCCGATTAGCTTCTAATGTGCGATTCCGTTTGATAATCGAACACTAGCGGCAGCGTCAGAATAAGCCCAATGCGCTTGCGATTGCAAGCGTTATTTTGCGGTATTTATTGGGTTATTTGCGGAATTCTGTGCGGAGCGCTCAGAAGTAGCCATGGTATTTTTAGCGGTCAGAGGTGCCATGGGGGGGCGGGTCAAACCGAAGTAGGAGTCCCGCCTGAGCAGGGACTGGCGTAACCAGACAGGCGGCCAGACGAAATTTTTAAAAAATGAAAAATGCTCTGACTGCCGCACCGTTGCAGTGTTGCACGCCAAATTGGGGGAGGGGCAGGACCCGTTGAGTTCGAGTTGGCGATCCGACGCTGGCCGATGGCATCCTCGACCGGCTCGTTCACAATGCCCACCGCATTGAGATGCGCGGCGATTCGATGCGAAGAACCGAGGAAAGCCGCACGCATAGGTATCGCAAGCGGTTTGGCAACTATTGTTGCGACGCGGTAAGGTGAGATCATCCATGTTCTCCCGGTGTTCGAAGCTACTGATCCTGGCAATACTCGGGGTTGTTTGCGGAAGCGCCGAGACTATTCGGAATCCACAAAGAGGACAGGAGCGGGTCCCTTCTTTCAAATTGTTCGGAATGGTAAATGGGGCTTCATGGACCGCACAGGCCGAGTCGTTATCGCTCCAGCGTTTGCTGACGAGCGCGACTTCTTTCATGGTCTGGCGGCGGTGGCGTTGTCGGAAGGAAAGTGGGGATTCATTGACGAGTCGGGGAAGCTCGCCATCACTGCTCGCTTCGACGAAGTTCGGGACTTCATTGACGACCTAGCCCCGGTCAGGATCGGTCGCAAGTGGGGATACATCGACACGTCGGGGCGAATGGTGATCGAACCCCATTTTCAATCTGCTGGCGAGTTTCACGAAGGACTGGCGAGAATCCATCTTTGGAGCAAGGTAGCCTGTACGTCAGGAACATTCACCAGTGATGACGCGCCCTTGTACGCGTTTCATCTGCTCGAAGACGATAAATCCGATCTTCCGGGGTGCTTTCCTCAAGGTGGAAAGTTTGGATATATCGACAAGACCGGTAAAGTGGTTATCGCACCGCAATTCTTCGTTGCCCAGGACTTCGCCGAGGGCTTGGCTGCTGTTCGCGTGGAGGAAACCAGTGACAGCAAGTACGGATACATTGATCGAACGGGGCAGGTGGTAATCCCGCCCCGCTTTCATCAGGCGGGTTCTTTCGCAGAAGGGCTGGCCGCCGTCGAGACCAGCGCCCGAGTGGTTGGCAATCAAGTCGTGGACATCGCATGGGGTTTCATAGACAAAGCGGGAGTGCTTAAGTTTCCCGATAGGTACAACTTCGCGGGCAACTTTTGGAAGGCTTGGCACGCGTGGCGATCAAATTGGGCGTCAGCGTGGGTTACATTGACCGCGACGGAAAGATGATCATAGCCGCACGATTTACACAAGCTTGGATTTTTCCGATGGTCTCGCCGCGGTATGCTCCGACGAATGTTTTTACATTGACCGATCGGGATCTGCGGTCCTAAAGAACTTCCACGCCTGGTGGGCATTTTCTGACGGTCTCACTGTCATTGGCCTTCAAGATCCGCAAGTCTACATCGACAAGAAAGGGCGAGTGATCGCACCTTACACCAGCGACAAATAGTCGCCCTCTGATCGGAGCGCTTGTCGCGCTCCGCTGTGCGCTGAGGCGGGGACAAGGGCTGCCCCTCTCCCCCCTGGGGACTGCAACACTGCAACACTCCGGCCATGGGTGCAGGTCACGCGGGTTCAGGACAGCGCGGACATTTGGTCTGGCAAGCTGGCCCATGGGCAGACCCGCTAACGAATTCTCACGGCATTAGCAATCTTGGTCAGGCTGCCGAAAAGAAGGGCGGCTTCCGCCTTCAATTCTTCGGCTCCACAACTTCAACCGGCTCCCCGCACTCGTCGCAAATGAAGATGTACATCTCAGAACAGTCCGGGGTCTCGTGCTTGTGGTCGCGGCGAGGCAGATGACTGGTGAGGACGCCTGAAGATCTTTAGGCTAAGGCTTGTTTGGATCTGTCGGCCACAAAGATGTCTTAGTTCTTTTGCCGCAGAGCATTCAACTCTTTCAGCACGGGCCATTCGCTAAAGCCCAGGAAGCACAACATAACGATATTGAGGATCGGAACAACCATTGCGAATGACATGATGCCGGGATAACCGGCCTTGGAGAAGATTTTCCAGGTGGGAACAATGATAAGGCACCCAACGACTAAAATGACAAGCAACTCCGAAAGACCAATAGAACGAAGCATCAAGCCCTCCTAAGGCACGCTATTCTCTTGCCAGATTATTGTAACCCTCGATGGAAGCGGTTGCCCCCCAGGTAGGATCACAACAGCATGAACTCAGCCGTCTTCGGTGGGGGAGCTTGATTGGGTTGCCAGCCTCGTAAAGACGTGGAATGATGTGGATGGAAGGTCCTGGCGTGTCAACGCAATGAAGACGTTTATCCGCTGGTTTTTCGAGAGTCCCGCTGACGAGTTCTACCCCTTGGTGTGGGCACTGCTGGTCATCGCCCTAATCGTCGCTGTCACACTCAAATACTGACGGTGGCAAAACGCCCCACTACCTCCACATGCCCCACTAACGTTGGAAGATTTGCTCAAATCCCATATTGAACTTCGCGCAGCTTTGATCTTCGCCGGGAAACAATCAGGCAACTGAATGTAAACCAAAAAAATTAAGAATGGCTGTTAAGCCTTGCAGCGAAACTTAGCAGGCGACCGTCAGTTAAGAAGCAAAAGTTTCGTCTTATCTCTACACTCTTCGGGAATAGCTGCCGATTTGCTTGCTGAAAGAGGAGCGACACAAATCGTTATGGAACCCAACGAATACGTAGACACCTTAAAGAAACGCACCGGCCAGCAAAAAGAAATCGCTGACGCGATGGATTCCAAAAATTCCAAAGCCCGGATCGCAGCCAACAAGAAAAAGGCGACGACCAAGAAAAAGTCTGATCCACGCAAGAAATAACGAACCGGCATAGAAACCGCCACCAGAAGCCACACAGGGGCTCCTCTTGGGCGATTGTGTGCCAAGTGGTTTAGAGAACCTAACCCGGCTCACCAGAGATATTCATCTGCGAGAGTTGCGGCGAACCAGTCGAAGTAGGCGAGACCGTCCAATAGGCTCTTCTTCCATGGGGTCTCTGCCGCCGCACCAAGTGGCATTGCTCGACGTGGCGAAAGACCTTGATCCCTTGACGCAACAGAGCCCTCGTCGATTTCAGGAGCCTCTACGTTAACCAACTGGTCCCTAGTCTCTTCCGCGTGGTCTCTGCCGTCGCCACTTCCACAGAAGCTTCCACGCACTCACCAGCATTTGAATGGACTGAGCCCGAGGCAGGTTTCCGCCATCCATCCGACAGGCTTCGTACGCATCGCGGTATTGCGCAGCGACGTGGTACCCAAGGAAAGCCACAAGGCTGGCGCATCTCAGCCCGTTAGTTCCTCACGAGTTAGGGCTTGTCGAATTCCTCATGGCTGGGCCTCAAGAGCCATGAGAGAACACACTTTTACGTACCTGCTATTTGCCGGTTACGCTTGGGGGGGTGACAGGCCGCTCAGGGTTGCCTCCCCAGCACCACAGTAATCGGTGCTGGCCCAAGATTGGAGGGATTATTTAACGACAGTAGCCCACTAGGATTTGGGTCTTCACGCGCATCTGCAACGCTCAACTTTTCCTTACGTAGTGCCTGTATAAGCGCTGATGCCGCCAGTCTATCTTTGTTATCGGCCCGAGGGGACAGAAGGATCAGGATTCCATTTACCGGATGGCTGCTTTCTTCTGTATCTGCCGAAATATCCCAACCAGCCCCATCGGGCGATGGGCCGATTGCTCGTACGATGTCGCGAGCTAATTCGTTCCCTTTGGTGTCACGCGTGTACCAAAACATACTGATGGCTTGTCCCCTAAATTTTCGCAACGTTAGAGATAGGCGTGAGATACGCTCCGCTCTTAAATCAGTGGCTTTGGACACTGCTGATAATTCTTGTGAGGATTGCTCTGGAAAAGTTGGGGGCTTAACCCCAATATGTATTTCAGTGATCTCATCTGATGGGCAACCCAACTCTGATAGTGGGAGTACAGATAGAGAACCCTCGTCCTTATCGGATAGGGCAGCTATTAACGCTTTAGCAAAAGGGCGGTCACTATGGAGTGCGTCTTCTGCACACGTTACTTCTATCCCGAGCAGCAGTTGTTCTCTATTGTCTAACCCTTCAAGGTTGTCACCGAAATGGATGTGGGCCAATCCGAGCGCTGATCCGATCTCAAGCCCCAGCCTCTTAGCCTCTCCGTCGCCACGATACGACATCACCCTGACCGTCTTCCCGGAAAAGGATTGTAATGCAGACCCAATCTTTCTTTGTTGTTCCGTTGTTAATTCACGGCCAGCTATAGCAGCGCGAAGTCTTAGGTTGTCTCTTTTGACTAGCTCAGTGTCCCTTTGCAATTGCGCGATTTCTTGGTTAGAGAGGTTCTCTAGCTGCCGTGAGAACAAGAACACTCCAAAGTCAGCAAACAGTTCGCCCCCGCATCCGATGGTCACAAGGACCTCAAATACTCTGAGCCTATGGTGCCACCACGGCAACTTGTTTTCGCCTATCAATCCGACAACGACAACAAGTGCAAATACAAGTAGGGCTAATTCAGAACCCTTCAGCCAAGATGAAGTTGCTGTCTTAGACAGCGATATCAGTGCTCCCATATCGCTATGGGATCTAGCTGGTGCGCTCGGTTTTTTGGTACAGGGATTGACTTGCTTCTATATTGCGTATAAACGCATAAGGAAGAAACAGTGACGGCATTGGAGCAGTGTACTATTTCGTCGGCTTGCGCCGCTTCCTTGTCGGCTTTTTTCGTCCTTGGATTCTCGTATCAATTCATCTAATCGCAGCTTGGGCACCGCAAGGACTCCACGCATGACCTCCTTGAAATGCCGGAACTCTGGTGTCTTGTCGAAGGCTGCTTCCTTCATAACCCTCCCGAAGCAGGCTTGCGCTTTCCGCGCCCCTGCCTCTTCTTGTATAAGGAATATGCTATCACCGGTAACCTTTGGGCATGCTACGATCCAACTGAATGCCTACAGAACATATCCTTGCCTTATTGATTGAGGAGCGGGACAAACTCAATCGTGCAATTGAAGCACTCTCTGGACCCACAAAACGTCGTGGTCGGGCTCCGCAGGTCAAGGATGATCCCGCGATGCCAGCCGGGGTGAAACCCGCCAGGGCAGGGAAGACCACCCGCAAGAAGCGTAACTTCTCGCCCGAGCAGCGTGCGGCAGCCGCAGAGAGAATGAAGGCATTTTGGGCAAAGCGCAAGAGGGCGGCAAAGAAGGCTTCTGCATAGCCCCGCGCACTTCAAGTCGTAGGTCCTACACATCAGGATCTTGAGCGCTACGCCCGCTTCTCTGCAAACTCAAATAGCGCCTTCACCGGAAGCCGAAGGCTCTTGGCGATCTGCTCAATGGTCTCAAAGGAAGGGGCGTTCCTGCCACGCTCAATTAGGCTCAGAAAATCCACTGAGATCCCCACCAGTTCCGCGAATTGCTCTTGAGTTAGCTCTCGCTCATGTCGAATTGCCAGCAGTCGAGTACCAAATTGCTTCCTGAGTGATGGCATCCGGGGAGTTGCAGTCCTCCCCAAAGTGCCGTAATCTGGCTACGGGCACCACCGAATGAGATTACGGGTTACATTTGTGGCTGCGTGTCTGTGGGAAGGGAAGTCGCCCATAAGATGACTTCTGACGTGCCAATACGATCCAACTTGACGCGAATGATGCTCGTGAGCCTATCGTTCGGGGCGGGTGCTGTATTGATGGCAAGTTTGATTTACGGGGGTGTGGTTTTGTACACCTCTAGCGCAGCTAGAACGAAGCCCTGGATTAGCAATGCAGTTGGAGTTTCGGGACCACCCGGCTTTAACCTCAGCGATGACAGGAAGAGTCTAGAGCTTACTTACACGGTTGAGAATTTCACGGGAGACGACTATAAAGTTCCCAAAGCTAAAGATTTTCACGTTTTTACGGAGTTTAAAGACGGAACGCTCTCAGCAGAAGTTCCGCCTGAATCACTGGGCTTGGCCTACCCCTTTTTCCTCCCTGGGAAGGCACGCATTAACGTGACTCTACCTCTGTCCTCAGGCCCGCTCTTTGCCGAGATGAAGCAAGCTACTTCGGAATCCCCAAAAGATTTTCACGAACGGCTACGGAGTGTGATGAACGAAAGGATACAAATGAAAAGCATCCGCGTCTACGATGAAGTGCATCACTATTTGCTGATTTTCCCAGCCTGGGAACGAAGCAAACCCAACGAGTAAGCCCTCTCAACGAAGTAGGGGCGATTCAGGCATCCTTCCCGCCCCTCTCACTTCTTGCACCGTTCCCCCCTTTAGGGCAGGTGGCTATGCGTGCCATAACACGAAAGCTTTCACAGGACGCTTGGCATGGCTTGCCCCATAGGGTAACCATGTATTATTTTCGCCCGCCCTCAGACGATAATATAGTTCCTTCATGCCAGATGATGACCTGCTCCTACGTACTCCGCCACCGCCAACGCCTGCCCGCGTGGCTGATCGTCCGCACTATTGGACCATCGGTTTGAGTATCGGAGCTATTTTTGTGTCCATCATTTCGGGCGGCATATCGGTTTACTCTGCCCACTTCGCGGGCTTGCAGTACCAGCTAGCCAGAATGGTCCGTGAAGACGCCAAGAAAGCTTCCGAGAATCAGACCAAGGACCTGGAACGAATGCGGAAAGCCGCAGAGGATAGCGCAGACGGGGCTCAGAAGAGTGCCCACTTTGCCCAAAAGCTTGCCGATGGCATGGAGCGGAGCGCACGAGCAGCAGAAAAGAGTGCCCAAACAGGCAATGAGTCTCTCAAATTAGGTAGGCAGGCGATGGTGCTTAACGAGCAACCACTACTGGAGACTGTGAACGCACAATTGCTGAAACCACTGGCCGTTAATGAACTGATTCCCGTCTCAGTCCAAACTATCAACTCGGGAAGAGGCCCTGCTCGGAACATCGATATGCGCATGGGAATTTTTGCGTCCACTAAATGGGAGTTCAACTTTGAGAACAACCCCGTTTCCCATACGGCTACACTCGGGCCGAGTAGTGGAACGGCCAATCCACAATTGAATACTACAAAGAGCATCTCCCTTACGCAGCACGGGATTGAGCAAATCAAGGAGGGGACTGCACACCTCTATGTCTACGGGCACGTTGAATACGAGCAGCCAGGAATAGAGAAACCGGAGCGGCAATCGTACTCGTATTGCCTTTACTACGTGCCCAGTTCGGATAAAGTTGCTTCAAGCCCGTTTGCCGACTGCCCAGAGCACCCCGCTCTTCCGAAGTGATGTACACGCAGACAGCAGGTGATAAACGGTTCCCAATCCCTCCCCCGCACAGCCCAGCAGGCAGCGCATAGCGTCGGCCTTCGCCAGATTGGTGAATACGGCAGAAATCGCGGGGCCAGAGTGCCAAACGACGGCGCTTGCCCGAACCAGGGCGTTGCTTGGCGTCAAGGAATCCTATTCTTATGGTTCTTGCGCGGGTGCGGGAGGTTATGGGTGGAAACTGCAAAACCTCGGGGGACACCCAAAACCGGCCATACGTGGACACCTGAAAACCGGCCAACGGAATAGCTGAATCGGGACATTGAACTGGCGGAGAGATTACGCTCCGTCACGTGAGCAATGTCTTGAGCGAAGAAAAGAAACAGCAAGTCATCGCGCTGGGGCGGCTGGGATGGTCGCTGCGGCGCATTGAGAGAGCGGCGCATATTCGCCGCGAAACGGCCGGAGCCTACCTCCGGGCTGCCGGAATCCCGGTGCGTCCGCCAGGTGGGTGGGGGCGGAATGCGGCAAAACCGGCCATAGAGGTGTCCACCGACTCTGAGGCCGAAAAACCGGCTCTGCAACCAGGCCGCAGCCCCTCGGCGAGCGCTTGCGAACCCTACCGGGAGGTGATTGAAGCCGAACTGGCAAAGGGTCGCAACGCGATGGCCATCTGGCAGGACTTGGTGGACGGCCACGGTTTCGCGGAGCGCTATGCCAGCGTGAAGCGCTTCGTGCGGAAGTTGAGCGGAGCCGCCACACCGGAAGCTCGCGTGGTGATTGAAACCGCTTCGGGCGAAGAGGCTCAGGTGGACTATGGCACCGGCCCCATGGTGCGCGATCCGCAGAGCGGCAAGTACCGGCGGACGCGGCTGTTCGTGATGACGTTGGGCCACAGCCGGAAATCGGTTCGCCTGCTGGTGTT
The DNA here is from genome assembly GCA_963766615.1 of Terriglobia bacterium. Classification (GTDB taxonomy): domain Bacteria; phylum Acidobacteriota; class Terriglobia; order Bryobacterales; family Bryobacteraceae; genus Palsa-187. The sequence goes on from CAVYBC010000014.1 coordinate 12,016, forward strand.
CCGCTCCAGCTCGCGGGTGTGGGCAGAGTTGCACGAGAAGGCGTTTCGCAGATTGGGCGGAGTCACGCGAGTGGTAGTGCTGGATAATCTGCGCGAAGGCGTGATCACGCCCGATATTTACGATGCCACGCTTAATCCGCTCTACCGCGATGTGTTGAAGCATTACGGCGCTGTCGCTTTGCCGTGCCGGGTGCGAGATCCGGATCGAAAAGGTAAGGTCGAATCCGGCGTCGGCCACGCGCAGAAAACGCCATTGAAGGGTCAGCGCTTCGAGAGCCTGGAACAAGCGCAGGTGTATCTGGATCACTGGGAGGAGCGCTGGGCCGACACGCGGATTCACGGCACGACCAAGCGGCAAGTCGCGGCCATGTTCGCGGAAGAGAAACCGGCGCTGCTGCCTCTGCCGGTAGAGCCTTTTCGCTATTACAACTATGGCGAGCGGACCGTGCATCTGGACGGCTGCGTCGAAGTCGAAGCCGCCTATTATGGAGCGCCTCCGGGCTGGATCGGACGCCGGGTTCACGTGCAATGGAATGACGCGCATGTGCGATTGATCGATCCACTCAGCGGGCAACTGCTGCGCGAACACTTGCGGCAAGAGCGCGGACGCCACCGCATTCAAGAGCAGGATCGGCCCACGCGAACGCCGCTGAGCACTCAACAACTACTGCGTCGCGCCGAAACCGCTGGACCGCACATTGGTGCTCTGTGCCGGGCCATGCATCAAAACCTGGGAGAGGAAGCGGTGCGCCGAATCCTCGGCGTGCTGAACCTGACGAAGAAGTATGGCGTCGCTTCCACCGATGAGGCTTGTGCTCTGGGGCTGGAAAGCCGTGCGAGCCATTATCACTTCGTGCGCCGCTATCTGGAACACAATCCGCAACTGCCGCTGAGTCTGCGGCAGGTCGATCCGCTGATCCGCCAACTCACCCTCTATCGCGACCTCATTGAAAGCCGAACCCAAAACTCAAAACAGGAGAATCCATCATGAACCTCATCGAAGTCGATCGCGCGTTGCGCCAACTGCGCCTGGGCGGCATGGCCGCGGTGCTCGAAACCCGCTTGCGTCAGGCACAAGCCGAAGCCATGGCCCCCATCGACTTAATCGCCTGTCTGGTTTCCGACGAACTCACTCTACGCACCGACCGTTTGCTCCAACGCCGCCGGAAACAGGCCGCCTTTCGCGATGCCGACCGGACTCTCGATAACTTCGACTTCACCTTCAATCCGAAAATGAATCGCAGCCTGGTGTTCGATCTGGCCACCGCCACCTTCATCAACAAGCGCGAAGACGCGTTGTTTCTCGGCCCCGGCGGAACTGGCAAGAGCCACTTGGCGCAAGCCATCGGCCAGTGCGCCATCCAGCAAGGCTATAAAGTGTTATATCGCGAAACACACATCCTGCTTGATGAACTGGCCGACGCGGTCGCCGGCGGCACGCGCAAAGAGTACATGGAATCGGTGGCCACCGTGCCGCTGCTCATCATCGACGACTTCGGCATGCGCAAACTCCCGCACACCGCCGCCGAGGATCTCCTGGAAATCATCATGCGCCGCTATGAGCGATTCAGCACCTTGCTCACCTCCAACCGTCCGGTGGAGGACTGGGGCAAACTGCTGGGTGATGTCGCCGCCGTGAGCGCAATGCTAGATCGATTGCTGCATCACGGCCACGTTCTCAAGTGCGGTCCTCGGAGCTGGCGGACCAAAGCAGCGGCGGAAACTGGCAGGTAGTTGCAGATCACCATCCGCCAACGAGCACACGCCAGTTCTTCGGTCAGAAGTCGATTTGATAAACAACGCAAAAGTCGGGGTGGCGAGTGCAAAAGCTGTGCCATCGCTCAAGTCTTGCAACGTCGGGCTCGCGCATGACCCGCAAATCCCGTAGATTATTTCGCAGGGATAGGATCATCGCATCTGTATTCGCACTCGTCAGCAGGTACCGACCAGAGGTTTCTACTCCCAGAACCGTTCCATCGTCGTCCCGGTGAACAACGGGTTGCGGTCCAGAACCCCCAAACATCGGTGCGATGAAAACTTCCCACGTCGTCGATCCCGGTGGCTCAACGCCGCCAAATACCTCTGCCATGCAGCCCCAATAGTCCAGGCTGAGCCAATCGCTTGTACACAAGTCTCGGATCAGTTGGCTCTTGATGTCGGTTAACCCCATCTCGCCAGACAGAATCACTTTGAACCGATCCTCGACTGTTGCTTCCCGGGTAAACTCCTGGAATGACTCACGGCTGGCATCCCAGTAGTCGCGCCAAATAGGCGGGCCGATTAGGGGTCGTGCGCGTGACTCTACGAGGGCGATCAGATCAGCTTCGCTGCCCTGAACTATGATCTCCGCAGTTCGCCTGTCCAACAGTTCGACGTTATCGGTTCCCATCGACACCAATCGGGAGATTCAGGGTCATCACCGCCCAGTTCCGCCCAAGCGTCTGGCGGTTCCACGCCGCACTCTCCTGGGGACGCTGTCCCCAGACCCCTGGGATTTATCGCTTTCGCGCCAGAATGACAGTACAGGCAGGGGCGGCTGGAGCCCGCCCCGAACCATTCCGGCCGCTGAGTCGGCGCTCCGGTCGCATCCCTGCGTTGCCGTATCCTCCGCCCAGGTGAGATCAGTATAAACCCGTGGGGGCTCCCTTTCGAAAAAATGTTGCTCGATCGACCCCTTACAAGGTATAAATACTCTTGTTCTGGTTCTGCTCCGTTGGCCGGTTTTCAGGTGTCCACGTATGGCCGGTTTTCAGATGTCCACCGAGGGTGCGGGAGGTTATGGGTGGAAACTGCAAAAAAACCGGCCCTAAATAGGCATATCCCCAGGTGCACCGGCCCTAACGGGCCGTGTTCCAATTCCCAGCGGCGGAACATTGAAAGCCAGTGGTCCTGTAAGGGCGCAACAAGGCTGCTCTCGTTTTTTCCGGCGAATAAGCAGGAGCCACACAGCTTCCTCGGACTACAGATTCCGTTGCCGGGAGATTATGATTGCAGCAGAAAGGTATAAATGACCCAACCAAACATCAGTATCAAGGCACCCCCTCCAAGCTCTGTTATTACAGGCGTGTAAATCATCCAGATGTCGCTCTTAAATTCTTCCTCAATCGCTTGAAGCTTATCGGGTGGAACACACGCTTCAACCATCTTGGCGAGCTTCTCCTCTTTCAAGCCTCTGTAAATCGAAGCATCTCCTTTCAAGAGACCAATGGTCATTCTGATGCCAACTGCCGCCCAATAAGAGAGTTCCGAAGCGTGTAGGGCAGGTACTACGAACCAGTTCCATAGATTTTGGAGAACGAAAGCGGTAAAGAAACCTCCTAACATCATAAGGAGGCAACCACTTACTGGCTTGAAAAGCTTCATTGGAACTTGTTTGTCTAGCCTAGCTTACAACAATAAGCGCTCTCTACGACCAGAGGGAAGTGGTCTTGTCCTGAACGAATCACGCACATGGAGCTGACCTTCCGGGGCGTCCTAGATTCAGGTGGCCTAACACCTCCCCGCACAGCCCTGCGTCAGGCTTCGCGAAGCCTGCCAGCAGGATCAATAACCTACAGCAGAACCGCGCGGAGTGGCCTGTTCAACGCTGGAAAACTATAGCGGCCTCACTTGTCGAAAAAACCACGTTACCCGCCTTTGAGAATTGATGCGTTTACTATAGGTCCATTACCAACGAGCTACGCTATTCCATATGAGCATTCTTACCGGGATGACTTGCCTCAAAGCTGCCGCAGAGCTGACAAGGATGCTACGAGATGGTCTGAAGTCTGGCCAGATCAAGGGCGATGACATCGCCGGGCGCATCGGTGAAATCTATGACTACATCGTCGACTCCAAGGATGCCCTCGTGGAAGCGAAGGATGAGATCCAAGAACTGAAAGCGCAGATTGCGGCGTTCAACGATGACAGGGCCTTTAGAAACAGTTTGAAATTTGATCCGGCGGGAATCTATGTACGTCAAGGTCCTCAGGGTGATGAATTTTACTGTTCATCCTGTTTGGATTCCGATGGGAAGAAAGTCAGATTGATTGCGGGTAAGCTAACGCTCTCCCGCTGCCACGTGCACGGCTACCGGCAAGGCTAGACCCACAGTGACGAAGTGACGACGTTGACGGTACATTGAAAGCGAGAGGTAGTCCAACCCACTCTCCACACCGCAATGTGCCAGATTTCACCAAGCGAGGCCACTAAGTGCTTTAAAATGAGCGAGTACCGCGGTGCGGGAAGCAAGACTTGGATTTGGGATGAGTTCGGAACTTCCCTAGAATGCTATTGATAGCGTGAATTGCCCTCCGCCGGACGAATTTCGCATTTTAATTCCGGCCCCAACGATTGGCATGTACGCATACCCACAAGCCCCAAGCTGCTCTGGATGGGAGGGCGCGAGGGGAATTGTCCTGCCGGAAATTGCTCAGTAATCCTACCAGGAAGGACGGACGGAGAGCCACTACCCCTTCCCAAGAATGTTTCGATGTTTCGGGTGACTTTCTGGCCCAATGCCCGAGGCAAACCACGAATTCAACGCTAGCGCCGCCCTGGGTGTGCCCGCCGGACAGGTAACGTATGAGCGAGTCGCGAGTATCTTCGAATGGTTTGGATTTGATCGTAATAGAGTACCTTACACCCGGCTGGATAACGGCGACCGGGTGATTGATGACCAGAGTCTCTTTCAGTAGCGGGGGATTAGTGGCTGGTCTCTCCTTTCGGCTAGAAACCCACCCGAAACATCGAAACATTCTTGGGAAGGGGTAGTGGCTCTCCGTCCGTCCTTCCTGGTAGGATTACTGAGCAATTTCCGGCAGTACTTCTCCCCTCGCGCCCTCCCATCCAGAGCAGCTTGGGGCTTGTGGGTATGCGTACATGCCAATCGTTGGGGCCGGAATTAAAATGCGAAATTCGTCCGGCGGAGGGCAATTCACGCTATCAATAGCATTTCGTAGGGAAGTTCCGAACTGATCCCAAATCGAAGTCTTGCTTCCCGCACCGCGGTACTCGCTCATTTTAAAGCACTTAGTGGCCTCGCTTTGGTGAAATCTGGCACATTGCGGTGTGGAGAGTGGGTTGGACTACCTCTGCTTTCAATGTACCGTCAACGTCGTCACTTCGTCACTGTGGGGTCTAGCCTTGCCGGTAGCCGTGCACGTGGCAGCGGGAGTACGTTAGCCTACCCGCAATCAATCTGACTTTCTTCCCATCGGAATCCAAACAGGATGAACAGTAAAATTCATCACCCTGAGGACCTTGACGTACATAGATTCCCGCCGGATCAAATTTCAAACTGTTTCTAAAGGCCCTGTCATCGTTGAACGCCGCAATCTGCGCTTTCAGTTCTTGGATCTCATCCTTCGCTTCCACGAGGGCATCCTTGGAGTCGACGATGTAGTCATAGATTTCACCGATGCGCCCGGCGATGTCATCGCCCTTGATCGGCCAGACTTCAGACCATCTCGTAGCATCCTTGTCAGCTCTGCGGCAGCTTTGAGGCAAGTCATCCCGGTAAGAATGCTCATATGGAATAGCGTAGCTCGTTGGTAATGGACCTATAGTAAACGCATCAATTCTCAAAGGCGGGTAACTGGTCATTTCGACAAGTGAGGCCGCTATCGACTGCCCAGCGTTGAAACAGGCCACTCCGCGCGGTTCTGCTGTAGGTTATTGATCCTGCTGGCAGGCTTCGCAGAAGCCTGACGCAGGGCTGTGCGGGGAGCTGTTAGGCCACCTGAATCTAGGACGCCCCGGAAGGTCAGCTCCAGGTGCGTGATTCGTTCAGGACAAGACCACTTCCCTCTGGTCGTAGAGAGCGCTTATTGTTGTAAGCTAGGCTAGACAAACAAGTTCCAATGAAGCTTTTCAAGCCAGTAAGTGGTTGCCTCCTTATGATGTTAGGAGGTTTCTTTACCGCTTTCGTTCTCCAAAATCTATGGAACTGGTTCGTAGTACCTGCCCTACACGCTTCGGAACTCTCTTATTGGGCGGCAGTTGGCATCAGAATGACCATTGGTCTCTTGAAAGGAGATGCTTCGATTTACAGAGGCTTGAAAGAGGAGAAGCTCGCCAAGATGGTTGAAGCGTGTGTTCCACCCGATAAGCTTCAAGCGATTGAGGAAGAATTTAAGAGCGACATCTGGATGATTTACACGCCTGTAATAACAGAGCTTGGAGGGGGTGCCTTGATACTGATGTTTGGTTGGGTCATTTATACCTTTCTGCTGCAATCATAATCTCCCGGCAACGGAATCTGTAGTCCCGAGGAAGCTGTGTGGCTCCTGCTTATTCGCCGGAAAAAACGAGAGCAGCCTTGTTGCGCCCTTACAGGACCACTGGCTTTCAATGTTCCGCCGCTGGGAATTGGAACACGGCCCGTTAGGGCCGGTGCACCTGGGGATATGCCTATTTAGGGCCGGTTTTTTTGCAGTTCCACCCATACCTCCCGCACCCTCGGTGGCCATCTGAAAACCGGCCATACGTGGCCACCTCAAAACCGGCCAACGGAGCGGAACCAGAACAAGAGTATTTATAACCTTGGAGAGGGTCACTTCGGGCAACATTTTTTCGCGATCTGAGCCCGAAAGGGCTTATACTGACCACACCTGGGCGGAGGATACGGCAACGCAGGGATGCGACCGGAGCGCCGACTCAGCGGCCGGAATGGTCGGGGCGGCTCCAGCCGCTCCGAAGCCTGACAGTCATTCTGGCGCGAAAGCGATAAATCCCAGGGGTTTGGGGACAGCGTCCCCAGGAGAGTGCGGCGTGGAACCGCCAGACGCTTGGGCGGAACTGGGCGGTGATGACCCTGAATCTCCCGATTGGTGTCGATGGGAACCGATAACGTCGACTGTTGGACAGGCGAACTGCGGAGATCATAGTTCAGGGCAGCGAAGCTGATCTGATCGCCCTCGTAGAGTCACGCGCACGACCCTGAATCGGCCCGCCTATTTGGCGCGACTACTGGGATGCCAGCCGTGAGTCATTCCAGGAGTTTACCCGGGAAGCAACAGTCGAGGATCGGTTCAAAGTGATTCTGTCTGGCGAGATGGGGTTAACCGACATCAAGAGCCAACTGATCCGAGACTTGTGTACAAGCGATTGGCTCAGCCTGGACTATTGGGGCTGCATGGCAGAGGTATTTGGCGGCGTTGAGCCACCGGTATTGACGACGTGGGAAGTTTTCATCGCACCGATGTTTGGGGGTTCTGGACCGCAACCCGTTGTTCACCGGGACGACGATGAACGGTTCTGGAAGTAGAAACCTCTGGTCGGTACCTGCTGACGAGTGCGAATACAGATGCGATGATCCTATCCCTGCGAAATAATCTACGGGATTTGCGGGTCATGCGCGAGCCCGACGTTGCAAGACTTGAGCGATGGCACAGCTTTTGCACTCGCCACCCCGACTTTTGCGTTGTTTATCAAATCGACTTCTGACCGAAGAACTGGCGTGTGCTCGTTGGCGGATGGTGATCTGCAACTACCTGCCAGTTTCCGCCGCTGCTTTGGTGCGCCAGCTTCGGGGACCGCACTTGAGCACATGGCCGTGATGCAGCAAGCGATCGAGCATGGCGCTCACGGCGGCGACATCGCCGAGCAGTTTGCCCCAGTCCTCGACCGGGCGGTTGGAGGTGAGCAGAGTGCTGAAGCGCTCGTAGCGGCGCATGATGATTTCCAGGAGATCCTCGGCGGCGGTGTGCGGCAGTTTGCGCATGCCGAAGTCGTCGATGATAAGCAGCGGCACGGTGGCGACCGATTCCATGTATTCTTTGCGCGTGCCGTCGGCGACAGCGTCGGCCAGTTCATCGAGCAGGACGTGGGTTTCGCGATACAGCACTTTGTAGCCCTGCTGAATGGCGCACTGGCCGATGGCTTGCGCCAAGTGGCTCTTGCCGGTTCCGCCAGGGCCGAGAAACAACGCGTCTTCGCGCTTGTTGATGAACGCGGCGGTGGCCAGATCGAAGACCAGGCTGCGATTCATTTTCGGATTGAAGGTGAAGTCGAAGTTATCGAGAGTCCGGTCGGCATCGCGAAAGCCGGCCTGTTTGCGGCGGCGTTCCAGCAACCGGTCGGTACGGCGAGTGAGTTCGTCGGAGACCAGACACGAGATCAGGTCGATGGGGGCCATGGCTTCGGCCTGGGCCTGACGCAAGCGGGTTTCGAGCACAGCGGCCATGCCGCCCAGGCGAGTTGGCGAAGCGCACGATCGAGTTCAATGAGGTTCATGGTGGATTCTCCGTTGAGTTTTGGGTTCGGCTTTCGATGAGGTCGCGATAGAGCGTGAGTTGGCGGATCAGCGGATCGACCTGCCGCAGACTCAGCGGCAGTTGCGGATTGTGTTCCAGATAGCGGCGCACGAAGTGATAGTGGCACGCGCCGGTTTCCAGAGCCAGGGCGCAAGCCTCATCGGTGGAAGCGACGCCATACTTCTTCGTGAGCGACAGCACGCCGAGGATGCGGCGCACCGCTTCCTCGCCCAGATTTCGATGCATGGCCTGGCACAACGCACCAATGTGCGGTCCGGCGGTTTCGGCGCGGCGCAGTAGCTGTTGCGTGCCCAGCGGAGTTCGTGTGGGACGATCCTGGTCTTGAATGCGATGGCCGCCGCGCTGTTGCCGCAAGTGCTCGCGCAGCAGTTGCCCGCTGAGCGGATCCATCAATCGGACATGCGCTGCATTCCATTGCACGTGAACGCGGCGTCCGATCCAGCCCGGAGGCGCGCCATAGTAGGCGGCTTCGACTTCGACGCAGCCATCCAGATGCACGGTGCGCTCGCCGTATTGGTAATAGCGAAAAGGCTCGAGCGGCAGAGGCAGCAGCGCCGGTCGCTCTTCGGCGAACATGGCCGCGACTTGCCGTTTGGTGGTGCCGTGAATCCGCGTGTCGGCCCAGCGCTCCTCCCAGCGATCCAGATACACTTGCGCTTCTTCCAGGCTCTCGAAGCGCAGACCCTTCAGCGGCGTTTTCTGCGCGTGGCCGACGCCCGATTCGACCTTGCCTTTTCGATCCGGATCTCGCACGCGGCACGGCAAAGCGACGGCGCCGTAATGCTTCAACACGTCGCGGTAGAGCGGATTAAGCGAGGCATCGTAAATGTCGGGCGTGAGCACGCCTTCGCGGAGATTATCGAGCACCACCACGCGAGTCACACCACCCAACCGGCGAAACGCCTTCTCGTGCAACTCGGCCCAGACCCGCGAGCTGGAGCGGAACACCAGCAGTCGAACCGATTTCCGGCTGTGGCCCAGCGTCAGCACGAACAGCCGCGTGCGCCGGTACTTGCCGCTCTGCGGGTCGCGCACCATGGGGCCGGAGCCATAGTCCACCTGAGCTTCTTCGCCCGGAGCGGTTTCAATCACCACGCGGGCTTCCGGCGTGGCGACCCGCGCAGCTTCCGCACGAAGCGCTTGACGCTGGGATAGCGCGCCGCGAAGCCGTGGCCATCCACCAGGTCCTGCCAGATCGCCATCGCGTTGCGACCCTGTGCCAGTTCGGCTCAATCACCTCCCGATAGGGTTCGCAGGCGCTGGCCGAGGGGCTGCGGCCTGGTTGCCGAGGCGGCTTTTCGGCCTCAGAGTCGGTGGACACCTCTATGGCCGGTTTTGCCGCATTCCGTCCCCACCCACCTGGCGGACGCACCGCGATTCCCGCAGCTCGGAGATACTCCGGCGGTTTCGCGGCGAATATGCGCCGCTCTCTCAATGCGCCGCAACGACCATCCCAGCCGCCCCAGCGCGATGACTTGCTGTTTCTTTTCTTCGCTCAAGACATTGCTCACGTGACGGAGGGTAATCTCTCCGCCAGTTCAATGTCCGGATTCAGCTATCTCGTTGGCCGGTTTTCAGGTGTCCACATATGGCCGGTTTTGGGTGACCCCCGAGGTTTTGCAGTTTCCACCCATAACCTCCCGCACCCGCGCAAGAACCATAAGAATAGGATTCCTTGACGCCAAGCAACGCCCTGGTTCGGGCAAGCGCCGTCGTTTGGCACTCTGGCCCCGCGATTTCTGCCGTATTCACCAATCTGGCGAAGGCCGACGCTATGCGCTGCCTGCTGGGCTGTGCGGGGGAGGGATTGGGAACCGTTTATCACCTGCTGTCTGCGTGTACATCACTTCGGAAGAGCGGGGTGCTCTGGGCAGTCGGCAAACGGGCTTGAAGCAACTTTATCCGAACTGGGCACGTAGTAAAGGCAATACGAGTACGATTGCCGCTCCGGTTTCTCTATTCCTGGCTGCTCGTATTCAACGTGCCCGTAGACATAGAGGTGTGCAGTCCCCTCCTTGATTTGCTCAATCCCGTGCTGCGTAAGGGAGATGCTCTTTGTAGTATTCAATTGTGGATTGGCCGTTCCACTCTCGGCCCGAGTGTAGCCGTATGGGAAACGGGGTTGTTATCAAAGTTGAACTCCCATTTAGTGGACGCAAAAATTCCCATGCGCATATCGATGTTCCGAGCAGGGCCTCTTCCCGAGTTGATAGTTTGGACTGAGACGGGAATCAGTTCATAACGGCCAGTGGTTTCAGCAATTGTGCGTTCACAGTCTCCAGTAGTGGTTGCTCGTTAAGCACCATCGCCTGCCTACCTAATTTGAGAGACTCATTGCCTGTTTGGGCACTCTTTTCTGCTGCTCGTGCGCTCCGCTCCATGCCATCGGCAAGCTTTTGGGCAAAGTGGCACACTTCTGAGCCCCGTCTGCGCTATCCTCTGCGGCTTTCCGCATTCGTTCCAGGTCCTTGGTCTGATTCTCGGAAGCTTTCTTGGCGTCTTCACGGACCATTCTGGCTAGCTGGTATCCAAGCCCGCGAAGTGGGCAGAGTAAACCGATATGCCGCCCGAAATGATGGACACAAAAATAGCTCCGATACTCAAACCGATGGTCCAATAGTGCGGACGATCAGCCACGCGGGCAGGCGTTGGCGGTGGCGGAGTACGTAGGAGCAGGTCATCATCTGGCATGAAGGAACTATATTATCGTCTGAGGGCGGGCGAAAATAATACATGGTTACCCTATGGGGCAAGCCATGCCAAGCGTCCTGTGAAAGCTTTCGTGTTATGGCACGCATAGCCACCTGCCCTAAAGGGGGGAACGGTGCAAGAAGTGAGAGGGGCGGGAAGGATGCCTGAATCGCCCCTACTTCGTTGAGAGGGCTTACTCGTTGGGTTTGCTTCGTTCCCAGGCTGGGAAAATCAGCAAATAGTGATGCACTTCATCGTAGACGCGGATGCTTTTCATTTGTATCCTTTCGTTCATCACACTCCGTAGCCGTTCGTGAAAATCTTTTGGGGATTCCGAAGTAGCTTGCTTCATCTCGGCAAAGAGCGGGCCTGAGGACAGAGGTAGAGTCACGTTAATGCGTGCCTTCCCAGGGAGGAAAAAGGGAATGCTAAGCCCAGTGATTCAGGCGGAACTTCTGCTGAGAGCGTTCCGTCTTTAAACTCCGTAAAAACGTGAAAATCTTTAGCTTTGGGAACTTTATAGTCGTCTCCCGTGAAATTCTCAACCGTGTAAGTAAGCTCTAGACTCTTCCTGTCATCGCTGAGGTTAAAGCCGGGTGGTCCCGAAACTCCAACTGCATTGCTAATCCAGGGCTTCGTTCTAGCTGCGCTAGAGGTGTACAAAACCACACCCCCGTAAATCAAACTTGCCATCAATACAGCACCCGCCCCGAACGATAGGCTCACGAGCATCATTCGCGTCAAGTTGGATCGTATTGGCACGTCAGAAGTCATCTTATGGGCGACTTCCCTTCCCACAGACACGAGCCACAAATGTAACCCGTAATCTCATTCGGTGGTGCCCGTAGCCAGATTACGGCACTTTGGGGAGGACTGCAACTCCCCGGATGCCATCACTCAGGAAGCAATTTGGTACTCGACTGCTGGCAATTCGACATGAGCGAACTAACCCAAGAGCAATTCGCGGAACTGGTGGGGATCTCAGTGGATTTTCTGAGCCTAATTGAGCGTGGCAGGAACGCCCCTTCCTTTGAGACCATTGAGCAGATGGCCAAGAGCCTTCGGCTTCCGGTGAAGGCGCTATTTGAGTTTGCAGAGAAGCGGGCGTAGCGCTCAAGATCCTGATGTGTAGGACCTACGACTTGAAGTGCGCGGGGCTATGCAGAAGCCTTCTTTGCCGCCCTCTTGCGCTTTGCCCAAAATGCCTTCATTCTCTCTGCGGCTGCCGCACGCTGCTCGGGCGAGAAGTTACGCTTCTTGCGGGTGGTCTTCCCTGCCCTGGCGGGTTTCACCCCGGCTGGCATCGCGGGATCATCCTTGACCTGCGGAGCCCGACCACGACGTTTTGTGGGTCCAGAGAGTGCTTCAATTGCACGATTGAGTTTGTCCCGCTCCTCAATCAATAAGGCAAGGATATGTTCTGTAGGCATTCAGTTGGATCGTAGCATGCCCAAAGGTTACCGGTGATAGCATATTCCTTATACAAGAAGAGGCAGGGGCGCGGAAAGCGCAAGCCTGCTTCGGGAGGGTTATGAAGGAAGCAGCCTTCGACAAGACACCAGAGTTCCGGCATTTCAAGGAGGTCATGCGTGGAGTCCTTGCGGTGCCCAAGCTGCGATTAGATGAATTGATACGAGAATCCAAGGACGAAAAAAGCCGACAAGGAAGCGGCGCAAGCCGACGAAATAGTACACTGCTCCAATGCCGTCACTGTTTCTTCCTTATGCGTTTATACGCAATATAGAAGCAAGTCAATCCCTGTACCAAAAAACCGAGCGAACAGCTAGATCCCATAGCGATATGGGAGCACTGATATCGCTGTCTAAGACAGCAACTTCATCTTGGCTGAAGGGTTCTGAATTAGCCCTACTTGTATTTGCACTTGTTGTCGTTGTCGGATTGATAGGCGAAAACAAGTTGCCGTGGTGGCACCATAGGCTCAGAGTATTTGAGGTCCTTGTGACCATCGGATGCGGGGGCGAACTGTTTGCTGACTTTGGAGTGTTCTTGTTCTCACGGCAGCTAGAGAACCTCTCTAACCAAGAAATCGCGCAATTGCAAAGGGACACTGAGCTAGTCAAAAGAGACAACCTAAGACTTCGCGCTGCTATAGCTGGCCGTGAATTAACAACGGAACAACAAAGAAAGATTGGGTCTGCATTACAATCCTTTTCCGGGAAGACGGTCAGGGTGATGTCGTATCGTGGCGACGGAGAGGCTAAGAGGCTGGGGCTTGAGATCGGATCAGCGCTCGGATTGGCCCACATCCATTTCGGTGACAACCTTGAAGGGTTAGACAATAGAGAACAACTGCTGCTCGGGATAGAAGTAACGTGTGCAGAAGACGCACTCCATAGTGACCGCCCTTTTGCTAAAGCGTTAATAGCTGCCCTATCCGATAAGGACGAGGGTTCTCTATCTGTACTCCCACTATCAGAGTTGGGTTGCCCATCAGATGAGATCACTGAAATACATATTGGGGTTAAGCCCCCAACTTTTCCAGAGCAATCCTCACAAGAATTATCAGCAGTGTCCAAAGCCACTGATTTAAGAGCGGAGCGTATCTCACGCCTATCTCTAACGTTGCGAAAATTTAGGGGACAAGCCATCAGTATGTTTTGGTACACGCGTGACACCAAAGGGAACGAATTAGCTCGCGACATCGTACGAGCAATCGGCCCATCGCCCGATGGGGCTGGTTGGGATATTTCGGCAGATACAGAAGAAAGCAGCCATCCGGTAAATGGAATCCTGATCCTTCTGTCCCCTCGGGCCGATAACAAAGATAGACTGGCGGCATCAGCGCTTATACAGGCACTACGTAAGGAAAAGTTGAGCGTTGCAGATGCGCGTGAAGACCCAAATCCTAGTGGGCTACTGTCGTTAAATAATCCCTCCAATCTTGGGCCAGCACCGATTACTGTGGTGCTGGGGAGGCAACCCTGAGCGGCCTGTCACCCCCCCCAAGCGTAACCGGCAAATAGCAGGTACGTAAAAGTGTGTTCTCTCATGGCTCTTGAGGCCCAGCCATGAGGAATTCGACAAGCCCTAACTCGTGAGGAACTAACGGGCTGAGATGCGCCAGCCTTGTGGCTTTCCTTGGGTACCACGTCGCTGCGCAATACCGCGATGCGTACGAAGCCTGTCGGATGGATGGCGGAAACCTGCCTCGGGCTCAGTCCATTCAAATGCTGGTGAGTGCGTGGAAGCTTCTGTGGAAGTGGCGACGGCAGAGACCACGCGGAAGAGACTAGGGACCAGTTGGTTAACGTAGAGGCTCCTGAAATCGACGAGGGCTCTGTTGCGTCAAGGGATCAAGGTCTTTCGCCACGTCGAGCAATGCCACTTGGTGCGGCGGCAGAGACCCCATGGAAGAAGAGCCTATTGGACGGTCTCGCCTACTTCGACTGGTTCGCCGCAACTCTCGCAGATGAATATCTCTGGTGAGCCGGGTTAGGTTCTCTAAACCACTTGGCACACAATCGCCCAAGAGGAGCCCCTGTGTGGCTTCTGGTGGCGGTTTCTATGCCGGTTCGTTATTTCTTGCGTGGATCAGACTTTTTCTTGGTCGTCGCCTTTTTCTTGTTGGCTGCGATCCGGGCTTTGGAATTTTTGGAATCCATCGCGTCAGCGATTTCTTTTTGCTGGCCGGTGCGTTTCTTTAAGGTGTCTACGTATTCGTTGGGTTCCATAACGATTTGTGTCGCTCCTCTTTCAGCAAGCAAATCGGCAGCTATTCCCGAAGAGTGTAGAGATAAGACGAAACTTTTGCTTCTTAACTGACGGTCGCCTGCTAAGTTTCGCTGCAAGGCTTAACAGCCATTCTTAATTTTTTTGGTTTACATTCAGTTGCCTGATTGTTTCCCGGCGAAGATCAAAGCTGCGCGAAGTTCAATATGGGATTTGAGCAAATCTTCCAACGTTAGTGGGGCATGTGGAGGTAGTGGGGCGTTTTGCCACCGTCAGTATTTGAGTGTGACAGCGACGATTAGGGCGATGACCAGCAGTGCCCACACCAAGGGGTAGAACTCGTCAGCGGGACTCTCGAAAAACCAGCGGATGAACGTCTTCATTGCGTTGACACGCCAGGACCTTCCATCCACATCATTCCACGTCTTTACGAGGCTGGCAACCCAATCAAGCTCCCCCACCGAAGACGGCTGAGTTCATGCTGTTGTGATCCTACCTGGGGGGCAACCGCTTCCATCGAGGGTTACAATAATCTGGCAAGAGAATAGCGTGCCTTAGGAGGGCTTGATGCTTCGTTCTATTGGTCTTTCGGAGTTGCTTGTCATTTTAGTCGTTGGGTGCCTTATCATTGTTCCCACCTGGAAAATCTTCTCCAAGGCCGGTTATCCCGGCATCATGTCATTCGCAATGGTTGTTCCGATCCTCAATATCGTTATGTTGTGCTTCCTGGGCTTTAGCGAATGGCCCGTGCTGAAAGAGTTGAATGCTCTGCGGCAAAAGAACTAAGACATCTTTGTGGCCGACAGATCCAAACAAGCCTTAGCCTAAAGATCTTCAGGCGTCCTCACCAGTCATCTGCCTCGCCGCGACCACAAGCACGAGACCCCGGACTGTTCTGAGATGTACATCTTCATTTGCGACGAGTGCGGGGAGCCGGTTGAAGTTGTGGAGCCGAAGAATTGAAGGCGGAAGCCGCCCTTCTTTTCGGCAGCCTGACCAAGATTGCTAATGCCGTGAGAATTCGTTAGCGGGTCTGCCCATGGGCCAGCTTGCCAGACCAAATGTCCGCGCTGCCCTGAACCCGCGTGACCTGCACCCGATGGCCGGAGTGTTGCAGTGTTGCAGTCCCCAGGGGGGAGAGGGGGCAGCCCTTGTCCCCGCCTCAGCGCACAGAAAACCGGAGCGCGACAAGCGCTCCGATCAGAGGGCGACTATTTGTCGCTGGTGTAAGGTGCGATCACTCGCCCTTTCTTGTCGATGTAGACTTGCGGATCTTGAAGGCCAATGACAGTGAGACCGTCAGAAAATGCCCACCAGGCGTGGAAGTTCTTTAGGACCGCAGATCCCGATCGGTCAATGTAAAAACATTCGTCGGAGCATACCGCGGCGAGACCATCGGAAAAATCCCAAGCTTGTGTAAATCGTGCGGGTATGATCATCTTTCCGTCGCGGTCAATGTAACCCACGCTGACGCCCAATTTGATCGCCACGCGTGCCAAGCCTTCCGAAAAGTTGCCCGCGAAGTTGTACCTATCGGGAATTTTAAGCACTCCCGCTTTGTCTATGAAACCCCATGCGATGTCCACGACTTGATTGCCAACCACTCGGGCGCTGGTCTCGACGGCGGCCAGCCCTTCTGCGAAAGAACCCGCCTGATGAAAGCGGGGCGGGATTACCACCTGCCCCGTTCGATCAATGTATCCGTACTTGCTGTCACTGGTTTCCTCCACGCGAACAGCAGCCAAGCCCTCGGCGAAGTCCTGGGCAACGAAGAATTGCGGTGCGATAACCACTTTACCGGTCTTGTCGATATATCCAAACTTTCCACCTTGAGGAAAGCACCCCGGAAGATCGGATTTATCGTCTTCGAGCAGATGAAACGCGTACAAGGGCGCGTCATCACTGGTGAATGTTCCTGACGTACAGGCTACCTTGCTCCAAAGATGGATTCTCGCCAGTCCTTCGTGAAACTCGCCAGCAGATTGAAAATGGGGTTCGATCACCATTCGCCCCGACGTGTCGATGTATCCCCACTTGCGACCGATCCTGACCGGGGCTAGGTCGTCAATGAAGTCCCGAACTTCGTCGAAGCGAGCAGTGATGGCGAGCTTCCCCGACTCGTCAATGAATCCCCACTTTCCTTCCGACAACGCCACCGCCGCCAGACCATGAAAGAAGTCGCGCTCGTCAGCAAACGCTGGAGCGATAACGACTCGGCCTGTGCGGTCCATGAAGCCCCATTTACCATTCCGAACAATTTGAAAGAAGGGACCCGCTCCTGTCCTCTTTGTGGGATTCCGAATAGTCTCGGCGCTTCCGCAAACAACCCCGAGTATTGCCAGGATCAGTAGCTTCGAACACCGGGAGAACATGGATGATCTCACCTTACCGCGTCGCAACAATAGTTGCCAAACCGCTTGCGATACCTATGCGTGCGGCTTTCCTCGGTTCTTGCGCATCGAATCGCCGCGCATCTCAATGCGGTGGGCATTGTGAACGAGCCGGTCGAGGATGCCATCGGCCAGCGTCGGATCGCCAACTCGAACTCAACGGGTCCTGCCCCTCCCCCAATTTGGCGTGCAACACTGCAACGGTGCGGCAGTCAGAGCATTTTTCATTTTTTAAAAATTTCGTCTGGCCGCCTGTCTGGTATATGCCGGTCCCTGCTCAGGTGGGACTCCTACTTCGGTTTGACCCGCCCCCCTATCGCACCTCCAACGGCTAAAAATGAGCAGGACATGGCGTAGTGCTGGACGCTCGCGACAAAACAGAAGTGCGTAAAGAACCCAATAAATACCGCAAAATAATGCTTGCAACCGCAAGCGCATTGGGCTTATTCTGACGCTGCCGCTAGTGTTCGATTAGCAGGGTGAATGGAACACTAGAGGCAATCGGGACCGCGACAGACGCCAATCTGTCACGGCCCCTAAACAGCAAAGTTCTGGAGAACTTCGATGTCTAAGACTGACTCTACCGCAACCGACAAACGGGACGTTTACGCACGCGTGACGGACCAAATTATAACCGCAATTGAAAACGGCGTAGGATCATGGCGCATGCCCTGGCACACGTCGGGCAAGTTTGCCTTCAGCCCAATCAACATAGCCAGCAAGAAACCCTATCGAGGGATAAATACCGTGTGCCTATGGGCAGCTGCGCAAGCCAAAGGATATGAACGTGGCGAGTGGGCAACATACCAACAATGGCAAGAGCGTGGCGCTCAGGTCCGTAAGGGCGAGAAGGCCACGTTGGTTGTGTTCTGGAAGTTCGGCAATGACTCTAGTGAGTCTCAGGACGATGGAGGGGAAACCCTCGCGGGCCGTTCGCGGTTACTCTTCACTCGCGGATACAGTGTGTTCAACGCTGCCCAAGTGGACGGCTACACTCCAGCCACGGACCCAGAAGCACCAATGCTTGAACGCATCGCCCATGCGGACGCGTTCTTTCAAAACGTCGCTGCCGATTTGCGCCACGGCGGAAACCAAGCTTTTTACTCACCGTCTACGGATCACATTCAGATGCCGCCGTTCCAATCGTTCCGCGAACAGGTTTCCTATTATTCGGTCCTAGCCCATGAACATACGCATTGGACCGCGCGCGCGGGCCGTTGTGACCGCGAGCTAGGCAAGCGTTTTGGAGATAATGCATACGCTGCCGAAGAACTGATTGCAGAGCTAGGGGCTGCTTTTACTTGCGCACACCTGGGCCTCAGCACAGAGCCACGGGCCGATCATGCCCAATATCTGGCGTCATGGCTGAAGGTTCTGAAGGCTGATACGAAGGCCATCTTTACTGCTGCCAGCAAGGCACAACAGGCCACGGACTACTTAGTTAAACAGGCAGAAGCGGGCCGCACGCTGGAGGTGGCAGCGTGAACGGACGCTATCGAATTACCCTCTCCCAAGCGGGCAGTGGCATTCTCGCGGACCGGATCACCCGGAAGAGGTGGTCCACATTCGTCCACACGTGTGAATCACTCGCCGCCAGCGGGTTGCCCTACTTCGTCTCATTCACCCTCACCGGGACTGATCCCCATATCCTGATAACTGCGTCCGGCAGGCCCAACGCCAAGCGCATGCGGGCCAGTGTGCGACGCATTGGTCTAGTCCCGCCACTGAAGCCCCAACAATGCGCAACGCATGCGCTAGAGGCCAAATGGTTCCTACCGGAGAACCGGGAGCGTCGCAATCAAGGCACTACCCACTGGCGGACGCGGACAGGCCGCTACGCAGAATTGAACGCCATGGCCGAAGATCAACTTCGGGCAGAGCTGGAATACTGGCGGGAGCTAGAGCTAATCAGCGGCCAACGGCAGCACTTCAAACCAGGGCTGACAGATGAGACTCGATGGGCTGACGATGAGGTAGCGGCATGATTCCCGGCATGGAGGTTATGGGGCCGGTCGGGAACGGCGGCAACGGCGGAACGGGGGCGGATTTAATTCCGCCCTCCCTGGACAAGGCCCGAGAGTACGCACGGCAGAGCAAGGCGGAGAATACCCTGAGGGGCTATCGCGCGGACTGGAAGGATTTCTGCGGGTGGTGCGATAGCCACAGCGCGGGACCGCTCCCTGCGTCTCCTGAAGCCGTTGCTGCCTACATCGCAGACTGTGCGGGCCGGTTGAAGTCCGGGAGCATCCAGCGACGCTTGAACGCTATTGCAGAGGCCCACAAGGCTGTGGGGCTTGAAACACCCACGTCCTCCGGCATGGTTAGGAACACCTTCAAGGGCATTCGGCGGGCCATTGGCACGGCCACGGTACAGAAAGCCCCTGCACTGACTGAAGATATCAGGGCCATGGTCGCGGCAACGGATGACGGTCTGATTGGCCATCGTGACCGGGCCTTGATCTTGCTGGGATTCGCGGGGGCCTTTCGGAGGTCGGAGTTGGTTGGGCTTGAGGTGGTGGATCTTTCCTTCAATCGTGACGGGCTTACCGTGAGGTTGCGACGCAGCAAAACGGACCAGGAAGGGCAGGGCCGCAAGATCGGCCTGCCTTATGGCGCGAATCCTGAGACGTGTCCGGTGCGTGTAGTGCAAGCGTGGCTGGAACTGGCAGGCGTAACCACTGGCCCGATGTTCAGGTCGATCAATCGCCATGGGCAGGTTCAGACGGTAGGGCTAGCGTCTATCGATGTGGCGCGTGTCGTCAAGAAGCTGGCGGAACGTGCGGGCCTAGATCCTTCAAAGTATGCCGGTCACTCCCTACGGGCCGGTCATGCCACGAGCGCGGCTATGGCGGGTGCATCTGAACGGTCGATCATGAATCAGACAGGGCATCGATCCGTTCAGATGGTGCGGCGGTATATCAGGGAGGGGAGTTTGTTCCGCGAGAATAGCGCCGGGAAGCTAGGGTTGTAAATCGTGGGCGCGAAGAGAAAGTTGTTTGAGTATGCTGCACTGTCCTGAGTTCCCCGATCCGAATTCGTCGCCGAAAGGCGTGGACGGCTTCGTGCTTTAGCAGTGATATAACGGTTAGCTGTCTGGTGCCCGTCAAGTCGAGGCCGCATTCTGAAACAGAGAGATGCGGCTTGCACATAGCTCTTGTGATCTGTCCCCTTCAGCCCTTTAGCCGGTTTTCTCACAGACGCATTCGTGACCCGAAGCCCTGACGGAGTTCCGTCGGCCAGCGGCGGTACCCTGTTAACGCCACGTCGCCTTGTGTCAGGAATATATATTCTTTTGTGCCTCCCTGCAAAGAGCTAGATCGGTTACTGGATCTGTACATCCAGGCAGTCAATGCGCACCACGAAGCCGTTTTGGCTACGCCCAGTGGTGAAGTACTGAAAGAGGCCACCAAGGAAACGCGGGAAGCGTGTGTGGCGGCCCTAGCAGCCCTCGACGAACACCGCAAAGAACACGGATGCTAGAACAGGGCTTGGCCACGTTCCCGAGCCTACCGAAGTGGAAGCTGCGCCAGTGCCAGGAGCCTGAAAAAAAGGACGCACGTCTCGCGTGCCCAGATTCGCGCAGGGGATAAAGCGTTACACGAGGTAAAAGTGGATCTAAAACAGCGCGCGTGGGTAATATCCATTTGAGCATCGGCCAATTTCCTCTGTAACTAAAAATAGTGTCGCTGGGTCGAACGGGTAGGCATACCCCGATAAAGGGCATGCGCCGCGTCCCTAAGTTTTAGCAACTGGGGAAAATCCGTCTATGCAGGAGCCTTCTCGAAAATCCAAAGAAGAAGGGATGAGCGGCGCGTTCACATGCCCACTTCAATATCAACTACGCGAGCAATTCGAGCGGACCCATGAGGATTACAATAACGCCTATTTCGCTCTGCTAGGCACCATGGATGTTGAAGAGGCAAGCTTGCGGGTGCGGGGCTTCTATAAGGAGTCCATGATGGCAAAGAAGGCTCTGCAAGACCACAAGCGCGACCACGGCTGCTAATGGGCCTCTCCAGATCTTAGTCAACGCTGTTTTAGGACACTATCAACGTGGTCCTAGTACACTCGGCCCATGGCCTCCAATCAAAACTAACTACATCCTGACTTGGGGCGGGACGCGCGCTTAGCGCTTGTGCACAGCGCTTCCGGAGGGAGTAGCGGTATCGCCCTGCCACCAATTTTAGAAAAGGCGGCAAGAACAGCGGCACGGCGGGAAGAAGGCCTCCAAAGCTGAGAGATGATCAGGAAACACTACTACTGGGGACCACTCAGGGCGTTAGTTCTGAAGGGCTACGAGATTGGTGGTTCCTCAACGCAGCATGGAATTGTAAGGGTTGAGGTCAGCTTGAATGGCCAGTCCGCTTGGGTTGAGGTCGGCCAGCAGGCGCGAGACCTCGCAGCCGGGAAGATCACCTTGACGCAGATACGGGCGAGTTCGAACGGCGCGCCGAAATGAAAACCGCACGGGCCGCATGATGGCCGCCCTAGGCGTTCTTTGATCGGCTTTTTATGATTTCCGCCGAATCGAGTTTTGCAGCTACGATGCTGCATATTTTGCACACCGTACCTTCGGCCTGACGGAGTGCGGATTGCCTCAGAACCCAACGTTCCTTCACAAAGATTCCACACAGCGTGAGACGGTCCGCCGGAGTGCCCTTTAGATGAATCTTCACGGGAGGAGATCCTCCTAATCCTTGCAAGGGCACGCCAATGGCCGGAGTGCGGTGATGATTTATCTGGGTTGATCGGGAACGCCGCCGCTCGACTGCGTCATTAAACGCTATGTTTCTGGGTCTCCTAGCGCTGCAATGGACCGAGAGAGGTTTTAAACTAGAACTGAAAACGACCCACGCATACTGCCCGTTCTAATCACCGTCAAGCCCCTGAACGTCATTCCCGGCACCGCACTCATCGCACACAAAGGCGATTACCTTCTCAAACTCCGAATCAAACTCCGAGAACTCGGTAA
Organism: Terriglobia bacterium; assembly: GCA_963766615.1. Lineage (GTDB taxonomy): Bacteria > Acidobacteriota > Terriglobia > Bryobacterales > Bryobacteraceae > Palsa-187. The sequence continues at coordinate 34,014 of CAVYBC010000014.1, forward strand.
CGGCACCACACTTCTGGGCACGTAGACTTACGGACGTTTGTGACGCCATGACAGCAGAACCCGTCATTTCTGAATCTTTTCTTGGTACAGTAGATCGAAGAAAAGTTTGCTTTATGACGGGTAAACCTGTCATTGCGTCATGGCAATGAAGCCCGTTTGAGCGCCTGCCTATCTAATTTTACTCTTGCGTTTGGTTGCGGAAGTGCTTTATTATCAGGTGCCGGGCAGTGGGACGAAGTCCCGTGCGTGTCAAGCAGGCGCTCTAACCAACTGAGCTACGGGCCCCAAAACTGCACCAGTTTTCTAATATACCATCTCGCCTTTCAGAGGACACAAAATCTCTGGAATTTTCCGGCTGCCCTGTGGTACAAACTAAAGAACTGTTTCGAGCACAAAGTGGAGGAGACCGGCCGGATTCTAGTGATCCGGCCGGTTCAATTAGGGCGCGGGGATGGTATTTTTATAGCAATGTCTGCAAACGAGGAATTAGAAGAGCACGCACACCACGCGAAGGAACCGTTCGATAAGAAAGTCGCTGTAACGATGGCCATCATTGCGGCACTGCTGGCGACGGTGTCGGTGGGGGCCCACATCTATGCAAACGAGGAATTGCTGTTGCAGCAAAAAGCTTCCGATCAGTGGGCCTATTATCAGGCGAAATCGATCCGGCGCTATGCTTCCGACGTGGCTCGGGATTCGCTTGCGAGTTCGCCGGGGTTGTCAGAGAAATACGCGAAGAACTCTGAGAAGTACGAGAAGGAAGGCGAGGAGATTCAGACCGAAGCAAGGAATCTAGAGAAGGAGAGCGAGCGAAAAGGCAAACAGTCCCTGCGGATGGAGGCGGGCGAAGTGTTTCTGGAGATTGGGATCGTTTTCGCTTCGCTTGCGATTCTGACCAAGAGGCCTTTTATTTGGGCTGTTTCCGTGGTCTGCGCGCTTGTGGGGGTAGCCGTGGCTATTACTTCGGCGTTTCCGGAGTGGCCGGGAATCGTGTTCAGGAATTGACGTTACCGCTAAGCGTACGCTAGAGCCCAGGCAGGGCCGACGTGGATAGACGAGAACGTTTTGCCTTCCGCGAGGCCGGTCAGCAAATCGCGCGAGATGCGGGGTAGTAGCGTGTGGGTGAGAATGTTATCCACGTTGCGCGCACCGCTTTCCACTTCGGTGCAGCGGGCGGCGATCTCTTCCACCAACGCCTGATCATACGTCAGGTTCACGCGGTGGCTTTCCTCCAGCCGCAATTGAATTTTACGAAGCTTGCCGTTGATGATGGCGCGCAACGCCTGGTCGCGAATGGGCAGATAGGGCACCACGAGCAGTCGTCCCAGTAGCGCGGCGGGAAAAGCCTTCGACAGATCGAGGCGGACGGAGGCAAGCAGATTATCCAACTCCGGCGCCGGATTTTGATCCGCCAGCCGCTGGATGGCCTCGGCTCCGGCGTTGGAGGTGAGAATTAGAATGGTGTTGCGAAAGTTGACCTCGCGACCTTCGCCATCCTCCATTACGCCCCGGTCGAACACCTGCAGGAACAGCGCGAGAACATCGCGATGAGCTTTTTCTGCCTCGTCAAGCAGCACGACAGAATACGGCTTGCGGCGCACTGCCTCCGTAAGCACCCCGCCCTCGCCATATCCGATGTAGCCGGGCGGGGACCCTTTGAGAGTGGAAACCGAATGAGGTTCCTGAAACTCGCCCATGTTGATGGTGATGAGGTTGCGTTCGCCGCCGTAAAGCGTGTCTGCCAGCGCAAGCGCTGTTTCAGTTTTGCCCACGCCGCTGGGACCAGTAAGAAGAAAGACGCCGACGGGTTTGTGAGGATCTTCCAAGCCGGCGCGGGATGTGCGAATGCTTTGTGCGATTTGCTCCAGCGCTCGCGGCTGGCCAACAATACGGGAACCGAGGTGGCGCTCCAGGCCTAGAGCCACCGCGACGTCGTCCTTAAGCATCTTACCGACGGGGATGCCCGTCCAGGCCGAGATCACTTCGCCGATGGTTTGGCTGTCGACGCAGACACGCACCAGAGGAGCCTCCCCCTGCAGGCTTTCGAGTTCCACCGTGAGCGCGTCCAAACGGGAGCGGGTTTCGGCACTGGTTTCCGGGCCTTCCAATGTGGCGCGTATGTCGCGAATCGCGGCAACCAATTCCCGCTCTTTGGCGAATTTCGCCTCAAGCACACGCAGACGTTCCCTCGCATCCAGGCTCTGTGTGGCTACCTGCGTGAGGCGGACCACATGATTCGCTCCGGCGGCGCACTCCCTTTGCAGGGCTCTGGAGAGCACGGAAAGATCGGCGAGCTCACGGTTTGTATCCTCGATAGGCGCGGGAATGGAGTTCTGACCCAGCGAAATTCTGGCGCAGGCAGTATCGAGCACGCTGACGGCCTTGTCGGGAAGCTGGCGGCCTGCCAGATAACGATGGGATAGCTGAACCGCACCCGAAATGGCTTCTTCCAGGATGCGGACGCCATGATGTTTCTCCAGCGTAGCCGCCATGCCGCGGAGCATCAGGATGCATGTAGCCTCATCGGGCTCTTCCACTTTCACCACTTGAAATCGGCGCGCGAGGGCGGGATCGCGCTCGAAATATTTTTTATATTCGGTCCAGGTTGTAGCGGCGATGGTCCGCAGTTCGCCTCTGGCCAGAGCGGGCTTCAAGAGATTAGCGGCGTCATTCTGTCCGGCTTGGCCACCCGCGCCGATCATTGCGTGAGCTTCGTCGACGAAGAGAATAATAGGAGTGGGGGATGCCTTTGCCTCTTCGATCAGGGTCTTGAGTCGATTCTCGAATTCCCCCTTGATGCCCGCGCCGGCCTGGAGAAGAGCGAGGTCCAGCGTCAAAACTTCTACATTTTGCAGTGCCGGCGGTACGTCACCCTGTGCGACTCTGAGCGCGAAGCCCTCCACGATTGCGGTTTTTCCGACTCCCGCCTCGCCTGTGAGAATCGGGTTGTTCTGACGGCGCCGCATCAGAATGTCGATCACCTGGCGAATTTCCGGATCTCTCCCCAGCACGGGATCCACGTTCCCCTGGCGGCCCTTCTCGGTGAGATTCACAGTGAATCGTTCGAGGTTCGGCCCCAATCTCGTCAGGGGCTTCACGGATTGAGGGATCGGTTCTGGTTTGGGAGGTTCGGCCTCGCCTGTTCCTTTGGTTAGCGACGGGAAGTCTCGCATCACGGCGTCGGAGGGAAGGCGATCCAACTCGGGGCTGATATCGCGAGCAATACGGCGGAGGTCGTCTTTCACAAGCAATGCCAGAATGAAGTGTCCGCTGCGGACCAGTGGCTCGCCGAAATCGAGTGAACCAAGCGTCCAGGCATCGGTCAATGCCTGGATCAGAGTGGGGCTAAAGGCGGGCGTCCTCGCATTTCCGGTCTTTAGCTTGGCTAAACTCGCCTCAACATCGGCTTCCAGCCGTGAGCGGTCGGCACCGAAGTGGTGGAAAACCCGGGCTGCGTCGGTACCAGGGATGTCCAGCAGTTTGGCCAGAACATGTTCAATTTCAATGTCATAGTGCGTGCGAGCCAGACACAGTGCCGCCGCGCCCTCCAGCGCGAGCCGCATGATATCGTTCAGCCTGGTGATCAGGCTCTTCAAATTCACACTCATCCACTCAATTGATCGGGCATTCCAGGGCCACCCGATAGTGGGAGCAGACTTATTGCTGGTAGCTGCCGCTTGAATACGCCGTCACGATTCTGCGATTGGGAGTTTTGCAAGTGGTGGGGAGGTCGAAGAAATACATGCAGGAGGGCAGACCGTCGTCAAAGTCGAGCGTCACTGAACCCTGGCTCCGGCCATTGAATAAGTAGTGTCCCACTATCTTTGTTGGACGGCCCGCCGCGTCGCGAGAGGTGACCGCTACGTTCGATGTACTCCCGCTTACATAGCGATTCATGAACCAACCCTTGGATTGGTCCTGTACCAGGTCCTCTAAGAAGCGGGTGTAGTTCTGATCTTTTCCGGGAGCTCCAGCAGGGGGCTGAGCCCGTGTGGTCTCACTGGCCCCGGATAAGGGAATCGGCTGCTTGCCAAGAGCGAACAATCGCAGGTTTTCTTGAAACCGTTTCACGCCCGGACTTGTGCAGGCATTCTGTCCAAGTAATCGGTTCATGTCATCCGCCTGGACTTGCGTGTCCTTCAGTGTATTCAGAGCACCCTCTAAGGGATTCTTCTGCGTCATCAGCTTGAGCGTGTCCTTTACTACGCTCAGTGCCGCTACACGATCCACCTCGCCTTTGGCATTGTACAAAACCGGATCGGCATAGAGGCCCGTGCCTACGGTGCGATATTCCACACAGGTCGAGGTTCCCACCCTCGCGCCATACTGATTCACCTGATAAGACTCCCGGGCACACTCCTGCCTAGTCATCTCGACTTTGTTCGGCGGCAGGTAGGCGGCGCAACGGGTTGCGTAGGATTCGAGATACGCCTGGAACAGCGTGAGAAAAGGAAGATTTTCACGATCGAAGGGAATGTCGACAAAATTGCCGGTATAAAAATCGGTCAGGACCTGCTCATTGTGCAGGCCATTTGTCGAAAAGCTGGAGCGAGTCAGTGGCGCTCGCGCATCGGCGGGCTTGGGCGGCGCCGGTCTGTTCTGCTGAGCCCAAGCAACGGGGAGAATCAGGAAGGACAGACAAATCTGAACCAGTCGCATGCACACCTCCGACGGAATGGCCTGTTTCCCAGAGTCTATCCCAAACAGGCGTGGCGTTGCAGGCGGTATTCGAGGTGACGGCGGACATCGGGCCACTCGCCGGCCAGAATGCTGTACATCACGGTGTCGCGGGCCGATCCGTCCTTGCGAATGCCGTAGTGGCGAAGCACGCCGTCCTTTTTTGCGCCCAGTCCCTCAATGGCGCGCTGAGACCGGAAATTAAAACCATCCGTCCGAAGCCCGACCACCTTGCACCCCAACGTGTCGAAGGCGTGGGTGAGCAACAGCAGCTTGCAGGTGGTGTTGACGAACGTTCGCTGGCGGCTCTGCGCGTACCATGTGTGTCCAATCTCCACGCGGTCGATCCGAGGAACAATGTCGTGGTAGCGTGTGCGACCGATGATGGCACCGCTGGCGAGGTCGCGTACGGCCCATGGGAGCATGTGGCCTTCCTGCTGGCCTTTCAGCGCATCCTCAATATAGCGGGCTATGTTGTGTAGGCTCGGGAGTCGCCACAAACCACAGGTCCCACAACCGGCCGTCGCCGACGGCGGTTGCGAGACCTTCGCAATGTTCAGCGGTTAGTGGTTCCAGGCGGATGCCCCGACCTTCCAGGACGGTGGGCTGAATGTCAATCATGTATTGAACTGTATCGGCACAGTGGACTTGTTGATAGATCCAGTTCTGAAACTATTGGCCGGTCCACTTTCAAAAGCGTGTTTTTTAATAACTGCGGCGAATCGGGTTAGCCTGATGGTGTGAGCAAAGAAGAAGCCGCCGAGGTACTTACAATCAACGGCCGGGAAGTCCGCGTCACTCATCCGGACAAACCCTATTTCTCCGCGCAAACCAAGCTTTCGAAACTCGAACTGGTTCGCTATTACCTGGCGATCGCCCCAGGTGCTCTCAACGGAATTGAGGATCGTCCAATAGTCCTCAAGCGATTCGTTCATGGCGCGGAAGGTGAGGCGTTTTATCAGAAGCGCGCGCCTAGTGAGCGGCCGGATTGGTTGCGCACCGTGACTCTCTCTTTTCCATCGGGTAGAACAGCGGAAGAAATCGTGGTCGACGATGCGGCGGGACTTGCGTGGATCGTCAACCTGGGTTGCATCGAGCTTCATCCACATCCTGTACGTTCAACCGATCTCGACCATCCGGACGAGTTGCGAGTGGATCTCGACCCTGGCCCTGGTGTCGGTTGGGATGACGTCCGCAAAGTTGCGCTAGAAGTGAAGTCGTTCCTTGAAGAAATGGGCTTACAGGGCTGGCCGAAAACCAGCGGCTCGCGAGGCATTCATATTAATGTGCGCATTCACCCACGCTGGACCTTCACGCAGGTTCGGAAGGCCGCTATCGCATTGTCGCGCGCTATTGAGCGCCGCGCGCCTTCCATCGCCAGTTCGAAATGGTGGAAAGAGGAGCGCCACGGCGTTTTCCTGGACTACAATCAAAACGCAAAGGATCGGACAACATGCTCCGCCTATTCCGTGCGTCCGCTGCCGGATGCGCGCGTGTCCACGCCGCTTCACTGGCATGAAATTGCCGATTGCGATCCCGCGGATTTCACGGTGCTTACCATCCCCAAGCGGTTCGCAGAACTGGGCGACCCGCACTCCGCTATGAACGCAGCTCAAGGCTCCTTAGAGTCATTGCTTGAGCTTTCTGCAAAACACGATGCAGAAGGCCTGGGAGACGCCCCATGGCCGCCGCATTTTCGCAAGATGGAGGGAGAAGCGCCCCGCGTGGCGCCCTCGCGGGCAAAGTCCGGCGCGAAGAAAAAGACGGCTGTTAAACCTGCGCGCACGAAGATGCCGCTTTTGGTGGTCGCCAACTCTCCGAATAAGCAGGCGGCCTTGGCGGGGTTGGAGCGATGGAAAAACAAACACGCAAAAGCGGCAGAATTATTGGCCGTGGACGATGTCTTGATCGACTCCATGCGGGGCCGGTCGTCCACGTGGACGCGGATTCGGGTGAATCTGCGTAACGTGCCTGAACCGCAGCGGCCCGCGCAAGAAACGCCTGATCCCGACGATGACCCGACGCGGGAATGGCGCGAGCTGCGAGCGTCGAAGCGAAAATCCTAGTCCCTGCGTTCTGGAAAAATCTCCATGAGCTCCTGCGGAGGGACCACTTCCAACTGGGCATAGGTACAGTCGCCAGGTTTCTTATCCGTTCGCCATCTTCGGAACTGTGACATGTGCCGAAAGCGCGCTCCCTCCATATGCTCATAAGCGACCTCCACCACTAGCTCCGGACGAAGCGGCTCCCATGACAAATCCTTGCCCTGACTCCAGCGGCTCTGGCCTCCAGGCCTTCGTTGACCGGCACCGTCCGTCGGTGAATGCTCAGCCCAGCCGCGCCAGGGGTGATGATCGAGCGCGTTTTCGCGATACGGGGCGAGGAATTCGACCAGTTCCACACGCTTTTCATCGGTGAAGCTGGCGCAGACGCCCACGTGCTGCAGAGAGCCGGAGTCGTCGAATAATCCCAGCAGCAATGATCCGATCTTCGTGCCCTCTCCTTTCTTGTGCCATCGAAATCCGGCTACCACGCAATCGCAGTCGCGCTCATGCTTTACCTTCAGCATCACTCGCTTGTCGGGCTCGTAGAGGCCCGAGTCCTGTTTCGCCATGACACCATCCAGCCCGGCCCCTTCAAATCGGCGAAACCAATCTGTCGCGACGCTTCGATCGGTTGTGGCAGGCGTGAGGTGAATGGGTGGTTTCGTAGAGGAGAGAAGAGACTTCAGGTGTTTTCGCCGGACGAGGAATGGTTCTTCGCGCAGGTCGCGGCCTTCCGCGCAAAGAAGGTCGAAGAAGACGACTGAAGCTGGGATCTGTGTGGAAAGCAACTTGACCCGCGACGCCGCCGGGTGAAGCCGGAGTTGAAGCGATTCGAAATCCAAGCCTTCTTTGGTCGCGATCACAATTTCGCCATCCAGCACGCAGCCGGGCGGGAGTTGCGCTTTGAGCATTTCGACCACTTCTGGAAAATAGCGATTCAAAGGCTTTTCGTCGCGACTTTGGATCAGGATTTCGTTCCCATCCCAAAACACCAGTGCTCGAAACCCATCCCACTTGGGCTCGAAGATCCACGTGTCGCCCGATGGCAATTCCGCAACTCTCTTGGCAAGCATGGGCAACACGGGCGGGTTCACAGGAAGATTCACGCTTCCCATGCTATACCTCCGCCCGCCTTAATCAGAGAGATGAATAAGATGGCTGGGGTTGGAAAAATCGTAGATGGCCTGGAAGAGGTACATCTGGCGGTCGCCGCCGAAGCTTATTTCGCCGCTGTAAGGGCGCGGAAGCTCGACCGTCCAAATATCTCTTCCCTGATTGTCGATGGCGTGAAGGCGGCCCTTGTCCTGACTATTGTTCGTGTCGCCGTAATAGACGGTTCCTTCGCCGTCGGTGGTCACCGAACGGATTTCAGCATCAGTATTTCGTTTCCAGATTTCGGAGGAGCCGCGGAGCGCGTGAATGCTTCGGTCCTTGCAGATGAAGACCACCTGATTGGCGAGCGACGGGATGAGACTCTCCGCCTGGCACGAAGGGTTGAACTTGAATTCCACATGGCCTTGCTTGCTCACCGCGAGAATTTGGGGGGCGTCGGTCGCAACGTAGATCCTCTTTTCCGGGCCTACGGCAACGGAGAGGCAATCGTCGTCCAGATCCAGGTCGCCCTCCGGCCCCGACAAAGTGTGCTTGTTCTTCCAGCAGCTAAAGTCGCTGCGGGACGATTGCGGAACGGGGCCCTGATTTTCGAACGAGCGAGGCAGGCGGCCTCCTTTGCCGTCGCGATTGAAGCAATAACGCTCGTATCCGCCCATGGTGTGGATCTTGAACCACAAGCGCCCATCCCGATCCATGGCGAGGTCCTCAATATTGGGCGGGAATTCCGCGCTTTTATAGGCCCACTGCAGCTTTCCGTCGCGAACGGCACAGAGTTCGCCCTGCGATCCCACCAAATACACCGTGCCATCCTTGCCGACCATGGCGACCCGTCCGCCGAGCATTTCAGGCAACGCGGCATCCCACTTTATCTTCGGATTCAGAGGTCCGAGCAGACCGTCCTCAGCGAGTCTTCCGCGTGCCTCTTCAACTACCGGAGGCAATTCGGTCGCGCGGGGAATGGGATGCCAGTCAAAAGGAGGAAGACGTTCAGGCAGATGCAAGTCGACCGGCTTGGGCCGGTCAGGAATCACAATGTTGGGCACTCTGGCGTCGACTCGCGGAGGATTGTTGCTGGTGGTGAGAAATGTAAGCACTGCCGCGAGCAGCCCAAGAGTAATGGCGACGCCGAGAACTAGAGCGGTCCTCTCACGGCGAGCCAGAACCGGCCGCGCGGGCACGACGGCTCGGGGATAAGGAGAATGCCCTTCGATGCCGTTGTAGAGGGCTTCGTAGAACTTAGCGGCGGAAGGAAAGCGAGCGGTCATGGAAGGCGAGAGAGCCTTCCTCACCACTTCCGACACAGCCGGATGGACGCTTTCGATTACTTGCAAAGGCTGAGACGGCAGCTTGCCTGTGAGCAATTCATGCGTGATCACACCCAGCGCGTACACATCGGTTTGAGGCCACGGGATTTCGCCGCGAAATTGTTCGGGGGCCATATATCCGGGCGTGCCGCTGAATGCATTGGTGACGGTGAGGTGCGCATCCGCGATGGCTTTGGCGATTCCAAAGTCGGTGATCTTGAGCTTCGCGTTAGCGAGGTTGGGAGGCGATTGCTTTGTGGCGGTAAACTTCGCCAGTTCCCCGCCCTGAAGAGCCACCAGAACATTGCTGGGTTTCAGGTCGCGATGGATGACTCCCGCGTCATGGGCGACCGTAAGACCCTGGCAGAGCTCTCCCATGATCTTCGCCAATTCCTGGGGCGATGGCCGGTATCCATTGCGGATCATGTCACGCAGCGTAGGGCCTGGAACATACTCCAGAACAAGATAAGAATCGCCGAAGAATTCGGCCAGGTCGAACAGCCGTACGATGCTCGCGTCGGAGAGGCGCGCCATGATCTGGGCCTCCCGCTGGATCGACTGACGTAGCTCGGGACTGGACGCGAATTGCGGGCTTAGGCGTTTGATGGCGACGTCGGTGTCGAGTTTCCGATCGTGCGCGAGGAACACTTCGCCCATGCCGCCGCGGCCGATGATGGCTCGGATCTCATAGCGGTCCCCAAGGACTGCTTGCGATCCGCAGAAGGGGCAGCTTACAGGTAAGGATTCAAGGGCGGCGCCACAGAATTGGCAGTGCACGTGGGCCTATTTTCTCACAGCATGTTTAATATCGTCACTCGGCGCCGATTTCTGCAGGTTCGTATGTGACAGCATCCAGGCGAGTTGCGGTTGGCCATTCACATGCTCCTAACGTACAAGAGGTAATAAGAATGAAGACACCCGCGATAGTTCTTATAGTGATCGGAATCGCGATTGTAATCTGGGGCGTGTTCGGATTCACGACACGCGAGAAAGTGGTTGATATCGGGCCGATTCATGCCAGCAAGGAAACACATCACGACTTGCCTTATGGCACCCTCGCCGGGGGCGTTATCGTCCTGGGCGGCGTGTTGCTTCTGGCAAAAAGCAAGAGTTAGCCGGTCTTACAACCGTCTCGATGGGCGTAGAATTGCTTGAACGAGGCGGACAATTCTTGATCTCCAACCTAATCATTGCCGGTCGCGGCCTGCGGCGTAGTCCGGCATTCACAGTGGCCGCTATTGTCACGCTTGCATTGGGCATCGGCGCCAATACGATGATGTTCTCCATCGTAAACGGCGTGCTTCTACGCCCTCTGCCCGGTTATCAGACCGATCGGCTGATACAGATCTGCGAGGTTTCCAGAAATTCGCCCGGGTCCTGCGGTTTCTTGCCGCCCGAGGTTTACAAGCGCCTTACGGAACGGCTGCACTCCTTCGAACCCTTGGCAGCCAATCAATACTGCCGTATGAATCTAACCGGGTTGGGTGAAGCGGAACAGTTGGAGGGACCTTGCACTACATCGAACTGGTTCGAACTGCAGCGCGCGCAAGCAATGCTGGGCCGCACTTTCTTGTCGGACGAAGACCAGCACGGCAGGAACAAGGTGATAGTGCTCGATCAGGGCTATTGGCAGCGGCGGTTTGGCGCCGATCCGAAGGTCATCAGCAAGACCCTCATCCTGGACAAGGAGCCCTGGGTCGTCATCGGCGTGATGCCTCCGAGCTTCCGGCCGATCGGCACTACTGCGGCGGCAATCTACACGCCCTATGTAGTGGCGGATAACCCTCATCGACTGCAGGTGACCGGCAGACTGAAACCTGGCGTTTCCCTTGAAGCCGCACAAGCGGAACTAACCGCGGCCGCCATTCAGCTCTCCCGCGAAAACCCCGATTGGAGGACTCTCCAGCTTTCCGGGAAGCAGGTGCTGGAACAAGCAACTGGTCCACAGCGTCCTTTGCTCCTCCTATTGCTCGGAGCCGTGTCTCTGGTTCTATTGATCGCTTGCGTGAATCTCGCCAACCTGCTGCTGGCACGTTCCATGGCAAGGCAACATGAAATCGACATCCGTGTGGCGGTGGGCGCAAGCAGTGGGGATATCGTTAAGTTTGTGCTGGCGGAAGCGCTCACGATTTCTGTAATCGCCAGTCTGGCGGCAGTGGCCATCGCCTACGGAGGGTTGCGGCTGCTAAAGCCGCTCACGGCCACGTTGCCACGCGGTGACGAACTTAGCATCGACGCTCGCGTACTGGTGTGCGCCTTGCTCCTTGGCGGGATCGCCGCGCTTCTATTCGGCGTCCTACCGGCCTTTCGGTCCGCACAATTCAGCCGGGTAGCTGGGAAGCGTTCGAGGGCCACGTCGAGGTCGCAAGGAATTCTGATCGCGGGCGAAGTTGCCCTCGCCTTTGTCCTGCTGATGGGAGCTGGGCTCTTAATTCGAACCTTCCTCGCCATCCGGACAACCGATCTAGGCTACAACCCGCACAACGTTTTGACGAATTTTCTTGCGCTGCCTGCTTCCTCCGACGGCAGCCGCAGTGCCGGCGCTGCCCTCTATGCGCGCATCCGGGAAAGCGTGTCGGTTCTGCCCGGTGTTCACGCGGTTGCCACGGCGAGCCGTTTGCCCATGTTCGGCGTGTCAATCTCGATGGACGTTCATCCAGAAGGTCAGCCCGAACGCCGGAATGAGCACGTTGCTTCCATCGACGTCGTCAGTGACGAATATTTCCGGGTGATGGAAATTCCGGGGCGAGCGGGGAGAAGCTTTACACCTAATGACCGCGCCGGCTCCACGCCCGTGGCCATCGTGAGTGAATCGATCGCGAATCGCTATTTCGGCGGCAAGGCGATCGGTAAACGGATGATTCTCCCTGAACTCAAATTCAACATTGACGGAGGCAGGGATAGAGCAGCCGAAATTGTCGGCGTGGTCGGCAACGTTTGTGCGAACTCCATAGAAGACTGCCAGGCCGAACACATCTACCTGCCGGAGCAGCAAAACGCATTGCGGATGGAGAACCTGCTAGTCCGAACCGATGCTGATCCCATGGGCATCGCCAAGGCGGTGAGGCACGCAGTCTATCTCGAAGCCTCAAGCGTCCCGCTGGACGATCCCCAGACCCTCGAAGAACGAACGTCCTATCTGACGGACGGGCCCAAGCGCGCCATGTGGCTCTTAGGTGTTTTCGCAGGCCTTGCCCTGGCGCTGGCGGCCGCCGGCATTTACGGCGTATCGGCTTATCTCGCCGCGCAGAGAAGTCATGACATCGGCATCCGAATGGCTTTGGGCGCAGAATTCAGAGATATAACGGAACTCATATATCGAGGCACACTGTTCCCCTCGGCCGTCGGTCTCGCGATCGGCGTCGGGTTAGCGCTCTGGCTCACGCGGTTGCTCAAGTCGCTGATCTTCGGAGTAAGTACCGGAGACCTGCGAACCCTGGCTCTTGCTGGGCTCGCTCTGCTGGCAACATCGATTCTCGCGGCCACCGGCCCCGCTGTACGTTCAGCTTTGAGCGATCCCGCTAAGGTTCTGCGCCGCGAGTGAAGGTGCTATAAGCTCATTTCATGTGCACCAAGACCTCGACCATAGCGCCTCTGGCTCTATTTCTACTGGCGCTCCCGTGCGCTTACGCCCAAACGGGCAAGACGCTGGACATTTACATTGTCGACGTGGAGGGCGGCAACGCGACGCTATTCGTTTCGCCATCGGGTGAATCGCTCCTGATGGACACAGGTAACGCGGGAGCGGCCGCTTCGCGCGATGCCGGCCGTATTTATGACGCGATCAAGGCGGCGGGGCTGAGCCGCATCGATCATCTGATCATCACGCACTGGCATGGCGATCACTTTGGCGGCCTGTCCGAGCTCGCCCAAAAAGTTCCGATCGCCGAGTTCATCGACCACGGTCCCAACGTACAGCCCGGTGAGTTGGCCGACACATTCCTGCGGCAGACCTACCCGGACCTTATCGCCAAGGCCAAGCACACGGTGGCCAAGGCCGGCGATAAGATCGCGATGGCGGGGCTCGACGTGCGTGTTGTGACTTCCGCCGGGCAGGTCATCAAGACACCGCTCCCGGGCGCGGGCAAACCCAATCCCTACTGCGCCGGCTTCAAGGCGGGCGACAACAACGCGGAAGATCCCCAATCAGTGGGCATTCACGTGACGTATGGAAATTTCCGCGCCATTCATTTGGGCGATTTGACGCGCAACAAGGAATTCGAGCTGATGTGCCCAAACAATCGCGTGGGCACCGTGGATGTACTGCTTGGCTTACATCACGGCCAGATCAGCTCAAATTCAGAAGTCGCAGTCTGGGCGCTCCATCCGCGTGCGGCCATCATGAACAACGGCACTCGCAAGGGCGGCGAGCCGGATGTGATGAAGATCATACATTCTTCACCGGGCCTGGAAGATCTGTGGCAAATGCACTTTTCAGTTTTGAGCGGGCAGGAGTATACGGTGCCAGGGATGTTCATCGCCAACACGACTGACGATGCATCGGCGGCGGTCCCGGTAGCTCCCATGGCAGCGCCAGGCCAAGGTGCACCACCCGCGCCGGCTCACAACGGAATCGCGTATTGGATTAAGGTATCGGCACGGCAGGATGGGTCGTTTACGGTGACGAATGCTCGAAATGGGTTTAGCAAAGAGTACACAAAGGCGGCGGATGGCGGACGAGTCGACGTACGCTAAGGCACCTGAGCGGGTGCATTCACATGAATTAGATCAATGTTATTCTCCTGGCAGATATACTCCAGAATTTCATCGCTGGCCGGCTGGAGACGCGCGACACCTCGGGTGGTGAATGGTTTGGCATAAGCTCCCGGATCGTCGATAGTCACTTCGATGGTCATGGTGCCCAAATCTGTGCGCGTATACCGCTCCACAGTGTGAAGCTTCTCGGTGTGCGGGTGTCCTACGTAATCGAACCAGAACTTGTCGTTAAAACCGACCGTATCCACGACGAGCGTGTCCTTTTCCCAATGGCCGATGGAGTGGCCATACCAGAGGGGATCGGGATCGTCAGGATGTTTGCGGCCGTCCATGAAAATCTGGCGGAAGCTGTGGATGTTGCCTTCGTAAAGAATAAAGATGTGCGTGGCGGCTTTGTGCGTGGGCGTCTGCACCATTCGCCACGGGTAGGGAGCGCCTCGGGGAATTCCAAATGGCAAGCAATTCGCCTGCGGATCGTCCTGCGATTTGCGGGTCTTCATCAGAGCCTCGGCCCATGGCAGCATAACCACTTCCTCACCGGGCTTGAGCCCCTTGGTGATGTCGCTGGAGTTGCTCCCGCCGCCTTGCCAGAGGCCGGAGAGGTCGGGTGTGCCGTCGGGCAATCGGGGCGCCGGACCGGTAGGCATCGGTGGAGTGCGGCGGCCTCCAGCCTTTGTGGCAGGCGGAGGGGAGGCCGGCTCCTGACCAAGTAGCAGAGCAGTCGTGCAGACGCTGCCCACCAGCACTATGAATGTCGCGATGTGTTTTCTCACGGGAAGACTCCTACTTCGCGTCCGGATCGGCCATGAAGGTCAGGCGCTTTCCATCAGCTTTGATGATGTTTTCGACGCTGGCAGTGTTGGTGCCGTCTTTGGCCCTGGACGCGGTAATGGTGACCTCATCTCCCTCCTGGACCGAATGACGGGTCCAGCCATTGCGCTGCATCATATTTGGACTGGCCAGTTCCAGATTCCAATTCGCGATCTTCCCGTCCACGCCCTTGACGTCGAGGTAGATGTGCGAGTGCGGATTGGTCCATTCGAACTTGGTCACGACGCCTTTGAGCGTGACTTTCTTGGAGGGGTCGTACTCAGCCGCGAAGGAATGATGAGCCAGCAGCGGCAAAACCGCAGCCAGCAGCCCGATTGCCGTCACCAAAACACCCGACGTAGTTTTCAAGTAGAGCGCCTTTCTAAGAAGCCTTCCAAGACAAATTCTTTCACAATATTGGAGATGCTCACAACAGTGCCACTCCCACAACCGAATAGGTAGAAGGGTGTACTGTAGCGGTAAATGAGAGATTTCGCCGTTACCGTAGACATTCAAGCTCCGGCAAATCGAGTGGTAGAAGTCATGTTGGACATCGAGCATTGGCAGAATTGGACCTCGACAATAACAAGCGTCCACCGATTGGACTCGGGGCCGTTCGCGGTTGGAGGCAGAGCGCGAGTGCGGCAACCCAAACTGATGCCCGCGGAGTGGCGAGTCACACAACTCGACGGACAGCGCGGTTTTACCTGGGTGACAACGAATCCGGGATTCCAAATCATAGCCAGGCACTATGCGGAGGAACGAGGACCGTCTTGTAGCAGCGCGACTCTGTCATTGCGGTTCAATGGGCTTCTAGGCTCTCTTGTGGGTCGCTTCTATCGAGACTTGAATGAGCGGTACCTCGCCACGGAGGCAAAGGGGCTGAAGGCTCGCTGCGAGGGGTGATGTTGCGAGGATAACTTCTGTTACCCAAAAAAGCCCCAACGTTTTGAATCAAATGCTACTCCTGTTAAGAAGGAGGACTCGTGAGACAAATCGTTTACTCGCTCGGTGCAATCTTGATGCTGGCCATCGCGTTCCGAACCGTGCACGCCGACACGCAGACCGCCCCAGCCTTCGTAACAACCATTCCCGCCGGATACCGCGACTGGAAGTGGATCTCCAGCGCCCACGAAGCGGGCAACCTTAATAGCCTCGGAGCTGTTTTAGGAAACGACACTGCGATTAAGGCCTATCGCGAGGGGAAGATTCCGTTCCCGGACGGCGCAATCATTGCAGCTCTGCACTACAGCCACGCCCCTTCGGAGGAGAACAACAAAATCTTTGGCCAAGCCCAGTCTTTCACTCCCGGTCCCCCTACGAACATTCAGTTTATGGTTAAGGACTCCAAGAGATACACTGCGACAGGCGGCTGGGGATTCGGTCACTTCAAAGATGGCAAGTCTGCCGATGAGGCGTTCATGAAACCTTGCTTTCCCTGCCACAATCAGATCAAAGCTCGCGACCTTGTGTTTACTCGCTACGCGCCATAAGCTGCAAACTAATCTTCTTCCCGCTGAGTCCCCAAGTACCGGCTCGCCAGGACAGACTCCGCAACCGCCGACGCAAGCACCAGCAGCATCACGTACCACCATAGTGTTTGCGGCGTCTTGCTGGGAGGTGGCGCGCCAGCTGCTGGAGCGGCTTGGGAAGTTTGGCCGCCTTTGCCTTGCCACAGCGACAGGATATCGTTAGGAATCACATCGAGGTTTGATTCTTTGGGGTCGGGGTTGACGCCGACTTCGTCCTGGCGGCCATTGGCCAAACGGAGTTGGTAGTAGCCTGCCTCGGTGAGCTGGAAGGATTGAGCAGAGGCGGCCTCGCCCAACGTCAGCGGACGCTTGCCCTCCGGATCAGTTACTTCTACACCTTGCGACTTCTCCTTGGCGTTGCGGAGTTCCAGGTACGCGTCCACCACTCGTGCTCCGCCTTGACGTTCACTGCCAGCGAGGTACCGGGCGGTCTGTTCTATGAACGGGACGAAGGCTGGGTTTAGGGGGAAATCGTTGGTCAAGTTATCCAGGCCGGATGTGAACAGAGTTATTCTGCCTTCGCCCAGGCGTTTTTCTACCAGAAGGGGAGTCTGATCAGCCAGACGGACCACTATTCTCCCGTCACCGGGATCGACATTCAAAGCGTAGAGGAATTTCACGCCCGCCCAGCCGTTGGCTTTGGAGACGGCCGGATAAGAGGTATCACTGGAGCCGACTGCCATGTAGCGGTCGGGAACCCGGGTGTAGTCGCGCGTTTCAATTACTTTTCCATTAAAGATTGGGATCTGGAGGCGGCCTCCCGCGGACGTGCCTGCCGCGATGAACAAGCTGCCACCGTTGCGCACGTATTCGGTCAGCGTGTTCTCCAGCAGTGATGGCACGGTGTTGACGTCGGACAGAATAATAAATGCGTAGTTGGAAGGCTTACGGTCAGCGGCCTCATTAACGGCGATCGACTCCAAGATAAATGCCGATTGCGCCGCGGCAGAGAGGGCCGCTCCCACGTACAGCGGCGAGCGAGTGTCGCCGTAGTTGTGAATCAGCAGAGCCTTTTGCGGATCGGAACGCTGGACAGCGAAGCGGCGAAGGTCGTCGGCCGGGAAGCCGTCGGCAGAATCGATTTTGACTTCGCAGCGGCTGAAGCCATAGGGGACTTCAAGAGCCGGGAAGTCGACGGTGGCCCGGCCGTTGGGAGGAACGTTCAGCGTTTTTGTCGCAATGGTTTTGCCGTTCACAACCAGCGATACAGTGCGTTGCGCGGCCGGTGTGAGGTAGCCGGCTACTACGGCTTGCACGTGAACCGGCTTTGCATCTTTGCCCCAGACCTGCCCCGGGGCGTCCACCGATTCCACGGTCCAATTGGGTTGAGACTTGGTGACCACCGCGTGGGTCGTCATCGTTACGTTGGCCGGGAGGGTCATGTCTGAGAACGTGGCGGCGAGGTCGCCTCGCTGCATGTCGCTGAAGACGTGAAGTTCTATCGGGGTGTGCACGGATTCGCCCATTGCGCGGATGGCGCGGGACAGCTCGCCGAAATTGCCGTGGCCGTCACCGGGCTGAATGGATTGCACAGCGGCTCGCAGGGCGGACTGATCCTCAATCGGCTGGGTCATCAGATGGAGCTGTGAGCCGAAGCTTGCGACCTGGCCTCGGGCAGCACCTTTACCGGAGAGCACGGACATCGCCGCATCTTTGGCGTCGGCCAGGCGCGTGCCGGCTCGCATGCTGAAGGAATTGTCGACGACCAAAAGAACAAGGCGGTCGGCGGCCAGGGTCGCGGCGTTGCGGTTGATAAAAGGATTGGCGAAAGCTAAGATCAGGAACGCCAGCAATAGCAGCCGTAATGAAAGTAAGAGGTAATAGCGCAGACGGCGGTGTCGCGTGGAGGCTTGGGTGCGCGACTCAAAGAACATCAGCGAGCTGACGGCCTTCGGCGTCGTGGTTTGTTTTTTTAGTAGATGGAGATACAGAGGGAGAGCCAAGCCAGCCGCGGCGATTAGGAACCAGGGGGCGAAGAAGCCCATTTAGTTACGGCCTCCGCGCAGGCTTAGGTATTCACGAAGGGCGGCATCCAGAGGGCGGTCGGTCATGAGCAGGCAATAGCCCAAGCCCGAGGCCAACGCGCGCGCTTTCAGATCGGCGAGATGGGCGTCGATTTTTTCCCGGTATTCTTTTTTCACGTAGTCGGGCGTGACTTCGAGTTCCTGCCCGGTTTCGATGTCCGTTAAAAGCGAGGGGCCCCTCAAATCGGGACGTACATCCTTAGGATCCAGGACGTGGAACAGGACGACTTCGTTTCCGTGGAAGCGGAGGGGCTCGATTGTTTTGACGATGCTCTCAGGCGATTCCCAGAAATCGGAAATGATCAACACAATCCCGCGGCGCTTCAGGAATTCCTGGAAGTAACGCATGGGTTTGGCGAAGTCGGTGCGGGCCCGGGCTTCAGCTTGTTCCAGACCGGCGAGCAGACGATGCAACTGGCCCTGACGCGTCGAGGGGCGGATGTAGTTGCGAATCTCGTCGTCGAACGTCAGCAAGCCCGCGGCGTCGCGCTGGAAATGGATGGCCAGATAAAAGATGGATGCGGCGAAGTATCGCGCGTAATCCATTTTGTTCACGTTGTGCGAGCCAAACTGCATGGAGTTGCTGGCGTCCAACAACACAGTCAACAAGCTGTTGGTTTCGCCGCGATAGCGCTTCAGAAACATGCGCTCGCTGCGGGCGTAGACATTCCAGTCGACGTGGCGCAGGTCGTCGCCCGGGTTGTAGGCGCGATATTCCGCGAACTCCTGGCTGAATCCAAAGTCAGGGGAACGGTGAAGGCCCGCAACGAAGCCATCGACGACGGTTTTGGCGATCAGCTCAAGGCCGTCGATGCCGGCCAGCACGGAAGGGGTTAGAAAGCGCTGCTGCATTGTCTATACGTAATGCAAGACCGCGCTATCAATAACGAGGCTCTCCAACATTACACGATCCCCCATTTTCGTCGCAGCCACCACTCGGAGAAGCGTAACAGTATGAGGACCAGGAAGACTAGCGGCAGATCCCACAGGTCTCTGGTTTCGCGCATAGTTACGCCGGCCTCGGAAAACGGAATGCTCGCGGCGAGCTTCCCCAACTCATCGGGCTTCCAATATTGGCCGCCGGTTTGCGAAGCCAGCCGCTCCAGCAGCTCACGATTTTGCTCGGTGTGGAAATTTTCAGCGACGCCGTCCATTCGCTGAAAAGTCAATACGTCGCGGCCCAATTCTTTAACGGAGCCCGTAGCAGCGTCTGTCTTCTGGGCGGTTACTTCTGTGAGATAGGAACCCGCCTTGGGAGCCGACCAAGCGGCCTGGAACTGGCCAGGGCTATCAGGCACGGGCGTCATTTCGACCAAGGCGCTCACGCCGCTGGGACCCAGGATATGGGCTTCCACCTTCGCGTCGGGCGCAGGATTGTATTGTGCATCGCGAACGTCGGCGCTCAGCGTCACCGCTCCGTTATCCAAAAGGACCTGTGCCGGAACGGAAGCCGTTACGTGGCCCGGGGTATCGGAGACAAGCCAACGCAGCAGTTGCTGCCAGAACAAATCGTGGGCCGTGTCACCGAGTGGCGAGCTCATCTGCCAACGCCAACTGCCACCTGTTGCCATAATCGCCGTCCGGCCTCGGCCGAAGTTCTCCGTGACCAGCAGAGGCAGCTTGTGTCCATCAGGCGTGATCATGTTAGCAAGGCGGTTCGCACCCGGCTTGGGAGTACCGGGATCTTCATAATCCATCAGGTAGGGAAGCGTCTTCCAGCGCGCGGCATTCGCGGCCGGGTCATCGACCAGGCGCGTGATGATGTTATCCATGCCAGCAGTGTCCAGCTCACTGGTTGTGTGCGTAACGCCGTTTCGCGGATCTGCCTCGCGATGAAACGTTTGGGCTTCAGTGGGCAAAACAGTCGGCATTAGGTCGGTTAGCTTCGAAGCGTTCCAGCCGCCGTCGGCCAGCGCGAACTGACCGCCTAGAAAGAGCAGACCCCCACCGCGACGGTCCACAAACTGGTGAATCAATTCCTGCTGATTGGGCGTAAAGTAGCCGGCCTCAACCGACCCTATAATCAATGCCTGGTAGACAAACAGGTCTTCCGGTCGCGTCGGGAAGCCTTCGGAGAGTTCCTTCGGATCGGCGATCCCCTGGCGATAGATTTTGTTTTCGCTGGTGCGGTCGATGGAGACGATGTGCACCATGCGGTCGTCTTCCTCGGCTTGACGGATGAACTTATATTCCCAGCGAGGTTCACCCTCCATATAGAGGATGCGGCGCTGGTCGGAGCCAACGTTGACCACGCGGCTCAACGAATTGTTTGCGGTATTCTCTTCCCCTGGAAGCGCGGCGGTTGCGATTTGCAACACCTTGGCGCCCGCCCCACCAATATTGAACATAACGGTTTCGGTTTGGAGATTGCCGTCAGCGCCCAGTGTGATAGCGCGGGAAGCCAGCAACTTGGTTTGGCCGGCGCTTACATCGCTGACGCTCAAATTGATTTTCGTGCCCGGGTACCCACGTTGGCGCAGCGTGATCCTGGCCGCAATGCGCGAGTCGGCCAAGGCTCTGGGCGCAATGACGGCATCTTCCAATTCGACATCATGCGCGGCGCGCTCGCGGCCGAAACCGACGGTGTGAACAGGAATGTGGCGAGCGCGAAGGGCGCTGATAGAATCGGCGCTGATGCCTCCGGAGTTGTCGCCGCCGTCGCTGAGAAGCACCACAGCGCCTATAGGAAGGTCCGACGTTTCGTCGCTAAGCTGCTTGAGGCTGTCGCCAATGCGTGTGGAAGGCGCGTTGGGTTGTAGATCCTTCAGATTGTCGATACGCGCGGGCACGTCGTCGACACGATAGAGGCGCGTTTGAAAGGATTTATTCAGACTCGCGAGGACGCCATTCTGCAGAGCCTGAACCGCCTGAGCTTGGCGGCTGACGCCATTTTCTTGGATGGCCATGCTTCGCGAATCGTCCACCAGTACTGCGATGACGTTTTGTTGCGGCTTGAGCTCGGCAACTGTGATGGCAGGCTGCCACAACAACACCAGGATCACTGCGGCCAGCAGGGTTTGCAAGGACCAGATGAGCCATGCTCGCCAACTGCGCATGGCGGGCGCGGCGGTGGACATGCGCGAGCGGATCAGCCACGCCAGTGCAGCCGCTGCGGCGAGGATCAGTAGCACCAGGATCCACTTGGGCCATGCGCCTAGCAGAGCAAATTGGCCGCGCGTGTAGACGGAACGGGGGTACTTAAAGAAGAACTCGAACATGGACCTCGGGACTGATGGCGGATGCTAGAAACAGGCTCGCTCGGTTCATGTCTAGTGGGTCATCGAGTAGGTAATGTAATTCAGAACGATGCGGAAAGCAAGTCCGGAAAACTTTTCGGGATACTGCGGGCTGTCGGCCCACTCCCAGGCGTCACCCAAGTGCATGTTGGCGCAGATGGCCACCATGATGCGGCCATGCTCATTGCGGATAGCGCGCCACTTGGGCACATAGCCGTCTTTCTCATAGGTTCGGCCCGTGTTGACGTAGACCTCGCTGGGGATCTGAAACTTTTCGTTGATGTCGTAAAGGACGTGATAGATCTCGTCGGAATCCTGAAGATCCTCAACGGTGGCGTCGGGCAAGACCATGCGCATGCCCGCCATGAAATGCTCCCAGTCGTCGGTGCCATGGAAGTCATCCACCATCAGGAAGCCGCCCTTCAACAAATAGTCGTGCAGGCGCTTGGCTTCTTCTTCTGTGAACGTCCACGTATTGACGTCCACAGCGTAAATCCAGGGGTAATCGAAAAGGTGGTCGCTATCAAGGTCGGCTACATTCAGCGGGGACGGCGAATTGATATGGGTCAGACGCCGCAGGGCGATCAGACAATCGTTATCGGCTTTGGGATAATCGCGCGACCAGGAGCCGCGGAAACTGCGGTATCCGAAGCTGCTGCCATTGGCGTAGCCGGAAGTGTACATCAGGCGAGTCCAATAAAACTCGGAAGGCACGGTTGCCCCGCCATAGTCGTATTGCTGGCGCCCGAATCGCTGGAACCCAAACAGCGCGAAGCTGACGGACAGCAGCAGCAGGAGGACGGAGATGAGCCGGACCAGCTTCATTGGCAAAATACCTCGGAACTTGTTTGAAGCATATCAGATGCGGGGGACTATCTCCAGCGGAGGCCCATCGAAAACCAAGCCCTCCAGTCGGCGAAAATAAGCCATGGCGCAAATTGTCAATTCCCGCTGCGTGTTGGCGGTCCGTAATCTTAAGTTGTCGACCGACTACTACACCAACATCCTCGGATTCCAAAAGGACCCCATCAACGCCGAAGGCTGGAGTTTCCTCACGCGCGACCGCTTCCGCGTCATGCTCGGCGAGTGCGTGGATGAGCGCCCAGCAGGAGAACTGGGCAATCATTCCTACTTCGCGTACTGGAATGTTGAAGGCATAGACGATCTCTACCGCGAATTCGTTGAGAAAGGGGCCCAGGTCTCCTCAAAACCCACCAACAAACCTTGGGGCCTTAGAGAGTTCGGCCTGAGCACACCGGATGGACACCGAATCGTGTGCGGTGAGGAAATCCAGAGGCTCGCATGATTCTGAAACAGTATTACCTGGGTTGCCTTGCACACGCTTCCTATCTGGTCGGCGACGAGCCAAGTTCCACCGCCATCATCGTCGACCCGCAGCGCGACATTCAGCAATACCTCGACGATGCCGAAAAATTTGGGCTTCACATCCGCCACGTCTTCCTCACGCATTTTCATGCAGACTTCGTGGCCGGCCACTTGGAATTGCGCGACCGTTGCGGCGCAATCATCCATCTGGGTTCGCGCGCGCAAGCGGAGTATAAGTTCACCGCGATGAAGGATCGGGATACGCTGAACTTCCCTGGGATGCGCCTCGATGTGCTGGAGACTCCGGGACACACCATAGAGTCGATCTCAATACTGGTGTTTGATCTTCAAAAAGACCCAGGGAAACCATATGCCGTACTCACCGGCGATACGCTGTTCATTGGCGATGTCGGCCGCCCTGACCTCCGCGCATCGCTAGGATGGTCCGCCAATGATCTCGGCGCTCATCTCTATGATTCGCTTCACAACAAGCTGCTGCCGCTTGCCCGATGAGACGCTGGTCTACCCCGCCCACGGCGCGGGTTCGCTGTGCGGAAAGAAGCTCTCCTCCGACACGGTCTCCTCCCTGGGCGATCAGCGGCGTTTAAATTATGCTCTCCAGCCGATGTCGAAAGAGGAATTCATTCGTTTGGTAACCGCGGACCAGCCCGACGCGCCGGCCTATTTCACCTACGATGCGATCCTCAACACTCGCGAACATACGACGCTCGACAAGAACCTGGAACAGGTCCTTCGTCCTATCGATCTGGACGAAGTTCTGCGCATGGGGGACGCCGGCGCTCAGATCATCGATGTGCGCGAGGCGAGCGAATATGCAAAAGGCCACTTGGCCGGCAGCATCAACATCGGTCTAAGCGGGCAATACGCCACTTGGGCCGGCAGCATTCTCGACCGTGACAAGCCAATCGTCATCATTGCCGAGCCCGGACGTCAGGAAGAAGCTGCAGTGCGCCTGGGCCGAATCGGCTTCGATCACGTCCGCGGATGTTTGCGTGGAGGAATGGAAGCACTAGCCGATCGGCCGGACTTGGTATGGCCGACCGAGCGCGGAAGTGCTCCGATGGTGGCCGAGGAACTGGCGGGCGCGCATCCGCCGCTCGTACTGGATATCAGAAATCCTCGCGAATGGGCGTCGAAACATATAGACGGCAGCGTGAATGTCCCATTGAATCATTTGCGGGACCGGATTGCCGAAATCCCGCGCGATCGCCGGATAGCCGTCCATTGCGCTGGGGGCTACCGCTCATCTATCGCCGCGAGCATCCTGCACCAATATGGGATAACCAATCTTATCGAGATGGCCGGTGGGCTTGCCGCATGGGAAGCTGCCAAACTTGCCGGTGGTATCGGAAATCTAGGAAATTGTTAGATTTACAGTACTAAGGCCCTGGCAGTTAACAATTCCTTAGCTTGTATCGCAATCTCTTCCCCTGTCACACTTGTAACAGATTCGACTTCTGGGTATCAAATTTAATGTTGGGAACTTGGGGAGAAAACTTCATGCGACGAGTATTCTTTTTCCTTTTGTCAGTCCTTGTCTTTTGGGCGGGGTTACGGCTTACGCTCAGACCGCAAGTATTGCGGGCACTATCATCGATGCTACCAACGCCGGTGTACCGGGCGCGACGGTAACAGCTAAGAATGTAGCCACCGGCAGTGTGCGGACCACAGCCACCAGCGCCACCGGAACCTATTCCATACCGAACCTCACGGTCGGCAGCTACGACCTGACCGTTCAGAAGCAAGGCTTTTCTATTCTGCAATTTAGCAGCATCGTGCTCACGGTGGCGCAGAACCTCACCTTGAACGGAACGCTGGAACTCGGTACCGTTTCGCAGACCGTGGAGGTGGCCGGCACCACAGTTGCCGCCATCAATCTGGAGGACGCGCAGATCAGCAACGTAGTGGAGCAGCGGAAGATTGTCGACCTGCCGCTCATCACCCGCGACCCCTACCAGTTGGTCCTGCTCTCGCCCGGAAGTCAACAAGTCAATAGTTCTCTGGGCGGATTCTCCGTAAATGGGCAGCGGGAAAGAAATAATAATTTCCTGGTGGATGGAACGGATAACAATGACGCCGCGGTACCCGGAATTCCCGGAGGGATCAGCTCTCTTAATCCCGATGCGACCCAGGAATTTCGAGTCATCACCAACAACTTCCTTCCCGAGTTCGGGCGCAATAGCGGCGCGATAATCGACGTCGTCACCAAGAGCGGCACCAACCAATTTCATGGCGACTTATATGAGTTCAATCGCGTAAACGCTATGGCGGCGCGCGACTTTTTCAATCCTTCCCCCGATCCGCAGAATCCATTCGTGCGCAATCAGTTTGGAGCTTCCTTCGGCGGCCCTATCAAGAAGGACAAGACGTTCTTCTTCGTCAACAGCGAATGGGACCGGTTCCGCACTACTTTGACCAACGAAGCTGTAGTGCCCACCGCGGCGTTCAAGAGCGGCATCTTCACCGCCGACGGACAACAGATCAACCTTGCTGCCCCGGGCTCTCCGAATAACGCTCTGGGGCTCCCGTTGAGCCAGACGATGCAGAAAGTGCTGGCGCTCTATCCCAACCCGAACGGTCCGGCCGTGGATTCAATTCGTGGAATCTACTTCTTTCCGACAGGTGAGCCGCAGGACAACGCAAGCGTAACCGCTCGGGTAGATCACCGCTTCAACGACGTTTATAGCCTCTCGGCCCGCTATATCTATAACGGCTTGACCACGGGCAACTCTCTGGATGAAATCATCCCCGGCATTGGAGGCGTGGCCACGGGGCAACAGAGCCACAACTATTCGCTCAATTTTGTTGGCGCGTTTCGCGCCAATCTGGTGAATGAATTCCGCGCGGGATTGAACCGCACAGATGACGCCTTCACCTGCAACGGCAGCGGCACTATCGACCAGACAAGCCCTCTCGATAAGTTCGGGTTCGGAACCGATTATTCTTTCAACACGTCCACCAACGTTCAGACCATCTCGAACTTTGGCTGCACCGCTCTGGGCGATAGTAACGGCCAGGCCCGTCGCGCCGGAACGTGGAATCTGGTCGATAGCCTTTCCTGGATCAAAGGCCGGCATTCCATCAAAGTCGGCGGCGAGTTCCGCTACATTTACGACAATGGCTTCGATGGGTTCGGCTCGCGGCCCGACTGTCGATTTCACGGCGTTTGGAAATTTTGGAATTCCGATCGTCAACTGCCCGGGCGCCTGCGGCAAGGACGAAGTGCTGCAGACCATGGCGGCGGCGCTGCTGGGAGTTCCCGGCATCCAGTCGCAAACCCAGTTTTACAATGCCCAGGGAACGCGTACGGCAGTGGACTTCAGAGAATTCGTCCAGCACGAATATGGATTTTTCATTCAGGATTCCTGGAAGGTTCGCCACAATTTAACCGTTCAATTGGGCATGCGCTATGAGTTCGACGGCGTTCCCTTCGAGAAAAATGGAAACCTTTCCAATCTTCTCAACCAACAGGCCTCGGCCGTGCCCCCCATCACGTTCCAGACCGTAGGACCGGGAACCGGTAACCGGCTCTATAACGACGATTATCACGATTTCGAGCCTCGCGTGGGACTTGCATGGGATCCGTTCGGCACCGGCAAAACCTCCTTCCGCGCCGGCTACGGCATCTTCCATGATCGAGTCTTCGGAAACCTGTTCACGAACCTGAAGGGCAATCCGCCGTTTGTGGCTGGCATTGAGAATTTGCCGAACGCGGATTTTCCCAATGGCACCGGATCGCCAGCTGACACTTGCTACGCTACTTCCGCCGCCCACCCAGCCGTCTCCTTCCGCCTCGGTGCCGGATCAATCTTTGCTGTCGGGCATTAGTATTCTCTAGTCCGAATCTGAAGACCCCCTATACGCAGTCATGGAACGTCGGGATTCAGCGCGAGTTGGGACATGGCATGACCATCGAGGTAAATTACGTGGGCTCCGGCAGCCATCGTCTAATCCGCTCCGTCGACGGAAATCCGCCTCAACCGGCGCTGGTAGCTGCTGCTCAGGCCAATGGCACCTTGTCCAGGACTATATCGGGCGGAACATTGCGCATCGCGCCTTTAGTCGGGCTGCCCCAGGTAACCGGCAATACGGCCTTTCGAAGAGCCCATCCTCCTCGAATCGGTTGGCAATGCGACTTATAACGGATTGCAGACCGTATTTCACAAGCGATTTGGCCATGGACTGGATTTTCAGGCTGCCTACACCTGGTCGCATGCGATCGACGACGCGGCCGATCCGCTGGTGGCCCCAGGAGGAAATCGCAACATCGCCAGGAATTCTTTCAACCTGCAGGAGGAGCGCGGAAGCTCGGATTACGATTTGAGCCACCGCCTGATCCTCAACTATCTTTACGAACTTCCTTTCGGTGCCGGCCAGCGGTATCTCAAGGATGGCATCGCCTCAAAAGTACTCGGAGGCTGGGAAATCGCCGGGTTGTCCACCTTCCAGAGCGGTCATCCCTTCGACCTCTACAGTTCCAGGGATTCCGAATATACGGGGCTGAGCAACCGGCCCGATCTGGTTGGCAATCCGTCCATTCCCAGCAACGCCGCCAGAAATCAGGTTGGTCCGCCGGTAACAGCCTTTGCGGTTCAGCCTTTCGGAAGGCCGGGCAACCTGGGAAGGAATACCTTCACCGGTCCCAGATATTACGACACCAACCTGACCCTGATGAAAAACACCCAGGCTCACCGAGCGGATCAATTTGCAATTCCGCGCCGAGGCCTACAACCTGTTTAACCGGATCCAGTTCGATAATCCGGGCACGGCGAGCGACACGCTCGCGTCGCCTGGAACATTCGGGCAGTCCTCTGCAGACTCTCACTCAGCCGGACGGGACTACTTCGGCGCGGCAGCTTCAGCTTGCTTTGAAGCTGATTTTCTAGACTCTAGTGGCCGCGCATGCGCAGGGTTGATAGTACGATTGCTTCAGGAATGAACAAACCTGAAATCAATCAGACCCGTGGCACCTTCGCCCTGGTCTGCCGCGTCGAGGTCAACATCCGAACGACCGCAGAGAGAATCTGGGCCCTCTTGACCGACGCCGATGGCTTCCCGCGCTGGAACTCCACGGTCACACGCATTGAGGGACAGATTCGCCAGGGAGAACGGCTCCGTCTGCACGTTCCAAACACAGACCGAACGTTTACACCCAAGGTCTCCGATGTTGTCGCGAACCGGAGCATGACATGGATGGACGGATTCGCGCCGCTGTTCAAAGGACGGCGCACCTTTGAACTCAGGCCCGGCAAAGACGGATCAACCGATTTCGTGATGGAAGAGCGCTTCTCGGGTTTACTGCTTCTATTCCTCAAAGGTTCACTGCCCGACTTCGGGCCAATCTTCGCGCAGTACGCCACGGACCTGAAATGTGAAGCCGAACGACCCATCGCGTCCTGACGCGCGTGCAGTATCCGCGGGCGATAGCGGTACCATGATCGAAGGCTGATCTTTTTCACTTCTCATGCAACGACGCGACTTCCTACGACGCGACTTCTTAAAGATGGCGGCGGCCTCGCAGCCGCCGCGTCCAGGCCCGCTGGCCGCTCAGCAGCAATCCTTCTTGGCTCCCGCCGGTCCGGTGGACGTGGCCAAGACCGATTTCAACCTGCAGATCGGTCCAGTGACGGTCGAACTCGCTCCCAACCGCATCCTGTCGACCATCGGGTACAACGGCACCTCGCCCGGGCCGTTGCTGAGGATGAAGGAAGGTGTCCCGGTCACCGTGAACGTCGTCAACAACACGGACGTTCCCGAATTCGTACATTTTCACGGACTGCTGATTCCCTCCGACGTCGACGGCTCGGAAGAAGAGGGCACGCCCGAAGTGCCTCCCCACGGAAGCCGCACCTACAAATTCACGCCCACGCCGGCGGGCACACGCTGGTATCACACCCACACTATGTCGATGGACGACCTGCATCGCGGCAGCTACACCGGCATGTTCGGTTTCCTGATCGTCGAGGGAGCGAGCCTCGGCAACTACGATCAGGAACACTACTTGGCGTCTGCGCGACTGGGAGCCTTATTTCACCAACCAGTCAATGGACAACGACGATCTGGATCCCGCATTGAAGCAACCAGAACGGCCCGCGGTTCTGGACACCAGGCCCGTGGGCATGGAAGTCGCAGCCGACATTTTTTCCATCAACGACAAAGCTCTCGGCGCGGGCGAACCAATCCGCGTAAACGCGGGGCAGCGCGTGATGTTCCATATTCTAAACGCCAGCGCGATCGAGAACCGGCATCTTGCTTTGCCCGGCCATAAATTCAACGTCGTCGCTCTGGATGGCAATCCCGTGCCGACGCCCGCTGCGGTGGACGTCCTCATGCTCGGCCCCGGCGAGCGAATCGACGCATGGGTGGAGATGAATCAGCCCGGAGTGTGGATTCTGGGCGGTCCCGAAGACCCTGTGCGCGAAGGAGGGATTGGGGGTCGTCATCGAATACGCCAATCAGCGCAAGACTCCGCAGTGGGTCGCCCCGCCAAAGTCGAGCTGGGACTATACCATCTTCGGCAAAGCCCCTTCGCAACCCGCTCCTACCGAAAAACTGGACATGATCTTCGAAAAGGTCCCTCGCGGCGCAGGAAAATTCAACAGCTTTACCGTGAACGGAAAATCCTATCCTCACGATCAGGAGTTTCTGTTGAAGAAGGGCACGCGCTACCGCCTGACGTTTCACAACCGCACCGACGATGCGCACCCGCTGCATCTCCATCGCCACCAATTAGAGATCGCCGAGATTTATGGAAAACCTACGGCAGGTGTGATCAAGGACACGGTCGTCGTGCCCACTTACGGACGCGCCAGCGTGGACTTCACAGCCGATCAACCCGGACTCACGCTGTTCCATTGCCACATCCAACATCACATGGATTTTGGATTCAAGGCCTTGCTGCGCTACGTTTAGGCAGTTCGAGCTGGGCTCCACTCGGGGTATAATTTTGAAGCCCTTGTTTCACTTAGAAGAATAGGATTCCGGAATGAAAACTTCCTTGATCGCCTCCGTTATTGTTCCGATTGCACTCTTACCCTTTACCCTCCGCGCCCAATGGCCCGACTATAAATTAGCGAACGTTCCCAGAGACACCACAGGAAAACCAATCCTTGACGGACCGACTCCCAAGGCACCGGATGGGCATCCCGATCTCTCCGGCACGTGGAATCTGGCTCGCCAGCCCGGCGGCTTCGGCCGTGGAGCGCAGGCGAAAGGGGGACCTCCTGCTGGCGCGCCGCCCGCGCCTCCGCCTGAGGATCCTTCCAAGCCGCCGCTCGCCACATTCAAAAACATCGGCTCCGGATTCAAGGATGGCCTTCTCCCCCTGAAACCGAAGTATGCTGAGATTCTGAAACAGCGCAAAGGGGAAAACAGCAAAGACAACCCCGACGCGCATTGTCTTCCGTTAGGATTGATGCAACTCCACGAGCATCCTCAGCCCCGTAAGATTATTCAGACTCCCGGTGAGGTCATCATTCTCTATGAAGCTCAGGGCGGCATCCGACAGATCTTCACCGACGGTCGACCGTTGCCTCCCGCCGACGCGGAGCCGTGGTGGTACGGTTACTCCATCGGGCATTGGGACGGCGACACGCTGGTGGTTGAGACGGTAGGTTTCCGCGATGACGTCTGGCTCGATATCGATGGCAGCCCGCTGACCAATACCGGAAAGATGACCGAGCGCATGCGTCGGCCTAATTTCGGAACGCTGGAGACGGAAGTGACCGTCGAAGATCCTACCGTCTACACCAAGCCGTTCACGGTCCGAGTGAATCACCGCATCATGCCGGATACCGACTTGATCGAATTCATTTGTTCGGAGAATGATCACGCCGGTCCACACCTTGTGGGCAAATAGCGGGTCTTGAATTTGCCCGATGTGAAAACAGAAAAGGCCGCGGCGGAAACCTCCGCGTCCTCCACAGCAGCGGGCAAGAAGACTCTCCTGCCGCTTGCGTTCACGATCGGCCTCGCCGCCCTCGCCTTGCTCCCTTTAGTTCGAGGAAACTCGAAACTACTGTGGGCGTTTCTGGGCGCGGTAATCCTGCTTTGCGCGTGGCAAGGAGTGTTGTTCTTGCAGGTCCGCCGCACGGGCCGAACGCTCGCGCTGGAGGTCTCGCTAAAGAAGCAGCATTACCTGCAAGCCTGCGCGCAGGGATCGGTGCTGGTGTATTGGGGCTGGTACTGGCCTCCTGTCTACACCTTCGCGCCGCTGCTCCTGGCCCAACTGGTTTTCGCCTACGCCTTCGACATGCTGCTGGGCTGGTCGCGGCGCGATACCTACACGCTCGGGTTCGCGATGTTCCCGGTCGTCTTCAGCATCAATCTATTCCTCTGGTTCAGGCCGGATTGGTATTTTCTGCAGTTCGCGATGGTAGGGGTTGGCTTGGCCGCGAAGGAACTCATTCGTTGGAACAAAGACGGGCGCCGTGTACACATCTTCAACCCTTCGTCCTTCCCGCTGGCGGCGTTTTCGCTGGTGCTGCTGGCCACCGGAACAACCGGCATCACCTGGGGCAAGGAAATTGCGAGCACCCAATTCTACCCGCCTCACATGTATCTCGCGCTCTTTCTGATCGGACTCCCCGGCCAATTCTTCTTCGGCGTGACGTCGATGACCATGTCCGCGGCAGTCGCGACCTATGTGTTCGGCCGCATTTACTTTGCCGTCACCGGAATCTACTTCTTCTACGACTCCTACATCCCCATCGCCGTCTTTCTTGGGATGCATCTGCTGTTTAACGACCCCACCACATCCCCGCGCACCGAGCTTGGGCGCATCCTCTACGGAGTGCTCTACGGTCTGAGCACCTGCGTGCTGTACCAATTGCTGGGCAGCGCAGGAATGCCGACCTTCTACGACAAGCTGCTGCAAGTCCCCCTATTGAACCTGTCGGTGAAAGGGATCGATCACGTGGCGCGGTCGGCGTTGCGCCTCTTCGATCCAGCCAAGCTCGGCCGATCACTCGGACCTCTCCAGCGCAACATGGCTTACATTTCCATCTGGGCTGTAGTGTTCGCTGGCATGAGCGCCGCCCAAGGAGTCGGCGACGACCACCCGGGCCAGTGGCTGCCCTTCTGGCGCCAAGCCTGTCAGGATGCCCGAGCATACGCGTGTCCCTACGTTGCCGATTTAGAGACAACCTTCTGCGATCGCGGGTCAGGCTGGGCCTGCAATGAAGCGGGCCTGATGCATATCGCTTTGTCGAGGTCAGGCGAGGATCTCAGAAGGCTCGATCCCGCAGGCGCGGCGGAACCTCTGCAGCGAGGTTGTAGTCTGGGATTCGAAGCAGCGTGCGAAAATTTGAGCGTGCTGAAGAGTGGAACAGGCACGTTCAAACCGTCGCCTCCGAGGCTCGAAGACTTGCCCATTATCTTGAGAGGCAGCAAGGGCGAAATACAGGAACGCGATCCCTCCGCCTTGTACGCCCTGGCATGCCACGAAGGATGGCCGGGCACATGTGCATCGCTGCCCTAGCGCGGCTGCGTGACCACATCCACCAAAGCCGGCTCCCCGCGCCGAACCACCGCCGCCGCCCGCTGGATCGCCGGACCCAAATCCTTGGGATCCGTGATCGGTCCTTCCGCATGCACGCCCATTCCCTGCGCGACCTTCGCATAGTCGATGTGCGGATCTTCCAGCATGCAGCCGATCCCCGCTCGATCGATGCCGCGCTGGTGTCGATTGGTCATGCGCTGCAGGTGCATCACTTCCTGATGATAGGAGCGGTTGTTGTGCATCACGCTCAATAGTGGAATCCGATGGTGCGCCGCCGTCCACAACACCCCGGGCGCGTACATCAGATCGCCGTCGCGCTGAATGGCGACGCTTAAACGGCCATGCTTACGATGCGCCAGCGCGGCCCCCGCAGAGGCCGGAGCACCATAGCCTTCGCCGCCTCCGCCCGAGGCTCCCAGAAACTGGTAGTGCTTCTCGAAATCCCACAGACGAAGCGGCCAGCGGCTGGCAAACGTGCAATCGGAGACCAGAGCCCAATCGTCGTTCTTCACCTGACCCCAGATCTCAGCCGCGAGCCTTGCCGTAGAGATCGGGCTCGAATCCCACGCATACGACGCTTCCAGCCGCGCTCGTTCCAGCATGTCGTTGTGAGCCGTTTGCAACTTCGCGCCGCGCGCCTCCAGCGCCCTCCTGCGATCCGCCGTTAACAGCTTCTTCACAGCTTCGATCAACGACGGCAAGGTTGCTTCCGAATCAGCCGCGATGGCCAGATCCACCTCTGGGTAGCGTTCGAAGTCCTGATAGTTGCTCTTGATATACAGGTCGCCCGCGGTGATGCTGATGAGTTTGGCATCGGGCTTAGTGAGTCGCTGCGAAGTTCGTTGTGCCTGGTCGCGGAAGGAATTCACCGTACCCCAGAAATCGGTTAATTCTAAACCGAGAATCACATCCGCGCCGGTGACCAGAGGACGGCTTCGATCGGTATGATTCAGCGGATGGCGAGTCGGGAAATTCATTCGCCCACCCTGGTCGATTACGGGAGCCTGCAGAGTCTCGGCGAGTTCCACGATTAACTTCAACCCCGCTGGAGTGCGCGCGGCTCGGTCGGCGATCAACACGGGGTTTTCCGCCGCCACCAGCCATTTGGCCGCTTCGGCGACAGCTCCGGAATCCCCCTGCGGCGGCGAAGCCAGCGTTAGTTTCGGAATGCGAAGCTTGGCGCGATTTTCGATGGCGTCCTCCTGCAGGTCTCCGTCGGCGACCAGCAGCACCGGCATCATGGGCGGCGTCATAGCAACCTTGTAGGCTCGCACGGCCGACTCCGCGAAGTGAGTGAGCGACGCGGGCGCGTCATCCCACTTCAGAAAATCGCGCAGCATGGCGGCGACGTCCTGGACGCTGTGCATCCATTCGATTCCCGGCCTGCCGGTTAGCAGCGTTGGCCAGATTGCCGGCGATGATGTAGACCGGCACTCGATCGCAAAACGCGTTATAGATCGCCATCGACGCATGCTGCGATCCGACCGTCCCATGCGCCAGGACAGCCAAGGGCTTGCCCTCTGCCTTCGCGTAACCGTGCGCCATCGCGACCGCCGATTCTTCATGGCAGCACGTGATGAACTCCGGCGCGCTGATTGCCGCCGTAATTGACGATGGACTCCTGCAGGCCGCGAAAGCTGGAACCCGGATTGGCGCAGATATATTCGAAGCCGATAGACTTCAGCACGTCGACCATGAAGTCGGCGCCCGGGCTATCAGTGGTGAGGATTTCAGTCGCACGGGGCGTTCCCGATTCCGCTTCGCGAACCGCGGCGGAAGGCTCGATGGGCGATCTTGGTGGTGCCGACTGCTGGGCTTCGGCAGGTTTACCCGCAGCAGCCAGGGCCGCACCTGCGGCAGCGCTCGTCAGGAATTTCCGGCGATCAACGGAGCTCTTGCGGGCCATCGGGGGACCCTCCCTCAGCGTCCGATTATCGCACTGAGGCGGTCTGCAGTAAACGGACTATTTGTTGGTCAGACCCTTGATACCGCCCGAGACCGGACCCAAATAAGCCAACAAGCGCCCCGCGGTAATCGCTCCAACCCACGCAGCCAGCGAAAGCCATGCGAGCCCCTTGGCGCCGCCGGTCACCGGGGCGATGTCCAGTTGCGGATCTCGAAATACCTTCTTTCGCATCTGAACCAGCACTAACAGGCCGAAGAAAATGAAAACCATCTTCACATAGAAATCGGGATTGGTGAGTTTGGTGGTTGCATCGGCGATCAACAGCGTGGTCCCTGTGATCGCGTTAATCGCGAACGCGGTCCAGATGATTGGATAAAGCCGTTCCAAAGGGCGGATCGGAATGGTAGGTGCAATACCCAGCAGGCGCAGATCGATGATGCCGATAAGCCCGGCCACCATCATCATGCCGATGGTATGCACGGTGAGAATGGTCGGGTAAGCCCAAATGGAGCCGGACTGAAGTACCCACATGCTGAAGGGCATGTTTTCAAGCCGGGAAAGAAAGTCCATCATGTGTTCTTCGTCACCTTTGTTGTAAACGCGCAAAACGGGACGAGCACCCTTTGCGCTAAAAATTGAGTGGTTCTCGGGTAGGCTTTTCCGGCTCCGAATGCCGGTCAATTAAATAGCCAACAATTCCTGTCAACACCACAACGCCAACCACTAAGGAACCAACGATAAGGGCCAATTGCATTAGAATGCATTCCCCAGGAACGGCAACATGCGGCCGCAGTATAGGACACCCAATACCAGCACCAGAGCCGAAGCCGCGATGGCCTTGGCGCCCATCGGCGCATCCATATCGGAGCCGACCTCCCAGGGTTCGTCGAAGATGGTGAAGTAAAGCACGTTCACTCCGGTGATCAGGATCAGAACCATTTTCCACTCAAACACAGGATTGCTAGTGTACTGTCCCGGAGCTCCAATAAAGAACAACATACCGGTGATCATGTTGATGCCGAAGCCCAGGATGCCCCAGGGCAGTAGTCGATGCAGCGCATTAAATGAGATCCCTCGCATCATGCCTAACATGCGCAAGTCGACCAGCGCGGCGACTCCGAACAACAGAGACAGCCCGATAAAGTGCAGCGTCTCGCACGTTGGCCAGACCCACTTGGTCTGCACCACCCAGCTACCCACTTCGCGACCGATAGCCTCCCCGGTAGTGGCCGTCTGGTTGGCCCAAATTTCGGGATGACGGATTTCGCCTCCTATGTTCGCGGCTCGCGCCATCAGGGCTAACGTCACCATCGCCAGCAGCAAAACCACTACCATGTTCCATCCAGGCAAGTGAGCGAATCGCCGCATCTGCCAAAGTCCCAGCCATGCGAATGCGCCGACCAGTTGCATCACAGTAAATGCAACCAGGGCCGCTCCTTCATGCGCCCCAATTAAAGGCTTCGATACCGTGGGATCTTTACAGGGAGCCGCAGCCGACTCCGCCACGCAAATTTTTGCCTGAGCGGCATTGCCGGTGACGTACGTCACGATAGTAAGAAGTGAAATGCCAAGGAAGACAACCAGGCTCGCGCGCTTCAGATCGTTGCTCTTTCCGATCAGGGAAACCAGCAGCAGACCGAGCCCGATAATGGTCCCTATCGTCGGGAAATGATTCAGCAAAAGATGTATGTGTGTCAGGTCCATAAGCGAGATATCCCGAACGGCAGACGAAGAATTGTCCGCTCCACTAGGTGGTTACCACTGGATTACTATACCACCACGCGTTCACTATTTTGCAGTGCAGGGCGAAGGATTCCATCCTGCGCCGTCGGTCTGCTTTTTGAAGTGCGTGCTGGTGATGAAAGGCTGATTGAGATACATCGGATCGTCCACTACAGACGTGATGATCAGCCAGTGATCGCCGTTGGTCTCGTTAGTAACCGAGTAATATTCAGTCAGCGTTGCGTTAGCGCTGTACGGAACTCCGTTCTTGCGCAGATATCCGGCCTTCAAGTGCGTCGTGACCACCTTGAGCGACCCGCCGCGCGTCATCGGATCCTGCGCAGCTCCGGGTCCGGCATTACGGCCCGGAGGAGCAGCAGCCAGCTCCCACTGCGCCGCCGACGTTCCCTGCCAGCTCGCATCTGCGCTCGCAGCCGGTTTACCGAAGTTCAGCATTCTGGTTTGCGTCCCCGCGTCAAACTCGACTTTAAGAACATTGTCGCCGTCCCAGGTAATGTGAAGACGCCCAGGCTGCCGCGTCAGGCCGGGCGCGCCGTAGGCCTTGCAGGCATTGCCCGAAGCCTCATCTTTAGCGGGATCCCACGCATCGGCAACCTTCCTGGCATCGGCAGTCATGGGCACGCTGGCGTAATCGCCTTTAGCCGGAGTCATCATGCGATAGCGCCAGTCCTCGGTGACCAGAGACACCCAATAGCCCGTCAGATCGATGGGCGCGGCCGCTTTCGGCGCGCGCGGTGGTTGAGGAGCCCCGCCCGGAGGCCCTTGGGCGAAGCCTCGGCAAGCAAGTAATATCGATGCGATCAGAACCGCGTGCCTGCTTCGAATTTGGAGTTTCATCGCGAGTCCCATAATATTACTTCTTCGCACTTTGGCTCAGGCTCTTATAAGCAGCCTCCACGAATTTCTCCGTGGTCCAGAAGCCTGTAGTCGACCCATACAGCGGATCATAGTCGCGAGTGGGTTTTGCCGCCTTCACCTGTTCCAGTGTCATGCCCTTCTTCACCATGTCCTGAATGCGATCCCGAATAATGGTGGCCATATCGCGATACTCCACCACATCAGCCTCGTCGCAGAGCCGTCCATGGCCGGGGATAACGTACGTTCCGCCTTCCTGCTTGTCCGCGGGCACCGTCAAATCGATAATCTTATTCAACGAAGCAATCAGCCCGTTGAAATTTCCTCCGTGGTCCAGATCGATGATGGGATAGTTTCCGGGAGTAAACACGTCGCCCGTGGACACCACATCGGAGCGGCGGAAGAACACCATGCTGTCGCCATCGGTGTGAGCATTGCCCTGATAGAGAATCTGCACCGCCTCGCCATTAAAAAATATTTCTTTCTTATTCGTGAAATAGGTGTCAGTGGGAAGCATCCCGAACGGAAGCGCCGGCTTCTGCGCGGTCATCCGATTCAGCACGTTCTCATGCGCGATCACGGCTGCCCCAACCGCGGCATCGCTCAACTGCATCACGTTGCCCCCTGCAATGGTCGCCCCGAGCTTCGCCATTTTTTCATTGCCATCGGTGTGATCGGCATGCATGTGCGTATTGATGATGTAGCGGATCGGCCCTTTCGAAATGGTGCGGATCGCCGCAACCACTTTCTCATTCAGCGCCGCATACATCGTGTCCACCAGCAGAACGCCGTCCTTGCCGGCCTGCAGCGTAATGTTTCCACCCGCGCCCACCAGCATGTAAATGTTGCCCTGCACCGGAAGAACGTGGACTTCGACCTTATCGAAATTCTGCTGCTGCGCAAAGCCCGCCGAACACAGCGCCAGGGCCGCAGCGGCAAGTAAGTAAGTTTTGAAATTCACAATTTGGTCCTTGTGCTACTTCTTGGCGGTCAACGGAGCAGGAACCGGCATCGCCTTCAGCTTCAGTTGAAACTCCGGATACATCGTCTCCGCGCCACCACGCGTTGCATCGTAGGGGACGCCCCAGCGCTGCGAAAATTCGTGCAGGAACATGTTGGTTCCCGGCAGATGATTAGGCACAGCTCCCAACGGGCGATCCACTTCTGTGACGGACTCGCAGGGGTAAGGCGCGATCACCTGATCCGGGTCCTGCATCCAGTCCGTAGTGCGAATGAACGGCTCGGTCAGGTACACCGGATCGTTAACAATACTCACCAGCGTGAGGTTGTTGTCATGCCGGATCCAGTGCTCGGTAAGCACCGCCTTGTCGCTGCGTGGAATTCCGTTGCGGCGAATCCATCCGATCTTCAGATGCGTGGTGGTCACGGTGAGCATGTCGCCTTCCCACTTGCCGGTAGAAAAGCCTTGCCAGGTATGCGCCGCATACTCGGGCGGATGCGGACGGCCGTCCATGTAAATGGTGCGCTCCGGCGATTGCCAGGAGATGTGCGTGTGGTAGGCGACCAATTGCTGCGTCTCCGGGTCCACTTCTTTCCAGATGCGCAGCAGCGCCGGACCGCGAGGACCGTAATCTGCCGGGTGGGGCTTACATTGATGTTCGGGAAGAGTAAGTAGCGAAGCGTCCCAGGAATCGCCGCGCAGTCGGGCGGCATCGGTGATGGGCAGCCCCAGGTAATCGCCGATCTCGGGTCCGGGAATGCGCTCCAGTTGATCCTCATGGAAGCGGTTGTTCCACTCCCCAGTGATGTCGTGCTGAGCGAACACCGGAACACTGAAAAGCGCCGCGGCCAGTCCCATGGCGGGCAATGCAATTGATTTCTTCACGGGCAACCTCCTGCTCCAACGCTTGCTGAAATCCCCACGCTAACGGGCTGGCGTTGAACAGCCACAAACCCGATGTCAAGCTGACTACAGGCCAGCCCCTGGCCGTGAGGCCGGGGTTCTTCGGACCTTCCAAGCAACCTGCAAGACACTCCATACTTCTCCGCTTCCTGTTCAAGGTAGTGGATCGCGGCAACTTAGAGCTTGCAGAATCCGCACGTCACTGAACAGAAACATGACTCTTGCCCAGGGGACCGGATTTTACGTCTACGAGTATATTCCATAGCAGAGAACTTGAATGCACGTTACGCGATTGTGCACGTCAAGATCTACGAGAATATGACGAAGGTTATCCTGCTGACAGGCCTCCTCGCCATCGGCGCCGCCGCCCAGCCTCCAAATATCATTCGGGTCGTCCGAAATGGGAACCCGGGAAGCTACATCCAGGCTGCTCGGAATGCCGATCCCAAGCCGTCTGTCACAGTTTTCGGGATGTCAGCCATCGCCGGCTTGGCGGAGAATTGGCTAATAGAACTGCACGACTCCTTCGGAAATCTGGAGGACCTCGATCGCGCTGTGGGCTCGATACTTTTCTCCACAAATGGTGCCCCGCCACAGGCGGACGACCTCCTGCCGTCCTCCAAAGCACTCGTTGCCGTTTACCGGCCCGGTCTCAGTTACCGGGCCGACCAAGGTGTCCAGAGTTTCCCGAAGGCGCGCTACTTCGACATTGCGATCTATCGCATCCGGCTCGGCACGGAAGGCGATTTCGGAAACTTTCTGAAGCTAAGAGGATTCGGGCAGGATAGCATCAACCTCGACAAGCCCGAAATGGCGTACCAGGTTGTTTCCGGGGCGCCTGCCGGGACCTATATAGTTCTCACTCCGCTACCATCCCTTCGGGTCATGGACGACGCAAGAGCCAACACTCCCGTCTATGCCCAGGCGGACATAGATGCCGCCAGGAAAATTGCTGCCGACCTTCAGCTCGTCCGCGAACATCTTTGGTTTCGGGTAGACCCTCGCTTGAGTTTTGTCTCCGACCAATTTGCTGCGGACGACTCCACTTTTTGGCATCCCGAGAGATAGCCCCGGACGTCGATCCGGGGATCGCACCCCACCCATTTCCGCGCACTTCGAACAGGTGTGCACGAATATCTGCCCTGTAATTAATCATTTACGTTCAGCTTCCACCCGAATTTCAGCGTCTCGGCCCCTACACTGAAACAGCTTGGAGGCTAGTGATGCTCAGTCTTAAACGTACTCTGCTTGCGGCAATGGCCGCGGCGACCTTAGCGGCGGCGCAACCGGCGCTCACTCTTATTCAGGACACCCTGTATCGAGCCGATGGGACCAGGTTCAACGGAACCTTGTTCATCACCTGGAGCGCCTTCCAGGCCGGCG
Organism: Terriglobia bacterium; assembly: GCA_963766615.1. Classification (GTDB taxonomy): domain Bacteria; phylum Acidobacteriota; class Terriglobia; order Bryobacterales; family Bryobacteraceae; genus Palsa-187. The sequence goes on from CAVYBC010000014.1 coordinate 74,068, forward strand.
ATACGTCCAACATTGCCACGGCGAACCTTACCGTACCGATTATCAGCGGCGTGCTGAAGGTGAGCCTTGTGCCCACCACAAACGCCACGGCCGGGGCACAATACAATGTCACCTTCAACTCTCGCGGGATTAACCAATTCACGCAAGTCTGGGCGGTGCCGCCGAGCACCCTGCCCTTGCGAGTCAAGGATATTCTGGTGTCCCAAGGATCGGTGGTCGGGCCTGCTCCCATCACCTCGTCTCCGGTTCAGATCTCCGACATAACGGGCTTGCAGAACGAGTTGAATATTCGACCCCTAAAAGGTACAGGATTCAACGTCAACAGGGCCGCAATCATCAACCAGTCCGGTCAGATCGACGGAGCCTCGGGAAACGTGTCCGACTGTGTCAAGGTCGACGGTTCCAGTGGACCCTGCGGCGGACTGGGGCCCAGCTTCTCCGACGCCGAAATCCCCCAGGGAAGCATCGACGGCATCAATACCGTGTTTAATCTCGCGTTTCTCCCATCGCCTGCTTCGAGCCTTGAACTGAAGCTCAACGGACTCACCCTGTTATCCGGGGTGGACTACCTGGTCGCCGGCAACGTCGTAACCTTCTTCCTCAGCGCGGTCCCCCAACCAGGCGATTCGCTGACGGCAAACTACCGCTATGCGCCCAGCGTTCCGAATACCACGATTGCCGCATCCGAGGTCATGTGCAGTTCCTTTGGACTGGTCAGCTCGCTAACGGCCGATTCGAGCTTGGGCACCTGCACCATATCCCAGAATATTTTAGAACCAGGAGACCGGTTGGAAATTCATTTCGACTATCTCCATACCGGTGCCACTCAGGGGTTTTCCGCCACGGTAAAGGTCGGTTCGGCCGTCGTGATGTCCCGCAGCGGAGCCGCCCTGGAAACCGCGTTGGTAGGAAAGGTGGACTTCACCATCGGGCAAGGTGGTCAGGTTTGGAACACACAATCGTGGACCTCCACGCCAGCGGGCTCCTTGACCGTTGGAACCGCCTCGCTGAATGTAAACGCGCCGATAACCATCGATTTTAGAGGAAATATGGTTGCCGGGACATCCGATCTCCTTAATTTAGTTGGTTTTACGGTTCTTCGCCATCCCGCGCAATTAAACCCGTAGCCGTCCGGTACTAATTCGCGACCCTAGGCATCAGGGGAATAAGGGGTTAGAGGGGCGGCATTTAGGGTCATCTGCCCGTTGCCAAAGACCGATGCCGCCCGCAAGATGAATATATCCGGTTGTGCCTTAACCAGAAGAGGGACCCAAATGTTGGCAACACTACATTATGTCCGCGCGGCGCTTAGCGTCCGGGCACTACGAAAGAATCAGCAAGGCCAGGACATGATCGAATACGCCTTGCTCGCCGCGGCAATGGCCGTCCTGGTGGCGGGGTTCTTGCCGCCGGCAATCATGCCCATGATCAGTACGATTTTCTCGAAGATTGTGGACGCGTTCTCCAAGACCCCAACTTAAACTGCAGCGATCATTGAGGGAACGCGGGCGGGGCGGAGGTCCTCTGCCAGCCTTCCCCACCCAGGGATTTCAGAAACTCAACCAAATCTTTCTTCTGACCATCAGCCAGGTTCAAAGGCTTGATCTTCTCGTCCAGGTTCCGGTTCGGTTTGCCGCTTGCGGCCACACGAATCCCGTAGCCAGGACCACCAGCCCCAGCGCTCGAACAGAACTCATCCGTTTTACTTCTTCAGGAAGCCAGTCACGTACAGGGCGTTGAACCCGTTCACGGATGCCACAGTGCCTGTCACTTCCATAACGTGTCCCGCATGGTCGATGGCAGCCTGGCGGAAGATGCCCATACCATCGCGGCGCGGGTCATGCTCTTCTTCCATCAGCATGTAGAGAGTTCCCGTGCTGGTCAAGAGCCCAATCGGCTGGCCGTTCTGGAAACACTTCTGCGCGCATGACCGGTGCTTCTCGCCGTGCTTGCCGATTTCCAGGTAGCAGGAGAAATCGACGATCTCGCCGGTGACGGTCTTGATGCTGGCGGGATTCGGTTTTCCATCTACAGATGCGCCCAGAGTGGTCGCGCTAAACGGGGCCGAGGGCGTATCGCCCAGCTTGCCCATGGGCTTGGTGAAATCGGGGCTCATCGCCGGCTGCAGGACCTTTGACGCCGACATTTTTCCTGATTCCTGCGCCGGAACAGTTGCAACAGCCAGTCCGATCACAGCTGTCGCGTAAAGGAAGCGCGTGGTTAGGTTTGCCATGCAGACAGTGTATCAGGATTCCGAATAAATAGAGATTCAACCCGCTCCCTTGCTAACATAGAAATTTCCCCCTCATGTTGCGCTTTGAAACAGCCGGCGAATCGCACGGCGAATCTCTAGTTGCGATCCTCACTGGCCTGCCTGCCGGGGTCCCGGTTTCGCTCGACCTCATCGACCGTGAACTGTGGCGCCGCCAGCAGGGTTTTGGCCGCGGCGGACGCATGAAGATCGAGACCGACAAGGCGCACATCGTCAGCGGAGTGCGCCATTCGAAAACCATCGGGTCGCCCATCGCGATAATCCTGGAAAACAAAGATTGGAAGAACTGGACCGAAGCCCTCCCCGTTCAGGACTTCGAAGGCTCCGAAGAAAAGCGAAAGACGGTCACCCGTCCCAGGCCCGGTCACGCCGACCTGGCAGGCGCCATCAAGTACAACTTCGACGACGCCCGCTACGTTCTGGAACGCGCCAGCGCCCGCGAAACCACCTGCCGCGTCGCCGTCGGCGCACTCGCCAAGGCATTTCTGGGCGAGCTGGGAATCGAAATCCTGAGCCATGTGGTCGGCGTCGGCGAAGCGCGGCTGGAGCGGTCGGCTACCTGGGAAGAACTTGGTCGAGTTGTCGAAAAAGGACGACGTCTTGTTGAACTGCGTGGACCCCGAAGCCGAGCAGCGGATGAAAGCCGTTGTGGACGTCGCCTATAAAACGGGTGACACCGTGGGCGGCGTGTTCGAAGTAGTCGCGCATGGAGTGCCTCCGGGGCTGGGATCGCACATCGCTTGGGACACGCGGCTGGACGGAAAGCTCGCACAGGCCATCGTCTCGATTCAGGCCGTCAAAGGAGCCGAAATCGGTTTCGCGGCCGAAGGATCGGCATCCTACGGGTCGAAAGTTCAGGACACGATTCATTACAATCGTGAAGGCTCCAGGTTTACGCGCGGCGCCAATCGCGCGGGCGGCTTGGAAGGCGGCATCACCAATGGCGAGCCGGTGGTGGTGCGCGGTTTGCTCAAACCGATTTCGACGTTACGAAAACCGCTGGAGAGCGTGGACCTGACAACCAGGGAACCCGCGCTGGCGGCCTATGAACGCAGCGACGTCGCGGTGATTCCCGCGGCAGGAGTGGTAGGGGAGGCGATGGTGGCTTTGGTATTGGCGGGTGCGGCGCTGGAAAAATTCGGCGGCGATTCCATGCTCGAAACCAAACGCAATTTCAACGCATATTTGGAACAGGTGAAAAGCTTCTGATGGTTTACCCGATTACCAAGTACGGACAACCGGTGCTTGAAGAGCAAGGCCAGGAGATTCAGGACTTCGATACGCCTGAACTGCACAAGCTGATCGACGACATGTTTGAGTCCATGTACGCGGCCAGAGGCGTTGGCCTGGCTGCGCCGCAGATCGGCATCGGCAAACGTATCGCCGTGATCGACGTTACCACCGGCGAAGACCCCGAGCAGAAAATTGTGCTGATCAATCCTGAGATCATCGGCCAGGAAGGTTCGCAAACCGGCGAAGAGGGATGCTTGAGCCTGCCCACGTTCCGCGAGCCGGTAACCCGCGCCCGCCGCGTCACCGTACGTGCTCAGGACGCCAGAGGCAAAACGTTTGAGATGACCGGAGAGGATCTTCTCGCTCGCGCATTTCTTCATGAAACCGATCATCTGAACGGAACGCTGTACATCAGCCACATAAGTCCCCTGAAGCGAGACCTGATTCGCAGGAAGATTCGCAAGCTGCAGAAGGCCAATGAGTGGGGCGACTAATGACGCCTCGTGGCGCACGCTTCAGCGTGCTGGGTCGAGATTCATCTCGACCGGTAGGACAGTCAAGCGCCGGCCTGAAGACCGGCGCGGCACGCTAAAGCGTACGCCACAATGAATCTGGTCTACCTTGGGACTCCGGCGTTCGCGGTTCCGTCGCTTGAACTCGCGGCGGCGGAACATCGCGTCACCGCCGTCTTCACCCAGCCCGATCGCCCCAAAGGCCGCGGCCAGAAGGACTCGTTTCCGCCGGTGAAGGAAGCTGCTCTGAAGCTTGGCTTGCCTGCCTTTCAACCCGAGCGGATCCGTCGTCCCGAAGTCGTGGAACAATTACGAGCCCTGGCTCCCGACGTAATGGTGGTGGTCGGCTACGGCCAGATTCTGCCGCAATCGATTCTGGATATCCCGCCGCAGGGAATCATCAACCTCCACGCATCGCTGCTTCCGAAGTATCGCGGAGCCGCGCCAATACAGTGGTCCATCGCGCGCGGGGAATCCGTCACCGGAGTCACCACGATGCGGATCGATGCGGGGCTCGACACCGGCGACATGTTGCTCAAATGGGAAACTCCGATTGGGTTTGAAGAAACGTCAGTGGAATTAGGCACGAGGCTCGCCGAAGGCGGCGCGGAACTATTGGTTAAGACACTTCGCGACTTGCCCAGCATCAAGCCCGTGCCTCAGGATTCCTCACAGGCGACCCTGGCGCCCATCCTCAAACGCGAAGACGGCAAAGCAGACTGGACCCTTTCCCCGCCCCAGATCCTCAATCGTATTCGAGGATTTCAGCCATGGCCGGGATATTACGGATTTCTACGAGGCCAACGGTTTCACATCTGGAAAGCTCGCACGGGCGTGAACAACATTCCTCCCGGAGCGTTGCGGACCCAGAATAAGAGCCTCTATGTGGGCTGCGCAGGCGGATCGATCGAGCTGGTGGAAATTCAGCTAGAGGGAAAGAAGCGTATGCCCGCCGCGGCATTTCTAAATGGATTTACTCTGAGTGAGAACGAGGTGATGGAATGAACATGCCAAAGGGATTCCGCTACGCAGCCAGGTACGCGGGAATTCGCAAAGTGGCAAAAGACGACCTGGCTCTGATTGTGTCGGACACGCCCGCGGCCTGCGCCGCTGTGTTTACGCGCAACCGCGTCGTGGCCGCTCCCGTGGTACTTTCGCGCACTCATTTGCGAGTAGCGCGCGGCCGCGTGCGAGCCATTCTGATCAATGCAGGTAACGCCAATTGCGCCACCCGCACAGGGGACGCAGTAGCTTTAACAAGCGTCCAGGCAGTCGCTGGGGCGTTAGGGATAAGGGCCAGCGAAGTGCTGCCCGCTTCCACAGGCGTCATCGGAGTGGAGTTAGACCCGAACAAAATCGTGGACGCCATGCCGGTCCTGGCCGCTTCGCTCTCCGCGGGAAGCTTTCAGGAAGTGGCACACGCGATCATGACCACCGATACCGTCGCCAAAGTCGCATGTGGGGAATTGCGCGGAACTCAGATCGTAGGCTGCACCAAAGGCTCGGGCATGATCCAGCCCAACATGGCCACGACGTTAGGATTCGTAATGACCGATGCGCGTCTTTCTCCTGCCGAGCTGCGCCCGATCCTGAAGCGCGCCATCTCAAAAACCTATAACCGGATTTCTGTGGATGGCGATACGTCCACCAACGATATGGTCGCGGTGCTGGCCAACGGCGCTTCAGGCATGAAGCCCAGCTTGAAAGCGTTCGAAGCCGCCTTAACCGGCGTGCTGGAGTCGCTGGCACAGCAGATTGCCCGCGACGGAGAAGGCGCGCGGAAGCTGATCACTATAGATGTCGAGGGTGCGCCTACCGAAAGCGCGGCAGAGAAGATGGCGCGGGCCATTGCCAACTCGCCTCTGGTGAAGACAGCCATCGCAGGGTCAGATCCCAATTGGGGACGCATTATCACGGCGGCCGGCTATTCCGGCGTGGCGTTCGATCCGCGCAAAACCGATATCGATCTGCAAGGTCTTCCCGTGTGCCGCGGCGGCTTAGCAGCCGATTTTTCGGAGACCGAACTGGCTTCTAAGCTCGACGCGAAGGACTGCTCGATTCGCGTGATGATTCGAGGCAAGGGAAAAGGCAAAGCCCGCTTCTGGACCTGCGACTTCACCGAAGGCTACATTAAAATCAACGGCAGCTATCGGACCTGACATGCGTCTAGCGGCAATTCTCGTGGCATCGGCGATAGCGGTGTGGGCGGCCGATCCGCCCAAAGATGTCCTGCAGTTCCTCCGCTCCGCCGCAGAGGATCTCGCCGATCAGAATCCCAATGGGTTCTTGGATCATTTCGATAGCAACCTGCCCGGCTTAGCAACCTTGAAAGACGAGGTCTCCGTGCTGGCGCAAGCAGATGTGGAATCGACCATTGAGTTTGTTAGCGATGAAGGCGACGATCAGAAGCGCGACCTGCAGCTCGATTGGCTGCTGCGCATCAACGGCGGCCGTCCCAAGCATCAGCTGGTCCAATGCCGGATTGAGAAGCAGGGCAAGAAGTGGAAGATTACTGAGCTAAAGCCGATCGAGTTTTTCGCGCAGTAGCCTAAGCCCAAGCCGCAGGGCGATCCTTCAACCAAATGATGTAGTCCACCGTCGGCGGCGTTCCTCCTAGCGCACGGAACCGGGTGGCGCATTGGCCGCGGTGGTGTTGACTGTGCATCACCACCTGCAAATGAGCCTGACCACTATTCAGCTTCGAACCCGGAATGTATGGCATTTCAAACGGTAGCGACAAATCCGCTTCCTGCCTCTGATTCACCAGAGCGATCGATTCGGCATGAGCGCCACGGAAAAGCTGTTCGACTTCTTCCAGTGTCTCGGGCGTCCACATTTCGGCCGCGAAGTCGAAGGGCCGCTTCACAAACAGAGAGTGGAAAGCGCGCTGGACCGTAACGATATGGTGCAACGTTTTGCGAAGTGAATCGTCTGCAGCGGCTGCTTCATTTTTCGCGATCGAGTTGAGAATGGTGGCATCGGCCCAGGCCTGATGTGCGTAAAGGGATTGGATCATGTCCAGCATGTTGAATATCCTATCTGAATGACGTTCCCAAAATTCGCGTTGTTCGCGACGGTATGTTCAACTGTCTGCTTCGCCCAGCTGGCTGCCTCAAGAGTGCTGACGCTCGATGTGGCGCAAAGCATCGCGCAGGAGACACTCAATCAGTGCCGGGCCAACGGATATAAAGTCGCAGTGCTGGTGGTCGATTCGCTCAACGCCCCCAAAGCAATGCTGCGCGACGATGGCACCAGTCCTTCTACTGCTGAAGCGGCCAAGATGAAAGCGACCTCGGCGATGCTCTACAACAGGCCGTCCGGCCCACCCCAGCAGCCCCCTCCGGGAACCACAGCTCCGCCCGCGACCATAGCGGGGACCATCAATTCCCTGGGTGGCGTCCCCATCAAATTCGGCGACGTGACAATTGGAGCGGTCGGCGTGAGTGGAGCGCCGGGCGGTGACAAAGATGCGGCGTGCGCAAATGCGGCGCTGGCAAAACTTGCAGACCGGTTGAAGTAAAACTACTCGGGCACTTGATAGTCGTGCAGCAGATCCTGATACCCGTTCATCGCCAGACGGCAAGCTAATTCCGTTCCTCCAAAGCGGGCCCGATGCCAGGTTTGAGCCGGTGCATAAACGATATCGCCTTGATCAGCCACGAAAATCGGCAATGAGCCAATCTTGTACTCCATCTTGCCCAACAAGATGAACCAAAATTCCGGCGACTCTTCATGAAAGTGCCCCCAGTTGGCGTCGGTCACCGGAGCCTGTTTCTTCGGATCGCCAATGATGATGTTGGCCACTGCTCTGTCGTCCGCGATGAAGCGCCGCTGCTTTTCCGTGCCCGCCACTACTGCATTGAAATCGATGTAAGGCTTGTTACCCTGGTCGTATTTACCCTTGCCTTCAATACGAACTTTGACGAAATTGAAGCCGGGCTTGGGAGTAGGCGTTTCATCGATCGGGTACATGGTCTTCGCGCCCGCGATGTTGACTTCCAGCCTCAGCGATGGCTTGTCGCCCACTGTTTCCAGGCTGAAGACGGTCCGGTAGGGAACCTGGACCAGATAGCCTTTGGTCGCCACAAACGATTCCTGGCCTTCGATGTTGAACCGTATCTGGCCGTCCTGCACGATCCACCACGCGCGGTTATCGGGATGAAACTGGCGTGGCGTTTTCGTTCCCGACGCCATGGAAATGTAATCGGCGTGGAGCTGGTTGTCGCTGACCACGGTCTCGCTCCAGTTCTGTTGGCCTTTGTGCTGCGACAGCAGGTCAGCCAGCTTCCAGATGGGTTTGTTGGGAGCCACCCAGGTCGCCGGCTGCACCGGCAGCGGGGCCCAGGCGAAGGTGGGAGCCTGTTGGGCGGGCAGCAAGGAACATGATCCGAGTACGGCGAAGGTTGTCAGAAATCGCATACGTCCCCTTTTTTAAACACCACCGATACGATATCATTGACGGGCGTTTACGTAAACACTATGAAAACTACCTGGATGGTTCGAATTCTGATTGTATTGGCTGTGCCACTTTGTGCCGCCGATCCCGACGGGTTCGGCATGTGGAGCGCCTCGGATTTGATGAACGGTTCCAAGGCCGCAAAGCTTGACGAGCATAAGGTGGGCCTGGATCGCGTGGCGAGCTGGGGAAATCACTCCCTGCTCTCTATTCGCCGCGAAGGCGACGGAGAAGCCGAGGTGCATGAGACGCAAGTTGACGTCATGTTCATAACCTCCGGCGAAGGTACGCTGATTGTCGGTGGAACGATGGTCGGCGGACATGCCACGACTCCTGGAGAAATGCGCGGCACGTCGATTAAAGGCGGCATCAGCAAAAAGATGACGGTTGGCGATGTGTTTCACATCCCCGCCAAGGTTCCGCATCAGATGCTAGTGCCGAAAATGCTGACGTTTGATGTTGTGAAGGTCGAGACGAAATAAAGTTTTAATGGCCGCTGAGTTCATCAGCGGCCATTCGGGCGCGCCTACGGCTAGGCGAGCTTTGCAGATTCCTAATTTAAAGGGCCCTCGATCCGCTGAATCAAGTCGCAACGGCGCGACTCCGTCTTTGGTAACCCGCTTTTCGGCGCGGGAGCTGATAACACTCAGCCGAGCGTCCACTGTACACAAACCCTCGCGACTTACCATGGCGCCGCTCCTGGTCGAACCGACTCCTCCAGTGAAAGAGCAATCGATCTCCTTGCCTAGAAAATAACACTGAGTGCTCTAAATTGAGGGTCAGGCAAAATGGGAAGTCGTTCAGAGGCAAAGTAGATATTGTTGCGATGTCGGGTGAGTTGACACGTCAACAGGCGTCGAGAAAGTCTCGACGCGGCACGCAAAGTTTGCGTGCGCCACGTCAGCGATGAAAGCGAGCTACGGTTTCTCCGACCGACACCACCAGCGCGGCTAGCCCCAGAAAGCTGCCAAAAGGCAGCTCGTAGCTCCCCATTTTTTGTTTGGTCCACCAAACATAGACGATACCGCCTACTGCGCCGACCACTGAAGCGAGCACCAGCGTAAGCAGCGCGTCGCGCAATCCCAGAAAAGCTCCGATCATGGCGATCATCTTTACGTCGCCCAGGCCCAGACCTTCGCGGTGACGGATCTTTTCGTAGAGCCATCCGACGAACCAGATAACAAGGCACGGGAACGCGGCGGCTACAGCGGACTCGATCACCGAAAGCCAGCGCGGAGGGAGTTGACCGTAAAGAAACATGGACGCCGGACCGAACTCAAGGCGAACGAAAGCCGCCAGAATCAGGCCTACGGCGGTGCCGCCCAAGGTAAATTCGTCGGGCAAGATCCGCTCTTCCAGATCGGTCGCGATCAGGTCGATTAGAATCGCCCAGAAGATACACATCTTCAGGGCCTCCGCGGTCCAGCCCAACATGTAGACGGCGGCGGCGAAGGCTAACCCTGTCGCCAGTTCGACAATGGGATAGCTCCAGGGAATCTTGACTCTGCACTGGCGGCAGCGGCCACCCAGAATCAGATAGCTCAATACGGGAATGTTGTCCCAGGCCGCGATCTGCGTCTCGCACTCAGGACAAAACGATCGCGGCGCGATCACGGACAAGTCCCTGGGCAAACGGAAAATGCACACGTTGAGAAAACTGCCTATCAGCAGGCCGGCGAAGAATGCAAGGATGCTCAGAGTGACAGGAGAGAAAAATGCCGTCATCTTCTTTTTAAATCGCGCAAAACGGAGTGCGGGCAAGCCGCACCCTTTGCGCTCTTCAGGTGGCCTGCATCCGAGTGCTTGTTCGTCATCTTCTTGGGCTCATGAACCTTGCTTTGGCATATTTCACGAAATTGTACAGCGCGGCCATGTTGGCGATCGCCAATCCCTCCACTCCGTCCAGAAACCCGAGCTTCAGGAAGTAGGTCCGGAAGAACGTCCAGGGCGGCTCAAGCAGTAATCGGCCCCAAGTGATGGTTTGCTTAGAGCCCAGTAGTTGTTCGGCCGCCAGGGTGGTGTAGCGGTCCATGGTTTTCAGATGCTCTGAGAGCGAATCGCAAGTGAAGTGCAACAGATTCGATTCCAGGTGGCCCACACGCCCCTGTACTTTCACCGTCTCATGCACAAAGTCGCCCACCCAGGTGGCGTTCTGGCGGTTGTACAGGCGAATCTTGCGATCCGGATACCAGCCCGAGTGCCGGATCCAGCGGCCCAGATATTTGGCCAAGCGCGGCATGGTGTAGGCGTCAAACTTCGGACCATTCTTTTTGATGCTCCAGATTTCCGCTTCCAGAGCTTCGCTGAGCGACTCGTCGGCGTCGATGGAAAGAATCCAATCGTGCGAGGCTCGCTCGGCGGCGAAGTTTTTTTGTTTGGCGTAGCCGGGCCAGGGGCTGTCGATGACGTGTGCGCCCAATTTTTCGGCGATCTCCACGGTCCGGTCGCTGGAACCGCTATCCACTAATAGGATTTCGTCTGCGCAGCGCAGACTTTCTACTGCGCGGGCAATGTTGCGCTCCTCGTTATAGGTGATGATGGTGGCGGAAATCTTCACGAGGTCCGGATGGGTACGGGAGTGAAGGAGAGTATGAAGATGATCAGCGAGGCGATGGCCAGCCAATTTCGCACGCGCCCCACGGGCCGGTCGTCCATGATCGACGGGTGCCGCATGCCGAAAAAGAAAAGCAGGACCGCCCAGACCAGCCAGCTATACGCCAGAAAAATTCCCATGGGAATCAGTAGAGCGACTAAGAAGCGCGAAAGGTACTTGGTTTTCTCGCCCAGAAATGCATAGATGATATGTCCGCCGTCCAACTGGCCGATCGGCAGCAGGTTCAAAGCTGTAGCCAACAGCCCGACCCATGCCGCCCTAGCCACAGGGTGCAGCGATATGTCCGCTGTCGCGACGCCGGGAAACACGGCCATTTCAAACAGGCGCAATAACAATGGAGTACCTAACACCAAGTCGCCCTGGTGGACGATTCCCGGAACGACGTGAGAAAGCGACACTCCGCTGGCCAGCGGGGCAAGCAACATTACGAAGCCGGCCAGAGGTCCCGCGACACCGATATCAAACAGCACGCGCTTGGACAAAATTACACTGCGGATGCGGATAAACGCGCCTAAGGTTCCGATCAACGTGGGCGCGGGCAGAAAGTAGGGGAGCGAAGCATCGACGTCGTAATAGCGAGCCGTCAGATAGTGGCCGAACTCATGCGCCAGCAGAATAACGATGAGGGTGAGAGAAAACGGCAGTCCGTCGAGCAACAGAGCTGGATTGTGCCAGACGTGGAGATAGCCGTTCAGGTCTGCTTCAAAATCGAAAGGGCGATTTTGCGCGAAGGAGCGCTCAAGACCCGCACCCACCACGGTGGTGGAAACTAACGTCGCCAGCAGCAACAGCAGATGCAGCCAGTACCGATGGACCGGACGCGTGCGCGCATACGCCGGTATATACGGCGGTCCAATGCTGGAGCCAGGCTCTGACGGGGCAATCGGGTAGCCGTTAGGTGACACAGGCGGCAGTGCGACTGCTTACTGCAGCGTCTGCAACTCCTTGCCGGGCTTGAACCGTACAGCCTTGCCGGGAGGGATGGCGACTTCCGCACCAGTACGCGGATTACGGCCGATCCCGGTCTTGCGGGGACGCACGTTAAAGATGCCGAAGCCCCTTAGTTCGATGCGTTCGCCTCGCCCTAGAGAGCGCTTCATGCTTTCAAAGACAGTCTCCACGGCCATCTCCGCCTTCGTCTTGGTAATACCGGTTTTGTTCACTACTTCGTTGATGATGTCCAGTTTGATCAAAGCGGCCTCCGGTCTTTAAACAGCAAACTTCATGATAGGATTAGGGTTATCTTCGTGTCAAGCAGCCTTGCTTCAGCCTCGGGAGCGCCACGGCTCTTTGTCTATGGAACGCTGAAGACGGGTTTCGATAACCGTTGGGCAAAAGCTCTCCGCGAATCGGCCACCTTACTAGGACCTGCGCGTATGCGCGGACGGCTGTACAGGGTCGCGCATTATCCGGGGTTGAAACGATCGGCACGGGGAAATTCATGGGTCGTAGGGGAGCTTTTCGGGCTCCACAATCCTAGGAAATTGCTTCAAGCTCTCGATCGATATGAGGGAGAGAGGTTTAAGCGCGTTCGCGCCTTGGCTTACTTAGACCAGGGCGGACGGAGGGCGTGCTGGACTTATGAGTACGTTCCTGGGGTTCGGTCTTCGCGAGAGCTTGTGACGGGGCGATTCTGATGAGGGGTTCGCAGAATCGTCCCGTCGGGGCACTGTTGTTGATCTTCGCGGCGGCCGTGTCGGGTCAAGATGCTCCCCATACGCTGGCCGACCGGTTGGAATCCGGAGCTGCCTCTGCTTCGCAGGAAAATCCGGCCGACCTTAGAGCTGCCTTTGAAGTGCTTCGCGATCGTGGGGCGGAATTCGCGAAGCAATATGATGCCGCTTCCGGCCTCAAAACTGATTTGGTGGCGCTTGAGGTGGCTGATGCTCTCCATGACGCTTCTCTGCAGGCGGCTACTCTGCAATCGGTCGCGCTGATGCTCTACCGGTTGGGTAGGAATGAGGAAGCGCTGGAGAAATATCAGGCTGGCCTGAAAATCGCACAGCAACTGGGCGAGAAGGAGCGGCAGGCGCGCATGTGGCGGGGGATCAGCAACGCGCAGGCCGTACTTAGCCGCGTCCGCGAAGCGCAGGAAGCCCAGTTCAATGCGATGCACCTGTTTCAGGAGCTCGACAATCAAAAAGAAGTGGCCGACTGCATGATCGATCTGGCCGTTGAGTATTCTCATATGGGCCAGAATCAGCTTGGAGCCGACTATTACAAGCGCGGCCTCGAACTAGCCGAGGTATTGAAGGAGCCCGTCACGATTGATCGCGCGCTGGCGGGGCTGGGCGCGCTCTACTCGATACAAGGTGACTATGCCGTGGCGCTGTCCTATTTGGAACGAGTCCAACACGCCTCCGGATCGACCATGGGGGATAAGCGCTCCCGCGCGTATTTCGATTCCAGGCTGGCCAGCGTGTATATGAAGCTGGGCCGGCCGGAGGCACAGGAGGTGCTGCAACGAGGGCTTCGGGCGGCTCGCGAAGTGAAGGATCTGCGACTGACGGCCTGGTTCCTGATCGCTCTGGCATCCGACGAGGAAGAGGAAACAAAGGAGCGGGAGTCCCTAGCCGGCTTTTTAGAAATTGGACAGATTTACGAACAACTGGGTGACCCCGACCTTAGGTCGTGGGCCCTCAGCATGGCCGCGCGGCGCTACCGGCAACTGCACGACGCCGCACAAGCGGTCGCTTATGCAGAAAAGGCGGTTGCCCTGGCCCGGCCTTCGGTTGAGCCCGAGTACATCGCGATGGCGGCGCTGGAGTTGGGGCGCGCCTACAACGCTGCAGACCGGAAGGCGGAGGCGAAGCAATCTTTGCAGTCAAGTGTCAACGCCCTGGAATCGTGGCGAGCAGGGATCGCAGGCGGCCAATCCAGCGGAGCCAATTTCTTCGACGAACGCCTGAGCGCCTATAGAGAATTACTCAGCATGAAGGCCGAAGACGGCGAGTCCTTTGGCGCTTTGGAGATCGCAGAGCGACTGAAGGCGCGCAGGCTCCTGGATGTGATCCGACAAGGCAAAGTGGACCAGGATCGCCCGCTGTCTCCGGAGGAGAAAGAGCGGGAGCAGGCACTGGCCCGCGAGGCTGCACGTTGGAACGCCGCTATCTCCAAGCCTGCCCCGGCGGCGCAGGATAAGGCCTCGTTCGAAAAAGCGGCGCGTGACCTGGAAGCCTACCGCACTGAGCTCTACAGTACCCATTCGCGATTAAGAGAGCGGCGCGGAACATCAGACGTAGTGACCGAGGCGGGCATTCAGTCCCTGCTTCCAGGTCCGGGAGCGTTACTAGTGGAGTACGCATTCGGGAGCAAGGAATCGTGGGCTTTCGTTATTACGCGCGGCGAAGGGAACAAGCCGCGGGTGTCGGTCGAAGAAGCTTCCTTTAAAAGAAGAGGACCTGGATCGCCGCGTGGAGGCATTTCGTAAAGCTCTGGCCACTCGCGATCTGTCGTACAGGACGCTGGCGCGGGATTTATATCGCGATTTGCTGGGGCCGCATTGAAGCCGACCTGAAAGGCCGGACGATTGTGGGAATCGTGCCGGACGGCTGCTTGTGGAACCTGCCTTTTCAGGCTTTGGTGGCGCCGGATGATAAGCATTTCGTTGAGCACTCGGCGGTGTACTATGCACCTTCCCTGACAGGACTGCATGAGTCGGCTCTGCATCACAAACAAACTGGCGCGGCGCTGAAGCCGATGCTCGCTATCGGCGACACTTCCGGTCAGCTTCCTTTCGCGGCTGGGGAGATCGGTGAGATTGCGAAGTTGTATGGACCGTCATCGGTCGCACTGACGGGATCGCAGGCTACGGAGAAGCGTTGGAAGGACGAGGCCGGCCGCTACCGCGTGCTGCATCTTGCCACACACGGCACGTTGAACAGCGCGAACCCTCTGTTCTCCTATCTGCAACTCGCCAAGGATTCCTCGGGAGTCGAAGACGGAATGCTGGAGGCGCGCGAGATATTGGATTTGAATCTGAAAGCGGATCTGGCGGTCCTATCGGCGTGTGAGACTGGACGGGGCGAGTTCATTAGCGGCGAAGGCGTCCTGGGAATGAGTTGGGCTGTGTTGACTGCCGGAACGCCTACGGTAGTGGTGAGCCAATGGAAAGTCGATTCGGCGTCCACTTCACAATTGATGGTGGAATTTCATCGGACGATTGCTCCTGAAGCGGCTCGGCCGGGACCGATGCAGGGCAAGGCCGAGGCGTTGCGAAAGGCTCAGATCGAGTTAATTCACATTCCGAAGTATCAACACCCGTTCTATTGGGCCGCTTTTGAGATGTTGGGGGACGGGTATTAGTGAGGTGGATATAAAAACCGCTCCATCACTCTCGCGGCTCCGAGGAGTGTTTTTGCTGGTTTGCGTGGGATTGCGAGCGCAGGACGCGGCGCAGTTAGCGGATCGGATGGAGCAGGCTACGGCGGAGCAACGCGCCAGCATTCTGAAAGCGGAAGGCTCGCCCGAAACGCTGCGAGCAGTCAACCGGATCCTGACGTCAAAGGCTGCGAACTATTTCTCGGGGGCCCAATACGAGCAAGCCGTGTCGGCGGGCCGGATCGCTCTCGAAATCGCAGATGCCTTGAAAGATCCGAAGCTGAAGATTGAGGCTTATCGAAGTATCGCTCCAGCCTTGCGCGCGCGATCAAAGAACACGGAGGCATTGGAAATCTGCCGCCTGGGCCTGGCGGTTGCTCTGGAGGTCGGCGATAAAACTTCTCAAGCTTACTTTCATGGACTGGCAGGCTTGAACCTGCGCGCCCTTTCACGTCTCAAAGAAGCAAAGGATGAAGGCGAGGAATCGCTGCGGCTTTACCAGGAAGCCGACAATCAGGAAGGCGCCGCGGGAGCAATGATTGACCTGTCTGCGACGCTGAAAGACATGGGCCAATGGGAACAGGTGGTTAAATACTGCGAACGTGCCGCCCAGCTTGCAGAAACGCTGCATTCGGAAACCGTACTTGAACCCGCACTGATGATGCTTTCCGACGTGTATATGGCGCAACATGATTTCGCTTTGTCGCTCTCGTACCTGGAGCGCATCCCTCGTCGTCCTCCAGCCAACGCGCGCGACTGGCGTTTCGCAGGTGTGTTGGACGCTCGCATAGGAGCCCTGTACATGCAGTTAAATCGACCGGAGGCACAGCAAGTTTTGGAACAGGGGCTGAGGGAAGCTCGAGATGGAAATGACGCCGGCAACCAGGCCTGGATCTTGGCAAGGTTGGGCCAGCTCAACGAAGACAAGCAGCCGGAGATTGCACTGGACCGGTATCGACAAGCCGCCGAAATTTACCGGCAATTGGGCGTCGTGATTCAAGAGGTATCCGGCACTCGAGTTCCTGGCGCGGCTTCATACGCATTTAAACCAACCTCAGAAGGCGGCGGAGGCAGCTGAACGAGCGGTCACGCAGGCTCGGAAAGCGGGGACGCCGATATTTCTAGGCGGCGCTCTGGATGAGCTCGGCCGGGCCTATCGCGATCTGGGCAGGAGGAAGGAAGCCGAGCAGGCGTTTCAAGAGAGCATTAAATGGACCGAGGTGCAGCGGGCCGAAATAAGCGGAGGCCAGACCAATGGCGCGAGCTTCCTCAACGGCCGCGAATCGCCGTATTCGTCCCTGATGGATCTGCGCGCAGGCGACGGCGACGTGCTCGAGGCGATCCGGCTATCCGAACAGGTTCGCGCGCGCTGGCTGCTGGACGCGATGGTGGAAGGGAAGGTCGACCCGCAGCAGGGATTGAGTCCGGAGGAGAAGCAAAAGGAGCAGTCCCTGGCCCGCGAGGCTGCCCGCTGGAATGCGCAGCTCAGCCTGCCCAATCCCCCGTCGGGCGCCAAAGATGCTTTTGACAAGGCGGCGCGCGATCTGGATTCCTACCGGTCGGATTTGTACACGCGTCATGCACATCTGAAGGCGAGACAAGCGGAGCCGGAGGTCCTGACCGCGACTAGCTTGCAGGCGCTGGTCCCCGATGCCAAGAGTTTGCTGATTGAATACGCGTTTTCGGAGAGAGGTTCCTGGATCTTCACCGTTTCCCGCGGGCCCGGAGCTTCCGCGTTGGTGAACGCCACACCCCTCCGCGTGAAGCGGGAGGAACTGGCGGCCCGAGTGGAAACATTTCGCGCAGCTTTGGCGACTCGCGACCTCGCCTACAAGGCCCTGGCCCGACAGCTTTACATCGACCTGCTCGGGCCCATAGAGGGCGAGCTGAAGGGGCGGTCGATTATCGGGATCGTGCCTGACGGCGTGCTGTGGAACCTGCCCTTCCAGGCCCTTCAGGCCGATGACGGCCAATACCTGATTGAGCACGCTGCCCTATATTACGGGCCGTCGCTCACGTCCTTGAAGGAGACGGCCGCGGCTCCGGTTTCGAATATCAAGCTCAAGCCGCTACTCGCTTTTGGGGCGGGATCGAATGATCTGCCTCACGCGTCCGAAGAGGTCCTTGCGTTGGCGCAGTTGTACGGGCCATCCGCGATTGCGCTGACGGGCGATCAGGCGACTGAAGAACGTTGGAAACAAGATGCGCAGGGGGCTCGCGTACTACACGTGGCAACGCACGGAATTCTGAATCACGCCAACCCGATGTTTTCCTTTGTGCAATTGGCGAAGTCGGGGACAGAGGACGGGATGCTGGAGGCACGCGAGATTCTGAACACCAATCTTCATGCCGAGTTGATGGTGCTGTCGGCTTGCGAGACCGGGCGGGGCGAGCTGATCGGCGGCGAAGGATTAGTGGGAATGAGCTGGGCGGCGATGACGGCGGGCATCCCCACAGTGGTGGTCAGCCAATGGAAGGTGGACTCGGCTTCCACCACGCAGTTGATGGTCGCATTTCATCGCAACATCGCGCGCGAGGCTGCGCGGCCGGGTCCGATTCGAGGTAAGGCGGAGGCGTTGCGGCGCGCGGAGGTCGAGTTGATTCACACGGCCGGATATCAGCATCCGTTTTATTGGGCCGGCTTCGATATGCTCGGAAATGGATATTGATGACTAGCGGCCACGGGGACCGAATAAATGCTCTACCAGGAAAGAAATTGTCCGCATCTCAGCCAGGTCGGCCGCCTTGGCATCGAAATGCGCTCCGCCATGACGCGCGAAAGCGTGGCCCGATTTTGGATATTCGCAAACAGCGACTCGCTTGTCGCCGACGAAAGTTTCTTTCACCTTGGCGGCAACGTCGGGGCCCGCGAATTGGTCCAATCCGGCGAAGTGGAACATGGCCGGGCATGCGAGGTCCTTCGCTTTGTCCAGATGCTTTTCGATGCCTACTCCGTAATAACACACGGCGGCTTCCGGCTTGTGGCGGACTGCCGTCAAGTAGGAAATCATGCCGCCCCAGCAGTAGCCGGAGACGCCTGCGCGGCCTGTGCAATGGGGGTGCTTCTTGATGAACTCCATGGTCGCGGCGACGTCATCGGAAGCCAGGTTATCGTCGGTCTTGGCGCGGGTCGCACGGGCTTCTTCCGTCTGCGTGGCGGGGTCGAATTCCAGGCCGGGCTTGGTGCGCCAATAGAGGTCCGGCGCGATGGCGACAAACTGGCGAGCTGCAAGAAAATCGCAGATGGAGCGGATGTTCGCATTGGCTCCGAAGATCTCCTGGATGACGACTACGGCCGGGCCGGGTCGTATCGGCAGGGCAACATACGCGGAAAATTCGCCGCCTGATTTTGAAGGTACCTTAACGGTCATAAGGTACTAGACTAACATTGGAAAGCTATCATTGAGCTATGTCCGCCCATTCGCAGCCGCGATTGACTCCGGAGGAATATCTGGAGATTGAGAGAGCGGCTGAATTCAAGAGCGATTACTATGATGGACACATGTATGCGATGTCGGGAGGGTCGCTCCGGCATGCGATTGTGATCGCAGGAATGGTGCGGGAATTGGGTAATGCGCTCAAGAATCGCCCGTGTACAGTTGCCTCGAACGACTTGCGCCTGCGCGTGGGCTCCGGCAGGCTGTACACCTATCCGGACGTGATCGTCTTCTGCGGGACAGCTAAGCTGGCCGATCAGCATGAGGATATACTCCTAAATCCGACCGTCATTGTCGAGGTTCTTTCTCCCTCCACAGAACGCTACGACCGGGGGATCAAATGGACCCAATACCGGACCATAGAATCTCTCCAAGAGTACGCCTTGGTGTCGCAGACGGAGCCACGCGTCGAGATGTTCCGCCGCCAGGGCGGCGGCCAATGGCTATTTACGGAATTCGTGGGACTTGAGGCAACTTGTAGATTCGAGAGCCTGGATTGCGCGGTCGCCCTGATAGACGTCTATCGTGGAATTTCGTTTGGCGATGAGCAACCCGCCGCCGATTCCCTTCTGTGAAATAATCGTTAGTGTGAAAAAGTTCGCGCTGGTGGCGGCCGCACTATTCCTCGGGGCCTGTTCCAAGGACATCCAAAATAAGCAGGCGTTGAAGGACGGGGTGGTTGACTATCTGAACAGCAAAATGTCTTCAACTGGCCTGGACGTGGGTCTAATGGATGTGGACATCTCTTCCATGAGCTTTGAGCGCGATCAGGCTCGCGCCACGGTCGTCTTTCGGCCCAAGGGACAGACTGAAGGGGCGGGCATGACCATGAATTATTCTTTCGACCGCAAAGGCGATAAGTGGGTGGTGCACGGTCGTCAGGATTCCGGCGCAAATCCGCATGGCGCGGGCGGTCTTCCTGCGCCGGGCGCAGCACAACCGGGCACTGCGCTGCCTCCAGGGCATCCTCCGGCGAGTTCGAACCAATGAAAACCGTCGCCATTTTGGGTGGTGGCCCTGCCGGTGCTTTCGCGGCGGAGCGACTTGCCGCGGGTGGACTCCGAACCATTGTATTCGACGAAAAGCTGGCTTGGGAGAAACCCTGCGGTGGCGGACTAACATACAAGGCCTATCAGCAATACCCGTTTCTGCTGGAAAATTCCGCTCCCAAGAAGCTGGTGCATGAAACGATGATTGGCGCGCCCAACAAGGGCGAAGCCAAGATGCGTCTCAATCGGCCGTTGGTGATTTATTCGCGATTCGATCTGAACCAGATGCTGCTCGACCGGGCCGAAAAGGCCGGGGCCGAGCTCGAAAAGACTCGCGTTTTGGGAATCGAGCGCAAGGATCGAGGCTGGCGATTGCGGACTCAGCATGGAATCTCCGAAGCCGACTTCTGTGTGGTCGCCACCGGTGCTCGGAATTCCCTGCGCGATGTGGGTACGCAGTGGGGCACTACCGACACTATGAGCGCGCTGGGCTATTATGTTCCCGCGTCGCAGGATCGGATCGACATTCAGTTTCTCCCCAAGCTGGAAGGCTACATCTGGGTTTTTCCGCGCTGCGGGCATCTTTCCGTCGGCATCTGCGGCAAGGGCGAACCAGCGCACGCCTTGCGGGCGCGGCTGGAGACCTATATGGCCGAACGCTCCATCTCGGCCAAGGGCGCGAAATTTTATAGCCACATGCTGCCATCGCTGGAAACCAGCGGCTGGCGCAAGAATCGAGTGGCGGGCGACGGCTGGCTCGCCGTCGGCGATTCGGCCGGCCTGGTGGACCCGATAACGGGCGAGGGATTGTATTACGCGATGAGGTCGGGCGATCTGGCTGGACAGGTGGTGCTGAATGACGCGCATGGCTTCGCGGAGAAAGCTGTGGCGTACCGCGACCTTCTTCGCCACGAGTTCGTGCAGGATCTTACCTTCGCGGCGACGCTCGCCAAGAGAGTGTTCACCGGACGGTTTCTGTTTCGCGCGGTACCGCAACGCATGGTGGAGTTCACGATGCGAAGCGAACGGTTTCGCGATTTGATGCAGGATTTGTTTGCCGGTACGCAGTCGTATCTGGGTTTGCGGCAGCGGCTGCTGAAGAACCTGAATGGGACACTTCGGGAGGTCACCATGACTTTCTTTTTGAACAAGGTGATCCCGTCGGATTCAAGCGCGCTCTAAATTTCGCCCAGCCCAATCCACATGAATACGACCAAATCGGAAGCCTTATTTGCCAGGGCGCAGGAGAAGATCCCGGGCGGCGTCAACTCGCCCGTACGGGCTTTTAGGGGCGTCGGTGGGATCCCACGATTCATTTCGCGTGGCCAGGGATCGAAAATCTATGATGTCGACGGGAATGCCTATATCGACTACGTATGCTCCTGGGGTCCGCTGCTGTTGGGGCACAGGCCACCAGAGGTAGTGGAAGCTCTACGCGCCGTGCTTGAAGAGGGCACCAGCTACGGAGCACCGACCGAGCGCGAGATCGAGCTGGCGGAACTGATCTCCTCCACCGTTCCGTCGATGGAAATGGTTCGTCTGGTCAACTCCGGCACAGAAGCCACTATGAGCGCGCTGCGCTTGGCCCGCGGGTTCACGGGCCGCGATCTGACCATTAAATTCGAAGGCTGTTATCACGGCCACGTGGATTCGCTCTTGGTGAAGGCCGGGTCAGGCATGGCGACGTTAGGGATCGCGGATACAGCTGGAGTTCCGAAGGGCTTCGCTGAAACCACCATCGCTCTGCCGTTTAATTCCATTGAGGCCGCGGAAAAGGCTTTCGCCGAGCGTGGCGACCAGATCGCCGCGGTGATCGTCGAGCCGGTGGTGGGCAATATGGGCTGCGTTCCACCCGAGCCGGGCTTCCTGGAAGCGTTACGCATGCTCACGGCGCACTATGATGCTCTGCTGATTTTCGATGAGGTCATGACCGGATTCCGCGTCGCGTTGGGCGGGGCGCAGGAGAGGTTCGGGATTGTGCCAGACCTGACCACGCTGGGCAAGATCATCGGCGGAGGGTTGCCGCTGGCGGCCTATGGCGGCCGGACCGACATCATGCAGAAGATCGCCCCTCTTGGTCCCGTGTACCAGGCGGGGACACTGTCCGGGAATCCAATGGCAGTAGCCGCGGGGCTGGCAATGGTGCGGTATTTGGTCGCGCATCCGGAAGTCTACGAGACGCTGGAAGCTCGATCGGCGCAGTTGACGCATTGGACTCCGCCCGGGGTGACGATCAATCGCGTCGGCGCGATGTTCACTTTCTTCTGTTCTGCTGATCCGGTGACCGATTGGGAGTCTGCGAAGAAATGCGATACGGCCCGGTTCGGAAAGCTGTTTCACTTCTTGCTGGAGCGAGGCATCTACATGGCGCCATCGCAATTTGAGGCGGGATTCATCTCCACGGCGCATTCCGAAGGGGATATTGAGCACACGGCGCGGGCGATGCGGGATTTTTTTGAGAGCTGAGAACGACGCGGATTCCCACGCGCTGGGGCTGGCCGCTGGCTATTATGAAATCGTCGGCATCTCCAAAAACCCTCGCATTGCGTGCCAGAACACCTGACGGTTCTTGCCCATTACTACTGAGTGCGCCATCCCCGGCAGGACCACGAACTGGCGATCGCCGCTCGGCAGTTGTTTAAAGAAATCCTGCAGATCGTCTACCGTCGCGATCCCGTCGTATTCTCCCCGAATCAATTGCACAGGGCCTAGCACCATCTTGGGATCCACCAAAGGTAGTTTCGAGGTCATGTCCAGGTAGGTGCCGGTGGGCGTTTCTTCCCCGAACTTCAGTTCCTCGTCGGCGAGAAATTCGGCAATGCGCGGATCTGACGTACCTGGTTTGTCGCGCGTGAAGATGCTGCGGATCATTTCGCGATCCCGCGGGCGGCGGTTGTGCGTGCGGTAGAAGTCGAGCTGTTTGGCTCGCTCTGTCAGCGTGGGCGAGTTCTCGCCCTTATACGTGAACGCGCCCAGAACCAGCCGGTCCACTCGATCCGGCTTGGCGACCGCGTAGGCTCCGGCGCGGATCGCTCCCGACGACTCTCCAAAGAGATGGATCTTCTGCCGGCCGGTCTCCTTCACGATTACCTCGACTGCGGCTTTTAGATCTTCGACGCCACTGGCAATGTCTGAGTTGCCGTCTGTGCGGCTGGAGCGGCCGTAATTTTCGTGATCGAGCGTCCACACGTCAAAGCCGTATTGCGTGAAGACGTTCATCACGGAGTATTCGCCCAGCCCCGGAGTGGCGAGGTCGAAGCTCGACCGCGAGGAATTGGACGACCCATGCACCAGCAGCAGTACCGGGAGAGCTGGCTCGCCCGCACGGGGAGCGGCCGCGCGCTTGCGGAACATGTAGAGCTTCACGGCGCCTTTCTGCGCCCAGTATTCGCTGCTCCAGGGCTTTTTGCCAGATTGCTCGGCGGGAGCGGCAGCAGCGGTCGCGGCAGCGGCAGCTAATAAGGCTCGGCGGGAGAGGCGAGAGGATTGGGTTGCCATTTCACCGGCTAGTTTATCAGGCCGGTCTGAAAAAGACACTGCCACCGGAATGGCACTGGAGAAGCGCCGTTGCGGTGGCAGAATCGAGAACTGGTTTGTGAGTTGAGACTAGTCGAACGACCCGCCCCACTTCCAACCGTCGGCCGGCCGGGTGATGTTCACCATGCGGAGGCGATGATCTTCGGGGTTGCGGCCGGGATTGCCCACGATGATCACATGATCGCCGGGCTTGAGGGTTTCGCGAGTCACACCCTGGCGGCCGAGCTGCCCGCCTGCGCCCCATTCGACCGCCCAACGAACGGTTTGGCCGGTCTTGTCCTTAACTTCCACGTGAACGAAGGAGTGCGGGTTGCGATACAGAAACTGCACCAGTTCACCCTCAACCGTCACCTTTTGGTCTTCAAAATAGGTGGCGGCGAATGAGTGGTGAGCATAGGCCCTGTCGCCGGCCAAAAATGCCCCGGCGGTAAACACGGCCAGAGCCAGCAATGTGCGCTTCATGAAATGTACCTCCCGGGATTCCCGGTTTTGATTTGGATCCGCAATCGGGGCGTATCCTTTCCCAACTACCCGTTCCATATTAATATACGCCAAGTCGCGCGGGGCTGCTGCATGCCTTTTGACATAGGATGTACGTCCTATTCCTTAGCAACCAGTACAGATCTCGCCACTTACAATAAAAGCTATATGAAGACGACATCCGCTATTAAGATTCTGATATACAACTTGGCGCTCGTGTTGGCCCTTGCCTGCCTAACTGCACCCTTTGCCGCGGCGCAGCAGAGCGCCAAGAAGAGCTACATGTTCAAGGGCAAAGTGGAAAGCGTAGGCCCTAGGACCGTAACCGTCGCCAATGAAAAAATCGAAGGCTGGATGGAAGCGATGACTATGGCGTACCCGGTAGATAAGCCGGAAGTCCTCAAGACTATTAAACCTGGCGATCAGATCACGGCAACTGTGTACGACGGCGACTCGATGCTTCACGATGTGCGCGTCGTCCCGCCCGCTAAGAAGTAACTGAGTTTAGACCAATCGCGAGCAGGCCCTGGCGATCTCCCATTCTTCTCGCGCGTGAATTACTAGAACCGGTACGCCGGACGAATTTGCGTGAACCAGCAGTATCGCCCTTGATCTGTTCGTTTCTCCCACGATCGAGCAGCACCCCCAGGTAGGCCAGGCTCTCGCACAGGGCCTCCCGCACTGGCGCGCTATTTTCGCCCACACCTCCGGTGAAGACTAGCGCATCCATCCCGCCCATCACGCCGATCATCATGCTGGCATGCCGCACCAGGCTGTGCATATAAACATCGAACGCCAGCTTCGCCCTCTGGTCGCCGTTTTCGCGCGCTTCCAGAACCCGCCGCATATCGCCCGAGGTGCCGGAAAGCCCCGCTAAACCCGACTCGCGATTTAAGATCTGGTCCAGATCTTCAACCGAATATCCTTTCTGCCGTTGCAGGTAGAGCAGGATTCCCGCATCGATGGAGCCGGAGCGCTTCGCCATCACCAATCCTTCGAGAGGCGTGAATCCCATAGTGGTATCGACGCTCTTACCGTTCTGGATCGCGCACAGAGAGGCTCCGCTACCCAGATGGCAGACCAGCAGGCGGTTCAGCTGACTCGTTCCCAGTAGCTGTGCCGCGCGGCGCGAAGCGTATTCATAGGAGAGTCCGTGAAAGCCATAGCGCCGGATGCCGTCTTTCAGCATCCAGTCGTACGGAACGGCATAGGTATACGCCGCCGGAGTGAGCGTCTGATGAAAAGCCGTATCGAAGACTGCAATTTGTGGAACGGCGGTACCCAGCGCGCGCGTGGTGGCGTCCAGAATTTCCAGTTCGCGATCGGTATGGATGGGTGCGATCTCCGCGCATCCCGCCAAAGCCTGACGCACTTCCACCGTAATTAGGATAGGTTCGCGGTAGCGAGCGCCGCCGTGCACAATGCGGTGACCCACGGCGTCCAAACGGCCGGCCCGATGAATGATATTGTCCAGCAGCGAATCGATGGATGAAGTCCATTCCAGATTTTGCTGCGACGAAGGCTCAGGTGGAGGGAGCTGTTCAGATTGCCCGCGCTCGAGCTCGTACAAATTCGCCTTGAGGCTGCTGGAGCCGGAATTGAGAACTAGAATACGCATGCAGGACCTCTAGCTTAAAGTCCACCTCCAATTCTTGACTTGTGGCAGATCGTCGCCATGAGAGGAAATATAGAGCGCGTGCTCAATCAGCACATCGCGTAGCTTGCGTTTCAGCGCGGGGGCATCCGCAGCGAGTCTCGGCACTCGATCGATCACATCGCCCGCAAGGTGGAAGCGGTCGACGTCGTTGCGGACGGTCATGTCGAAAGGCGTGGTCGTGGTTCCTTCCTCTTTGTAACCGCGCACGTGCATATTGTCATGATTGGGACGCTTATAAGCCAACCGGTGAATCAGCCAAGGATAGCCATGGAACGCAAAGATGATGGGGCGATCCTTGGTGAAGATCCGTTCGAATTCCGAATTGGGCAGACTATGCGGATGTTCGCGCGGCGACTCCAGGGCCAGCAGATCGACCACGTTTACTACCCTGATTTTCAAGCTGGGCGCGTTGGTTCGCAGCCAGTCGACCGCGGCAAGCGTCTCCATCGTCGGCACATCTCCGCAGCACGCCATTACGGCGTCGGGACTGTCGCCTCCCGTAGAAGCCCATTCCCAAATACCGATTCCCGCCGCGCAATGCGCTTCAGCCTGCGCCATGGTGAGCCATTGCGGAGCTGGTTGCTTCCCGGCGACGATCACATTCACATAATTACGGCTCCGCAGACAGTGATCCGCGACGGAAAGCAACGTATTCGCGTCTGGCGGCAAATAGATCCGCACCACTTCACTTTTCTTATTCGCGACATGATCCAGAAAGCCCGGATCCTGATGACTGAATCCGTTGTGGTCCTGGCGCCAAACGTGCGAAGTGAGCAGGTAGTTCAACGACGCGATCGGCGCTCGCCACGGGATGTGGCGCGTGACCTTCAGCCACTTCGCATGCTGGTTGAACATGGAGTCGATGATGTGGATGAAAGCTTCGTAGCAGGAAAAGAAACCATGACGTCCCGTTAACAGATATCCTTCCAGCCATCCCTGGCACAGGTGCTCGCTCAGCACCTCCATGACGCGGCCGTCGCGAGCGACGTGGTCGTCGGAAGGAAGAATCTGCGCTTCGGAGGTGCGATTCGTCACTTCAAAAACAGCGTCCAGCCTGTTGGAGGATGTTTCATCGGGACCGAAGACGCGGAAGTTGCGTTCGTTCCCATTCAGGCTGAGAATGTCGCGCAGCATCTGGCCCAAGGGCCGGGTGGCTTCACACTCCATCGAGCCGCATTGGCCAATATCCACCGCGTATGACCGGAAGTCGGGAAGATTTAAGTCGTGCAACAACAACCCTCCGTTTGCATGCGGGTTGCCACTCATCCGCTGGTCGCCTTCCGGCGGAAGGGCAAGCAACTCCGAAACGGGCGCGCCTACCTCATCGAACAGCTCCTCGGGGCGATAGCTCCGCATCCACGAATCCAGAATCTGCAGATGTTCGGGATGTTTTTCGAATCCTGTTACCGGTACCTGATGAGCTCGAAAAGTCCCTTCTACCTGCTTATGGTCGACTTCCTTTGGACCCGTCCAGCCCTTGGGGCTCACCAGGACGATCGCGGGCCAGCGTGGGCGATCTTCGGATCTCTCTACGCGCGCGGCATGTTGGATCGCATGGATTCGCTCAATCACTTGATCGAACGTCGCGGCCATTTGCGTGTGCATCAACTCGGGCTCGTGGCCTTCGACGAACACAGCCTCGTAACCATAACCTTGCAGCAGGCTCGCGAGCTCTTCGCGAGGAATGCGAGCCAGCACCGTGGGACCTGCGATCTTGTATCCATTCAAATGCAGAATGGGAATCACGGCGCCGTCGGTCAACGGATTAAGGAATTTGTTCGAGTGCCAGCTCGCGGCCAGCGCTCCTGTTTCGGCCTCGCCATCGCCAATGGGACAACACGCGATCAAGCTCGGGTTATCGAATACCGCGCCATAAGCGTGCAGAAGCGAATAACCCAATTCCCCGCCCTCGTGAATCGATCCGGGTGTTTCTGGCGCGGCGTGGCTGGGGATGCCGCCCGGAAAAGAGAATTGTCGAAAGAGTTGCTGCATGCCTCGCGCGTCGCGCGTGACGTTCGGGAAGCGCTCTGTGTAGGTTCCCTCCAGCCACGAGTTCGCCACTACGGCAGGGCCGCCATGGCCGGGTCCGCAAATGAAAATCATGTTGAGATTGTTCTTCACGATTACGCGGTTTGCATGCGCGTAAATGAAGTTCAATCCGGGCGTGGTGCCCCAGTGACCCAATAGCCGCGGCTTCACGTGTTGCAGCTTGAGTGGTTCGGTAAGCAGCGGATTGTCGAGCAGATAAATCTGCCCTACAGAAAGGTAGTTCGCGGCGCGCCAGTAGGCATCGATCCGCTGAAGTTCTTCTGGAGTTAAAGCACTCAAGGCGGGCACCTCGCTCCCCTTCATGCTAGCGGAAATGGATGTTTCATACGTGCTACAACGTCGCCGTGCAAGGGTGGGCTTGGCGGGGTTGCCAAAGTAGAATTGTGGTAGATGCAAACGCTGGCGGGCTCCTTCTACGTGATGGTGCTTTACGACGTTGCGGAAGAGATCGACCTTGTAAAATTAAGCGCGATGATCCAAGGTAGTCCGCCCCGTCGCGAGCCTACCTTCAAACATCCCGCGCCCGACTATGTAAAGTTCGAACGGACCCCCGTGGTGGAAACGATGACCTCCGTTTCACTCGCGTCGGGCGAAGTGTTCCAATGCCTACTCAAGTATTTCGACTACGGCATTCTGTGCGTCGAACTCACGCTGGATTTCGAGACGGAATGGGATCAACTGGTGCGGCTCTCCAGCCGCTGGATCAACGCCCCCGACCTAGAAAAGGCGGCGGCCGACCTGGTCACCAAGCGCGTGAAAGAAATCGAGGCTGTTCTCGAAGATAAGTACGAAGCCTTTTTGAGCGAAGACTACTACGTGATTCACGTGAACCGCGCCGCCGATGAGTCCGGCGGACCCATGCGCGCCGAAGAGATGGAGGCCCTGCATAGCGAGCATATCGTCCAGATCATTCGTGGCGAATCAACGCCGCTCTCCAAAGCCGAATGCGCAGAGGTGTTGCAAACGCGATTGTCTTACTACCCTACCGACCTGCTGGTGACCGGCTGGGTCGCGTCGCTGGTCTACGACACCGACGAAGGCGCCGCACCCACCATTCAGCTTCTGGAATACGCGAACGCTCAATTGCTGGAGTTCCGCCATTACGATGACCTTCTTACGCGCGTGCTGGAGGGTGTCTACGATCAGCTTGAACTGAAGGGCGGTGTGTTCCGCCGCTGGCGGATGGCCCACCAGGCCGAGCGGTTGAATTCGATGCGGCTTGAAGTCACCGAAATTGCCGAGCGCGCCGACAACGCCATTAAGTTTCTAAGCGACATGTTCTACGCGCGCGCGTACCGCGTGGCCGCAGCGAGGGTTGGCGTGAATGACTACCGGCACCTGGTGGACGAAAAATTGAAGATCGCAGCCGACCTGTACCAATCCATGGTCAACGAATTTCATCAGGCTAGGGCTTTCGTGCTGGAAGTGATGGTGGTGGCCATTCTGGTGATTGAGCTGATCCATCTGTTTCGGGGTGGTATCTGAGAGTGAAAGCAACCTGCGCAAGAATTACGCAGAACTTCGCGTCCGCCTTTCCTCAACAGGTGCCCGACCTAGTGGTCTGGGTCACACAGATTGAACATTAAGAAGCGTCTTGCGGGCACGCTTCCCTTTTTCGAGGATATCGTGGGCGGAAGCGGTCCAGATGAACGGCTTGGGATGTTGGTTGTGATGATCCACGTAGTCGTCGATGGCGGTGACCAGTTCCATCACGTCGCGAAACACGCCTCGCCGCAGACGATTTACAGTGAGGTCTCGGAAGAAGCGCTCCACCATATTCAACCAGGAGGCGCTGGTGGGTGTGAAGTGAAAGTGGAACCGAGAATGACGTTTCAACCAGCGTTGTACGGCGGGATGTTTGTGGGTGGCGTAGTTATCCACGATCAGGTGTAGTTGCTTGTGGTCGGGTGTGGCGTCGTCTACTAGACGCAGGAATTGGAGCCATTCCTGGTGGCGGTGACGCTGTTGGCACATGCTGATCACTTTGCCATCGAAGGTATTGAGAGCGGCAAACAGGGTTGCCGTACCGTTGCGTTTGTAATCGTACGTCATCGTTCCGGCCCGGCCGCGCTTCAGCGGCAAACCGGGCTGCGTGCGGTCCAGAGCTTGAATCTGACTCTTCTCGTCACAGCACAACACCAAGGCATGTTCCGGCGGATTCAGATACAGACCAACGATGGCTTCCAGTTTCTCGGCAAAGTTGGGGTCCGAAGACACCTTGAAGGTTTCCACCAGATGAGGTTTGAGACCATGCTTGTGCCAGATGCGCCGCACCGTAGCAGGGCTAAGGTTCATCGCCGCTGCCATGGTGCGCGTGGACCAGTGCGTGGCATGAGCCGGCTTCTCCTGCGTGGTTTTGTGAATTACCCGCTTCACCGTAGAGGCCAGGATACTGGGGGTGCGCCCCGCTCGCGGAGCGTCTTTCTCCAGCCCCGCCAGGCCCAGATCCAGAAACCGGTTGCGCCAACGCGCGGCTTTGTGCGCGGTGATATTCAATGCGGCAAGCGACTTCTTTGTCCTGTTTTCCGGTGGCCGCCAACAATACAATCCGCGCACGTTCGACCATGCGGACCGATCGAGAACGCGCCCTAGCGCATTGCTCCAACGCTTCTTTCTGTTCGGGATTTAGCACCACTGGATGAGCCAAGCGCATGGGGAAAGAACCTCTCTATTGTAGAGACGTTCTCTCCCTGATAATGATTACTACTTCGGACCCACTACACTAGCGTGCGCGGGTAATGCTGATCGCTGGCGAGTCTCCGTTGATGCTTGGGGGTATCAGGACCGGAGAATTCGGGCCGGCACTAAAAACCTCGACCGGAACTTTGCCTCCAGTTACACCTTGCGGAACTTGGAAATCAATCTGATACAGTCCGGAGTACCCGGGGACAATCCCTGCGAACAATACCTTCGCGTCGAGTCCCGCGACACGGACGAAAGGCGTCACTATCGTTTGATACAGCACGCTTCCGTCCGCCGGCGCGACCTCTCCGCTTTTCAGCGGCGCTCCATTTGGATTGCCGTTCGGCGTGGCTTTCCCAAGCCCTGTGGTGTAAAGCACCAGGTATTCGCCCCAGGCCCCTGCTTCTCCACACAGAGTATTCGGGTTTACATTTCCAGCGTGGCAGTTTCCTGGGATTCCTAATGCAGCAGCCATACTTGCAGTCATTGCCAGCCAGTTAGTGTTGTTGAACTGCGCGAGAGCGTTATCCCGACCCAGCTGAGACGGGTCAGCAAGGAAATAGATCGCCGGGTCGACCGGAGCCATTGCCACGGTGTAGTCCGCACTTGGACCGGAAGGAGTGTTCAGTCGGACCGCCGCGGTGTTGGATGTCGGGAGTTCAGCGGGTACAAGTAGATCGATTTGCCCCTGAGAGGCAATCAGATGGAACAATGGCGCGGGTATCCATTAACGTGATGGAAACACCCTGGAATGCGGTTGCTGGGAAGCCAGTTGACTGGTCTTTAGTTCCTAGGCCATTTGCAAAGATCGTAGCGATGCCTCCAGGACTCGCTTTTCCAACCGAGCCGAACGAGGCGTTATTCACTACCGATGTGATCCCGAACAAGGGGACGGTGACGGGGTCGCTGGTGGCGCCGCCGATGGACAAAATGACCGGCTGCGATCCGCGTAGACCGGCGGGGAGCACGAAAGTAACCCGGTATATCCCGGCGCTACCTGTCAAAGACTGCGAACTCGTGACCTTTGCCGGAAGTCCCCCAACTGTCACTGCCGGCATCGTGGCGGTGTCGCTTGCCGTCGTTGAAACCCCGGTTGAAGCCGGAGGATTTGTCGGACCCAAGCCGACAACGGAAATAGCCACCGTGTCACCCGGCAGGGCTGCGGTCATCGGCCCAAGCGGAGAGCCATCGGGCCTGGTAAATTGACCCGCCGGTGTACGGAACACGATGAGTCCTGGGGGAATGGGGGCATAAAGATCGTCGACGATACCCGCCGAAGTGAGTAACGCGGGTG
This sequence comes from Terriglobia bacterium, assembly GCA_963766615.1. Taxonomy (GTDB): domain Bacteria; phylum Acidobacteriota; class Terriglobia; order Bryobacterales; family Bryobacteraceae; genus Palsa-187. The sequence continues at coordinate 105,600 of CAVYBC010000014.1, forward strand.
CGTACCCAACCAGGGTAATTCGAGCTGGATCCGCCGAAAGACCGCCGACCGTCAGAGTTAACATTGTATCTCCGATTGGGGAATCCACGGGAATTTGAGCGGTGAGATGAGATGGTGCGAAACTCCCAGGAACGGAACCGACGCTGGCTACATATGCCTTTTTGCCCCCAACAAAAATCGTGATATTGGAGGCGTTTGCGCCAAAATTCTGGCCGACGATAGTAATAAGGCCCCCTGGGCACAATACTGCTCGACCAGCGTCAAATGCGTTGACGAAACCGTCGATGACCGGAGTCGGCAACGTCTGCGCCGTCGCCATGATTCCCATGGATAGGGGCAAGCATAACCGGAGTACGAACGCCTTCAATATCCCGGGTTTTATTAGCATAAGTGGTTTCGCCTCTAAAAATCTTGCGGAGCATTTTATTGTACAGGAAGTTCGCCGGAAATCATCATCCGCTGGGTACTAATCCAATCAGATTAGATCGCCGCCCAGGCGCCGAATCTCTTAGCCAATGAGAGTGGTTAAATATTCATGAGGCCTTCCGGTACGATCAAAGCATGAAGCGAAGTTCAGCGGAACAATTCGATCAGCAGGCCACCCATTACAACGCGCAATGGAACAAGTGGAGCGAAGCGTCACTTAACTGGTTGCTGGATCACTCGGCATCGACTAAGGACGATCGTGTGCTGGACGTCGCCACAGGCACCGGATTCACTGCCCTCGCCTTCGCGTCCCGCGTGAAAGAGGTGGTCGGACTGGATGTGTCGGACGGCATGCTTGGGCAGGCGCGGGCGAATGCGGAGAAAGAGGGCGTATCGAATGTGACCTTTGAAAAAGGCGCCGCGGAGTCGCTGCCGTTCCCTGACGCGACCTTCGACAGGGTAACCTGCCGGGTTGCTCCACACCACTTTCTATCTGTCCAGAGATTCTGTTCGGAAGCCTATCGCGTGCTGAAACCCGGCGGAAGACTATTGATCGCCGACACAGGCGTCCCCGACGGCCTTCCTGAAGTGGACGCGTGGCAGAACCAGGTGGAAGCCGTCCGCGATACCTCGCACGTCCGCAACTATTCGCTCTCCGAGTGGCGAAATCTGGTTACCACGGCCGGCTTTCACGTCGAAGAATCGGCCGAGCTGGAAGAAGGCGCTCAAGTGAGCATGGAAGACTGGATGAAGAAATCGGGCTGCATGGGCCAAGCCGCCGCGGAAGTGCGCAAAATGTTCGCCGAGGCTTCACCAGAAGCTCGGCGCATCTTTTCGATCGAGGCTAGAGACGACGGCGATTTTGTGTTCCGCTGGCTGCGCGTGGTGCTTGCCGCCCGGCGTTAGTCGCTAGACGCCCAACAAACTCTTCTGCTTCGACTCGAGCGCAAGAAGAGCTTCCTTCATCGGAATTCCGCCGCCGAACCCCGTCATTTTTCCGTTCGATCCAATCACACGATGACAAGGAACCACGATCGGCAGCGGGTTAGAGCCATTCGCCGCTCCAACGGCGCGCGAAGCCTTCGGATTTCCTACTCGGCGGGCCAACTCCCCATATGAGATCGTTTCCCCGTACGGAATCCCGCACAAGTTCTGCCAGACCGATTTCTGGAACTGCGTGCCTTCTGGCGCGAGGGGCAGATCGAACTCGGTTCGATCTCCTTTGAAATATTCTTTCAACTGGCGCGCCGCTTCTTTCAAGGGCCCGCGGGTCGACTCGATCCATCCGGCTTCGGGTTGTGCTGCTTCATGCGGGTTGCCTTTGGCCGGAAAGGTAATGCGATGCAAGCCTTGTTCATCGCCCGCCAACAACAATTTCCCAATCGGAGTGTCCAAGTAACAATAGTTCATAGATCCTCAATTCGAAGTCGAAAACGTTTTAGGTGCTGGCGTCTTCCCGCCAGCTCCTTTCCACAAATACATTGCCGCGTACGCGCGCCAGGGACGCCATTCCGTCGAGGCCACCGCATGATCACGCAAATACAAATCGCCAGCGGGGAATGCGTCAGGCTCGCCTAGACGCATTGCCACATATTGCGCTGTCCAGGGCCCGACACCCGCAATCGCGACCATTTGTTCTTGCAACTCGGCCGCGGATTGCGACCCATCTAAAACTAGCTTGCCTTCTACAACCGCAGTAGCCAGGTCTCCGATGGCGTGCGCACGCTTTTGCGTCAGACGGATGTCGCGTAAGTCCGCCTCTGCAAGCGTCTGCGCATCTGGAAAGAGAAAGCCGCCCGGAACAGGCGTTCCGAATTCCCTCGCGATTCGTCCCGCAAGCGTCGACGCGCCTTTCACACTGACCTGCTGGCCCAGAATCGCCCGCACCGCGAGCTCGAATCCGTCCCAACAACCCGGCACACGCAATCCGGGATGAGCCTGTAATAGCGGGGAGAGCGTCGGGTCACGCAGAAATTGACGTTCCACCTGCGCGGGATCGGCCTGCAGATCGAAGATGCGCCGAACCCGCTCCACAATTCGCAGCAAAGCGCGTGGATCGGGAAACTGAATGTCGAGCTCCAGCCACGGCTTGCCCCGCACGGGACGGACGGCAATCGATCCGCTCTCGCTCTGCAATGAAATATTGCGCCGATACTCCCCCGCCTCTACGCTTTCCACTCCGGGAATTGCGCGCGATTCCAGAAAGTCCAGCAGAGACGCCCAATCCAGCGGCGGCCGGTAATCGAGCCGGAATCGATAGCGGCCCCGTTCGCCGGGCTCTCTCGCCCCTCGTGAAAGGCGCCTCAATTCAGAAGGAGCTCTTCCGTACAAGTTTTGAAACGTGGCGTTAAACCGCCGCACGCTGTTGAAACCCGACGCAAGGGCCACCTCTGTCATGGATAAGCCGGATTCATCGATAAGCTTCTTCGCAAAATGAACTCTCCGCGTCTGCGCAACGGCAATCGGCGTGGCTCCAAGATGTTTCAGGAACAGGCGCCGCAGGTGTCGCGAACCCATTCCCAGCCGTTCCGCCAAATCGTCCACACCGGCTTCGTCCAGCGCGCTCTCCGCGATCAACTTCAATCCGCGCGTAACCGTGGATGCCGCACCCTCCCAGGCTGGAGTTCCCGGCGATGTTTCGGGCCGGCATCGCAAACATGGCCGAAACCCATCTTCCGCCGCCGCTGCCGCCGACGGATAATACCGAACATTTTTCGCCTTAGCTGCCGGCGCCGGACAGATGGGCCGGCAATAGATCTTGGTGCTGGTGACGGCAATAAAGAAGCGGCCGTCATAGCGTCCGTCACGCGCTAGTCTCGCCCGTTCGCAGGTCGCATGATCTAACTGCATGACTCAATTATGACCGACCAGCAAAAGTCTGCTGGCCGTTTTCGGACGTGGTCCTGGTAACTCCGTGGAACACGGCAACGACAGTGTTGTACCCTGGACCGAGACCCCTAACTGAATGGCACTCTTCTTTTTGCTGGTCGTCTTCGGCTTCATTGTCCTGTTGATCGTCGCCTTCATCTTTCCTCCTACGAAATGGGCGCAATGGATGTCATCCGCAGACAAGAATAAAGACAAAGACATTAAAAAATAAGGAACAATAGTGACTCGGTATATTCGTTTTCAGAACGGCCACTCTTATAGCTATGGAATCGAGGAGAACGGCACGGTCCGCGAACTGGTAGGCGACCTGTTTCATCATCAGGACGCCGGCAAAACTCATGCATTGAAAGACCTCAAACTCCTTTATCCCGCGACGCCCAAGAACCTCATCTGCGTCGGCTTGAACTATCGCAGCCATATCGGTGGACGACCCGCGCCGGAGCGCCCCGAGATTTTCTTCAAGCCGCTTTCCTGCCTGCAGAACCCCGGCGACTCGATCCTCTATCCGCCCGACGCCACCGACCTGCACTATGAAGGCGAGCTCGTCATCGTAATCGGCAAGCGCGTCCACAAGGCATCCAAGGAAAAAGCTCGGGAGGCGATTTTCGGTCTCACCTGCGGCAACGACGTCAGCGAACGCCAATGGCAGATGGGTCCGAATCATGACCGCCAATGGTGGCGCGCAAAAGGCTGCGACACGTTCGGAGTATTTGGGCCTGTCATTGTGACCGGATTGGACGGCGACAATCTCAAGTTGCAGACTCGCCTAAATGGAGAAGTGGTGCAGGCCCAGACCACGTCTGATCTCATTTTCGACTGCGCCACCATGGTCAGCTTCGCCAGCCAGTACATGACCATTCAGCCAGGCGATATCATCTATACGGGGACGCCGGGCGTGACCCGTCCCATGAAACCGGGCGATGTGGTCGAGGTGGAACTCGAAGGCATCGGAGTGTTGAGCAATCCAGTGGTAAAGGGATAAAACATGAGCGACAAATACTATCGTAAAGACGAGTGGTGGGTCAGCCCCTACAATTACATTTCTGAAGTAACCAAGACTTACGATCTGCCTCCCAAGGTCAGCATCCACGACGCGACTCTTCGCGATGGAGAGCAGACTCCCGGCGTCGTGTTCGACATCGCCGACAAGATCGCCATTGCCGAAAAGCTGGACGAGGTTGGCGTCGAACGCATTGAAGCGGGCATGCCCGCGGTTTCTGAGATGGACTTTCAGGCCATCAAGGAAATCTCGCGTCTGAACCTGAAGGCGAAGATTTATACCTTCGCCCGCGCCATGAATGCCGATATCGACAAGGCCCTGGAATGCGGAGCCCACGGCGTTATTATTGAGGTCCCCATCGGCTACCCCAAGCTGAAATATCAATTCAAGTGGACTTGGGAAGACGTTCTCCGCAAGAGCGTCGAGGTGATCAACTACGCCAAGAAGCGCGGCCTGCACTGCGTCTACTTCCCTTACGACACGACTCGGGCGCGTGAAGAAGATCTCCGCAATCTGCTCACTCGGATCATGCTGGACGCGCCCCCAGATTCCATCGGCGTGGTGGACACCATGGGTTGCATTCTGCCGGAGGCGATGAAGTACATGGTGCGACTGGTGAAATCGCTCACCAATCTGCCCGTCGAATGCCACACGCATAACGACTTCGGCATGGCCGTCGCCACCGAACTCGCGGGCGTCGAGGCTGGAGCAAACTGCGTGCATAGCTGCGCAAACGGCCTGGGCGAACGTACCGGCAACGCGGCGCTGGAAGAACTGATGGTCGCGTTGCATGTGCTCTATGGCTACGACACACAGTACAAGCTCGATAAGCTCCCAGAACTGGGTGCGCTGGTCAGCCGCATCAGCAAGTTCCCGACCTCGGTGAACAAGCCGATTCTAGGCGACCGCAACTTCACACGAGAATCCGGCATTGGAGTCGATCTGGTGGTGAAAGAGCCCCTGGCGATGTTCGGAACCCATCCCGCGTTGACGGGCCGGAAAGGTGAAGTCGTACTGGGCAAAAAGAGTGGCAAGGCGTCCATCACTTACAACCTGGAACTGCTCGGAATCAACGACGCCAACGATGAGGCCGTGGCTGAGATGCTAAAACGTGTCAAAGACAAGGGCATCGAGAAGCGCGGGCTGCTGACGCAGGACGAGTTTCGAGACATAGTCGATGGAGTAATGGCGGCTAAGCGGTAGCAGAGTACGAAGAATCCCAGCGAGCGTAGGGAGCCCCTAAGAACTTCTTTGAGATGAAGGTAAGTCGAAAGTTCTCGTGGGCGTGTGCTGTCCTATTCCTTCTCGCGGCCAACGCGCGGGCGAAACGGATTCCGCCGAAACCAGTTCCTCCGGTACTTTCTGGTACAACGCAGTACGCAGCCGACGGCGACGGGCGGGACGAATATGTCGTTGCTACGGAGGCATCGAGCGGCAACGTATTGTGGAAGGTGAAGGTCTTTCACAATCACTTCAAGATTTGGATCGAGGAGGACGTACAGTGGGTCTATATCACCGATCTAAAACTTGTGGACGATTCGCTCCTCGTTAGAGATGAGAGATCACGATGCTACTCCGTCGACCTCAAGAAGAAACGCGTCCGGAAACGCCAATGCGATGGCGTTTTCGAACGCTAACATTTGAGGGTTCAAATGCCAGCGTTATTAACAAAACGCATGGTCAAAGCACTGCCGCTCTTATCATGCCGGCCCGCTCCGCTACACTCCCTCTCTCGACTACAACCAGTTCGAAGCCGAAGTCCCGGTAAATCTTTTCATGGATTTCCTCAAAGCGCAGCGCATCCTCAAAGCTGATTCGCCGCGCTTCTGTCGGCGTGACGAATCCAAGATTGCGAATGAAGAAGACTCGGTTTTGATAGACCCATTCTCTTCGGACGCGTTGCAGTTCGCTGCTGAGGAAGGGTGAAAAAGGGTAGCCGAGGTGAACCGCCAATGCCGCGGTACAGACCACGCAACGGTCGTGAAACTGAATTTCGTCCGGTTGACGGGACGCTCGAATCTGGCGATCCCTTTGCAATTCGGCGATCGAATCGATGAAGGATGGATCTTTCCAGATTTCAGCCGTCCCCTGCGCCTGCGCGGCAGCGATGACGTCAGTAGCCGCCTCTTCAACCACACTGAACCCGTCGAGTTCCAACTGACGGAGGATCGCTGTCTTTCCGGCCCCCGGCGCCCCGGTGATAACGAACCTTTTCAAATCGGCACGCCCAAGCGCCACAATTCGTAGGCGATGGCTTGCTTCGCATACACCCAGCGCTGTCGCCAGCTCGCCGGATCCTCCACCGTGCGCTCCGGCCGAGGCGATCCATAGGCTTGCATTCCCATGGTCTCCAGCATCTTCTTGACGCGATAAATATGATAACCGTCGCTCACCACAATGCACGACCTCAGATTCATGCGCCGCATGATCTCCGCCGCCGCGGCGATACTGTGCACTGTAGTCTCACCTTCCGATTCCACCAGGATCGCCTCAGAAGGAACTTCGTGATGGCTCAGGTAAGAGTGCGCCACTTCACCTTCGGTGAACGTCGGGTCGCCACCCTTGCCCCCTGTAGTGAGGATGCGCGGGGCCATATTCTGGTGATAGAGGAACAGTGCGTGATTCAGGCGAGCTTCCAAAACCGGCGAAGGACGGCCCCGGTATTCCGCCGCGCCCAACACCAGGATCACGTCTGCCGGCTGAGCCTCGTCGACATTAGACTGGTGGCGTATCTCCGAGCTAACCCGCATCACCTGCCATATCGCAACCACAGCTGCCACCGCGCAAACAATCAAGGCGACCGCGGGGTAGAACCGTTTCATTGCGCTATGCTGGAACGTCCTTCTTTATTGTGGCAGAACTGATTACAAGCGAACACAATCCCCTCTTAAGAGACGTTCGCCGAGCGGTTTCCCGCAGCGGACTGACCTCGGAAGGTTATGCCCTGGCCGAAGGTTTCCACCTGCTGGAGGAAGCCCTGGCCAGCCACTTGCAAATCAGCACAATCATCGCCGCCGATGGTGTCGTGGATAAGGTCGAGGCGATGCTGAGCAGAATTCCGTCACTGCGGATTGTATCCGTGCCCGAAAAGATCTTCTCCGGGCTCTCCTCCACGGAAACGCCCCAAGGCGTGCTGGCACTGGTCCAACTCAAAGAATGGACTCTTGAGGGTTTAGCAGGCACCCGCCCCCTGATCGTCATCCTGGATGGCTTGCAGGATCCTGGAAACGCAGGCGCAGCGGTACGATCCGCCGAGGCCTTCGGCGCAACAGGCGTCGTATTCCTGAAAGATTCGGTCCACGCGCATAACCCCAAGTGCCTCCGTGGCTCAGCCGGGTCGATCTTCCGGGTACCCTTGGTACAGAGGGCCGAGGCCAACACCGTGGCGGACTTTCTTAAGACCAACGGGATCGCTTCCTACTCCGCGATGCCTCGCGCTTCGAAATCCGCGGATCAGGTCGACCTGAGCATCCCCTGCGCGTTGGTCATCGGCGGCGAGGCTCATGGAGTCGGCAGTGTAATGGAATCCGCGGGAACCTCCGTTCGCATCGCAACCTCCGGAGTGGAGAGCCTGAACGCCGCAGTCGCAGCCGCTGTGCTCTTATACGAAGCGCAGCGCCAGAGGAGGACCGGATGAGCCTCTTTGACGCGAGCCCTCTTCCTCAGATGGATGCTCCCGGCGATTCCAAACGTCCTCTGGCCGAACGCATGCGGCCCGAGCGGCTGGAGGATTTCGCGGGCCAGCAGCACATCCTCGGCCCCGGAAAGCCTCTCCGCATTCAGATCGAGCGCGACCAGTTGCAATCCATGATCCTCTGGGGACCACCAGGCGTGGGCAAGACCACTCTAGCCCGCCTGGTCGCGACCATGAGCAAGAGCGAGTTCGTGCCCTTCAGCGCCGTGCTTGCCGGTATCAAGGAAATAAAGGCCGTCATGGCCGACGCGGAAAAGCTCCGTAAAATGGGCCGACGCACGGTCCTGTTCGTCGACGAAATCCATCGTTTCAATAAGGCGCAGCAGGACGCGTTTCTTCCCTATGTGGAGCGCGGCGACATTACATTGATCGGTGCGACTACCGAGAACCCCTCGTTCGAAGTTGTATCGGCGTTGCTCTCGCGAACCAAGGTCTACGCGTTGCGTGCACTCTCCGTGCAGGAGATCGTTGGTCTGCTGGAGCGAGCGTTGCCCGTGATCGGCGTTCAGGCCGAACCCGAACTCCTGGAGCAGATCGCGATCTATTCCAGCGGCGACGCACGGACGGCTTACAACATTCTGGACCTCGCATCCACCGCCGCCCGCGACGGCAAACTGGAAAAGGAAGCCGTGGAAGCGGTGATGGATCGGAAGGTCCTGCTCTATGACAAAGCAGGCGAAGAGCACTTCAACCTGATCTCGGCTCTGCACAAAAGCGTGCGGTCCTCCGACCCTGACGCCGCCTTATACTGGCTGGCCCGCATGCTTGAAAGCGGAGAGGACCGTATGTACATCGCCCGCCGCCTGGTGAGAATGGCCGTCGAGGACATCGGCCTGGCGGACCCCAGGGCGCTGGAACAGGCCATCGCCGCTCAGCAGGCCGCCCATTTCCTGGGCATGCCGGAGGGAGACCAGGCCCTGGCCCAGATCGCCATCTATCTTTCGGTCGCCCCGAAGTCCGACGCAGCGTACAAAGCCCTAGGCACCGCTCAGGAATTGGTCCGGAAATCCACAGCCGAACCCGTCCCCATGCAACTGCGCAACGCGCCCACCAAAGCCATGAAATCCTGGGGGTACGGAGAGGGTTATCAGCACGCCCATGGCTTTGAGGAAGCTATCAATACCATGGAGTGCCTACCCGAAAGCCTAAAGGGCACAATGTTTTACGAGCCTACATCTAGAGGATTGGAAGAACGCATCGGCGCCCGCTTAAAAGACATCCGCGCCGCCCGCCAAACTCGTACTCCAGATGAAGATGGGCAATAGTACTCTGCCAGACCACGACCCAAGTTCTAGCTCTTCAACACCCTGGTACTGACTGCAAATAGGCCTCGTACCCTATTGTTGCAATTGCCCTTCCCGGAGAAACTAACTTTGTCAGAGCGGAAAGCAAAGCCGAGAGTGAGGAAACGAAAAAAGTGAGAACCAGTGCTCAGCAACACCAACAAACCGATCGGCGCCACTCCGATCGCTTCCCTATCGAACGGGATGTCCGCTATAAGCTTCTGAACAAGCGTACAGGCGAGGAATCGGGCGATGGCAAGACCGTAAACATCTCCAGCACAGGTATTCTCTTCACCTCCCAACATGTCCTGCTTCCCGGGAGGCGGCTCGAAATCGCCGTCAGCTGGCCCGCGCAGCTCAACAACAAATGCGCCCTGAAACTGGTGGCGCGTGGCCGAGTCGTCCGCTTTGAGGAAGGCCTGGCCGCAATCGAAATTTTACAATATGAATTCCGGACCACCCAATCTCCGGCACCGAACCCGCAGCAAGGTCCGCGGCTCGTCAGCTAGCCCGCAAAGGGTGCGCGGACCGCGCGCTCCGTTTTGCGGGTGTTTCTAGGGTGATTGGGTTAGTCATACCCGGAAAGTCTGTCTCTCCTTTGACCTTCTACGCGCCGGCGTTCTCCTCCGGCGCGTATTTTTATATGCTCACCCGCCATTCCTAACCGTTCGCTTCCCAAACGCTGCAACCGCCTCAGTCTCCCTGTTAGCTTTAAAGTAAGCAACTTTGATAGGCGCCTGAGCGATAATGCGACGTATCTACGCCCGCTGGATTGAAAACTGGGAAAACCGCCTGTGCTCGCGCGCCACCGACCGCGTCGTCCGCCCATTTGAGTGGGGACTGGAATGGGCCCATCAATGGCCCGTCACTAAGACGCTCCCGCAAAACGGCCATCGCCCGGAGGAATATCTCAAGGCGCTGAATGAAGCGGCCCTGGCCTCCAGCGACGAGTTCTTCGCCTACCGTACACCCGCCGATTTCCGGTTGGACGGAAACCTGCTCAAGTTCACCAGCCCCGTCAAGACTCCTTACCCGGAAAACAACCTGGTCCACGGCCAATGGTTTCCAGTGGACCCGAAAAAGCCCCGCAAGCGCCGGGTGGCGGCTATCATCCTGCCGCATTGGAACGCATCGGCGGGACAACACGGAGCTCTCTGCGTCGGCCTCGCCAAGCTGGGCATATCCGCTCTGCGCTTGAGCCTCCCTTATCACGATTACCGCATGCCTCCCGAGTTGAAGCGTGCTGACTACGCCGTATCTTCCAACATCACCCGCACCATCGATGCCACACGGCAGGCGGTCATCGATACCCGCTGTGCGGTGGACTGGCTGGAGCAGCAGGGCTACGAAAGCGTCGGCATCGTCGGCACGAGCCTGGGATCATGCTACGCGTTTCTAGCCAGCGTCCATGACCAGCGCCTGCGCGTGAACGTTTTTAACCACTGCTCGACTTACTTCGCCGACGTGGTGTGGGAAGGCCTCTCCACGCGGCACATCAAGCAGAGCCTGGAGCCCGAGGTATCGCTCCAAGACCTGCGAGACGCCTGGAAGGTCATCAGCCCGCCCTATTACATCGACCGCTTCGCGACACTCAAAAAGAAGCCGATGTTCATCTATGCCAGCTACGACACTACCTTCCCAACACATCTTTCCGAACAGGTGCTGGTCAAAGCGCGTGAGTTAAACTTCGAGCACAAAGCCGTGATCCTCCCCTGCGGCCACTACACCCTGGGAGAGACTCCTTTTAAGTTCATCGACGGCTACCACATCTGCAACTTCCTGAAAAGAAATCTTTAGATCGGATTCCGACGTAAGGCAAAGCACTGGGACTGTCCCCCGCCAAGTACTACAGTCCCCGCCCCAAACCGCCGATATACGGGTTGCGATGATTACAATTCTCTCGCAGCAACAACCCGCCGCCGCCGGATCGGCCTCACCGGCACCCGTAGAATTGCCGTCCAGTGAACCCCAGAACCACGCCAGCCCATCCGAAAATCAGATCGATTCCGAATGGGTAGTGGGCCCTCGTCAAATGGCTGCCCTGGCATTCGTCGCAATCGCCGCGTTGGCGCTGTTCTCCAGCATTTCCTATATGGCCGGAAAGGCCGTCGCAGCACCACCCGACGCCCTGCCTTCCATTCAAGTGAAACTCCCCCAACCGGCTCCCCCTCAGCCGTCCATCGGCGACCAGTTCGCATCTTCAGTCGCCGCGCCGACCACTAAAGCCCCTGACGCACCGGTTTTCGCGGACCCCCAACCAGGAAAAGCCTACATTCAGATGGCTGCGGTCGAGCGTGGAGTGGCCGCGGTGTTCGCCGAAGGCCTCCGTGCCCACGGCCTGACGGCCTTCGTGGCGCCCGGCCCCACCAACAGTCCGAACATCTACCGTGTCCTGATCGGACCAGTGGTCGACACGCAGGCCTATACATTCGACAAGATTGAACTCGATAAGATCGGCCTGGCGACATTCATGCGCCAGTACGAAAAATAAGACCTACCAGCCCATTCTCTCCCGCAAGCGGGTGATGTGCGCAACGTGGTGGCGTCCATGCCACGCGTATAGCGATAGCGTTTGATCCAGCGTTCGAACCCCTAATTCCGGATGCACGAAGGTGCGATGGAATTGCGCCTCGGTAAGAGCTTCCACCAACGCCATCCAACGCGCGTGCAGACTCTCCAGCAGTACCAGCGACATCTCAATAGGAGCCTTCGAATCCGGAAGTTCCGCCCACCTGGCCTCCTCGTACGTCTTGATAGCGGGCTTATCTTCGGTTAGAGCGCACCTGAACCTCACCCAGCAATTCATGTGACTGTCTGGCACATGATGGGCCACCTGCCGCACCGTCCAGCCGTCGGGACGGTAGGGCGTATCCAATTGGGAGTCCGACAGCCCCGACACCGCCTCGCGCAGATGCCTGGGCGCGGCGGCGATCTCCTCAATCCACAAGCGCCGTTCCCTTTCCGTGATCAAAAGCGGCAATCTGTACTGGCCCACCGGGTATTTCAAGTCGTCCATCTGCGAACTCCTCCTGATTCTTGTACTGCAGGCGATATAATTTCCAGTAAATTCCGCGTAATGCCAGTAATTCCTGATGGCTTCCGCTCTCCCGCAGCTTTCCTTTGTGCATTACCAGGATACGATCCGCCCTTTGGATCGTGGAGAGCCGGTGCGCAATGGCGAGCGAAGTACGGCCCGTCATCAGCCGCTCCAGCGCCTGCCGAACGCGATGTTCGGTTTCCGTATCGACGCTGGAGGTTGCTTCATCCAGAATCAGAAAGCGGGGATTGTGCGCCAGCGCTCGCGCGAAGCTGATCAATTGCTTCTGCCCGGTCGAAAATCCCGACCCGCGTTCGTGTACCGGCTCGTCAAATCCCTGGGGTAGCGTCCGCACGAAATCCAACAGGTTCACCTGCTGTGACGCGGCTTCCATCTGCTGATCAGTAACGGCCGCACCAAGCCGGATGTTCGACGCTATCGTGCCAGTGAACAGATAGGGATCCTGCAGCACGATGGCGAAATGACGCCGCAACTCGTCGAGCGAAAACTCCCGAATATCAATGCCGCCAATGCGAATCGCGCCCCTTTGCACGTCATAGAAGCGAAGCAAAAGATTCGTGAGCGTCGTCTTCCCCGCCCCCGTATGGCCCACCACGGCAACCGCCTCACCGGGCTCAATCCGGAAACTCACATCTTCCAGCACCCACTGATCGCCCTGATAGGCGAACCATACATGATCGAACTCGACCGAAGCCTCACCAGCCGGGAAAGTCCGCGGGCTCTTTGGAGAGACGATGTTCGCCTGCGTGTCCAGTACTTTGAAAACGCGCTCGCTGGCCGCCATAGCCGATTGCAGAATGTTGTACTTCTCGCTCAGATCCTGAATAGGCCGAAAGAATCGCAACCCGTACTGGAAGAATGCCACCAGCACGCCGATCGACAAAGCGCCACCTCGGATTCGAAATCCTCCATAAGCCAGGAGCATCCCGAGCGCCAGCATCCCGAGGAACTCGACTATGGGATAAAACCAGCCGTACGCCAGAATGGTGTCCTTGAAAGCCTCCATGTGCTGCTTGTTTATATCGGCAAACCCGGCGCTGCTTTTTTCTTCGCGATTAAATAACTGGACTACCGAGATTCCGCTCACATATTCCTGCAAATAAGAATTCATTCCCGCCACGGCAACACGAATGCGCCGGAACCCTCCCTGGACCGTCCTCCGGAATCGCGACGTCACATAAACAACGCCCGGCAGCACCACCAGCATCAAGGCGGTCAGGCCGGGACTCAACCGCGCCATGGCGAAGATCACAAACCCTAGCGCCAGAAAATCGCCCAGAACGGCGACCAGACCGGACGCCCACAACTCGTTCAGCGCATCTACGTCGCTAGTGACGCGAGTAATCAGGCGACCTACGGGATTCTGATCGAAATACGCAATATCGAGCCTTTGCAGGTGCTCCATCAACTCGCGCCGCAGGTCGAGCATGGCCAACTGCCCCGTGCGCGCCATCAGGTAAGACTCTCCGAAATCGCACGCCAAGCCGATAAGGATCGTCGCCAGGTACAGCCCCGTAATCTGAATCAAGCCCGTCGTCGTATCCCGGGCGAGCCATGGATCCAGGGGCGAAGTGCTGTTGGGGTTATTAGTCAGATACCGGTCAATGGCAAGCTTGGTCAGCAAAGGACCCGCCGCCTGCGTCACGGCGAGGATCATCAGGAAGAAAAACGAGACCGCCACGGTGACGCGATACGGCGCCAGATAACGCACCAACCGGCGCATCAATCGCCCATCGTATGCTTTGCCGAGGACTTCTTCTTCCACTTTATTCAGGCTAACATCGGAGTATATGAGTGTTTTAAGATCTGGCCTGTGCCTATGTTTCTTTGTGGCCCTGGCCGCCTGCCGCCGCGAGGCACCTCCCGAGGTCAAGCACTATTCCATGCACGGGCAGATCATCCATCTGGACGAAAAAGACAAGCTCGCCACCATCAAGCACGACAAGATCGAAGGCTGGATGGGCGCCATGACCATGGACTACCCGATCAAGAACGACAAGGATTTCTCAGCTCTGCATGAAGGCGATAAAATCGACGCCACGGTGGACGTCCAAGGCCTGGACTATTCGCTTAGGGACATCCACACCAGCAAATAGAGCTTACGCCTGCAATAATTTATCGCCCAGTTCCTCGACGCTCGAAATAAACCAGAGTTGATTCCCGCGATTGGACTCGATTACAAAGTCGCGGAACGGCGTACTCTTCTCGACATACTGCGACACGTCACCCAGAATCGCCACTCGCAATTTGTAAAGCAGGAGCCGGTGCAGGATCTCCCCGGCCAGCCGCGTTTTCAACCGGAAGAAATCCCCAGTGAGCCGCTCAGTGGGAACAACTAGAAAGCTGGCGTCATTCCCCAAAGCCTTGCCGACCAGACCCGCCGCGTCGCGATCCGTTGCCAGTTTTGGCCCCTCGACCGACAATTCCAGCACCGTCGTGCCGTGCAGTTCATAAGACCGGTCAGCCATCACGCGCCCTCATACAGGAACTTGGGATAACGGACAACGGGCAGCGCGCTACGCTTGCGTGCGATCACATACATCTGTTCGCCGCGGAATGCGGACGAATAGTCGTTGCGCTCCAGAAAATCTTTCACCCACGTATCGGTCCCGTAACCGGGGATGACCTCGGTGAACAGGTTGACGACTCTCAAAGCCCGCCGACTCAACCGCCTCCCTCAATTCCTTGGGCGTGTATTCGCGCACATGCGGAATTTCGGTATCGGCAAACTCTCCACGCGGGTCGGCGAATTTGGAATAGAGCTGCGGGTTGCCGCTCTGCTCCAGCACACGAGCGACTGCAGTAAAGCTTGTTACGTTGGGGGTGGTCAGCAGCAAGGTGCCGCCCTCTTCCAACACGCGCCGCATCTCCAGCAGCATGTGCATGGGATCGTGAATCAGGTGCTCAAAGATCTCGCAGGCCAGGACCGTTTCAAAGCACCCGTCTTCATACGGGTAGCGATCCTTTTCAGCGTCGAATAAATCGACGAAGCACCGGAACGCTTCCTTGCCGCCCACAGTGATGGCCTTTTCGTCGGTTCGTCCAATGGGTCCGAAGTAAGCCCCGCGGACTTCTTTATAGCCGAGCACGCACTGCAGCGCGGGCGTCATCTGCATGTATGCCCCCATTTCGAGCACTCGGCCCGAGCTGTGCGGCGCGGGTACCAGCCCCAGAGTGCGCGCGATGCGCGGTATGTGAATCTCCAGATAGCCGCGAGCACCCTCGTCAGGCTGATCCATGGAGCGCACAAACGCCGCAATCTCATCGTAGCGATGGCGCGGTGGGATGACTTCGGTTCCGTGAACGTGATCCATTTGAGAAAGTTTAGCGTCGGCGTGCTGGAGCCACCAACGGAGTTTGGCGATAAGAGCCATTTAGGCGAGATCGAATTTGGCCCAAGACGTGTCGCGTTGCTGAATGCGAAACTCGGTGGCGTTCAGAATGTTCGGTCCTTCGAAAGCCTTAACGCTCATCTCCCTCATCGCGGGCCATCAGGGCTGTTCTCTACGCCGATCCCCGGGCCTTTTGGCATTGAATTCCTTCCAGTCCTCGAAGGAGAGCCAATACGGCTGGCCTTTGCCGCTCCGGTCGCGCTCGATGATCTGGCCTACAAACTCAGATACAGATAGTCTCCCTTTCGCAGCACAAAAACGGGTCCATCGCAGAACGTCTTCGTCGACGGTGGTCTTAAGGTTCTTGGTCACGAGGTTAGAGTATCACCAGCCTCTCGGTGTGGAGGAGGCACGTTCGTTTCGCCAAGCACATCCGTAAGCAAAGCGCTCCATAGACTTGACCGGCCCATGGAGCGCTTGCCTATTCAGCTATAACAAAAACTACTCCGCCAGCGTATCTTCCCCGCCACCCGGCTCCGAAGCCTCGGTAAGTCCGCCGACATATAGCGCCCGAGCTTCGTCGTCGTAACCCGGAATGACATCCAGCACCGCCGATTCCTGCTCGGCGACCAGTTCTTCTTCCACGCCCTCTCCGGCGATTCGAACGGCCCGGTAATATTCCATACCGGTGCCGGCCGGAATCAGGCGGCCCATGATGACGTTTTCCTTGAGGCCGCGCAGGTGGTCCACCTTGCCGTTGATGGCGGCTTCGGTGAGCACACGCGTCGTCTCCTGGAAACTGGCGGCGGAGATGAACGAATCGGTGGAGAGCGAAGCCTTGGTGATGCCCAGCAGCACGGTTTTACCCGACGCCGGCCTGCCACCCGCTTCGATCACACGATTGTTTTCCCCGCGGAACTTGAACTTGTCCACCACTTCCTCCGGGAGGAATTCGGTGTCGCCAATGTCTTCCACCTTCACCCAGCGCATCATCTGCCGTGAGATGACTTCCAGATGCTTGTCGTTGATGTTGACGCCCTGGAGACGATAGACTTCCTGAATTTCGTTCACCAGGTACTTCTGCAGTTCCTTTTCGCCCAACACCGCCATGATGTCGTGCGGATTGCGCGGACCATCCATCAACGGGTCGCCCGCGCGGACGCGTTCGCCTTCCTGCACGTTGATGTGGACGCCGCGAGGCAGAGCATATTCGCGCTGCTCGCCATCGTCGCCGACGATGTAGATTTTGCGCATGCCCTTCGAAATTTCGCCGTACTTCACCACACCGTCGATTTCCGTGATCACCGCGGTTTCGCGCGGCTTGCGGGCTTCGAACAGTTCGACCACACGCGGCAGACCGCCGGTGATGTCTTTCGTCTTGGTAGTGGCGCGAGGAATCTTCGCCAGAACGTCTCCGGCGTGAACCTCATCGCCATCGCCCACCGTCAAGTGAGCGTGCACCGGCATCAGGTAGCGCTTCTCGTCATTCTTCCCGCCCCCGGTTGGCCGCACGATGATGGCCGGGATGCGCTTTTCATCCGGTGAATCCGTAACCACCCATTGCGAGCGGCCCGTGATTTCGTCCACCTGTTCCTGCATCGTGATGCCGTCGTTCAGATCTTTGAAATGAACCACGCCCGAAACTTCGGTCAGAATCGAGAACGTGTACGGATCCCATTCCAAGAGCACATCGTTGGTCTTCACCTTCTGTCCATCGGCAAAGAGAATCTTCGCGCCGTAAACAACCTGGTAGCGTTCTTTCTCGCGACCCTTGTCGTCCAGAATGGCGATGATGCTGTTGCGATTCATGGCGATCAATTCGCCCTTGGCGTTCTTGACCGTCTGAATATTCAGGAACTTCACAAAGCCGTCCGACTTCGCGTCCTGCTTGGATTGCTCGGCCGAACCCGTCGCCGCGCCACCGATGTGGAACGTACGCATGGTTAACTGCGTGCCAGGCTCGCCGATCGACTGAGCCGAGATGATACCCACCGCTTCGCCGCGCTCCACCAGCCGGCCCGTGGCAAGATTACGCCCGTAGCAAAGCTGGCAAACGCCGCGCTTGGATTCGCACGTCAGCACCGAACGAATCTTTACGCGTTCGATACCAGCGCTTTGAATCTGAGCAGCCAAATCTTCTGTGATTTCGCTGTTGGCGTTCACCAGAATATTCTGGTCATAATCCAACACGGTTTCAAGCGCCACGCGACCCACAATACGATCGCGTAGATTTTCGATGATTTCGCCCGATTCTACGATCGGCTCGACGAAGATACCGTCGGCCGTTCCGCAATCGAGTTCGCTGACGATCACGTCCTGAGCCACGTCGCACAAGCGACGCGTCAGATAACCGGAATCCGCGGTCTTTAGCGCCGTATCCGCCAAGCCTTTACGCGCACCGTGCGTGGAGATGAAGTACTGCAGCACGTCCAGACCTTCGCGGAAGTTAGCCGTAATAGGCTGTTCGATAATTTCGCCCGACGGCCGAGCCATCAGTCCGCGCATACCGGACAGCTGGCGGATCTGCTGTTTCGATCCGCGGGCGCCTGAGTCGGCCATGATGTAAATCGGGTTGAGGTAGCGGCCGGTGCGGTCGTCCTCTTCCATGGTCTTGAACATTTCTTCCGAAACGCGTTCGGTAACCTTGGACCAGATTTCGATGATTTTGTTGTAGCGTTCGCCGTGTGTGATCGCGCCTTCCTGATACTGCGAGACGACTTCGATCACCTGCTTTTCGGCGTTCTTGACCAGCCCAGCCTTTTCGCTGGGGACGATCATGTCGTCGATGCCGATGGAGATTCCGGCGCGGGTCGCGTATAAGAAACCCAGCGACTTCACCTGGTCCAGCATCGTAACCGTGATGGTCAGCCCGAACTTCAGGTAGCAATACTGGACCATCTGCGCGAGGCCCTTCTTCTTCAGCAAGCCATTGATAAACGGCATGTCATCGGGAAGAACGTCGTTCAGGATCACGCGGCCTACCGTCGTGTCCATGTACTGCTTGCTGAATTCGATCGGCTGCGTATGCAGCAGATTCTGATTGTCGAAAGCCTTCACCAAGTCGATCACGCGGCCGGTGTAGCGTAACTTAATCGGCGAGAGCGTCTCAACCTCGCCCATTTCGAGCGCGATCAGAACGTCGTCCACCGAAGCAAACGTGCGGCCTTCGCCCTTGGTGCCGGGACGAGCCTTGGTCAAATAATACAGACCCAACACCATGTCCTGTGTCGGCACAGCGATAGGAGCGCCGTGCGCAGGCGACAGGATATTGTTGGCAGAAAGCATCAAAGTGGATGCTTCGATCTGTGCCTCGGGCGACAGAGGAATGTGAACCGCCATCTGGTCGCCGTCGAAATCGGCGTTGAAAGCCGTGCAGGTCAGCGGGTGCAACTTGATCGCCTTGCCTTCCACCAGCACCGGCTCAAACGCCTGAATGCCCAGACGGTGAAGAGTTGGAGCGCGATTCAACAGAATCGGGTGATCCTTGATGACTTCTTCCAGGATGTCCCAAACCACCGCGTCCTGCTGCTCGACCAGTTCTTTGGCCTGCTTGATGGTCGTGCAATGGCCGCGTTGTTCCAGCCGATGATAGATGAACGGCTTGAACAGTTCCAACGCCATCTTCTTTGGAAGACCGCACTGGTGCAACTTCAATTCCGGACCCACCACGATCACCGAACGGCCGGAGTAATCCACGCGCTTTCCGAGCAGGTTCTGACGGAAGCGGCCCTGCTTGCCCTTAAGGGTGTCAGACAGCGACTTGAGCGGACGGTTGTTGGCGCCGCGCAGAACTCGGCCACGGCGGCCGTTATCGAACAGCGCATCGACGGCTTCCTGCAGCATGCGCTTTTCGTTGCGGACGATAACATCGGGCGCGTGCAGTTCGATCAGCTTCTTCAACCGGTTGTTGCGGTTGATCACGCGGCGATACAAATCGTTCAGATCCGACGTCGCAAAACGGCCACCATCCAGCGGAACCAGCGGACGAAGTTCCGGCGGAATTACCGGCATCACGTCCAGAATCATCCACTCGGGCTTGTTACCCGACTTGCGGAAACTCTCGGCGACACGCAGGCGCTTAGCGTACTTCAGCTTCTTCTGCTGCGAAGCTTCGGTCTTCATGCGCTCGCGAATTTCCAGGCTGAGGCCTTCGCAATCGACCTTCTTCAGCAGTTCCTTAATTCCCTCGGCGCCCATCATCGCGACGAACTTGCCGGGGAATTCCTGATCCAGCGCGCGCTTGCGCTCATCGCTGATCACTTCGGCTTTCCTCAGGTCCGCTACTTCGCCTGGATCGACAACGACGAAGGCTTCGAAATAGAGGACACGTTCCAATTCGCGCAGAGTGATGTCCAGCAGGTAGCCAATGCGGCTCGGCAGGCCCTTGAAAAACCACACGTGCGAGCAAGGCGAAGCCAGTTCGATATGACCCAGGCGTTCGCGGCGCACGCGCGAAAGGGTCACTTCCACGCCGCACTTATCGCAAATTACACCGCGGTGCTTCATGCGCTTGTACTTTCCGCACAAGCATTCCCAATCGGCGATCGGCCCAAAAATGCGGGCACAGAAAAGCCCGTCCCGTTCCGGCTTAAAGGTCCGGTAGTTGATGGTTTCGGGCTTGGTCACTTCGCCATGGGACCAGCTCCGGATTTTTTCCGGAGAGGCCAGCGAAATGCGGATCGAATCGAAATCCGCAATCAAATTTGCACGATCATATGGAGAAGAACGGTACATGATTTATTGTCCTTTTACCCTTTCTTTCCGCCTACCTAGTCCGCCGCCAGAGCCGTTTCCAGGTTCTCGCGCGGCGCTTTCATTAATTCCACGTCCAGACACAACGACTGCAATTCGCGAATCAGAACGTTAAAGCTCTCAGGTACGCCAGGCTCGGCCGCAGCCTCGCCCTTCACGATTGCTTCGTAAATCTTCGCGCGGCCATAGACGTCGTCGGACTTGGCCGTCAGCAATTCCTGCAGCACGTACGCGGCGCCATACGCTTCCAGGGCCCACACTTCCATTTCGCCGAACCGCTGTCCGCCGAACTGCGCTTTGCCGCCCAGAGGCTGCTGCGTGATTAACGAATACGGTCCGATGGAGCGGGCGTGAATCTTGTCGTCCACCAAGTGCGACAGCTTCAACATATAAATGTAGCCTACGGTCACCGGCTGTTCGAACGGAACACCCGTCATACCGTCGTGAAGCTGGATCTTGCCCGAGCTGGGAAGATTCGCGTCTTTCAACTGCTTCTTGATGTCCTTCTCGGTCGCTCCGTCGAATACCGGAGTCGCGAAGCGGACACCCAAAGCCTTCGCGGCCCAACCCAAGTGGGTTTCCAGAATCTGTCCGACGTTCATACGGCTCGGAACGCCCAGCGGATTGAGTACGATTTCAACCGGCGTGCCATCGGGAAGATACGGCATGTCCTCATCGGGAACGATGCGCGCAATTACACCCTTGTTGCCATGGCGGCCGGCCATCTTATCGCCGACCGAGAGCTTGCGCTTCATGGCGATATAGCACTTCACCTGCTTGATCACGCCGGGAGGAAGTTCGTCGCCCTTCCGGAGCTTCGCGATCTTTTCATCGGTGATCTTTTCGAGAACCGAGATCTGGCGCGAAGTCATCTCTTCGATTTCGTCGATCTGCTCGTTGACGCCTCGGGTCTTTGTCCTGAAGCCGCATGCGCTTCAAATCGCGCGCGCGCAGCTTCTCGATCAGATCGCGGGTAAGGTCGGTGCCTTTAGAAAGCAGCTTCTTGTTGGTCTTCTCGTCGTGCAGATCGGCCAACAGCTCTTTGCCTTCCAACAAGCCCGGCAAGACGCTTGGAACGCTCGTCATTCAAAATGCGCTTTTCGTCTTCCAAGTTGCGCCGCAGCCGCTCTTCCGAGTTCTCCAGAATCAGCTTCGACCGCTCGTCCAATTCAGCGCCTTTGCGCGAGAAGACCTTGCAATCGACAACCGTTCCTTCAATTCCAGGAGGACAGTAAAGAGACGCGTCCTTCACGTCTCCGGCCTTTTCGCCGAAGATCGCGCGCAGCAGCTTCTCTTCAGGGGTCAACTGCGTTTCGCCCTTGGGAGTCACCTTGCCGACCAGAATGTCGCCCGGCTTCACCGTCGCGCCGATGCGAATGATTCCGCTCTCGTCCAGATTCCGCAGGAAACCCTCGGCGATATTTGGAATATCGCGCGTGATTTCCTCCGGCCCCAGCTTGGTATCGCGGCCGTCGACCTCAAACTCCTCAATGTGAATCGAGGTGTAGTAGTCTTCCTTCACCAGCTTCTCCGACACGACGATCGCGTCTTCGAAGTTATACCCGCGCCACGGCATGAAGGCCACCAGAACGTTGCGTCCCAGAGCGAGCTCGCCCAGTTCCGTGCAAGGCCCATCGGCCAGCACATCGCCTTTACGAACCTTCTGGCCTTGCGCCACGATCGGCTTCTGGCTGATGCAGGTATTCTGATTGGAGCGCTTGAACTTGGTCATCGTATAGATGTCCGCGCCCACTTCGCGGGAAAGCTGCCCTTCCTGGACGTTGCCCTCCACACGAACGATGATGCGTTCGCTATCGACTGAATCGACCACGCCGGAACGCTTGCAGATAATCACCGCACCCGAATCGCGAGCCGTCACGCGCTCCATGCCGGTGCCCACAAAAGGAGCTTCGGCGCGCAGCAGCGGAACCGCCTGGCGTTGCATGTTCGAACCCATCAGCGCGCGGTTCGCGTCATCGTTTTCCAGGAACGGAATTAGCGATGCGGCGACGGAGACCAACTGCTTCGGGCTCACGTCCATGTACTGGATTTCGCCGACATGCTTGAGCACAAAATCGCCCGCCTGCCGCGCGTTCACCAGCTCCGCCGTGATCTTGCCCTTCTCGTCCAGAGCCACGTTGGCCTGGGCGATGGTGTACTTGTCTTCTTCCCACGCCGACAGATAGTCGCAATGGGCTTCAAATTCCACCGGCTGCTTCTTGGCGGATTTGTTCAGCTTGTCCAATTCAGGCCGAGTCAGAATCTGGCCAACCTTGGCGTCGGTTTCGCCCGGATTCAGGATCCGGACTTCATCCACCACCACGCCGTCTTTTACGCGCCGATATGGGCTTTCGATGAACCCGTAATCGTTGATGCGCGCAAAGCAGGACAGCGAGCTGATCAGACCGATGTTCGGGCCTTCCGGCGTCTCAATCGGGCAGATACGTCCATAGTGCGTCGGATGCACGTCGCGAACTTCGAAACCCGCGCGTTCACGTGAAAGACCGCCCGGTCCAAGAGCCGAAAGACGCCGCTTGTGCGTGATTTCGCTTAGAGGATTGGTCTGATCCATGAACTGCGAAAGCTGTGACGATCCGAAAAATTCGCGGATCGCGGCCATTACCGGCTTGGCGTTCACCAAGTCGTGCGGCATTGCCGTCGACATTTCCTGGTACACGCTCATCTTTTCCTTAATAGCGCGTTCCATGCGGACCAGGCCGATACGGAACTGATTTTCCAGCAGTTCACCGACCGCGCGAACGCGGCGGTTGCCCAGGTGATCGATATCGTCCACCGCGCCGATACCGCGGCGCAGCTTCAGCAGATACTGAATGGTGTCGATGAAATCTTTCTGGTCGAGCGTACGCTTATCCAGCGAGGAGTGCTCCGCCTTGTCGTACAACTTGATGTTGAACTTCATGCGGCCCACGCGCGAGAAATCGTACTTCCGCGCGTCGAAGAACATGCCCTGGAACAACTGCGTGGCCGTATCCACCGTCGGCGGATCGCCCGGACGCAGCTTGCGATAGATTTCCAGCAGCGCTTCGTTCTGCGCCTTGACCGAGTCCTTCTTCAGCGTCATCGAGATGACGTTACCCACGTCATCCAGTTCCGGGAAGAAGATGTCGAACGTGGTGATGTGCGACTCGATGAACTTGCCGACGCTGGTCGGCGTCAACGGGTGGTTGGCTTCAATCAGCACCTCGCCTGTTTCCATGTCGATGACGTCGGCCGCCACCGAAGCGCCTTCCAGATCGTTGGCCGCGACTTCCACCTGCTCGATCTTGGCCTTCTGCAGTTCCTTATAGACGCTGGCCGTGATCTTGCGGCCTTGCGGCACCACCGTCTCGCCGCCCTTGGTAACCGCGTGCGAGAGCTTGTGGCCGATCAGCCCTTCGCTGACCTTCCAGTACAGCTTCTTGTCCTTAATGACGATGTCGTTGCATTTGTAGAAAGCGCGCAGAATATCGGCATCCGTCTTCAATCCCAGCGCGCGCAAAAACACAGTCCCGTAGAACTTGCGCTTTCTGTCGATACGAACGTAAAGGAAATTCTTGTTGTCGTATTCGAACTCAACCCAGCTTCCGCGATAGGGGATGATCTTGCCCAGGAAGTAACCCTGCGCCGCTTGCCGTTCGAAAAACACGCCCGGCGAACGGTGCAACTGCGAAACGATCACGCGCTCGGTTCCGTTGATGATGAAGGTGCCGTTGTCGGTCATCAAAGGAATTTCGCCGAAGAAGACTTCCTGCTCTTTGATGTCGCGGATGGTCTTGTTGCCCGTCTCCGGGTCCTTATCGAACACCGTCAGGCGAATGGTTACCTTCAGCGGAGCGGCATAAGTCATGCCCCGCTCCTCGCACTCCGGAACGTCGTACTTCAACTGCAATCCCACCGGATCTCCGCAGCGGTTGCAGAACGTAACAATATTCTTATTAAATGTTCCGCAGCGATGACACAGCACATCGCCCAAATGGAACGGATCGGTTTGAATGGTGGCGCCGCAAGCTGGATTGCGGCAGGTCGAACGCAGGTGATGCAGCCCTTTCAGGTTGCCGCACTTGCATTCCCAGTTGCCGATTGCGTAATCGACGAACTCAAGCTGGCTCAAGCCCCGAAAATCGGAAATCGGGAAAACGCTCTTGAAGACGCTCTCCAGACCCGTATCGTCGCGCTCAGCCGGCAATAAGTCCATTTGCAGAAAGCGCTCATAGCTCTTCTTCTGCACTTCGATCAGGTTAGGGATCGGGATAGAATTCTTGATCTTGGAAAAATCGACTCGTTCACGAATCACGCCATTTTCCTGGGGGTGCATGGTGTCCATCCTTAAAGAACTAAAGGTCACAGGGCAGAGTCTTATACCCGCCCGCCAAACCCGAAGGGAGCCCTGGGCTCCGTTACTTGACTGCAGCCGTTTCGCGGCGCACAAAAGAAAAAGCCCGAGCGTGTAGACACACCTCGGGTGGGACGATTTTAAGCATGGCGAAGCCGTTGCTCAGCGCAACGTTTCGCAAAACTTCGAACGAACTGCCGAGCAGATCGCAAGGAAAGAGATTCACTGGTGCTGGTGCCGGCGCTCTCCGGGTAATTAAATCATAACATAGCGCCGATTATACCCATCACGGCGCAATGAGGAACCATAGGGCCTGAGCGCGCGCCTGAAACCCAGGCCGCACGCTCAAGTCCAAAATCTTTCTACCGATCTGCCAACTACTTCACTTCCACAGTTGCGCCCGCATCGGTGAACTTCTTTTGGATGGTTGCGGCTTCGTCCTTCGTAACGCCTTCCTTAATGGTCTTGGGAGCGCCGTCAACCAGGTCCTTGGCTTCTTTTAGGCCCAGACTGGTGACTTCGCGTACTGCTTTGATTACATTGATCTTGTTGGCTCCGGCAGCCGTCAGGACCACGGTGAACTCAGTCTTTTCTTCCACCGGCGCAGCAGCAGCCCCGCCGCCGCCGGCAGCAGGAGCAGCAGCCACGGACGCAGCCGCAGCCGATACACCCAGCTTTTCTTCCAGCAACTTTACGAGCTGCGACGCTTCCAGCAGTGTCAGCCCTTGAATTTGATCCGCAATCCCGTTGATGTCAGCCATTGTCTTGTTCGACTCCTTTTAGATGATCCCTCACGCCGATTAGGCGCTGAATTTGTTTTCCTTCACACCTTGATCCACAACCACGGCCAAATTCCGGCCGACCCCATTCATCGCAGACACTAAACGCTGCGCCGGAGCCTGAATCAGGTACAGCAACTTCGCGTAAATCTCTTCCTTGGCCGGCAAGGTCGCCAAAGCGTTGATGCCGGACACATCCACCACGGTGCCTTGCACCATGCCAGCCCGAAATACGAATGCCGGATTCGTCTTGGCATAGGCGGTAAGAGCCTTCGCCAGAGCCACAGGGTCGCCCGAAGTAAAGGCGATGGACGACATCCCCTTCAGCTCCTTTAGCAAACCTTCCGACTTCGTACCCGCCGAGGCCTTTGCCGCGATGGTGTTCTTAATAACCTTATAGGTGCCGCCTGCTCCGCGAACCACCTTGCGCAGCTCGAAATCCTGCTGCACTTTCATTTTTTCGTAGCCCGTCAGAAAGACGTTCTCCGCGCTGGCCAGGTCCTTCTTCAGGGCGTCCAGATCTTTTAGCTTTTCCGGCTTCTTTTTCATGACGAGGTTCCTTGAAAGCTACTACTTGGTATCGAGGAGCTTGGTGTTATAAGGCGTGGTATCCAGCGCCACGCCGGGCCCCATAGTGGAGCAGATGGTCACGCTGCGTACATACTTGCCCTTGGCCGCCGCCGGCTTGGCCTTTACCACGGCTGACAGCAGTGTCGTGGCGTTTTCCAGTAGTTTGTCCGCCGCGAAACTCACCTTGCCCACGGGAACGTGAATCACGCCGGTCTTATCCACGCGAAACTCGATCTTACCGGCCTTCACTTCTTTCACCGCCTGCGCGACATCATTAGTTACGGTGCCGGTCTTAGGATTGGGCATCAGTCCGCGAGGACCCAGCACCTTACCCAGACGTCCCACCGAACGCATCATGTCCGGAGTGGCGATTACCGCATCGTAATCAGTCCAATTCTCTGCCTGAATCTTGGCCACCATATCGTCACCGCCGACATAATCGGCTCCGGCGTCGGTTGCTTCTTTCAGCTTGTCGCCCGAAGTGATGACCAGAACTTTCTTGGATTTGCCCAGCCCGTTCGGCAGCACGATAGTGCCGCGGACCATCTGGTCGGCGTGTTTTGGATCCACACCCAGCCGCACGTGAAGCTCAACAGTCTCGTCGAACTTGGCGAATTTGACTTTCTGGACCAGGGGCACGGCCTCTTCGATTGCGTAGGGCCGGATCTCCACCTGTTTTTGCGCAGCAGTAAACTTCTTGCCGATTTTTTGGCTCATAGTAGGATTGGTTCAAACGGCCCGGCCCGCCCAATTTACAGACGAGTGCCCAAGGGCCTCCCAAGTTGGTGTACATCTAAATGTAGCAAAGAGCCGGAATGGTCCGCAACTGGGGGTCAGCGCAAGTGATAAACCGTCGTCTCCACGTTCCTCTGCTCCGGCGTAATCACCAAACCCAATTCATCCCCCAACCGCTCGACGAAATCTCCCTTCCGAGGCCCCTTAGCAGTGGGATCGAGCTCCGAAATATGAAAGTCGAACGAACCTTCGATCTTGGATTCGTTCAGCAGCGGCCGGTCCAGGTTCTGCTCCAGCATGCGGCAAAATTCGTCCACCGTGGCCCCACCCATCGACGCGCCTGTCACCGCATCGATCTTATATTCGCTGTCCCGAGCTACGTCCTTAGCGTTCGCCTCAAAGCTCATCGAACTGGAAAAGCTCCCCCCCGACGGCGATCCACTGAGGATCGATGAAGTTTATCGCTTGTGCCGGTCAAAACGTAAACGTCCCGCAGCTTGTTTTCATGAGTTGCCGTAAGGTGGAAATAATCCTCCACGCCTTGCCGGATCAGAAGCCGCATCGCGTCTCTGTCTTCAGACTTTGGAAGCACGATCGAGAAATCATAGCGGGCGGTGGAATCCATAGACGCCGGCAACTCGATGCGAATCGGGTTCACGTCCAGCATCTCTGCCAGCACGCTCTTTACGGTGTAGCCCTGCAGGCTCCAATAATCCGACGAGCTGAAGTTGCCTCCCCCCGCTTCGTCCCGGGCCTTTTCGATGTGAACGGTATAAGAGGGTGAAAAGTTCGGCCGCTTATCCTCGAACCTGGGCATCGGATGCGCCTCCGCCGAAAGCAGTATGCGGCCGCTCTCAGCAAACGCTTTCAGACCCTCCTGAGTCGGCTTCGGTGGAGTGGTCGTAATCCTATCCCCAAGTACCGCGTTGAGAAGCTCTTCGCTGGGGATATAGCTGCCGTCAAACCCAAGAATCCGGTGATTGCTGCCAATAATTACAGTCTCCGGTGTCTCCAGGCCGTAAGCCCGGCCGGTTTCCTTATCAGGATCGAGGAAAACCCACCCCCCAGTCGGGTGATCTTTTAGAAAAGGCAGCAGCGTATCCTCTTTTTCCCCAGCCAGCCAAACAAACTGGATCGGCTCCCCTTTGAATTGGGCCACTAGCGCATTCCATTTCTTCACCACGTCCGGATTCCCCGAAACGAAGGGAAGAAACTGAATCACCGTCACCTTGCCGTAGAGTTTGTCGGCAGTCCAGCCATTGGACCCGTCCTTGTGCAGGACCTTAGTAAACACAAGATCGGGCGCAAGATCGCCAGCCTTCGGATGAGGATCGATTTTCCCAAACAAGCCTGGCGGATCAGCCTGTCCCAAAAGAACGGTCGAGAGAGCAGTAAGAATCAGAATCGGCCATTGCAGAGTCATATGCTGGAGACTCCCTACGCCTAGAATATACCGGCTCACCCCGCGTCCAAAAGTGGACAATCTGTCACTTTCCGCTTGGCGCATGAAGACACTCTGGCACCCCGCAAAATGGGGCATCCCCGCTAAGTCCTAGAGAATCCGTCCCAACCGTCATGGCCCAACCCGTGCATTACTTCGGTCATCCGTTCGAGAAGTACCTGGAGCCCGTTCAAGCAGTTATCGGAGGAAGTGTTTGATGATACGATCCACAAGTCTCGTTCTCACGTTGTGCTCTGCCGGCGCCTTGTTTGCCCAGCAGCCATCCAAAATATCGCACGAATTTGGAGCGGCTGGCTCGCGTGGCTTCGTCGATGTCATCGTAAAATACAAGTCCGATCCAAGTGACGATCCCGGCGATGCGCGTCATCAGAAGCTCATTCGGCGCGGTGGACAATACAAAGCCACCCATCATATTATTCACTCTGCTTCCTACCGCCTGAATGCGAGCCAGCTTGCAGATCTGGCCAACGATCCGGACGTGGAATTCGTCAGCCCCGATCACCCCCTAAGCTCTCTGGGCGTGTTGACTTCAGGCGACGGAACGTCCAACAATTCAGGCCCCGGCTTAGGCTCACTGATGAGCAGCAGCATGAGCAGCTTCAACTCCAGCCCCCCACAGGTCGACTATTTTCGCGAAACCGTCCACGCCGATAGCGCCATAAGCGCGGGGTGGGACGGCAGCGGCATCGGCGTAGCCATAATCGATAGCGGCATCACCGTGAACGAAGATTTCAGAAAAACGCTGGCATATTCGCAAAGCTTCGTGCCAGGCGATCCCTCCACCGCCGACAAATACGGCCATGGCACACACGTCGCGGGAATCATTGCCGGGTCCGGGTACAACTCCTCTTTGTTTTCGAAATACCAGTTCGGAGGCGCCGCCCCATCGGTCTCGCTCATCAACCTGCGCGTGTTGGACGCATACGGAAACGGAACCGACAGCGCCGTCATCAATGCGATTGAACGCGCCATTACGCTCCGTAATCTCTACAACATTCGCGTGATCAACCTGTCCCTGGGAAGGCCGATCATGTCGAGCTACAACTCGGATCCTTTGTGTGAGGCCGTCGAGGATGCCTGGCAGGCGGGCATCACGGTGGTGGTAGCCGCCGGCAACGAGGGACGCAACAATAGCGCCGGCAATAGCGGGTACGGGACCATCCTTGCCCCCGCCAACGATCCTTTCGTGATCACCGTGGGCGCGATGAAATCCATGAACACCACCTCGCGCAACGACGATCTGATCGCCAGCTACAGCTCCAAAGGCCCCACCCTGATCGACCATATCGCCAAGCCCGACTTGGTCGCACCTGGCAATCTGGTGATCTCCATTGCCGCACAAGGTTCCACGCTGGCGACTATGTATCCGGCAAACATCGTTCCCACATCGGTTTACTCTTATTCCGCGAGCGCCAACAAACCGAATCGCTATTTCACGCTCAGCGGGACCAGCATGTCGGCACCGGTCGCCAGCGCCGCCGTCGCTTCCCTGCTCGAGAAGAATCCGTATCTGACACCCGACCAGTTGAAGGCGCGCCTGATGAAGACCGCCTCCAAGTCGTTTCCGACTTCCAGCGTTGCCACCGACCCGGCCACGGGCAACCACTACACCAGCTATTACGACATTTTCACCGTGGGCGCGGGCTATTTGGATACCAGCGCCGCTCTCGCCAATAACGATCCCGCCACCGGAAGTGCGCAGTCACCCGTGGTCACTTTCAATAGCTCCAACAAATCCGCAAGTTTAGTTCTCCGGGGTAACAGTCTGATCTGGGGCAGCAGCTTAATCTGGGGAAACAGCCTGGTCTGGGGAAACAATGTTTTGCTCAGTGGCACCAGTATCATCTGGGGAACAAGCCTCATTTGGGGCGACTGCACGGTCTCCGGCCTGAGCCTGATCTGGGGAGACTCTGCAAACGTCGCCAACAGCATCATATGGGGAGAAAGCATCAACAGCGCGCAATAGGGACAGTCCCGGAAAGGAGAAGTCATATGACAGTCGCCCATAAAACTCTCGGCTTAATTGGAATGATTGCACTGATTGCAATGGCGGAAGTAGGCTACGCCGTGCAAAGCATGCCCACGCAATTCGACTACAAATTCTGGACTCTGCTGATTATCGCGGTAAGCACCGCGCGCCTGAAAGTGAAACTCCCCCGCATCAATGGAAACATGTCTGTCAGCCTTCCGTTTCTCCTGATCGCCGGAGCCCAGTTAGGAATGGTGGCGGCCTTACTGGTGGCCCTGCCCTCCTGCGCGGTGCAATGCCTACCCAGGCGCGGCAAGCCTCAACCTCTGCGCATGATCTTCAACCTGAGCACCATGGCATTAGCGGTCGCGTCGGCCAGCCTGATCGGAATACGATTCGGCTTGCCCGGTGCAGCGGGCTGCTTCTTCTTCGCGCAGACCGTCTTAGTAGCCGCCATCATCCGCATCACCGAAGGCGGCGCATTCCGCAGAATCTGGTCCAGCCTCGCCCATTACTCTTTTCCGTTCTACGTCCTGAGCGCCGGCATCGCATCCATCGTGCGATCCTCCACGCAATTCGGCTGGCAGGTTCCTCTAGCAGTATTGACGGCCTTATACGCTGTATATAGGTCCTATCAATCCTATTTCCGCGAGCCCGAAATGGTCCCGTCCACGCAGGAATAGAGGTTGCTGAGCGGCCTGGAATGGGTCTATCGTGAAATCAGGCCGTCCGATGGCAACCACTACTAACGCACTGACCTTTGCAGCCTTCGAGCAGCTCCCCGACGGGGACGGCATGCACCGTGAGCTCATCGAAGGAGAGTTGCAAATCTTGCCGCCAGCCAAATCCGCCCACACCGTAATCGCAAAGCGAGTATTCAAATTGTTGCTCGCGCTTG
Source organism: Terriglobia bacterium (assembly GCA_963766615.1). GTDB lineage: Bacteria > Acidobacteriota > Terriglobia > Bryobacterales > Bryobacteraceae > Palsa-187. The sequence continues at coordinate 136,780 of CAVYBC010000014.1, forward strand.
AGGACCGCGCGGATGGGCAGGTGTATTCCGAAGCCGGATACAAACTCGGCACCGACCCGTCTACATGGATCCAGCCGGACGTCTCCTTCCTCAAGAACGACCGTGTGCGCGCCACCCCGGCGGGCGGCTATTTCCTGGCGCACCAGAACTGGCGGTCGAAGTCGTCTCACCATCCGAGTCCGCGCGCGACCTGAGACGAAAGATCAACCTCCTGCTAAAAGGAGGCAGTCTCGCAGTATGGGTCGTCTACCCCGAAGAGCGCACCGTGGAAATCTATCGACCTGATGGAACCTCGTCCACCAGCGAAACTTTATCCGCACCCGGCCTGCTCCCGGAATGGAGCGCCCCCGCCGCTAGTCTCTTCGAAGATTGAGATGCGCCTTACTGCGATCAAGCGGTTTGTCTGTGTGGCGCAGCACAAGTACCAGTAGGCTACACACCCAGGTGACAAAATGCAGATTATCAGAAGTGGACCGAGCTGCGCGGCGGAAGGATCTGGATTCTCAGACTCAACGGCAGCCATAATCAAGGGGTGCTATGCCTTTCCCGGATTTGCGCCATTGCGGTCTTGCTCCTGACATCGGGCGAGACCGTCTCAGCAACTGAGAAGTTCGCCTTTATCTGGACGGCAGATGCGGTCGTCGTCGGGCAACTAAAGCTTTCGAGCTACTTTCTTTCTTTTGACGGTTTACACGTGAATGGACGTATCGTGGCGACCGAAATCCTCTACGGAGTTGGGAACCCCGGCCAGGAGTTCGCGTACCACGTAGTCGTTCCGTGTTCGTTGTGGGACGCAATTTCAGGGGTTTGTTCCTATCGAGGGGCGTGGCAGCATTGGTCCGAAGTGAAAGAAACCGTTGCTCATACAGAGATCTGGGCGCTCTATAAAGGACCAGCCTCGTTGTGGACCGCTGGTGACCCCAGACGGGCCTTCATATACCGTCTCACCGACCGAGAGAAAGTGATTGAAAATCTGAAGAGACGCAAGCAACTCGGCCCGAAGCCATAGCGCGGTTGCTTTGGGACGCATGCACTCACAAACCGGCAGATCGCGAGTGAGTCGTTGCGCAAAAGAACCCTTTGTGAAACACCGTCCTAGCCTTTGGTTTTATTAGATGATAAAGATGTTATTGTCTGCAACCAACCCTGCGGGCAGGAAGGCGATCCGGGGACCAATCGATCACCATGACTCCCGGCCAACAACGGGGCTTATGAGATTGGTTTGCCTCAGACCCGGGCCTTCCGCGCACTGACTTTGTCTCCCTCGCCCTCCTACTGCTCCGGACCCTTCGGCACAATCCGCACAAACGTCACATTGATCAGCTTCGTCGGAATCCGAGGCTTATCATTGTCGTCCCGAATCACGTGGGCGATCTTTGCTACCAGCTCCTGCCCTTCCACTACCTGACCGAAAATAGTGTATTTTCCGTTCCCCACCGGGTACGGATCCTCAGTAATGAAAAACTGGCAGGCTCCGCTGTTAGGAGTTCCAATGTTGGCCATCGCAAGACGCCCGGGTTTGTCGAACTTCAAATCGGGGACGATCTCATCGTTGAGAACGTAGCCACAGTTGTGCGAACCGGTACCGGTGGGGTCGCCGGTTTGAATCATGAAGCCGGGGATCACGCGATGGAAGATCAGGTTTTCATAGAGCGGCTTCTTCACCACCGTTCTGGTTTTCGGATCGAGCCACTGCTGGGTCCCGCGAGCAAGAGCGACGAAGTTCCGGACGGTCCTCGGGGTTTCCTTCTCAAACAACAGCGCGGTGATGGTGCCAACCGAGGTGTTGATACGCGCGTACAAGCCGGGGTCCAGCTTCGACGTATCGTCCGCAGCCGGAGGCGTCTGGGCCACGGCGTAGCCTGCCAGGACAAGTGCGAAGACAGTTCTTTCGACAATCACCTTTCAAGTTTAATATCACGCCGATGGGACAGGCGGCGTGTGCAACTCGAAAAGCATTCTTACCGAGGGCCGGTTGAGCACGTTAATGGCGCAGATCCCGATCGCGGTTCCCCAGGGGATTTGCAGGCAGCACAAGCCCGCCATCACCAGGCAGAAGGTTCTATGGTGGCGACGTTGCAGACTCTTGCCCGCTAAGAACAGCAGCACCGTGATGGTGAGCCCGGCAAAAAGAAAGAACGCGCCAATGCCGACGAAGATCCAGCCGAGCTGCGGAGGGATCTGATTCGCGGCGTTTCCCATTGCGCTAAGTGCCCCGGCGAGAAATATTCCGCCCATCGCCATGTACACCAGCGAGAACAGCGAGATGAAAGCGGATAGCCCAGCCATGATGTAGAACGCAATGTGGAGAAGCCGCAGATGTTCCTGATCGCGATCAATGAGCTCGCCCATAGCACTATCTCCAGAGGTTCTTCAGCAAAAAGAAGACATTGGCCGGCCGTTCCGCGAGCCGCCGCATAAAGTATGGATACCACGCCACGCCGTACGGAACGTAAACCCGCAAGCGGTAGCCCTCCTGGATCACCCGTTTCTGCAGATCGCGGCGGATTCCGTGCAGCATTTCGAACTCAAACCGCGCGGCCGGAATTTTCTTGTCGCGCACATAGTTGAGCGCCTCGTTCACCAGCCGCTCGTCGTGCGTGCCTAGCGCCGGATAGGTGCCCTGATCCAGCAGGACTTTCATTAAGGTCGAATAGCCGCGATCCACGTCGCTCTTCTTCTGGATCGCAATCTTAGGCGGTTCCCGATACGCGCCCTTGGTAAGCCGGATTGAAATTCCGCGCCCGTTATAGCGCTCAATGTCTCTGGGAGTGCGGTGCAGATACACCTGAATCGCCAGCCGCATTACCGGAAATTCCAAAGCCACACGTTCCACAATGCGAATGGTGGTCTCGGTATAACGGCTGTCCTCCATGTCCACTTCGACGCGCGTGCCGGTGTCCTGAGCTTTTCGGGCCAGAGCGAGCAGATTCTCCACACAGGCTTGTTCAGAGAGATCCAATCCTAGTGCGGTCAGTTTCAGCGAAATGCTGGCAGGAAGCTTACGGGCTGCGATCGCGTCCAAAGCCTGCAGGTAGGCGTCTCGCGCCGCAGTAGCTTCTTCCAGTTTCGTGACGTTTTCGCCCAGATGATCCAACGCTGAAAACATTCCCTCGGCCGCAAGCCGCGCGCAGACGTCCAACTCTTCTTCCAGAGTTTCGCCGGCGATGAACCGCTTCGTGAGACGCCGGGCACCCGCTGAAGTCTCCATCCATTTCCGCAAGCGGCGGTGCGTGGAAAGATACAAAAAGAAATTACGGAAGAGACTCACTGCCGGCCCAGGGAATCCACATCTCGCACCGCCGTATCGATGCGCACAGGCAGCGGAGCTTCGTTCGCGCCACCCACACCCAGCTCCCTCATGCGCTTGAGTGAAGGCTCCATGCGCGCCTCCCAAGAACCGACGGACCGATTGTAGGCATCCACGGCTTTGGCCAGATGGCGACCCGAATCGGAGTGATATTCGGCAAAGGCTCGAGCACGATCGTAGAACTCGCCCGCTATCTTGCGCAGTTCCTCCGCATTTTTGGCGAGCCTCTCCTGACGCCATCCGTAAGAGACGCCCTTGAGCACGCTGACCAAAGTGACCGGCGTGGCGACCATCACTTTTTTTGCCAGCGCGCGTTCCAGAAGCTCGGGATCGCGCTCCAGAGCGGCGCTCAGAAAATGCTCGCCTGCCAGAAACAGCACTACCATTTCCGGAGCAGGCTGAAGCTGCGTCCAATATTCGCGGCCACTCAGATGTGCCACATGACGGCTCAACTGTTGCGCGTGGCGGTCCATGGCAGCGCGACGCTGAGCGTCGCCGGTGGCGGCTTCCGCATCGAGATAAGCAGACAGCGGCGCCTTCGCGTCGACAGCCAGAGTGCGACCGCCGGGCAGGCGCACCACCATGTCCGGCCGCATGCCGCCGCCAGATTCCTGCTCATAAAAATCGCAATTGGCGACCATGCCAGAAAGCTCGGCTACACGCCGCAGCGTGAGTTCGCCCCACCGCCCGCGCGAGTTGGGAGCGCGCAGGGCTTGCGAAAGCAGCACAGTCTCTTTATTCAGCGCTTCGAGATGATGCTCCAGCCCTCCGAAGGCGTGCTGGCGCTGCGATTCCAGATCTCGAATCTGCGTTTCCAGCCGCGCGAGCGTTGCGGCGACGGGACTATTACTGGCGGCGGCAGCGGCGCGGGCCGCTTCGGCGGCGGATTTCTCGACGCTTGACCTCAGGCGGACCACGACGATCGCAATCGCGGCGCCGGCCGCTAAAGCTAAAACAATTCCAATCAGGAATGTTGCTACGGTCATGGCTACTTCACTAGTGTTGCACAACGCGAAGTCAGTAGACTTATCAGTAATGGTGATGACAGCGTGGGTGGCGGGGATCGCAATCTGCGCCGTTGTTTTAGCGTGGTTCGTGCCCCGGGTTTTGGACTTCCTCCGCCCCTGGGAGCTTCATTTCTCTGCCTTTGCGCGGCGTCCACTGCTTGCGTCGGCTTTACTAGGTCTGGGGATGTTACTGCTCCGAGCCGCGCTTCTTCCCCTCATGCCGATTCCGCAGCCCGCGGTTGGGGACGAATTGAGTAATTTGCTTGGAGCGGATACGTTCCTGCACGGCAGGCTTGCGAATCCCGTGCATCCGCTGTGGCTTTTTTTTGAAAGCGCCCATATTCTAGTGCGTCCTTCTTACGCGACGAAGTATTTCCCAGGTCAGGCGCTATTTCTTGCGGCCGGACAGTGTTGATGGGGCACCCATGGTTCGGAGTCTGGTTGAGTTGCGGGCTAATGACGGCCGCTATTGCATGGGCGGCGTTCGGATGGTTGCCGCCTGGATGGGCATTGATGGCGGGGTCGCTGATTCTGCCGATGTCTGATCTTCAGTTATTGGATGAATTCTTATTGGGGCGGTGCTGTGGCAGCGTTCGGAGGAGCGCTGGTTACCGGAGCCGCGGGGCGTATTCTTTCCGGAAAACTTTCGAGCGGTGTCGCAGCCGTCTTCGCGTTGGGATCGGTGGTGCTCTGCTACACGCGGCCGCTGGAAGGGCTCGCCGTGATTACGAGCTTGCTGGCGGCGGTTATCTGGAAAATAAGCCGGAACCGCTCCGTCACCGTCGCGTCTCTGAAAATGCCTTCTCTTGTTTTCGCTGCCATTGGAATCTGCGGCGCAGCTTGGTTGGGATATTACAATTCCCGGGTTACAGGCAGCTCGTTAGCATTTCCCGAAGCTGTGTATCAGAGTCAATATGGCAATGCTCCGTTCCTTATCTTTCTGCCGTTCGGCGTTCCGAAGGAGCTTGCAGATCTTCATATGCGCCTCAACCTGAACGAATGGGAACGCGGTTTGGCGCTCGATGCCAAAACGATAAGAGGTCAAGCGGCCCGTTTGCGGGATGAGGTGAAAGCGGCAAGCTTGATCGCAGGAAACCATTGGCTGTTTCTGATTCCCGTGCTGATATTCAGTCCCTGGGTGATCCGCGATGGCCGAATCCGTATTCTGCTTCTCACGCTAGCCGTGGGTGTCGCGGTGGCGCAAGTGGAAATTGCGTACCTCAACCATTACGCCGCTCCCTTCTGCGCAATTATCCTCATCCTGGCAACGCAGGGATTCCGCCACCTGCGAGTGTTGCAGATTGGCGGACGTCCGATGGGACGATTTCTATCGCGAGCGATCCCTGCCCTCGGCCTTGCCGCAGTAATGGTACGGGAAGGCAAGGACTGGATGTTGAAGAGCGACTCTAGCGATCCCTTTGCCTTCGCACCCTCTCCGGGCAGGCGCGCGAGCCTGGAAGAGTCTCTTCCTCAAGACCGGCAGCACGTAATTCTGGTGCGTTATGAGGAACCGTATCAGCTCCACTCACACTGGGTCTACAATCACGCCGATGTTGACGCGTCGCGCGTGGTGTGGGCGCATGATTTAGGGGCTGAGGAGAACAAACGACTGCTCGCATATTACCCGCATCGCCAGTTCTGGCTATTGCGGCCGAATAGGGATCCGAACTGGCTTGAGCCGTACGTGGACTCTCAGAAAATAAAGTCGAAATCGCCACGGTAGCGCCGGTCGTAGTTGCCGAAGAAGATGCCGTGCTGCGGGTCAGCGATGTTGTTGTGGACCTGAAGAGCGTTGAAGTGGTTGGTGAAGTTCGTCACAGTGCCGGAGAGGCGCACGGAATATTTGGGGCTGACCTTAAAGTCGCGAGCCAGGCGGGCATCGGCGGCGAAGAAGCTGGGATAGCGGGTGTTGTCCACATACGGAGTTCCCACGTAGTTCTGTGCCGCATCGAGTGTCGCATATGGAAAACCGGTTCGGTATTCGATCAAAGGAGAAAGCTCCAGACCCCACACGCGCGTGTTTATGTTGCCCCAAATGAGAAACCGGTTGGGCAAATCGGCGGGCAGATTGGAGGAGACATTCGGACGCACAAACAACGTGGGGAAATTGCCTAGAAAGCTATCGAAGGTATTGAGGTTTCCCTTAGCTCGGCTGCGCACATAAGAAAAAACCAGTTGCTGATCATTCTTCCAGGTGAATCGCGCGGTCACCTCGCCTTGCTGATAGCGCGATTTTCCGTCGCCGTTCAATACGATCTCATGGACGGAGTCGGTCACATCGGGCTCAAACACAATCAGCCCCACCGACTGGTTGTCCGTGTAGACGGCGCGCAGGCGGAGATGGGCCGAATAGCTGTGCTCCACCTGCAGGCTGAGCGTGGATCCGCGCGGGGAAAAAGCTCCGGCCACCTGCTGCCCGTTGATGAAAAATGATCTGGGTCCGATCACGCTTCCAATCACATTGCTATACACAGCCGGCGTCCCGATCACGCTTCCGTCAGGCGCATAATCGGTAATGGTGCGAATGGGGTAGCGGCTGAAGGTGTAGATGTCCAGGGGAAGATGATCGTAGAAGAGTCCATAGCCGGCGCGCAGTACCGTGCGTTCGTTGTTAAAAGGGCTCCACGCAAAACCGAGGCGGGGAGCGATACGTAGGCTGGTGGCCAGGCGCTGATGTTCGACGCGCGCGCCATAGTCGATGGAAAACTTTTTGATGGGCGACCAGTGGTCCTGCCCATAGGCCGTGATTTCCTGGTCGGCGCGATTGTAGGGAAGCTGGTTGGTGAAATTGATGCTTTGGGTGAGCTGGCCCAGGCCGTTGTAAATCTTCACAGGGCGGTAGGTAAATTGCCCGGTGTCGCTTGAATACGTCAGGGACATGCCTAGTTTGAAAAGGTGCGTCCCCAGAAAATCCACCGGCGCAAGCGACCACGTTTCCAGCCATTCCTGCCGGCGCGCGTCGCGGTTCTGCGTTCCGAAAAAATTGCCTCGGTTGCCTGTGGGAGTGACGATCATTCCGTCCGGACCCTGAGCGCCGATCTCGGCATCAAAACGCTGCACGGAGATGCTGCTGTCTACAATGCCGCGCCAGATTCCGAAGTGATCGATGAGGGTCCCGTTGTAGTTATGCTGCCGGTAGCTGGGATCTACTGGCTGGGGATTGAAGAAGTCGGGGTTGACGAAGTTGGTGTGTTGCGGACTCACATGCATGGTCGCGGTGAGGAACTGCCGCGGGGTGATGATCCAATCGAACTGGCTAAAGGAGTTGACCGACTCGCGCCTGGCTTCGTTGTGGGGAAACGGCAGCGTGCGGATGGAGTCGCGCTGAAAATCGTATTGCAGAGAGGAGATGAAGAAGAGACGATTCGCAATCAACGGGCCGCCCCCCACAAAGCGAGGGCTTTCGTCGCGGATGCCGCGCATGTGAAAGCTGCGAATGCGGAAGTCGGGGAACGGATCGTTCAAATCGGCGTGCCATTTGTCGCCGCCGCGCTTGGTTTCCACAGCGACCACGCTCTGGGTGAAGCGGCCGTATTGTGATAAAAAGGGCGTCTGCAGAACGTTGACGGTCTCAATGGCATCCACGGGAACGCTTTGGCCGAATTTGCCCGTGGCGGGATCGGTGATGTCGGATTGATTCACCACCATGGCGCTACGCTCCTGACCGGAGCCGTCGATTTTCAGTTCGCCTTTCTGATCGCGCACCACGCCCGGCACCAGCGGCAGAGCATCGTTCACGGTGCGGGGATTGTTGGGCAGGCTCTTAACTTCGTTCGGCTTGAGCTCGTAATTTTGAGACGAGCTTTGCTCCACGGCCGCGATGGTTTCCTTAACGTCGACGCTTTCGGTATGCGTTTTCGGAGTGAGGATGAGCCGAACTTCTTTGTTGGCCTTGCTGGTAATTTCCACTTGGCCAGCGGCTGTCTCAAAGCCTGCCGCTTCCACGGAGATGGTCCAATCGCCGCAGGGGAGATTTTGGAAATCGGCCAGGCCGGTGGTTTGCGTGGAGCGGCGGGCTGCTGGTGCGGGATCGCTCGAAAGACTGACTTGAGCGTTGTAGACTGGGCTCTCCTGCGAGTCGATGACCACCACGCGGACTTCGCCTGGGAGGCAGGTTTGCGCTCTAACGACGGGAGAAAAAAAGACCAACAGCAAAGCGGGGGGCGCAAAGATGCTCCACCGCACACTGCGGAGGCGCCGACGGCACTCATCCCAATCCCACATTCCCCGTTGAACTGCTTCCTTGCGTGCGCGGTCTTCCGATTCTGCACTCGGATACAAGCCGTGCGTTTGACTGCCTATTCTAGCGGGTTTTGGAAAACGATGTTGTGCGAGCCATGAAGGCGGCCGAGCCGACGCATAGGGTCATTACGCCGGAGAAGATCACGGGTCCGCCCGCGAAGTAGATCCAGCTTATCGCGAGCCCCGCGAGTTGAAGCGCGAAGAAGGCCCATCCAAGAACTCCGGAGTGAACTCCGGTGGGGATTCCCATCGCTTGCGGATGCCGGATTGTGAGACCGGAGAGATGCCACGCGAGCACGCTGCAGAAAAGCAGATACGCAGAAATAGAGAGGCCGAAGCCGGTGTAGAATCCGCCATAGGAGAGCGTCGCCCCTCGGACCTGAAAGTGAACGTTCATCATCGCGTCGCGCACGGCGAGTGCTTCGGACGTGGGCGGCTTAAGGGTGAGGAACCCGACCGTGTGGCCGAGCGCAAAGAGGATGAACAAGACTGCGGCGACGCGATAAAGAAGCCGCGCGAGCCGGGGGCGCGCGTCGGTTAGATCTAGGGGGCGCGATTGGCTTAAATAAGCGGTGCTCATGCGGCCACCTTTTCTGTTTCCGCAGCGAAGAGGCGCAGCAGTCCGCCCCATCCGCCATCGCCACCCACTGCGTTACGCATTGAGTCGGCGCCTTCGCCGTGGCGTTCCCAGTAGTGGTGATTCAGGTCGACGCGTGTATGGCCACCCGGTTCGGGCGTGAACGATACTTCGACTTCGCTTGATTTCAAAAGGTCGGGCTGAAATTTCCATTGGGGGGTAATCTGCCAGGCCAGCACGACTCGTTTCGGAGGGTCCCATACCAGGACCGAGCCCCAGGGCGCTTCGGTGCCGTCGGATTGCTCTGAATAGCAGCGGCCACCGGGGCGGCCTTCGATGATGTTTCTCTTCATCTGTGCGGTTCCGATGTGATGGTCCCGCGGCCACCAGGAATCGACGCCTTCGGTGAAGACGCGGAAGGCATGCTCGGGGGTAGCTTTCACGGTGATGGTTTTGCGGACTGGGTCCATGGGTTATTGTTCCTCTACTTTTTTTTTGAATGCAGCGAGTGCGTGGTTCCAGAACTGATCAAAATATTCGCGCAGGGAGTCGAAGCCTTGGGTGTTTATCTCATAGACACGGCGGGTTCCCTGGCTGTGGTCCGTCACAAGGTTGGCTTCTTTAAGGATGCGGAGGTGTTGGGAGATGGCGGGCCGGGAGACCGGGAAGTCGCCGGCCAGTTTACCAACCGGCAACGGTCCGTCAAGCAGACGCGCAAGTATTGCGCGACGAGTGGCGTCGCCCAATGCATCGAGCTGCGCTTCTTGGTAAGAATTCACTTACGGTAAGCATACACTTACGGTTTGCGATTCGTCAAGAAGTAAATTCTAGGGGATCCCCGCAACCGCCCATTTAACCTCTCGGGCGACGAAGAGGACCGGTTCTAAACCGGCAATAGCCACTGTACGCAAGCCCTCGCGGCGTTGACTAGTACACCGCTCCTGGCCGACCCAGCCCTCCAGTGACGGGGAGCGCATCGGATTCCTTGACCAGAGAATAAAGGGTGGGCGTGCGAGCGGGGGGTAGTTCGAAAGAGGAAGTTATTGATTAAGAGGGAGTTCTGCGCTCAATTCTACGAGTGATGCGTCACGGCTGAGGGCTTGATGAGGTCCGAAGGGTTATTAGAAACGCACCCGAATTCCCCCCCACGCCCCAATGGGCGCCCCCGGCGCGAAGAATGTCGTGGTGCGAATCGGGAACTCGCCGTCTACCGATGGAAACGGCCGGGCGATGAAGTTGCCCGCGTTGTCATAGGGCGATGGCCCGAGCTGTGCGGCCGTGTAGTAGCGATGGTTGAGCAGGTTGTTGATTTGAACAAAGAGCTGCACCTTTTTTTGAACCTGATAATGTCCGCCGAGGTTGACTACTCCGTAGCCCGGAGAGAATGGCTGGCCCAGGTAGTAAACGCCATCCGGTTTGTCCAGGTTGTTCTCATTCCCACGGGCGAACGAACGGCCCACTGCGTCGAAGTCGAGATCGACTGAAATTTTCGATGTCGGTTGATACTCGACATACGCCTTCAGAAGATTGCGAGGGATTTGCGGGATCTGGTCTCCGGTAGAAATCGCGATGTTGCCGTCCATTCCCTGACCGCCGTCGTTGGTGCTGTTGCTGCCGCCGTCGACGATTTGAGGGCTTTGATAGGTCGCATCCAGGAACGTGTAGTTACCACCCAAAGTGAACTTCCTGATCCGGTCACTGATACTGATCTCCGTGCCTTGACGGCGGGTTTTTCCAAAGTTGGTGAAATAGCCGAAGCCGGTTTGTTCCGACGCCACGAACAGCAGGTCGTTGTAATTTTGTCCGCGGAACCAGCCGGCGCTCCAGCGAAGATTTTCGGTCCCGCCGCGCAGTCCGGCTTCGAACGTCCTGGTGACTACCTGTTTCAGAGGGGGATCGCTGACCAGGGCGTTCGGAAGATTGCAGGGCTGGGTCGGATCGGCGCACCCTAGTTCGATCGATGTGGGAGCGCGGTTCGCTTCGCTGTAGCTGAAATAGGAGCTCACCAAACGGGAGAAGCCGTAAGTAAGTCCCACCGATGGATTGAACCGGTCGAAGGAATTGAAACCCGTAAGAGATCCGCGAGAGCCATCGGTCACCACAGGCAGACGATCTGCATTATCGATCGACGTATGGTTATAGCGGCCTGAAACTGTAAACGCGAACTTGCCGAAAGTCAGCGTATCGGACCCGTAGATACTAAACGTATTGTTCACCCCGTGGAGATTTACCCGCGTATCCACCGGAACTCCGTCCGCATTGGTGCTTCCATCCGCAAACGCGTTGATTGGCGTCACCGTGAGGCGATCCAGATTGAGGTACCCAAATTGAGATCCCTGCTGGAAGATGGTGCTGCCCCGATCCCACGCCATGCCGGCCGTAACTCGATTATGTGAAACCAGCCAGCTTGCCTGCCCCGACAATCCGTAGTTGTTCTGTTTGTTATAGGTGTTGGTAATGATGCCGGTACATTTTTCGATTGCTTCGGCATGTTGCAGCCCTTGCGCGATGCAGCGCCAATAAGGATACGGCTCCGTGGTTGCATTGCCAGTGACGGGGAATCCCTTGTAACCTGCGGCGGTAAGCGCGGCGATATCGGCAGCGCTGAGGTTGTAGAGAGATTCGTCGAACGAATTCTCGTTGATATCGCCATTGGTGGTGTCCGCTCGAATGTAGCGAAAATAAGCAGTACCGGAGAAGGTCAGATTGTTTGTAGCATTGTGCCGGATGCTCAGGTTAACGGAAGGCGAGTGGTTCCATGTGATGTCCGGAATACTGTACACGCTGGAGTAATGCTGCGCTAGAAATCGAGTATCCTGGAGACCGTTGCCCGTCAAGAAATTGTCGGCATAGCCAAAGCTGGCATGAATGGATGTTTTACCGTGCTGATACCCCAGCTTCCCAAACGCCTGGCGGACTTCTGAAGTAGAGAATTGACGCCAGCCGTCTTCCTTAAACAGATTGCCCGCCACATACCAGCTCAGGCCTTTGGAGTTCGATCCACCATGTTCAAATTCACCGGCGCGGCGGCCGAAGCTGCCTCCGTTGACGGAAAGCATGGTGCCGGGCGCGCTATAGCCGTCTTTGGTCTCAATCGATAAAGCGCCACCCAGTGTGTTGAGGCCGAAGAGCGGATTCGATCCCGGGATCAACGCCACTTCAGAGATTGCGATTTTCGGAATCAGGTCCCACGCCACGATGTCGGCAAACGGCTGATTCTGGCGCACGCCATCCATATACACCGAAATGCCTTGGGGCGTGCCGAGAAGAGGCGATGCCGTGTAGCCGCGGTAATTCACGTCGGGCTGAAACGGATTTTCCTGGTTCTGATTGATATGCACGCCGCTGAGTCTTCGGCTCAGCAATTCAGTCAGGTCGAGCGCTCCGCTCTGCTGCAGGTCGCGGGCGTTGACCGTCTGAACCGGAGCGGGAATTTCGTCCAGGGGCAGGTCCGTCCCCGGCAGCGGAGTGGCCTCAACCACTTCGATCTTCGCGGCCTGTGGTGCCAGCGCCAGAGTGACGGCGCGGGTGACAGGCGATCCCGATTTAACCTCCACCAGTACGGACTGAGTTGCGAAGCCGACCTTGGTGAGTTCAATGCGATATCTGCCATCGGCCAGGCCCGTCAGAGCAGACATGCCCTGGGCGTCGGTTTCAAAGCTGATATTTTCTCCTGTAGAAAGATTTTGCAATTTTCCAGTGGCCGCAACAGCGGCGCCGGAGGAATCCTTCACTTCAACATGAATTTCGCCTGCGGCGTGCTGCCCCCAACCGGGAAGCGCAAGACACAACATGACCGCGGCGAGACCTCTAACAAGACTCATACACTAGTATTCCTGCGCCGCACGATCTGTTCAGACTATTTACTCGCCGATTTGAGGGTGGATACACGTAAGGCGGATGTTCGCGCTCACTTTTGCCGCCGTGCTTGCGAAGGGTCTGGAAGAGTTTTGCAGACCAATTCAGTCAAGCGGAACCGTCACTTCCAACCTGGTCCCCTCATCTGGCCGGCTCACCATGCGTACCGTCCCCTTCACCAGCCGCGCCCTCTCCTTGATATTCAAGAGACCGAGTCCGCGAGGCATATCAGTCTGATGCAGATCGATTCCGATTCCCCGGTCTGACACAGTGAGACAAACCGATTCCCCCGATCTCGCAATACCCACCTCCGCCTCCTTCACCTGCGCATGTTTCAGCACATTTTGCAGCGCCTCCTGGGCGATGCGATATAGGCCCAACGCAACAGCAGCGGGCAGACCTTCAAACGATCCTTCGGCGCGACAGGAAACCTCGATTCCCGTCAGCGTGCTGAACTCGGCGCAATAGCTTTCGACGGCCGCGCCGAGTCCCGAATACTCCAGCACCGCTGGATGCAGATTATGAGAAAGCCGCCTCACTGCCTCAGCCATCTGGATCAGCTTCTGCCGAATGCGTTCACTCTGCGTCCGGGCTTCCTCATTTTCGGGGGCGATTTCTTTCTTCAGGTTACTTGTGGCGATGCTTAGCGCCGCGATCTGCTGGCAGAGGTCGTCATGCAGTTCGCGCGCCAGCCGGCTCCGCTCTTCTTCCTGAGCGTTGATCAACCGGTCCGCCAAAGCCTCCATCTCCTGCTCGGCTCGGGTTCGCTCCTTCAACTCGGTTACGAGTTGCTGCTCGATCTGTTTTCTTTCCGTAATGTCGTGACAAATTCCCAGCAGCTTGATGGGCCGATGCTGGCCGTCAAAACTCCATCGGCCCTGGCTGTGGATCAGACGGACACTCCCATCCGGCCACACGATCCGCTCCTCAAAATCGAAGGGCTCCCCACGCTCAAACGCTTCATCGACGATCGCCTTCGTTCTCTGCCGATCCTCGGGATGCAAGCGCGCAAGATAACCTTCGTATGTCGGCTCGAACTCATCCGGCGCCAATCCGAAAATGCGATACAGTTCCTCGGAACGTCGGACGCTCCTCGTGCGCAAGTCCCACTCATAGCTGCCAAGATGCGCGATGGATTGCGCTTCGGCCAATTGCGCCTCCCGGCTTCGGATCTCGTCCTCGGCGTGCTTACGCTCGGTAATCTCCAGCGCGACGCCGCGTACCCGCAGAGCCTTGCCGCGTGAATCGAATTCGGGCCGGCCCTTGGATAAGTACCAGTGCACCGTTCCATCGCGATGAATCATCCGGAACTCGGCTTCCAAGCCATGAGGGGAGTACTGAAATGCGGTCTGCACCTTCTCCCGGTCCTCAGGATGCACGGTGTCCACAAAAAATTGCAGGCTTAAATCCCCCGCGTCCGCCCGCTGGTCAAATATAGACTTGGGGCCGTGCCATATGAGTTGCGAGGTTTCTAAATCGTATTCCCAGATATCGACATTGCCGCAACTCAAGGCAAGCAGCAGACGATCCTCACTGGTGCGTAACGCCTCTGCTTCTCGATTTTTGGTGATCGCGATGGAAGCGATGTGGGTGCATACCCCGATCAACTGCAACTGCTGTGCGTCCGGGCGGCCCGGCTCTTGGGCATAGATGGCAAACGTCCCCAACACCCGGCGCCGCGCGTCGAAAATCGGCGTAGACCAGCATGCCCGCAGATCGCTCTGGAAGGCGAGTTCGCGGTAGTCGTCCCACAAAGGGTCGGACGCAATGTCCTCAACAATCACCTGCTCGCGGCGGAACGCGGCGGTCCCGCAAGAACCAGCCTGCGGGCCGATTGCCAGGCCATCCACTGCGCGGACGAATGGCTGTGGTAGTCCGCGAGCCGCGCCATGCCGCACGTGAACGCCATCGGGATCCAGCAAGAGGATGGAGCACAGAAGTTCCGGGCTATGCTCCTGAATCATCCCCAGCAGAGCATCCAGGATAATGGCGAGCGTGCCGCCCTGCGCGATCATTTCCAGGATGCGATTCTGGCCCTCAAGTAGTTTCCTGCTTGTCGGCGGCGCGGGTACAGTCATGGTCTCTCTCCTAAACCGTGACGAGCTTCATACGAATGGCGTGCTGAATGAGTTCGGCCGTGGTCTTGGCCCCGATCAGTCCCATGATTTCGTACTTATGCGATTCCGCGGTGCGAGGTGAGATGTTCAGAAGCGAAGCGACTTCCTTCATCGTCCGGCCCTCGGCGATCAATTGCAGCACCTCACGCTGGCGCGCGGTCAGCCTCTCTCCATCAGCGGGCGATGCCTTCTTTGCCTCCAGAAGCACGCTGATCAGGTCCTTGGCGATCAGCGAAGTCAGGTACGCGCGTCCCTGGGCGACTTGTTGGACGGCATCTACGAGTTCCTCGCCTGATGAGGTCTTCAACAGGTAACCGGAAGCTCCCGCGCGGAAGGCCTGCACCGCCAGATCGGGCTCGATGTGCATCGTAAGGATGATGATGTGCGTCGCCGGACGAGCGCTCTTGATTTGGCGGATTGCATCCAGGCCGTTCAGAAGAGGCATGCCGATGTCCGTCACCACGACCTCGGGACTCAACTCCTCCACTGCCGCCACCAGCGCTCGACCGTCATGCACAATTTTGAGAAGAGTAAATTTCTCTCGTAGAAGGGCTCCCAAGCCCTCCGCTACAATTGCATGATCGTCTGCCAGCACTACTGTGATCATGGCGGAAGAGTCTCTCCAGATGGCGGGTAAGCACTATCATACAAGGACTCACTCAGAAAGAGGAGACATATGTCTCGCCGCGCAACGCGCAGTGGATCGCCGGGATCAAATCTTCGCCCGCCTTCACCTTGAGCACGAACCCGAGAATGCCCGCCTTCCGCGCGCCATGAGCAAGCTGGGGGTCGGCGTACATGGTGAGCAACACAACGGCCCTGCACAAACCCCGCTGCAGCAGCATGGAGCTCGCCTCTATTCCGCTGATGCCGGGCATCTTGAAATCGGTAATCACCACGTCCGCATTCGCTCGAGCGGCGACATCCAGCAGTGCCGCGCCATCGCGAGCCCTGCCAACTACCTCGAAATCCCCCTGCAGAAGCACAACGATTTCATCCAGCAAAGCTTCATGGTCGTCGGCTAGCAAAACGCGTGGTCTGGCCATGGGGTATCCCATTGAAACCCAACGCCCGAGGTTTCGGCCATCCGTAAAATTACGGAGGAGGGGCCGGTACGGACTGGCTTCTCCGTAGTTTCACCATCGCATTCCCGTAATGTTACAGATTTATGTCTAGGCGTCTGTGCCGTATCGTTGAATCACTGGCACGGCACAGGTTCCTCCGACCGCAGTCGTGCCAGCTTGACCGGGGCAGCGGTTGTCTGCCCCGGCGGCTTTCGAATTACTCGGGCTTCCATAGCTTCATCCGGTCCCGGGCTTCCTTTACGAAGCCCGCAAACCGGGTCGCCAATTCACGGATGCGTTCCAGTTGCCGGCGGGCGATCGCTTCATGGGGAATTAACTCCGTCCCCACGCCAATCGCTTTCGCCCCCGACAGTATGAAGTTGGCTGCCGTCTGTTGGTTCACCCCTCCCGCCGCAATCAACGGGATTTGCGGAAGGGCCGTGTGAATCGACTTGATGTACTTGTCACCTCCCACGGGAGTGCAGGGAAAGACTTTCACGAAGTCCGATCCGGCTCTCCACGCCGTCACCACTTCGGTCGGCGTCAATGCGCCAGGCAGTACCGCGACGCCTTCCCTGGTGGCGAATTGCACAATCTCCGGATCATATCCGGGAGCCGTCAGAAAGTTCGCTCCCGCATCTCTGCATTGACTTGCTGTCCGAGCATCCAGCACGGTACCGGCGCCCACAAGTATGTTGGGATGATGGCGAACCAGTTGCGAGATCAACTGCACCGCTTCCGGACCCGTCATGGTGATCTCCACAATCGGGATTCCGCCGCGCCCTAGGGCCTCGGCTGCGAAGAGCGCATCCGCTTCCGAATGCACCCGAATCGCCGGAACGATGCCGACGCTTTCGATCAGGGCACAGACTTCTTCTTTTTGCATCCCGGAAGTCTATCAGCTCTCGTGTAACCGCGCGAAACGGAGACGTTACTGCGATGATCGCTTGAACGCTTCACGAGCCAGTTGCTCGGCGGCTTTCGACACCCGAGCCGGATCACCAAAACCCAGAATGGAAACCAGAAGGTAGCGATGCTCGCCATCGATTACGAACACCTGAGTGCCCGCATCAGGCAGGTCCAGCAGCATGGCTGGCGCGCCCATGCCCGATAATTCCCTGGCGTGCGAACCCGGAAATGTATTCTTCAGCGCCTCGAACTCGACCTTCGGAACCAGGACCGCGCTGGAATGCTCAAGACGGATGCTCACCTGCCCGCCGTCTGCCTGGTAATCGCATCTTTCGCGAGACGACTTGGTGGTCCACCCAGCTTCCAGCATGTGGCGTCCCAGCGCATGTTCGATGTCGGGCCGGGTGACCACATCGCACACATTGACGGCCTGCGAAAACTGGATCGGCTTAGGCGGCTGCGACACTGTACCAGTCGCGGAAAACAGGAGCCCGATAGACAACGGAAGAATTAACGCCACGCTCATGGTGTCTATTAAGCGTGTTGAACCCGCGGTCTGGGAACCCGAACCCAAGTACTTGCGGTTCCAGTACTAAGTATGAATCGGCTTGACCAGCAACAGCAGGTTATGTGACGCTGGCTTAAGTTTCCAAGAATATTAAAGGAATACATGACATTCTTTTCCTCTGTCCGGGTGCGCGTTTCCACCTTTTATCTGCCATTTTTCTTGCTCGCGTCGGTTGCCCTGCAAGCCGCCCCCCGCAGCCGCGTCAACAGCGTTGTGGACGCCACCCGCATGAAGCAGCTCGCGATCAGCACTCCCCGGCAGGCGCAAGCGCAGCTCGATCAGGGAGCGGTGGATCCAGCCATGCCGATGAGCTACATGCTGGCCATGTTCAAGCCTTCCGCCGAGCAGCAGGCCGACCTCGATCAGCTTCTGTTCGATCAGCAGAATCCGTCTTCAGCCAACTTCCATAAGTGGCTCACGCCGGAGGAATATGCGAACCGCTTCGGGCTGAGCGCAAGCGATTCATCCAAAGTTACCGCCTGGCTGGTCTCCCAGGGCTTTAAGGTAGAACACACCGCGCGCGGCGCCAATTGGATCGCCTTCAGCGGAACTGCCGGACAGGTTTCCGTCGCATTGCGTACCCCTCTGCACTACTTTCAGGTGGACGGCCAGAAGCACTTCGCAAATACCGTTGCGCCGTCTGTTCCCGAAGCTTTCGCTGACGTGATCAGCGGTTTCCGCGGCCTGCACGACTTCCGTCTGAAGTCGCACGCCATCAAAGCGCCAAGCTATACCAGCACCACCAGCGGTAACCACTATCTTGCGCCTGAGGATTGGTCGACTATCTACAGCGTCACGCCCCTGGCGAATTCGGGTATCGATGGCACCGGTCAGGGTATCGCCATTGTCGGCCAATCCGATCCTGTGCTGGCGGACATTACAGCCTTCCGCACACGCTTTGGCCTTCCGGTAAACAATCCCAAGTTCCTCTTCTATGGCGGGGTCGATCCTGGTGTCGATCCCAACATCCTCGTCGAGACCGACCTCGATATCGAATGGGCGGGCGCCATAGCCCCCAAAGCGACCATCTATTACGTGTTCGGGCAGGACGCCTTCACGGCGGCCGCCGTCGCGATCGACTCCCTCGTTGCACCCATCCTCAGCATTAGTTATGGCGCCTGCGAACTGGACGACGCCGACTCAAGTTTCCGCTCCTTCTTTCAACAAGGCAACGCGCAGGGGATGACCATTGTGGCCAGCTCAGGCGATAGCGGCGCGGCCTCCTGCGATCTTTTCAGTAACCAAAGCTTCGCCGCTCACGGGCTCTCGGTATCAATCCCCAACGTATTTCCTGAAGTCACCTCCGTGGGCGGAACGCAGTTCATGGATGCCACAGGCGATTATTGGGCTCCCACCAACGATAAGGTTGGCGGCTCGGCTAAGTCCTTCATCCAGGAAGCCGCCTGGAATGAAACCACTCAGGCGAATGGCCTCGCGTCCACAGGTGGAGGCATCAGCCAGTTCTTCGCGCGACCTCTATGGCAGCAGGCGCCGGGGCTTTCCAATAACCTGAATAGCCGTTACGTTCCGGATCTCTCTTTCTCGGCCGCGCTTCACGACGCCTACCTGATCATCTACGAGAATAATTTGACCGCCGTTGGTGGCACCTCCGCCGCCGCGCCGTCGTTTGCAGGCGTGGTCGCACTGTTGAACCAATATCAGATCAATAAGAAGTTCCAGACGGCGCCGGGATTAGGCAACATCAATCCTCAGCTTTACCGCCTGGCCCAGAGCAATCTGCCTATCTTTCAGGACACGACCAACGGGGACAATATTGTGCCGTGCCTGCAAGCGACTCCTGGCTGCACAAGCCAGTCCTATGGCTACAAGACCGGTGTCGGCTATGATCCCGCCACGGGGCTCGGCTCGGCCAATGTCTATAATCTGGTCACGAATTGGAACACCGCTATAGCCGGAGTCAACGTCAAGCTCTCTCTCTCCAGCAGCAAAGTGAACGTCAACGGCACGGTGACCGCAACTGCCACGGTGACTGCCACCGGCACAGGGACTCCCACCGGTTCCATCGACTTCGCGATGGAAGGGCTTTTCCTGGGCAACGTTCCGCTCACCGCCAACGGCGCCACCGCCACCGCGGCGGTAACATTCCCGCTTTACAACTTCGGCTTTACCGGTCCGGTGATCGTCTCGGCTACATATTCGGGAGACTCCGCATTCAGCGGCGGCGGCGCGACCGCGCGTCTCACCATCACGATGCCGACTAACGCCGCGGGAATTGTTGTCACCGCGCCTACCTCGGTAAATCCCAGTTCGGAAAACGCGCAGGGCCTATCCTGGCAAGCGAATTTCTCTTTAAGCGACGTCGTCGGCATATCATCCCTGGTCACCGGATTCTCCATCGATGGTGTGGCGCAACCCCTGGCGGCAACCTTCCCCGCCCCGGCGATCCAGGCCGGCGGAACATTGAATGCCTCGGTCGTGTTCTACAACCTTCCGGCTCCGGTCACCAAGAAATTCTCCATCACCGGAGTCGATTCACTAGGCAACACGTTCCTTCGCGAATTTAACATTCTATTCCTGCCTCTTGGCTCGGTCTTCGATTTTCAGATGACAGCCGCGCCCCTCACACCGGTGCAGGACCCCACCGCGGACGCCTCATGCCAGTGGCCCGTCCGCCTGGTTGTGACCGACATCAGTGGAAACGGCGTCAGTCTGCTCACCACTCTTATCGTGGGCGGAGTGGATCGCAGCACGCAAATCCCCTCCATCTTCGGCACCACAAGACTGAACTCCTACGCGGCACTCCAGGGGACAGTTTGCTTTGGCGGCATCAAGGCCCCGGCGACCGTGCCGATTTATCTCGCGCTCAGTAACGGCGCATTTAACGAGATCACGGTTCTATTCCAACCCGCGCCCGCGACGCCAGTGAAGCTCACGCCCACCCCGGCATCGCTAAGCCTGTCCGCACCGGATTCGACCAAACCGGCGCAGGCCGTCCTCAGTCTGGACGTGTCCGACAAGACGCAGCCCTGGAACATTTCCATTGGTCCCGGCAATCGCATTTCGAACTGGCTCACCGTCTCCCCCCAATCGGGCACAGGACCGGCCAAGATCACCGTGACTGCCAACGGCGCGCTACTTGGCCCGGGAGCTTTCAACGCGACGCTCACCATCCAATCTCCCAACTCGACTCAAGCCCTTACCGTCCCGGTGATGTTCGTTCTGGGTGGCGGCGTTTCTTCCATCGTCGGAGTCGCCAACCCAGCCACGCATGCCCCGACCGCCAGCCCCGGGCAGTTGCTCGAAATCTACGGGTCTGGCATCGCGAACACGGTCCGCTCTCTGCCCCTCACCGGCAATGCGTTGCCGCAGACCGCCGATGGTGTGTCCGCCACCGTGAATGGCTACCCGGCCAATCTGCTCTACATTTCGCTGAACCAGGTCAACATCCAGATTCCCTACGAGATCGGGGCCGGACCGGCCGTTGTGGGCATCAACAACAATGGATTAATCGCCGGATTCCCAATTCAGGTCGTCCCTGCTTCCCCCGGCATTTTCAATGACGGCGCGGGCAATGTCTTTCCGGCTGTGACGGTGGCGCCCGGCGGCGAGGCTGTGCTGTTTTTCACCGGCGCGGGCGAGGTCTCTCCTCAAATCTTCTCCGGCTTCGCACCCAACCCTTCCGATTCGATCAGCGACCTTCCGGTCCCGCTGTTACCTGTATCCATCACCGTGGGAGGAACTCCGGCATTCGTCGAGTTCGTGGGCGTGCCGGTAGGTCTCGTCGGCGTGGCTCAGTTGAATTTCACGGTTCCCGCTTCGGTTACAGTTGGGGCGCAACCTGTCGTCGTTACCGTGAACGGGGTCGCGAGCCCGCCAGTGATGATTCAGGTCGCAACGGCCGCAGGTAAAAAGCCCTAAAACGGCACTGGGTGTAACTTTAGAACCGCGTAAGCGTAGGGTAAACTTATGCTCGTGCACCACCTTTCCCGCTTTACTGCTCTAACGGCCTTCATTTTTATTGGATTCACCGCACAAGCCCAACAAACGCAAAGCCCGATGTCCTGCAACGGGTCATCAGCGACTCCTCTAAACGCTCGTTCGAATGGCCATGCGGAGTTGGTTGGCGACGTGGTTGTCACCTGCACTGGAGGAACTCCAACCGCGATCGGGCAGCCGATCCCCCAGGGAACCATCGCGATTGTTCTGGATACTTCCATTACCAGCCGTCTGTTAGCGCCGGGCTGGTCAGAAGCGTTGCTGCTGGTAGATGAACCCACTCCGGCGACGCAGGTAGTGTGCGGGAATTCCAGCGGCGTTTGCAACCTGCAAGGAAATGGAACGGGGCTGGGGACGTATGATGGCAACATCGGCCGGGCCAACGTTTATCAGGGCCAGCCCGCCTCATCCAACGAGATCGATTTCGTCTCCGTGCCACTGGACCCTCCGGGTACAAACGGCACACGAACCTTCCGCATCACCAACATCCGCGCCGACGCAAGCTCCACAGGATCGTCCGGACGGATCAGCGCGCAGGTCTCCGCAATCGGACCGACCATATCGCTGAACACAGGGCAGGTGGTCGCGAATGTGTCGACGCCCGCGTCCTTCACGGCCAAGTCCATCCAAACAGGAACCTCCGGAATCACCCAGTTCGCCATCACCATGACGGAGAAATTCGCGAACGCTTTGAGAACCCGAACCACTGCGGCATCGCCTGGAAACAGCCTCGCGCCGACACCTGCCACGCAGGCGAGTCCGGGCCAATCGACCCCGGGCAGCGAAACGGGATTCTACAATCCCGCCTACCCTTCGATCGCGGGGCGCGGAAACCTGTCCAGTGCCGGGTTGGCTGACTCCGGCACACGAGTCTATCTGCAGATCAGCAATCCTGGCTCCGGGATTACCATATCCGCCAATTCCGGCGACAGCCTGACCTCGGGCGGAATCCTGCGTCTTATGAATGCAGATGCCACAGGCGCTGGTTCCTTCTCGCCCCAGGGGACCTGCTGCGGTGCTGTTGCACTGACTCCGGACGCTTCAGGATCGATTCGCGCCGTCTTCGAAGTGCTGGGTGCTGATTCCACCTCAATTGAGTCCGTCGACCTGCCTTTCTTTGTCACCTACGCCTCGGGCGCGCCAACACTCACGTCGTTGAGCATCACCGCCGGCCTTGCGCCGCAAAACAGCTCGGGCCCCGATCTCACTTCGCCTCTGCCGCGTTTCAGCGGAACCACCTCGCTATCAATTTCCGCTTCAGCTGCATCGGCGCCCATTCAGGTTTCCTCGACCCAGCTGCAGTTCAATGCGTTTCAGGGAGGCGATTCGCCCGGGCCGCAGATGGTTTCGATTACCACCGGCGTGACCACCCAGGCAGCCTTCAGCGTAGTGTTTGATTCGGGCACCCAAGGCAGCGCGGCTCCCTCCTGGCTGAGCAATCTTCGTCCGCCCAGTGTCACGCCCGGAACGCTGATAGTGTACGCTTCCACGGGAACATTGCCAGTGGGCACTCAGACCGCGAGGATCCGAATTGTCCCGAAAGATACGACGCAGACCGAAGTCGACATTCCGGTTTCGTTCACGATCACCGCCGCGGCTCCGCAGATGGATGTCTCGCCGCGTTCGCTGTCTTTTGTCTCACGAGCGGGCGTAGCAGGCGTGTTGGAACAGCAGTTGATCGTCCGCAATCGCGGCGGTGGAAGCGTCAACTTCACCGCGAGTATCGTCGGCGGCAAGACGCCCGGCGGCGTAACATGGCTCACCAGCGTAACTCCTTCCTCAGGGCAGACGGCGCCAAACGCGCCGGTCCTGCTGCGGGTCGACGTTAATCCACAAAGCCTGGCGGCGGGCGTCTACAGCGCGACCATCCACATTGTCAGTCCCGCAAGCACTACCGATATCGGAGTGGTTCTGCAAGTCGCCGCGCCCGGTCCGATTCTTCGTTTGAGTACCGTCGGACTTCGTTTCCAGGCAATCGCGGGCAACACGGCTACACGATCTCAAATCGTCGAAGTCATCGACGATGGCGACCCGAATTCCAGCGTCAATTACACCGCCGACCTGCTTCAGGGCTCAGACTGGCTGAACGTGTTGAATGCCCAGGGCAGCGCCTCCGCTGGAAAACCAGGCATCATCACACTGGCCCCCAAAGCTGCGGTTTCCGGTTTCAGCGCGGGAGTGCACTATGCGGTTCTGCGCGTCACCGACGCCAACTCGCAAAATTCGCCGCAGCTTCTGACCGCTGTGCTGATTGTGTCTCCCGCGAACACGCCTCCCTTCCCCGATCCGTTCCCTTCAGGATTGGTTTTCTCGGGAACGCAGGCGAGCGCCCAGCTTGGGCCAGGCCTGGTTACGATTAACGTGAGTAGTTCCGCGTCGGTGACCTATCAAGCGACCGCGTTAACCCGCGATGGCGGCTCGTGGCTCAGTGTGACGCCACCGACTGGCACCACCTCCAGCACCAACCCCGCTCAACTGCAGGTTCTGGTGACGCCCACTGGCTTGGCTCCGGGAGCGTCTACAGGCGATGTGACCATAGCGATCGGCAATGTAACGCGAGTGGTCAGGGTTACGTTAGTGGTACAGGCTGCCGCGACGCTGACATCGAACGCGCGTGCGGCTAACACTTGCGCGCCCTCTCAACTGGTGTTGACCGACAGCGCCTTCGCGGATGGATCAATCGTGCCCACCGGAGCCCCAGCGCTTCTCACCATGCTGGTGAACGACAACTGCGACAACGCCGTAACAGACGCTTCGGTGGTAGCGAGCTTCGATAACGGCGACGCACCCGTCACCTTGCTCGGCGACGGAACCGGCGCTTATACCGCGAACTGGACGCCCGGGCGTGTTGCGTCTTCGGTCACTATAAACTTCACGGCGATTGACGCCAACATTCCTCCTCCTTCAGCCGGCGTGAGCGCGCCCGCGACGTCCGTGTTACGCATCGGCAGCGTGGCCGCAAATTCGATTGCGCCGCCGGTCCAGGCACCCGGAGGAACGGTCAACAATCTCAATCCGGTTCTGAACGCGCCACTGGCTCCCGGCACCATCGCCAGCGTCTACGGCTCCGCACTCGCTTCGGTCGCCGTCGGCACGGGAAACGCTCCTCTGCCCAATATCTTTAGCGGCACGCAGATTCTCGTCAACGGCAATCCCGTGCCGCTTTTCTATGTGAGTCCCGGTCAGGTGAACACTGAACTTCCTCTGGAGCTGTCAACAAACCAAAAACATTCCGTACTGGCGTTCTTCAACAACATCCCCGCCATCCCGGACTCCATTACGATTGCGCCAGCCACTCCCGCCATTCTTGCATCCGGGGGGGCAGCATTCGCCCAACGCGCCGACGGCTCTTTTGTGAGCAGCGCGGCCCCGGCCAAGCCAGGCGAAGCGTTGGTCTTTTATCTCATTGGAATGGGCGCCACCACTCCTGCGGTGCCCACCGGTCAAGGTACTCCTCAAAGCCCGCTATCCAATGTGACATTGGCGCCCATTGTGACCTTGAACGGAGAGTCTGTAACTCCGTTCTTCACGGGCCTGACTCCCTTCTTTGTGGGCCTATATCAGATGAACATCATCGTGCCCTCGGATGCGCAGTCGGGTGCGCTGCCGCTGACGATAACACAGGGCAACATTTCAGCGAACGCGACCACGTTGTTGGTCGCGCGTTAGAATTACTGTCCATCGGTTATTGAGGCTGCGGTTCGAAAACTTCGTGGGATGCCGCCCGACTTTCGTGCCGCAGCAGTGGTGGCGGAACCGCGCATAAATCCAGCTGCGCAGTAAACCAGAATCTGGACCCTTGGCCGCGCTCGCTTTCAAAGCCGATCGCGCCACCCATCAGTTCCACTAACTGTTTGCAGATTGCCAGACCCAGGCCCGTCCCCCCATACTTGCGCGTGGTGGACCCATTCTCCTGCACGAAGGGCGTGAACAAACGATGCCTGCTCTCTTCGCCGATGCCGATGCCGGTATCCTGAATCTCGAACAGGAACGTCATGCTCCGGCCGGCGCACTTGACCAGGCGCACATCCACAGAAACGTGGCCGCTCTCGGTAAACTTAATCGCATTTCCGGTCAGGTTCAGCAGGACCTGCCGCAGACGCGTGGCGTCGCCCCGGAGCAAGGTTTTCGCATCCGGGCAGACCGTGAAGTAAAGTTCGAGGCCCTTGGTCCGGGCGCGAATAGACAGAAGCTTGGCGACCTCTTCCACCACTCGGGCAGGCTCGAAATCGACACTCGCCAATTCCAGTTTTCCCGCTTCGATCTTAGACAAGTCCAGAACACCGTCAATTACCGCCAGCAGCGCTTCCGCCGACGTAAAAGCGGAACGGGCATAATCCCGCTGTTCGTCGGAAAGCTCGCTATCCAGCAGCAGACCGGTCATGCCCAGAACGCCGTGCATCGGGGTCCTGATCTCATGGCTGACATTGGCCAGAAACTGGCTCTTCAACTCCGTGGCTTCCCGCGCGACGCGCACCGCCTCAGCCAGTTCCCGGTTCTTGTGCGCGATGTCGGCAGCATACGCCTTCAATTCTTCCTCGGCCCGTTTCCGTTCCAGCGCGTAACGAATGGAACGTTCCATCATTCTGGACTCCAGCGTCCCCTTCACCAGATAGTCGGCGGCGCCGGCTCTCATGGCGCGGACGTCGGTCTCCCACGCGTCATGGCCGGTCAGCAGAATGATGGGTGCTTTGCATCCCAGGGCCGAGGCGCGCTGGACCAGGTCGATCCCGTCCGCTTCGCCGAAGCGATAGTCAACAAAATACACATCGTGCTGATTGCGCTCGATTGCCTCGAGAGCAATAGCGTAATTCGGGGCCCAGTCCAGTTCCACCTCGTAGGAAAAAATGCTGCTCAGAATATCCTTGGTGATGAGATAGTCGTCCTCATCGTCATCGGCCAGAAGCACATGCAGCCGGCGGACTTCTACTTTTTGATACTCGTCCATCATTTACGCAGCAGCCTCAGGAGGCAATTCGACAATCTCAAACCAATAGCGCGAAAATGCGAGCGTCAGATCCACCAGCGATTTGAAGGTCACCGGCTTGACGATGAAGGAGCTCACGCCTAGCCCGTAGGCGCGGATGATGTCCTCCTCGGCTTTGGAAGTGGTCAGAATCACGGTCGGAATGCGCCGCAGCACCGGATCTGTTTTGATCTGCTGGAGTGCTTCACGACCGTCCATCCGGGGCATGTTGAGGTCCAGCAGAATCATGCCCGGCAGCCGGGTATCGGAAAGATGTTGATACTTGCCCCGGCGATGCAGATAGTCCATCAGGTCTTCGCCGTCTTCGACGAAGTGCAATTCATTGGCGACGCGGCTTTCCTCCCACGCATCTTTCACCAGCATTCTGTCTTCAGGATCGTCGTCCGCATAGAGGACGATGATCGGCTGAGGGGTCGTTTTCACGGAATCATATCTCCTTCAAGAGGGCGAACCGGAAGAACCACTGTAAATTTCGCGCCGGCTCCAGGCGTGCCGCTGGCGGTGATGAAACCGCCGTGGCGCTCGGCAATTTTGCGGCAGATGGACAGCCCGATGCCCGATCCTTCGTATTCGCCCCGCCCGTGTAGGCGCTGGAACACTTGAAAGATACGGTCAACGTGCTTTTCTTCAAATCCGATTCCGTTGTCTTCCACCTCAATGCGGCAGGACAGCGCTTCCTCGGGGTTCGAAAGGTACCCGCTTGAAATCTTCACCACTGGAGGCTCGCCAGGGCGCTGGAATTTCAAGGCATTTCCAATCAGATTCTGAAACAACTGCGCCATCTGCAACCGATCCGCGATGATGGCCGGCAACACGCCGATTTCCACACGCCCCTGAACCCGCTCGATTCGCGATTCAAAATCCGAAAGCACGTGCTTTACGATGTCCTGCAAATCCACGGGCCCGAATGGATGCGGCTGGGTGGCGACGCGAGACAATGCCAGCAGGTCATGAATCAGGGTCTGCATTCTGACCGCCGCATTCTGCATGCGCACCAGGTAGTCGCGGCCCTCCTCCGGAAGCTGGTCGCCACACTTTGTTTTCAACCGGTCCCCGAAGGCCAGTATCTTCCGGAGGGGCTCCTGAAGATCGTGCGAAGCGACGTAAGCGAACTGTTCCAGCTCACCATTGGACCGGGCCAATTCGGCAGCCTGCCTCTCCAGCGCATGTTGGACCTGCTTGCGGGCAGTGATGTCGATCATGAACGACCGGATGCCCATAATGTCTCCGGAAGCGCTCAGAATCAATTTTGGATGAATTTCGAGGTAAATAGTGGCGCCATCGCGGCGGGTATATTTCCGCTCCACCTTGGTCAACGACTGCTCTCCGGATAGCTTGCGGCGGACGCTTTCGGAGCTGGACTCGCGTTCCTCCAGCGCCATGAATTCCCAAATAGGCCGGCCGATCATCTCATTGGGAGCGAATCCCAGCAGAGTCCCCTCTGCGGTATTTACGCGAACCACAATTCCATCGCGATCGATTTCGTGACAGGCAACCGGTGCGTCGTGAAAGAGACTGAGGAATTGCTGGCGCGCTTCACGGAGCTCATCCTC
This sequence comes from Terriglobia bacterium, assembly GCA_963766615.1. GTDB lineage: Bacteria > Acidobacteriota > Terriglobia > Bryobacterales > Bryobacteraceae > Palsa-187. Next base: position 164,929 of record CAVYBC010000014.1, read on the forward strand.
GACGCTCCAATGAGGATTCCCTAGCCGGTCGGGGAGCAGGCGCTCCAGATCGTCCACGTGGCCCATAAGGGGTATCTCCTTACCACCAACTTTTCGGCAGGGAGACCTTAAAGCTTTACGCGTGGCATGCAGGAGTTAACCTGCTCGCGACAAAAGGCTTAACGGAAAACTAACCCCAGGCAAGTACTATGCGATATCTATCAATATCTTGCCGACCACGTCCCCTGAATCTTGCGCTTCATGCGCATCGGCGAGTTGCTCCAACCGAAACCTGGCACCGACCTGCGTGCGGTACTGCCCGGCTTCCAAACAAGCGGTGGTATCGCGAATGGCATCCTCGTGGGCCTGCTGCGACATGGTGTACACAAGAATGTAATGCACGGTAATGCAATTGACCATCAGAGGGAAAAAGGGAAATTGCGGAATATTCGACGAGAAATAGGTTGCGATGGATCCGCCGACCTTCAGCATGCCTAAATTCGCTTCAATGTTCTGTCCGAAATCGACCTCGACAATCTGGTCGACACCCGCGCCTCCAGTCGCCGCAGCGACGGATTGGACCACGTTCTCGCGTTTGCGATTCACAATGACGTGAGCGCCAGCGCCACGCGCCGCCGTCTCCTGCTCGGGCCGGCTGATGGTGGTGATCACCCGAGCCCCAGCCCAGCGAGCCAGTTGAATGGCGGCATTGCCAACTCCGCCACCTCCGCCGTGAACCAATACCGTCTTGCCTTGAATGCCGCCATCGGCAAACAGGCAGCGATGCGACGTCATGGCCGGCACGCCAAGACCGGCTCCAGTATCGAAGTCGATGGAGTCGGGAAGTTTCACGGCCTGGTGAGAAGGAACCACCACATACTGAGCCGCCGTGCCGAAAGGACGGCCGCGGTACGCTTCGTAAACCCATACCCGCTCGCCGATTCTGGATTCCGGAATTCCAGGACCCACGCGGTCGATGACACCGGCTCCATCCTGACCGGGAATTATGCGCGGAAACTCCATGTGGGTAGCGCCGTAATACGTGCCTCGCGACTTGGTATCGGACGGATTCACTCCGGAAACATGTACCCGCACGCGAACCTGGCCGAGGTCGGGCGTGGGGTCCGGTATTTCTCCGACAACTAGCACTTCTCGCGCGGGTCCGCGCTTCTCAAACCATACGGATTTCATGATTGACTAATATAGCGTGTAGCTCCAGCCAAGGAGTTAAAACCCCTAAGTCACC
>CAVYBC010000015.1:0-69533 GCA_963766615.1 Terriglobia bacterium
TTCCGGCGAAGCCGAACGCACATTCCGGAAGGAATCCGAACGGCATTCCGGAATGAAGCCGAACACCATCGGAGCGTAGCGACGCTGGCATCTCGATTGTGCAAGAAGTGTTCGGTTTCGTCAAGAGATACTTGTCCGGAGTGCAGCGGAGGAACAGCGCCGCAAGCAGAGAAAGGGGTGCGGGGAAAGGGGCGGCAGCCCTTGTCCCCGCCTCAGCACGCAGAGACCGGAGCGCGATCAGCGCGCCGACTTGATGCCGTTGCTCATTCAGGGCCAACGGCGAGTACCCAGTTGAGAGTTGTGACGAACTCGACCGCAAGCAGCGGTTGACCGTGGAATGCCGGAGCGTCCGGACACTTTGCGGTGAACCAGTATGCGAAGCCGTTTAACCCTATGTTCTTCTCTCCCGCTTCGATCATCTCGCCAACAAAATAAAACCAACCGCCGTAAGTAACCTTTCCGTCTTCAGCGGGTCCGGCCTCGTACACCTCTCCTTCCTTCGAAGGATCGATGCCGAGTTGATCGAGCAACTGCTTAAATGATTCGGGATAAGCCGAGTCACGCTGCGTTGCGAAGTTCTGGCAATAGATGCAACCGCATTCATCGGCGTCTCCCTTCTCGAGGCCGGTGTAGACGCGTCGCGTTCTGTCACGGTCATACCGGATCGCCTGATCGCCAACCCTTAGCTGCGTATAAGCCATCTCCCATCGAGTTTCCCAGAAGATCAGGTGGCGTTGTTACTGGGATTAGCGCTCCTGCTTACCCCGGTTCTTGCGCATTGAATCGCCACGCATTTCGATGCGGTGTGCGTTGTGGACCAGCCGATCGAGGATGCCATCAGCGGCGGTGGGATCGCCGATCTGTTCGTGCCAGCGTGTCACAGGCAGTTGGGAAGTCAGGACCGTTGAGTGCACTTGGTAGCGGTCCTCACAGATCTCCCAGAAGTCGCGCCGCTCCGGTTCCGACAACGGGGCCATAGCCCAGTCGTCGATCACCAGCACGTCGATACGACTCAGGCGGGTCAATAAGCTGCGCAGACTTCCGTCGGCGTGAGCAATAGCAAGGTCGCGAAACAGCGCAGCGGCGCGCATGTAAAGAGCTGAGTAACCGTCGCGGCAGGCCTTTTGCGCTAGCGCACAGGCAACGAAGCTCTTGCCAACGCCGGTGGGTCCGAGCACGAAGATGTTCTCGTGATTTTGAACCCAGGCCGACTTCTGCACCAGAGCGCGAATCACGCTTTTGTCGAGTCCCCGCGAGGTGCGATAGTCAATGTCTTCTACGGAGGCACCCTTCAACTTGGCGGCATGCAATCGCCGCGCCAAGGCCTGATTCTCGCGCCAAGTCCACTGCTGATCCACGAGTAGGCCGAGCCGCTCCAGGAAACTCAATTCCCTTGCAGCCGGATCTTGCTCCTGTACCTTCAACGCATCCGCCATGCCGAGCAACCGCATCGCGGTCAGTTTTTCCATCATTGGTTCTTGTAGCATGGGGTCTCCTTACTCGAAGTATTCGGAACCGCGGATGTTATCGTGCAATGGAGTGGAAGTGGGCGGCAGTGATGATGGCGGCACCTGGTCAAGCGAGTTCTTCAAAATGGACTCGACGCTTTTGTAACGGCATGCGCCGGTGAGCAGCGCGCGCTCGGAAGCAGCTTCGACACGTTGCGCGGAGTACTTGTCCGCCAGACGGATGATGCCCAGACACCCGCGATAACCCATCTCTGGATGCGGTTTGTCGTTCATGATCCGCCCGAACAGCCGTGCCGTGTGGGGACCGATGGTTTCGGCCCAGTGAACCATTCGTGAGGGAGTCCATTCCAGATGAGCCTGGTGGGAACGTGGACGGTGCTCGGCAATAGTGACGGTGTGTTCCTGACCACGCGCACGCAGGTGTGATGCCACGCGTTGACCCTTGTGGAAAATCTCAATAGTCGTGGGCGTCGAGCGTACTTCCACCAGTTCATGCACGAGGTTGTAAGGAACGCTGTAATAGTTCGTGTCGAAGGCGAGGTGGTAGTCGATGTTGACCCGTGCGCGGGACCACTGGCTGAGATCGAACGGCTCGGCAGGCAGAGGATTCAGCGCGGCTTGTCCAGAGACGCGAACTGCGACGTCCGCGAGCCTTCCCGCTTGCGGAATGGCCGCTGGTTGATGCGGTCGCGCAGCTCGCGGATTGCTTGGTTCAGTTCTTGGATTGAGAAAAACTTTCGATGGCGCAGCGCCGCGATGATCCACCGCTCAGCCAACTGAACGCCCGATTCGACCTTGGCCTTGTCGCGCGGTTTGTAAGGTCGCGCTGGAACCACTCCCACTCCATAGTGCATGGCCATCTCCTGATACGTGGGGTTTAGATCGGGATCGTAGCGGCAGGCTTTCGTGACGCCTGTCTTGGTGTTGTCGGGTACCACCAGCTTCGGAACGCCCTGGTAAAACTCGAAAGCACGCACGTGCGCACCAATCCAGTTCGCCAACTGCTCATCGCTGGTCGCCTCAGCGTAGGTGTACGAGCTGGCTCCCAGTACAGCGACGAAAAGATGCGCGTGATGTGCGGGACCACCGCGAGGGTCGTAGATCGGGATGGTGGTACCCGCCCAATCGACGAACAGTTTCTCGCCGGCCTTGTGTTCCTGACGGAGCACTACATCTTGCTTGCGGCGCCAGCGCCGGTACAGCTCGCAAAAACGGGAGTACTGATAGCCGTCCGGGTTGGCCTGCCGGTACTCCTCCCAAAGCAACTGTTGGGTTACGTGTCGATGCTGCTGTCGCTGTCGGTGCAGCTCGGCGAAGTCTGGCATCGGCAATGCCGCCGCGCGAGCCCGCGGTGGACCGCCGAACAGCGCGGTTTCCAGCCGATCCTCCCCCCAATCTTCGCCGAGCGGCCACGTGACTCCGGCTGCTTCGGCTCGTTGCAGGTATTCGTGGACGGTTCCCAGGCCAATCGAGCAACTGCGAGCGATCGCTCGCAGTCCCAGGCCCACTGAAAACTTCAATCTGAGAACTTCTTTGATCTTGCGCACGGACAATCTCCTGGCTGGCAAGCTAATCCTCCCCCTTTCGGGGGAGGCTGCCTGCCATTGTGTTGTCCAGCGCCACTCAGCTTGTGGAAATCATTCCGGGATCAAGCCGAACGCGGTTCCGGAATCGGCCTGAAACTGTTCGGCTTCATCGCGGAATCGGTGTTCACCTTCATCCCGGAACACTGTTCGGGTTCGCCCCGGAATACCGTTCGGAATCATCCCGGAATCGCGTTCACGTTAGACCGGAATCCCCACCTTAAACCTAACCTGCCTCTGCGGCTCTTCCGGAACCCGTCCGACCCGGATTCGCCGTCGCTGGGCCGCTCCGGCGAATAACTCAGCTTTTTATGCCTTTTCATAGCCTTCATCGCATACTCGGGGCACGGTGTCCCAAGTGGAAGATCTGAACAGCATAAGGCTAGCTCGACTAAGGTGAGCCATCGAGAGGAATCAAGTCAGCTTTCCTTCACAAGTGCCTCTGTTCGTCGGCCACTCGGCGCCGAGCCTGCAATGTTATGCGATTCAGCTCTATTTCCTCCGTAACTGGAGTTGTGGCCGGATTGCGAAACGCTACGGTTCCAACAGATTTTATGTCTGGCAGATCGTCAACGAATGGAAGCGCCACGCGGTAGCCGTGGGGTATCTGCAATCCATCGGACCAAGTGCCCTCACTAATTAGAATCTCGCCCGCGAACCGAAACCACCGTTTGTCATCACAAGTCTCTGGCCTAGCGCGATTCTCCTTTGCCCTCAATCACATCGTTAATAGAATTCCCCGGAATTCTTGCGCCTCGGGTGTATCCTACGTGCGGCATGAGAACTCCGGAACAAATCGCCGCCTCCCGCGCTCGTGGAGCCCGATCCAAGAGCCCCGCCGCCTCTGAAGGAAAAGCGCAATTCCTATCGCAACAGCACCCGAGCACGGTCTTCGCCGAGACGCTCCTCCTGGCACCCGTCCCCTCAGAACACGCCCGCACCCCGATGCAGCGAACCCAACCCTCAAAAAAAAAGAGTTTGCAAAACGAACCCACCAACCCGTTGCAAACACTACAGAGGCCGTCCCGCTCGATCCTCCCGATGCCGCGAACCCGGCCCTGCACTCGAAAAAAAGCAATTTTGCAAAACGAACCCACCGACCCGTTGAAAATGCTACCGCGCCCCGGGCCTTGTGCCCCACAAGCCCTCAGCCACCAGCCGCCGGCCCCGGAGCCATCTTCGCAACCCGCTCCGAATGGCTCTAAAAGACAGCGTGCTACACTGCGGCTAAACCTGACACGGCCATGACCATCGGAGAGTTGAATTCCTTTCCCCAAGACGGTTTTGTAGAGCAGCTTGGCCCGGTCTTTGAGCATTCGCCGTGGGTCGCCGAGCGCGCCTGGACTGTCAGGCCATTCTCAGGAATAGACCAGTTGCATGGGGCTATGGTGGTACAGGTTAAGAACGCCACACCGGTCGAACAACTCGCGCTCCTGCGAGCACATCCGGACCTGGGGACCCGAGCGCGCATGAGTATCGCATCCGCCGGTGAGCAGGCCCGAGCGGGACTCGCAAGCCTGACGCCGGACGAACTGAAGGGGCTGGAAGCGGCAAACGAGCTTTATCGCAGCCGCTTCGAATTCCCGTTTATTTATGCCGTCAAAGGCGCGAGTAAAGAGGACATCCTGCGCGCCTTGGAAACTCGTCTGCACTCTTCGCGCGAGGACGAGTTTCAGCAGGCTCTTCAGCAGGTATACCGGATTGCGCGGTTCCGGCTGGAAGACATTTTGAAATCCTAAGGACCAACAACCAAGTGGAACAATTTTCGAGCGGCTGGAAGCGCAACTACTACGGCAAGGGCGACGTAATCGTCTACCGGCTGAATCGCGACGGGAAAGCGCCGTCAGGCCAGAGCGCGGTATTCGGCGCGAACGTAAAGATGCTGATTTATGGCGACGCATTCTGGCCCACCTACACGACCGGCGACAACACCGGCCTGGTTGCCACGGACTCGATGAAGAATTTCATCCAGCGCGAGACTATGAATTATACAGGCGCGGGCTTGGAAGAGTACGGCCAATTTCTAGCTCAGAAATTCATGGACACCTACCCGCAGGCCGAGGGGATTCAACTCTCTGTCGTCGAGATCCCCTATGAGGGGCTGCCTAACAGCAACACCGCCTTCGCTCCTTCGGGCCCGCAGCGCGCTACTGCCTGCATTGAGATCAATCGCAACGGAATCGTCGAAGTGTCTTCAGGCGTGCAAGGATTCAAGCTGCTGCGGCTTGGAGGCAGCGCCTTCCACGGCTTTGTGCGCGACCAGTACACCACCCTTCCCGATATAAAAAATCGCCCTCTGCACATGTGGCTGGACCTGGAGTGGTGGTACACCGAAACCAGAGCGGCATTTAATAACGGCGTAGTCGCCGCTGACATCGGCCAGATTGTGCACCAGGTATTCAGCTCCTTCGAATCGGGAAGCATTCAGGAAGTGATCTACTTGATCGGCTCCAAGGTGTTGGAGGACATTCCTGTGGTGCGAGAGGTTCACCTAGAGGCCAACAATCGGACTTGGGATACCGTCACGGAACGCGGAGAAGAATTAGGCATTTTCACAGACGCCAGGCCGCCTTACGGTTGCCTCGGGTTGAGGCTGCGCCGATAGGGCGGAGCAGGTAGAGGAGATAGGATGGCTCGCCTTTCGACGCATGTGCTGGATGTGGCTCGCGGCAAACCAGCGCAAGGAGTGGTGGTGGAATTGCACATCCTGCGGGCGGATTCGCGTCAACATTTGGTCACATCCACTACCAATGCCGACGGGCGCACGAACGAGCCATTGCTCTCGGGCGAGCGGATCGAGGCGGGTTCCTACGAGCTAACGTTTCATGCGGGGGAATTTTTCCGTGGCCAGGGCATCACGCTTTCCGATCCTCCGTTCCTGGACCAGGTAGTCATTCGTTTCGGTGTGGCCGATCCCGGCGGGCACTATCATGTGCCTCTGCTCATTTCTCCCTACAGCTACAGCACCTATCGAGGATCGTGATGCGGACTGCGAGCCGAGTAATCGAGCGCTGCCGCTTGTTGGCTGGATTCACGGAGCAGCCTGGATTTACCACTCGTACGTTTCTGTCCGAGCCGATGCACGCCGTGCATGAAGCGATCGGGCAGTGGATGAAAAACGCCGGCTGCGAAGTCACAGTGGATGCGGCAGGCAACCTTCGCGGCTGCTATCGCTCCGAGAACGCCTACGCGCGCCGTCTTTATGTCGGCTCGCATCTGGACACGGTTCCGCATGCCGGAGCGTTTGACGGGATCCTGGGCGTGGTGCTCGGCGTGACGCTGATCGAACTTCTGGAGGGCCGCCGACTTCCATTTCACGTCGAACTGGTCGGATTCTCGGAAGAGGAGGGCGTCCGGTTTGGCGTTCCCTTTCTGGGAAGCCTGGCGCTGGTGGGAGACCTTAGAGAGGATCTGCTTGATCGCCGGGATAGGAACGGCGTCACAGTGCGAGAGGCGATCCGTTCGTATGGACTTGTGCCGGAGAAAATCGGGGACGCACAAGCAGTCCGCGACGCGATCGGCTATCTGGAGTTCCACATTGAGCAGGGTCCGGTTCTCGAGAGCCTCGATCTGCCGTTAAGTGTTGTCGACGCGATTGTGGGACAAAGCCGGCTTGAGATTACCCTTCAAGGCAAAGCGAATCACGCCGGCACCACGCCAATGCATCTTCGTCAGGATGCGCTGCAGGGAGCGGCAGAATGGATCGGCGCGGTGGAGCGCGAGGCTTGCTCGGTGAGCGGCCTGGTGGCCACCGTTGGACGTCTGGAGGTTCTCCCCGGAGCGGGCAACGTAATTCCGGAAAGCGCTCTGGCAAGCCTGGACGTGCGTCACGCCGACGATGCGGTACGTAAAGATGCCGTGTCTCGCCTGCTAAATATCGCGCAACACATCGCGGCGCGGAGGCATCTCACTCTTTTGGTGGAACCTCGCCTGGATCAAGCTGCCGTGGCCATGGATGGCAGGCTGACCTCCGCGCTGAGAGACGCATTAATCGCTTCAGGCCACCCCTCGCACCGAATGAACAGCGGCGCCGGGCACGACGCGATGATCGTAGCGCGCAGAATGCCGGTGGCGATGCTCTTCCTTCGGAGCCCTGGCGGAATCAGCCATCATCCGGATGAAGCAGTCCTGGTGGAAGATGTCGCGGCGGCCCTCACAGTAGGCCTGAAATTTCTCGATCAGATGGAACTAGATCATGCCGGTTGACCAGGTGATTCGCGGGGGCACCGTGGTCACTGAAGCGGGTTTGCTTTCGGTCGATGTCGCAATCGAAGACGGACGCATTCAAGCCGTGGGCCCCGAACTCCCTGGTGCTCGCCAGGAAGTAGACGCGCGTGGGTTGACGATTTTACCCGGCCTGATCGACGTACATGTGCATTTCAACGAGCCTGGCCGCACGGACTGGGAAGGGGCGGCCACAGGGAGCCGGGGATTAGCCGCGGGCGGAGGAACCGCCTTCTTCGACATGCCGCTCAACTCGACGCCATGCACGGTCAACGCGAAGGAGTTCGACCGTAAGCACGAGGCCCTCTCCAAAGCTTCGATCACCGACTTCGGATTATGGGGTGGCCTGATCCCGGGCAACTTCGACCAGATGGAGGATGAAATGAGGGAGCTCGCGGCCCGTGGAGTCGTCGGCTTCAAGGCTTTCATGTGCGACTCTGGCCTCCCCGAGTTTCCCCGAGCCGACGATCTAACGCTGTACCTCGGCCTCCTGCAGGCTCGCAACTTGGGCTTGACCGTAGCGGTTCACGCCGAAAGCCAGGAGATCACTCAGGGCTGTTCGCGGCTCCTCGCGGCGGACGGAGATAAGAGCGTGCGCGGGTTCTTGCGATCCCGCCCCATACTTGCTGAGGTCGAGGCGATTCATCGAGCCTGCTTTCTGGCGCGTGAGGCAGGAGCGCGCATCCACATCGTCCACATCAGTTCAGGTAGTGGAATTGTGGCCGCCTTGGAAGCTCGCGCACAAGGCGCCAATGTCACCATCGAAACATGCGCACACTATCTGTATTTCACGGAAGAGGATGTTGAGCGACTCGGCACAATCGCCAAGTGCGCACCCCCTTTGCGCGCCGAGCACGACGGGCCTTGGTCAATCTTCCACGCTGTGGACATTGTCGCGTCCGACCACTCGCCAGCGCCGCCTGAGATGAAGACAGGAGACTTTTCGAAGGCCTGGGGCGGCATCGCCGGCGTTCAGTCGACCCTGGCCGTGCTGCTGGATCAAGGATTTCATGAACGCGCCATTCCGCTGGAACGGATCGCATCCCTCACTGCAGGCGAGCCTGCCAGACGCTTCCGCCTGGCGGGCAAGGGCGCGATCATTCCCGGCAACGATGCTGATTTAACTCTTGTCGACCTGGCCGCAACGCAGGAATTGAAGCGCGAAGATCTCCACCAGCGGCATGGCCTGAGTCCCTACATCGGCCGGACCTTTCGCGGCACCGTTCGGCGGACCATCCGCGGCGGGGAGACAATCTATGAAAATGGAAAGATCACGGCTCAGACCAACGGAAAACTGATCAAGCCCGCAAAAACATAACATGCCCTCACTTGGAATCACCCGCAGCGCGCATCGCGGCGACCACTTGCTGCAGACGCCAGACACGTTCGTTCGGGCACCCTTGCCCGGTATGCAAAACGCCACCGCCATCCTTCATATCACGCCCGCCTCCGGAGCCCGCTTCACCCAATACACAGCGGAATTCGATGCAGATGGCACGGTGGGTTCCGCAGCGGCGCAGCGGTTTGTATACGTACTAGATGGGGAACTAAAGGCCGGAGCGCACCTTCTACGCGCAGGTGACTACGCGTACTTCCCCGCTGGTGCGCCGCAAGCGTTATTGGCGAAAAGTCCAGCTCGCGCAGCTGTAATCGAAAAACCTTACGTTGCTCTGCAGGGTGTCGCATCGCCTGGCCCCTTGTTTGGATGCGAGCCTCTGGTCCTGGGCGAGCCATTGATGGGGGACGAAGCGCTGGAAGTTCGTACTCTGATCCCGCCCGATCCCGCATTCGATTTTGCCGTGAATACGATGACGTTCCAACCAGGCGCGGAGCTTTCCATGGTGGAGATCCACGTCATGGAGCACGGGCTGCTGATGCTCGCCGGGGGCGGCATTTATAAACTCGGCGAATTCTGGTACCCGGTGAAAGCGGGCGATTTTATTTGGATGGCCCCCTACTGCCCGCAGTGGTTCGGAGCCCTCGGCAAGGCTCCCGCAAAATATCTGATCTATAAAGATTGGAATCGATGAACCTCGCCGTGGACGCCAACCGGCTAAGCCGGGAGTTGGAGGAACTGGGCGCGATCTCTTCAGAGCCATCTCCTGTTGTGACGCGCGTGGTTTTCACGGAGGCCGACCTAAGAGCCCGCGCTTACATGAAACGTCTGTGTGCGGAAGCCAGCCTCGCAATTCGCGAAGACGCCGTGGGGAACACGTTTGCGCGCTGGAACGGGTCGGAGGCCGGAGCCGCGGCTGTAGGCACGGGATCTCATATAGACGCTATTCCCAACGCGGGACGTTTTGACGGCACCGTGGGCGTGTTGGGCGGCTTGGAAGCAATCCGCACTTTGCAACGCGGCGAGTTTCAGCCGCGCCGGCCGATTGAGCTGCTGATTTTTACGTCGGAGGAGCCAACTCGATTCGGTGTCGGATGCCTGGGGAGCCGGCTGCTTGCGGGCGTACTGCCGCCATCCGTGGATGAATCGCTTAAGGATGCTGAGAACAAGCCACTACACGAGGTACGCACGCGTGCGGGCTTCAACGGATCTCTGCCTTCAGTCGTGCTGCCTTCAAACTACTATTCCGCATTCGTTGAGTTGCACATAGAACAGGGTCCGCAACTGGAAGAGCGACAGATTGACATAGGCGTGGTGACCGCCATCGCCGCCCCTGCGAGCTTCCGGCTGGTGATCGAGGGCGAAGGGGGGCACGCCGGCGCTGTGCTGATGCCCCATCGCCGCGATGCGTTTTCCGCCGCTGCCGAGATTGCGCTCGCGATCGAATCGGCAGCGCGGTCTACCGGAACCGAAGATACCGTTGCGACGACAGGTGTGTGCCACGTATTTCCAGGGGCGATCAATAGCATTCCCAGCCGCGTGCGGCTTGAGATCGACGTCAGGGACATCGATGGCGCGCGCCGCGATGCCGTTCTTTGCAGGATTGAGGAAGAAACCCGGGCCGTGGCGAAGCGGCGCAATGTCTTAATACGGACCGAGCCGATTAACGCCGATCCTCCCGCGCAATGCGATCCCGGCATCGTGGATACTCTCATTAAAGCCGCCGACGCGCATAACGTGAGCCATCAACGCATGATCAGCCGGGCCTATCACGATTCTCTTTTTATTTCGCGCGTTGCTCCCACGGCGATGCTCTTCATTCCGTGCCGCGGCGGCGTGAGCCACAGGCCAGATGAATTTTCGTCGCCTGAGGCGATTGCGATGGGCACACTGGTGCTGGCCGAAACGCTCGCAAGGCTGGCAGCGTAGAGAACGATCGCCCGCAGTGTTACACTTAAATTCTCAACCATGGCTATCAGTAAGGAACTGCTTGAGATCCTGGTTTGCCCGCTGTGTAAGGCAACCGTAGAGCTCAAACGGGATGAAAACGGCCTGAAGTGTGTCGAGTGCAAGCGGGTTTATCCCATTCGTGACGACATCCCGGTGATGCTGGTCGACGAAGCCCGCATCGAAGAATAGGCTCGCTATGTTGGATCGTCTGCCGCCCGGTTCGCGGATCGCGGTGATCCGTGTTCGCTCCCTGGGCGATTGTGTCCTCACCACGCCGGCCCTTTCTCTTCTGAAGGCTCATCGGCCCGATCTGCGCGTAGCTGTTGTGGTGGAGGATCGCTACGCATCGGTCTTCGAAGGAAATCCCGATGTGGAAGTCACCCTGCCGCCCATGGTCTATGCGGTTCGCGCGTGGCGGCCGGAGGGAATCCTCAATCTTCACGGCGGCACGCGTAGCATCGCGATTACAGCCACTTCGCGGGCGCGTTCCCGTGCCGGCTTCGCGCATCATCGCTTCGCTTCAATTTACACTCACAAGATCCCGCGCGCACAGGACATTATGCATGTGGAGCGTAAGGTTCACACGGCGGAACACATTGCCTCCGCGATGTTTTTTCTTGGGGTGCCGCAGGCCGAAGTCCCACGAGCCCGCTTGTTCGCGGCCGCACCTACCGCTCTCGCACCAGGCTATGCCGTAATTCATCCATACGCTTCAGCGCCGGACAAGACCTGGCCTCTGGACAGGTTTCTCGAAGTCGCAGGACATATCGAAAAGAGCCTAGGCCTTACGCCCGTGTTCATCCCGGGGCCGGGCGAGCCGGCTAACATCTTCGGATCTTTCAAAGTTATTCCGAACGCCTCCATACCGGAGTTGAAAGGACTGATGGCTGGGGCACACCTTTTTGTCGGTAATGACAGCGGACCTGCGCACATCGCTGCCGCCTACGGAGTGCCTTGCGTGGTTGTGTTCGGGCCCACCGACCCGGCTGTATGGGCGCCGTGGCGTACCGAAGGCCGAGGGCTCAAGATGCCTGGAGGGATTCAGGAGGTCAGGGTCGCCCAGGTCATCCAGGCGGTGGAAGCTGTGAAACGAGTGGCCGCATGAAGGAACTGCTGCGGCTCCTCCGCTACTCCAAGCCCTACACACCTCACTTGCTGATTTCCGTTGTTCTGATGGCCTGCGTGGGAGCCTCGCAGGCTCTTATCGTTTTACTCATCCGTCCGGTGTTCGATCGCGTCCTCAATCCTTCCTCGGCCGACGCTCCGGTGGCTCTCTTCACCATTCCCGGCTGGCATCACACCGTCTATCTGGATAGCTTGATGCCGATGTCCATTCACAACGTGTGGACCATGGTGGCCATTGGCATCCTGGTTGTGTTCCTGACCAAAGGCGTGTGCGATTACACGGCGAACTATCTCATCAACTACGTGGGATTTTCGGCGGTCACCGATCTGCGGCAGGAAGTGTTCGATCACGTGCTCCATCAGGATGCGCAGTTTTTTGAATCCAATTCGACTGCGCGGGTGATGTCGTCCATCATGAATGATCTGGACAAGATCCAGGTGGCACTGTCGCACATCCTGGCCGATTGGCTGCGGCAAAGTTTTTCTGCTTTGGCTCTGCTTGCGGTCGTGATCCAGACCGACTGGAGGCTGGCCCTGGTGAGCTTGACCGTGCTCCCCTTCGTACTCATTCCGACACTCAGGCTTGGAAAACGCATTCGCCGTTCCACGCGTAGCGCGCAAGATAACACCGCGGAGCTCAACCAGGTGCTGCAGGAAACCCTCAGCGGGCACCAGGTCGTAAAATCCTTTAGCGCTGAGGAAATCGAGTCGAACCGGTTCCGCGATCGCGCCAATCGCTTGCTTCGCTCCAATCTTCGCTATGTGAGGCAGCAGGCCATCGCTTCTCCGCTGATTGAATTCTTCGGCGCGGTGACGATTGTGGGTCTGCTCTCCTACACGCGGCTTCAAATCAAAGCGGGGGCGATGAGCGCAGGGGAATTCACCAGCTTCGTGATCGCGCTGCTGATGTTGTACGAACCGGTGAAACGTCTGACCGGTATTCACAACATCTTCCAGCAGGCTCTTGGTTCGACCGAAGCGGTATTCAGGTATCTCGGTCAAGACCAGCGCGTCGCAGACCGTCCGGGAGCCGTGCGCCTCACGCGCCTGGAAAAGTCGATCCAGTTCGACCATGTCGGCTTCAGCTATCCCAGCGCACCTGAAGGATTCCTGCTGAACGATATCAACCTGGAAGTAAAAGCCGGGGAGGTGGTCGCACTGGTGGGGCCCAGCGGCGCGGGCAAGACTTCCTTCGCGAATCTCGTTCCACGTTTTTACGATGTCGTCTCCGGAGCTGTCCGCATGGATGGCCGCGACATACGTGAATTTCGCCTGAAGTCTCTGCGGGAAAAGATCAGCATCGTGGCGCAGGACACGTTTCTTTTTAACGACACCGTGTCGGCCAATATCGGCTATGGACTCGAAGGCGCAACGGAGGAGCAAATCCGCCAGGCCGCGCGCAACGCTCTAGCCGAAGAATTTATTTCCAGGATGCCGGAAGGCTACAACACCATCATTGGCGAGCGCGGCGTGAAGTTAAGCGGCGGCCAGCGGCAGCGCCTGGCTATCGCGCGGGCGCTCTTGAAGAACGCTCCCATACTGATCCTGGACGAGGCTACATCGCATCTGGACACCGAATCCGAGATGCTGGTGCAGGGGGCGCTCCAGAACCTGATGGAGCACCGCACCGTGATTGTTATTGCACACCGTCTCTCTACGGTACGCAGGGCTGATAAGATTGTTGTTCTCGACCGCGGACGGATTGCCGAAACCGGCACCCACGAAGAACTGATGTCCCGCGGCGGAATCTATCAGCGACTTTATGAACTCCAATTCCTGGCGGCGGATCTGAACCCCTGAGCATGCCCGCCCCGCTCCGCAGCATGACAGGCTTCGCGCGCACCCGTCGTCATTTAGGCGACAGCGAAGTCGTGGTCAGCGTGAAAACAGTAAACCACCGCGGCTTGGATGTGCAAGTGCGCGCGCCTGAAGCGGCCGACCCATATGAGAATGCCGTCCGAACGGCCGTCAAGGCGAGCGTCGTGCGTGGCCATGTGGAGGTACGAATCAGTCTGCCTAAGGCGTCGGCCGAGGTCACCGCAGCGGCACTGAATCGTGATCTGCTCCACGCCTATTTGACTGCGTTCCGTGAAGCTGCGATGGAGCACGGCTTGGATTCCAAACCTGATCTGAACGCCGCGTTGCGAGTTCCGGGAATGTTTGAGTCTTCCTCGGAAGCGGAATTGCCGGTGGAGATCGAATCCGTGTTGATGAGTGCGGTCAGCGAGGCTTTGGCGGCCCTCAATGAGTTCCGCGAACGAGAAGGCTGCGAGATCGGCGACGAGATGCGGCGTCACAACGCCGAACTGATTCAAGCGGCCAAAGAGATTGAAGCGATCCGCTCTCAGGCCACCTCGGCTTTCCAGAATCGCCTGGAGGAAAGATTGAAGGAACTGCTGAAAGGCGTTCAACTGGAGCCGCAGCGGTTAATTCAGGAGGCTGCGGTGATCGCGGACCGGAGCGACGTCGGCGAAGAACTGGCCCGTTTGAAAATCCATGCGGCGCAGCTTGGCGTCCTGCTGGACGGAGGCGGAGAAGTCGGCAAGAAGCTCGACTTTCTGCTCCAGGAAATGAACCGCGAAACCAATACGATCCTTTCAAAAACGGGCGGCATCGGCGACGCGGGCCTGCGCGTAACCGATCTTGCCCTGCAGGCGAAATCCTGCATTGAAAAGATCCGCGAGCAGTCCCTTAACTTAGAATGACCACGGTCTTCATTATTTCCGCGCCCTCCGGCTCGGGCAAATCCACTCTGGTGACGCAACTGATCAAAGCTGTTCCGGCGCTTCGATTCTCTGTTTCCTACACCACCCGCGCCCCCCGCGGCCAGGAACAGAATGGACTGGACTACTTCTTCGTTTCGCGTGACGAATTTGAGTCGCGAATCCAAAGTGGCGAGTTTCTGGAATGGGCGCAGGTGTTCGGCAATTACTACGGCACCCATCAAAGCGAACTGGACCGGGCCGCGGCCGAAGGGGTCGACTCTGGTGCTCGACATCGACGTCCAGGGTGCGAGACAATTAAAAGAGCGGATTCCGGCCGCGGTTTCGGTTTTTATTCTCGCTCCGAGCCGGAAAGTTCTCGAGCAAAGGTTGCGGTTGCGTTCCCAGGACTCTGAGCCCGTAATTGAACGGCGCCTCAGGGAAGCCGCGGAAGAGATTCGCAACTATTCGCAGTATGATTTCGTGCTGGTGAATCATGAGGTGGCGGCGTCCTTGGATACGCTTGTGTCCATAGTAAAGGCCACCCGCAGCCGGCGCGACAGGATGGAAGAACAGATCCGTCCGATTTTGGATTCGTTTGAATAGACCCGGGAGATTTTAGAATGGCTGATACCAACGTGAAGCAGACCGCGCAAAGCGTGATTCCGGACGATCCGGAAGCCAGCGCCTACCGGTTCATCATCGTCGCGGCCAAGCGCGCGCGCCAGTTGCAGGGAGGGGCGCGGAGCTATCTGCCTTCCACTTCCAAAAAGCCCACCGTGATGGCGATGGAGGAAGTTCGCCGCGGCTTGGTTCAGTACGAAGATCTCACCAAGCTGAACGACCCGCCCATTCCGGCGGAATAACTTTATTTCTTGGATCGTATGAACGTCGCACTCGGGGTCGGCGGAGGCATCGCCGCTTACAAGGCGGCGGAGTTGGCCCGCGCTCTCATGGAACGCGGCTGCACCGTGCAGGTCGTCATGACCGAAGCGGCGGAAGAATTTGTTCGCCCGCTGACGTTCGCCGCGCTCACCGGCCGCAAGGTCATCACCAACCTTTTTGGCAGCGGGAGCGCCGAAGACACGCTTTCCAGCTCCATCGAGCATATCCGCGTCGCGCAGGAGAACCAGATTCTAGTGATCGCGCCGGCCACGGCGGATCTCCTGGCGAAGTTGGCCCACGGGCTGGCCGACGATTTTCTCACCACCACATACTTGGCTTTCACAGGTCCGGTAGTGCTGGCGCCCGCGATGAACACAAATATGTGGAATCATCCCGCAACCCAGGAAAACCTTCGCTTGTTGCGGCAGCGAGGCCATCTGATTGTCGAGCCTGGAGACGGGATTCTGGCGTGCGGCATGGTCGGGCCTGGAAGATTGGCTGAACCTGAGATGATCGCGGACGCGGTGCTCGGCGCCGCAAAGAGCGAACGCAATCACGACCTGGATGGCGAGACGCTGCTGATCACCGCGGGGCCCACGCAGGAGCCTCTGGATCCGGTGCGGTATCTGACCAATCGTTCCAGCGGCAAGATGGGATACGCTCTGGCCGAGGCCGCGCTTCTGCGCGGAGCCCGCGTGATTCTGATTTCCGGACCAGTCACGCTCGCCCCGCCACGTGGCGCTGAGGTTCTCAACGTGCGCACCGCATTGGAAATGCGCAAGGCCGTGATGGATCATCTGGAAGAGTCGACCATGATCATCAAGGCGGCTGCGGTGGCCGACTACTATCGCGCCGACGCTCCAGCGCAGAAAGAAAAGAAGACCGCTGCGCGGCTCTCGCTGCAACTGGATCCAACTCCCGATATTCTGGCCGAATGCGGGCGCAAGAAGGGCGACCGGCTTCTGGTGGGCTTCGCGGCAGAGACGCAGAACCTGGTGGAAGAAGCTCGGCGAAAGCTGGAATCGAAGAATTGCGACATGGTGGTGGCGAACCTGGTTTCCAAACCCGGCGTCGGATTTGAATCGGACGATAACGAAGTGGTGCTGGTGATGCGTACAGGCGATGCAGTCCCGGTCCCAAGAGCCGCCAAGAGCGCAATCGCCCATCGCATTTTCGACGAGATGATCAGGCTCCGGCTGACGTTGCATAGTGCCCGCTGAACACAAGAAGTGATCACTCGCGAACAGCTCCGGGCATACTTAAGCTTCTACGCGGACTTGGGCGTCACGGACCTGTATCGCGATGCCGGCGGCCTTCGTCCCGTCGCGGCGGTGCCGGTTGCAGAAGCCCGCTTTGGTCGTCCCTCCTAAGCCTGTTGCCCCTCTCCCGAAATGTTGATTCCTCTCGCTCCTCCCGATGACACTCTTGAGAAAATCCAAGCCGATATCGGCCCCGATTGCCGCCGCTGCCGGCTGTGTGAGCAGCGCTCTAAGATCGTTTTCGGCTCGGGAAGTCCAGAAGCACGCCTGGTCTTCGTTGGCGAAGGCCCCGGAGCGGACGAAGACGCGCAGGGATTTCCTTTCGTGGGCCGCGCCGGCCAACTGCTGACGCAGATGATCGAAAACACGGCCGCGAAGGAAGGCATCCCGATCAAGCGTCCCGATGTTTACATCTGCAACGTAGTCAAGTGCAGGCCTCCGGAGAATCGGACACCTCAGCCCGACGAAATGGAGATCTGCGGGGAGTTCCTGTTTCGCCAGTTGATGACCATTCGTCCCAAGGCCATTTGCGCGCTAGGTTCGACCGCGGCGAAGGCAATTCTGAACACCAAGGACGGCGTGACCCGTTTGCGCGGCAAGTGGCACAAGTGGCGCGATATCCCCGTGATCGTGACATTTCATCCTTCCTATCTGTTGCGGCCCTACAATCAGGACGCCAAGCGCGAGGCGTGGGAAGATCTGAAAAAGGTTCTGCATTTTGTCTACGATAGTCTTTCTAACCCGCCAGCGGGGCCTCTTCATTACCTTTGAAGGGCCGGAGGGTTCGGGCAAGTCGACGCAGCTTCGCATGCTTGCGCAGCAACTGCGGGCTGAAGGGCATGACGTGCTGGAAACGGCAGAGCCAGGTGGCACTCCCATCGGCAGCCAGATCCGGCGCGTGCTGTTGGATTCGAAGAATCGCGAACTATGCCCTACAGCCGAGTTGCTGCTGATGTTCGCCAGCCGCGCGCAGAACGTGGATCAGTACATTCTTCCCGCGCTTGCAAAAGGGACGATTGTGCTCTGCGACCGGTTCACCGATTCCTCGCTGGTGTACCAGGGCATTGCGCGAGGACTCGGCGCAGACGTGGTCTATGACGTAGATCGCATCGCGTGCCGGGGGTTGGTGCCTGACCTGACGCTTGGTGATCGATATCGACACCGAGACAGGGCTGGCGCGAGCCAGACAGAGAAACGACCGTACGCAAGACGTAGAGACTCGCCTGGATGAAGAAGGCCTGAGCTTTCATCGGAAGGTGCGGGAGGCGTATCACCAATTGAGCGTCGATGAATCACGGCGTGTAAAACTTATCGATGGGGATCGGACGCCGGAGGAGATCGCAGCGGACGTTCGAAAGTTTGTGGACGCGTTAGTGCGTCCCACGTAATTTTACAACCCCGCGCCCACTACGCGCGCGATCATCCCCGCGACCACCGCCCCGCCCATTACCCACGACGAATCGATCCGCGTGAACGTGAGCAGCGCAAAGCTGGCGATCACAAAGACTGATCGCCAGGGGTCCTGTTAGCGCATCCCTGCGCCATCGGGATGGACGCCGAGATTAGCAATCCAGCGCTGCCCAGCAGCACTCCCTGAATTGCCCCCTGGATGCGCCGGTCCTTGGCGCGTTTGGAGGCCCATCGCAGCAGCGGAAGAATCAGAAACGCAGGCGTCATCACCGCGAGCAACGCCGCAGTCGCGCCGGACACCCCCGCCGCCTTGTAGCCGACGCCCACCAGATAAATACCGTACGGACCGGGGCCAGTCCGGCCCGCGACAACCGCCATGTTCAGATCATGATCGGTCATCAGGTGCCGTTCCACCACGAAATCGTTGCGCACCATGGGCAGCGATGCCAGTCCGCTGAAGGAGGTAAGCGTCGCCTTCACGAACAGAAAGTAGAGCAGCAGGAAGTTCATGCTTGCTTCCCGTCGGGAGTAGGGTCCTTCCAGAAATAGCCGATGAACGCCGCTGCGGCGATGACAGGGATGGGAGTCCACCCAAAGAACCACGAGACAACGAAAGCCGCCGCCGTGATCCCGATGCCGCGCAGCGTGCGCATGGCGTTGCCTAACAGCGGCCGCACGATGGTGATCACCACAGCCCACAACATGCCGCAAGCCGCGGCCAGAGCGGCCGCCAGCGCGCCTGCCATCAAAGGGTGGCGCTGCCACGATTCAAAGAACACCATCAGCAGCACAGCGATCAGCGCCGAAGGAAGCGTGCCGGCTATCACCGCCGCTATCGCCCCCGGAATCCCACCCATCGCAGACCCGACACCCGCGCAGAACGCCAAAATGTTGGTGCCCGGCGTAATGCGGGCCAGGGCAAAGGAGAGAGCGTAATCGCTTTCCGTGAGCCAGTTCCGTTCATCCACCAGTTCGCGTTTCAGAACGGCCATTGTGACGTAGCCGCCGCCGAAAGTTGTGTTGGAAATACGAAGGATGACGCGGGTAATCTCGCCTAGCGTCGGACGGGGCACATGAAAAAGTCTAGCGTAGTCAAGGCCCGCAAAACGGAGCGCGGCGGCATTCTTGGTTTCTCACGAATTAGGGGCCACCGCGCCCTTTGCGGGCTATTTGGACGGCCGCTCTTTCGGCTCCACCAGCACGCCCTCGCGAATGGCGTCGGTGGCATTCAACACCACCTTGTCGCCCGCGGCGAGCCCCGAGTTTACTTCCACCTCAGATCCGTAATCGCGGCCCAGACTGAGTTTATGCATGTGGACTTTGTTGTCCGGCCCCACAACGGCGGCCATCTGTCCTTCGGTGCGCGAAATCAGAGCATCGCCAGGCAGGCGCAGCACACTCACGGTGTGCGGCAGCGCGAAGACAATCTTCGTATACATGCCCGGGAGCAGTTGCTCATTCGCGTTGTCCGTATTCAGGTAGACCAGCAGGCTCCGCGTGGCGGCATCCATCTCATGGGCTGTGGTTGTTACGGTGGCCGGAAATGCGCGGCCCGGAAATTCATCGAATTCGAGCTTTTCCTGTTGTCCAGGCTGGATCATGGTTGCGTACGTCTGCGGCACGTTTACAAAAACACGCAGCGTCTTGATCTGGGCGATGCGCAGAATCTCGCGCGAGGCCGTGCTGGCCCCCGAGGTGATCAGCGTGCCTGAGGTCGGAAGCCACGGGATTTCGGTACGTGATAATGCCGTCGTAGGGAGCTTCCAGGCGGGCGAAGCCCTTGGTCTCCACCATTCGCTTCAAGTTCGCCGCATTGGCGTTAATCAGGCTTTCCTGCGCGCGCACGCTCTCTTCCGCCGCGTGCAAATTGGCCTCGGCAGCGTCGCGCGCGCCGATGGTGTTATCGGCGTCCTGCCGCGCTAGAATGCCTTGATCGGCCAGCGACTTGCTGCGATCGGCCGTTAGTTGGTCCAGCTTCAGCGTGGCGGCATTGGCCTTGACGGTCGCTTGCAGTTGCGCCAGCGACGCTTTGGATTGCGCCAGGGTTGCCTCCGCCTGCGCGATCATTTGATCCAGGTCAGGAGTGTCCAGCAATACCAGCAGGTCGCCCTTTTTGACGCGGCTGCCAAGCTCTACAGGACGCTCTTTGATATAGCCGTCGGTACGCGCGTACAAGGACGTTTCCACCTGAGCTTGGGTTTGCCCCGACAGTTCAATTGTCGCGGCCGAGGGAGCGGCGTGCAGCGTTGCTACCAGCACGGTCGGCGTGCGGCTGGAATCGTCCAACGTCCCCGTGGCGACGGCCAAAGCTTCCGTCTTGCGCTGGGCCAATTCCCAAAAGACACCGCCCGCCAAGGCCACCAGAACCACCAACAAAATGATCAGGAACCCGGCGTGGGACTTCGGCTTTGGCGGCTCCAAAGTCTTGTCCTTCACGAGGTCGCTATCGATATGCTGGTTTGCCGGCATGCACTAACTATCCCCCTAGACTTCCGCTTCTTTTATTGTGTCAAACGACTTCGGAGCTGTCTTACGAAACACGCTGTAGACCACAGGAACCACAAACAGCGTCGCCACGGTGGCGACAATCAGTCCCCCGATCACCGCGCGGCCCAACGGCGCGTTTTGCTCTCCGCCTTCACCCATCCCCAGCGCCATGGGAATCATGCCTGCGATCATCGCAAACGCCGTCATCATCACCGGACGCAGGCGAGTTCTGCCGGCTTCCCAAGCCGCGCGAAATACGTCCGCGCCTTCGTCGCGGCGCAAGTCATTGGCGAAGGTTACCAGCAGAATGCTGTTCGCGGTACCCACGCCGATGCTCATGATGGCGCCCATCAGCGCGGGCACGCTGAGAGTGGTGCCGGTGAAAAACAGAAACAGCAGGATGCCGCTTAGCGCCCCTGGAATCGCCATCAGGATGATCATTGGATCGGTCCAGGATTGGAAATTCACCACCATGACGAAATACACCAGGATGACGGCGATGATCAGACCGTAACCCATGCCGGTAAATGACGCCCGCATGGTGGACACCTGTCCGCGCAATTGGATGGTGCTGCCCGCGGGAAGCTTGGGACGAAATTCGTCGATCACCTTATCGACATCAGTAGCGACGCCGCCCAGGTCGCGGTCCTGCAAGTTCGCGTAGACATCCACCACGGGCTGCACGTCATAGTGATTGATCACGCCCGGAGTCAGGCCGCGCGACACAGTTGCCAGATTGCTCAGCAACTGCGCGTCGCCGTTCCCGACGGGCTTGATGGGCGTATTGAGAATCGCCTGCGGAGAATCCATCTGATAGGTGGGCGTCTGAACCGCCACGTTGTAGTCGACGCGACTGGTCGGGCTGAGCCAGTAGTTAGCGCCATCCTGCGCGCTGGAACTCAACGAAATCAGCATGCTCTGCGCCACGTCCTTCTGGCTGAAGCCCATCTCGCTGGCGCGTACGCGGTCGACATTGAGCTTGATCAGCGGCACATCTCTCACCTGGTGAAGATGCACATCGGTGGCGCCCGCGATCTTGGCGACGCGCTTCGAAATTTCTCCCGCGATTTCGAAATCCTTCGCGGTGTTGCGATTCGGTCCGCTGATCATCACGTCGATCGGCGCCGGCAATCCGAAGTTGAGAGTCTGTCCCACGATGTCGGCTTGCTGGAAGAACATAGTGAGGTCGGGAAAATCGTGATTCAGGCGGTGCCGCAGTTGTTTCACGTACTCCGGAGTTCCACGCTTATGGTCGGCCTTCAGCGAAATGAGGATCTCGGCGTCCGCAGTCCCTAGCGTCGACGAATCTCCGAAGGCGACATTGGTTCCTGCGGAAGGCAGGCCAATGTCGTCCAGAAGTTCGTTCAGCTCCGCGGGAGGAATCTCCTCCCGAATGACGGCCTCCACCTGTGCCACCTTCTGCTCCGTCTCTTCTACGCGCGAGCCCGAGGCGGCACGAACATGCAATTTGATTTGGCCCGCGTCCACGGTCGGAAAGAAGTCGGTACCCAGGTAGGGATAGATTGCGGCACAGCCGGCCACCACTGCGATAAAACAGAAGATCACCAGAGAACGATGATGGAGAGCCGACTCCAGCACGCCCCCGTACGCGTTCTGAAAGCGCTCAAAAACCTTGTTGAATTTGTGATGCAGATGCCACAACAAACCGGCGCCTTCCACGTCAGCATGGCCGCCCTCGCCCTGGTACATCTTGATTTCGGCGGGAAGCAAAAACCGAATCATCGTCGGCACCAGCGTACGGGAAAGAAGATAGGACGCCATCATCGCCAGAACCACTGCGATGGCTAGAGGAGTGAACAGGAACTTCGCGGTCCCGGTGAGAAAACCTACCGGCACAAACACAATACAGATGCACAGCGTGGAAACAAAAGCCGGAACCGCAATCTGCTGGGCGCCATCCAGAATCGCCTTGACGATGGGCTTCTTCATGCCAATGTTGCGATGGATGTTCTCGATCTCCACCGTCGCATCGTCCACCAGGATTCCGACGGCCAGAGCCATTCCTCCCAGCGTCATGATGTTCACGGTCTCGCCCATGGCCCACAAAATGGACAGCGAAACGAGAATCGACAACGGAATGGAAATGCAAACGATGAGCGTGCTGCGCCAGCTTCCCAGGAAGATTAGGATCATCAGCCCCGTCAACCCGGCGGCGATCATCGCTTCCCGCACCACGCCGGAAACGGCCTCCTTAACGAATACCGATTGATCGAACATGGGCGCCACTTTCAGGCTGGAAGGCAGCGTGGTCATGATGCGCGGCAATTCGCGCCTTACCTGGTTGACCACGTCAATAGTGGAGGCGTCCCCGTTCTTCAGGATGGACAGCATCGCACCGCGCTTTCCGTCGCGGCGCACCACATTCTGCTGAACCGAGTACCCGTCCCGCACCTGCGCGACATCGCGCAGGAAAATGGTGCTCCCTTTAACAGTTTTCAGCGGAATGTTATTGAGCTGTTCCAGGTATGCCGGGCTATTGTTCATCTCCACCCGATACTCACGGCTGCCCATCTTGGCGCTGCCCGCGGGCATCACAACGTTTTGGGAATTCACCGCTGCCGAAACGTCAGTGGCGGAGAGGCCTCGGGCGTACAAAGCCTGAGGATCGATATCGATCATGATGGTCCGGTTCTTGCCGCCGTAGGAAGACGGAACGCTCGCGCCACGGATAAGCGCCAGTTCGTTGCGAATGAAATTATTTCCAAAATCGGCGATTTCCTGCTCCGGCAGGGTATCGCTGGAGAGGCCCAATTGAAGAATCGGCACCGTGGCGGCGTTATAGCGGATCACATTCGGTGGGCGAGCGCCGTCCGGCAAATATCCCACCAGCAACTGGCTATTGGCTGAAATCTGCGCCACCGCCGACTCAATCTTGGCGCCGGGATGAAAGAAAACCTTGATGACGCTGTAGCCTGCCATCGATTGCGATTCGATGTGCTCGATGTCGTTTACGGTGGTGGTCATCCCGCGCTCGCTGCGCGTGGTGAAAATATCGGCCATTTCCTCGGCCGAAATTCCGTTGTACTGCCAGATGACGGCGATGATGGGAATGTCGATGCTGGGGAAAATATCCGTCGGCATGCGCACAATCGCGATCCCCCCCGCAAGCAGGATCATGAAGGCCATTACGACGAACGTATAGGGTCGGCGGAGGGCAAGCTTGACTATCCACATACGTTACGTAACTACAAGTATCCCATGCCGTTAGAGACAATCCACTCTGCTGTTCGGGGGATGATTTGGCTACGCCGAAGTTACGTAACCTGTCGCTACACTAAGGGGCCAAATAGCTGAGCCGCTCGTCAAAAGGACTGCCCAGCATCGGCTGAAGTTTATCCCGAAACGGCTTGCTGTGCGGCGCAGTCAGGTGCGCTTCGTAGGCCTTGCGGGACTTCCAAACCTCCACCACAGTGAAATGGTTGGTTCGTTCCACATCGCGCAAAACCTCAAAACGAACGGCGCCTTCATCCTTCATGCTGTCCGAGGAAAATTCCTTCAGCAGCGCGGCGGTGTCGGCCGCGAAGTTCGGATACACGTCAATATGGGTGACGACGTAAAGCGCCTTTTCGCCATTCGAGGTTTTCGTCTGGCCCTGGACCCAGACAGCCGCGCTAAAAAGAACCACAAAAACAAGGCGTGACATACACATTAGTATAGGCGTGTTATGCTCCCCATCAGGCGGGCGTGTGCGTTTGATTCCTGGCAAATTCGGGGTGTGTGCGTTGCTGATTCTGGGGCTCGGCGTCGGAGTCCTATACGCCTTTCAACAACCCTTCCGCCAATATCCCGGCATTGAGTATGAGGAATTCGCTTTGCCCGCCGACGCCGGCCAACCCGCCGAATGGACCTTCGCCCGCCTGATGTATCCGCAAGCCAGAGGAGTGCGCGGATTTCGAGGAGGCGGAGACTGGCGCCATGGGAACTCCATGTGGACCCAGGATTACCCGCGCGCCGACCGCCATTTTGTGAGCGCCGTGCGCCGTCTCACCCGCCTGGATGTTCGTTCCGTAGAGCAACCCGTCAACCTGGACGACGGCGACGATGTTTACAACTGGCCCTGGCTGTATGCGGTCCAGACCGGCTCCTGGGATCTGACCGATGCCCAAGCCGCCAAACTGCGCGATTTCATTCTCCGCGGCGGTTTTTTCATGTGCGACGATTTCTGGGGCCCGCAAGGCTGGGCGCGTGTTTGAGGCAAGTATTCAGCGCGTCTTTCCCGATAGGACGATTGTGGAAATCGACGACAAGGACCCGATCTTTCATACCGCGTACGATCTGACGGATCGCTACCAGGTGCCCGGCGCGCGCTACCGCTATACCGGAGAAACCTCCAAGTGCGACGGATGTCCTCCCGAGTGGAAGGCGATCTATGACGACCAGGGCCGCATCGTCACCGCCATCGTGTTCGATTCAGACCTGGGCGATTCCTGGGAGTGGGCCGACGACCCAACCTACGCGGAACGCTTCTCCGCGCTTGGCATCCGCATCGGAGTGAATTACATTTTGTATGCGATGAGCCATTAGCAAAATCCAGTCACACCACAATTCCCCAATAAAATCAAAAAGTTCCGCAAATCTCTTAGAACCCCCGTGCTACCTTCATATCGAGAAGAGGATCTTCATCGGCCCTTCTTCAACAAGTTTCTTCCGGGCCCGGAAGCGTTGCACTACGATGGAGCGGAACTTCCGGAGCCCCTGGAAAGGCTTACGAGAGCTAACTATAGGGATAGCCTCGACGGAAGATCTTGGAATCGCGATTTCATAACGTTTGAAAGCTAGAAATGGCTTAAAACATCCGAGAGTTGCACGCCGTAGACGAGAACGGCTCGTGAGGCGGAGCTCAATTCATTGGCGGCCGATCGTAAAAAATCGGCCGCCCGCAACGTCGCGTGGGACAACTATGCCTGACCGTCTGATAAACTGAAGTTTCTCCCATGCGTTTCGGCGTCGTAGTCTTTCCCGGAAGCAATTGCGATCATGACGCGTGGTACGCGCTGTCCCATAACCTAGGCCAACAAGCCGAATTCCTCTGGCACGACACAGCCTCGGTAGGCGACGTCGATGCAGTGATCCTCCCCGGCGGATTCTCTTTCGGCGACTATCTGCGCTGCGGTGCGATCGCCAAGTTTTCTCCCGTAATGAAAGCCGTGAAGAAGTTCGCCGCCGACGGCGGCCTGGTATTAGGCATCTGCAATGGCTTTCAGATCCTGGTGGAAAGCGGACTCCTCCCCGGCGTTCTGCTACGTAATCGCGGACTGAAGTTCGTGTGCCGCAACGTAACTCTGCGCGTCGAAACCACACATACGCCGTTCACCGCGGCGGCGCAAAAAGGACAAATCCTGCACATGCCCGTCGCGCACGGCGAGGGTTGCTACTTCGCCGACGACAAGACGCTGGACGCACTGGAAGCCGAAGATCGCGTGGTATTGAGATACATGGACAATCCCAACGGCGCCTTGCGCGACATCGCGGGCATCTGCAACGAAGGCCGCAATGTGATGGGCATGATGCCGCATCCCGAGCGCGCTTCCGATGCGCTGCTTGGCTCCGATAGAAGGCCGCGTCCTGCTCGAATCCATTCTCAAGTCGCCGCTGGTGACCGCGCACTAATGAGCCTCATACCCGAGGAGCTGGATAAGGTCCGCTCCATTCTAGGCCGCGAGCCCAACGAAACCGAAGTAGGCATCTTCACGGTGATGTGGAGCGAGCACTGTTCTTACAAAAGCTCGCGCATCCATTTGAAGAAGCTGCCCACCAAAGGCCCGAACGTGCTGGTAGGCCCTGGCGAAAACGCCGGCATCATCGACATCGGCAACAACTACGCCATCGCATTCAAGATCGAGTCTCACAACCACCCCAGCTTCATCGAGCCCTTCCAGGGCGCGGCGACCGGGGTCGGCGGAATTCTTCGCGACATTTTCACCATGGGTGCGCGCCCGATCGCGTTGATGGATGCGATCCGCTTCGGCTCGCTCGACGATCCGCAGCATGGCGAGCGCAACAAGCGGATTCTGGAAGGCGTAGTCAGCGGGATTTCTCACTACGGCAATTGCTTCGGAGTCCCGACAGTGGGTGGCGAGACGGTCTTTGAAAACTGCTACAACGGCAACCCATTGGTGAACGTATTCGCGCTGGGAGTCTTCCGCCACGACGAGATTTTCTTCGGCCGCGCCTCCGGTGTCGGCAACCCTGTGATCTACGTCGGCGCAAAAACAGGCCGCGATGGCATCCATGGAGCGTCGATGGCATCGGCCGAATTCACCGAGGAATCGAAACAAAAGCGCCCCAACGTCCAGGTCGGCGACCCTTTCATGGAGAAGTTGCTGCTGGAAGCCTGCATTGAAGCCATGCACACCGGCGCCATCGTCGGCATTCAGGACATGGGTGCCGCCGGGTTGACGTGCTCCACGTGCGAAATGGGCAGCCGCGCGGAAACCGGTATCGAAATCGATTTGGCCCTTGTACCGCAACGCGAGACTGGCATGACACCTTACGAGATCATGCTCTCCGAATCGCAGGAACGCATGCTGATTGTGGCCGACAAGGGCCGCGAGCAGGAAGTGTTCGCGGTATTCCACAAATGGGGTCTCGACGCCGTGACCATCGGCAAAGTGACGGACGACGGGAAACTGCGCGTCAAGAATCATGGCGTGGTGGTGGCGGAGATCCCCAATCGCGAATTGGCCGACGAAGCTCCCTTGTATGACCGTCCGCACAACGCCGAACCGTATCGCAGCGCTCCCATGAAGGCGCCTGAGTTTCACAGCCAGGATCTCAAGGGCGACTTGTTGAAGCTGCTCGGGTCGAGCGATCTTTGCTCCAAACAGTGGATCTGGCAGCAGTACGACTACACCGTTCGCACCAACACCGTTTTGGGTCCGGGCGGCGATGCAGCGATTGTCCGAATCAAAGAGACCGGCACCAGCGTGGCGATGTCCGTAGACGGCAACGGCCGTTACTGCTCGCTTTCCCCGCGTGAAGGCGCGATGCTCGCGGTTGCGGAATGTTGCCGCAATCTGTCGGCTGTTGGCGCGACTCCCGTGGCTGCCACCAACAACCTGAATTTCGGCAACCCGGAGCGGCCCGAGATCATGGCCCAGCTTGTCGAGGCGATCGAAGGCATCGGCGAGGCATGCCGCTTCTTCAACACCCCGATCACGGGCGGCAACGTCAGCCTCTACAACGAAACGCTCGGGGAAGCGATTTGGCCGACGCCGGTGATGGGCATCGTTGGTCTGATGAAGACCGCGCCGCCAGTAACCATTCCTTTTAAGAACGAAGGCCGCACGGTGCTGCTGCTGGGCGGACTGGGCTCCACCGACGATATCCGTTTCGGCGGAACACAATACGCGAAAGTGGTCTTGAACACCATGTGGGGCCTGCCGCCCGCACTTGATTTGGATTACGAGAAACGTCGTGCAGGCCGCTATTCGGGAAGTCATTCAAGCGGGCCATGCCGAATCGTCTCACGATGTGGGTGAAGGCGGACTGGCGGTCGCACTCGCCGAGTCGAGCGTCTTAGGTATGGGCGCGCGTGTGTCTTTTAACAGCGGCCTCCGCCCTGAGTTCGCACTTTTTCACGAAGGCCCGTCGCGCGTCATTGTATCGACTGCGGTGCCTGACGCGATCATGGAAATCGCGGACAAACACAACGTGGCATGTCTGCGTTTGGGCGATACAATGAAGGGGCGGTTACGAGTAGATTGCAATTCGGCGACAGTTCTTGACGTCGCGGTCGATGAGATTCGGGAGATTTGGGAACATGCCCTCGAAGACAAACTCGCGCTCGCACATGCCTGACGACAACCTGCCCTTCGATAAATTTAGAGAGGAGTGCGGCGTCATCGCCGTCTACGGCCACCCCGAGGCGGCCAATCTTGCCTATCTAGGCCTCTACGCATTGCAGCATCGCGGACAGGAAAGCGCCGGTATCGCCTCGGCTCATTCGCACTCGGGCAATCAGGCCCCGCATTGCTTCAAAGGGATGGGTCACATCGCGGATCTGTTCACGCCGGAAGTGCTCGGCGGACTTCCCGGAGACATGGCGATCGGCCACACCCGCTATGCCACTGCGGGCGATACAGCCCTGCTGAACGCCCAACCCTTCTCCGTTTTTTGCAACAAAGGCCGCATCGCTGTAGCCCACAACGGCAACATCACCAATGCGCAGGAACTGCGCCGGGAATTGGAGCGCGAAGGTTCTATCTTTCAGGCCTCCAGCGATACCGAAGTAATTCTGCACCTGGTGGCGCGTTCGCGGGAACGTACGCTGCAAGGCGCGTTGCGCGAGGCGTTGCTGCAACTGGAAGGGGCATTTTCTCTCGTCTTTCTTGCGGAAGACAGAATTCTGATTGCCCGCGATCCTCACGGCTTCCGTCCCCTCGCCTACGGACAAATGGAACTCTCCGGGGGCCGCACCTGTTATGTGTTCGCGTCGGAAACCTGCGCCTTCGATCTGATGGGTGCCGTATATCTGGGTGACGTGGAACCCGGCGAAATGGTGATGGTCGGCGCGGAGGGCGTAACGCGCGAGCGCTACGCCCCGGTACGCGACAAAGCGCATTGCGTTTTTGAACACGTCTACTTCGCGCGTCCGGATTCAATCGTGTTCGGCCGGCCCGTGCAGCAATCGCGCGAACAACTAGGCCGCCTGCTGGCGCTTGAGCACCCCGTGGATGCCGATGTCGTAGTGCCGGTACCAGACTCAGGTGTCGCCGCCGCCATCGGCTATGCTTCTGAAGCCGGTATACCTTTTCGCCAAGCGCTGATTCGCAATCATTACGTTGGCCGTACCTTCATTGAGCCCTCGCAGGCGATTCGCGACTTCGGCGTCAAGCTTAAGCTCAACCCGATTCGTCATCTGCTGGAAGGCAAGCGCGTCATTCTGGTGGACGACTCCATTGTTCGCGGCACCACGTCGCGGAAGATCGTTCGTATGGTGCGGAACGCGGGTGCTCGCGAAGTCCATCTGCGGATTTCCTGCCCACCCACCGTCTCCCCGTGTTTCTACGGTGTCGATACTCCCAGCCAGGCTGAGCTGATCGCCGCCAACCACTCCACCGAAGAAATTCGCCGCTTTGTGGAGGCCGATTCGCTGTCTTACCTCTCACTGGGCGCGCTGCGGGAAGCGGTCGTCCGATCACAATGGCGATTACTGTTACGCGTGCTATACGGGCGACTATCCTACTGAGTTGGTCAACATCGAAGAGCTGATGTCCTCGCGCGACCGCCGCGGCTAACGGGCAAACTTTCAGCCCACTCCTAAGCAGAACACCTTATCCCGCCTTCGCCTCAATCCGCCGAATTAGTTGCTAAAGGATTACTCCTAGGCATGCCCAGCACCGAACCCAAGCCGGAACAAGAGCGCGAACTGCTTCACAAGGCAATTGAGTGCTACCTTTCCACCATCGTTTCCTTTTCAAACTGTATTGCAGACATCTGTCCGGACATCGGCGTGCCATTTCGCAACCAGTGGCGGCGTCTGCCGCAGCGAATCGGTTTCGACTCGACTCCCGAGACCCTGGAACGAAGCCGCCGATCCTTTGAATCTTCCCTGGAGAGCCTGCGTAATCTCGCGCACGCCTACTTTGGGGAGGGCTTGCCCGCCCTGCGCCAAATCGGAGTAACCGGAGGCCGTGCGGTCGACCTGGTGTTGGAGCGTAACGCGTCCTATTCCGTGATGATGGCTTCTCTGGCCGATTCGCTGGCTGCCACGGCCGATCTGAATGCTCCTCCGGAATTGCGCGACCAATTGGAGCATCATGCAGCCGGTCTGCGTGCAGGCGCACGCCGCGTGGAAACCGAGATCATTCCGACCTTGGCCGAGTTGCAGAAGGTGGTCCAGGTCTGTGAGGACCTTATCAATCGGATTCAGACCACCAGCGTGGTGGATCTTGAAACTGGCGTGTTGAACGCCCAAGGATTTCTGCGTGAGGTCGATTACGCCTTGCGTCAGGGCGTTACCTGTGTAGTTTCGGTCGACCTGACCGCTGTGGATGCTGCCGGAAAACCCCTGGCCGCGGAGAAGTTCCACCATCTCGGCTCCACCCTGGCCGAGCGCATCGCGGAACAGTTTCGCGCCCTGGATAGTATTGGCCGTCTGGGCGAGGCTCGATTCGCCGTTCTATTTGCCGGCACTCCCGAACAGGCGCGAGGCCGCCAGCAGAACATCGCCCGTGGAATCTCCGGCATCTATGCGGGTCCGGATGGACGCATCAAAGTAAAGGCCGAACTCAAGGTTCTGGAAATCGACAACGCGCAGCCAGTGGAATCACTCGTTCAGACACAGGTTGCAAAAGAGCTGCCTCAACCCGTTCAGGCCTAGTCTGCCGTGTGGGCAAAGTCAAGCGCGCGCGCTTGGAAACGGAAGTATTCGTGCTGGGTCTAACAGGTGTAAAGTGATCTGTGCAGTACCCTGGAGGATCCATGAAGAAACTGCTGTTTCTACTCGCCCCTTTATTTCTGCACGGCGCGGACGCGTCCCCTGACCGCGTTGTGAAGGAAGTCCGCCACGAACTGGTAATGCTTCCTTACTACAACGTGTTTGACGACCTCTCCTACCGCGTGGATGGCTCGAAGGTAACCCTGTTTGGCGCAGTCACCCAACCCACTCTCAAGTCCGATGCCGAAAAGGCCGTCAAAAGGGTGGAAGGCGTGACGCAGGTGGACAATCAAATCGAAGTCCTTCCACTCTCCCCCATGGACGATGGGATTCGCCGCGCTGCTTATCGCGCGATCTTCTCCAGGCCGGGGATGGAAAAATATCAGCTCGGCGCCGTTCCCCCGATTCACATCATCGTCAAGAACGGCAATATAAGGCTGGTGGGCGTCGTGAATAACGAGGGTGACAAGAATCTCGCCGGAATCTCGGCCAACACGGTTCCAGGCGCCTTCAAAGTTCAAAACGATCTGCGGGTAGAGAAATAGCCTTCCGGCCCTTTAGCGGCGTGTTGAGCATTTCCATAACCGGCGCAGCCGCGCGGAAACGTTGGATCAGCTCCGGCAGCAGTTTCGCCGTTTCCGCCAATTCTGATTTCAATTCCATCCAGTAAACCCACGACTTCATCCTCACCAGATCGTCCGCCGGATGCTTGCTATCGAAGCCTTTCGGCGTGCGCGTCAACGAGTCCCCGTGGAATTTTCCTAGCAGCTTTTCCTGGGCTCGCGAGGCTTTGCGAAAGCGCTCGTGATTCTGCTCGATCCACCTGCGCACCAGCAGTAGTTCGTCCTTGCCCGGCCCATAGAGGCCCGACGCTACACCTGTCTCCTCGGTCGACAAGTGAAAATAGAAACCGGCCGAGGTATGCCGATCCAGCCCGCGGCGCGGGAAGATCGCCGCGATGTGGGTCTTGTAGGGAGTCTTGTCCGGGCTGAAGCGCGTATCCCGATAGATGCGATAAATGGCTTTCTTGGGATCGGTGATGTGTTCGGGAGCAAACTTGAGCAGCTCGGCGTTGACGGCCTCCACAAGCTGCTCCATCGGTGCTCGCACCTTGGTATCAAAAATCTCCTTGCGAGCCTGAAACCACTCGCGCTTGTTGTTACGTTTCAAGCCGCGCAGGAACTTCAGAGCTTCAGGAGGAAAACCTGGAAACATATAATTGAGAATAATGCTTTCGCCGCGTGCCGTGGACCTGTTGCGCGCGATTCCCCACCTCAAGATTTCACTAAACGTTCCGCTCAGCCAGTTGACTAGATTCGAGTTGGGTGGTCCCGCGGCTCTCCTGGCCGACGCCTTCACAGAGGAAGCGCTTATCGCGGCGATTCAGGCGATTCGAGAATCCGGAGATCCCTGGACGCTGATCGGTGGCGGATCCAATTTGGTCGTCCATGAGGACGGTTTCCCCGGAGTCGTGGTCCGCTACGTCGGCTCGGGAATCGAAATCGACGGCGAGGAAGTACGCACCGAAGCTGGTGCGCGGCTTCAGGACCTGGTGGACCTCACAATCAGCCACGGTTTAAAGGGCCTGGAGACCATGACCGGCATCCCGGGTTGGGTGGGCGGCGCGATCTACGGAAACGCCGGTGCCTACGGCCACTCCATCGACGAGCGCGTGGAACGCGTGCGCCTTTTCACCGGCACGGAAGTGCTGGAAATTGACCAACCCTCATGCGAATTTCGGTATAGGGAAAGCATTTTTAAGACCCGCAAGAACTGGGTGATCCTGTCTGCCGTCCTGGGGCTGTCGACAGATTCCGCTGAGGCGCTCACGGCTTCGGCTGAAAAAATTCTGAAAATTCGCAACGAGAAGTATCCGCCTTCGCTGCGTTGCGCGGGAAGTATTTTTAAGAACCTGCTTTTCCACAATCTTCCGCCGTTCGTGCAGGCTGAAGTGCCCCCGCAATTAATCCGCGAAGGTAAAGTCCCCTCCGCCTATTTCCTGGAGCAAGCAGGCTCCAAGGGCTTGAGAAGACAGGGGATATGTGTAGCCGACTACCATGCGAATCTGATTTACAACGACGGCCATGGAACGTCCGCTGACCTCCGTGATCTTATACAAGAGCTGAAAGCTCGGGTCCAACAGCGGTTTGGACTGGTCCTGGAGGAAGAGGTCCAATATGTCGGAGGGCCTTAAAGAAAATCGACTGAGGGTGCAACCTATCTCCCAGTGACGTGTTAGTGTTCTGTAGGCAGTAATGACGGGCAGTAACGGACCTGTAGCGTGAAGGGGATTGAAATGTTGAACAAGTGGCGATGGGTGACCGCCGGAACCTCTGCAGCCGGTTTGATGGCTGGTTTGTTTGCTTTGCGCGCGCAAGACACTCAAGCCGCCGAGCCTTCCGTCGCTGACCCGAACTGCGTTTTCTTCGGTCCCAATCACGACAAACTGGCCGGCGTCGCCACTCCCACCGCGGGCGCGGTTACTGCTCAGGTGGCGCCCTTTCTTCCGGCCGCCGCCGCAGCCCCGGCATCGATGCCGACCGCTCCCGGAGGTAGCCGGACCGATAACGATCAGCACCCTGCCGGCACTATCGACAAGTACATCTTTCAGGCTTTGTCCGCAGCGGGCGTGGCTCCTGCTCCTGCCACCACCGACTATGAGTTTGTCCGCCGCATCTATCTCGACCTGACCGGCCGCATCCCCACTCCGGCACAGACACTTCAGTTCGTCAACGACACGACCACCGACAAAAGGGCCAAGCTGGTGGACTCTCTGATCGGGTCGCCTTCCTGGTTGGACAAATGGACCATGTGGTTTGGCGATCTCTACCAGAACAACTCGAGCAATACTCAAATCAATCGCTATCTTCCCGGGGTGATCGCGTTTAACTCCTATGTCCGCGCGTCGCTGACCGCCAACAAGCCTTACAACCAGATGGCGAGCGAACTCATCTCCGCCGCGGGCCCCAATAGTTATGACCAGGGCACACTGAATTTCGAAGTCGGCAGCTTTGTCAGCAGCGGCCCGATTCAGGATACGTTCGATCAACAGGCCACCGACACGTTCGAGGCTTTTCTTGGTATCTCCCATTTGAATTGCCTGTTGTGCCACAACGGCAAGGGGCATCTCGATGCGTTGAGTCTGTGGGGTTACTACACCACGCGGCAGCAGGCATGGGGAGTGGCTTCATTCCTTTCTCGCACAAAACCCGCGCGGGCCGCTGTGGCCGGAGCGACGGGCGGCAATCCTTATTACTGGTCTCTCACCGATAACGTCCCACAGGCCGGACAGAAGACCGTCACCAACTACCAGTTGAATACCACTACCGGTAATCGTCCTCCCCGCCAGCCCATTGGCACAACCACGACGATTGCCCCCTCTTACATTTTTGAAGGCGTCGGCCCGAGCGGCGGCGAGAATTATCGGGCTGCGCTCGCTCGCATGATCACTTCCGATTTCCAATTCGCGCGCGCCGCGGTCAACTATCAGTGGGAATATTTCTTCTCCATAGGTCTGGTGAGCCCGTCCAATCAGTTCGATCCTCTTCGCCAGGATCCCAGCAACCCTCCCAGCAATTGCCCTCCGAACGTTCCTTGCACCTTGCAGGCTTCGAATCCTCAATTGCTGAATGCGCTGGCGGAGGATTTCATTCAAAGCGGCTACGACCTGCGGGCCCTGCAAAAGGAGATCGTCAACTCTAACGCCTATCAGCTCTCCTCCCGCTACAACGGAACATGGGACGTCGCCAATCAAACTTTGTTCGGACGCAAGTTGGTCCGCCGCTTATGGTCGGAGGAAGTGCATGACGCCATCGCCCAAAGCTCCGGAATTCTGCCGACGTATGCGGGCAACTTCACCTCGGGCCCGACGGCTATGAGCTGGGGTCCCGTGAGCTTCGCGATGCAATTCCCCGAGCCTCTGCGTACGCCCGACGGCACCGGCGTGGTGGCGCAATTCCTTGACGCGTTCCTGCGTGGCAACCGCGACGACCAGGTCCGGCGCAGCGATGGGTCGATTTCCCAGGCGCTGGACTTGATGAACGACAAGACCATGGTGATGAACCGGACTCTCTCCACTGCGGCCACCAGCCTGATCCAACAGGCGCTGAAGATGCCCGACGATCAACTGGTGAACACTCTGTTTCTGACTGTGCTCTCGCGCTATCCCAACAGCACGGAAATGAATACAGCTCTAACGAACCTCAAGACCAACCGGACAGCGGAAGCTCAGAACCTGCTCTGGAGCTTGTACAACAAAGTGGATTTCGTCTTCAACTACTAAGGAACTACAATGCTCTACAAGCCAGAGAAACTAAGAATCGATCAGTCTGAAAAGTTCGCGCGGAAACACCCGCATCATCACGAGAGCATGTTCCGGCGGCGCGACTTTACACGCCGCTCCCTGTTCCAGATGGCGGGCGCGGGCCTTGCGGGTTCGTTCCTGGCGGCTCCCTTGCAAAAGACGCGAAGGCGGCCGAAATTGCGCGAGTGGGTGTCACCACGCAGAACACCGCCAAGAACGTGATCTTCATTCTGCTGCAGGGCGCGATCAGCGGCGTGGACACGTTCGACTTCAAGAACTTCCCCGGCGTCACGCCTGCAAATTTCGGCGGAACCACCATAGGCGGCACGGCTTGGCCCGCAGGTTTATTGCCGAAGCTCGGCGCACAGTTGCCTAAGATGGCTCTAGTGCGTTCCATGAGTGCCTGGGCTCTGGTGCATTCCCTCGCTCAGACTTGGCAGCAAATCGGCAGAAATCCGGCGGCTGCACTGGGCAACATTGCGCCCAACATCGGAAGCGTTGTCGCGATCGAGAAGGATCCCGAACGAACCCCCAGCCAGGTGTTTCCGACCTTCGTAGCTCTGAACACGCCTTCCGGACCCGGCCCCGGCTACTTCGCGGCGACCTACGCGCCCTTCCGTGTAGGCGAATCCAACGGCAACACATCGGCGGGAGTCCCTAACGTCACCAACACCGCAGGCCAAGCGAATTTCAACACCATGTATTCAAGGCTGCATCAGTTGGATGATCCACTGCGGACAAACTCTCCATACGGCACTCCCCTGCAGGACTACGACGCGTTTTATAAGGCCGCG
Organism: Terriglobia bacterium; assembly: GCA_963766615.1. GTDB lineage: Bacteria > Acidobacteriota > Terriglobia > Bryobacterales > Bryobacteraceae > Palsa-187. The sequence continues at coordinate 35,930 of CAVYBC010000015.1, forward strand.
CAGGGCATGATGTACAACCCGACCGTCCAGAGCGCATTCGGATTCACAGCCGCCGACAGCCAGCGCTACGGAAGCACCGCGTTCGGCAACGCCTGCCTGGTCGCAAAGCAGATTCTGGCCGCCAATCAGGGCACTCGATATATCGAAATAACTGTCGGGAGTTGGGATATGCACGTCGATATCTACGGCCTTGCGAATCCCAAAGGGAACAATCTTTACACCATGGCTCCCTCGCTCGACAACGGCGTATCCGCGCTGTTGGCCGACCTGGAAGCCAGCGGTGCACTGGACGAAACGCTGGTCGTGATGAATGGCGAGTTCGGGCGCACGGCAGCCATCAGCGCAGCCGGAGGGCGCGACCATTATCTGAATCAGACGGTGGTCTTCGCGGGAGCGGGTGTCAAAGGCGGAAAGGTGATCGGCGCTACCACCGCCAATCCGTCCACCAACAACATCACCACCACCGACTATGGTTGGAACGGAAGCGGCACCACAGGTCCTCGGTTTGTGCGGCCGGAAGACATCGAGGCAACCATCTATTCCGCAATGGGGATTGATTGGACCACGATTCGCCAGGACGACCCGTTCCATCGCGGCTTCGAATACGTCCCGTTCGCTTCAGAGGGGCAGTATGGGCCAATTAACGAGTTGTGGACATAGGCCTCATAAGGTGATGACATGGATGAACGCCGAATCGAATTTGGCAATTCCGATCATCTTCTCGACGAAGAGGATGAGCACACGCTCGCCGCTATTGACCGTGGTCTCAAGTCCGCAGATGAAGGGCGACTGATTCCCGCCGAGGAAGTACAGCGCCGTATTGAGAAATGGCTTACCGAATCTTCTACACTCCAGAAGCGTTAGAAGATCTCGAGAGCATAGTCGAAATCGCTAAGGCTAACCACCCTTCTGCAGCACCGAAATTCGCAAACGCCCTCGTAAAGTATGTCGATCTGCTCGTTCCATTTCCACGATTAGGCGCACCTGTTCCGAAGAGACAGGGAGTATTCAAGATGCTGGAACACCCCATTCTCATCTACCATCGCCTTGTGGAAGAACAGCGGCAAGTTAACATTCTTCACTTCTGGCACGCAGCTCAAATTCCACCCGGTTTTTGAGCTATCGCGCGATATCTTTCCAATCGTGCTCGTAATACCGCACCAGAATCTGATCATTCAGCCGATTCACCTCCGCCTCCACCGGCTGCATGTCTTGCGGAAAATGGAACAACTCCGAAACTTGATCCAGCTTCAAAAATCGCAACCCGCGCGGTAGCGATGTGGGGTGCTCCCAATTGTCGCCCGCGAGCGTAAAGCCCCATTCCCCGAAGCTAGGCACATAGATGTGATACGGCCACGTGCGGAAGCCCGCCTGCTTCAATGTCTCCACGATGCACCAATAGGACTGCCGCGCAAATAAGGGCGAGGTGCTCTGCACAACTATCAATCCCCCTGAGCTCACGTGCTTTTTAAGAAGCCTGTAAAAGGCAGTCGTGTAGAGTTTTCCCAAAGCAAAGCTGGTGGGATCGGGAAAATCAACCACGATAAAATCCCACGACCCTTCGTTGCGGTCCAGCCATACGAACGCATCGGCATTGATGATCTTCACCCGAGGATTGGAAAACGAATGATCGTTCAGGGGCGCAAGCGCCGGGTGAACGGTGAAGAGGCGCGTCATCTCCGGATCGAGGTCGATCAGCGTGATGCTTTCCAGATTTGGGTACTTCAGCAACTCCCTCACGGCCAGCCCGTCACCGCCGCCCAGCACCAGCGCCCTTCGGGCATTGGGCAACGACGACAGGCCTGGATGAACCAAAGCCTCGTGATAGCGATATTCATCCCGCGAGCTGAACTGAAGATGGGAATTTAGAAACAGCCGCAGATCGTCTTTCCACCGAGTGATCACGATTCTCTGATAGCGTGTGTTGCGCTCAAAGATGACCTCATCGGCAAAGAGCTGGTTATCAGCCGTCGAGGAAATCCAATCGGATGCGATCATCCCTCCGCCCAGCACCAGCAAGACCGCGATGCAAAGCAGGCGCAGTCCGTTCTTAAGAGGTAAATGATCGCGAAAGAGGAACGTGGACCACAGCGCCACGCCCGCGTTGACAATGCCGAACAGGATCGCCGAGCGAACCAGCCCCAGCTTCGGCACCAGCCACAACGGAAACGCGATCGATGCTGCGAGCGCACCCAGGTAGTCGAACGTCAACACATGGGACACGAGTTCGCGCAGTTCGAAGCGATCCTTCAAAATCCGCATTAACAGCGGAATCTCCAACCCCACCAGCGCACCCACGGCGATCACTACCAGGTAAAGAGCAAGGTTGAAGCTTCGCGTGTAAGCAAAGGCCAGGAACAACACCGAGGAGGAGAAACCTCCCACCAGGCCGACCATCAATTCAATGGTGATGAAGCGCGCCACCAGCGCGCCTCGGACGAAGCGGGACATCCAGCTTCCGATGCCCATCGCGAAAAGGTACGTACCGATGACGGTGGAAAATTCAAGGACGCTATCGCCTAACAGGTAGCTGGCGAGCGTTCCGGCGATCAGCTCATAGATGAGCCCGCAGGAGGCGATTAAGAGGACCGAAAGGAAAAGAGCTACGGGCACCCTAATGTATGGCCGCGGCGATGATGATGCAGATCCCCAGCGCCGCCGCTCCCACCATGATCCCCAGCGCGACGTTCCTGTCTTCGCAAATCTCCTTCCACAGATCGTAGGGGGTCATCTTGTCCAGCAGCGCGAAACACAGCGCGAAAATCACTACGCCCGTAATGGCATAGATGATCGCATTCAGGAACGTGCCCAAGTGGAATTCAGTCATTACTTGCCTCCGGTGTAACGCGTGTAGTTGCTGTAGACAGAACGATAGGCGCCAGGATTGTCGCGCACGGTCCTGGGAATATTGTCGACACGATTCACCGGCGTGAGGCTGAGCCCCTTGTACTCGGCAAAGGAAGCGCCGCCCAGAAGCATCATGCTGTAGATCAGAAAGCCCGTGTATCTCATAGCTTGTTCATAGAAAGTCTAATCATCGGAACTCGAACGGAACTGGTCGAGCCCGGTGCGTAGTCACTATCCATCCAACGGCGCGCCTCAAACGATTTTGCACGAATTGTGGACCAAATGGGGGGGATCAGTAAAAGACCTGCCGCCAGAACGAACCAAATGTAGACCGGCGAATCATGCGTAAGCGTGAGATGGTAGCTCATGGACTTGGGCGCGAAAGGCGTCGATGCCTGCTCCTTGAAATCCATTTCTGGTTCGACGCGTAAATAGTAGTTGCCCGGAGGCACGGCGGGAATCGTAACGGTTTCCGAGGACTTGCCCTCGCTCCAGGCACCATCGCTATCCGACCCGAAATAGTAGCTTACTTCTTTGTTGAACTGAATGGCCTGGCCTGTGTCCTGATTAATGAGCGCGAAGTCAAAAAAGGCCGAGTTGTTAGAAAGGTCCGTGTCTATGGCAAGCTCGGCCGGCGCGGGACGCCCCTTCAATTGGAAGACCGGAGTGACGAAGCTTGGCTCCCCCTTCTCGGCTTGTGTATCGGCAGCGGAGAATTGATGACGCTCATTCAGCACCACTTGCTTCTTGCTGGTCAAACTGAAGGCGATCATCAAAACCAGCAGCAGGCCTTCCATAAGGAAGAACATTTTCCACATGCCGCCGATCTTGCCCGTGTAAGGCGAGGGCTGGTTGAGATAGACACCTTCGGGCTGCGGCGGTGAACCGGGCAGGTTAAAGGCTTTCCAGATGTCTGCCCCGGAAATGTACTCGCCTTTCGACCAGGTGACTTCGTCATTGGTGGTCTCCGCCGAGAGCAAGCCGGGAGGATCAATGTAGTCGTCAGCCTTGACCTTCTCACCGACTTTGACACGCCAGGGAAATTCGCCCAACACGAAAGAGGTAGCGGCCATGCCTCCGGAGAAATGCTTGTAGGTGTGACCTTCAAACCAGGCCGCGGGCCGCGTGCCTCGCGCGATCTGCTTGGGTATCGGTTCCAGCGGAACCACGAAATTCCAATGCCCGTGATAATTGGTCAGGTAGCGATAGCCCTTGTAGGGATTGAAGAGAAGATATTCTTCCCATTCAAACGTCTCGCCGTCCGAATTCACGCAGCGTGTCTGAAAGCCGATCAGTTCCCACGGCGCGCCCTGCAGCGTTCCGCGCGATCCCAAGGGCAACACCGGCGTGCGACGCTGCTGCGCTTTGTTCACCTTCTGCAGAATCTGAAGCTGCGGATTGGAGGCATCCAGCACGCTGAGGCATTGGGGACATACCACTGAGACAGTGCTTCCAAAGGTCCGGAAGTCAATCGGACCGCCGCAATTGGGACAAGCCAGCGGCTTCGTGCGCGCAATCGGAGGAGCTACCAGAGGCGAGCCCATGACGCTAAGACCATCCCTCAAAGCGCCGTAGATTCTTGAGCTGCAATTCCTCGAATTCCACCCACTCACCCAGATAGAGCATTGGCGTCTGGTCGCTATAGTCTAACGTTCCGAAAGCTCGCGTGGGCGTGCGGAGGTCCGCGAAGTACATGTCCTTCTTGCCGTAAAAAGGAAAAGGAAGCTCGCCTTCGACGCCTTTGTAGCCGGCGACCGTCACTGTCGCGACTTCATACTCGACATTGCCGAAAGTGAAGGCGCATCCGCGCGCAGCCTCCTGCGAAGTCGGCAAGGCCACTCCGGGATTGGTCCAAAAGGAGACCGCGTACTGAAGCTGGGCATCGGACAGCCAACCGCTGGTGCCATCCGAAAACACGATGTGCCACTCATTCCAGCCGCCGTTTTCCCATTCATAGACGATGCGCCCCAGCACTTGAAAACTCTTGCCGCGATAGATGCCTTCGGTCAGCAGGCAGATTGGGGATGGGTCGGGCGGAAGGTCGGCCACTACGCCGACGTTTTTCAGATCCAAATCGTCGCGAACCAGAATGGACCTGCAGAAAGTGCAGACCGTCTGCGCCGCGCTCGACCAGCGGAACTGGATCGCTCCGCCGCAGTTGGGACAATTGCCCTGAGGCTGGCTCACGCAAGCGCTCCCGGCATCATACGGACGTTCCACGCGGCGAATGTCGACCGAGCCTGCCGCGAACTCGCTCTTTAGAACGCCTTCAAAATCCCAATCACCGCGAGGCCGGCAGCAAAACACGTTCAGGCACAGGCTGCCGAATTCGGGAAACGTGTGGCAAGCCAGATGCGATTCCGATAGCAGACACAAACCCGTGATTCCGCCCGGCTGGGGAAATTGATGCCATTGCGGATCAGCCACGGGATGGAGCTGCATCCCCTCAATGAGTCGCGAAAAGAGGCACTTGAGCCGGTCCAGATCCGCAAGAGAAGCGGGGTTGCAGCCATGCGCCTCAATGATCCACTCACACCCTGACATTGTAATAGCTGAGCGGGTTATTGCTGAGCTCCGCCGCACTCCGGGCAGAACTTGGACTTCTTATTAATCGGCTTTCCGCACTCCATGCAGAACTTGGTCTCGCCACCGGCCGCGGGCGCGCCGCCTGCGGCAGGGGCTGGAGCTTGCGGAGCAGGACCGCCTTGAGGTGGCGCTCCTCCGCCTTGAGGATTCAAGCCGCCGCCTTGAGGATTGAGCGAGTTCACCATTTGCTGCGCCATCGCCATTCCGGCGCCCAGGCCGACGCCGATTCCCGCCACACCGCCGCCTTCATTTGCGGCAGCGATCGGCATGGAGTTGGCCACCTGGTACTGCGTGTAGCGGCCCATATCGCCAATCATGTTCATACCCACACGCGTGTCCAGCATCTTTTGCAGCTCTTCCGGCAGCGAAAGATTCTCGACGATGAAGCTATCCAGCGCAAGGCCAAGATCGGCAAATACCGGCTTCAACCCTTCCGATACCTTGTCGCCAAGGATGCTCTGATTTGCGGCCATGTCCAGGAATGGCACGCCGCTCTCAGCGAATGCGTTGGTAATTCGGCCAATGATGGTATTGCGCAACTGCCCGTCGATATCGGCAATCTTGAAGATTCCGCGCGTGCCGCTGACCTTGGTGTGGAACACCCGCGGATTATCGATGTGCCAGGAATAAATTCCGTATCCGCGCAGGCGGACCGCGCCGAAATCCTTGTCGCGAATTGTAATCGGCGTGGCGGTGCCCCAGCGCTGGTCCGTGTGAATCCTGGTGGAGAAGAAATAGACGTCGCTCTTGAAAGGCGACTTGAACGCCTTGTCCCAATTCATCAGGTTCGTCAGCAGCGGGATGTTCTGCGTGGTTAGCGTGTAGAGACCCGGCGCAAACACGTCTGCAATCCGGCCTTCATTCACAAACGCCGCAGCCTGCGACTCGCGAACGGTGAGCTTGCCGCCGTTCTGTATCTCCATATCCTGCATGGGGAAACGCCATGCCAGGGTGTCCTGATCGGTCTCAGTCCACTGGATGACATCTATAAACTGTTTCGCTAGGAAATCGTGCAGTGACATGACAGATTCAATCTCCGTTCGTATGAAGTATAACGCTTGCCGCTGGCGTCTTGTTCCGTTAATCGGCTAATTGGCGCGGTTACCATAGGTTGTAGTACCCGTCTCGCTCAGCGAGGTCTAACGGCAGCCCGAAAACCTTAGAAAGCCGGGGCGCAGTTAGTATTTCCCGCGTGGGCCCATCCGCGACCGCCCGGCCCTGGGAAAGCAGGATCACCCGGTCGATCTCCGGAATCAGGTCGGACAGATGATGGGTCACCATAATGATGCCGACGCCCGACCGTGCCAGCTTCCTTAAGATCTCGCGAAGCTCGTGCTGGGCAAACAAGTCGAGCGCAGTGGAAGGCTCGTCGAGGATCAACGCTCGCGGTTCATGCACCAGCGCCCGCGCGAGCAAGACCCGCCGAGCCTCACCGGACGAAAGCTCATCCATCCACCGGTCCGAAAGATGCGAGGCTTCCAGGCGTGCCAATGCACGATCGGCTTTCTTGCGCATTGCGTTAGTCACTTCCATGTGAGGCCACACACCCACGCTCGAAAAGAATCCCGACAGGACCACTTCCTTCGCAGTGAAGTCGCGCGTCATCGCCGTCATCAGGTCGTTGGACACGATTCCCAGCAGCGATCGCAGCTCAAACACGTTCCAACGGTCCTGCCCCAGAATCTTTAATGACGAGCCTTCGCGCTGCTGCGGATAACATTCGCGCGTGATGGTCTTAATGAAGGTTGACTTCCCACAGCCATTGGGGCCGAGAATCGCGACGTGCTCTCCGACGCCGATGCTGAGCGTCAACTGGTCCAGCGCAATGCGCTCGCCCCGAGCCACGGAAACGTTTTGAAATTCGATTAAGGGTTTTTTTAATGGATAAGCAGGCAAGCTCCCATCTTAACCGGACCCCTCAAATGGGTTACAGTATTACGATGCACGATGTGAAACATCCCGAAATCTGGCTCGTCCGCCATGGCGAAACGGAATGGAGCAAATCCGGTCAACACACCTCCAAGACCAACCTTCCTTTGACTACGCAAGGTGAATCGCGCGCCGTCACTTTGGGCCGCGTACTCGCCGGGCAATTATTCGCTAAGGTGTTTGTGAGCCCCATGCAGCGCGCCCAGGACACGGCGCGACTGGCGGGAATGAGGAACCCGGTCATCGTCGAAGGCCTCAGGGAGTGGGACTACGGCAAGTACGAAGGGCTCACCACCCACGACATCCAGAAACAGGATCCAGGTTGGACCATCTGGCGCGGCGTCGTCCCCGATGGCGAGACCGGAGAGCAGGTGGCGGCCCGAGCCGACAAAGTGATTCAGCAGGCCGTGGAAGTCGGCGCGAATGTGGCGCTCTTTGCCCACGGACACATTCTGCGAGTCCTGGGCGCTCGATGGCTCGGAATGCCAGCGGAGGCCGGAAAATATCTGGCACTCTCCACCGCGACGTTTAGCGTCCTCGGCTATGAGCATGAACAGCGAGTGCTCCAGGTGTGGAACCAGTCGCCTCATTAAGGCCTGATTAAGCTATCCAGAATAAAACCTGCGAATAATCCGTAGGACAGGCCACTAAGTCCGTAATGGCCCTGTTCCGGACCCGCACCGCCGCAGTCTACGGTATTGACGCGCATCTCATTGAGGTCGAAGTAGATATGTGGCCCAGCGAGCAGCGCGACTTCCGCACCGTAGGCTTGCCCGACAACGCCGTGCGGGAAAGCCGGGAACGCATCAAGTCGGCCCTGATCAACTCCGGCTTCGGCTATCCGTCTAAAAGCATCACCATAAACCTCGCTCCGGCCAATGTCCGCAAGGAGGGCGCCGGGTTCGACCTCCCCATGGCGATCGGCATTTTGGGAGCCATGGGTCAGCCTGCCCCTCTCGGACGACCACCTCTTCGTCGGCGAGCTATCCCTTGATGGCGGCGTTCGCCCCGTTCGCGGCGCGCTCTCCATCGCCGCCTGCGCCAAGAAGCTGGGCATTACAAATCTATTGGTCCCCGCCGAAAACGCGGCCGAAGCAGCGGTAGCCGATGGCGTGCGGGTGTTCGGCGTCAGGCACCTGGCTGAGGCTGTGGGACTTCTTTCCAATCCCACTCTCTTTTCACCCCAGCCCACCGGTTCGACGCCGACGGTAGAAGCGAAGTCCAATCCGCTCGACTTCAGGGATGTACGTGGCCAGACCATGGCGAAACGGGCGCTAGAGGTTGCCGCAGCGGGAGGCCACAACGTCCTGTTGGTCGGGCCGCCTGGATCGGGCAAGACGATGCTGGCCAAAAGAGTGTCGAGTTTGCTTCCACCGCTAACATTTCAGGAAGCGTTGGAGACCACCCGCATCCACAGCGTCTCCGGCATTCTTCCCAAAGGCGTAAGCCTGATGTGGGAGCGCCCCTTTCGCGCCCCGCATCATTCCGTATCCGACGCAGGCCTGATCGGCGGCGGTTCCGGCACACCGCGAGCGGGAGAAGTCAGTCTGGCGCACAACGGAATCCTGTTCCTGGACGAGCTGCCCGAGTTCCCTCGCGACGTACTTGAGCAACTCCGCCAGCCACTGGAAGAAGGCAGTGTGACCATCGCCCGCGCTCAGATGACGCTGACCTTCCCGGCCAACATAATGTTGGTTACGGCCATGAATCCATGCCCCTGTGGTTATTTTGGAGATCCAACCAGAGAATGCAGATGCACAGGCGGAATTATCCAGCGCTATCTGGGAAAAATCAGCGGCCCACTACTGGACCGCATCGACCTGCACATCGAAGTCCCCGCGGTTCCATTCCAGGAACTACGAGCCGGAGACGCCGGCGCATCTTCAGCCCAAATCGCCGCGCGCGTCAGTGAAGCCCGGACGAAACAATCCGCCCGAGGCTTCTACAATTCCGACATCCCCGTCCAATTGCTTCGTAAATTATGCGCTCTGGATGAAGCCGGAGAGCGGACCCTTGAACTAGCAGTCCGCAAAATGGGCCTGAGCGCGCGCGCACATGACCGCCTGTTGAAGGTCTCCCGAACCATCGCTGACCTGGACCACGCGGAGCGGGTATCGGCCAAGCACTTGGCGGAGGCGGTGCAGTATCGGACGCTGGATCGGAATTATTGGCAGTAGAGAAGAGACTCCACTCCAGTTTCTCGTTCTACGTGGGCCATGGGACGCTACCTGCCGAGGTGCCCGCTTTGGGGTTGACCGGAGGCGGGTATGGCTCGAATTCGCCGTCCTCAAGGTAGCCGCAGATATAGTGGAAGGCCTTGGTGTTTCCTGAGCGCCCGACCACGAACCATTTGGGCTTGTCCGTCGCCTGCGGCACAGGGTAGGGATCCACGACGCCCTTCAGCGGCCAATTCTTAAGATTCTTCTTCAAGTCGCGCTTCAGGGCTAGTGTGGAATTCCGGGTGGTAGTTACGAACCGAACGCGATCTCGCGAAGTTCCTATTTTTACAATGCTTTGCGAGGTGCTTACGCCCTGCTCCTTGTTGTAGTTGATGGTGTACAGTATGTCCGCCATGGGTGGCTTCTCCTTTTATTGAATGTGACGCGACTGCATTAAGTCTTGAAAGCGAGAATCTTTAGGAATGTCCGCCAAATCCGGCGAGCGATTCAGACGTTTGAGGCTTTCATCGGGCAGAGTCGCGGCCAAAGCCACGGCCCGGTCCACTTCGCCCATCGCCAGGTAGGTCTGCACGATCATCCGCTTGACCTCCACGGAGCCGTTGGAAATCTGAAGAGCCTCCAAGGCTTCAAATTCTGCGCGGTCCCGTTGGCCCAGGTGGGCGCACAGATAGGCAAGATGGGAACGCAGCATTCGATCCCGCAGGTTTCTGGATAGCTCTGCCTCGGCCAACTGCATACTCCTGGTATAAGCGTCCCTGGCGTTTTGTGGAAGGCCAGCTAAGCGGTATGCCATCCCTAAGTTGAGGTAGAGGATCTCTGTCTCCGGTCCGATGGCGGCCGCTTCCACGAATTTGGGAATTGCCTCCGTGTATCGATGACGGTAGAGCAGCACCACCGCCAAGGCGGCCAATGCTCTTGAAGACTTGGGATCCAGGTCGAGAGCAGTGCGCACCTCGCTCTCACCCTGGTCATAATTCCCGGCCGCAACATAGGGCTTGGCGAAGCTATAGTGGGCCTCCGACAGCTTTGGAACCAGGTCGACGGCCTTTTTACACTGACGCAGAGCCTCGTCGAAGTTCGCCTGATCGGAATAGAGGTAGCACAGGGCTTCGTAGTTCTTGAAATAGCCCGGCTGGACTTCGACCGCCTTTTGATAGGCCGCAATCGCTTCGGGGAAGTGGCTCATTTCCTGGTGGAGATCGCCCAGCCGCCGCCAAGTATCGCCGTCCTGGGGCTCGATTTCGAGCGCCCGCCGGTAATCCGCCTCGGCATTCTCATAATGGCCGGCGTACTTATTAATCATTCCGGAAACAGTCCGGACTGCTGTAACGTCCGGGTTGAGGAGCTCCGCGCGAGCCAGGGATGCCTTGGCCTGCTGCTGCCATTCCTCGCCGCCGGTGCCCTTCATATCTTTAATGAACTGGTACTTCAGATGTTGAGCCTCAGCGAGGCGGGCATAGGTCAGGGGCGAATTCGGATCGGCCCGGCTGGCGCTTTCGAGTAACGGAAGCGCCTGATCGACGCTGTTGATCTGCAATAGGCCGACCCCCCTTACGAAGTCGGCATAAGCGGCACCGTTCACTGTTGCCACCGCGACTAGGGGCGGCAACCGTAGTGTCCCGGTGACCATCCCCGCCAGGGCGACGGGCATGTTTTGCAATTCATCAACCGCGTATTCGGCGTTCCAGTCGTTCAAAGGGAGTCCTGAGCGAGCATCCGTAAGGTGCGCACGGATGTGGACGCGCGAGCCGTCGCGCTGGAATGTACCCGTGAGGATATGAGTCGCCCCCAACATTCCAACCGCCTTCTCCCGGCTGTCAACCTTGTTTTTCAAGGCATCAGCGAATGGGATCACCGTTAACCGTTGGATGGAGCCCCGTTTCACATGGCCTAATTGGTCCGCGGTGCTTCCCAGCAGCCCATTGCTCATGACCTTATTTGTGGAGTCGGCCTCAAACGGCAATACGGCCAGCCGCACCGATTCCTTGGGCGCGCTAACGCGCTGGTAGGTCACCGTGCCTGTGGCTGCCGCGGCCACCATTGCTGCCGCAGCGCCGATCCATAACGGCCGGATGCGCGGCGGCTCCATAGCGCGTGCGAGTTCCTGAGCGTCCCGAAATCGGCGCGCGGGATCGGGATCAAGACATCGTACGAAGACTCGATCCCATTTAGGGTGCATAGCCGGCGGCTTTCGATTGAGACGGTCCTCCCATTTCAAATCGGCCTCAAACGGGCGCCGGCCACAAACCAGCTCGCACAAAATCACCCCCAGCGCATACACGTCCGATGCCGGCGAGGGCTTGTGACTCTTCCACAACTCGGGAGCCATGTAGTCCGGCGTTCCGGCCTCTTGTCCGGAAACGACCGGATGGTATTCGCTGTCCGGAGCCGTTGACGGAGGAGCCTGTGGGAGGGGCTGCCGCGCCAACCCAAAATCGGTGATCACGGCCCGGATTCCACCATCGCTATTCGAGGTCAGGATGATGTTGCTGCTCTTGAGATCGCCGTGGGTGACGTGATTCCGATGCGCTTCCGCGAGTCCCGCACAAACCTGGCCCGCAATGGTCCGCGCATCTTCCTGCGGCATGCGGCCGTGGCGAAGCCGTTCCGTCAGCGTTTCACCGTCCAAAAACTCCATGGTGAGGAAATCGATGTCGCCATGCTCCGTGGATGCGGTATGGACATCGAAAATCTTGCAGACGTTCGGATGGGTGACTTCGCGGGCGTGGCGCACTTCAGGAGGAAGACGCTTGCTAAAGCCGGCCTTAGCACACTTGATGGCGATGCGCCGCCCGAGTCTTTGGTCCAACGCTTCGTACACGATGCCCATGCCGCCCTCGGCCACTTCCCGAACAATCTGAAAGCGCTCCAGCAGCACGTCTCCCGCCTGGAATGGGTGTTCGAAGGGCTCGGGAGACTGCAGAGAATATAGCGGATCAAGCAGGAATCCCTTCATGCGGTCTTCCCACTGGACGTAGGCCCAAACCTGGCTGAATAGGCCAATATCGCCTTCGCATTCGCTGCGAAGATAAGCTTCACGCGTCTCCGGGGGGCGGGCTAACGCCAACTCCACCAGGCTCATTATCAGATCGTCATCTTGGGCTTTAGGCATCTCCGGACTCCGCAGCGATGCCGCCGGACGCTTGGTCGATTGCACACTTCCGCATTACTAGCACCTATAGCGTTAGAATCTCGCAGAGTCCGCCAATTTAAATCCTTTTACCCGTAACACACAGGAAGTAGACGGGATTCACCCCCTCAGTGTCTTGCAGGGTGTGTACTTGCAAGGACTGCTTCTTTGAATTTGGGAATGAGTGTAGCATATCTGCCACAAGAAAACAGGGTCGGCACGCTCCCGTTTTGTCCGCTCGCTGGATCACTGGCGATCATAAACACGCGCTTGGGAGGTCGGTCTGCCGTCCACGGTAATTGTTAAAGTCTTGCCGTCTTTTGAGATCGTTTTCTTTCCTTGCAAGGTCACCTTGCCGGCCACTTTGTCAGCCCATTCCGTGACGTAATCGTCAATTACCTTCTCAGAATAAGTTCGCGGCGTTTGCTTGCCTTCCGCTATCATGTCCGCCAGAATCGGGTCTGAATACTCCGGATAATCGTTTCCGTCACTTTTCGCTGTGAACTGCAAATAATGATAGCCTTGCGCGTTCACGGTAATGAGCAAACCAATCAGAAACCCATCCGGCCGCAGGTTGTATTGCCGAACTTCAAAGTAATCGGGCGGAAGGCGCAGATTTGATTTCTCGGCGTTAAGCTTCCAACGGCCTACTATCAAAGGTATTGCCTTGCCTGCAGAGGATTGCGCCGAGGCTAACGGGACAAAACCACTACCCAAGAAGGCCAACGTAGCGCCACAGACGGTTAAGACGTGCCGGTTCTTCACAAGTGCCTCCAGAAGAAGCAAATCGTTCGGGACATCATCATGTTATTACAAGGAGCCCTTCAGTTCGAGCTGTTTCGCCCTCCCTCGATCGAGTTATTGGTTGACCACCACAGCGGGGGATGTCGGACCGGACTGCGGGGTCTATCCTAAAGGTTAGAACTCGCTAAGCCGCACCTGATGAAAAAACCCTACATCCTGGCCATCGATGACGACATCTCTGTCCTCCGGGCGGTAGAGCGCGACCTTAAGTCGAAGTTCGAGGCAGATTATCGAATTCTGGCGATCGATTCTCCTCAAAAGGCAGTGGATGCGGTGCGGCAGTTGACGGCTCGTGGCGATCGCGTTGCGCTCTTTCTGGTGGATCAACGGATGCCGTACATGAGCGGAACTGAATTCCTTGCCCAAGTGATGCCTCTGCAACCGGAGGCCAAGCGGGTGCTGCTGACGGCTTATGCAGATTCATCCGCCGCCATCGATGCCATCAACAAAGTGAAGTTGAATCACTACCTGATGAAGCCGTGGGATCCGCCGGAGCAGAATCTCTTTCCCGTGCTTACCGATCAATTGGAAGATTGGCAGGCAGGAAATCCAGCGGCCTTCGAGGGAGTCTACATCATCGGCACGCGCTGGTCTCCCGATACCCATCTGCTGCGGGATTTCCTTGCGAAGAGCCAGGTGCCTTACCGATGGGTGGAGCCGGACCAGATTTCCGATGTCCGCGTCCGGGCTGCCCTGGATGGTAAGACGGTCCAGTTCCCCGCTCTGATATTTTCAGACGGCTCCCTTCTGGAACGGCCGGACGTTTCGGCAGTCGCGACAAAGCTCAAATTGACGACCATCCCCAGCGGACGTTTTTTTGAAGTGATCGTGGTCGGGGCGGGGCCGGCCGGACTGGCGTGCGCTCTCTACTGCAGCACGGAAGGGTTGAAAACCGTGCTCCTGGAACGTGAGGCGGCGGGTGGACAGGCAGGCTTGAGTTCGCGAATCGAAAATTATCTGGGATTTCCTTCCGGGTTGAGCGGTGCGGATCTGGCGCGCAGAGGAGTCACGCAGGTACGGCGGTTCGGCACCGAATTGCTGGCCCCTGCCGACGCCGTGAGTCTTTCCATCGAGGGCGAATATAAAGTAGTGAAGCTGTCCAATGGTCAGGAACTGGCGGCTCATGCGGTGGTGATCGCCGCGGGAGTGCAGTGGAGGCTACTGGACGTTCCAGGAATGGACAAGCTCACAGGAGCCGGAATCTACTACGGAGCCGCGATTACGGAATCGTCCAGCTGCAAAGACGAGGACGTCTACATTGTGGGGGGAGCGAACTCCGCTGGTCAGGCTGCCGTACACTTTGCGGAAGTCGCCAAGTCCGTGACTATGATCATTCGGGGCGAGTGGCTATCGAAGTCGATGTCGCATTACTTGTATGAGCGCATTGCGACGATTCCCAATATCTTCGTGGTTCCGAATGCGGAAGTGGTCGGCGTTTCGGGCGAAGAGCGCTTGGAACAGATTTCCATCAAGCATTACGACACCGGCACAACCGAGGTGAGATCGGCCTCAGTCCTCTTCATCTTCATCGGAGCCGAACCGCATACCGAGTGGCTGAATGGCACTCTCCGGCGCGACGGAAAAGGTTTTCTGCTCACCGGCAACAATTTGATGACGGACGGAAAACGTCCGGCGGGCTGGACGGCCGATCGCGATCCCTACCTGCTGGAAACCAGCGTGCCTGGCGTGTTCGCGGTGGGAGACGTAAGGGATACCGCAATTCGCCGCGTGGCCAATAGCGTTGGAGAGGGCTCTATCGTGCTGTACTTCATTCGTCAATACATGCGTCATCGTTAAAGGATTGTCCGCCATGCCTGAAACAGCCTCCGAGAAGATCACCGCCGTGGAGCTCATGAATCATCCGGTTTTCGCGGGCGAGTCACAGGAGACGATGGATTGGGTCGCGAGTTGCAGTGAGGTCGCCCGTTTTGAAGCAGGGGAGACCGTCATCCGTGAAGGCCAGCCGGTGGACCATCTTTACCTCATTCTGGACGGAGAACTTCACTTCCGGCGGCCGGGCTACTATTCGTTGATGGTGGTGTTGGCGGGCGAAGCCACCGGTTTACTTCCCTTCTCGCGCATGAAAAACGCGACCGCGCATGGAATCGCGGCAAAGCCGTTGCGGGTGGCAAAGATCCACGAAAGCCATCTGCGGGAACTGGTCTACCGCGCACCGCTCGCGGCCCAGCGGCTGGTGGCGCACATGACCGACCGCACGCGGGAATTTACGCGCATGGAAGAGGGCTCCAATCGGCTGCTGGCCTTGGGGAAGCTTGCGGCGGGGCTTGCGCATGAGTTGAATAATCCCGCATCGGCCGCGGTGCGTTCCTCGGCGCGTTTGCGCGAAGTGCTGACGGAACGCCGCGGGTACGCTCTGGCCCTTCGCACGGAGGTGCTTTCAAAACCGGCTGCCGATCTGATGACTGAATTGGGATTGGCGCTGGCGGAATGTCATTCCAATCCCGGCACGATGGACGCAATCGAGCGCGCCGATCGCGAATCGGACATGGCAGATTGGCTGGACAGCGTCAGTGTACCTTCGTTTCTCGCGTCGGGTCTGGTGGATGCCGGCTTCACCATCGATCAGTTGAAGCCGCTGGCGCCCCTCGCGCCCAACCACGTGCTGATGCTGGGGCTGCGGGTCCTGGTGGCGGATCACGAGATTCTTTGTTTGACCAGGGAACTGGAGGAGACCTCCACGCGCATCGCCGATCTGGTGCAATCGGTCAAATTATATTCGTATATGGATCAAAGTCCCACCTCGGAGGTGGATATCGAACAAGGCATCGACGTCACCTTGCGGATGTTCCAGCATCAGTTGAAGCAAGGCGTTCAAGTCTCCCGGGAATTCGCCGGGAATTTGCCTAAGACTCCAGGGTATCGGCAGCGCCCTCAACCAGATTTGGACCAACCTGATTGATAACGCCTTAGACGCGATGGATCACAATGGCCCGGATGTTCCCAAGGTGCTTCGCGTGCGAACTCGTCTTGAGCCTGACGATGTTGTGGTGGAGATTGGCGACAATGGCGCGGGCATTCCAAAGGATGTCCAGCGGCGTATCTTCGAACCCTTTTTTACCACCAAGCCCGTCGGCGAAGGAACGGGCCTGGGGCTCGACATTGTTCAACGAATCGTACGTGACCACCGCGGGTCCATTCGCGTTGATTCAGTGCCGGGCAGCACAGTATTCCAAGTTCGTTTTCCGATCGGCCCGAAAAACTGAAGGACGCTAACCGCCGATCTGAATTAACTCCGGTTTCGCTTGTGGCATGTTGCTGATGCCGCTCATGCTCAGACGCAACTCACGCTCGTAATCAGCCAACGCGCTCTTCTACATCGCGTTGCGTTTGTGCGCGCTTGATGATGTCTTCGCGATAGCGGCGCAGGAAGTAATCAATCGTCTCGACGCGGATTTTCACGGACCCGGTCGGCTTATTTTCGTCCAGATCCTTGAAAGAGAAATAGGGCGTGTGCGACTTCTCGATAATTCCTTCGATCACCCCATAAATGGGCGCGTCATGGCCGCACTTGAAATTTGAGATTTCCATCGCCACCAGGTTTGGATGGCGAGCCGTGAACTTGGCCGCCCAGATCTTATGATTGGTGCTCGCCGAATAGCGTGTTTTCCATACGTCGGCAATGTCCAGCGGGTGCTGGATCACACCGGCGCGAACCTCGTCTCCGAAGAGGCGCTCCAGCAGGTCTTCATCTAATGGCAGCGTGCTTTGCGAAAAGATCGGGTAGCCGAGCTTCTGAAACTCGTCCAGGATTTCGTGGTTTAGTCCGGGATCGTGATGATAGGGCCGGCCGAGCATCACAATGCCGATGCGGTCTTCGCACTCAAGCTGGTCGAGCACGTCGCGCGCCTTGTTGCGCATGCCGCTTTCGTATTCTTCCAGCGCCTTGAATCCAGCCTCAACCGCGCGTTGATTCTCTTCGGGCGACAATCCGAACAGCGGCTGGAAGGCGGTGAACATCTGGTGCGCAAGCAGCTTGCGGTCCTGGAAGTTCAGAACCGGGTTGACGTATTTCACGTTATTTTCCGCGAAAACGTCGTTTTCCTTGGTATATGCGGCCTTGACCGTCTCGGGACAGGCCGTCACCGTGGGGCACGCGTTCGACCCCGTAAGATTGACCAGCGGCGTGTGGAGAACGTCCACCATCGGAAAGAAGATCAGATCAAGCGGCTTCTTCGCGATCTTGAGCGTCAGCAGATTGTGGACGTGCGCGATGCCGATCTTGGCCGGGAAACATGGATCGATCGCTCCGCGGCTGGCTCCGGCACGGTAAAGTTCCGGACTGGTGTAATCGGAGTAAATGAGATTCTCAGACTTGAGTCCCAGGCTTTCAAAATAGGCGTTGAAAAGCGGCGCATACGTGTAGGCGTTCAACAGACGCGGAATTCCGATCCGCAGGTTGGGACGATTCTGCATCAACGCGACGCGGTCCTTTGCGGATTTGAACCAGGCGCGAGAGGGCAATGGGTCGGCAATTAGTTCGGTCTTGCGCGAACGGAAAGCCTCGTGCGCGGCCAAGTCGACGAAATTGGGGTAATTCTTCTTCGCCGCATCAAGCCCCGCTTTGATGTCCTTCATGTCGTCCATCTCTTCGACAGTGCCCTTTTCGCAGGTGGCGATGATCAGCCGTTGTTCGCCCTTCTGGAGCGGGACCTTGGACTTAACAATTTTTCCGAGCGGCACGAAGTCGTTTTTGGGAGCGTCGCCGGTGCTGACATCGATAAACGTTCGCAGACAGTTGTTCTTGCAGAAATAGCAGCGCGTATCTTCGTTGCGTGTGGTGCGATAGGTGATGTTGCGAACCGCATCCAGGCCGATGAAGCTGGTACGCGTGCCGTTGCGGTAGAGACGCCCCGCCTCCACGGCTGCGCCGATCGCACCGGACTCGCCGCAATGTTCATGCACAATGATTTCCGGTTTACGATCGCCGGAACGGAAACTGGAGCGGATGAAGTCGACCTCGGCTTTGACCACCGCCATGTTATGCTGCGTGCCACCCTGGAGCACAAAGCGGGAACCCAGCGCAGCCAGATTCGGAATACTGGCGACATAGAGGAAAATATTCTTCGGCAGCACCGCTGCCAGACCCGCCAGGATTTCCTCCGCGCGCCAGCCTTGGCGCTGGAAATTGACGATGTCCGACTGCATGAAGACAGCGCAGCCGTACCCGAACACCGGCATCGATTTGGCATCGAAAGCCAGGTCGGCGTACTCATCCACTTTGATTCCGAATCCTTCCGCGGTCGATTGGAGGAAGTATCCGTTACCCGCCGAACACTGCGTGTTCAGCTTGAAATCTTTGACGCGGCCGTTCTTCAGCACAATGAGCTTGATGTCCTGGCCGCCCACGTCCACGATCACATGCGGATCGTCATAAAACTTCATCGCGGATTCGGTGTGCGCCACGGTTTCAACCAAGGCGACATCGGCATGCAGGACGTCTTTGAGGATGTCCTTGGCATAACCGGTGGTCGCAACCCCGAGCACGTCAAGCTTCGCTCCCTGCGACTCCACCTGCGCGCGGAGCTTCTCGAACATGTCGATGGTGTCCTGGATCGGATTGCCGTTCGAGAGTTGATACGCCTTGCAAAGGATCTCGCCGCTTTCCGAGAGGAGCACTGCTTTAGTCGAAGTTGATCCGCCGTCCACGCCGACAAAGCCAGTAACTGTGGTTCCCTGCTGAAAAGCGGCAGGCACGAATTTCTTGCGTCGGTACGACTGCTGGAACAATTCGAGCTCGGACTCAGATTCGACGAGGCCCCCGCCTCCCGAGACAGCTTTCTCCTCGGTGCGCCCGATGTCGATATAGTGGACTAGTTTCGCCATGCCGCGATAGCGGCCTACCTCATCGTCCTCGGTCTTCCCGTACTCGACTGCTCCCAACGCAGCGAAATACTGGGCATTTTGCGGGACTTTGATGAGTTGCTGAGGTGTCGCGCCCTCGGGAATCTCGACCTTGCGGTCCTTCCACATGCGCGGGATGTTGACCTGCCACGCCTCGCGCATCCCTTTGATGAACGTGTTCGGTCCGCCCAGCAACAAGACGTGCGGCCGGAGAGTGTGGCCGCGCGTGAGCACGCTCAGGTTCTGCAGCACGATCGCTTCAAACAGAGAAGCCATCAGCTCATCCGGTGGCGTGCCTTCCTTCTGCAGGCTGTTCACGTCGGTCTCAGCGAAGACCCCGCATTTGCCCGCGACTTTGTGCAGTTTGATGCCGTCGTAGCCTTGCAGGCTCAGCGTCTCGGCGGGAATTTTCAGCTTGGCGTTGATCTTGTCGATCACCGCGCCCGTGCCGCCCGCGCACTTGTCGTTCATCGACGGGATTTTCTTCTTGCGCCCGCTCTCCGGGTCGTCTTTGAAGACGATGATCTTGGCGTCCTGGCCGCCGAGTTCGATCACCGAGTAAACCTCGGGATGCATCTTCTCCACCGCCAGCGAAACGGCGGTGACTTCCTGCACGAATTTCGCGCCGATGAGTTCCGCGAGCGTGCCTCCGCCGGAGCCGGTAATGAACGCGCGCGAGTTCTCGGGGTTAACACCGGCTTCCGCTTCGATGCGCTTGAGAAATTCCAGAACCTTTTCAGGTTGCTTGGTTTCGTGCCGCTGATAGTCCTGCCAGACGACCTTGTCCGAGCCGCTTTCGGCAACGATGGCTTTCACCGTGGTCGAACCCACGTCGAGTCCGACCATGTATTGTGTTCGCATTCTGGCTCCCTTGGATCATGCTTCGTTGGATCACGCAACACGCACGCGGAGGCGCTTGCCTGACGTCATCAAATCGTTGACGTGCAGAACGAATTGCGCCGCCGTGCCTGCGACTCCTTCGCGATGGGGGACATGGTAGAACGGGCGCTTGAGCTCGGGATGTTCGGCGACGTATTCGCGAATGTTGTCCAGGCTCTTGCCGGTGGATTTCAGCACCGTCTCGAACTCCGCCTTGGCCTTCGCCTTAGCCTCGCCGAGCGCCATCTGCACGCGGCTATGCGCGTTGACTTCGCCTTCGCCCGAGGTCTCAATGGGCAGGAAGATCATGTCTTTGAATTTGTTGATCACCGCGGATTGAACGCCATCCGATTGCGATGACGGCATGCACCCGAACGGCTTCAGCGCGAGCACCATGTGACATTTGTGGTGCACAGTGTAGTAGACGTTCTTGCCGACCTCCAGGTGCCCCTCGCCGCCGCGCGCGAAGCGATGATAGAACGGCTCGGCCAGCCGGGCGAGTTCTCTCTGATCCACCAGCTGGTGGGCCAAGCCACCCATTTTCTTGCCGACGCGATGGTAGAAGTATGCCCACATGGATTCGCCTACAGTGAATCCGAGAATCTTTGCCTGATAAGCCGCTTCGCGCGTGAACTTACGTTTGAGGTCGTACCAAGCCAACGGCTCGTTGTGCGCTTTGACTTCCTTGTTGTTCAGCGCGCGAGCCTTGGCCTGGCAGAGCAGGTATGCCACCCACGTCGCAACCGGTTCAACGATTACCTGCGCGCCCTCGCGCTCCAGGAAACGGAACATGTTGAAATTGCCATCGCCTTCAGTAAGCGAAGCCCAGAACTCACCGGTAATCTTCACCACCGGTTTGACTTTGGTGCGATCGACGTCCACCGCGTTAATCCGGTCGCGGCAAGCCTCCAGGGCCTCCAGGTATGGCTTCCCGTAGGCGTTTTCGTAAACCTTGCCCCATGAATTCCACCAGCGCATGAACTTGTCATGACTTCTCAAATAGCCTAGAGTCCATTTCGGAGCCCGCTCCATTAATTCAAACGGCGGCCTTTCGGAAAGTAAGCGGGTGAGAGTATTGCCGGCTTCGTCGAAGGCGCGATCGGTTTCTCCCTGCTGCACTTCAAAAGGCCGGATCTGATAGATGATGTCGTTCAGCGTGTCGCCGATGTTCATGGCGTTCAGCATGCCCATGCCGAAGTCGACGGTGAACCTGAGCCCCGCTTCGCCCGACGCGGCTTTGATGCCGTCGTCCTGCTGGAATAGCAGAACGCGGAATCCGCCGAAGCCCGCGTTGTCGAGCGCGAAACGATATTCGGCCTCGTACATGCCGAAACGGCACGGCCCGCACGAGCCCGCGGTGAAGAACACGTAGTTATCGATGATGTCTTGTCGCGGCACGCCCTGCTTTTCGAGCCCTTGCAGATACTGCACCAGGCAGCCGACCGTGAAATACGTCGGGTTGCATTGTCCGTTGTTGCCGAACTCCTTGCCGATCTGGAAGGCCGGCACATCGGGAACAGGCAGCGTCTCGCACTTGTAGCCGCAGCCTTGAAAGACTGCGCGGAACATGTTGTCGTGCTTCCAGGTCATGCCTCCAATGAGCATCGTGACCTTGCCGCGCTCGGCGGCAGTGAAGGGCCGCTCCACCGGACGCTTGAACTGCTGTTGAAGTTGCACCAATCCGGCGGCGTTTCGCAAACGCGTGCGCTCCGCAGCTACCTGGCGGCCAATTTCATCCACCGCGGCTTCTTTTCGATCGATTACTTCTGGCATTGGTTCTTCCTTTCCGATTTAGTCGAAGTTGGTGGTTCCCTGGAACCGGTTCAGCGCCTGCCGCAACATCCATTTGATGACGCGGGCATCGTTATAGCAGTACGCCAGGATGTGATTGAGCGTTGAGAAACAATGGGGCTGGCACTGGCTCTTCATCTCCTTGAGTTGCCCGGTTTCGAACTTGTGGTTTTCGATTGTGCCCCAATCGTAGGTCGCGTTGTACATGGGGAAGCAGGGCGCAAGCGTGCCGTCCGTGCGGACGATCAGCGAGTTGAATCCGGCCCGGCAATTCCACTCCTGCACCTTCCCGCGCATGAAGTGCCGCATCTCATCCAGGCGGCTGGCGGAATTCACCATCTTGTATCCCGACCGCTTCTTCTCGATCAGCCAGTCGACCACCTCGTCCACCTTGCCCCAATCTTCCGGCGTGATGAAGGTGTCGTTGTTCTCCATGTGCTTGAAGTCGGGCTGATCCATCATGGGCGACTCGTTGATGTGATAGTCGGTGGCGATGCCGTGATCGTGCGCGATCTCGGTCAACTCGCGGACGTCGTCCATGTTGTTGCGGCAGATGTTGATGTTGAAGAAAACGCTGTAGCCGTATTGGTACTGCTTCTTCACCAGGTAGTTGAAGTAGGACCGCACAGGCTCCAGCGCTTTCGGCAAGCCCTTCTTTTCCTTGACGGCATCCACGGCGAAGTTGAATGTCGCCACACCGGCGTCGGCCAACCAGTCGGTCACCTGCGGCCTCAGCAGTCGCGCGTTGGTGGGGACATAAATCCAAAAGCCTTTTTTCGCCGCGTAATAGCAGACCTTATGGGCGAATTGAGGGCGCAGCAGCGGCTCGCCACCCATCAGCGCAAGCACCCCGGCTCCGCTGTCGCGCAGCCAGTCGATCGATCGCTTGGCGATCTCTTCAGTCATGCCCTTCACGCGATTGTCGAAAGCCCAGCAGTAGTGGCAGTCCAGATTGCACTTCCACTCCGTGAACAGATAGGCGATGATAGGGTGAAAATCGCCCGGCTGTACGCGGGATTTCAGCCACGGCACCGCCCAACCCCGAAAGGCGCGGGCGATGTGCTCCGTCGTGTAATGGCGTTTAGGCGGCGGCATCGGCGGACCTAAGCCATCGTCTCCCAAAAACTCCGGATATTGCGGGAAAACAGGTTCGGGCAGAGGCTCCGGGTTGGTCTTCGGAGGAACTGCAGTTCGTGAGCCCGGTTGCATCAACAGGTCGTGTAACGGTACATCTAACCGGAAGGCCGGCGAAGTCTCGTTAGAACCTGTTTCGACTGGAGTCATGAGTTCCTTTCGCATGCTGGATGAGATCTCTACTGCGAGTTGTTTGTTGGGAGGTACTGGAAACTGGTCTATAGGAAGGTGCTGCCGAACAGGGCGGCCGTGTCTGTGCGCCTTGAAACGAGAGAATGCAAGATCCGCGATGTCTTTGCCCTCAGAAACGTAACAGAGAGCCCAGGGATGCTTCATCGTCCGGCCCGCGCTTTCAGAAGCACCCAACACGGCGTAAAGGTGCTTGGCCAAGCGTACAGAACTTCTGCGGTTTATGTCCTCACGAAACCCTAATGTTGCAATCACGCTTTGAGGCTTTACGCTTCGCGGTAAAGCAAAAGTACGGCTCCGATGAGCACAAAACACACGGGCCAGACTCGTGCTGCCACAGCGGTTCCCGATGCCGGGAGGCGTAGTTCCAGCCATCTTGACCAACCGGCGGCTACGGCCAACAATGCTAACGGAATGTGGCTCCATTCGGCCAACAATTCTTCTTTGACATTGGTCAAGGCGTGCGTATGGGTCAGCAGCACGGCGCCTCCTACGGCGCAGACCAGGGGGAAAACCAGGGCGGCCATTCGCGAAGTTAATCGGCCGGTCTGAACGCCGCACTCGAATACAGCAAAAGCCACTATTAATAAGACGAAAAAGCGGTGCTGCGCGACGTCTGCCGAACTAAAGCTCTCCCAGAATCCGTTGGGTCCCAGCGGCCAGTTTTCTGGATCGGCGCGCAGCAGAAGAAAGATGGCAAGACCCAGAAACGCCACTGGCCATGGACGGGCCCAGCGCATGCCTCCGAATCCGGAACACACGGCCAGGATACCGGTGATCAGCACCACCAATCCGGCCCAGTGATGATTGTATTCCGACCACGCAATGTCTCCTTCCGTCGGCGGCACATAATTTTGACCCGGAACATACGCCTGGGCTGCGCTGCTCCCCGGTCAGGATGCTGCCGTTTCCAAAGCTCCAACGTAGACGGCGACAAACTCGAAAGCGGGGGCGTCGTCATTCGAGGCCAATGAGGGGTCATCCTGGCGACAATCGTCCCGAAGTTCACTCGATCCTGGACCAGGTCGACTCCGGGGGGCTGGGAGGTTAGAGACGCAGCGGCTAGTATCGCGGTGATTCCGATTCCGATTTCGACTTCGGCCATACGGCGAAGGCGGAGCAACAAAGTGCCATCTCCGGTTCGAAGTTGGCGAACTATTTTATAGTTGAATGCTCCGAAAAGAAGGATCATCCCGAACAGGATTATTTTGGAAGTGAGCATGGCTCCGTAAGTGGTTCCATAGACTGCCTCCGCTGAGCCGGTATAGAAACCTGCGAGCACCAAGCCTGCGCCTAGCAGAACGGCAACGCTCACTAAAGCCACTGAAGAAAACCTCCGGCAAAGCCAATAGGAACGAGAGGAATCTTCGGACGCGGCCAGAGATAGCAACAGGTAGGGCAAACCGCCAATCCAGGCAGCGGTCGCAATCTGATGCGCAGTCGTAGCGAGCAAGAGAGGGAGTCGATGGTCCAGTCTTGCGGCCGAGTGACTGGTTGCGACGGTTGAGAGGATGATCACGATCGCGCACAGAAGGAAAGGAAGCCCGGCAGGGCTGCTCTTCGTCGCCAACGCGGCAAGCACCAGAGCCGAGGCGACACTCAAACATCCCCAGAGGAAATAAGACGCTCCTATTAATTCGGAAATCTTGATTCCGGTGGTACCGCTAAGAATCACAGAATTGGCGATGACGTAGCACGATTGGGCCAGCCCCAGCCCGGCAGCCGCCGCTGCGATAAGCCGGCGTCCAGAATCAAAATCGGGCGAAGTTCTTTCCAAAACCAAACGCCGGAAAACAACACCGCCCACCGCAATCGAACCGAAGGCGAGGGTCAGAGCCCGAAGAACTACGGCAAGAAATCCGAAGATATCCAGGAACTGAGCCACAAGGATCAGGTCACCTGACGCTAAACGAAATCATTCCTCGCGTAATATGCCCGTCGATGGCCAGCACTTGCCAGTGAAGCTTGTAGAGTCCAGGTTTGAGGTCCGAAATCCGGGCATTCAACTTTGCCGGCTGTGTTGAGTCCTTCTCCACGGCCACCTGGGTGCTATCGTGATCGGGACCTTCCAGCGTAAGAGTGGATCGCGATTGGTCGACGCGGGAGTTGAAGGCAAGATGGACCGCAATATTCCGATCGGAAATTATGGCGTCTTCGCGCGGCGTCGACTCTACCAGAATCGCATGGCCCAATGCGGTCAGCGGAAGAATCAGGTTCAGCGCTGCCCCGGACACTAGGAAAAGTCGCACGATCAGCCCCCATTCGCTTCAGACATACGGCCTAACAAAATCACCATATAAAAGTAGATGCTGGAATTGGGTGAATTGTTGGGCTGATACTTGTCCACGCCTACACCTGAAGTGGAGATACCGGAATTCGAGATTTGTGTCCTAACGATACGCTAATCTTCGAGTCATAGTTTTATGCAAGTCTGCGGAATCGATTTGTACTTGGGAATCATCTAGCTCTTGAGTGGGATTGTACTCGTTCGTGATGGCAGTTCGACATTACGTCAGATGCGAAAGCATCGGGCGCTCTTTTTAACCTTGTAATCAGACCGGCCGTAGTTTGGCATTCGGCTTGCCGTTGTTGAAAATGCAGGAAGCAACTCAGCAAGGTTTGATCGGAACCACCGAATCGCGGGAAAGAGCAGTAAACGGCGCGTTATCCGATCATTTGGTTCCCAGCCCCGGGAGTCCCTCCTGTGCGCCCGTCAAGGACTTTCCCCCGTTTTCGATGGACTTCGAGAACCAGTGTCTGTGGCGTTACGCGGAAACCGAAGATCAAGAATGCATCTTGTTGACACCCAAAGCGTTTGCTGTTCTGCGGCATTTGGTGGAGCACGCCGGACGGTTGGTGACTCAAGGCGAGTTGCTGGATGCCGTTTGGCCCGACACGCACGTGCAACCCGCGGTACTCAACAATCAGATTCTAAATATTCGGAACGCCCTCGGGGATAGTCCGAAAAGCCCTGTCTTCATTGAGACGCTGCCCCGGCGTGGCTATCGATTTATCGCCCCGATCAGTCAACGCGTCGCAGGTCCGAACGGGTCGCACGTGAAAACCCAAGGCGGCGCGTCGTCAAGAAAACTGGTCGGCCGGGAGAAGGCCCTGGATGAGTTGCGCGATGCGCACAGGAGGGCGCTGAAAGACCAGCGTCAGATCGTTTTTATCTCCGGTGAGATCGGCATCGGGAAGACTACTCTGGTCGACGAATTCCAGCGCCAGGCGGCGGCGAATCTGCCGGACCTTCGAATCGCGCGCGGGCAATGCGTCGAAGGCTATGGCGGCAAGGAACCTTACTATCCGATGCTGGAAGCGCTGGGTCAATTGTGCAGGGGCGCAGACGGCGACTCCGTTACCCGCACCCTGGCTTCGCAGGCACCGACGTGGCTGGCTCAGTTTCCGGCCCTGATGAAGCGCGAACATCGCGAAATGTTACGACGCGAGATTCTGGGAGCGACTCGCGAACGCATGCTGCGCGAAATTGGGGATGCCTTGGAAACAATCGCTTCGGTGAATCCGTTGCTGCTGGTATTCGAGGATCTGCACTGGGTGGATCCCTGCACCGTCGACCTTCTCTCCGCATTGGCGCGCCGGCGGGGCGCTGCGAAGCTCATGATGCTCGGTATGTATCGTCCAGCCGACCTCGAGTCCGGCAACGCTCCATTGAATGCACTCACGCAGGACCTGTTGGTTCGCCGGCTGTGCCACGAGATCGCGCTGGAGCCGTTGACCGAAATGGAAACCAACGAATATCTGGCGAGCGGAGCACCAGGCAGCACACCGCCGGAACCCTTGGCCGCGCTGGTTTACCGGCGTTCGGAAGGCAATCCACTATTTATGGTCACGGTGCTGGAGCACTTGGCCGAACGAGGCGTGATTTCGTGGGAGCAGGGACATTGGCGTGCCGGAGTTTCGCTCAAGGATATCGATCCGGGTGTACCGGATTGTCTTCGCAAGACGATCGAAGCTCAGATTGAACGGCTCACCGCCGAAGAGCAGCGGGTATTGGCGGCAGCCAGCTTAACCAGCATGGGACACACCCGTTTCGGAGTCGCCTCCAGATCCGTAGCGATAGACATGGACCCCGAAACATTTGAAGGAATGTGTGAAGCGCTTTCAAGGCGGCACGGTATTCTGCGCCCGGCCGCTCCTGAGAATCTCGCCAATGGAACGATCTCCGCATGCTACGAGTTTGTGCATGCGCTTTACCGGGAGGTTTGCTACCGGCGAATTGCGTTGGGGCGAAGAGCAAAGCTGCAAAGGCGGCTGGATGAATGGGCTGAGACAAACCAGGGACCTTTCGACGACGGGAGCAGGGTTCACGGCTGACTCCCTCACTCTCGCCACGCCTGACGCTGCTATCTCTTCCGATTTTGTGAATTACGGACTTTTCAGACACTTTGTGGCACGCTGAGCTAACCTCTGCCAAACTCTTTTCTTACAATGAAGTGAATTGTACGCCCATTACGTGTTGAGAGAAACACTTCAACGTCCGTTGGATCTTTAATCCGTATGCTTCCTGGCCGGATCGTGCCATATCATAAGAATTATGAAAAAACGTGGTTTCGTAGTTCGAGAGAGAAGCATGGCGTTCCACTGACCGCCATTGGCGGCTAACCGCTACCCAATTCATTTACGTTCATTCCAGCAAACATTTATGTTTCCTTTTACATTTATCTACCTCATTCCTCGTTCGGCTTTGAGTGCTAAGCTCGATCCAGGGAAACTCACAGTCGGAGTCGTGCCCAAGCTTGTTGTCATAAGCAGGGAGACGACGGTCTAATGCATTCAATCGATGGCGGGCTTAGAGTTTTCTTAGATTGCGGGAATTACTTTGGAGACAATACCAATCTTGGCGACGAGGCGGTGCTCCGAGGCATCGCCGAGGGTTTTGATCAGCATCTTCCGCATGCTGAAATCGAGATAGCAACTTTTGCGGAAGACGTAATTCAACGGGCTTGCCCACAATTTGTCCCTAAAGTTCTGACGCACCGCGACTATCGTTACTCCGACGCTTTCAGGGATATGATCGCGGAAACCGACATCGTCGGTGTAGTGTTTGCCGGCGCATTTAGCGATTTCTTCGCCGAACACGCGCTTGGTCTTCTCTACACCTTGGAAATGGCGGCTACTTTGGACAAGCCGGCAATCGTACTAAGCGCCGGTCTCGAACGAGTGACCGATCCGCGGCTGATCGCTCGAGCGAAAGAGGTCTTCCCTAAAGTGACTTGGATCGGCTGCAGGGAGGGCGCCGAGGGACCCTGCCTCCTTAGGGAATGGGGCGTACCCGAATCCCGCATTCTAGTTACCGGTGATGCAGCACTGCCAGAGGCTCATCGTAATTTGAGGCCGGAGATGGGTAACAATATCGGACTAAGTTTACGTTTATCCCCATACTCCGGATTGGATGAGAATTTCCTGCCGCAACTGGAGCAGCCTCTTATCCGATTGGCCGAAGCCTACGGAGCGAAAGTGGTCCCGATTCCGATTTCTCTAGTGGTCTGGGTCACACAGATTGAACATTAAGAAGCGTCTTGCGGGCACGCTTCCCTTTTTCGAGGATATCGTGGGCGGAAGCGGTCCAGATGAACGGCTTGGGATGTTGGTTGTGATGATCGACGTAGTCGTCGATGGCGGTGACCAGTTCCATCACGTCGCGAAACACGCCTCGCCGCAGACGATTTACAGTGAGGTCTCGGAAGAAGCGCTCCACCATATTCAACCAGGAGGCGCTGGTGGGTGTGAAGTGAAAGTGGAACCGAGAATGACGTTTCAACCAGCGTTGTACGGCGGGATGTTTGTGGGTGGCGTAGTTATCCACGATCAGGTGTAGTTGCTTGTGGTCGGGTGTGGCGTCGTCTACTAGACGCAGGAATTGGAGCCATTCCTGGTGGCGGTGACGCTGTTGGCACATGCTGATCACTTTGCCATCGAAGGTATTGAGAGCGGCAAACAGGGTTGCCGTACCGTTGCGTTTGTAATCGTACGTCATCGTTCCGGCCCGGCCGCGCTTCAGCGGCAAACCGGGCTGCGTGCGGTCCAGAGCTTGAATCTGACTCTTCTCGTCACAGCACAACACCAAGGCATGTTCCGGCGGATTCAGATACAGACCAACGATGGCTTCCAGCTTCTCCGCAAAGTTGGGGTCCGAAGACACCTTGAAGGTTTCCACCAGATGAGGTTTGAGTCCGTGCTTGTGCCATATGCGCCGCACCGTAGCAGGGCTAAGGTTCATCGCCGCTGCCATGGTGCGCGTGGACCAGTGCGTGGCATGAGCCGGCTTCTCCTGCGTGGTTTTGTGAATTACCCGCTTCACCGTAGAGGCCAGGATACTGGGGGTGCGCCCCGCTCGCGGAGCGTCTTTCTCCAGCCCCGCCAGGCCCAGATCCAGAAACCGGTTGCGCCAACGCGCGGCTTTGTGCGCGGTGATATTCAATGCGGCCGCGACTTCTTTGTCCTGTTTTCCGGTGGCCGCCAACAATACAATCCGCGCACGTTCGACCATGCGGACCGATCGAGAACGCGCCCTAGCGCATTGCTCCAACGCTTCTTTCTGTTCGGGATTTAGCACCACTGGATGAGCCAAGCGCATGGGGAAAGAACCTCTCTATTGTAGAGACGTTCTCTCCCTGATAATGATTACTACTTCGGACCCACTACACTAGAAGGTCCATCGGATTTGAGCGCGATCGGCAGGTTTTGCGGATCTCCCGTGGAATCCTCCGGCGCATATAGCCCCGCCAGCCTGGCTGCGACGATTTCAAGTTGCCGGGTGGTTGTGTCTGGCACCTACCACGCAGCAGTCTTTGCTCTGGGTCAGGGTATCCCTGTTGTCACCCTTGCTGAATCTGTGCACTATCGGACAAAGATGGGAGGCCTCGTGGCAATGTTCCCCGAAGGTTGCCGCATGTTAGAACCGAGCAGCCAAATGGGAGACAGGCTTATGCGGGAAGTAGACCAGCTGTGGACTGACGCCCCAACCATTCGCCGCCAAATGGGGATTCCGGTCTAACGTGAACGCGATTCCGGGATGATTCCGAACGGTATTCCGGGGCGAACCCGAACAGTGTTCCGGGATGAAGGTGAACACCGATTCCGCGATGAAGCCGAACAGTTTCAGGCCGATTCCGGAACCGCGTTCGGCTTGATCCCGGAATGATTTCCACAAGCTGAGTGGCGCTGGACAACACAATGGCAGGCAGCCTCCCCCGAAAGGGGGAGGATTAGCTTGCCAGCCAGGAGATTGTCCGTGCGCAAGATCAAAGAAGTTCTCAGATTGAAGTTTTCAGTGGGCCTGGGACTGCGAGCGATCGCTCGCAGTTGCTCGATTGGCCTGGGAACCGTCCACGAATACCTGCAACGAGCCGAAGCAGCCGGAGTCACGTGGCCGCTCGGCGAAGATTGGGGGGAGGATCGGCTGGAAACCGCGCTGTTCGGCGGTCCACCGCGGGCTCGCGCGGCGGCATTGCCGATGCCAGACTTCGCCGAGCTGCACCGACAGCGACAGCAGCATCGACACGTAACCCAACAGTTGCTTTGGGAGGAGTACCGGCAGGCCAACCCGGACGGCTATCAGTACTCCCGTTTTTGCGAGCTGTACCGGCGCTGGCGCCGCAAGCAAGATGTAGTGCTCCGTCAGGAACACAAGGCCGGCGAGAAACTGTTCGTCGATTGGGCGGGTACCACCATCCCGATCTACGACCCTCGCGGTGGTCCTGCACATCACGCGCATCTTTTCGTCGCTGTACTGGGAGCCAGCTCGTACACCTACGCTGAGGCGACCAGCGATGAGCAGTTGGCGAACTGGATTGGTGCGCACGTGCGTGCTTTCGAGTTTTACCAGGGCGTTCCGAAGCTGGTGGTACCCGACAACACCAAGACAGGCGTCACGAAAGCCTGCCGCTACGATCCCGATCTAAACCCCACGTATCAGGAGATGGCCATGCACTATGGAGTGGGAGTGGTTCCAGCGCGACCTTACAAACCGCGCGACAAGGCCAAGGTCGAATCGGGCGTTCAGTTGGCTGAGCGGTGGATCATCGCGGCGCTGCGCCATCGAAAGTTTTTCTCAATCCAAGAACTGAACCAAGCAATCCGCGAGCTGCGCGACCGCATCAACCAGCGGCCATTCCGCAAGCGGGAAGGCTCGCGGACGTCGCAGTTCGCGTCTCTGGACAAGCCGCGCTGAATCCTCTGCCTGCCGAGCCGTTCGATCTCAGCCAGTGGTCCCGCGCACGGGTCAACATCGACTACCACCTCGCCTTCGACACGAACTATTACAGCGTTCCTTACAACCTCGTGCATGAACTGGTGGAAGTACGCTCGACGCCCACGACTATTGAGATTTTCCACAAGGGTCAACGCGTGGCATCACACCTGCGTGCGCGTGGTCAGGAACACACCGTCACTATTGCCGAGCACCGTCCACGTTCCCACCAGGCTCATCTGGAATGGACTCCCTCACGAATGGTTCACTGGGCCGAAACCATCGGTCCCCACACGGCACGGCTGTTCGGGCGGATCATGAACGACAAACCGCATCCAGAGATGGGTTATCGCGGGTGTCTGGGCATCATCCGTCTGGCGGACAAGTACTCCGCGCAACGTGTCGAAGCTGCTTCCGAGCGCGCGCTGCTCACCGGCGCATGCCGTTACAAAAGCGTCGAGTCCATTTTGAAGAACTCGCTTGACCAGGTGCCGCCATCATCACTGCCGCCCACTTCCACTCCATTGCACGATAACATCCGCGGTTCCGAATACTTCGAGTAAGGAGACCCCATGCTACAAGAACCAATGATGGAAAAACTGACCGCGATGCGGTTGCTCGGCATGGCGGATGCGTTGAAGGTACAGGAGCAAGATCCGGCTGCAAGGGAATTGAGTTTCCTGGAGCGGCTCGGCCTACTCGTGGATCAGCAGTGGACTTGGCGCGAGAATCAGGCCTTGGCGCGGCGATTGCATGCCGCCAAGTTGAAGGGTGCCTCCGTAGAAGACATTGACTATCGCACCTCGCGGGGACTCGACAAAAGCGTGATTCGCGCTCTGGTGCAGAAGTCGGCCTGGGTTCAAAATCACGAGAACATCTTCGTGCTCGGACCCACCGGCGTTGGCAAGAGCTTCGTTGCCTGTGCGCTAGCGCAAAAGGCCTGCCGCGACGGTTACTCAGCTCTTTACATGCGCGCCGCTGCGCTGTTTCGCGACCTTGCTATTGCTCACGCCGACGGAAGTCTGCGCAGCTTATTGACCCGCCTGAGTCGTATCGACGTGCTGGTGATCGACGACTGGGCTATGGCCCCGTTGTCGGAACCGGAGCGGCGCGACTTCTGGGAGATCTGTGAGGACCGCTACCAAGTGCACTCAACGGTCCTGACTTCCCAACTGCCTGTGACACGCTGGCACGAACAGATCGGCGATCCCACCGCCGCTGATGGCATCCTCGATCGGCTGGTCCACAACGCACACCGCATCGAAATGCGTGGCGATTCAATGCGCAAGAACCGGGGTAAGCAGGAGCGCTAATCCCAGTAACAACGCCACCTGATCTTCTGGGAAACTCGATGGGAGATGGCTTATACGCAGCTAAGGGTTGGCGATCAGGCGATCCGGTATGACCGTGACAGAACGCGACGCGTCTACACCGGCCTCGAGAAGGGAGACGCCGATGAATGCGGTTGCATCTATTGCCAGAACTTCGCAACGCAGCGTGACTCGGCTTATCCCGAATCATTTAAGCAGTTGCTCGATCAACTCGGCATCGATCCTTCGAAGGAAGGAGAGGTGTACGAGGCCGGACCCGCTGAAGACGGAAAGGTTACTTACGGCGGTTGGTTTTATTTTGTTGGCGAGATGATCGAAGCGGGAGAGAAGAACATAGGGTTAAACGGCTTCGCATACTGGTTCACCGCAAAGTGTCCGGACGCTCCGGCATTCCACGGTCAACCGCTGCTTGCGGTCGAGTTCGTCACAACTCTCAACTGGGTACTCGCCGTTGGCCCTGAATGAGCAACGGCATCAAGTCGGAGCGCTGATCGCGCTCCGGTCTCTGCGTGCTGAGGCGGGGACAAGGGCTGCCGCCCCTTTCCCCGCACCCCTTTCTCTGCTTGCGGCGCTGTTCCTCCGCTGCACTCCGGACAAGTATCTCTTGACGAAACCGAACACTTCTTGCACAATCGAGATGCCAGCGTCGCTACGCTCCGATGGTGTTCGGCTTCATTCCGGAATGCCGTTCGGATTCCTTCCGGAATGTGCGTTCGGCTTCGCCGGAATC
>CAVYBC010000016.1:0-1244798 GCA_963766615.1 Terriglobia bacterium
CAGGCGCTCTACCAGGCTGAGCCACGCCCCGACACACGGGAACTACGCGAGTGCCTCAACAGTATAGCATCCGCGCTATTACTGCCCTCGCGGCACCAGCACAAAGCGCTCAATGGCGAGGTTGATGCTTCTTGAATAGCGCATAAACTTCCGGCGATACACGATCCGGATCTCATCGAACTTCTGAATTGCGCTGTCAGAAGGAATCGCGTAGTGCAGAGTCTCTGACGAGCTTCAGACCTACCGGCATGGTGCCCAACTCAAGGTTCTTCTTCGTCTGGGAATCGGTCAACGTCACCTTCAGAAACAGTTCCTCTAGCCTGTCGCGTTGTGCGATTTCGATGTCTAAACGCCCGCAGCAACTCAGTTCCACCGGGACGCCTAATTTTTGCCGCGCCTCCATCGACAAGGCCGTCCCGTTGCTGGTATGAAACGACAAATCCAGCGGCGTGCCTTCCCGAACCACCGATGTTCGCGGAGGCTGAACAAAGGGCGGCTGATACATCCAATACTCGCCCGTGAAAGGAATGGATAACGGACTCGTTCTCTTTTCGGTTTGCGTTGAAAAATTCAGACGCGGAACTACCAGTGTGCTCGCTTTCGATTTCCGGACGGGCCTCAGAATCACGCCGGGGAACCCACCCGAGCCCTGCCCCATCGCCGCCGGGTCAGGCAATTCGGTCGTGTTGCCCGAATTGGCGCCCGCTGCTTCCTCTGAATCCGTCGAGCTGGACGCGTACTCGCTGAATTTTAACGAGGCTGCGGAAAACGCTATCGCGAGCAATATGGTCAAAGCGATACTCAGCGCCGAAGGTGGCATCGGTTGCGGCCGTTCCGCTTTGGATCCGCTCCGAATTACCGTCAGGGCGGTGACGATTGCCACGCTGAGTGCGAACGAGACGGCCGCCAGGACGGGACTCTTCCAAAGAAGCGCGACCACTCCGGTTTGAAGTATCGAGGCGGCCAGGATCGCCGGCAAAGGATTCCACACGGACGGCTTGCGCTCATGTCTTACGGGCAGCCACTCGAGAATCAATGATCGCGATGTAATTACCACCATAACCAAACTCCCGAGGAACCCTGCGGGCGATAACGTGGAAAGCAGAATGATGGCTGGCGCATACCAGGCCGCGACTGCGGAGGACCGTAAAGATACTGTCAACAGATCGTCGGGTTCTTCATCCGCAACTACCAGGTAAACCAGGAACGTAATCAGCGCGGTTAAAGCCCACGTCAGCAGAACATAAAAGGAAGCCTTGGCCGCGATGCTGGCGAAGGACCGCCAAGCCAGAGTTGGCGCCACCGAATTGGTCCAAACCAGCCAGCCCGTAACAGCCAGGCCCAGCAATTGCGCAACAAACAGGAGCCGTCCATTGCGGGGATTTGTGGGGAGCCCGGAGATATTTGCTACCAGCAAACAAGCCTCCTTACAAACTTAAAACGGGACACCGGGCGTTGCGAATAATGTCTTCCGCCTTGGATCGCAAAGCCCCAGGGCCGACAATTAGAAGGTCGGCGTTGCTTTCTCGGGCAAGGCTTGCCACGGCTTCCACCGGATCGCCTGGCCCGATCTTCGTTTCCAGATTCGTTTGCGCCGCCCGCTGCAGATCTTCTATCTGGCGCAGCGCGGTTTGCTCGTCCGCCGAATCTTTGATGCTGTGCACCAGGAGCAGCCGCTCCGAAAACGCCTGGCAGACCTCAGACGCGCGCCTAATAATCGGAGCTTCTTCCGGTTTTGCGTTCAGCGCGAGCAGAATCGTCCTGCACTTGGCGTGTGACGGTAGCGTGGGGTCTTCTGTATGCGCGGCGGTCCACACTGCGCACGGAGCAGTCTCAAGGATTGTCGAAGTGAGCGAACCTAAAAACAGCCGGTGGAATTTGCCATGCCCGTGGGTGGGAATCATGATCAGATCCACGGCATTATTCCGGGCGAAATCGACGATGGCGTGGGCCGGGTCGCCGCACGCCGCGCTGTGCACAATTTTGAAGGTATCGCTAGGCTCGGGCGGAAAGAAGTCTGCGAGCATCGTGCAGCTTTCTTCCTGCATTTGCGACACGTCGAAATTGTGGGTGAAGGCTCCTTCAGAAGCGCCACACAAACTGCGGGTGGCTTCGAAGGTGTGCAGCAAAGTAACCTTCGCCCCGGACTTGTTGGCCAAGTGTCTTACAAAGGGCCGGACAGCGGCGCAGCGTTCCGAAAAATCGACTGGAAAAAGGATGTGACGGAAACCCGGCATGTTGGGCCAGCACTATTCTGGCAGGTCTCACGCCGGGTTTCTACCCGCCCTCTTCCCTATTGGCGAGTGATCAGAATCGAGCGCCAGCTGTAGTTGCCCGACGCGTCGGTAGCGCGGAGTGTCACTTGATTGAAGCCCTTTAGCAAGGGGATTTGTGCGGACCATGCCGAGGTGCCGGTCGTGGTGCCGGAGTTGCCGGTGCTGGTCACCCAGGTTACGCTGGCGACCGAGACGTTGTCCGAAGCCGAACCCGAAACAGTGTACGTTGCGAGCGTCGTGTTTACGGTGGTGCTGGAAGGGGCGGAGATCGTGATGGTGGGGGCGATGGTGTCTTTCACTCCCGAGGGGGGCACGGTGGCAGCAGCCTGGCGAGTTACCGAAAAGCTCTGAGAGACGCTCTTCCCGCTGTTGGTGGCGGTGATGGTGATCGAGTTTGCGCCGACAACCAGGGCGACGCTCGCTACGGTCCAGGCGGTGCCGGTGACCTGCGCGGCGCCGGAAGTTCCGTTGGCCGACCAAGTGACAGTCGTCGCACCGGTGCCGCCTGTAACCGATCCGCTCAAGGCGGCGGTTGCGGCAGTGCCGGGAGCGGCGGGCGTCTGTACGGAAAGGGTCAGAGGAGCGGTCGGAGCGGGTGTTCCGGTGGATCCGCTACCGCTACCAGAAGTGGGGTTGGTCGGTGCCGGCGTCGAAGGCGTTCCATCCTGCGCCGCGTACATGGTCAGAATGCTGGCTTTGTCTCCCGCAGCGAGCGTGGTGACAATCTTGTAGTACGGATACATCACATCGGCGGGGTTGTCGGAATGACCCAGGCCCAGCGCATGTCCCAGTTCATGCAGGGCGACGCTATAGAGGTCCGTGTTCACGCCCTGGTTCCAGTTTTCGTCGTTGTCCAGATGCATATCGCCGGCGATCGGTTCCGGGTTCACAGGAGCAGGATAGAAGGTGTGGGCCAAAACGCCTCCCGGCCCATCAAAGGGATAAGCGTCGCCGTGCGCGCCGCTTCCGAAAAGGATATTCACTGTTCTGGCAGCGGTAGCGCTGGTTCCCTGATTCCAGGTCACTTTGACGACCTTGCTCCACTCGGCCATCGCGCGGAGAATCTCGCTTTTGACGAGGGCGGCGGGCATCTTGGCGGTGAGCTGGCTGAAGTAATAGGAGATCGTGGTCGCGTTCAGCCCGGCTCCATCCCAACCGTTGCCGTTGGTGGCGATTAACTGTCCGATGGTGCCACCGGCCGTCACGGCAGCGGCGTAAGCTTTCGACGGCGCTCCGTTCGCGAGGTCGTCAGAGGCCGGGAAGATATAGGCGATGCGGTCATCGGCGGTCAGGTTCACCAGAGCGGTGGCCATCTGGTTGGCAGTGGTGAAGTGAACCATCAGGTGGTTGGCGGCCAGGTCGGGATGCTCCACCAGGGTCACGCCCTGGTTGAGGATCAGGGCGCGGATGTCGCCCGCGTTGACATCGGCATGAAACTCGACGATGAAGTTGCCGTTGAAGGGCAGCGAATCGCTGACCAGATCGGCTGAGATCGCCGGGCTGATCTTATCGCTGGGGTCGACCGGCGACACAAAGCGAACTCCCATGGCGGTCAGGCTGTCGCTCAAAGTGTTGGCGATGTCCGCCAGCGCCTGACCGGGGAAGGCGGCCTGCAACTGGTCGGAATCCAGGGTGATCAGGAGACCGTTGACCGGAACCGCACCCACCACCACGATTCCCTGGGCGGTGAGGGCGTTGACCACGTCGGAGGTCGGCGCGGCGCCGAATTGGATCATCTGGTGCACCCGGCCTTGAGCCGGCAGAGCGACCTGGAGGCGGGCAGTTTCCGTCGCGGTGGCGATGGTACGGCTCTTGAGCCGTAGGCTGGGCTGGGGTACGGAAGACTGGGCAAGTAAAAGGGCTGGTACGGAGGTACCGAATAGTAAGAAGGTTCTGAGGAGCATTACTTTCCTCTTCGCCTATCTCGGAGAGGAATCCCAATGAAATAACACTGAGTCTAGGTACTTAAGTTTTACCTACACCATGCGCCTTTTCTTCGTCCTCCTCGTTCCGGTTCTCCACCTAGCGGGTCAGGGATTCCCCGCCAGCTACAGCATCAGCACTGCGGCCGGCAGTGATTGGGTGGGGGATCAAGGCCCAGGGACCAGCGCCATCTTGCGGCAAGCAGAGGGGTTAACGTCGGATCTCAGCGGCAATCTCTACATCGCCGACGCAGTGGGACATCGGATTCGGGTAGTCAGCCCAGCCGGGGTCATCCGCACGTTAGCGGGAACGGGCATTAGCGGCTTTTCAGGGGATGGAGGACCGGCAATTGAGGCACAATTTGATTCCCCGTACGGTGTATTACTGGACCCGCGTGGGAACCTACTCGTAGCCGATTTAGGAAATAGCCGGGTGCGGAGGATCGCGCCGGATGGCACTATCACCACGATTGCCGGCGGCGGTAAGATGCCCGCGGGCGGCTTCAATGAAGGAAGTTCGGCGACGGTACTCGCCCTGAACGCTCCCCGTAACCTGGCGATGGACAGCGCGGGTAATCTTTATATATCCGACTTTGGCGCACACAGGGTGTACCGGCTGGACCGGGGAGGTTCGCTGACCACGGCGGCGGGAACCGGAGTGGCAGGTTTCTCAGGCGATGGCGGGGCTGCTTTCAGCGCCCAATTAGCGTACCCAGCGGCTCTGGCAGTGGACCGGCAGGACAATCTTTATATAGCCGACACGCAGAACCACCTGATTCGGAAGGTGGCCCGGGGGCTGATCACTTCGTATGCGCGTGCGGCGACGCCCACAGGGCTGGCGATCGACGGTCTGGGAACCCTGTACATTGCCGATGCATCAGGCGGGCAAATCGTGGAGATCCCCGTCAGCGGCAAGTCTTCCGCTCTGCCGCTAAGTGCGCAGGATTTGGCATTCTCCGGCGATGGGAACCTTTACGTTTCTAATGGGACGCTCGTGCGGCGCCTTTCTCCAAACGGCGCAGTGACGCTGGCGGCGGGAGGCGGCGACACGGCGCACGGAGATCAGGCTGATGCGAAGCTCGCGTTACTCAACCATCCGGCAGGTTGCGCGATGGACGCGGCTGGAAATCTCTATATCGCCGATCGCGATAACAACCGCATCCGCCGTGTCTCGCCCGCGGGCATCATCACTACCGTGGCCGGAACGGGAGCCTCGGGCAATACCGGCGACGGACTCCCCGCGACGTCCGCGACATTGAATGCGCCGTCGGCAGTGAGCGTGGACGCGATTGGCGTGGTCTACATTACCGACACGGGCAACCACCGCATACGAAAGATCGGGTTGGACGGAACGATGTTCGCTGTCCTCGGCACGGGACTCCAAACGCCGGTGTATACGCTCCCAGGTCCGACAGGTGACCTCTATATCGCCGACACAGGACTCGGGGCCATTCTCCACTGGTCGGGTGGTATTCTCGGCACTTTAAAGAGCGGTTTACAGGGCCCGCGCGGGCTCGCTCTCGACCCGCAAGGAAATCTCTACTTCACGGAGATGGACGCAGCCAGAGTCTCGCGGATCGCACCGGACGGAACCGTGTCGCAACTCGCCGCGGGATTCTGGAATATTCCTCGCGGTGTGGCCGTGACAACTTCCGGAGCGGTGTTGGTCGCCGATACTGGGCTTCAACAAATCCTCCAGGTGGATTCTTCGGTCCATGCGTCGGTGGTCGCCGGCACGGGCTCTTCGGGATTTTCAGGCGATGGCGGAGGCGCCGCCGCTGCGCAACTGGGCTTTCCGTGGGACATCGCCGCCGGCGTCGGAGGCGCGGTCTACTTTGCAGATCTGGACAACAATCGCATCCGCGCGCTTACGCCCGCCCCTGAGGCGATCCTGGGACAAGTCTCGCTATTCGACATCGTCAATGCGGCCAGCCTGCTTCCAGGCCCGATTGCTCCAGGCATGCTGGTGGCGATCCGTGGCACCGGTCTGGGCGTCGCTCAATTTCCAGCGATTCAAGTGCTGTTCGGTGGTGTGGCGGGCACGATTCTATCGGTCAGCGACACCCAGATTCTGGTGCAGGTTCCCCCGCAGTTGGTGACCGGCGCCGTGGATATCGACGTCCGCTCGTCCGGCAGTTCGCTCGGCGTGGTCCAATCGGTTGCTGTCGTGGATGCCGCGCCTGCGCTTTTTGCCGATTCCACAGGTCAAGCCGCGGCGATCAATGAAGACGGAACTCTCAATTCCGCCTCCAACCCGGCCGCGCGAGGGTCCATCATCTCTCTATATGGAACCGGGCTCGGCGTGAGCGGGCAACCGGTGACCGCGCAGATCAGTGGAAACCCAAGCGACGTTCTCTACGCGGGATCAGTAGCCGGAGAACCAGGGCTCTTTCAACTAAACGCGCGGGTGCCGGGCGGATTTGTAAGCCCCGGTATCGTCAGCGCGATGCTCAACGTAGGTCAGGCGAGCAGTCAGGGTGGCGTGACAATCGCAATCAAGTAAGGCATCTATTGAGAGACTGCCGTTGACGCGCCCACGCTGTTCGTCAACGTGACCGTAGCCGCCGTGATGGAAGCCCCAGTGGTGGGCGATACCGTGAATACCTCGGTCAGGACGAACTGGCCTCCCGTCGCATTCGACGCAGAATTCCCATACCATGTCGCGAACGCGGGGCCCAGTTGTAGCGTGAAGTCGGTCGGAGGCGCAGCGGATCCTGCCGCCGGGGTGAAGTGGAACAGGCCGCTTACCATGTCATGCGTACTCGAATAGCCGGTGACGATCGCGGTGAGGCTGCTGCCGCTTGCCTGGAAGGTCACTGAAGTAATCACCGGAGCTCCCGGGGCGATCACAATCGTCTTGGACGGAGCTGGGCTCGGGGTCACGTCCTTGCCGGCGGCCTGAAGACTTGCCGTCAGGGTGATGGTTCCGGCCAGCGTCCCAGTTAGCATAACGCCCGCCTGCGCCTGCGTGTTACCCGCGGGGACCGTGAAGACCAGAGAGCGTGTGCCATTGGAGAATCGCACGGTTTGATCATCGCCTCCTGCCGACGATTGGAATGCGAGCGTCAATGTGCCGGTTAGATCCGAAGTAAACGGAGTGGACAGTGAGATGT
This sequence comes from Terriglobia bacterium, assembly GCA_963766615.1. Classification (GTDB taxonomy): domain Bacteria; phylum Acidobacteriota; class Terriglobia; order Bryobacterales; family Bryobacteraceae; genus Palsa-187. Next base: position 7,312 of record CAVYBC010000016.1, read on the forward strand.
TCACTTGCGGCTGCTGCCCCGCAGTGGAGTTGTCAGGTGAGAGACCGATGGTAACCGTTGGCAATGTGGAAGAAGCTACGCCAATGGTCACGCTTTGCTGCGCGTTTACATTCGTCGCGTCGGTCACGCTAAGGGTTACCGGGAAGGAACCGGCTGTGGAGGGCATTCCGCTCAGCACCCCGGCGGGGCTCAGAGTGAGGCCGGGTGGAAGAATTCCACCCGCCAGACTCCAGGTATAAGGCGCGATTCCTCCAGTGGCTGTCAAGGTCTGCGAAAACGCGGTGCCTAAGATTCCTCGGAGGTTGCCGGTGGTGATTGAAATCGGATTTGCGGTCACGGCGATGGTGAAACTTTGCTGGGCTTGCTGAGAGCCACGGTCGGTGAGTAGAACTCCAAACGTGTACGACCCGGGGCTGGTGGGTGTTCCGGTGATCGCACCCGAATTCGGATCGAGCGACAAGCCTGGCGGCAACGCACCCGAATTAACAGTGAACAGATAGGGAGGCGTGCCGCCTCTGGCGTGCACGGTCTGCGAGTACTTGTTCCCCGGCGCCGCACCGGGCAGCGAGAGGGTGGAGAACTGAAGGGGCTGCACTACGTTGATCGAAAGTTGCTTCTGCGCTAGCGTTTGCGTGGCGTCGGAAACCTGCACCGAGAATTGATACGTACCGACTTGCGTGGGCATGCCTTGCAGCGCTCCGCTGGGGCTGAGAGTCAAGCCGGATGGAAGCGAGCCGCCCGTCAGCGTCCACGAATAAGGAGCGTTTCCTCCGAGGGCCTGCAGGTTTTGCAGGTAGGCAACACCCAGTCCGGCGTCGGGCAGTGAAGAAGTGGAAACCGAGATTCCGCCCACGGTGATCGAAAGCGTGGAGGTGGCGGTGCGCTGTCCGTTGTCGGACACCTGAACCGTGAACTGGAAAAATCCGTCGCGGGTAGGAGTGCCGGTGATAATTCCGGACGAGTAGAATTGCAGGCCCGGAGGGATGTTGCCGGAAATAATGCTCCAGGTGTACGGAGCCTGTCCTCCTCCGGCAGTAAGCGTCTGGTTGTATGCCGCGCCCACCGATGCATTGGGCAGCGAGCCGGTAATCACGGTGACGGGTCCGGCCACAAACACGCTGTAAGGTCTGGAGAATTTCGACCCTGTGGCGTCGGTTGTTTCGACGGAAAAGCTATACGGGCCGATGGTAGTCGGACTGCCGGAGAGAATGCCGGTGTTCAGATCGATACTCAGGCCCGGAGGAGGAGTCCCGACGATGCGCCACAAGTAGGGCGCGAGTCCCCCGGTGGCATGGAATCGGAACGAGTAGGGTGCGGAGAGGATCGCCAGCGGGATCGAGGTTTCGGTGATGGAGAGAGGATTGGCAATTACAAAAAGCGTGAAGGGCTGCGAATCCGAAGTGTATCCCGGTGAGCTGGCTTGGATCACAAAAGTGAAGGTCCCGGTGAGGTTCGGAATGCCGCTAAGGACGCCGGTGTTGGGATCGAGCGTCAGGCCGGGAAGCTGGTACACGGTGGACCACGTAACTCCCTGACCTATCGCGGCGCTGAAGGTGTATTTATATCCCTGTTGCAGCTGTGCGACGGGTAGGGGGGATTGGGACGTGATGATCACATGACCAGTGAATACCTGAAGAGTGAAGGTTCTGCTGTCAAACACACCGGTATTGGCGAGCACAGCCTGAACCGTGAAGGTGTAGGTGCCGGTGAGCTGCGCCATGCCCGAGATGACTCCCTGGGCGTTCATATTAATGCCGGGAGGCAGCGTGGTGGCCGATACTGACCACTGCACCGCCAGCGCCGGAGAGACCGTGGCCTGCAGGATTTCCTGATAGGGCTGGTTGATGGCGGCGGAAGGAAGTGCGGGATCGGTAACGATGCTGACCGATGGCGTGTTGATGGTCAGCGGGAATTGCCGCTGGTCGGTGAAGTCGGTGAAGTTGATCTGGACATTGATAGTGACGTTGTAGGCGCCCGCCGTGGTGGGGGTTCCGGAGATGAGCCCCGTACTCGCGTTCAACGACAGCCCAGCAGGCAATACGGTACCGTTGCCAAGGGACCACGTGACGCTTGTGTTCAGAGTGTTCAGCGGAGGACTAATGGTTGCGGTCAGCCCCTGCGAATAGAAAATCCCTCTGGTGTAGCCAATGGGCAGAGAGTTCGTGGTGATTTTGATCTGTGCCGATGCGAGTCCCGCAAAGAGCAGCGCGCCGGAGAGAAGAAGAATCGTGCGGCGCATTATTGCTGCCCTCCCGTCGACGCCGTGAGAGCGAGCGGCGCAAACCAGATCGCGTTCTGTTTCGTGTCCAATATTTGGAACGCTCCCTGATTGAGGCCGGTGAGCCGATAGGCTGACTGATTGAGCGGGTACAGGCCCGAAGGAGTGCATTGGCAATCCAGCGAGGAAAGAGAACCGGAGGCCAAGTCCACAGTGTCGATCATGCCGCTGGAATCGGCAATCAACAGACTGCGCGAGCCGAGCACGGCGGCCACTGGATTCAGCGGGGTCGCGAAGGAGGCGAGGTTGGTAACCCCGGCGCTGTTCCAAATTGTCGCGGTGGTGGACGACGCGATGGCCAGATCAGAGGCACCGGACGAAAAGGCGAGCGCAACCGAAGTTCCATTCACGGGCAACCCCGCGGTGCCCGCGGGGCTAAACTCGTACACAATTCCGGGCCAGCTGACGGCGACGGTAAGACCATCGTCGGTCACCGCCAGAGCCCCCGGTTTCGCGGTGATGAAAGCGAGGTCCAGGTCGCGAACGGAGGGATTGGTCGGAAGACCAGAAAGAATTTGCGCGTGCTTGCCGTTAATGTACCAGAGCACGGCCGCCGATCCCCTCGGGCTGAGCTGAATCATGTCGGGTTTCAGGGTGACGTTTGAGAGCGTAGTCGCCGAAAAGCCGGGTGCGACGATGAGCACCTGGCCCGAATCGGAATCGGCGGCGAGGGCAAATCCCTGCGGCGACGCGTTCACCAAGATCAGGTTGCGAGCGAACGTGGTAGGCGCGCCAACCGCAGCCGAGGCAGGGATCCCCGATACCTGCCGCACGGCTGAGCCATCCGGTATCAAGCCGAGCTGAGGCCCTGCGACTTGCCCGAAGCTCGCCGAAGCCAACGCGGAAACCACGATTAGTTTCGAAAAAAAAGACACAGATCGCCGGGACGGCATAGTCGCCCCCTCCGTTTGACAAGTTAGCACATTAGGTCTTTAAAGATCGTGTTTTTTGGGAGCTCGCGGGGCGGTGCGAAGAAGAAAAACGCTACGATGAGAATTCGGGCGCTTAGCTTACGTGGATTGATCCCCCCTTCTGAGCCGATTGTTTTTGCCACCGCGATGCGTCATTGAGCAGGATGACCGCAGCCCATTCCGGTTCGCCAAGTATCCTCAACCGCGGAGACAGAGTCCTTCACTGGAATTGAAAAAATTCCTGCCTCGTCTCTGGACGTCCCATGTCCCATAATCGAGACAGCCTCGGCTTATGAAAATCGCTACCTACAACGTCAACTCCATCCGGCAACGGCTTCCACTGGTTTTGGAATGGCTCTCTCAGCACAAACCGGACGTGATGTGTCTGCAAGAAACCAAGGTCCAGGATCAAGATTTTCCGGCCGAGGCAATTCGGGCAGCCGGATACCACCCCTCATACAGAGGCATGAAGGCATACAACGGCGTAGCCACCCTAACCCGTGCAGTTCCCGAAAGGGTGGTTCATGGACTCTACCAGGGACCTGACAACGAAGACTTCCGGATTATCCAGACCGTTATCGGTGGAATACCCATCATCAACACATACGTGCCACAGGGATATTCGATCACTTCAGAGAAATACACGCTCAAACTCGCGTGGTTTGGAAAGTTACGAGCGTATTTCGAAGCTGCGCTCGATCCCACACTGCCTGCAATATGGCTTGGAGACGTAAACGTCGCCCCGGAACCGATTGACGTCTACCATCCCGACAAGCGCGTTAACGATGTCGATTTTCACATCGACGCACGCAACGCATACAAGGATGCAGTGGCTTGGGGGTTTGTCGACGTCTTTCGAAGCCTTCACCCGGATTAGTTCAGTATACGTATTGGGATTACTTTCGGAATGCGTTTCAGAAGAACCTTGGTTGGCGCATCGATCATATTCTGGCGACGGCGCCGTTAGCAGAACGGTGCCGCACCGTCGCTGTAGACATGGAGGCACGCCGGGTGACAGGAGCCTCCGACCATACGGTCGTTTGGGCAGAGTTCGATTGACGTCCCCGCCTGGAGAAGGCCATCGTCGACCATTGGTGGCAGGTGGGCTTCCGGCCCGGCGCGGGTGATAGCATGGAGACCACGATGGAGCACGACCATCCCAATTCGGCATGGCTGACACTTCGCCGCGATGCATTTGACCGGCTGCATGAATTTAAATGCCTGCGCGGCCTTGCGACTTGGGAACGGGCCCTGGAGCAGTTGCTGTCATGAACCTCGACGGGGTCCGCCAAGTGGCCGATGCGGTGCTCTACGAAGGCTACATGCTTTATCCTTACCGGCCGACTTCGATCAAGAATCGTCAACGGTGGACATTTGGAGGCCTCTATCCAGAGCGCTACGCGGCTCATTCAGGCAATGCTTCCAGCTTCGAATCGCAATTCCTGGTGCAGGGCGAGGGACAAATCTCTGTAGTCGTGCGGTTCCTTCACCTGCTGCGTCGTCCGGACGGCCTAGAAGAAGGGATCCCGCGTGAAGTTGGGCACGGACCATTCCACTTCCAAGCACTCGACCATCAGTGTCCCGTGGAAGGAATTGTTGAGCTTGCGGAGGAGCGCGTCTCTCGGGATTTGCGCCGAATCACCTTGCGCGTTCGCAACTTGAGCGGTTCGGACGATTCGATGGCCATACTCGCGTCGGTGCATGCGATTGCTCTGGTCACTGACGGCTCTTTCCTATCGTTAATCGATCCGCCGGAGGAGTTTCGCGAGGAGGCTTTGGCCTGCCGAAACACAGGTGTGTGGCCTGTATTGGCGGGGGATACCGATTCGCGCGACCACTTGTTGATCTCCCCAATCATTCTTTATGACTACCCGCAGATCGCACCGGAAAGCCCGGGCGACCTGTTCGACAGCACGGAAATCGACGAGATTCTAAGTCTGCGGATCATGACTTTGACGGACCAAGAGAAGGATGAGATTCGCGCGGGAGATTCGCGGACTCGGCGAGTCTTGGAACGAACGGAATCCCTTTCAGAGCAGGATCTGATGAAGCTGCACGGTGTTTTGCGGGGTCCGCGGGCCCTCGAGGGGAGGCTCCCTTGACCCCGAAATGGAATCCTACTCTTGAATCACCTCGTGTCGACACCGTCCTGGTCAGGGGAGTTCAATTGAAACGTGGCGATCGTGTCCGGCTCTGCCCACTCAAAACCTCGGACATATTTGACATCGCATTAAACGGACAACTCGCCGAGATCGACACGATCGAAGTCGATTTCGAAGATCGTATTCATCTGGCAGTAGTGCTGGAGAACGATCCAGGAAGGGACTTGGGTGCCTTGCGTCAGCCGGGGCATCGCTTTTTCTTTTCTCCCGAAGAAGTGGAGCCCGTCGAATGAAAATCCTAATCGCGGGAATCGGCAATATCTTCCTTGGCGACGACGGCTTCGGCGTCGAAGTCGTGCAACGGCTGATGCACATGGAGTGGCCCGAGGGGGTAACCGTCAAAGATTTCGGTATTCGAGGGCTCCACCTGGCCTACGCGCTGGTTGACCCGTACGACGTCTCCATTTTGATCGACGCCGTACCGCGTGGCGAAGCGCCAGGCACTCTGTACACGATGGAAATCGATATTGAGGAACTAGCCCCTGCGAGTGAACCAGGGCTTGAGGCTCATTTGCTGGACCCGGTTTGTGTGCTGCAGATGGTAAAGGCCATGGGCGGTTCCATGAAGCGTGTACTGCTTGTTGGATGCGAGCCTGAAATGCTCGGTGAAAAAGAGCAGTTCGAAGGCCGGATGGGATTGAGCGCCGCGGTGTCTGAATCCATTGACGGGGCTGTTGCGATGGTGTGCTCCTTGGTCCGAAGCATATTGGAGAAGACCCAAAATGAACAAGCTGTTGAGATGCAGTGCCCTTACGGCGAGCGCCCCGCTGATGATTGCGCTGCTGCCTGACATCAAGGGTTATATTCGCGTCGGCACGATGTAATCGCGATGTGCCTTGCCATTCCAGCTAAGGTTGTTCAGTTGTCAGATGGCGACGGGCGCGCCCTGGTCGAAGTCGCAGGCGTACGGCGGCCAGTAGACCTGGGCTTGCTGTCCGAAGATCCTCCTCGATTGAACGACTGGGTACTGGTTCATGTCGGCTTCGCAATGAGCAAGATCAGCGAAGAGCAGGCTCTGGATCAACTCAATCTGCTCAAGATGCTTGGTGAAGAACAGGTAGCCATCGAAGAAATTGAAGGCTACGGAGTGGAGACGCCGCCATGAAGTTCGTCGATGAGTTTCGCGATCCTGAACTGATTTCGCAAACCGCGGCGGAGATCGGCAGGTTGGCCGACACCGGGCGTCATTACCGTTTTATGGAAGTGTGCGGCGGCCACACGCATGCGATCTATCGCTTCGGCTTAAAAGATCTGCTGCCTGAAAATATTGAGCTGGTGCATGGTCCGGGGTGTCCGGTGTGTGTGTTGCCAATGGGCCGGATCGACGATGCGCTCTCGATGACCAAAGATCCGTCGGTTATTTTTGCCGCTTTTGGCGACATGATGCGGGTTCCAGGTTCGCATGGAAGCCCGCTGGCGTGGAAAGCTCGCGGCGCGGATATTCGCATCGTTTATTCCCCTCTGGATGCATTGAGGCTCGCGGAGAAGAACCCCGGTCGTCATGTGATGTTCTTCGCCATCGGATTTGAGACCACGGCTCCGTCCACTGCACTGACGCTGATGCGCGCACGTGCCAAAGGCATTCGGAACTTTTCGGTTTTTTCGAATCACGTCACGATTATCCCGGCGATCCGCGCGATTCTCGATTCACCGGATATGCGCATCGACGCCTTCCTGGGGCCCGGACATGTTTCCACTGTTATCGGCTGCCGTCCTTATGGGTGGATTGCCCGGCTGGAGAAAAAGCCGATCGTGGTTACGGGGTTTGAACCTCTCGACATTTTGCAATCCATCGTAATGCTACTGCGCCAGACGAAGGATGGAAATGCTTCGGTAGAGAATCAATACACACGGGTTGTACCGTGGGAGGGCAATCGCGCGGCTCTGAAAGTCTTGGCAGAGGTCTTTGAGCTTCGCCCCTATTTCGAGTGGCGCGGCATGGGATTCATTTCGCAATCGGCGCTGAGCCTCCGGGATGCATACGCTGATTGGGATGCCGAGCGACGATTCAGTATCCCCGGCGTTCGCGTCACCGACCCGAAGGCGGCGCAATGCGGCGAGGTTTTGAAGGGCGTATTGAAGCCCGCACAGTGCAAACTATTCGGCAGGGAATGCACTCCGGAACAGCCCGTGGGAGCGCTTATGGTGTCATCCGAGGGTTCGTGTGCGGCATATTACAACTACGAACACCGCAAAGCCAAGACCTTGACACAGATCGGTGCCATCGCATGAGCATTCCTTTTCCCGCCCGAGCCCGGTTCCTCGATCCGCAAATCGAAATGGCGCACGGCGCTGGAGGCACCGCCAGCCGGCGCCTGATCGAAAATCTAATTGCACCCCTCCTGCTCGCTGAATCGGCTGAGCCTCTTCCCGATGCTGCCCACCTGCAGCTGGGACCGTCGCGGGTTGCCTTCACTGCGGACAGTTTCGTAGTCAATCCGCTGCGTTTTCCAGGGGGCTCCATTGGCGGTCTTGCGGTGAACGGCACCGCGAACGATCTGGCTGTATCGGGGGCAAGGCCGGAAGCGTTAGTGGTCACCTTGATTCTTGAGGCCGGTCTTCCTTCGGCTGAGCTGGAAGAGGAAGTTGAGGCCATGGCGCGGGCCGCGTCGCAAGCGGGCGTTAGGATCGTGGGCGGCGATACGAAAGTCGTAGAACACGGCAAGGCAGATCGCCTCTATATCACCACGGCGGGAATCGGCCGCCCTCTTCCCGGCATCGAACTTTCGCCGGCTTGCGTGCGGCCGCGCGACAAAATTATCTTGAGCGGCCCGATCGGCGACCACGGGATCACGATTCTGCTCGCTCGCGGCGAGCTCGACTTAGAGGCAGACCTCAGTTCCGATACTCGCTGTGTCTTTCCATTGGTGGAGGCTCTGGCTCAAATCGCCGGACCCTGCCTGCGCTGGATGCGGGATCCGACTCGGGGCGGCGTGGCCACAGCGTTGAACGAATTGGCTCGCGATGCTCGCGTGGGCATTGTGATTGAGGAAGCCTGGCTGCCCGTTCGCGACGCGGTTCGCGGAGCCTGTGAGTTGCTCGGTCTTGACCCGCTTCACATCGCCAATGAAGGGCAGTTTCTGGCAGTGGTTTCACCGGATCGGGCGGACGAGGCTTTGGAAACGTTGCGGCGAACACCCGGCGGAGCGTTGGCAGCGATTATCGGTGAAGTTCGGGAGCAGCCTGCGGCGACGGTTCTTGGCAAGAACGCCTATGGGGGGACGCGCGTAATCGACATGCTGGTGGGCGATCCTCTTCCCCGAATCTGCTAGCCATGATTGCGAATGCGCCTAACATCACTCAGCGTTTAGCGTTGGCGTTTGAAGAGCGCAATCGTATCTGCGAGGAATTCTTCCAGGCGGAAGCTTTGATGCTGGCTGAAACATCTCGCGAAATGGCGCGACGATTTCGAGCCGGAGGCAAGCTGCTCGCGTTTGGCCGGGGCCCCTATTCCACCGACGCCCAACACGTTTCGGTTGAGTTCGTGCACCCGGTCATCGTCGGCAAGCGCGCTCTGCCGGCGCTGGATTTGTCGGCGGCGTTTCGGCCTTGGATAGAGGCGCTGGCTCAACCAGAAGACATCGTACTCGGATTTGGACCTCCGGAGGGCGACCCGGAAATCGAAGCCGCGCTTCAAGTGGCTCAAGCCAGAAAGACATTGATAGTCCCGCTTCCCAAAAATACGCAGCTGCATCCGTTCGTGCATCAGGAAGTGGTCGAGATTCTCTATCACACCCTGTGGGAAACAGTCCACGTGTTTCTGGAGCATGACGGGCTTGGAGGCGACGCGGGTAGCGCCGGATTTCTGTACCCATTCCTTGAAGAACAGCGTGGCGGGGACGATCTCCTGCACGAAGTGGCTGTTTCCATCCTCACCAAAGTGAGGGAAGATTCAACGCTTCGCAGTCAAGCCTCCCAATCCCAAGCCGAGCCGCTGAGCCTTGCGGTCGCGGCTATGCGCGACGCCCTTAACCGCGGGGGCAAGCTGATTCTCTTCGGGAACGGAGGGTCGGCGACGGACGCGAACGATTGGGCTCTTGATTGCGTTCTTCCTCCGCGCGGATATCGGCCCATTCCCGCCATCTCATTGGCTCTGGAACCGGCCAACATTACGGCGCTGGCGAATGACGTTGGGACAGAGGTTATTTTTCTGCGGCAACTGATTGCGCACGCTTGCACGCACGACATCGCTTTGGGGATTTCCACCAGCGGCGGATCGAGGAATATCATCGCTGCGATCGAGGAAGCGCGGAGGCGAGGAATGCTGACCATCGCTCTGCTCGGTTATGACGGCGGCGAGATCGTCCGCCGTAAGCTCGCCGACCACGCCGTGGTCGTCGCGTCGGACTACATTCCGCGTATTCAGGAAGTGCAGGCGTCCCTGTATCACTTTATGCGCGACTTGCTGGAGCCGCAACAGTGACAGGATGTTCCATTCAGGTGCGAGGCGTGGTCCAGGGTGTCGGATTCCGGCCGTTCGTGTTTCAGCTCGCGCATAGGAATGCGCTCAGCGGATGGGTGCGAAATCAGGAAAGCGGTGTCGATATTCGGATCGAAGGGCCGGACATCGGCATCGAGACTTTTCTGCGGGACTTGACCACGCAGCCGCCGCCTGCCGCGCAGATCACCTCGGTGCGCGTCGTAACCGCCGAGTTGACCGGCCTTCGGGATTTCACAATTCGCGACACGGTTGCCGCCAACGTACCCATTGCGCGCATCTCTCCAGATCTTCCTGTTTGTGAAGATTGTCTTTCGGAGATGCGCGATCCCTCCAATCCCCGCTTCCGGTATGCCTACATCAATTGCACCAATTGCGGGCCGCGATATAGCGTGATCGAAGGACTGCCTTATGACCGGGCCACAACCACGATGCATGCCTGGCCCATGGACGCCCTCTGCCTCAGCGAGTATGAGGACCCTGCCAATCGGCGCTTTCACGCACAGCCGATCGCCTGTCCGTCGTGCGGGCCGCAATATCCATTGCCGCTTGCCGACGCCGCGCCCTCGCTGCGAGAAGGACGCATTCTAGCGGCCAAGGGTATTGGCGGCTACCATTTAGTGTGCGACGCGCGCAACCAACAGGCCGTGGCAGCCCTGCGGGAGCGGAAATTCCGCAAGGAGAAAGCCTTTGCGGTGATGGCTGCCAGCGTTTCGGTGGCTAAGTCCCTGGTCGACCTCTCTGCTCAGGCCGAGGCATTGCTGACTTCGTCCGCTCGCCCCATCGTGCTTGCTCCGGCTATCGTGGATCTGCCGCATGTAGCCCCCGGGCATGACGAATTGGGCGTAATGCTGCCCTACGCGCCTCTTCACTATTTGTTGTTCGATGCCGGTGCACCGGACGTTCTGGTGTTCACAAGTGGGAATCGCTCCAGCGAGCCGATCGCCTATCGTGACGACGATGCCAGGGAGCGCCTGACGGGCATCGCGGATACGTTCCTGGCCGGCGAGCGGCCCATCGCGCGCCGTGTAGATGACTCTGTCGCGCGCGCAGGTACGTTTGGGCCGGTGATTCTCCGCCGTTCGCGAGGCTATGCTCCTGGCGCGGTTTCGGTCCTTCCGACAAACCGCAATATTCTTGCGACGGGCGCCGATCTCAAGAACACCATTACCCTCGTGGTCGACGGCCAAGCCTTCATGAGTCAGCACATCGGCGATCTAACCGACTATGAATCGTTTCTCTCCTTTCGCGAGACGATCCGGGACCTGACCAAAATGTATCGAATCGAGCCCTCCACGCTGGTGGTGGCACACGACGCCCATCCGGAATATTCTTCCAGCTTGTATGCCCAGGATCTCGGCGGAGCTCACCGAATCGCTGTGCAACATCACCGCGTCCATATTGCTTCCGTCCTGGCAGAGAGATCGGCTTGGGATCGGCGGGTGATCGGAGTCAGCTTCGACGGCACCGGATACGGAGACGACGGCAGCATTTGGGGCGGCGAGTTTTTTCATGGAAATGTGGCGGAGGGATTCGAGCGCGTCCGCCATCTTCGCACCGCAAAACTGCCGGGAGGCGATGCGGCAGCTCGCCATCCTGCGCAGTGCGCCGCCGGATTCCTGAATGAGCTTTCCGGCCTTCCCGATCTTTGCGCGCCGCCCTTCTCTTTCCCGGAACGTTACCGTTATGCACAGAAGCTGCTCGACGCCAACACGCGTGTCTTCGTGACCACCTCCGCCGGCAGGCTATTCGATGCGGCCGCCGCGTTGCTCGGGTTCACTCGTGAGGTCACCTACGAAGGGCAAGCTGCAATTTGGCTCGAACAGTTGGCGCGGCGTTCCAACACAAAGGACGTCTATCCGTTCCCAGACCTTGATTATCGGCCGCTTCTTCTAGGTGTCATCGCTGATCGAGTGCGCGGGCGCGACCGTTGCGACATTGCCCGTGCTTTTCAACGTTCGGTTGCAAATGGCATCCACGGGACCGCGGCGGAGTTGTGCGAACGATACAGTACCAACGTCGTTGTTCTTTCCGGAGGCGTTTTCCAAAACGAACTCTTGTTACACGATTTGAAGACGCTCTTCGCCGAAGAAGTCTGGATCAATTCCGCGGTTCCGCCAAATGACGGAGGAATCAGCCTGGGACAGGCCGCGCTTGCTTCCTTCTCGCCAGAACTTTCCGGCCATGCATGAACTCTCCATCGCGATGAGCATGATCGAGGTCGCAGAAGAAGAATCTGCCAGCCGCGGGGAAACCTCCGTCGCAGCCATTTATGTGAAGATTGGCGCGCTTTCGGGTGTTGATGCTGATGCACTCACCGCGGCTTATGAACTGGCCCGGGAGCATACCGCCTTGTCCCAATGCCGCCTGGTCATCGAAGAAGTCGCGGGGCCTGAGCTTTTGGTCACCGCACTGGAGTTTTCGTCATGAGCACTGCTCCACGAATTGTGGAAGTTCGCAAGAATATTCTGAAGCACAATGACCAGCTCGCCCGCGCGCTGAGGCAGCGCTATCGGGAGGCCGGAGTCTTCGTGACGAGCTTGGTCTCCAGTCCTGGCTCCGGGAAAACCGCATTTCTGGAAAAAACACTAACCATGGTCGCCCGTACCCATCAGCCGGCCGCTCTGGTGGGCGATTTAGCCACCGACAACGATGCAAGGCGGTTGGCGCGGAGTGGCGTTCCTGTGCGGCAGATCACAACCGGAACCACGTGCCACCTGGAAGCCTCGATGATCGAAAGGGCGCTCGAAGGGTGGAATCTCCCCGATCACGATTTTCTTTTCATCGAAAACGTAGGCAACCTCGTGTGCCCTTCATCGTTTGACCTCGGCGAGAACTTGCGCCTTGTGCTGCTTTCCGTGACCGAAGGCGAAGACAAGCCATTAAAATACCCGGGAATCTTTCACGGCTCCGACGTAGCGGTGATCACAAAAATGGACTTGGCAGAGGCGGTCTCGTTCGATCGTGTGGAGGCGGAGCGAGGTATCTACGCTGTCGCTCCCGAGATAGCAATTCAATATGTCTCATCGAAGACAGGAGCCGGGATGGATGCATGGCTCGAATTCCTGCTTAAACGTCAGTCAGCTGCAAAATCTGCCAGGGACCGGTCAGACGGAAAAACGCCAGTTGCCTAGGCGGCTTACCGGGCCAGCAGGCTGGCCAACGGTACAAATCCAGAGGCACGATCGACGGGCCCCCCTTCAATAATCACTTCGTTTGCGTCGGCTGCGGTTTCGATCAGCGCGTGGCGAACTGCGGACTCAAACGTTTCGATTCCTGCACCGATAATGCGGATTCGCACCGAGCCACCGATGACGGTGATTCCTTCAAGATGAGCTCCACGTGAGCGAATGAAGGGCGCTATCGTGTCCAACCCACGTTTGACGCGCGTCTCCAGGTCGTCCGGGTGGAGGCCATACAACACCAGAAGGCTGCTCACCAGAGGATCATTTGCCAGCGCCCGCATAGATGGAATACCTGGCTCACCGGCAGTGGAAGATATTTCAACGACACGCTTAAGTCCTGCGCCATGCATCTCCATGAGCGACTGCACCAACTCTCTTGCAGTCTGTTGAAGATTGGGGTCCGCCAGCGACTCTAACTCCCGCACGAGTGATTCCACTCGGGCAATGCGTTGTTGAAATTCGTTTGTTTCGCTCACGAAAGTCTCTGCTTAATGAGCTCCGAACATCGCGGAGTGGCTTGTCCGAAGGACCTTTCCGCCCCCTAGGTACATGTGGACGCCGCAGGGCAGGCATGGGTCGAAGCTGCGGACGGTCCTCATGATATCGATCCCCTTGAATTTATCCGGGCCGTTCTCTTCAAAAATCGGCGTATTCTGCACTGCGTCCTCATAGGGGCCGGGAGTGCCATAAATATCCCGAGGGCTCGCGTTCCAAGGTGTCGGCGGGTACGGATGATAGTTCGCGATCTTGCCGCCCTTGATTACCAGGTGATGGGATAGCATTCCACGCACCGCTTCGTGAAACCCGCAGCCGATCGCTTCATCAGGAACCTTAAACTCGTTCCAGGTGCGAGTTTTGCCTGCATGCAATTCTTTCATGGCTTTCTCCACAAAATAGAGAGCGGAAACTGCCGCGTAGGCCTGAAAGTAAGTGCGCGACCGATCTCGCTCAATGGTGTTGCTCCATCGCGGGATTTTCCATTCGAGTTCCGTCTCCGGCAGCAGGGCAGTCTTGGGAAGATTGATCTTTACGCTGTGGCCTGTCGACTTGACGTAACCGATGTCCACCTTGCCGGCTAATGCGGTCGCCCAGAAGCGAGCGATCGGACCACCGCCAGTATCAAGGGCAAGATAGCTGCCAGTTGGCTGGTCAAACCACCGGGGTGACATGACCCACGTATATTTTTCGTCAAAATTGCGCTTCTGTGGTCTGGGAACCGTGGTCTGATTCCAGGGGTGACGCTGATCAATGGGATTGCCAAGGGGATCGGTCTTTACGAAGGTTTCAGAGTTCTGCCAGTCGTCATAGAAAGAGCTGCCTAGCAGAATCCGTATATTGAGATTGATATCCACCAGACTGGTGGTGACCAACTTGCCGTCGATTACCACGCCTGGCGTGACAAACATCTCACGTCCCCAGGTTTCCATGTTCTTATAGGTGTAATCGCAAAATTCGGGGTTGTTAAAAGAACCCCAACAGCCCAACAAAATCCTGCGCTGACCTACCTTTTCGTAGCCCGGCAGTGCTTCATAGAAAAAATCGAAGAGATCATCGTGCAGCGGAATCACTCTCTTCATGAATTCGATGTACTTCATCAAACGAACCGTATAGTCAGTGAAGAGCTGGGCGGTAGGCACCGTTCCCACGCCGCCCGGATACAGCGTGGAAGGGTGGGCATGCCGCCCCTCCATAAGGCAGAACATCTCCCGGGTCATTCGGCTCATTTGAAGGGTTTCCAGATAGAGAGACCCCGTGAACGGATTGAGCGCCGTCATGATGTCGGCGATGGTTCGATAGCCATGCAGATGCGCTCCCGAGGCTGCGGCTTTTTGCGCCTTCGCCCAAACTCCTGGATTAGTCTCTTTAACGGTCAGCTCGCAGAAATCGACCCCAACCAGGTTGTCCTGGTAGAGATTGTGGTCGAACATGTATTCGGCGGCTTCACCCAGGTTGATAATCCACTCTGCCATGGCGGGGTGGCGGATACCGAACGCCATGTTTTGAGCGTAGGTAGCGCAGGTGGCATGATTATCGCCGCAGATGCCACAGATACGGCTGGTAATGAAGTGAGCGTCCCGGGGATCCTTGCCCTTCATAAACACGCTGTAGCCGCGAAAGATGGAGGAGGTGCTGTGGCATTCGGCCACTTCCCGATTCTCAAAATCGATCTTCGTGAAAATCCCGAGGCTACCCACTACACGCGTAATTGGGTCCCAATTCATCGCGACCAGGTTTCGCTTCTTTCCCGTGTCCGGGATCATTGTGCTCATTTTGATGGCCCCCACCCCGCCCACGGATTACATAAGTGGTGAGTACGAATTTCGACGGGAAAGAGTTGACGCCCCGCGGGTGCAAGAGTTCTTCCCCTATTGCTCGTGAATCGCTCGCTCAATTGCATACTTAACCAATTCTCGAGAATTTTTAAGAGTGAGCTTGTCCTTAAGGTTACTTTGGTAAGTTTCCACGGTTTTCACGCTCACGTGCAGTTGCTCGGCAATTTCGCGTGTCCCACAACCCTGCCCAATCAGGCGGAGGACTTCAAGCTCGCGGTCCGACAGCGCCTCTACCGGCGAACGATTGGGTGCAGTTGATCCGTTGACGCCTACAAATTGCATGACCATCTTGTGAGCGACCTTATCGCTAACGTAGATGTCCCCCGCCAGAATCCGCCGCAGAGCAGAGAGCACCCGGTCAGTAGCTTCCTGCTTCATGATGTAGCCGTTTGCTCCGCCTCTCAGGGCGCGTTCAGCATAAATCGTCTCGTCGTGGATGGACAAGACCAGAATAAAGATTTTCCGGTCCGTGGCCCGAATCGTCTTTAGTAGATCAAGTCCATTCGAACCATTCAAGGAGATGTCCACAATCAGAATGTCTGGATTGATCTCCTTAATAGCCTGAAGAGCGCTTTGTGCGTCCTCGGCCTCCCCACAGACTTCTAAATCTGCTTCCTGATTAATTAGTTGTGTAAGACCCGACCGTATGATCGGGTGATCGTCTACTACAAAAACCCGTCTTTTTCCGCTGCCCGCTTGCCCATTTCCCTCGGCAGTGGCCATACTTGACCCCCTTAGCCCATCCAAATTACACCGGAAAAGTGCAAATTACAAGTGTACCGTTTTGCCCCGTAATTTCTAAAACTCCACCAATCATACTTGCCCGGTACCTCATGATATCAAGGCCCATGCCAGTACCGTTTCGTCCCTTGGGAATCCCGCAACCATTGTCTTGAACTCGTAGAACCCCTTTGTTATCAATACCTGTTAGCGTAATTTTAATGCGCGTCGGTTTGCCATGTTTGATCGCGTTGTTGACGGCTTCCTGCGCGATCCGATAAAGATGGTTATTCGTATTCTCGTCGCTGATGGGAACCGCGAGGTCGCAAATGAATTGGCAGGTAACGCCAAAAAGATCCTGAACTTCGTTCGCCCAGCGCTGAAGCGCCCACGTCAATCCTTGCGAATCCTTCCAAACCAGGACCAAGTCGCGCGCTAATTCTCGCGTTTTACTTATACTCTCGTTAACCAGGCTAACGATTTTCGCGATGTCGGCGGCTTCCGGGAGCGACCGTTCCTTCATCCTTTGCTCGATAGCTTTACTCAGGAATGCGATCCCGGTGAGATGCTGGCCCAGGTCATCGTGCAGATCGCGCCCAATGCGGCGTTGTTCACTATCGCTGATGTCGAGAACCGCTTGCTCCAGTCGTTTGTGTTCGGTGATGTCAACCCCGGTTGCGATGACAAAGCCCGGGCGATGCCGCGATCCTTGCACCTGCGTAGCCGACCAACGGATCAATCTTCCTTCGCTACTACCCGCGCTTAGGCGGCATTCATGGTCGCTTAGTGGTGTGCCTGCAAGCATCTGATCGAAGGCCAGTTGGAAGCGCTCATACTCCTCCGGCGCCAGCAGGTCCAAAAGACGTCTATTCTGCACTTCCTCAAACCGAAGTCCGGTCGCCTGTTCGCACGCGCGGTTGAATCGAAGGATATAGCCTTCGGTGTCCAGTACAGCCACAAGCGCTCCGACGGTGTCCAGAATCGTGGAGAGCACATTGCGTTCGTCGGCTAACGCGGCTTCAGTGCGTTTAAGGTCGCTAATATCAAATCCGATGCCATGAAAAAACCATGGCCGGCCACCGGAGTCGCAAATGATCTTTGCCTCGCAGTGAAACCAGATGACTCGACCGTCGCGCGCCATCACCCGGTATGCCGATCTGAGAGGCTCGCCCGTGCGAAACATCTCAGCAGCCTCCACGCTCCAACGGTCCTTGTCATCGGGATGGATTTGCTGGTACCAGCGGACGGGATCTTCAAGCCACTCCCGTTGCGAAAATCCAAGAGAAGATTCTATTTGCGGACTAACGTAGGCTTCCCCGATACCTTGATCCAGGTACGCCATGAAGACCACTGCGGGGATTTGCTCAACGAGGGCGCGGTACCGAGCCTCCATATTAGGAAGCGGTTGCCGTTCGTCGGGATCACCCGGGTCCGCGTTCTGAAAAAAAGTCCGAGCCAATCCAGTGAGGATTGCCTCCGATTGCAGCATCTCGCTGTAATCCATTTGCTTACGCTGGCCGGTCGCGATCGTCTTTGGATCGCCAGCTTGGCTCATGGTTAAGCGATGACATAGTGAAACGGCGAAGGGCGCGAATAGCCTTTCCGTAAGTTGTCACGGCGCTGGATGATAAGAGCGAGCCTGGCGGCTGGTTCATGAACGACATGAACTTGTCGGGAAATCCCGGCATCGTGCATCCGATACAGATGCCACCCACGTTTGGGCAGCCACCCACACCGCCTATCCATCCGCGTTGGCCAACGTTGCATTGCACCACCGGCCCCCAACAGCCGAGCTTTACCGTGCATTCGCGAACTCCGTAGGCGGCAGCGAAGCCGGCCTCCTCGTAGTAGCCGCCGCGGTCGCAGCCTTCGTGGACCGTTTCGGCATAGAGGGACCGGGGGCGCAAGGATCCGTCCAGGTCCACACCCGGCGCTTTGCCGGCCGCGACGTAGAGAAGTTGCAGGATTGTGTGAGTTATGTTGTCCGGCTGGGTGGGACACCCCGGAATACAAATGATTGGGATACCCGCTTTCGATTTCCAACCCCAGCCTAGGTAATCAGGGAGTCCCATGCAGCCGGTGGGATTTCCTTCCATGGCGTGTATCCCGCCGTAAGAGGCACAGGTTCCAACCGCGACCACCGCCCAGGCCTTCGGAGTAAGCCGATCAATCCAATCCACCGTGGGGATCGGCTGGCCCGTCTCCGGATTCGTGCCGAAGGTGGCCCAATAACCTTCTTTTTTGTTGGTTTCATCCGGAACAGACCCCTCAACCACGAGAATAAAAGGATCGAGGTTACCCTCCGCGGCTTGCCGAAATCTCTCCAGAAACTCATCGCCATTTTCGCGAGATAGCACAGGATTGTGAAGCCGAACCTTAGGAACCATCGGGATTGCGCCCATCACCAGATCCTCGATGGCGGGCTGCGTGGCGCCAGTCATTGCGATGGTCTCGCCATCGCAACTCAATCCAGCTGTGAGCCACAAAATGTCGATCTCATTCATAGGCCCACTCCCTCAAATTCTCGGCCTAAACCACGCAATCCTGTAGTGAAATCGTGGTTGTCTCGAAGGTATGTTGTCACTGAAAGTCCAGGAATGTCAACCTCGGCTTTTGCTATTGCCTAACAGACAATGAGACATCGGGGGAGTGGGAGTGCCGGAACAGAAGCCAAATCAGATCGAATCTTTCCCGTTCGGCCTGCTGAATTTGTATCTTTAGTTTCCGGTCGTTTGAACCGCTTTGAGCGAGTTCTTGCTCAAGGATTTTCAGGTCCACGACGGAGCCACCGGAGGCGTCTTGTTGAATGTCGACACGCAAAGTCCGGTAGAGGGTAAACTGAAAGATCGTGAACGCTGTTGAGAAGCTGATTCTCGGTTCAGTGTTCAATCACCATTCAACTAATATTCGGCCTCTAGATCAACAACCCGGACGGTGCTAAAAATAAAACGCGGGCGCGTAGCTCAGGTGGATAGAGCATCAGCCTTCTAAGCTGAGGGTCGCTGGTTCGAGTCCAGCCGCGCCTACCAACTAAATCAGTGGTTTGCAAATCACTGAATCCGCCCCGATTGCTCCACTGTAGTGGAAACTGTAGAGACGGCTTCCTGCTTTGCCGGTTTCGGCCTCATCGAGAGCGACTCGACCGCCTCACGCTTAGCTGCCATGCGGATGTGCGAATAGCGCTCCAGCATCGCGAGGCTCATGTGGCCCATTATCAAAAGCATGGTGCTCTCAGGAGTGCCCGCCTCGGCCATTTTCGTCGCCGCTGTGTGCCTCAGGTCGTGTAGGCGACAGGAGACGTCCGATTGCTCCCGCAGGCTCTCCCATGCCGTTTTAATTGTGGTCGCTGGGCGTGATGGATCGGTCGGGAAACGGGGAACCCCACGGGAAGAGGTAGTCTGAGCTCTTCGTTTCCTTGAATCGCTTGTGAACCACGCCGCGTGTATCGAGAGAACCTCGAAGAGTTCCGGATTCATGGGAATCCGCCGATCGGTACCGGATGACGTTTTTGCGCGTCCTACCGTTATTACTCGCCGACTTAAGTCCACTTGGCCCCAGGTGAGCGATATGATTTCACCGCTTCTGATACCGGTCATGAGTGCTACTCGCACAAATGTGCCCATCAATATAGAACGAAGGGTCGGAATCCGTTTCTATCTCGGTAGCATCCGTCCGATCTTGCGCGGCAGGTTCTGGCCGCTTTACCTCTTCGGCCCGAGTCTCCAACACGTAGCGGAGCGTGATGGAGTGCTTTACGACATCATCAATTTTGCCGGACTCACACTCGTATACAGTCCCGTCCGGCTTATTCCACCTGCCGCTGCCGGTGAGTTCGAACTTAACAAAATCGGCCTTACGAAGTGCCTCGAACCATTCATCTTCGAAATCGTAGCCAAGCTCCCTCACGCCCTTGAGCGTGATAGAACTCAGGCGTGCTCTCAGGCTTTCGTCCGGGACGCGAAACCAAGTCCAATTGCTCGGCAGCAGTTCTCCCAGAGGCTGACCGGTGGTTTGGAAGTCCACATCAAACTAAATTGACCGAGCGGTTGAAGGCTCTCAAAATCTCTTCGCAGACTAGACCAAAAGGCGGGATCAGTCGGCATCGTTCCCCTTTTGCACGATTTCCCCTTGTCTCCCGATGGGAGAGCTGCGCGCGATTAAGGGGTTCCGGTCGTCGCCGGTTCCCTCGTCGACCCTTTCCCTGACAAACCAAAAGGTATGTGGTGGAAACGTATATGCGCCTGAGAGGTCAGTATGAAGGGGCAGATCGCCAAGCAACTCTGCTGTGCAGAGAATGGATGGCGCGACTGCCCCGATCCTCCCGTTTGGCACCAGGGTGAGGTACTGCAGCAATGGAACAGTTTATCGGATGCGACGCACATAAAATGTTTTCCATTTTCGTCGGGGTGAACGAAAAGGCCAAGCAGGCGAGGCGTTGCGACTAAATTATGAGCGGCCACTGCACCGAGAGTTTCTTAGCGCGACTAGAAGAGAAAACGGTCGGCAAAGTAAATCTCAGACCGTATAGTTCTTAACAAATTGGAGGAAACGCCCAATCCGGCCCCCACCCCGCTTTCTATCCTTCGACCCTGGGAAAGGATCTAGCCCATAGACTACTTGATCCTGGTGTGAGAGATCCCAGGCTAATTCAGAGGCGCTCGAATAACGGTCTTGTGGATCCCGCGCGAGAGCGCGGCACACCACGGCTTGAAGTTGTAGCGAGATTTCAGGATTGATTTCCCGTGGCGGCGTGGGATCGTTTTCGACGCGGGCATTCATCAAGGCAAAAAGATTCGATCCCGAAAATGGTGGTTGTCCGGTGAGCATCTCGTAAAGAATGACTCCCAACGCATACAGATCGCTCCGTCGGTCACCCCTCTTGCCTTTCACTTGCTCTGGGGAAATATAGTCCGGGCTACCCATGAGCTGAGAGAGTTTGCCGAATGTAAGTCGCCGGGCGCCGGTGATGGAAGCTAAACCGAAATCGATAATCTTTGCGCGCTCCAATGAATCGACAATAATGTTTTCGGGTTTCAGATCCCGGTGCACAACGCCCTGGCTGTGCAAGTAATCCAACGCCACGCAGATTTCCATTGCTAGCCGAACTGCCCGATCGGAAGGCAACTTTCCTTCTTCGAACAAGATGGTCCGAAGGAGGCGACCCTCTACCCATTCCTCGACCATATAAAGCCTGCTCCGGCGATGATCGTCTAAGACTTTCACAACAGAGGCGTGATCCAGTTTCCTGCAAATCTCTGCTTCACGGTGAAACCGGTCGAAAAAAATTGGATCGCACTCGGCTTTAGGGCTGGGTACCTTGATCGCCACCTGCTTGCTGGCACGGAGGTCAATGGCTCTAAAGACAGAGGACATGCTGCCGGAGGCCACCTCGCTCTCAATCTTATAGTGATCTAGTTGATCCCCTGGAAAGAGCCGCTTCATGAAGACACCTCGGCCCGATCATAGAATGAGCATGCTAAGAAAGGCATAGACAAAGCGTTAAAAATCCATCAAGGCCAGCAGGGGAAAGTTAAGCGACTGCTCGTACTGCCGCTGCAGGAACCGGAGGCGGAAGGAAGGTACCGACACCGGATGTTCCGGGCCCTTTCACGAGTGCCTCCAGTGGCGGAATGGCTTGCAGGTATCCCATCGACACTGCATGGCGTTTCCATTCGTTAATGATTTGCCACACATAAAAACGAGTGGCGCCGTAGCGTTTGGCGATTCTTGCACAACTCCAGCTCTGCAGAAAGTAGAGCTGAACGACATAGCGTTGAAGCGTGGGAGTGGCGTGCTTAACGAATACGGGGACCTGGGAAGGAAAGCTTACCTGATTCGCTTGAATTGCGGTACGTAGCTTCGTAAGCCTCATGGTGCTTAGCTCGGTCATCGTGTGCCTCGCCCCGAGTATGCGATGGAAGCTATGAAAAAGGCATAAAAGCCACCCTTTTATTCGTCGTCAGGAGGAATGGTCAGCGAATCCGGGTCGGACGGGTTGCGAAAGCGGTAACCCACCCAAGGCTCGGTGAGAATATATTCCGGGTCTGATGGATCCGCCTCGATCTTTTTTCGGAGCATCCGGACATAGGACCTTAAGTATTCCAATTCATTGCCGTACTCCGGGCCCCAGATCGTTCTAAGGAGCTTTACGTGGGTGAGCGGCGCATCGGCGTTCTTCATCATCATCGCAAGCAGATCGAATTCGATCGGCGAAAGGTGAATCTCCACGTCGTCCCGCCACAACATCCGCCGCTGAAGATCGAGTCTGAGACGGCCTGCGTGAAGTACGATCGGCGCCGCTGATCCCTGAACACGGGTGCGGCGAAGTACGGCCCGCAGGCGGGCGATGAGTTCGCGGAGTCTGAACGGCTTCGTAACGTAATCGTCAGCGCCGGCTTCCAGGGCGCGAACTTTGTCATCCTCCTGGTCGCGGACTGTGACCATGACGATGCCAGAGTGTGGCGCGATTCCCCGAATTCTTCTGCAGGCGTCGATTCCATTGAGCCCCGGCATATTGATGTCCAGCACAATGAGATCGAACGAATGTTGCTGCACTGTGCCCACCGCTTCTTCTCCGTTGCGGGCCTCTTCTACTGCAAATCCGCTTGCGGACAACGAGGAGCGAAGGGCTTTGCGCAGAGCAGCCTCGTCGTCCACGATCAGCACACTACTCGGTTGCTGCGACATAGTTGGACTCAGTAGAAGGGAAAGGCATTTTCAGGCAAAAGGCGACACCATGGTCCGGCTTCGCTGGCTCCAGATCGAGTGCCCCTCCATGAGCAAGTGCGATCTTACGTGCGACGTATAATCCTAGCCCCGAGCCCGAGGTCGAGTTCCTTGCGTTGGCTCCCCGGTAGAAACGCTTGAAGACCTGATGCCGCTCATGTTGCGGAATGCCGCTTCCGCTATTTGAGACTCGGATGGCCACGAAATCCTTCTCACGCTCAATCCCAATTCGTATTGTGGAATCGGGCTGCGAATATTTGCACGCATTTTCGACCAGCTGACCCAAGGTGAGCCGGAGCAGTTCCGGGTCCGCCATGACCTCAATTACCTCGCGCTGGCTGGTCAGGACAATTTTCCGGTCCCGCGAACGAGTCGAATATACCCCCGCAAGGTGGCTCACTAGAGAATAGACGTTAATCAATTCCAGCTTCGGCTTCACCTCCTCGCGATCCAGCCGGGCTGTGCGCAGTAGCCGTGAAGTCAAACTGCCCAGGCGCGCAGCTTCATTCTCCACGGTATCGGCCATTTCCATTTGTTCCGCAGCCAAGGGCCCAACCGCGCGAAGACCGCCGGCGGCCGCCAGTATGGTTGCCAGCGGAGTTTTGAATTCATGCGCCAGCGCATCCAACACCGCGGAGCGATAGGTTTCCGTCTGCTGCGCCGCCGAGGCCGCGCTGGCTTCGCGGAAGGCCTTTGTCCTTTCCATGAGAGCTGTAGTAAGCGCAGTCAAAGGCCCGATGGTCTCCCGTGCGTCCTGAAGACCTTCGAATCCGATCGTCCCGGTAATCTTCCCGCCAACTCGAAGGCACCGAACGGCGACTTGCGCCTTGGCATCGTCTATGTCTTCACCTCGTATGAAAGCGTCCCGCGTTCGTTCCGTCAAGGCATGCTTAGAGTCTCCGCTGATATAGCTTTCCGCGCTATCCGCATCGAATACGCAGACTGCGATGACACCAAAGAGCCGGTGAAAGGGCGCCAGGAACATTTCTCCGATTGCCGCTTCCGGCTCCAAAGCAAGAAGTTGCTGGGAGAGTTGGTAGAGTCGAGCCAGCCGTTCCTTCTGTAACCTCGCGGAGGTACCTTCTTTGCGGACGCGCGTGACAAGTCTAGTAATTACCAGTGCCGTGATCAGAAAGGCGACGAGCGCGAGGCCGTTCAACGGATTGGTCATTCGCAGCGAAAACAAAGGTTGCGTGAAGAAAAAATCCATGCATCCCGCGGCGAGCGCGGAAATGATCGCCGAAGAGCGGAAATCTCCAGCCAGGGAGTGGACCACAACCAGCAGCAGATACAAAGGAATAGTGGATGCGAGGTCGAGATGGCTGCGAAAACAGACAAGGGTTAATACGGCCACTGCGACGCTGCCGATTGCAACCTGCCTGATGGACTGTCTGAGCTGCGTCCGGATTCGCACTGGCACCCTTCCTCTTCACGATCATCTTACCGCGTGCGAGGTAGAAAACCCGGCCTGAGTTCCTTATGACATAAAGAGAATATAAAGATAAGAAAAGCTCGCGGCGAGAGTCTACTTCGCAAGAATCAGCTCTCGGATCGGGGTGCATGAGGGAGTGCGCCTGGCAGTTGTTTTCAACGGTTTGCTGGGTTCGTTTTGCAAGATAAGTTTTTTCCGATTGTGGGGCCAGGGCCGCGGCATCGGGAGATCAAGCGAGCAGCCTCTAATATTTTCAACGGGCTGGTGGGTTCGTTTTGCAAAATCACTTTTTTCGATTGCGGGGTGAGGTGCGTGGCATCGCGAGGATCAAGAGGGGTCCGAAGGGACCGGTTCCCGGTCCGGAAGCCAGTTGCGCTTCGAGCCTCTGTTGGCTTTCCTATCCTGGGTCTGCTGGAGACGGAAGATAGTTGGGGAGATCTCGCGGTCGAGGGCATTTCGTAGCGCAAGAGTTCGTGGGTGCGCATGCTGTCGGCGGAGTTGTGCCAGGCCAGGACGGCGCGCAGAGGAGGATCGTCGGTAGCGGAGGGCGCGGCTACCTCGTCGTCGAAGGCGGCTTTCTGCATTCCCCAGATGCGCCAATGACGCCAACGGGCGGCAGGGATGTTTTCGACCACGAGTTTCTCAGTGGCAGTGCGAGGATGGTGTTCCTGAAAGAGGCACTCGACCAACTCGAGGAACCGGCCGGTGTCTTCGGCTTCCAAAACGATGTTTTTCGCAAAGAGACCATGGCGGGTACTGTTGCGGCAGGCGGCGATTTTTCCTTGAAGGGACACGGGGCCTAATGGCTTGGCTTCGTTGGCTCGGGAGGCGGCGATTTGTCTGGGAGTGCTCATACGCGATTTTAGTATGCATGAGCGGACCAAGGAATCCACTCAGCGGCATAGCGCATATGGCTGATAACAGGGGAGATGCGAGAGTTAGAAGTGCCGTGACGAGACTTTCGCGGCTGCTAACCGGCTTCGCATGTTACCAACTTCGTGTGTAGCCGATCCAGACCGAATGATGGTCGTTGAAATGAACTACCAAACCAAGCGACTCGCCGTTATAGAAGCGATTCTGGACAAATGGATTGCCTGTCATGCTCGTAATGCCGCCTTGTATCCATGTATAGCCCGTGAGCAGTTTCGTCTTGGGCAGTGCGAAATTCTTCATTAGCCCCAGAGCCTCGGTGTGCGCTCCATAGTCTGTGTGTAGGAATCCGTGAGAGCCGCCATTCTCGTAGGTGTAGGCGAACGTGATCTCGTCACCAATCGGATCTTTCTTCAGGAAACCAAACGTGTGCCCGAGCCCGATGTTGTAGTTCGCTTTGGGCGCTAAGCCTGGCCGCACGAAATCGGAACCGAACATGATGAAGAGATCGGTCGACGTAGCTGCGGAGGCCTCGGGTGTGGGCGGGTTACTGGGAACGGACTGCGCTTGGATCAATCTGCTCAGCGCCAGTATAACGGCGACCGGCAACATTTTGCGAGAGACAGAAGTGTTCATGGGACCGCTTTCCGGCCGCGACGGACGTGGAGCGGTTGCCGATCATACTCCGATATCCGCGATGAAAAAGTCATAAAAGAATTAAGCGCATTTCGTCGCTTTGCCGTTCATGCCTTTTTTATGACTTTTATTCCACACTGTCGATGATGACTCCGCGTATGTGGCGGATAAACGCATCGAGCAAGGAGAGCAACCAGCTTATGAACTGTCTTGATTCAAGTTCGACGCCTGGCCCTGAATTGAAAGGACAATCAAAGTCGGGTGGCTGAACAGTTCGGAAACTTTCAGCCGGATTATCCCTCCATGCAGCGATCCAAATCCCGCAGGTTATGGCGAACCCTTACATGGTGCGCGGCCGGAAGTCTCAGCGTAGCCGCGCTTACGCTTGTCGCGCTGCGTTTGCATTTGAACTTCGCGACTGCCAGCTTCTGTTATCTATTCCTCCTGGTGATGCAATCGCTGGCAGGAGAACTCGCATCTTCGATCCTAGTTTCTATCTTGGCCGTCGGATGCCTGGACTACTTTTTCGTGGAGCCCCTTTACTCCTTTCAAGTAGAGAGCCGTCTGGATATTCTAGGCCTCACTTCTTTTCTGGCCACCGGTTTGGTGATCACGCATCTGGTCGCCAAGGTCCGCGCCAAGACAGAATCTTCCCGGCTGCAGCACGAAAAGTTGCAGGAGCTCTACAATCTTTCTCAGCAACTGCTGGCCCTGGAACCCGGCGCGACGGCCGGATCTGAATTTCTTGAGCCATTCAGGGGAGTTTTCGGTATCAGAGCGACCTGCTTGTTTGACGCCCTGAGCGCGGATGTGTACATCGCCGGTAATGCGCGCCGCAACTTAGAGGAAAAGACTGGAGAGGGGTTTATACGGGGCAGGGATTGGGACGATCCGGACTCTGGAATTTCGGTGCGTTGCATCAGAGTCGGAGGCAGGAACATCGGCGCCATTGGGTTCGAAGGCGTGGAGGATCCCGAGACGACTTCTGGCCCTCTGGCGGCCCTTGCCGCCGCTCATCTTGAGAGAAGGCATTCTTTCCTGAATGCAAGCCGCGCAACGGCCACCGCGCAGACGGAGTCGTACCGCTCCGCTATTCTCGATGCTCTTGCTCATGAATTTAAGACTCCGCTTTCGACCATTCTGGCCGCGGCAGGTTCGCTACGGGACGGGGGACACCTGGGACCCCATCAACGAGACATGGCCGAGACCGTCGAAACGGAGGCAGCCCGTTTGGGACGTCTGACGTCCCGATTGATCCGTACCGCGCGGCTGGAGCGCGAAGAGGTTAAGCCCTGGATGGAACTGATCGATCTGGCCTCGGTGATCTCCGATACCGTCGATCAATACTCCAGGCTGTCAACCGACCGACTTATTTCTTTTGTCAACGAGTGCGACAACACTGAGGTCAATGCAGATCCCGAACTGCTTCGGCTGGCCTTCAGCCAACTCCTCGACAACGCCTGTAAGTATTCG
Organism: Terriglobia bacterium; assembly: GCA_963766615.1. Taxonomy (GTDB): domain Bacteria; phylum Acidobacteriota; class Terriglobia; order Bryobacterales; family Bryobacteraceae; genus Palsa-187. The sequence goes on from CAVYBC010000016.1 coordinate 34,476, forward strand.
GCTGCCGGGAGTGTGGTGACGTTGCGAATCGCCCGCGAAGGCGACTCTATTGCGGTGCGGGTTCTAAGTAAAGGAAACCCGATTCCGCCGCAGGAGAGAAGCAAGATATTTGACCGCTTCTATAGAGGAATGGATTCACGGCACGTAACGTCGGGGTCCGGTCTCGGTTTATATGTAGCCCGCAAGATCGCCTTGGCGCTTGGAGGCAACCTGGATCTCGACATCGAGCAAGGGCTCACCGATGGCTCGGCATTCCGCCTCGTATTGCCGGTCCCCGAAAATGAGCGCAATGGCCTCGCCACAGCAGTATAGTGTCCTGGTTGTAGACGACGAATCCGCCTTGCGAAAAGTAATTCGCACGTCGCTCGCCGCCAGTGGCTTTGTTGTTGACGAAGCTGGAACGGGTACCGAAGCTATCGGGATTCTTCAGCAGCGGCCATTCGATCTTGTGTTGCTCGATATGAACATGCCGGGTATGGGAGGGGTGGAAACCTGCCGGCAGATTCGTTCACTTGCCCCGCACATCGGCATCGTCATGGTCACTGTCCGCGACGCGGAAGAGGACAAGGTGCGCGCCTTGGAAGCCGGCGCAGACGATTACGTGACCAAGCCCTTCCGGTTCCGTGAACTGGTTGCCCGGCTAGGCGCCGTCTTGCGAAGGACCCATATAGCAGAGCCCGAAAACCTGGGCGTACTTCGCGCGGGCAAGTTGAAGATGGACCTCGACCGCCGTCTGCTGTGGAAGGGCAACGAAGAAATCCGTTTGTCGCCCAAGGAATTCGATTTCCTGTCCTATCTGATGCAACACCAAGAGGTCCCTCTCACGCACGTCAAACTGTTGCGCGCCGTTTGGGGAACTGATTATCGCGATGAATTGGAATATCTGCGGACGTATGTACGGATGTTGCGCAAGAAAATTGAGGACGACCCCGCCAGGCCTGAGTACATCCTGACTGAGGCGTGGGTGGGCTACCGGTTCCACAATCCGTCCGACGTGGAGCAGCCACTGGCGCCCATGGAAGAGTAACTCATTCGGATTTGTGATTAGGCGCATAACGAATTCCTTTTTGATCTTTTATGCCTTTTTCACGTATCGGGTTCCATACTGACACTGGGTTCAGGAGATGTATCAGGTTAGCTCGAATATGTTTCTCAACCGCATGCGGAAATCGCTGTTAGCCGTGTAGAACGCTCGAATCCACGTGTGGCTTAGTGGCAGGTCCCTTCTGCCCTGCCGATGGCGAGCAAGGTTAAACAGCTCAATTCTGACTAGGAGACAAAATGAAAGGCTTTGTGAGGAGTGTGTCCGTGAGAGGTGTCTTTGCGCTCAGCGCGTGGTTGGCTGTGGCCTCATTGACATGGGCGCCGAATGCATCTGCGCAGTCTTTGGGCGCGACCATCGGCGGTACCGTCAAGGATTCGGCCGGCGGTGCTGTACTGGGCGTTGCGTTGACCTTCAGGAATTTGCAGAACGATACGACTCGCAGCACAACCAGCGACGCTGGGGGTGCATACACTGCGGCGGACCTGGTCCCCGGTGCCTATGAAATCGTCGCCATGAAAGACGGATTTCTCACCGCTAAGACCAGAATTGTGGTTGACTCGACCGCCCGATTCCGTTCGGATTTTAGTCTGGAGGCCGCGAAGCCCGACCCAATCCTGGCGCTGGCAAAAGAGATGGAGTCCATGAAGGCTCGCATTGAGCAATTGGAAGGGGAATTGAGAACGAAGAACAGCGAAACGCAGGCGTCTGTGATTCCTTCACAGTCACCCACGCTTTTGGCTAGTACAGGAAAGGACTTGGGCGAGCTGCCACGCTTTCCCAGCAGACTTCCGAATCCGAACGCGGAGAAAGTGCTGACGGCCAATGCCGTACCTCTACCGAGTCCCGCGCCAACTCCAGCTCCAGCGCCTGCCCCACAACCGGCACCGGCACCCGCGCCCGTGTTCCCGGAGGCATTGCAATCTCCTGATCCCGCGCCTGCAACGGATAATTTCACGCCGTTTGCATTCGGCGACTTTACGTGGCTCAATGGCAGTCCGCGAACCAAAGATACTGTGCTTGATACGAAGTACTTCACGCCCGAAGTTCGTTTCGACACTCATTATATGGAAGACTTCAACCAGCCCAAGGATCACACGATCGTGGGGGCGACCGAATCATTCCGATCCGGCGAAGTTCAGCTCGAACAGATCAGCGTCGGCGGCGATTTTCATTGGCAGAATGTTCGCGGCAGAGTCCTCTATATAGGTGGCCTATTTGCCACCACCACGCCGCGCAATGACGCGAGCTTCGGTGTCGGGCAATGGGATTTGCGGAGCGCCTACAAATACACTTCGGAAGCCTACGGCGGGTATCACTTCAATGTCAATCACGGACTTAATGTCGATGCGGGAATTTTCGTATCGTACATCGGTCTGTTCAGCTACTACAATTTCGACAACTGGACTTATCAGCCGTCGTACGTGTCATCCAATACGCCGTGGTTCTTCAATGGTGTTCGTGTCCAGTGGTTCCCAACGAACAAGCTGAAGATCGAACCTTGGTTTATTAACGGTTGGCAATCCTACGCCAAGTACAATGGCCACCCCGGCCTGGGCGGACAGATTCTGTGGATGCCGAAGGAGTGGATCAAGATGGTCTTTAATCAGTACGGTTACGGTCAGGACAACCTGGGCCTTCCGAAGACACAGCGCATCCACACCGACGACAGCATCGAGATCAGGTACTACAACAACCCGGAGAGCACAGGCATCACGAAGATGGCGTTCTCTCTCACGGGAGACGCGGGTTGCCAATATGGAGGCGGCATCAGTTGCACCGGCGCTCCCAGCGCGAACAAATCGTCGTTCGTGGGCTGGATGCTTTATAACCGCATCTGGTGGCACCGGGATACCTTGGGTCTCACATTGGGTGGCGGAGAGATGAGCAACTACGGCCGCTACCTGACTCTGCTGCCGCCGATCAACGGGGCGGACGCGGTGACGGGCTCGCCGTACTTCCCTGAGGCTCCCGGTTCGAAAGCCCATATGTGGGATAGCACGGTTACGCTTCAGTACATGCCGAAGCAATACATCACTTGGTGGGCGGAGGCCGGCTATCGTCATGCTGACATCCCGTATTTCGCTGGCCGCGGCGGTGTCACACCTCCGGGCTACCCTCTGGGCGGAACCAACGGAGCTCCATCGCAGTACGTATGTCAGAGCGGCGCGGCGTCCGGTGCGACGGATCTGGCAACCGCGACGACGAATTGCGGCGGGGCAGGGAGCGTGTGGTTCCCGGATCTTCGCCGCAGTGAAATGAAGGTGTCGGTTGGAGTAATGGTGAAGTTCTAACTGTCGCTTCTGAAGCGTCCGGCCTAACTCCGGACGCTTCGCGCTTTTTTGTGGAGTAACGAATGCGTAATTTACAATTGCTCGGTCTGATCGCCGGTGCGGCTTCCCTGTTGGCTCAGGTGCCGGTTTGGAAAAGCAAGCCAGTCGCCGAATGGACGGAAGAAGACGCAAAGCAAGTGCTTGGCCGGTCTCCCTGGGCGAGGGTCATTACCGCGGTAGTTACTCGGAGGCTCACCGAGGATCAGCTCAGAGAAGCTGGTCAAATGGGGCAGCCGCAGGGCGTCGGCAATGAAGGTGTAGACCCGAAGGGCAGCGGCCCAAAAGTTTCTCCAAATATCTTTGTCGGCCCCGGAGGCGCCGACCATGGCACCCGGGCCATCGGCCAGCCGATTACTTTGAGATTGCGTTGGGAAAGTGCGTTGCCAGTAAAACTAGCGGAGTTGAAATCGCGTGAGGTCGAGCCTCCGACGCTGGAAGGAGACGGCTATCGCATCGCCGTTTACGGTATTCCGGGCCCTCATTTTAAGGAAGACCCTAAACAATTAGGCGATCCCCTCAAGAACCAAGCCGCATTAAAACGGGAAGGGAAGAAAGACGTCCACCCGGTCAGCGTAGAAGTGTTCCAGAGGGAAAACGGAATCGTTGTGGTCTATCTGTTTCCCCCGTCGGCCGAAATCACCAAGAACGACCGGCAGCTTCAATTCGAGGCGAAAATCGGCAGGATCGTCTTCAGCCAAACGTTCGCGCTGGACGAAATGGAATTCATGGGCAAGCTAGAGCTTTGACATTGAATCACCGCATCATAGTGGCGAGCCGCAACGAGAAGCAACGAGCCGAGTTGCGCGCTGCGATGAAGTTCGAAGGACATGATGTAGTGGAAGCCGCAACCCCCGCTGAAGTTCTTCAGCGGGTCTGCGACCAGCCGTGCGACCTGCTGGTTATAGAGTCGGCTATCGGCGGAATGTCTGCCGACAGGCTGTGCCGCACCATCAGGCCGCAATCCAATCTCGGAATCATAGTTTGGGGCAGGAGAGGTGGAACCGCGGCAATCGACTCGCTGGATGCGGGCGCAGACGATTTCGTTCCGGCGCCATTCGTAGTGCCTGAAATGCTGGCTCGCGTCCGAGCCATCTTGCGCCGGCTCGCGCGTCCGGGCGACCAGAAAGAAATTATTCTGGAAGACCGCGCCATCGATCTTAGATCGCATCGCATCAAGGGTCCCGGTGATCGCGAGATCCGCCTCACGCCGAAAGAATTCCTAGTCTTGAAATACCTGGTTTCGAACGCGAACAGGCTGCTGAGCCATCAGGCTCTGGCTCAATCCGTGTGGCAGCGAGATGCCGTAGGAGAAGTGGAGTACATGCGCATCGTGATCAAGCAACTGCGCCGAAAGATTGAACCGGACCCGGATAATCCTCGATACATTGTGACGGAGCGTGCCGCGGGCTATCGGTTTGAGCTGCCCTGCGAATCGCGATAAGCCGCGTTAAAGCGGTACCCCAACCAAGGCTCTGTCAATATGTAGCGAGGATGTGTTGGATCTGGCTCAATCTTCTTCCTCAGTTGATTCACGAACACTCGGAGGTACTCCACTTCATTCCCGTAATCCGGCCCCCACACGGTTTGCAGAATCTTCTCATGGGGCAACACAGAATCCGAATTCCTGACGAAGTAATGGAGCAGTTCCAGTTCCGTCGGCGTCAAGCGGGCGACACGACCATTGACTCTAACCTGACGATCGCGAAAGTTAATCTCCAGGCCATCCAGCCGCAGCACCCCCGCTTCGCCCTGGGCTGCTGTGGGAGCCCTCCGTAACGACGCCCGAATTCGAGCCAGGAGTTCATTCACATCGAATGGCTTGGTCACATAGCCGTCGGCACCCGCATCCAGTGCTTCAATTTTGTCCTGGGGCCGGTCCCGAACCGTGAGCATAAGAATATTCACGTCGGAGCGCTCCCGAATTTCACGGCAGACGCTAAGCCCATTTCGTCCCGGCAAATTGATGTCCAGCAGGATCAGGTCGAATTTATTTTCACGCACTCTTTCGAGCGCTGCTTCTCCGGTGTCGGCGTCTTCCACGATGAAGCCAAGGGCGGACAAGGTGGATCTCATGGCGCGACGCAATTGAGGCTCGTCGTCCACTACCAGGATCCGGCTGGTATTCACAAGACCACCTCACTAGGTACTCCGGAAAACTTGGGGAGAGAGAGTGAAAAGACCGTTCCGTAATCCTCTTCGCCCTGCGCCCATACCTGCCCGTGATGATCCTCGGCTATCGTCTTAACGATCGATAACCCCAGACCCGTACCGCCAGAGCACTCCTGGGCTCCGCGGGCGCGATAGAACCGTTCGAAAATGCGCTCGCGGTCGGCGGCCGCTACTACCAAGCCCCGCGTTCTTATCGTGAGCACCACGGACAACTCCTTGACGATAAATCCAACATCTATTGGCGTTTCGGGCAGAGAATACTTGAGCGCGTTGTCGGTCAGCTGCGCCAGGGCAGTCAGAATCAATTCACGATCGGCAAACACCGGGGCTTCGCCTGCTGGAATATCAATATGAAAACGGTCGCGTTCGGTTTGCTGCTCCAGTTCCTGTACGGCGACTTTCATTAACCGCGAAAGCAGAACCGGCTCGGGTTGCGGCGCAAATTCATTAGAATCCAGTGCGGGCGCACTCACCAGCCGTGAGGAAAGGTCATTGAGTTTCCGCGCCTCCTGATCGATGAGGCTGACCAGTTCTGTCTGCAACTGGTTCAGCCGGCCTGCCGCGGGAAGGCCCGAACTCGCGGTGCGGATCACAGTCAGTGGAGTCTTGAATTGATGCGCCAGGGCATCCAACACCGCGGTCCGCAGCTGTTCCACTTGGCGCGCCGCCTCTGCGTGCGCTTGCTTCTCCAGGATGCGAGCCCGTTCCAAGGCGAGCACATTCGCGCGATTGGAGAGCTGACTGATTACAAGGGCGGTAAGCTCAAACGCACCCAACTCGACCCAGTTAGACAGGCTGCCGACCGTAAAGCTGAATCTCGGCTCATCGAAAAAGTAATCCAGACATCCGACCGCAACGATGGAAACTAAGGTCGCCTGCCAAAAGCCGCCGTAAACGGCCGCCAGAACTACGAAAACCAAATAGAGAAAACCGGCCGAGCCGAGGCTCTGCCCCAGCTGGAAGGAAATCCAGGTGCATCCGGCTATGCCAATTAGCGCGAGAACACAGGGTAGCGCCAACGACACCTTACTCGAATGCCCTCGCATCGCCTTCACTGTAAGGCTCAGGCCATGAAAAAGGCATGAAAGAAATTCTTGCCCGGCCCCGCGGAAAGTTCATCAAAATTCTTTATGGAGGCAAGTCAAGAAAGCATGCGCTACTCTTACGCCTCTCTAACGCGATCTTTATGCCTTACTTGGTTACCTCCTCCTAAACTCGTGCTAGCGAGAGTTTAGGAGAATCTTCCATGAAATACAAAAGCCTGTCACTTTGCCTTCTTTTCATCACGGTCTCATCCGTCATGAGTCTAAGTAGTTGCGGCAAAGCAAACGCAGATCCGCCCTCGGTTGGCGGGGCGCCCCCTCCCGTCAAGGTGGTCACCGTCGCGGATAGCAACCTCTTCGCTGTCGAGCATCCCGACCAGTTTCCGCTCGCCGCGGCGACCGAGCATCCAACCACCTCTGAACTGATCGTCACCGGGACAGTCACCCCGGATGTTTCGCACCAGGTGCCCGTACCGTCGTTGGCAACAGGACGAATCGTCGAAACCAATGCGCGGCTTGGCGACGAGGTGCAGAAGGGCAAGCTTCTCTTTAAAGTGCGGAGCATGGACATTGCGGGGGCATATTCCAATTACCGCCAGGCGGTCAAGAACGAACAGCTTGCCGTCGAAAACGAGCGATTGAGCAAGATCCAGCTCGATCGGGCCAAGCTTCTCTTCGACAACGGAGCAGTGCCCAAGAGCGCCCTGGAAACGGCAGCCAACGCTGAAATCGGCACGCAGACTGCGCTCGACAACGCGAAGATCTCCACAGAAACGGCGAAGGAACAACTCGGGCTCTTTGGGGTCGACCCTGACCATCCCACAGGAATCGTCGAGGTCTATGCCCCCGTATCGGGAACCATCACGGATCAGCAGATCACCAACCAGGCGGCTGTGCAGGCTTATTCGTCGCCGGCCCCGTTCACTATTTCGGACCTTTCCTCGGTCTGGATTATTTGCGATGTGTATGAGAACGACTTGCCGACCGTTCACATGGGCGACACTGCAGAGATTCGCCTTAACGCTTATCCCAATCGCGTACTGCGAGGCAGGGTGAGCAATATCGGAACCATTCTCGATCCGGCCATCCGCACGGCGAAGGTCCGCATCGAGGTTCCAAATCCAGGAATGCTGCGGCTGGGAATGTTCGTCACCGCCACCTTCCGCGGCCAAACGGAAGAAATGTTCACCGCGGTCCCGTCCACGGCGATTCTGCATATGCACGACCGCGACTATGTTTATTTGCCCGCGCCGGATAACAAATTTCAACGCCTTGAAGTCGTCAGTGGGGATTCTCTGCCCAATAATTTGCAGGAAATCACATCGGGACTAAAGCCGGGTCAGCGCGTGGTCACAAACGCACTGGTATTGGAACACACGATCGATCAATGAACACATACGTGGACGTAGATTTCAGGGAGATGGAGAAGTAGGATGATTCGGGCCTTAGTAGATTTCGCGCTCAACAACAAGTTCGTCGTGATCGCGCTCGCGATTCTCGCACTTGGCTGGGGAGCTATTTCCTTTCATAACCTGCCCGTAGAAGCCTATCCGGACATTGCGGATAACTATGTGACCATCATCACCCAGTGGCCGGGCCGAGCCGCCGAGGAAGTGGAGCAGCAGGTCACCATTCCACTTGAAATCCAGATGAATGGGATCCCGCATCTTTCACATCTGCGATCTGAATCGATCTTTGGTCTTTCATTCGTCCTGCTGATCTTCGACGACACCTCGGACAATGACTGGAATCGTCAGAAAGTCTTGGAGCGCATGGCGCAAGCCGATCTGCCCGACGGCCTTTCCCCTTCTATGGGCACTGACTGGAGTTTGACGGGCCAGATTTATTGGTATGTGCTGCGAAGCACAAATCCCAGTATCGACCTGATGGATTTGCGATCCATCCAGGATTGGGTGGTCGTCAAAGAGCTTAAGTCGGTTCCCGACATCGTCGACGTAAGTACGTTCGGAGGTACTACGCGCGAGTATCAGGTGCGCGTGGACCCGAACAAATTGGTTTCCTACGGCCTGAGCATCGGGCAGGTGGAGCAGCAGCTTACCAACAACAATATCAACGCCGGCGGCAATTTCGTGGAGACCGGCCTACAGCAAATGAATGTGCGGGCCATCGGTCTGTTTTCTAATGTGAAAGACATTGAGCAGACGGCTCTCACCACCAAAACCGGCACGCCTCTTCGAGTCAAAGATATCGCCGACGTGTCCCAGGGCGCCAAAGTGCGATTGGGCCATGAAGGTAAAGCCATCCATCGAGCCGATGGCGTGGTCGATCGACAACGAGGATGTCATTTTCGCCCAGGTCATGATGCGCAAGGGGGCCGACTCCGAGCCGACGCTCAAAGGCCTGCACGCCAAGGTCGAGCAAATGAACGCCACCATTCTTCCTCCTGGCGTAAAGATGGAGAAGATGATCGACCGCAGCGATCTTCTGCATTACACCTTGAACACGGTGCTGCATAATCTGACCGAAGGGATGATCCTGGTCACCGTCATTCTGTTTTTGTTCTTGTTCAACGTGCGGGCTGCCATTATCGTGGCGCTCACCATTCCATTCTCTTTGCTGTTTGCCTCAATCTGGCTCGACGCGAGCCACATTCCAGCTAATCTGCTCTCCTTGGGCGCGCTGGATTTCGGAATGGTGGTGGATGGCGCGGTCGTCATGGTGGAGAACATTGTCCGGCATATGAGCCACCGCCGACGCGACTCGAAGAAATCGGTTGCGGAGACGATCCGAGATGCGGCACACGAGGTTCAGCGACCCGTGTTTTACGCGATCGCGATCATCATTACCGCCTACATGCCCATCTTCACGCTGCAGCGCGTGGAAGGCAGGCTTTTCCGGCCGATGGCTTGGACCGTGGCCTTCGCTTTATTGGGCGCGCTGACCTTTTCTATTCTCATTGCACCGGTGCTTTCAGGCGCGCTGTTCCGCAAGGGAGTGAGGGAAAGAACCAATCCCGTGATGGTGTTTCTGACCAATTTCTACCGGGGACGGTTGCGCTGGGCCATCGAGCATCGTTGGTTCACACTGGGCGTCGGTCTGGTTGCTCTGGCATTTTCGGTCTACTTTACCTTCAGCGGGATCATTGGCTCGGAGTTCCTGCCTCACTTGGATGAAGGTTCCATCTGGGCTCGCGGCACGCTGGCGCAAAGCACGAATTTGACGGAGGGCACGCGCTTCATGCACTCCGCGCGCCGGGTCTTCGCCTCCTTCCCGGAGGTGACCCAGGTGGTGTCGCAAATCGGACGTCCTGACGACGGCACCGACACCGGCGGTTTCGGTAACACGGAATACTTTGTCGATCTGAAACCAAAGGGCGAGTGGCGGCCACTCTTTCACGAGAACAAAGAGGCGCTGATCGCCGCCATGAATAAGGAAATCACGAAACTGCCCGGCGCCGCCTGGAACTTCTCGCAGCCCATTGAAGACAACGTCGGCGAAACCGTGACGGGCACAAAAGGTCAGCTTGCCCTAAAGATTTATGGAAACGACCTGAAAACCCTGGAAGAAAAGGGCGAAGAAGTCATCGCCATTATGAAGGGCATTCCCGGTATTGCCGACGTCAAGTTGTATCGCGATATCGGCCAGCCGAACCTCAACTTCAGCATCGACCGCAAACAGGCCGCGCGTTTTGGAATCAACGTTACAGATATACAAGATGTGATCGAAACTGCGGTCGGAGGTAAAGCTGTCAGTCAGGTGCTTCCGCTGGGCTCTCCGGAACGCTACGACGTAGTGGTGCGCTATCAGGAGCCGTACCGCAGGGATCAAAAAGCCATTTCCAATATCCGATTGCTGTCGCCTTCGGGAGAGCGGGTTTCGCTCGCTCAGCTAACCAAGATTGACGTCCGGGATGGCGCATACGACATCTATCGCGAAGGCAACTCCCGCTATCTCAGCGTTACCTTCAACGTGCGAGGGCGCGATCTGGGCAGCTCCGTCGAGGAGGCGATGAGCAAGATTAATACGAACGTGAAGTTTCCGGCCGGCTATCGCTATGAGTGGTCCGGCGAATATGAAAGCAAGCAGCGGGCGGACCAGCGGTTGCTGGTGATTGTGCCCATCACAATTCTGATCATTTTCATTATTCTCTACAGCATGTTCCGCTCCGCGAAATGGGCTCTCCTGGTCCTATCCGTAGTGGTGATGGCGAGAATCGGCGGACTGGCCGCGCTCTACCTTACAGGCACCTTCTTCAGCGTTTCATCCGGAGTCGGTTTCCTGGCGCTCTTTGGCGTATCCGTACAAACCGGCGTCATCATGCTCGAGTACATCAATCAGCTTCGGGCTAAAGGGCATACGATCGCGGATGCCGCGGTCGAGGGTGCCGTCCTTCGTCTCCGCCCCATCATGATGACCATGCTGGTGGCAACCGTGGGGCTCATACCCGCCGCCCTCTCACACGCAATTGGGTCCGATTCACAAAGGCCTTTCGCCATTGTGATCGTGGGCGGCCTGGTAGCGGACCTCCTGTTGAGTATCTTCTTGTTGCCAACCTTTTATGTCTGGATCGCACGCGAGGGAGACCAGCTACCTGCGCCCGAAGGGTCCCTTGAACACGAAGTGTGACGATCTGCCGGTTTGGAGCGTACTTCTCATGACAAATCGAATACTGGCTGTAGTTGGATTAGGAACCGGTCTGTTGTTTGCGGCCGACCAACCCAACGCAGTCGAAGCAAAGCAAACGATGCAAATAAGCGACACACAGCGCCTCGATTTCCCCTCCGGCGGCACGCTCAGGCTGAAGCATTCCATCGGCGTGTTAACCGTGGAAGCGTGGGACCGGCCCGACGTGGAGATCACTACCGTCAAATACACGAAAGACGATATAGACGCGCATGAACGGGCGGGAGCGGTCAAACAACTCCAGAGAGTGACCATCGCCACCGAACGCCGGGGCAATGAGTTGGTGGTGACCACGAGTGTGCCCAGCTTCTGGGGTTTCGGCTCTCGGCTGGAGTATTACATCAAAGCGCCAGTTTCGGCCAGGATCGTCGACGAACACCACGGCGGCGGAAACGTGAATATTGACGCGTTCACCGGCGACATCGACGTGAATCTTTCGCAGGGCGAGATCCTGCTCCACCTTCCCGAAGGCCGCCAATACAGTATTCAGGCGAGGTCCACTTTCGGCAACGTGAATTCTGATTTCTCCGAGGAAAAGCGCAGGTGGTGGCTGCTTGGCCACCGAAGCCAGAGCGAGACGACGCCGTCTCCTCAGAAGCTGAACCTTAAAGTCCGATCCGGAGACATCGTTCTTCTTCGAACGCGGGTGCCGAAAGCACCCGATCAGCCGATTCCAACCGCGAAGCCGGTGGGCCTATGAAGAGAACCGGCATGAGGCAGGTCAGAATCGTTTGCATAGCTGGATTGTTTTCGGCCATCACCTTTGGTCAGACCGCTTTGACCTGGGAACAGATCAAGGAAAAATTCGTGGCGGCGAACCCGACCCTGAAAGCCTCTCAGCTCAACATCGATGAGTCGCGCGCCGCTGAGATCACAGCCTATCTGCGGCCCAACCCGGACGTCGGCTTTTCGACCGACGGGACTCAGCTTACTCGCAATCAAGGGGTTTACCGTCCTTTTTCCGGCACTCAATTTGGTCCGAACGTCAGCTACCTGCATGAACGCCAGCAGAAGCGCGAATTGCGCCGCGACCAAGCCAAAGAGTCGACGGCCATCGCCGAGTCGACCTATCTGGATCAGGAGCGAAGTCTGTTGTTTAACCTGCAGAGTGCGTTCGTCAACCTTTTACAGGCAAAAGCAGTTTTGCAGAATGCGCAGGAGAACCTGGCTTACTGGGATCGCGAGCTCGGAATCATGCGCACGCGCTTTCAGGCCGGCGACCTCGCGCAGGTGGACCTGACCCGGCTGGAACTCCAGCGCGCCCAGTTCGAATCGGACTATGAAACCTCCATCGTGAGTCTTCGGACCGCAAAGATCCAGATTCAGATGCTGTTGAACGACCGCACGCCGATTGAGCGGTTCGATGTAGCAGGCACGTTCGATTTCGGCGAGGAGTTGCGGCCTCTGGAGGACTACCGGCGCATGGCTCTGGATGCACGGCCGGACCTGAAAGCCGCCGTGCAAAACGTTGAGTTAGCAAAGATCACCTACCGGCTCACGGTTGCCAACGGCTCTACCGATCCAACCTACACAGTGTGGGTTACGCACAATCCTTCGTTCAACAATCCATTTGACAACAATACAATCGGCGCAAGCGTGTCGATTCCTCTGCGCATCTTCGACCGGAATCAGGGCGAGAAAGCTCGCACACAGGTGGATATCAGCCGCAATCAGCGCTTGCTGGACGCCAACGAGGCGCAGGTCTATAGCGATATCGATTCCGCGTACTATACCTTGGTCCAGAACTTGAATCTGCTTAGACCGTACAAGACCAAATACCTGACAATGGCGACCGACGTTCGCGACAGAGTGTCCTTTTCTTTTCAAAACGGCGGCGCGTCTTTATTGGATTTCCTGGACGCCGAGAAATCCTATCGCGACACGCGCCTCGGCTACCTGAATCTAATTGGCTCCTACCTGACCGCAATTGCTCAAATGGACATGGCGGCTGGCCGCGAGGTTGTGCGATGAGGAGTTTAGAGTGACCAGGGAAGAAGTCCATGCCCGAATCGCGGAAGCGGGCATCATTCCCGTAGTTCGTTTGACTCGGCGCAGCTGCGGAAGACATTTGTGTCGGCGGAATCTCCATCGTCGAGGTAAAGAGGTAAAGATGACCGTCCTAGGCGCGGTCAAAGTGATTGAGTAACTGGCCCGGGAGAACAAGGATGTTCTGGTGGGTGCGGCACATTGTCTCTCCAGTAACCAGCCCACAACGAACGCGACGTGAGCGAGTTATAGAGAGTAGGGAGTACGCCGCGCGCTGTGCGCTGCTGTCGAAACGGCGCGCCGCTGGGTGGATGCGGTGGCAACTTTCCTTACCAGTCCAGTTTTGATTCAGAGCTCGTCGCTTTGCACAAAAGCAGAACGTATTGGTTTTTCCCCGTCGCTTGTACGCCCATTGACGTTCATCTGGCTTGGAAAGCGGGCTCCGAATTTGTGAAGGTCTTTCCGTGTTCGACGATGGGCGCCGCGGTTTCCGTTACGGTTCTGGTCCGAGACGAAAGCCATCGCAAAATGAAAAAAACTACCACGGGTGAGAAGCAGTAAAAAAATGGAATTAGCGTTTATGTTTATGCCTTTTTCATGAGGGTCAGCTTACACTTCTCCTGAGGCTTGCGCTCATGTCACGTTTATATTGGCTTTCGACTTTACTCATCTTCGCTGCGAGCGAACTTGGTGCGCAGAAAAGGGCGACCACGCCGACCTTCAGCACCAGCACGCAAATGGTGCTAGTTCCAGTTACAGTAACGGACCATCGGGGCGCCACGATGGAAGGTCTGCGAGCTGAGAATTTCAGCATTTTTGATAATCAGTCCGCTCAGACTATCGTTTCGTTTAGCAATGAGGATGCTGCCTCCTCGATCGGTTTAGTGCTCGACATTAGCGGCAGTATGCAGAAAACGTTTAGCGCCGCCAAAGAAATCGTCCATGCGTTCTTGGGAACAGCGAACCCGGAAGACGAGTTTTCGTTACTGACCGTCTCCACGGAACCCAATGCTCCGCCCGGATTCACGACCCAAATTGGCGCACTGGAAGAGCAAATTGCTCTTACTAGGCCAGGTGGGTTAACTGCGCTGATTGATACGGTCTACTTCGGCTTGAGTCGCATGCATGGAGCGCAGCAACCCCGGCGGGCACTGCTGATCATCTCAGACGGCATGGACAACCACAGCAGATACTCGCAAAGTGAGCTACTGCGTGACGCTCTCGAAGCGAATGTGCAGGTCTATTCGATAATTTTCGACAACGGAGCTATTTTTGGCGCCAGTGGAGCACCGTTCATGCCGAGCATGGCCGCAAAATCATGGAATCAAGCGCCTCAGCGCCAAGGACCTGAACTGCTTGAAAAGCTCTCAGACAGAACCGGTGGAATGTACTTTCACGTTCACAACAATGCTGAGGCGAAGGAAGCCGTCGTTAAGGCAGGCCGAGCTCTGCGGGATGAATACCTCATCGGGTATCGCTGCCCTCTCGAGGGCACCGAGGCCGGGAAATGGCATCAGATCCATGTCAAAACGACGGTACCGAATCTTCGTGTTCACACACGGAACGGCTACCGGGCGCCGTAAAATGTCGGCTCGCCCCAAAAAGTCACACCGAGCCTAGCGGCTCACTCACGCTCCTTGCGGCGCGATCTGCGAAAGGCCTGCCGAAATTCATTATGGCAGCCGCTAAGTCTCGCCCTGGGCAGCACGATCGGATGGATAAGCTGACAGCTTCGGCCGGTTTGCCATAACGGCCACCCTGATCTTTACGCTGCGGGATCGCTATGAGCGAGCGGACGGCAGAGCTACACTCGCTTCAGCACTGGTTGACTCGGTTCAGTCGCTTCAGCTGCCCTTCCAGCCTGAGCTCCGAAACTGTCTGCGTTGACGGATCGGCCATCTTGCTGTGAGCACACGCTGGCTTGCCTTCGGGCGGAATACGCGCCACTCGTACATTGGTCCAGCCGAGAGCGCGGGCCGCACGTAGTCGATGGCGAACAACTTCCAGAATCGGACTTTGCAGGAAACACTCCGACAAGCCGACAAGGCACGGTGCTCTTCCGTTTCAACGCTCGGACCGCGGAAGTAGCGGACGATAAAAATTGTTCATAACGCCGCCCCCCCCAATAATGCTTGGGACGGTCTCATCCCCCTTTGATTCCGGTGAAATATTCTGAGTCCGACCGCTTGGAATGGCCATCGCTACGGCATCTCTAGAGGCTGCAAACACCAACGTAATAATGGACCGTGGGGGGATAACAATGAAGATGATTCGATGTTTGGCGGTGTCCGTGCTGGGGACTGCTCTGGTTGTTCCCACGACGGCCCAGAACGCGGCTACGACCAATATGGAGATCCTCCGTCAGAAAATCAAGGCGGACAAGAAACTGGTGGTGGCACAGAACCTGAGCCTCACGGACGCGGAAGGTGCCAGATTCTGGCCCGTGTACGACGCGTACCAGAAAGACATGGAACAGATTAACCAACGACTCACCGCGGTGATCCTGGCGTACGCCGACGCGTACAACAATGGGCCAATTACGAATGAAAAGGCGAAGAAGCTGCTGGAAGAGTATCTCGCGATCGATGACGCCGAGGCGAAGCTAAAAACCGCCACGACGCCAAAAATCTTGGAGGCACTCCCCGCCGTGAAGGCGGCGCGTTACATTCAGATCGAGAACAAAATCCGAGCAGTAGTACGCTATGATCTGGCCGCAGCCATTCCACTAGTGGAGTAAAGCAGCCAGCGGGTGAATCGGCGCAGGGTAGGCTTCGATTTGGAAGCGCAAAGCCGGGATCGTCTGGTTGGATGTGAAGGGCTGAGTGGCAATTCAGAGATCGCCAGTATCAGTTCTCGGTCGGGAGCGGGTCTCTCCTCCAACTCTAGTTTCAATCCCAGTTGTTTACTGACGGCTTCGGATAGGGAAACCGCGCCACTTGGATCTGCCGCGTCGCCGGGCTGGCCGGGGCCCCGCAAGCGGTCTTGCAGAATGCCGAATCCGCTAAAACTCAGCGTGAAATCGTAGGCGTCGGTCCATCTCTAAGAGCGAGCTGGCACTCGAAGTAGGCGCACCGGAGACACAGCCGCTTAAGGCACCGTGAGGGACGATTCACTATGCTCGATGAGTACGGAGCCCCGTGTGTCCCATTGCCAGAATACGGCGTGCGACAGGCACTTTTATCTGAAACGAACGAGCTTGGACACCACCAAACCTGCCCCAAGTGTGGCTTGACGATTAAGATTGGTTGGCAAGGCGCTGCGGTAACAGGAGGGCGCTTTCAACTCCAAGCATGGTTTGTTCGTGCCGTTCAGCGCCCAGAGTTCCGCCATAGCGGTCCTCCCGTGCGTGATCTTTCTGCTCCTCGTGCAGATCTATCAGCCGTGGGAACGCCAGAGCTATCAGCCTTGGAATAGCCCAAGGCGATGCGATCCTTCCCTCGTCGCGGATGCAGCTTTCTTTTTTTGGCGAATCGGTTTTGACACCGTTGGCAACAACCCCGTGGCAGTGCTCGTCGGTTTGTCCGTTATCACTGGACTTGCCTACATTCTGGGCTGGGTGATTCGAACGCGCAACCACGGGACGATCTAAGCGATGCGGGACCTGGAATGGATCGGTTCCTGACGCTGTGCCATTCCATCCGTTTTAATTGTTGGCAGCAGATCCATGAGGATGAAGCGAGCCGCGGAGCCAACAGTGAAGTCTTGAGGCGCGCGTATGGTGAATACAAACGCCAGGTCCAGCCATGGCTTTCGGCGATGATTGAAGCATACGGTATAGATGCCGAGGTTCTTGTGCACGCGCCGATGCGGCCGCGCGCTGTCTTTTCTCCCTCTCGGGTGATGCAGAGAAACTTGCCTTAGAGGCACTCCCGGTGGCGGCCCACGACGACGCACTTGTGGCGGAAATCCACGGTCAACTGACTGAGATTAGATCGGATCAAGAGCGCTCAAAGTCCATCTCCCCTTCGCGTCAGGTCCGGCAGACGCCGACTGTTGCCGTTTGTCCGGCAAACGGGCGACCGAGAATCAGGACGATTCGGCCGCACTTTGGCACTCTGGCCCCGGACGCTTCCGACGCGGAGCCAACCTGTCAATGTAGTGGAAACTGTAGAGACTACTCTTGAAGACGGGTAGTAAGCGAGGGTAACCGCAATCGTTTGGTCATCACCGAAAGCCCTCCCTATTTGGTACGTTGATCAAAGTTGGGTAAGGCTTCTCAATTCCCAACGCCTGACTTCTAAGCTGAGGGTCGCTGGTTCGAGTCCAGCCGCGCCTACCAACTCGCTTACGATGAGGATTGAGTAGCCGCTATCCTGGAGTAGGAATGCTGGGCAAAAGTACCTGGGTTATATGCGGGGCCGCAGTTCTTCTGAGTTCGCTCAGCGCTTTCCAACTCGAGTTCCGAGAATACCCGGCGATTGAGTACAACAACTTCCCTCTGCCTCCCGACGCTAGGCAGCCTGCGGAGTTCGCATTTGGACGACTGATGTATCCTCCCTCCCCCGGCGCGCGCTTCGATCGGAGCTACGGAGTCGGAGGTTGGACACACGGCATGTCGAGCTGGACGCAGGATTACCCCCGTGCCGACCGCCACTTCCTAAGCGCCCTGCGCCGCCTGTCTCGCATCGATGCGCGGTCGGTCGAGCAGCCGATCAATCTCGACGACGGAGACGACGTTTATAACTGGCCGTGGCTTTACGCGGTCCGGCCCGGCGAGTGGCAGTTGAGCGATGCCCAGGCAGCCAAGCTCCGCGACTATCTTCTGCGGGGTGGATTTTTCATGGCCGACGATTTCTGGGGCACCCGCGAGTGGCGCGTCTTCTACGCCAGTATGGGAAAGGTTTTCCCCGATCGGCAGATCGTCGACCTGGATAACGACAACGCGATTTTTCACACCATCTATGACTTGGAGGAGCGTTACCGCGTACCCGGCGCCTGGTCTCTCTACGGCCAACCCTACCAGGACGACGGCGACACTCCCTACTGGCGCGGCATCTATGACGACAAGGGCCGGCTGATGGTCGCCATCGTACAGAACTGCGATCTGGGTGATTCGTGGGAATATGCGGATGATCCCTCGTATCCGGAACGATACTCAGCCCTGGGAATTCGTATCGGCGTCAATTACGTGGTTTATGGGATGACGCACTAAAGCGTTACTAAAGCGACTTCCGTACCAGCGCCGCCCCCTCCACCATCGCCTTCATCTTTCCGAATGCAGCCTCGCGCGGCAGATACTTCATTCCGCAATCCGGCGCCACCACCATCTTCTCGGCAGCCACATACGGCAATGCGCGGCGAATCCGCTCGGCGACTACTGCCGGTGTCTCCACATCGTGCGTCGAAAGATCCAGCACACCGACCATAATCGTCTTCCCTCGCAACGTCTCCAGCACCGAGCAATCCAGAGACGACTGCGCCGTCTCCACCGAAATTTGATCCACGGTGGACTGTGCCAATTCGGGCAGAAAAGAATATCCAGCCGGGCGTCCGGCCACCAAAGCTCCGTAGCCGAAGCAGATGTGGACTGCTGTGGTCCCTTTCACGCCTTCCAGCGCGCGATTCAAAGCAGCCAGACCGTACTCGCGAGCCTTCTCTGGTTTCGCCTGCATATACGGCTCGTCGATCTGAACAATGTCAGCCCCAGCCGCGTGCAGATCGCGAATTTCACCATTGAGAGCTTCCGCGTAGCCCAGCGCAAGGTCAGCTTCATTCTTATAGAAATCATCCTGAGAAAGCTGGGTCATTGTGAACGGTCCAGGCACCGTGATCTTAATTTTGTGCTTGGTATGGGCGCGCAGAAACTGAACATCGCTCACCTGCACGGCATGTTTGCGGCGAAGCTTTCCGACCACGCGCGGAACTGGAACAGGATGCCCGCTGCGGCTGATCACGGTACCAGGATTATCCAGGTCCAGACCGTCCAGCGCGTTGGCAAACAGGTTGGAATAACTCTCGCGGCGGATCTCGCCATCGGTGAGAATATCGAGCCCGGCGCGCTCCTGATCCTGAATCGCCACGATCGTCGCATCGTCCTGCGCCTCGGCCAGATACTCAGGCGCAACTCGCCAAAGGTCCCATGCGCGCACCCTGGGTGGCATCTGTTTAGCGAGCTTGGCCCGGTCCAGCAGCCAGTCTGGTTGCGGATAAGAGCCAACCAGTGTTGTTTGAAGAAGAGGGGAATCCATTCTTGCCTATAATAAAGGATTCCAATCATGTCCAATACAGTTTATGTATGCGACGCGATTCGCACTCCGTTCGGACGCTATGCTGGCACGCTGGCTACGCTGCGTACCGACGACCTCGCTGCGCTCCCCTTAAAAGCCTTGATGAGCCGCAATGCGGGAGTGGATTGGTCCGCCGTGGATGATGTCATTTACGGTTGCGCCAACCAGGCTGGCGAAGACAATCGCAATGTGGCGCGAATGGCGTTGCTTCTAGCCGGCCTGCCCAAAGAGGTCACCGGAACCACCGTGAACCGGTTGTGCGGTTCCAGTCTGGACGCGCTGGCGATTGCCTCGCGAGCCATCAAGAGCGGGGAAGCCGACCTTATCATCGCGGGCGGAGTGGAAAGCATGTCGCGGGCTCCTTTCGTGATGGGCAAAGCCGATAGCGCTTTCAGTCGCAATGCCGAGATCTTTGATACAACCATCGGCTGGCGGTTCGTCAACCCGCTTTTAAAGGCTCAGTACGGCGTGGATGCGATGCCCGAGACGGCCGAGAACGTCGCCGAAGACTTCCACGTCAACCGCGCCGACCAGGACGCATTCTCTTTCCGCACGCAGCAGCGCTGGGCCAAGGCTCACGCGGCCTGCTTCTTCAAGAGCGAAATAATCCCTGTTTCGATTCCCCAGAAGAAGGGCGACCCGAAGCAGTTCGACACCGACGAACATCCCCGCCCTGATACGACACTGGAAGGCCTGGCAAAGCTTAAACCAATCGTGAAATCGAATGGGACCGTAACGGCAGGGAATGCGTCGGGCGTGAACGACGGATCGTGCGCGTTGTTGTTGGCCTCGGAATCGGTTGTGGCGAAGCATGGCCTGAAGCCGTTGGCTCGTGTAGTCGCATCGGCCGCGGCCGGAGTAGCGCCACGAATCATGGGTTTTGCACCCGCGCCTGCCACCAAGAAATTGCTTGCCAAAACCGGCCTGACGCTCTCCCAGATGGATGTGATTGAGCTGAACGAGGCATTCGCAGCGCAGGCTCTGGCGGTCACCAGGGACCTGGGATTGCCCGACGATGCGGAACATGTAAACCCGAACGGCGGGGCGATTGCCATCGGACATCCTCTTGGAGCAAGCGGAGCCCGGCTGGCGACTACCGCTCTTTATCAGTTACAAAAAACCGGCGGACGCTACGCGCTATGCACCATGTGTATCGGCGTCGGCCAAGGCGTGGCGACCATCCTCGAACGTACATAACTTTACGGAGCATTGAATCTTGGCAGTCCTTATTTCGTTGCACGATGCCATCCGCGATTTCATGAAGGATGGAGACACGGTCGCCCTGGAAGGGTTCACGCACCTGATTCCTTCGGCTGCCGGACACGAGATCATACGCCAACGGAAGAAGAATCTTTCGCTGGTCCGCCTCACGCCCGACCTGATCTATGATCAGCTCATCGGCGCAGGTTGCGCGTCGCGCCTTCGCTTTTCGTGGGGCGGAAATCCCGGCGTCGGGTCGCTGCATCGTTTGCGCGACGCAGTGGAGAACAACTGGCCTCAGCCCTTGGCTCTGGAAGAGCACGCGCACGCGGGCATGGCCGCGGCCTACGCTGCCGGAGCATCGAACCTTCCCTTCGCGGTGTTGCGCGGCTATCAGGGAACCGAGCTCAACAACTACAATCCGCAGATCAAATCCATCCAATGTCCCTTCACAGGCGAGACGCTGGCAGCCGTTCCCGCCATCCGGCCCGACGTCACCGTGATTCACGCACAGAAGGCGGACCGCAAAGGTAACGTTCTCATCTGGGGCGTGCTCGGCGTTCAGAAGGAGGCCGTGATGGCCGCCAAGCGAGCCATCGTCACGGTGGAAGAGATTGTCGACGACCTCAAGGCTCCCACCAACTCGCTGGTGTTGCCCAGTTGGGTGCTGACCGCCGTCTGCGAAGTGAAGAACGGAGCGTTTCCGTCCTACGCGCAAGGTTACTATCAGCGCAACAACGCATTTTACAAAGCCTGGGACGTGATCGCGCGCGATCGCGAATCGTTCACCGCCTGGATCGACAAGCACATCCACGGCACCAAGGATTACGAGGGCTTCCGCAAGAGCCTGGAGGAGGCCAAGGCCCATGTCTGATAACGCGTACACATCCGATGAGATGATGACCATCGCGGCGGCGCGCATGATCCGCAACGGCGCCACACTGTTTGTTGGAATCGGCCTACCCAGCGCCGCGGCGAACTTAGCGCGCCAGACGCATGCGCCGGACACGGTACTGATTTATGAATCGGGCACCATCGGTTCCAAGCCCACGGTGCTGCCGCTTTCGATTGGAGACGGCGAACTGGCTGAGACTGCTGACGCCGTGATCCCGATGCCCGAAATATTTGCCTATTGGCTGCAGGGCGGACGGATCGACCTGGGCTTCCTTGGCGCAGCCCAAATCGACAAATACGCCAATATCAATTCCACGGTGATCGGCAGCTACAACAAACCTAAAGTGCGCCTGCCCGGAGCCGGCGGAGCGCCTGAGATCGCCTCCAACTGCGGAGAAGTCCTGATCACCTTGCGGCAAAACAATCGCGCCTTTGTAAATAAGTTGGACTTCATGACCTCCGGTGGGCATTTCGAAGGCGGCGACAGCAGGGCGAAAAAGAACATGCCGGGTAAGGGGCCTGTCGCCGTCATCACCGACCTGGGCATCCTCACGCCCGACCCGGTGACTAAAGAACTGACGCTGACGCATGTTCACGCCGGGGTAACAGTGGAGCAAGTGGTGGCTGCCACAGGCTGGCCTCTAAGAGTCGCTGAAAAGGTCGAGACCACGGCGCCCCCCACCGAAAAAGAGTTGCAGGTCCTCCGCGATCTCCATGCGCGCACTGCCAAAGCACATGCCGGCCAAGCGTGATGTGGTCCTTTGTCTACGACATCCTCCCTTCGCGCGTAGTCTTCGGCTCCGGCTGTCTCGACAAACTCCCGGCCGAGATCCAGCGCTTGGGCTGCACGAAAGCCCTGGTCCTCTGCACGCCTGAGCAGCGCGATACCGCTCAGGACATCGCCAATCGTCTAGGCAATCACGCAGTCGGATTGTTTGATCGCGCCATAATGCATGTTCCTATCGAGATCGCCCAAGCCGCCCGCGAGGAAGCGCAGCGCCTGGGGGCCGATTGTTGCGTAGCGGTCGGCGGAGGGTCGACTACCGGATTGGGCAAGGCCATAGCGCTGACCTCCAGCCTGCCGATTCTCGCCATCCCAACCACCTATGCGGGATCGGAGATGACTCCCATCTGGGGCATCACCGAAGGCGGTAAAAAGACGACCGGCCGCGACCCACGCGTGCTTCCCAAAACCGTGTTCTATGAGCCGGCCCTGACCGTCACTATGCCAGCGCAGCTATCGGTCACCAGTGGGATCAACGCCATGGCGCATTGCGTCGAGGCGCTCTACGCCAAAGATGCCAACCCCATCATCTCCATGCTGGCCGAGGACGCCATCCGCGCATTCGCCCACAGCCTTCCGCGGCTTGTAAAGCACCCAACTGATCTGGAGGCCCGGTCCGAAGCGCAATACGGAGCATGGCTGGGCGGAGTTTCGCTGGGGGCGGTCGGCATGGCGTTGCACCATAAGCTGTGCCACACCCTGGGTGGCAGTTTCAATTTGCCGCACGCCGAAACCCATACCATCGTGCTGCCGCACGCGACCGCCTATAACTCGCAGTCCACGCCCGAAGCGATGTCGAGAGTCGCACGCGCGCTCTCCACAGATTCCGCTGCGCAAGGATTATTCGATCTAGCTAATTCGCTCGGCGCACCGGTCGCTCTACGCGCCATAGGGATGAAAGAAAGCGATCTGGATCGGGCCGCCGACATTGCCTCGCAGAACCCGTATTACAATCCCCGCCCTGTGACGAGGGATGGAATTCGGGCTCTGCTTCAGGACGCCTTCGAAGGTCGAAGGCCCGGGTAGCGCGGACGATCGTTTCTTGTCGTCTGCGAGGTAGCGGCTCTTATGGCAGACGACCAAGAACGATCGTCCGCCCGACGCGTGGTATCCTCGTTTCTGCAATGAAACTGAGTACTGAACGGATTCTTACCACGCACGTAGGAAGTCTTCCCCGGCCGCAGGACGTAGTGGACTTTCTCTTCGCGCAGGATCGCGGCGAGCCCTACGACGAGCGCAAGTTCGAAGCCACAATGAGGCACGCCGTCGAAGAAGCCGTGGCGCATCAAAGCAAAGCGGGCGTCGACATTATGAGCGACGGCGAAATGAGCAAGATCAGTTACGCCACCTATATCCGTCACCGCTTCAACGGATTCGAAACCGGCCGCACCGTTCCCCGCGCCACTCCGGCCGACTTGGACGATTTCCCCGACTTCCGCGACAAACTGGTGAAGGAAGGCCATTCCCCCAAGTATCAGCGTCCCATTTGTACGGGTCCACTGACGGTAAGGACGCTGGAGCCGCTCCACAAAGACATTGCGCGCCAGAAGGCGGCGTTGTCCCATTCCACAGCGACCGAGGGGTTCATGAACTCCGCTTCGCCGGGACTGATCGCAGTCTTCCAGCCGAACGAATACTATCCCTCGCACGAAACTTACCTGGAAGCGCTGGCGAAGGTGATGCATGAAGAGTTTAAGGTCATTACCGAGTCAGGCCTGATCGTCTCCATCGATTGCCCCGACCTGGGCATGGGCCGTCACATCAAATTCCGCGACGTAGACGACGACGAGTTCATCCGTAACGCACATCTCCAGATCGAAGCGCTGAATCACGCTCTTAGCGGAATTCCAGCCGACCGCTGCCGCCTGCACATCTGCTGGGGCAATTACGAAGGTCCGCACACGCGCGACATTCCTCTGGAAAAAGTGCTGCCGGTGTTATTCAAGGCAAAGGTCCAGGGGTTGTTGGTGGAAGGCGCGAACCCGCGTCATGAGCATGAATGGGCGCTCTGGGAAACGCACAAACTGCCCGAGGACAAAGTCCTGATTCCAGGCGTGCTGGACACAAGCTGCAACTTCGTCGAGCATCCGGAGCTGGTAGCCCAGCGCATTCTTCGCTACGCTTCGCTGCTCGGCCGTGAACGCGTTATAGCAGGCACCGACTGCGGCTTCGGAACGTTTGCCGGATTCGGTCCCGTGCACCCGTCCATCTGCTGGCTGAAGATGAAGTCGATGTCCGAAGGTGCGGAGATCGCCTCCAAGAAGCTGTGGGGCAACGCCGCTAAGAACTAAGCGCTATTTAACGTTGAGCGTTACCCCCGCCTGACTACTGGCCGTCCCCACCGTGACTACCACCGCCGCGGCTCCCGGCGAAACTCCCGTAGGAACAATGGCCTCGATCTGCATCACTCCCGCCACCGACCCAGGCGCCGACTCGGCGGAGATGACCCGCGCAGGCACGCCACCAATCGTCAGCGAGACGGGAAGAATGGGACCGGGAACAATGCGGCCCGCGACGGTAATGGCCCCATCGGCGACGGTAGGTGCAGTCGCTCCTTCGCCCGTTGCGTACAACAGCACCACAGACCCTCGTGCCGCGGCATTCGCCGCTGTGTTGACCGTGCCATCCTGATTAATCGCAACCGCCACTCCCGACCCTGAAGTGTCGGATGTGAACACGCCCGGCGCCGACGCAGCAAGCTGAACGGGTACGGCAGCCGGGGCCTGATTATTCAAAGCGTTCACGAAACTGACGGAGACGCTAGTACTGGTTCCGGAAACTTCATAAGGAACGATCACCGCCACCGCCGACGCAGAGGCGTACAACATCGGCGCCGCGCGCCCATCAAATGTGACCGTCGTCGACCCCACCGTGGTACCCAAGGCGCCCGTTGCTGGAACGGTCGCATTCGCTCGGGGCGATGGCCCGATCGAGAATCCTTGCACCAGCACGACCTCTCCCGGCGCCACCGGCCCGGTAGCTCCGCTAGCCGCGTTTACCACGCTCAAAATCTGAGTCGGCGGCGCGATCGCGCCTAAAAGGCCATGGGTCTCGTTCTGGATCCCGGCGGCGAAATAAAGAGTGTTGACATCGCCACCGCTCCCGCCATTACCAAAGATCAGCGCCCATAATCCGCTATTCACAAGAGTCTTCCCGCTCGCATCCTGCAATGCTCCCAGAGCATTGCCCGAGGTTTGGTCGAACGCGTTAATCGTGCCATCGCCGAAATTTCCCACCAACAGTGCGCCGCCGAAGGCTCCCCAATTTGCAGGCGCAATCGCGACACCCCAGGGCGCATTCAATGGTCCTGCGGAAGCGGCGCGCTTCAAAAAGTTTCCATTCAAGTCAAACGTGCTCACGTAACCCAGGCCGGCGCCATTGGTCGGCCGCGTCTTGGCGGAGTTCTGTTGGGCGTACATCACGTAGAGCTTCCCGCCTAAATTCCAAATGTTAAACGGAGCATATCCCGCGGGCAGGTTGGGATCCTTGAAATTGCCCGCCAGAGTAGCCGGTGCGAACTTCCCGTCGAAAACGTCAATACTTCCGGTCTTGAAATTGGGCGCATAGAGGGTCGCGCCGTTCGCGCTGGTGCCGATCGCCAGCCCCTCGTAAACCGCGCCTGCGCCCGAATTGTCCACCATCACGGTGGAAACCGTACCGCCGTTCCACGCCGAGATGGTACCGTCTTCGGTCGCGAAAATGAACGACGCCTTGGTCCCGTTCGCAAGTATGAATGCCGTGGTGTTGTTGTTCACCTGTCCGCTCGGCGACGAACTGGCGGGTCCCTTGGCGCCCGCCGGGATGGAGACCACCACCGCAGTGATCGCTCCGGCCCCGTTATAGAGCGTCGATCTGCTTTTGCCCGCGTCGGAGACCCAGAAGGGACTGGTCGCGCTGGTCGAAATTCCCCACGGGTCCACCAGGTTCGGGTCTGTTACATCGGCCATGCCCGGGATGTCGGAAACCAGGTTGTGCTGAACGTAGACGTTGGGCTTGCTCGTGGTCTGAGCGTTGACTGTCAGGCTCAGGATCGCAAAGCCGGCCAGAGTTGCGGCGACGGTGCAGGAACTCGTTAGGCGGGTAGTCATGCTGCGTGAGACAAGAACCAATCACGCTGCGGAACACCGCCCGTGGTATCGGGTCAAATTAGATTTGTAAAAAAATTGTGCTGTTATACTTCCGTCCATGCTTTTTATGGTCATCGAAGATTTCAAGGGAGGTGATCCCAACCCGGTCCGAGAGCGATTCGTTCGTGACGGCAGGATGCTGCCGGAAGGCGTCATGTATCACGCGAGCTGGGTGGATCCTGCGAATTCCCGCTGTTTCCAGGTGATGGAAGCAAAGGATCGTGACGCGATTCAGCTCTGGGCGAACCGTTGGATTGATCTGGTTGATTTCCAGATCGTACCGGTTTTGACTTCTCAGGAATACTGGGCCACCGTACAGCCCACTTGACTGCGAATTATTGCCGGAAATGCCGGGCCAGCCCCGGATACACCTTCCGGGCGTTGCCTTCGTAGAGCTTGTACCGATCGTCAGCCGACAGATGCGGGATCTGATCGATGTAGCGCTTCGTGTCGTCGAAGTATTGACCTGTTTCCGGGTCGATTCCCTTCACCGCCCCCACCATCTCCGATCCGAAAATGATGTTGTCCACCGGAACCACCTTAAGCAGCAATTCAATGCCGGGCAAGTGGTACACGCACGTGTCGAAGTAGACGTTCTTCAGCACAAGCTCGGAGAACGGGGGACGCTTCATGTCCTGCGCCAACCCCCGGTAGCGACCCCAATGATAAGGAACCGCGCCGCCGCCATGAGGAATAATAAACCGCAACGTAGGGAAGTCTTTGAACAAATCCGACTGAATGAACTGCATAAAGGCGGTAGTGTCCGCGTTGATGTAGTGGGCTCCCGTGGCGTGGAAATTCGGGTTGCACGAGGAACTGACGTGGACCATCGCGGGCACGTCCAGCTCCACCATCTTTTCGTAGAACGGATACCAATATTTGTCCGTCAACGGCGGCGCTGTCCAATGGCCGCCCGATGGGTCGGGATTGAGGTTGCAGCCGATAAAACCGAGCTCCTTAACGCATCGCTCCAGCTCATGAATCGAGTGCGCAGGAGGAACGCCCGGCGACTGCGGCAACTGGCACACGCCTACAAAGTTCTTCGGATAGAGGCCGCACACGCGATGAATCAGGTCATTGCAGATGCGCGTCCAATCCTGGCTGGTCTTCTCGGTCCCAATGTGATGCGCCATCGCGGATGCGCGCGGAGAAAAGATGGTGACATCGGTCCCACGCTCGCGCTGGAATTTCAACTGGGCGCCTTCCAGGCTTTCGCGAATCTGGTCGTCGCTGATTTTCAGGCTGTCGAGGGAAGGCGTAAGCGCCGGGTTGTCGAGCCCCGCGATCTGAGCCTTTCTAAAGGCTTCCAGCTCTTTTGGGGCAGTCGTGTAGTGTCCGTGGCAATCGATAATCATTTGGGGGTAAATATCTATCGTAAACTCAAATGCGAACGCCTCGCATCACCTGAACAGCCGAGCCCTCCGCAAGGAACGCCGAATCGGGTGGCCGAGCCAGCACTCGCGCGAATTCGGTACCGTAAAGCGGCGTAGCATCGCCCTCGAAGCGGGCTGAGTGCGCGTGCCACAACCGCCACGGGACGTGCGCGACTTTGTATTCCATAGTTCCGCCGTCCCGCTGGACCGTGTAGCCCCAGTAGTGCTCCGTAATGAATTGTTCCTCGGAAGCGTCCGCGGCAAGTGACGGATCTCCCAACGGCGCGAGTTCCAGTTTGTTGTCGTCACCCCACCCGTAACTCACGCGATCCGGTGCGATGTGATGACGCATGGGAAGCGCCACATACTTCTCGTTATAGAGTCCCCGCGCGATGGCGGCGATCGCGCGCCGGGGAACTACCTCGCGAATAAAGACCACGCCACGTCGGAGTTCGCCTGCGCAAATGCGCTTAACGTAGAAGCGAAGATTAACCTCATCAAAGTCGCGATGGAAGGGAACGGATAGGCCGAGGACCTTCGTATTCAGAAAGCGAAAGCCAACGAGACTCACATAAGCTCGACCGCCAAAGAAATCGAGCTCGGTTCCCTCGGGAACCAGCGGGTGGAGGAGTTCCGGATCCACCGCGTAGTTGAGCATCGCCAGATTCCGCCACTCGGCTGTAAGGAAGACGCGATCGTTTTGGACGGGCATAAAAAGGATGGTTTGTTGGCAGTGAACCTCACGATGCGAACAGCACTCCCCGCAACCACCCAGATCCACGTTACTCTGTTTTCCAAAGCCGCCGCGCCCAGGGCCCCATGTGCTAGTTTCTTGATATGTCTGTCGCGATTCTCCTTGAACTGTGCCTCCCGTTGGCCCACGCCCTCGCACAGACCCAGCCGGACGCAACCGAGATTCTAAAGCAAGTCAACGAAGCGTACAAAAACGTCGCCCAGTATGAACTGGAGAACACGACCACCTTTCGTAACTCTAATACTGGTCAGGAAACATCCGGTTCTATGCTGTTCGTTTATAGATCGCCAGACAAATATAGAGAGGAGATGAAGGGCAATCCTCTGGCCGCTCTACGTGGACAAAGTTCGGAACCGGTTATCGAAGAAGCGATGACTGTCTACGACGGCTCAAATCTCTGGGCCTTCAATCCAAAGGCGAATGAGTATAGGGTCTACATCGTTCCGAACCTTCCAAGGGATAGTAGGCCCGCAGACGCCGACCTGTATATGGGCATTGGCCCATACCGGCATGCGT
Source organism: Terriglobia bacterium (assembly GCA_963766615.1). GTDB lineage: Bacteria > Acidobacteriota > Terriglobia > Bryobacterales > Bryobacteraceae > Palsa-187. Next base: position 63,568 of record CAVYBC010000016.1, read on the forward strand.
CAGAGGTTTACAGTAACAGCAAGTTTGTGCGCGACGACACTTTAGCGACAGGTGGCGCGCTAGCGGAGTGCTACGTTATCGAAGCGACTTCCACTCAACAGCTTCTATGGATCGATAAGAAGAGTCACCACATCCTCCGCGTAGATTCAAGTGCGCGAGGAATCGGAACGGTAAGTATTGTATTCAAGACGGTTAGGCTGGACGAACCGCTCTCCGACGAACTATTCAAGTTTAAACCTCCGCCTAATGCCCGAAAGCTTAATTAGTGAAGCCTCGGATGGCTTCCCGGTATTGATCCTATCCGTAGCCGAAAAGAGATTTAGCGGCGTGCCGCTTCCGCCCTAACCCGCCGAGCCTCCGCCTGCACCACCACCAAACACATCAGCATCCCCAGAGGATGCGCGCCCGCGTCCACCAGCGGATGCGGCTTCAGCGAACGGAGCACGTCGATGTTTTCATCGGTGATCAGCTCCAAAGCCCTGGTCTCCTCAGGATTCAGACCATACTGCGCCGCGATCACCTTGGGCTCCTTCAGGAACGCCAATCGCATGCTCTGGCTGTGGCGAAGGTCGAACATGACCTTGTTCAGATTGTAAGCAGAAGATTTGGGAGCCTTGTAGAATTCGAAGCCGCCCTGTTTGAAAATGTATTCCGGCGGAATCTCTCCCGTGGCCGGCGCAGTGCGCTTGTTGGGCACGAAGCGCATTACAGCGTGGCCATGGTGCCAGGTGGGCTGATACGTCAGCAACTCGCCCGGCGTGTTGCCCAGCGCTCCGAACAGGAAGTACCACGGCAACATCTCCGTATTGCCGACCTCATCCAGTTGCTCACTGGAAAGCTTCTCCAGCGGTGCGAAGTTGCCGCGTTCCATCTGCGCGATGGCCCAGTAATCGAAATCGTAAGCAGGCTGCGGATACTTCCACGTTCCCGGATAGTGCGAAAGCCCACCGCTGGCGACAATGGCGACCCTCTCAGGCCGCGATTCAATAATCTCCGCCAGAGCCTTGCCCAGCGCCATGCAGCGCTGCGGACTGGGCAGCGGCGGCAGGTACGCATTCACGAACAGCGGGACCACCGGGATCTTGCGTGCGCCGATCACCCATTCGTAGACCGCGGCGAAGGAATGGCCCAAGATCGCGTCCTGCGAATAAGCCATATCAAACCCACGCTGCATCAGCTTCGCGATCAGATCCTCGGCGAAATCCAGATGAACGGGAAGTCTCCAATCCTTGTTGGCGAAGTGGGCATGCGAAACCGATCCCGCGACCACAGCAAACGTCGGCACGGAAGATAAGAAGAACGTCTCCAGGTGATCGCTCCCGATCACGACCACCAAGTCGGGCTTGGTCTCATCCAGGTCCTTGCCCAGTTGCATCATCGCCGCAATATCGGCGTCCAACTGCTCCGGTATCTCTGAAGGCGGCCGCGTGAACAACTGCGGAGCGTGCACGGTGGCAACGGCATTGACGATCTTTCCCATAGAAAACCCTTCTTTCTCAATCCTACTCGTCGACGTATTCGACGCCCAGCTCTTTCAGCTTAGCGCGCAGGCCATAGAAGTCGATGCCCAACTCGCCGGACCGTAGCTTCTCGCGGGACTTTTCTTCCTTCGCGACCCGAGCCTGTCCGGCCTTCGCGACCTCAGCGGCCTTCTCCCGAGGGACCACCACCACGCCATCCGCATCGCCCACGATCACATCGCCCGGTTGAATCGCCGCGCCAGCGCAAACTACCGGAATATTCACCGATCCGCCTGTACTCTTGACCGTTCCCTGAGCATGAATCGCCTTGGCCCAAACAGGAAAGTCCATCGCCGTCAGCTCGCCCGCGTCACGCACCCCGCGTCGATCACCAGGCCTTTCACTCCGTGCGCGACCAGAGACGTCGCCAACAGGTCTCCAAACATGCCGTCCGTCGAATCCGAAGTGCAGGTAACAACCAGGATGTCGCCCGGCTGGCAGACCTCCACCGCCGCGTGAATCATCAGGTTATCGCCCGGCTGGCAGCTTACCGTAACCGCGGCCCCAGCTGCTTTGGCCTGCGGATAAATCGGCCTCAGGTAAGGCTTGGTCAACCCCGTTCGACCCTGCGCCTCGTGAACCGTGGCGACCCCAAGATCGCCCAGTATTCGAACCACTTCCGCGTCGGGCCTTTGAATCTTTCTGACAATCTTATGCATGAGCTCGTGGAAAACCGTCAGTATAGCACCTGCCCCGTGTATACTACGGACAAATGCAAGCTCTTTTGTTTGATATGGATGGAGTCCTCTACAACGGCTCCGTGCCGATTCCCGGCGCCTCACAGTCCCTGGCCTGGGTGCGCCAGCAGAAGATCCCCCATCTGTTCGTCACCAACACCACCTCCCGAGCCCGCCCGGTCCTGGTAGAGAAACTCAAGAGCCTGGATATCTTCACAGTGGAGGACCAGATCTTTTCACCCCCTCGCGCCACCGCCCTCTGGCTCCGCACCCAGGAGCGTGGACCGGTCGCCCTATTCGTTCCCCCCGCCACCCACTCCGAATTCGACGGCTTTCCGATTCTGCCTAGCCATGCCGAAACCGGAGCACGGTATGTGGTGGTCGGCGATCTCGGTCGCCTCTGGACGTTCGATACTCTCAACCGGGCGTTCCGGCTCCTGCAGTCCAATCCCGAGGCCGAATTGATTGCGCTTGGGCTCACTCGTTTCTGGCAAGCGGAAGACGGCCTCCGCCTGGACACGGCTCCCTTCGTAGCGGCTCTGGAAAACGCCACCCGGCGCAAGGCCCTGGTATTCGGCAAACCCGCCGAGGCATTCTTCGCCGCCGCCGTCGCGAAGCTCGGGGTCCCTGCGGGGGAAGTATTGATGGTAGGCGACGACATCGAAGTTGACGTAACAGGAGCCCAGAAGAGCGGATTGAAAGGCGCCCTGGTGCGCACCGGAAAGTTTCGCCCCATCGATCTTACGGGATCATTTCACCCTGACTTTGTACTCGGCTCGGTGGCCGATCTTCCTGCCTGTTGGTCGAACTTAGGCGATCGAGCAGCGATCCTGGCGAAACCCGAGTCCTCGGCGAACTGAAGGATCTCCCAGTCCTTCGAAATAGTTTTTCAACTCCCCCGCCTGCAGCCGATGCCTGCCCGCCCCCAGCAGCGTAATAGCGATCAGCACCCCTCCGGGCTTCACTCCCAGCTTTGCAGGCTCGAACAGATCCTTCTGCAGGTAAAGACTGATGACGATCAAGTCCCACGCCGCGGGTGCGATCGAATATTCGTGCTTCTCCAGATCCGCAACCAGAGCATGAATCGAAAGACCGTCACTTCTTTTCCTCAGAATCTCAATACCGGCAGCCGACCCGTCTACCGCGGTCACGCGCCAGCCGCGCTCGGCCAACCAGATCGCATGACGACCGCCACCGCAAGCCAGATCCAGCGCATCACCGGGTGGAAGGCCCTGCGCCGCCTCAACGACGAACGAAAGCGGCGACGGCAATTCCTCCCGCGTCTCTTCCCTGAATCGCCGGTCCCAATCCTCAAGTCCCACGTTCCCGATCATACCCATGTGATCATGGTGACAATGACCGCGTGGTCACGCGTCTCCCTCCTCATCCTGCTTCTCTGCACCCTGGCCCTGGGCCTTTTCGGCATCGGACGCAGCCTCTGGCTTGACGAGGCTTGGGTAGCCAATTCCATCCACGCGCCATCTTTGCGGGAAATGTTTTATTACCCCGATTGGCTCCAGACCAGCCCTCCCTCCTTTCTGCTCCTTTCCCGCGCCGCGATAAATTTTCTGGGACTCTCCAACGCATCGTTTCGAATGGTTCCCCTGGCGTTTGCGATGATTGCCGCAACCGCGATGTTCACTCTATCGCGACGTGTTTTGTCGCTGCCATTCGCCGTGCTCGCCTCCGCGTTGATCGTCTTCAACCCCGCCTTCATTGAGTATTCCCATTCCGCCAAGCAATATAGTGGTGAGGTTGCCGCAACGCGTGCTGGTGCTGCTTGCGGCGGTCCTCTATCTTGAAACTCCTTCCCGGCTGCGAACTTCTCTTGCTGACCACCACCGTTGTGCTCGGCCTGACCTTCGCGTACCCGATCGTGTTCCTCTTGCCTGCGCTGTCTGGCCGCGGTGTATTTCACCAATGCCAGAAACGCCGCGATTCTTGGACTCGCCGCCGGAGCCACTCTCTTCCTTCTGTGGGCCTTCTTGATCCGCTTCAACACCGCCCCCGAGTTGCGCGCGTTTTGGGCCGCCGATGCCGACGCGCTGTTTACTCCCGGCCTCATCGCCGCCGTCCTCGTCGTACTGGCGATAAGCCTCCGGCTCCTGATTCAAAAACCTGGCGGAGTGCGTCAATGGACTCAGCTCATTTGCGCGACTCCATGCCTCTTACTTGCCTTGGCAAGCGTGGGCCACTGGTATCCCGCCACCCAGCGCATGCGCCTGTGGGTACTGCCGTGCTTCGTCCTGGCCTGTCTCATCTCGGTAGAAGATCTGCTCCCAACGAAGCGCCTCGGCGCGGTGGTGATTGCAATCGCTGTCCTCTTTGCCGCGGTCAATGTTCGAAACCAGATTCGCGACGGCCGCGACTCGGCTGAAGAAGACTTTTCAGGCGCGTTCCAATACTTGAAAGAACACGCCGGTCCGGGCGACCTGGTCCTGGTTCACGCCGCCGCGCGCGAAGGCTTTCGCCTTTACTCCTCCATGCTGGGCTGGAAGGGACCGCCGCCGCTCTACGGCAACACCGGGTGGCCCTGCTGCGCCCGAGGCAAGGATGCGCGACCCGGCCAGTCCACCGAAGCCGCCGTAATACGAGATGTTAGATCGCTCATTCCGCGTGGGTTTTCTGGACAAATCTGGCTCTTTTATTCCACTAGGCCCTCCCACTGGAAATACGTGGGCTTGAACGAAGGCGATCTATGGCGCAAAACCGCTTGGGAGATAGGATGCCCCCCTGGACCCTATAAATCCCTAAAAAATATGGCGGTTGGCCCTATGGAATGCGGCCCGGTTCTAAGGTAACTTATTCCGAATATTGGCGAACAATCCTGCCGATAACAAGAGGTAGGGAGAAATGCTTTTCAGCGTCATTCGGGTCATATGGATAGTCGCTTGCGGTTTGGCACCGTTGCGCGCCGCCGACATTACCGGGACCGTCATCATCGAGCGAAAGCTCACCAAACGTAAAGTCACTCCCGCAGCCGAGCTTTATCAGAGAGGCACAACCGTAGCGCTGACCCAGAATGAAACCGACCCTCTGGCCTGGGAGCGCTCACATGTCGCCGTCTATCTGGAGGGCCCGACACAGCCAGCATCAAGTCAGGCCACTCTCACCATGGCTCAGGACCATCGCCGCTTCGTTCCGGACCTTTTGGTGATCGCGGCGGGCTCCGTGGTTTCATTCCCCAACCTCGATCCCATCTTCCACAACGTTTTTTCTCTCTCCAAACCCAAGAATTTCGATCTGGGCAACTACCCCCAAGGACAAAGCCGTAAGGTCAGCTTCAACACACCCGGCATTGTGTTTGTAGATTGCCACCTCCACGCCAACATGGCCGCATCCATTGTGATTGCGCCCAACCGCTGGAACACGCGAGTGGACGATTCCGGAAAATTCGCGCTTCCAGACGTCCCGCCCGGGACTTATACCGTGGTTGCCTGGCACAAAACCGCAGGGTTCTTTCGAAAGCAAATCACCGTTACGGGCAAGAGCGAAACCCACGTCGAGTTCGCCATTCCTCTGCTGTCCCCGGAATCCTATCCTCGAGAGGCTGCCGCGACGGGTCATTAGCGATGCGGCTATCGACACGCACATTCCTCTCCACTTTCCTCCCGTTGGCAGCGCTGCTGGTGGGAAGCTTCTGGGCTTTGCGGGCGTCCGTGATGGCGGCCGTCCGCGACGACCTCCGCCACTCTGTGCGCCAAAATCAATTGGCCTTGGCTAACGAACGTGCAAGGGATCAGTTTCAGGCTGCACGAGTATTGGGCACGCTAACCGAAAATCCCGCGCTGAAAGCCGGCCTCCAACTCCTCTTGTCCGAACGGCAGGACCGCGCCGAAGCTCGCCGTACCGTAGACGACCAGTTGTGGGGCATCGCGACGTCTCTGAATTTCGACATCCTGGCCGTCTCCGGCCCCGAAGGCCGGCCGCTGGCGGGCATCAGGCGGGTCGGCAATTCGCTCCAGCCCCTGGACCTGAAATCCTCTGCTTCCCAACAGGGTTTCCTCGCCGCCGACGGCCGTATGTACCAGCTCGCCTCCGGCCCGATTAACCAGAATGATGAAAACCTCGGAACGTTGACGGTCGGCGAGCGCTTCGATCTCGCGCGTTTCGGCACTCCCATGGTTCTCACCCAGAACGGCAAGATTGTCGATTCCACCGCGGCGGGCGCGGATATGGGCGCGCTGGAGATCGGCCTCGAAAACTGCTCCAGCCAAGCGGAGTGTGAAATTCAGGCAGGCGGCCAGACCTATCTTTCCCTGCCGGTGAATTCCTCCACCGGCACCCCCACCGGCAATGGCTACCTGCTGCGTAGCCTGCAAAACGTAGACGAGGCCGGTGCCGCCATGAACGCGGTCATCTGGAAGGTGTTCTTTTCGGCCGCCCTGGTGGCCCTCGCCGCGGCCCTCGGTATCAGCTTGATTGGGTCCCGCTCCATAGCCCGGCCCATCGCGGACATGGCGCTACGCCTCGAAGCCGCCGAAGAAACAGGCGAGCTGCCTGAGTTCGCAGGCGACTCCGTTCCCATCCACGAGATTCGCGAACTGGCCCGAGGCTTCAATCGGGCATCCGCCTCTGTGCGCCTGAGCCGCGAACAACTGGTCCACGCTTACGTCGAGTTCACCGGCTCACTAGCCAACGCCCTCGACGCGCGGGATCCCTACACTGCGGGCCACAGCCGTCGCGTCAGTCAATATTCCTGCGCCATTGCCGAAGTTCTGGGCCTCTCCGGCCAGCCCCTGGACGATCTGCGCATCGGAGCGCTGCTGCATGATATCGGCAAGATCGGGATTTCGGACAGCATTCTTCTAAAAGCCGGCAGGCTGACAGACGAGGAAGAAGCGCTGATCCGGCAACATCCCGTGATCGGACGCCGGATCCTGGAAGGTGTTCAGGGATTTCACAACTACCTGGATGTCGTCGAGCTGCATCATGAAAATTGGGACGGCACCGGGTATCCGCACGGTCTGAAAGAGGAACACACGCCCCTGTCAGCCCGCATCGTCAAGGTGGCCGACGCCTTCGACGCCATGACTTCGGACCGGCCCTACCGCCGTGGAATGAGTCATCAGGACGCGGTTCGCATTCTGGAAAAAGAATCTGGCACGCAGTTTGACGATTCCATCGTGCGGGCTTTCGCCAAACTGCCGATAGGTATCAGAGAACGGTCGGATTCGCTTCTCAATCTCTCGGAGGCGGTCAACGGCCAAAGGTCCGCGCCGCACGTTTTGGAAGGTGCATAGACGCTTGAAAGCCACGCTGCTCATTACGCTTTCTCTTGCATCGGGATGCTTCGCGCAGGAGGCCTCCAGCGGCTTCGACCTCGCCACCACCTTAACCAACGAGGCCTTTTATTCCCACCAGCTCTCCCAATTCCCCCGCGACGGCAGCCCAATCGACGGTGCATTTCGCGCGTTGCTCTATCCCACCTGGAAGCTCAACTCGCACTGGACCTTTACCGGCTCCATTCAGGTTCGCTCCAGGCCTCTCTTTGCCGACGAATTCACCACCCAGGGTCACGGCATCAAGACCAACGTGCTCCAGGCCCACCTGGACTATTCCCGGATCGCGAACAAGCGCTCCATCGTGGTCCGCCTGGGGATGCTTCCCACCGCCTTCGGTTCGTTCCTCGCCCGCTACGACGACACTCGCAACCCGCTCACACAGATGCCTGCGTCCTACGGCTACTACTACAAGCCCTTGAGCACCGTGGGGCTCATGGGAGCTCAAGTAGACGCGACGCTGGGCCCAGCGGATTTCCGGGCTCAATTCGTAAACTCCTCGCCGCTCAATCCGCGCAGCATTTTCGATCGCGACCAGTATGGAAGCTGGGCAGGGGGCGCCGGTTACACGATCCGGCAAGGCTTTCGCGTAGGGGTGTCCGCGCTGCGAGGCCCGTACCTGGACCGCCACTATCCATTCTTCTTCCCCGGCGAGATCAGGCCCCGCAGCCTCCCAGGCTCAGGCTACGGCATCGATGTCGCCTGGGGTCATGGCCCCTGGAATGTGTACGGAGAATTACAGAAGTTCCAAATGACTTATAAAGCCATTCCCGATTTCAATGAACACACCGGCTACGCCGAAGTCCGCCGCGTTCTGACCCCTCGTTGGTATCTGGCCGAGCGCGCCGAATACGTGCGCGCAAGCGCCTTCCCCGGCTACCAGAGCTATGAAACGGCCGTGGGGTACCGGCCGAATGTACATCAACTGATCAAAGTCGGCTACCAGATCCAACAAGGCTCGGCGATTCGAGGAACACTAGCCAACGTCGCTGAAATTCAGGTAGTAAGCACGCTGCCGTCATTCTCACTAGCGCGCTAAGTTATTAGCCGCCGATGAACGCAGATAAACGCGGATGAAAAAAAGTCTTATCTGCGTTTATCCGCGTTCATCGGCGGCCATTGCCTTTTCTTCTACTTCGTCCCCGTCTCACTAGCCAGCTTGCTAGCCAGGGGCCTCTCCTGACCGGAATACTTATTGCCGACCTTCTTCCGATACGGCACCGCGACTCTTGAAGATAGTTGTTCAAACGTGAAGGAACAGATCCGCATTCCAGGATAAAGAGCCACCGGCATCCGACCCAGGTTGCTCAATTCCAACGTCGCCTTGCCTACCCAGCCGGGGTCGAAAAGCCCTGCCGTCCCATGGACAATGATGCCAATGCGCCCCAGGCTCGACCGGCCTTCCAGACGGCCCAACACTTCATCGTCCAGCTCCAGCGTCTCTTGCGTGATCGCCAGCGCGAATTCGTGCGGCTGCAGAATGAAGGCATCGCCATCGGCCACCGTGACGGTGCGCATCAGCCCTTGAATCGCAGTCTTCTCGCGGAGATCGATGAAGGCGTGCAAGCTATGTTCAAATACGCTGAATTCGTTGCCGAGGCGGAAATCCACCGAGCAGCTTCCCAGTTGTTCGGCCGGCAGCGCGGGAGAGATCTTGATTTTTCCCTCCGTAATATAGCGCTGGATGTCCACATCGGAAAGAACCATTTCTTGATGATACTCTCGGTTAGCGAACAACCACCGAAGCCATCTGCGTAGCTTCCGCTCCCGACGCGTCGCGAGCTTTCAGCGTATACGTGGTGCTCTCCTTCGGAAACACTTCCAGGCATCGCGTCACGGAGGGCTTGATCGGCTCAATCTCCGGCGTGATGCTGACCTCGGTCGCGTTCACCACGCTATAGCAAACCAGGACCCTCTCGCCCAACCGCACCACGTTCGGCGACGCGTAAAAGGACAGGATTCTCAGCTTGCCGCCTCCAAACCGATCGACGGTCTTCTGGTCCTCGCGGGCTTCTGTTTCCTTGGCTTTCTCGCTCGCCTCCTGGCGCGCGGAATAGCGCGAATAGAGAGTCCAGCCGGTGTAGGCGGCCGCAAGAATAAGCGCGAAGGTGGTGTACGGTAAAACGCGGCGCAGATTCAAACCAAGACAGTAACATAGGAGGTGAACTAACTTTGTTGAGGAGAACGAGAACCCCCGGCCTGACGGCCTGGGGTGGTGGCTGGAGCGCTCGGGGATGTCGTGTGCGAACAGCCCACAGGCCGTATGCGGCCAGTCGAGCGCGGCCAGCCCGAGCCCGTGAGGGCGGGGGTTATCGTTCAGTCTCGAGAAGTCATTAGCAAAATCACGTGAACCCAACCACCAAAATCTCCGTCCCGCTACTAGATCTAAAAGCCCAATACGAGCCTTTACGAGAAGAGATCCTCCGCGAAGTCACCCGCGTGCTGGATTCCCAGAGGTGGGTCCTCGGCCCCGAAGTGGACCTCCTTGAGCGCGAACTCGCCCCTTATTGCGGCGCCCGATTCGCCGTGGGGTGCGGCAACGGCAGCGATGCCCTTTTTCTGGCTCTACTGGCACTGGATATCCGCCCTGGCGATCGCGTTCTGACCACTCCGTTCACCTTCTTCGCCACCGCCGGTGCAATTTCGCGAGCCGGAGCCGTCCCGGTCTTCGTCGACATCGACCCCGCGACCTTCAATATCAACCCCACACTAGCCTCCGAAGCCCTGCAAAAGCACGATCCTATAAAGGCTCTGCTGCCCGTCCATCTCTATGGCGGCGCAGCCGACATGGATCCTTTGCTTGCCCTGGGTATCCCGGTGATCGAAGACGCGGCGCAAGCCATCGGAGCCGAATACAAAGGCCGCCGCGCCGGGTCGATGGGGCAAATCGGCTGCTTCAGCTTCTACCCGACCAAGAACCTGGGAGCCGCTGGTGACGCCGGCATGCTCACAACAAACGATCCCGAGCTCGCATCAAAACTGAAAGCCCTGCGCGAGCATGGCGGCCACGCCAGGTATTTCCATGACTGGATCGGAATCAATTCGCGGCTGGATGGTGTCCAGGCAGCAGTCCTCCGCGTGAAGGCCAAGTATCTCGACGGCTGGAGCGAGGCCCGCGCGCGCAACGCCGCGCTGTACAGAGAGCTTTTGGTGGGCAGCGAAGTAGTCCTGCCACGCGCTTCCGTGTTTCAGACCAGGCACATTTGGAACCAGTTCGTAATCCGCTCAAGCGACCGCGACGGCTTAAAGAAGTTTCTGGCTGAACATGGAATCGGCTCGGAGATCTACTATCCGGTGCCGCTGCACCTGCAGAAATGCTACGCCGGCCTTGGCTATCGTGAAGGAGATTTCCCGGAAAGCGAAAAAGCCGCCCGTGAGGTGCTGGCCCTGCCGATTTTCCCGGAATTAACGCGAGAGCAGATCGAATACGTGGCGCATACGATCCGGCGTTTTGGCGCTTAGGCGGCCTTCTGAACCTTGCCGCTCTTAATGCAGGAAGTGCATACGCGAATGCGCTTTGCGGCGCCCTTTACGTTCGCGCGGACTTCCTGTAAGTTGATGTTCCAGCGCCGCTTAGTAAGATTATGAGCGTGGCTCACTTTATTACCAAATTGCGGGCCGCGGCCGCACAGATCACACACTTTCGCCATGACGAGAATCGACTCCTAGTACTGTTTTACTTTCAATAGTCTACCATGATGGCAGTCGCGGTGGCATAATCGGGTCGCAGGCCAATGGAACAAGGGCATATTCAAGGCGACAGCATGGTGGATCGCTACTTCTACCACGAGCTGACGCTTGAGGAACTCACCGCTTTTGAGGCCCACCTGGTAGATTGCGAGGTGTGCCGGGACCGGGTCCTGCTGGCGGGGATGTTCCATGTTCGCAACGGGCTGGCTCGCCAGGCGTGGCCGGAAGAGGAAGAAGTCCAACCGGAGCGGATCGTCACCCCCACGCGCCATTCCTGGCCCTTGGCGACTCTGCCTAAAAGGGCCCGTTTCGTGGCCGCGCTTTCGCCATGGCAGATCTGGGTGATTCTAGCCGCCGCGGCCCTGCTGCTGGTATTGATCCCAACCAGCTACTTCGTTCTTTCCCGCCAATAACCCGAAAATTTTCTTCTTTCTGCGTTCATCCGCGTTCATCTGCGGCCATGAATTTCTTCACGGTTACGCAACAATCCCGCGGAATTGCGGCGAGCTGTACCCCGGAAACACGTTGGCGATCTGCTTATTCCCCAAATGCCTGACCACCAGTTCGCCGAGCACAGCCCGAAAATCCGTGGTCAGGTCCAGGTCGCGCTGCTCATAAAGCTGTTCCGGCTTCATCCCCGGCCAGTCGCCGTAAATCTCGCCGCCTTTGATGGACCCTCCGAACGCGAACATCACATTGGCGTGGCCGTGATCGGTGCCGCGCGTTCCATTTTCCTTGGCTGTGCGGCCGAACTCGCTCATCGTGACTACATTCACATCGGCCATGCCTTCGCCCATGTCCTGATAGAACGCCGCCAGCGCGCTTCCGAACTCATCCAGCCGATTGGCAAGCTGGCCCTGACTGGGCTTCACGCCGATCTCATTCACGTGCGTGTCCCAGCCGCCCACATCGGTGAAGGCGACTTCCAAACCCACACGAGCCTTGATGAGCCGCGCAATCTCCCTCAGGCTCTGGCCCAGATGTCCGTTCGGATATTTCGCGCCGTTGGCGGGCGTGTAGGGCTGCTTCTGCACAGACTGCATCAGCTTCACCGCTTCAAACGTTTCGCGACCGGTGGAGTTGAGCATCTGATCCTTGGTGGACCCGTACATCGCCTCGAACGTATCCGAACCGCGAGGGTTATTCACCTTGAACTCATTCACCGTGTTCACTGCGAGAGCGTCATTGTGTCCGCGAAGCGCGCGAGGCAGCGACGGGCCCAGGCTCACGGCACGAATCGGCGACATCTTTTTCTCTTGCGGAAGCGCGCGATTCAGCCAGCCATCGCTAGTCGCCTTGCGGCCCGGCGTGCCTGATTCCATGTAATCCTGCGCATCGAAGTGCGAGCGCGTCGGGTCGGGCGATCCCACCGCATGGATAATGGCGAGGCTCTTTGCGTCGAACATCGGCTTCAGCGGAGCCAGCGCGGGATGCAGCCCGAAGAATCCGTTCAGGTCGATAGCGGAATCGGGTGTGCCGTCCGGCCTTGGAATGGCGAGGTTGGGCCGCAAGTCGTAGTAGGCCTGCTCGCCGAACGGGACCACCACGTTGAGGCCATCGGCCGCGCCTCGTTGGAACACCGCCACCAGCACCTTCTTGCGATGGCTGGGGGCATCGGAGGCATAGAGCGCGCGGGAGAGCCACAAAGGAGCAGTACCCATGCCCGCCATCGCGACCGCCGAACCCTTCAAAAACATTCTTCGAGTGGTCATATGCGCAAGCCTACTTTCTTTGAAAATCCGGGGATCCCAGCACCAGGCCCGCCACCAGAGTGGACGGGGCCGCCTTGGGATTTTTCTTCTTCTCCACTTCCAGGCCCTTTGCAATGGTGTTCAGCGTCTGTTTGCTCGGGTTGGTGAATAACAGCTCGCGGGCCACCATAACAGGCGGACCGTTGAATCTCGCCGTGTCCACCTTCACTCCCGCGACCTTATTCTGACCCAGCGAGAGCGCGAAGTTCATGCGTGCAAGCAAGCCCGAGGAACTTACCCATTCCGAATTCGCGCTGGAATAGCCAGTGGGTTCCAGCTTGCGATAAAGAGGCTCTCCCAACGTCGCGATCTGGTTCGCCAGGGGGAAAACGTAGTCGACCTGCGCTCCGGTCGCGCGCAAGGCGCTCACCATCATTTCAAATGGCGTCTTCACCTTGGCGTGGAAGGCGCCCTGGGAGAAGAATTCCTTCGAAGAAAGCATAGTCATCATCACCGCGCGAATGTCGCCGCCGGTGGAGCGAAATGTCTCAGCCATCCGATCGATCAGCGCCGGTGGAGGATTGTCGGCAACAAATCGCAGCGCCAATTCTTTGGAGATGAACCTCGCCGTGGAAGGATGCGCCGCCAGAATATCCAGGACCTTCTCGCCGTCTTCCTTGCCACCGCCGGCGGGGATGGTCACGCCCAGCACGATTTTTTCGCCCTTATCATGGACCTTATCGTTGTAGTCGAATCCGCCGCGCGCAGGCCGAAGGGTCCAGCCGGTGAAGCAACGCGCGACCTCGATAATGTCTTTCTGCGTATAGCCGCCATCCACGCCGAGCGTGTGCAGCTCCATCAGTTCCCGCGCATAGTTTTCATTCAAGCCGCGGGTCGGCTTTTTGCCGTTGGGGCGGCGAACTTCATCCGGTTTCACGCTCTCCCAGTTATCCAGGTAGAACATCATGGCCGGACTGTTGGCCGTAGCTTCCAGCAGGTCGCGAAACTTGCCCAGCACGTGCGGACGAATCGCGTCGCGCTCATAGCTCGGCACCAGGAACCGGTCCGATCCCTTGTCCAGAAAAACGTTGAAATGGTTGTACCAGAAATCGACCAGCTCTTCCTGAAGCTGCCGATTCGAATAGAGAGCCCGATAGAACTTACCGTCGTTCAAATCGTAGGCGACCACTCCCTGAGGATTGTTGGCCAGAATCATCTTGCGACGCAGCTCAGTGTTGGCAACGGGAAGAAGCTGGTTGCGCAAGGGCGCCCGCATCGCGATGACGACGTCGTCCTGCTTCTCTTCATCCATGGAGTCCAGCAGCTTCTTCTTTTCGTCAGCCGTTCCGGTGCGCAAGATGCGAATCTGGGCCTGGCTCAGCACGTCGGTCAATTCGACCTGCGGCTCCAGTTCTTCATCACCCTGGCCCTTCTTGGCATTGAAGCGCCGCGAGATGCGTTCCACAGCGGCGCGGGTGACAGGATCGTCGGGCAGCTTCTGTTTGCCCTGGGCGATCGCCCGAATCATCTGCCGGGGAGGATAGGCGGCGACGGCCTGCTCCTGAGTCATACGCAAGGATTCCAGCGGCTCAAGACGCTTTTCTAATTCCTGATCTTCAGCGATGCTTTCGGGATGGAGCTGGAGGTCGATCCATTTCTGAACCCCCATCTTTTTGACGGCTTGAACGTCCCCAGGCCGGGGACCGAAGGTCAGCCGGTCCAGCGCATGCAGAATCTGCTCGTCCTTGGAAAGCTTTTTATCAAACTGATGGAAGTCGGGCTGATCTGAGTTGGCCACCAGGACGGCTGTGGCAAAAAAGACCAATAATGGCGCGGGCAACGAAAGCAACTTGCGCATTTCGAACGATCCTTATGCCTATATAAACGCAGATCCCAGCCGCAAGTTGTGCGGGAGGGACAACTAAGGCTATTCTACGCCCAACTGATTGCAGGTCCTTAGGAAAAAGCCGTCCGTCATGCCAGCAATGTAGTCGCAGACCTGCCTGTGCAGAGGCTGACCGTAGGAATCTTCTCGATAATTAGTAGGCATAAGCGAGGGATCTCTCATGAATAAATCAAACAGGCCGCCGATTCTCGCCGTCGACTGATTGCGAGCTTCCTCGACCGCCGCCGCTTCATAAACGCGCCGCCTGAGAAACACTTTCAGCTCCCTGGAGGCCTTAGCAGTATCCTCGGTTAGCCGGGCGACTCGAACAGGATGTTCGCGGACGTCTTCCACGGTCTTCAGTCCAACGGTAGCCGCCAGAGTGCCTTCCAGCAGGCCGGAAACCAGCCAGTTGATCAGGCCGCGGATGTTTTCATGGATCCGCACGCGTTCCGGAGCGCCGGGGAACTGCATTTGGGCCACCTCGTCGAGCGCTTCCAGATGAGCTGTCGCACCGCGCATGTCGTCCGCTGTGATCAGTCCTGCCGCGTAGGCATCGTCCAAGTCGGACGCGTTATAGGCGATCTCGTCGCAGATATCGATCAACTGGGCTTCCAGCGGCGGCCTGAGTCCGGGGAGGTATCCATCGAGCTGCGGAAATTCGCCGGGTTCAAAATCGCGCGAATGCTTCACAATGCCTTCGCGAACCTCGAAGGTCAGGTTGAGGCCGGGGAAGCGGGCATAGGTGGTTTCAAACGTCTCCACCGTCCGCAAGGATTGCAAATTGTGGTCGAAGCCCTCGCCGAAGCGCTTCATCAGCCGGTCCAGTTCCTCTTCGCCCGAGTGGCCGAAGGGAGGATGCCCGATGTCGTGCGCCAGAGCCAGATGCCTCCACCAGATCCTGATCCAGGCCCAGCACCCCGGCCACCGTTCGGGCGATTTGGGAAACCTCGAAGGTGTGGGTTAGCCGGTTACGGAAATGGTCGGAGAGGCCGGGCGCGAAAACCTGGGTCTTGTTTTCCAGGCGGCGGAAGGCCCGCGCATGGACGACGCGATCGCGGTCGCGTTGAAAATCGTTGCGATAGGGGTGAGGAGCTTCCGGATAGCGCCGCCCTCGCGCCAACTCCACCGGGTAGCGCAGGTGTGCCAGCGGATGTAGGTCCAAACTAATTATTCTGCGGTCTAGTTATTTTGAGGAAGGTTCCCCAACATGGTGACCGCTGCCCGGCTGACGGCGCTTCTGCCGATGCGCAGAGGCTCCAGAAGCTTGCGGGCTTCCGCCGGATTGCTCTTCATTTTCACGTCGGCTAGAGCGATGGTGGCCTGTTCTTTAGAAACCAGTGTGGTGGGATTCTTGATTAGGTCGTTCAGCAGTTTCTCCGCATCGGCGTCTTTGCCTTCGGCGTGGTAGACCTGGGCCAGCGAGATGGTTGCCAGAGAGGCGAAGTCGGATGGCGCCGAATCCACTACGTCTTTGTACTGCTTCTCCGCTCCGGCCAAGTCGCCCTTGTCTGCCGCAGTAGAAGCCACGAAAATCCCGCCGATTGCGCCTTCGCGCGATCCCCTGTACTTTGTCGCCAAGTCAGAGAATGCCTTGTTGCGGGCCTGATCCTTTTCGGCCGCGGTCTTGAAGGTCATATTAGGCGGAACTGGATTGTTGCTCACAATCGCGTCATCTATCTTCATCGCGTTCGCCAAGGCTTCCTGGCGGGCAGTGGCCTGATGGCTCCGATAGAAGAAAATACCGGCAATCAAAATCACCGCGGCAGCAGCGATAGATCCGTATTTCTTTAATTGTTCGGGGTGTTCGGTGAGAAACTCAAACGCGTGTCCGGCCTCTACGGCGAACTTGTCGGTTTTCAGGTCTTTACGGGTTAGACGATCCACTTTTGTACTACTCCGGGGAAAAGGATTAACTTTGAGCTTAACACGCCCGTGAACAGGCTCGGCTATTTAGTCAGATCCCGTTGGATCGCGAATTTCACCAGGCCCGCCACGTCGTGGATATCCAGTTTCCGCATCAGACTAGCGCGGTACGTATCCACGGTCTTAGGACTCAAGTCCAGCCGCGCTGCGATTTCCTTGGCGCGAACCCCGTCTACGAGCAGTGTGAACACCTGGTGCTCCCGGGAACTCAACTGGTCGATGGGATCTTCGGGGCTAGCCTTCTGGCCTGAGCCGAAGATCTTGCTAAGCTCCAATTGCGGGGAGACGTAGATACCTCCGTCCAGGATCTGCTCGAAGGCCTCCAATAGTTCGTTAGCGGGCGCGGACTTCAGCAGGAAAGCGTTGACGCCGCCTCGCAGAGCTTCCACTACCGTCTTACGGTCCTTACGCGTGGAAAGGATTACGATCTTGGTCGCAAGATTGGCTTCTTTGACGCGGCGCACGATCTCCAGGGTAAGCAGATCGGGCAGGTTGAGATCCAGAACAGCGATGTCAGGCCGTTGAGCTTCAATCATGCGGAGCGCGGCGGCCCCTTCGGAACATTGTCCGATTACTTTGTAGGCCGGCTGCCTTTGACACAGCGCCGCCAAGCCTTCGCGGACCAGCGTCAGGTCGTCGGCCAGCAGGACGGAATATGTTTTCGGCTCTCTGATCGGGACCATACACTTATCCACCTTTTAAACCCCAATGGGCTTCTAGCCCAAGCTGGGCACTCGGGGAGGATTCATTGCCCTCCCACAAGCGGGTGCTATATGGCGCCCGAAACTTCAAGACGCCCCGCAACCTCTGTTTCTAAGTGAGCCGGAAGCACCGTTATTCTCCCGGTTTTCTACAATCCGTTGGAACTAAAAGCCCCACCGGTTCCCCGATCAGGTAAAGCTGCGGACAGCGGCCGCTTCGTCGTCATGAACTTCGAAGACAGTGTATAGCTTGGTAATTTGCAGAAGATCTTTTACTCGCTTGGTCAGGTTGAGCAGCTTCACTTGCCCGCCCTGGTTGTTGACTGTGGTGAAGCCCGACACCATTTCGCCGATGCCGGAGCTGTCGATATAGGACACCTCGGCTAGATTCAGCAGCAGCTTCTTGTGTCCGGCGGCAGCCAGATCCCGGATCGTGTCCCGGAAAGTGGTCGCGCCATCGCCTAGTGTGATTCGCCCCGTCGCGTCGATAACCGTTACGTCGCCCACCTGCCGGGTGGTCATTTTTACGCTCACTACAGCCTCCTAGTCACTCAAAAAGATCTAAAACTTAAATTCGTCCGGGGAACTCAGGCTTTCGCCAAGTGCTTCACCAGCCGGACTTCCGTCCCAATCGGGGTCCGTTTCCGAACTTCAAACTCGTCCATGAAGGCCTGCATCAGCAGCAGCCCGCGGCCGGAATGGCGCAACAGGTTCTCATCGGCCAAGGGATCGGGAACCTTGGACTTGTCAAAATGCTCGCCTTCATCTCCAATCACAATCTCTATCCGCTCCTGCGAACGCATCACCACCAGATGAACCTTCTTGCGGGTATTGTACTGGTTGCCGTGTACCACCGCATTCACCATGCACTCCCGGACCGACATTCCGATGCGATGCAGATCGTCCTCGTCAAACCCGACTTCAGTGGCTTCGCGCAATACCGTCTCTTCGGCGCTATCCACGCTATCCAGCGTAGATGCGAGCGTCAAATCTACAGTCCGCGCCTCCACGCTTTTTTGGTCCGACATAGTTCCGGTAAACAGTCTAATCGAGCGCGACTCGAATCGTTCAACTTAATCTAGCGCGAAGGTCAAAGTCAAGCTACCCGCGGCAGCCTGGTACCTGCAAGACAACTTTTGGGACCGAAACGGTACCAAGCCGGGTGCTCGCCGTCAAAGCCATTAGGAGAACACCGTCCCGCCCCCGCGCCATACGGTGATAGTCTAACTTTCATGAGAGTCCTCGCCTCCCTTGCCCTGCTTACCGGACTGGTAACCACCACATCCGTCTTCGCCCAGACCAAAATTACTTCGGTCGAAGGCATCACTGAGTACCGCCTGAACAACGGGTTGGACGTGCTGCTGTTCCCGGACAGCTCCAAGCCGACGGTGACGGTGAATGTTACTTATATGGTCGGCTCCAGGCACGAGGGGTCGGGCGAGACCGGCATGGCGCACCTGCTGGAACACATGTTGTTCAAGGGGACCACCACGCGCGGCGACATCAAGACCGAGCTCAAGAAGTATGGCGCCGACTATAACGGCTCCACATCCTGGGACCGCACCAATTATTTCGAGGTGCTGGCGGCCACCGACGAGAATCTGCATTATGCGATCCAGATGGAAGCCGATCGCATGGTGAATTCCAAGGTCTCCCGCCAGGATCTGGATAGCGAGATGACGGTGGTTCGTAACGAGTTCGAATCCGGGGAGAACTCGCCCGAGCGGGTGCTCTTTGAACGAGTGCTCTCAACCGCCTATCTGTGGCACGGCTATGGACGTAGCCCCATCGGATCCCGCAGCGACATTGAACATGTGCCGATCGAACGGCTGCAGGCTTTTTATCACAAGTACTATCAGCCCGATAACGCGATGCTGGTGGTGGCCGGAAAGTTCGATCCCGCCAAGACGCTCGCCTGGATCCAGGAGTCTTTCGGAGCAATCCCGAAACCCACCCGCAAGCTGGAGCCGACCTATACAGAAGAGCCAACCCAGGACGGTGAGCGCGAAGTCACCTTGCGGCGCGTCGGCGATTCTCAGGAAGTGGTCGCCGCCTATCACACCCCTTCTGCCATTCATCCCGATACGGAAGCTCTGGACGTTCTAACCGCGATTCTTTCCGAGGCTCCTTCGGGACGGCTCTACAAAGCCTTGGTCGATTCCAAGAAAGCCACCCGCGTGGAAGGCGAGACGATGGAGTTGAAGGAACCCGGAATGCTGATCTTCACCGCCGACCTTCGCAAGGACGGCAACCTGGCCGATGTGGAGAAAGTCCTGCTGGATACCATCGACGGAATCATCAAAGAACCTCCTTCAAAGGAAGAAGTGGATCGCGCCAAGACCCGGCTGATGAAGGAGATCGAGCTGGAACTCAACAGCTCCAATCAAGTCGGTATCGCATTGAGCGAATCGGCTTCGGCCGGCGACTGGCGCATGCTCTTCATGGGCCGCGACCGGCTGGAAAAAGTCACGCCGGAGGATGTTGCTCGCGTGGCGAAGCTCTATTTGAAGTCCTCCAACCGCACCATGGGAAGATTCCTTCCCGAGGCAAAGCCGGACCGCACCGAAATCCCTGCTACGCCTGAGGTCGCGTCGCTGCTGAAGGATTACAAAGGCAAGGCTGCAATCGAGGAAGGCGAGAACTTCGATCCATCTCCCGCCAATATCGACGCCCGCACTGTGCGGGTGACTTTGCCCAACGGCATGAAGCTCGCACTGCTTTCCAAGAAGACTCGCGGCGGTACCGTGAATGCTGCGCTGACGCTTCATTTCGGCGATGAGAAGGCCGTTTTCGGAAAGGGCACCGTCGCGTCCATGGCGGGAGCGATGCTGATGCGTGGCACCACCAAGCACAACCGCCAACAGATCCAGGATGAGTTCGACAAATTGAAGGCTCGTGTAGGCGTCAGCGGATCCGCCACTGGCGCGGACGCTTCCATCAGCACTATACGGGCAAGCTTCCCTGATGCACTGCGCCTGGCCGCCGAAGTAATGCGCCAGCCGGCCTTCCCGGAATCCGAGCTGGAACTGATCCGCCAGAGCTCCTTGAGCCGGGTAGAGCAGGGCCGCAGCGAACCCCAGCAGATGGCCCTGACGGAGATGAACCGGCACCTCTTCGCGCAATATTCGAAGGGCGACACTCGCTACGTTCCCACGGTCGACGAGAGCATTGAGAATCTGAAGGCGGTCAACTTGGCAGACGTCAAGAAGTTTTACTCGGATTTCTACGGAGCGTCCAATGCAGAGTTGGCCGTGGTGGGAGATTTCGACGTCGCCGAAGTGCAAAAGCTGGCAACCGAGCTGTTCGGCAACTGGAAGAGCACGGCGCCGTTCACGGACGTCACCCGGACCTACGCCAAGATCGCGCCTGTGGACAAGTTCTATGAAGCCCCCGATAAGGCAAACGCAGTCTTCGTCGCTGGCTCGCTGCTGAACGTGGATCAGAACGATCCCGACTATCCCGCGCTGATCTTCATCAGCCGCCTGTTCGGCGGCGACACCGATAGCCGCCTCTTCCGCCGCATTCGCGATAAAGATGGCCTGAGCTACGGCGTTCAGAGCGTTATTCGCGCGGGCGTCAAAGAACATCTGGGCCAATTCATCGTGCTGGCGATCGCCAATCCTGAGAACACGCCCAAGGTGGAAGTCGCCTTCAAAGACGAACTCGCAAAACTTTTGAACCCCGGCGTGGATCAGGCCGAGGTCGACGCGATTCAGAAAGCATGGCGGCAGGAACAGCAAATCGCGCGGTCCTCGGATGCCTCTCTGGTCGGGTTACTCGCACGCAACGCTCGTTACGGCTGGACCATGGAGCGCGAGGCAGACGAGGATAAAGCTATCGCCGCGCTAACGCCCGCGCAGGTCAACGCGGTTTCAAAGAAGTGGCTGGACCCGTCTGCGGTTTCGATTTTCAAGGCGGGCGATTTCAAGAAGGCTGGAGTAACGAAGTAGCGTACACTGTGGTTCGAGATGAAGTTGCCGGGCGGCGAGCACGCCACCGTGGACATTGCTAAACTTCGCGACTACTGCCTCAATCCGGCTCATCCACGTGGGCGTCATAAGGCGCGCGTTTTCGCGTCTGCACTCGGAGTGACGGCCGCTGAAGCCGATTTCCTGAGGGAGGCCCTGATTCGTGCGGCCCGCGAAGCGGAAGCGATTCCAGGTGATGGTGACGAATACGGCGAACGATACGCAGTCGATTTCATGCTGTCCCGAGGTGAGCGCCAAGCCGCGATTCGCAGCACTTGGATGGTTCCTCGCGGCGACTCGGTTCCGCATCTCACCAGTTGTTTTGTACTATTAAGGTGAGATTTTGCGATGGCCGAACTTGAGATGCTATCTGTGGTTGCCCTACTCGAAGATATCCCCGAAAGAGGACTGCTGCGAGGACAGGTCGGTACGGTTGTCGAAGATCTTGCGCCGGGAGTGTACGAGGTTGAATTCAGCGATGACTTCGGCCAGGCGTATGCATCTCTCGCACTCCGCCGCGAACAATTGATGCGTCTTCGTCATGAACCGAGCCATCAAGCGGCCTAGATTCTCAATGCTAATCTGAACAATCGGGCGTTTCTGCCCGTTTAGGTCGAGGTGAACACGAAATGAAAGTAGCTCTTGCCGGTCAAGGTGCATTTGGAATCAAGCACTTGGAAGCGCTGGCTAATATCCCTGACGTGCAGGTAATTTCTTTGGCCGGGGGCAACCCCGAAGGCACCAAAGAGGTCGCACAGAGGTTCAAGATTCCCCATTGGACCAATAATCTTGCGGAGACGCTGGCGCAGCCAAGTTTAGAGGCCGTGATTCTGGCGACCCCCACCCAAATGCACGCCGCCCAAGGCATGCAATGCATGCGCGCGGGCAAACACGTGATGATCGAAATCCCCATCGCCGATACGCTGGCCGATTCCGAAGAATTGCTGACGGTCCAGAAGCAGACCGGCGTGATTGCCATGGGCGGCCATACGCGCCGCTTCAACCCGAGCCATCAGTACGTCCACAAAAAGATCGTGGCCGGGGAATTGACCATTCAACAGATGAACGTCCAGACGTACTTCTTCCGGCGCACGAATATGAACGCAGCCGGAAAGCCGCGGAGCTGGACCGACCACCTGCTGTGGCACCACGCCTGCCATACCGTGGATCTGTTCCGCTATCAGACTGGCGAGGAGATCTCCGCCTGTAGCGCCATGGAAGGTCCGCACCATCCCGACCTGAAAATCGCAATGGATATGAGCATCCAGATGCGCACGCCCAAGGGAAAGATCTGCACGCTGTCGCTGTCGTTTAACAACAAAGGTCCACTGGGAACCTTCTTCCGCTATATCTGTGACCACGGCACTTACATCGCCCGTTACGACGAACTGCTGGATGGCGAAGAGAAGCCGATCGACGTCTCCAAAGTCGACGTTTCCATGAACGGAATCGAGCTGCAGGATCGCGAGTTCATCTCAGCGATTAGAGAGAAACGCGAGCCGAACGCAAGTCTGGAGCAATGCCTTCCGGCGATGCGGATTCTGGACAAGCTGGAAAAGAGCTTGGCGTCGCATAATTAGTTCGCGCTACTGCCTCCACGCGAGTGTGCGGGCGACGGTTTCCTGGTAGCATGGGAGGTTCTTTTATGAGCACACCAACCGTCGCCGCGCCCTCGCAAGCCGCCGCCGTCAAGAACCCGAAATGGATCTGGCTCGCCGTCGCGATCGCCGTGGGTCTCGCCGTCGCGTTTATGCCCGCGCAAGCAGGCTTGGATCATACGGCGCAATTGGTGCTTGCCGTCATCGCCGGAACCGTGATTCTGTGGGCGTCGGAAGTGATGAACAACGGCGTCGCGTCGCTGCTCATGATGGGCGTCCTCATGGTGGTCGGGGTGGCCCCGCTGGCAGTCGTGCCGGGATTGAGCCCGCCCGTCAGCGGAGCACTGAGCGGCTTTGCGGACGGTGCGTGGTGGACGCTGCTGGTGGTGGTCTACTACGGCTTCGCGATGAAGAAGACCGGACTTGCCGAGCGGATCGCCTACTACATCCTGTCGCTGTTTCCGGGAACCTATACCGGCGTACTAAGCGCCTTCTTCCTGATCGGGCTGATTCTTTCGCCGCTGATCCCGTCGATGACGGTGCGCACGGCGATTATGGCCCCGATTGCTTGGTCGCTGGTGCAGACTTTGGGGCTGAAACCGCGCAGCAAGGGCTCGGCGCTGATCATGATTACCGTGATCGAGATGGCGGTGGTGCCGGGTCTGGCGTTCAAGCTCGGTTCGCTGAACGGGCCTGTGGTGGTGGCCATGTTCAATGCCAAGAAGCTTCCGCTCACCGATGGCGGCTACGTGCAGGTGATGTTGCTGCCTACGCTGGTGATGTGCGCCGCAATTCTGATTCTGAATCAGCTCATGATGAAGCCGGAGGAGCCGATTCACGTCTCGCGTGACTTCGCCACCGGTAGGCTGAAGGCCCTCGGAAGTGTAAAAAGCGCCGAAATGATCACGGCCCTGGTTGTGTTCAGTTCGATCGCCATGTGGATCACCGCCGCCGGCGCCGGAGCGCCCCTGACCGGATTCAAACTGCATCACCTGCCGACGTTTGTGGTGGGAATGTTCGGAATGGCAGTGCTCTCTGTTACGGGCGTCTTTGAGGACAAGGATATCGGGACAGGAGTTTCCTGGACGCTGCTGTTATTTCTGGGCGGAATCTTCAGCTTGACCCACATTATTCCGCAGTACAAGATCACGGACTGGCTCGCCGGGATTATGGCCCCGCGCATCTTGCCCCTGGCGAGTACGCCGATTCTGCTGCTCCTGGTGATGGCGGTGCTGATGCTGGTCATGCGATTCATCGATCCTTCCGCGTTCTTCGCGATTCCGCTGCTGTGGACGCCGCTGGTGGACCAATTGTCGTCTAGCGGAATTCCGCCCCTGGTACTGGCCGCGCCTTTGCTGCTGATGTCTGCTCCGTTCCTCATGCTGTACACGAATTTCTGGATGGCAATGGGCGAAGGCATGACCCAAAAACAGGGATTCAGCAAGGGGCAACTGTTCAAGCTTGCAACCGTGAATGTGGCGGCCGCGTTGGTTGCCACCGCGATCGGCGTTTTCTACTGGAAAATCACCGGACTGCTGTAGTGCTGGATCGAGTTGGCTTTGTAGGATTCGGCGAGGCCGGCTTTCACCTCGCCAAGGGACTGCGCGGCGCGGGCGTAGCGCAAACGTTTGCCTTCGATATCGATCGGGGTGAGAGGGTTCGCAGCCGCGCGCGTGAGACTGAAACCGAACTACTCGAATCGAACGCCGCACTGGCTGGAGCGTGCGTTGTTATTTTTTCCGCGGTCACCGCGGACCAAGCGCTGAATGCGGCTGAGCTGACTGAGGCGCACCTCGGGCCCCGCCACATCTATTGCGACTTAAACTCCGTATCTCCACAGATCAAACAAGCAGTGGGCCGCACTGTCTCGCGCGGAGGAGCGCGCTTTGTGGAAGCAGCGATGATGGCGCCGGTTCCACCGCACGGCCACAAGGTCCCGATGCTTTTAGGAGGTGAAGCCGCACCGGCGTTTGCCGAGATGCTCGCCCCCTTCGGTGTTCGGATGGAGGTAGTTTCGACCGATCAGATCGGCCGCGCCGCCGCTGTCAAAATGTTCCGCAGCGTGATCTACAAAGGCCTGGAAGCCCTGATCTTCGAATGCGTGCTGGGCGCAAGTCAATACGGCGCCGAGCCGCGCGTCTTCGAATCGCTGAACGAAAGTTTCCCTGGTCTGGATTTTCAGAAGCTGGCCGATTACATGGTGGGACGAGTGGTGATCCACGGCGAACGGCGGGCGCGCGAAATGGAAGAGGTCGCCGCGACTCTGAGAGGATTGGGGATCGAGCCAATGATGGCCGAAGCAACGGTGCGCCGGATGGATTGGGCTGCGGGGCTCGATTTGAAGAGCCGGTTTGGCGGGGAGTTTCCGAAGACGTACAAAGAAGTGTTGGATGCGATTCGGGTGTTACATTAAGGGCAGGAGCAGTTGTGGCCGATCCCGTTTCCCCGTACATTGAAAATCGCAACGGCGCGCTCTATGTTGCTGGAACCGGTGTATCCATCGAATCCGTGGTCATCCGGTTTCAGGAGGGTGCCTCACCGGAGAAGATCGCCAACTCTTTTCCCACGCTTAAGCTATCGCAAGTATATGGTGTGATCGCTTACTATCTTGAAAATGAGAAAACTATAGACGACTACATCCTTGAAGGTGATCGGGAATTGGGGTCCGCAGCGCCTCTAAGCCAGACCAATCCGGAGCTTTTTTCACGTCTTGAGGCTGCCTGTCGTCAGACAGGCTCCAAGCGTTCGTGATTGTCCGCTTCCTGGCGGACGAGGACCGCGATTCCGACATTATCGCTGCTCTGCGGAGTTCTGAGCCATCCATCGACATCCTGGACGTGAAAAAAGAAGGATTACGAGGAGCTAAGGACTCTGTGCTGCTCGATATCGCAGAAGAGCAAGGCAGGATAGTGATCTCTCACGACCGGCGCACGATGACACGGCATTTTCGAGAGCGCATGTCTAAGGGAAAATCGAATCCTGGACTTTTCATCGTTCCCCAGCGGCTGGCAGTTGGAGAGATTGTCGAATCGCTGTTGCTGGTTTGGACCGCATCGAACGCCGCAGAGTGGGACGGCCAAATTGTCTATCTCCCGCTCCGGTGAACTCGGTTTCAGGGCTTCAATTCCATCCGAAAATTAATATCCACCGCCGGCGCTGAATGCGTGATCGCCCCGCTGGAAATATAGTCGGCCCCTGCTTCGGCGTACGCGCGTGCGGTGGCCAGCGTGATCCCTCCCGACAACTCCACCGTGGCGCGACCTCCAATATGGGCGATCCACTCCTTTGCCTCGGCCGGTGCCAGATTGTCCAGCAGCAGGTGCTGCGCGCCCCAATGTAGCGCTTCATCCAGTTCGGCCCTGGTGCGGACCTCGATCTCTACCGGAACCCCTGCACCGCGTGTCCGTTCAAGCGCCGCCGTAACGCCGCCGGCAGCAGTGATGTGATTGTTCTTGATCAGGATCGCGTCATACAAGCCGGCCCGGTGATTCTTGACTCCGCCCGCCGCGGCCGCCATCTTCTCCAAACGGCGAAGCCCTGGAGTGGTCTTGCGCGTGTCGAGCACCCGGCACCGCGTGCCTTCCACCTCCCGAGCATAAGCGCTGGCGAGTGTGGCCACTCCACTCAGCCGCTGCATGAAATTGAGAGCGGTCCGTTCGCCTGTAAGCAAAGCTCGTGCGGGACCATTCACAATCGCGATCGCGTCGCCAGGTTGAAGCCTCGCTCCAGAGGACTTCAGAATCTCCACCGAACACGCGCCCGGCGCGACGTGATCAAACACCAAGGGCGCAAGCTCGACGCCGGCCAGCGTCATCGGGGCTCGTGCAATCATGCGACCGGTTGCCTGCGTGGAAGCGGGCACGCACAACTGCGAGGTGAGGTCACCCGAGCCGATGTCCTCCGCTAGAGCACGGCGGACGGCATCGACTACTTCAGGATGGGAGATGTCGAAGTTCACGCGAGAGCCAACATGCGATCAAGCGGCAGGCGGGCGCGGCGCATGATGTCATCGGAGAGTTCGATACGCGGGGAGAGCGTGTCCAGGCAGCCGCGCAGCTTCTCCAGCGTGTTCATTTTCATGTACGGGCACTCGCTGCAATTGCAGTTTTCGTTGGGCACGAAGTAGAAACGCTTATCGGGGGCCAGCCGATGCAGGGAATGTTGCACCCCGCTCTCCGTCATCACTATGATCTCCTCAGCGTCCGCCTGCACACACCAATCGATGATCGCAGTGGTGGAGCCGATGAAATCCGCCTGGGTGAGCACATCCTGCGTACACTCGGGATGCGCGGCGACCTTGGCATTGGGGTGCTCGGCGCGCGCTGCGCTCAGCCTGCGGGCGAGGAAAGTCGAGTGCACAATGCAAGCTCCCTGCCAGATTTTCATATTCTCCCGGCCGGTTTGTTTCTTCACCCAATTGCCCAGATTGATGTCGGGAAGAAACAGAACGGGCTGACTGGCGGGAATGGAATTCACCACCTTGGCGGCGTTGCGGGAGGTGCACAGAATATCGCTTTCCGCCTTCACCTCAACCGACGTGTTGATGTAGCTGACGATGGCGTACTCGGGATGGCGCTCACGGAAGGCTCGGATCTGGTCGGCCGGGCAACTGTCCACCAGGCTGCAGCCCGCGCCCATATCCGGCAACACCACAGTGCGGGTTGGATTGACCACCTTAGCGGTTTCGGCCATGAACTTGACGCCGCAAAACGCGATGACGTCGCCTTCAAAGTCGCGAGCTTTTCGGGCCAGTTCCAGGCTGTCTCCCACTACGTCGGCAAGATCCTGAATCTCGCCGTCCTGGTAGTGGTGGGCCAGAATCACAGCGCGGCGATCCTGCTTCAGCTGAAGAATTTCGTCGGCGATGGAGGTGACCAGAGGCATGGAGGAGCTCAGCTCCATCTTACCAAGACCGCTGTTTTGACCCCTACTGAAGATACTGCATCATCGCCTTGGATTCGGTTTCGAAGTCGCCCGTCAGCGCTTCCAGAAGTTTGCGATCCAGCCCTAATTCAAGAAGGGCGTTCATATCCGGTCCTTCCGGCTGTGGAGGTGAAGGATGAATGCCCAGGCCGATGGACTTCACATACACATCCGCGGCGCCGATGGCCTTTCCCATCGAGAGCTCCGGGCCGGGGCTGTGATGCATTCGTACCGCGACCTGAACAGGCTCGGGGAGCTTCCATACTTCCAGTGCGTCCCCGGACAGTTCCTCATGTGTGAAGCCGAGGACCTCCCGTTCGCAGGTCTCCAGGGAAATGCCAGTGCCGTAGCGGGACCGGATCTCCTCGTATTGTTTGGGCAAGCTCCAGGCCATCAGAAGGTGTCCGATGTCATGCAGCAATCCGCCGATAAATGCTCCCTCTGGGTACATCACATCCAGGTGCTGAACCAGAAGATCGCTCATGATCGCGGTGGCGGCGGAATGCACGTTGAAGCGTGCCGTGGACCAGCCGGCGGGCATCGTGACGCTCTTCCACATGCGAGCCACAGACATGCCGAGCACCGCGTTTCTAAGTTTGTTGACGCCCAGCAGGGAAATGGCATGCCGTACCGAGTTAATCTTCGACCGCCGCGCATAAATCGCCGAGTTGACCAGATGGAGCACGTTTCCCGCGACCACCGTGTCCTTCTCAATCAAGTCCCCCAGCGCGCCGAACGATACATCTTCTTTCGCCAGCGTCGCCAGAAGACGCGACAGAACAGGGGAAAATGGGGGAAGCTCGCCCAAGGCCCGCAATGCTGTCTGTCGAAGCTTAGCTGTTGTGTCCGGTATAACTTCGGCGGAAGAAACCATGTCCGGCTTATCGGAACAGGCGGGAAAAAGCTGAGGGGAAAATGCAGAGCACCGCGCAAATTAGCAGCCCTGCGATACTTAGAGCCGCGGCCCGCCGAAATCCATCTTGCTCAAACCAGAATTTCACTTGATGCCGCCCACCAGGAACGAATACGCCCTGCAGCGCCTCGTCGGCCGGATACACCGTCACCGGAGCATCGTCCACCGAGCCTTTCCATCCCGCGAAGAACGGCACTGAGAGCTTCAGGAAAAATTCAGATGGGGCATCCGTCTGGATCGCATACGACGAGCCGTCATAATTTGTGATGTTGAGGTTCGACCCTTGAGGCGATATCGCCCGCGGCGGCGATTCCACCACTACGCTCGTGGATGGGTTCAGGTTCTTGAGCGCCTCGTGTGCCGCACTTTGATTGGCCGCGAACGATACCTGCAAAGGCGCGGTAACACGCGGAAGCGGCATGGGATTTTCCACGATGATCCCCCGCTCGATGTCAAAACCGTGGGTAATCGCCAGGTCGCCCAACAAAGCGGGGTTGGACTCCATGGCGGTCAGGTAGCTGGAATAGCGATTGAGAATCGCCAGGCCGGTGCCGTAGGAGACCTCGGTTCGGGAGATCAGCGGCTCGTCTTGCGGAACTAATCCGGTTGTCTCCAACGCAGCCCAAAAGCGAAAGAAAGGCGGCTTTTTCACTTTGCTTAAATTCTGCTCGAACCGCTCGGCCTGACGGCCGTAAATCGTCTCGAAGCTTGACTGCGCGTAAGCCAAGGGGTTCTGGCGCATGTTCCAGTACCACAAGTCGGCGGCGATCAGAGCGACCAGGAAGATCCAGAGATGGGGACGGTTCATCCTTTCCGCGAGGAACAACGAACCCGATGCAGTCAACAGCGAAAATCCCAGCGCTGCAACAAACCAGAAATCCATCGGGCTGGTCCGTCCGGCTAAACCCGGGATCTTGGACATCACCCGAAAGAGTCCCGCGCCCGGACCCCATGCGAACCACAAAGCAGGCAGAGTAAGGCTCCCCATCACCCACAGCTTTTGTGCGCGCGCCAGTCCGGACATCGCCATCGGCGCGAGCAGAAGACCTCCATAGAGATAGAACTGCCGCATCTCATCCGGGCCTTTGTACAGGCCCGAAATCACGCCCCAATAGTCGGCTGAGATGATGCCGGCAAGGGCTTTGATGGTGAGGCCGTTCTGCGAAACGGGCTGCGCCGCCGACGCGGCTGCCAGTTGCAAATCCGGCAGGATGACAATCGCTCCGATAAGACCAGCGCACACGACCGACACCACGAGTGCTACAGTGCTGCGTTTCCAATTCCCGCGAGCGGCCGCAGTGAACAGCACCAGAGCGATCATCGAGAAAACGGTGGACGGAAAATCGCCAGCCAGCGCAATCGCTCCACCCATCAGTCCCGACAACGCTACGAATTTCGGCGACCCCGACTCGATGGCCTCGAGCACGGCCCATAGCAGCCACGGCAACAGCGCAGCCGCCTCGAACTTTCCCAGCTCCGAGCTTCGCCCCGCAAAATATCCGCTCCACGCATAGAAGATCGCGCCTGTCAGAGCCGCCGTCGCGGAACCCAAGAGCCGGCGTGCCAGCAGGAACGCCCCAACCAGTGCGAGCAATGAATGCAGAGCCAGTTCCCACTCGATTGCCCGCGGCGTGATCCCGATCAAGAAAAAGGGCCAGTGCAGCGGATACCATGCGCCAACCTTTAGGATCGGAAAGAAACGGAGTGCCGGAATAAAGAAACGGTGTCCATTGCGGAAGCTTGCCCGCGTGAATCGATTCGGCGAAGTATCGCTGCGCAGGATACGTCACATCCGCCAGATCCCAATGGATGGACGCGTTGGAACTAAACAGAGGAGTGAAATAAAAGAAGATGGTGGCTGCCACGAACGCCAGCCACACATAGCGCGTACGAAAATTATCCAACCCGGCTGGCCACTCCCGCGCCACGAGCCTCGCCGACCTGCTGACGCCACATCGCGTAGTACAGACCCTTTGTGATCCAGCAGCGCTTCGTGGCGGCCGAACTCGACGATCTTTCCGCGCTCCAGGACGTAGATGCAGTCGGCGTGCATCACGGTCGAGAGCCGATGCGCAATCAAGATGGTAATCGCGTCTCGCGTGCCAGCCACTTCGCGAATGGTCTGGCTTATTTCCTCTTCGGTCAATGAGTCGAGCGAAGATGTGGCTTCATCGAACACCAACAAGTCCGGACGCCGCAGCAGCGCGCGAGCGATTGCCAGCCGCTGCTTCTCGCCGCCCGATACCTTCACGCCGCCTTCGCCGATCACCGTGTCGAGCCCTCGATCGGCCCGCTTCAGCAGGCTCTCCACAGCGGCCTGCCTCAGGACATCCATGCAATCCTCATCGGTGGCGTCGGGTCGTACGAACAGCAGATTCTCGCGAATCGAGCCGGAGAAAAGCTGAGCGTCCTGGGTCACGAACCCGATCCGCTCGCGCAGCCCCTCCATGTCGATCTCGTCTTCGGCGGTTCCGTTGTAATAGATGTGGCCGTCCTTGGGCCGGTACAAGCCCACCAGTAATTTGACGAGCGTCGTTTTGCCGGAGCCCGAAGGTCCTACAAATGCGATCGTCTCTCCGCGCGATGTGGAGAACGAAATTCCCTGCAGCGCCGGATGGTTCGCCGATTGATGCTGGAAGCCGACGTCTTCAAACCGGAGCGTCTCCAAGCGGGTGAGTGGAACGGGGTTGTCGGGTCGAGGCTCGGGCGGCAGCGCTAGAACCTTCTCGAACATTTGCAGAGAAACCTCGGTTTCACGATACGTGTTGACGACGTTCCCCAATTCCTGCAGTGGCCCGAAGATGAAGAACGAATAAATGAACAGCGAAAAGAACTGGCCTACCGTGATGCGCTGCGTAAAGATCAGGTATAGCATCAGAAACAGAATGGAGGTCCGCAGCAGGTTCACGAACGATCCTTGTATGAAGCTCAGGCTGCGCAGATAGCGGACTTTCTTCAGTTCCAGCTTCAGAATTTTCGCCGTGGTGGAATTTAGCCGCGCGATTTCCTGCTTGGCCAGGCCCAAGCTCTTAACGAGTTCGATATTGCGCAGCGATTCGGTGGTGGACCCAGCCAGCGCGGTGGTCTCCGCGAAAATCACCCTCTGCACATCTTTGATTTTTTTGCTCAGCAGCGAGCTCAACCCGCCCAGCAGCGGAATGGTTAGCAGATAGGCGGGCGCGATGGCCCAGTGCACTTGCGACGCGTACACCGTAACGAAGATCACGCCGATGATGGTCGTGAAGAGCAGGTTCACAAACGTCGTGATAAATTTCTCCACATCCGTTCTGACCTTCTGCAGTTTCCCCAGCGTCTCACCGCTGCGCTGGTCCTCAAATTGCGCATAGGGCAACTCTAGCGAATGCCGGACACCATCCGCGTAGATGCGGGCTCCCACTTGTTGAGTGATCAGATTGACAAAGTAATCCTGAAAATTCTTCGCGATTCGGGAGACCAGCGCGACGCCTACTGCCGCGGCCAGCAACACGCTGACGCCGCGGACGAACTGAGAGCTGGAATAGGCCTGATACTTGGTCGCGTAGGAATCGATAATGTGGCGAAAGATCAGAGGGTCCAGCAGGGAGAACACCTGGTTGATCGCCGCCAGGATCAGCGCCGCGGCGACCAAAGTCCAGTAGTCGCGCAGATAGCGGTAGAGTGTCGCCATGTATTGAACATAGCAGCAGAGACTACTACCCCCGAGCTCACGCTCTGGGGCTGGCCAGATGACGTTGCTCTTTGTGGGCGCTGGGTTTTGTCACGAGCCTGAGCAGCGGAAAGCAGCCAGCCCCAGCGCGTGAGCTCGGGGTTTCTTTGGGTCATCGAGCCGGGCTCGTTGCAGCGCGCCAGGGAAGCGTGATAGCTTCAACGTGGTTATGACAAGGGAGATCCGTCCATGCCTCTGAAGCGTTCCATTGTTCCCGCTGTTCTCGTATCGCTGGGCGCGTTTGTCGGAATCGCCATGCTGCCCACCGGCGCGCACGGTCAGCCTCAGGGTAAAGACAAGAAGCAGAAGGCCAAGCAAGTCGGGGTGAAAACCGTGACCATCGCGACGGGCCTTTGGCACCCCTGGAGCCTGGCATGGCTGCCGAACGGCGACATGCTGGTGACCGAACGCAACGGCAAGCTTCGCATGGTGCGCGACAACAAGCTTGATGCGGACCCGGTTGGCGGCGTTCCGGCGGTTCACTCGGTGCGGCTCTCCGGCCTGATGGAGGTTTTGCCGCATCCGAAGTTCGCGCAGAATCAACTCGTCTATCTGACTTACACGAAAGACGTCGGTCCCGATCAGGTTGCGACGACTCTGGCGCGCGGTCGCCTGCAAGGGCATCAGCTCACCGACGTCAAGGACATCTTGATTTGCGATTCGTGGGCCGGGGACGGCGGGTCGGGCTCGCGTCTGGCGTGGGGCGCCGACGGAATGCTCTACATGACCACCGGCGCATCCAACGGCAACGCGGCTCAGGAGCTTTCCAGTCTGCGCGGCAAGATCCTGCGTTTGAAAGACGACGGCACGCCCGCGCCCGGCAATCCCTTCGCCGGCAAGGCGGGAGCCAAGGCCGAGATTTATTCCCTGGGACATCGCAATTCGCTGGGCCTGGCCTTTAATCCTGCTACAGGCGATCTGTGGAATAACGAGAACGGTCCCTACGGCGGAGACGAGATCAACATCATCAAACCGGGCAACAATTATGGCTGGCCCAAGGTCAGCTATGGCCGCGATTATTCAGGACCGCAGATCGTGAACTTCGCGCCGGGCATGGTCGGCCCGATCGTTTTCTGGGCTCCATCGATTGCTCCTTCCGGAATGGCTTTCTACACCGGCGACCGGTTTCCTGGCTGGAAAAACAATGTGCTGGTCGGCGCGATGCTGGGCGGCGCGGCCCAAGGTTATCCGCATCTGGAGCGGCTCGTGTTCAATGAGAACTGGGATGAGACCAGCCGCCAATCACTGCTGCTGGAGCTGAAGCAGCGGATTCGCGATGTGCGCCAGGGCCCCGATGGTTTGGTTTATGTTTTGACCGATGAAGAAAACGGCGCGCTGATTCGTTTGGAGCCTGTTGAGTAGATGTTCCGCTGGCTTCCGATCCTCGTTCTTGCCTCGCAGACATTCGCGCAAATCGATAATGACCGCAGCACAATGCCGCGAGCTCCGAAAGGCTTGCCCTCGCCCCGAACCGCCGATGGTCACATCGATTTTTCAGGCGTCTATCATGCACCCGGTTACGGCCCCGATGACCCGCCGATCCGCAACGGCGAGACCATCGCCAGGAATATCGCGCGCGACCTGAAGCCGGCCGACGTGCCCATGCTGGATTCGGCTCGCGAGTTGATGCGGCAGCGCAATGCGCAAAACAGTAAAGACGATCCCGAAGGGTTGTGCCTGCCGATGGGCACTCCGCGCAAGGATCCGTACCCGTGGAAAATCGTTCAGACGCCCAAGCTGTTTCTGATTCTCTACGAAGGCAATGTCCACACCTACCGGCAGGTGTTTCTCGATGGTCGGCCGCACGACCCTGACGTGATTGATACATGGTGGGGTGATTCCATCGGCCATTGGGACGGCGACACACTGGTGGTGGATACGGTCGGGTTCAACGATAAGGCTTGGCTGGATCTGGTGGGTCACCCGAGAACCGAAAAGGCTCACATCATCGAACGCTTCACGCGGCCCGAACTTGGCCGGATGAATATCGAAATCACCATTGACGACCCGGGTGCTTATTCCAAGCCGTGGAAAGTTTTCGAATCATCGCAACTGGCGCCAGGGTGGGAACTCGCCGAGTATGTGTGCAACGAGAACAACCGCGACGTGACGCACCTGGTGGGCAAGTAATTCCCTATACAACGTACTTTCCCGCGTCGATGAGCCGCCCCGCGATCGACCTTCGGAGCGCGATCGAATTTACAGGCTCATGCTTCGCGAAGCGTCGCAACACCGCAAGATTGGTTCGCAGCGCGTCGCCCTCCGAGCACGCAGCCATCACGCTTCGCGCGCCGGCCTCGATCCAATCCATCGCCTCGCACGCGAACACCTGAGCCATTTCGTTCGACTGCGCCCGGCCACTCTTCTTCGCGCGCAGTTGCGTGGACTCCATCGCGAACGTGTTCATCAGGACGTCCGTAATTGCGGCGACCACTTCCTGCTGCTCCTCAATCTTGTCGGCGAATTTCTGGTAGGCGATGCCCAGCAGAAGCAGACCAATCTTTTTCGCGTTGGTCACCAGGTCCGGCTCACCGGCGGAGGGTCCGCTGAGGATCTCGGCTTGGACTTTCTTCACGGCCTCCACCAACGCCAACTGTCCTCGCTGAGCGCGCTTCAACAGCATGCCGGTAGCCAGCAGCCGGTTGATTTCGTTGGTGCCTTCGAAGATCCGGTTGATGCGGGAATCGCGGAAGGATTTTTCCACTGGATAGTCCTGATGGTAGCCGTAGCCTCCGTGGATCTGAACCGCCTCATCCACCACGTAGTCCAGCATCTCTGAGCCGAAAATCTTCACGAAAGAGCATTCGGCCGCGAACTCCTCCACGGCTTTCAGCACTTTTTGGCCCGCGTCCGGCAGGTCCCAGGAAAACCCTTTGAGTTGTTCTTCAATGTCGCCTACTACGCGGTAGGAAATGCTCTCGTTCGCGTAAATACGAATGGCCATTTCCGCCAGCTTGTGCTGGATCATTCCGAATTCGCTGATGGATTTGCCGAACGCCCGGCGTTCCTTTGCATAGCGGATGGAGACTGCAAGCGTTTCCGACGCGCCGCCGTGCGCCAACACACCCAGCTTCAGTCGCCCGATATTCAAAATGTTGAACGCGATGATGTGGCCGCGGCCGATTTCGCCCAGAACATTTTCCACCGGCACCTTGACGTTGTCGAAATAGACGGCGACGGTGGAACTTCCCTTCAGCCCCATCTTTTTTTCTTCCGCGCCGGTGGAGATACCGGGGAATCCACGCTCCACAAGAAACGCCGTGAACTTCTCACCACCGACTTTTGCGAAGACGGTGAAGAAGTCCGCGAAGCCCCCGTTGGTGATCCACATTTTCCCTCCGTTGAGAAGGTAATGCGTGCCATCGGGGGAAAGATCCGCTCGTGTCTTGATGGAAAGCGCGTCGGAGCCCGCTTGAGGCTCGGTAAGTGCGTAAGCGGCGAGCAGTTCGGAAGAGGTGAGCCGGGGTAAATACTTTTCCTTTTGTGCTTCGGTGCCGAACAGCAACAGCGGCAGCGTGCCGATTCCGGTTTGCGCACCGTGGCATGTCGCATAGGATCCGTCGCGCGCGATGCCCTGTGCCACCACCATCATCGACGCCAGGTCCATTTCCATGCCGCCGAATTTTTCCGGCACAAACGCGCCGGTGAGCCCCAACTCGCCGCCCTTCCGTACCACCTTCCGCAGAACGGCGAAGTCCTGATGCTGAATCGCGTCGAGATGCGGAGCTACTTCGTTGGCCCAGAATTCGTCTGTCGTCTTAGCGATGGCGCGGTGTTCTTCGGTGAAGTCTTCGGGCGTGAACACGGATTCCGGCGCCCGGGATGCGAGTAGAAACTCTCCACCCTTCATTGCTGTATCCTTTCGAAAATACCGGCCGCACCCTGACCGCCGCCGATACACATGGTCACCATGCCGTAGCGGGTGCCGCGGCGATCCATTTCGTTCAGAATAGTGGCCGTCAATTTCGCACCCGTACATCCCAGCGGATGGCCCAACGCAATCGCGCCGCCATTCACATTTACCATCTGCTGATCGATTTGAAGTTCGCGCATCACGGCGAGGGCTTGCGCCGCGAAGGCTTCATTCAACTCGATCAAGCCGATGTCTGAGAGCTTCAGGCCTGCCTTTCGCAAAGCCTTGGGAATGGCCACCACGGGACCGATGCCCATGATTTCGGGTGCGACGCCTCCCACGGCGAAGCTCACAAATCGAGCCTTGGGCTTGAGGCCGAGCGCACGCGCTTTTTCATCCGACATCACCAGCGCCATCGCCGCGCCATCGCTCATCTGTGAAGAATTGCCGGCGGTTACCGTGCCATTGGCACAAAAGGCAGGCTTCAATTTCTGTAGCGCTTCCAGCGACGTGTCGGCCCGCGGGCCTTCGTCTTTTTGAAACACGGCCGTGCTGGTATGTCCAGGTGTGGTGTTGTCAACTTGAACGGGAACGATCTCCGCATCGAAGCGACCGGCAGCCTGTGCCGCAACGGCTTTCTGATGGCTCGCCAAGGCAAACTGATCCTGATCGTCACGCGAAACATCGTACTTCTGCTGCACGCGCTCGGCAGTCAGGCCCATGTTGAGATAGAGTTCCGGCCGATGATCCACCATCCAGGGATTGGGGGCGAATTTGACGCCGGTCATTGGAATCATGCTCATCGATTCCGCGCCGCCCGCCAGCACGACGTCGGCGCTGCCGGAGCGCACGGCATCGGCGGCCATCGCGATCGATTGCAAGCCGGAGGCGCAAAAACGGTTGATAGTTACACCGGGGACCGTGTCCGGCAAACCGGCTCGCAAGGCGATGATACGAGCCATGTTCAATCCTTGCTCGCCTTCGGGCATCGCGCAGCCGACAATCACGTCGTCGATCTCGCTCCACGCCAATTGGGGATAGCGTTCCAGCAAGACACGAATCACGTGAGCCGCCAGGTCGTCTGGGCGCGCTGAGCGCAGGGCTCCGCGGCCGGCTTTGCCTACCGCGGTGCGGAGGCAATCGACAATTACAGCTTCACGTGTCATTGCTTAGTTCCTTAACGGCTTTCCGGTTTTTAGCGTATGCGCCATACGGTCTTGCGTTTGCTTGTTTCCGCACAGGCTCAGGAAGGCTTCCCGCTCCAGATCGAGCAGATATTGTTCGGCGACCAATTGCTCGCCTGTCAGAGGTCCGCCCGAAAGGATATGCGCGAGTTTTCCCAGCACGACGACATCGTAGTCGGAAATATAGTTACCCTGTCTGTAGCTCCAGATACCAAGCTTGAGCAGCGCTAGCGTGGCCTCACCGCCCACCTTTACGGAGCTTGCCGGAGGAGGCGCGTAGCCGGGTACGAGGGAAAGCGCCAGGCGCTTGGCGTCTTCGATCAGGAGATCGGGGTTCATGGAAATGTCGTCGATGTCGCGAAGGAAGCCGAGTTGGCGGGCCTCAGCGGCGCTGGTTGAGACCTTGGCCTGCCCGATCAATTCCAAAGCCTTGCGCGCGTCGCCCAAACGCCGCAACATTTCCACCGTTCCGCCACCGGCGGGGATGACGCCGACTCCTACTTCCACCAGACCGATGTAGGTTTCGGCCGCGGCCTGGATGCGATGCGCGTGAATGCTGATTTCGCATCCGCCTCCGAGGGCGCGTGAAAACGGCGCCGCTACAACTGGTTTCTTCGCGTACTTCAAGGCGAGATTTAGTTGCTGGAACCGCTGGATCATCAGCGAGAGGTCGTCCCATTCGCCTTCCTGCGCGGCGAGCAGGACCAGCGTCAGGTTGGCTCCGGCGCTGAAGTTTTCGCCCTGATTGGCGATGACCATCGCGTCGAAATTCTTTTCCGTCTCTTCGAGGCCCGCGCGCAGCATGCGCATGTGATCCTCGCCGAGGGCGTTCATTTTGCTGTGGAACTCGACGCAGAGAACGCCATCGCCCAGGTCCTTGAGAGATGCTCCAGGATTGGATTGGACCGTTGTGCATTGGGCCAGAACGATTCCCGGCTGCTCCAGCGGCTTGTATTGACGCGAGGGCAGGTCGAGATATTTCGCGTCCGCGGTAGAAGCTGGTTACGCCAGACGACATTGGCGGGTAACTGGCGGCCTGATTTTTCGATACGCTGCGAGACATCTTGGAACCGAGCGCGTCCCACAGTTCGAATGGACCCAGCTTATGGGCGTAGCCCCAGCGCATGGCTCGGTCGACTTCGACGATGCGGTCTGAGATTTCAGGAATTCGCTCGGCGCTGTAGAGGAACAGGTCGCTAAAGAGGGTCCACAGGAATTCACCGGCGCGATCATTCGCTTTCACCAGGGTGCGGAGGCGTTCGGGCAGATCTTCGATGTTTCTGGCCGATTCGACGGAGGGGAATTTCACTTTGGCGGCAGGATGATATTCCAGCGTGTTCAGGTCCAGCGCGTGGATTTCTTTGTCCTTGCCTACGCGTTTGTAGAATCCCTGGCCGGATTTCTCGCCAAGCCAGCCGCGCTCCATCATCTGCTTCATGAAGGGCGGGGGGAGGAAGCGGTCGCGCCAGGGGTCGGTGGGGACGCCTTCATAAAGATTCATGCCGACGAAGCTCATGACGTCCAGGCCGATGATGTCGAGCAGGCGGAACGTGGCGCTGTTCGGAAGGCCGATGAGAGGGCCCGTTAACGCGTCGACTTCCTCCACTGTGTAGCCGCCTTCGAGTGCGATCTTGAACGCTGTGCCGCAGAAGAAGCATCCGATGCGGTTGGCGATGAAGTTGGGAGTGTCCTTGCAAGGGACGATGCCCTTTCCCAGGCGGCGTTCGGCGAAGTTCGCGACGAAGCTTAAAATTTCGGGGCTGGTGTCGGCGCCGGGGATTAGTTCCAACAGGTGCAGGTAGCGAGGAGGGTTGAAGAAATGGGTCCCCAGGAAATGATGCCTGAATTCTTCGGAAAAGCCTTCCGTTATCTGGCGCAGAGGGATGCCGCTGGTGTTGGTGGAAACGATGGAGCCGGGGCGGCGGAGAGGCTCGACTTTACTCCACAGCAATCTTTTAAGGTCCAGTTTTTCGGTGACGGCTTCGATGATCCAATCGGCTTTTGAGACTCGGTCGAGATTTTCGGTGAAGCTTCCGGGGGTGATCAATGACGCGGAGGAATCGAGATAAAAGGCTCCGGGCTTCTGTTTGATTGCGGTTTGAATTCCTTTTGCGGCCAGGTCTGTGAAGAGGTCCAGCAGGTCTACGGGGATGCCCGCATTGGCGAAGTGGGCGGCGATTCGGGAGCCCATGGTTCCAGCTCCCAGCACCGCAATCCGGCCGATGGAGCGGGATTTCACGATCCTCAGTGTAACGCAGACACACTGCTCCCACGCGACGTTGCGGGCGGCCGATTTTTTAGGTCGGCCGCCAATGAATTGAGTTCCACCTCACGAGCCGTTCTCGTCTACGGTGTGCAACTCTCGGATATCTTGAGCCGTTAACCAGCCTTCAGATGTTATGAAATCGCGACTCCAAGGTCTTCCGTCGAGGCTATCCCTATAGTTAGCTCTCGTAAGCCTTTCCAGGGGCTCCGGAAGTTCCGTTCCACCACAATGCAACGCTCCCGGGCCCGGAAGAAACTTGTTGGTGAAATCTTTTCTCGACTTGAAGATAACACGGGGGGTCCGAGGGACTAGCGGAAGTGGTTGATTGCATTGGGCAAGTGTCGCGTGACTGGTTTATGGCAATCTTGAAGAATGGAAGCACGATTGGATTCTACGAAGACTTCTCCGGCGGCTTATCAGGCCATGCTCGCGCTGGAGGGGTTTGTACGGAAGTCTTGGGTGCACGAACCGTCGTTGATCGAGCTGGTGAAAATGCGGGCTTCGCAGATCAACGGCTGCGCTTACTGCCTGGATATGCATTCGAAGGACGCGCGGGCCGCGGGAGAGACCGAGCAGCGTCTTTATGCGCTGAATGCGTGGCGGGAGACGCCGTTCTTTACGGATCGAGAGAGGGCGGCGCTTGAATGGACCGAGGCGCTGACGCTGGTGGCGGAGGACCATGTGCCGGATGAAGTGTATGAGGAGGCTCGGAAGCACTTCGCAGAGGAGGAGCTGGTGAATTTGTCCATGGCGATTGTTAGTATTAACGGTTGGAACCGGCTGGCGATTGCTTTTAGGGCGGTGCCGGGAGCATATCAGCCGCCTGCGCGTAAACACGTCTAAGTCGTTTTTAGATTACTCTGAATGGTGTGAGGGCGTTGATGAAAAAACGTATCCTTGGAGCCTTGGTCGTTCTGGTTGCGCTAGGGGGGGTGTTCTCCTGTCTGTTGGGGGAGGAGAATCCATGGCCTTCGGTCTGGGACGGCGTCTATACGACAGCCCAGGCGGCTCGGGGCGAGGCGGCCTATAAGACAAGTTGCGCCTCCTGCCACGGAATGAAACTGGAAGGCAAAGGCGATACTCCGCCGCTGACCGGGCGCGACTTCACGTGGGATTGGGATTTCACGGGAGT
The DNA here is from genome assembly GCA_963766615.1 of Terriglobia bacterium. Lineage (GTDB taxonomy): Bacteria > Acidobacteriota > Terriglobia > Bryobacterales > Bryobacteraceae > Palsa-187. Next base: position 104,483 of record CAVYBC010000016.1, read on the forward strand.
CGACAACCTGTTTGAAGAGATTCTGTTCGCGATGCCGGTAGATCGGGAGAGCCAGTTAAGTGCTCGCAGGAAGGCGGACATTTTGGCGTACATTTTGAAATCCAACGGATTTCCGGCCGGGGCCAGGGAGCTTTCGGCGGATCCGGAAGAGTTGAGAGTGGTGCTCTTCCAGACGGTGAAGGCTTCGGAGTAACTATGAAAAATTTAGCCGCAGATGAACGCGGATGAACGCAGATTCAAAACGGATATCTTATCCTGTCTTACCTGATTAGCTTGTCGAATCCGGCTCCATCTCCGGCGCATTTCACATAGCCCAGGCGTAGTGCGGTAAGCCGCGATGGCCAGGCAGGGCTTGATTGCGGTGGGTACTTTGACAGAGCCGCTAAAGCGCTCTTCACGTCCTCGGGATCGTAGTTGTTTTGGGCAAGGGCGCAGCCGGACCAGGCATCGGCGCGTTGCTCGGGCGTGAATTCTTTGGGCCAGGATGAGGCCATCGTGGCATCGAGCGTATGGCCGAAAGCGTGCGAGAGCATCGCGACCACTGCAGCGTCGCCGTAGGATTCGTCGATCTCGGAGAAAAACCCGGGCGTGTAGACTAGCTTCCATTGGCCGGGGGTGCCGGTATTCATCAGCAGGAGGCCTCCGGCGGAGGCGTTGCGCAGAAGGGCAATTCGAGGGCAGTTGGGCGTGCAGCCTGGCGCTAGCGCCTGGTTCATTTGCTTGGCGAGATCCAGAGCATCGGGCGTTGGGCTTTGATCGTCTGCTGGGCGATAGACGGACGGGGGCCCAATGGAACACACGGCCGCGCCAGCCGCCGCTAAAGCGGGCAGGACACACAGCGCAAGGCGCCAATAGCGAAAACTAGACATTAGAATATTCGATGCCGGCGTCCGAACCTCACTCGCAAAGGCTTCAGCTTCTCCGGGCTACCTGCGAGGAACCCGTCCGGAAAGCGGCGATAGGACAGGACCTCTTGATAAGTCCCTGCCGCCGACATTGAATCCAACCCTAGGCCTGCCATGTATTGCAATCGTTGATTGAGGTCCTGGTTGATTTGGGCGCCCGTGAGAAGGCCGGTCATATCCGTGGCGCGCCCCGCGTAGGTAGCAAGAAGGTCCAGAGTGTTGTGGAACCCGACATCGGCAAGAGAGGCTGCCACCTTGCTGTAGGAAGGCTGGAGCAGCCGCTTCTCCAGCGCGTCGACCTCCAGAGGGGAATCCTCCAGGCGGCCCAGCAGGACCAGATCGTATCCATCGCCATCCTGGTAGTTGCTCCAGACGGTGGCATTGGGGAAAACGGAGAAGAAGGTTGCGAGCTCGGTCTTGACCGAATCGGCGTCGCTTTCATAGACGGGCAGCCATTGTGCCACGACACCCCCCGGATTCAGGCGGTCGCGGACCAGCTCGTAGTATTCCTTCGAATACAGTGTGGAGGTTCCTTTCACCCACGGGTGGATTGGGTCGGTGGTGATGACGTCGAACTTCTCGCGCGCGGTGGCGATGTAGTGACGCGCATCGTCGTAGACGACGTGGACACGCGGGTCATCCAGGACGTTGTAGTTCTGCGCGCCGAAGTATTGGTAAGAAGCAGGGGGGATCAGCTTTTCGAGCTCGCAAATCGCGATGCTCTGGACCTCCGGATACCAGACAAACGAACCCGCGGTGACACCGGCGCCGAAGCCAACCACCAGGACGGAGCGAGGCGCAGCGTTGAATAAAGCGGGAAGGTGTCCCATCATGCGCTGGAGCCGCATGTCCAAGGAAGTGGTGGAGGCTTCCGACTTGCCGCTGATATAAAAAGACCGCTGGCCGGCCCGCTCAACTATGGCGATGGAGGCGTTCATTCCTTCGCCGGTAAACAGGGGAGTGGCGGCGCGGGCGTCGGGCGAGAGATCCATCTCACGCATGTTGGGGGCGGTGCGGCGGCCGAAGGCGATCACCTGCCAGGGAATGTCGGCGACCGTCATGGAGAGGCCCAGGGCGGCTAACACCACCGCCCCCGCGAAGATAACGGCTTTGCGGCTCATCATCAAGTAGCCGAGAGCTGTTAGAGAGCCCATGGCGGCGAGCCAGATCAGAAGCTGCTGGGAGCCTCGCGTACCAATGGCGGGCACGGCCCAGAGCGTGAAGCCAAGAGCTCCCACGATGGAGCCTGCGGTGTTGGCGGCGTAGACCTCACCCGCCAGGCGTGCGGGATCTTGCCCCTTGGCCGCGGCGGCGGCTAGAGCCAGGGGGAAGCTCGCGCCCCAGAGAAGCGTGGCGGGCAGGATAGTGCGGAGGCACCGCATCAGGTCGAGGTCAAAGCTATTCCAGGGACTGCCTGCGACCCAGGGGTCGACCGGCCAGCGCGGCAGTGAGACAGCGATTGTGTAGGCCGCAAAAGCGATGGAGAGCGCCAGCAGGCCCTGGCATACGGCGAGAGCGAATTTAGGATCGGCGGTACGGGCGGCGAGCCTCGACCCGGCAGCGCTTCCGGCCCACATCCCTATCAGAAACACGCCCAGGATTATGGAGAACGTGTAAACCGTAGCTCCTAGGAGGAGAGACAAAAGTCGTGTCCACACGACCTCCGCGCCGAGCGCCGTCAGACCCGAGATGCCGATCGCAACGTAAATGAATGCTGCGCCGGGTGCGCGGAGAGTCGCCTCCGGCGCGGGTTCTACTTTTTGCTTTGGGGCGGGGCGCGCGAGGAGGAAGGCGATCAGAGAGCCGACGACATTGATCGCGGCGGCGGCGAAGGTGGTGGTGCCCATGTCGTACAGGCGTAGCAGGTAGAAACCTGCACCCAGGCAGCCCACGACCGCCCCGGCTATGTTCGCGCTATACAGAAGCCCGAGGCGCGAGACGCTGGCGGGTCCTGGTTCGACCCATCGGGCGAGTGCGGGGAATGAGGCACCCATTAATATTGTCGGAGGCACCAGGCATAGCACGGCTACCAAGCCCCGCCAAACCAGACCGGCCGTGCCAGAGGTGGGACCTGCGATATAGGCGTGTCCAAGAGCCGGGATGCCAAAGAGCGCTAAAAGACCGAACAATCCTATGCCCAGTTCCAGGTAGCCGTACACGCGCATCGGGTGGATGGTGCTCGGGACAAAGCGGGCGAACAGGGCGCTACCCAGGCACAAACCGCCCATGTAGGCGGCGAGTAGAAGCCCTAGCGAGACGGCGGACGATCCGATTACTAATTGCAGTAACTGGAACCAGACGATCTCATAGACCAGCGCGGCGCATCCGCTCAATGCGACTAGCAGGATGAGGATCGCCGTTCTTCGGTTCGGCATGGCCTCTATTACACTACCGAGTTTTTTCGGGCAGTGTCGAGCGAGGATTTAGGATTTGTTGGAAAACTAAAAACCGCTCCGTGACCGTCGCGGCTCCGAGGGGCTCCAGGGATCCGAGGGCGAAACAAGTGGGCGATTATGTGTGGTTTCAACGAGCTTTCAGCGGACCTTCCATCGATTGGCGAGACTCGCTAGTTTGTCGTCCATGGACGGCTTGGGCGGCGCGGGCTTGGGAGGGGGCTGACTCTTCGGTGTTTGCGGAGCCTTGGCCGTGAGGGCTTTTATGGAAAGCGCGATCCGTTTCATCTTCGCATCCGCGCTTAAGACTTGAGCTTTGACGATCTGTCCGACTTTCACCACTTCGCTGGGTTCCTTGATATAGCGATCCGATAGCTCGCTGATGTGGATCAGTCCATCCTGGTGGACACCGATATCGACGAAGGCTCCGAACTTGGTGACGTTGGTCACTACGCCTTCCAGAATCATGCCTGGTTGCAGGTCGGAAATCTCGCGGACATCTTCCTTGAAGCTCGGCGCCACGAATTTGTCGCGCGGATCTCTTCCGGGTTTGCGCAGCTCTTCCAGAATGTCGTTCAGCGTGAAGACGCCAACCGATAGTGTGGATTTGTCCACCTTCTCCAGCGATTCGGGATGCTGGATCAACTGCTCTATCGGGACTTCCAGTTTCGCCGCGATCTGTTCCACCACGGGGTAGGATTCGGGATGCACTGCAGTAATGTCGAGAGGGTTGTCGCCTCCGCGGATGCGCAGAAATCCGGCGGCCTGCTCAAACGTCTTCGGGCCGATGCCGGGGACCGCGGTCAACTGGACACGGGACTTGAAGCGCCCGTTCTCATTGCGGAACTCGACGATCTTTTGTGCGGTTCGCTCATTGATTCCGGCCACGTAACGCAGCAGGGCCCAGGACGCGGTGTTCAGGTCGACTCCCACGCGGTTCACGCAGCTTTCAATGACGGTTTGGAGCGAGCGCTGCAGATGGGTCTGGTCGACGTCATGCTGATACTGCCCCACGCCGATGGACTTCGGATCGATCTTGACCAGTTCCGCTAGAGGGTCCTGCAAGCGGCGCGCGATGGAGATGGCGCCGCGCACTGTCAGGTCGAGGTCCGGAAACTCCTGGCGCGCGAGGTCGGACGCGGAATAGATGGATGCACCGGACTCGTTTACCGTCACCGTGAAGAGTGAGAGGAGGCCTTCCTTCTTAAGGAAATCGCGAACCATCGCTTCGGTTTCGCGCGAGGCCGTGCCGTTGCCAATGGCGATCGCCTTCACGTTGTATTTCTGGATCAGAGCTTTCAGCGTCCGCTCGGCGCCTGCGACGTCGTGCTTCGGCGCATGAGGGTAGATCACGTCATGCGACAGGAACTTGCCCGTATCGTCGACCACGGCGATCTTGCAACCGGTTCGAATGCCGGGGTCGAGACCGAGTACCGCGAGTTGCCCGGCGGGCGGCGAGAGCAGGAGGTTCTCCAGATTCTCGCGAAAGACTTTGATGGCTTCCGTGTCGGCTTTCTGCTTCAATTCCAAACGAGTCTCCGCGGTGATGGAGCTGTTGAGCAATCGCTTCCACGAATCTTCGGCCGCCAGATCGAGCTGCGGGGTCCAGTCGCCCTGACGCTTGTGGATGGCGTGTTTAATGATGCCGACGGGCCGCAGCGGGTCCAGCTCGATCAGGAAATACAAAACGTTTTCGGTCTCACCACGGCGAATCGCCAGCATGCGATGGGAGGGAATGGTGCGGACGGGCTCGCGGTAGTCGTAGTACATCTTGAACTTCTGCTGCTCGTCGGGAGTATCGGCGACTCTGCTGCTTACGATCACGCCCTCTTCAAACATGGCCTTCCGCAGCGCTTTGCGGATATCGGCGTTTTCGCTGATGGTTTCGGCGATGATGTGGCGGGCGCCTTCCAGGGCCTGGTCCACGTCGGCGACTCCCAAGTCCGCGTTCACAAGGCTGGCTGCAAGGGCGTTGAGCGAGATTTCCCTCGGCTCCTGCTGCCATATATAGTTCGCCAGCGGCTCGAGGCCTTTCTCGCGAGCGATCATCGCCTTGGTGCGCCGCTTCGGTTTGAAGGGAAGATAGAGATCTTCCAGCTCACTCTTTTCGAGCGTGGCCTCGATACGGGCTTTCAGTTCGTCGGTAAGCTTGCCTTGCTCCTTGATAGACGCAAGCACGGTTTCCTTGCGGGCCTGCAGATCGCGAAAATAGAGCAGCTTCTCTTCAATCGCGCGGATCTGCACTTCGTCAAGGTTGCCGGTGACCTCCTTACGGTACCGGGCGATGAAGGGGACCGTTGCGCCTTCGTCTAATAACTCGACGGTGGCCAGCAGTCCTTTCATGGGTACCTGCAGCGTTTTGGCTACATGAATCAGGAGGTCGGGAGAAAGGGATTTTAGTTCGGACATCAGAGAGGAACTTCCATGATATCGAGAACGCCGTATTCTGGAAGCATGATTTCGAATCGCTCCGTACCGGTCAACACGATTCTGCCTCACATCGTCTATCACAACGTCGCCGATGCGGCGGCGTGGCTTAGCCGGACTTTTGGATTCCAAAAACACTACCACTATGGCGAGCCGGCCCAAGGCGCGCAGATGCACTTGGGCGAGGCGTGGATCATGCTCAAGAGCGCGCGGGGAACGGCGGACACACCAGGGCAGCTCGGGCGGTGGACACAGTGCGTGACTGTGTTTGTGGACGATGTGGATGCTCATTACGCCAAGACCAAAGCCGCGGGCGCCAAGATCACGGAAGAACTGAATGAGCCCGGCTATGGCGAACGGCAATATACAGCGGAAGACCTGGAAGGTCATCGCTGGCTCTTCTCACAGCACGTAAAGGACGTGAGCCCTGAAGAGTGGGGCGCTTTGCCCACTTCCGTTACGGAGGCCTAAAAACAAAACCGCCGCCGACCCAGCTTCGGGACGGCGGCGGTTTGTTGTTTTCCTACAACCCTCTAGAACTGCAACCGGGCAACGAGCTGGGCGGTGCGTGGCAGGGCGGAGAGGCCGCCGTTCGTAGTCGAGACATAACCGAACCCGCCGGACAGCGCTCCGAGAGTACCGTTCGGGAAGGGATTGGTTCTTGTAACAAGACCCTGAGGGTTAGTTACCGCCGTCAGCGACGGGGCCGTCAGGAATGTGCGGTTAAAGATGTTCTGGAATTCCATACGCACATTCAGGTTGATCCTGCCCTCTTTCGCGAGCGGGAAAATGCGGCCAAGGCTTACCGATTCCGACGGCTGGCGCTGCCAGCGATATCCGTCGATATACGGGGCGGTTGCGCCGAATTGGCCCGGGCCTACATCCGACCACGCGGCCGAATTCAAGACTTGGTTCTTGGTCGGATCTATGCAGTGACAGTTCGGGTCACTCAGGAAGAAGGGCTGACCCGTGTAGTTCTGGTAGGTATTGCCGCCGCCCCATGTGGCCGGATTGTTGGCCGGGCCGCGCTGCAACTGGGGAAGGAAGTTGTTGTTGGACGCCGGCACGCGGAGAAGCGCACCGCTCTGATAGCGGAGCACAGCGCCGATCACCCAGTCCTTGGCGACATAGGAGACTACATGGAGGCCCTTATTCGTGGCGGAGAAGCCGGGCGTGCGATAGTTTACCGAAATGACGCTGACCAGAGGACGGCTGAAACCAGAGAGCTGCTTATTCTGGTTGATATTGAACACGTCATTGATCAGCGGAGGGTTCGGCGTCAGGTAAGAAGTGTCGGAGTTAGCACCGTTGGCCAGCTCTTTCTGATAGGTGAAGGCGTACTGGGCGTCCAGGCCATGGGAGTAGCGCTTGGTGACCTTCATCTGCAAAGAGTCATACCAGGTCTGGCCCAGCGGTGGCCCAAGGAAAGGCGGTACGCCGTTCCACTGCGGATAAGGACGCAAAGCTTGGCCGAGCGACTGGGTCGCAGGGAAGCTCGAGTACACCGACGGGACAACCTGCAGACCGGAAGGCAGCGTGGTGACCTTCAAGTTCGGGAAACGAGCCTGCACCAGTGGGGAATTAACCGGCGTGGTAAGCAGGTTCAGATCGCTCTGGCTGGTGGGGTTCAACCCCGCGGCCTGAACCATCGCGGGAGTGAGAGCATTATATGCTGTACCCGAGAGTTCAGGAGCGGTCCACCATACCCCACGGTTGCCCACGTAGGCGATATCCACCACGGTGTTTCTAAAGACTTCGCGCTGGATTCCAATGCTCCATTGGAAGATTCGGGGGAGACGGCCGGCGTTGCGGTCGATCGAGATGAACGGTGATTGGAACGGTGCGTAACCCGGAGAAGTCTGCACCGGGTAATGGGGGCTGAAGTCCGGCCAGATAATAGGCGCGTTGTTGAACGGATTCCCTGCGGCGAACGGATTGCCGAACTTTAACTGGCCTGCAGGCACGCCGACCGGCGCCTGTGCGCCGTAAACATAAAAGTCAGGCACACTGTAGGTCAAAAACGCATTGTTGGGCGAAGTGCCGTAGGAGATGGCTGTACCGGTGCGCAGCACAGTCTTGTCGTTCAGTTTGTAGGCTAGGCCGAGCCGGGGACCGAAGGCCCAGGGATAGTTGTTATTTAACGAGCAATTACACGTGGCGCCGTAAATGACACTTCCCAGGCGGCCGATGGTCGGGTTGATGGTATTAAACGCCGCGTCCTGCATGCGGCCATGCTCTTCGTTCAGCAGCGTTGCGAAATCCCAGCGGAGACCGTAGTCCAGAGTGAGTTTGCGGCTGACCTTCCAGGTGTCCTGCCCGTAGAAACCCAACGAATGGTTGCCCAAACGGGAGGAGGTCAACTGCGAAACCGTCAAACTGTCGTAGTTGCCCAGCAAAAAGCTGGCATAACCGAACCCGGTGGCGCCATTGGAATAGGTGTTCTGCGTGGCGAACGGTTGGGCAGTCTCGGCTTGCGCGAAGCCGAACTGGCCGTTGGCGCGGGTGGTGTTCTGGATGGGGAGACCTTCGAAGATGGCCTCGCCGCCGATCTTGTAGGTGTGGTTGCCATGGACCCAGGTAAAGTTGGTATTGAAAGTCGGTTTCGTGTCCTTCTGGATCGTGGCGCCGAAGCCGACACCGACTGTCGGTTGGAAGCCCCCCTTGGTCGCGTCGAAAATACCCGCCAGGTTCGGGAACTGATTCACGTAGAACTTCTGCGTACCGAACAACTGGCTCTGATCGTATGCGGGAGGAAGGTTGCTCTGGCTGGTATTCAGCAGGCCGGCTCCGAAGTGCATCAACAGCGTCGGGGTGATGGATTGGTCGTAGCTTATACGTGTAGTCTGCGACAGGATGTCCGTAGGCTCAGCCGAGGTGAAGGGTTGCGTGAAGCCGTTCGCTGCCGGGCCGGTTTGCCGGTTGGCGGAGTAGAACCCGGAGATCTTGATCGTTGGCGTAAGGTTGTGATCTATCTTCAACGACGGGATCGTGGTGTGCATGAAGTTGAAGTAGCTCGGGATGAAGTAGTTGTTGACCGCGGAGGAGGCGTTGGCCGTCGGGAACAGCGACTGCATCTTGAGCGCCGTGGGATCCAGGCGGGTCAGGGGGATGGTGTTGTTCGGGAAGGCGTCCCGAGTCACCAAGCCGTTTATACTTCGCTGGGTGTCGGGATCGAAGATTTGGTTGCCCAGGATCGGGCGGCCCAGGGGATCCGTCTGTGGCACGCCACCCAGCAGCAGTTGCGGGTTCAAAGCCGCGCTGAAATCGCCGTTGCGAAACGCGTTGGTAGGCACCGTATTTTGCTGGTTGACAGTCAGCGTCTTAGAGCGGAACTGCTCAAAACTAAAGAAGAAGAACGTCTTCTCATGGCCGTCGTAGAGCTTGGGAATTCTCACCGGACCGCCGAACGTACCCCCGAAATCGAAGCGGCGCGAAGAGTTACGCACGTGCTGGCCGGCCTTCAGGGAGTTGGTCAAACTTGCGTCCGTGAAAGGCAAGCCGGCGTTCAAGGCATCATTCTGCATGTAGTTGAAGGCGGAGCCGTGATACTGGTTGGTTCCGGATTTCATCGTGTAGTTGAAGTAACCGCCGCCCGCCTGCCCGTATTCCGCCGCGTAGTTCGAGGTCTGCACCGCGACTTCCTGGATGGCGTCCGTAGCCGTTTGGCTGATCTGGTTCTGTTGCCGCCAGAAGCCATTCGTCGCGTCCTGGCCTTCAACGCGGATCGACTGCGAACTGGAGGGCATTCCGTTTACGCGCAGGGTGTTGTCATTCGCAAAAGCCGCACCAGGTATCAGATTCACAACCTGGAGTGGGTTTCGCACATTGCCCAACCCGCCGTTGCCGCCGATGGTCAACAACGGCAGGCTGTCGGCGCGTTCATACGTAATCTGATGGCTCAGCTCACCGCTTTCCGTCTTCAGCAGGGGAGCGTCCGTGCTCACGGTAACGGACTCGGTGTTGGTGCCGACCTCAAGCGAAAGGTCGACGCGAACGGTGGTTGCCACGTCTACCTGAATTCCGGTGCGAATCATCTTCTTGAACCCCGCCACCGTCGCAGTGATGCTGTAAATCCCAGGAGGAAGCGCGGGGATGGTGTAGTTGCCGGTCGAGGAAGACGCAACTGGATATACCGTTCCGGTATCCACGCTTTTGGCTTCCACAGGGGCGGCCGGTATAACGGCCCCGGCTGGATCAGAGATGGTACCTGTGATGGTACCGCGGTCACTCTGGGCGAAAATAGTCAACCCAGAAAACAGAAGACAAAAAGCAAATTTCATGGCTCTTTTAACCCCCATCAACGCGGATGCGTACCCGAAACGTTGGACCCCCACCCGTAAAACGGACCTGTCCCACGAATCTGAGTTAGTTTATTGCTAATTGTTTCCGGGAGTCAACACAAATCTGCCAAAGAGCCTAGACAAAATTGCATAGGACCCGCTTGACTTCGGCCTCTCTGATGAGTTTTATCCGTCACTTGCGTATATACTGGTCGGCGTTCGGGAGGGCTTGGGAATGAGCAAAATTCTGTGGATCTTGGGGGCGGCAGGCATGGTTCTGGCGCAAGGTATCCGGCCGGAAACGCCGCAATTCAATCCATCCACAATGAATCTGCAGCCCGCGCCAGCCGAAGGAATCGCGGTGCGGGCGGGCCGCATGTTCGATCCGCTCTCGGGCAGAAATCTACTGGACCAGGTGATCCTGATCAAAGGCGAGCGAATCGTAGATGTCGGTCCTGCCGCTCGGATTCAAATTCCTTCAGGAGCCCGCGTGATCGACCTGAGCCGCGCTACCGTCCTGCCCGGCCTGATCGATCGCCATGTGCACCTCTTTCAGGACCAGCAGCCAAACGACGGCCGGGCCGCGCTCCAGGGCCTGAATTACGCCTTAAAAGATTTGAACGCCGGTTTTACTACGATCCAGGACATGGGCTCTCCCTTCACCTACGCGAGTGTCGAACTTCGTGACGCGATCATCAAAAACTTGGTGCCGGGTCCGCGAATGCAGGTCGCCGGGCCGCAACTGAATCCTCGGGCTGCCGGCTACTATCCTGCTCCCTCGACGGTCGCGCCGTTTGGGCAGGGCGTGTGGCAATTGACGCAGGACATCAACTCGCCTTGGCTCGCCAGGGCCGCGGTGCGCGAACATTCGCACTATGGCACGGATTGGATCAAGGTCTATGAGACGGAAGACTACGAGGGCGGCGGCTATCCTAACCCGGCTGGCTCTGGAGCATTCACGCCCGATGGGAAGATGATCAACGTACCCTCGCTGACACTCGAAGAGAACCAGGCAATTGTCGACGAAGCCCATCGGCGAGGCCTGAAGGTCGCCTGTCACGCTTATGGCGGTGAGGGGTTGCGAAACTGCCTGGCCGCGGGAGTCGATATGCCGATGCACGTCACGGTCGGCGTTACCGGCGCGGAAGGCCTGGATGACGAGACCATCCGCTACTTCAAACAGCCTTTGGCCGATGGGACGCTGCGGCCCGTGATGCAGACGCTGTGGGATTTGATCGGCGACCTGGAGAATCGCGACCTGAAGGCGACCGGCGGCAAGACAACGCGCTATAAGCTGACCGAGCTAAGCTTCAAGCGCCTGGTGAAGGAAGGCGTCAAACAAGTCTTCGGCAGCGGGGTTTATCTTGGCGGGCACGGCACGCAGGCGTTCCAGTTCGGAGTGTATGTGAAGTGGGGCCTCACTCCCGTGCAGGCTTTGCAGATGGCCACCACCAATGCGGCGGAGAGCTTGAACTTCGATTTAGGCAAACAGGTAGGCATCATAGAGAAGGGCCGTTATGCCGACCTGGTCGCGGTCGCGGGCGATCCTCTAACCGACATCACCGAGACAGAACGAGTGAAGTTCGTGATGAAGGGCGGAGTAGTATTTAGAAACGAGTTGGCAAAATGAATTCCTCTCGTCGGCAAATGCTGAAGACATCCGGTGGAGCCCTGCTGGCGTCGAAGTTCTTGCGTGCCGCTACTGAGGACGACTCAGTAATGGCCAGGCTCACCGCCTTTATGGCCGCTGCGCAAAATCGGCCTCTCCCGCCGGAGGTGGTCGAGAAGACCAAGCAGCACATCCTGGATACGTTCGCGGCGATGATCTCGGGTTCCAGCCTCGCCCCCGGCCGTCTCGGAATCAATTTCGCGCGCGTCCACCAGGGAGAAAAAGCGGCCACCGTGGCGGCGTCGAACATCATGTGTGGACCCATCGAGGCAGCCATGGCCAACGGCATGCTCGCCCATTCCGACGAGACCGACGACTCACACGCCGCTTCGCATTCCCACCCGGGCTGTGCTGTAGTTCCAGCCGCGCTAGCGATCTCAGAGACTGCGGAAAATATCGACGGCTCGAAGTTCCTGCGCGCCGTGACTCTGGGCTACGACGTCGGCACCCGCGTCACCATGACCCTTGGCGGCCTGCCCTTCCAGATGGAGACCCACCGGGCTGCGCACAGCATCGCGGGAACGTTTGGGGCCTCCGCCGCAGCCGCATCGGCAGCAAGTTTGAATGCGAAGCAAATGCGCTGGGTGCTGGACTATGCGTCGCAGCAGGCGAGCGGGATCGCCGCCTGGCAGCGCGACACGGACCATATCGAAAAATCGTTGGTATTCGCCGGCATGCCCGCTCGTAACGGCGTCACCGCCGCGCTGCTGATTCAAATGGGCGGTACCGGCGTGGAAGATGTCTTCACGGGCGCCGATAACTTCTTGCTCGCCTTCGCGCCCAAGGCCGATCCGGCAGGACTGGTTGACAAGCTGGGTGAACGCTATGAGGTCGTGCGCACCAGCATCAAGAAATGGACCGTCGGTTCTCCTATTCAGGCTCCTCTCGATGCCATTGGGAACATCCGCAGGCGCCACCCGTTCGAGGCCGCCGATGTGCGTAAGGTCGTAGTGCGCATCGCCACCAGCGAAGCCAAGACGGTGAATAATCGCGAAATGCCGGACATCTCCCTGCAACATATGGCTGCGGTCATGTTGCTGGATAAAACCGCCTCATTCGCCGCCGCCCATGATCGCGAGCGCATGAAGGACGGAGCTTTACTGCGCGAAAAGGCCAAAGTAGAGTTGGTCCCTGACGAGGAACTGGAACGGCTCTACCCTCAGCGCGTGACCATCGTAGAAATTACTTTCGCGGATGGCACAAAGCTCACCGAGCGCGTCGATGCAGTCCGAGGGACGCCCGATAATCCAATGACGCGGGACGAAGTAGTCGCCAAAGCTCGGGACTTGATGACGCCGGTGCTCGGCGCCGGGAAATCCGCAAGCCTGATCGAAAAGGTATTGGCGATAGAGGCCGTGAAGAACATCCGCGAATTGCGGCCTCTTCTGCAAACTTCGTAAAACCGCTCCGTTACCGTCGGGCTTCCGCTCACGCAATCCTCGGCGTCGACGCCTTGGCGTACCTCGGATGAAGCCCCATAATCGCCCGGTTGCACTGCCAGCAATACCAGGTCGCATCGCTCCCCGCCACGCGGCCATCGTACTCTTCGTAAGTGATGGCCTCTGGGATACGCAGGCGTGCCCGCAACGCCGGTCCGTCGAAGACGCACTCCACCGGAAACCACACACCCGCATCTGAGTAAGGACTCCTGCCACCTTCCCCCAGCGCGACTCCGCGATCCTCTAACTCGCGCTCCAACGGCTCCAGGTGCGGACAGGTCTTCACAGGTGGTCGGATAGAAACTCGCGTATTTGGTTGTCGGAATACATCCCCTCGGTATGCAGTGCGTAAGCGCAGTGCATTTCCAGGGTGCCGTTAGCAAACTCCATCTTCATACCCGCCTTATCTTTGGCGTTGGCGAGCTTCACCAGCTTCAACCCATCGCGGACCGCTTCCTTGCCGATATCGTCCAGGCACATCGCGCGCAGAGCCATGTTGAGGCGATGGCACGAAATATTGTCCATGAAATTGAGGGCTTCCAAGGTGTCGAAAGTCGTCCAATCCACCTGGTAGGGAACGGGCTTGCCGCAGATTTCCGCGATCTCTTTCACCCGGTTCGGCAAAGTCACGTCCTCTAATTCCTTGATCTTCCTGCGTTCGTTCAGTCCCACAAATTCCTCCTTTGTATCAGGGGCCCAATCAATGTTGATATTGGTCCTACTCTAATTCCTATCCGCGATGCGAGCTTTCTCCAGCGCCGCGATGCATTGCTCCCGACCCGGAGAATCCGCGTAGCTGCGGACCACATCCTCCAGCGCGGCCACCTCCGACGTGCACCCGCAATGTCTCTCCGCCATCCACTGGATCACCGGCAGATAAGGGTCAACCTGCGATGCGATCCAGCCATAAATCACCGTCCGCGCATCTTCCCTTTGATTCCCCTTAGCCAATTCCAGCAAGCGAGCTTTGTACGCTTTAACGATGGGAGGCGTGGGCTCCAGGTCCAAATTGGGCAATTCGATCAGCGGCCCGGTTAGCCCTTGCGAGACCAGCTCCTCCGCTTCTTTCTGGCGATCCTTCAGCTTGTGAATACCGGCAAAGGCCTCCTCCCGAACACCTTTTTTGGGATCGGTGAATTCCATCCAATGCCACAGGTCCGTCTCAGGACCCAGCGCCTGAATCTTCGGCAGATTCTCTTCACGGGCTGTATCCAGTGCAGCCTTCTCCGCGCGAACTGCCGCAACGTCATTCTCCGCTCGGCGCGCGACCGATTCTCGCGATCGTTGCGCTACCGACGGCCAGGGCAGAATCGCCAGAATCAGAACCGCGGCCCACGTGACAGAGCCTGCAGCCGCGGCTGGAATGGCGGCGCGCACAGCAGGGAAGAAGGCCCAGCTAGCGAATGCCCCCATCAGTAGCGGAGCAGCCGCCGGGATAACCGCCAGCCAGGTCTTCTCTTTCGCGGCGTCGCTATCCATCACAATACCGACGGCAACAGCGGCCGCGCACGAGGCCGGGTGCAGGACAAAAGCAATCGAGCCAGCCCAGCCTGGCATCTCGCCCTTAGTCGCGGCCATTACGAGCAGCGCCACCAGGACGGCCCACGTCAGCAGCGATAAGACTACAGCGAAGAGCGATGCGAGATTGGCGTGGTTGTGGCCTACATAAATATCATGGATGCTTCCCAATTGCCCCAACCAAAACAGGAGCATCAAGCCTAAGAGCAAAGTGAAAACAACGATACTCACATTACTGGGCATTGGCTAATTCTTGTCGGTCGCCCGAGCCTTTTCAAGCGCCGCGAGGCACTCCGCTTTTCCGACCGACCTCTTATAGGTCCGCACAGCCGCCTCCAGCACTACCACGTCATCCGAACATTCGCAGTGCCTCTCCGCCATCCACTGGATCGTCGGAAGATACTCATCAATCCGATTAGCGACCCACGAATACTTCACACTCCCCGCATCGGGCCGCCCAATCTCGGTAGCCAGACCGCGTATGTACTTCTTATGCGCCCCGATGATGGTCGGCGTTGTCTCCAGATCCAAATAAGGCAGATCTACCATGAAGCGCGTCACGCCGTTCCGCAGCATCTCATCCGCATCGGCCTGCCTGTGCGTCAGTTTCCGAACCCCGGCGAAGACCTCGTCGCGAACTCCCAACCTTGGGTCAGCCAGATCCATCCATTCCCAAAGCGGCGAGTCTGGCGTCCGCTCCTGAAGCCTCACCAAGCTGTCTTGACGATTCGATTTGCCTTCGTACGCCAAGCCTTCCGCGATGGCCGCAGATTGACCTTCCTCGTATTCGCGATCTTCCTGAATCATGTAAGCCCAGGGAATCACGGCGAGAACGAAGAGCACTCCCCAAGCCGCCGAGCCGGCAACTGGAGCAGAGATCGCAGACCGAAGCGCAGGAAAGTACGCCCAACTCGCATAGCCCGCCGTCAGCAATGGCGCCGCGATCGGCGCAATGATCATCCATGAGCCCTCGGGACGATTGGACCGGTCCACCACGTTAATCGAAGCCGCCAGCGAAGCCGGGTGCAGAATCCATGCCAGCACCACCGCCCATCTGGGCATCTCGCTTCTGCCCATCACCAATAGAGCGATGAGGAAGGCCCATAACACCACCATTAGGAGAACCGCCAGCAGGCTTGAACCGATGTCGTGGCTGGCAACGGAGGGTTTATCGAGCAGAGCGGCAATCGTCCCTGCCCACACCGCCAGCGTGAGTCCCAGCAGCACGTAGAAAGTGGTCATGTTCGTCTTGGCCGGCATTCGACCTTAGCGGACAAGTGCCTATTTCTTTGCTGTCAGGCTCTTGTAGACGCTTTCAACAAAGCTATCGGCAGTTCCGAATCCAGTCTTTGTAGCGTAACGAGCATCGTAGTCGATGGTGGGGTGCGAGGCTTTCACCTGCTCCAGCGTCATACCCTTCTTAATGGACGCCTCGACGCGCTCCTTGACGATGGTGACCATGTCGCGAAACTCCAGCACGTCGAATTCATCGCAGATTCGGCCGTGGCCCGGAATGATGTAGGTGCCGCCCTCTTCATCGTGCTTTGGTACGGCGATGTCCAGGATATTATTCAGCGCGTCAATCTCGCCCTGAATGCTTCCGCCCCTCTCGATGTCGATAAACGGATAACTGGTGGTGGTGAAAATATCTCCCGTAGAAACCACATCGGAGTGCCGGAAGATCACGATGCTGTCGCCATCGGTGTGAGCCTTGGGCTGAAACCTCACCACTATCGGCTCGTCATTGAAATAGATTTCTTTCTGGCCTTCGAAGTAGGTATCGGTAGGCCAGGCGCCCTCGGGCGCAACCGCCTGCTTCCCGGTCGGCGCGCTCATCCGGTTCAAAACATTCTCATGCGCGATGATCTGGGCTCCCACGCCCGCGTCCGTCAGATTTCCGGCCACATTGGCCCCGGTGATGGTGACTCCCGCCTTGCGAACCACTTCATTACCGCCGGTATGATCGGGATGCATGTGCGTATTGATGATGTACTGGATCGGCTTATCGGTCAACTTGCGGATCGCCTCCACAACCTTCGCTGCATTCTGAGCCAGACCCGTGTCCACCACCACAACTCCCATGGGGCCAATTTGCACCGTGATATTACCGCCCGCGCCGTTGATCATGTAGACATTTCCTTGCACGGGAAGCACCGTCAATTCGGCGCTCGCAGGCGCTTGTGCATTCATCAATCCGGCCGAGACGGCTACGAAGAAAACAATCTTTTTCATGTGGGTCGGGTCCGGTTCCTACTTCTTCGCTGCCGTTTTCAACTTCTGCTGATACTCGGGATACATGGTCTCGGCTCCGCCCAGCGCGGCTTCCACGGGGATGTTAAATTTATCCGCGAATTCGTGAATGAAGGGATTCTGGCCCGGAAGGTAATTGGGCACGGCCCCGCGCGCGCGGCCTGCCACCTCTTCCACGTACTCGCATGGATACAGCCAGTTCTGCCCCTCCTGCGCCTGGATATTGAAGTCCTGAGTCTTGATCAAAGGCTCGGTGAGATAGACCGGGTCGGTCACGATGCTGACGTGGGTCATGTGATCCCCATGGCGGATGAAATGTTCAACTAAGGTCGCCTGGTCGCTCTCCGGCACTCCATCGCGGCGGATCCACCCCTGTTTGATGTGCGTCGTATAGACGGTAAGAATATTGCCTTCCCACTTGCCCGTGGAAAATCCCATCCAGGTATGAGCGGCTGCTTCCGGAGGGTGTGGACGCCCATCCATCCAAATGGTGCGAGTCTGCTCATATGTGCTGATGTACTGCTTGATAGCCACCAGCCTCTGCGATTGCGGCTCTTTTTCCTCCCAAATCCGCAGATTGAGAGGACCGCGATAAATATAGGGCGCGACGTGAACCTGGCATTGGTGTTCGGGAACGGTAAGCCGCGAGGCATCCCAGCTCAAAGCCCATTGACGAGCCCCCTCGGTAATCGGAAGCCCGAGATAATTCACCAGTTCCGGACCCGGGATGCGCTCCGGCTGGTCTTCGTGAAACACGGGGGCCCAGTTTCCCGAAAGGTCAACACCGGGAACGGGATTGAAAGCTCCTGTATTCTGCGCACAGGCGAGTCCGGCGGCGGCCAGAGCTGGCGCAAGTAAACGAGCAAGGTTCATGGTCATGATGACGAAAAAGCCTCATATTACATTACACCCGAAATCCGGAGTAACCTTTGCTTCCCCCCAAACGTTTTTTGTGACACAATCCTTCGATGGAGGTTAGGTTAACCCATGAAAGCTAAGTTCGCTTTACTAGCCGCGAGCGCCGGATTACTCGTCACGGCACTCCCGATTCTTGCCCATCATTCTTTCGCGGCGGAATATGACGAGAAGAAGCCTGTGACGCTGAAAGGCACCGTGAGTAAGGTCGAATGGACCAACCCTCACGCCCGCTTCTACGTGGACGTGAAAGACGATGCAGGCAAGGTCATCACCTGGAATTTTGAATTGGCTAGCCCCAACGTGCTGATCCGCAACGGCTGGACCCGCAAGACGCTGCAAGTAGGCGACATGGTTACCGTCAGTGGCTCTCAGGCCAAGGACGGTGCGTTTCTGGCAAATGCGCGATCGGTGGTAGCGGCTGACGGCAAGCGTCTTTTCGCCGGATCCAGCGCCGAAGCGGCCCAGTAGATTCCAGTTCGCCAGGAGAATTTCCATGCGTCTTATTTTTACCGCAGGTGCCGCGGCATTAACGGTCGCGTCTGTTTGGGCGCAGGCCCCCGCTCCTAAAGCCGCCGATCCGAATCTTCCCCCAGCAACAACCTCTCCGGCCGGCGCGGGCGGCGCACGCCGTGGACCCCAGACTCCAAAAGGTCCGACCCCCCGCCTCGCCGATGGCAAAGTCGATCTTTCCGGCGTCTGGAACGGCGGCGGTCCGGTCGGCGACTCGCGCACAGGGCTGGCCAAAGGCGAGACCATTCCGCTTCTTCCCGCAGCCAAAGCGATGATGGATTCACGCAATTCCTCGGACGATCCCGAAGCCAATTGCCTTCCCACGGGCGTCCCCCGCATCGCCCCCTACCCGTGGCGCATCGTCCAGGATCCCACCCACATCTACTTCCTGTTTGAAGGCAACATCCACAGCTATCGCCAGATCTTTATGGATGGCAAGCCGCATCCCAAAGATCCCGACCCAAGCTGGTATGGCGATTCGCGCGGCCATTGGGAAGGCGACACGCTGGTAGTGGACACGATTGGCTACAACGACAAATTCTGGTTCGACTTCCGCGGCCACCCGCACACCGAACAGCTCCACACCATCGAACGCTACACCCGAACCGACCTGGGCACCCTGGTTAACGACGTTACCATCGAAGATCCCGGCGCATACTCCAAGCCCTTCACCCTGCATTTCACGGCACGCATGCGGCCCAACGAAGAGCTGATGGAGTACATCTGCCAGGAAAACAATCAGGACCCGACCCATATCAAGGGAAAAGCCGGAACTCCGTAATTAACGCTAAGAGGCGTGAGAACACAAATTCTCGCGCCTCTTTCTCGCCTGCTGTCTATCATTTAGTCTTTCGCCTCACCCCTGTTTTCGCGAACCATCCCCTACACTGCAAGCAAGAGTCGGGCCCTTCCATTGGGGTCCCGATCACGGTAACGCCCTGGAGTACTCGAGTCACCCTGGGTGCCTAAACGTCGAAACAATGGACGAGTCCGCGCGCGTCAGTAGCGGATAGGGGCGCCCCGAAATCAATTTCAGAAAGAGGTGTTCGAAGGCAGTATAATGACCTGAGTCAAATCTCAGGGAGGCCGCATGCGGTTGAAAATCCTGTTCACTTTGGCGATTCTATCGGCACCGGCGTTTGCCCAGACCGATTTTTCCGGCGAATGGGCCACCGTGCAGGACGAGGACAACACCGGCAATCCTTATTTAGGCGAATGGGTCGGCATTCCGATGAGTGCAGCGGGAAAGCTGCGCGCAGCCGCATGGAGCGCCTCCATTCAAACCCTGCCTGAGTGGCAGTGCCGCCCGCACGGTGCGACCTATATTTCGCGAGGCCCCTCCCAGGCTCGCATCTGGAAAGAAGTCGACCCCGTTTCGCGAACCATCACCGCGTTTCATGTCGAGTGGCTGCGGTCCGTCGACAATCCTATTTACATGGATGGCCGCCCTCACCCCTCGCCCAACGCGGCCCACACTTGGGGCGGTTTCGCGACTGGCGAATGGATCGGCGATATGCTCAAAGTCACCGTTACGCATCTTAAAGAGGATTACCTCCGCCGTAACGGAGTCCCCGTAAGCGACCTCGCCACCATGACCGAATATCTGATGCGCCGTGGCGACATCCTCACCTGGGTGACGATCGTCTACGATCCCGTCTATCTCACCGAGCCCGTCATCCGCAGCTCGGAGTACCGCCTCGCACTCAATCAACAGATCCCTCCCTACCCCTGCACCGTGATCGAAGAAGTCGACCGGCCCAACGGCGTCGTGCCGAGCTATCTCCCCGGCGCAAATCCATCCATGAATGACTTCGGGAAGAAATACGACATCCCCGCCGAGGCAGCTCTAGGCGGAGCCGAGTCCATGTATCCCGAGCTGGAGCGAAAAATCATCGCAGCCAAAAACCCGGGAATGAAGAAATAGGCCATGAAAAAATTCCTAATCTTGGCCCTTCTAGCGGTCACCGCGTACTCGCAGGACGTCGAAATTCTCCACATCCGTAAGAACCTTTACTTGTTGACCGGCGCGGGTGGGAACATCACTCTCTCTATCGGCCCCGACGGAATCTTCATGGTCGACAGCGGACTCGCCAACATGAGCGACAAGGTCCTGGCGGCCATCAATAAACTTAGCGTGCAGTTGAACACCGCCGGTCAGCCCGATACGGCCGTACCGCCCCCGAAGCCGATCCGCTACATCGCCAACACGCATCTTCATCCCGACCACACCGGCGGCAACGAGAAAATTTCCAAAGCCGGCAAGACCTTCACCGGCGGCAACGTCACCGGCGACCTGCCCGATGCTACGGAAGGCGCGGCAATCCTGGCGCATGAAAACGTGCTCACGCGAATGAGCGCGCTGAAGCCCGCCCTGCCTTACACGGCACTCCCTACCGAAACCTATTCCAAAGACACAATGAAGCTCAGCCACTTCATGAATGGCGAGGCCATCCAACTCATCCACATCCGCAACGCGCACACCGATGGCGACAGCATCGTCTATTTTCGCGGGTCCGACGTCATCGCCACCGGCGACATCTTCGTGATGACCGGTTACCCGTTTATCGACATGGAACACGGCGGCACCCTGCAGGGAATCATCGACGGCCTGAACCACGTTTTGGATCTTTCCATCTCTGAGTTCCGCACCGAAGGGGGCACCATGATTGTGCCCGGCCACGGCCGGCTTTGCGACACAGCCGACCTGGCTTATTACCGCGACATGGTCACCATCATCCGCGATCGCATTCAGGCCGACATAAAGAACGGAATGTCGCTTGCGCAGGTGAAAGACTCCAAGCCAACGCGCGACTGGGACCCGCGCTTCGGATCCACCACCGGTTTCTGGACCACGGACATGTTTGTCGAAGCCGCATATAAGAGTCTGACAGCGGGGAAGAAGTAGCCATGAAGATACTCTTGCTATCCGCGCTCATGCTGCCCACCCTCTTCGCACAAGGCCGAGGCGGTCCTCCTCCAGCAGCCAAAGTGGCCGCTCCGTTTGATCCCACCGGATACTGGGTATCCGAAATCGTCGACGAATGGCGTTTCCGCATAACTCCGCAGAAGGGCGACATTCCCTACATGCCCCTTAATGCCGAAGCCCGCCGCATCGCCAACGCGTGGGATCCCGATAAGGATGCAAGCTCGGGCAACGCCTGCAAAGCCTACGGCGCTATCGGCGTGATGCAACGCCCCGGCCGTCTGCACATCACTTGGGCCGACGACAACACGCTTAAGATGGATCTCGATGCCGGCGGTCAGACCCGCGTCTTCAAATTCGGACCGGCAGCTCAATCCGCCGCGGGCGAGCCGTCGTGGCAAGGCAACTCCACCGCTCAATGGCAAGTAATCCAGCAGCGCGGCGCCGCACCGCAAGGCCCGCGCGGAGGGACTCTCAAGGTGGTCACCACAAACCTGAAGCCCGGATACTTGCGTAAGAACGGAGTCCCCTACAGCGACCGCGCCGTGCAAACCGAATACATCAACTACGTGGGCGGCCAGCAGAAAGACGAATATCTGGTCGACACAGCAATGGTCGAGGATCCGGTTTACCTGACCGGTCCTTTCATCCGCACCTACATCTTCAAGAAGGAATCGGACGGATCGAAGTGGGACGCAACCCCCTGTTGGAATCGCTAGGGTAGCGTTAGCATGATGTAAATGAAGCCTCTGGCATTTCTTCTCGTAGCGGCCACTGTGTTCGCGCAACACCCTCACGCTATGCCGACGGAGAAACCCGTTGCGCTGCTCGATCACCTTGGGCCGACCCAATTCCCCATCGCCACCACCAGTTCCGAAGCGCAGCAATTTTTCAACCAGGGCCTGACCATGCTCTACGGCTTCAACCGCTACGAAGCCCTGCGTTCTTTCTGGCGAGCGTCCGAACTCGATCCCGCCGCTATAATGCCGCATTTGGGCGCCGCCTTCGCGCAGGGCCCTCACATCAACATGGACGGCGACATGGACTCCGACATAAAGAAGTACTGCGCCGCTATTGAGGAGGCCCGTCCCCTCCGCGCCAAATCGCCTGCGCGCGAACAAGCCTGGTTTGATGCCGCCACATCGCGTTGTCCTCAAAACGCGGACGCTGCCTACACCCGCGCGTTCAAGAAGTTGGTGGACCGGTATCCCGACGATCTCGACGCGTTGACATTCTACGCCGATAGCCTCATGATCCCTGTCCGCTGGCGCTGGTTCCTTCCCAATGGGCAGCCCAACGTGGGCACAACAGAGGCGATCCAAGCTCTGGAAACAGTCCTGCGCCGCTCGCCACGTCATCTGGGCGCGAATCATTTCTATATTCACGCCGTGGAAAGCTCCGCTCATCCCGAGCGCGCGGTTCCCAGTGCCGAGCGTCTGATGGGACTCGCACCCGCCGCAGGCCACATCGTCCACATGCCCGGCCACATCTGGATGGCGCTTGGCGAATATGAACTGGTGATTGCGACGAACACGCAGGCTGTGAAATCGGATCGTGATTATTTCGAAAAAAGCGGATTGTTCGGCCACACCTACACCGGATATTTCATTCACAATCTCCACTTCGTGGCCGTTGCGCGCCAGATGCAGGGGAACAGCAAAGCGGCACTGGAAGCCGCCAATGAGGTGGCTCATGAAACATCGCCCATGCTTGGCGAGGCCGCAAACATGGCCGACATGTTCATGCCCTTGCCGCTCTACGCCATGCTGCGGTTCGAACGCTGGAACGAGATTCTTTCCGGCCCCGCTCCCGACCAAAAGATTCCCGCGACCACGGCCATCTGGCACTTCGCCCGCGCTCTCGCTTATCAGTCCAAGGGCAGCCGCGCAGAGGCTGATACGGAACGGAAGGCATTTCAGTCTGCCAGATTGAAGGTCCCCGCCGATTGGTCCGCGGGCAACAACAAAGCGATCCCGGTTCTGGCAGTCTTCGCGGAAGTTCTGGAAGCCAGACTCGCCTCCAGCGAAGCGGCGGCTTTACCGCACTGGCGCCGAGCCGTTCTTTTACAGGATCAGCTCATCTACGATGAACCGCCGCCGTTCTACTACCCTGTTCGCGAATCTCTAGGCGGATCGCTGTTGCGAGCAGGCCGAGCCCCTGAGGCCGAAGCAATGTTTCGCGAAGGGCTTCTGAAAAGTCCTAAGAACGGCCGGATGCTGTTTGGATTGCGAGAGAGCCTGAAAGCGCAAGGCAAAATGGAGAGTGCGGCTTTGGTGGACGTCGAATTCAAGGCGGCTTGGCAGTACGCTGATGTTGATCTCAATGTTTCCGGTCTTTAGTCAAGGCGCCAATGTAGAGAGCATCTCCCTAGCCTCTGCGATTTCCTCCGCACTCACGATGTGTGGCCGACCCTCATAAATCCGCAGCCGAACATCGGCGCCCAACTCCTCAAAGATCTGCGCCGTCGCCCGAGTGTGCGCTTCATCGATCCACTCATCCCAATCACTCCCCGTGATCAGGACCTTCAGGCCCTTCAGCGATCCCACGCGGCTCAACCATTCGCTGTTCTCCTCAGGCGGCCCCATAAGGCAACCAGTGAACACGACGATTGCCCCGACCTTGCCTGGATGGCGCAGCGCGTACTCGGTCGCGACGCAGGCGCCTTGAGAAAATCCAACCACCACAAGCCGATCGGGCCCCAGCCGCCCGTCTTCGCTCACTTCGGTCACCATCTGGTCGCAAACTTCGATCGCGCCGCTCAACTGCGGCTCATTCCAGTCCAGTTCGCGCATGAAGCGGTGCGGATACCAGCTGCCCGATCGTGCCCGCGGAGCTAGCCAGCGAACGCCCTCCAGGCCAAGCTTATCGGCAAGCTCGATCATCTCCTCCGGAGTCCGCCCGCGACCGTGCAAAAGAACACCGGCCAGCTTCGCGCTGCCGCGAGGCTGGCCGGTTTCAAGCAACCCGTTTTCCGCAGCCGCCACTACTTCTCGGCGACGAATGTAGCGTCGGTGCGGCGCGACATTCCATCACTCACCGCCACCTTCACAGGACCATTTGCTTCCGGTACGCAAATCGGTTCCAGCATCGCGACGATTTCGGGACGCCGTTCTTCAAACCACGGCGGCAGCAGCAGCTCCTGGCCCATCTTGTCCCACGTCTCGTCTTTGGTGAAAGCTCCCGGCGCAGTCGCCGCGCACTCCACCAGGATTCCGCCCGGGCAGCGGCAGTAAATCGAATGGAAGTAGAAGCGGTCTTTTACTTCAGAACAGTCGGTGTAGCCGAGCTCTTCGTAAATGCCTTTCTGCTCGTTGAGCGCTTCATCAGAGCCGACGTCCAAAGCCATATGATGCGCCGTGCCCGCGCCGAAGGTCCAGCTTCCCGCCGGTTTGTCGGGCTCATGCACCAGAATCACAGTCTTGTTGGGGCCGCCTCCGGCTACCTCCAGCTTGTGATGATTGCCCTCTACGCCGGTCCTCTTAAAGCCCAGCGCGTCGACAAAGAAGCGCTCCGTTTCGCCGACTTCCCGAACGGAGAGCATCGTGCCATAAAAGCCGTGAGTCGCCGCATCTTTGGCGATTTCGGGAGTGGTCCAGCCTTTGCGCTTGTCGTCCGCATTTTCCACCACCGCCATGCCGAGCCCCGAAGGATGATGGAAACGGACCATCTTCTCTCCGAACAATTCGGCCTCTTCGTGTTTGGTGCCGTGCTTCTTAAGATGATCGGTCCAGAACCGCGCGCTCCCCTTGGGAATGGTGTAGACCGAATAACCGATCTGGCCCGATCCGGGACGACCCTTCACGCGGCTATAAGGAAAGGTGGTGAGCACCGAGCCTGGTTCCGCATCGGCGTTGGAATAATACAAATGATAGTGCGCGAAGCGCCCGTCAAAAAGAATGGTCTGCTTGATTAGTCTTTGACCCAACACTTGGGTGCAGAAATCAAGATCCTCCTGCGCTCCGGCGGCGCACAGAGTGATATGGTGGAAACCTTTTACCAGCGACATCGAGAAAACCTCCGGCGGGGATTATAGCAAAATCGCCATCCCGCCCTCATTTGGAAATCCGACCTTCGTGGGGAAGTCCTTAAGAAGGTGCGGAACCATTGTAAACCCTGCATACAGCGCATGAGGTTTTTTACAGACTCAGGTGCAGATAAACGGCCCCCTGGGTGGGATCGTCTGAGTAGGGGCCGACTTCCGCAAAACCCATACCGCGATAAAGGTTCAGTGCGGAGGTCATGCTGGGGAGCGTGTCCGCATACAAATCGCGATAGCCGCGAACGCGTGCTTCCTCGATCAACTTGCGA
The DNA here is from genome assembly GCA_963766615.1 of Terriglobia bacterium. Taxonomy (GTDB): domain Bacteria; phylum Acidobacteriota; class Terriglobia; order Bryobacterales; family Bryobacteraceae; genus Palsa-187. The sequence goes on from CAVYBC010000016.1 coordinate 130,023, forward strand.
AGCAGAGAACCTGCCAGGCCGAGCCGCCGATAAGCTGGACGCACGTAGAGTCGCTTGGCCTCGCACGAGTCGTGGCTCAACTGGCGGAACGCTCCGGTTGCGGCGGGTTGTCCGTCGATTTGCCATAGAAGCAGGCACCCTGTTGGTGGAACGTATTTACCGGGGAGCGTGCGAAGTTCCTCGGCATAGCCGTGGAAGTCGAGCGGAAGCCCTAACGACTTCCAGTATTCGGACCAGAGTTCCTTAACCGCGACTACTTCGGCGAGGCTGGCCGACTGGACAATTTCAAGATTGCTTGGCGGTGGTGATTTTGCCATGGCGCAGGCCGTCCAGGAGCATTCCTGCGATCTGGCGGCCGTGCTCGAACGCATCTTCGTAAACGATCTTGCGTTCTTCGCGGGTGAAGCCGTAGCCCAGCCTATACAACCGCTCGAAGGAAAGCCCCACCGCGAAGGTGCCTGCCCAGGCGACTCCAGCCTTGGGAATCAGGCCGCCGCCGAAGGGGATTTTACCGACCAATTCGCGGGCGATGGCGCGCCAGCCGAAGCAGCCCGCGATGATAGAAGCGATCTCAGAACGCTGCTCGCGGTACCCCACGGGGCGGTCACTCGCGGCGGCAAGCATGAAGATCATGCGGATCTGGTTGATGGTGAGGAAAGCTGTATCGGAACTGAATTCGCCCAGAGACCAGGGAAGAGACAAGATGCTGGGGACTACGTCGGGCAGAGCAGTGGCCAAGCAGAAGAACGCATTTTCCTTGGCTACCGCGCGGATGATTTTATGCGCGGCGGGATTGCGGAAGGGCTCCAGTTGCGCCGCCAGGGGGAGCATCAGGTCTTCCCGGCGCTTTAAGATACGCCGGATACAGTCTTCCGGTGCATCCAAATCTATCGAAAAGGCATTGGCGGGCCGCAGCAGGCACGATTCATAGATTTCAATGTCGCAGGTGGTCCCTGTATAACCCGGTCCGCCACGGATCAGGGTCCGCAGAGCCTGGATGCGCCGGTCCGGGGACATGGTGTGGGGGGCAAAATATGCCTCCATTCGGGCCAGCGATTCCTGGGAGGCGGCAACCAGCCCAACCCGAAGGGGCCTTTGCGTCTGCTCCCGTACCTCTTCAGGATTGAGGTTTAAGAGCGCCTGCTTCAACTGCCGAAGGACTGCGAGCGCCATGGCTTTTTGAGACTGCTCCGGAACATTATCCGGAGCTCCTGTCTCCATTCTATCCCGATCCCGATGCGCTCCACCTGGATCTCTGGGGCTAGGTAGGCTAGGACTGTCTCATTAGAAGGGTGAAAGTCGAGCGCCGGGGCGATCAGGAACAGTCGTGGCAGCTTCGAACTGAGCGCCACGCCGGGGAAATAGCCTGTGCGGGTGAAATCCCCCTGCTCCAGGTGCCACTTGACCCGCATCCAGTAGTCGAGAGCCTGTAAGGGCAGGTGAATGTCGGCTGCCGCTTTCAGTTCCAGAACCGCCATGCGACCTACATCGTCGACGCTGAGGAGATCAATAACACCCCTCTGTCCGCCGGCGAACTGGGGCACCTGACCGTAAACCGGGTGGGGCCGCAGCGTCGATTCAATCTGTTGCACGTTGGCCCGAACCTGGGATTCGAGCCACGCCTCGGGTTGGAGTCGATAGAGCGGGTTGGCTCGGTCGGAGGCCATGGCCGACCGCATGGTCGCAATTCCCCGCGCCAGATCGGCGATTTCCGGCAGATGCGCTTTGGTGGCGACTTGCTTACGACGATCCAATCCGAAAAGGAGTTGTCCGTCTTTGGTGCGGGCGAATTCCAGGCCGCGAACAGACAAGCTGATGGAGCCATCGGAGTGTTCCGCGCGCGCAACGCCATCAATCGATTCCAGCCATTCGAGCCACCCATCTTCTTCAGACGTTTGGCCGGTTGCAGTATGTTCCAGCCGCGTATTCAGGTTGGTGTAATCGCGAGGGTCGACCGCGTCTTCCAGGCCGTCCGGGTGGTGGACGAACACGCGATAACAGGCTCGCCGCGGATCGAGATGACGGACCCGATGGCAGGTAGTCGCCTCGGAGCCTGAGACCAGGAAGATGGCCAGGCCTTCCACGCCCAGCTTCGTTTCGCGTTTGCGAAGGTAGTCCAGCCAGATCAGCCCGAAGCTGAGAGCGCCATCGGGATCCAGCGATTCCTGCCCAGCCCCGATTGCAGCCCACGCCGAGTTGCCTTTTTTGAGTAATGCGCGGGGGAAGGAAGGCGACAGGCTGTGTTCCAGATCCTGCTCGGCGCTTAGCTCGACCAGTTTCCAATCCACGAACTGCCGGCGGAGCGCGTTGCGAAAGATTTCACGGTACTTGAGCCGCGCCCCGCGGCGAGGAGCATGGCGATTGGATGGATGTTCCAGGTCTACCAGCGTGAGCACGCCCACGCGGCCTCCGAATCGATCGAATTCCAGCTCCAGCCGGCCTGTGCGAATTGCTTTGATGCGTGCGATGCGGCGGACCATGTTGGCCTTGTCGGTCCAACAGGAAAAAGTCAAGTTAGGTCCTCCCATTTCAATAGAAAAATGATTTGGAATCAGGGCGATGGGATCTTCCCCAGGCTCCATGGCGACGGGGCGAATGGCGGAGGCCAGGAAGCGGGTAATTTCGGCGGAGATCTGGGTTGCGGAGGATTTTCGAGTGGGTTGCAATACATATAGTGCGGCGAGGGGCTCATCCCTATCTCTTAATCTTTATCTGGCATTCTTCGGTAAAGAAGTGTATACCGTATACTTTCGTGCCACGCTCGGGCAATCAAGCCCGGCCGCTAATATTGGGATGAACTGACGGCCTGACGGTCCCTTGAGGTAACCTAACATTGAAGTGAGCAGCCAGTGAGCACAGCTACAAATACTACGATTTCTATTTCGACACCACAATGCGAACCAGGCATCGGTGTGGTGATTCGAACACCGGAGGGTAAGGGCCTCATTCAGGGGGTCGCGATTCAGCCTTACGATGTCTGGCCCGACGACCGGGGATATTTTCTTGAGGTCGTCCGCATCAAGCAGGGGATGGCGGTGGATTTCGTACCGGAGTCCACGCAGGTCTCGTCCGCGCTCAGCTACGCGAATATCATCAAGGCATTTCATTTTCACCTGGAGCAGACCGATCTATGGGTCCCCATGATGGGGATGTTTCAGGTGGTTTTGGTGGATTTGCGGCCGTCTTCACCCACCTTTGGTGTCAAGAATACTCTGTACACCGGTGCACTCAAGCCGTGGAAGATTCTCATCCCGCCCGGTGTCGGCCATGGTTACAAAGTAATCGGACCGGAGCCGGGGGTGCTGGTTTACGTCACCAATCGTCTTTACAATCCTAAAGACGAAGGCAGAATCCCGCACAACGACCCATCCATCGCCTACGATTGGGAGCTGCAGCACAAATAACATGAAATATCTGGTAACCGGAGGAGCCGGATTTATCGGCGGGGCATTCGTTCGCCTGGTGTTGGGATCCAGCGACACCCACATTGTCAATCTGGACAAGCTCACCTACGCGGGCAACCTGGAGAATCTGGCTTCCATCGCAGAAAATCCGCGCTATCGTTTTGTCCATGGCGATATCTGCGACGCGAAGCTGGTCAATAAGCTGATGGAAGAAGAGCGGCCCGACGCCCTGGTGAACTTCGCCGCGGAATCGCATGTGGACCGCAGCATTCTATCGCCCGCTCCCGTGTTTGAAACCAACCTGCGCGGGACGTTTACCTTGCTGGAAGCGGCGCGACTTCATGCCATCCCGCGTTTCCTGCATGTGTCGACCGATGAAGTCTACGGAAGCATCGAAGCGCCGCATGAAGCGGATGAGAACTATCCGCTGCGCGCAAGCAGCCCTTATTCCGCGTCGAAGGCAGGCTCGGATCTGCTGGCTCTGTCGTATTTCGTCACCTACAAGATGAATGTAAGCGTGACTCGCGCCTCAAATAACTACGGCCCCTTTCAATTTCCAGAAAAGCTGATCCCGTTGATGATTTCCAACGCGATCGAGAACAAGCCGCTGCCGATTTATGGCGATGGAATGCAGATTCGCGACTGGCTGTATGTCGACGACCACTGCCGGGCGATTCTAGCCGCTGTGGAAAAAGGACGACCGGGCGAGATCTATAACATTGGTGGCAGCCGGGCTCTGCCCAACGTCGACGTCGTGCGGCTGATCCTAAAGGCGCTGAGAAAGCCCGAAAGCCTGATGCAGACAGTGAAGGACCGCCCCGGTCACGATCGGCGCTACGCGCTTTCCAGCGAGAAGCTGATGCATGAAACAGGCTGGTCTGCGCAGGTGCCTTTCGAAGCCGGACTTCAGGCTACGATCGAGTGGTATCAGTCGAACGGCCGGTGGATTGAGCGCGTGAAGTCAGGCGAATATCAGCACTACTACGATCGCAATTACGCCAATCGCGAAGTTTAGTCCCCGGTCGCCGATGCGGTGGCGCGGCGGTCCTCTTCCTCTGCGGCGCGATCATTTAAGAGCCCGCCCCAGGCCAGATCGAAATCGTACCCAATGCCCGGCAAGGCACCCGGCAGCCTCTTTCCGCTGACGGCGAATTGGCGGCTCTTTACATCGATCCACTCACGGATTCCTACCGCGGGCATCTCCTGCCAGCGGGCGAGACGGACCTTGTATTTCTTCCACACCCGAGCCACTTCCGGATGCACAGTCCCCTCATGAAGTTCGGAGGAAGTCTTGGACACGCCGTGCACGCGGAAGGCGCCCAGGAACCGGTCCACGCGCTGGATGCGTGCGCCGGCGCGCATGAATCTGACGAACAAGTCAAAATCGAGCGCGAACCTGTAGGTGCGATCGATGCCTCCCACCTTTTCATAAATGCTGCGCCGCCAGAAGCAGGTTTCCTGGGGGATGTAGTCCCACCGCTGCATGTACCAGTCGCTATGTTCGGGGAGAATCCAGTGGCCGGTGACCTTATTATCGCCGTCCACGATCACGCGATGGCTGTAGACCATATCCACTTCGGGATGATCCCGGAAGTACTGCGCGACAAACTCGAGCGCCCCGGGAGCCAGCATGTCGTCACTGTTCAGATACGCCATGATTTCCCCGGTTGAGTGCTTGAAGCCTCGCACCACGGCGTCGGCTTGCCCCTTGTCCTTCTTCGACTCGGCATGCTTCAGCTCCGAGCGGTATTTACGGATCACATCCACGGTCGAATCGCGGCTCCCACCGTCCATCACGATCAATTCAAGCTTGGGATAGCGCTGCATCAGCACGCTGCGGATGGTCCACTCGATGAAGTGCCCGTATCCGTAGCTTGGGGTGACCACGGAAATGGTAGGCAGGTCACCGGACAAGGAGGATGCGGGCGGGGGTGCCGCTGCATCCGCCGAGGGTGGACCTGGGGAAAGATCTTGCGGGCGGGGCCAGTGGGTCGCGACGTAATGAAAGGAATGCACGATCAAGTCGAGCGTGAACTTGAAGGGCCAGCGTATCAATGAGATGACCCGGTCCACGAACTTCTCAAACCCTGTACGGGGCCGAATGTAATCCTCACCGCGCCAGCGGCTACGGTGTTTGCGCCAACGCCGGTCGACCGAACGCCTGTAACTTGCATGGATGCGAATGTAGGGGTAGGAAACCACGCCCATCAGGACTTTTCCCGCCAAACGGAGTCGCCACGCACCCTGATGAGGTTCGGAACGAGCCTTCTCTTCAATCCAAAGAACCGTCCGCCTTACGAGGGGCGCTTCTGGCTGACTATGTTTCTGCCGTCTGCGGAGTGGGGAGCCGATTCCTCATGATAAGGTATGCCCGCGGGGGATTTAAGTTACTTTACGCGCCCATAGCGCCATTCCGCGCCGACCACTACCGCCCGGCCCGGCATCGTTACGCCTTCGATTTCCTCATAATGCGTATTGGTGACGTTGGTAAATTGCGCGAACGGGGCAAAATGTCCTCTGGTATCAGCCAGATAGATGTCCCATAGGGCATAGGGGTCGCGGGCGAACCGGCTTAGGACGCCGACCCTGGTCCGCAACAGGAAGCCCTTTGCAAATGCCGCCTGCCACGAAATGGCCGCATTGTGAACGGGGTAGTTGAACACGTATTCGGACATGTAACCGTTCAGAACGTCCTGGGCCCCGTGAAGACCGGTGTAGGAAACCTGGACCTGCTGGTTCTTGGCGGGCAGCAATTTCAGGGCGATCTCGACACCTGTGAAGTTCAGGCGGTCAAAGTTGGTGGCCTGCCAGAGGTCGTTAACGGAAGCGCGAATGTAATCGATGCCATTGCGTTCGCGGCGTTCGAAGACGCCTGCCTCAAGGCGCACTTTCTCGCTATAGTTCCATTCGACCCCGCCGTCGTAACTCCAGGCGCGTTCAGGCTTTAGATAGGGATTGCCGATTGTTGCCGGGTCGTGATAGTAAAGATCGGTATAGGTCGGCAGACGAAAGGCCCTGCTTGCCGAGGCGCGCAGTTTCCATTTCGACGACAACCAGACCCCGGCACTGGCGGTGGGGTTGAACTGACGCAACCCACCCCCATAAATCTCCTCGCGTGCGCCTATGGTGAAGGAATAGCGTTTTAGCGCTCGGGCATCCAACGCGACGTAGACGCCTCCCCGATTGCGCTGGTGGTTGCCCAGGTTATTGCTGTCGATCACATCGCGATACGCTTCGCCTCCATAGTTGATGGTGAAGCCCGCGCCTAGGGGGTCGTGCCTTCGAAGGGTTGTCTCATAGCTCTCCACTGCGTGACGGTTTGTATAGTAAGCGGGGTCCTCGCGCAGGAGCACATAAAGATCGGTATGGCGGCGAAATGCGAACGCTACATCGGTCCGCTTGCCCAGGCTTTGCCGCAGAGAAGCGAACCAGGTCCGGGTGCGTTCCCACGAATCGAAGTTGCCATAGAACTGATTGGCCCCGAACGGCCGGTCACCCATGGCTAGCGTGACATCGGTAAAGCCCAAAGCGGTCTTGAGGTGGGTCTTGGAAAACAGTGACAGGTTGCGGAAGTCGCGATCCGGAGCGAACCCGGTGGAGAAATCGCGAGCGAAGGAAAGCTCCTGGCTCAGGATCGGTCCCGAGTAACTAAGGGACGCGCTCTGCTGGTTCACGCCAAAGTTCCCCACTGCGGTGCGCAGGCGGATCTCGGTCGCATCGGGGTCGCGGGTGATGAAATTGACGACACCTCCCACCGCATCCGAGCCATAAAATGCCGATCCGGTTCCCTTCAGGACCTCGATGCGATCCAGGCCGTCGGGCGGAACGGGAAGGTCCAGATTATGATGTCCGGATTGGGCATCGTTTAGCCGCATCCCGTCCAGCAAAACGAGGGTCTGCCCGAAGCTGGCGCCGCGGATGGAAAGATCGGTCTGGACGCCGTTGGGGGTCCGGCCACGAACATCTAAGGACGGGTCTGTGCGCAGGAGATCGAATACGGAATTGGAGAGGATGCGGGCGGAGTCATCCAGGGCCAGAGCAGTAACAGCCCGGTCGACTTCATCCAGGGGGATCGGCGCGTATGTGCCTGTAACGACAACGGATTCTTTTGGGGGCGCTTGCCCGTTCGCGAAGCAATAGAGGCCAAGAATTGCTATTGCGAGGTAGTGGGCCCGGTGCCGGCGGCGGGGGGAGCGGTGCCTGCCGTTGGCTGTTGACCAGTCGTGGGCTGCCCATTGGCTGGATTGGTCGGCTGGCCGGGTGCCGTTTGCTGTTGAGGTTGGAATACGAACTCCCACTCGTTGAACTTTGTTCTTGTATTGTAAGACTTTATCGAGGGTCCTTCGTAGGTACTGGCGACCCCGGCGATCCCTCCACCCACGGAATTGTTGTTATTGGTGGCAGGACCGATACCGGGAGGAGGGTTGCGAGGCGTGGTCAGCAGCTGGTTGATCAGATTGGCAGCCGGATTGGCGCCACCGGCCACGCCGCCCGGAACTCCCGGGATCGGCAACTGATTGGGCTGAAACTGGCCGGGAATGGTGGGCTGGACCTGGCCCGGTTGCATCTGAGAAGGATCGGTGCTGCCGGGTTGTCCGACGCCGGCTGGCACGGGAAATTGGACCGGAGGAATTCCGCCCGGAAATCCCTGTTGGGGCTGACCGGGCTGTCCAGGCACGAACGGCTGTCCGGGCACTTGCTGCCCAGTCCCCGGTTGACCGGGCAACGGCGGTTGGCCATTGACTCCCTGCTGGGTTCCTTGCAATTGGGACAAGGTGATCGGCGGGAAGGCGACGTTGCCAGGTCCGATACCCACCTGATTCGGATCGCCTGTTGGCTGCTGCCCGGTGAACTGGCCGGGCACGCCGGTCGGTAAAGTACGATCGCTGGGGCGCTGCAGGACAGCGGCGTTCACGGCGGGAGGTGCGTTCGGGTCAGTAGGGGTCGTGGCCGGTGTAGTGCTGGAGGTGCTGTTGCCGGGGTTGTTGGGATTGGAACCCGAGGGCGCATTAGGATCTCCGGGAGCGGCGGCAGGCGGCTTCTGTACCAGCGAATCCGTCAGGGTCATTCCATTGCTATGGATCAGTCGCCATTCATTTTTGCCCGTAAAAGGATCGATGTAGCGCCTGCGGAGGAATCGCTTATCGTTGGTATTTTCCAGGTCCTCGATGCGCGCCGGGTACCTCTTGTTCACCACCATATACAACTGGATGGCGCGCTTGTATTGCTCTCCGCGGTCGATCAGGAGCTGTTCTTTATCGCGCTCACTTTCAAACGCCACGCGCGGCATCTGCCGGTAGAGCATCAGCGCGATGGCGGCTGCCAGGAGGAACACGATCAGCAGGGCAAAACCTCTTTCACCCTGCTTTGGAGAGACCGGTTTCACGAGCCCACGTCCTCCACCAGCGGCAGAGTCTGCTGATTCTTATTGGTGGTGTCCTCCACTACTGCCGAGTTTACTCCTATGCGCACAATCTTGTAGCGATTGCGGACCATATCGGTTTCCTTGGCGATGACAATATCGTCTCCATCCAGAAAAAAGGCGCTGCGAAGGCCCGAAGTGCGAGCCGTACCCGAATATCCGTAAAACTTGAGCGGGATGGGCGGAGGAGGCGGCTTCACCGGCGGCGGCACGGGCGGAGGTGGAGGTGTGTAAGGAGGTCCCTGGGGGGGATGAATCGCGGCCACTACGGGAGGCGGAGCGGCCGGCGGAGCAGGCGGTTGTGCGAACTCAAACAGGCTTCGCGACCCGCCGCTCATGGCCACGTTCTTGACCCTGGCCAGCAGATCCAGGTGGATGGAAGGATCAATCTTGGTGAGGTCGGTGCCTTCCTTCACCTTTAGGGTTGGCCGGAAGTCGGCGATGGATCCCCGCTGCGGAGAAGAGGACGTACGGGTAGCCACGCGAGGTCCCGAGGAAACTTCCGGGAGGTCGCGAGGCCCCAATGGGTTGGGACGAACCTGTGCCCGCTGCGGGGTGGCTTGCTCCGGAGCCGAAGGACTGCGGTTGATGAACCACACCACCACCAGGGCCACGCCGAGCCCGGCCAGAATCGCGACCTTCTTTTTATCGCCCGTTCCGACGTTCGACGGAATCAGCGTTGGGGGTACAAGCTTCATTCGCTCGCATCCTCACGCACAAAGGTGTCGAGCTTCATACTGACCGTCAGAGTATTGGTTCCTGTCTGCGGAGCCGCGTTCAGCGATTCGATAATCATCATGCCGGGCGACTGGTCCACTTGATGCACAAAATTCATCAGGTTCTGATAGGTGCCCTCGTAGTTCGCGGTGATGGTCATCATGCTCAGCGTGTCGGAGCCTTCGATGGGCTCGGTCGCATAGGAATGTTCGCGGGCTTTGATCTGCGATTGCTGCGCGGCTTCTCCCAACTCACCCAGCAGCGTCGAATACGCAGTTCGACGGGAAAGAAAATACGATCCCAGGAATTGGTCTCCTTCAGAGCGTCCCTTTTCAACGGCCGCAACGTGCTCGCGGGTGATCTTGAGGTTCTTCTCTTTCACCGCTGCCTGTCCTTGAAGGCTGGCCAGTTGTTCTTCCATCTCCTCCGCTGTTCCGCCAGGGGGAAACAGCAGCAGGATTGCGGCGACCACGTTCAGGCCAACCAGCACCCCGAGAATGATCCTCACCATCACACGCGGGTCGCGGCTCTTCTGCGAGATCGCCTGTTGTTTAGAGCTTTTGGGCATAGTCCACGCTGATTCTGTATCGATATAAAGGCTCGTTCTGAGAAGGGGGCGCCGACGTGTGAAGCGTCGCGGGTCCGAAAAGAGGTGAGGCTTCCAGCTTCTTCATGAACACGATGACGGCTCCGGGCTCCATTGCGCCCACGGTCATATCCAGCGAGACCTGGTTGCGCGTATTGATTTGCGGCAGCCGAACCTGAATGATGCGCACGTTATAGGGCTCTACGCTTTCCAGGTCCGAAAAAATACGCGTCCAACTGATGGACTTCCGGTCCACCAGGGCATTCAGCAGCAGGCTGCGCTCCAGCACCTCGGCATTGGCGGGTTGCCGGAGAATCGCGTCAAGTTTCGCCTGCTCACGTGTCATGGAATCCACTTCGCCGCTGTACCTTGCGATTTCACGGCGTGTATCGCGCATGCGGGTCCGTTCACTGGCGATCAGGTACACCATCACGCCCAACAGACCCAACAGAATCACGGAAAGAACCGCCGATGCCGCCACAATGGGCCGGTCTTTGCGAAATGGTTCGCTTGCGAGGTTGATAGGGATGCGCATCAGGCCTTGGCACCCTCCATGTAGCCTGCCAGGCCGGCGTTGTGAGCCGCGGCGACTCCGGCGCGTCCGCGGAGGACCTCGGCTTCTACCGGCAGCCCCTCCGGCGCGCGGGAAAATCCGCACAGGATTAGCTTCTTGATTTGTGTTCCCAATTCGTCCTCGGCATAGGCGAAAGTCGGAAGCAGCACCGCACGAATCCCCTCATCGTCATCTTCGCGCTCCAGCGGAAGGCAGCGGAATAGTTTTAGCCTTCCTGCTGCGACTACCATCACAGACAACACTTTTCCAGCCAGCTTGGCCACCACTGCCATCTCGGCATCCCTGCAAAGGTTCAGAGCCGCTATGCCGGAGGTGGTCACCTCCCCGGCTTGAAAACCCGCGTTGCGAAACAGTGCTTCATAGCGCGCCAGAATTTCCAGCGCCACCGTTACCGCCACCACCTCAACTTTGCCCTTGCTGCCTGTGCCCGGCTGTACCCAATAGCTCACCGCTGCCGATTCAATATCGAACGGCACGGTCTTCTTCACACGAAACTTCACCAGCCCGAGCTGTTCTTCAGGAGCCGAGGGAAACGAATCGAAATCGATCACCGTCACCCGCGCGGCATAGTCAGGAAGGATCAGCGCGGCCGGAGTGCGCTTCTTGCTGCCATTGGCCGGTGCGATACGGGCCAACAGCGTACTGATCGCGTCCGGATTGCGAAGGTTGTCCTCTACTGGCGACGGCACCAGAACGCCCTCGCCAAACCGTTCGAATTCGGTCTGCCCTCGAACGGCGTAAGCAATTCCTGAAGCTGACAGTTCGAAGATGTGCGCAGGCGGTGGGTCGCGCACCAGGCTCGTGATGGATTCGAGTAACGACATCTTACCCTTCGATGAAGGTCACCTTGTTGATCTCTTTGAGCGTGGTCACACCCTCGCGTGCTTTGTCCAGCGCGGAATCCCGGAGGAACGTCATGCCCTCATCGCGAGCCTGGCGGCGGATCTCAGAGCTGGGGCGCTTGTTGAGAATCAGTTCCCGAATCGGCTCGCTCAAGTCCAGCAGCTCATGAATTGCGCTACGGCCGCGGAATCCAGTGCCGCCGCATTCAAAACACCCGGTACCTTCCCAGAACTCCACGTCGCGCCATTTTGCAGGATCCAGTCCGCTCTCCACCAGGTACTCGTCGGGGTAGGTCACCAGTTTCTTGCAGTGCGAGCAAATGACGCGCACCAGCCGTTGCGCCAGAATGCAATTGAGCGCGGCGACAAAATTATAGGGTTCCACGCCCATGTTCAGAAATCGGCCCAGCACATCCAGTACGTTGTTGGCGTGAACAGTGGTAAATACCAGGTGGCCCGTGAGCGCGGCGTTGATGGCGATCTGCGCCGTTTCCTGATCTCGAATTTCGCCGACCATGATCTTGTCGGGGTCGTGGCGGAGAATGGAACGAAGGCCGCGCGCAAACGTCAGGCCCTTTTTCTCGTTCACAGGAATCTGTGTGATGCCCTTGATCTGATATTCCACCGGATCTTCGATGGTGATGATTTTGTCTTCGTCGTTCTTAATCTCGCTCAAGCCGGCGTACAGAGTTGTAGTCTTCCCCGACCCGGTCGGCCCGGTTACCAGCACCATGCCATAGGGCTCTTTGATGTAGCGGCGGAACTTGATCAGGTCATTGGGCGCAAAACCCACCACGTCCAGTGATAGCTTGGCGAATTTCTCGCTCATGGACTCTTTGTCCAGCACGCGGAGAACGGCGTCCTCACCGTAGATGGTGGGCATGATGGAGACGCGGAAGTCGATCAGGCGGGTTTTGTAGCGAACCCGAAATCGGCCGTCCTGAGGGATGCGGCGCTCGGCGATATCGAGCTCGCTCATCACCTTGATACGGGAAATGATGGTGGTGTGCCAATCCTTGGCGATGGGCGGCATGGCGTAATGCAGCACGCCGTCAATGCGGTATTTGATGGCTACTTCCTGATCACGCGTTTCAATGTGAATATCACTGGCGCGCCGTTCCAACGCGTTGAAGATGGTGGTGTCCACCAGCTTGATCACAGGCGCAATATCGGAATCGCCCGAGGCCAGCTTGTCGATGGAAAGAGTCTCGTCGGGATTCTCTTCGTCGGCTACCACGTCGAGCGTGAAGCCTTCAGTCACTTCGTCCAGCACGCGCTGCGATTGCTCGGTTTTCTTGAGCAGATCGGCGATCTGGGAAAGCGCGGCGACCTTCACTCGTAGCTTCCTGTTCAACAGCACCGCAAGCTCGTCAATCAGGTTGAGGTTGCGAGGGTCGGCCAGCGCGATGTCCAGCGTCCCGTTGGAGCCTTCGATCGGCACGAAGTTGTAGCGGAACATCAGATCCACTGGAATGGAGTGGAACAGGTCGTGATCGATGCGGACGGCCTTTAAATCGACGAACTCGTGATAGTAGCGCTGGGCCAGGGCCTTGGCTTTGGCCATTTCCTGGGTAGGGTCGACGGGAAGAATTCGTTCAACGGTTGCCATAGCGCTTCAGTTGCGGATGTTATCCGCCAGGGAGAAAATCGGCAGGTACAGAGAAATCAGCACGAACGCGACAAACACACCCATGCAGATCATGATGGCCGGCTCGATCAAGCTCAGCGCGGCTGTGGTGCTGTTGGAGACGTCCTCTTCGTAAAACTCGGCAACGCTGGAGAGCATGGCCGGCAAAGCGCCGGTGGATTCGCCGACTTCAATCATATCCAGAGAGAGCGACGGGAAGGTTTTGGTTGCGCGTAGAGATTGAGACAGCGCCTGGCCCTCGCGGACCAGCTTTACCGCTTTCTGGAGGACTTTCTTCAGCACCTGCGTGCCTAGCGAATCGGACGCCGTGTCCAAAGCCTGAAGCAGAGGAATGCCGCCCACCAAGAGCGTTCCCAAGATGCGTGAAAACTGCGCGACCTGATACTTGAGCCACACCTCGCCCAACACTGGGACCTTCAGCATCACGCGATCCACTGCCTCGCCGCCCGAGGGAGTCTTGGCCCAATAGCGGAAGATGACCAACCCGACGATCAATGCTGCAAAGCCAAACAGGACGTAGCTTCGCGCTGTGGTGCCAATGGCAATCAGAATCAGCGTCGGCCCAGGAAGTTGCGCGTCCATGCTCTTATAAAGCTCCGCGAAACTCGGGACTACGTAGGTCACCAGAAACACCATCAGGCACACCACCAGCATGATCAGCACGGCTGGATACATCAGTGAGACCAGCAACTTCTTGCGTACCGACAGCGACAGTTTCTGATAGGAGATGAAGCGCTCCAACACTTCTGTAAGCGACCCGCTGCGTTCTCCGGCCAACACGCTGGTGACGTAAATGGGCGGGAACACACCCTGGCGAGCGAAGGCGTCGGAAAGCAATGCGCCGTTGCGGACCTCGTCGCGAACCCCGTTAATGAACTTGGATAACTTCGGGTCAGTAAGTCGGTCAGCCAACAGGTCCAGCGACTTTAAGATCGGGAGCCCTGCGCGGATCAGCGTTACGAACTGCTGGTTGAAAATCAGGAACTTCTCGACGTTCAGCTTGCCGCGTTTGGACCGGAAGCCGTCCGCGATGCCGCCCATCTCGGAACGAGGGCGGATGGAGTAGACCAGGAATCCCTGGGAGACCAGCTTGTCTCTCAACTCGCCTTCGGAGTCACCCTCAGCGACTTTCTGGTGGATTTCCCCCCGGGCGTCGGCGTATTTGAGTGTCCACTCGGCCATGTTAAGTGATTTGATAGCAGTATCTTAGCCGCAAGAGAACTCTCCCGCCGATACCCTACACTTAGCTAGACGCGCCGAAGCCCTTGAACGTGCAGGATTTCGTAGGTTTTCAACTCTTTAGCAAACCGAGAGGTTCGCCACGCTTGAAACCGGGAAATACCGGGTCCAGATTCTTCTGGCCCAGGTGCCCGGCGACGATTTCTCCCAACACGGTCCGAAAATCGGTGGTGACCGCCAGGTCGCGGCCTTCGTTGAGCTGTTCGGGGGCCAGACCGGGCCATTTGCCATAGACCTTACCTCCGCGAACCGGTCCCCCTAGCACCATCATGACGTTGCCGTGGCCGTGGTCGGTCCCGTTGTTGCCGTTCTCTTGCGCCGTGCGTCCGAACTCCGACATCGTGACCAAAACGATGTCCTCCATCTTGTCGCCCATGTCCTGGCAGAAGGCAGAAAGAGCCATACCGAATTGCCGGAGCTGGTTGGCCATCTGGCCGGGTTCATTGCCATGATGGTCCCAACCGCCCATCTCGGCGAAGGCGGTTTCTACTCCGACGTCGGATTTGATCAATTTCGCAATCTGCATCAGCCCGCGGCCGAGCTCGCCGCCTTGGTTGTATTGCTGGTTGAGCTGTTGATTGAAAGGCTGCTGATTCATGTTGCGGATGATCTTTAGTGCGGCAAAGGCGTCTGTGCCGGTGCTGCGAAGGCGTTGATCGGCTGTCGTGGCATACATGTTTTCCAGGATGTTGGCGGCATCCTGGTTGCCCATCTGATACTGCTGCGAATCACTGATCGCGATTGCCGCACGGGTCCCTCTTAGGGTCCTTGGCAACTGCGCGCCCGCCGCTACGGCCCGGACTGGCGAGGTCTGCGGACCGGCCGGCGTCAGAGCGCGATTGAGCCACCCGTCTTCCATCGTTTTGCCGGGCGTGCCGGACTCCATGTAGTCCTGCGCATCAAAGTGGGACCGCGAAGGGTCGGGCGACCCGGTGGCCTGGACGATGGCCAACTGCTGTTTATCCCACAGAGGTTTTAGATCCTTGAGGCCAGGGTGAAGCGCGAAAAACCCATCAAGGTCGATCGATCCGTTCTGCCCGCCGGGGACCTGCACCGCGATATTGGGCCGCAGCTTGTAGTAATTCTGATCTGCAAACGGGACGACAATGTTGAGTCCGTCCGCAGCGCCTCGCTGGAAGATCGCGACCAGGATCTTTTTCTTTCCTCCGGTCGCCTCAGCGGCCCGAGCCAGCCAGGAGGGAGCGGCGCCCATGCCAGCCATCACCAAAGCAGAACCACGCATGAATAGTCGACGGGTCAACATTCTTTACCTCCTTTGGAAATCGGGCGAACTGAGGATCAAGCTTGCAATCGCAGCCGGGGAAGGAACTGCGCCATCAAAGCCCTTGTCCAGTGCTGCCTTCGTTTGCGGAGAGACGTCTCTGCCCATCAGAGCGTAGGCAATCGCGGTCGAGTCGTTAAACTGAAGACGGGAAGCATCCAGCTTCACCCCGGGAATCTGACCGGATGCAAGAGCGGTCGCGAAATTCATACGGCCCAGCAGACTGGCCGTGCTGAGCCAAGCCTGATCCGTGTTGGGAAAACCTGAGGGCTCCAGTTTGTTGTACAAAGGCTCGCCCAGGTCGGAGATGCGTTGCGCCAGTGTAAAGGAATCGGACGCGTCGCCTTCCAGGGCGCGCACCGCGCCGGCCACGATCTCCAAAGGAGACTTTACCTTCGCCTGCCATGCGCCTTCGGAGAAAAACTCAGGCGAGGTGAACATGGTCTCCAGCACCGCCCGCAAATCGCCATCGGTCTTCGAGAAGGTTTGGGCCATGCGATCCACGAGTGTCTTCGGCGGATCATCGGCGACGAATCGCTGGGCCAGTTCGCGCGATATGAATTTGGCAGTCGATGGGTGGTGCGCCAGAATGTCGAGCACCTGAAGTCCGTCCTGCTCCCCGCCGCCCGCGGGAATCTTGTGACCCAGGACCGTTTTCTCACCCGTATCGTGCATGAATGCGGCGAACACAAACTCGGGTTTCGTGTTGGGCTCGCGAATGGTCCAGCCAGTGAAACAGCGGGCGACGTCGATCACATCCTGCTGGGTATAGCCGCCGTCGACGCCCAAAGTGTGAAGCTCCATCAGTTCACGCCCATAGTTTTCGTTGATGCCCCGTGCCTGACGAGACAACTGTTGCGCGAGGTTCCCCGCGGCCCCAGCGAATGGCCCGATTGCAAACGCGCCTGGGGATACCGATTCAAAGTTGTCCAGGTAGTAGAGCATTGCCGGATGCCGCGCGGTGGCGATGAGGAGATCTTTGAAATGTCCCAGGACGTGAGGACGGATCGCGTCGCGCTCATAGCTGGAGAGCAGCAAGCGATCCTGGGCTTTCTGTTCGTACACATTGAAGTGGTTGAACCAGAAGTCGACCAGCACTTCTTCCAGTTGCCGGTTGGAATAGATCGCCCGGAAGACTTTGCCTTCCTTCAGATCGTTGCCTAGCACCTGTTGGGGCTGCCTGAAGCGCATTCCCATGCGGCGGAGTTCCGGAAGCTGCGCCAGCGCCTGGGGAGGAAGCGCGGCCGCGACCTGCTGACGTTTGCTGGGCTCTAAGAAATTGAACAAAGCCGTTAATTGTTCCGGATTACCTCGCATGGCCGTGCTCATCTGGTCGGCATTAAGCAGGTCGCTCAGTGGAGGCATCCGGCGGCGCATTTCCATCATTTGTTCTTCCTGTTGTGCCTTCCGGGCGTCCTCTGCTTCCTTCTGCAGATCGGGCATGCCCGCGAAAGTCTGCGGAGCCACCATAGCGAGGACCTGCCTCCGCTTGTTCGGATCCAGGGTCGCCAGAAAAGCCTTTCGTTCTTCTGCGGTGCCGCTCATCACTCTTTGAAGCCCCCCGTTCCCCACCAATTCATTCAGATTAGGGCGCATCAATCCGGGAGGAATCAACGGATACTCTTTGAGAATCTCCTCAGGCTGCATCCGCAGAGTCTCCAGAGGCTTCAGCCTCGCTTCAAGCGCAGGATTTTCAGGAATGCGATCCGGGTGCAATTGGAGCTCGATCCATTTGTTGACGCCCAGGCGCTGGACCTCCTCGACGTCGCCTGGGCGAGGTCCAAAGGTTAAGCGATTCAGCGCGTGAAGGATCTGCTGATCCTTGGAGAGCTTCGTATCGAAAGGTCCACCGGCATTTCCCAGAAAGGCCGCCGATCCAATCGCGATTACCGTCAGTACGAGGCGTTTCATCACGCCGCACCTCCGAGATTACTTTTTGAGAGCTGTCTCTATCGCCGAAACTACTTCCTTCGAGTTTGGTTCCACGGCCGGCTCAAAGCGGGCCACTACTCTCCCGTTCTGATCAACCAGGAATTTCGTGAAGTTCCACTGAATCTCGCCGCCGGTTTTCGGGTTGGCTTTTGAGTCGGTGAGGAATTGATACAACGGAGCCTTATCGCTGCCCTTGACTGAAATCTTCGAAAACATCGGGAAAGTGACGCCGAATTTCGATTTGCAGAAAGCCCCGATTTCTTCATTCGTGCCCGGTTCCTGGGCTCCGAAATTATTGGCCGGGAATCCGGCGATCACAAAGCCCTGGTCCTTGTATTTCATGTAAAGAGCCTGCAGAGCCTCGTACTGATAGGTGTACCCGCATTGGCTCGCGACGTTGACCACCAGCATCACCTTTCCTTTAAAGTTGATGAGGGGCGTGGGTGTGCCGTTGAGGGCGTCCAGAGTAAATTCGTACACGTTCGATGCACCGAAGGCGGCTACCGACATAAGGCAAAGGGCTCCTAATTTCATGCTTTTGATTCTACCTCCCCATTGGCATGGCAACCAGCAGGCTGTCAATTTCCACACGGGCTTGCCACGCAGCGGTTAATTGCGCGATGTATTCTTCCTCCATTTGAATCAGGCTGCGCTGCGCCAGCAACACCTTGGGATACGCGGCGGCCATTTGGCGGAAATTGCCCCGATACATGTCAAACCCCTGCCGGGCCTTGGGAAGTAACTCCGTTCGGTAAAGCTCAATGGACGCCGTCGCGTCCGCGTATTCTTTGTACACGGCTGCAAACCGCGTCCGGATCATTTGCCGCTCCAATTCCACACCTGCGCGAGCCTGATCCTGCTCCGCTTCCGCCGCCTGAATCGCGCCCTGATTGCGATCGAAGATCGGAATCGAGATGCCGACGTCGAAATATCCTTCGGGTCCGACCTGCTGAAGAGGACCGCCGATCTGGTCCAGATGGAGTTCCCGGTTGTAGCGAACGCCGCCGCGAGCAACGATATCCGGAATGATACTGGCCTTCGCGCGACGAATGCCGAGGTCGGACCTGACTTCCGCGATCGCGGCGATCCGCAGCTCGGGGCTATCGGTCAGAATGCGCGACAAGGCTTCGTCGGCGTCAAGCTTGCCCACCGCCTCAAAATCGCCCGCCAGCGTGGAAGGTTTCAGGCCCGGCTGGTTCACCAGAGCTTTGATCTCCCGCCACGTCCTGTCAAGAGCGTTCCGCGCCATAGTCACAGCCAGTTGTGCACGCTGCGCCTCTATCTCAACTTCGAAGATATCCGGTTGGTCGGCTTGGCCCAGGTTTGCCAATCCGCGCGACGTCGCGGCAGTGGTTTGGGTTAACTGGGCCATGCGAGTCCGCACTTCGAGGAGTCTTTGTTCGCCCAAGCCCCGATAATAGAGCGCGTCTATGGCCGCGATGACGCGAAGGCGCTCTGCCTTCGCCATTTCCTCCGCGCCCAAGCGGTTTTGATCGGCGACCTTGCGATCCAACCCGAGCTTTCCGCCGGTGACAAAGCGCTGCTCCGCGAAGCCTCCGAGGCTTCCTCCATCCAAAGCTGGCGTGTTGTGGTCTCCCGTGAAGCCGAGCATGGGGTTTGGGTACAGACCCGCTTGTTTGACGCGTCCCGTCGCAGCACGCACTTCAGCGGCCGATTGCCGCAGAGAGGGACTCGCGGCTAGGGCCATCCGTTCCAGGTCCTCGCGGGTTGTTTGCGCCGATGCGAGACTGCCCAGTGCCATCGCCCACAGAAGCTTACGCATTGCGTTTCAGCTCCTGAATCTTGTTGAAGAGGTCGGGCGGCAACACGCGGATAAGCGTCATCATGCCCATCATTGCCCCGGTCCAGCCTTGACCCAGGCCGTAGGTTTCGGGCTTCCGGTATTGAGCATCCATGGTCATCCACATGTCCTGTGGATAGCCGGGGATTTTCTTCTTCACGGGATCATCCGCCGGGTAAAAATTCTGTGTGTGCATCGCGTGGGGCGATTCTTTGGAAATCGGACCCACCATGGAAATCATCTGGTTCATCATGTGGTGCGGCAGATGGCAGTGCAGCATCCAGTCGCCGATGTATTTGGCGTCGAACTCGATGTTGCGCGCCTGCGCGACGCCAACCAGAAGGGTGTTCTCCGGGAACCAAAGCGATTCGGGCTTTCTTCCGCCCTCGGTACCCGTCACGACAAACTGATTGCCGTGCAGGTGAATGGGGTGGTGATCCATGCCCAGGTTGACGATGCGGATGCGCACCCGCTCACCTTGTTTCACCAGCATCGGCGTGGTGTCCGGACCCGCCCTGCCGTTAAACGTCACCCAATTAAATTCCATCGCCATGGTATTAGGCACGGTGTTGTTGGGGAGGATGGCCCATTCCTGTAGCAGGATGCCGAAGTCGCGATCCACCTTCGGAGTGTACGGATTCTTTGGATGCACTACGAACAGGCCAAGCATTCCCATCATTTCCTGCATAGCGAAATGCGAGTGGTAGAACAGGGTTCCGCTCTGGTTAAGCGTGAACTCGTACACGAACCGCTCCCCTGGCTGGATGGGATTCTGGCCGAGGCCGACACTGCCATCCATGGTCATGGGGACTTCGAACCCGTGCCAATGAATAGCAGTCATCTCTGGGAGATGATTTTCGAAGATGATACGCACGCGGTCGCCTTCGTTCACCTGAATGGTCGGACCAGGGATGCTTCCGTTATAGCCCCATCCGTCGACCACCCTGCCAGGAATTAATTCCGTGCGGACGGGTTCCGCTATCAGGTGAAATTCCTTTGCGCCGTCGACAAGGCGAGGTTCAAGGTCTGGCACGTCCGGCGTAACTACTGGTGGGCTGCCTTGTTGCGCAGGCACCGGTGCGGCCCATAGCGCAGCGCCGCCGGCCAATAGGCGGGTGAAAAAATCCCTACGATTTTTTGACATAACTTTCTCCTCATCGAATCTTCTGAAGTGATGCACTTCGTCCCCCGCCCTCACGGGCTGGGGCTGTCCGCGCGCGGCGTCGAATCAATACGATCCGGTTCAGCCCCAGGCCGTGAGGCCGGGGGACTCTGGTTCTTGTCAACAAGCTCCCAGTGCCGTGTCGAGGTTCGTCACGACGTCCAGACGCGCAAACGCGAGCTTATGACTTCAGAGAAAATCAGACGCGAAGAGTGAGAGCAGGCTCTAAAGGAGGACTGGCAAGAATAGCGGGGACAAACACATCAAAAATCTGAACGTGGCAGGGAATTACGACCGCGTGAAACGAAAAAGTAGCGTTAAGAATTGGCGCTGGATTCGAAGGTTGCTGGGGCGCGGTCGCGTTGTGGAAACATTCATGCCCTGACGAGTGCGGAGCACTCTGGGAATGCTGATGACAGCTCCCCTGCGGAGGTCTCAGGCAAATTACAAATTTCCGAGGAGCATCCCAGGGCGCAGATGGCGCTGACAAGAATCAGCGCAACGGCTATTGCTGAACCCTTCCACATGCCTGATCCAATTTTAGCGCGACACGAGCTTCGTTATTGAAACTCTGAGAGCACGCCGCGTGCTGTGCGCTGATGAAAATCCCAGGAGTCTTTGATGATCTGGTGCAGGCTGCTGCGGCGTGGTTGCCATCCGAGGGATTTCCGTAGCTTAGTCGAATCCGCCACCAGCGACGCGGCATCGCCTTCCCGGCGGGGCGCGAGCCGGTACGGAACCTTTTCTCCGGTCACGTGTTCAACCTCGCGCAAAACTTCCATCACAGTGAAGCCGGAACCGGTGCCTACGTTAAACGCGTCTGATGCGCCGCCGCCCAAGAGATGATCTAGCGAGGCGAGATGGGCCTCGGCCAGATCGCTTACATGAATATAGTCGCGAATGCAGGTACCGTCAGATGTGGGATAGTCGTCGCCGAAGATTTGAATCGGCTCGCCGGTGGAGATCGCGCGTAACAGCAGGGGGATCAGGTGCGTTTCAGGGTCGTGCTGTTCCCCCAGGTTGTGTTCCGGTTCGCCTCCGCAGGCGTTGAAATATCGAAGTGCAATGCTGCGCAGCCCGCGATGCCGGTCCAATTCTGAGAGGATCCGTTCAATGGTCGTTTTGGTTTCGCCGTAAGGGCTCACAGGGAAGGAACGGCTCGGTTTCGGGGATCGGCACGATCCTGGGGTTGCCGTAGACGGCGGCGGTCGACGAAAAAACCAGCCGGCGCACCTTCGCGGTGTTCATCGCATCGAACAGAGACAGAGACGCGCCGATATTGTTCGAAAAGTAGAGTTCCGGCTCGCGCGTTGATTCGCCCACCGCGATATAGGCCGCGAAATGGATGACTGCATCCACGCCATCTAGCAGCGCAACTAGCCCAGCAGTGTCGTGCAATCGCAATGGCGTTAATATGTTCGCGGGAATATTCTGCGCATGTCCTCGTGAAAGATCGTCGACTACGCGAACTTGGTGGCCACGAGCCAGCAGATGACGTGTCGTAATGGATCCTATATACCCGGCCCCGCCGGTAACAAGAATGTTGGCCATGCGTCCTCTAAGTGTAGCTTTACATTCTGCGATATTATGTTTTGCGTTGATTCGTGAAAGGGTTAGATTGGAGTAATGAACCTTGAGCAAATGATTAACACGCTGAGATCAGAAAGGGAGGCGCTCGACGCCGCGATTCTGGTGCTCGAGCGTCTGGCCTTGGGACAACGGCGCCGAAGAGGCCGGCCACCGGCTTGGCTCCAAGTGAGAAGGGAAGAAAAAGCAGAACCGGAACGCGGTTCGAAGCGCACACGAAAAATGAGCGAGGAGACCAAGAAAAAGATGGCGGAAGCGCAGAAAAAACGGTGGGCCGCATACCGTAAAGAAAAACATAGCTGACAGGTTTTGGAAAAAAAGGCGCGACGTCGCTGGCGCTCTTCTTTCCGTGACTTGATCGTCCGCGGACCAGTTGTCGGGTTAGAGTTAAGACATGCCTGTACGCTTGGTGCGCCGTCGCGATTTCGTCACTGGCATGGGCGCCAGCGCTTTATTGGCCGCCAATACGGGGAAGTTATCGGCTGACGAGCGGGTATTTGTAGTGCGCCGGTTATCGGGAGATGTCCTTCGACAGGCCTCTTCCGTGACGGCATTCCCAGCCATCGCTGCAGCGTCAATGCCTGAGCTTCTCATAATTGGGGACTTCGCGCGCGGAGTCCTCATGCGGGGTCGCGCGGACCTTGGAGAGAGCTTGGCCCGCGCGGGTTACCTTGAACTGCGCCGCTATCGGTTCGATCGCGAAGAAGATCGCCTCCAGGCGCGGGAAGTCTTCGTAAGAGCTGGAATCCGGCCGCTGCTCACCGGGGAAGCGGGAGAATTTCTGTTCGGCTTTGAGACGCTGGCAAGCCGGGAAAAGGCGTGGCGGGAAATAATTGCGGAGCCCCAATGGGCGGGGCTGCGGGCGCAGTTAGAAGATCTGGCGATTTATAAAACGCCCTAGCCGGGTGGCATGATCCCTAGCCCGGCGGCATGATCTTGGAGATGTCGTTGTAGAGAACGAATACCACCACCATCATCAGGAACACCAGGCCGACACGGACCACCGCCTCGCGCACTCTCAAGTCCAGATCACGCCGCAGCAGCATTTCAACGAACAGAAGCAGGATCACGCCGCCGTCCAGGATGGG
This sequence comes from Terriglobia bacterium, assembly GCA_963766615.1. Classification (GTDB taxonomy): domain Bacteria; phylum Acidobacteriota; class Terriglobia; order Bryobacterales; family Bryobacteraceae; genus Palsa-187. Next base: position 153,307 of record CAVYBC010000016.1, read on the forward strand.
AACCGGCAGCAGATTAAAGACGGCCAGATTCAGGCTGACCGCGGCCATCAGGCCGAGGAAACTGGCAGGGCCTTCGCGGGCGGCCTCGCCGGCGAATTGAGCGATTCTGATAGGTCCTTCCAGCGATTTAGGAGACATGCGGCGTTCTACCATGCCTTCCAGAAATTTGAGGATCAGTTTGGCGCTTTGCGAATTCTGGCGCCAGGATTCCATAAACGCTTGCGGCAGCGGAAGCGAGATTACATCGAGCCGGGCCTGCAACTGCACGCCAATCAGGCATCGGTCTTGCCCTTCACCGTCATGACAGACAGGTGTTACGCTAGCGCGGAAGGTTTGTTCGATACGATCCTTTTGCGTTTTGAACCGGCGTGCAAACACGATGTCAATCGGGGCTCCCTTGCCATTCGCCACCAGCTCATGAAGCTTGGAAATGGAACGAAGCGGTTGGCCGTTCGCGCTAACTAAAATATCGCCGGGCCGGACGCCGATTTTCTGCGCGCCCATGCCATCCATTACTGTCGCGACTTCGACATCCGTCTCCTGACCCCAACCGGCGTAACCTGCCCCAATTCGCTCATCGTAGAGGGGCGTGATCGCAAAATGGAGCCTTTCGCCTTTGCGCATTACCCAAACGTCAAACTGTTTGTTGGCGCTGCCGATTTCCTTGTAGACCACGTCTTCCCACGTCGGATCAGTCTTGGAGTCGAGCTGAACCAACTGGTCACCCTCCATGACCCCGGCTTTGGCAGCCGCTCCATCTGGAGCTATGAAGCCCACTATCGGGTCCTGAGGAGTCGGCATCTTCGGGTAATGGACCATAAACAGGCCGGTCAGAAGCACTACCGCGAGAATGATGTTGATAGCCGGACCTGCGAAGGCGATGACCATCCGCTGCCAACGTGGCTTGGCATACAAAGATCTTGGATCAGCGGCGGATTGTTCTATGCTTTGCTCGCCGCCGGTGTTGACATAGTCGCCGGCCATCTTTACATAGCCGCCGAACAGAATGGCGGAGAATCGGAAGTCAGTCTCGCCGCGGCGGAACCCAAACAGCCTGGGGCCGAAGCCGAAGCTGAAGGTTTCGACCTTGACGTCGAAAAACCGAGCCGCCCAATAATGTCCCAACTCGTGGACCAGGATCATCACCCCGATCAGAACCAGGTACCACCAGATATTTTGCAGAAGCAACATAGGCCCGTTACTCTTCTATATTAAGTCTACGCACGAACCTCAGATTCAGTTGACACCCGCTCACCCCAACGGGCCTGAATCACGCCGGCCGCCACGCGCCGAGCGTCCCGATCGATTTCCAGCACCTCACCCACCGTTCCAGGATCTCTCGGCGGCATTTTCGCCAGAGTCTCCGCCACGGTTTCAGCGATTCCAAGAAATGGAATCTGTTCCCCCAGGAACGCCTCTACCGCAATCTCATCGGCGGCATTCAGTATCGCCGTAGCCGACCCGCCGGCTTCCTGAGCTTCGTAGGCAAGCTGGAGCAGCGGAAATTTCTTAAAATCAGGAGGGTCGAACGTCCAGGCGGCGGACTCGGACCAATCCAGCCGGGGCACAGGCGCATCAGCGCGCTCAGGATAAGTTAGCGCGTATTGAATGGGCATGCGCATATCCGTGGCTGAGATCTGGGCGATTACGCTGCCATCCACATATTCCACCATCGCATGGACCTTCGACTGCGGGTGTACTACCACTTCCACATCCTTCGGCGGAAAATCGAACAGCCAGCAGGCTTCGATTACCTCAAAACCTTTGTTCATTAGGGTAGCGGAATCAATCGTGATCCGCTGGCCCATCTGCCATGTTGGATGCTTCAGCGCCTGTCCCGGTGTCACATATCGCAATTCTTCTGCGGGCGTGAGCCGAAACGGGCCGCCGGAGGCCGTCAGGATGAGTTTGGAAACCTCGCTGCGCAGGCCTCCCCGCAGGCACTGGTGGGCGCCATTATGCTCGCTATCTACTGGAATCAATTCGGCTCCGGAGGCTTGACGAGCTTCCATTACAAGCCTTCCGCCAGCTACCAGGACTTCCTTGTTGGCGAGCCCCACCCTTTTACCGAGTCGCACAGCTTCATAGGTGGCCTCGAGGCCTTCGACGCCCACAATTGCGGACATAACGAAGCCGGCTTCGACCGCTGTGGCGGCGGTCAGCCGTCCTTTTGCACCAGACGCTAGTTCCGGTGCCGCGAGACCACGATCCTTCAAGATCTTACGGAGCACCGCTAGCGCGCCTTCGTCGGCGACCACAGCTATTTTGGGTTTAAATTCAGCGATTTGCGTTGCCAGCAACTCCATATTTCGGCCGGCAACCAGAGAATGAATTGCGAACCTGTCGCGCCACCGCCGGACCACGTCTAGGGTGCTTGTTCCAATGGAGCCTGTGGAACCCAGCAGGGTAAGAAATGTCACCTGATTCCGATCATAACGCAATCTCTGCTTTAGGATTTTCAGAAAGCTGAAAAGCTTTCTTCTTTGAAGAACCCCGAGGGGCGCCAGGGAGGGTTGCTTCAGGGGTCTTTGAGGTTAGTCTCGCTTTGGTGGGAGTTTCCTCCCTGGCTTGATTCCAATATTAGAATAACTCGCTCCAGAAAGCAACAGTTTTCTGTAGGTCCATTAATAAATATTTTTCTAAGTACTATACAAGTCTATTATGTGCATTGTGTATATAGACATACGTCTGTAACACACCAGTAGTACTGACCTCTACCATTTGGCACAGTCGCCTCCGAACTCATCCCTTAGCGACCTCTACACCCGCCCACTCTTCCAAAATACGGATAATAGAAATGAAGTCTTCTTCACCCCAGCCCTTCGAAATGGTCGCTTGTAACATTTGTTGAATCAATGCAGTACCGGGTAGTGGTACCCCCAAAGTTTTGGCTGAATCAAGCGCCAGGCTGACGTCTTTGTGCAACCACTTGGTAGAGAAATTGGTCCGGAAGTCGCGCTGGAGCACAAACGGAGCTTTATAAGAGATGAGCCCGCTTTTGGCGGCGCTGTTGTCCAGCACTTCCAGCATGACCTGAGGCGACACACCGCCCTTAGTCGCTAGCACCATGCCTTCACAAAACGCCTGCATGATATTGGCGAGCACAAGATTCTGGGTCAGTTTGGCTTGCAGGCCCTTCCCAGGTCCACCGCAGTGGAAGAACATCTTGCCCATGATTTCCAGGTAGGGCTTCACCCGTTCAAAGATGGCCTTATCGCCGCCCACCATGAACGTCAGGGTGGCCTTTTCAGCTCCGGGCTTGGAGCCGGTGCAGGGCGTATCCAAAAAGTGAGCTTTCTTTTGGGAAAATGCCTCGCCGATCTCGACGCTTACAGTTGGAGAAATGGTGCTGCAGTCCGCGGTAATACTATCCGGGCGAATGCCGGCTATGAGCCCATCCGCGCCTAAGGCGACCTCGCGGGCCATCTCTGTATCGCCGACGCAGTAGAAAATATAGTCGGCGCGTTGGGCAACTTCTTTGGGAGTGACGCAAGCGGTCCCCTTACCGTGAGCCGCCAATTCGCGAGCCTTTTGGGAAGTGTTGGACCAGAGCGCGACTTCGTGCCCGGCGCTTAAGAGATGCTGGGCCATCGGGTAGCCCATGATTCCCAATCCTAGAAAACCTAGCTGTGCCAAAATGAAGCCTCCTTAGAAAAGAAGCTACGATTCTAGCAAGCGCAGGACGGGCTCGTAGCCGGACTTACTTTGCGAGAGCGGCGGTGCCGGCCAGCAGGCGCAATACAAGGAGATCGGAAGGCTGGAACGCGGTGGCGGCGACGTTGTTCAGGTCATCTTCATGATCGACTACATGACTGCGGATCATGGTCCGGAGCTGCTCAACGGAGATCCCCAATTCCTCCGCTGCTTCTGTCTCCGAGTATTGGGATTTCCCTGTTCTGGTAAGCTGCATTTCTCTATGATTGTAACGGCGGAATCCGGTGTGCCCAATTAGGGAGAGAACCTACTTATGTGACTGTATCAGCCTGACGTACTTATGTACTAAGGTGTCGGGAATGAAGCACCTGGCTATTCTATTTGAAATTTTTGGCGCTCTTCTTTGAGCTGTTTTCCCACCTGATCGCGGAGGATGATTACCAGCACATAATCGCCTTTGGGCACGGTGGAATCGAGGTTCAAACTCAACACTCCAGGAACGTAGCGCTTGGCATAGAAGGACTCGCCATTGTCTTCCGCGCCCTGCGGTTGGGAGAACAATTGCTTACCCTCGGCGCTCTCAACCGCGAGTCCATACTCCACGGTGTACGTATTTTTCTCGGCTAACTTGAAACCTACGATATCGAACCGGGCCCATAGCGTATCGCCCGGTCGATAGATTGCCGCTGTCAAGCCGCCGGAGTCATCCTCGGCGCGAAGGAAGCGGAAGTTGCGGGCGGTCAACGTGTCGCTTGGCTCGACCTGATGACCGCGAACCTTAAATTCGAGCGTCGAATCCACTTCTTTGGCAGCAACTTCATCCCGGATATGGGCTGAGATATGGTACGAACCGCTGGGCGCGAAAGGGGGAACAACGAAACTCGCCAGGAACTTAGGAATCCAGTTCTTGTCTTCCTGAACAAGATCGCTTTCAATGCGCCCCTGGGAGGGCTTATCGATCAGGACCCCCGAAGGATCGGTGATCCGGAGCTGCCAGGTAAGTTTGACTGTGCGATTGTCTTCCCGGTCTTTGTCCTTTACGAAAGGCTGAAACCCGGCGATACGGCAACTGAAGTAGGCGGTTTCGCCGGGAAGAAAATCGTAGTCCGCTGCCAGAATCGGTCCATCTTCAAACTGGTGCAGAGCCATTCGCTCGACCGAGAGCGCTCCCCAGCAGGATGGGAGCAAAACAGTTCCGAGCAACGTAAGCTTAGGAAAGCTCAGAGACACGACTTACTTCAGTGTACCCGGTGCCGGCGCTTGCACCCCCGGATCCACGTCCAGTTGGAGAGGAATCGCAACCGAGGCGAACTTTTCTGATCCAGGCTCCCCTCCGTCGGTGAGTTGCAATTTGTAAGAAGCCAACGGGACATCAAACAACAGCGATCCTTGCAGAGTCTGAGCAGGCGTAACGGAGCGTAGAATACCGATTCCATCGGGCACTTCGTCGGTGTTGTCCAATTCCGTGGTGAGCTTCTGATGATCGTCTTCCAGCTTGAAGAGCGGCAACGCTACCTCTTTGCCGCCGCCATTTGTCACAGAAATATTGACCAACAAGAACCGGTGCTGAGGCGTCCGGACTTTGACGCCTTCTCCCAACTGATTTTTCCACGAGGTTTGAATCACGTTGTAGGTCAAGGGGCCCAGAGAGATCTTATCTCCCATCTGGAAGTCCAAGCGAGTGGAATTTCCCTGGCTACAACCGCAAAGCGCCAAACATAGCGGCAACAACAAACCCGCAATCGTTTCCGATTTACACATAGGTTCTTCAAATCTATCCAGATTCGGAGGGGAACGCAACGTATTGGCTGGGGCAAACCATGTAGACTGATGGGTCTCAAGTCAAATGCCTGATCAGACTCTCGCGATAGGATTTGAAAAGGTCACCAAGGTCTTCGGCGCGGAACGGTATAAGGCTCTGCAGGAAGTGGATCTTTCCGTGACCAGAGCGCGCTTTGTTTCCGTAGTAGGACCGAGCGGGTGCGGGAAGTCGACTCTACTGAACCTGGCGGCGGGATTGGACCAGCCTACCCAAGGCTCGGTCACGGTACATGGCGAGCCCCTGACAGGCAGGAATCGACGCGCCGCTTACATGTTCCAGCAGGATGCTCTCCTCCCCTGGAAGACCGTGATCGAGAACGTGGCACTGGGCCTGACGTTTCGTGGAATGGAGACGGCGGAAGCCAGGCGGCAGGCGCTTCCCTGGGTGGAGCGAGTGGGCCTCAAAGATTTCGCGAAAGCCTTCCCGGCGCAGTTGAGCGGTGGGATGCGCAAGCGGGCGGCGCTGGCGCAGTGCTGGATCGTCGATCCCGACATTTTATTGATGGATGAGCCGTTCAGCGCGCTCGACGTTCATCTTCGTTTGCGCATGGGAAACGAGTTGCTCGATTTGTGGAGCACTTCGCCGAAGACGATTCTTTTCGTCACTCATGACCTGGAAGAAGCCATCGCTCTGGCGGATGAAGTGGTGGTTCTTTCTGCGGGGCCCGCCAGTTGCATCACGGGCAGATATCGAGTCGACCTGCCGAGGCCGCGCAATCTGATCGACATCCGCACCGATTCGCACTTCGACCAACTTTACCGGCACATCTGGGCGCAACTGCGGCAGGAAGTCTTGCGGTCCTATGAAAAATAGACGGCTCGGCGTTCTAGCGGGCCAGATCCTGATCGGCGTGGTATTTATCGCGGCCTGGCAGATGCTGGCGGACTCGGGCAAGCTGGATAAGTTTTTCTTCAGCCGACCCACCGACATCGGTATGCGTATTTTCGATTGGTTAAGATCGGGGTCGATTTGGCCTCATCTTTTCGTGACTCTTGAAGAAGCCGCGCTCGCGTTTCTACTGGGAGCAGCCTCGGGTGCCCTAGCGGGCTTCGCCCTTGCGAGACTGCCTTTATTGAGCGAACTGGTTGATCCCTATATTCGCGTTCTCAACGCACTGCCGCGAGTGGTGCTCGCCCCGATTTTCCTTTTATGGTTCGGCCTGGGTATCTGGTCCAAGGTTGCGCTGGGTGTCACGGTGGTGTTTTTCATTGTCTTCTTTAACACCTATCAGGGTGTGCGCGAAGTGAGTGCCGTGCTGGTGAACAACGCGCGTATGTTAGGAGCGTCGGAGTGGCACCTTGCGCGGCACGTCCTGATTCCCAGCGCGCTCACGTGGGTGTTTTCGAGCCTCCACATCAGTATCGGATTCGCAATGATTGCTGTTGTTGTGGGCGAGTACTTGGGTGCCGCGCGAGGTGTCGGCTATCTGATTGCGCAAGCGGAGGGCGTTTTCGATACTACAGGTGTCTTCGCTGGCATGGCGGTGTTGAGCGCGGTGGTGCTCATGGTGGGCTGGGGCGTGGACCGGGTAGAGCGTTGGCTGCTACGGTGGAAATCATGAGATGGTCAGTCGGCATCGCGTGCCTGTTTTTAGCCTCGTGCGGAGCAAAGTCTTCCAAGATCGAGGTTCGCCTGGCGGTCCAAACTCCTTCTACCAACAACTACCCGACCCATTTCGCACAGTGGCTGGGTTACTTCGACGAAGAAGGGTTGCACGTGACCGTTTCGCAGATCGCCGGCGCGTCCAAGATTCTGGAAGCGGTAGTGGCGTCCAGCGCCGATGTCGGGAGCGGAGTCTATGAGCAGGCGATTCAGATGGCGGCTGAAGGTCGCGAACTAAAAACGTTTCTGACTTTTGCCGGTTCGCCGAACTTCGCGATTCTCGCGGGGCCGAAAGGTGCGGTCCATAGCATTGCCGATCTCAAGGGTAAGTCGGTGGGGGTGTCGTCACTGGGTTCGCCGTCGCAGTTCTATCTGAATCATCTCTTGCGCAGTTCCGGAGTTCAGCCCGAGCAAGTTTCCACGGCGGGTGTAGGTATGGGCGCGACGGCCGCCGCTGCGCTGGAGCAAGGGCAAGTGGATGCCGCGGTATTGTTCGGGAGCGCGATCACGGCGGAAGAGGGTCGCGGAGGGCGCATGCTGGCGGATGCGAGGACGAGGGAAGGGGTTCGGGCTCTGTTGGGTGCCGAGGATTATCCTGCTTCTTCTTTGATCGCAAGGTCCGAATGGTTAGCACAAAACCCGGACACTGCTCGACGAGTGTCGAGAGCCGTCCTCAAATCTCTGGTATGGATTCGCGATCATTCGCCGGAAGAAATCCTGGCCAAGGTGCCCTCCGAATTTCGGGTGGGCGATTCGAAGGTGGAACTTGAGGCGATCCGGATGGCCAAGCCCATGTATTCCACTGAAGGCCGCATAACCATGGAAAGCGCAGAAGCTGTTCGCCGTGTACTGAGCGAATCGCTTGAGAGCGTGCGCAAGGCCAATATCGATCTCTCGAAAACTTTCACCAATGAGTACTTGCCAAAATAAGGCAGGCCACTGTTCTTGCCTGGCCTGCCTTCAACAGTGAAGAGTTACTGAACCGAGGACGTCTGGATGCTGTCTCCAGAAACTACAAGTTCAACGCGCCGGTTCCGCTGCCGTCCTTCGGCTGTGTCGTTGCTCACTACCGGTCGCGTCTTTCCAAAGCCCTTCGCGGTGATCGAATCCCCGGCCACGTCCTGGGAGACCAGGAAATCGCGAACCGCCTGGGCTCGCTTCTCCGAAAGGGTCTGATTGAAGTCGTCGCTTCCGACGCTATCGGTGTGTCCTTCCACTTGCACCTTCAATTCCGGATGCAACACCAGAATGCCGGACATCTTGGCGAGTTTCTCACGCGCACCAGGCTTCAGTGTGTATTGGCCGAAATCAAACAAGACGTCGGACATGTTGACGATCAAACCGCGGGCAGTGTCCTGCGTCTGCAGGATCTTGTTCAACTGGTCGCGTAGCTGGATACGTAGGGCGATCCGTTCTTCCTCGCTCTTCTGACGACCAGCCTCTGCTTTCGCCGCCGCGTCTCTCGACGCCGCCGCATCGGCCTGCGCCTTAGCCTGATCTAAGCGAGCAGAGGCGAGCATAGTCTCCGCGTCGGCTCGAGCCTGCGCGAGCAGTGCTTGTTGAGTTTCCGCGCGGAGCCGCAATCTGGCCTCCTGTTCGGCTTGCTCCTTGGCTGCCTGTTCGCGTTCCAGCGCCTGCTTCCTTTCCGTCTCCGCCAAAATACGCTGATTGGCTTGACGTTCCGCATCGGACTGAGCAGCCTCCACCTTCTGTTGCTGAAGCGCCCGTTCCGCCGCCAGATCCTCTTCCTGCCGCTTCCGCAAAGTAATAATGCGGGCGTCCTCGGCTAATTGGGTGACGTTTCTCGCCAGAGTCTGGACCCGCTTGGTATCCTTGCGCGAGCTCCAAAAGCCTTCGGCGTTCTGAAGATCGATGGCGGCCTTCTGCATCGTGTCATTGGCATATTTCAGAGCCCCGACGCCACGAGCGATGGCCATCGCCTGCCGCGCCTCTTTCAGGTCCAGCGGTGCGTCATTTTTCTGTTTGAATAGCGCGCGGTCCGCTGCGGGTAGAACGGCGTCATAGGAACCGTGTTCCAGCAATTCATACTTGGCATCTATGGGAGCGATGGTTCCCGTGGTCCCCTCAGGTCCGGGCTTGACGACGCCTTCCATTACTACGATGTCGCTAGGCTGCGTAACGGCGAAATACGGTTCGGCGGTGACGATAAGGCCGAATGCCTGCAGCTCCGTGGACGCCTGCAAGCGCGCGTTATCGCCATTTACAAATACCTCGCCGAGATTCTCAGGACGGCCTTCCGGTGTGATGGCCCACATCACATACGTTAAAAAGGAATCCCCGTGAGTTTGCGCCGGGTCCATTCTGTCGAAGGTGACGTCAACCTTGGTGGCGCCGGTTTTGCTGTCGACATGCGCTTCGCCTTTTGCGCGGGGCATAAGACCGGTACCAACCAGATTTACCGTGGTGTTACCGTCACGATGGTGATAGTTGATGGCCTGAATGGATCGCGCCGTAGCAGTAACGCGAAAAACCGGTGTATCGCCTATATATTGCGGCGCGCTTGACTGCGTTGGGTTGGGCACCTGCCCAAATAAACTTGCTGCAAAAGCAAGCAGCGCCAGAGATTTTGTCATAAACATTTCCTCCCCCTCCGAACGAAGAATACAGATCCGCCTTTGCACTTTTCGTTCCACGGCTGCATCTAAAGAAAACGCGAGACATGGGCGCGCGCAGGCGGCCGACGCTGTCGGGAAGTTTTGGAAAGCGAGTAGAAAACTCTTCGTAGGTGAACATTACTTTTTGGTTTTGCCGGTTTGGCCCGTGCGGTGCTTTCAGAATGGCGAGAGGAGACCCGAATGTTAGAAACCATCGCGGTGATATTGCTGCTGATGTGGCTGCTCGGAATGGTGACGGCCTATACAATTGGTGGTTTTATTCACATCCTTTTGGTGATCGCAATCGTTGTGATTCTCGTTCGAGTGATTCAGGGTCGCCGACCGGTCTAACAGTGTAGTTTTTACCGTCTGCCTGGTGATCCCTCCACGAGAAATAAAGAACTTGTGTCAGTTGGTACTTCATGTGCATCTAATCTAGCCGGGGACGGCTCGTCTAGATCCCTGCCGCGTCTGTGCGTTACATGGTGACGACCATTTGTGCGGAATGGAACGAAAGGCGGCTTGCAAATGCGACTCACATTGCGCTTAAGTGTCGCCTTGATATCGAGTGTCGCGGCTGTATCGCTACTCATTGCTTTTCTGCAGACGCGGGCAGATACGAAAGATGCGGTCTCTGACCTCGACCACCATGGTCTGGTTCTGGCGGACAGCCTGACGAAATCGGCAGAACAATTAGTAGGTTCTCACTCTTATAAGGATCTGCAGCGCCTGGTGGATCGGTTTGCGGATCGTGAACACATTGCCGGAATCGCGGTGTACGGCGGAGCGGGCGAGATTCTCGCCACCACCTCCGGGCTTCTCTCGGAGTTAGGAAGACAGCCCGATAACATGAAGCAGCTTCTGGAGACGGGGAACGGCAAACAGGAATCCTTCGTCTCGCCCACCGGCTCCATGCATCTTACTGCTCTTCCTTTGCGCGGCAATGGCGCCGTGATCGGAGCTTTGGCCCTCTATTACGATGCGACCTACATCGATCGTCAGGCTGCGGCCTTATGGCGTCGCGCTCTCACCGGCGTGCTGGTGCAGACCTTTCTAATCGGCGCAGTAACCTTGATCGCCATCCGTTGGGGTGTAGGACGCCCTTTGCAACGAATGGCCGCGCGGCTGCGCGAGCTCCGTATAGGAGGGTCGCCATGGGGAAGTCAGGTTTTATCTGGACCACCGGAATTCGAGCCTTTGACACGCGAGGTGACGCGGCTGGCTACTAGTCTGACTGCGGCGCGCGCGGTGGCGGAAGAAGAAGCTCGTCTGCGAGACACGGCGGAATCGTTATGGACTGCGGAACGACTGCGAATCTACGTGCAAGGCCGGCTCTCCGGCTCACGTTTGTTTGCCGTTTCAAACCGTGAACCTTACGAACACATCTTCCGCTCCGGCGCGGTCACATACCAGGTTCCCGCGAGCGGGCTGGTGACCGCGCTTGAGCCGATTCTCCGCGCCTGCGACGGTACATGGATCGCGCAGGCTACCGGGGATGCAGACCGAGAAACCGTGGATGAGAACGATCGCGTTCGTGTTCCGCCAGACCATCCGCAATACACTCTTCGCCGGCTTTGGCTGACCAAAGAAGAAGAACAGGGGTTCTATCTGGGATTTGCGAATGAGGGCTTGTGGCCTCTCTGCCACATCGCCCACACTCGCCCTACATTCCGCGCCGAAGACTGGGAGTTCTACGAATCCGTGAATCGGAAATTCGCAGACACGCTGTTGGAAGAGATCGTGGGAGAAGAGAATCCGGTGGTACTGGTTCAGGACTATCACTTCGCCCTGCTGCCTCGCATGATCAAAGAGCAGCGTCCCGATGCGCGCGTTGCTATCTTCTGGCACATCCCCTGGCCGAATGCGGAGGCGTTCGGAATCTGTCCCTGGCAACGGAAGTTACTGGACGGCTTGCTGGGGGCCGATCTGATCGGATTCCATTTGCAGCAGCATTGCAACAACTTTCTGGAAACGGTGGACCGGGCGCTGGAATCCCGCATCGACTGGGAGCAATTCGCGGTGAACCGCAACGGCCAGCACACTTTGATTCGGCCATTCCCGATCAGCGTAGCGTTTGAGCCGTCGCAGACACGGGATCAAGCAACAATGGAGACGCCTTACCTGAAACGTGCAGCCTTGCTGGAGAAGTTGGGTGTTCGAGCTTCTTTCATGGGCGTGGGCGTGGATCGTATCGACTACACCAAGGGAATCACCGAACGATTCCGGGCTGTGGAGCGGTTCCTGGAAAAATATCCGTCGTACCGTAAGGAGTTCACCTTCGTACAGATCGGCTCGCCCAGCAGGACCAGCATCAAGAGGTATCAGGACCTGACCAACGAAGTGTTAATGGAAGCCGACCGGATCAATCGACGCTATCAGACCACGGATTGGAAGCCAATCGTGTTTCTAAACCGGCAGCATAGCCATGCTGAAATTCTGCCGTATTATCAGACTGCGGATTTGTGCCTGGTATCTTCGTTGCACGACGGCATGAACCTGGTGGCGAAGGAATTTGTCGCGTCCCGGGAAGACGAGCATGGCGTGCTGATTCTGAGCAGGTTTGCCGGAGCGGCGCACGAGCTCGCCGATGCCTTGGTAGTGAATCCTTACGATACTGAAGAAATGGCGGAGGCGATTGCTCGCGCTCTCACCATGCCGCCGCAGGAATTGCGCATCCGAATGCAGCGGATGCGCGCCACCGTTCATGAGCGCAACATTTACCGTTGGGCCGGAACTCTGATGGAGGAACTATGCCGGATTCGGACCGGCCCTGCATTGGAGGAATTTCCTCTGACGCGCACAGCGTCATTCAGAGGATGACTGCTCATGCGCCATTTGTTGCAATGTTGGGGTGAGGTTGCCCCCCGGTTGAACCGTGCCTCGAAGATCGCCTTGTTTCTGGATTTCGACGGCACGCTCGCGCCTCTGCGCCCCACACCTCAAGAGGTCAGATTTCAGGCTCCGCTGAGAAGGGCTCTGGCGGAGCTTTCGCGCAGTCCGCGATTTTTCATATGGATCATCAGCGGGCGGCGGCGATCGGATATTCGTGATCGCATCGGGCTGAGAGGCATCCGATATCTGGGGCTCCACGGATGGGAAGGCCCTCACCTGGAGCCGCTTCCGGAAGCTTCCAGCATGGCTCTGGCTGGCGTGAAGAGCTGGGCCGGAGGCCTGTTTGCCAACTCAGCTAATGTCTGGATCGAAGACAAAGGGATGAGTGTCGCGATTCATCATCACGAAACGTCGCCGCCCGGGCCGCCCGTGGAAGCCATGCTCGAAAGTATGGTGGAAGCGTTCAAAGACGTGCTGCGCATCGCGCCTGCCAAGAATGTACATGAAGTCCTTCCACTTGAGTTGCGGGACAAGGGTGCCGCGGTGAAACACCAGATGGCTGCGGTCTGCAACCACGCTCTTCCTATTTATGTCGGTGATGATTCCATCGACGAGCCCGCTTTCGTTGCCCTCCGCCGTGGCCTGACTGTACGAGTGGGACGCATGCGGCGCAGCAAAGCGCGCTACCGCCTGTCTGATGTCGGCGACGTGCAGCGATTCCTCGAACGGCTTGGTAACGAATTCGCCTGAGGCGTTAGGGGCCTGGCGGGTCAGGGCCCCGGCGGGTCAGGGTAAGATGTAGCCGTTCTTTGCAAGAATTGACCGACCGTCAGGACCCAGAAGGAACTCGTCGAACTTTAGCGCGTCGGCCTGGTGCGGCGAAGCAGCCACAATTGCCAGCGCCTGTTCGATGGGCTTGTAGAGCTGGGGATCGACCTTGATCACAGTCCCCGATTCGTGAAGAACCAACGAATAAGCGGTGAAGCAAACCTCGGCGTTACCCGATCCGGCGAGCTGCTTCGCCAAATTGATCGTGTTTCCATACACGAACTTGGGCTGAAGCCGATCATAGAGACCTGCCGACCGTAGTGCCTCCACGGCGGCCTGCCCATAGGGCGCAAGCGAAGGTTGCGCGATCGCGATGAAGTGGACCTTCGCGTCGGTCAAATCTTTCAAATCATGAACGCCCATCTGATCGCCCTTGGGAATCCACAGAGCCAGTTGACCACGCGCATAAACAGCCCGGCTGGTGGAAGCAAGCTTGCCGGATTTCACCAAGCCATCTATGTGTTCTGTATCCGCAGCGGTGAACACATCAAAGGGAGCGCCATTGTCTATCTGCTGCGCGAGTTGTGCGGTGGAACCATAGCTGAAGACCGCGTCGATGCCATCTTTCTTGGTGAAGGCGGGTCCTATCTCGCCCATTACGTCCGTAAGATTTGCAGCGGCGGCTACTGTGATCTTTTTCTTCGCTTCGGGCGCCGGCGTGCCACAGGAGACAAGAAATATAACAGCGCAGACGAGCAACACTCGCGATCGCATGATGTTGCTTTCAGTATATGGCGTCGTGTAAACCGAACAGGCTTAGTTCTTAGGCAGGTGGACAGCAACCAGCTTGAACGTGCCGGGATCTTTATCCTTGAAAGCGGGATCATTCCGGTAAGGTAGCTTGCCTTCGATGAGCCAAGCGAGCCCGCGCGTCGCAGTCACGCCGGGTGTCGCCTCCAGTCCTTCCCGAATGGTCTCGATCATGGCGACGTGCAACTCGGGACCAATGAAGGTCACAATATCCATCTTGCCGGAGTTCTCCGCCAACAGGAGCCGGTTTTTGCCGATCGCCCGCATGCCATCAGGCCCGGAAAGCGGCCGTCCCAACTGGAGATCGATTATTCCCTTGGATTTTCCATCCGGGCCCAAATCCATTCGCAGCAGCTTGTTCGCACTGACGCTATTTATGTAGAGGATGTTTTTGGTTCCAAACGCCAGGCCGTCCGCCCCCGCCAAGAGCGGATCCTTGGCCACCAGTTCCAAATCCTTTGCGCCCGGCTTGAGCATCAGCACGCTGTTCTGGCGCGTGTCCGTGATGTAGGCAGTGCCATTGCCGGAGACCGCGATGTCATTGCAGAGCGCCATCGCGCCGGGCAATGGATATGTGCCCTTAATAGCGCCGGTGCTGAGATCGAACGCCTTCACCGACGTCGCCTCTCCCTTGTTCTCAAGATTGTTGGAGCAGACCCACAGGTTCTTGCCCTTTTCGTCAGCGAATACTCCCAGTACATTGTTCAAGCCGCCGGTACCAGGTTTGATCCACTCTTCCATCATCGTTTTCCCGGGCGGGATGCGGCTCACATTGCCGTGGCCCAAGCTTCCAATAATCAGTGTCCCGTCCGAGGTGGACGTAATGCTTTCGGGAAAGATACGGGTCGCCGGAAGGATGATTTCCATCACGGGCTCCGCTGCATAAGCGCTCAGAGTGGTAAGCGTTAGGGCAGCAGCGATCCAGGCGGTTTTTAGGAATTGATTCTTCATGATTGTAAATAGTGCAGGCAGGTCGAAAAAGCTGCCTCTCAATAGCTTCGCACGTGTCCTGACCGCGGCCCTTATAAGAGCCGCGGTTCTGGCACAAGCCTCACTGATTTCAGTCCCCTTCTCGTCGGGGGCTGATTGCCGGGAGTTCCGGCAATCAGCGGTATTAGCCGATTCTTACTGAGCAGGACCGTGGAAGCGGCCGTAATACGCGGCCTTGCCAATCACGTGTCCATCCATCGCCTTCAGCAGATCTTCGCGCGTTGTGTTGGCCGGCAGATCCAGCTTTGTGTCCAGAGCATAGAACTCGAACAGGTAGTGGTGGATCGGTCCAGGTCCGGCGCCAGGCCCAAAGTACGCTGGAGGATTGCCGCCGCGGGCTGAGGCGATGCCAGGACCGTTGCGCGTGCCATCCGCAAGATCACCTTTGCCGAGTCCTTCTGGCAAACCCTTCGCGGTTCCCGGGATGTTGAAAGCTGACCAGTGGAGCGTATCGACAGTAGTTTTATTTGTGGAGTTCTCAACGTCGTGGAAAATTACTGCGTAACTTTGCAGGGCATCGGGGGCCGGTGCCGGATCATTCACAATGCTCCAGTGGAACTCCCAGGGGGGCGACATGTTCTCGCCTCGGAAGGCATGTTTTAGGGGCACCTCTCCGCCGTCGGGCCATGCTGTAGTGGTGACGGAAAATACAGGGCGCGGTGGGCCCTTTGGTGCTCCCTTTGCGCCACCGGGACCTTGTGCCAGGACAATCGCGCCGGATGATAGTACGATGATCGCGGAAAGCAGACCTCGCTGCATAGTTTTCATTATTGTTTTCTCCTCAAGATAGTTGTTCTCCAAAACTTCCTCACATTGTAGTCTATACGAGACGGACGCCCTTCACACGAAAACCTTGCGGACCTTCGGTTGGAGCCGGTGATAGAATCCCTAATGGTGCCGGGAGTTTCGCAGCGCGCCTTTTGCAAACCAATTATTTTCATTCATGCAAAGCTCCCAGGTACAGGACGTCATATTGCGGCGCGGCCGCATCCCCGGGAGGGAAGATGAAAAAGTATCGACACATCGTTATAGGAAGCGCCGCTTTTCTGGCGCTCGGTCTGGCCTTATCAGGTAGCGGCGCGAAAGTCACAGCGCTCATCACTGGCACGAATGCATTCGTAAGCTCCAAGGATCTGGTGCCGGGATCGTTCCGCAAGATCTCGGTAGCCGACCTACCGGAACCGAATCCGCCTACAGGGCGCGGCGGTGGTTTCGCCCGGCCAACCCCTCCACCCGCCGGCGCCATGCCTGCCGTGCCAAAAGGATTCAAGGTCGATGTTTTTGCCGATGGCCTGAAAGCTCCCCGTCAGATTCGTCGCGCTCCAAACGGCGATTTGTTCGTGATGGAGCAGAATGCGGGTCAAATCACCGTTCTGCACGGCAATAAGGACGGCAAGCCTGAATCGACTTCCGTTTATGCCACCGGACTCACCACGAACTTCGGAATCAACTTCTACCCAAATGGTCCCAACCCGCAATGGGTTTACGTGGGCAACACGGGCAGCGTTGTTCGTTTCCCATATAAGAATGGCGACATGAAGGCCTCGGGCCCAGCGGAGATGTTGATTTCCGATCTGCCCCCGCGCGGCAACCATTCCACCCGCGATATTGTGTTCTCCAAAGACGGCACCAAGATGTTTGTGGCGGTTGGTTCAGCCGACAACGTCTCCGATAACCAGCCTGTTCAGGAGCACCGTGCGAATATTCTTGAATACACGCCTGAAGGTAAGTTCGTAAAGATCTATGCCTCTGGCATCCGCAATCCCGTGGGTTTGGGAATCAATCCGGAAACTGGTGAACTGTGGTGCTCTGTCAATGAGCGCGACATGCTCGGCGACAATCTTGTTCCCGACTACATCACGAGCGTAAAGGAAGACGGTTTCTATGGCTGGCCGTGGTTCTACATCGGACAGCACGAAGACAAGCGGGCCAAGATGGAACGCCCCGCCGACAAGACCGAGGATAAAGTGATCGTCCCGGATGTGTTGATGCAACCACACAACGCATCGCTGGGGCTGACGTTTTACGACGGCAAAATGTTCCCCAAGGAATACCAGGGCGATCTGTTTGCCGCCGAGCATGGCTCCTGGAACCGCACCACTCCGTCCGGGCACGAGTTAGTCCGAGTTCCCTTGAACAAGGGCAAGTCCAACGGAGTCTATGAAGACTTCATGACCTTCCCTGGTGGCGATTCCACCTGGGGCCGCCCCGTTGGAGTGGTTACCGGCACCGACGGTGCTCTCTACGTCACCGACGATACCGGCAACAAAGTCTGGCGGATTAGCGTAGCGAAGTAGTTACGAAGCGGCGAAGATCGCCGCTGGTTCCACAGCCCCTGGTTCCACAGATGGGTGGGCGCCGCGTCAGACGTTGTACGTCGGCGGCGTCACACCCTTGTTTCGGAGATACATTTCTCCATATCCCCGGGTGTGCGCAGTGTGAATCATCGCTTGATAGAGCAGGTCCAGGCCAGTCATCGTAGGACCCTTGCCGCCGCCAAACGTTTTGGTCAGGTCCGCCTCGCTTAACTGGTTTACCACGCCGATGCTCCAGTCAAATAGCTCGGTCAGATATTTCACAGTTGTGGCCTTGCTGATATCGCCCGACGGAGCGGCTGGAGCCCGGCCCTTGCCGAAATTTCCCAGATAGAATCCTTCCGCCTGCCCTAAATGCTGCAGTTCTCCCCCGAATGCTCGCGCATCTGGGAACGGTTTGTAATCGTAATTCTCCGCTGGCATCGCTTCTGCCACCTGGAGAGTAAGGGTCTTGGATTTCATCCAATGACCGGCGAGAATCTCAATCTCGCGATCCGCGGCGCTAGCCACTCCCACCGTGACGGCCGTTGCTGCAGCCGCTGCCATCGAACTCATTGCAGTGCGACGATTCATGGACACCCCCGAGTTATTGTACTGACTTTTGTGTAGTGCGCAACAGCCGAACGACAATCGCGCGAGCCCCCATTCGCTGGCCTCCTTGAACACGAACTGTTTGTCGTGTTTAGAGGACAATGTGTCGTAAGCACAAACTGGTGTGTTAAAATTACGGTGCTTCTCTCGCTTAACAACTGCTATGAATCAACGAATCCAGGGGCTTATTCTTCTTTCATTTGGGCTGATTCCAGGGGCCTTCGGCCAAGCCGGCCGCGCCGAGCTATTTGGCACGATTCAAGACCCTTCGAGCCTCCCGGTACCGAATGCCAAGGTGAACGCCGAGGATCAAGGCACTATGTCCCGGTATGAGGCCACCACCGATGGGCACGGCGAATACCACATCCTTGGGTTGCCTGCAGGTCAATACGTTTTCACGGTGGGACAACCCGGCTTCCGCACCTACCGGCAGTCCGGAATTACTCTGCGATTGGGAGACAGAACCGATCTCGACGTGAAACTGGAGGTCGGCCAGCCCGCCCAGTCCGTCGATGTAACCGCGGCCGCTCCTTTGCTGCAAACGGGAAGCGGAGAGGTAAGTTTGAACCTTGAGGAAAAGAAGATTGTGACGCTGCCGCTGGACGGCCGAAACTTCATTCCCCTGGTTACGCTTTCTCCCGGCGTGGCCTTGCCAAACGGGAATTTCCTGCCGCGCATCAACGGCAGCCGCCCGCGTACAAACGAATATATCTACGACGGCATTAGTGTTCTGCAGCCCGAACCGGGCCAGGTGGTCTTCTACCCGATCATCGATGGCATGGAGGAATTCAAGCTCAACGTGAATTCCTATTCGCCTGAGTACGGCCGCTCCAACGGCGGCACCGTCATGGTGATCGGGAAATCAGGCAGCAATCAGTTCCACGGTTCGGCATTTGAGTTCTTCCGCAACGAGGATTTGAACGCCCGCAATCTGTTCGCGCAGCCGGGGCCGAATCCGGAATTCCGCCGCAATCAGTACGGTGTCACAATAGGCGGTCCGATTCAGACCAACAAGACTTTCTTCTTCGCTGATTGGCAAGGCACTCGGCTGCACACCGGCATCACTCGCTTTAGCGTCGTGCCGACGCCCGCGCAACGAAATGGAATCTTTGCTCAGGCTATTTTCGATCCAGCCACATCGCCGCGCGCCCAGTTTCCAAACAATACAATTCCTTTGACTCGCTTTGACTCGCTGGGTCTTCAGGTTCTCCAGCATTACGCGCTGCCGAACATCGCCGGAGCGAACAACTATGTCCGCACGGCAACTGAACCCGAGGCTCAGGATCAGGCCGATTTCCGGGTCGACCGCTATTTTGGCGAAAAGCACAGGGTATTCGGGCGCTACACCTATTTCCGCGACGACGATAATCCAGTTACTCCCTTGCCGGACGGCAGCGGAAGCTTGACATCCGGAGTGATCGGGCACGCTCTTACGCGCGGTGATGCATTTGTGGGCGATTACAATTGGACGCACTCGCCAACCACCCTGAACCAGTTCCGCGTCGGCTATTCCAGACGCGATCTTAACCAGGTGTCGCTTCAAAACGGCGGTATTACCGTTCCGGGTCTCCCGGCGAACTCATTCAGCTCCGTACTGCCCATCTTCACCGTCACGGGACTTCAACAAATCGGGCCGACTACTGCTGCCAATTCCAATTTCACAACTTCAATCACGGAATTCCTGGATACGTTTTCGATGGTGCGCGGCCGCCACACGATCAAGTTCGGAACCGATCTCCGGCGCGAAGCTCTTGATGTTCTGAACCCGCCCAACCCAACGGGATCGTTCGGGTTCACCACAACGGGCACCAACAGCGCATCAGTGGCTGGAAGCGGCAACGCGTTGGCTTCGCTTCTTCTAGGGCAGGTGAACGCGTTCTCCATCGACATCCAAAAGAACGTGATCCAATCTCGAGCACACATCGCGGAATTTTTTGTTGGAGACGACTGGAAGGTTTCGCCCCGGCTATCACTGAACATCGGAACTCGCTATACCCTGAATTTCCCTTCGACGGAAGTGAATAATCAGGGGGCGATTTTCAATCTGCACACACAGGTGCTGGACTTCCCGCACACGGCCCGCGAGCTGGGCCTGGGCGATTTTGGTCCTCGACTCGGGCTGGCCTATCGTATTGGCGATAACTGGGTGATTCGTTCCGGCTACGGCATGGTCTGGTTTGAGCAATCCGGAATCACGACCCCGTTCACCATTCCGCAGTTTCCGTTCGTTCAAACCGTCGGTCAGCAGTCTCAGGACAACGTAAACAGCGCGTTCCTTCTATCCGCAGGTCCTACCGTTCAGGTGATCCCGCCCAATCCGAATTCCGGGCTTGGGCAAGGTGTCTTGGGCGTGGATCGCAACAGTGGATCAGGCTATTCGCAACAATGGAACTTCACACTTCAGAGAACGTTCGGGAGGAATTGGAACGTCGAGGCCTCCTACCTCGGTTCGAAAAATACGCGGCTTGGCATCCCGGATTTCAATATTAATCAACTCCCGACTCAGGACCTTGCTATGGGTACTGCTTTGCTCACAAAGGTTCCCAATCCGTACTTCGGGCAGATCCCCGCATCGTCCTCACTGGGAGCGGCCACCATCGCGGAGCAACAGCTATTGCGCGCATATCCGCGCTTTACCAACGTGGTTCTATTCCGCGACAACGTCGGCAATTCCACCTATGAGGCCGCGTCACTGAAGCTGGAGAAGAGGCTGTCGCACGGATTGACGATTAATGGAGCCTACACATTCTCCAAGTTGATTGACGACGCGTCCAGCGTTTTCTCGCAGACGATTTTCACAGGACCGGTGCTCAACACCACCGGCGCGGCGGACGCTTTTAACCGGCATTTGGAAAAGGACGTTTCCCTCGGAGATATTCCTCAGGTATTCGCGATGGGCTGGGTTTACGATATTCCCAAGGTCTGGAAAATCGCCGGTTGGCAGCTTGCCGGTATTGTCCGTATACAAACTGGCGATGCGGTGGCTGTCACGCAGGCTACCAACAACAACTCGAGTCTTGGTTTTGCCGTGCAGCGCCCAAATCGAATCGGAAATCCGAACAATTTCAGCGGACGGTCCGTGGCGAAGTACTTCAACACCGCGGACTTTACTGCCGCTGGTCAGTTCGTGATCGGAACCAGTTCCAGAAATCCTGTCCGCGGGCCCGGCCTTCAGGACGCGGACCTCATGATCGGCAAGACGTTCCGCATTACAGAGCGGATCAATTTCGAATTCCGCGCGGAGGCGTTCAATGTCTCAAACACACCTCCCTTGAGTGATCCGAACGGCAGCTTTGGAAGCGCCGCATTCGGCACCATCACCAGCGCCGGCAATCCGCGCGATTTCGAATTCGTGGGAAAGGTGCACTTCTAATGCCGCTCTGAGTGGATAGCTACAATGTGAGGTAGTCATGTACACAAGACGCTGTTTACTTTCCTTGGTGGCCTCCGGGATTCTTGCGGCCACGTTGGTATTGGCGCAGGACACTCCGGTCACGATTCAGGTGACCGGTGACGTGAAGAAGCCGTTAACGTTGAGCCCCGACGACCTGGCCAAAATGCCCCGGGCAACTGTCAAGACCACGAACAACGGAATGGAGACAGTCTACGAAGGGGTTTGGCTTCACGAGGTGCTGAAGCAAGCAGGAGTTCCTCAAGGAGGAGAATTGCGAGGCAAGGCGCTTTCAAGCTACGTGATGGCCTCCGCGCAGGACGGCTATCAAGTCGTCTTCTCTCTGGGTGAACTCGACCCGGCTTTTATCGATAACGAAATCCTCTTGGCCGACACCGCGAACGGCAAAGCGCTATTCGGATCACAGGGCCGATTCCGGTTGGTGGTGCCCAAGGACAAGCCGGGTGCCCGCTCCGTACGCATGCTCAACAAACTTGAAGTAGTTCAGGTGAGGAAGTAGCGGTGGAGAAGGCGCGTGTAGAGAATCGGCTCAGCCAGATTCGAAAGAGCCGTGGCATTGGTGCGTCCGACTTATCGCGTCGCGTCAACGTCAGCCGGCAAACCATCTACGCGATCGAAGCTGGAACCTACGTTCCCAATACAGAAGTCGCGTTGCACCTGGCCCGCGAACTGGAAGTGAGCGTCGATGAGCTGTTTAGCCTGCAGCAAGCTTCTTCGCAGTCGTCCGAATCGCTTGCCGCCGAGGTGCTGAGTGTTTCGCCGCACGCTGCGGGCCATCCGGTCCGTATCTGCCAGGTCGGATCACGATGGGTGGGCGTGCCAGTAAGCGCTTCTCCGTACTATATGCCCGAAGCCGACGGAATTATCAAGCGGCCGGGAAAGGCGGGCGGGCGCGCGGACCTAGTGGTGTTTGCCAAGGACGAGGCCTCGCAAAAGCGCCTTGTATTGGCCGGATGCGACCCTGCGACCAGCCTGCTTGCCAACATGGTGGAAAAGGTCAGTGGCGTTCAGATCGTCTCCGCCGCCGCATCCAGTAAGCAGGCTCTGGCGTGGCTCAAGGAAGGCAAGGCTCATATCGCGGGCTCTCACCTTGAGGATGCCAAGACCGGTGAGTTCAACCTCCCTTACATCCGCAAGGAATTTCCAGATCAGGACTTCACCGTGATCACATTTGCGCGATGGGAGGAGGGCTTGGTGAGCGCTCCGGGCAATCCGAAAGGTTTGCGCAAAATAGAAGACCTTGCCCGAAAGAACATTCGTTTCGTGAATCGGGAAACCGGCTCTGGAAGCCGCGCCCTGCTGGACAAGTTGCTGGAAAAGGCCGGTATGGAAGCCAGCAAAATTACAGGATACAATCGCGTGGCCTTTGGACACTTGGCAGCGGCCTATTTTGTGCTGTCGGGAGATGCCGACGCGTGTCTGGCGACGCGTTCCGCTGCGCGGACCTTTGGTTTGGACTTCATCCCTTTGCACAGCGAACGCTATGATCTGGTTATGCGAAAGAGGACGGCCGATCTTCCCGCAGCAAAAGCGTTCCTGGACGTGTTGCAAAGGGCCGCGCTTAGACGCAAGCTGGAAGTGCTGGCAGGTTACGATACTTCACAGACCGGCGCCCTGGTTGCTTGAGAATTAGTTGCTTGAGAATTGGTTGTCTGAGCGAATGATTTTGCTTACGCGGATTACTTGGACCCTCGCCTTTGTGGCCACCGTGTCTGCGGCTGACTTCGACTGGAATCTTCCAAAGGGTTTTCCCCGCCCTCCCGTTCCCGCCACCAATCCGATGAGCGTCAAGTAAGGTTGAACTGGGCAGGTATCTCTTTTACGACAAGCGTATTTCATTTAATGGCAAAGAATCCTGTGGCACTTGTCATCGGCAGGAGTTGGCCTTCACCGATGGGCGCGCTCACGCTGAAGGCACCACCGGGCAAGCCCATCCCCGTAGCAGCATGAGTCTGGTCAACGTGGCTTATGCGTCCACGCTGACTTGGGCCAACCCCGAGCTGCACTCTTTGGAAGAGCAGGCGCTTATGCCGATGCTCGGGGAGCATCCCATCGAACTAGGGTTAAAAGGACACGAGCAGGAATTCTTGAAAGCGGTGCGATCCGACCCTGTTTACCAGCACCTTTTTCCGTTGGTCTTTGGCGGGGAAGGCGACGTCTACACTCTCGAAAACGTCGCCAAATTGCTTGCCGCATTCGAGCGGACCATCATTTCCATGCGTTCTCCCTACGATCG
The DNA here is from genome assembly GCA_963766615.1 of Terriglobia bacterium. Taxonomy (GTDB): domain Bacteria; phylum Acidobacteriota; class Terriglobia; order Bryobacterales; family Bryobacteraceae; genus Palsa-187. Next base: position 176,954 of record CAVYBC010000016.1, read on the forward strand.
CTACCGTTGGGGTGGCGACCCGTCGGCAATCTCAGACGCAGCTAAGCGCGGAGAGATTCTGTTTAACTCCAGTGAACGCGCGGGCTGTTTTCAGTGCCATGGCGGTTGGAACTTCAGCGGAGGAATTCGATTTGAAGGCAGCCGTTCGTCACAAGGCCATGGCGAGTTCTTCAATACCGGGGTCTCCGCCTACGCGGAGCCCAACCGCGGCATCTCTGAATACTCGTTGCGGCCAGAAGAGATGGGAAAGTTCCGTCCGCCCACGTTGCGCAATATCGCCCTAACCGGTCCCTACATGCACGACGGTAGTCTGTCTACGCTGGAGGAAGTGATCGCGCATTATGAGGTCGGCGGAAGAATGGCCGACCCCACCAAATCCCATATCCTGCACCCATTCCGGTTGACGGATACAGAGAAGCGCGATCTCATCGAGTTTCTGGAGTCGTTGACGGATAGAGAGTTACTGCGCGATCCGCGTTGGACTGATCCGTGGGTTGCGGCCCAAATACATCAGGCAAGACGAAGATACATTGAGCGTTGGGCAGGCGAATGATCCCTGCCGTCTCTTCGGGAAAGGTCCTTCTCTCTATACGGGTGCGTCATCGAGAACATGGAATCCAGACTCACGAGGACTCAGTGGCGCCGGAAGCGGTGAGGTTTCCCGAAGCCGCCTCTTGGCACCTTATCTTGTTTTGGGAAGGAGCCAAGCCGGAAGCATCGTCCGCCGCCAGCATCGCGTATGGTACCGACTTGGCGTTCGAACCAAGTTGCGGGACGTGGCTTAGGTTTTTTGCCTGGAAGATTGACAAAACCGGATATTTGGTTCGAAAGTGTTTTAGAATCAAGAGAGCAGTAGATGTCGGGGCGTAGCGCAGCCTGGTAGCGCACCTGCCTTGGGCGCAGGGGGTCGTGTGTTCGAATCACACCGCCCCGACCAATAGAATCAAATAGATGAGTTGCGTGTCGGTAGGTCCCCTGCAGTTAGGACAGAGGGTCGGTCTGCTAAACCACGCATTCGCGCGCGTTTGGCGAAGCATAAAGTACGCAACCTATCTACAATTTTAACTACACTGTATTTTTGCTCCCTCGCGAAACTGCGGGTCCGGGCGGGATACAGGCTCGGCAAACCCCGCTAGAATAAGTAGTGCCATGACAACACGAGTAGATGCGATTTACGAGCATGGCGTGCTCCGTCCGCTAGCGCCGGTGGACTTGACCGAGGCACAACGGGTCACGCTCCTCATTTCAGAAACCTCGAACGGTGCTAGCCAATTGGACCGTGAACTGGTGGATCGTGCCCGCGCTGAAGTTGCGGAAATGCAGCAGGTGCCCACGATTGAAGAAGTGCGTAGTGTCCTTTCAAAAATTCCCGGCTCCCTTGTGGATGATGTAATCGCCGACCGCGAGGATCGTTGATTGGTCCACTATTTTCTGGACACCAGCGCTCTTGGTAAGTACTACCATCCAGAACTGGGATCCGATCATGTCGCAGCGATCGTGGCACAAACGGACCGAAAGGTCCTGATCTCGAAGCTCGGGTTTGTTGAGATTCAATCTGTGCTTGCGATCAAAGTCCGTAGCGGACAGATCAGCAGGGAAGAAGCTGGACTCCAACGCGCTCGATTGATGGTTGACGTCGCTGCTGGCCTAATCGAAGTCTGGAGTATGAGCGCGGATCATTTCTCTAAGGCCGAGTCTCTCATTGGCCGGCACGGCTTTTCGAATCGGCTGAGAACTCTCGATGCCCTCCAACTCGGAGTAGCGCTTGATCTCCGGAGTCAAGGGCGGCTGGATCATTTTGTCGCCGCCGACAGAGTACTTCTGACCGTGGCTCAGCTTGAAGGCTTGCCAGTCTCGAATCCCGAAGATCCACCGAGCTGACCATGCCTGACGAGTTGGACCTGCGGAAGCGTTTGCAGGCAGCCATGTCGGAGTCCTTCGCTCTCAAAGAGGAAGTCCGGCAGCTCAAGGAATTACTCACCCAAAACTCGATCGCTCTGCCGTCCCAGAAACCTATCTCCTCACCCGGTTGCTTGCCACTTCAGGCGGACGTTGATCAAGTCTCTACTCCATCCTCTAAAGAGGCGAGAGTTACTCTGTTCCGATCGCTGTTTCGCGGACGCGACGACGCCTACGCGCTACGCTGGCGCATGAAAGACGGTACTTGGGGCTATCGGCCGGCGGACGAAAAAGATTGGATTGCAATCAACGCCAGCCGACCGGAGAAGCGAAAAGAAGTAACAAGATTGACTCGCAGACTACTTCCTCTGACCGATGAAGTAGTCCGGTCGCATCTTACCGGTAAGCACACGATTGGCATCTACCCTCTGCTTCCAGATGAAACCTGCTGGCTGCTAGCCGCCGATTTTGACAAGAAGACGTGGCAGGAAGATGCAATGGCGTTTGTTGAGACGTGCGCAAAACTCCGTGTACCTGCATACCTGGAACGATCGCGCTCCGGCAACGGCGCGCATGTGTGGATCTTTTTCGAACACGCTATTCCAGCGATCCTGGCGCGAAAGATGGGGTGCGCGATTCTGACTCAGACGATGGAGCGCCGGTATCAAGTCGGGCTCAACTCCTATGATCGATTCTTCCCCAATCAGGATACTTTGCCGAAAGGCGGCTTTGGAAATCTGATCGCCTTGCCTTTGCAGTGGATGCCAAGGCAGACGGGCAATAGTCTCTTTATTGATGACACCGTTGTGCCCTACCGGGATCAGTGGCAACTGTTGTCTTCGGTTCGGCGTACTTCCGCCGACCAAGTTGAGTGGATCGTCAATGATGCAGCAAGGCGAGGACAGGTCATGGGTCTTCCGATGTCACTATCTGATGATGATGCCCTCCCGTGGATGCTCCCACCCTCAAATAAGCGTTCGGACAAACCAATCAGTGGTCCATTTCCAGACAACGTTGAGGTGGTTCGCAGCAACATGATCTTTGTTCCGAAGGAAGGGATGCCGCCCGCAATGCTAGACCGCCTGCTTCGTTTGGCGGCGTTCCAAAATCCTGAATTCTATCGAACGCAGGCCATGCGTTTGCCGGTCTGGGACAAGCCGAGAGTGATTTCCTGCGGTGAGGACTTTGCGAAACACATCGCTCTCCCTCGCGGCTGCCTCCAGGAAATCGAACAGCTCCTTCAAGCTCATGAAATTTGCTTCTCCGTTACGGACGAACGAAATCCTGGTAGACCCATCGAGGCTGCCTTTGTGGGGGAACTGCGAGAGGATCAGACGAAGGTAGTTGAAAGAGCTCTCCGGCACGACGAGGGAGTCTTGTGTGCGCCCACGGCTTTCGGAAAGACGGTCGTCGCCTCGAAGCTCATCGCTGCACGCAAGGTGAATACCCTTGTACTGGTTCATCGGCGTCAGCTCCTGGATCAATGGCGTGAGCGGCTGACTATGTTTCTGAAGATTCCGCCGAAGTCTATTGGCCAGCTTGTTGGCGGTAAAGCGGCTCGGACCGATATTGTTGACGTCGCCGCTATCCAGAGCCTCTATAACAAAGGCGACGTGAAGGACTTTGTCACTGAGTATGGTCAAGTGATCGTGGACGAATGCCATCATCTGTCGGCGTACACATTTGAACGGGTGATGAAACAGGTCAAAGCCAAGTATGTTGTGGGTTTGACCGCCACTCCGACTCGAAAAGACGGCCATCAGCCGATTATCTTCATGCAATGCGGCCCCATCCGATTCAACATGAGCGCGCGGGAAGCAGCCGCGCGCTCGCCGTTCGAACACCTAGTCGTGCCCAAAACCACTGGATTTCGAATCGCGGCCGAATCGAGCCAACCAACGATTCAGGACATTTACGCCGCACTCGTGACCGACACGACCCGGAATCAACAGATCGTCAATGATCTGACAGAGGCGATCCGAAATGGACTGACGCCGCTGGTGCTCACCAATCGGACGGATCACATCGAGCGGGTCGCCCTGGGATTGACTGGTCTGGACAACGTGATCATCCTCAAAGGCGGCATGGGAAAGAAGCAGCGTCAGGCACTCACGGCACAATTGGCCGCCATCCCGGACGATACGCCCCGCATTATCTTGGCGACGGGCAGCTATATTGGCGAAGGATTCGACGATTCACGGCTCGACGCACTATTCCTCACAATGCCGATTTCATGGAGGGGTACACTGCAACAGTACGTCGGTCGCCTTCACCGAATTCACCACGGGAAGAAGACGGTTCGTGTATTTGACTACGTCGATGCCCAGGTACCAATGCTTGCACGTATGTATGAGAAACGGCTCAAGGGCTACCAAGCCATCGGGTACCGTCTGGAAGCGGACGCGGGAGGCGCAACTCTGCTGTAGTCGATTTTGTAGTTGCCGAGAGCCTCCGGGTTTCGCAGGACTCAACACGCCTCAACAAGTTCGCCGCATCTCGTTGAAACGGAAGCCACTGAAAAGAGGCAGATTCCAGGCAATGGCGAAAACCGCCTTGGGCACATGTGCGCTCCCCCATTGTCGCATCTGTAGATTCAACAACTTAGCTAATTAGCCTATTTGAACGGAGAGGAAACGTTAGCTACCTTCTCGACTACAAGGTTGCATTTGCAGATTTGTGAAACCCGCAAGTCGCAGAATCCAAGTTGCTTACAGAGAGACAACGTGGGATAGCGCACCTGTTGTTGCGGCAGGTGCCCACCCGCCGCCCTGATTCATGGCTTGGCTGATGTGACTGGTCCGTCACGCCACTGGGAAAGGGCCATACCGGCAAGCGACGCCGTAGAACACTAGAGTCGGAGAACTTAGCAAAAATGCTCGGCAAAAAGTAAATTCGCCGATGGGGTCCCCTTTTTATGCGACCGGACAAAACGGGGCGAATCGTGCGCGAGAACAATCTGTGCCGCGGGGGAGTGATCCAGGCCACGCGTAGACCCTTAACCTTCGCGTCCTTACTTTTGACCCGTTTTCAGCGCCTGCACGCGCACATGCCCCCCGCCAACCGTGTCGTCGCGGTTGATTGACAATGGGCTCTGCCAGACCAAAGAGCTCAAGGCTCTTGATGAGCTCGTTCAGGCCCCTTTTTCGGTGATGCAGCGGGGGTTGAGCGCATAGGCCTTCAGCTCGGAAAACTTGGAGGACGCTCCGATCCGGCCATCTTTGGCGGCGTCCGGGGTGTCCGCGTATGGCCGGATTTTGGGTCTCCACTGAGGTTAAGCCAAACTGACGCCTAGACTGTGGGGTCGCGCGCTCCGTCCAATCAGCTATTTAATTCCCTCGATCTCGTATTTGTTTTTGAGATCAGTCGCCGCCAGGGAGCCATAGATACTTTGGAACGCCGTCACAAATCCGTCGGGAAGCTTTCCCGCTTGGTACGCTTGCTTAGCCGCAATATCCGCAGCAACAGCCGGTTTGAGCTTAGGATTTTGAATGAACGCTAGTTTCCCGGCAAGGATCTCCGTGAAGTTCTCTCGCGCATTGGCGATGGTATTCGGGTCGAGTTCATAGTATTCAATTAAACTATCGGGAATGGGCGCTTTTCCGTATAGCTTTCTGAACTCGTGGGCCGCGTCTGCTTTCGCTTCGGGTGAGATGGTGGAATTGTTCACCTGGCCCCACACGTCGTTGTAGGCTTTTGCCGCAGGTTCGGATCCCTGAGCCTGTTTTTGGATCGTCTTGGCCGCGGTGCTCCAATAGTCGGATTCCCGTGACACATCGTTAAACATATGAACGCTGACGACAGTCTTGCGGCCGTTCAGTATATAAGTCGCACTTGTCGACCCATACCCTCTTTGTTTGTAGATGGCGCGAATCTTGGCGCCTTGCGCTAAGCCGACGATTTCGAATTCGCCATCCTCATTTGCTGTGGCGCGCTTTTCCGTCATTTCTATTTGCACACTCACTCCGTTAATAGGTTTACCTCTTTCGTTCGTGATCGTGCCCGCGAAGCTGGCGCTCTGCCCACGGGCCCAAGATCCCGACGCAACAATCAAGAAGAAACTCGCGAATCGCATCGTGCGCATTTACGTCCTCCTATTCGAACGAAACAACCACTCTCTTTTCCAATTGGGTCCAGACGTCTTTGCTCAAAGGAGACGCCGACTCGAGCCGGATTTCCACGACTGTATTCGAGTTGAACTTTTGTAGCGACACTGTCCGGAAGCTGATGGTTTTCGTAATCCGACCGGCCTTGCTAGGTTTGGAATCCGGTTGCAGATCAAAACGTGCGCCGGTAGCAAGAATTGCCACCTCAGTAGGGAGGCTCGCGACCTGCACCGTACCGCTCGCACCGTTGGGATAGTCTTTCCCGGGATAGAGCCTCACCCTGAGCCGATCAAACTGAGGCTGCGAGTCCATCATCTCCGGGTCACTCCACCCGATGTCTCCATGCCAGAGCGCAATCTGCCGAGCCGTGCTGGGTTTGCCATGGCTGTCTGACCGCAACGAACCGCTCTCGACAGTTGCGTCCACATCAACATCGAAATAGTCTGGCGCGGCGTGATCCTTTTTCGTTTCGGGAGCGACTCCTGTGAGCTTGAACTTTAGACTTTGGCCTGCGGGTACGATGCCGCTTGTGAAATCTGGATGCAGCGCGAGCAAGAGGTATTTGCCCGTTGCCTGCGCCTGTACATTTTTCACCCGCATGGAAACGTACCCGTTCTCATTGATAAGCGTGACTGGGAGACTAATAGGATCATCCGCGCGAACATGGATGGTCAAGGGGTCGTCAAAATAGACTTGCGCTTCGGGATAGGAGAACCATTCCGCAAACCATGTCCGGCCCAAGCCCATTAAGGCTAGCACGCCAGAGATCACGACGATGCTGTCCTTCAGCGAAAACTTTTTTAACAATGGAATTCGTGGCGTATTTACATGTGCCACGGTCCCCTCCGAAAACGGAGCAGGAAGGCCAAGGAGGGCCGCGAACGCAGGATTATGAACACGACAATGATCTTCGTCTCGCCAGAACACTGCAAGTTGGGAGTTCTGTCCGGGGAGGCGGGTTACGTGGCAGAAGCTTAGGCCCGGATGCCGAGTAAAGTCGAGGTCGGCGGGCAGAGTATAGGAGGCGGAAATGGCGTACGAACATACATAAGGTAAGGAGTCGTCTTTGGTCAGCTTACGGAGCCGATCGCGTATGTGTGTAGCCCAACCGAACAAGGTGTGTCCTTTCGAGTGTCGAAAACGGAAAAATAGATAAACGGGATTATCACACTCCTGCGCAGTCCCTTACATCAGGTGATGCACCTTCTCCCGGAGTGGCCCGATCACCGTATCTAATCCTGCCATCAGGCGCTGCAGTTCAACAAATCCAAGAACCAGCATGATGAGCAGTACGACAATAAACAACCCTTCGAGTAATCGCCACCAGCTCTTCTTCCCCGAAATGAATTTGTGAAGCGTTGACACGCTCAGTTGAACCGCAAGGCACAATGTGAGTAACCGAAAGCCCAAGGCCTGAACCGGTTCCGAGAACAAAGTGCCTCCCAGAATCATTACGATCGAGAACAGCATGAGCAAGCCAAACCAATAGCTATAAAACGAACCCCAGATCGATCCTGGGATGGACACTTCCACCAGTCCCCAAAGTACATTGCTTGCCTGAATCAGGAATCCTCCCGGTTTGTTTAGCGCCGTGCGCGTCCTGGACATATCTTTCAGCATCATGCCCAGTATCCTGGCGGAACGCGCGATGCTTTCTAGCGTTTCCTTCCGGTTGGGCTCCTGGCTCATTTCAAAATTGGCCAAGCAGCAGCGGAGCTGGTCCGGAGTCAGCGATAATTGCAGGACTGCGACTAGCTTGGGATCTATGTCAGTGGATCCGTTGACGGTCTGAACGCACGCTTCAATGTCGCGGATCATCTTGGCCCGTTGATCCTTGGATGAGGCTCCCCCGGAATTGGCTCGGAGCAAGGCATCCACCAACATTTGACAGATCTGCGCCCGGTTCGCGGGCTTTAGCTCCTCTTCTAGGATCACATCATGCGCCAGATCGATTAGTTCCTTCGCATCCTTCATGGGGGCGAGGGTTCGAATGATGCGTTCGGCTCCATCCAGGCGTCCCCAAAGAATATCGTTCATCCTCCACACCTCTTCCAAGAATGCGCTAAACGCTCCAAACGCCGTACCAGCCAGCTTGTGACGGCCCGTTTTGGATTCATCCACAATGGCTGTCGCGTCCTCCGGACTCATGCGAACCACATCCACTTGGTCCAGTTCACCCGTGTCAGTGCCGTAGGTGATGGGGAAGATGGCGGCATCAAATTCTTGAAAGCCGTAGAAATATAGGCGAGCTAAACGATATACAGTCTGCCGAACGGGAGGGTCATCGATCTCGCCCCGAATTGCGTTCTCAACGTCTTTTCGCGCCTGGCGCATCGCATCGAAATAGACACTCTTGATTGCATCGCGCAGCTCATTCATCGCTGATTTCCGCTGGTCGTTCAATAGCTCGCTTGCTCGATTCGCCGCATCCCGCTGGTCTACCACCACCAGCGGCGCCCAGTTCGCAGGGTCTCCGGCTTTCCTGCCCACGCCAAGAATGAAGTTCAGATCCTCCTCTCCAATGTCCAGGGCCCGAATCTTACTTACGATCTCTTCGGTGTTTTGCCCGAACCGCGAGGCAGTTCGAATGTCGCGAAAGCTCGAATCCAATAATGCGCTCAAACGCGCAATTTCCTGTCTGAAGAGCTGCCGTTCTGCATTCGTTTCGGGGACTGCTACAGACAACCGAATCAACCTATCCTTGGCTTTTTGATCCAACCGGCTAACCATTTGCAGCTGGTTCTTTACGAACTGAAACGCCTCATGCGTATAGATGTCGAAATACAACAGGAACTGAAGTTCTTTGCTTGGTACTCTTTCTGGCGCTATATTCTCACAGCTATCGGATTGCATAAACAAAGTCAGAGGTGTCATCATACTCACAGATTCGGGCAATTCGGATCGCTAAATGTCTGTAACTGCGTACACATTCAAAGCGTGTATGCTGGTACTAACTCTTTTTGCCGATTTCCAGAGTGCTGATTTGGCCGGATCTGTTTTTATTTCTGAGGTCGCTAATTGCAGGGTTCGTCGTGACAGGGCTATTTTCAATCGCACGGATATCTCAGCGATGACTGCATTCACTTTGCGATGAGCGGTTTCGCTCTTGAATGCGAATCAAATTGTCTCGAATCGGCTGCTTGCGGGAATTCCAGCTAGCGCATCTCACGCATTCTCAAGTGCGTCGACTGTATAAGCTTCTTTCACGTTTTCCCAGGCGCTCTCTTTCCGGATGCTCAGGCGAGGGTTCGATATAGAGGAGCTTCGCTCGCTCGCGTCGGTGAAGACTGTCGCATTAGCTTCGATTGCGTGGTCGAACGAGCGTTTATCTAAGTAGCGCGTCTGCGTAAAATCGCTCCTCGTCTCTAACGCGGGATCGAGTTGCTGAAGAATTTTGCCAGATGGTCAGCTGCGCAGCATAGAGCTCGGCATTGAACTTACTCTAAAATCTCAATAAGCGCGGAATGGAGGCGAGCGCATGGGTTCAAATGCCACGGAAAAGAAGAAGTGCAGCGCGACACGAATGCTAGGAAGGGCGTGTTTTCGGGCTGAAAGTATTGATGTGATTTCTCGGAATATTTCAGATTGAATGCTGTTTACACTTGCGCTCCTAAACACACGTCGGTTAGCGCAACGGGACACTTTCCTAAGAGGTCGATGGCGTCACACAGATTTAGCTCATCACATACGATTGTTGTTGGTGGTCATCTCGCAAAAGCTTCAAACAGCTTGAGATACATACGCTCGCACTCAGCAGCGCATGTGGGGACTTTGCTTGGAAGATGATGTCGGGATGCGTACTGTGTTGAGCAACTTCTGAAAGTTCTTTCTCAAGCTACGTTCGCTTCAGGGATTGCATGTTTGCGAGCGTCAGGGTTTAGCGAGAAATACTGTTGATCTGCGACGTTCTGAAATGATATCGATCAGAAACGCACGTGCACTTGTGTCAGCTTCGCTGAGCAGCAGGGTTAGTTCGATAGATTGCTCGTACTTGAGATTGCGAGCATGGCTGATCAGGTGCGCGCGATCTCACGGCTGTTGCGCGAACATGCTCAAGAGTTTGCGCGATTCATTCATGTAGATGGCAAGCGAGACGTTATACATGACACAGCGAATCTATACTTTTTGTGACGGCGTGAAGTTTGAAGCTAGTTTTCATTGCGTTGTAAAAGACAAGAATTGGGAAGTTATAGCGTAAAAACGAATGTGAATATTTTTTCTGTGGGACGCATTTGCGGCATTCATTTTTTTTTTTTTTTTTTTTTTTTTTTTTTTTTTTTTTTTTTTTTTTTTTAAAAAAAAAAAAAAAAAAAAAAAAAAAAAAAAAAAAAAAAAAAAAAAAAAAAAAAAAAAAAAAAAAAAAAAAAAAAAAAAAAAAAAAAAAAAAAAAAAAAAAAAAAAAAAAAAAAAAAAAAAAAAAAAAAAAAAAAAAAAAAAAAAAAAAAAAAAAAAAAAAAAAAAAAAAAAAAAAAAAAAAAAAAAAAAAAAAAAAAAAAAAAAAAAAAAAAAAAAAAAAAAAAAAAAAAAAAAAAAAAAAAAAAAAAAAAAAAAAAAAAAAAAAAAAAAAAAAAAAAAAAAAAAAAAAAAAAAAAAAAAAAAAAAAAAAAAAAAAAAAAAAAAAAAAAAAAAAAAAAAAAAAAAAAAAAAAAAAAAAAAAAAAAAAAAAAAAAAAAAAAAAAAAAAAAAAAAAAAAAAAAAAAAAAAAAAAAAAAAAAAAAAAAAAAAAAAAAAAAAAAAAAAAAAAAAAAAAAAAAAAAAAAAAAAAAAAAAAAAAAAAAAAAAAAAAAAAAAAAAAAAAAAAAAAAAAAAAAAAAAAAAAAAAAAAAAAAAAAAAAAAAAAAAAAAAAAAAAAAAAAAAAAAAAAAAAAAAAAAAAAAAAAAAAAAAAAAAAAAAAAAAAAAAAAAAAAAAAAAAAAAAAAAAAAAAAAAAAAAAAAAAAAAAAAAAAAAAAAAAAAAAAAAAAAAAAAAAAATTTTTTTTTTTTTTTTTTTTTTTTTTTTTTTTTTTTTTTTTTTTTTTTTTTTTTTTTTTTTTTTTTTTTTTTTTTTTTTTTTTTTTTTTTTTTTTTTTTTTTTTTTTTTTTTTTTTTTTTTTTTTTTTTTTTTTTTTTTTTTTTTTTTTTTTTTTTTTTTTTTTTTTTTTTTTTTTTTTTTTTTTTTTTTTTTTTTTTTTTTTTTTTTTTTTTTTTTTTTTTTTTTTTTTTTTTTTTTTTTTTTTTTTTTTTTTTTTTTTTTTTTTTTTTTTTTTTTTTTTTTTTTTTTTTTTTTTTTTTTTTTTTTTTTTTTTTTTTTTTTTTTTTTTTTTTTTTTTTTTTTTTTTTTTTTTTTTTTTTTTTTTTTTTTTTTTTTTTTTTTTTTTTTTTTTTTTTTTTTTTTTTTTTTTTTTTTTTTTTTTTTTTTTTTTTTTTTTTTTTTTTTTTTTTTTTTTTTTTTTTTTTTTTTTTTTTTTTTTTTTTTTTTTTTTTTTTTTTTTTTTTTTTTTTTTTTTTTTTTTTTTTTTTTTTTTTTTTTTTTTTTTTTTTTTTTTTTTTTTTTTTTTTTTTTTTTTTTTTTTTTTTTTATTTCCTTCCACTCGCAGCGGAAGGATTTCAGTTCTCCAGCAATTTGGACGCGAGCTTTGTGGCTAGACAGCTCTCTATTGAACATGGAGATCTTTGGTTGGATGAATTTTGAAGGGTTGAAGAAACTGCTGGCAATCATGCCGCTAGGGCGGCTCTCTGCGCTAGCTTTGAGGCAACTAACAGAGGAGACGCTAGTTGGCTTTGTCTCTTGCAAGGCAGGCATTAGCTCGGTTTCACCTAGCGGAAACCACGCTGGTGTCGAAATGGCTCTTTTGAATTGGGCTTCGCGCTGCAACGCTTTTCGAAGCTGGAATTCTGTGTCAGTGTAACTCGCGCAGCCTTAAACGATGTAAGAAGTCACTATCACTGGATCGAGGTTAATTGCGTCTCGCTGATGCTCTCTGCGTGGGAATGGGGCAGAATTTGAAGCAGCATACGACGGAGTAATGGATGTGACTGCTGCGGCGAGATCAGCAGGCTACTCGGGGCTGGAGCTTGGAGCTTTGGAATGGCATCTAGCGTTTTGCAGAGGTTGGCTTTTATCGGGAGGCTCTCAGGTTCGACACGAAGGTTTGAGGCGCTATTGGGCTGGAGAGGGTATCAGAGATCACGCTTATCAATTTTATTTCGGTCTATCTACTCTCTTCGGAATTGGGTACTTGAACGCGGCGGCTGGTTGATGGGAGAAGCTGTGCAACTGGCGATGCGGCAGAGTGATGAACGTGAGGTGATGGCGCGCGCTCAATACGCTGCCACTTGATGGAAGCAACTCGCACGAAGGAAGCGCGGGCGAGATACAGCGGTGGAAGCTCTCTTGCGGGGCTTTGCAAACGCTTGTCTCAACTCTTTACCACAGTTATGCGCGTTTTCGATCGCGGTTGGACGGGTTTAACTAAATGACTCGGGCACTTCAAACAGTACACGAATTGGAGGGGCTTATGTTTGCTTCGGAACTTCTCTATTGAGATCGATCTGTGGCGCATTAAATCGGAGTTGCTGACTTACGCGGTAGCTTACGGAGAGTGAAGAGCGCTGCGCGAGTTCTTATCTCTCGGAGATGCTGCTCTCTATTCGCGCTTGTGGAGCGGATCACTCGCGCTTGCGCGCAGCGTTTTAAGGCGCAAATTTCTGACGGAACGCTATATCTAAGAGCGCAATTTGTGAGGTATGGCGGATATCGACTCATTACAATTCTGCTTTCAAACGGTTGATTCTTGGAGAAGGACTTGCTTGGATGTTTTGTCAGCTTTTGGGGTTTTTAGTGATGGTGCGACGCTTTTCGTGGAAGTTATGCGGCTCGCTCTGGTCTGAACTGGAGGTTCGTATTCCTCGTTTCATCGCGCCTTAGCAGATTACAAAGCGTTCGAGCATGTTGGCGACTTGGACGCGTTTGCGGCGCGATTTTACCGATCTGGTTGCAAAATATATCTAAGGCATTCGGACTCTTTACATCACAGCGGATTGTTGTTCGCAACAGTTCATTCGGCGCGCTAATTGATGAGGAAGGGGGCTGGTTCGCAGATCGTTATCGAATCGCGTATTCGCTACCTATGGGAGGGGTTGGCGTGGGGCAAGTCAAAGACATCACGTTGGAGTTTAGTTGGTGGCGGTTAGTTATGACTGGGAGGTTAAGTGCTCGGCACTTCTCTGACTTCTCTGAGCGATATCTCCACTGAAATTGCCACAGCTGAGGAGCTTTCTTCAATCACACGTACTTGAGGGTTTGGACGCTTGCTTGGCGCGATCGCTAGGGACTTGGAAGGCGCGGAGGTCTTTCACTATTCGGACACGTGTAAGCCTCGCTGGCGACTCTGCTTTAGTTCTCGCTCCCGACTCTTCCGGCGAAGGCGGCGGGCGCTCTGTGGACATCGAGAATCGCGCGTAATCGCTCAGCGGTCTGCAACTAGCGGTGCTTCTCGTGCTCGACCAGTCACTCTGGCGACGAAAATTATTACTCGGCGTCAGGCATTCGCTCGCGTTCATACTAGCTAGCATTGCAAGTGGTGGCTTCCAGTTGGATGTGGATTCACGAGCGACGGCGGTACTGATGCACAGTTTCTACCAGGCGCTGGGTGTCGGCGCTCCACCCAAGTGGCACTGTCAGGGTGCGTCGACTTCGGAAGCAACCAGTTTTTGGGCATCTCTATTACTGGGCTGCGTTCAACTATTTTCGTCGTTAACCCTCTAGGAGAATGCAATTGAAGCTACATCTGATCTGCCATGGCATGATGTTGCTCTTGTATGCGCGCTCTCTGAATGCGCTGACGGTTATAGGATTCTGATCTCTCAATGTCTCTTCAAAACTTTCCCCAGCATGAATTGCGGCTCGGGACAAGCTCAGGCGCTCGAAGACTTACTTGAGCTACGGTTCGAACTCAGCCGACCAAATACTACGACCTGCAGTTCGGAGTCCCTGCAGCCAAAAGCGGCGCGGTCTCAAGGATGTCCTAAGCAATCTCTCGCTGTACGAAAACCTGAAATTCAAAGCTCAATCCAACTACGGAAATGGAAAACTCAGCGGTGTGGCTTTCGCTATCGATATCTCTTATCTCAAAGAGGAAATTCAGGTCCGTAGCGAAACCTTCAAGTACGAGGCGTTCTTGGACGGCTACACGCGTACCGATTTTTCCGTCTATCCGACGTCCATGCCCAGGTCTAACATCTATACATTTGACATCGGCGAAACCAAGCTGCCCGTCGTTTTGCAGAATAAAGTGAAAGCCGATGACAGGTCAATCTTAGTCGACAGCCCCATTCACACCGATATCAAGATCTATCTCTATTCCGGCCCCCCACACCTCAAGGCGGATCTGAACCATCCCGCCATGAGCCATATGGACGCCTTCAACGCCATGCTCAGCTACGATACCCATCCTGTGTTGGATTTGGTTCCAAACTCGGATTCAATGGCCAGTTGCACACCACTCACCAAGATTCCTCTTCCGGCTGGCTTCTACCTGGATGACCTCAAGCATTTGGCGGAATTGAATGATAACCAGGACATGTGTATGAATCCAAGCCTAGGCATGAATCCAGCCGAGTGTGGCCAGGGGGGAGGGTGCTAGCTTGACCGTTGCGCCCTTCACTTTCATATGAGAATCCCGGTCTTTGTCGTGGTTCCCCGCGCGGACGTCCTGGAGGCATCTGCCGTGGCCTTCTTTGCGGGTGAAGAACGCGCCCGCGCCCCCCGATTTGTCATGCCTCCTCAAATCGAACTGGACGTTTCTTTTCCCGCTTTGCCGTTGGGCACGGCGCGGATAGACGATTTGGATCCGAAGAATTTTGATCCCAAGAATTCCTCCACATTCCTGCTCCGGGGAAATATCGAGGCCGAAGAGGGCTCCCCCATCCCTGAAGAGATCGCGGGTCTGCCTCTCTTCCGAGACCCGCCCATTACCCCGTTTGTGACTTGCCTGGGCAGTGCCGCAATTGGAAGCGTAGCCGATATGACGGCGAAGTTGGACTTGCCCTGGTTGAGAAGCCAGGGATTGACCGGAGATAAAGTCGCCATAGCCGTAATGGACGAGGGCTTCGACATTTCCTTCTTGGCCCAGACATACGCCAATCTGAAATTTGATACAAATAATTCCTGGACCTCCTCCTCCACCACGGTCGGCGCGGGTGCGTCTCTGTCCTCCCACGGGAACATGTGCGCTTTCAATGCGCTGTCCTGCTCTCCCAACGCGACACTGTTGGATTATCAGGTCCTCGGCACGCGTGTGGACTCAATCCGATAGACGATTTACTTTTTCGCCCGATCGAGGCCTTCTCGTCTCTATTTCAGAAATGGGCGGTCAACCCGGGTAGTCTCACCGAGTATCAAGCTTTGGTGGTTACCAGTAGCTGGGGTATAGCCGATCCGAGCTGGGATCCCAATGCAGGCCTTCCCAGCGGCTATATCGACAACCCCCAGCATCCTTTCAATATCCTGGTAGCCGCCTTGGCCAACGCTCGTGCCGACGTTCTCTTCGCCGCCGGCAACTGCGGCAAAGAATGTCCCGCCGCGGAGTGCAATGGTAAAACCTCGGGATCGATCATGGGCGCGAACTCCCTCCAATCGGTGCTGACCCTGGGCACCTGCGACGTAAATGATACTTTGCTTTCCTATTCGTCGTTGGGCCCCTCCATCCCCAACATGTACCAGACCAAGCCTGACCTGGTCGCATACGCTCACTTTCTCGGCTCCCAGGCGAACGGTCCGAATACCCCAGACATCGGCACCTCCACCGCCTCGCCTGTCGCGGCCAGCTGTGTCGCTGCGATCCGCACCAAATGGCCCGCCACGACCCTTTCCTCGGCCGACTTGTTTACTGCGCTCCGCGACCACTCCCGCCGTCCCCAGGGTCAACCCGGTTGGACGCCGGATATCGGCTACGGAATCATCAATCCACTCGCCACGGTACAAAGTCTACTTACCTTCCGAAAGGAATGGGCTTTGGTCATGGTGTTCTCAAACGGCGCGCCCACGCTGGACTTGGAATCCGCCGCCTACCAGCTCGGCATACTGAGCGCAGATGTCGACGCGTCCTTTGGAGTCACCTTAGTCGACCCCCTCGAAGGAGTCTATTGCTTAAAAGTGGATGCCGCAAAACTTCCGCTCGGGTTCGCTGGCCGTAGACCATTCCAAGGGCCCTATTCTATTCCTCGAGTCAGTGCGTTCGGCAATTGACTGGTCGACTTGTTCCCGCCGGCTGATGGCCTGTCGTGTTGTGATTGGCCAAGAAGCGCGCACGTCGATTTCTCGCGAGTTTGTCCGAACTGGGACCAACCAAGCTATTGCCCTCCTCAGCGCCAAGTCAAGCAATCCTTGCTTGACGATCGATTTTCTGTAGGAACTACGGGACCACGTTTCAGGATCTCTTCGATAAAGGTTTGAGTTTTCGCAACGCCCCTAGAAGGTGATCGGCGACAATTAGAACTCCCGGCCGACGACAATTAGAATTCCCAGTCAGCGACAACTATCAACGACCATCGAAGCTTGCGCCTTTGGGCGCGGCGGAGATGGTAACCGACGCACAAGTCAGGAGGTTGAAGAAGTTGTCGAAAACAGAGACGAAAGAACTGGCGGCCGCCAAGGCTGGCATGGACGTGAAGACGGCGAGGAAGTATCTGGCCGACGGCAGATTGCCGAGTGAGGCGAAGCCGGAGCGAAACTGGCGCACCCGCGAAGACCCCTTTGAACGGGTCTGGGATGAGATCCGCGAACAGATCCGGACCAATCCGGGTCTGGAGGCCAAGACGATCTTCGAGGCGCTGCAGCGCCAACGCCCTGGCGAATTTACCGACGGTCAGTTGCGTACTTTGCAGCGGCGGATCAAGCGATGGCGCGCGACGGAAGGGCCAGGCCAGGAGGTTTTCTTCGCCCAGCAGCATGTGCCGGGACGGCTGGGGCAGTCCGACTTCACCAGCATGAACGAGGTCGGCGTGACCATCGGCGGGCAAAGGTTTCCGCACCTGCTGTATCACTTCGTGCTGACGTACTCGAACTGGGAAGACGTCACGATCTGCTTCTCGGAGAGCTTCGAGAGTTTGAGCGAAGGATTGCAGAACGCGCTGTGGGAGTTGGGCGGCGCGCCGCTCGCGCACCGGACCGATCGCATGTCGACGGCGGTGAACAACATGACCGACGAGAAAGAGTTCACCACGCGGTATGAAGCGCTGCTGCGGCACTACCGGATGGAAGGGCAGAAGATCCAGGCGCGCAAAGCCAACGAGAATGGCGACATCGAGCAGCGGCATTACCGGTTGAAGCGAGCCGTTACGCAAGCGCTGCTATTGCGTGGAAGCAACGACTTTGCCGGCGTAGCAGAGTACAAGCAGTTTCTGCGCCAGTTGTTGATGCAACTCAATGCCGGACGCCGCGAACGATTGCAGGCGGAGATGCAGTATCTGAAGGCGCTACCGGAACGCCGGTTGGAAAGCCTGAAACGCGTGCGCGTGAAGGTGGATTCGGGCAGCTTGATCTACGCGGACCGGAACACCTACTCGGTGAACAGCCGCCTGATCGGCGAAGAAGTGGAAGCGAGGCTGGGTCTGGAGACGGTGGAGGTCTGGTACGCGGGCCGCCAGATGGAAGTGCTGCCGCGCTTGCGAGGCCGCGGCAAGCATCGCGTCGATTACCGTCACATTATCGATTGGCTGGTGCGCAAGCCGGGCGCGTTTGAAAACTACCGCTATCGGGAAGAGCTGTTTCCCAGCAGCCGCTTTCGCATGGCCTGGGACGCCTTGCGCGAACTCGTGCCTGCTCGCGCCAATAAGAGATATCTGGAAATCCTCCAACTGGCCGCGCTAGAGGGCGAAGCGCGTGTGGATGATGCGCTGCGCACGCTGCTGGAGCAGGGCGAGATCAGCGCGGGGAAGCTGAACAAGGAAACCATTCAGGCCATGCTGACGCTGGAATCCAACTTGCCGCCGGTGACACAAGTCGCCGTGGCCGAGGTATCGCTGGCGAGCTTCGACGATCTGTTAAGCAGCGGGGCGATGCAATGAGCAAACCCCGCAATGTCGCCACGGAGCTGAACGAATACCTGAAGGAACTTCACTTGCCTGCCATCCGGCGCTGCTTTGAAGAACGGGCTCGGCGGGCAACGCAGGAGACACTGAGCTACGAGCATTTTCTATTGGAGTTGGTGGAGCAAGAATGCCAGGAGCGCCGGGCCCATCGCATCGAGCGGTTGCTGCGCAGCTCGCGTTTGCCCCTGGACAAAACCCTCAGCAACTTCGACATGAAACGCCTGCCCGCCAAAGCAGCCCGGCAACTGAAAACGCTGGCTGACGGGGCGTTCCTGGACCGGCGCGAAAACGTGCTCGCGTTTGGCAATCCCGGCAGCGGTAAGACGCACTTGTTATCCGCGCTCGGTCAGGAACTGATTCGCCAGGGCCGCCGCGTGACGTTCACCACTTGCCAACGGCTGGTGCAGGATCTACTGCGGGCCAAGAAAGAACTCGAACTTACTCGCGCCATCAAAAAGCTGTCCTACTACGAAGCTCTGGTAATCGACGACATCGGCTACGTGCAACAGAGCCGCGAGGAAATGGAAGTGCTGTTCACGCTGCTGGCGGAACGTTACGAGCGCGGCAGTGTGCTCATCACCTCGAACCTTCCGTTCTCGAAATGGGAAGCGATTTTCAAGGACCCTATGACCACCGCCGCCGCCATCGACCGCCTGGTTCATCACAGCGTGATCGTCGAACTCAACGTCGCCAGCTACCGCGTAGAACAGGCCAAGCAAAAGAAGGGAGACGAATGAAAAGGAAAATGTCTTTTTTGTACTGGAGGCTCCGCCTCCAGACCTCCGGGATTTATCGCATTGGTGCCATCCCAGACGGCCGGCGGGGCGGGACAAGCCCGCCCCAGCCTGGTCTAGCCCCGGAGTCAGCGCTCAGGTTGCATCCCTGCAGAGCCTTACCCTCTGCTCCGGCCAGCACCAGAATACGGGCTCAGCTCAGCGTTGCAAAGAGTGTAGTTGTCGCTGATCGGGAGAAATAGTTGTCGTTGACTGGGAAAGATAGTTGACGCCGGACAGAAGGGATCCGGACCCCGACATCGTCTATTAAGATATGCCGGAGCGAGCTGGATGTCGGGAGCGAAATCGTCTATAGCCGACGATTGATTTTCCGGCAATCAGAAATCCCAGACTTGGCTTTGAGAATCACACACTCCAATGGAGTGAAAGGGAGATTTTTGTCTCATGACTGGTAGGACCGTATTAGTGGCTGTTTGCGTGTTATCGGCTTGCGTTGCTCGAGCGGGCTGCGCCCATGAGGACGCCCCCAATGATGAACGATGCTCGCTGGACGCCAGCGCATTTCTGGGCTTAGCCATCGACACATTCTCGGCGGGTGAATATGGCAACTATGTGTACCCAGGCCATGACAAATCCAGTGCGACAGGCACGGAGGAGAGCTCTGTTTTCGGTTTCGACTTTGCCTTTCGCATGCGCGGCTGGAGGGTCGGCCCGGCAGACGCTAACTTTAAACGTCAGCTTTGGGTTTATGGCGAAACCATACACGGCACCAGAAGCGCGGACATCAACTGTTCCACCAACAAGGATCTTCCCACTTGCCAAACCAGCGTCTCAGGCTTAGTTAATCCGAACAACATAGGTGAAAGTGCCCTCTATATCCTGCGTAACGCAAGCAGCCTGGAGGGGTATGCTGGATTCCGCTACGAGTTTGCCCGCCTGAACGATCCAGGAAGCTCAGACGCGGGTGACGGCACTCCCGTCAATGTCTACGTCAAGGCCCAGGCCGGGTTCCTCAAGGTGGCCGGGACTCCCGGAAGCGCGCTCGACATGCATAAAGTTGCCCTCGGACTAATCGCCACGAAAGGGAATTTCACAGGCAGCTACCTCGATGTAGGTTATGGCCGAAACGACGTATTTCAGTTCAATCGGCGCCGTCGTGGGATAGTAGACGCTTATCTGGAAAGAAAGATTCCAGGGGCGGAGGACAAGGGCATTTCTTTTTTCGCCCAGATGGTGGTTGACACAGACCTGGGACGAGGCTCCGATAGCTTCCAGAGCTACATCGGAGCGAACATCGATCTTGGCAAGTTGTTCAAGTAGGAGCCGCTATGGATCCCGACGTCATCTTTCGCCCGCTTGACTTTCCGTACCTGAAGGTGAAAAACCGTCTTTTTCGGTCCAATATTACAGGAAGATTCGACAATTACGACGGCACGGGAACCCAGGCCAGGATCAATTGGGAAGTAAAGTTTGCACAGGGAGGTGTCGGCGCTATTCTTTCATCCTTTGTTCCAGTGCATGTACGCGGCCGCGTTCAGCCGAATTATGCATTCATCGACAATGATGACAAGATTCCGTTTTGGAGACAGGTGGGTCAGGCGGTCCACCAGCATGACTGCAAGTATATTCTGCAGCTAAGCCACTCCGGCCGGCAACGTGACCTTCCGGGCGCGGAGAATTTCATGCAACCCGGCCTGTCCTCCACGAATAAAGCTGACTACTTTCATGGACTCTTGTCCCAGGCAATGACGAGGCAAGAAATCGCCGAAGTTGTCGAGATGTTTGCACAAGGCGCGAGGCGAGCTCGAGAGGCAGGACTGGATGGCGTAGAACTTCATGCCTCCCACGGTTATCTCTTCACTCAGTTCCTTAGTTCGGGCATAAATGACCGAGAGGATCAATATGGCGGGCCCCTGGAGAACCGAGCTCGATTTCTGCTGGAAGTCATAGCAGCGATCCGCAAGACTGTTGGGCGCGATTACCACGTCGGAGTGAAAGTGAATGCTATTGATTTCAATAACGCGTTGTACCCCTTCGAGAAGCCTGGCAACACGCTGGAGGAGTCCAAGAAAGTGTGTAAGTGGATTGAGGAGGCGGGTGCGGACCACCTCCATATTTCAATCGGCAGCATCTTTCCTCATCCCTTACTACCTTCAGGAGGGTTCCCTCCCGACGAACTCAACTGGTGGTACGGAATCATGGGATCAAGCGGTGTCAGTAGCTATCGGAATTATGCGTTTTTTCACTTCAAAATGCTCAGGCCGCTCTTCTTGTGGGCCTGGAACAGAACGAAGAAGGACCATCCCATCGAGGGAATCGTCGCACCGTACGCGCGCGCGATCAAACAAGCTGTGGGGATTCCGGTCATTTGTACTGGTGGATTTCAGGATGCGGGCCTTATTCGAAAGGTTCTTTCGGATGGGACATGCGACGCTGTGTCGATTGGCCGGCCCCTGGTGGCGAACAACGATCTTCCGCTATTGATCAAAGAAAAAAAGGAGATAGCCCAGCCTTGTACGTTTTGTAACCGCTGCCTGGTAAACGCCGTCTATAACCCCCTCGGCTGCTACGACGTGACCCGGTTTGACTATGATCAGAGGGCCATGATTGATGAAGCAATGCGGGTATTCGATCCTTCTCGCAAGCCTTACGTTTATAAGAGCGGACCTCGTGTTCTGCGAGGGAAGACCTATAGCATCAAGGCAATGGGTGTAACCTTTATCGACTTGGTTCGCAACTCTCCGGTGGACTGCTACCAGCTAAGATTTCGAAGGAGATTGCTAGTCGTCGCAAGTGTTGCGCTGTTGGTGGTCCTGGCGCTGGGATTTCCCTCGTTTTGGCGGTGAACCTAATGTAATCAGTTTTGTAGATGAAGGTGCCTCCTATTGCAACAGAGTTCCTCAGACCTCAACATGTTCGCCGTATCTCGCTGAAACATAAGCCATTGAGAAGAAGCGGATTCCGGAGCATGCCGAAAACCGCCTTGGGCGCAGGGGGTCGGGCGTTCAAATCGCCCCGCCCCGACCAATTAGAATCAAGCTGATGTGGCCTTTCTAGGCTGTAAAATCCACGCTAGTCCGAATCATAGATACGTGATCCTCCAAAATCCTCAAGCCGTTAGCCGGCCTACTGCGCGGCCATCTTGTTCCGAAACAGTCCCACGCAAGGGCCTCATGCGGCTTAAGAACCACGAACGTGGAACTGCTGACCGCCAACCAAAATTGCGTCCATCCACCGCGGATCATCGATCTTCAGTTGGGTTCATTACTGATGGCCGGCAACTAAGTTTCGTCGAGGCGTCGCACCCGGAAGTCCGCTTTCTCGACAAGCTGAGGAAAATTTCTAATCGTATCGCGGTCCTTTTGTTTATCGGATTCCTTGAGATCCTCCCACGGGATCATGAGAGGGTGTCGCTTTCGAGCATTATCGCGTTTCGGCCCATAGGTCCATCCATTGCGCTTGCGTTCTGCCAGCCAGCGTTCGTGCTCACGCATCGACATTTGTTCAACCTGCTCGTCGGTAATCTTGATGTCTAACGCCGATACGCCATGGCGCGTTGTGAGTTCATAGCCAAGGAATGCCAGCTTGTTAGGGATATCGGCGACCTGGGCACGGTTCGCATCCCTAAGGTCCTCGGTCAGTTGATCCCATGAGCGCATCGAGGGATTCGACTCGGGTGCCTCTCCTCGAGCCTCGGCCTCCGCGTAGTAAGCGGCGTGCGCGGCTTGCGCCAGCGCGTCGAGGGCAAATCCGGGTCTCGGAACGACTCGATAAATGCGGTATCGGCCCGGATACCCTTTGGCGAGCGGCATGGAACCAGCATATTCGCAGACGAAACCCAACTCTGGTGAGGATGCATTCGCCGTATCCAGCCGCAGGAGTTCGCTTGACAATTCCGCCACAGCCGCAAACTCTTCGCTCGCGTAAACTTCACCAGGTTTGGCGACCGGTTCGATACGGGCCGCGCGATTTACGTGCGCACCTGTAAATCCAAGGCGCCTGACTACAGGATCGTAGTGCAAGAACACCGGACCGGTATGAAGCCCGATCCGAACACTCAGGGGATGCTGTACCGTCCCATCCGCTGTTCTCTCTTCCCAATACAAACCCTTCGCGATCCAATCGTTGCGGCCCTCCTCGATCATCCTGGTCAATTCCAACGCAAACAACCCGGCATCGCGGGCGAAATCAAAAACCGCATAGACCGCGTCTCCCCATGTGTTCACGCTGCGTGGCGCGTTCGGGCTCGTAGCCGTCAGTTGCGAAACCCGTTCCAGGAAGACCCCAACGAAGTCTGGAATGACCTTTTCCGTGAGTTTGCTGTAACCGACGATATCCGCAAACAACATCGTCTTCACTTCCTGGTGCAGCATCGAGCGCTCGCACTTACGCCGGCGCACACCGCTGGACGCCCCATCAAATGGGCCAACTTCGCCCAAAGATTTGACGACGACGGGCTGAACTTGAAGTTGATCCTGCCAGAACGAACAGAAGTCAGCTGTCCCTCCCGCACCCCGGCCGGGACGTCCATCCCAGATCGCCAACGGCTGGACATCGAGACGCAGAGCGCGAGCAGCCTGTAGGGCGATTCCGGCCGAAACTTCCATCATGAAATCCCATCCGACGTCGTCAGACGGCTCGTAAACCTGTCCGATTTCGCGTATCGTCGCAGCCATTGAGATAGCCCGGTCGAACATGGGCTCCCAAACGGGACTATTGGGGTCCCGCTCGTATGGTTTGATACTGGTCCGGCGAAACTCATCTTGCGACCACGGGAGCACTAAATGAATCGTTCCGTGAAGCTTGCTGAGAGAATCGGTAAATAGCAGGTCGGCGCCGGCTGAGGCGCAGGTTAAGCCGACGCGAGCGTTCATCTCGCTAAGCTTTTTGAAAAGAGCTTCGCGGACCTGAGGAATTGCGGAATCCGGCAATCGCGCGGGGTCGCCAGGACGATCAGGGAGGTGTCCCGCGAATACGATCAGTTGCAGCGGAGGAAATGCCGATTTGAAGTAATCCTGAGGTTTTCCCAGCGCCTCCGCATAGAACCGGGCATAGTAACGGGCACTGGCCAATTCGGAAGTTGTGGTCCCCTCCATTCCCGCTAGTTCCCTATAAGCATTAGCGGCTTCTTCGACTTGTTCAAGAATCGTGTACGCGATCGCCATCGCGAGCTTTGTCCGGCGGCGCGGGCCATCATGATTCTCCCGCTCCGTTGCATGGGCAAGAATCACCCGCGCGTCGGCTTGCGCTTCTTGGCGAAGCGCATCCCCTTGATCGCTCAAGCAGAACGCCATTGCGCCTTTCAAGACCAGCGCTTCGCCATTATCGGGATTAACCCGGCTTGCCTCGCGAAAGCATGCGAGGCCTTGTCGCGACGCGCTAAGTTGCGCGGCTTGGGCCGTCAAATAATGCGACTCGTCCCGCCAGATGGATCCTAGTTGGACCAGAATCTCGGACCGCAGTCCCCTTCCCAATCTTGGGACGAAGCTCGCATCAACCATGCCCTCCAGAGTCCTTCTCGCGGTCCTCGTGTGTCCGAGCCGAGTTAATGCTTCGGCGTAATTCATGCGTACGCGAACTAAAGTCGTCCGCTCGTCTTCATTGGCCTCGTCCCACCGATTCAACACCTCGCGCGAAGCATCCGTTGCCAGCAGGAATTCCTCGCGCTCCACGGCAAACGTAGTAAACCGGCGAGCCAGGGACAAATCCTCCAACCAGGGGATTTGACCCGCTGTCGACCCTCTTCCAACCGTTTTTGACTGCAGCTCCTGAAGCGGCTTACGCTGTTCCCACATCGCGTATAACTCACGCACGGAGGGCACACCGGATTTCAAGCATTCTTCCACCTGCGCGAGGTTTTCAAGAATCATGCCGTGGGCGCTCCTTTCATCATCAACGCTTCTGGAAATTGCGTTTCATTTTATAGCATCGCCGCCGTCAGAGCGTCGCGTCCCTCACAATACGTTCTAACACTTCATTGCCCTTTAAGATCTCCGCAATGAACTGCAACTGGCCCAGGACCGAGTCACGCTCATTCGGCGGAGCGAAGCGAAGCGTTTTTTGATAAGCGCCAATTACTTCTTCGGCTTTTGACCCCAAAGTGCCTGCGAGCAAGTGCTCAAGGAGTATCGCATCCGCGAGGTAAATGCGTTCCCAGAAGTTGGGGTCGTCCCTCGAACGCTTCGCTTCCTCAAGACATTCGTGCGGAAGAGCTTGCGTTTCGCCGTTCAGGTAAGACAGAGCGATTAAGTTGAGACCCGGGTAGGGGTCGATTTTGCCTTTGGTAATTCGGGCATGCAAATAAGCCCTTCTGTAGTACTCGGCCGCCTTTTTGAAGGCGTCGGGGCGTTTTTCGAGGTCTGCCCGCCCCCGTCGCTTCCAAAGCGCCCCGAGGAGGGAGAGTCGTTCGCTGCTCTCACCCAGCAGTTTGTTCAGAGCGAGGAGATCGTCCTCCGCCTCATTCCACATCTGGTTCGCACCTGCCGGGTCCGTCCCGAACAGTTCTTTAGCTCGGCGGTCCTTGAGATTGGCCCGCTGCTCGATCGCCTGCACCGGAGCGCTGGCTTTTTCGAGTTTAAGCGCGTTCCCATAGGTTTCCGTCGCGGAGGCGAAGTCACGTATGGCCTTTTGGCCTTCCGCAAGGGCGACCAGCACCTCACCATCGAGCCACACATCCGGAATCCTCTCCTTCGCCCTCCGCACCCGATAAGTCAGGTCCTTCAACGCATCACCGCGCTTGCCTCCAGCCGAAGCGGCGATGTCCTTCAATTCGTCCACCCATTCCTGTCTCGAATAGAACTCTTGCGATAGGCCTGTTCCCCTCCCGCCAGGCTCAGTCAGCATGAAGTCGGGGTTTCCATAGCATTGGTAAGCGCTCCAGGTGTTAGAGCCGATCCTGCGAGCCTCGATTCGAGCCATTCTGGTGGCCTCACCGAATTTTCGTCCTTCGAGCATTAGCTCGTAGAAGGTCTTGGCGAAAACAACGGCTGCGGCGTCATTCACCGCCCATCCCGCAGCCACCACCGCCTTGATGCCCCTTGCAATGAGTGCCTGCGCCACGCTGGCCGCCATTCGATGCGGCGAGGACACATGCAAGTAGTCAACGTCTTCCATCTTTCCCAGATGACAGCAATTGATGAACACAAACTCGGGCAGTGTGCGAATCTGACACAACTCCATCGAAGTCAAGTACATGTTGAGACCCAGCACCATGCCGCTACGGGCCGGGTCGCTCGAGTTGTAAATTCCATGACCGGCCAGATGAATAATTCGATATTCATGAGCAAACAATTGCCTGACGATCTCTACAGGGCTCTTTTTGATTAGCTCCGTCCCGGAATATCCTTTTGCGCTCAGGAGCTTAAAAACTTCACGCGCCTCCTCTTGAGCGCCCGGTAGCTCCGGAAGATTACTCGAGGTGTCGCCGATGATAAGGGCATTACGCCTTCGGGTCGTCCGGGGACGCGATCCGGAAGCCTCAACTCTCAATTGCCGTATCATTCCCGAATGAATAGATAACGGAATTACTTCCTCGCCCGCGCGGCGCGCCAGAAACTCCCACGGATAAGCAGCGGCCGCGCTATCCAGCACCAGGACAAGATCAGCGTCGCTGGGAGCCCGGTCTTTAAGTGGGTTGGGAATGAGCAACTCAAAGAGCGCAACGGCACTGTCTTCGTCATAGACCGGCTGACGGGTGGCTTCCTTGAGCAACGCATCCACCAACCCCGTCTGGCTGGCGGCGAGCGTTTCTTCGGCGCGGGCACGGTCGGTGAGGGAAACAAACACAAGAGCCGTAGAAGATGCCCCGGCTGTGGACCGTTCCGGGCCGCATCGGTCGGCTGTGATCTGGATGCGACGCCACCACCCCGCGGTATAGTCGTCCAATCGTCGGCGGAAAAGACCTCCCGACAGCGACCGCAGCCGTTTATCGAACTGAACCAATTCGCCCGGAGCGAGGTCGTTCTTGAGAAATTCCGGAAGGCGGGCAGCCGCATGCGTCGCTTCAATAGCCGCATCCTCGAACAATTCCACGAATTGGATTTCGTCGATACGGACTCGATCCGCCAGATTACGTTCCTTCAGCATTCGATTTGCCGCCAGCGCTGCACGAACAGTCGACGTGATCGAGTCGGCGACGCTGATCGCGCGTCCGCCGGAGACGCCGATGAGAAGTGAGCTGAAAGCCGCGGACCGCGGCAAGAGATCTTTCCCGCCGGTCGTAGTCTCAGCGAGGAGTAGGGCGTATCGGAGACAAGCTTCCAGCACGCCTGCGCGGACCTTCTCGGGCGTGATTTCCCCCACTTCCCCCATTCCAATAATCAGGGCTCCAGGCGGGTGCGCCCCTGGTGCGGGGATTACTTCTGCCGTTGCAGCCCTGCCGGGGTAGAGGTCCAACTGGAAGCGCGTGGAGAGCTTTCCATCCAGTTGCCGGTCCAATTCCGCTTCCCCGCTTATCAGGCTATCCCCGGCATAATGACCAACGGCGAGCGGATACTTTCGCCTCCCGTAGATGTCCATGCGCGACCGTGACGCGCAAGACCTTGTCGGCGGCAACGGGAGCCTTATCGCGGGCTCCCAGCGCCGTGCGGACGATGTCCGCTTCGGTCGGAAAAAATACCGCCTCCTTTTGCTCGAGCGGATGCTGCGAATCGAAGGATGAGGCTGCGGGATGTAGCTCCGCATCCAGGGCGCCAGTCTTTCCGGTAGAGAGAATCTCTACCAACGCATCGGGGTAGCATACCAGATCGCCGTGGCCCGCATCGGGGTTGTACCACGTCTTAACATTAGGCAGGATGCCCAGCGCATAGGTCACTTGGCCATCGCCATCTACTGTATAACCGTCCACCCCTTCTGGCGTGGACGCGGCGGTTCCAGCAACGTACCAGATTCTCCCCGAAGGGTTGGCGGCAGCTTCGAGTTCTTCCCGCCAGGCTCTGCTCGCGCTTAGGACCGCTGGAGCGGGTCGCGTTGTACGCCACTGGTTCGGGTCGTACATTTCCATGGGAAGCATGTCAATGAGCCCACGGCAACCCTGGAGGATCGCGACGACTTCCGCGTCGGAATGGCGACCGAGCAGCGCAAGCATGCGGACCAGACGCGCTCGCCCGGCCAACAATCTTGCCACACCCCAATTTCCCCTATTGCCGGTTCCTAACATCAGGAACCCGCCGCCCTCTCTCGTCAACTCCTTCCAGCGTTCCTGATTCTCACGAGCATACTCCCGCACCACCAGACCACCCATGCCATGCGCGATAAAGCGCACAGGTAGTTTTCGGCCGTTGGATTGCCTTTCCGCGAGTTTCTTCTCCACCTCGCCAGCAAGTTTGCGTGCCGACTCTTCAATGGACTGCCGCCAGTCGTACGGAAATGCGACGGCATCATGACTGGAAGCCAAGCGTCAAAAAGGGGATCTGGTAGAACTCATGAACCGTGCTGGTCACAAGATTCTGGTTTGAGCCAGTTTCTTAAGAAGTCCCTCAGCCAGAGCGTCATAGTTAAGCCAAATATCCCGATCCGAGCCGTTCTCCTTAAGGTTTGTTCCGAAGACGTCCGGCAACAGAAATGCCACCGGCAGATCTTCATTGCCGCGGGTCGCCGATCCCTGCTGTTCTTCCGTAATTCCGCGAACGCGTGTGAAGTCGGCGACGTCGGCGCCAGGAGCAGCCGCCAGCCAATTCAACATTTGAACGCGTGTGCGAGCATTCTTGAAATAGCTGAAGTGGTTAACGTTGGGACCTCGATCGAGGAATTGGTGCACACCCTTCTTTCGATCCAGGCCTCCGGACATGGATTTCGTGTTGACGACGAAGTCATTGTCCTCCCAGTAGTAAGCGCGCAAGGCGTAAAACTTGAGCGTGCCCCAAACACCCGAGCCTTCGAAATCGCCGGCGATCACTCCCAGATCTGCGTCGCTGTATCGTCCACGCGTGTTCAGCAAATGAATCAATGGCGACTCGGGCATTTGCGCCTCAATGCCCGGAATCTTCTCCGGGTCGGCGCGCAGCTTGATTAGCTCCAGCGCGGTAGCTTTGAAGATTTCATATACCGGATTCTCCTTCAGACCCGGAATGAGGCCGATGACATTGAGAATGACGTTCAGATATAGATCGAGCCGCTTCGAAGCCAGGATGGTACCCGCCGCTGGACAAGCAGTTCGCACGAACTTGACGACCTGGAGGCTCTTGTCCTCCAGGTCCCTACCAAGCTCCTGGAGCAGTTGCGCGTCGGGACGCCCCGCAAAGGTGGCCAGATCGGCGGGCCGGAGTTGGCGCAGGCCCAGTAGTTCCCCGACGAGGCCGCCACGCGAGTGTGTGATCACATGCAAGGTTGCATTGCGAGGAAGAAGACGGACCAGGTCCAGCGTGTTCTGTGCCGGGCTGACACTGAACGTCTTGTGTTCCAGCGCCAGGATGTGATCGCCATACTTCGCGACAAGATCGATCCACTCGCTCGTTGGCTTTTTGGTGACATCGTCCTGCCAGAGGCCCGCGAAGCTGCCCTGGGTGCTGGATGCGGTGCCGTGAATAAAGATCAAATACGGACGCGAGTTGTCCGTCGGGGCCTGTGTAATTTGGTTACCGAAGCTGCCGTCGGGGTTCAGCGGATAAAGCCCGGTCTTCAACCTGCCATCGAAGTGATCGATAACGGCCTCGGCGGTTTCGTTGGCCAACGTATCAACCGGGCTGACTCCGAATACGTGGAGTCCTTTCAGCACCCAACCTGTCAGGCCGCGAGTTGTCCCTCCGCCACGATCGAGCGACTCGGGCACTCGCACAGGGCCGGGTTGGCGTGTCTGACCGAGATCGTCCCGAAATTGGTCGACCCGCAGCCATTCACAAAGACCCGACTCATATTCGAGCTTGATGATCGCGTCCGCCGGAGCGTCCAGGGGCGCCTCCAGCGGAGCCTCGCCCCGGGTTGCCAGCTTTATTTCGTAGGAACCGATCGGGTTGACCTTGAGAAGTATCCCGACCTCAGTCTCAGGCGCGCTCTGGTATTCGCGCCCCCGGAATTATGAGCTGAATTGTTTCGCTGGCCACTCAATAAACATAGAACAATTGGACTTCTCCGGTCGAAGTCGGGTCCCGCAATTCGCGAAGAAAAATCAATTGAACCTTCTGAACCTCATCTACGACATAAACACGAAAAGGAGGCCAAATAAATGTGACCTCCGAAAACCCAATTGTCGAAGGGCTTGGGACAAGGTAACGGATCGCTGGCATGCGATCAGGTGAACGGGACCCGATCGGCGCGGGCCGAGCACGGAGAATCCTCGTGGTCGTGCAGAAATCGCTAATTCAGGCGCTCGCGAACTTCAAGTATCGAGAAGGAACCGGGTCTCGCTGGATAACATCAGAATCTCCTGACCCTGAATCAGCAAAGCGACGACGGAACTATCTTCGTCAATTATCGTGCCAGATTCTGGCAGGTATTGTTCTCTACGCCCAACGCAACGCCAGATTTATCTCACGAACCCTGGGACAGGAAACTAGGGGAGCGCGAATGCGACGACGATATCAGTAGCTACCACAGCTACGTACTGCTTACCATCCCTTCCAGAAAGTCAGGGATTGGCGCTTACATTATGTTCTGCTCTGGTCTGCCAGAGTTCCTTACCGGTCCTTGAATCGAAGGCATGGAATCGGCCGTCATTGGAGGCGATGAACAGCAGACCCCCGGACGTGGTGGTGGGGCCCGCACTTCCCACATTCCCGGTTAGCGCTCGCCTTTCGGCAGCCGCTCATTTGTTCCCAGGACCACCTGCCATGCAATACTTCCGGTATTCGCATGGACGGATATCATCTGCCGTCAGGGTGGCTTTTGACATGGTAGTCCGTCGACTGAGAATTCGCTGTATGGACCCGGGCCGGCGACACTGCCGCGGTCATACGGCTGGGTGGACTCCTGGGTGTCTTTCCCATAGTTGCCGCCAAGGGCTTTTCTCTCGATCCAACCAATGAGACCGGTGTCGCGCGTGGCAACGTAGACATATCCGGTGGAAAGATCTACCGACGTGCCACCCCAATTTGCCCCCCCGTTTCCAGGAAATTGGACTGCGCTTTTCGGAGGCGCGTCAGGCGCATGAAACAAAAACGGAGTGAAAGGACCAGCGTTGTAAAATCGGCCTGATTTGTCCCATAATTCCAGGCAGGCACGGGCGGCTCGGGGGTGGTGTCCGCGGCCGTCACCATATCCCTGGTCCTATCGAAAGAGTTGCGAGCCAGAGGAGGCGGCTTCAATGGGAAGGGCTGCGTAGGGGAATACCACTCGGCCGGCGCGTCACCCCGAGGAACTGGACGCTCCTCCACTCCGTGTACCGGCGCGCCAGTATCGCGATTGAGAATGAACATGAGAGCGTTTTTGCCAATGAAGGCCATGGCCGGGATCCTGCGGCCGTTCTGCGTGAGATCGAACAAACTGGGCGCAGCAGGAAGGTCGAAATCCCACAAATCGTGGTGGACCGCCTGGAAATGCCATTTGTATTTTCCGGTAGGGGCGTCAGCTGCCACAACGGAATTGGCGTAGAGATTCGCACCGGGCCGGTCGCCACCCCAATAATTTCCGGCCGGACCACCGAAAGGCATGTAGATCGTGTTGCGTTCCTCGTCCAGGGTGAAGTACCAACCCCAAACGTTGACTCCGGCTCGCCGCTTCCAGCCATCGTTGAGCCAAGTGGCATGACCCGGCTCACCCGGCTGAGGGATGGACTTAAATTCCCACAATTTTGCGCCTTCTTCGCGAATGATAAGCACGCGTATCCCTGGAGGTCCGATGTTACTCTCGCCATTGCGCACTCCCAAAACGATCAGGTTCTTGTAGATGTAGGGAGCGCCTCCCCAATTCAGGCCAATCTCAACCGCTCCTCGAGTGCCGAAATCCGGATCGACCGTGCCGGTCGCGGCCTTGAGCGCCATCAGATGACGTCCATTTGTAAAGAAAAGTCTTGGGGCGTGATGACCGTCGCCTCCCCAATATCCGACCGCACGATTCAATACGGGACCTGGAGCCGAGTAGCTCCAGATCTGCTTTCCCGTATGGGCTTCCAGCGCAAATATCCGGTTGCCACTGGGCAGATACATCACCCCGCCGACGACGATGGGCGTGACCTCGGCCGCTGCAGGTTCGGCGTCGGCGGGCGGTGGCGGAGATTTTGGATCGAATTTCCACGCGAGTTGGAGTCGCGTGGCATTGGAGCTATCGACTGCTTTAGTGGCGAATGCCGGGTGCTGGCGAGATTGCGGCTGAAAAGGGGCCAGTCGCCTGCGGGAATGAAGGACTTCTTCCCAGGGGTGGCGTCGGCAGAAAGTTGTTGCGGAAGCTCTGAACGAAGGAGCGGCAGGGCAACCAGAACGCAAGTCGCCAGTACCCAAGAAGATCGCATCGTTTCGAAGCCCTTGGCTGAGTATAACTTGACGGCTATATCTTTTATAAGCTCGAATTAGCCCCAAGATTCTCAGAATCATCGCCTGAGGCAGCATTGACGGCCAATTCGTTTGAGCATACAATTGGTCATCTTCATCCAGAGTATTGCCGGAGGTTTCTGTGGCTGACGAACCCGTGGTTAATGGCGTTGTGACGCAGGGCACTGCGGCTGCAAGTCCTGCAGGTGACTCAACTCCTCCAGATGATCAAAATGACGTGCAATGGGAACGTCTACTCGAATATGTGGAATCTGACCGGGTCATTCCGATTGTTGGCCCAGACCTTCTCATGATCGAGAGATCACCAGGGCAATCGATCCACTATTACGCTGACTTGGTATCGCAGGTGACCAAGAACCTCGCCATTCCCGCCTCAACGACGCCCCTCGGGCTGGACGGTCCCGGCCAGGATTTAAGCGCTTTATATTACCGATATATGTCCTCTCGACGAGTTGGTCTCCGCGTCGACACCCTTTACGGGGAGCTTTTTAGGGCCGCTCGGAATAATCGCCCTTCGCAAGTCCCGGCGGCATTGACGCAACTCGCAGAGATCTCGAAGCTGAAGCTGTTTGTGACCACTACCTTTGACTCTTTGCTCGAACGGGCGCTAACCAGCTCCCGCGGCACAGTTCCGGAAGTCCGCGTTTTTTCGCTTGAAAAGAATACGTCGCAGGATTTGCGAACACCCCTGGCCGACGGACCAGACGCGGTGATCTATCATCTCTTTGGTAAGTTCAGCGCTCGCCCCGGCTCTTACGCCATGACCCAGGGTGACCTCCTCGAATTCATTTACAAATTG
The DNA here is from genome assembly GCA_963766615.1 of Terriglobia bacterium. Lineage (GTDB taxonomy): Bacteria > Acidobacteriota > Terriglobia > Bryobacterales > Bryobacteraceae > Palsa-187. The sequence continues at coordinate 209,983 of CAVYBC010000016.1, forward strand.
CAAGCTAACAAACCAGAGATACTTTTTAGAGAACTTGCCGATCACTGTTTATTGGTGTTAGGGAGCCAATTTAGCGGCTGGCTCGCACGGTTTTTTCTTCGTCTAGCCAAAGGGGACCGAATTTCCAGCGGCACGCCAACCCCGACTTTTGTTGCTGACAGGTATATCGCTGATGAACCGAATACCGTCCTACTGATCAACCTCTTCCAGCAGGAGATCATCGTCTTTGAGAAAATCGGACCAATCGAGTTCGTGTCTGAATTGCACCGGCGTTGGGCAGAATGGGAAAAGAACAAAAAGCCTGTGACTCCTCGGACACCTGCCGATGACCTGCCGTTCGTATTTATCAGCTACGCTAGTGAGGATCGACCGGCATTAGAGCGAATTGTCAAGGCGCTTGCCGACGCCGGCGTCACCTGTTTCTTTGACGAGCACGCTCTGCAGGGCGGCCAAAACTGGGATAGCATAATTCGGGGGAGAATTGAAAAATGTCACCTGTTTATGCCCATTCTCTCTGATTCCTCGTTAGGTACTTCAACGGACCGCTACTTTCGATTTGAGTGGACGAAGGGCTTGGAAAAACACGATAGGACAAGCTGGTGGACCGATCTAGACGAAGATGCTTTTCTGTTGCCCGTTGCAATCAACAAAATCGATAAGGCCGATCGGCGAGTACCCGAGAAGTTTAAGAATCGCCAATGGTTTGACCTAACCCGAGTAATTCCCGGAGACGATCTTTAAGAAACAGATAGAATGCACCGCCTGCGTCTGAAGGCGCTGACGGTAGGCGCTCGATGAGCCCGGCATCCGTTGGTTTAGGGCCGGAAGGATCGCGACCACCACTGGATGAAAACAATCCGTGGCCGGGCCTTGAATACTTCCGGGAGTCCGAGAGTCAGTTTTTCAAGGGCCGGGCCGCCGAAGCAGCGGAGCTGTACCAGCGTATTCGTGACGGCCACGTTACAGTATTGTATGGCCCCTCCGGAATTGGCAAGTCGTCCCTTGTAGAGGCCGGGTTATTTCCGCTGATTCGCGCCGAACATGGCCTCCCGATCCGGGTCCGATTCAACTTCCCCGAAGACCAGGGTGTTCCGCCGGACTTGACTGCGCAGGTTTACGACCAAATACACAATCGAGCGTTAAGCGGGAATCGAGGCTCCTTCATCTGTTCCAGGAGAAACCTTGTGGGAATATTTTCACCGCCGCAAGAACGGCTTCTGGGATGCCGTGAACCGTCTGGTGTTGCCCGTGCTGGTCTTCGATCAATTCGAGGAACTCTTTACCTTGGGTGAGGAGGGCCCTTTTCGGAGGGCAGCTACAGAAAAATTCATCGACCAACTCGCCGACTTAGTCGAAGGACAAGTGCCACACTCTCTTCAACGCCAAAGTGCAGAACTTGAGACAGCCCAGACATTTGAGGCGGAGTTCGATTCGCGGCGGCACTACTACCGTGTGCTCATCAGCCTGCGTCAGGATTACTTAGCCCAACTCGACAATCTACGCGAGAAAATGCCCTCGCTTTCGAAGAAGGGTCTTGCGCTTAAGCAAATGAATGGCGATGCGGCGCTGGATGTTGTTAAGCAAGCAGATAAGGTGATTTCGGCTGATGTCGCGGAAAGAGTGGTCCGCTTTGTTGGCCACGCCGAGGAAAACGACGAGTTAGCAAAACTGGAGGTCGATCCTGCGTTGCTCAGCGTGGTCTGCAGGGAACTCAACGACAAGCGCAAAGAGCTGAAGCGGCCGATGATCGAAAGTAGCCTGCTCGAAGGCGAACGTGACCAGATCGTGCAGAATTTCTATGAGCGATCCATCAAAGATATCAGTCCGAAGACTTGCGCTTGGCTTGAGGACCAGTTGATCTGGGACTCCGGCTCCGGCAGCGCGGCTCATCGCGACTCGGTTCCGATTGGGCTGGCCGAGAGGGCTGGCGTAAATTTGGAAGACCTGACGGCCCTTGTGGAAGCCCGCATTCTTCGCGTTGAGCCTCGCTTTGGACAACGATGGATCGAACTGACTCACGACTTGCTGATCGATGTCGTCCAGAAAAAGCGGGATACGCGGCACAAGCGGGAGCAGCAAGAAAGGGAGTTAGAAAGAGACAAGAAGGCGAAGGAGGAAATTGAAAAGGCACAGAATGCTGCCAGGCGCAACAAAAAGATCGCTTCGGGATTTGCCGCCGTCGCACTGCTGTTTTTGGGGGCGCTGATTTATATCATCTACCTTTCCCACCAAAATACTAGTCGAGTAGTCTCGGACCTGCTCAGAAAGGCGCGCGAAACGGAGGACCCAGCAGTCGCCATGGCTTATGCCGCGGACTCGCTTGAGAAGGATTTGGGTTCATTACAGGTGCGGGTGTTGCTCAACGGGCTGTTGCGGTACAGCAATCTCGCCAAGGAAATCCTTCCGCACGGAGGTGCAGTCCTAGCAGCATCGTTTAATGGTGACGGGACAAAAGTGATGACCATCTCGGAGGATCAAAATGCTCAATTGTGGGACGTGACGACAGGCACCGCGTCAGCGGGCACCCGCCCGATACCAAAGTGCATCACCCTCGGTCGGGACCTTGTCAGTCGAGACCTCAGCTCTAAAGGTAGCCTGGTTGTGGGGTGCCGCGATGGAACGGCCGCTGTGTATGACATTGAGTCGGGGAAAGAACTGTGGTTTCTGAATCGCCCGTCGACTGTGACGGTTGTCAAGTTTAGCGCGGACGGCCAACAGGTCGCCGTGGTAACTGAGGACGGTGGCGAAGTTCTGGACGCCGTTTCCGGAAAACCGCTTGGAACGGCGTTACTGCAATCGGGTGTCTTTCAAGTTGCAATCAGCAGTCATAGCCGGATCCTGATGGCGTCGCGCGACGGAACAGCGACAGTTTGGGATTTCGCGAGCGGCATGCCGGTGCGGCATCTGCTTTTTACTCCATCGGGAGCACCTGTTAGGAGTATCGCTTTCAGCTCTGACGGGAAAGAGGCTGCCGTGGGCTTGGATGATGGCACTGCTCACGTGTGGAACATCGATATGGACACGGAATTAGTACGGCCACGGCCATCCGGGTATCCTCCGGGTGCGCCATCTCTGCCAATTAACACTGATCCGAACGGAGGTCCCCCCCATATCCGCCGCTGACGAATGTAGAGTTCAGCCCTGATGGTGTGCGGCTCGTAGTCGCAGACGCGGCTGGTGCTGCCGCCATATGGAATACCTCGACCATGATGGGCTCGGATTTAAGAGAGTCTGGTGGGAGACCAACCCATCGTGAGGGTATACGTAGGGTTAGATTTGATCCAGGCGGAAACCTTGTAGTGACTGCTTCTGAGGACAACACGGCCCGGTTATGGGAAGTCGTCAGCGGCACCCCGCGCGGGGGCAGTCTACATCACGTAGCTGACGTGTATGATGTGGCATTCAGCCCGGATGGCAGGAATGTCGTGACAGCTTCGGCCGATGGTACGGCTCGCGTGTGGCATGTTCCGCCTCCGGTCGATGGGCCGAAAGCTATAGCTCAAAGGGCCCAACCTCCGCCTCCAGCAGTGCATCGATCCGTCGACCTCAGTCTGGACGAAAAATGGATGTTGAGCGCGTCGGGGAATATCGCGGAGGTCTGGGACGTTAAAAAGAGAACCAAAAACGCTCTGTCGGTTGGAAATTCAATAAACCGAGTTCGGTTTAGCCATGATGGAAGGAGGTTCGTAGTCGCGGATAAAGATGGCGTATCCGTATGGAACGTGGCGAACTGGTCTGAAGTGGGTAAGACATCTTTCGAAAATTCAGCCGCCCTTAGCGCCTCATTTAGCAACGACTCCGCAGAGGTGGTGGCTGGATTTGCGGACGGACACGCCTACATAGTTGACGCAACCACATTAACACCCACGACCAAATCCGAGCAATACCGTCTTTCGAGCCCGATCTCAGCCGCTGAGTTCAGCCCGGACCGCAAGCATGTGGTTACAGCGTCCCCAGACGGCACGGCCAGAATCTGGCAAACGGATGGGATAGCTTCCTACTCTCTTCAACAAAGCGGAAACCTCCATAGTGCGACCTTTAGTCACGATAGCAAGCGTCTCCTAACGGCCTCCGACAAATTGCAGGCGAAGCTCTGGGATGTAGATACGCACGCCGAGATCGCAACACTTGCGCAAACCGCCCCAATTCGAAGCGTCGTATTTAATGCCGACGATAGGTTAGTCCTGACAACCTCGGACAGATTGGCCCAGGTTTGGGACGCGGCAAACGGCGCGCCCCTCGGACCGCCGTTGTACAACCCGAAGCCGCTGGCTTGGGCCACGTTCACTGCGGACAACAAGCAAGTCTTGGCAGTTGATGAGGATGGCAGTCCCATACCGCCGTGGCAAATCCAATTTGAGTCCCTTCCACGACGGATTCAATCGTTTTATGCATGGATTAACGCGTGGTACGAGTCTCCATTGAGTCACTTTGCTAAAGTCGCTGGAGGTTACCGAATAGTTAGCGCAAGAGATGCGCCGTACTGGGTGCGAGTCGAAGATATAGCAACTCAGCAGGAGAGTTATCGCACAAAGAAACGGTCAGTGCCTGCGGAGGCCTTTGAAAAATTACTAAACGCGAAGGAATGAGGCACTCGGGCGCTTGCCTGATAAACCCAATCTCCGCTCGACATCCTCCAGCACGATCATCGCAGGCATTTGGATGCTGGTCCGGCAGTACATTGTTTCACTGGACGCAAATGTCCCGTTCTCGAAGTACTTATTTGAGGGCGCACCGCCCCCGCAGAGTCCGAAGTATTGGCAGGACTGTTCGCAGCGCTTGACGCCTTCATAGATATCGGCGGCGACCCGGTTGAATTTCTGCGAATCCAGTAAACTCAACAGATCCCCGTCGCGGATATTCCCGAACACAAAATCTCCGTAATGGATGCTCTTTACCCCGAGTAGTTCCGGCGAGAAAGATGACAAGTTGCCCTGCCAATCCACAGAGACGATGCCAAACGGGGCCGTTTGCGAGTTCATTTGCATCGCCGCCTCGGCAGACGTTAGCGGAGGCCCGTTGGCGATCGATTTGTACGCCGCCACAAACTCGCGAATCTGGAGGGCGGTCCCGGCTTCCACCTGCCGTTCGTAGAGACGGGTCCAAAACTTCCGAACGCGCGCCTCGATACCCCGGCGAACCAGGGAAGAATCGGCGTGCTCGCCCTCCAGTTCCTCCACATTGAATCCAACGCGGCGGACTCCCAGGCCGAGAAAGAAATCTACGATCTCATCAGGACACTCCAGAGCGTCGGAGGTAATCACGGCGATCACATGGAAATCGATGCCGCGCTCCTGCAAAAGTTTGATTCCCTTTACCGCGCGTTCGTGGGTACCGTCGGCCTTCGCGATCCTTGCGGTGGCGATCGTGCAGAGCCGCCGGCCCATCCAGGCTCACGCCCATGTTGAAATCCCACTGGCCGATGAAATCGCACCACGCTTCTGTTTAAGAGCATGGCGTTTGTTTGGATACTTTGCCGAATTCTGGGTCTTGGGATCCCCAATTCATCGACCGTATCGAGCAAATTGGAGTAGTAGGAGACGGGCAGGACTAGAGGTTCTCCGGCAGTGCCATACCAAACTGAGTGGCCGCCTGCAAGGCCACTTGCAAAAACTTTTTCCAGCAGCAACCGAAACGTTTCGCGGCTCAACCGGTGTGTCTGGTTACGGTCCGGCAGATAACAATAGTCGCAATCAATGTTGCAAAAGGGAGTGGGCTGAACGATTAGAAGTTGAATTTGAGAGGCAAGCGGACCTTCATAGCGCAAATGCGTAGATCCTCGGACACCGAATCCTAGGTGTTGAACCAGTTGCCCCAGTTGGCCCAGTTGCCCCAGTTGTTCCAGTTCGCCCAGTTGACCCAGTTCCCCCACTGCGCAATTTCCGGCGGCTGTGAATTTTGATCGGAGATATGCGGCAGGTCCAGCGCCCTCTTCGACAGTTCGACCCGAACTGCGGAAACCCGGGAACTGATGGGTGGTTGTCTTGGGGCCGGCGTCGGGAGGCCAAAGGCAGTTCCGAACGCCAAACCCAATGACACCAAAGCTTTCCCACAAAATACCGCGCCGCGATAGAGCTTTTGGGCTGGCTTCATAAATCTCTAGTCAGGTATCGCATCAATGATACACGCATGCGGCAGTCTGCGTCAAGAGGATTCTCGGCCATTTCCCAACGGTCCTTTAAGATTGCTGCATTTTTGTCACAATCTGCGGGTCGGCTTGCGGAGCATTCAGAGCGGGAATATACATCGAGGGAAGGAAATCACTCGGGGCCAGAGTGATAAGTTCTCCCAATGCCACTTTCTTTATAACCGCCGGTTGCGTTTGGTTGGACGACTGGACCAGAAACCCCGGATGAGTCGCCGGATAAAACTGCGTTAAATACCCAACCAAATCGGCCAAGTTAGTCGCCGGCCGGCGTTCGCGATAATGTGTCCTGAAGGATCCAAACTCACGCATTTGCAGGAGAATGGCGGGAACCGTGAGATTTAGAGGAGCTTGATAGGTAACCATCCACGAGGCTTCGTAGATTTGCACGCCTGGAGCCATATCAAGGCCGAGGTCACATAGCAGCGTATCGATAGATGAAATGCCGGTGATGACTTCGCACTGGATACCACGATCGCGGGAGTCGCGTACCAATTTCTGACCAACACTGTCGTAGGCTAGCGGATTCCCATAGGTCACGTACCCGACAGTCATTTTCTCTTTCAAAGCGGCGAGGATCGTGTCCGCCACCCGTTCGTAATTCTCCATCCGAAAGGCGCCCTCAACATACATGTTGATGAGATTTATTACTGGAATGGCGAGGTTGGACCGCGGGAGCCAGATTCTCGGCGGTTCTTGAACGATCGAATAGATGCGCCGGCACCGGGCCATCGCGTCGGACGCCTCGATAGTCGTGTGGCCGGGGATTTTTACACCCAGACCGATCACGTAAAGACAGGGTTTTGTCTCTTCCATCGCTCGACTTAGTTAGGATCTAAGCGATTATTGCACGGGGTGGAAGCCCGAACCTCGTCCCGACGATGGATTTCGCGTGTTCAAGGATGGACTTCACGCGGGGGGGCGATGAAGAACCCCCCTTTGACGGGTCATGATCGTCGCGTTAGACGACAACAAGGCACAACTCCCAAGGCTGCCTCAGATGAGCTTACGGCTCCATTATATTTACGATGCGGTTAGCTTGAACCTATTCTTTTCTTAAGGCGAAATCAGCAGGCTTCCGCGAGGATAGGGAATCCGTTTGGGTGCACGACGGAGAAAGGATCTTCGCTGGGAGCCGACGCGAAAGGACAAATTATCTATATGGAAACGGGTCACCCGTCAGCTCAACTTGTGCGGAAAAGGCGGGAGAAGCTTGTATCCAAGACCGGAGTTGTGCGTCGAACCGTCGAAGCAGCGCGCGCATGGAAAGAATATTTTGGGTAATTCGGACCCTTTCCAATCGACCTTGCGAAGCACGCTGTGATCGACCATGTCGAGGGTGGTTGGTTCCGAACCTACACCTCGGCGAACAGGTAAAGATATTTCAAATCGACGGCGCACGTTTGAATCTAGACGCCGATACACAGTGAGGTAAAGTCCGAATCATTTGGGAGCGCAGTAAGCCAGAGATTCGCTGAGCCGTCCTTGCACTCTGTTGTCAAATGTGTTTGCGCGGCCAAGTTTGATCCGAGCCTCCCGATTCAGTTCTAGCATCGACATCGCATCACGCCCATTGCCATAGGCATATCTCCAGCGAGCTGAAAGTCTTGACCGATCAGGAAACCCGGGGCCTTGGAACTCGGCGCTTACAATCCAATCGCGGGATTAGGTCATTCCGAACCCGGCCGATCTTTTACAACCGAATATTTCCAAACGGAGCCAAATTCATACGCGGGCAGAGGCTGGCCGGAAGTGAATTTGCGGAACAGAGCCAATTTAAGAGTGATCGTGCGGAACGAACCTGGGAAGTTATTGATACGGATAGGGAGTGCACCGTGCTAGTTAAGCCTGAAATGGAGAACTCGTTAAGGAGTATACAGCCTTTTTTGGCAGGCCAGTTTGGAAGAGAGCGCCGATGTAATGGCGGCGAGTGGACCAAAGCAGGTGCTGAAGCTGCAACTAGTTTCAAAAGAGAATCAGCTTGCCCGTCACAGAACGCAGACAAACGAAATAGACTAGGGAAACGAATCAATCACGGCCCGAATACTGAGAACAACTCACTATCCTACAGGGTTGCTTGACTCTATTGAATCATGGTAGTAACATCCTAGCGTCATTTCCGGGTCGAATCGGCTGCGAGTGAAATAGGATCGTTGGCTCGCGCTCGTTGAATGGACCACGTACAGGAGGGCAAATGGTGACGAAGAGAATTGCTCTGATCACACTTGGAACATTAGGTGGACTTACCCTGCTTGCTGTAGTTGGAGCAATGGCGGCCCCTCCTGCTCCAACCACTACTAAGAACCCGAAGCAACTCGGGTTCACGGAACTTTCTAACGGGCGCGGTGGAACCAACGTCGAAGGCTTTGTCGTTCCGGATGGCTTCGACAACGCGCGGTCTTTGGCAGCTTTCAAAGAGACCCTTTATCCGTTGCTTCGCGCCAACTGCTCGGGTTGCCATAGCACGGAGAATAAACTGGGCAGCGGAGCTCAGGCTCCCTTGCATGCCGACGTCGATGTGAATCTGGCCCATTCCTATGCGCTGACTCGCGTGAACTTTCGTGAGCCGGAGAATTCCAAGTTTGTGGTTCGCATGGTCATCGACCGGCACAATTGTTTCGGCGAGAACTGTGGAGTGGCGGGCAAGCAGATGTTGGCGGCCGTCACCGCCTGGCGCGATCGGGTTGCCGACATGCTTCCCAAAGTTCCCAGCGGCGTCGAACAAGCCACGAAGATTTCAGAAGAGCAGGTCTTGAACTGGATCGCGGCTGATAAAGCTAAGACCCCGGCCGCGGCGCGAGAGTTTATTAAGTACACTTCTTTCCATGAACTCCACAACGCGGGTGTAAGCGCTCAGAATCTGAATCACGCTCGTGCCGGTCTATCCAAGGCCTTGAATGGCGCGGCTCGATGGGCTCCGCGAATCGTAAATCCCGTGGATGTGAACGGGAAGGGCATCGTCTATAGATTCGACATTCGTGACTACTGGGGATACACGCTTATTGACACCTCAGCCCCGGATTTCGACCTCTTTAATACCCTATCCGACGATGACATCGGCTTTGCCAACGGAAAAGTGGATCGGAATGGCAAGGCGCCACTCGGGGTATTCGAGAACTTCGTGGTACAGCAGAACAAGCTGAAGCCAGAAGTTACCCGTGACGACAAGTTTGCCCGGATCGCTTGGGCGCGGGTCCTCAGGGGGAACGTGGAAGCTGCGACTTCCGAAAAGGTTTCCCCGCCAAATATCGACGGATTCGTCGGAGCCAGGAAAATCGCCGGCAATCAGCAAGAGTACGTCGACCCCGCTGATCTCAAATATGTAGAAGCGGCCCAACTGACCTATACGCTCACTCGTCCGGATGTCTACAACGCCATCCTGGCGGTTCCGGGGTACTTCTGGATGTTCGAACGAGAGCTAGGCGTAGATAAATCGAAGGGTATGGACTCGTATGATTACATGGTGACGCAGCGAGCGATTACGATCGATGGGCGTTTCTATTATCGTGCGCAGACACCGAACGGCTACTACTGGAAGACGTTCGACATCTTCACGCAGGGCGATCAGGATATCAACAAACAGTATGCCGCGGGAAAGGTCACCATGCCGATGTGGCAGCAGCCGATCCCGAAATTTATTAAGGAGCAAGGCGGGACTACGCCCGAAGATCTTACCTACGTGGCTATGCTACCGCTTGGCACCTACGCCGAGGGTAAGTATACCGGACAAGCTGGCGGCCAGGCGTCAGCGGAGGAAGTGATCTGGAGCCTGCCCAACGGGCTTCAGGCATACGCGATCTTCGGTGCTTGGGCTCAACGCCGTGTCGATGCGTTCACTCAGATCGTCCGCGATCCGAGAATTCAAAAATACGTAGCCGACAAGACGAATTCCAACTTTACCGGCCCCGGTAGAAGCGCGGCTGTCACCGATCAACGCCTGGGCGTGGCGAGTTGCGCTGGCTGCCACATGGATGGGATGAAACGCAGCAACAACAACCTCAGGGATTGGCTTGATGAAGGCGGCGCAGAAATCCCGAAAGGTGACCACGGCGCCGGAGCTTGGATCAATGACCCTGCGACGGTGGCGCGGGTTCGCGAACTCTATAAGCCATCGTCAGAGATGCGGCCCAAGATGGAAGATGATCGCCGCATTTTCATGGGCGCGATGGCCCAGATCAACGATGGCATGATCCTCGGCGCAGACAAGAACACTTATGTCGAGCCGATCGTTTGGACCACAGAGTGGGCCCAGAAGCACTATAAGTATCCGGTTGCGAGATCTAACTAGTTTTCTGACGGCAAGTCTCCTCGAACTTCCCAGGGGCTAAACTCCCTGGGAAGTTTTTGACCCCCCTCCCTAATCCCTCAATTTTTCGAACTCCTGATCGTCCAGATATTTTTCGTGCCGCGGTGTGGACGCGCCTGGCTCTGCGGCGAAACTGCAGTCAGAATAGTGAAATTTCCAAGCGAAGCCGATTCTGAGTAAGTCTCTTTATCGTTATTGGCATGAACCTGTCCACGTCGATCTCCTGGTCACAGAGTAAACCAGTTCGGTCGAAAGCGTGGTTGCGTTGAAGCGCGATGTTTATGAAACGCGGGGGGATTCGGGCATGGGCTGGCGCGGAATGCGCGGATTTACCAGCTCGAAGCGCAAGGGTGCAGCGCGCACAAAGGGAGTCAGGAACAATCCTCGCGCCGTACTCGGTTTTGCGCGTGTTCCTTAAAAGTCCATCCTACTGGGGGGATGGTTTGGCGATCTGCGGCTCGGTTGACTCGCGATGACACGTCCAACAGGTGACGTGGGTCTTGCCGTCATCGAACTTCGCGTTGATGTCCCGCACCATCTCGAGCATCATAAGAGCCTTCGCCTTTTTGGGCTTGGTATCGAGCGCCAAGTTGCTCAGATCGTGGCAGTATACGCACCCGACTCCAAGCGCGAAGGTAATGTTCTGCATCGTGAATTCGACGTTCTGCACCGTAAGCACTTTGAGATTGGAGGCACTAACGATTGCCGCCCCTCCCGCCGAAAATGGCGTCGCCGGGCCCTTGGCGCCGCCCTTACCGCCTCCCTTGCCGCCGCCTTTAGCGCCACCCCTGCCACCACCGGCAGGCGCGACAGTGAGAGTGCCAGCGGCCTTGGTCAGATACTCGACCACCAACGGAACCTGCGCGTCCGTCAGATCCGCACCCTTCCCCTGCATGCGAGTGACTGTGGTGGTCCATTCGTCTTTGTCCCCCTTCTTGTTGTTCACGCGATCGAGCGAGTGGCACGAGGAGCAGACGGTGTTCACCAGGTTTGCAGCAACAGCATCGGACCCTGTAGCCGCCGGAGCCTTGCCTCCGGGAGCCGGCGCGTCGGGCGCCTGAGCGAAAAGAAAGAGTGCGAGCAGCAGGCTGAATGGGACAACGCTCAGGAGGATTTTTCGCATCCACGTGATTATACGCAATCGGCAGTTTGAGGAAAACGGGGGAAGACCTATTTTTTCGAGGCCACCGACGCCCGCAGGGATACCGCTGCGACGCAAATGGGGTTCGGACTGGCAGCGATGATTCACAAAAGTCTGGCAGCTATTAAGGACTGATGATAAAATGGCGCCCATGCGAAAACTCGGGAGGCTCCTTTCGCCGCTTGCCGCGATGGCGCTGCTTGCCATCGTCATGGTCACGGTCCCTCAACTTCCTCTTGAGGCACAAAAGGGCGGGGGCAAGAATACTCCTCCGAAGAATCTTAAGGTGCTGACGCCGGAGAACCTCATGGACCAGATGCGGACCTATCCGGTCGCGCTCGGCGTCGAGAGCCAGGGAAACTGCAACTTCTGCCACGAGGCGGACCGCTCACTCGACACCAAGCCCACGAAGGTGAAGGCTCGGCAGATGATTGAGCTGGTGAACGAGATCAACGCGAAATTCGGCGACGGCAAGGTTCACGTCACTTGCTGGACCTGTCATCTCGGCTCGACCCTGCCAGAGATTGCCAGAGTGCCCAAACCTTAGGGAGCCCGCCAATTTTTTAAAGTAGGGAATGACGCACACTCCTCAGAAACTCGCACCACAACGGGAGACCGTGGCAGTGTTACTGGCAGAGTGAGGAGGCCAGCCTCCGGTGGCGCTCTCCAGTAGCCCAGCGCAGAACGGACTAGTGCGGCAGGGTTTCAGGTGCTCCTTTGAACGACGCCCAAGTCCTGTGCGCTAGTGTTGTGACCGCGTAAATAGTTGGAGTTGTGGCAGGATCAGCCGTGTGCGTCAGCGCACGGGTACCTGCAACAAAGTAACCCGCCCCCTCACGGAGGCGGCTGAGCGATGCATTCGGTTAGGTCCCTCTACGGTGTCGCGGGCGGCGTTGTGCTGCCGCGGTGGCACGTCCAGCAGGTTACGTGCTCCTTGCCATCCGGGAACTGGGAGTTGATCGCCTTAACCATGAAGACCATCCTGCGGGCGATCACCTTCTGCGGCTTTTCGTCGGAGGACCGGTCCTGGACATGGCAGAAGGCGCATGTTCCTTGATCCAAAAGGCCCAACGACTCGACGAAGAACTGCATGGTCGCCGGAAGGTTCGCAGGATTGACCACCTGGACATTTTTGGGACCACCCCCGCCACCGCCTTTACCGCCGCCCTTGCCGCCGCCCTTACCGCCACCTTTCCCTCCGCCGTCCGCGATAGTGAAAGGGAGAGTGCCAGCGGCCTTGGTCAGGTACTCGGCGACTTGCATAACCTGCTGGTCCGTCAGACCCGCACCTATTCCCTTCATGCGAGTGACGGTGGCGGTCCACGCGTCCGCATCCCCCTTCTTGTTATTGACCCGGTCCAGGGTGTGACACGACGCACAGACCGTGTTCACAAGGTTCAGCGCTGCAGCGTCGGGTCCTGAGGCCGGCGGAGCCTTGCCTCCGGGACCCGCCGCATCGGGCGTCTGGGCAAAAAGAAAGAGTGCAAGCAGCAGGCTGAATGGCACAACACTCAGGAGGATCTTTTGCATCGACGCAATTATACGTAATTGACGGACGAAGGAAAAGGTAGTGTGCGATGTTCCCGGGATGGTCCGCGTACGATTCCGATGTGATATCGTTCCAAAGAAAGGAAACCCGCCTCGTGGAACGGAGCAACACGGTCTTCAATGATGCGCGGGGTTGCCCAAATGTTCAGGCGAGGGTTCCTGTCATAACCCTCTGGATCGTGACCGTCTTGAGTTGCTGCATCGCGGCGGCCCAGCAGCCGGACGATCCCCAAGCCCAGTACAAACGTGGCATCGATTACTGGTATGGAGACGTTGTTCCGCAGGATTACATCGAGGCCGCCAAGTGGTTTCGCAAAGCCGCCGAGCAGGGGCACGCCGAAGCTCAGTACCGGCTGGGCCAGATGATGGCCATTGGCCAGGGAATCGCGCAGGACAATACGGAAGCGGCGAACTGGTATCGCAAGTCGGCCAGCCAAGGTTACGCGCTGGCGCAATACAACCTGGGAACGCTTTATTTGTTTGGCCGGGGCGTTACGAAGGATTACGCGGAAGCGGTGAAATGGTTCAGCAAGGCGGCGGATCAAGGAGTGGTGGAAGCGCAGTACAACCTGGGTATTTCTTATAGCCAGGGACAGGGTGTTTCGCAGGATTTTCACCAGGCGCTCGTGTGGTTCGGCAAGGCGGCAGATCACGGATATTCCGCGGCGCAGTTCATGCTGGGCATGCTTTATTCAGACGGCCAGGGGGTTCCCAAGGATCCTGTCCAAGCCTTGGCTTGGTTCCGCAAATCCGCGGACCAGGACTACGCTCCGGCGGAATTCAACCTGGGAGTGCTTTACATGGCAGGAACCGGCGTGCCCCGCGATCTGGAGCAAGCAGTCGTATGGTTCCGCAAGGCGGCCCACTGGGGGCTGCCGCAGGCTCAGAACGCGCTCAGGACCATAGCCGACACGGGATTGCCGTCGGCGCAACACGTCCTTGGAATGACCTACGAGCAAGGCTGGGGGAGCAGCAAGATCGAAGCAGAGGCCGTATCCTGGTATCGCAAAGCCGCCGAGCAGGGCTATCCTCCCGCGGAGTACGATCTGGCACGCATGCTGGCCGACGGTCGGGGTGTGCGGAAGAACGAGGACGAGGCAGAAGCGTGGTTCCGGCGCGCCGCCGAAAAGGGAGTACCAGAGGCGCAGGCGTGGCTCGACACCCGGCTCGCGGCACCGCCTAAATGACTTCTTTGCGTCTCCGTTCTTCTTTGGTCTCTGCGCTGGTCTGCGGCCTCGCTGTGGCTACGTTCGCGGCCGTCCGGGCCTTTACCCCCTCCTATGCGAGCGTGAAACCGGTTTTAGATCAGCCGGGCGACCTCCTGCCTGCCGAGCTTAAGAACCCAAATGAAGCAAAATGGAGGGCCTGGAGCCAACGGCAGGACAAAGCCATTCGAGCCCGTCTTCAGCAGGGCGATCTGGACTCCATGGTGAATCTTCTGTTATACGGGACCTCCTTCACGAAACAGCCTCGGATCAAAGTCGAAAACTTCACCCAGGCTTCGAAGGCGGGAATTGTGCGAGCTCGCGTGGATGATCTGGTTGCCGGCCTGCGCAGCCCGGGAGACAATGAGCGCCTCGCTTTTTTGAATGGTCTTCTGCGAAGCCAGGGCATCGATACGAACTCTCCCGGTGAGACCGGAGTGTTCCTCTACAAGAACCTGGGGCGAGTCCTTCAGGAGATGGAGACCTTATCGAAGCGCGCGGAGGAAGCCAAGCGCCTTATCGCACCAGACGCGGTTCCCGATCCGGCGGCGGCCATTTTTAATTGGCGCCCCGGGCTGTTCCGGGATCGCGGCGTTTCGCTCGATACCGGCATTTTTCCTAATTTCTCGATCGACCAGGCTCTGCTGGACCTGAAGAATCGCGGTGTGCTGCGCGAAGGCCAGGTGGCTCGCGTGGCGGTGATCGGGCCGGGCCTCGACTTTAGCGACAAGAACTATAACGGCAGCTACGATTATTATCCCCAGCAGACGCTGCAACCCTTTGCATTGTTCGATTCGCTTGTCCGGCTGGGCCTGGCCAAACCCGGCGCGGTATCCATGTCGATTTTCGACATCAGCTCGCGAGTGATCAGCCACATCGAGCGTGCTCGCGAACGCGCCAGAATGAATACCGGCTACTTCATTCAGTTGCCGCGCCAGATCGACCCTCCGTGGCCGCCCGATCTCATCGCGTACTGGCGTTCCTTAGGCGACTATGTGGGCGCCGATGTTGCGCCGATCGCTCCTCCCAATACCTTTCAAGGGCTGGAAACGCGAGCGGTGCGAGTCCGTCCGGACGTGGTGCTGGCCTGTCAGGCGGTCGACCTCAACATCGTTGTGGAGCGGCTCAATCTGGGTGAAGCGGACCGATTCGACCTGATCGTCGGCACCAACATCTTCATCTATTACGATGCGTTCGAGCGGTCGCTGGCGCTGGAGAACGCCGGCTCCATGCTGAAGCGCGGGGGGCTCCTGCTGACCAACGATCGGTTGCCTGAAGTTCCCGGCGGGTCGATGCGGGAGGCCGGGGTAATCGAAGTACCCTACAATCGCGACGCGGTTGGTTGGTATCGCAAGCAATAGCAAAACATGCACTTAGGTCCGTTACTCAAAATTTATATTGTATTTGCGCCGTAGGTGCGTTACGCTTCTATTGCATCTATGAATAAGACGGTTTATCTCAGGGACGAAGAAGTGGCAGTGTGGGAACGGGCACGCGAACTCTCTGGGGACAAGCTATCACCAGTGATTGTTTCGGCACTAAGGCAATATGTACTGGAAAAGGAGGCACGGCAGAAGGGATTCGAGCGACTAGAAATTGAATTCTCCGATGCCAATTGCAATGGGCTTCCGCGCAAGAAAGCATTTTACGGCCGGTGGATCTTTCCACCGAACAACCCTCACCGAGTTGGGAGGGAGAATGATGATACCGTCAGTTATTGTGGTGCGCTGGCCACGACGGCGAAAGGAAATGTGGTCACTTGTACGTGGACTGAGGACCGCGAGGGTCAATCATACAAAACGTTTCAAGTCTATACTTCGTTTGAAAAGGGAGTCGAAGATCCCGAAACCAGTTGGGTCGTGAAATGGGCGATTCGGAAGATTGGCATCCCCGTCGAAGAGCTAGATATTTGAGGCTCAGAATGATGCACAAAGCCTACGAATGTACGATAGAGTTTTCACGGGACGGCAAACACATAATCCGGCGGAGCCGATCTATAGGGCCGATTGTGCCGTGCGCGATTGTGCTGATCATCGCATTACTCTTGGGTCGCGCCGTAATCACTATTCCCTCTTCATTGTTGAGTCTAATGACTCGCTGAGCAGCTCAGCTCGTTCTAACCGCATCAAGAAGGCTCCGCAGTAACTCATCGCAAAGGAAAGCCGCGGTAGAGTCTCCGCAACTTTGTGAGGAGTCTAAGGCCTCCTGCAGCGTCTTCTAAAAACGGAACCGAGCGACGATCTGCCCTGTCCTCGTCCCACCGACGATATTGGCTGTCTGCAGAAAGCCAAAGCCGGAAGCGTACGTAGCGCCGGAAGCGCAGGCGCCTGTGGCGCCGCTGATGCCCGACAAGAAGCAGGTGGGTGCCGTCTGCGGGGTGGGAACCCCTGTGGCGTTGCCCGCGCTTGGGTTGGGAAGTACGGTGCGGTTAAAGATGTTCACGAACTCGGCGCGAACGCTCAAGCTCATCTGCTCGCGAATCCTGAACGTGCGTCCGATATTGAAGTTCTCAGTGGGATGCCGCTGATACCGATAGTCGTTGTAATACGCCGGGGAGGTTCCATACGTCCCAGGAGCCGAAGGCGTCCATGCCGCCGGATTCAGCACCAAAGTCTTGGTCGGATCAAAGCAGTGGCAGTTCAGATCCTGTAAAAACAGAGGCACTCCGGGGATACGATTCATGTACGAGGAGGTCGGGAGAAAATACGACGTGTTCAGATTATTCGTTGAGGTTGGAACCAGGATCGGCACTCCGCTCGCGTAGGTGAGAAGGGCGCCGGTAGTCCAGTCTGCCAGAACATACTTCAGGATCTTGTTGTGCACCCAGGGAGCCGGGGGTGCCGTGTAGGTGATGTTGATATTGCTGACCAGTGGCCGGTCGAGGCTGGAAAGGAACTTGTTTGTGCTCCTATTGAAAATATCGTTTACTTGTCCCTCAATGCCGTTGCTGAGCGACTTCGACCATGTAAAGTTATAGCTGACATCCAGACCATGGGACATCCGTTTGATTACCTTGAGCTGCAGCGAGTTGTACCAGTTGTCGCCCAAGGGTGCCCACAACGGAGTCGGTGCGGTGGTGAATTGCGGGTAAGGCCGCAGCGACTGCGCTACCGTTGCGGTGAGCGGGAAACCTGAATAGGGCAGCTTGTTCTGGAATGGACCGGCAGCGGCGCTGCCGATAGGAGCGGACAAAATGGCCCGTGCGGAAGCCTGGGTGATATCGAGTCCCGCGGCTAACAGGCTCTGAGGGGTGTTCGCGTTGTAGTTGACCGCCGAGAAAGGCGTGGTTCCCGACGGCAGCCACGCCCCGCGGTTCCCCACGTACGCAACGTCCACCAGCAGATTGCGGACCAGCTCGCGCTGAATGCCGAAGCTATATTGATACGATTTGCTCGGGTACCCCGCGTTGCGATCTATCCAAACGGCTGGCGCGTTTCCCGGTGTTCCCGGAAGAGGCACGACCGGGAAGTTGCTCGGGTTAAAGTTCGGAAACGCAATCTGAGCATAGGTCAAGGGAATGCCACCCGCCAAGCCGTTAGGCAAGGGCGACTGTGCGAAGGCCGTTGAAGGCACGCTATTCACCGATGTAACGGAGCGCGTTTGAATGCCGTTGTCGGCGGTGGTGCCGATCAGGAGGGCGGCTCCGCCGCGGATCACGGTTTTCGCATTTAACTGATAGGCAACCCCCAGCCGCGGTCCAAATCCGAATTTATAGCTATTGAAAAAGTTATTGTCGCAGCCGCAGGTCGCCCCATAGGTGACTCCGCCCAGACGTCCACCGTCTTGCGTATTTGCCACTCTGGGGTCGAAGGTGTTGTAACGGCCATACTGTTCTTTCCCCGCGGTTGAATAATCGTAGCGTAGCCCGACCTCAAGGGTGAGTCTGCGCGTGACCTTCCAACTGTCCTGAGCGTAGAATCCAAATTGGTGTTTTCCAAGCCTGGCGACGGCAGGGGAATCGACTTCGTAGGAGTCCGGCAGACCTAGCAGGAAACTGGCATAGGGAAGTCCGATCGTGCCGGCGGCGCTGGCTTGGATTGTATTCAAGTATGGAAGGGCGGTTTCATTCGCGCTGTAGCGAAATAAACCATTGGTGTTTATGATGTTGTAGTTCGGGTATCCTTCGAAGTCCGCTTCCCCGCCGAATTTGAAGGTGTGGTTGTTCTTGACCCAGGTAACGTTGGCCACCAGGTTGGTCTTGGATTCATTGGTGTTCTGCGTGCCGTTAAAGGCTAGACCGAGGCCGGGGGCCGGTCCTATGACGTTCATGCCGCCCGTATTGTTGGCTCCCAGCAGTCCCGAGAACGCCGGGAAAGCCTGAGGAACAAATGGTCCGGTCAATCCCAATTCGGTGGCGTTGTTGTAACAGCAGTACGGCGTGGGCATGTCCAGCCTGCTATCCACGTACGCCGCGCCCAAATGCAGGAGCACCGTCGGCCTGATGGTCTGGTCGTAGTTCAGCCGGTAATTGACGGTGTTCCAATCCGTCGGAGCGAGAACGGAAATCAGGGAGGGCAAGCCTTCCGCCGTGGGATTGGTGGGGGGTCCGGGAGTAGCGATGTGTACCCAGCCCCAAGTTCCGCTCAGTCTAGCGTTGGAATTGAGAGAGTGATCGATCTTAAGCGAAGGAATAAAGTCCTCCGACTTGGTTTGATATGGGTTGAGGAAGTTTTGGATCA
The DNA here is from genome assembly GCA_963766615.1 of Terriglobia bacterium. Lineage (GTDB taxonomy): Bacteria > Acidobacteriota > Terriglobia > Bryobacterales > Bryobacteraceae > Palsa-187. Next base: position 229,007 of record CAVYBC010000016.1, read on the forward strand.
ATCCATTGGCCAGCGGTCCCTGCGGCTGCGGAATCAAGTTCTGAACTTTTAGTGCGACCTTATCGAGCTGCGTGAGGGGAATCGTATTGTTTGGGAACGGATCCCTGATAAGCCGTGAATCGGTCGCCGATACGGGCCGCTGCGATAGCGGATCGTAAATCGCGTTTTGGATAATAGACCGGCCCAGGGGATCCGTTGCCAAGACTTTGTTACCGGTTGCCGCTGCCGCTGCGCTGAAATTGCCAGTCCGATAAGCCGCCGTGGGAACAGTAACCAGGTTGTTGCCGTTCGAGGTGGTGGTGGGACGGGACTCGTAGCTGAAGAAGAAAAAGGTCCTATTCTTGCCGTTGTAGACCTTTGGAATCCAGATGGGTCCGCCGATGGTGCCGCCGTAATCGTTAATTCGACTCTTATTGCGTGTATGCGAATAGGCGCCGTAAGAATTGAAGGCTTCGTTGGTCCAGTAATCGTATGCAGATCCGTGGTACTGGTTAGTGCCGGATCGCATCGTGTAGCTTAAAACGGCACCGGTCGACTGTCCGTATTCGGCAGCGAAGTTACTGGTTTGAATCGCGACTTCCTGGACCGAATCCACGCTGGGCGCTCCGAACGAATAATAGGTGTTGCCCAGGGTATAGGTTGCATCCATGCCGTCGATACGAATCCGTTCGCTGGCGGCTGGCGAGCCATTGATACTGATTGAGGTGAGGGTACCGTTCACGCCGGGAATCGTAAGCACCGCCTGCGTGCTGACGCGAATGGCGCCGATCTGGCCCATTGGAAGAGCGTCTTGTGTCTCGGTGGTGACGTTGTGGCTTACGTCTCCGGTCTCGGTCTTGAGGAGCGGCGCGTCGGCGTTAACCGTCACCGACTCGGTGGAGCCGCCTATTTCGAATGCAATGTCGATGCGTGTGGTTTGCAGTTGCTGGACCGTGACGCCGGGCCGGATGTACTTCTTGAATCCGGGGACGCTCGTGCTTATTACATACGTACCGGCGGGAAGATCTGCGAAAACATAATTACCCGTCGCACTGGTCGCGGCCGACGCAACGACGCCGGTTGCCGAGTTTTTAGCTTCGACCGGCGCGTTCGGAACTACGGCGCCCGTCGGGTCCGAAATCAAACCGGTGATCGTGCCGCCAGTCTGCCCGAACGCGACATAGGTAAAGACCAATGAAAAAAGAACTATTGCTTGCTTTGCCGATTTCATACACACCCCCCATGCGAGAAATTCAAACCAGTCCGGTTTTTCCGAACTGCCATCAAGAGATCAGAGACTCTACCTCTGGGCCACCCTCCAGCCGAGAACCTCACTTCCAACTGACGTTAGTCAAAGGTGCCCGGCATGCTATCACTGCTGCCTGTTGAGGTCAAGGGCACATGCGCCGTTTGTGTCTAGAAATTCTGTACTTGCAATCCGACTACAGTGATAGTAATCTATCCACGTACCGTAGTTGGATAGCCGATGCCCCATCCCAAATTAACCAAACTCGAACTTCAGATCATGGAAGCGCTATGGACCCGGGGGGCGTGCTCCGTCCGGGAGATCCAAGAAGCCTTTCCCGCCGCTAAGAGGCCAGCCTACACAACCATTCAGACCACCGTGTACCGGCTGGAAGGCAAAAAGGCGGTTCGAATCGTCAAGCGAATCAGCAATGCCAACATCTTTGAAGCCGTCATCTCCAAGGACGAAGCGCAAGGCAGATTAATCGACGAACTGCTCGCCCTGTTTGGCGGCCGGGCGAAACCAGTGATGGCCCACCTGGTGGAGTCCCGGAAGCTCACGCTGGAAGATGTCAAGGAAGCCGAACAGGCCATCCGAAAACTCGCCGAGCAGAAAACGCCGGAGAAGGACAAGACACGATGATCCACTCTGTTGCCGATCACTTGTGGCAATCCACCCTTTTTACCGGCCTGGTCGGATTGTTGACGTTAATGTTGCGGAGGAACCGGGCGGCGGTGCGTCATAAATTGTGGCTGGCAGCGTCCATCAAGTTTCTCGTTCCTTTCTCCCTGCTGATTACCATTGGAAAACAGGTCCAGTGGCGCGAAATTCCTGCGGATGAGCAACCTTACGCACCTTCCCTCATCGAGCAAGTCAGCAGGCGCGTGCCGTTCTCATTTCCGGCTCCTGCTCCATCCCAGGAGCCTGCGAACGAATCTCGCCGCGTTCCGGTGGTTCTGCTTGGCCTGTGGCTCTGTGGATTTGGGGCCAACTGCTGGGCGTGGTGGAGGCGATCCAGTCGATTGCGCGCCGCCCTGGAGAACGCAACGCCTTTTGAACTGAACGCGCCTGTACGTGTAATGTCCAGCCCCGCGCCGATCGAACCCGGGGTGTTTGGAATTTGTAAACCAGTTGTAGTCGTGCCCGTGGGCATCGTCAGCCGCCTGACGCCAACGCAGTTGCAGGCGATATTAGCTCACGAATTCTGCCACGTCCGGCGGCGCGACAATTTAGCAGCGGCGATTCATATGTTGGTGGAGGCGCTGTTCTGGTTTCATCCGCTGGTGTGGTGGATCGAGGCTCGCCTCATCGAAGAGCGGGAGCGCGCCTGTGATGAGGAAGTTCTGCAAATGACTGGCGAACCGCGGGATTATGCCGAGGGGATTCTCTCGGTCTGCAAGTTCTACCTGGAATCGCCGCTGATTTGTGTGTCCGGCGTGACCGGCTCCAATCTCAAGCGAAGGGTGGAGGCCATCATGTTGAATCGCGACCCATATAAACTGGGCCCTGGCAGGAAGCTGGTGCTGACTGTCGCCGGAATGCTGGCGGTCATCGGACCCCTGGCAGTGGGCGTTCTGAATGCGCCACCCGTCCGGGCTCAATCTACCCCTGTTTCGACATCCGAATTCGAAGTTGCGTCCGCCAAGCAACTGGATCGTTCCCTGGAGCCTGGGAGACCGGATGTGTCCTTCGTGGGTACCTCCGGCAAACGGATCAACATCGCGGGCACGCGAGTCACGATTAGAGGCACCCTGAGGGTCCTCATTGCGGCTGCTTACGACTTAAAGGACTACCAGATTTCAGGCGCACCAGAATGGGCAGGCTCTCTGCTGTTCGACGTCGACGCAAGAACCCCCGGCGATGCAGCGCTCACTCAGGAACAGGTCCGGCCGATGCTGCAGTCTCTGCTGGCAGATCGGTTTCAGTTAAAGATGCACCACGAAAGCAAGGAGTTTCCGGTGTACTATTTAACGCCGAGTAAGAAGGGCATGGCTTTAAGAGCTGCCGGTTCGGATGAAACGTTTCATTGGGATGTTACACCCGCTGGCGAAGGCATGGCGCGAAGCAAGGCCACCCGGGAATCCATCGGGGACTTCGTCCAACTGGTCGGCGCTTCTGCGGACCGGCCTGTCATCAACAAGACCGGCCTCACAGGTTACATCGACTATGACATTCGATATTCCACGGTGGGCGTTCGCAATTGGGATGATATGAATCGGTCAATCCTAGACGCTGTGAAAGACCAGCTCGGCCTGAAACTGGAACCCGCCAGGGATCTGATCGACACGGTGGTCGTAGATGGCGTGCAGAAGCTTTCGGCGAATTAGACAAAACCCGAGGCCAAAAACCTAAGTCTAAAGCGCAAGGCCTAAACCGAAGGCCGAACCCAAGGAGTAAATCGATGAAAATCCGATTAAGGGAGACGTGTGTCTACCTGGCAGTGGCGTGCAACTGCGCCGCCCAGAGGCCCCCGCAACTTTCGCGAGAACAACTTAGATCGGCCTGGGAGAAGGACTGGACAAAAGTGAGCGAGGTTCCGTTCGACCTGTTGGAAGAATGCGACGCACTGGTCGGACCTGCCCTGGAGTGCAATCAACCTGCTCCTCGGGAGCAACGCCGCGCCGGATTGGTCTCCGCCGCGCACCTGAAGCATAAGGTCCCCAGGGAAGCCACCAAGGCATTCCAGCGCGCGCTTGCTCTCTCACACGCAGGCGAACATCGGAAGGCCGAGGAGGAACTGGAACGGGCCATCCATCTCGATCCGGATTTCGCCGAGGCCCATGCCAACCTGGCGATTGAATACGCGTCGACAGGCTCCTATCCGCTGGCCGAAGCGCATTTCAGGCGATCCATTGAACTCGATCCTGCCTCCTCGACCGCGTACTGCAATCTGGCTGTCCTTCTGATAAAAGTAGGGCGCACCGCCGAAGCGGAAACGAGCATCCGGCGTGCCCTTGAACTGTCGCCGGAGAATGCCAACGCCCACTTCCTGCTGGCCCGCCTGCTTCTGGCGGTTGGAGATCCCAGAATGGACGCGGAACAACATCTGAAGTACGCATCCCAGACCATACCCTCTGCGGGCGTAATGCTGAAGCAATTGCAGGGACCTGCCTCCCGCCTGCCCTAAACCGGCGAGGCCGTTCAGCCGAACCAATGGGCAGGAGGTCCCATGAAAAATCTCTTAGGGGCCGTAATCGTAGTGATTCTACTTGGAGGCGGCCTTCGCATCCTCTATTCACGGGTCACGTCAGCCGCGACCCAGGACCAATCCTCCTGCCTGGTGCTGGCCGGCAGTACGACTACGGAAGAGAACAACCGGACCCACATCATAGGGACCGTTCGAAACGACTGCGACCGGCGGTATTTCACCGTGACTGTCACTTTCAAAGTCTCTCACCAGTCTCCTTTCGCGAACGGAACCAACGACAGGATGCAGGAAATGCTTGTGACCGCCTACGGTTCCAATCTTCCCGCCGGCGAATCGATGCAATTCAAGACACAAGGCTTCATGAACATGAGCGGCTATCAATTGGAGTCGATCAATGGATTCTAGCGCTCTGCCAACAAATTCCGTCGTTGCTCGAGCGCAATCAGCAACAGTCCGACAAAGATGCCGCCCGCAGCCAAAATAGGCTGCCATTTTTCAGGCTGATATCTCAAGGAGACCTGATGCTGTCCCATTGTGACAGGCACGCCAACGAATCCAGGCGAGAGCATGACTGTGCGCACCGGTTGCCCGTCTACCCGCGCCCGCCAGTTCGGATGCCATGTTTCCTTGAAGAGTAAGTAGCAGGCTCGCGCGGCCTGGACCTCCTCTTCATACTCTTCTCCGTTTCTGCGTTCCCGTACCACCGCGCCCACCGGCGGTGGCGAGGGGGATGGCGGAATATCGCTGTCCGGCTGAATAAATTTCATCCCGGCACCAGCGTTGTCTCCAAAGTCGAGCAAGAGGTACTGCCCTTTTTGAACCCAATCGCTGCTCATCCACCGGTCGTTGATGTCGTAAAAACTATGACGCGTGATTTTCACCGCCATTGGAGCGTCCACTAGATCTAAATGACCTCGGCCGGGTGCGGTGTAGATTGCAATCGGACCCGTAGCTGGCAAACGCTCAAGGAACTGTGGCAAAACAATACTGCCATCCGATGGACCCATCACGGTGCGGACATCCAACAACCGATATTGCGCCGGGTTCGTCATATCGAATCGCCGCATGATTTCTGAGGGCAGCGACATGGAGTGGTACAGGAAGGACACTTCCGGCACTCCGGCCTCATTAAGGTAGGCGTATACGGGAGCACCTCCGACGCTGAACGCTTTCCCCCAGCTTTCGCTGGGTCCTGCGTAAACCCGCCCTCCGCGTTCGCTCGCGATTGCCATTGCATGGTCCACTGCGGGCTTGTTGGCTTCATAAGCGGCAAGGCTTGAGTACCCCGAGCTGCGATTATCGGCTAGATATTGTCCGCGCTCCCGGATCATCGGGAACAGAAGAATCATAGTCACTAGAGCCGCCACAACGACGTGCGTTTTCCGCAAGACCTGCTGCCAGATGAAGGAGAGCTGGATGGCGGCGATCAGGACCAGAAATATTTGGACCCCGCCGATCACCCGATGCAGCGGCATGTCTGGAAGGACTCCGACGAGGATAAGCAGCCGTCCCCAGAACGGCCGGCCAAAGAACATGAGGATCCAGAGAATCGCGCTCAGTACGATGAAGGTCTCTGCTGGAGTTCTCGGCTTGTGGAGGCTGATGACGTCACGAAAATACAAAACAATGCCCACTAAAGCGAGTATCGTGAGCACGGGCAGCCGGCCATGATCCAGCAAATCCCCCGATAAGAAGCAGTCCCATCACCTTGAGCGCGCCGAGCGAATCCCACTTCCATAGAGGCTCATAGCGGCTGTGATTGATGATGGCGCCATCCAGCAGCAGCGGCAGTAGCTCAAAAGCCGATACCAGGAAGGCGATAGCGCCCACCCAAACCGTTCTGCCGATTCTACGCGCCGTATCCCGAGCCGGCAGCAGCGCAATCAGACAAATGGTAAGTGCGGCGATATATCCATAGACGAAGTGCGCAAGAAACGTCAGCCCCAGCAGCACGCCCGTCAAGGCCAGCAGTTTGCCGCCGTCGAATCGCCCGAAACGCCAGTCCGATGGTCAGCAGCGCGAAATGACCCGCGACAGCCTGGGTGAAAAGTCCAAAGCTCACCCACAGGTAGCTGCTGGATTCGAGCCCGTACAGACCCGGAGTGGAAACCAGGCAGGAAAGGATCGCAGCAGCGGCCGAGGTCAACGGCGGAAGCAAAAGCAGGCGCGCCGTGATGAAAAACGTCAACGGCACCAGAACCACGGCAAGATAGCGCACCCACACAAAGACGGTGATCAACGGCACGTGCTTGAATAGCGCGAAATAGGTTGCAGCAACGATCGCGTGTGCGAGCGGCTGGTAGGTTCGCAGCACCGGGTACCCCAGGGAGGATTCCGGCACCCAGAAATCGAATGGGTAGTCGCCGCGTTCGATCGCGTGTACCATTCCCGCGACCAGCGGGTAATGCATCGCGCCGTCGTTCCGGTCCTGGCGACCGATCCTAAGTTCGGGTGCGACAAGTATGGTGTTGGCCAACAATATCGCCGCCAGCAGTGACAGCGCGATGGTCCATTCCTTCGAAACCTGCATGCTTTCTCATTGATAGCAGGGGTTGCTATCAAGGTTCATCGCTATTGTATACTTGCTCCCAAGCCTGCGGAACGAAAGGAAAGCCTTACCTGTTCCCTTACATCGAAACTGGAGGATGGCACCTTGGCGCATTTGCCTTTGCGCCGTTCGGCGCGTTGGTCGCGATCGGACTTGCCTCCGGTTATCTGGTTGCCTCCTGGAGGGCCCGGCTCAATGGAATCGGTAGGGAATCCTTCGCCAAGTTGAGCCTGTGGGTGATCGCCGCGGCGTTTCTTGGCGGTCACCTGGCCAAGTTTGCCTACGTGACGGACGGATGGCGCGTCATCCTCGCACAACCCTCGATTCTCCTGAACATTTTTCAGGGACAGGCATCCTTTGGGTCTTTTATCGGCGGATACCTTGCCTCACTGGCGTTCATGCTTTGGAATTCAGTCCCCTATCGGGACTGGTTCCTCTATGCGGACGCGGGTTGTTTCGCCGTGCCGTTCGGCTGGTCGATCGGGCGAGTAGGCTGCTACCTTTTACACGACCATCCGGGCATTCGCACATCAAGTTTTCTTGGTGTTCAATACCCGGGAGGCACGCGCTACGATCTCGGATTGCTGGAAGTGCTATTTCTCATCGCGCTGGGGGCGCTATTCCTTTTCCTCGATCGAAAGCCTAGGCCGCGAGGATTCTACTATGTGGCTTTCCTGTTGTGCTATGGTCCATTCCGCTTTTGGCTGGACACATTGCACGTCGACCCGCCGCGTTATGGCGGATGGACTGTCGACCAGATAGCGTCTACCTTGATGATTGTCGGCGCAGCGGTGATCACCCTCGACTTGGTGAGGCTGGAACGTAGCCGAACCCGTCTTATGCCGGCCCCGGAGGTTTATGATCGGAAGATTCGCGCAGTTCCTCAAGAGCAATAGGTTTTCCGCGGCGCTGTGGGTCAGCGTGGCGATCATATTGCTGCTCTCAACTTATCAGAGATCTTATGTTCCCACCAACGAAAGCGAAGGAGACTCCTACTGCGGCTACGCGAACGAGCTCGGGCTTTACTTCGGCGGGGTGCTCGGCTGCGCGTTCTCTGGCAATAGCATTGCCAAGCCCGAGGGGAAGGGTGTCCGTTTTGAACCAAACGTTGGACAGGCGGATCCGGGCTATAGCTTTGTCGCTTCCGGACGGTCCCAGGCGGTTCTCCTTTCGCCGACGGAGGCGGTATTCCAGCTGCCAGGATCTAAAAAGACACAGGCCCGGACTGTGCATGCCTCTCTCGTCGGCGCAAGTAACGGCGCTGCCCCGAAAGCCGAGCAGCCTCTCAGCGGCCGGGTGAATTATCTAATCGGGCCCGATCCGCAAAAATGGCATACAGACATCCCGACCTTCGAGGGCGTGCGTTTCACTGGCGTTTATCCGGGCATCGACGTTGCCTATCACGGCAACCGTGGCGATCTGGAAACCGATTTCGTGGTCCAGCCGGGAGCCGACCCCGAGGCGATCCGCATCCGGTTCGACGGCGCCGATGCAGTCAACCTGGCGAAGGATGAGTCGTTGGAGGCTCGCGCCGACCAGCGCACGCTCTCATGGAAGAAGCCGACGCTTTATCAAGTCAGCGCTTCCGGAGCAACCAACCAGGTGGAAGGGCACTTCAAAATGGTCGGCGACGGCCTGGTGGGATTCGAAGTAGGCGTTTACGATCTCAAACGGCCGCTAGTGATCGATCCCGTACTCACGTATGCGACGTATTTCGGAACCGCCTATGGCGACGGCGCGGCCCGAGTGGTGGCTGACGCTTCGGGAAACGCCTACATCGTAGGCAGTACGGACGGCCCTCAGTTCCCCTCCACGCCAGGGTCTTTCTTCAGCTCAGTGAACGGGGCGCAAGGCAATATTCTGGTTGCCAAGGTGAGCTCCGATGGAAAGTCCATGGTGTACGAAACCCACATCGGCGGATCCAACGGCGACCTCGGGTGGGGAATCGCTATTGATCCCACCGGCAATGTGTACCTGACCGGACAGACCGCCAGTGCGGATTTCCCGGTGGTCCCCGCGTCCAATAATCTGACCACCAAAAATCCTTCGGACCCGGGGAATATTTTCGTTCTAAAGTTGAACTCGGCTGGGAACGCACTGGTCTATTCAATGATCATGGGCGGCACGAACCTGGATGGAGGCTCGAGCATCGGCGTGGATTCCTCGGGCAACGCTTATGTGGTGGGTGAGACGATCTCCACCGATCTGCAGCTTGTAAATCCAATCCAGACGACTCTTCCGACCGGCTCTTTCGGGTCCGATTCGGCTGGCCTCTTCGTCGCCAAGGTGAGTCCGGACGGAACCAAGTTGCTGTACTCCACCTATTTCGGAGGCAACGGCGATAACGCCGTGACCTCCCTTGCAGTGGATGGCGCGGGCAACGCCTACTTCACGGGTTATACCACCAGTTTTTCATTCCCAGTTACGCAAGGAGCGTTTCAGACGACATTCGGGGGTACCGGCGGACAAACCTACTCGATCTTCGCGGCTGGTGACGCATTCGTAGTCAAGCTGAGCCCGACCGGGCAAAAAGTTTACGCGACGTATCTGGGTGGGTCGAAGGATGACTTGGGAATGGGGATTGCTGTCGACGCAAAAGGCAACGCCTACGTCGGCGGTGCGACGCTTTCGGCGGATTTTCCCGTACAGAACGCATTTCAAGCGGCTAACCACGGCGCGGGTGGGGATACATACGCACGGGGCGGCGATGGATTTATCGCCGAACTGGACCCCACCGGAAGCCATCTTCTATTCGCAAGTTATGTGGGCGGTTCTGCAGACGACCGAGTACTGGGGATCGCACTGGATTCCAGCGGAAACATGTACCTTGCGGGGCACACAATCTCCACGGATTTCCCCACCTCAGGCCAGCCGGCCCAGTCTAGTTATGCAGGCGACAATTCGACTGTCTTCCGCTCCGGTGACGCGTTCTTGACGGAAGTCAGCGCCAGTTCGCACACCATCACCTTTTCCACCTACCTAGGCGGATCGTCGGGAGATTGGGCGGGAGGCGTCGCCATTGACGGCACAGGCGGCATCATCGTCGCCGGAGGAACCAGTTCGACTAATTTCCCCACCACCAGCGGAACCTACCAGGCGAAGTTTGGCGGCACTGATACGCAGTTTGTGGGCACGCCAATCGGGGATGCGTTTATCGCGAAGTTCGGAGGCGCGGCGTCGACTGTATCCATCGCGGGCGTTGCCAACGCGGCCAGCTACGTGGGCGGATCCATCGCCCCGGGCGAAGCCCTGTTCATCGCGGGAACCAGCATCGGCCCGGCGGCCCTGGCGGGCGCGGCGCTCGACTCCAAGGGCAATGTCAGCAACCTGGTCGCGGGAACGCAGTTCATGTTTAACGGCGTCGCCGCGCCTATCGTTTACGTGAGCGCAACACAAAGCTCCGTCATCGTTCCCTATGAGGTCTCCACCGCCTCCACCGCGCAGATTGTTGCGGTGTACAACGGGACTCAGTCGCCTCCGATTACCGTCCCCGTGGTGGCCGCCCTGCCAGGGATTTTTTCGGCGAATTCCTCGGGCACGGGCCAGGGCGCCATCTTAAATCAGGATGGGACCTACAATTCGGCGCAGAATCCAGCAGCCCGAGGATCTATCGTGGTTCTGTTTCTGACGGGCGAAGGGCAAACCTCGCCGGCCGGCGTGGATGGCCGTGTCACGGCGAGTCAAATCTCTCCGTCGGGCCAGGTCACGGTAAACTTCGGAGGCGTCCCCGCGACCTCGTATGCATTCATCGGCGAGGCCCCGGGCTTGGTCGCAGGAGTGCTTCAGGTGAACGTGACTGTTCCGTCGGGAGCTTCCGCGGGAACCGTGCCTATCAGCGTCAATGTCGGCAGCGCGACGAGCCAATCCGGATTGACGATCGCGCTTAAGTAGCGCCGCAGTTCAGCGGCATCTGCCGCCACGCCCGCCATTGCGGGCGCAGTCATGACGATCGCTGTCACGATTGCCCGCGGGCAAATTGTGCTTACGCGGAATTGTGACACAATAATAAGACTCCCAGGTTTGCCTCGAATGACCCAACCCAATAACCCCGATTCGCCAGAAGTTTCCTCCGTGGACTCTTCTTTCGGCGACATCTTGTCTGAGTTTGAACAAGCCCACCACTCCGATGCCGGAGAAACTGTCGAGGGGACTATAGTCTCGGTCACCCCTGACGGAGCCTTCGTCGACATCGGGCGCAAGATGGATGGCCTGCTGCCACCTGCCGCGGCGGAAAATCTCAAGCCCGGGTACAAGGTTATTGTTTCCATTCGAGGCCGCGATGAATCAGGCACCTATTTACTTTCCACCATAAAAGTGGAAGTCCCTAAGGACTGGACCGCGCTGGAAGCCGCTTACGCGGACAAACGAACCATCTCCGGAACCGTTTTGGAAGCTGTTAAAGGCGGGCTGCGCGTGGATGTGGGCGTGCGCGCTTTCATGCCTGCCTCCCGCAGCGGCACTCGCGACCAGGCAGAACTGGCACAACTGGTCGGCCAGCAGATCGAATGCCGCATCACCAAGCTCGACACAGCGAATGAAGACGTGGTGGTAGACCGCCGCGTCATTCTGGAGGAACTGCAGCGCAAGTCCAAGGCCGAGGCCTTTGATCGGCTGGAGGAAGGTTCCATAGTGCACGGAACCGTCCGGTCCCTCACCGACTTCGGAGCATTCGTGGATTTAGGCGGCGTCGACGGCCTGCTGCATGTTTCCGACATGTCCTACTCGCGAGGCGTCAAGCCTTCCGAGGTGGTCAAGGCCGGCGACCAACTGGAACTCAAGGTTCTGAAAATCAATCGCGACACCCGCAAGATCGCGCTGGGGCTGAAGCAGCTCGCTCCCGATCCCTGGTCCCACGTCGCGGAAAAGTATAGCCAGGGCTCCCGCGTCAACGGCAAAGTAGTTCGCGTAGCGGACTTCGGCGCTTTTGTGGAATTGGAGCAGGGGATTGAAGGCCTGATCCATGTATCGGAGATGTCCTGGACCAAGCGCAACGTGCGGCCCGCTGACATTGTGAAGCCGGGGGACGTCGTGGACGTCGTAGTTCTGGGTGTGAAACCGGACGAAAAGCGAATCGCGCTGGGGCTGAAGCAGGCTCTGGGCGACCCCTGGGAAGAAGCGCAGAAAAAATACCCGGTAGGGGCGGTTGTGGAAGCTCCGGTGACGAGCCTCGCCAAATTCGGTGCGTTTGTCGACCTGGGCGACGGCATCGAAGGCCTGATCCACATTGGCGACATCAGCCGCGAGAAGCGCCTCAATCACCCCAACGAAGTGCTGAAGGTTGGCGAAAAGGTCAAAGCGCAGGTCACCGAGGCCGATAAGGAGCGCCGCCGGTTCCGCCTGAGTATCAAGCAACTGGAACCCACCAGCATCGACGAGTTCCTGGCGGAGCACAAGCTCGGCGACGTAATCACCGGACGGATCCTTGATGTTTCTAACGGCCGCGCCAAGGTAGAACTAGGCGAAGGCGTCACCTCGTTCGCCAAATTGCCCGAGCAGAAGCAGGAAGCCACTGCACCGGCGCCCGCCGCCAAGACAGACTTGTCGTCTCTTAGCGCCATGCTCGCCCAGAAATGGAAGAGTGGCGGGGGTGGAGGAGCTTCCGCCGCGCCCGAAGTCCCGCGCTCCGGACAGGTCCGAAATTTCAAGATTACTTCCATCGACTTGACCGCCAAAAAGCTAGAGATCGACTTCGCCTGACCTGACTATCAAGTAGTCCTACAATCAATAAGTTGTGCGGGACGTTACCTTTCCATGGAAAAGCCGTCCATAGAAGTGTTGCAACGGAGTGTTGTGGCCCTAAATCCGGGCGGGGAGCTGGATGAGTCGGCGCTAATCCGGGCGGCGCAAAACGGCGATCAAGAAGCCTTTGCGCGGCTCGTGCGGGCGTACGACCAAAATGTCCTTCGTCTCGCCATGAACCTTCTTCGGTCGCCCGAAGACGCGCGAGACGTGTATCAGGAAGCGTTCCTCCGGGTTTATCGGAATCTGCACAACTTCCGTTTTGATTGCAGCTTTCATACCTGGCTCTACCGGATTGTGACCAATCTGTGTCTGGACCAGTTGCGAAAGCGGAAGGTGCGGAAAGAGGAATCGTCTGTGGTGGGAACGCCGGAAGGGCCGTTGGATCGAATGGATACCGTCCAGCAGGAAGGCGTGGAAGGAAACCCGCAGAGGCGGTTGTTCAGTGGAGAATTGCGGGCCCGCATCAAAGAGGTCCTGGAGCAATTGACGCCACGTGAGCGTATGGTGTTTGAACTGCGCCATTATGAAGGGTTGCGGCTGAGGAACATCGGAGAGGCCCTCGGCACCACGGAAGAGGCGGCGAAGAATTGCCTGTTTCGCGCGACCCAAAAGATGCGAGCGGCATTGGGAGATTTTGTATGAGTGAGCCCGACGCAAGAACGGACAAGAAGTGCACGGAAGTGCGCGACCAGCTAGCCATGCTTCTCTACGGCGAGCTGTCTTTCGACGAAGAAGAATTTGTAGAAACACACCTGGGCACCTGCGCCGAGTGCCGGGTCGCGCTGGATCGCCAGAGAGAACTGCATGTGGCATTCGATCGTCTGCAAGTCGAGCCGGCGCCGTCTCTCTTGCGGGAATGCCGCGCGGCACTCGACGCGCAATTGACGGGTTCACCGGTTGTGCCTGCTGCCCAATCAAGTCAAGGGCCGGCAAATAGCTGGTGGGACCGGTTGGTCCATCTGGTGACGGGTCCTGGTCTTATGGGTCTTTCAGGGTGGATGCGTCCTGCCGGTGCGTTAACGCTGCTTGCGATCGGCTTCGCGGCCGCGCGATTTGTACCAGCCGGATCCAACAGTGTGGGACTGATGGGACTGGCCGACATGAGTGCCGCCCATGTGCGCGACGTCGAAACTGGGGCGGATGGCAGGGTCAGGATCGTGCTGGATGAGACCAGCCAAAGAGTGATCTCAGGCGGCATGGAAGATCAGCAGATTCGCGCCATGCTGCTCGCGGCGGCGCGCGATTCCACCGATCCCGGAGTGCGTGCGGCGACGGTAGAGTTGTTGACCGCGGAAGCGGCTGCGGGCGATGTGCGCGACGTATTGATCGACAGGCTTCGGCATGACCAGAACGCAGGTGTGCGCCTGAAGGCTCTGGAAGGCCTGAAGCAGTTCTCAAAGGACACTGCAGTGCGGAAAGCGTTTGCCCAGGTGCTGCTCTCCGACGGAAACCCGGGCGTTCGCAAGCAGGCGATTGATCTGTTGACGCAGGGCGCTGGTCCTGCCGTCGACCAGGATCTGGTAGGCCCATTTCAGGAACTGATGATGAAGGAAGATAATCCGTACGTGCGGGAACGGTGTCAATCAGTACTGGCCTCCTGGAATGCTTCGGCAGAAATTTATTAGCGACATTTATTAGGCGACATTTTAGGTAACAATGAAGTTTTTCGTTCTACTAGCGTTGATTGCAGTAAGCGCGGCGGCGCAGGATTCGGTCACCCAGGAAAGCCCCGGAAATTGGGTCAGCAATCGGTCAGGCTTTCCGATCGTCCCGCCGCATGGCAGGTTCACAATTGTTTCGCGTGGCCCCGTAGTCCTGAAGGGAACTGACAAGCAGGCGAGCTTTCATTTGACGCAGCGGGTACGGGCCCGTTCGGAAGCGGAGGCACGACTACTTTTCGGCGTGGTCAACAATGATTACGGAGTAGGCTGGGCTAGGCTCGAAGTGATGACCTACCCGAATGTTTCCACACAACTGGAGATGAACCTTCCCAAGGAACTGGCGTCTGTTACCGTCGGAACGCAAAACGGCACGGTAGAAGTCTACAACCTGGACGGTAGCCTGGATGCCTCGACCGCGGCAGGGCCCATCCGCGTGGATGGAGTGCGCGGCGCCGTGGTGGCGCGCACGGGCGGCGGTGATATCCGGATTGGCAAGATCGGCAGCACTCTGCGATGCGTCACGGGGGCCGGTTCGATCTTTATAGATAACGCAAGCGGAGAAACGAGCTGCGAAACCGCCGGCGGCGAAATCGACGTGAAGGAAGCCGGAGGCAAGCTGACGCTTTCCACCGAGGGCGGCAATATCTCGGTCGATCACGCGGGCGGCTCCGTAGATGCGCATTCGGGCGAGGGCATGATTGAAGTTCTGCAAGCCGGGGGAGTGGTCACCGCGGGGACTCGCGGCGGATCCATACAAATCGGCTCGGCGCGTGGCGTCAGGGCCGAGTCGGCCGCGGGCCAGGTACACCTCAAGGGTTCCTCCGGCCCTCTGAGGGTGTCCGCCGCGGCCGGTAGCATTTTGGCTGAGTTGTTCAATGGCATACCGTTTGAGGATTCCTCTCTGGTTTCGGGCTTGGGTGACATTACGGTCCTGATTCCGTCTAATCTTGCGTTGTCGGTGATGGCGACCAACCAGTCCGGCGGCAGGAATCGCGGCATCGTTTCCGATTTCTCTGAAGTGAGATTAAAGGATGTGGGCTTTTTTCAGGCTCCAGCGCTGGCGCAGGGTTCCATTCACGGTGGCGGACCGATGCTGACTCTGAACGCGGCGGGTGGCGTCATCTATTTGCGGAAGAAATAGCTTTTTGAGAGGTTTTTCAAAAATGAAACATTGGCTGATCGCGGTTCTGGTTCCCGGCGCATTTGCTGCGCAGTCTCTCCTTGGCCAGGTTGCGCCCGCGCCTCCCGTTCCTCCAGTTGCGCCACTACCGGCACCGAGGGCGATGCCGGTGGTCATTTCCACGTCCAATACTGGAGGAAGTTTTCTTGGCGTAGGCATCAAAGAGGTAGAGACGGATCGAGCCAAGGCGCTCAAGTTGAAAGAAGAAGCGGGCGTGGAAGTGACGCGTGTCGACGAAAATAGTCCGGCCGAAAAGGCTGGCCTCAAGTCCGGCGACGTCATTCTGGAGTACAACGGCCAGCACGTGGAAGGAATTGAACAGTTTTCCCGCTTAGTGCGCGAAACCCCAGCGGGAAGGGAAGTCAAACTGGGCGTGATTCGCAATGGCGCCAATCAGACCATCCTCGCGAAGATCGGGTCTCGCCGGCCGGTGCCCGTCGTTCCTTTCGACCTCGGCAATATCAGTGTTCGCATCCCCGATATCCCGCACACCTTCATGGGATGGCGCAGCTCGCTGCTGGGCGTTGAAGCGGAATCGCTGGATGGCCAGCTCGCTGAGTTCTTCGGTGTGAAAGAAGGAGTGCTGGTGCGCTCCGTCATCCAGGGATCGGCGGCGGAGAAGGCCGGCATGAAGGCTGGCGACGTGATCACCCGCGTAGACGATTCCAAGGTCGCTTCCTCTTCCGATGTGACCAGCCGCCTCCGTTCGTCGCGCGGTAAATCGGTTCCGGTAGTGGTGCTGCGGGACCACAAGGAAGTGACCGTATCAGTAACGGTTCCCGGTGATGACCGTTCGGAAGAGCGTATCTATGCCAAGCCCTTCGGGCTCCCGGCCCTGCTCTAAGCGGCTCCTCACCATCGACTGACTGGCGCCGTTCCGAATGGCACGGGTTTTCGATCCCTGGACAGCCTCTCGACCATCCAGCCCGGATATTCCGGCACCAAAGCGCTTACTTCATCCAACTGCGCCAATTCCTCCGCGCTTAACTTTACCGCCACCGAGCCAAGGTTATCGTCCAACTGATTCAGATTTCTGGCGCCTACAATAACACTGGTCACGCTGGCCCTCTTCAGCAGCCATGCAATTGCGATCCGCGCCGCTGACACCCCATGAGCGTGAGCGATCGGTTCCATCACATCCAGGCACTTCCATGCCAGCTCGCGATTCACCGGCGGAAAATCGAACGCTTTACGCCTCGATTCGCCGTCGGCGGAATCGCCATCGCGCCGGAATTTGCCGCTCAGCAAGCCTCCCGCGAGCGGACTCCATACCAGCAGCCCGACCTTCTGATCCTCCAGCAGCGGGATCACTTCGCGCTCCAGATCCCTCCCCGCGATGGTGTAGTAAGCCTGCACCGTTTCCGGACGAGCCCATCCGCGATGATGCGCGATCCCGATCGCCTTCATGATCTGCCACGCAGGCCAGTTCGATACGCCCACATACCGCACCAGGCCCTCGCGGACCAGGTCGTCCAGCGCCCTGACCGTCTCTTCCATTGGTGTGACAATGTCCAGGCCGTGAATCTGGTACAGATCCACATAGTCCAGCCCAAGCCGGGAAAGGCTTCCCTTGATCCCGTCCATGATGTGGCCTCGGGAGGCGCCGCGATCGTTGACACCGTTACCGAAACGATTGTAGACCTTGGTCGCCACCACCACGTCGGACCGCTTGACGTTCAGATTCTTGAGCGCCTGGCCCGTAATTTTCTCTGAATCGCCGTCCGAGTACACATCCGCGGTATCGATAAAATTAACACCGCTTTCGATGGCGCGTGCGATGAGTGTCTCGGCCTCTGCTACGCCCACCTGGCCGATATTCTTCCAAAATCCCGTGCCGGCTCCGAACGTCATCGTCCCCAGAGCACAACTCGGATACAAACAATCCGGAGTTGCCCAACTGGTTGTAGCGCATGTTGCGATATGCCTCCGACAGCTAGCATAGCGCCCTGGGCCGGGGAACTATTCGGCCCCCGCGGCCCTCGCTACGGCCTTCGTCGCGACCATGGTATGGACGCTGGCCAACAACTGAACTTCGCCACGCGACAATCCCAGATCTGCCGCGATCTGAACCGAATCTTTGCCTTCGCGAAGGAGCCTGGTCACCTGCACTCTCTTCGAGAGATTGAGCCCGGACCTCGGAATCACGGGGTTCTGGACGATGTTCTGTTCAAGCCGTGCCGGAAGCAAGTGCCGGGGGAGCCAGACGGCCCTCCGCCTCAACCAAACGAGCCATAATCGCCTCGACTCTGCCGCGCTCCCTTTGTGAGCGTTTCTCCACCTCTAATTTCAAACTCACGAAGAGCCCGAGCGTTCCCATCAGGCCCAGCGCGAGCAATACCAAAACCGACAACATTGTCATTCTTGATTCCTTCCGTTGTTACACCAGCGTCCGAAGCCGCTCCTGCCGGCTCACCACCTGCTGAATCCTGACGCCAAAATTCCCTTCCACCACCACGACCTCTCCCCGCGCAATCACACAGTTATTGACGATCACTTCCACCGGCTCCGAAATCGACCGGTTTAGTTCCACAATCGACCCCGTGGTCAGCTTGATCAAATCCTTCAATGCCACCTGCGCTCTTCCAAACGAGACACTCACCGGCAACTCGACATCCAGCAGCAAATCGAACGTCTTCGACGCCGGCTCGGGAGCCTCCGCAGTTTCCTTTTGCGGCTCGCTGTCTGCTCCCTTGGTGGAAAGCTGTCCGCCCATCTGATCCAGCAGCGCGGGCTCAAAGGAGAGTTCGAGCAGGACCTTTATAGAAGGGAAGCTCAGCCGTAGCAGACTCCAGGAAAGCTCGCCAACGGGTGAGGCGGTATCTTCAGCGGTTCCGCACGTCACCTCGCTTCCCACTCGAGCCGTGATGGAAGAGGCCAGCGACGACAGTGCCTGCCCGATCGTCTCTAAGTAGGTGGATTTGAGGGTCGACTGATCCCCATCATCAATCCCGGCCGCGCGCAGGACTTCGTTCCCTGCAGCGACCCAATCGCTCTCGCTGGCCGCGATCCACACCGCACCTGCAAGGCCCTCGAACTTCTGCCGCCGTAAGAGCGCACCCCGTGCCGGAGCCGAACCGGCCTCGACGTTTACTTCCGGGCGCACCCCCACCATCGCTTCGAAAGCCTTCGCGAGGCTCCCCGAAAGCTCTTCAATGAGCCACTCTCGGACCGGGATGGAACTGGCTGCCAAGCCTACATTCCCCTCGCGGTGGGCCAGCGTTTTTCCATATAGGCGCGCAATCGCAGCACCGCTTGTGACTTGAGCTGTGAAATCCTCGACTCGTGCAAACGCACAATTTTGGAAATTTCTCGCAGAGTCATCTCCTCGTAGTAATAGAGGCTGAGAACAGTCTTCTCGATTTCGGGCATCCGCGAAATCGACTCCGCCAGCAGACGCTGCAATTCACTTCGTTCCAGAAGGCGCGACGGCAGTTCCTCGTCGTCTCCTGAAATATAGCGGAGCAGATCGCGGCTGGATTCATCGTCGGTCGAGGAGCTTTCCAGGCTTCCCAGGTTCAACCCGCGAACCTCCACCAGCCACTCGTGATACTCGGCAATGGAGAGGCCCAGTTGCTGTGCGATTTCTTCCTCCGTCGGCGTGCGATGCAGACGCTGTTCGGATTGAGAGATCGCGGCTTCAATCTGTTTGGATCTCTTCCGCTGCTGGCGCGGAGCCCAGTCCAGGCCGCGCAGGCTATCCAGAATCGCTCCCCGAATCTTATATTCGGCGTAGGTCTTGAGCTTTACGTTGAGAGTCGGATCGAAACGGTCAATCGCCGAGATCAATCCAACCACGCCGGTTGACACCAGATCATCCAGATTGACGCTCTCCGGAAGCCGCTCGTGAATCCGCCGCGCGATCAGTCGTACCTGCGGAAGGTGATCGAGAATCAGTTGTTCCCGGTCCTCCGCCGACAGGACATTTGCAGACGATGCGTCCTGCTGATATTGTGCCGCGACCCCTCTTTCGGGAAGTCCGGCCTCCATCGCCAGCCGTCCTTCCCCGCCTTCTTCCAGGGGGGATTGTTCCGTTCGAGTTGCGGACTTCATGCGGCTGCCCCCCGGCCAAGCGGAACCGCGCGAAGATCACAGGCTGGCTGAAGGTCTTGTGGAATCGCCAGCATCTTCACCAGGCTTTCCCTGGTAGCGATCTCCAGATCGTCCGGGATCCTTTGCCCTCGCGCCAGGAACGACACTTCCAGGCGGGTCCGCGCGGCGAGATTCACCAGCGATCCGTAGCGCACGGTTTCGTCCATCCGGGTGAAGATCAGTTTGCGGGGACGAAACTCCCGAAACAGATCTACCTGGCGAGCCAGATCGTCCGCCTTCATGGAAGCGGGCAACACCAGGTGCGTGTCAATTTCCGGATCCGACCCGATCATCTGCGCCAGCTCCCGGGCATCCTCCATGTCGGCATTGCCCAAACCGGGCGTGTCGATCAGGATGAGATCTTTGTTGTACTGTTCTTCGATCATTCGATCCAGCTCCACCGGAGTTTCCGCAACGCCAAAGCCAATACCCAGCAGAGAGGCGAGAGTCCTCAATTGCTCCGCCGCGCCGATCCGCAGCACGTCCGACGAAAGAATGTGCGCTCGCTTTCGGCCACCTAGGCCATAACGAGCCGCCAGCTTTGCCAGAGTGGTAGTCTTCCCCGCCCCTGGAGGTCCAATCAAAGCGACGATCGCGCGCTTTGAAGCTGAACCGGCGGAGTCCCTGCCCAGAACTGCGTTGACCTCAAATGTTTCTTCTAATGGCTTGCCCTGGGCGGCTTCCCGTGCGAGGGCAGGGTCAAGTTCCTGTTCCACCAGCCACTGATAAATCGTGTCTTCTCTTGATTCCCTTTGCGGTTCAGGCACGAGTCGCGGGGGCTCCAGCTGTAGCGGGGCGGAAGAATTCTGCCGCACTAAAGACTCGAGCATCCGCTCCATTTCGCGGCGGAGCTGATTCACCTGCTGCGCAAGCGCATCTTCCTGCGGACTCGCCTCTGCTCGCGACACCACCTCGATTCCCGAGGGCACCGGTTGCGGTCCCGGCCGCTCCTGACGCGGCTCCTCTGCCTCCTGCGGATCGTGCGCCCCCCCAGCCGCTTCGCCGTAGGTCCCAAAGACCACTTCATAGGCGCCCAGATGGCGCGCCTCTGGTTGCGAGGGC
Organism: Terriglobia bacterium; assembly: GCA_963766615.1. Lineage (GTDB taxonomy): Bacteria > Acidobacteriota > Terriglobia > Bryobacterales > Bryobacteraceae > Palsa-187. The sequence goes on from CAVYBC010000016.1 coordinate 249,662, forward strand.
CGGGAATGGACGAGCATCGCGTCGTCACCCATCTCCCTACGGGCCAGTGCCATGGCCGCTTCCACGGTTCCGGAAAAATAGCTCTTAAGTCTCATGACACCCGGTTTCATTCATGGAATTACTGAATTACCCCCATCGAAACGACACGAATCCCCGGCGGAATTTCGTTGTGCGCCAGAATGGCGAGGTTGGCAAACTGCCCCTCCACCATCTGCCGTAGAAAATAGCGAGCCGAGGAACTGCACATCGCCACCAGCGGCGAATCCGCTGCGCCTACCGCCCGGCCCACGCGATCCAGAATTTCGCGCACTCTCTGCGGAGGCAGATTCAGATGGCTGGTGTGCTCCGCGTACTCAATCCCGCCTTCAATGCTCTGTTCGATCCCCGGATCGAGAAAGAACGCGGGCAGTTCGCCTGAAGCGTTCAGGTACGGTTTCACCAGCAGCCTTCGAATCGCCTGGCGAACATACTCGGTCAGCAGAATCGGATTCTTGGTCATAGCCGCCCCTTCGCCCAACGCCTCCAGAATGGTGACCGAATCTCGAATCGAGACCTTTTCCCGCAGCAGGTTCTGCAGGACTTTCTGCACCGTGGCCAGAGGCAACAGCTTCGGCACCAGGTCTTCCACCACCCTGGCGTTGTCCTCCGCCACCCGATCCAGAATCACCTTGGTGTCCTGCCTGGAAAGCAGTTCATATGCATTGCGCCGGATCAGTTCCGCCAGGTGTGTGCCCAGTACGCTCACGGCGTCCACCACCGTGTACCCATGCGAGCGAGCCTTGTCTGCCTGTTCTGGCGCAATCCACAAAGCCGGAATACCGAAGGCTGGCTCGCGTGTCGGAATGCCATCCAACCCCTGCACACCTGGTGAGGCGAGCGCCGACGGGGAGTGCGACGAGCCTCCCGGATGAATCGCCAGTTCCTTGTTCGGCATCAGCTCAAACCGCGCGATCTCGGCGCCTTTAAGGGACACCAGATATTCCGAAGCTTTGAGCTGGAGATTATCTGTGACCCGGATCGGAGGTACCATGTAGCCCAGGTCTGTCGCCATCTGCCGCCGTATTCCAGCAATGCGGCGCAGCAGAGGCGAGTTCTGTGCCCCCTCGACCAGTCGGACTAGGCCTAGGCCAACCTCCACCGCCAGAGGCTCCACTTTAAGCAGCGACTCCAGATTTTCCTTAGCCTGTGCGGGTGCCGCTGCAGGCGTGCTTTTGTCTGTGGTGGCAATTTTTTGGCGCATCCGCCAACCCAGCAAACCCACACTGCTACCTAGGATCAGGAAGGGTAAGGTGGGAAGTCCGGGGAATGCGGCCATGGCGACCAGCACACCTCCGGAAAGCATCAGAGGTTGCGGATTGGTGAAGACCTGCTTGCGAACGTCGTTGGAGAGTCTTTCGTCAGAACTGGCCCTGGTGACGATCAAGCCTCCGGAGATCGATACCATCAGCGCTGGAATCACCGTGACCAGGCCGTCGCCGATGGTCAGCACAGTATAGGTCGCCAGAGCGCGCCTGAAATCCATCCCGTTCTGCAGCACTCCGATCAGAAACCCGGCGATGATGTTGATAGAAGTGATTAAAATGCTGGCCACTGCGTCGCGCTGCGTAAAACGGGTGGCTCCGTCCATGGCGCCGTAGAACTCCGCCTCCCTGGCCAGAGCCTTGCGGCGGGCCCGAGCCTCGGACTCATCGATCAGGCCTCCGTTCAGGTCCGAATCGATGGACATCTGTTTGCCGGGAAGAGCATCCAGCGTAAAGCGCGCGGTGACCTCGGAAATACGCACCGCGCCGTGATTAATCACCACATACTGAATGGCGATCAACACCAGGAAAATCACCACGCCGATGACGTAGTTGCCGCCCACCACGAAGTTCCCGAAGGCTTCAATCACCTGTCCCGCGGCGCTGGTGCCCGTATTGCCCTGAATCAGAATCAGGCGCGCGGAGCTGACGTTCAGCGCCAGGCGAAACAAAGTCAACAGCAGAAGCGCCGTCGGGAAAACACTGAACTCCACTGGCTTGATGATGTACATCGAAACCAGCAGCACGATGACCGATATAGTGATGTTGGCGCTGATCAGGATGTCCAGAAGGAAGGACGGCATCGGCGCGATCATGGCGAAGATGATCCCCAGTACCGCTAAGGGAACCGCCATCTCAGAAAGGTTCCCAATTCGGGAAGCCGCAGGCGAGTTTGGCTTCCGCGCCGCTACCGGCTTACCCGCGCCAGAGCGCTGCGCAGACGGGCCCGCCGCCGCACTTAGTATTGCGGCCGGAACAGCGCCGATATTGGACGGAGAGGCCATCGCGCGGTCCGTTGGAGCATTTCGCGGACCGGCAACGCGTTCTTAGGGTGAGGATTGTTCCGGTGTGATGACCGGCGGAGTATCAGGGGAGAAAAGGACTACGCAAAAAAGGAAAAGGCGGCCCACCCGGAGGAGTAGTGGACCGCCTGGGATCCACTGGTTCCCACCCGCGAGCACCGGGGGGACTGCGTCCAGGGATCCTGACCGTGTGCGCCCGTGCGCTTCAAGCCAGGGGCGCGAAACTTTACTTCTCGACCACCAGTTCGTTGGAGACCGAGAACACTCCCGGAACTCCGTTCGCCCTGATGTTGGCCAGGTTGCGATCGGTGTCACTCGCCACCACACCCGCAAGAGTCACTTGGCCGTTCTTCACCAGAATTCGAATGGAAGGCTGCGTGCCCATGCCGTAGCGCTCCAGTGGACCAAACCCGTAGATCGCGAAATAGGTCGCTCTGCGGATTCGATTGTCGAAAGTGGACAGGGGCAGAACTTCAATTTGGTTCTCCACGCTAGTCACGCCCTCAAGGTGTTTCACGGCGTTTTGCGCGTCACTCTTCAACACCGGATTGGTCACTTCGCCAAACAGCGTCACCTTTCCGTTGTCCACACGGTAGGCGAGATTGTCGAAAACATTGTAATAAGGCAACATCACCAATTGATGCCGCACCTTATCGTCCAGCGAACCCGGAGCCGGCGGATTTTTTGCAACTGCCAACCCAGCCAGCACCACTGCTACAGCTGCTATTTTTTGAATTGTCTTTAAGGTTTTCATTTCCGTCGTCTCCGTCTCTTTCCACTAGATTGGACGCAAATATGGTGCCGTGGTTGCAGGAAAGTTTCCCACGCAAAGGTGGTGCTTTTCAGCCACTTCGAACAGTTTTTTGGAATGACTACTTTAGAAGGGAAATCCATTCCCGGACGCGCGCAGGAATGGTAACCATCCGCGGGAATCAGGTCACCGATAATGGCAACCGAATCCGCGCCCCCAGCAATTACTTCCGCCGCATTCGCGCGCGTAATCCCACCGATCGCCACCAGTGGGCGAGCCGTGAACTTCCGCAGCCGGCGCAGTTCCTCCACGCCAACCACCGGGTCCGGATTCTCTTTGGACGACGTACCGAAGATGGGACCTATCGCCAGATAGTCCACCCGCTCTTCTTGAGCGGCGCAAAGCTGCGCTTCATTGTGCGTCGAAAAGCCGATGATGGCCTTCGTGCCCATCACACGCCGGGCGGCCGATGCCGGCAAATCGTCCTGACCCAGGTGCAGCGCCGCACCCACCAAATGCGCCAAGTCCGCACGGTCGTTTACCACGAATTGTGCCGCAGCTTTCTCGCAAAGCTTCGCTACCACTTCCAACTGAGCCCAAGTCTCTCGCGTCCAATGACCTTTGTGCCGGAATTGTAAAATCCTTGCGCCCGCTTCCAGGATCGCCTCCGCCGCGTGCGTGACGCCAATACCCCGCTGAGCCAGCAGGCCTGTATCGAGAATTGGGTAGAATCTCGGGATCTTCATGCTGCGGAAGCGAATACTTCCGCGGGCGCAGGCTTGCCGCGCTTGGCATAACGAATCAAACCATCAGGTCCAATCAGATAGACGGTCCGCTTAGCGATCAAACCTCTGGAGTGATATAGCTCGCCCACGCGTTGCCCCTCATCGCTCAATAGTGGAAACGGGAATTCGTATTTCTTGTGAAACTTCGCCTTGCTTTCCGCGCTCTGCGGATTCAAACCGTATACCACCGCGTTCTTTTGTTTGGCGAACGCCCAAGTGTCCCGAAACTCGCAGAGTTGTTTGGTGCACACCCCGGTGTCATCGCCAGGATAGAAAACCAGCACCACATTCTTCCCCCGCAGCTTCGCGAGTGTGACGATGTTTCCGTCCTGATCCGATAACGTGAAGTCGGGTGCGGCGGCGCCTACTGGAAGGGGGTCGGAAAAGAGCCAGGAGAACATTACTTGAGCTTCCTCCAAATTCGATTTACCGCAACATCCTGCGATGTTCCTTCAGGATGCACTTGTCCATCACCACATCAAGCCCAGCCTCGCGAGCCCGTTCCGCCGCGGCCTCATGCACCACCTCTTCTTGCATCCAGACCGTCTTTGCTCCCACCCGGATAGCCGACTCGACGATGTCCGGTACAAACTCGGGCCGCCGGAACACATCCACCATATCGATCTTCTCCGGCACATCCTCAAGCCGCGGATAGCTCTTCTCACCCAGCACTTCGGCCTCATTCGGATTGACTGGGATCACGCGGTAGCCTGCCCGCACCAGGTATTCAGCGACGCCGTTGGAGGGTCGCATGGGATTGTTCGACAACCCGACCACGGCAATCGTATGAGTGGACTTCAGGATCTCAGGAATGGTCGCCATCTTCAATCTTCAGGAGCTTCTTAAATTTCGCGACCTCGGCTGTCGTCAGCGTCCGATAGCGCCCCGGAGCAACATCCAGGTCCAAAAACGCAATCTTCACGCGCCGCAGCTTCTCCACCAGCTTGCCGAAATGCTTGAACATGATTCGGATCTGGTTCTGGCGCCCCTCCTTGAGCTTCACCTCGTACCAGGGATTGCTGCCTTGCTTGATCCGCTTCAGCTCAGCCGGAGCAGTCTTACGGCCGTGCAGAGGGATACCCTCCCGGAACATCTTTTCCTGTTCCTCGGTTAAAACCCCATTCACCTTCACCACGTAGACCTTGGTGACATGGCTCGCAGGCGCGGTGATGCGATGGGCAAACTCACCGTCATTGGTCAGCAGTAAAAGACCTTCGCTCGCGTAATCCAGACGACCCACGGGAAAGACGCGTTCCTTTACTCCGCGCATCATCTGGAGAACCGTTTCGCGGCCTTCCGGATCCGAAGTGGTAGTCACGCATCCTTTCGGCTTATTCAGCGCGATGTAAACATGCCGCTTCGGCGCATGTAACAACCGGCCGTCCACCTTGATGTGATCGCTTTCCAGGTCCGCCTTGGAGCCCAGTTCGGTAACCACTTTGCCGTTCACGCTGACCCGCCCCTCGACGATCAACTCCTCAGCCTTGCGCCGGCTGGTGACCCCTGCCTGGGACAGTATTTTCTGCAATCGTTCCGGCATTATTCCTGCTGGCCCGACGTCGGCGTCTCGGGAGCTTCCGCGGCCTCGGCATTTTCCGCACCCTCAGGCTTCGCCTCAGCCAGACCCGGCAACTCCGGTTGAACTGTGTCCTCCAGAATCTCCATCCGCCCCAATTCCTCGAACTCTTTGAGCGTCGGCAACTCGGACAGGTTGTTCAATCCGAACTGCACCATGAACTCTTTGGTGGTCTTGTAGAGAATCGGCTTGCCTACCACGTTCTTGCGGCCCGACTCGGCAATCAGCTTGCGATCCAGCAAGGTCTTCAGCACGCCCGCGCCTTGCACGCCGCGAATGTCCATGATTTCCGGCGCCGTTACCGGCTGCTTATAGGCGATCACCGCCAGCGTCTCCAGCGCCGCCAGCGACAGCTTCAAGGGAGGCGTCAGCTTCTTGACGAATGCCCGCACTGCTTCATGATGTTCGGCCTTGGTGGCCATCTTGTAGCCGCCTGCGATCTCTCGCAGGCTCAGCCCATGTTCAGGCTTGGCGAACTCGGCCACCAGTTCATCCAGCAATCGCTTCACTTGGTCCAGCGGATGTCCCAGCGCCGCGGCAATCTGCTGTGCCGACAAAGGTTCATCGGTCACATAGACGATCGCCTCCAGCACCGCCTTCAGCTCCACGTCTCCGTTCCAGGCCGGCCGCTCCTCGACGAGCTCCTGTACTTCGGCCGCCTGATTTACTTCCATTTCTTCCACGTCAGTTATATCCCTCTTCAATAGCGCTAATGGCCTCTCCCGAGGCGAACGCCGCGTCGAATCCCTTCAAACGCTTCACTCCAATTTCCCCGAACAAATCGGTCTGGACCAGCCCGATCGCCTGCAGCTTCACCAGCTCCAACATCGCCAGAAACAGGCAGATCAATCCCCTGCGGCTCTTCTGTCGCTCAAACAGCTCACGAGCCTGCACCACGTCCGATTCCTTTTCGAACAGCGTTCGCAGGTACCGGATCATGTCCGGCACCGAAGCATCGTCGCCCGAGACCTCATAAACCGGCCGCGACTTGGCCCGCTCCAGCACTTGCTGGAAGGTCTTCACCAAGTCGTGCAGGGTCACCGCGAGGCCGGGATCGTCGCCCTCGGAGAGAAATTTCTCCATCTGCGGGTTGGACCAAACGGCTTCCTCCACCACTCGCTTCTGCTGCAACATCTCCGCCGCGCTCTTGAATCGCTCGTGTTCCAACAGCCGGTCGACCAATTCTTTACGAGGATCCTCTTCCGGCGAAATCTTTTCCAGTTCCGGATCCTTAGGCAGCAGCATGCGCGATTTGATATGGATCAGCGTGGCGGCCATGTAGACAAAATCGGCGCTCAGCTCGATATTCATCTCGGCAGCCTGCTGGACGTAATCCAGATACTGCTGTGTAATCTTGGCGATAGGAATATCGTAAATGTTGATCTCCTGCTTCCGGATCATGTCCAGCAGCAGGTCGAGCGGCCCATCGTAGTGTTCCAGGTGAAAATTAAGCGGAGAGGACACTGATATTCAGGATAACGTTCCGGCTCGACTGGGCACAATAAGAACAGCGATTTGGTGCCCCTTAGCGTACGGGGTTGTTGAACTCCTCGTGCGTCCACCAACGCTTTGCCCGAATATCAGCAGTATCAACAAGGACTTTGTCGATGATCCGCTGGAGCGCAGCAACACGCTCTCGAGTATCAATTTTCTTGAAGAACTTGCGAACGAAAGGCGTGTGGGGTTCAATGAAGCAAAGATATCCGTCAGGGTATTCCTGGTATCGCCCGCAGCCGATCCAGAGGTTAAAGTGTTCATTGACCACATCAATTCGCCAACCCCAATCCTCGGCGAAGGGTCCTTTTGTCTCCACACCCTCGGTCGCCAGACTACCCTGGAGGAATTCCGCTAGCCGTTTGCCCCAAGAGTCAGGGTTCGTTTGCACCTCCTCGCCACCGTAGGCGGGGAATTTGTCGGAGCGAAATTCGACGTGCGTTAGCATCTCCGGTCAGCGCCGAATTTCACAGCCGCTGCCCAATCGACTTAGCCTGGGTAAACAGATACAAATAATCCGCCCCCCCAGCCTTGGAGTCCGTCCCCGACATATTGAATCCCCCAAACGGGTGCGCCCCGACCACAGCCCCGGTGCATTTCCGGTTGATGTACAGATTCCCCACAAAAAACTCCTGCTTGGCCCGCTCGATCTTCACCGGATTCCTCGTAAACACCGCTCCTGTCAACCCATACTCGGTATTGTTGGCGATCGCCAGTGCATCGTCATAGTCCTTGGCCTTAATCACCGCCAGCAGCGGCCCGAAAATCTCTTCCTGCGACACCCGAGCTCGAGGCGCAACGTCAGCAATCACGGTAGGCTGCAAAAAATACCCATCCCCGCCAGCGCGCTTGCCGCCTGTCACCACCCGGCCTTCCGTCTGTCCGATTTCCATGTACTTCAGAATCGAATTCATCGCGCCTTCGTTCACCACCGGCCCCATCGCGACGTTCTCAGCCGGATCGCCCAGCGGGATCTTCTCCACCCGCGCCCGTAACTTCTCTAGAAACTCGCCGTAGACCGCCTGATCCACAATGGCCCGCGAACAAGCCGAGCATTTCTGCCCCTGAAACCCGAACGCTGCCGCCGCCACGCCCTCCACCGCCGCATCCACGTCGGCTTCCGAATCCACGATGATCGAATCCTTGCCTCCCATCTCCAGAATGGTCCGCTTGATCCAGATCTGTCCCGGTTTGGGCTCCGCCGCGCGCGAGTTGATATCCAACCCCACATCGCGCGACCCCGTGAAAGCTATAAACCGCGTTTTAGGATGCCCCACCAACCCATGCCCAAACGTCGACCCCGACCCCGGGCAGAAATTCACCACCCCCGCCGGCATCCCCGCTTCTTCCAGCAACTCAAAAAACTTCGCCGCAATGGTAGGCGATTCGCTCGATGGCTTCAGCACCACTGTGTTTCCGCATACGATCGACGCCATGGTCATGCCCGCCATAATCGCCAGCGGAAAATTCCACGGCGAGATCACCGCGCCCACGCCCAACGGAATGTATCTCAGCCAATCGCGTTCGCCTGGCAATTGCACCACAGGCTCGGCTTGATCCAAATGCAACGAAGTCCGCGCGTAAAGGTCGCAGAAGTCGATCGCCTCGCAAGTGTCGGCCTCGGCTTCATCCCAGTTCTTGCCGACCTCCAGCACCAGCCACGCATTGAACTCAAATTTCCGCCTGCGCAGCAGTTCGGCCACCCGGAACACCAGCGCGGCCCGATCCTCCGCCGGAACCGTTCTTCCACGATGCAAACGCCGTAAGCGCCGCTTCCATAGCAGGCTCCACGTGCTCCGCATCCGCCTTCTGATGAACTCCAATCACCTCGGCCGGCCGAGCCGGATTGGCCGAGCGGATCTTCCCGCTAGTCTTCATCCGCTGCCCGCCAATCACCAGATCGTACTCGCGGCCCAATTCCGCGCGGACCTTCTGGATCGCGGCCCGCATAGCGGCCGCATTTTCAGGTTTTTTGAAATCTGCTAAAGGCTCGTTGGAAAAAGAGCCCACATGAGAAGACGCCGCACCGGCCATAAAATCACCCCAGTCTCAGTGTACAAGCGTCGCGTTTTCAATCCGCGTTCATCGGCGTTAATCCGCGGCCATAAACGTTTCGGCTAATACCCGGAATCCGGATGATGACAGTTCCATCCCCGCGTAGGATGCCACTCAAATTGCCGCTCCGTGACCACCTTGGGCGCCCTGAAAAGTTTTTTGCGCAGCGGGCGTTCGTGCGGTAGCAACTGGTTGCAGCGCGATCCAGGATGCAAGCGATAGGTTACGATCGTACCCGTCCAGTACTCGCCCCGCTCGGCCCGATAGCGGTAGTAGAACGGCTTAGTAATCACTTCATGCTTGCCGAAAATCGGAAGTCCGCAGAAGCAAAACGAATCAAAGTCCAGCGCATCCGGCTTCCCGCAATTCGGGCAACAGATCCGCTTGTAGTACGCGTCGGCGACTGTATTTGAATAAGGGTAAAGGTCAAATGCAGGCAACTCCGTCCCGCAATCTCTACAACGGGACGGCCGGTTCAACGCCATCAAGCGTTGCGCACATCGCGCGTGAATCCAAAATCCGCCGCGAGTCTTCAGTCCGCCAGTCGGATCGAAATTCACAGGTGGGGTTTCGGTCTCCGTACTCCACCCGCCCGCGTCCCCGTTATTCCCTTGAACTGGATGCCTGCACAAAACGCAATCGGGCAGAACAAGTTCTTTTACTCTGGGCTCGCCGCTTCCACACTTCGGGCACGCGACCGCATCCACACTGATCTGATGGCCGCAATCTTTGCAAGGACTTAGCCTGCGGTTAGCCAAGGTCTCCCCCCGACCTGCCGCCGGGACCATTTGTACAGGAATACAAACCTGGATCCCACTTAAAGAATTTCGTTTCAACAGAGCCCACGCTCTATTCTAGATCGGCAGAAGGGTTCCTGGGCACTACCGCCTGGCCCCCTGGTGACTGCAAAAAAAATGATGACGCAAAAAACGTCCACTAACTCTTCTTGGGCGTTTCCTTGGATTCGTGATAACCGGCCTTGATCGCGTCCGCCTCGGACATGTACTTGCCCTGCTTGGTCTTTCCATACCAGCGATCACCTTGCTTGTGATACACCTTCGTATCCGTATTCACCCAAACCATTCCCGGCCCACCACCCGGAGCAGCTGTAGCCGCCGGTGCCGGTGCCATCTTAGACGCCGACGCCGCAGGAGCCGGAGCACTGGGAGCCGGAGCAGCCGCCGGTGTAGAAGCCGGCGCCATCTTCGATGGTGCAGGAGTTGGGGCCGACTTCGCCGTAGCCGCCGGCGCACCGCCCACCTTCAACATCGGCGATAAGTCCTGCACCTGCTTCGCCGAAAGCCCCGCCTTGGACAAATCCGCCACCGAACCATAAGGCCGCCCAGCAATAATTTTCTTCGCCGTAGCCGCGCCGATTCCTGGGACGGCCACCAACTGATCGGCCGTTGCGCTATTGATGTCGACGGGAGAACTAGGCGCTTTCTTAGGAGTTTGAGCCTGGGCCGCCGGCAACGCGAGTAGCAGGCAGGCCACACCCAACTGGAGCGTCAATTTCTTAAAATTTTTCATATCTAAATCCCTTTCCTGTGCATCGTCACGTGGTGTCCTGGCGATGTTAAATTTGCTGGTTACTGCAGAGTTTACTCCAGCAGCACGACTTTGAGGACTTAAAACTTCATGGCATACTGATTAAAAGTAGTTGATCTTCAACCACCCTTCTTCCGAATTCATGCCTTCCAAACGGAGCGCAGGCTTGGTAATGTATCGCGTGCTTAATGACGAAATTGAGGTGCTCCTGGTACACCCCGGTGGACCCTTCTGGACCCGGAAAGATAAAGGCGTCTGGTCGATCCCGAAAGGTGAAATCGATGAGGGCGAGACCCCTCTCCATGCCGCCCGGCGCGAGTTTCAGGAGGAAACCGGCTTTCAGGCCGGCGGTGAGTTTCTTCCCCTGGGAAAGATCCGCCAGAAGAGCGGCAAAGTGGTTGAAGCATGGGCATTTGCGGGTAATTGTGACCCCGCGTTATTAACCAGTGTTCTTTGTTCCGTGGAATGGCCCCCTCAGTCCGGACGTCAGATCGAGGTGCCGGAAGTGGACCGGGCGGGCTGGTTCGCGTTGGAAGAAGCCCGTACCAAGTTGATGGAGGCGCAATGGCCCTTTCTCGACCGTCTGCGGGACCTTCTTGAAACCAACCCGTCCATCTTGTCATCCAACTGAGTAGGAATGCCTCAACACGAATGGGTCCCCGCGCTGGGGACAATGGCTAACTTTATGGAATGGCACATCATAAACAACCGCGACTACATCGACGGTCCTTTCGATACTTTTGAGACGGCACTGCGCGAGGCCCGCGCTCTTGGAAGCGACACACGATTAGAGCCCCGTCTGCGCCGCCGCACGGCTAACTTCTTTATTTACAAGCCCCCTTACGACCGCCAGGAGCATTGGCAGCCCGAATATTGGATCTGTACCAAGGAAGCTGCCTTGGCCGAAGGCGTCTCTGAAAAAATCTTCGACCAGCCCCTGATGGAGACTTGGCAGTAGGTCCAGCAGCACAGTAGGGCAGACCATCGTTTTTCGTGGTCTGCCAATCCTGTGCTCTTGACTTTGCATTCAGTTTGTATACACTACTGTACATCCCCCCCGAGAAATCCAAAGTACTAGTCTAGGTATCCCCCTGGGACACCTGTAGCGGAAGCTTTGTCTATTTCTCTTGCTGTTCCAAATCCTCCTTGGGTGGCTCTGGTCGTCCGCCCTCAAGCCGAACGCCGCGTCGAAGTTGGCTTAAACCAGGCCGGCCTGGAGACCTTCGTACCCTGGCACAACGTCCGCCGGCGATGGTCGGACCGCGTCAAGGTCATCCAGCAGAATCTCTTCTCCGGCTACCTGTTCTGTCGATCCGAATTCAACGACCGCCGTTTGGTCCTCTCCCAACCCGGCGTAGAATCGGTAGTTAGTTTCGACCGCTCCCCCGCTCTCATCCCCGACGACCAGATAGCCGCCGTCCGCCTCGCGCTCAAGTCTGGCCTACCCGTCGGCCCCTGGCCTTTCTTGAAAACCGGTCAGCGTGTCCGCATTGAGCGCGGCGTCCTGGCAGGCCTCGAAGGATCCCTCGCACGCGACCCCGACAAGTGGCGCGTTATAGTCAGTGTCCAGGCTCTGGAGCGCTCCGTAGCAGTAGAAGTAGACCGCGACATGATCCGCCCACTATAAGTACCCCGCGCTATCTGCGTTCATCCGCGTTAATCAGCGGCCATTAAATCTCACCCATGATCACCTCCCGGCGTCGCGACCGTACCCTGGTCTTCCGCCTCAACCAATCCGAATACGACCGCCTCATGGCCGCCGCCAGTTCCCGTGGCGACCGCAGTGTCTCCGAATTCATTCGCCTAGCGGTAATGGGCGCCATCGGGGAACCTCCCGACAACCGCGTCCACGAACTGGAGCAGCGCATTCAACGCCTGGAACAGCAACTCCTAACGCCTCGCGATTAAATCACCATGTCTGCCAAAATTTCATTACTCCTATTCGCCGCCTCGCTCCTCCCCGCCCAGACCCAAATCTCGCGCATGGAGGAAGTAGGCAAGGACAATCTCCCCGCCCAGATGCTCGGCGTCGACGACCTCCTCGCCATCTCCGTCTACGATGCCCCCGAGCTCACCCGCACCGTCCGCATTGAGTATGACGGCACCGTCCACCTGCCTCTTCTGAAAGACGGTGTCCCCGCCGCCGGAGCCCTCCCCCGCGCCCTGGAAAGCGCCGTCGCCGAAGCCCTGGTGCGCGAGCAGATCCTGGTCGACCCCGTTGTAAAAGTCACCGTAGTCGAATATCACTCCCGCCCCATCTCCGTCATGGGAGCCGTAAAGAAGCCCCTCACCTTTCAATCCGTCGGAATGGTAACTCTGCTCGACGCCCTGGGCCGCGCCGAAGGCCTTTCCACTGAGGCAGGCACGGAAGTCCTGCTCAGCTTCGCCCCGCCTGAGGACGGCTCCCCGGCCCGAGTCGAGCGAATCCCTGTGAAACGCCTCCTCAACGACGCCGACGCCTCCGTCAATTTCACCCTCCACGGCGGCGAGCAGATCCGCGTCCCCGAAGCCAGCCGCATCTTCGTAGTCGGCAATGTCCACAAGCCCGGCGGCTTCGTCGTCAAAGAAGAAACCGACACCTCCGTGTTGCACATGGTGGCTCTCTCCGAAGGCCTGCTGCCTTTCTCCACCAAGCTCGCCTACGTCTACCGGCTCGACAACGGAGTAAAACAGGAAATCCCAGTGGAGCTGGACAAAATCCTGCAACGAAAATCCCCCGACGTAGCTCTACAAGCAAACGACGTCCTCTACATCCCCGACAATCGCACCAAACGCAATGTATCCGGCGCGATCGAACGCATCACCAACTTCGGCGCCTCCACCGCCTCCGGAATCCTGATCTGGCGCTGATCTTATCTGCGTTCATCCGCGTTCATCAGCGGCCATAAATCAAAATGAAACACATCGAAAACAATCTCCCGGTCGAAAACCCCCGCACCAACGGACTAATCATCGACGCGGAATTCGAGCCCCAGGCCGCCCAAGTCCCCCTGGCGCACTACCTCTGGATTCTCCGCCGCCACGCCTGGCGCATCGGCGCATTCATCGCCGCCGTCACCCTTGCGACCCTCGTCGTCTCCCTGCGCCTCACCCCCATCTACGAATCCACCACCACCGTCGATGTCGACCGCCAGCAGCCCACCGGAGTCCTCGGCCAGGAAGCCGCGCAAAACACCACCAACGACGCCGACCAATACCTCGCCACCCAAATCCGCTTAATCGAATCCGACTCCGTCCTCCGCCCCGTAGTCGACAAGTTCAATCTCCGCGTAGCCGAAAAAGACGCCCTGGAAGAGGCCATAGATCAATCCCCCACCAGCCTGCGAAGCCCCCGTAATTCTAAAGAACCTCAAAGTCACCCGCCCTCCCAACACCTACATCCTGTTCATCAGCTACCGCTCCCCCAACCGCCAGTTAGCCGCCGACGTAGCCAACGAAGTCGCTCTCTCCTATCTGGCCCACAGCTACCGCATCCGCTTCAAAGCCACCGAAAGCCTCAGCGAGTTCATGGAGCGCCAGCTCGAAGAGCTCCGCGCCAAGATGGAAAAGTCCAGCGCCGCCCTCCAGCAGTTTGAAAAGGAATTGAACGTCATCAACCCCGAGGAAAAAACCAGCATCATCTCGGCCCGCCTGCTGGAGCTCAACACCGAATACACCAAGGCCCAAGCCAATCGCGTCGCCAAGGAAGCCGCCTTTGATTCCGTCAAGGACGGCACGCTCGAATCCGCCCAGGTCTCCACCCAAGGCGAAGCCCTCAAAAAGATCACCGAAAACCTCAATGAGGCCAATGAGAAATTCGCCGAAGTGAAACGCCACTACGGCGTCAACCACCCCGAATATCAAAAAGCCCAAACCCACGTAACCGAACTGGAAGCCCAGATGGACTCCACCCGAGCCTCCATCGCCCAGCGCGTCGAAATCGAATTTCAGGAAGCCGCCAAGCGCGAGACCATGCTAGCCGCCGGCGTGCAGGAAACCAAAGCCGAGTTCGACCACCTCAACGAGCGCTCCTTCGAATACCAATCCCTGAAGCGCGAAGCCGAAGGCGACAAGAAGCTCTACGAAGAACTGGTCCGCAAAATCAAAGAGGCCGGCATCAACGCAGGCTTCCAGAACAGTTCCATCCGCGTAGCCGATCCAGCCCGCCCCGGCCTGAAACCCGTCTTCCCGCGCGTCTGGCTCAACGTCCTGCTGGCCTTCCTTTTCGCGTCCTTCGCCGGAGTAGGAGCCGCCGTGCTAGTCGATGTCCTCGACAACACCATTCGCGATCCCGACCAGGTCTCCCGCCTGATGAACACCCACGTAATCGGCTCGCTCCCCGCTGTAAAGGACTGGCGCCGCCGCTTGAGCCCGTTGCACGCCGTCAGCGTAATTGAATCCCGAGCGTCAAATGGAAACGGCCCCCCCGGCTTGATCCCTGTGAATGGAACCCAGGCCGCCGCTATCAGCGACCCCGCTCTTTCCAATTACGAAGAAGCCATCCGCACCCTGCGCAACTCCATCCTGCTGACCGATTTCGACCGCCGCCTCCGCAGCGTTCTGCTAACCAGCGCCTCGCCCTCGGAAGGCAAGTCCACAGTAGCGGCGCACCTGGCAGCCACCCACGCCAGCCAGCACAAGCGCACTTTGCTGATCGATGGCGACCTGCGCCGCCCCAGCGTCCACCGCCTGTATCAGGTCCCCAATAGCATCGGTCTGTCCAACGTCCTGCTGCAGCAAATCTCCTGGCGCGACGCCGTAGTCCGCATGGATGAGCCCAAGGGCCTGGACATCCTCCCCGCCGGCCCGCCCACCCGCCGCGCATCAGATTTAGTAGGCATGGGCTTGGCCGAGCTGATCGAAGAAGCCACCCGCGAATACGATTTGGTAGTGTTGGACGCCCCGCCCCTATTAGGTTTCGCCGAGCCCCTCCAAATGGCCACGGCAGTCGACGGCGTAATCGTAGTAGCCCGAGCCGGAGACACCAGCCGCAAAGCCCTAGGCACAGTAATTAGCACCCTCCACCGCCTCCGCGCAAACCTGGTAGGCGTGGTATTAAACGAAGTCCACCGCGAAGTAAGCGCCGGTTATTACTACTACTACGGCCACTACAGCAAATACTATTCAAAACCCCAAGATGCTTGACATGACAGTCGGCTACAGCCGGTTCGGAGCGCCCAATTTCGCGCCCAATGCCATTTAGTTTTTGTCCGATGTGAAAAGGCTTGAAAAAATCGAATCGAAATGCCAGAGTCGGAAAAATGGGGACAGACTTCGAATTTCCGCAAATTCTCAAACCCCTGGAGCCAAGGGATAGCCAGGGCGGAAATTTGCTGTCTGTACCCTTTTTTCCAGCCCGATCTCCGTGTTCGATTTTTTCACACCTTCTCGATCTTGGGGCTGTATTCCAGCGTGAGAAGCCTTGAAAACTCCGATTAGACCACCGATGACCCCAGATAACATTCTTCTTTTCGATCCGCGTTCATCCGCGTTCATCCGCGGCCATAATCTTCCCCAGCCCCTTTCCCAAGGCCGCCCAATTTGCCCCTAGCCCGCTTCCTCTACCGCCTCGCCGACAACACATGCGCCACCTCCGCCGCCTCCCAATACCGTCGCGAGCGTTTCCGCAAATTCGCGGAAATGCTCGAATCCTCCCCGCCCCCCGTAAGAATCCTCGACCTGGGCGGCACCGCCGAATTCTGGGAAGCCCACCGCGACATGTTGAAGGTGCAAGTCAACGTAACTCTCCTCAATCAGGTCTTCGAGACCCGATCCCAAATCGACTGGATCACCCACGTAGAAGGCGACGGCCGCTGGATGACGATGTTTGCGGACAAATCGTTCGACCTATGTTTTTCCAACTCCGTAATCGAGCACGTAGGAACTCTCTATGACCAGGTCCGCATGGCCAGAGAAATCCGCCGCGTGGCAAAAGGATATTTCGTCCAAACCCCCAACAAGTGGTTCCCCATCGAGCCGCATTTCCTGGTCCCCTTCTGGCAATTCCTGCCGACCTGGTTCCGGGCGCGAATGCTAATGAGAAGAAACCTCGGCTACGTAGTTCCAGGTGCAAGATTATCTGCTGGCCAAAGCAACCATTGAAGAGATCCGTCTGTTAACCGCCCGCGAGATGCGCTGGCTATTTCCTGATGGCGAGATTTACCGGGAGAAGTTAGGACCCTTAACGAAATCAATCGTGGCATGGCGAAAATCAAGCTAGCAATCGACCTCTCCGGAATCGATCGCCTGCGCGCCAGGCCCGATTTCCAGCAGAACGCCACCCGAGCCCTGGCCCGGCGGCTGTACTATCGCATGCGCTGGGCCGCGACCGAGAAGCCGTGGCGCCTGAAGTTAGGAGAAGATCTCGAAGTGTTGGCCCCCAAGGGCGGAGCAGGCGCTCTCATTTACTACATGGGCTACTCCGAGCCCGAGACCGCCGCATTCGTCCGAAACTTCCTCAAGCCGGGGATGGTGTTTTGGGACGTGGGCGCCCACATAGGCGAGTACTCTCTGCTGGCCGCGCGCCAAGTCGGGCCCGAGGGAAAAGTCGAAGCCATCGAGCCCCAGCCCGCAATCCGGCATTTCCTCAAAACCAACGTCGAACTCAATGGATTTCAAAATATTCGAGTCCACGGCTACGCAGCCTCCGCTCAGCGCGGCGAGGCGACACTCGTCCTCTCGGAAGAACCGTCCATGGCCCATCTGACAAATGGAGGCAATTCGAACGTGAGGGCAGGTTCCCGACCTGCCAGTAAAGAAGTACGAGTGCCCGACGATCTCGCTGGACGCGTTCCTCAATTTCACATCAGCGATACCTCACCTTATAAAGGTAGATGTCGAAGGCGCGGAAAAACTCGTTCTCAACGGAGCGAATTCATTGCTCTCAATAGAGGGCGAGTCGGCACCCGTGTGGGTAATGGAATATTCGCCTGCTAACTGCTCCGCAAACGGTTACTCCGCTGCTTCGCTTCTAGAAACTTCACAGCAGCGGGTTACCGGCTTTACAACCTGCAACCAGCGGCGGGTTGCTACCTTTGTCCTCGCCCATCGTACGTCAAAAGAGTGGCAATTTCGTGGCCTCAAGGCGGGACCTGATCGCTCTAGCGCAAGATCAATCTATCCCAGAGGGGACCTGAAGATTGAATCAACTCGCGGTCGTGGCAGGTGAGTCAAAGTCTAGCCATGAAGACAACACTGGAAAAGGGAAACTTACAGGCAACGCCATTGCATTGTATATCGCACAAGCGGCAATTTACGGTTTTCCTCTGGTGGTGGTTCCATATCTAGCACGAGTTCTTGGCAATTCTTGGGGGGAGTACTCGATTGCATTTGCCTTCTCGGCACAGTCCACCTTGATAGTCGAGTACGGATTCGGCGTCACCGGGAACCGCAGTGTGGCAGCCAATCGACACTCGCCCGACAGTGTGGGGCGTACGTTGGGCGCGATTATGGGGGCCAAGGCGGCGCTTGCGATTCTCGCATTGACCCTGGCAGCGGTTCAATATATGCGATTCCAACTGCTCCATCAGCATGCTTGGCTGTTTTGGCTTTCGCTGTTGGCGGGTATTACGCAAGGATGCAGCTTCGTCTGGTTTTTGCAGGGAATGGAGATGATGTGGACAGCCCTCTGGATTGATCTGGGGGCGCGCACCGCGGCGACCGCCCTAACCATTGTCCTCGTGCGGAATCCGCGTGACACCTGGATTTTTTTCGCCCTCCAGGCGTCTTTTAGTTCCGTAGTAGCAGCGATCCAATGCGCCCTGATTTGCAGACGACATTCGATCATTTGGCCAAACGCGAACACCATCATACAGACGCTGCGCCAGGGATTTGCCGGAATGTTGAACAGGCCGGGTCTTGGACTTTTTGCAGGATTCAATACATACGTTCTCGGATTCTACTCTGGCAGCAGCTTAGCCGGTCTCTACGCGGGGGCTGAGCGCATAACACGGGCGATGACCACGCTCCCCAGCCCGATTTGCCAGGCAGTCTTCCCCCGGATCAGTTGGCTGGTTGCGCAAAAAGAGGGTAACACTCGCCATCTGCAACGTATTAGTAGCCTGGTCACAATCTCAATTGGCGCGCTTGCCTCAGTGGCATCATACTTCGCGGCCCCCCAACTCGTTCACACACTCCTTGGACCAAATTTCGAATCTTCAATCGGATTTCTTCGAACCCTAAGTCCGATTCCCTTTCTTGCCGCTCTCAACCAGGTTTTCTTATATCAGTACCTGCTTCCGCGGGGGATTTTCGCCTTTGGGGCGATCGTTCTATTCGCGGCCCCCGTTCTTGGCCTTGTGGCTTGGGCGACGGTTTGGAGGGGCAACGCCTTTGCTTTGGCTGCTTCTGCCGTGATCGCTGAAAGTGCGGCAGCATTACTTCTTGGGATTCGAGCTATCCCAGAAAGGGTATGACGTCCGATGCGGCCAGTAAGTGAATATTCTCGGGAGATCCCAATCTGGCCCGCCAGACTAGCGATACTGCTGTTCGTATTCGGAACGGCTAGATACGTCGCGCGAGACGAGTTCCACGCGGACGATTCGACGATGCAAGCCGTCATTGAACTGTCGACGGTCCATCTTGCGACGCTCTTGTCCCTCGGAGCCGCCGTATTTTATCGTCCCCGTCTGAGTATCCGTTTGCCGTATTTGATGCTGGTGGGAACCCTACTGCTGGCCATCGGATTTTCTTTCAGGAGTTGGGATCCGGCGCTCAGTCTCACCCGGGGCGCGTTGTTGGTAATGATTTCCGCCTCTGCTGTCGCCCTGCTATTTACGTATGGTGCCCCGATCCTTATCCGACAAATCGTCAATTCCTATGTTCTCCTCATCCTGTGCGGATTCCTTGCCGGCCTCCTGGCCCCCGATGATTTTCCACTTATGTTTCATGACCCAGGCGAGGAGATGGTTCGCGTTCGTCTACACCTCTTCGCGATTCATCCTGTCGCACTAGCGGATGATTGTGCGCTGTGTCTCGTTGCCAGTTCGCTGCTCTGGGGCAAGTGGATAAGATTCTGTCGATTAGTTCTCGTTGTTTGCCTCCTTCTTACTGTGACTCGAACGTCCATCGTCCTCGGCCTGATCTGCTATCTGCTCGCCGAGGTGGCAATGCTTGTCAAGGCTTCCGGGAGCGTCCGTTATCGCGCGCTCACCAACAGCCTGATCCTCCTGGTGGCCATTTCGCTCGTGGGCCTTTTCATCTCGTTCTCGGACTACTGGGTTGCTCAAGACATTCGAACAGCCGTTACTCGTGTAGTCGACGCTACAAAGGACAACGTAACCTTGAATGGCCGGACGCCCGTTTGGGTCATGCTTATTAACGATCTCTCTTGGGACAACCTACTCGGATACGGAATCGGAGGGGCCCGATACTATCTGAGAACAGTCAATCCATGGTTTAGCCAGTCCCATAACTCCGCTCTGGAGACCATCTATGTCGCGGGATACGTTGGCTTAGTCCTGATGATCGTGGGGCTGCTTTCAGCATTTCTAACCAGCTTGCGCTCTTGGCGGGACACCCATGCGCCTGTGATGACCGTGACGTTATTGTATTTGGCTACAGCAGGGATGATGAACCCCTCCTGGTATGAAACGAGTTCCTTGATTGTCCTATCCGTTGTCCTATGCGAGCCGTGGAACAGGAACCGGATTCGGGTCCAGGACCAGTTTAAAGACCACAGGCCTAAAGCAGAGGCATGGTTGCCTAGTCGATGAGTCTTCTCACCGTTCTCCTACCTACTCTGAACTGCGAACGGTACCTTTCAGCGGCGCTAAACAGCCTCTCTCAACAGTCATTCCCTGATTTTGAGGTGTTGGTGCTCGACGGCGGATCTTCCGATCGCACGATTGAAATCGCCCACCAATTCCCTCAACTGCCGATTACAGTCGTACAATGCGGACCAGTCGGGCTTGGCGCACAGCTTCGAAAGGGAGTGTACCTCGCGAAGGGAAAATACATCGCTCGAATGGATGGGGACGACATTAGCGACCCACAACGGTTCGAGCGGCAGATCACCGCTTTGGAGGCCGATCCTCATCTGGCAATCGTCGGAACTCAAATTCAATTACTTGTCGGCGAAGCGATTTGCAAGGCCGGCCCCCTTCCTCAGAGCCATTCCAAGATCCGACGCCTCCTTGAACTCGGTTTTCCAGCCTTTTCTCATCCCTCCGTGATGTTTAGGGCCACCACCGCTCGCAAGTGCGGCGGCTACCGGATAAACGGCCTTGGTGAAGATCTCGACTTTTACCTCCGCATGACCGAAGCAGGAACTGGCCGCAACATGAAGGAAACACTTCACACCTATCGCCTCCATTTGTCTTCTTCCAGCGTGCAAGCGTCTGACGAAGTCAGAATGCACTACCGTTTCGCGCTAGATAGCGCTAGCGCGAGGCGGAACGGCCGACCCGAGCCAAGTCTGAACAAGGCGCGGGAATCGTGGAGTGCTCGCGGAAGGATTGATCGCGTCTTCTGGTTCCTGGAACGTTTTGCAATACGCCTCTATCGCAGAAGCCGTCTGCGCTTGGTCTCTGGAAATCGGGTTTCCGGACTCGTTGGAGCGGGCTTATCGGTATTGCTAAGGCCGAACTTGATCCGCGCACGATTTGAAATTCTTTTGAAGGATTAGAAGTGGCGAGCACCGCAAGCCCAGAGGCGCTGTATTCATTCGCGAATCTCGGAGGAATTGATCTCGCCTTATTTCGGATGCGAGGGGTAGGATTAGCAAACTGCCTCTTCCCTTGGGCTCGCTGCATTGTAGCGACCCGCCAATTCGCGTTGCGTCGGATTGCCTCAACATGGCCGCAACTATGTCACCGTCAGTGGCTCGGCCCACAGCAGGACCGTCGGACCTACTTGGGCCTGTTTGACGAGACGGGCTCCGCAATCTCAGGGGTAAAGAGGCTGCGGCTCCTGCTCGGACTGCCTCGGATAACTGAGCAACAGTTCCTCCAACAATCAATGGCGCATCAATCCGGCATCGTCGTCTTCTCAAACATCGGTGGCTATTTCAGTGCGATGCTGGACAACCACGCTATGGTTCGAGACGCCCTCATTGGGATGACGAAAAGCGAGCATCGAATCGGCTTGGAGGCCGTTCCAGGAAACTCTATCGTCGTTCACGTGCGGCTGGGCGATTTTCACGAGCCTCCCGATCAGACGCGGTCTGCGAAAGTGGGACTGCATACCCGCCAACCCATGGCTTGGTATCTCCACGCAATCAGCGAATTGCGAAGGGTCGCGGGTGCCATGCTTCCTGTGCTGGTTTTCTCCGATGGCCCCGATATCGACCTGAGACCAATTCTTGCGCTACCGAATACAACACGCGCAACGTTCGGAAGCAGTATCGCGGACCTTTTGGCCATGAGCAAAGCCCCGGCTCTCGTTGCTTCAGGGTCGACGTTTAGTATGTGGGCGGCATACCTGGGCAGAATGCCCGTTATCTGGCCAGTTGGACACCGGAGGCAACCTCTCCACGGGGCAGATTGGCAGTTCGAGGCGGAACTGGGTGCGGAGGATCTGCCCGAGGAAGTTGGATCGCTTTTTCGAAAACGGCTTCTCGGATGAAGACGGAATCGTCGCGGGGAAGATCGCGCAGCAACCTACGCCTCCTACTGCAGGAGACACGCCTCTATCGGTGGGCCATGAGACTCTATTCTTGTCGGTCGATACGTCGCTGGCGCGCCAGAGGCCGTCCGGTGCCGCCCCCTCATGCTGTAAAGCGCGCCCTGCTCAGGAGACTGCAAAGACATCTCAAAACGAATCTGCTTGTTGAGACAGGCACCTATTACGGGGACATGATCAGTGATCTTAGCGGGGAATTTGGGCGAGTAATTTCGATCGAATTGAACGGCCGGCTTCACTCTCTGGCGAGGGACCGAATGAAGTCGTATCCGCACGTCTGCGTAATCCAAGGTGACAGCGGATCCATACTTCCCGAACTGTTGTCCTCGGTCGAGGACACGTCTATTTTTTGGCTCGACGCGCACTATTCCGGCGCAGGAACTGCCAAAGGCCCACTGGAAACGCCTCTCTCTGCCGAGATACGTGCGATTCTCGGGCACGCCGGGCAACACATCGTTCTGATCGACGACGCCCGCTGTTTTGGCGGCCAGAATGACTATCCCCCTTTGTCTGAAATCGCCCAATTGGTCCACGAAAGCGGGGCACGCTATTCAATTCGGGTCGCCGACGACATTGTCCGTATCGTCCCCACCGACATATCAAAGGCCACGCCGTATGAACGTCTTTGATCAAGCCATTGAAAACCGAGAAATTCTGGGCGTCCGCGTGGACGCCACAAGCTACGAACGCGCCACCGCACAGATCCTCGCCTGGGCCTCCGCCGGCCTCTCGCGTTACGTCAGCCTCTGCACCGTGAATCAAATCATGGAAGCCCGAGATTCCATCACCTTCGCGGACGCAATGCGTCAGGCCGACCTCGTCACCTCGGACGGGATGCCTCCCGTATGGCTACTCCGCAGGCTCGGCGTTCCCCCACGCATCGCGCGTATGCGGACCGGACCTGATGCCCCTGGTTCTCCACGCCGCAGCGCGGTACGGCGTGCTCGTTGGTTTCCACGGTGGATCGAAGGACGTGCTTGATCGCCTTGTCCGATTTCCCCTCATGTGGATTGCTTTCTGATGCACAACAATCGAGCGGCGGTCGGTAGTGATTTAAAAGTTGATCGATCGCACACATCAAAGAAAAAAGGACCGCTGCCCGGTAGAGCAACGACCCCGAAACAAGGTTTAAATAACTTCTAAATAACTACCCGGCGGTCGTGTTTCACCAGGGAAAGGAATAAAATCGCGTTTAGGTCGCCGCTTTGTATCTACAAAACATCAAGGTCGCATACCCAATCTGGTTGCCTACGTGGCCTAGATTTTTGGCCTGGCTACCCATCCTCGCTCTATTAATTGCAACGCTGATCCTGTGGGCTATGGGAGCGAACCTGGCCCATGAATCGCCATTCCTGCGCCTGGCCCTGAACTTCGTCTTTTCGACGCTGGTTTCACTATTTATCGCCTCCCTGATCGCGTACACCTTTCTGGTGCGGGGTACAGCAGGCCTGCTCCTGTTGGGGTGCGGAGTAGTCGTCTGGGGCCTCGGCGGCCTGGCGTCCTCCATCGCCTCCAACTTCGACGTTGGTTTCGGCGTGACGGTCCACAATGTTTGCGTATGGCTATCGGCTGGTTGCCACTTGGCTGGCGCGGGATTCCTGCTTCGTCCCAAGCAAGGCGTGAGAGCGACGGCTCCCTGGCTAGGGGCGGCGTACACCATCGCCGTGAGTGTCGTTCTACTAGTCTTGCTCGCGACACTCGCGGGCAGGCTGCCAACCTTTTTCGTTCAGGGAAGTGGTGGGACGCCGCTGAGGTATTGGGTGCTCGGTACGGCGATCGCTATGTTTGTTGTCACAGCGGCACTCCTGAGACTAGTGAATCGCGGGCATTTGGCGGCGTTCGCATACTGGTATAGCCTGGCGCTGCTAGCCACCGGGGTTGGACTGTTTGGCGTGATGGTGCAGACGAGCGTAGGCAGTCTGGTTAACTGGGTGGGCCGTACCACGCAGTACCTCGGCGGCGTGTACATGCTTATCGCGGTTTTGGCGTCCGCCCGCGAGACACGGCAGTGGGGGATACCCATTGAGGAGGCGCTAAGTGAGGCGCGGCAGCGATACGAGGAGCTCTTCGCGTTGGCAGCGGACGGCATCCTGGTACATGAAGTTTTGGGTGAGGCCACGCTTGGCAACTTCACCGAAGCCAATCCGGCCGTTACCGCTCTGCTGGGATACACCCTGGAGGAGATGCACACCCTGACGCCAAAAGACATCACGGCCGCGGACGGACAGCCGCCCGTTCCGGTTGGCGTGAAGCCTGTCAACTTCGAGGGTGTAATTCGATATGAGAGAACCCTCATTTCCAAAGACGGTCGACGCATTCCCGTCGAGATCAATACCAGGCTCTTCCACCGCCAGGGCCACCTCATGGCGAGGTCGTCCATCCGTGACAACACGCAGCGGAAACAGGCTGAAGAGCAGATCGCACGGCTATACAGCGAGGCCCAGCAGGAAATCGAGCGGCGGAAGGAAGCCGAATTACATCTTCGCCGCGCCAATGAAGATTTGGATGTATTCGTCTCCGCTATTTCACATGATCTGCAATCGCCGATGAATGGTGTGTACGCCATGGCGGAGTTGCTGCGCGAGGAGTATGGGGCGAAGCTCGGACCCGATGGCGACTTGTATCTCACGCGTATCCTGGATGGGGTCGCCCGGTCGCAACGAATGATACTGGATCTGCTTGACTATTCAAAGGCGGGTCATAACGAGACGCAGGAAAGAGGCTCGGTAGACCTCGCCAAGGTGTTGGAATTCACCGAACTGAATCTAGCGGGCGCAATTCAGAAGAGCCATCCCGTAATCACCCACGATGCTCTGCCCGAAGTACAGGGTAATTTCGTGGCCCTGGCGCAGCTGTTCCAGAATCTGATCGAGAATGCCATCAAGTACCGCGCACAGGACGTGCCACGAATCCATATCGCGGCGGATTGGAAAAAGGACAGTTGGGAAGTGTGCATTTCAGACAACGGGATTGGCATCGATCCGAAATACGCCGAGATGATTTTTGATGTCTTCAGGCGGGTACACGGCACCGCATCCGAAGGAACAGGAATCGGATTGTCGCTTTGCAGAAAGATCGTAGAGAGGCACGGCGGCCGGATCAGGGTCGAGTCGCGACTGGGCGAGGGAGCCCGGTTTTATTTCACGCTTCCGATGGCATCGCGACGCCAGGCGCGGGCTGTAAGGGCACCATAATTCCCACAAGGCCCTTCGATTCGTGTTCTGTTTTTCGATGACCTTGAAGCGGGCCGATTTGTGAACGCCAACGCTCTGGCTAAGGCGGGGGCACGCGTTTGGCATGCGGAACGCAGCCCTGTTAATCTTTCCTTCCATTTGGTACGAATGCAACCCGATGACAATCCTCGAAGCCTTCGCATGCGGCATCCTAAGGTCGCCTCCGACCTGGCGCGATGCGCGAACTCGTGGATCACGGCCGCACCGGCCTCCTCTTCCGCCCCGGCGACCCAGTCGACCTCACCCGTACCGTCCGCTGGGCCTTCGACCATCCCGCCGCCCTTGCCGCCATGCGCGTCGAGGCCCGCCGTGAGTACGAAGCCAAATACACACCCGAACGCAACTACACCATGCTCATGGACATCTACCGAGCCGCTATGGAGCGCGCTCGCGAACGGAAACAGAAAGCCTCATGAACGCCGTCAGCGCAGCAACCGCCGCCGCCGCGCAACAAATCGAGAGCCGCGAAATTCTGGGCGTCCGCGTGGACGCCACAAGCTACGAACGCGCCACCGAACAGATCCTCGCCTGGGCCTCCGCCGGTCTCTCTCGTTACGTCAGCCTCTGCACCGTGAACCAGATCATGGAAGCCCGCGATTCCGCCACCTTCGCGGACGCAATGCGTCAGGCCGACCTCGTCACCTCGGACGGGATGCCTCTCGTATGGCTACTCCGCAGGCTCGGCGTTCCCCACGCATCGCGCGTATACGGACCGGACCTGATGCCGCTGGTCCTGCACGCCGCGGCGCGCGAAGGCACCCCGGTGGGTTTCTATGGCGGATCGACCGATGTGCTCGATCGTCTGGTCCGATTGGTGCGCGCTCGCTTCCCGGAACTTCAGATCGCCTACGCCGAAGCTCCTCCCTTCCGCGCCCCGACCCCCCACGAAGACGAGCACACCCTACGCAATCTGAACGCATCACGCGCGCGAATTCTATTCGTGGGCATCGGCAGCCCCAAGCAGGACCTGTGGATGCACGCTCACCGCGATCGCGTGAACTGCGTCATGATCGGCGTCGGAGCGGCATTCGATTTTCTCACCGGCGCAAAGCCGCAAGCCCCCCGATGGATGCAGCGAAACGGTCTGGAATGGCTGTTCCGTCTGCTCTCCGAACCAGCGCGCTTATGGCGCCGCTACCTCTTGCAAAATCCCCGCTTCGTCGTATTGATAACGCTTGAGATGCTCCGTGGCGCACTCTGCAGCGTACAGCGCCCTGCGCGGGACCGGACGCTCACCAGTGGTCTCGACTCCCCACCGCGCCGGGCTGCGTTGTGCGCTGAGTCAGTAAAGAGCCTGCCGGGCCGGGATTCATCCCGGCCTCTTTGACACACCCCTCTGACAAAACATGAGCACAGCCGCCCGCCTGGACTCTCAGTCTCCATGCCCACCTTTTCCTGGACTGACCTGGGTCATCCTTGGCTCCGTGCGCACGCGGATAGCCCCGTCCCGTCAGGGCGGGGATTGTTATTCCCGGCACGTCTCTTCGCGCCAAACCCGCTGGCGTGCCGGACCAGGATTCATCTCGCCCCTCTGACCAAACATGAGCACAGCCGCCCGGCCTAGACTCGCCGCACTCTCCGCCCCCACCTTCTCCTGGACCCCCTGGGCCATCTTCCTCGCCGACGTCCTCGCCCTGGAAACCAGCCTTCGCCCTCGGCTTGCTGGTCCGCGCGTCTGCTCTCCTCCATCTTCACCGCCACCATCGGACCCGGCCAATACCTCGGCATCGCCGCCGGCATTCTGCTGATGCCCGCCGTCTACTATCAGGTCGGCCTCTACCCCGGCTATCTCCTCGGACCCGTCGAACGCCTCCGCCGCCGCACCCTGGCCACCCTCGCCGTCTTTGGAGGACTCGTCGCCTGGGACAACCTCGTCGCCCGTGGCGTGTTCTCTCGCGGAGTCCTCGTCGCCACGCTCCTGTTCGCCCTGATCCTCCCGCCGTTGGCCGAAACCCTCGCGCGCCGGATTCTGGTGCGCCTCGGAAAGTGGGGCATCCCGGTCGTGTTGCTCGGCTCGGGAGATGCGGGAAGAACGCTCGTGCGAACACTCCGCCGCGAGCCCGAACTCGGTCTCCAACCGATCGCGTTCCTGGACAACCGTCCCGCCTCCTGGAATACCGCGGTCGAAGAAATCCCGGTGCTGGGCCCCCTGCGCCTGGCCGATACCCTGGAGCATCGCGCCCAGGCAGCCATCGTTCTCCTGGCCGATCTCGGCGCCGAAAACCTCGCCGACCTCCTGCAGGACCTCAACTTCCCCCGCATCATCGTCATTCCCGACCGGGCCGGTATCGCCGGCCTATGGGTTTCCGCGCGCGACGTAGGCGGCCAACTAGGTCTGGAGATCAAGAAGAACCTGCTGATCCCCCGCAATCATCTGCTGAAGCGCTTGATGGATCAGGCAATCGCGCTCCCCCTTTTCCTGGCGAGCCTCCCCGTCCTGACCATCGCCGCGTTGTGGATCAAGCTTCGGAACCCCGGCCCGGCGCTCTACCGCCAGATGCGCGAAGGCTTCGACGGGCGCCGCATTCCCGTCTGGAAACTGCGGACCATGTACACCGATGGCGACCGCATCCTGGACTCCTGGTTCGAAGAACATCCCGAGGATCGCGACCAGTGGCAGCGCTTCTTCAAACTCCGCCACGACCCCCGCGTGCTCCCCGGAATAGGATCTCTGCTAAGGCGCACCAGCCTGGATGAACTGCCCCAACTCTGGAGCGTTCTCAAAGGCGAAATGAGTCTGGTAGGTCCCCGCCCTCTGCCCGATTATCACCTGGGCCAATTCACACCCGAATTCCGCAACCTACGAACCCGCGTTCTCCCCGGCCTGACCGGCCTCTGGCAAGTTTCCGCCCGCAGCGAAGGAGACCTGAAGGTGCAGCAGTCCCTGGACACCTTCTACATCCGCAACTGGTCCCCCTGGCTCGATTTGTATATCCTCGCACGTACCATAACTGCTGTTCTTCTAGCCAGAGGTGCCTATTAAATCAATAAGTTGTCATATTGGTCCCACTGGCTTGAGCCGTTCGCCGCATTAGGATCAAGCGTCGGTAGGAAGTGTGAAGAGACCGGCCAAGATCTATGAAAACCGAATATGGCCCACAAGCCTTCCGAGGCGCGGCACTCTGTTCGTCAAAAATTTTTGTTTTGCAAAACGAACCCACCAAGTACCTGAAAACACGAGGAGCGCCTCGGAGCCGCGACAATAATGCAGCGGTTCTTGCGTCGTGAAAATTTTTTGTTTTGCAAAACGAACCCACCAAATCATCGAAAATACACATTGCGCCGCGCGTCCATCCGTCCAGCGCCCCTCGGAGCCGCGAGAATATGGAGCGGTTCTCTGCTCGTCAAAAATTTTGTTTTGCAAAATGAAAGGGGATGACCGGGGCAGCCGGCCAACCCCGGGAATGAAAATAAGCGGCAGCGGGAGATGGAGTAAGCTGCGAGAACGCAGGAGAAGGCGGCTGAACTGGGGAATGGTGCGCAGTTAGGCCCGAGAACGAAACTGGCCAGGTTGAGGTAATGAAACCCCGAATGGAGCAGTCGAGCCGAGGAAGAACTTATGTGAATAGACGTCAACTGTTCTGCTGCGCAGAAAGGAGCATCAGGCGATGATTTGTGCAGCCGTGGAACGTTGCGCGGGAATCGATGTAGGCAAGAAGTGGTTGTCGGTATGTGTGATGACCGGACCATTGAATGGGCAACCCCGAGTGGAACGGCAGAGATTTGGCGTTAATGTTGCGGATTTAAAGAAACTGCGCGAGTGGTTGAGCCAGGCAGCGGTGACGCACGTGGTGATGGAGAGCACGGGATCGTATTGGAAACCGATCTTCAACGTGCGGGAAGACAGCGTCAAAGTGTAGCTGGCCAACCCCCACGAGGTAAAAGCCCGAAAGGGCCACAAGACCGACGACAAAGATGGCTGGTGGCTGGCACACTTGCTGCGGCACGCCATGATTCATCCAAGTTTCATCCCGCCGCGGCCGATTCGAGAGTTGCGGGATCTAACCCGCCGCCGCACCAAACTGCATGGGGCGGGCACATCGGAAAAGAATCGGGTGCAGAAGATCCTGGAGGACGCCAACGTAAAACTGGGTAACGTGCTTTCCGATGTGTTCGGAACCTCCGGGCAGTTGATGCTGGACGCGCTGTTAACGGGCAAGGCCAAGCCGGAGGAGATCGCCCAGTTGGCGCGGGGCCTGGCCCGCAAAAAGATCCCCGGTATCGTCGCGGCCCTGGAGGGTCATGAGTGAGCACCATCGCAAGATGATTCGCTACAGCTTATCCCACATGCAGTTTATCGAGCAACAGATCGAGGAAATCGACCAGGAAATCGCCGCCCAGATTCAGCAGGCGGGTCTGGAGCAGCAATGGCACACGCTACAGAGCGTGCCGGGAGTGCAGCAACGCAGTGCCGCCAACATTCTGGCTGAAACTGGAGCGGACATGACCCAGTTCCCTTCGCAGCGAAACCTCAGTTCGTGGGCGGGGGTGTGCCCCGGCAACAATCGCAGCGCGGGCAAGAATCGCAGCAGCCGCACCACCGGCGGCAACCCGTGGCTGCGTGGCGCCCTGACTGAATGCGCCTGGGCGGCCGCAGCCAAGAAGAACTGTTTTATCCGCGAGAAGTTCTGGCGCCTCACCACCAAATCGGGCGGCAAGAAGAACTCGGCATTGATCGCCGTGGCTCACACGATGTTGCAACTGATCTATGAGGTTCTCAAAACCGGGCATCCCTACCAGGACCGTCAGGCGCCTGCGCTTTCTCCGCAGCACCAGGAGCGCCTCATCCGCCATCACGTGCGCCGGCTGGGAAAGCTGGGCGTTCGAGTTCACTCCCTCAGGCCGCCTTCCCCACCCTCTATCCCTTCCTCTCCGCCAAAGAAGAGAGGTCGTCCCAGAAAAACCGTCCCTGGCGAAACGAACCCAACAAATGATTGAAAACAAACATCTCAGAAATTCATTTTCGGAAGAACCCACCAACCTCCTGAAACTAAACGACCGGCAATCATGGCCGACACCCCGTCTCGACCGGCCGGCGCAGACTGCCCCAAAAAACACCAACTCTCGTTCAGAATCTCCCGCACACGAAGGTCACCGCCGCCGATGTCTCCCTCAAAAGGAGCCGCCAATAAGGAAAACCAGCCGATATTCGGGACCAGCCGGGAAAATTTCGCGTCGCCTTGACTCTCCCATTCTCTCCTGTTATCGTCGCCCCAGAAGGAGTGTGCCCTCTTTGAGAAGACTGCTCTCAGCCTTGGCCCTGGCGATCCCCCTACTCGCCCAGGCGACCTGACGCAGCCCGTCGGTGGGTCCACCGGCAGCGCCGGACCTCGGCCCAAAGGCCCTGAAGGCAAGACTCCCCGCACTCCGCAAGGAAAGCCCGACCTCTCCGGCATCTGGAGCCCGGAGCGCACCTTTATATATGACATCACCAGCTCTCTTCCCAAGGGCGAGACGCTGCCCTTGCAGCCTTGGGCCGAAAAGCTGGCCAAAGAGCGCATGTCCAAGGACGATCCCGAAGCCCTCTGCCTCCCCACCGGCGTCCCTCGTCAGGCGCCTTATCCTTGGCGCATTGTCCAGACGCCGACTCACATCTTCTTTTTGTTCGAGGGAAACATTCATAGCTACCGCCAAATCTTCATGGATGGTCGCAAGCATCCCGACGACCCGGACCCAACCTGGTACGGACACTCGGTCGGCCACTGGGAAGGTGACACATTGGTGGTAGATTCGGTCGGGTTCAACGATAAATTCTGGTTTGACTTCGCCGGCCATCCGCACACTGAAAAACTGCACGTCATCGAACGCTTTCAGCGCCCCAACCTGGGAGCATTGGAATATCAGGTAACCATTGATGACCCCGGCGCCTATACCAGGCCTTTCACGATGCTGGGGAAATCAACCCTTCAGGTGGACACCGACCTGATGGAATACATCTGCAACGAGAATAATCAGGATGTCCCGCACATCACTGGAAAGGACACGCGAAAATAATGCAGACCACAATCAGGATTCTTACCATGGCCATCGCGTTGGTGCTGATGCTCGCCGGCGGCTACGTCGTGTTCGAGGGCGGCGTTTCGCGGACGCCTCCTCTCCATCTCAATTGGGCTTGCTTCTTTCTCGGAATCGGCCTGATGGCCTTAGGAGCGCTCTTCGCCCTGCTTGCAAGGCGGTTCGGACGTGCGTCAAGAGTCCCCGTCTAATGTATGGTTTTGTTCTGAGAAGACGACACTGTAATTTTAACGTGATGATGTTGAAAACATTCAGGATCCTCATCGGCGCCCGGCGGGGAACCCCCCTTAAAAAACGCCGGCCAATGAGGTATGCTTATTACGTTTGTTCCGGAGTCTAAACTATGTCCATCAAACTGACAGTGAATGGGCGGTCCCAGACCGTCGATGTTGCCGGAGATACTCCGCTCTTGTGGGTGCTCCGGGACGTGCTGGATCTCAAAGGCACGAAATATGGTTGCGGTGTAGCCTACTGCGGCGCCTGCACCGTCCACTTGAATGGTAAGGCAGTGCGATCCTGCCAGACCGCGGTGTCCGCCGCGGCCAACGCGCAGATCACCACCGTGGAAGGATTGTCCGCCACGGGAACCCATCCGGTACAGCAGGCTTGGATCGAGATTGACGTGCCTCAGTGTGGATATTGCCAGGCAGGCCAGATGATGTCGGCCGCCGCGTTGCTTGCCAAGAACTCGAAGCCGTCCGACGCCGATATTGATGCCGCCATGAATGGCAATGCCTGCCGCTGCGGAACCTACTTAAGGATTCGTCAGGCGGTTCACAGGGCTGCAGCCATTGCGGCGAACAAGACGCCCGCCAATTCAGCCTCGGTCAAGGGCGAACCGGTAGCAGCCAGATAGGAAGAGGAACACCATCATGGAAAAGAAACAAGGCGTTAATCGTCGCTCCTTTCTGTTGCGCGCCAGCGCGCTCGCCGGTGGCGGGCTGCTGGTGGGCTTGTATGTCGACCCCAAGAAAGCCATGGCTCAGGGACGTGGCGGACCTCCTCCGCCTCCCTTTGCCCCTAACGCGTACGTGAAGATCGCGCCGGACGGCACGGTCACCCTCATGGCGAAGAACCCGGAAGTCGGCCAGGGCATCAAAACCATGCTGCCCATGCTGATCGCCGAGGAACTCGACGTCGATTGGAAAGACGTCAAAATCGAACAAACCGATTTCAACGACAAGGTCTACACCGGCCAGATCGCCGGTGGCATCGACCGCCACTCCGACCAACTGGACCCCAATGCGGCAGGTGGGCGCAGGCGCCCGTGCGATGCTGATCGCCGCCGCCGCCGATACCTGGAAGGTTCCGGCATCGGGATTGACCACCGCCTCGGGTAAGGTTTGGGACAAGTCGGCAAACAAATCGATCGGCTACGGCGAGCTGGCCGCGAAGGCTGCCACCATGCCCGTGCCCGATCCGAAGACTCTGGTGTTGAAAGATGCCAAAGATTACAAGATCATCGGCGTCTCTCAGGGCCAGCGCGCCAATCCCGACATCGTCACCGGCAAGCCGATCTTCGGCATCGACATGATGGTGCCCGGTATGCTCTACGCCTGCTACGAAAAGTGCGGCGTGCTGGGCGGTACCGTCGCTACTCATAATGCCGACGAACTCAAGACCATGCCCGGCATCAAGGGCGTCTACGTCGTGGAACGGCCGGCGGACTTGAAGCCGGACATCAATACCGTGGTGATCCCCGGCGATCCCGGGTTGGAATCGGGTATCGCGATTGTCGCCGACACGTGGTGGCTGGCGCAGACGGCTCGCAAGAAGTTGAAGGTCACCTGGAATGAGCCGCCAGTCCGTCAGGCCATGAACAGCGTCAGTTTCGCGCAACAGGCCGAGGATCTCAGCAAGAAGGAGCCGATGCGCACCCTTCGCAAGGACGGAGATCCGGATGCGGCAATCGCGGGCGCGGCCAAGGTGGTGGAAGGAAACTATACCTATCCTTTCATCTCGCACGCTCCGCTGGAGCCCCAGAATTGCACGGCTCACTTTAAAGACGGCAAGATCGAAATGTGGTCCAATAGCCAGATCCCTGGTAACGGCCGCAACCTCGCAGCGGCCGCCTGCGGAGTCACACCCGCCGATGTCACGCTGCACATGGTTCGCGGTGGTGGCGGCTTCGGCCGTCGCCTGACCAATGACTATTGCGCCGAAGCGGCCTACATCTCCAAGCTCCATGGAACGCCCATCAAGCTGTTGTGGTCGCGCGAAGACGACTTCCATCATGATTATTTCCGCCCCGGCGGCTATCAATATCTGAAAGCCGGTCTGGATGCTTCAGGCAAGGTAGTCGGATGGCGGAACCACTTCGTAACCTATGGCGATGACGACGGCCAGAGAGTGAACACCGTCAGCGCCGGCGGTATGGGTCCCACCGAGTTCCCACAACCGTTCATCGCCAATTACGCACTGCACACTTCGGCGATCCACCTGGGAATCAAAACCGGTTCTCTTCGCGCTCCATCTTCCAACGCATTTGGTTTCGTGATCCAGTCCTTTATCGACGAACTCGCTCATGCCGCCGGAAAAGATCCCGTGGAGTTCCGCCGCGAGATACTTGCTGCCACTCCCAAACAACAGGGCTATAACGCCGAGCGCATGCGCGGTGTGCTGGACCTGGTCGCGGAGAAGTCGGGCTGGGGCAAGAAGACGTATCCCAAAGGCACCGCTCAGGGCGTCGGCTTCCACTTCAGTCACCAAGGTTATTTCGCCGAGGTGGCCGAGGTTACGGTCAGCGCGCAAAACAAAGTTAAGGTCAACAAGGTGTGGGTGGCTGCCGACGTCGGAATGCAGATCATCAACCCCACGGCGGCTGACAACATGGTGCAAGGCGCCGTCATCGACGGAATGAGCGAACTGATGTACCAGGAAATCACCGTCGATACGGGCCGCGTGCAGCAGAACAACTATCCGCAACACCAGTTGGTACGCCTGGCGCAGTGCCCGAAGGACATCGAGATTCACTACTTGAAGTCCAACAATCCTCCAACTGGACTGGGCGAGCCTTCGCTTCCTCCTGTGCTGCCCGCAATCGCGAATGCGATTTTCTCGGCAACCGGCAAGCGTGTCCGTTCGCTGCCGTTCATCAAGTCCGGTTTCAGCTACGCTTAATAGCGAGGCTTGAATTTGCTTTCACCAAAGGGGCGCATAAACGTGCGCCCCTTTTTCTATTTCCTGATCCTGGTTGCTGCACCTGCCGTCGCGCAGGAGCCCTCTCTCGATGCCCTGAAGACAACTCTGCTTGCTCTCCGCCCTCATCATGACGAACTTCCCGATACCCGCGACGCGACTCCTCAATTGACCGTCGTGAAACATCAATTCAGAGACTGGATCGAATCGCACTTGGCTTCTTTCTCTCCTTCCGGCCAGGATCGAACGCTTCTTGCGACTCTTCATGCAGGCCTGCGCGACGCCCAACTCTTCTGCGCAGATGAATGCGTCCCCAGTTACCTGGGCTTTGTCGACGACGTCCAGATCCAGCGCGAGCGTGAATTCCTGATCGTGCAAACCGGAGTCGGCATCCGCTGCGGCTACGACGAGTCGGCTTATGTGTACACTTGGTCCGGTTCGGCTTGGAGAAGACTGTTCTCGTCGGAGCAGAACGTCTACACCAAAGACCGATACCAGCCCCAAACCATTCATGGCGTCCACATCTCCGAACCCGACTCCTCCGGCCGCCGTCTCATCCTGACCCTAGGCTCGCGGCCCGGATGCTCCTCCGCCTTCCAGCCGATTTACTGGCGGGTCTACCAGGTCGCGAATGGAACTTCCAAGTTATTGCTGGAGGATTCGAAGTTCGTCAACGTCAGCGATTACGAGCCCATCCGTGGCTCAGTCACCGCAAGCGGCGCAAACGTTAGCTTCTCTTTGGGAGGCACTGGCTGGGGCTTTCCATGGAATGCCGTTCGCAACTATTCTCTTCAAAACGGCCAACTGCAGCAGAACGGCGCCACCGTCCTAACGCCTCGCGACTTCGTGGAAGAATGGCTCGACGCTTCCGCGCCTGCCGGCCCTGAGGACTGGCACCGCAAACTCCATCGCGAAGATGGCGCGGGCGATTTCCCCGATACTCCGCTCCAATGCGGGCAATCTCAACTGTGGCAAATCACCACCCGCCTCACGCGCGGTCCACAAAAAACATCGTTCCTGGTCGAGTGGAAACAACCCTATCAATTCCGGATGCTTCAAATGAGCCAGGAAAACGAGGCGCTTTGCCCCAAACAGTAAAATGGAAATTCATGAAGAGCCTGCGGCCTCTGTTATTCCTTTTGGCGTCGCCCTGTGTCTTCGCTCAGAACTCCCTGCACGTGGTATCACCCGACGGCCGCATTGACTTTCACTTGTCCGTTTTTCTTCCCCCCGAACCAGGCTCCTTTCTGCGATTGGGTTATGAGGTTTCCTTCCAAGGTAAGCCGCTGCTGAGCACTTCGTATCTCGGATTTCTGATTCACAATCAGGAACCGTTGCTCGGGGAAAACCTTGGATTAACCGCTTCCAAAAGTGGCAAGAGCGACGGCTACAACTGGCTTGTGGGCGAGTTCCTGCAGAACGGTTCACTCGGCCGGCGTATCAACGTAGAGGTCCGCGCCTTTGACGGCGGAGTCGCATTTCGTTATTTCATTCCGCGAACCAGCCCGCTTGAAGATATTGTCATTGAGCACGAAGAAACCGAGTTCCGTTTCGCGCAGGACGTACCCCTGCCCATGTACAGCGACCCTCCTCTACGCGTCGAACAGCCCAGCGTGGGCTGGGTAGAAGTCACTGAAGCCTCGCGTGCCGGCTACCCCGCCATGTTTGTAGACCGCAGCGACCCCAGAACCGTCAAGGTAGCCCTTGCCGGAGTAAAAGACCGCTGGCCTGTGGAGTCGACAACCCCTCTGACTACGTCATGGCGAGTGCTCCTGATCGCTTCACAACCATCTGGTCTGAACGCGTCGAGAATCCTCGCCGCCTTGAAATGACCGGGAACTTCCAACGATTCGCGGGTGTCCGTATAGGCACAAGGAGCCCCCGTGAAACCAATCGCGTTGCTCGCCCTAACTGCCTTGAACCTGATCGCCCAGGATCCGAATGCGAGGCTCGCCTGCCTGGTTGGACCTGACGCAAAGATGATCTATGGAATCGATGTCGAACGATACCAGGGTTCCCAACTGGCTCAGGTCTACCCCATGTCTGTCCCTGTGCCCGGTGTCAAGAAGGTCATCGGGACGTTGCCTGACTCGTCAGGAAGCCACTCGCCCGCTCTGATCCTTCAGGGGACGGCGTTTTCCCTTCAGGAGCTGGTCGCACAAGGGAATCTCCTTCGTACGTTTCGAGGATTTCCAGCGGTGGCTCTCTCTGAGGACTCTTTGTTGGTGCTAGTCGAGACTACCCTCGCGGTGACGGGCGATACCGATAGCGTGTCCCACATTATCGACCGCCTGACCTCGACAGATTGCACCGGCGAACTCGCATCAAAAATCGCCGAGCTCAGCAACTCCTACGATGCGTGGTTTGCTGTCCAACGGCCATTGGACCAACTCGACTTGCCCAGCATGATGCCCCCGAGCGAGCGCCGTCTCGAGCTGGCGCAGAGCGTCGATGAGGTACACGGCGGGATTCGGTTTGGCACGGTTCACAGCGTGAGAGTCGAACTGACCACCAAAAATCCAGACGATGCTGCGGCCGTGGCGGTGTTGGGGCGCTGGCTTCCGGCCATGCTTGAAAAAGAGGAAAGCACAGAGGCTAATCTCGTCCGGGCGATCGAGAATTTCGCTACGCAGTCGACAGGCAGGACCGCATCCATGTCATTCCTGCTTCCCGAAACGGCAGTGGAAACAGCGCTAAAGGTCAAAGGCAACAGGAAGGTCGATTTCGAGGCCGTCCAGTGATACTTTATTGGGGGTGAGATCTATTCTTCTCTTGGCCGCCTTGGCCGGCCTGCCCTTTGCAAGCGCCCAGCCCCTGCAAAAGATCACCATCAACTACCCGGCGCGCACTGGATCCAACTGGCCTCTGTTCATCGCCAAGGAAGGCGGTTATTACCAGAAATACGGCTTGGACGTGACTCTGGCCTTCGGCGTTCACCCGACCGGCATCGCCATGCTTGTGAGTGGAGACGCAGCCATGACCAATTACACGCTGGAGCAGACCATGCAGGCCAGCCTGCGCGACGGGTCATTTGTCTTCATGGGCACTCCTTTCAAGAAGAGCCTGTTCGCGATGATCGCCGCGAAGAGTTTTTCTATCGATCAAGGATCTGAAAGGCAAGCGCATCGCCGTGAGCCAGATTGGCGACGCTCCTTACAACTATGCGGTTGGATTACTCGCAACCGCTGGAATGACGCCAAGAGACGTGCAGTGGGTGCCCGTGGGAACCGATGTGAACGGTCGCGCGGCCGCGCTGGTAGGTGGACGAGTGGACGCCACCATGCTCACCGCCCCTGCCTATTTCAAACTGGAGCAGGAAGGCTTCAAGAGCCTTGCCAACATTGCCGACTTCGACAACATCTACGCGCCCACCGTCTATCTCTTCCGCAAGGCAACCGTCGCCGCGAATCCCAATTTGCCGGAACTGCTGATGAAGGCCCACGCGGAGGCAATCAAGCGCTTCTATGACGACAAGGCTTTCTCCGTTCAGGCTTACACCAAGTACAGCCCTGAGGACCCCGCGGACGTCGGCCGGGTATGGGATCGCTATTCGGCCACCAACACAATGGAACGCATCCCGTATCTTTCTTCAGCCGCAGTCACCTACGTCATCGAGCACCCGCCCGATGAAGAGACCGCCGCCCTGATGAAGAAGTTCGACTTCCGCACAGTCGCCGACCAGAGCCTGGTGGACCGCCTGGTGCGAGAGGGCTTCTTCGAGAAACTGTTTGGCACCGGCGTGAAGGAAGAAGAGGTTCGGAAGGCGAAGACCGCGTTCCGCTAAATTCGGCTAATCACTTCCAATAGGCGAAGCCCATGCCGCTGCCCGTCCCGGCTTCAGACCGATAACATGGCACATAGTCGACCATGGTCATACCCAGCCCCGCCTCTGCCATCATGCCCGCCGTCACAATCCAATTCTTAATCTCCGAAGTGCCGGCCTGAAACATTGGTTCCGGAATTGCGGAAAGCACCTTGCCATCCCCGCGCTCCAGAGCGTTGATCACGTCGTGATCGAAGGACTCATCAATCACAAAATGGCTGAGCCCGCCCGATGCGATCACTGCCACCGTCTGGTCCGAGGGCCACCCAGCCACAGCGCGGCCCAGTGTGCGGCCCAACTGGAAGCATCGCGCCGCGGACGGCTGGTTCGGTGGATAGAACGTGTTGACGAAGATCGGAACATTCGGTGGCACTTTGTCACGCATGATCCGGCGATAAACAAAACCGTAGGCGTGCGGAGCCGCGTTCGACCCGATCTCCCCGGTCGGCAGCTTCTTCAACTGCGTCACGTCGAAGCCTGCGGAAGTCGCCTGCTCAATCAGGTGACGGCCCAATTCCGGAACACAAGGCCATTGCGTGTACTCCGCGGGCGTGCGATCCAGTTCGGCACGCGCAATTCCAGGCGGCAGCTTGGCTAGAAACTCTTCCGTTCGAGGGACGCCCTCCACATAAGGACCCCAGAAAATCGCGAATGCCGGGACCTGTTCGCTAGTGAACACTTCCATCTGGTCGTTGCCCACCACTACGGCGACATCAGGGCTCACTTCTTCAAAGATGTCTGCCAATTTCCGGATGGCGTTCTGACAGGTCTGGTAGCGTTCTTGGCGCACATGCGGCGCGATCTGATCGGCGACACCTTGGTCCTTGCGAAGTTCCACCATCTGGTCGAACGTGTAGTTCTTGCCCTTGAATGGATGTCTGGCGTTGGCCTTGTCGAATGGGACCCGATCCGGCCAATACTCCGAAGGCACGGACAGCATGGGTCCGTGCGAGGTGCCCAGACCTAGAACAATTTTAGCCACGCTCCAGTATACTTACTGGCCTAACACTTGAAGGATCAGGCATTTCAAATACAGGGTTTCGGGCACGGTGAGCAGGATGGGATGGTCCGCGGCCTGGGTCCGCCGCTCGATCACGCGAAGTGTGCGTCCCGCGTCCAGTGCGGCCTGGGCCACAATTTCCAGCAGCATCGCCTCCCCCACGTGATGGGAGCAGGAGCAGGTCACCAGAATCCCGCCGGGCTCCAGCAGCCGCAAGGCGCGCAGGTTTATTTCCTTATAACCCCGAGCCGCATCGTCCAGCATTTTGCGCGATTTGGCGAAAGCGGGCGGGTCCAGGATGACCATTGAAAAGCGCCGGTCGACGCCGGAGAGGAAGTTGAACACGTCCGCTTCCAGGAAATGGACATTGGTGATGTTGTTTGCTCTAGCATTCGCGCCGGCCATCTCAAGCGCGGCGGCCGAAGAGTCCACCGCCTCTACCGACTCAGCCTTGCGAGCGGCGTGCAGAGCAAAGCCGCCCGTCGACGTAAAGCAATCGAGGACTTTGCCATAAGCTTGGGCGGCGGCGGCCAGATAGTTCTCGCGCTGATCCAGATAGACTCCCGTTTTCTGCCCCCGCAAGAGGTCGGCGTGCAGTTCCAGGCCGTTCATTCGAATGGTGGCTTGCTCTGGAATTTCGCCTGAAAGAACCGGTGTTTCCAGCGGCAGGCCTTCGAGCTTTCGTACCGCTGCATCATTGCGCGCGAGAATCCCCGCGGGCCGAAGCAGTTCGTTCAGGCAGTGGACAATCAGGTCGCGGCAGCGATCCATTCCCTGGCTCAGAGTCTGCAGCACCAGGTAAGGACCATACCGATCCACAATCAAACCGGGCAAAAGATCGGCTTCGGAAAAAACGAGGCGGCAAGCGTCCGAATTCGAGACGTTACGCTCCCGGTAGGCGATCGCCTGCGTGAGGCGGCGCATGAAGAACGGCTTGTCGGACGCCTCCTGATGCGGCGACAGCATCCGCAGAGTGATCTGGGAAGTCGAGCTATAGTGCGCGGTTCCCAGCGGCCTGCCGCGAGGATCTTCCACTCGCACCGTGTCTCCCGGCTGAGCGTTTCCACGATCGCCTACATCGCTTGAGAAAATCCAGGGATGACCGCTGAGGAAACGGTCCTGAGCTTTGCGGGTGACACGAACGGAGGGCAAACACCTATTCTAGATGGCCCGCCTCACCCCAGCGCCGAAGAAACCGCCAACGCCACCGATCACCGCACCGGGCAGCATCAGCCAGGCCGGTAGCAGAAACGCTTCGCCCAGCCCGCCGCTTCCAGCGATTGCGGCCGTCGTGCGCGGATCATGCCAAATCGCAAGCAACAGAGCTACACCTGCCATGCTTAGAACGGTCGCAATAGCAGTGGTCGCAAGTCCGGCGGCAGCGCCTGCAAGGAATGACCCGGACTTCCACGATGTGCTAAATCCCGATGCCAGGAGGATTGCTGCTGCAATAGCGGTCGACACTTGGGCCCGGGTTTCGAAATGGTTCGTGGGCACCAGCCAGTCCAATGCAGTTCTGGCTACGAAAGCCGCGGCGAATAAGGCAGCCCAGGGAAGCGACTTGCGTAGAACGATGCCTGCCACCTGCGCCAGATACCACCGGTCCGCTCCGCTCAATCCGCGGGCAGGCAGAACACTATCGCGATACTGTTCCAACAAGTCGCCCGAGAAGCTCAAGAAAACGTCGGGCCGCAGAAAAATTCGCAGCAAAGCTTCGCTCCACGCGGGAGGACTGCTTCTCATGTGGTTCCTTTCAGCGGCCACGGCAGGCCGCGCCAAAGATTCTCCACCGTTGCTCTCGCCTCATTAAGCGCGGTCGCGCCGGAGCCTTGCAGCCGATAGTAACGGCGTGGCCGTCCCGCTCGAACCGCGGTTCCAGATCCCAATCGCGATCGCACCAAGCCCTTGTTTTCCAGCCGTTCCAGCGTGGCTTGAATGGCGCCCGGAGACACCTCGCGTCCCAGCCGGCTCTCGATTTCCCGCAGGATCGCACGTCCATAGGCCTCATCGCGCAAGGCAGTGATCGCCAGGAGAACGGCTTGCTCAAACGTGCCCAGAACGTCTGCCATGCAATTTACAACTACAATGTAGTCTTTATTGCCTCGGCTGTCAATAGCGATGTGAGATCAATGGCGCATGGCTTGCAGGCGCGCGATTCTTTGTTCTGTTGGCGGATGCGTAGAGAACAGGCTGGCCAGGAAACCTGCACGGAACGGGTTCATGATGTACAAATGCGCTGTTGCGGGAGACGGATCGTACATGGGAACCCTCTCTACGCCTCGCTCCAACTGACCCAGCGCATGAATCAGCGGTTCAGGCGATCCCATATATTTCGCCGAGGCCTCATCCGCGCTATATTCACGCGAACGGGAAATCGCCATTTGAATCAGCATCGCCGCGAAAGGCGCGACAATCATCATCACTAAGCCCCCCGCTGCGCCGCCACGTTCGTCTCGATCATTTCGTTGGCCGCCGAAGAAGAACGCCATCCTTCCGACAAACGAGATGGCGGCCGCCAAAGTCGCAGCAACCGAGCTGATGAGAATATCGCGATGAAGCACATGCCCAAGTTCATGCGCGATCACCGCTTCCAGTTCCTGATCGTTCATGAGGCGCAGAATGCCTTCCGTGAAAGCCACCGAGGCATGTTCCGGATCCCTGCCGGTAGCAAATGCGTTAGGAGATGGATCCGGAATCACCCACAACTTCGGCATGGGCAGATTCATACGCTGCGCCAAGCCCTGGATCAAAGGGTACATGCGCGCGTAAATCTCTGGATTTTCCTCCTGAGTGAGTGGTTGCGCCGAACAGCTGGCCAGGGCCAGCTTATCGGAGAGGAAATAGCTGAAGAAGTTCATTCCGACGGCCAGCATCAGACCGATCACCAAGCCGTTGCGGCCACCAAATAGCTCGCCGCCGAAAAGCAGAATACCGCTCATCAGGCCGAGCAATGCAACCGTCTTCAAAGAATTCATAGACCCTCACTCCAGCAACATCGCGCACAGCGCGGGCCGCCACTCGTCCCGCGCTGTGCGCTACTAATTCGATGAGGCGGGTGAGCCTTAGGTTTCCGGCCCCCCGCCCCATTTTGCCTACTTGGCTTGGATTAGTTGTTATTTACCTGAACCTTTATTTGTTTCGGCTTGGCGATCTCCTTCTTGGGAAGCACCACCGTCAACACGCCGTTTTTGTAGTCTGCCTTCACTCCCTCGGTCTCAACCGTGTCGGGCAAGTCGAAGACGCGTTGGAAGGTGCCGTGGGACCGCTCGACGCGATGCCATCCATTCTTTTGATCGCTGGATTCAAACTTGCGCTCGCCTTTGATGGTCAGCGTGCCGTTTTCCAACTGTACATCGATGTCCTCGAACTTCAGGCCTGGGACGTCCGCTGTTAGAACCAGCTCATGCTCGGTCTCTTTGATGTCCACGGCCGGAACCCAGGGGCGGCCATGGGGCTCGGTGAACAAACGATTCATAGTGTCCTCAAAGGCCTTAAGGCCAGGGAAAGGTTCAAACCCGGAGAAGGGAGCATATTTGACAATTGCCATATTCATTTCCTTTCTAAATATACTGTCAAATACATAATATAATCTTAGTGTTTATGTGTCAAGTAGTGTCGGGCGCTTTTTTCAGCCTTTCTATATTTCCCCTTGCTGTTATCATTGGACTGTGAACGAGTCCTTGCTCGTCAACACGTTAGGCCACTCCGCCGGAGTCCTGATCTTCGGCATCTTCCTCTATCTCCTGATGCGAGACCGGCCCCGGCACCGTCGCCCCGGGGGGACGAAACCGATGATCGCCGCCGCTTTGGCGATTGTCTGGAACCTCGCCTCGCTGGTTGCATTGCGGCCGGGTTCAAACGACGGCCTGGTTCAAGCACTGGCGGTTGCGATCGGTTTCTCGGTTCTGAGCCT
Organism: Terriglobia bacterium; assembly: GCA_963766615.1. Classification (GTDB taxonomy): domain Bacteria; phylum Acidobacteriota; class Terriglobia; order Bryobacterales; family Bryobacteraceae; genus Palsa-187. The sequence goes on from CAVYBC010000016.1 coordinate 292,914, forward strand.
GCTACCTGCAGTGCTTTTTGACCTGTGCCTGGAGGATGGTAACCGGACTCTGGTCGGGCTAGGATACGCGCTGAGCGTGATCGCTGTTGGGCTGCACGTGGCTGAGCTTTTCGCCGAAGGCTACCCGCTGCACCGCTGGGGACTCATTCTAATCACCGCGGGGTTTGGATTGCTGACTCTCATCGCGGCGGTTTCCAGCCTTTTGAGCACCAGTCCCAAGCCACGCGGCACCACGCCCCGGTTGGTGGGAACGATGTTGCTGTTCCTGTTGGCTGTGTCCTTCGTGCATTTTCGCAACGAGCCCATCAATCAGGCGTGGTCGCAGGAACTCGCGTTTCACCACGCCGCCATTCCCCTGGCTCTGCTGATTTTGTTGCAGGACTATCGATTCGTTCTCTTGGACGCGTTCGTTCGTTTTTTGGCCAACGTCTTCCTGGCAGCTCTCTTCGTCTTCGCGGGCGTTGCGCTGTGGAGGACCGATCTTGTGCCGGGCCGCACTCAACCATTTGAGCAAGCGCTTCTGTTGGTAGGCGCCTGCCTGGTTCTCATCGCCTTTGCTCTGGCCCGCTCTCGACTGGAACGCGCTCTCACAGGTCTGGTGTTCCGCCGATCCGACGAGGCGGCTCTCATTGCGGATCTTAGGGCTCCTGTCCGCGATGAAGAAGAGTATCTGCAACATGCCGCGCAACTGGTCGGAAAGCACGTAGGAGCTTCCGCGTCCCTCTCAGAAAGCCCACCCGGCGACTTGGCCCGTCCGGCCCTGGTTTCGGAGCTATCACAGGGGATCGAAGTGATGGTGCCGATTCGCACCGCACGAAAATCGCGATCGTTGCTGTTGGGCCGGCGGTCGGGAGGCCGAAGATATCTAAGCGAGGATCTGCTCGCCCTGCATCGCGCGGCCGTCATTATTGTCGATCAACTGGAGCAATTCCGGGAAGCGGAACTGCGCCGTCTGGTGACGCTGGCCGAACTGCGCGCGCTACAGTCTCAAATTCATCCCCACTTCCTGTTCAACGCATTGAATGCGCTCTACGGGATCATTCCTCGAGAGGCGAAAAGCGCGCGGGAGACGGTTCTCAATCTCGCCGATATCTTCCGCTACTCGCTGGAAACAGGCAGAATGCTGCGGCCTCTCGCAGACGAACTGCGCATCATCAGGGCCTACCTGGAGGTAGAGCGGTTGCGTCTGGGCGACAAGTTGAAGGTTGAGATCGACGTCGCCGAGGAAGCTTTGGAAGTGCCCATCCCCGTGCTTTCCATCCAGCCTTTGGTGGAGAACGCCGTGAAACACGGCATCGCGCCAAAAGTACAAGGCGGACTGGTGCGCGTCGAAGTTTCCATACTTAACTCGGGGCAGGACGCTGCGATTCGCATTCTGGTGCGTGACACTGGCCCCGGGTTTGCTGTGGAATCGTCGACGAAAATGGGTGCGGGGGTCGGGCTCGACAACGTTGCCCGCCGCCTGGATCTCTATTTCGGCGCCGACGCAGCTTTAAACGTTCAGTCAGACGACTCCGGTACAACGGCGTCGTTCCTGATCCCCGCCGCGCTCCCCACGCTGCGTTCCGCCGAGGCTACGCCATGAGAGTCCTGATCGCGGACGATGAACCCATCGCGCGGCGAGTGTTGCGGGAACATCTGGAAGCGATCGCCGATATAGAAATCACAGGCGAAGCGGCGACCGGTCCGGAGGCCGTAGAACAAATCTTTCAGGCCAAGCCGGATTTGGTTCTATTGGACATGGAAATGCCGGGGCTGGATGGCTTGGCCGTCGTCCGAACCCTGCGGGGAGCGGATTCCCCGCTGATTATCTTCGTGACCGCCTACGGCCAGCATGCCCTGGAGGCATTCGATGTCGGCGCGCTGGACTATCTCTTGAAGCCTGTGCGCGAAGACCGCCTCCGCAAAGCGATCGACAAAGCCCGCCGGGAAAGGCCCGCATTCGTGGCGCCTGCCAACCCGGCGGCACCCGCCCCGGCACCTCGTAAAATCGTCGGGCGGCGAGGATCGGATTTGTACTTACTCGACCCCAGAGAAATCCTCGCATTCCAGGCGGACGGTGAATTGGTCCATATCATCACGGCTTCGGAACGCTATTTGTCGGAACACAACCTCAAAGGCTTGGAGAAGGAACTGGATCCCCGCTTCCGGCGTATCCACCGGTCCAGCATTATCAATACGGATCACATCCGTAAAATTTCCCCTCTCTCCAGTAAGCGCTGGCTCCTTAAGTTGTCCAACGGATTCGAGGCCATTGTCAGTAAGCGATTGGCCAATATCATCCGCGAGCAGGGCGTCCGATCGCGCCGTTAGGCGCAAAAAGTTCCACCCTCAAGATGCTTCACTCAGTGGATATGCTTGTCACCGTTGGACATCGCTCCTGATTGCCCGAAGGGTCCTCTAATTGCTTAATGAGGGGTGTGGCACTACCACCCAAGGGGAATACAATGACCAACGATAACGGAGCAAGACTATTTTGCATGGGGCTGGGGATCGGCGTGGCGGCCGCATTTCTCTTCACGCCGAAGTCTGGACAGGATTCGCGGCAATACCTTCGCGACAAAGCCGACGAAGGTGCAGATTACCTGAAGAAACAGGCGCAACAAGTCGCCAACACCACCGCGGACGTTCTGGATCGCGCCGCAAAGGCGGTTCGGCACCAGAAAGAAAACGTCGAGGCAGCGGTGGATGCGGGGCGTAATGCCTATCGTGAAGCGGCGGCTTCCACCCCAGAGAGCGACTTCAGGCTTTAGCGGCTTCTACAGAATCCAACACCGAAAGGAGTTTGGACATGGCAAAAAACACAGCAGTCTTTGGACTTTACCCATCCCGGGCGGCGGTGGACGCCGCCGTGGTGGGATTTCATAACGCGGGCTACCGTGCCACCGACATTTCACTTCTGATGCCCGAAAATATCGGCAACAAGGACCTGTCGGTGGAAAAGAACAGCAAGGCTCCCGAGGGCATGACAACAGGCGCGGTCTCGGGAGCGGTGGTCGGCGGCGCGCTAGGATGGTTGGCTGGCGTCGGCGCACTCGCCATTCCGGGCATAGGCCCGTTCATTGCCGCGGGTCCGATTATGGCCGCCCTCGCGGGCATTGGAGCGGGAGGGGCGGTCGGCGGATTTACGGGGGCCCTGGTCGGCATGGGGATACCTGAGTATGTAGCTAAGCGCTACGAGGGCCGAATCCGCGAAGGTGGGATTCTTATGTCGATTCATTGCGACAGTTCCTCTTGGGTTGCCCGCGCTAAGAAGATGATGGAAATCACCGGCGCCCAGTATGTGAGCTCCACTTCGGAATCCAGTGCTGACTTCGACATCAGCCAACGGACGGCTGTCCGCTAATTCTGCGAAGCAACGATTCTCTCGAACTTCCGCATCGCTGTGTTATTCTGAAAAAGCCCGTCAGTGACACCCACGCGGGGACGTAGCTCAGTTTGGTTAGAGCGCCGGCCTGTCACGTCGGAGGTCGCGGGTTCGAGCCCCGTCGTCCCCGCCAATCCTTTCAATCGCTCCCAAACCATTGATGCTGAGCGCGTCCGCTTTATTCGATCCCTTTTTTGATCGTCGTCGCAGGAGTAAAATAGAGCGGAGAACGTTGTTCGCGTTTTTCGACGGCTTTGAGGAAGCCGATACCGCCGACGCTATTTCCCGCACTCAAATGAGCGCGCAGCAGCGGATCGGCCTTTAAGCAGGGATTTGCGAGAAGTCTATCAAGTGCTTGAACTCGAACGAAGTTGAGTTCTTGGTCGTCCGTGCTCTCGTTTCCTAGCACGGATTTCCCCGTTTACTCCACAGATCCGAGCTTGAGCGGACGGAAAGGAAGCGACGCGTTGACATGATAGATCCGGCTACTCACTCGGGCCGCGCATTCGTGCTGGCGGAGGCGGTCGCTTTTCTTGCGCGAACGCCAACTGCCCTCGACGCATTACTAAGAGCACTTCCCGATGGTTGGGTCGTAGCCAACGAAGGCGGCGAAACCTGGAGTCCCGTTGATGTCATCGGCCATCTGATCCACGGTGAGCGAACCGATTGGCTACCTCGCGTGAAAATCATCTTGGAGCGTGGTGAGGCTCGGGCTTTCGACAAGTTTGACCGTTTCGCGCAGCTAGCCTCAAAGGCACGTCCTCTGCATGACCTGCTAGACGAGTTCGCGATACTACGTCAGGACAGCCTCGCCGAACTAGCGGTGCTGAATCTCGCCGAGCCAGACCTTGACCGCCTGGGCCGGCACCCGGACCTCGGCGTCGTGACTCTGCGGCAGCTCCTGGCCACGTGGGTGGCACACGACCTCGATCATATCGTGCAGGTGTCCCGAATAATGGCCCGACAGTATTCCGATGAGGTCGGGCCTTGGCGAGCTTACCTTAGGATCATTAGCGGCACACAAGGCTGACCAACAATGAGAGGCAAATACGGATGACGGCACAGAACCACAAAGGCAAGATCGCTCTGATTACGGGCGCGAACAAGGGGATTGGGTACGAATTGGCCCGTCAACTCGGTAAAGAAGGCGTTACTGTTCTGATAGGCGCGCGCGACGCAGCATTGGGAAACACCGCAGCAGAAAAACTAAAAGCGGGCAGCGCGGACGCACACTTTATCGAGCTCGACGTTACGAAGCCCGATACAATTACGAAGGCGGCCGAGACTGTTCGAACGCAATACGGCCGGCTCGACATTCTCGTAAACAATGCCGGAATTGGCGACAAGGCCGACGGACCGCCCAGCACAGTTGATCCTAAGGCTATCCGGCGTGTCCTTGAAGTCAATTTTTTCGGTGTCCTGGCTGTTACCCAGGCGATGCTGCCGCTGGTGCGTAACTCGGGAGCCGGGCGTATTGTGATGCTCTCAAGCGGTCTGGGGTCGCTCACCTGGAACGCGGATCCAAAATGGCCTTTCGCCGCCTTCAAACCGCTTGGTTATAACGGTTCAAAGGCAATGCTGAATATGATGACCGTGCAACTTGCGTGGGAGCTGCGCGATACCACCATCAAGGTGAACACAGTAAATCCCGGTTACACCGCGACTGATCTGAACGGCAACAGCGGCACGCAAACGCTGGAAGAAGGCGCCGCCGAGGCGTTCCGGCAAGCTCTTGCTCCCGACAACGCTCCCACGGGCGGCTTCTTCCAAACAGGTGGCGTCGTTCCCTGGTGATGCGAGCCCTGCGTACAACATAGGCCCCTATCTCATGCTATGTGCTTCCACCAAACGCTCGTTCTTTGAACAGGAGAATTCGAATCGAGCGAAGATCATTCAGAATACGGCGGCTCTTCTGGATATGCGTCGCAAGTTGGTTCATTTTATACAGGGCCAAGCTGAGTGCTTCGCGCCGCCGCTCATCTTGTTCGTTGGGTTCAAGGAGTACCTGTACTTCACTGGCGGCCTCCACGATGCTCGCCTCTAGTAGAGCCACGAACTCGTGGGCGCTTTCGATTGAATCAAAGGGATGAATGGCTTCGGACTTCATTCTTGCATGGTCTCTCGGATTCAACCCGCGCAAAAGCGGCCTTCAGGCGGTAGTAGCGAGGGTGTGGCGGCGGGGTTCCGAAAATTTCCTGATGATCGACCGTACCTTATCGCGATACTCAAGGTCGGTCACACGGGCCGCGGCGAGGAGCCGCTTCAGCGCCGCCTCCTCGGTGATTCCGCAAACGCAGTCGGCAAGATATTTCATGACGAGGTTTTCGGTGACGCCCAATCCTTCGAGGAAAACCTCATCAGCCGGTGTGTCAAAAAGGATGAACTCTACCACCTCACAAGCTCCTTCGGAGTCCCGTCGCTTGGCTTATCGGCGGCCCTACTTAGAACCGCGCGAAAATCTTGCCTCACGGATCATCAATGCACACCGGTCGCCTATCAACAGCTTTTCGGGAGCTTTATGTAACCTATAATCAGTGGTTTAGATATTCCGACCCCGCCGAACTATCTGAACACACAGCTACCATTCGGCGTGGGTCGAAGTATGCCGAGCCCGCCTGATCTTTCACAACCGAATAGCCAATTTTGCCCCGCGCCGGATGCCTCTTCCGCGCGGGCAGGGGAGAAGAGAAAAATCGCCGGTGCGATTCGAACCCAGGAAGTGACTGAAAACACACGTTCCGACTTCGGGCCACAACGCCAAACTGGGGTCTATTAAGCCCGCGACTCCTCGAACCGGGGATCAGGAATCGCTTCTTCCATGTGCAGACCTCCATGGGAGGCTTCTTCCAATTGCTGCACTAATTCAGGAATATCCTCCTCACGGCATCTGTCGGGGACGCGCAGATCGAGCGCGATTTTCGATCCGTGCTCCGGCGATTCCTTGCTGAGAACCAGAATCCGGCTTGCCAATTCCAGGGCTTCGCGGGTGTTGTGCGTCACGAACAAAATCGTGGTCCCGGTCGACTTCCAGAGATCGCGAATCAGCCTTTGCATGCCTCGTCTGGTTCCCGGATCCAGCGCGCTGAAGGCCTCATCCATCAGCAGGATTCGAGGATTGGTCATCAGCGCCTGAGCGATCGCCACGCGTTGCTGCATTCCACCCGAAAGCTGGTCCGGATACTTCGCCGCATCGCTCTCCTGCAACCCGATGCGCCGGAGATACTGGCGAGCCTCGGCTCGAAATTCGTTTCGCCTCCGGAAATAAGCCGGCGTGACGTGCGACCACAGGCTGAACTCGCTCACTTCAGCTCCGAATGTGATGTTATCCAGCACTGTCTTATCCGGGAACAGCGAATACTTCTGCGGAACATAGCCGCGAGTCCGATCCGGCTGCTTGTGTTCGCGCCCATCGACGAGAATCCGGCCCTGGCTCGGCTGTTCCGACCCCAGAATTAACCGGAGCAGGGTAGACTTGCCGCAGCCGGTTTGTCCAAGCACGCAGACGAATTCGCCTTCGTGGATCTCCAGGTCTAGGGCATCGAGAATCGTTCGCCGGGGCGACCCATAACTCATCGAAATGTTTTGCGCGTGAATCAGCGGCACGTTAACCTATGCTTCCTTGAACCAAGGGTGCAACCACTTATTCGCCATCCTCATGGACAGGTCCACTAGAAACAGCAGGAGCGCGACCCATAAAACGTAGGGAATGATAATGTCCATCCCCATATGCCGCCGCAGTAGTGCGATGCGATACGCCAAGCCGTCCGTGGACGCAATCATTTCGCCGGCGAACAGGAACAACATCACCGCCTTCAAGTTCAGCCGGATGCTGTTCAACACGCGGGGACGGATCTGCCGCAGCACAACACGGTACGCCACCGTGAAATCGTGCGCGCCCAAGGTGAATGCCTTCACGATCTGTTCATTCGGGACCGCGCGCGTCAGGTTGAACGTGTCGAGCAGAATGGTCGGCGTCACTCCGATCACGATCAACATGATCTTGGAGAGTTCGTCGATTCCAAAGGCAATGAAAAGGATGGGCAGCAGCGAAAGGGCTACGATCTTGTCGAAAAACAGTACGAAGCGCAGAAAGAAAGCTCCTACGTATGGGAACAGGCCCATGTGTAGCCCGAGCCAGACAGCCGGCAAAAGAAGAAGCATGCTCCAGGCGAAGCGCTTTGCGGTAGCCTTGGTGTCCTTCCACAACATGCTGCTCAGAAATTGCTGGGTGAGCGAAGTGGGAGCCTCGCCCTGCTCGTCTTCTTCCGCGGGCTTCAGGGCGGCGTCGAACATGCCGTGCGCCATCTGCACGATGGTCGGCGTGACGCGATCTTCCGGGTTGTCGTGATGACGAACCTGGGCGGTGTAAATGTACAGAGCAATGCCTGCGGCGAACAGGAACCAGGAGAGGATTGCCGCCCAGGCACGATTGGGTTTGTCATGGATCGAAAGAAATGCCGAGGCCATAATTACAACTTCCCCTGTGCCGCCATTTGCATGTAACTGACGTCGAAACGAAGACGAACTCGATCTGCTTTGCCTTGCACCGAACCATCCGGGTACTTGATCGCCACGTCATCTACGGATTTACTGTTGTTTCCCAGCAGGTTGTGTTCGAAGCAAAACTCCCTGACCAATGCCATTTTCTGTTTCAAATCCGCGGAGGCTCCGAAGTCGGCTGCCGATTGCGGCGTGTAGAACATCTTGGTGGTACTCAGTTGTTCTTTATAGGAATCGAGCGTATCCTGCGACCCCTCCGCGATTGCAGACAATGTCTTGTCGGCCGCCCCATTCTTGGTCGACATCTGGCTCATCATCTCGTACCATGCCCCTGTGAGAGCTTTGGCGAACCGCTGTCCGGAACCGTCGGGCCGATCTAGAACGTCAGTGCGGACCACCGTAAGATCCAGAATCTCCCCCGGAATCTGCGAGGAGTTAAAGAGTGACGTGATTCCCTTTTGCTTGACGATTTGAGAGACCATTGGCTTCCACGTGACGACGGCCGAGGCGCTGTTGTCGCTGATGAACGCGCTGGCTATATCCGAGTCCGAAGTGTTGATCAAGCGGACCTTCTTCAGTTCGTCGCGCATCCCATTGATCGTCAGAGCGCGGTCGAAGAGGTATTCGGAGACAGTCTTTTGAACCAGCAGCATTTTCTTGCCGGTCAGATCCTTTAGCCCGATTCCATTGCGGACCAGAAGCGCGTCGTTGCCGTTGGAATAATCGCCGACGATGATGCTGGTGGTCGGCACGCCCGAGGCAGCGGGCATGTCGAGCGCTTCCATGTTGGTCATCGTGCAGGCGTCGATATTCTTGGCGACAAACGCGTCCAGGGAGGGGGCGTAATCGAAGCGCTGTACTTTGATGGTGACGTTATATTTATCGGCCCATTTCCGCAGCAGCCCCGACTTCGCCATGTAGTAGTACGGCGTCCATCCCGCATAGACAGACCAGCCCACTGTGAAGGTCGGTTTCTGTCCGAATGCTGAAAGACTGAAGAGAAGAAGGGTCCAGAGAAGCCGCCGCATGAGTACTCCGCTAGTTCTGTGATTACGCAGCGGCGTACGCGGCCAACTGAGAGACGGTTTTTCCAATCTTATCATGTGCAGCATTCCCTTCATGAATTAGTTCCTCAGATAAGCTCGCCAGCTTCCGAATGAGGTGATCTCTTGCGCGCCCTCGAGCGCCGCGTACTCGCACAGAAAGCATTTGCACCACCGGCCATCCTGCAACTGAACGTCGCCGATGGAGAGAGGCTTGGGGACCCCCGCCACGAAGCTGCCAAAGTGGTGCTCGGGCATATTCCAGACTTCGACCTCGATGCCCGGGCCCGAAAACTTTTCATCCCGAATCATTCCGGGTTTCGCAGGCGTAGTGCCGGGGAGTGCATAGAAGCGATATTGCTTGCCGGTCCGCGTGGTCGCCTGAAGTCGGGCACCGCGATCGGTCAATTGATGGTTTAGGGGGTGGCCCGACAGATGCGCTCCCACTACAGCGATTTCTACGCACCCTGGCGCTGGTCGGACCGGTGACGGCTCCGAACTGAACCGAGCTGCCAGACCCAACAGTCCCTCGTCTGAAAATGCCGGTCCCACCAGCGACACCCCGAAGGGAAGTCCGTTGGGCCGAAGGCCGGCGGGAATCGCGATGGCGGCCAGATCCAGGAGGTTTACGAAGTTCGTGTAGAAGCCCAAGTCGGTATTGCGCTGGACAGGCTCGGCCCGAACGGCTTCATGGGTGAATATCGTCCCGGTGGTAGGCGGGAACAAGACATCCATCTTGAGCCATTCTTTCTCCGAGCTCCGGCGAAGTTCTTCCAGGCGATACTGTGCTCGAAATGCATCGATGGCGCTGTAGCGCGTTGCTCCCGACACAATTTTGTAAACTGTCGGGTCCATATCCGCGCCATTTGTTTCGAGGAATGCGCCGAGGGCGGCCGCGCGTTCCGCAACCCAGGGCCCGGAATAGAGTAGGTCGGCTGCGGCTCGAAAAATGGAGAAGTCGATCTCCACTCGCTCGCCGCCGATTGATTCCATCCGCTCGATCGCCTGCGCATAGAGTCGTGCCGCGTCTTCGTCACCGAAAAAAGCGAGTTGATCAGACGGCGGCACTCCGAATCTGAAAGGACCACTCAGCCAAGGCGATGCGCCATCCCCGGGCTCGGGTCCGCGGGAATATGGATCGCTGTCGTCGAAGCCGCGGGCGGCCGCCAGCACGGCCGCTGCCTCGGCAGCCGAATGTGCAAAGATCGAAACGCAATCAAGCGTCCTGCAGGCAGGAAAGACGCCCTTCGTGCTTATGATGCCGCGGGTCGGTTTCAATCCTACGAGTCCATTGAATGCCGCTGGCACGCGACCCGACCCGGCGGTGTCGGTGCCGAGTGAAAATGCAACCAAGCTTTGAGCCACGGCCACTGCGGAGCCCGAACTCGATCCGCCCGAAATATAGCGATCGTCAAAGACGCTGGAGCAAGCCCCGTGCGGAGAGCGCGTCCCGACCAGCCCTGTCGCGAATTGATCCATGTTCGTTTTGCCGATCAGGATCGCCCCGGCTTCCTGAAGCTTTGTGACCACGGTAGCGGCAGTTTGCGGGTCGAACGCAAATGCGGGGCACCCTGCAGTGGTCGGCAAACCGGCCACGTCGATGTTGTCCTTGACCGCGAAGGGCACGCCGTAAAGAGGTAGGTTGGGCGAAAGCGCGGCAGCGCGCTCCAGCGCCACTTCCCTGGGCACCAGGGAGATCCAAACAGGCGCCAGCGGATTTTTCTCGATCCGGTCGTAGATAGCTTGAATTATGTCAGCGGGCTTGGCTCCCGATTGATATTGTTCCTTGAGCGATCCCAGAGTCATACAGTCTCCTCAGGCCGCATCCAGACCAGATTCTGACCGGCGGAAACCATCGCGCCAGGCTTGCTGAGGACCTTCACGACCAACCCCGAGCTGGGAGCGGATACAAGAATTTCCATCTTCATCGCCTCCAGAACCATAAGCTTCTGCCCTGCCTCCACGCGCTGCCCTGGTTCGACTGCTACGCTCCACACGCTTGCGGTAATTGGGGAGTGCACGGCACTGCAGTCCTCGGGAGGGGCCTCTTCCGACGATTCGGCGGCCACGCTGGTCTCGGCGATGAATTCGTTCTTTCCGGCTGCCACCCAGCGCTCGCGTTCTTCGTCGAAGGCTGCCTGGCGATGACGGTTGAACGCCGCGGTTTCGGCCTCGATGGACTTAAGAAACTTTTGGTAATCCGCTAATCCGAACGTTCCGTTCTCAATTTTCAACGGGAAGCGTCCCCGTGGAAATGCCTCCCGCGCTTCCAACAGTTCATCCGCGCTCACGGGATAGAAGTGAATTCGATCGAAGAACCGCAATAGCCACGGCGTACCCGGTTCGAATGCCGGAGTGGACTTCCAGGTGTTCCACATCTGCACCGTCCGTCCCACGAATTGATAGCCGCCCGGACCTTCCATGCCATAGACGCAAAGGTACGCGCCGCCGATGCCGACTGCGTTTTCAGGGGTCCAGGTGCGCGCCGGATTGTACTTCGTCGTCACGAGCCGGTGGCGAGGGTCGACCGGTGTCGCTACCGGCGCTCCGAGATATACGTCGCCGAGGCCCAGCACCAGATAGCTTGCGCCGAACACGATGCGATAAACGTCATCAACGGAGCCGAGCCCGTTGATTCGCCGGATGAACTCGATGTTGCTGGGGCACCACGGCGCGTCCGGGCGCACCGACTGCATGTATTTCTGTATAGCGAGCTGCGTTTGCGGATCGTTCCAGGAAAGCGGAAGATGCACGGTTCGTGAAGGTACGCGGATATTCTCCAGGTCCGGAATGCGGCTCTCGCACGTATCCAGTGCAGCCAGAAGGCCCTCTCTGGGAAGAAGGCGAGTGTCGTAGTGAATGTGCAGCGAACGGACGCCTGGGGTGATGTCCAGAATCCCACGCACACCTGCGGTTCGCAACTCACTCTCCAGCGCATGGACGCGGAAGCGGAGGTTCAGGTCGAGGACATTCGGACCATATTCCACCAGGAGGTATTTATCGCCATCGCTTCGAACTTTGCGGCTGATGGAAGATCGAAGAACGGGTTCGGAACGGGAGGGCTGAGGCAACGAAGGCAGTTCGCCCGACAGACTCGCGATGGCATGGTCAAGATGTTTCTCAAGAGACTCGGCGTCTTCCTGGGACAGCGGCACAAAGCGAACGAAATCGCCAGGACGAAGCTGCCCGATTTTCCAGAGCTCGGCATGCGCGATGGTTGCTGGGCACACGAAGCCGCCGAGGCTGGGACCATCCGGACCCAGGATCACGGGCATGTCTCCGGTGAAGTCCACAGTTCCCACGGCGTACGCGTTGTCGTGAATGTTGGAAGGGTGAAGGCCTGCTTCGCCTCCGTCCTTCCGGGCCCAGACTGGCTTAGGGCCGATTAAGCGGACGCCCGTGCGATCCGAATTGTAGTGGATCTGCCAGTCCGTCGAGAAGAACATCTCGATGTCGCCGTCGGTGAAAAAGTCCGGCGCGCCGTGCGGCCCGTAAAGCACTCCGATTTCCCAACGATGGCCGTACACGGGTGCCAGGATGGAAGAAGGCGGTACGCGTGAGTCCGGTCCCGGGGCTGCGAAGTGAAGCACGTCGCCCGCCCGCAACGTTCGCCCGGATGCGCCTCCGAATTTTCCCAATATGAACGTGCTTCGACTGCCTAAATATTCCGGAGCTTCAAAGCCTCCCGCAACTGCCAGGTAGGTTCTACTGCCCGACCCTTTGGCCGATCCATACTCCAGCAATGCCCCCATCGCTACGCGGACGGCTTGCCATAGAGGAACAGGTTTACCATCGAGACGCGCTCCGAAATCGGCGCCGGTCAGGGCGATCACGGTTTCACGCGTGAACCGCAGGGCGGGGCCGGTTACGGCGATTTCCAGAGCCGGCGTACCTTCCTGATTCCCTACCAAACGATTGGCGAGGCGGAAAGCGACATGATCCATCGGACCCGAAGGTGGCACACCGACGTTCCAATAGCCGATGCGTCCCGGGTAGTCTTGAATGGTGGTTTGCGTCCCGGGCGAGACCACGTCCACCGCGCTGCGGGCGTGATCGAAACTCGCCAGATACGACGTTGTGATTCCGCCGGCAAGAAAGGCGGGCGCGCGCAGGACCTGCTTCAGGTAGGCCAGGTTGGTTTCAATCCCGGCTACTCGGCAGGCATCTAGAGCTGCGCTCAGGTTCCCGACCGCTTCAATGCGGTCCACGCCGTGGACGATGATCTTGGCGAGCATCGGATCGTAATACGGCGTTACTTCCGATCCCGACTCGACCCAGGTTTCGACGCGAGCCGATGGTGGCCACACGACTTCTGTGAGCCTGCCTGCGCATGGCTGAAAACTTTTGGCTGGATCCTCGGCGTAAACGCGTACTTGGATCGATGCGCCTTTGGGTTGCGTCGAATAGGCCTTTAGAAACGACGCATCGTCAGCCGCCAGACGAACCATCCACTCCACCAGGTCTACACCCGTTACTTCTTCGGTGACGCCGTGTTCCACCTGCAGCCGCGTGTTGACTTCAAGGAAATAGAAAGACCCGGTGTCCTGGTCATAGATGAACTCGACCGTGCCAGCCGAACGATATCGCACTGATTCGCCCAGGCGGATCGCCGACTTTAAGAGACGCTCCCGAACTTCGGCTGATAGTCCAGGCGCGGGAGTCTCTTCAATGACCTTCTGATTCCTTCGTTGGGCTGAACAATCCCGTTCACCCAGCGCCACCACCGATCCCTTGCCGTCCCCAAAAATCTGGACTTCGATATGCCGCGCCTGCGTGATCGCCTTCTCCAGGAAGACGCCAGCGTCGCCGAAATTGGCGCGGCCCAGCCGAGCTACCGCATCGAAAGCGTCTGTGAGTTCCGCGGCCGTGCGGCATAACCGCATCCCGATTCCGCCGCCGCCGGCGGTGCTTTTGAGCATCACCGGAAATCCGATTCGCTCCCCCGCTTGCACCGCTTCGTCTACATCGGCCAGCAGTCCGGTGCCGGGAAGCAGCGGCACGCCCGTCTCTTGCGCGATGCGGCGCGATGTGTGCTTCAAGCCGAACGATCTGATTTGATCCGGATCGGGTCCTATGAATGCCAGCCCGAGCCCTTCGCATGCCTCTGCGAAGCCCGCATTTTCGCTCAGGAATCCATAGCCTGGATGAATCGCTTGCGATCCTGTCTCTTGCGCCGCAGCGAGGATGGACGAAATTGAGAGGTAGCTTGCGGCGGCGGGAGGCGGACCAATGCAAATCGATTCGTCGGCCTGCTCGACGTGCAAGGAATTACGGTCCGCTTCCGAATAGACAGCCACCGAGGCGATTCCCATTCTGCGGAGAGTGCGAATAATACGACATGCGATCGCGCCGCGATTCGCGATCAGAACCTTCTGGAACATCATTCTCCCGCCAAGTTCCAGATCAGGACCTGTACTGGGGTCGGGTCGTAACCGTTGCACGGATTGTTCAATTGCGGACAATTGCTGATGAGAACCACGACGTCCATTTCCGCCTGGAGCTCCACGTACTTTCCGGCCTCTGATATTCCATCTTCAAAGGTCAGGCCGCCTTCAGGAGTGACAGGAACGTTCATGAAGAAGTTGATGTTGGCAGTGATATCTCTCTTGGTCAGGGGCAGCCGGTCTGGCCCCGGGCCCCAATAGGTGATCGCTTTGAGAAAGCTGTTCCGGCATGCGTGCATATGGCGCTTGGCGATGTCGTAGCGGACCATGTTGCTTTCGTTGGCGCATGCGCCACCCAATGAATCATGGCGGCCGCACGTATCGGCGGTGATGGTCATCAGCACGTTACCTCCGGTGGACATCAACCGGGTGCCTGTGGTCAGGTAAATATTGCGCTGCTCGCGGATGGTGTCCTGAGCGCTGTAGCGATCGGCAAAGTCGTGCGCGCTGTAAATGAGTGTATCCACCGCCTGATTTCCGCGCAGATCGACGATGCGCAGGATTTGTCCTTCGCTCAATTCACGAATCCAACTTTCGCCAGCGGGTATTTCGTGACTGTAAAAGGCGCGATTCTCATCCAAGATTGACTTCACAGGAAATATCGCTCCGTTAAGGTGAACCCTCGGACATTTTCGGGCCGCGACATGCGGCAAGGGTCGTCCGCAGCAGGAGGGGAAACGGTGTGAATGCTCAGGATGACGGGCTTGGGACCGTAGTGCGATGCGGGGTCCAGCGGGTGCTGGCAAGTGTTCAAGATCGTTAAGACGTTCATCTCAGCGCGCAACTCCACCATGCCGCCGGCCGGCGAATTTCCTTCGTGAAACGTCATCGCGCCGTCCGAGGCCACGTCGACGCGGCTGAAGAAATTTACGTTGGCGGCGAGGTCGCGCGGGCCCAAGCCCCATTTCGCCAGTTCGATCAGATAGCTGTCGAGCGTGTTCTTGTAATACTCATTGCGGTATTCCTGATAGCGCGCAACGCCGAACTGCGCCTCCACCAGGCGTGCGTTGCTCGGCGCCACCCAGAGGATCGTGCCAGCCCACCGAGTCTTCAGTGATGGAGCACAGAATCCGGCCCATATCGGAGTACAGTACGTTTCCTTTCGTCAGGCGCGCGATGTGCTGCGCCTTTAATGTGTCCGGCATGTTGAAACGCTCCACCGGACACTCGAAGTTGTAAAAGAGAGCGGCGACATTCGCCCCGCCTTCGATATCGGTTAGTCTCAATGCCGTTCCACGCTTGAGCACGTGCGACCACGTGGCGCCCGGTTGAACGGTTTCTTCCCACAGGAGCATAGAAATCCCTCAATTTTTGAATTCTGGAATAGATGGTCAGAAACGAGGGAAGGCGGGAGGCCCGCAACAAACATCCATTGCGGTCAAGCGAAGAAACACGCGGAGCGAGATATGGCCCCGCGCGCTTCTTACGCCATAGAGGAGCGTCATGCGGTCAGTATGGCAGCAGGCTGGTGATCGCTCAAGACAAAAGATTCGATGGCGGTCATAAACGAAATCTTACCTACGGCTGATTCGGGCTGAAACGCCAGACATTGCCGTCGCGAAGATTGGAGAGCCAGACGGACCCGTGCGCGACGCGAATGGAGTCGCCGCCGGGTCCAAACCATTGTTTCACCACAGTGTTTGTGGCTGGGTCGATCTCGCTGATCGGAATTTCAAACACCGTCGCCCACACGTGGCCGGCTCCGAATGCGATCTCCCCGCCCGTGCCGGGAACTCCCACCTCGATATTGGCGATCAGCTTACCCGTTTTCGCATCCACGCGTGAAACGGTCCCGTCGCCCTGATTGAGCGTCCACACCGATCCAGCGCCTGTGGTCACGAAACGAGGGCCCGGTCCCACATCGACGGAATGAATCACCTTCGCGGTCTTGGGGTCGACGCCGGTGAGTTTGTTCGACTCCGGAGTGGTCACCCATACTGCTCCTTCGCCGTAGGTGACTCCAGCGGAATTCGGAGGCACGGACACCTCGCCCGACACCATATTCGTCGCCGGGTCGATCTTGGATAGAACGCCTTTCGCGTCCGTTACCAGCCATACCGCCCCCGGGCTGGCTGCGATTCCGCCTTCGCTAGCGGAAGGACCCACCGGCACCGTCGCGACAACCTGGTTTGTTTTCGTGTCGACCCGGGACACCGTCTTATCCATGCAGTTGGGTACCCATACGCTGCCAAATCCGGCGGCAAGTCCTGAGCATGGGCGCTTGCCGACCGTAATCACAGCGGTCACGGTGTTGGTCTTCGGGTCCATACGATGAATGGTGTTCTTTGGACCGTTGGCAACCCACTCGGCGTCCTCGGTAGAAACCTGCCAGTCAGGAGTGCCTTCGGCGTCGAAGACGGCGTCGGGCTTTATCGCCGACATCTCCCGCCGCACGCCTGGAGTTGTAACTCCGGGCCGAGGAGGGCGCTTCTGCCTCTGCTTCTTTGGAGCTGTATCAGCAGGAGGCGCGGAACTTTCCTGCGCAAAGACGACAGCCACGGTGAGTGCGGCCGCTGCCGCCGTCAAAATTAGTTCTCTTTTTCGCATTGTTGTTTTACTCGGCCAATGTCGCGATGACTCGCTTCGGATCCAGACGCATCACCGTTCCTTTGGCAGTGTTCGATAGCCAGATCGCGTTCGCCGTGGCCGATAGTGCGCCGCCTCCATCACCCCAGAACTGCTGTGCGACCCGCTCCTTTTCGTTCGCCGGTTCTATACGGGAGAGAGGAAAGCCCGTTTGCGTAATCCACAGAAACCCGCCTGCGGCTACGAGATTGCCGCCCGCGTTCGGTACGGAAAGCTCGACCGACCGCAGGACTTTATTAGTTTTCGGATCGATCCGGTCAATCTTGCCGTCCTTCTCGCAGAGCACCCAGACCGAGCCATCGAGAAAGGCAACCGAGCGCGGACCAGCCGAAGTTTCGATTCGCTTCTCCATGAGGTTGGTGGCCGGATTCACGCGATAGACACGGTTATCGACAGGACAGGTAACCCACAGCGACGTCTCACCAAAGGAGACGCTATTGCAAGAGGCCGGTAGCCGCACCTCGCCCACGACGTTGTTTCCCGCCGGATCGATCCGCGAGAGAGTCGTCTTTGAATCTGTGATCAGCCAGATGCTGTCTGGAGTCGCCGCGAGCCCCAGCGGAACGTCCGCTACGCCTGAAGAAACGGTCGCGCTCAGCTTGGACGTTTTCGTGTCGTAGCGCGTTAACGTTTGCGCGCCGCAACTGGGTACCCATAAACTGCCGAACGCAACCGCCGCCCCTGCGCATGGTTGTTTCAATCCCAGAATCGGATCCAGCAGCTTGTTCGTCTTCGGATCGATCCGCGCAACGGCATCTTGGGTACGGTTCTCAACGATGATCGTGTCGCCGATCGAGATCCATCCCGGATTTTCAACTGCCAGTTCCGCCTCGGGCTTTAGGGTCTCGAATGGAATCTGAACGCCGGGCGTTTTCACCCCGCCTTTCGCGGTCGGTGCCGGTTTCTTGGCGTCCGCCTTTGCTGCAGGAGGGGCGGCCGTCAAAGCGGATGCCCAAATGGAAACAATACCGGCGAAGAAGAGTGCGCGCATCTATACCTCTTGAACCTTTCGGGACCTCTGGAGCCTTTCGAGGAGTTTAAGGAGGGCGCGACTTAGGCCTTTTGTGGCCGGGCAGGGGCCGGGAGCAGCTCCACAAAGCTGCCGAGACAACCAGTATAAATGCTGGGTCGGCGATGCGCTACAGAAATCTTAAATTCATTGTCTACCTTGAAGACAGTAGGATTTAGAAGTTGACAGGGAGACCCGCCCGAAGGTAGTTTTATAACAGTGGGTTCCGTCTACCCACTGTTCGTCCCCGTTGATTCTTCTCCGGCTCTGTAGACCCGCCTTGACCACGTTTGGTCCTGTCTATCTTTCATAGCTTTCCACTTTCATAGGTTTCTACTGCAGAGGTGCATCTCAAGCATGCGGATCGAACAGTTGTTCTATTGCGGCGCTGTACTCAGTCTCGGAGTAGTCTCGGCTGTGAATGCCCAGACCCCGGCCGCTTCTTCTCCCGATTTTTTCGAAACAAAAATCCGTCCCATCCTGGCGACCAATTGCTATTCGTGTCACACCGATTCTCAGCTCGGCGGTTTGCGCGTCGATAGTTCGGAAGCTTTGCTCAAAGGGGGCGGGCGTGGGCCCGCAGTTGTTCCTGGCGACCCCGATAAGAGCCTTCTGATTTCGGCTGTCCGTCAGACTGATCCTGGTTTG
Source organism: Terriglobia bacterium (assembly GCA_963766615.1). Classification (GTDB taxonomy): domain Bacteria; phylum Acidobacteriota; class Terriglobia; order Bryobacterales; family Bryobacteraceae; genus Palsa-187. Next base: position 311,511 of record CAVYBC010000016.1, read on the forward strand.
AAGATGCCCATGGGCGGCAAGCTGAAGCCCGCTGAGGTAGACGACCTCGCCGCTTGGGTCAAGGCTGGAGCGGTTTGGTCAAAATCTAGCGCGCCCGTCGCGGCGCGTGCGCCGGGGAAATATGTAATTTCTCCAGAGCGCCGAAACTTCTGGTCGCTGGTTCCGGTTGTCAGTCCTCCCGTGCCTCCGGTGAAGGATACGAAGTGGGCGAAAACGGATATCGATCGGTTTGTTCTGGCGAATCTCGAAAAGCAAGGCTTGAAGCCGGTGCCTCAGGCGAATAAGCGGGACCTGCTCCGCCGTGCGACGCTCGACCTTACCGGTCTGCCGCCTACGCCCGAGGAAATCGGGGCGTTTTTGAAAGACACTTCGCCCGACGCTTTCGCGAAAGTCGTGGACCGTCTTCTCGCTTCGCCGCATTATGGGGAGCGGTGGGGTCGGTACTGGCTCGATATCGCGCGCTACGGTGAGGACGATTACCGCAGTCTGAACCCGAACCCGAAGGGCTACCGGCCCTATCCGAATGCTTATCTTTATCGCGATTGGGTGGTGCAGGCCTTCAACGACGATTTGCCTTACGACCAATTTGTTAAGGCGCAGCTTGCCGGCGATCTGATGGACCCGAAGGTCCGTTACAAGATGTTGCCTGCCACTGGTTTTCTTGGGCTCGGCCCCTGGTATTACGATAACGGCTCCAATGAAGTGACCCGCGCCGATGAGCGCCACGATCGCGTGGATGCTGTTACGCGCGGATTCCTCGGGCTGACCGTGGCCTGTGCGCGTTGCCACGATCATAAGTACGATCCGATTCCGCAGACCGATTATTACGCGTTGGCGGGCGTTTTTTACAACACCATCTACGAGGAGTATCCTGCGGCTCCGAAAAAGATCGTGGAAGAGTACGCGAAGCTGGAAGACGACCTGGACCTGAAGCAGAAGATCCTGCAGGAAGAAAGTCAGAACCTCTCGACCGAGCTTTCGCACACTCTGGCCTTGCAGATTTCCAATTACCTGGAAGGCGTTTACGAAGTCGCCGGCAAGCCGAAGAAGGAAATGGCCCAGGTGGTGGAACAGCGCAAGCTCGACTACGAATTGTTGGAGCGCTGGATCAAGTACATGGGCAAGGTCACGGATAAATACAAGAGCAAGGAACCGTGGCAGGCCATGATGAAGAAGGGCGGCACGCCTGCTGAGGCTAAGAAGCTCGCGGAGGCCTTCCAGGGAGAAGTGATCGAGGCGATGCTTCAGAAGACCGATATCGACGCCCAGAACAAGGTAATCACGGACAAGGATATCGAGGGCACCAAGCCGAAGAAGCGGACCGATAAGCCCAGCAACTTCGTTTCTAATAGAGACTTCAATCCGGGTTCCTGGCTCCGATTGTTGAGCCTTCCGGAAGAGCAGAACAATTTGTGGATCGAAATCTTCCAGCGGGAATTGCGGGACGACGATGATCCTAACGCGATGATGGCATCCGGACGGCAGGGAAACCCGGGCGTTTTACTGTTCCGCGGTTGGGGTTTGCAGAGCCGCTTGGGTCCCGAATCCCAGGCTCGCGTAAAGACTCTTCAGGATGACGTCGATGGGGCGCGCAAGAAGCTGGATCCGCACTATCCGTTCGTGCACGGTGTGAAGGATTCGGAAACGCCGGTCAATATTCCTCTGGCAATTCGAGGAAATCCCGAGAACCTTGGAGCGGAGGTGCCGCGCCACTTCTTAAGCGTGTTTTCTGAGGCGGACCCCGATCCCCTCACCAAGGGAAGCGGACGACTGGTGGTGGCCGACGACATTGTCAACCAGCCCATCGCCATGCGGGTGATCGTGAACCGCATCTGGAAAGAGCACTTTGATACCGGCATTGTCGACACGCCCAGCAACTTCGGACAGATGGGCGAGCGTCCCACGAATCCGGAGCTGTTGGAATATCTCGCGAGTTCGTTCGCCAAGGATGGATTGTCCATCAAAAAGCTTCATCGCCAGATCATGCTGAGTTCGGTGTATCAATTGGGTACCCAGAACGAGGAAACAAACTTCGCGAAGGATTCTGGCAATCGGGCCTATTGGAGATTCAACCGCCGTAGAATGGACGCGGAGCAGTTGCGCGACTCCGTGCTGCAGGTGGCCGGAAATCTTGACGATACAGTCGGTGGTCCGAGTCAGGAACTCACGCCGGCGTACAAGCGCCGGACGCTGTACGGGAAGGTCAGCCGCTACAAGCTCGATACTTATCTTCAGACTTTCGACTTCCCATCGCCCAACATCAGCGCGGAAAAACGGTTCACTACCACCGTACCGTTGCAGCGCCTGTTCCTCATGAACAGCGACTTCATGCAAATTGAAGCTGAGGAACTGGCGAAGCGCGTGGCGCCGGAGGCGGACAACAAGGCCCGGATCCGCAAGATGTACCAGTTGGTCTACGGTCGCGATCCCAGCGAGGAAGAGACTCGTCTGGCTATCGATTATTTGCACAACGAGCCTTTGCGGGAGTACGAGGAGATCAAGAAAAAGGCGGAAGAAAAACCTGCTGGTTCGGAGGGGCGAAAGGGTAAGGGTCCAAAGAGCGCCGATGGGTCAGCTGCTTCGGCAGATGACAAAGAAGGCACTGGGGAGACCGCTGCGGCGGAAGCCGAGCCCGCAGCAGGCGCGGGTGGCAATGCGGCTGGGGAGAATGCGGGGATGGGTATGGGCATGATGGAAGGCGTCCCCGGAATGGGCCGTCGTGGTAATGGTCCCGCTGCCGCTGCTGAGGTCAAGTACGACCCTACGGCTTGGGGGCGCTACGCCAAAATTCTGCTCAGCTCGTCGGAATTCCTGTTTGTGGATTAAGGTTAGAAACGAAAAAACATGTTTGGATACAAATCTCAAAACCCTCTGACGCGGCGTGAAGCGCTCCGGCGTGTAGGCAATGGATTCGGCATGATGGCTTTCGCAGGGATGGTCAACCAATCCCTGATGCAGGCGGGCGTGGTTGCTACCCCCACTGGTGGGATTCTCACCGGCAAGCTCGACTATCCACAAAAAGTGAAGCGCGTCATTTTTCTCTTCATGAATGGGGGATGCTCCACGATTGACAGCTTCGATCCGAAGCCGGCGTTGGAGAAATACGATGGCCAGCCGTTGCCCGGCGGCGACATCAAGACGGAGCGTCGCACGGGCGAACTGATGAAGTCGCCATTCACGTTCAAGAAGTATGGAAAGTGCGGCATGGACATCAGCGAACTATGGCCGCACCTGGGCGAAGTGGCTGACGACATCTGTTGGATTCGCTCCGTGTATACGGAAATCCCCAACCATGAGCCATCGTGCCTGATGATGAATACCGGCGCGAATCAGGCGGGACGGCCTTCAACCGGCGCCTGGATCAGCTACGGTCTTGGAACCGAAAATCAGAACCTGCCAGGCTATGTTGTGCTGTGTCCCGACGTGCCAACCACAGTAGGGCCTCCTTTGTGGAGCAATGGATTTCTTCCGGCAATTCACCAAGGCACCTTCATTTCAAATCGTGTCCAGACGGGTCAGGACGGGGCCGAAGACGAGGCCACTCCGATGGAGACGATGGAGAAGGATAAAGATGGCAAGGAGAAGCCCAAGAAAGTCGTCATCGAAAAGGGTTTCGATCCCAAGAAGCTGGTGAACTACGTCAACAATACGAAATTCACGTTGCCCGAACAGCGGCGGGAAATGGATTTGTTGCAGAAAATCGAAGGAATCCGCCAGACGGAAACAGGCGCCGACGCTCAGGTGGAAGCGGTCATTCAATCGATGGAGACCGCCTATCGGATGCAGACGGAAGCGCCTGATGTCTTCGACGTTCGCAAAGAGTCTCAGGCGGTTCTGGATATGTACGGTCCCGGACCGGTGGCGCGCGGGGCTCTCACGGCTGTCCGGCTCGCGGAGAAGGGTGTCCGCATGGTCCAGCTCTACTACTCGAAGGGCGACCCTTGGGATGCGCACGCAGACATCATGGCCCACAAGGTGAATGCGAAGAATTCGGATCAAGCCTTTGCCGCGGTTATTAAAGATCTGAAGCAGCGCGGACTCTGGGAGGACACTCTGGTGGTTTGTGGATCGGAGTTCGGCAGAACACCGGTGCGTGAAGTCGGTGGAGGCGGTGGAGTGAAGAAGGGTCGTGACCACAATCCGTTTGGGTTCACCATGTGGCTCGCTGGCGGCGCGGTGAAAGGCGGAACCATCTACGGCGCTACGGACGAGTTCGGTTTCAAAGCTATCGAAAAGCCCGCTCACGTTCACGATATCCACGCGACCATCCTGTACCTGATGGGAATTGATCACAAGAAATTGACCTACCGTTATAGCGGACGCGATTTCCGGCTTACTGACGTGGCCGGAAATGTCCTCCATGATGTTGTCGCTTAGCCGCCGCCTTACGTTTGTACTGTAACGTCTAGGCATCATTCTTAGCGAAAATCCGGGAGAATTTACAAGGTTTTTCTTGACCTTGCGGCGCTAGTGTCCTAAGCTAGAAAACATAGCGTAGTGCACCTTTCTTGTTGGGACTTCCGTTAGTAAGCTTTCCGAATCTAAGTTAGAGACTGGCTCCCGTTAGCCACAGTTGTCTGCTCCTTCGTCGAGCATCCTTGACCCCAGTCGGCGTCAATCCATCCTAGACATCCTATTTGTGACTGAGGAGATTTGAATGACTCGGCTTGCCATTACTTTGTTGGCTACCTTATTGCCCCTCGCCGCCCAGACCAGTTCCCTGCAGGGTACGGTTACAGATGCACAAGGCGGAGTAATTCCTGAGGCTGTGGTCACTGCCACAAACAAAGACACGTCCGCCGCTCGTAAGACGCTGGCCGACACTTCCGGGGCCTACACATTTGTCCAGCTCTCGCCCGGCGTTTATACAATTGAAGTTCAGAAGCCCGGCTTTAGCACCTATCAGGCCGACGTTCGCTTGCAGGTAAATTTGGCGACGACGCTGGCGATACAGCTGGAAATCGGCAAGACTTCCGATACGGTAAACGTGACCGCGGAAGCGGCGCAGGTGAATACGGAGGATGCCACCATCGGCAATCCGTTCACTGAGCGCCAGGTGCGCGACCTTCCTTTGCAGACTCGCAACGTTGTGGCGCTCTTAAGCCTGCAGCCCGGCGTCGCGCCGACTGGCGAAGTTCTGGGCGCGAAGAAAGATCAGAACAACATCACGCTTGACGGCGTGGATGTGAACGACAATCAAAATTCCGGCGTCACCACCACCAACACGACCGGTTTTAATTCGGCGCTTCCCGTGCCGCTTGACTCTGTGCAGGAATTCCGCACCACGGTCGCGGGGCAGGGGGCCGATCAAGGGCGTTCCGCTGGCGGCCAGGTGTCGCTGGTGACCAAGAGCGGCTCGAATAACTTTCACGGATCAGCCTATGAGTACATGCGCAACACGCTGACGGCCGCCAACAACTGGTTCAGCAATCGCATCGGTCTTCCCCGCCAGGCGTTGGTGCGCAATCAGTATGGCGCTTCTGTCGGCGGGCGATTCGTTAAAGACCGCGTGTTTTTCTTCGCCAACTGGGAAGACCGTAAGGATCGCAGCTCCACCGCTCAATCGCGGACCGTGCCTTCGGAATCGTTTAAACAGGGCATCATCAAAGTGGCCCTTACCAACGGACAGACCGTATCGCTTTCTCCGGCCCAGGTTAAGGCTATCGACCCGCAGGGGATCGGCTTCAGCCCGTACATGCTGAATTACTTGAATCAATATCCGGCTGGCAACGATCCGCTCTCTGCCGCCGACAAAGGCTTGAATTACTCTATCTTGCGATTTAACGCTCCGCAGACACTGAATGATCGCGCCTATGTAGCTAAGATGGACTTTATTCTGGACAAGGCCGGCAAGCACACCGTGTCGGTTCGAGGCACTCTCAACGGCGCCAAACAAGATACGACGCTGGCTCAGTTTCCCGGCCAGAGCGCTGCGTCGCAGACCATCGATAACTCGCGCGGTATCGGTGCAACCTACACTTATCTGATCGCTCCGACCTTGGTGAACGTTCTTAACTACGGCTATACGCGTATCGGAATTTCCAGCACCGGCACTGACGCGGTGTTACCGACCTTTTTCACTTCGGCCCCCATCAACACATCGGCCAGGCCCTCCCTGCGCATCTCGCCCACCACGAACCTGGTGGACAGCCTCACATGGACCAAAGGCAAGCATTCCATCCAGTTCGGATTCAATATCCGCGATATCGAGAATGATCGTGTTGCTTATAACAATCTGCCCAACTATAGTTTCAGCCGCAACACGCTGAAGGGTCTAGGTGGCGATATCACCGCGGATGTCGTGGCGGCTACGGGGGGCGCGCTTTCGTCTGGCACCAACGTAACCAACGCGTTCGGCACCGCTCTCGGGCTCATCAACCAATATGGAGGAACCGTAAACTTCGGTGTAAATGGCAACTCGATTCCCTTCGGAACTCCCATTACGCGCGCTTTCAGCGACAAGGAATACGAATTCTATGCACAGGATTCGTTTAAGGTCCGCCGAGATCTGACGCTAACTTACGGTCTCCGTTACAGCCTCTATAAGCCCCCTTATGAACTGAACGGAGTTGAAGTTGTTCCCACCGTTCCCTTGAGCAACTTCTTCGCGGCTCGCGTCGGCGGGCAGGCAGCGGGGATTCCTTCCTACGCGTTACCGGACTCGCTGATCTCCTACGGTCTAGGCGGCCCAGTGAACAACGGCCCGGACTACTATCCGACCGACAAGAATAATTTCGCTCCGCGGCTCGGCATCGCGTACGCGCCGGACCTGGGTGGGATAGCGGGCAAGATCTTCGGCAAGGGCAGCGTGATTCGGGCTGGCGCAGGAGTGGTCTATGATCGCTATGGCAGCAACCTGGCCGTCCAGTTCGCCAACGGCGGTTCGCCGGGCTTGGCGACTACTGTCGCTCAGCCGGTTAACACTGACTTCACGACCTCCTTCCGCTACAACGGCGGTGCCCTGCCTGCGATTCCGACGGCGGCTGGCGGCAGCTTTCCTCTGACACCTCCGACGATCGTCGGCGGATTTACTTCTTTCACCGGGATCTCTTCCGATTTGAAAGCACCTTATTCCTACGTGCTCAACCTGACCTACGCACGCCCCCTTCCCAAGCACATGAGTCTGGAAGTAGGCTACATTGGCCGCTTGAGCCACGCGGGCATCCTGTCGCAGGATTTTGCCCAGCCTCTGACGAACTTCAAGGATCCCAAATCCGGCCAGACTTGGACGCAAGGCGTTGGCGTTCTCCGCTCCATTTATGATTCTGGGGTCACCGCCGCGATGGTGAAAGCCAATCCGAGCCTGATTCCAGCGGTTCCCTTCATCGAGGATATGTTCCCAGGCGCGAGGAACTACCAGATCAACGGTAGCGCCAGCGCAAATTACTTTTATGACACGTATGGCACCTACGCAGGCAGCGAACTCGACGGTTTGAACGATATGGATCGTCAGCGTCAATCCAATGGGCAGTGCCTCTCGCTCTACGGTTGCAATACCTTTTTCGCGCTCCAGGCCGCCGGCGTCACATCCTACGTGAACGCGGGTCACGCGGCCTACAACGGCCTCCAGATTGTGCTCCGCCGCGCGTTGTCCAGCGGGTGGGGATACGACTTTAACTACACCTGGTCGCACTCCATAGACAACTCTTCGGGTTCCGAAGCCAGCATCGGGTCCATTCAGAACTCCTTTTCTCCGAACCAGAACAAGGGTCCGTCAGACTTCGATATTCGCCACAACGTGACGGCGAACTTCGTGGTTGAGGTCCCGGTAGGAGAAGGGCGGAAATTTCTCTCGCACCCGCCTAAGGTCGTAAACGCGATTCTGGGCGGCTGGCAGATCTCTTCGCTGGTCAGTATCCGGTCCGGACTCCCAGTCAACGTTTCTAACGGCGGTATTTATTCGGTGAACTACCTCTTTTCCGCTATTGGCATTATGCGACCGGGTGCGAGCATGCCTGCCTCGGGTAGCTTCGACCAGAACGGCATTCCGAGCTTGTTCGCCAATACGAACGCTGTGAACTCCTTTGTCGGCGAGTACCCAGGCACCAATGGCATTCGCGGAATCCTCCGCGGACCCGCCTTCTACAACACTGACCTTTCCGTCAGCAAATACTTCAAACTTCCCTGGGAAGGTCACCGCTTGGGACTTCGTGCGGAAGCCTTCAACGCCTTCAACAACGTCAACTTCCTGACCGTCGCGCCTAACGGAGCAAGCACTGGAAGCCTTTCGATCAGCTTGGCGAATCCCTCCACCTTCGGGGAACTCGGTGCCGCAGCCGACGCCCGCGTGATGCAGTTCGCACTGAGGTACGAATTCTGAGACTTCTTCTCGGTCTCAGTCTGGCAATCGCGGCTTGGGCCGCTGATGGAGGCGACGCCGGTTTAACTCCCGGCGTTCTTCCTGGCGGATGGCGTACGGGCGGCCCAAACTGCGTAACGGTTCCTGATTGGCAGGTGCAGGAGTACAATCCCGATTTCTACATCCTGCGTGAGTCCGGCTGCATTAATTACGAGAAGCCTTTCTTGTACCTGATCTTCGGTGAGCAGCATGCGTTGCTCGAAGACACCGGAGCGGGAACAGTTCAAACGGCTCCATTTGTCATGGGACTTCTTGACAAGTGGGCCAAGGAAAAGAAACATGCGCCTGTCTCGCTGATTGTGATTCATTCTCACGGCCATGGCGACCACACTTCAGGCGATAAGCAATTCCAAGCCATGCCAAACGTTCAGTTCGTTGCCGCGACACCCGCGGAGGTGCAGAAGGCAGCGGGTATTGCCAAATGGCCAGAAGACATCGGATCCATTGACCTCGGTGGCCGGGTGTTGGACGTCATTCCCATCCCTGGGCATCAAACCGCTAGCATCGCACTCTACGACCGGTCCACTGGAAACCTCCTCACCGGAGATAGCCTCTATCCCGGCAGGCTCTATGTGAACGACGCTGATGTGCCTGTTTACACTGATAGCGCTCATCGCTTGGCTCAGTTTGTCCGCACCCACGCCATCGCGCACGTGCTCGGTACGCATATCGAGCAATCCCGTACCCCCTACGTCGACTATCCTCGCGGCACCACCTATCAACCTGAGGAGCACACTCTGGAACTGACCCGCGCCCATGTCCTGGAGCTCGACGACGCGTTCCAGATGATGAAATCCAAACCTGCCACGGTCGCATTGCCGGATTTCACGATCTCTGTCCGAGCGGCAAACCCGAATCCTTCACGGCCACAAAAGAAGGAGTGATTAATCCCGATACGGCCCAATCCATTCCGCATCAATATTGGGTTGGAATAACCACACCTGCCGGTCATGAAAATACGACGTCAGACGTCGATTCTCAATCGGACCCTGATCGTGAGCCCAGATCACTTGCGATCCATCCAGATCGGCTCCGTTGTACACCCATTCTTCAATCGGGCGCTGGATGCCGCTGTAGCGGACGATTATCAGGTGCTTGCCTGAGTGTTCTTTCACCGTGTCTTCAAGGCGTGCGCGCGCTGCAACTCTGAGAACGGCAGGATCGTGCAACAATGCTGGAACTCCATTCAGAATAGACATTCCGATTGCCACCAGTGGTATCAGTGCCGCAAACATTGGCCCGGAAGATCGGGCGTGCCGCAAATGGCGATAGGCTCCGGTAACCAGGACTAGAAGCGGAGCAACCGCGGGGGCGGCGTAGTGTTGATAAAAAGGCGCGGACAGGAATGAGCCAGCGACGCTCGCGCCCACCAGCACAAAGGCGAATCGGGTTCTGCCGGTCTTCGCAAGGGGCCTCGCGAAAATAGCCACCGGCACAAGAACCATCGCGCCCATCAGGAAGATGTGGATCACATTGTCGAGATTGAAAACCGCCCCTTGATCCACCGCGCTTGCGCGCACTGCGATCAGTGGAAGAAAAGACCCCGTGCCTCCCGCATACATGGCCGCCGCCCCAACCCACTGGAGTGTACGGTCCACCAGAAAACGTGGACGCCGGGAATTTTCCCATTGCTGGCGCTCCCAGACTTCGTCAACCAATTTCATGTATTGATAGCGGAATTGCTTCGGCGGGCCGAGCGGCAGCACACTGAATTGTGGAGTCGATATGTATTGGGCGTTGTATTCGAAGTAAGGCAACTTCGACGCATCGCCGGTTACGCGGTGGTTGTAGTAGCCCAGGGCGGCCGCGCCTATCAGCCCGACACAGGCCACTCTCGCCCATGCCGACAAACTTACCCTGGCTAGCAAACACATCACCAACGTTGGGATCGCGATCAATAAGCCTTCAAAGGGCCGCGTAAAGACAAGCAAAACGCAGCCGGCGCCAAGGACCCACGCCGCGCCATCCTGCTTCCGCCTCGTCAGACGCCCATAGGCCCCCACCACCAGCGCCCCGCCGATCGCTGCGACCGAGCCTCCCATATAGCTGTTCATCCAGTAGGCGAAGGAGCAGAGCGGCAACGCCAACAGCGTGCCGAACATCGCCCAGGAGGTAGCAAACCAACCCTCCAGCGCCCACAGCAGCGCCGCGGCCAAGACGCCACAGCTTAGCCACACGCCGAACCAGGGATGGCCCATCAGCCGCTGTCCCAGCGCCATCGCCAGGGCGTGTCCCGGTGGATACTTCGACGTGTAGGACGGGCGCACCAGGATCTGGGCACTCTCGAAAAATTCCCCCACCGCGGGAGTGGGATTGGTCAGGCGCCCATGTGCGAATGTGTCCGCTTGCAGAAGGTAGCTGAATTCATCCTGTACATAAGGGTCAGGGATGGGCCAGAGGGGTAGAAGCACTCCTCGAAGAAGCAGGGGTAGAAGTGCGACCAAGAAGAAAAGCAGAGCTCGTCTCCTGGAAAGCATTACCGCGAGATGGACCCACCATAGCCACCATTTATCTGCACTTTCCGGAAATCGCCAAGCGATGAAAAATACGCCCGCCCAGACCGCTGCAATCAGTGCCAGGCTCAGGAGCATTGAAAGCTAGAATAACAAGTCGATCTAGAAAGCTTGCATCCGCAACACTCCTACCTCCGCGAACCTGGCACCTGCGGCCGCCAGAATCCCCTGCATCTCCCACCCCAATACTTCTTTGGTAGCTTGCGCGAAGTGGCTTGCCAAAACCAACAGATCGGCACCGCTTAACTCAGTGGGAAACCAATGCGGCGGCGGCCCCGGAACCACCCAATTCACACGAAACCCATTGCCGCAGAAGTCGTCGACGAATCGATTGACGTAACTACCAATGACGATAATGCTGCGTTCCTCGTTTTCAAACATCGCACCCGAGAACTCCTGCAACAGCTCTGTGCTGCTGATGAGCCCTTGAGATAAAGCTGCCAAGAACAAAGACCGTGGCGGTAACGGTTGCGGATTTAGCGCGACCCTGTCGACCCCCTCCGGCCAGGACTCAGTCCGAGGACCGAGCACTCGCTCCACCGCCTGCCGGACCAGCCGGTTCCACTTCATCGAAGTTTGCCTGTCAATGGTCGTCATCGCGTAAATTCCTTTCGAGACGCCAAACTGTGGCATCACTGTAATGTGACGCCAGCTTTACGTGCGTTTCACAAGGGGTTCGCGAAGGAAATGATCTATCGGACAAGAAACCGCAGCATGCTGGATCCTGCTACGCCGGTCAGCGCCGGGACAAACGCCATGCTGGCGCCGCTCCGTTGCAGCTCGCCATGCACTGCGTGGCCACCCAGATAAAGAAAACTTCCCGCCGCGATGGCAAGCAGTGCATGCAACCCCGCCGGACCAAGATAGGGGGCAAACAGCACCGCCGTCCCCGCGCCCGCGAGCGTTGCCGACTGAGCTAATGTGCACCAGGCAAAGGCCGACCATCGCGTCGGCAACGCGGCACGGGAAATGATTCCTAGCGCCAGTCCTTCTGGAATCTTGTGCGCTGCGATTCCAAACGCGAGAGCTGTGCCAAAGCCCGTGCCTTCCTGCGCTGAGACCGCGCTCCATCCGTCTAGCGCGCTGTGCAGGGCCGCTGCAGCCAGCAGCGGTGTGGCGAAGCCGTGCAGCCGCGCGGTGCAGTGGTCGTGGTCATGGGCAGGCGAGCATGCGGGACACACCGGATAGACAAAGCGATCCACGACCGCCAGCATAGCGGCGCCTCCGCAGATCCACAATAGTGCGATTGGCCAATGGAAGTACTCTGCCATTTCGGGTAGCATCCAAAAGGTAGCCACTCCGACTAGTACTCCTCCCGAAAATGGGACGAGTCTGCGCGTGATTGAATCGAAAGTAGTTAGCCAAATTCCAATCGCAGCGCTCGCTATCGCGATGAGAAATATGGCAAATGGGATAGGGGGTTCAGACACCTGTTCCGAGTATACTAGCGGTTTGTTCTAAGAATATTAGAGATAGTTAAAACAAGCTTCTTCGCAGTAAGCAGTATGGGGTGAAAGTTGGAGCAAGCAAATCATAGCAGACGGAAATTCTATATAACCGTCATCAATCTTGTGGGCGCGGTGATCACCGCGGCGCTGGCTCTTCCAGCCGCTGCGTATCTGCTGATTAAGCCGACGTCGCAAGACAGTGGCGAATTTGTAGAAGTGACGGATTTGACCCAGTTGGTACCGGGTAAACCGGAAGAGGTGCTGTATCGGCGTACGCGCGTGGATGGTTGGAAAAAAATGGAGGAGAAAACCACCACCTGGGTGGTGAAGACTCCCGACAAGGTTATTGCCTACGCGCCTTCCTGCACTCATCTGGGTTGTGCTTACCACTGGGATGAGGAAATTCAAAGCTTCCTCTGCCCGTGCCATAGCAGCGTGTTCGCACTGGACGGTTCGGTAGTGAGCGGCCCAGCGCCGCGCCCCTTGGATCGCTTCGTATCCAAGACTGTCGGAGGGAAGCTCCTGATCAGTCAGAAGCTGGAAAAAGTTAACACTTAGAAATACTCCTCCGATGCTTAAAACGATTTTAGACTGGGTGGACGAAAGAACCGGGCTTGTCTCCGGAATCCGTCACTTTTTGGACGAGGACATTCCCGCTTCCGCTGGATGGCATCAGGTGCTGGGCAGCGTCGCGATGTTCGCGTTTCTCACCCAAATCTTCTCTGGTTTATTGCTGGCGGTAAACTATGCGCCGACCCCGGCTGAAGCCTGGGACAGCTTGCGCTACATTGTGACTCAAGCCACCGCGGGAGGCTTGATGCGCTCTCTGCACCATTGGGGTGCAAGCGCCATGATCGTGGTGGTGGTGCTGCACATGGTGCAGGCATTTCTCTACGGCGCCTACAAAAAACCGCGCGAAACCACCTGGATGGTCGGCGTGGTTCTCCTCCTGCTGACCCTGGCGTTTGGATTAAGCGGATACCTGTTGGCTTGGGACAATCGCGCTTACTGGGGCACCATGGTGACCACCCGAATCACCTCGCTCGCACCGGGTGGAAAGATTCTGCTGACGCTTCTGGGTACCGACGGCAGTTCTATTGGACGCGAAACCTTTGCGCGATTCTATGCCGCGCACGTTACTTTGCTGCCACTGCTCACCTTGTTCTTGGTTGTGTTTCACGTCTATCTGGTCCGTAAGCACGGCGTCACTCCCGCGCCTGGTGACGAGAACAGACCCAAGAAGAAATTCTTCCCGGAGCAGGTTTACAAAGACACGGTTGCCACGTTCGTCTGGTTTGCCGCGGTGGCCGTGCTGGTGGCGTTGGTCAAGGTGCCTTTGGGTCATGCCGCCGACCCGACCGATACCGGCTACAACCCGCGCCCCGAATGGTATTTCCTGTTCCTCTTCCAGATCCTCAAAGCGTTTAACGGCCCACTTGAAGTCTTTGGGGCGATCGTTCTGCCGGGGCTTGCGGTCGGCTCTTTGTTTTTATTGCCCTTTATTGATCGCGGCAAAATGCTGATGCTCCGCCAGCGTACAGGAGCTATTGCACTTGCATCCGTGGCAGCTATCGGCTGGGGTGCTCTCACCGCGCGAGCTGTTGCCACTACGCCCACCACGATTGAAGAAGACGGGCTGGCCGAAGTTCGCTCGTGGCAGCAGATCCCGGCATCGCAACTAACCGGTATTGCGGCTTTTCGCAAAGATAATTGCATGAGCTGCCATGCGCTGGACGGAACCGGCTCAGGTCCCGACCTCACCAAGGTAGCCTCCAGACGTCCGAATGACTGGCTGCAAAAGCATTTTCAGCAGCCGACGGATGATGCGAAGGCCCCTTCGTCGTCCAACCTGAACGCAAGTGAAGTCCGCGGCTTGATCACCCTGGTGACTCAACGCGACGAGCGCGGGATTGACGCTTGGAAAAATGCCCCGGATGAGGTAGTAAAGGGCGCTAGCGTATACATCGGGAACCAGTGTGGATCGTGTCACACGCTCAACGACGAGGGCGGCAAACGCGGCCCGGTGTTGAATGGTTTGAAGCAACGGCGCGAGAAGGCCTGGGTAGTCGCCCATTTCTCCGACCCCAAGAAGTTCTCCCCGAATTCGCTAATGCCGGCCTATAGGCTGAACCCGAAGGATCTGGATCTCTTAACCACGTACCTATTGTCAGTTCCCCGCTAGGCTCGACTTATCGCTTCCCCGCAGGCTCAAACCCGCGACGGAAGTAAGTGAGTGCGAACTCCGGCTTCAACTCCAAAGCCGGTACCCAATAATTCTTCGCTTCCGCAGTCTGTCCCAGCGTTGACAGCACGTGACCCAAATTGAGCAGCGCCTCGGCGAAATTCTTCCTCACCGCGATCGCCTCGCGGTAATACTTGATGGCTTCTTCGGGACGGTTTAAGGTCTGCGCCAGGACACCGCAGTTGAAGTAGACATCTTCGTTGGCCTCGCCCAGTGCGATGAGTTTTTCGTGTAGAGCCAGCGCCTGCTCCGGCCGAGATTGGTTCAAAGCCAGCGATGCTAATGCTCGCGACGCGCCAGGGTGATTCGGTTCCCGCGTCAGAACCGTCTCGAGAATACTCTGGGACCGATCCAATTGGCCCGTCGCTTGGCACGCAAGAGCCAGATTGATCTCCGCCTCGGTCCAGCCGGGATGCAATTCCAGGGCAGTCTCGAAACTGGCGATCGCCTGATCTGCCGCGCCTCGTTTCCACTGCAGGTATCCCAGACGGAACCACACCGGAGCGCGGTTGGCGGTGCGTTCGCAGAACTTCGCGCAAACAGTTTCGGCGTTGGCGGCTTGATTCAGCCCTTCCAGCACTTGAGAGAGGCTCAACGTGAGTTCTTCGCGGTCCGGCCACTTCATCACCGCGGTTTCGTAGGCCGCGCGAGCCCCCGCCAAGTCGCCCGCTTTCCACAGAGCCGAGCCTTGGTACAGGTGCGCATTCAAAGAATCCGGCCGGACGCGTGCTGCCCGTCCATAAGCTTGGGCCGCGTCCTCCAGGCGAGCTTGCTTCTGAAGCGTTGTTCCCAGATTGAGCCAATGCTCGGCCATTTCCGGCGCGAGTTCGGTCAGCTTTTCATAGTAACGCCGGGCGTTTTCGAAATCGCTGTGGTAGAACGCCGCCACCGCCATGCCCTCAATCGCCAGAGCATTGGTAGGCTGCGCGGTCATCAGTTCCGCCGCCCACTGGCGGACATCGTCGTATTTCTTCTGTTGCAGCGCCAGAGTCAACAGGTTCATCAACGTTTGCACGCAACCCGGATTGGCGCGCAGGACTTGCTGATAAAGTGCGGCCGCCTTCTCCGGCTCCCAGGTCAGGTGCAGTGCGACCGCCTTTACTGACAGCGCGGGATGATAGTCGGAATCCAGCTTGAGGCACAGTTCGGCCTGGTCCATCGCGGCGACGTACTGCTTCAGGCTCAAGTGGCAGATCGCGCGGGCTAGAGGAATCTCAATCCAGTCCGGCCGGAGAGGCGCGGCCTTTTCAAAGCAAGTGAGTGCTTCCGGAATCCGACCCAGCTTGTGGAGACAAAGACCCTGCTGGAACCAGCCCTCCGACGATGCCGGCTGCAGCCCGACCACCTTGGCGAACGTCTCCCAGCCTGCCTCGAACTGCTTCAACTCCACCTGCAGGTAGCCCCGGGAGATCAGTAGATCTACCGTTTCATTCTCGCGGCCGACCGCTAGCAGGGCTTCCAGCGCTTGCACCGGATCGCCATTCAGGTGGTGGATGGCAGCCCGGGCGATGGCCACCATGTCCGCCCGGTTGGGATCGGATTGGGCCCTCGGCGATCGATCCAATTCAGTTGGTATCAGGGCTTGGGCCGGTACGGGGGTCATCGGTATTTCAGTTTGTTCCACCATTGCGTTGGTCCTCTACATTTCCGAAATTCGTGTTATCCGCGGTTCGATCTTCTATCGGAGGAGTGGGTAAAACACCTTAGTGCCTTCTCCATGAAATTTCTTACGCCGGCCATTTTCTACCCAATGTTGGAATTGGCTGGGACGGGTAGCCTGCGCGAACTGGGGTAGAGCAAATGCTCCAACTCCGGCGTGCGCGCAGCCATTGCCGATTGCAGGGATGTGCCTCCGCAGGCAACCAGGCCCTGGAGGGTAAATCCGTCCAATCCAGGCAAGCGTGCCTGGCCTGCGTACTGGGAATGTTCAATCGCCGCTTTCAAGGCTTCCAGGCCGGGCATCACCAGTGCAGGACAAGGCCGTTCTTCCGCGCGCCGCAATTGATGCAGGGCGGTTTCCTCCATGGGCTGCACCCAGATTCGGTACTTGATTTCAGAAGGCGCTTCCGGGGAGACGCGAAGCGCTTCGGGTTGAATTTGCTCGGCCATGGCCGGTGTAGTCCACAAACTCTGCGCCGATCCTCGGTCGGGCTGGAAATCCGGGCTCACTTCGACGCCTGAGACCACCTCTTCCACGGGGTATTCCCGGCTATGAACGTCGGCAAGCGATGGCGATACCAGGCTCGGCTCCTCGACCGTGGAGATGCTGACCTCTTCGGCAGCGCCTGGGCGCCAGATCATGGTTTGTTCAGAGGGAGGCAGTCCGACCCGCAGCGGCGACTCTTCGGAGAGCACGGGAACCGTAGCCTTCTCCTCCAGCGGCGTTATTGCCGCCAGCGAGATGGTTTCCGAGCATCCTCGCCAGGTCTGCACACTTTGGGTTTGCATAATCGCCCTCCCCCTCCTATCGGTTGAAGAATTAGCAGGGTTTAGGCGGTACTACAGGGGTAAGATTGTCTAGGACTCATGCCCATTCCGGACCAATTTCGAAAAGACGCCGACGCGCTGCCGCCGGGCTTACGTGCTCTGCTCGATGCGGAGCTGGCTGCCGGAAACCAGATCGTCGAGACAGGCCAGGGCTTCCCCGGCCAGCCCTATGCTACCTATCTCAAGCTCGCAAACCACTTCACCACAAGGCCGCGTGTGTGGGGCGACGGTTTGCAGTTCAACGATTTTGCGAGTTTCGGCGCCTCTGGCGCGTTTACCGATCATGACCGCGAGTTCTATATCCTGGAACCTCCTTTGCCGCCCGAACCGGAGCCTGATATGGATGCTATACGCGACGCTCATAACGCGCCCCATCCGTCCTCTCCTATTTCGAGGGCGAAGGATCCCAACAGCGCCCTGGCCCGATTCGAACAAAGCATGGTGATCGACTACGAGAAATGGCACGACGGCAACGGTTACGATATCGAAGCCCTCAGAGCCGCAAAGCTGGAACAACCCGAGGCGACAGAGGACCTTCTCCTTGAACAAGGCATCAAGGACTGGCGCGACGTCGAAGCCATGGTCGCGTTCGACACCGGGCCTACCCGCGATCTTGTCAAAGCGGCGATGAGCCATTCAGATCCCCACATCCGTATGGCGGTGACACGCTATGCCCCCGAGATGGTGCCCGACGAACAACGGACCACGTCCCTGGTAAGGGCCCTGCACACCTCGACAGTCTTCGGAGGCCTCACCCAAGCTTTGGACGAAGCTGAGCTGCATCACCCCAACGAAGTGATGGACGCATTGTTTTGGGCCGCTCTCAATCGCGATGGAGAGACCGCGGTGAACGTCGCCGGATTGCTGCTATTCCTGCACGGCAAGGCGGCAAGCTCTTTTGATTGGGATCAGCGCCCGTTCTTCCTGCGCTTCAACACGGAGAATCGCGCCGAGCGTAAAGCCGTATTCCTCGAGCTGTGCGAAAAGTCGGGCGTGGACCCCGCGCCCTACCTATGAGCTGGCTCCATTCGTTTTTCATCGCGATCCTGACGGGTCTTCTTGCAGCAATTGCCGCCGGGTTCATCGGGGCGAGATGCGTGGAGTGGTACCACATCTCCTCGCGGGAAGGCGGGTCATTTCTCTTTATCCTCGCGTTAGGCTTTTTCAGCGGGATTGCTGCATTTGTAGGTGCCTTGGTCGCCTCCCGATTCCTGGCCCCTGGATTCCTGGCGGGCTTGGGGATCTGCGCCGGCGCCGCGCTCGCATTGGCCGGCGTAGCCGCGCTGGCCGCCTATGGGCTCGCCGATATCGGGCCCACTGTCAATGGACATTCCTTGATTCTGGAGGTCGAATATCGCTTGCCCAAAGCAGCCTCGGACCCTTCCGCAAGCACGAACGGCAAGGAGTATTTCGAGCTTTTCACCCGCAACCCTTGGAGCCGCACCACTCGGAAGACGTGGCACGGAGTGCTCATGTTGGCCGACACCAGGCAGGAAGGGGGACGTTGGATTGTCCCCGGTTCAGTCGACATTTTCACTACCCGCGGTCCCAGAGGCTTCGTGGTGTCTCTGGGGTTGGGCAATGGATTCGGGTTTGAAATGGACTTCCCACGCCATCCCGGTCCCCAATATCAGCAGTGGAGCGCCTGGCTGCCGAAGAGCAAGGGCGACAAACCATGGCCGGATAGCGAACCCTCTTATCGCTTCCGCATCGAAGAATACATCCCTCCCCCACCTTCGCCCGACCCGCGGGTGGTCGCCGAGGCCGAGTTCGCTGCGCTCACCCCCGATGCTCCTCTGGAAAAGTGGCTCAGCTATCTGAAATACGGAATGGCCGCCGATCGCGAACAGGCCATTATAAAGGTCGTTGAAGCGCGCCCAGCCGACCTGGCCATGATGCTTCGCTCGTCCAACTCCGGCGAGGTAGACACCGCCATTTACGCGGTGAGCAGGTTGAAGGTAGTAGACCCTGAAGTCTCCAAGGCAGTGCTTGAGATCGCCGCCGACATCGAAGATCAGATCCGCAAGTTCAATACCATGAAACCTGATCAAGCGGGATACTACGAGTTAGGCAACGACATCCGCAATCGCTTCAAGTCCTGGTCCCAGGCCTGGTGGACCGTCCATCGGGTGACCGGCGTGGATGGTCGGCCGCCGCTGGATGAGATCCTGCGGCTCGCCAGCGTGCAGAAGGAAAGCGGGCATATGCAGGAGGTCGTGCTGGATGCGGAGGCGCATCTGGGGGGTTTGACGCCGGCCGCGAAGTAGTTGGCACTTGCTCAAAGTCAGGCGATCCACTAGATTCAAAGTTGTGAACGAAATCGTATTCGAGATCACGCAGGAAGGCGACGGCGGCTTTTGCGCCGAATGCCTCACCGAGAGCATCTTCACCCAGGGCAACACCTGGGACGAATTGCGAGCCAATGTCAAGGAAGCTGTCGAAGCTTTCTATTTCGACCGGCCAAAGCCCACCGGCGTCCGCTTGCATCTCGTACGCGATGAAGTGTTCGCTCTCGGATGAAACTGCCGCGTGACGTGCGGGGCCAGGATCTCGCGGCAGTGCTTTGTCGCCGTTGGGGATATTTGAAAGTCAATCAGGTCGGAAGCCACATTATCTTGCAGACACTGGACCCCACCCCGCACCGCGTCGCGGTCCCGTCGCATAACCCGTTGCGCGTCGGAACGCTTAACGGAATCCTTCGGAGCGTTGCCGATCACAAGAGCGTAGATCGACAAGCCATTCTCGAGTCTTTCTAAATAGCGGCCCCCTCATTCCAGAAACCGCCCCCGCAACTCCGGAGTAGGAATCATGCAGCTATCCTGCTTACCAAACCACCTGTACCGATGCCGCGCGATCCAATTGTAGACTATGTCCCTCAGGGGCCTCGGCATCACTATAAACCCATAGACCAAGCACCACGGAAACCGCAGCAACCGTGCGATCCGAAGAGCCGCAGTCGAGCGCGTATATAAACGGCCGTTCTCGATCAATGCCACACTGTCCGGCAACGAACCATCGACCCCGCACTCGCCTAACATCCGCGTCGCCGCATCCGACCCTAGTGGCGCAAAGCGAAAATGGGCGCCCGGATCGCGAGCAATCACGAATTGCACCATCGCGTTGCACAGGTTACAGACTCCGTCAAAAAGCACAACAGGATTCGCCACATTCCAACATCGCAGATCCCGTTCGCAGCTGTGCAGTCGGTGCGAGAATTATAAATGGATTATGCGCCGCGTTGCCGTCCTCTTGCTGCTTGCCGCCGGACTCGCTCCCGCGGCCGAGAAGTGGACCGAATATCGTTCCGGACCCTTTCGAGTCCTGAGCAATGCTGGGGATAAGTCCGCCCGCGAAACGCTCAACACCATGGAGCAGTTGCGCTATATGATGGGCACGCTGCTGGGCTCGAAGGAAGGCCTGGACACCGTCTGGCCAGTGGAACTGGTCCTCTTTCCGAATCAAAAAACATACGGCCAGCACGCGTTGCCACAAGCTTTTGTCGACGGCGGCTCCATGACCCTCAGCGCCTGGGCCGCCGACACGCCCCTATCGCATGACTTCCTGCGAGGGCTCACCGCGATCCTCCTTCACGACAACGCTGGTCCCATGCCGGACACCATTGAGACCGCCATCACCGATCTCTTTGCCACCATCCAGGTCACAGGGACGAAGGTGACGTTAGGAACCGCTCCCTCGGCAGGCGAACTCCCCGATCCCCGCATGCGGGCCTGGGCCAAAATACAACTCATCGCCACCAATCCGGACTACACCGGAAAACTGCGTGTCTATCTCAACAATCTGCAGCAGTCCGGCGACGAGGCCGCAGCCGTGCGCAACGCGTTCGATATCCCTCTTGCCGAATTTGAAAAAAGGGTCGACGCCTACTTCAAGAGTGGAATCTACCCGACCGTGGCAATAGGGGCGCGCGCTCTCAACCCCAACCGCGACTTTATTGAAAAGCCATCGCCCGAGTCTGCAGTCACGGCTACCATGGCAGAGCTTCAATCGGCTGGGAAGTCCTTTCCCGAAGACAGTCCTCGCGGTCTCGCGGCCAAGGGAACTCCGGCGTCCCTGGAACTTGCCGCCAAAGCCAATCCTCGCTGGGGCGAGCCGCACGCCAAACTCGCTGCCCTGGAGCACAATTCTCAGGTCAAAATCGAGGAGCTGAAAACCGCCGCGAAGCTTTCCCCGCGGAATGTAGATTATTGGCAAGAGCTGGCTCGGGCGCAGGAGGCAGCCGACAAGCTCGACGATGCCGCGAAATCGTGGGCCCAGGCTGAACGCGCCGCTCCCAACGACGAAGAACGTGCCCGGATTCATCTTGCTCGCATGGAGGAAGGCGAGAGGCGAGCCGAGTTTGACATCTCCGAGCGGAAACGCCTCGCCGCCGAGCGCGCTGCCGACCTGGAACGCTTGAAAGCAGCCGCCGCAGCCGAAGTGCACGCTGCCGAAGACGCGGCCAACCAGCGGCTGGGCGGGCTGAAGTCCTCGCAAAAGCCGGTCGGCTGGTGGACCCAGGAACAAGGCGAATACGTCACCGGCACGCTCACTCGCGTGGATTGCATCGGGAGTTCCATGAAGCTGACCATCCAAAGCGCCTCTGGCCCCATCCTCCGCCTCGCCATTGACGACCCCCAAAAGCTGACCGTCCGCGAAGGCAGCGCAGAGTTCGCCTGCGGAATCCAGAAACCAACCCGCAAGATCGGCGTCGTTCACGACGGAAAAGCCAACCCCAAATTGGGAACTTCGGGCAGCATTAAAGTGGTCGAGCTGCCTAAGTGAACCGGTCCGCCCTGCGGTGGGTGCCCGTCGTGTTGATCGTGACCGCGACCATGCTCAACTACCTGGACCGGGCCTTGCTCTCCGCCGCGGCGCCTGACATACAGTCGGAATTCCATTTAGACAACCGCCAGTATGGAGAAATCGGCTCGGCCTTCTCGATTGTCTATGCTCTGGTCGCTCCATTGGCCGGCTTATTCCTGGATGCCATCGGTCTGAGCCTTGGAGCCGCCGTTGCGGTTGGATTCTGGTCTCTCGCAGCTGCGGCCACAGCCGCCACGCGAACACTTCCCGCCCTGGTTACGGCCCGAATGGTCCTCGGCATCTCCGAAGCCGCGGGCATCCCGAGCACCGGCAAAACCTTCGCCTCCTACCTGCCGCCCAAAGAGATGGCCATGGGTACCGCATCGAATTCGATCGGCGTGAGTACCGGCGCGGTCCTGGCTCCCCTGTTGCTTTCCGCAGTAACCCCGGTCTGGGGCTGGCGAGCTGCGTTCATAGTCGGTGGAGCTTTAGGAATCTTGTGGCTTCCGGCATGGTGGTTGGCGGTCCGCACCGCCCCAACCCTTTCAACCAAACCCGAACCTCCGGCCCCGGTGGGCGACCTTCTAAAAGACCGCCGCTTATGGGGCATCAGCCTGACCAACGCGTTCATCATGATGCTTTACACGCTTTGGTTTTACTGGACCACCAACTATTTTGTCCAGCAGCGCCATCTTTCCCAGCAGGACGCCAACCGCTTATTCGCCTGGATTCCTCCGGTCTTCGGCGGCCTGGGAGGACTCGGAGGAGGCTGGCTGATGCTCCGCTGGATCCGGGCTGGAATGGAGCCGGTCAGGGCACGTATCCGTCTTGCTGGAGTCACCTCGTTGCTCCTGCTGGGGACCGCCCTGGTTCCCCTGATGCCTACCGCACCTTTGGCCGCTGCCGCCATCAGCCTGAGCTTTTTCTTCACCATGGCTCTTTCGGTCGCGGTTTATGCCCTGCCTCTTGATCTGTTTGGACCTGCCCGAGCCGGTTTCTCCATCGCAGCGCTGACCTGTTCCCTTGGCTTAATGCAGGTCCTATTGCTGCCGTTAATAGGGGTTATGGTCGACCGAGGTGGCTTCAATGCGGTATGCGTCGGCCTCGCCTTTACCCCGCTGATCGGCTATGGGATACTCCGAATCTCACTCAAATGAATCCCTTTACCATCCGTCCGGCCTCCCCTGAGGACCTCGACGCGATCGGGAAGATTCAGGCAGCTTCGCCTGAAGCTTCGCAATGGCCCCCGCAGGACTATCTGGCTTACCGCTGCATCGTCGGCGAAGTCGACGGCGTGGTTGCCGGGTTTCTGGTGAGTCGCCAAACCGGACCCGGCGAGCGGGAAATCCTGAACCTCGCCGTTGACCCTGCCGCCCGGCGAAAAGGGCTCGGCCGAGCACTGTTGGCGCATGAATTGCACCACGCTCCAGGGGAGTGGTTTCTGGAAGTGCGGGCCTCTAATGTGGAGGCTGTATCTCTCTACCAAAGCATTGGGTTTCATAATGTTACGGTGCGTAACAACTACTATGCAAACCCACCTGAATCGGCTATTGTCATGAGAATCTTTTCATGATATCGTCATGTTGCAAGCAATACCCACCGAGCCTCGTAGTTGTCCGTTTCCGACTCGGCGTGGCACCTTAGACCGAAGTCCGACGAATAGAAAGGTGGCACTGATGGAGATGACCAATCAAGAAGAATTAAAGGCGCATCTGATGGCGACGAGCGGCGATTTCCGCGAGAAAGCTGAGAAGCATTTGCAGCTGAAGAAACGTCTCGAAGAGATCGAAGCCAAAGCTCACCTGACCTTGGAAGACGAGGAAGAAGAGCATCGGATCAAGAAGCAGAAATTGCGTTTGAAAGACGAGATGAATTCCATCGTCTCGCAGTATCGAACGCAAGTTGCCTAGCTGTCGGTTGCGCCGCAGTTCCAAGCACAGGCCGGACGCCCTCTTTGAAATGAATAGATAAGGCGCCCGGCCTGTTGTGTTTTATAATAGGGTTTCTCCCCCTCTTCGCTTATAAGGATCTACATGGACGAAAAAGAACGCGCCCGCGCACTAGGTGCGACCCTCAGCCAGATCGAGAAGCAATTCGGAAAAGGCTCCGTCATCCGGCTGGGCGCGCAACCCGCGCAAGCGGTACCCTCCATTTCCACCGGATCGATTTCCGTCGATGCCGCTTTGGGCGTTGGAGGATTCCCTCGGGGCCGCATCTCTGAGATTTTCGGGCCTGAATCCTCCGGTAAAACGACCCTGGCTCTTCAAGTGGTCGCCGAAGCACAAAAGGCCGGCGGCATGGCCGCTTATGTCGACGTCGAACATGCCCTCGACCCCGGCTATGCACGCAAGCTCGGCGTCGACATCGATAATCTGCTGGTATCGCAACCCGATTACGGCGAACAGGCCCTGGAGATCACCAACGCCCTGATTACCTCGGGCTCCATCGACGTTCTGGTGCTGGACTCCGTGGCTGCTCTGGTCCCCAAGGCCGAATTGGACGGCGAAATGGGCGATAGCTTCATGGGCGTGCATGCCCGCCTGATGTCGCAGGCTATGCGCAAGCTCACCGGTATAGTTTCGAAATCCAACACCTGCCTGATCTTCATCAACCAGATTCGCGAAAAGATCGGTGTGATGTTCGGTAACCCGGAAACCACAACCGGTGGCCGCGCGCTCAAGTTCTATTCGAGCGTTCGTTGCGACATCCGCCGCGTGGCCGCGATTAAGGACGGCGACGTCGTCACTGGCAACCGTACCAAGATCAAGATCGTGAAGAACAAGCTTGCGCCCCCGTTCCGGGAAGCCGAGTTCGACATTATTTACGGCGAAGGCATCTCCAAGGAAGGCGACCTGGTGGATCTGGCCGCCGAGCACAACATCGTGGAAAAGAGCGGCGCGTGGTACAGCTATAAAGGCGAGCGCATCGGCCAGGGCCGTGAGAACGCTAAGCAGTTCCTGAAGGACAACCCCGATCTTCGCAAGAAGGTCGACGTAGAATTGCGCAAGCTCCTGGGATTGGTGAAAGAACCACAAGCAGCGGCGCCTCCCGCTCCGCCAGTGGCTCCTCCGCCGGCAGCGGCGGCATCGCGGGCGAGGGGATAGTGGTGGGGCAGGTTCCCGATCTGCCGATTCTCAGGGCAGGTGGAAGCCTGCCCCACATCACTTCTCCAGCAGAAAATTGCCCACCAGCATCGCATCGATGCCCTGAAGAATAGAAGCTCCGTACAGCATCACGAGGCGTCGATACAAGCGGATCTCCAAATAGATTGAAGCTTGTGTTGTACAACACCGGGAGCCCCGTCGCCTTTCCGGCCTCATGCAGCAGTCGGTGGTAGAGAGGATTATCCGCCTCCGCCACAGTATGGACCCGAACCAGTTCCTCGCCCAGCAGCGCGGGCTCAAAGGTCTTTAGATATTCCTGCCGCACACGCCCCACCGTCGCGAGATTTCTTGCATTGGAACCCGCAATGAAATACTTTGAGGCCAACTCTGCCGGAACCGACGCGGCAAATTTGCGGAATGGCTCGCGATGCTTGATATAGACGTTCAGGTTTTCGGTGGAGTAGGGATTCAGCGGCGACGCTAGAATGCTGCGGTCCCCCAGCGCGCGCGGCCCGAACTCCATGCGGCCCTGCATCCAGGCCACGATCTTGTGCTCCCCAAGAATCGCCACAGCCCGCGCCAGCATCTCATCGCTGGAACGGAGGTAGTGGAATCGAAGCTTACAATTCTCCAGCACCTGCTTGATTTCATCCGGCCCGAAACCCGGACCCAGCAGCAGGGAATCGGGAGCAGGCCGGCGCCGATGCCTCCGAAGCTGAAACCAGACGTGGTAGACGCCTCCCAGCGCGGTTCCGGCGTTTCCCGCAGCGGCCTGCACGAAGACATTCTTCCAGCGCCCGCTTCGTTCCAGCGACTCCACCAGAAGCGCGTTGAAGAACAATCCTCCGGCCACGCACAGGTTTTCTCCCTCGCCCGCAAGCTTGAGGACGGTCTCTTCGGTGACCCTTTGCACGCCTTTGGCGATGGAAGGAGCCAGCGCGGGCGGCACTTTGGCGCCCGAGGCGAGCTCCAACCGTTTATAGAATTTCTCGCTGAATCCGCCCGATGTCTGCCGATGTCCATCGAAAAAGGATTCGTCCAGGCGGGCTGAGTCCGATACCATCTCCTGAAATAGTGAAATGAATCGATCCTCGCCTTGCGCCGACATCCACTGTACTTTGTGCTCATCGGCCCCCGAATGGAAGCCGAGCAGTTCCGTCACCGCGCCGTACAACCTCCCGAGTGAATCCGGGAAATACCATTCGCGTTCCACTGTGAGCTGGTTGCCGGAAGCCCGCCAGCGCGCGCCGCATCGGAAGTCGCCGGAGTGATCCAGCGTCAATACGGTCGCCTCCTCGAACGGAGAAGCGAAGAACGCCGACGCCGCATGAGCCTGATGGTGTTCCACCACCACAATCTCGGCGCGGGGGAATTGGTCCCGCAGCGCGAGGTGGAAATCCGGCTCGGTGCCCAGCGCGAAAGGACGCACCAAAGCGATCGCATCCACGTCCTCGCGCGACGAGCCTGCGATTCTCAAGCATTCGTCCACCGATGCCGAAGGAAGCGAACCCGGACGGAAGCCGCGCGTCAACTTGGCCTCTTCCACCGCGGCCTTAAGTTCGCCATTCTTGAGCACCGCGCAGGCTGCGTCGTCCAGCAGGCCACCCAGACCGAGTATTGTCATGTTGTCAGGATCTCTTTTCGATCTTCGCCCAGGTATCGCGCAGCGCGGTAGTCCGGTTGAATACGGGCCGCTCCCGGCTGGAGTCCTGATCGACACAGAAATAGCCGAGCCGCTCAAACTGATATCGGCTGAGAGCGTTGGAATCCATTAGGCTAGGCTCAAGCTTCGCGCCTTGCACCACTTCGAGCGACTTAGGATTGAGGTTCGCGGTGAAGTCTTTGCCCTCTTCCACTTGGTTGGGGTCTTCCTTGGTGAAAAGAGTCTCGTACAGCCGGACCTCAGCGTCGATCGCATGCTGCGCAGATACCCAGTGAATGGTCGACTTCACCTTGCGGCCATCGGGCGTGTTGCCTCCGCGCGTGGCCGGATCATAGGTGCAATGCACCTCGGTCACATTGCCTTGCGCGTCTTTCACGACGCTCGTGCAGGTGATCAGATATCCGTAGCGCAGCCGCACTTCCTTGCCCGGCGACAGACGGTAATATTGCTTCGGAGGATTTTCGCGGAAATCGTCCTGCTCAATATAGAGCACGCGTGAGAACGGCACCAGACGCGTTCCCGCGCTTACGTCTTCCGGGTTGTTGACCGCCTCCATGTGATTCGACCTGATCCGGCGGATAATTGTCGAGCACCACTTTCAGCGGACGCAACACAGCCATCACGCGGTTGGCGCGGCGGTTCAGGTCTTCACGGACGAAATATTCCAGCAGGCCGAATTCAGTAATGCCGTTGGTCTTCGATACGCCAATGCGATTGCAGAAATTCCTCAGGGCTTCGGGCGTATAGCCGCGGCGGCGCATCCCGGAAATGGTGGGCATGCGCGGATCGTTCCAGCCGGACACCAAGCCCTGCTGCACCAGTTGCAGCAGCTTTCGCTTGCTCAGCAGCGTATAGGTGAGGTTCAGGCGATCGAACTCTATCTGCTGCGGATGATAGATGCCCAACTGCTCTACGAACCAGTCGTATAAAGGCCGATGGTCTTCAAATTCCAGCGTGCAAATGGAGTGGGTGATGTGCTCCACCGAATCGGATTGGCCGTGTGCGAAATCGTACATCGGATAGATGCACCACTTGTTGCCGGTCCGGTGATGTTCGGCTCGGAGGATGCGATACATCACGGGGTCGCGCATGTTCAGGTTCGGCGAGGCCATGTTGATCTTCGCGCGCAGCGTCTTGGAACCGTCGGGAAACTCGCCCGCGCGCATGCGCTCCAAAAGATCCAGGTTCTCTTCCACGGACCGGTTCCGATACGGGCTGTCCTGCCCCGGTTCGCTCAGCGTCCCGCGAGTCTGCCGGACCTGCTCCGCAGTCAGATCGCAAACGAAAGCCTTACCGGCCTTGACCAGTTGCACGGCCCATTCATAAAGCTGATCGAAATAATCGGAAGCGTAGAAGATTCGATCTTCAAAATCGCCGCCCAGCCATTTTACGTCTTCGATAATCGATTCGACGTACTCAAGCTCTTCTTTTGAAGGATTGGTATCGTCGAAGCGAAGATTGCATTTGCCCCCGAATTCGCGCGCGAGACCGAAGTTCAGGTTGATGGACTTGGCGTGGCCCACATGCAGATAGCCGTTGGGTTCGGGAGGGAAGCGCGTGCGCACGCGGCCGTCGTACTTATTGGTCTGAAGGTCGGCCAGCATGATGTCCCGCACGAAATTGGATTGCGCGGGAGCGGATTCCACCGGTTCTGTTTTGCAGTGTTCCGGCAAATTGTCGGTCGGATTCATAAAGATATTTGATCCAGGGCCTGTCCGATGCGATGCAGGCACGTCTCGCGCCCCAGGACTTCAAGCGTCTCAAACAGCGGCGGGGCGTTCTTTCTGCCGCATACGGCGACTCGAATCGGCTGGAACATTTGTCCGTTCTTGATTTTCAGGCTCGCCGCTCCGCCCTCGCAGTGCCTGCTTCAGACCATCATGGCTGAACTCGGCACTTGGCAGGATCTCGCGCGCCTTTTCAAGCGACTTGCGCGCCATATCGAGATCGCCTTTCTGAGGAATGAGTTCGGCGCTATCGTACGGCGGGAGCTGGTCCAAGAAGAAAAAATCGGCCACGGTGGCGACTTCCTTCAGGGTCTTGATCCGCTCCCGAACCAACGGCGCGACCTTCACCATCGTGGCAAGATCGGCCTTCAACCCGGCCGCCTGAGCGAACGGCAACAACTGGCGAGCCAGTTCTTCGATGGGCAGCGCGCGGAGATGTTCGGCATTCAGCCACATGGCCTTCGGATCGAAGGGATCCTGGTCCGTGAAATTCACTGTCGCGTTGCTGTGGTTAATTCCGTCGAGCGAAAAAAGGTCGATCAATTCCTGGCGGCTCATCACCTCGCGGTCGTTCTTCGGCGACCAGCCAAGCAGGCACAGAAAATTGATAAAACCTTGGGGCAGAAATCCGGCATCGCGATACGTCGTGACGCTAACCACGGGACCATGTATCCGCTTGGAAAGCTTGGCCCCATCCGGCGCCATCAGCAGCGGCAGATGCGCGAACTTTGGCAGACGGCGCGTCCAGAGCTTCGAAAATCAGGACATGCTTGAACGTGTTGGCCAGATGCTCCTGCCCGCGCAGAATATGAGTGATGCGCAGATCGGCGTCGTCGGCGCAGGAGGCCATGTGATACGTCGGAACGCCGGACGAGCGCAGCAGCGCGAAATCCTCAATGTCCGCCGTCGCTTTGGACACGTTGCCGAAGACCATATCTTCCACGATTACTTCCGGTCGTGTTTCGCGGGGCACGCGGAACCGCAGTACGAAGGGCTCTCCGGACGCGGCCCGGCGGTCGCTCTCCTCGGGCGAAAGCTCGCGCATGGAAGCATTGAACAGCCATGCGCCTGCTTCGTGAGGATGCTCCTCCGCATCCTGTTGGGCGGTGGTGAAGTCCCGATAGGCCATGCCTTTCAGGAAAATTTCGTGGGCCATCCGAGCGTGAATCTCCGCGCGGTCCGACTGGCGGTACAGTTCGTCCCAACCCAGGTCCAGCCAGTTCAACCCTTCGAAAATAGAGTCGACAGAGGCTTGCGTATTGCGCTCGACATCGGTGTCGTCAATACGCAAGACCATGGTTCCCTGGTTCCGGCGCGCAAACAACCAATTGAAAATGAAGGTCCTTGCGCCACCGATATGGAGATATCCGGTCGGCGATGGGGCAAACCGAACTCTAAGCATCGATCTATTTAGAATAACAGCCCCTGCCTTGATTTAACGCATTAATTGAACGTCGCGAACTGTTGGCTTACTATTTCCCTAATTCCTTACGCACCATCTTGGTCCCTTCCACCATGGCCTGCAACTTGGCGAAGGCCACGTCGCGAGGCAGGTGGAAGCAGCCGCAATCCGGCATGACGTAGATCCGCTCCGGCGGCAAAACTTCCAAAGCGCGATGCAGATGCTGCACCACCATGTCGGGAGTTTCAACGTCGTGCGTCTTCACGTCGATCACACCGACGCCCAGTTCGAAGGAGTTGGGAAATTCTTTGAACAGGTCCAGGTCCTCGCCGCCGCGGCGCGCGAATTCCAACGTCAACTGCTGGACCTTGGCTTCCAGAATGGTAGGGAATAGATAACGGTAACTACCCTCCCAGGAAGGCTTGCCGTAGCGATTGCCATAGCAGATGTGAACGGCGATCTTCGCGTCCACTCCATCCACTAGCGCGTTCAGCGCGCGGACGGCCCAGGGCAAGTCCTCCGGGAAACCGGAATAATAGGGCTCGTCAATCTGGATGAAGTTCGCGCCCGCTTTGGCCAGGGCCTTTAGTTCCATGTTCAGCACCTTGGCAAGATCCATCGCCAAAGCTTCTTCACTCGGGTAGTATTTGTTGCGAATGCGCTTGGTGAGGCAATGCGGACCGGTGATGCAGAACTTAGGCTGGCGATCGGTAAACATGCGCAGAAATTTGTAATCCTGCGCGAGCCCCAGTGAGGCGACCGGCAGCTTCCCCTGCACTTCGCTGTCGTAGAAATCGTAATAGAACTTCTTGGAGGAGCGATCGATCTGGACGCCAGGGAAGCGTTCCACAAAGTAGTCCACCATGTTGTCGCGGCGAGGCTCGCCGTCGGTGATGATGTCCAGTCCAGCGATTTCCTGATCCTTGATGGCGGCCTTAGCGGCCGAGTCGTAGATTTCATCCAGGTCGTGCCGGCTGATGCGCCGCGAGAAGTATTCGGTCTTCAGCCGTTCCAGCCATCCTGGCATGGCGTAGCTGCCGATCATGGAAGTGGGAAGAATAGGAAGTGTCATTGCGTTTGGTTAGTCTCGTCGCGTCGTATAAAGAATGGAGTTTTTGGAGCCCTTGCGGTAGGCAAAACGGAGCGAAATGGACGTCGTATCCGGCGCGCTCCGCCACCTCTTTTAGTAAAGCACCGTTCACCCAGTTGAGCAGCGATCCTTCCAGCTTGCCTGGTCCAAAATAGCCCAGACGGTATTGCGAGAAATCGGTCACGAAGATGTCGTTCACCTGAAGGTGTCCGCGGGGGTGCAGCAGCGGCAGCGTGTTGACGAAACTATCCAGCGCGCCCGAACTCAAATGGATGCGCATGTCGCCCGGAACCGCTTGCAGAATGTCTTCCAGCTTGCCCGCGTCCAGGCCGCCTGGGAATTGGAAGTCGGGAAGTTCTTCGAAGGGCACCATTCGCTCTTCCAGCCGGATCGCCCGCCAGATATCCCGCCAGAACGCCACGCCCCGGGCCGTATCGCCCATATGTTCGAAGCCCCCATCCAGCAGGCGTCGGACGCAATTGCGAATTTTGTCGACGGGGGTATCGAACACGGTGCAGAGGCGCTCGGCTTCGCTTATGGGGATGTACGCGCGGGCCTGCACGAAGTAGAGTTTGCCGTCGCGCCGCGCGATCTCTTCGTCCGGCAGGTTATCGAAAACGTTGGTGGAGTGCACCTGCAGAATCTTGTGCCGCAGAAACGAAAGCGTTTTCAGCGGGTTCTGCGCGTCAATCACCAGGAAGCTGCACAACTCCTCGTGATCCTTCACCGCCGGCTTGGACATCTCTAAAGTGGCCAGCGAATAATCGCCCAACAGGATTCGCAGCTTGGGGTAGTAATCTGTTCCTCGCTCCTGGTCCAGCACCTTAAATTTGTCCAGCCATAATCCAAACCGTATGCCCGTTCCCACGCCCAGTTCCAGCATGAAAATCTCGGCTGGTAGCTGGTTCTTAGAGTCCAGCGTGTGGAGAAGATTCCAGAAATCGACCACGCTGTCGGCGATGGCGTCGGCCCTGTGCCCGTCGGACTGGCCTCCGGGAAGAGCCTTCTCGTAACCCTGGCCGGTGACGTCTTCCCATTCGTTCAGGCGCGTCCAATACAGCTTGTTGAACTTCCAAACCATGCTGGTGCGAAGCGTTTGGAATTCTTCCAGCGGCAGCAGGTCCTGATCCTGTGGGCTTGCATCTGGATTAGCTCGCGCCAACGCTCTGAGCATGTCCTGACGAAAGGCGCCCGAAGTGACCTGCCGAGTGTCCACGCGGACCTCCATCAGGCGGGAAGGTTCACCTGGTCCTGAGGAGCCCGAAATCGCCACCACCGGGTCGCGAAAGTTCAGTTTGTATTGGACCCAATCCAGCTCCACTTGCAAATGCGCAAACTGATTCTGGTCAATCCGGCCCTCTTCCAGAAGCGAGTAGATCGTGCTGGTAACTTCATGCGCAGCGGGAGCGGCAGCTTTCCCTTGCAAATGATTCAATTTCAGGATCATGATTCTCGGCGGAGCTCACAGCCTAACCCATCGGGACAGATAAGTTCCATAACCGAGAGAGACGGCAAACAGACCGCTGACTATTATATCCACTACCATTAATCGTGAAAGCGTTCGACAACGAATGGATCTTGCAAGCCCTAGACGAGCACCCCAGTTGCTTCACCAAGAGGATGTTCGGCGGACTGGCCATCTACCTGTTCGGCCGCATGATGATGATTCTGGTCGAGCCAACCAAGTCTGGGCGCTGGAACTGGCATGGAGTCCTGTTCCCGACCGACCGCGAGCACCACGACGGGATCATCCGGGAGTTCCCGGAGTTGGCGCCTCATTACGTTCTAAAGAAGTGGCTCTTCATCGACTCACGCCATGAGGACTTCGAGCCGGCGATGGAAAGAGTGCTGAAAGCCATCGCGCGAAATGACCAGCGGTTCGGCATTCGCCCAAATCCGAAAAAGGCGCGGCGAAAAATCAAGGCTGTCCCGAATGCGTAAACGTATTCTTCCCGATCGCAAAGTGAAGCCTCAGCGATGGGATCCACAGCGGTCCGCGATCCTGGTTATACGCCGGATTCGACACATGCTGCAGATCGAAGCTCGCAAAGAAACCAGGGAACACGCGGGCGCTATAGTAGCTTTCCCAAATGTATTCCGGACCGTACTGCAGGCGCCCGTCTCCAATCAGGAAATCGTAGCCTCCCCGTGCCAGGTAGAGCGCGTGAACTCCGGAAATGCCGCTGACAGTAAGTTCGGTTGCCACCGTGTCATCTTTGCGGTGCCACCTGGGGCCATTGACAGAGATTCCACCAGTGGCAAGACGATCGATGGCCGTGAATGCGAAGCTTTCCGTTTTGCCGTCGTTCCATCCCAGCCTGGAGAAGATGCCGATGTCTTTCGTTATCTCCTGCTCCAGGTTAATGCCAAAGCCGTACTTCAAGGTTCCGTTGCGGCGTGTGTCGGTAACCACGGGAGTGCTGCCATTCAATTCCGCCAGCCGGATCGCCTCGGCGTAGTTCCCGGCATTGGCATGGTTGGCATAGCCCAGGGCGCGGATCACGCCGGGGTGACTCCCGAACTGGTGGCGATATTCGCCTTCCACCACGTCGCCGCGATTTACGAATAGCCGCCGATCGAATCGAAGACCGTTAGCGACACGGGGCATCGCGGCGCTGGCGTAGCGCAACGACCAATTCTTGAAGTGCAGTTCATGAACCCATCCCCACGTGTAGCCGCGAACGTCGGCAGGATAGTCCCAGGCGCCGTTAAACATCACTCCCCAGCCCATGAATTGAGTTCGAGGATCGTGCGAGTAGCGGTTGTCGTCGAAGAAGTCGGTTAACGTGAAGCGCCCGGCGGTAATCGTATACCGATTCATGGGTCGGGTGCCGGCTAACTGGTTTTCATCGCTTTCCACCGATTCCGTTGCGCTACCGAACCCGAAATCGTGGGACACATAAAGCCGGGCGAGGTAGGGCTTCGGGGTGGCCGAGGCGACGCGAGGCAGCTCTCCGTTGGAGGAATTGGCCAACCCGTTTACTTCGCTGAAGCCTCGGCCTCCGGCGATTTCGGGATCGAAATATAGCTGCGTGTTCTTTTCTAATTGAATGCCCAGGAACAACGTGGTGGTAAGCGAAACGTCCCGTTCCGGGTAGTTCTGCAAGCTGAAAGGACCCGAATAGGGCGAGTTAAACGTTCCGTGATATTGACCGATCGACGTGGCCTGAAAGAAAAGATTCCAGCGCTCCGGTTCGGGTGCATCCGCAGGAGACTGTCCGAACGCCGCGGAGCAACAGATGAGGATTAGTCCGCCGCAAATTTGGAGCTGGGGCATGAGTCCTTTCCAGTTTAGCCTACAAACCCGGAAAAGCCTTGTAACGCCCTGTTAATAATAGACTTGCTAGCTTGGAGTTAGGCGATACGGGTGTATGTCTCCACCCGCGCGGGACCAGTGGCCAAGTCCTTCAGCTTCTCGCCTAGGACTTTCAAATGATCCGATCCTGCGTGGCGTGCCAGCGCCTCAGCCGATGTCCAGTTTTCATAGAAAACGAAGCGTCCGGGGGCACTGGTGTGGACGTGAAGATCGTATTGCACGCAACCATCTTCCCGGCGCGTGGGCCCGATCAGCCCCATCAAAGTGGCCCGCAGCTCTTCTTCTTTGCCGGGCTTTGCTTGGACCTCAGCAACAACAGTAAGTAGTTCAGGCATGCTGAAATCGATCATCGCACAGCCTATCTCCCGCCGGACACGTCGATGAAAGTCCCGGTGGAATATCCAGCCTCGTCCGATAACAGCCACAACACCGCGCGCGCTACTTCGTCCGGCTGGCCGCCGCGTTTCATAGGCACCGCGCCTTTTACCCGATCCACTCGCCCGGGTTCACCACCGCTTGCGTGGATAGAGGTGTAAATCACTCCCGGCCGCACGCAATTCACCCGGATTCCTTCCTCGGCGACTTCCTTGGCCAAGCCGATAGTGAAGCCTTCCACGGCAGCCTTCGATGCGGCGTAATCAACGTATTCTCCGGGCGATCCGATCCGGGAGGCAGCCGAAGAAATGTTGACGATCGCGCCGCCGTTGCCTCCCTTCTTGGTCGACATGCGCCGGATCGCCTCACGTGCGCACAGAAAGGAGCCTGTGACGTTGATTGCCAACACGCGGTGCCAGCGCGCGGCATCCATGTCTTCCACGCGCATCTGCCGTTCCAGAATTCCGGCGTTGTTCACCAGCGCGGTGACGGGTCCAAGCTTATGGTCGACCTCGGCAAACAGTCGGACCACGTCAGCTTCGTTCGACACATCGGCTTGCAGTGTTTCCGCCCGTCCACCTTGGGCCCGGATGCGGTCGACGACGTTCTCCGCCGATTCTCGGTCATGAATATAGTTGACGGCGACGGCATAGCCTCGCTGGGCTGCCAGCATCGCAGTCGAAGCGCCGATGCCGCGGCCCGCGCCCGTGATCACGGCTACGGGAACGCTCAAACAGTCCCCTTCAGCAGCCCCCCGTCGGCCTGCAGAGTCGCGCCTGTAATGTACGAGGCGGCATCAGAGAAAAGGAACACTGCCGCCGCAGCGAACTCCTCCGCCGAGCCGTACCGGCCCAGTGGAATAGTGGTCTGGATACGGGCTCGCTGGTCTTCCACAGTGATTCCCTGGCGCTTGGAATTCTCCTGGTCGATCTCTTCGACGCGATCGGTGTGGATTCGTCCGGGGATGAGCTGATTGACGCGAATCTTCTGCGGCGCGAGTTCAAGAGCGAGTGTCTTCGAGAGCGCCGAGATCGACGTTCGCATCACGGAGGACAGGGACAGATTCGGAATCGGTTCCTTCACTGCCGAAGAAGTAGCCAGCACCACCGCCCCACCGCCCCGCGCCGCCATGGTTGGCACCGTCAGCCGCAGCATCCGGATCGTACTTAGAAGCAAAGTTTCGAACGCGCTTTGCCAGGCATCATCGTCAAACTTCATCGCGGGACCCGAGGCCGGCCCAGCAGAGTTTGGATAGAGCAGATCGATTCCGCCGAACCGAGCCACGGTCGCTTTATGCCAGTCGGTGATATTTTCCGCTGACCGCACGTCCACCACCATGGTCAACACTTCCGAGCCCGTCTCGTTGTGGATCTTTTCGCCGGCGTTTTGAATGGCTTCGGCGTTGCGGGATGAAATAGATACCTTGGCTCCCTCTGCCGCCAGCGCTCGCGCGACTGCAAACCCCAAGCCTCGGCTGGCGCCCGATACCAGGGCGACTTTGTCTTTCAGTCCAAGATTCATTGCCGATCAGTTTAACAAGTGTCTAAACTAACGCGCTCATCTCGCGCCACTGCTTACCTTGCGCCTCGGCGACCGCTGGATACACGATGTGACCCTTGTAGGTGTTCACACCTTCCATAATGGCGGCGTTCTTTTTGCACGCCGCTTCCAGCCCGTGATGGACCAGTTCCATCAGGTAAGGGAATGTCGCGTTGTTCAAGGCGAATGTCGAAGTGTGAGGAACAGCGGCCGGCATATTGGATACGCAGTAATGCAGCACGCCGTCCACGAAGTAAATCGGGTCGGTGTGGGTGGTGGCGTGGGACGTTTCAAAGCACCCGCCCTGGTCGATCGCCACATCCACCATCACAGACCCTTTCTTCATGATCCCGATCATCTCGCGCCGCACCAGCTTGGGTGCCGCGGCACCGGGAATCAGGACCGCCCCTACTACCAAGTCGGCAAGCCGCAGCGATTCGCGAATGGTGTACGTGTTCGAAGCCAGGGTGACGATCTGGCTGGAGTAGATATCATCCAGATCTCGCAGCCTCTCCAGGCTGCGGTCAATCACCGTGACGTGCGCGCCCAGACCCACCGCCATTTTGGCAGCGTTGTGACCCACCACGCCCCCTCCCAAGATCACCACGTTGGCTGGTGCGACGCCGGGTACGCCCCCCAGCAGAATTCCCCGGCCGCCCATGGGAGCTTCCAGGTATTGTGCGCCTACCTGAACCGCCATGCGCCCGGCGACCTCGCTCATAGGAGTCAGCAGCGGTAGCGAGTTGTCCTTCTCGCGAATGGTTTCGTAGGCCACCGAATTCACCTTGGCCGCCAGCAACCGGTCCGTCAGTTCGGGAAGAGGAGCCAGGTGCAGATAGGTAAACAGGGTGAGGCCGGGCCGCAGGAAGCCATACTCGGCTTGCTGAGGTTCTTTGACCTTGATGACGAAGTCAGCCTTACTCCAGACCTCGGTCGAAGTAGCGGCGATGGTCGCGCCGGCCTCATGATATTCGGAGTCGGGCAACGAACTGCCCGCGCCGGCCTTGGTCTCAACCAGAACCTGATGCCCGGCCTCCACCAAAGCCTTCGCGCCTGACGGCAGCAGACCAACGCGCGCTTCTTGATCCTTGACCTCTTTGGGAACTCCGATGATCATGTTTTCGCTCCAGGCTGGACTATTTGGTGGCGGGCAGTTCTACATTGGTTGGCGCGCGCTTCGGTCCCAGGCCCAGCGCGATCAACGACAACGAGTCTACTTTACCGTCCTCGTTTAGATTCTGATCGTGCTGGAACCGCTTCAGGGCGTCTGTGGAGGTCGCACTCCAGACGCCGTCGGGTGAGCCGCTGAAATAGCCTTTGTCGGCCAGAGCCTGCTGGATTTCTTTATAGCGGTCCGGGGTGGGCTGCTGCTGTCCATAGTAACGGGGCCAGACGGGCGCCTTCTTGGCTGAGGACTTCAGGGTGGCGGTCGATTTTGCGGTAGCCGGTTTGGCGGAGGCGCCGGACGCGGTCTTGGGAGGAACTGCTTTTGGAGCGGTGGATTTCGTCGTTACGGCAGGCTTTACCACGGGTTTCGCCGGCGCTTGTTTAGGAGCCTGCTTAGTTGGCGCCGCCTGCTTAGAAGGGATTGGATCCGCGGCGAACGAAAGCTGTGCGGCTACCGCCAGAAGGCCGATTGTGCGAAGGAAGGGCCCCAAATGTTTAGTGTAGCGTGCCCCGGCACAAAAAAAGCCGCCCGGCCTCTGCGCTTGACGCAGAAATGCTCCCGGGCGGCGCTCTCTTACAGCTTGGAGGATTTACTTACTTACCGCGTTCGGCTCCAATGTGAACCAGGTCGCGATTGTTCTCCTGGCAGATATACTCGGTGAGTTCTCCACCACGCATGGTGAACGGGCCGGTTCTGTTGGCGGTCCAGGTGATTCCGGTCACCACGGTGAACGGCTTGGTGTAGTTCTCGGAATCGTCAATGGTGGCTTCAATCTTGATGTTGTTGAAGCTGGTGCGGGTGTACTTCTCGGTGACCTTCATGTGCTCGCCATGAGGATGACCGGAAGCGTCCAGCCACGTCTCGGTGTTAAAGCCGATGGTGTCGATGACCAGCGTGTCGCCTTCCCACCGACCAACCGAGTAGCCCAGGAAGTCTGGGTTGATGTCGTCGAAATTGGGCAGTTTACGTCCATCCATCCAGATCAGGCGCCATACGTGCGCTCCGCCTTCGTAAACGAACAGGATGCGATCGGGCATTTGATAGATCTGCGTGGGATACGGGGTGTACATCATGCGCGGCACACCGGGAGGCAGACAGAAACCCTCGGGGTCGTCCTTCATGTCGTTCTTCAGGTAGCGCTCTTCCCAAATCGCCTTCGCCGCGGGCTTGAACGGAATCTGGATGAATCGGCATCCGTTTTCGTCATGAGCATCCGTCTGCAGATTTACGATATAGGGAACGTTCCAGACCCCCTTGGCCAACCCGCCGAAGTCGGGCTTGCCTGCCTGAACGCCATAGGCGGGATTATCGGGAAACCGGGGAACAGGTGGCTGCTCCGCTGGGGGTCCGCCAGGACCGCGCCCGCGTCCGCCGCGCCTGCTGCCGCAGCAGGCGCCGCTCCCCGGCCGCCGCCCCCCGGCCTGCGCGGCTGCTGCCTGTTGGGCTGCCTGCCGCTTTTGAAACCATTCCGGAGCCGCCGGACAACCAGGAGGGTCCGCCGCCGCGCCGCCACGTTGCGCCAGAGCGGGCAACGACAAAATCGTCAACCCGGCCGTCATGCCCGTTAAGACAAAAATCGACTTCAATGATTTGTTCAAGTTCAAACCTCTCATAATGTTCACATCCACTACAACGAACTAACCCGGACCGCGAGGAGACAATTTCCGCGCCCTCCAGGATATCAACGCGGGCAGGGAAACGCTACCTAATGTAAATTCAGACTGAAAAGAGGGGCGAAATTGCCCCCTTAAATGTTACCCAGCGATGCCGCTGAAAGCCAGACAAAACCGCCCCGTGTGGCAAGCTAGCCTCTGCCTTTTGGGGGACTTACCTCTCTTCTCAACTACGACAGGCGGTCAGGAAACGGATCCGCTCTTGGTCGCCATCCGCTGGGGCCGAAGCTGGGCATCCTCTAAACGTTTAGCCTCTTGAAACGTGAATACCATCCGATGGATCACCGTCCAATTTCCCAGGATGGCCAGGACCCACAACACCGGAGCCATGCGGTCAAATAGCGCGCCGATGATCAGCAGCACCACGCGCTCGGGACGCTCCATGAATCCTACTTTGCAAGTAGGAATCGAGTTCTCCGCGCGCGCCCGCGCATAGCTGACCATCACCGTGCCCATCATCGCGATGGCGGTGAGTACGACATAAGAAAACCGATTGATGGACCCGTACCAGACCAGCAACCCCACCAGCAGAGCCAAGTCAGAATAGCGGTCCAGCACCGAATCAAAGAAACCGCCGAACTT
Organism: Terriglobia bacterium; assembly: GCA_963766615.1. Taxonomy (GTDB): domain Bacteria; phylum Acidobacteriota; class Terriglobia; order Bryobacterales; family Bryobacteraceae; genus Palsa-187. Next base: position 351,002 of record CAVYBC010000016.1, read on the forward strand.
GGTTACACGGTTGGTTTCGCGGGCCACCCGGCCATCCACCATGTCGAAGAGTCCTGCGCCGATGATCACTACTCCCGCCCATCGAAATTGTCCGGCAGCTAGCATAGCGGCAGCCACCGCGTTGATCACCAAACCAAAAAATGTCAGCACATTGGGGTGGATTTTGGAGAGCGCCAGAACGCGCACAATCATGAGGATGACTTTGTTGCAAGCCAGACCTATGGCTCGGGTAAAGGTCACTTGGTATCCTCCTTGCCCGCGGCTTCGTCTCCGTTCACCGTGACGTCTTCATGAATGGTATGCAGTTCGATGATTTCCATCTCCCTAAGCCCACCCGGGATCTGAATCTTCACCTCGTCGCCAACATGTTTTCCCAACAATCCGCGGCCAATTGGAGAACTGGTCGATATCAGGCCTTTGGCCACGTCGACATCTTCACTAGTTACCAGTTTATAGCGGATCTTCTCGTCCTTTGAGCTATCCAGCACCACAACCGTGGACCCCAGGCCAACACGGTCATGGGGAATAGTCGACATGTCCACCATGGAAAGCACCCGCAACCGCGCGGTTAGTTGGCCCAGGCGCGCACTGACAAAGGACTGGCGTTCTTTGGCGGCATGGTATTCCGCATTTTCGCTCAGGTCGCCATGCGCGCGGGCCTTTAGAATCTCCCTTGGAAGTTCTACGCGCAGTTCAATTTCCAACGCGGCGATTTCTTCCTGAAGCTTCTTTTTCAACTGTTCCATGAAAGATCACTTAGAATTATAGCGCTTGTGGGGCGGAGTCCCTAGCGGTTATGAGGATGCTCTTTGGGGGAAACCAACACGGCGAGCCGACGCTGGTAAAGCGCGGTTATTCGGAATTTAGCGCGAAAGCTCCATCCGCATTGCTTCCAGCGATTCCTGCATGGTGGCGCCGCCGATCCAGGCGGGCTTCTGCGGTTCCCTGGTCCTCTTGGCGACCTCGGCGAACAGCGTCACCAGTTCCAGATCGCGCCATCCCCGCTGCGCTTCTTCCAGCATTAATTGCACCGCATGATCGTGCGTAAATGCCGGCTTATAGGGCCTTGACGTGGTCAACGCGTCATAAATGTCAGCGACTTGAAGAATGCGGGCCAGAAGCGGTATCGCCTCGCCCTTGAGACCGTCCGGATATCCGGTTCCATCCCAACGCTCGTGATGGCTGCGGATGATCGGTAGTACGGGGGCCAGGGTCTTCATCGGCTTGCAGATTTCTTCGCCGCGAATGGTGTGCAGGCGCATGGTCTTCCATTCCTCGTCGTTCAGAAGGCCGCGTTTGAAGAGAATGGAGTCCGGTATGGCCACTTTGCCGATGTCATGCAGATATCCGCCCCGATAAAGCGCCAGTTGGTCGCGCCAGTTCAGGCCCAGCGCCTGAGCCAGCGCGATGCTATAGGCAGCCAGCCGTTCGCAGTGAAGGCCCGTGTAGCGGTCTCTGTGCTCCACTGATTGCGCCAGCGCAAACAGGATCGCCTCGGCTTCTTCCAGCGAATCAATCAACGCCTTGTTGCGCAGCATGGAGCGGACGCGGGTACGTACCAGGGTAGGCTGAAGAGGCTTGATCAGCAGTTCATCGGCCCCGGATTCAAACCCGGCCACTTCGTTTTCCAGTCCTTGCACGCTGGACGTGATCATCACTGGAATGAGCTGGGTCTTGCGTTCCCGTTTCACCAGGCGGCAAAACTCAGGTCCACTCATTTCCTGCTGCACCTGATCCACAATCACCAGGTCGATGTTGCGTTCGGCCAATAGCGCCAGCGCTTCCGACGGTTTTTGCGCTTCCAGGATCTCGTAGCCCGAGGTTTTCAGTAATGCTTTGATCAGGCGGCGGTTCAGCTCGACCTCATCCACCAGCAGAATGACCGGGGCTTGCGTGGCCTCGTCCAAAACGCTGTCCCAGTTAGGCCAAGGGGTTTGAAGCCCGACCATAATCGAGTCGGTCTTCACCAGATTTTGCTTGGCCAGGGTAGACACCTTGGTTTATTAATTCCCATGTGTGAATCGGCCGAAAGTTATAGAACATTTAGGCTTTTCTTGAAGACGGGCGCCGGTCGGCCGTTCAAATGGCAGTAGAATAGAGATAAGAGGCGTCGAATGCTGAGTGACCGCGCCGAAAAAACCTCTGAAGTTATGGTGCTGACGGCGTCCCTGGAGGATCCTTCAGCGCCACCGCCCGGGATATACCGGGTTGGCTTTCTGGCCACTTGCGGGTCGATTTTCGCTTTTTTTACTGCGTTAGTAATCTGCTATATCTGGCGGGCTCAATCGGCAAATTACTGGGAACCGATCCAACTCCCGTCCATTCTGAAGCTCTCCACCACGGTTATTTTCCTCAGCAGCTTAACGTTTGAGGCAGCCCGGCGATTCTACAGGCGAGGGGAAAGACCCTCTTACTACAAGCTAATGGCCCTGACCACCCTGTTGACGGTCGGCTTTCTGGCTCTGCAAACCAGCGCATGGGTCGACCTCTACCGCGCGGGAGCGTTCCTTTCGCAGAATCCCCACAGTTCGTTCTTTTATATCTTCACCGGACTCCATGCGGCCCACGTCGCCGGAGGACTGGTGGCCTTGGGCTTCGTGCTGGCGAAACGCTCGCCGCGCCGTGAGATCGTTAACATGGTGGCCTACTATTGGCACTTCCTTTTCGTGCTCTGGGTAGGGCTCTACACAACACTGGCGGTCGTTTCGTAGTCTATTGTGATGAGCCCTCAAACTGCTCCCAACGTCGACCCGACGGCGCAAATCGCCTCCACCGCCCGCGTTCATCCCGACGCGATTATCGGAGCCGCAGTGGTCATTGGCGATTTTGCCATCATCGATCAGGATGTAAAGATCGGTCCGGGCTGCCGCATTGAGCCGTACGTTTGGGTCAAGCGCTGGACCACCATGGGAGAGCAGAACGAGGTCTCGGCGGGAACCGTGTTGGGTACCGATCCTCTGGACAAGCATTTCACAGGCGAGCGCAGCTATTTGCGCATCGGCAACAGGAACAAGATCCGCGAGCACTTCACCATTTCCCGCGGCACGGCTCCGGAATCCGAAACTGTCATTGGCGACGGGAACTATATCATGACCTCGGGCCACATCGCCCACAACGCGAAAATCGGCGACAACACAGTCATTGCGAGCTGTGCCTTGGTAGCGGGTTATGTGGAAGTGGACGATGGAGCTTTTATTTCAGGCAGCGTCGCCATTCACCAGTTCTCCAAGATCGGCCAATTCGCCATGATCGGCGGCCTTACGAAGGTCAACCTCGATGCGCCTCCATATTTCCGCTATGCAGGCGAATTCATTACTCCCTTCGGCCTGAATACCGTAGGCCTGAGACGCGCCGGCTTCTCCGCCACCGACATCCATAATCTGAAGGAAGCCTACACGATTCTCTACCGCTCCGGACTCAAGCTGGAAGAAGCGCTGGAGAGCATTGAAGCGGAGGTGCCGGGCGAGCACGCCAGGCATCTGGTCCAGTTCATCCGCTCCAGCAAACGTGGTATCGCTCGCGAATAGTTATAAATCCGTTCCCACTTACAGCACTTTTCCGCCAACGATGATATACTCTAACGCTAATAGCATATATGCCTAATGGTATAGACCAGCAGGCTAAGGCGGGGAAATGGATTTGATTCTAATACGTGCACTGTTCGTGGCCGTACTCGGCTGTGCCGCTTACTTTTTACAACCACTGGGATTGAGCAGCCCTATCGCTGCAATCGTTGGACTCCTTATCGGCGCGGGTGTCGTCACCTTCGAAATCCGCATTAAAGAAGTCAGCCTCAAACGTTTGATCGGCGCTGCGTTTGGAAGTGTCCTCGGCATCCTGGGCGCTTACCTGATTTCTCTGGTGCTGCGTGGAGCCATGCCCAACAACACCAACACGGTTCCGTTCCTCAACTTGGTGTTGCTGGCGTGGATGACCTATTGCGGCCTGGTCGTCGGAGCGGCGAAAGGCGACATGCTGAACCTGGCCGCGCTGGGCGGCCTGTTCGGCGGCGAGAAAACTTCCAAAAATTCGTTTAAGATCCTGGACACCAGCGTGATTATCGACGGCCGAATCGCCGATATTTGCGAAACCGGTTTTATCGATGGAGCCATTGTCATCCCGCAGTTCGTCCTGCGCGAACTGCAACTGGTGGCCGATTCGTCCGATGGGATGAAGCGCAACCGCGGCCGCAGAGGGCTCGATATTCTGCAGCGCATCCAAAAAATGCCGCAGCTCAACGTGCAGATTGTGGAAGACGATTTCCCCAACGTGCGCGACGTCGACATGAAGCTAATTGAACTTGGAAAGCTCTACGATTGCAAGATCGTCACCAACGATTTCAATCTCAACAAAGTCGCTCAGCTCCATCATGTCGAGGTTCTCAATATCAATGAGCTGGCCAACGCGCTGAAGCCCATCGTGCTGCCGGGCGAAACGATGCGCGTGTTCATTTTGAAGGAAGGCAAGGAATACAACCAGGGCGTCGCCTATCTGGATGACGGCACCATGGTCGTGGTGGACAACGCCAGAAAGATGATCTCCAAAACCATCGATATCGGCGTTACCAGCGTTCTTCAAACCACCGCCGGAAAAATGATTTTCGGCCGCTTTGACGAACGAACCCACATCGTCCACGATAAAGACCGCGGCGAGGCTCGGACCCGAGAACACGTTCCCGCTGCCGGTGCTGGTTCGGCAGGTTAGTCGTACAATCAAAGTTCCATGAAAGTCTCCGTCATCCTCCCCGCGGCGGGCCTGGGCACACGTATGGGTCGCGAAAAGTCCGGAACCAGCCGGAAACAATTCATGCTTCTGGAAGGTGCGCCCATTCTGGTGCATACCATTCGAAAATTTCTGCAATGTCCCTCCGTGAGCGAGATCATTGTGGCTCTTCGGGCCGAAGACATGGAGTGGGCTCGCAGCCTGATCGAACAGGAAAAGCCGTCCAAGCCGGTTAGGGTAGTGGAAGGCGGAGAAACGCGGCACCAATCCGTAGAGAACGCGCTGGGAAGCCTTCCCGCTGACACCGACCTGGTCGCCGTCCACGATGCCGTACGCCCGTTCGTGACGCCGGAACTGGTGGAGCAGGTGATCGCCGAAGCCGCCAAAACGGGAGCTGCCATCGTTGGCATCGTGCCGGTCGACACGGTGAAACAGGTTCACAAAACCAAGATCCGGTCGACCCTGCCGAGGGAGCATCTCGTTCTGGCGCAGACTCCACAGGTATTTCGCTTGAACTTGTTAAAAGAAGCCTTCGCTGCAGCCAGAAGCGACACGTTCACCGGCACCGACGAATCGAGCCTGGTCGAGCGTCTGGAGAAGGTCGAAGTCACCGTAGTGCAAGGCAGCGACCGCAACATCAAGATCACCAAGCCCACAGATATGGAACTGGCGCGCCTGTTTCTTTCGCAGGAGACCGTCGCGAAGTGAGCGAGTTCCGCTCCGGCCTGGGCTGGGACGTACATCGTTTGGTCCCGGGCCGCCCGATGATTTTGGGCGGTGTCACCATTCCAAGCGACTTCGGGCTAGAAGGCCATTCCGACGCCGACATCCTGTTTCACGCCGTGACGGATGCTCTACTAGGCGCGGCTGCGTTAGGCGATATCGGGATGCATTTCCCGGATACCGATCCGAAGTGGAAGGGTGCCGATAGCGGCCAATTCCTAAAGCACGCCGCGCGGTTGGTTGCCGATAAGGGCTACTCGATCGTCAATGTGGACACAACCATAATCCTGGAACGCCCGAAGCTAAAGGATTACCGGCAGACCATTCGGGAGTCGCTAGCAAAGGCGCTGGCACTGGACCTGGACAGCGTGAATGTAAAGTTTAAGACCGCGGAACGAGTGGGTCCCGTTGGCGAAGGAAAATCGGCTGAGGCTCAGGCCATCGTCACGCTCAAACGGATCTAATCGCGAACTAAATCTGCCCCTGAATCAATCACATCGCGTTTAGACTTCGGCCGTTTTCTAACACCCTCGTGTATTTTATAGACAAGAGGCCGAGCGCTCCGCCATCGGAGAGCCGGTTCAGCAATCGCAGTCATCCTAGGAAATGCTGCGAGGGCTCCAGTGCGGTGGATGTTGCCGGAACAGAACCGGTCCCTGGCCGTTGCGGGTTTAAACGGCATGAAGGAGCTCCTTTTCATTTTTATGTTTTCAGGATTAGTTTTCCGGTAGTCTTCCGGCCTTCCAGATACCGCTGCGCCTCTTTTGCGTCCTCTAACGGATATTCTTTATCGATGCGCAGGTGAAGTGTGCCCGCGGCGATCCACTTGAACAGGTCGCCGCTGCGCCATGCCAATTCTTCCGGGCCGACATGATTCGCAAGGGTGGGCCGCGTCAAAAAGAGCGACCCTTTGCTGCTGAGCAACAGCGGATCCACCGGCCCGATGGGACCACTCGATTGCCCGAACGTCACCATCATCCCGCGCGGCTTCAAACAATCCAGACCCTTGGCAAAGGTCGCCTTGCCCGACCGAGTCATACACCACATCAACCCCGCCCGCCAGATGCGTTTCACTGCGGCCTGGAAGTCCTCGAGATCGTAGAGAATCACATCCGACGCCCCAGCGCTCTTAGCGAGCTCCGCTTTTTCAGGCGACCCCGCCGTGCCGATCACCCGCGCCCCCAGCATCACCGCCATCTGCACCAGCAGCCTTCCCGTTCCGCCCGCCGCCGCATGAACCAGCGCCGTGTGGCCTTTTTTCAAAGGAAAGGTCGAGTGTGAAAGATAGTGCGCCGTCATGCCTTGCAGCATCACCGCCGCAGCTTGTTTCAGGTCGATCGCCTGCGGGACCTTTACCAGGTAGCGAACCGGCACGGCCTGATATTCCGCATAAGTCCCGCGCGCCATCGCATAGGCGACCTGATCGCCTACGTGAAATCCGGTGACGCCTTCTCCCACTGATTCCACCGTTCCCGCGGCTTCCGACCCAAGCACGCCGGGCAAGGGCAGCGGGTAGAGTCCGGCACGATGGTAGGTGTCGACAAAATTAACGCCCGAGTAGGCGATCTTCACCAGCACTTCGCCCGGGCCCGGCTTTGGGATCGGGAAAATCCCCATATTTCAAAGCGTCAACCCACCTGTTTGTTCAATAAAACAGCCTTCATAAGAGTCTTATCTTCCTCCTGAAATGCACCCAACCAGCGTACAGGACCAAATAGGTCAGCGTCAGCGGAAACAACACCAACCGCACCAGCGCGGGCACCGCGGCCGACCCCGTTAGGCCCGCCCGATACAGCGCGAATTGAAGGATCAGCCGCCAGTGGCCCCAATCCAGCCAGAAGTAGTCGCCATTTTCGTTGATGACGAATAGCTTCGAGGGAAGCTTCGCGCCCAGCCACCATTTCCATTTGGTCATGATCGGCTCGGCTGCGCAGATCATTCCGGCGATGGGGTAGTTGCAGCGTTTGCAGGTCGGCCCAGAGTTGCATTTCTGCCGGGGGCGCCTCCGTAGTCGGTCACGCGGTAGACCTGTCCTTCGAAGCCCGCGGGAAGGCCTGCATAGCAGGTGACCAGGCCTAATTCCACCTGGTCGCCGTAAATGGACTTGAGCGAAGGGATCACCTTTTCAAGCAGGCTGCGCGAGCCACTCTCGATGAGAAGAATACGGGTAACGGGAGGCAGATGGCGGCGGAAAAAATAACGCAAGCCTTGATTTTACCGTTATAATGCGGGTTCCTCATGCAGCTTACACCTGTGGATTGGGCTGTGGTCGCGCTCTACTTCCTGTTCAACATTGGAATCGGGTTCTACTACAAGTCGCGGGCAGGATCAAGCGTTGATGAGTTCTTCCTCTCCGGCCGTAACGTTCCTTGGTGGCTGGCGGGAACGTCGATGGTGGCCACGACCTTCGCCGCGGACACTCCGCTTGCTGTGACAGGCATGGTTGCCGTAGGAGGCATCGCGGGAAATTGGCTGTGGTGGTGCTTCGTCGCCAGCGGCATGCTGACCGTGTTCTTTCTACGCGCGCCTGTGGCGACGTTCGGGCGTCATGACCGACATCGAATTTTCTGAGATCCGCTACTCGGGCAAGCCTGCGGCTTTCCTGCGCGGGTTCCGGGCGCTCTATCTCGCGATCCCGATCAACTGCATCATTCTGGGCTGGGTCAACAAAGCCATGGTCGACATCCTGTCGCTGGTGCTGGGCATCACGCCAAGGCAGGCATTGGTGGTTGTGATCGGCATGATCGCGTTGACGTCTTTTATTTCGACACTCTCCGGGCTCTGGGGTGTGCTGGTCACCGACATGTTCCAGTTCGTCGTGAAGATGGGCATGGTGATCGCGCTAGCTGTATTCGCCGTGCGAGCCGTAGGCGGCATCGACCAGATGAAACAGAAGCTGGCGGTGATCGACGTGGCGCGCGGAAGCCAGGGGTCGGTGCTCAATTTTGTTCCCGACCTCAACTCGGCGTGGATGCCTCTGATCGCATTCCTGGTTTACATTTCACTCAATTGGTGGGCGACCTGGTATCCGGGAGCCGAGCCCGGCGGCGGAGGCTACATCGCGCAGCGAATGTTCTGCGCCAAAGACGAGCGTCATTCGCTGCTGGCGACATTGTGGTTCAACGTCGCCCATTACGCCATACGTCCGTGGCCCTGGATTCTGGTGGCGCTGGCTTCCTTGATTTTGTTTCCCGGCCTTGAGAAACCGGAGACCGGCTACGTGCGCGTGATGATCGCCTATCTGCCGCCCTCGTTGCGAGGCTTGATGGTGGCGGCATTCGCGGCAGCCTACATGTCGACCATCGCGACGCAGCTCAATTGGGGCGCGAGCTATCTGGTCAACGATTTCTACCGGCGTTTCCTGAAGAAAACCGAATCGGCCCAGCACTACGTGCGCGTGTCGCAACTGGCGACCGTCTTCCTCACGCTGGTGTCCGCGGTAGTGACGCTCTATCTGGATTCGATCGCCGGTGCGTGGAAACTCCTGCTGGTGACAGGCGCGGGCACCGGTGGCGTGCTGCTGCTGCGCTGGTATTGGTGGCGAATCAATGCGTGGAGCGAAGTATCGGCCATGATCTCAGCCTTCGTGGTCTCCGTGACGCTGCAAACCGGATATCGAATGAACAGCGACCAGCCGGTGGATTTCGCCTGGATCATGATCATCACGGTTTCCATCACCACCGTGGTCTGGCTTGGCGGTGACGTTCCTGACCGCGCCGGAGCCTCGGGATGTTCTGGTTGCGTTCTACCGGCGCACGCGGCCTTCGCGGTCAGGCTGGGGACCGATCGCGAAGCTTGCGCCAGAGGTAAAACCAGCCCGCGACGGGCTCTCCAATCTGCTCGACTGGGCCGCAGGCTGTCTGTTGATTTACGGAGTGCTCTTTGGAGTCGGCAAACTGCTGCTCCATGAGGTTATGCCAGGATTGATCCTGCTATCTATGGGGATAGCAGGAATGGCGATCCTCTATTGGGACTTGTCGCGAAAGGGCTGGAACGTGGCGGAGTAGCGCCTACTTCGTTACTGGAGTCAATGTTTCCCGATTCGCGATCACGCGGTCGATGATTCCATACTCCAGAGCCTGCGTCGGCTCCAGGATGTAATCGCGGTCCACGTCGCGGGCGATCTTATCATTCTGCTGGCCGGTGGCCTTGGCCAGAATGTCGTTCAGCGTTTCGCGCATGCGCAGGATTTCTTTGGCGTAGATGTCGATGTCGGTGGCCTGCCCGGCCAGTCCGCTCATGGAGGGCTGGTGAATCAGGATCCGCGAATGAGGAAGGCTGTAGCGCTTTCCCTTGGTCCCGCAGGCAAGCAGAACCGCCGCCATGGACGCCGCCTGGCCTACGCAGTAAGTAACGATGTCGGGCTCCACCAGCCGCATGGTGTCCAGAATGGCCAGACCCGCGGTGATGGATCCGCCGGGGGAATTGATGTAGAGAGAGATGTCTTTCTCCGGGTCCTCTGCGGCCAGAAAAAGAATCTGGGCGATGATCAGGTTGGCGACGTTGTCGTCAATAGGCGTTCCCAGGAAAATGATGTTTTCCTTGAGCAAACGCGAGTAGATGTCGAAGGCGCGCTCGCCGCGCGAAGTCTGCTCAACCACCATCGGCACCAGAACGGAATTCTGCATTTGAAATCTCTCCTCAGGAAACGGGCGGATGCCGGCCGATTTTCTTTAAACGGCTACACCCTATTGTCTTATCGACCGCCGAAGACGGAAGTCAGCGCTTCCGATGCGCACTTTCCTTACTAAGCCCCCAAGGCTGGCGGTATCGTTTCCAGACACCATTCTACGACAGGATCAAAAGGCGAACGCACAGTACGGAAACTCTAGGAGGCTCATTTTCAAGCGATATGCTGCATGAGGCCACTCCCACGAGATATTCTTTTAGTAGGTCCGCAGTTGGAAAAGGCGCGTTTACCGGCAGTTTGGGGACGTGGACGCCCGGACAAAAATCATTGGATCGCCATAAATGCGCATTCTGATCGCCGACGACAGTATCGTTTCACGGCACCTGCTGGATGCCACCTTGCGCAAGTGGGGCTATGACGTAGTGATCGCGTGCGACGGCGCGGAGGCGTGGAATCTTCTGCAGACTGAAGACGCTCCCAAGGTAGCGATTCTGGATTGGGTGATGCCAGGGCTGACCGGCCCTGAAGTTTGTAAGCGCCTCCGGGAACATGCCAAGGATCAGGATTCCGACTACACTTACATCCTGCTGTTGACCTCCAAGAGCCAGAGGGAAGACCTGATCGAAGGCATGGAATCCGGCGCGGACGACTATCTTACGAAGCCGTTCGATCAGCATGAACTGAAGGTCCGGCTGCGCGCCGGAACCCGCATCATCGATCTGCAGCGGGAATTGGTGGCGGCGCGCGAGAAACTGCGCGAACAGGCCACCAAGGATTTTCTCACCCGCGTATGGAACCGATCCTCGGTGCTTGATATTCTGCAAAGGGAACTGCTTCGCAGCGCGCGCGAACGGCGTCCGGTGAGTTTATTGATGGTCGACCTGGACCGCTTCAAGTCGATCAACGATACGTTCGGACATTCCGCTGGCGATGCAGTACTCAAAGAGTTTGCCCGACGGATGCTGGCGTCCATGCGGCCATACGACAGCCTTGGGCGTTACGGAGGCGAGGAATTTCTGATCGTGCTCCCGGGCTGCGACGAAGAAAATGCCCGCGCGCAAGGCGAACGGTTGCGCGAGGCACTGGCGAATGACCCGGTGTCGTTTAACGACACTCCTTACACGGTCACGGCGAGCTTTGGCGCAACCACCTGGAATCCGGGGTCCTCGGCAACGGCGGAGATGGTGATCGGTATGGCGGACATGGCTCTTTACGAAGCTAAGAACCAGGGACGCAACCGGGTTGTGGTTCGCCTTTCGTAATTGTCGCCCACGGAGGGTGAGCTTCAGCTCGCACAGGGCTTCAGCCCTGCTTTCGTGCACGAGACAAGCTCTCGTGCGGCTCTAAAGAGCCGCGCGGGCTGAAGCCCACCCTCCATAACGCTCGGATTCTTACTGTTCGATCTGCGTGATGCTGCTGACTGCTTAATCAGTCCGCCAGCGGGTTGGGCCGCATCTGGAAGTGGACCACCTTCGCCATGGTCCCTTTTCCAGTCTCGCTGTGGAACGGAGTGCGGGTGCCCCATGTGGTCCACACACCCTTGCCCTTCCAGCCGCCGTTGGGGTCGTCAATGCGACCGTCCATCCCCTTCGCAAAAAATCCCAAAGGATAGGGGACGCGCAGCACTACGAACTTGCCGTTCACCAGAGCCAGCAGCGAATCCGACGAGTTGCCTGTGGCGATGGGCGTGTTCTTGCCCAGCCCGAGAGTGTCGAACTGATCCACCCAGTCGTAGTAATGCGAATCCGCCGAACCAGAATCTTTCACGTTTTTGAAATTCGGCCCCGGAGTCGGATACAAGGTCCAACCTTCGGGACAATGCTGGCCGGTGGCCATGGGTCCGTTGAGAGGACCTTTGCACTTCCGGCGATCGAAGCTCGCGAGGTGGCCGCTGCCCAAAGCAACCCAGGCGACGCCGTTGCGGTCCACGTCCATTCCGCGCGGAGAGAAGCCCTGAACGGTAGCCTTCGGGTTGTTCCACGGGACCTCGTAGTATTCCGCCAGAGCTGTCTCAGGCGGGTTCGACCCAGGATTCAGCCGCACGATTCCACCAGGGAAACCTAAGACGCTGCCCCACACCATGCCGTCGGGAGCTGTCGCGATCGCGTAGAACGCGGCATTGAGGCGTGTGTCTTTCGTCGAGTCAGCAGTAGAATTAACCGCCGACGAAGTGCCCAGGCTCTCTCCGCTGGGTGCGGTCACGACTTTCTGCTCGCCCTCCGCGTACGCATCGCGCTTGCCATTGCCGTTGCTGTCAAGCACAAGAGCCGTCCACGCCTGCGATTTGGCGGCATCATGCGTCTGGTCCCACACCTTCGTGTTGAGCCAGCCCACCACTCCACCGCCTCCGCCGCTGCTGGTCCACAGAGTATTGTTGGCGTCCTCGGCGAACAACAAGTGGTGTGTGCTGAAACAGGTATCGATCATCGCCGTCTGGCCGGTAGCCGGGTCGTACACGGCTAGTTGGCGCCCCGAGGTATTCACCGGTGTGAGCTTGGCCGAAAGAAGGCCGGACCCGGCCTTGCAAAAATCAGGATTGGCGTTCGCGCGAATGCGGGATGTGTACCAGAGGCGACCTTTCTGGTCGAACATCGGATTGTGAACCGTGGTGTGGCTATCCCAAATCGCTTCTTCGCCCCAGACAGCAGATGGTTTCAGTGGCTTGGGCTGCCCCGGCGTATCCGGATCGCGATAGGGAATCTTCACCTGGCTGATGGTGTTATGTACGGGATCGAGCACGGGCAGATAGTCGCGACTCTCTTCGGGCGATCCATAGATCAAGCCGTTCGCATTCACGCCGGGATTGCGCTTGTCGCTCGAAATTTCGTCATGCAGGTACGCCTTCTGGTCCGCCCAGTCCCATTGCGTGATCACGACGTTGCGCTCCAGGCCCTGAGGGCGGGGAGGAGTTTGTGCGGGCAGTTCGCCGTGCGCGATGCGAGTGGTCCAATCGCCGAACTCTGTGGTGGCTCGCTCCGGTCCTAACTGCGACAAGCCTCCCATCATCGCGTTGCCTGCCTGTCCGGATTGCACGCGCCTGGTCCAGGCCTGCGCGGGGGAATCGAAGCTCGCGAACATCGCGGGGATAGTGCGCGTGTATTGATTGCCTAATTGGTGGCAGGATTCGCAACTATCCGTCTTAATCAGGTGCAGCCACTGGCCCTGGTTCTTGACGTTCGGCGAAATACCATTGCCCGACGCGCCCGTACCTGGAAATTCGTTCTTCTCCGGCACCTTCAACATGGCGTACCAATAGTTGGCCGGATAGAGCAGAGCGGCTGTTTTTGCATCCGGCGCGATCGTTGGTTTCAAGTCCACCGAGGTTCCCGGCGCCGCCGTTACTTTGGGCGAATCGACCAGCCCGTAGCCGCGCGCCCAGACGCTGTAGTTGGCCTTGGGGAGATCGGGAATCAGGTAGCGTCCGCGATCGTCGGTGACCACTTCCTTGATGTAGCGCGTCGGGAGGTCCGTGGTTTCGGCGATCACCCAGACTCCGGCTTCGGGTCCTTTGCTGCTGGTGACAACCCCCGCGATGTCTCCGGCTTTCACTTGTGTTGAAGACTTCTGTTGGGCGTCCAGGCTGGTCCGATTGGCGATAAAAATTCCGGCTGCCGCGAGCAACGCGATGCCGGCGAAGTAGAGAGGTCTTGCGGTGCGCATATAGAAACTCCTTACTTGGGCGTGTCACGCCCTCGACGGCTACTATATACCCAAAGCCGCGCGCCCGCCAGTTCGATCAAGCGGGCAAAGGATCGAGGCCCGGCTCAGGATCAAGCACGTCAGGACCAGGCTCCGTTTCAGGATCGGGTTCGGGACGGCCTGTGCCAGGAACACGGGGCTGAGGAAGCACCGGGTCCGGATCCGGCTGCGGGAGTTTGGGTTCAGTTGCCATGCGCTGATTAGTTTGATCCGGCTTACCGAACAGTGTTTCCTGTTTCGGATAAGCTAATGGTCATGTCAATGCACGGAACGGCGATTGCGGCAGTGATGCTTCTTTCCGTTCCTCTTTCCGCGCAGTGGTTTCACTATCCCACTCCTGGTGTTCCCCGAACCTCTGCGGGCGCGCCAAACCTGAGTGCTGCCACACCGCGCACTGGCGGCAAACCGGATCTTTCCGGAATGTGGATCGCCTCGAATCCTCTGCCATGCCCCCCAGTGCTGCGTGGCGACGATGGCGATTGCGCCGAGAAAACCGGCTTGTCGGCTCAGGCGCCCAACATTGGTGTTGGCCTCCCAGGCGGGCTGCCCTACCAGCCTTGGGCTGCCGAACTGGTCAAGAAAAGGAAAGAGGATCTGGGCAAAGACGATCCACATGCGAAGTGTCTACCTGCAAGCTTTCCACGCGCGTACGGGCTTCCGCATATCCAAAAGGTGGTGCAAATTCCGGGTTTGCTGCTGATGCTCGACGAATTCAACGCGGGCTACCGCCAGATTTTCACCGATGGACGGGCGCTCCCGAACGATCCTCAGCCTTCCTGGAATGGATATTCGTCAGGGAAATGGGAAGGCGACACTCTGGTGGTGAAGACCATCGGGTTCCGCGACGACCTGTGGCTGGATTTGCAAGGCAATCCCTTGACCTCGGCCGCCACGGTGACCGAGCGGTTTCACAGGCCCGACTATGGGCATCTCGACGTCGAAGTCACCGTGAATGATCCCAAGGCGTACACGAAACCCTGGACGGTAACGTTCAAGCAGGCGATTGTTCTGGATACGGAGTTGGTGGACGAAATCTGCCTGGAGAATGAGAAAAGCGTCTTGCACTTATTCGGCAAGTAAGTTATTCAAGCTCCCAAGTTCGAAACGCGTGCTGATGAGTAGTAAGATCCACCCGGCTCCCCCGAAATTTCACGCCCTCCATTTCCAAACGGAGGCGTTGTTCCATGGCGGCTCCGAAGCGAAGTTTGATTTGGCCACCTGCGCCGAGCACGCGTTGCCATGGAAGAGTCCCGGGGTCGGTTCGCAGAAGCCGTGCCACGGCTCGATGGTAGAGAGGATATCCGGCTGCGGCTGCCACTTGGCCGTAGGTCGCTACTTTGCCCTTCGGGATCGAGCGGATCACTCGCCGAAACGCGGCGTCTCGAAGGTCATTGGGCCGCGCGCTATCTTTCGTGATTCGGCGAATTAGTTTTCGTGATAGCGCTTGTGGCGATTTCCCCACAGCAACCGTTATACAGCAATTGGCCCGAGCTATTCCGCCGCCTTGTGGTAGTTGAAATAGGCCTCTTCCTCTTGGCCCTTGCGATGGATGATTTCCAGGACCTTTGCGTTTGAGGTCATCGCAAAATGCTTGGGCAACCACACGCTTCCATCGCCTACAGGGATCTTTTCCAATTCAAAGCGGGTACCGGGCTCCACGGTGGCGACGAAGCCGATGATTGAAACCGGATGAGTAACCTCAGCTTCTACCTTGACCCATTGATAGCTCTGTTTGTCGATCCAGAGCTGGCCGCGCATCCCTGTCAATGCACGGGTTTCTTTATCGATGGGACGGTAGCCATGAAGAGGCGTCGCCTCCACAACCCAGACTTGGTGATGATCCAATTCCTGCTCGCCGGTCAATTTAAAATTGAAGGCTTTAGAAAACTCTGCAAGAAATCGTCCATCCCGATTTTCTTCGGCCTGAAATGCCGAAACGCGCTGGGATCGCGCCTCTTCCGATTCATGCTGCCTATGGGATTTCTCCCGCTCCAGCTTGTGATGTTCCTCCTTCTGTTTGTCACGGGATAAAGGCTCTCCGTTGACCTCAGTAAGCTCCTGGTAAGGAGAACCATAAAGCATTTGGACGGCATATGTTTTCCTGGTGCCGTCCGCCTTCGTGTCGGTTTCGGAGTAATCATAATCGGAATCCGCCTTCCGGTCTGCTTCAGCGACTTTCGCCGACCGCTCGACGATTGTTTTGACATCGGGCGCCTTGACGTCTGGCGGCGCGGGTTGAGAAGGAGTTGGTCGGTTGCTTAAAACCAAGATTGCGAGGATGAACGAACATCTGGTCGGCCTGTTCACGATAGTTACCAAAAACCTGTCCCTAACTGTTTGATTCTTCTCCGGCGGTTTTGTTGCGCCTCGGCGCGGGGGTCTGGCGGAGAATTATTATGACTATAAATGCTCGAACGTTTAGGCATAAAATTTCCGATTATTCAGGCACCCATGGCGGGCGTTCAAGGCAGCGAGTTGGCGATTTCGGTATCCAATGCCGGCGGACTCGGCTCGCTTCCGTGTGCGATGCTCACTCCCGATGCCATGCGCAAGGAATTGTCGGCGATCCGGTCCCGAACCAGCAATCCTTATAACGTGAATTTCTTCTGCCACACCCCTCCCCAACCCGACCCCGATCGGGAATCGGCGTGGCGCGCTCTGTTATCGCCCTACTACGAAGAATTCGGAATCGATGCGAGCGCAATGCAGGCGGGGCAGGGCCGCACGCCATTCGATGCCGAAGCCGCCGCCGTGATGGCTGAGTTCAAGCCGCCGGTAGTCAGTTTTCATTTTGGATTGCCGTCGGCGAGCCTGATGGCCGAAGTGAAGGCAATGGGCTCCACCGTCCTCTCCTCCGCGACCACGGTTGCCGAAGCGCGCTGGCTGGAAGCGCATGGGGCCGACATGATCATCGCGCAAGGCAGCGAGGCGGGTGGGCATCGAGGGATGTTTCTGTCGGACGACGTCACCACTCAGGTAGGTACATTCGCACTGCTGCCGCAGATTGTGAAGGCCGTGAAAGTCCCGGTGATTGCCGCGGGAGGCATCGCAGACGCACAGGGTGTTAAGGCCGCACTAGGGTTAGGCGCGATTGCTGTTCAGCTCGGGACCGCTTATCTCTTGTGCCCTGAAGCGACGACGCGACCGACCCACTGCGCGGCGCTGAAAAGCGAGGCGGCCCTCCACACGGCGATCACAAACGTTTTTTCGGGTCGGCCTGCGCGTGGGATTGTGAATCGGATCATGCGGGAATTAGGGCCGATCTCAAATGCCGCACCGGCTTTTCCGCTGGCCTCCACGGCACTCGGTCCGTTACGCGCGAAAGCAGAGGCTCAGGGCGATGGCGGTTTCTCGCCTTTATGGTCGGGTCAGAATGCTTCTGGTTGTAGAGAAATCCCGGCGGCGGAGCTTACGCGGGCCTTGGCGTTATAAGGCCTGGGGGAGGGGCGAGTTGGAATAGCGATTGATGTGGCGTTCCAGCATGGTTGCCCGGCGGCGGCATTCCGCGGCGTCTTCGTGGGCACGTTTCCGGCTCTCCACATAATCGGCCTGGCTGATGGTTTTGGCCAGGCGGGTGTTCACAAGGTCGTTGGTCTTGAGGCGCAACTCCTTGCTCCACGCGCGGTTCTCGGCCACCCGGGCTAGGACCTCATCCAGGGTGCATGTCGACAGATCTTCAGGCCAGAGTAGCATTCGATATATATATCGGCCGGAACTGGACTTTGGAATAGGGTCAGATTCGCGGCTCGACTTCTGCGGCAGCGAACATTCGCGGGGAAGACGAGCAGATATGCCGGGCGATGATCTTGGCATGGTCGTTTAGCGACCCCAGGTTCATTCCGGCGGGACATTCCACCGAATCCCCCAGCGCATACACGTATCCGTCGGAAGTCTGCATGTAGGTGTTTACCAGCACGCCGCTGGAGACCTGGAGCTTCGCGGTTCTTGCCAGTTCCGGGCAGGGCTCGGTCAGAATCAGGCGGTCAAACATGATGCGGGTTCCGTCATTACCCGTCACGCGGCGGGCAAAGCGATCGATTTCGGTTGCATGAATACCCTGGCGCAGGTCGACGCCATGTTTCTTAAACCAGTTTGCTTCTCTTGAGGCCAGCGGGGGACCGAACACGATAAAGGCAAGGTCCGGGTTCAATGCCCGGGCATGCTCAATGATCAGCTTGGCCGGCTTGTCATTTCCGATGATTACAATTCGATCCATATAAATACTTCCTATTCGCCGAATCGAAAACTGGGTCCTCCGGAGGTTGCATCAATATGACCCTGGTAACGACAATATCGTTTCACGCCTCCAGAAGCAATGTCCATGTGTTCAAAAGCGGAATAATGTTTCTCCTCTAAGGCCGGCGCGAATGCTGCGTAAGCCACTGCTCGGCCGCCAAACGCTGGGCTTCGGTTGCCACACTCAAATAGTCCTGCATCTCGCGTGCCGCCGCGTCAGGATGGCCTGTGTACATGTACACCTGTGCCAGCAAGAACCGCGCACTGGCTACTTCAGCGCGTGCAAGTTTCAAATTCGTCACGGCTTCCTCAAGCCCCGATTTGTGTTCGATAAGAATGGAACCCAAAAGAAAATGCGCCTTCGCGCTCGAATCGTCCAGAGTCAGGGCCAGCCGAGCCTCTTTTTCAGCCCGGTCGAATTGTCCGAGCGCCTTGTATACATAGGCGAGATTGGAATGATGGATCGGCTCTCGTGGAAGCAGACGCGCGGCTTCCTCCAGTTCTGGCGCGGCCAGTGCAAACTGCCCGGCTTTGAGATATTCGGTCCCCAGCCGGCTGTGCAGATACGGTGCACCCGCGGGGTCCATGGGCGCGGTGCGCAGAATTTCGATCGCTTTGGCTGAATCTCCGGCCTGCGAAAAATGGTCCGCTTTGATTAAATATTTAAGCGCCTTTTTGGAGGGCGGTTTTGCCAGAGTCTGCGCGGAAACGGTCCCCGTCATCCCGGCGGGGACAGAGCCCGCAAATTCTTCCGGTTGAATTTCGTGATTGGACGCGTCTATCATCGGCGGCACACGGTTGGGCGCGAACGCCGTAACGTTTACCGCAGATCTCGCGGCCAGCGAGTTATCGGGAATATCCGTGTCAAACATGTGAACGCTATCCATCGACTGGGTATTACCTGTCGACTGGCCATAACAGGCGCAAGTAAGCAAAGCAAAGACAATACTCCGATCAGAAAAAGACAAAACAGCCTCCTCTTGCGAACAAACCTCTTTAGTTGCTTGGGTCTTTCACCGCTGGGTGAGGTAGGAAACGGGTGGACTTATACCGACTAGGTCAGCGAACAAACCTGCTGCTGACATCCACAGAATACTTCGATCTGAGGAATTCGTCCAATGAATATTTGTTATCGGATGGATTTCAGGGCAGTTGGGGTTTTTCACTTAGGACAACTGCGCTTTTCGAAACGGAAATTCGCCGCCATGCCAAGCGCAGTAAGGGTGCCAGAATCACATAGAGTAATCCCACCGCAAGACCGCCGAACAGTAACCAGGCGGCGAGTGCGTGAATGGTCACCACCCACAACGTCTGAATCGCATGCCATACGCCGATGCGAATCAGTCCCGCGACGCGTTCCAACGATACTGACGACGCGTCTGCCCGAAACATCCACGCTCCCAGCCTGTAGAAGGGAATCAGCATCACGAACTGCAGGGGATAGGTCACTCCGTTTACCAATTGGATGGCAGCCAGGTTCAGGCGCAGCAGAAGGGCGGCTGCTGTACACAGGGCTGTCGTGGAACCAAGCACGGGGGTCACGCCCAGAACCACCCCCAACGCGATGGTGAGCGCGATTTTCTCCGGCGACATGCCTTGTTTCAGCAGATCGACGAAAGGCTTGAGCCAGCGGTTCACTCCACCATTCTATGTTGTATCTCCAGCGGCGTCCTGTGCGCTGCGATATGCTTCTTGAGAAGCGCGAACGTATCGTTCAGGAGAACCGTTATGTCCATGTCTCATGCACTCCGCCGTTTGTTGCAGGTTTCCTTGGTTGCCGCGATGTTTGTATGGCTCGCGGCGGTGAATGCCGCCGATCTGAATCCGGCTGCGATATCCATCAAGCTGCCCGACAAGATTCCCTGGGTCGCCAGCCCCTCTGGTTCGATACAGGCCGTTCTCGCGGGCGACCCGGAAAAGCCGGGCCTATACGTCATCCTGGTGAAATGGACGCCGCATCATATGAGCCGTCCGCACTTCCACCCCAATGACAGATATGTGACGGTGATCTCCGGCACGTGGTGGGTGGGGACCGGTTCGAAGTACGATCCCGACTCCACCGTTCCGCTGCCGGCGGGCTCTTTCGTCACGCACACCGCCAAGCAGATTCATTACGATGGAGCTAAAGACGGAGAAACGGTATTGGAGATCGTAGGCATGGGCCCTGCGACGTCGACGCCGGCGGAAACGAAGTAAGCGGTCCTTCTGCTAAGGTCAGAGAACGCGCTACATTTTTCCTCAAACCACAGCAGCCATTCCGGCAGGCAGGCTCCCTCAGCAGGCGCGAACGAAGCACGCCTATTTTCCTGCCTTTGATGTTTTCCGCGGCATCGGCTTACTGTTCGTGGTCGCCGCGCATACTCCTATTCAAAGCTCGATGCTGGATAAGTTTCGGCCCCTGGGCGCGCTGGGCGTGCACATGTTTTTCGCGCTCAGCGGCTTTCTGATCACTTATCGCCTGCTGGAAGAATTTGACCAAACCGGCCGGATCGACCTGAAGGGGTTTTATCTCCGGCGCACCCGCCGAATTCTACCGCCTGCGCTCATTTATCTTTCGGTGTTGGTGTTACTTGGGCCGGTGCTTCACATTTTTGCCACCAGTTGGCCGGAACTCTCGGCGGGCCTTTTCTTCTATCGCAACATAGCCCAACCGCCTTTGCCGGATGCATGGTACACGGCCCACTTTTGGAGTCTGAGCCTGGAGGAACAATTCTATTTGTTCTGGCCTTCCGTGCTGGTGTTGCTGGGGCCGCGCCGCCGAAGGACAGTTTGGGCTGCCCTAGCGATGATTCTCGTCTGCGCGCTGTGGCGGATTCATGTGCAGAGGCTTGATCCGGCTGTCAATATTTACCGGACGGACCTGCTGGCCGATCATCTCTTGTGGGGGTGCGTGTTAGGGTTGTGCTGGTCCCAGGTGGAAGCACGATTGTCGCCAACGGTACGGAAATGGGTTGGCATCGCCGCGCTGCCCGCTGCCACTACCCTTCTCTATCTGCAGCCGCCGTACTGGCAGTCGTTCTTCGCTTTTTGTGTTGCCGTGGGCTTCATTTTTTCGGCGAAGTCGTCACAAGGATGGACGGGCCGTCTCCCTCCCTTACAGACCCTGGGGAAGGCCAGTTACGACTGCTATATCTGGCAGTCTTTCTTCCTTCCGCTTCCCCTGATGGGTCTCGCAATTCCCATGTGGCAGCGGCTTCCGTGGAGTTACCTCGGTATCGCGATCATGACGTCGGCGAGTTATCTGTTGACGTTTCCACGCCGCCGGAGACTATCTGTAAAGTAAATTCATGCAGGATATCGTCCGCTGGGGCATGCTGGGCACTTCTGGATTTGCTCGCCGCCGCGTGATTCCCGCGGTTCGGGATGCCGCCCACGCGCGCATTACTTCTGTAGCTTCCCGCGATCTCGACCGTGCCGAGGCGTATGCTCGGGAATTGGATATCCCGAAAGCGCACTCCTCCTACGACGCGCTGCTGTCCGACCCGGAAATCGATGCGGTCTATGTCGCTCTGCCCAATCACAAACACGCGGCGTGGGCGACCCGGGCGATTGAGGCCGGCAAGCATGTCCTGTGCGAGAAACCGATCGCCTGCCAGGCAGACGACGTTCATCAGATTATCGCCGCGCGCGACAGGGGCGGAGTAAAAGCGGGGGAGGCGTTTATGGTGGCGCTCCATCCGCAGTGGGTGCGAGTACGCGAGCTGATTCAGTCCGGCCGCATTGGCGAAGTGCGGGCCATTCAAACGAACTTCGGATTTCTGCTGACCAGCCCCAGCAATATTCGCAATGTTGCTCAATACGGAGGTGGAGCATTGTTGGATATCGGCTGCTATCCCGTATTCTGTTCGCGCTTCGTGCTGGACCGGGAACCGAGGCGCGTTTTCTGCACCATGGAATTCGATCCTGAATCCGGCGTCGATCGGATGCTCTCCGGCATTCTAGATTTCGGCGAGGTGCAAAGCTCGTTTGTGTGCAGCTTTGTCACCGCTCCTCACCAGGGCATGGTGTTTCTGGGGACCAAAGGGAGCGTTGCGCTGGAGATTCCCTTCAATCCGCCTCCCGATCGGCCGGCGAGGTTGGTGGTAGATGGCGCTTTTGTGGAATTGCCAGTTTGCAATCAGTTCACGCTCGAGTTCGATGCGTTTTCGCGGGCGATTTTGAACGGTGGGAACGTACCGGTAACGCTCGAAAACGCGCTGGCCAATATGAAGGTGCTAGATGCGTTGCGTCGGTCGGCGGAATCGGGGAGTTGGGAACGGCCCTAGCGAGTTACCGTCCGAGATCCGAAACTTCCAGCACGATCTTGCCAATGTGCTCGCTGGATTCCATCAAACGATGCGCATCGGCAGCATGCTCCAGTGGAAACACGCGGTCGATCACAGGCTTGATCCTGCCGCTGGAAATGAGTGGCCACGCCGTTTGTTCCAGCGCCCGCGCGATCGCAGCCTTTTTCTCCACCGATTGGGGCCGCAAACCCGAGCCCGTAATGGTCAAGTGGCGCGCGACAATCAGCGAAAGATCTATTTCGGTCTTCGGGCCTTCGAAATAATGGATGTGTACCAGCCGCCCGTCTTTGGCCAGAATCCTGAGGTTCTTGGGTGTATAGCTGCCGCCCACCATGTCCAGGATCACGTCCACGCCACGGCGTTCGGTGAGGCGTTGAATCTCCGTTTCAAAATCCTGAGTGCGATAGTTGATCGCCTCCGTCGCGCCGAGTTTCCGGCAGGCATCGCACTTGGCATCAGATCCCGCGGTCACAAACACCGGCGACCCGAGCGCGTCTGCGAGTTGAATGGCAGTGATACCGATGCCGGAAGACCCGCCATGCACCAGCAGCGTCTCTCCTGCTTTCAGCGCTCCGAAGTCGAACACGTCCAGCCATACGGTAAAGAACGTTTCGGGTAGAGAAGCCGCCTCAATCGCTGTCAGCCCCGCGGGGAAGGGCAGGCATTGCACCTCCGGTGCGACGGCGTACTCGGCGTAACCGCCGCCGGTCAGCAGGGCGCAGACCGAATCGCCGACCTTCCAACGGGTTGTGCCCGAACCCAGGGCGGTGATGGTGCCCGAAACTTCGAGCCCTAAGATGTTGGAGATTCCTGGCCGGACCGGGTATCGCCCCGCGCGCTGAAGTGTGTCCGCACGATTGACACCCGCGGCCTGAACGTGGATCAGGACCTCACCCGCGCCCGGCACGGGAACGGGGCCGTTCGATGGAACAAGAACTTCCGGGCCGCCAGGCTTCGAAATATCGATCTGGCGCATCAGGCTGGCAAGTAGCCGTGCAGGGGCTGGAAAAACGACTTAATGAAGTTGGTGGCAAGCGTGGTTGCGCGGTCCTCGTTCCGGTCAACGACGGGAACCACCACGCGGACCAACGCTGTGTCGGTACGGTTCAAACGGAGGGCGTCGGCCATCACCCAAAACTTAGCCTTGAACTCATCGGCGACCACCCGATTCCGCGACTGATACCAATACATCACCAAGCTTCGCTCCTCGCCGTGAGCCACGATATAGCGGTTCACATCAATCGTCTGTCCGCTTTCGAGCTGGATCGGATATAGACTATTGCTGAGCTGGGTCCACCCGCTGCCGGGGAGGCAATTCTTGGGCGAGTGCGGCGTCTTACCATTGCGTTGCGAGCGGAACCCGGCGACGAAAAGGCTGACTGCGGTGGTACGCGACTGGGCGGGGTCCACGTAGAACCGGTACAGCAGGTCGTCTGCTTTGAGAACGTCCTGAGTTTCCTGGTCCACCACGTCTTCCCGGAAAAAGTTCCACGAACCTAGCTTGTGAGGCAGGGCTGATAGAGGCGCATTAGCCGGCACCGATTCCGGTCGAACGGAGCTATACAGAACCGCGGTCTGCAGCAACAAAAGGATGGTGATGAATTTGGCGGGAGTCGATTTCAGAAAGCTAAGCAACGGCCTGTCCTCCGGTCTTCCACCTGTAAATCCGGTTGACTACCCAATGCAGCGCGACCAGCATGATCAGGTCGATGATGAAAATGATCCAGCCTTCCACTTCGTGATAGAACCCTTGCGCCAAGGTGGTGTTAACTTCGCTCAGGATGCCCGTCAAGGTGACGCGCGCGGAGTTCGCCAGAATGCACAAGGGGATGCTGCCGATCAGAAGGACCCAGCGCATCCACACCTTGCGGTCGAAGAAATACGCGTATACCAGGGACAGAAAGGTAAGGGAAAGCAGACTCCGGATCCCGCTGCAAGCTTCTGCAACCGAGAGGTCCTGGCTGGCTAGATGCAGAATGTTGCCATCGCGGAATACAGGAATGTTGATCAGACTGAGTGCCGACTCTGCCATGGTGCTGGCGAAAAGCTGGAGCGGGAAGGTGAGCAGGTTGTAGATCACGCCCGGAATCGGGATCATGAACGGAAGCAGCAACAGCGGGAACGTTAGGACTCGAATTAGACGCGTCCCCCCGATGAGCAGTAGGAGCCCAACCAGGGAGATGAGAACAGAGGTCCGTTGCAGAAATAGCTCCGCGACCAATATCCCCAGATAACCCTGAAGGACGCCCCACATCATGATCGCGGCTCCCCACCAGTTGGGGCGGAAGTCGAGAGCCATAATCTGGTCGCGGCGCTGCCACGCGATATAGCCAGCTACTAGGGGAACGAAGAAGCCGTGCCCGACATCCTCGTCATTGGCCCATTGCCATACTAAATGGCTAAGGATAGGGTAGTTAGCGATAATCAGGAGAAGGCCGAACCAGCCTACTTCCATCCAAGGCACTGGTTGGGTAGCCGTCGCGCCGGTTTGCGCAGAGGGTAACTGGTCAGCCGCGGAGGCCATATCGCTCCTTTTCAGTAGACCATACTAGGCTCCCACGCGCCATGGGACTCTTAACCAATAAACTACCGGGTCCAGTACCGGGGTTTGCCGTAGGCCCATTGGCCCAGAGCAAAGGATCAGGAATTGGACGGAGCAGTGCCAGGTGCCAAGTCGGGTTCGGGCTGATTCGATGTTCGGGAGAGGAGACGCCTCGGGTCCAGCATGTGCTGGGGCCGGTAGCTGCGTTGCGACCACTGGTTTCCAGGATGGAATTCGACCCCCAGAAAGTATCCGATCTCGCGGAACACACAATATTTAACGAATCCCAGCAACTCCCCGTTGGGATAGCTGATACGGATGTCGGCACCGAGCAGCACCGGGCGGTCCACTTGCAGGCAGGCGCCCGAAAGAGAGATATCCTCCAGATTGGCTACTCCGCGGCGGGTGCGACCGGCCTGGTCCTTCCAGCTGATGTCGACCAGATCTGCGCACAGCATCCGGGGTTCTACACGCCTGTTTAACATAATCCTCTACCCCAAACTATCGGCTTCAGAAGACTTTCGAGTAGAAGACTAGCCCTAGACAAAAATGCCCTATTCATAGCGTAAGGTGAATACTCCCCATTCTCTCCTATAAGATGCACACCGATAGGATAGGATGAAAACAATCATGGCAGGCCAGTTCAAGACCGAATCACGAACGCTGCTGGGAAGGATCGGCTTGGGCAGCCCCGTGGCATGGAAGCCACTGGTTACACATGTCTTCGTATTGGGGACATTCGGTATACTCCTCCCCTGGGTGAAGGGAGTGGAGTTCATGGATCCCGCGCTGCCCACCATCTATGCTTGTCTGGGGCCACTGTTCGCAGCGCCCGCGGTAATCGAGTCGCTGAAGGGCGGCGATTCGGGCTGGCCTGCCTGGCGGGCAAAGATCGCGGCCTCCACCGTCTATGGCGAGGTCATGACTCTGGCGATGCTGTTTCTGGGAATTGCCACGGTGTTGGTCTCCCGCCGGCTGGCTTACCTATATCTGCCCGATCCGATTCTGCTGGGAGAGGCAATTCTGCTGGGACTCGGTCTGACCCTGGCTTTGACTGCCATGACCGCGTGGATCACCCTTCAATTTTCCGGCCGGCTGGCCTTGGCGACACTCCGCATTTTGTTTGTCGGGCTATTTGCCTTTTTCCTGTTCCGGTCGTGGTGGATGCCGGCGATTGTTGGCCCGGGAATGATCGTGTCCTTTGTGACGGCGGGATTGTTTCTGCTACTGGTCAGCAGGCGCCGGCCGCTGCCTTCCGCATGAGCGCTCCCACCGGCAGGGCTAACCCGGAAGACGTGACTGGGCACAAGCCTAACGTCGTCGGGCTAGTTCTGCGGATCGGTCTGTTTGCGCTGCTGGGCTGGCTGACTCTCTTAGCTCTGGCTGTTCTTCTCTCGCCGCTAGGGATTTTTATCGCGTCCACGGTTTCGACTTTTGGAGCGGCCGCTGTCGCCAACGCGGTCACCGTTCGAATCTTCGAGCGGGGGACTCTGGCTGACCTCGGGCTCGGCTGGTCCCCTCAGGCCGGCCGGGACTTCCTCATCGGAACTGGCTCGGGGATCGCCGCTGTGACCTTGATCCTCGGGCTGCCGCTGCTGTTTCGCACAGCTCAATTTGAACCCGCCCCCGCAGTGGAGCACCCATGGGCCGCGTTTGTATTCGTCAGCGTCATCCTGCTACTGGGGGCTGCTGGTGAGGAGATGCTCTTTCGCGGATATGCGTTTCAATTGCTATTACGATCCACCAGCCCTTACGCGACCATTCTGCCTATAAGTGTTCTATTCGGCCTCGCGCACTCGGGCAATCAGAACGCGTCGGTGGGTGGAGTAATGAACACGGTTCTGTGGGGCGTACTGCTGGGTTGGGCTTACTACCGGACCGGAGCGCTGTGGCTGCCGATCGGGTTGCATTTCGGATGGAATTTTACGATGCCCCTATTTGGAGAAAACCTAAGCGGGTTTACAATGGGTGTGACCGGATATACGCTGCATTGGTCGATCGGCGATTTCTGGAGTGGCGGGGCGTACGGGCCAGAAGGCGGTATTTTGACGACTCTGGTGGTGATTGCTCTGTTCCTGGCGCTGTTGCGGTTCGGTCGAAACGAGGGGGCCTGATGTCTTCGCCTTTTACCCGTTGTTTCACCCCTTATTTCATTGGGGTCAGTCTGGTTCTGGCTTCCGTCGCCTTGCTGCAGGCCGATGGTAAGAAGTCGGAAGAAGATCAGCGCATTGAACTAATACGCGGTCTGGACGGTGAATTTGCCACCGTCAAGGCTTATCTGCCTAACTCCCGCAAATCTCTGGACTTCGAATCCAGCGGAACGTGGGACGCAGCGAAATGGGAGCAGGCGGGCAGGGAATTGGGACCGGCCGCACGAATCGGCGACCAGATTCAAGTCACCAAGATCACAATTGATAAAAATGCCATCTCGCTGGTACTGAACAACGGGCCCAAGAACGGCAGAAGTTGGAAAGATCATATTCAGGTCGGCATGGGCGGCGGCATGCAGCCCCTCGGGGGCAATAGTGCTCCCACCAACGCGCGCGCCGGAGCGACGATTGTCGTGCATTTCCGCGAGGGCTTGGGAGAGGTCACATCCGCCGACGTCAAGAAGATGCTAGCGCCGGTGATCGACTTCGACAAGCACAGCGCGACGGAGCAAGCCATCGACACACTGACTCCCGAGGTGAAGGCCGCGGTGCTCGCGAAGAAGGCGATTGAGGGAATGGATCGCGAGGAAGTGCTGCTATCCATGGGACGTCCGAATCGCAAGACGCGCGAGTCTAAAGATGGCGTCGACTACGAAGATTGGATCTATGGCGAACCTCCGGGCCGCATCACGTTCGTGACGTTTGCCGGCCCGAAGGTTTCCAGAATCAAAGAGACCTACGCGGGATTGGGTGGGTCCATCGCGGAGAGCAAGGCTCCGTAGGCCGTCTACGACAGGCCGATAATGCGGCCAGTGACGGGATCGATGTCAACGTCGTAGAATCCTGGCCGTGTGGAAAGGCCCGGCATGGTCGCCATGGTTCCCAGTAGAGGATATAGGAACCCGGCTCCGACGCTTGCGCGGATGTCGCGCACGGGGACGATGAAGCCGGTTGGAGCGCCCTTAAGGTTCGGATCGTGGCTGACGCTCAGATGGGTCTTGGCCATGCAGATCGGCAGCTTGTCGAAACCCTGGCGCGTATAGATCTCCACTTTGCGTTCGGCTTCCGGCAGATACTCGACGCCAGCGCCGCCATAGATCTTCTTCACAATGGTTTCGATCTTGTCCTTGATGCTCATCTCCAGCGGGTAGAGGAAATTGAACTGGATGGGCTTACTGCAGGCCTCTACGACAGCTTTGGCTAGATCCACCGCACCGGCGCCACCCTCGGAAAAGTGATTGGACAACACTGCGTCGTGCGCTCCCGCCTCTAGCGCGAGCTTACGCACCAGGGCGACTTCGGCGTCCGTGTCGTCGGCGAATCGGTTGATCGCCACCACTACCGGCAGACCGAATTCACGGGCGATGGATATCATTTTGGTGAGATTGACGGTGCCCTTTTCCAGCAGCTCAAGATTTTCTTCCGTGTAAACACGGTCCAGCGGCTTGCCCGCGACTACTTTAGGTCCACCGCCATGCGTCTTGAGTGCGCGGACGGTGGCTACCAGTACAACGCAGTCCGGCTTGAGGCCGCTATAGCGACACTTGATGTCGCAGAACTTCTCGAAGCCCATGTCGGCTCCGAAGCCGGCCTCGGTCACAACGAACCCTTCGGGCCCCGCGAGCTTCAGTGCGATCTGGTCGGCCACAATGGACGAATTCCCGTGCGCGATATTGGCGAACGGCCCGGCGTGAATGAAAGCCGGAGTGCCTTCGAGGGTCTGCATCAGGGTGGGCATGATGGCGTCGCGCATCAGCACCGTGAGCGCGCCGCTGACGCCGATGTCGTCCGCCGTAACGGGATGACCCTGGCGATTCGAGCCTATCACCATTCTGCCGAAGCGTTCCCGCATGTCGCCCAGACTGGTGGCGAGAGCGAGCACCGCCATGATCTCGCTGGCCACGGTGATGTCGAAGCCAGTGGTTCGCGTCAAGCCTTTTTCTTCGGGGCCCTCGCCGACGGTGATCTGGCGGAGAAAACGGTCGTTGGTATCCATCACCCGCCGCCAGGTGATGGTTTGCGGGTCGATGTTCAACCGGGCGAAACGGCTGCGTTCTTCTTCGTTGAGCTCCGATGGGTCGGTCTTGTGAATCTCCAGCGCGCGCAGGCGCCGTAACATTACAGCGGTGAACTTACGGGCCCCACCGCGGCCTACCGGGCAGAGACGGTCGAACAGAACATCGTCGGAGGGAGTGGTTTCCTCGTGCAGAATGCGCGCATCGATAGCTGCGGCGAGAAGATTGTTGGCTGCGGTGATGGCGTGGATGTCGCCGGTGAGGTGGAGGTTCAACTCCTCCATGGGAACGATCTGGCTGTAGCCGCCGCCCGCCGCGCCGCCTTTGATGCCGAAGGTCGGACCCTGGCTCGGTTGACGGAGGCACGCGAAGGTCCGGCGCTTCAGGTGCGCGCCCAGGGCCTGCGCCAAGCCGACGGTGGTGGTGGTCTTGCCTTCACCCAGAGGAGTCGGCGTGATAGCCGTGACCACAACGTACTTGCCTGGGGCCGAGTCCTTCAAACGATCTCGCACGGAGAGCTTGACCTTGGCTTTGGTATGGCCGTGGAGTTCCAATTCCTCGGGCAGGATTCCTGCCTCGGCGGCGACCTGTTCAATGGGGAGAAGCTTGGCGCCCTGGGCAATTTCAATATCGCTGGGGACCTTGCGAGGCGCGGGTGGGGTGGTTGGGGTGCTCATAGGTTCAAAAGGTCTATTGTCGCTTATGCGGGTCGCTTGCGCAGGCTCGCAGGACGTAGCAGTGGAACGGAAGGCGATATATACTTGCAGGCTTTAATGCGACGCTACCTTGCGGCTCGGGATCTTCCAGCCGGGGCGTATGAAGTGGCAAGTATATCCGTTGGGGAAATGCTCCAGGTAGTCCTGATGTTCTGGCTCCGCCTCCCAAAATGGCCCTACCGAGGCGACTTGCGTTACAACCTTTGCAGGCCACAGACCCGAGGCGTTTACGTCAGCGATGGTTTCTTCCGCCACTTGCTTCTGTTCGTCGCTGGTATAGAAAATCGCCGACCGGTAGCTGGTCCCTCGGTCGTTGCCCTGGCGATTCATCGTGGTGGGGTCGTGAATCTGAAAGAAGAATTCGAGAATTTCGCGGTAGGTTATGGACTTGGGATCAAAAAGGATCTCGATCGCTTCGGCGTGCGTGCCGTGGTTGCGATAGGTCGCATTGGCAACGTCGCCGCCCGAATATCCTACCCGGGTCGAAACAACGCCGGGTTGCTTTCGGATCAGATCCTGCATGCCCCAAAAGCAACCACCGGCTAAAACGGCTTTCTCAGTTGATGCGCTCATGTTGGTCGTCCTTTCTCTTAGTCTGACACGACGAGAAAGGACGACGAGCTGTTACTTACGTTCTTCGCGATGCTCCGCCGGGTGGGTGTTGTTCCCGTTGTGCTTGTCGTCGTAGATCGACTTGCTGATGTTGTTCTGCCGCTGATTCACATTTTGGCGTTCCTGCGGCGTAAGACGTCCGCCGTTGGCCTGACGCTCGTTATGGATGTCATGATTGAGATTGGCCTCCCGGCCTTCCAGGCGCGAGGTCTCGCCTGCTGTCAATCGGCCCGAATTAATTCCGTTCGCGATGCGGCCCTGTTGGTTGAATCGCCTGCCGTCGACGCGGTCCATCGCTGCGGTTCCCGGTCGTCCGTGATTTTCTGAAGCCAGCAAGGTGTGGTCTCTGCCGGCTGTCTGCTGATGAGAGACTTGCTCGGAGGTGGGCTGGAAGTGCGACTCGCGCGAGTAAGTCTGCTCCTGCGCGGTGGGACGGGCAGCAATTCCTCCCGCACCGTTAAAGCTTGCGCGATTTACCACGGTTGTATTGTTTATCATCGTGCGATCAACGTAGACATTTCGCACGACAGTCGTGTTCACATTGACCACGGCAGTGTTATAGCGGAACACAGAACCGGCCCACCCGCCGCCTACGAATCCGACGCCGGCATAGCCGAAACCGTAATTGACGCCGCCGTAGAAGCCGACGTGTGGACCCCAATAGCCCGGGTGCCAAGCATACAGCCCGCCGCCAAAACCCCAGTATCCAGGAGTCCACAACACACCCACGCGAGGCGGCGCGACCCATACGCCGGGCACCCAGTAGTAGCCAGCGTCGCCATAAGCCCAGTAGCCAGGCGTCCATAGGTAGCCGGCCACAGGACAAGGTGGTTGCGTATAGACGGGCAATACGGGCGGACCGATTCTGATAGAAATTGCGACATCCGATTTTGCGAGCGGCGCGATGAGAGGAACCGTCATCGCGATCTGAATTGCCATGCGTTGTATCGTGTTCACAATTGCTCAAGCACGGCCTAGGAAAATAAGTTGCGGCGTCTTGGAGGGTGTGCTTCAGCCCGCGTGGCTCTTTAGAGCCGCCTGAGAGCTGTATCGTACAGAAGAGGCGGGGCTGAAGCCCCGCGCGAGCTGAAGCTCACCCTCCGTTGGCGCTGGTTATCTGATGGGAATCTGTCCGCACAGCCCTAGTTCGTATCTTTTAGCGTCAACGCGACCAATTCTGCTCCCTCGGTCTTGTTAGTGGTGGCGATCACGATGTATTGTTTGCCTTTCCACATATAGGTCATGGGTGTTCCGGAGGTCACTCCCGGCAGGCGAACTTCATGCAGGATCTGGCCCGTCTTTTTATCGAACATACGCAACATCGGGCCGCCTCCGCCGAAAGCTCCGTTCAACAGGCCTGAGCCTTCTCCGGCGAAGAGCAGAGTTTTGGTGACCAGCAGCATTGCCGGAGCTGGATTGCCAGCTTCGCTCAGGTCGATGCCTTTCACTGCCGGATTATTGCGGAACACCTCGGGCGCTGGGCCGTTGCCTTTCATCCAAACCTGATTGCCGGTGTTCATGTCGACTGCTGTGATTCGTCCCCATGGCGGCTTTACCAGCGGCAAGCCCAATGGGCGCTCGGGCCGCCCGCCGCCGCGGCCGCCAATGTAATCCATGTCGGACCGGTCGCCGCCTTTGGTCATCGCTAACGCCCAAGGGTCGGTTACGGAACCTACGTACAGAATTCCTGTTTCCGGGTCCACCGCGGCGCCTTCCCAGTCTGTACCGCCATTAGGGGAGGGAAGTATAAGGGTCGCGCGCTTGCCGTTTGTGTCGCCGATGATGGCAGGGCTGAAGATCGGGCCCAGTTTGTATTGCGAAGCAATGCGCTCGGCCTCGGCTTTGATGGCCGGGGTGAGGTCGTTCAACATATCGAGCGAAGTACCTTGCAGATCGAACGGAGGGGGCTTGCTCGGAAAAGGTTGCGTGGGCGAGGTCTGCTCGCCGGGAATATCCGATTGGGACACCGGCCGCTCTTCAATCGGCCACACGGGTTTTCCCGTCACGCGATCAAAGGTGTAAATGAAGCCCTGCTTGGTTACCTGCGCGACTGCCTTGATCTTTTTTCCGTCTACCGTGATGTCCAAAAGGTTGGGCGCGGCGGGATTGTCCCAATCCCAAATGCCGTGATGAATAATCTGGTAATGCCAGACGCGCTTGCCGGTTTTCGCGTCCAGGCAGACCAGGCTTTCGCCGAACAGGCCGTTGCCGGGCCGATGACCTCCATAAAAATCACCCGTCGGCGATTCCACGGGCAGATAGACGTAACCCAGTTCTTCATCCGCGCTCATCGGAGCCCACACGCTGGCGTTGCCTGTGTACTTCCAGGAATCCTTTTCCCAGGTTTCATTGCCGTATTCGCCGGCGTGCGGAATCGTATGGAAGGTCCACAGTAGTTTTCCGGTACGCACATCGAAGCCGCGGACATCGCCGGGGGTGTTGGTCTTGCTGGCCGGGGCCGTGCCGTTCTTCCCTGCGCCGCCGATGATCACTACATCCTTCACGATGATTGGCGGCGACGTGGAACCAATCTCGCCCGCTTTGGGGCGGTCGAGCCCGACCATCAGGTCAACAATGCCCTTGGTTCCAAACGCCGGTACGGGAATTCCGGTCTTCGCGTCGAGGGCCACCATGTGGTAGCCCATGGTCACTGCGTAAATCCGCTCGTCGCCTTTTCCGTCGGTCCAATATGCGACGCCGCGATTGTAGGGACGAGGGAAAGCTCCTGCCCTGTCGCCCTCGTCCATGCGATACATCCACAGCGTTTCCCCGGTGGCCGCGTCAGCCGCGATGAACACTCTTCTCGACCCCGCGCTGAAATACAGCACGCCGCCAATCATCAGCGGAGTGGTCTCCATGTTGGCTTCCATGCGAGGTCCGAAGTTGTTGGACTTCCAGCGCCAGGCGATCTGCAACTGTTTCATGTTGCCAGTGTTGATCTGGTCCAGCGGGGAGTACTTGCTGCTGTAGAGATCGGACGCATACTGCCGCCATTCGGAACCGGCGGGGAGAGTTTGCGCGAAGGAATGAGCGGCCAAAAAGATCACCGCCGCGGCTAAGTGGATTCGAATCGATTTCGTCATGGATATTTCGGAAGAAGGACCATTATAGTTTGGACCCGCAAGTTGGTACGATGAGCGAACACCATGAGTGATGTCATCTCCGAGTACCAGAAATGGAAGCAGCAGGGCGACGACCTGCGATTGAAAGCGAAGCAAGCGATGGAATCGCGATTCCGCGAACTGCTAACGGAAGCGGTGCAGATCGCGGGTGAGTATCGCGAGGACTTTGGGTCGGTTCTGAAGCCTCCGTCGTCGGTAACGTCGTTCCGATACAAGGCGGGCGTGAAAACCAAAGCTAAGAAAGGCGAGAAGGCGAAGTCCGCAGCGAAGACGAAGCGGGCTGAACCGAAAGCGGAAGCTCCGCCGCAGAAGCCTAGCAGGAAGATCGCCGGGATGCAGACACGCCTGGAGACCGCGAAACGAAAATTAGAAGAAGCGAAAGCGGCCGGGAAACCGACCCGTGTACTCGACGATAAGATCTACGAATTGGAAGACGAACTCCGGCTGGCGCTGCAATGATTGTCTTTAGGGAATGACCAGGGTGCCGCTGCGCTTCGGCGTTTCGCCCACCGGGATGCTCGCGATTTCTTTGAACGTCTTCATATCGATGGCGGAGACCCTGTTCTCTCCGGCGACCGAAATATAAATCGTCTTGCTGTCGGGTGTGAAGGTCATCCAATCGGGAACGTTGCCCAGAACGACGTGTCCCAGCAATTTCAAATCGGGCAGCGAGTAAATGAACACGGCACCGGCGACCGAGCTATTCACCCACAGCGTCTTATTGTCCGGAGCGACGCCGATTCCGTGGGCAGGCGCGGTGCTTTGCTCTCCCACCAAGTTGACCGGTTCATCGGGCAGTTTGATGGAGGTGATGGTTTCACGAGTCTTGAAGTCTATAACTTCAAACCCATGGATGTTTGACTCCTGTACGAACATCCGGCTCGTCAAACCATCGGGACCTTTTTCAAAGGCCACCGGTCTTACGCCTTCTTTGAAGTGAAAATCCCACAAAGGCTCCATCGTATTGATGTCGACGATGGTGATGATTTTCCCGGCCACCGAGCTGGCAGCAATGTACTTCCCGTCGGGCGTGAGGTACGCGTAGTGAACCGCGCCCTTGATGGGAATGGTCTTCACGCGCTTCATAGTCGCCGTGTCAACGACGTCGACGCCCCCTGGATTCGCCGCGATGGCCACGAAGACGTGTTTTCCGTCCGGGCTGGTGGAGATGCTATTGGGCCGGCCGGTAAGCGGCGCTTTGCCGATGATCTTTCCGGAAACCCGATCTACGAAATCCAACGTCTTTTCGCCTTCGCAACTGAAATAGATCGTCTTCCCGTCCTTTGAGAAGTCCACACCGCTCGGAATCTCGATGCCTTTGATTTCCTCAACCACTTTGTTGGTCGCCGCGTCGATTACGTGCACGCGATCGCCTGCGGCGTTGGTGACGTAAATGCGGACGGAGCTGGCGGCCAGGGGCAGCGCGAAAAGTGGGATCAGATATTTCGATAGCTTCATAACGACTCCTCTTGACTTCTAAAACGGATACTTCAGGTCAGGGTATCTCGGCTGAGTTGTACGCGGTTTTTCATCGCCGCGATGGCACGTATAACAAGTGATGTTCCCGTTTCCTAACGTAGCACTCAAGCCCTCGGTCATCTCGATCATCTTGCGGGCCGTTACCTTAGTGGGTCGTGCATCACTTGAAAAATCGCTGGCGACGTGGCAGAAGCTGCATTCGGCGCGCAGCGAGATGTTGAAGGTTCGCATCACTTCCATCAGACGATCGGGGGACTTTAGCACTTTCAAATTCTTAAACAACATGGGCGGCTTTTGCCGCACCCACGCGGCCATTTCCTTCCAATCCGGATCGTCTTGCGATGCGAACTGGCGTCCGCCGGAATGAAAGCCGTCGCCGCCTGCATCGGCGGCGAGAGGATGCATCAGAAGCTGGCTGGACGTCGGCCTTCCAGGCGCCACCAAGCGGGAAGCGGCGGCGTAATTGAGTTGCGATTGCTCCTCGGTAAAGTCGCTGGTTCCCGGAGGTAGCGGCTGCAGGACAAAAGCGCCCCCGTTTCCACCACCGTGGCAGGACACGCAGCGCGCGTGCGTGGGACGATTCTTTATGAAAATCGGTTCCACTCTGGTCTTGAAAAATTCGTAGTCGGCTGACTGGGCTGAGGCCACGGACGCAGTCGCCTGGACCAAACATGCAGTTCCCACAACTGCCGCCAGGCGGGCGCCGATCCGTTTACGCATAAGCCAAAGTATATCGGGGCCGCTTCGCGGAAGCTACTGGTCCGCTCATGTGCCTATTCAGCCCGCTTAGCGCCACTGCGTGGCCGGTCGCGAGTATTTTCTCGGGCAAATGCCCGGTTAGTGTGAAGCTAACGAAAGTGGACCACTCGGGGGACATGAAAACTCTGATCGTGGATGACGAGCCTATCGCGCGCCGGGTTCTCCGCGAGGAACTGCAGTCGTTTCCTGAGGTCGCGATTGTCGGGGAAGCCGAAAATGGCAAGCAAGCCCTCCAGAAAATTTCCGAGCTTCAGCCTGACTTGGTGTTTTTGGACCTCCAGATGCCCCTGATGGGAGGTTTCGAAGTCGTCCAGAAGCTCACGGGCGAACACATGCCCGTGATTGTGATCGTGACGGCATTTGATGAGCACGCCATTCAGGGATTCGAAGCTGGTGCGATTGATTACCTGTTGAAGCCGGTAAGCGAAGCACGTCTTCAAAAGGCCGTCAAACGGGCCTGGGAGCTAAAGAACAAACCTCTGGACGTCGCCAACCACCTGGCACGCATCGCGGCTGCTGGTACACCTTCAGGTTCCGTGGGAGGCCGAAAAGTTGTAGGCCGGGCTGGGTCCGACTATGTTCTTTTGGATGCAGGAGAGATTCTGGCTTTTCAGGCCGAAGGCGAACTGGTTTGGATCGTTACATCAAAGCAGCGCCTGCTGGCTACGCAGAACTTGCGCAGTATTGAAGATCGCCTGAAGGACCAGAACTTTCACCGCGTCCATCGCAATGCGATCGTCAACATGGACCATGTGCGGAAGATGAGCGCGATGAGCAGCCAGCGCTGGTTGATCACGTTGAGTAACGCTCTCCAGGTAGTAGTGAGCAAACGCCAGGCACATAGTGTTCGTAAAATCCTGCACTGGTAACGGTCCGCTGATGGGTCTTTCAAGCCCGCCCATCAGACCTTGTTTGCCGCCCGTGCGAAAGCGCTAGGGCCGGTGTCAGAAGCCCTCCATACTGACCGCATGCAGAGATGTCTGTCCCTAGCTCTACTATTTCTTCTGGCGCTGACCGCGTCGGCTCAATCGCTCGGCAACGCGGGAACCATCAATGGAATGGTGCTGGACCCGAGCGGCAGTGCGATCCCCAACGCGGCGGTATCGATCCGCAATTCGGTTACTGGCTATAGCCAGTCGGCGGTGTCTGGTCCGAATGGCTCCTTCCGCTTGGTGAATCTTCCGCCCAACCCCTATCGGCTGGAAGTGAAGGTCGCAGGATTTGCTGCCTACACACAGGACATCGAAATTCGAAACTCGCTTCCAGTGGACGTCAAGGCGACGATGGCATTGGCGGGATCCACTACGTCAGTGACGGTAGAAGGCGCGGCCGAAGCGCTGGAAGTTGACCCGACCGCGCATGTCGACGTCGATCGAAACGCGTTGTTGAAACTTCCCGCATCGAGTCCGGGCGCTGGGCTGAGCGATGCGATTGTCTACAGCACTGGCGGGGTCGCGGCCGACGGAAACGGGTTCTTTCATCCTCTGGGCGACCACGCGCAGGTCACCTTCGTGATCGACGGCCAGCCCATCAGTGACCAACAAAGCAAAGTGTTCTCCACACAATTGCCGGTCAGCGCGGTGCAGAGCATGGAAATGATCACGGGCAGCGCCGAAGCGGAATTTGGCGATAAGACTAGCCTCGTGGCCCAGGTAAGCACGCGGTCGGGTCTGGGAACCGGCGGCAGGCTGTTTGGAAATGTGGACGCGTCGTATGGGTCCTTCGGCAATGCGGGTGGCAGCATCGGGCTGGGGTGGGGAACCGCGAAGTTCGGCGATTTTCTGGCTATTGACGGAGTTCGCAGCGGCCGGTTCCTGGACACGCCCGAACTTCGCCCCTTTCACGACATAGGCAACAACCAATCCCTTTTCGACCGGATGGATTTCCAGCCCAACGGCAAGGATGCGTTTCATCTGAACCTCTTCGCTGCGAGGAATTGGATTCAGATCCCGAATTCTCTGGATCAGCTTGGGCAGGACCAGAGGCAGCGCGTGCTCACCTGGAGCATCGCTCCCGGGTATCAGCACACTTTCAACTCGCATACGCTGTTGACCATCAATCCCTACGTTCGCAAGGATCAGTTCAACTACTACCCCAGCCGCGATCTGACCGCCGACACTCCCGCAACGCAGAGCCAACAGCGCCAACTGCTCAACTGGGGCGTCAAGGCAGACATCGCAACCACCAATGGCCGGAACACGCTGAAGTATGGAGTCGACTTGAAGCAAACCAGGCTGCTGGAGAACTTTCAATTTGGCGTCACGGATCCAGGGTTTAACTCGCCCTGTGTCGATTCCACCGGTGCGTCTATTGGCGATCCAACATTGGTCGGGGTGAGCCAGTGCGCGGGCTTAGGCTACTTGCCCAACCAGGACTTCTCGCAGGCGCTGCTTCCATTCGACTTAACGCGCGGCGGGAACCTCTTTAACTTTCATGCCACTCAAAACATCAATCAGTATGCCTTCTACGTGCAGGACGGCGTCACTCTAGGAAATCTGCAACTCAACGCGGGATTCCGGTTGGATCATTACGATGGCCTGGTTACAAAGACCGGCCCGGAGCCGCGTGCTGGCCTGGCTTACAACATCAAGAAGACACGAACGGTCCTGCGGGCGGCGTATGCGCGGACCTTTGAAACTCCCTTCAATGAGAATCTTCTGCTCTCCAGTGCGACCGGCACTGGGGGCCTGGCTCAGAATGTGTTTGGCTCAAACTCCGTCCCGATTGAACCAGGATTCCGCAATCAGTTCAACGTAGGGTTTCAGCAGGCGATCGGAAAATATATTTTGCTGGATGCCGACTATTTCTGGAAGTACACGCACAATGCCTACGACTTCAGCACGCTGCTGAACACCACCATCACGTTCCCCATTTCGTGGCACAATTCGAAGCTCGACGGCGTGACGGGTCGCCTGAGCACTACCAATATTCATGGGTTTCAGGCTTACTGGACCTTCGGTCACACGCGGGCTCGCTACTTCTTCCCGGAGGTCGGCGGGTTGATCCCGCAGGGCACGCCTCTGAATGGAAGCGTCTTCCGCATTGATCATGACCAGGCGTTTCAGTCAACGGTGAACCTTCGTTATCAGCGGCCGAAGAATGCCGAGTGGATCGCATTGACCTACAGGTTCGATAGCGGGCTAGTAGTGAGTGGCATTCCCGATGCAGGCGCTGCCCTCGGGCTTACCCCCAACCAGCAGGTAACGATCGGACTTGCCTGTAATGGAGTCTTCGCGACCGTCGCGGCTCCGCTTATCCGATTGCACCAATCCAAACGGAAGCATGGGCAAGGTGACTTCGAAGCTGATCACGCTTCCGCAGGGAGGCTATCGAAATTTTCCGAGCCTGGAAAACGACGACCACAACCCGGATCGCGTGAAGCCCCGGAACATTTTCAACCTCGGCATCGGGACCGATAATCTGACCCATCGCGAAGGGATTCGCCGGATCACCGCGTCGCTGGAGATAAACAATCTCACCAACCAGGTGGCACTGTACAACTTTCTTTCCACGTTCAGCGGGACGCACTTCATTGAACCGCGGTCGTTGGTGGCTCACATCGGGCTCGTTTTCTAGCACGAAAAAATTCCGGTAACCTTTTGCGGCGTTCCAACTCTATACATCTATGACGCTGCAAGAGGTTCAGTCCATTTCCGACGCGGCGCTGGTGGAGCGAATCCGTACAGGGGAAACAGGGCTGTATGAGCTGATCATGCGACGCTACAATCAGCGCCTCTACCGCGTGGTCCGGTCGATTATCCCCGATGATCGGGAAGCGGAAGATATACTGCAGGAAACGTGGGTACGGGTATATGAACACCTGGACCAGTTCGCCCACCGCGCCAGTTTCGCCACATGGCTTACCCGCATTGCGTTCCACGAAGCCCTGGGGCGCAAGCGAAAAAGCAAGCGTTGGACGCAGCTAGATGACGAAACCGGAGAGACGATGCCTGAAGTGAACCGCCATTGCGAGCCGTCGCCGACGCCCGAATCGCTTGCGATTCAGAATCAGCTCGGGCACATTCTGCATTCCGCCGTTGATGCGTTGCCCGAGATCTACCGTTCCGTCTTCATCCTACGCGACGTTGAAGGCGTCACCACGGCGGAAGCGGCTGAGTGTCTGGAATTGTCTGAAGAGGCCGTCAAGACTCGTTTGCATCGCTCGCGCGCCATGCTCCGCCACGATCTGCAGCAGCGTCTGGGTCCCGCAATCGAGGAAACCTTTGCGTTTATGGGCGCGCGATGCGACCGGACGGTTGCCGCGGTCCTGCAACGGATCGGCGCGCAGCGAGTCGAGTTGGAGTAGCAGCAAGGCTCTCAAGATTGAAAAGCAGCGGCCTTCGCTTCTTGATCAGGTCCGCCAGAGTCCATTTGTCGAGCTCGTCCAGAAACGCTTGAACCGCCTGCGATAGCGCGGTCTTCAACACACACGCCTCATAAATGGGACAAACCGCCTCGCCCGGCGGCATGCACGGGGCGACCTGAAAATCGGGTTCGGTGACCGCGGCCACCCGCCCTAGCCCAATCTGTTCCGGAAGCTTTGCAAGCCGCGCTCCGCCTGATCGCCCCCGAACTGTTTCCAGAAAACCATGTTCGGCCAGCGTCTGCGCCACTTTGTGTAAGTGAGCCACCGACAAATTGAAATCCCCGGCCACATCGTTCACGGTAGTGAGTTCGGGAGTCCGCAATGCCGCGTGAATCAGCATCCGAAAGGCATAGTCGGAATGTTGGGACAGGCGCATGGTTTGTCGCTTTTCAGTTGACAGTGTAACACGCGCATGCGATAACAGGTATTCTGGATACCACTTAACGGCCCAGCACTTTCGAGCCGCAGTTTCTAGTTAAACCGACCAAGGGAGAAGATAAGAAAACCATGCTCAGCTTTAGATCCACGGCCTTGCTGACTTTGGCAACGCTTGCGTTGACTACGGGCTTGCGCGCCGGGGGTACGGAAAAGACGCTGTACGACCGGTTGGGCGGCCAGCCCGCGATTCAGGCGGTAGCCAGCGGCTTGGTGGATAGTATTCTGGCGGATTCGCGAGTGAATAAATGGTTCGCGCACGCCGCGTCGAGCCCCGCCAATACAGTGGCCTACAAAGCCAAGCTCGGCGCGTTTCTCTGCAAGAACACGGGTGGCCCGTGCACATATCCCGGCTTGGATATGTCCACGGCGCACAAAGGGCGCGGAGTCACCAGCGAGGCGTTCGATGCAGTCGTGCAGGATCTTGTCGCGGTCCTCGATAAGTTGAAAGTGCCCACGAAAGAAAAGACCGACGTTCTCAATCTGCTGGGTCCTCTGAAAACCGTCATCGTTCAACATTAGTTCCCTTTCTTGCAACCAAACGCTTCCTGCGAACTCTGTACGGGTGCGCAGGAAGCAGCAATGACGCAGCTTCCTCCATCCGGGAGGACGTATGTCGAAAGTGAAGTATGCGGCTATTGCCGCGGCCACGCTGGGTCTGGCTCTGGTGCCTTTGGCACGCTCGCAACAGGGACGTGGGAATCGAAATGGGCAGCCAGGCAAAGCAGATCGCATCATTGAGCAGAACGCGAACGCGATGCTCGAAGAAGGCCGACGCGTCTTCCGCTTCGAGACTTTTGGCGACCAGGCTTTCTGGGGCGATTCACTGAAGCTCCATCAGGCGATCGAGGGGAGCAAACTCGGCGGCGTCGGCGCGGGAGTGAGCCCGGCCACGGCGCTCTCGGTCGGCCTGAAGGTCGATATCGACGCACTGCCCGGTTCGCTGCAGAGCGATATTGCGGCCGGCAAAGTCCATTTGGACGATCCTGCCGTCACGCTCGCGCTGCTTCAGTTGAACGCGGTTGTAGGCGTTACGGGGTTTTTCAATTCCGGCGGCGCCCTTCAATCGGTGGGAATTCAATGCGCCCTATGTCACTCCACTGTTGATGACTCCTTTGCGCCTGGAATCGGTCACCGGCTCGACGGCTGGGCCAATCGCGACCTCAACGTCGGCGTCATTATCGGCCTCGCTCCGGACCTCAGTTCGGTGGCCACGCGTCTCGGCGTAGACGAGGCAACCGTCCGCACCGTGGTGTGGAGTTGGGGTCCGGGGCGCTTTGACGCGCAATTATTCCTGGACGGCAAAGCGTTTCGACCCGATGGCAAGACCGCGGCCGCTCTTATCCCACCCGCATTTGGCTTGGCCGGCGTCAACATGGGGACGTCCACCGGCTTCGGATCCACCACTTACTGGAACGCGTTCGTAGCGAATCTGGAAATGCACGGGTCGGGCACGTTCTTCGATCCGCGCCTGGCCGATCCCCAGCAATTTCCTGTGGCCGCGCGGAACGGCTCGAACAATGTCCGTCATAGCATCAGCACCACCGGGTCGCCGGATTTCATCACCTCTAAGCTCGCAGCGCTGCACTTCTATCAACTCGCAATTCCGGCGCCCACTACTCCTGCTGTGGAGAATGCAGCGGCCTCACGGGGCGAGGCATTGTTCAACGGAAAGGCCCAATGCGCCCGCTGCCACGTCGCTCCGCTATTCACCGAGCCTGGCTTCAATATGCACACGCCCGCAGAGATCGGCATTGACGACTTCCAAGCTAACCGGTCGCCCACGAAGATGTATCGCACGTCGCCGCTTCGTGGCCTGATGACACATCAAAAAGGCGGCTTTTATCACGATGGCCGGTTTGCTACGCTCCAGGCGGTTGTCGATCACTACAACAGCCTGCTCGGCTCAACCCTC
Organism: Terriglobia bacterium; assembly: GCA_963766615.1. Classification (GTDB taxonomy): domain Bacteria; phylum Acidobacteriota; class Terriglobia; order Bryobacterales; family Bryobacteraceae; genus Palsa-187. Next base: position 393,409 of record CAVYBC010000016.1, read on the forward strand.
AGCGCCAGCGAAGAGGCGGATCTGATCGCGTATCTGCAAGGCCTCTAGCGCACTGTAACCGACGAGATCCGGTCGTTCCACGTATGACCATCGCGAAATTTCGCGGTGCGAAGGTCAGCGATGCTCGCCCGGAACTCCTGGCCACCGCCACTGAAATTGCGGTCGTTGTAGACAGTCACACGCGCGTTCCCGAACACCTGCATCGAGGAAATGTTGTCGCCGAAATTTCCGGGCAGGCTCGTCAGTTTATCTCCACGGGTTACACAAAAACGGTCCCCGCGAAACCCCTGCTCTTTGAAAAAGCAGGCACCCGCTTTGGGGAAAGGGCGATTGTTCCAGGAGTGGTCCCAGGCCGGATTGCCATGATAGTCCCAAGGATTCTGCGCGAGTGCAATCAACGCCCCGCCCAATAGTCCAATTACAAGTGCGATTCGCTTCAATTTCCTTCTCCTTTTGCGCATACCGCGCATCCGCGGATCATTATATGCTTCATCGATATCTAGTCGACTTTGGGGTTTCGCCTGTGCCAATCGGTCTTGGACTGAAAGGCCTTGCCCGCTGCGATCAACAGATTCTCGTGCAGCGGCCTTGCTACAAACGAAATGCCGATGGGCAAATTATTGGCAAATCCGCAGGGGAGTGAGATTGCCGGCAATCCCGCCAGATTCCCCGCAGGAATAATGCCATTCAGGCCGCGCGACTTCGGGCGGGCGGGTTCAGGTCCACCACCGGAGCCGTCCAGAGGATCGCCTACCTTCGTCGCGACACTGAGCCGGGAAGGAGCGAGCAACAGGTCGACATCCAGGAACAAATCCTTGAAGGCTTGTTGTACCAAGGCCCGCACGCGCATCGCTTTCAGATAATCCACTGCCGGAGTTTCCAGCGCCGCCTTGAAGCCCGCGGCCTGACGATGATCCGCGAGCTGATCCACTTGACCCGATCGAATCAGATCCTCAAATATCGACGCCGATTCGGCCGCGATAATCGTGCCGGTCAATGCGCCGTACGGAAAGTCAGGAATCTCTACTTCCTTAATTGTGTAGCCCAGCGTCTTCACCACATCCAGGGCTGCCTTGAATCCAGCCCGCGTGGATTCGTCGGCCCACTCGTCGAAATCCACGGGCGCGTAGCCGATGGTCAGGTCGGACGCCTTGCGGGCGAACTGCGGGGTGTAAAAGAAATTCGCGCCCGCCGACCCCGGATCCTCGGAATCTCCGCCAGCGATCACTTGCAACACCAGGCCGCAGTCCTCAGCACTGCGGCACATAGGACCCAGCTTATCCAGCGTCCAGGAAAGAGCCATCGCGCCGGTACGGCTCACCAATCCATAGGTGGGCCGCAGACCAGTGATTCCGCAATAAGCCGAAGGCGTGATGATCGATCCCGATGTTTCAGACCCGATCGCAAATGTCACCAGGCCCGCCGCCGTCGCCGCGCCCGGCCCGCTGGACGAGCCTCCGCTCCACCGTGAACGGTCCCATGGATTTAGCCCGGGCCCGGTCAAGGATGCATTCGCGTATCGATAACCGCCGCCGCCCGCCAGTTCCACCATGGAAAGCTTGCCGATGAGAATCGCGCCGGTTTTCCGAAGCTTCCGGACGATCAGCGCGTCTTCCTTGAATACCTGCGATTCATAAGGTTTGGCGCCCCACGTCGTGGGATGATTCCTAACCGCCAGCAGGTCCTTCACGCCGAAGGGAATTCCCTGCAAGGGCCCCCGAGTGCGGTCGATCTTCAAATCCGAGTCGACATCCTTAGCCTTTTTGATAGCCTCTTGCCGTAGGGATACGACCAAGGCGTTATAGGTGGGGCCGTATTTCTCCAGCCGGTCGCAGAAAGCGCGCGTCAACTCGACAGCGGAGAATTTCTTGGCTTTGAGACCCGCGTTAATTTCGCTGATCGAGCTGAAAAAGACCTCTGAAAAGTCCGCCATTCTTTAGGCCTTGAAGTGGACCGCCGGCTCAGTAGTCATGGGCAGCTTCACGCGGCCGATGAGCTGCGCATTGTTGCGGGCCTGCTGGCGCGCGGCCTCCAGATCCGGATCATCCGCGGCGCGAGCGGGTTGGGGCGCGGGAGCTTGCGCGGCCGTGATTTGGGTGGAAGCCCCGGCCGCCGCCAGGATCGCTCCCAATCTTCTCCGGGTTACCTTCTGGCTACTTGCCATGTCGCCATTATATCGGCAGCACGGGCTTTACACTACTTGGAGGTCAGCGCTTCCATCGCGGCCTTCTCCATGGCCGCTCTGGGTGCGCTCTCCTCGGTGAAGATTTCGAACTGCCGCGCCGCTTGTTCCAGAAACATCGATATTCCTGGAATCACCGTGGCCCCCTGCGCTTTGGCGCGGCGGACCAGGAGCGTCTCCAGCGGGTTGTAGACCATGTCGAAGACAATCTTCGCCGGGATGCGATTTTCGAAATAACACTCGTTCAGCCGGGGCGCCATCCCCAGCGGTGTGGCATGAATCAGAGCGTCGAACATCCGCGCTTCGGCCTGCTCCTTCGGCAGCGGCTCAGCCCCGCAGGCATTGGCCAGTGCGCGCACACGGTCCAGATTTCTTCCCGTGATGGCGAGCTTCGCCCCCGCTTCGGCCAGCGCAAAAGCAGCGCCTCTGGCCGCACCGCCGTTCCCCGCGATCAATATAGACGCCTTACCCAGTCGAAGGAGTTTTTCCAGAGGAACGGTGACGCCAGCGGCATCCGTGTTGGCTCCCTTCCACTTGCCTGCCTTTCGCCAGACGGTGTTGACCGCCCCGATACGGCGAGCCAAAGGGTCGATCTGATCCAGGTACCGGATCACTTTTTGCTTGTGTGGAAGCGTGACGCTGAACCCCGAAAGCGGTAGCTTCTGCGCGAGCACGAAGAAGTCTTTCAGCTTTCCCGGCTGCACCAGAAACGGAAGATACACTGCGTCCACGCGCCGCGCCTGAAACGCCCGATTGTGGACCGCGGGAGAAATCGAATGCCGCACCGGATCTGCGATCACTCCAAAAATTTTCGCGTCGCGGCTGAACTTGCTCAAACGATACAAACCGCGCAGCACCTTGGCGCTGATCTGGCCCGAAGCCGTGCCTTCGGCCGAGTGCGGAGCCGCGTACGTGTACAGTCCTCCGAACGAAGGCGAAAGAACCCGTGTGGCAAATCCCGTCTCGCCCATGGCCAGCAGCACGGTGGGAGTTTTCGGGTTGCCTCGCCCCAGCGCCAGCACTCTCTGGTTGTCGGAAGGCTTTCGCGCCGTGGTGACCAGTTTATAGCCGTCGGCCGGTATGCGAGTCATCCTGCGCAGCACCGTATCCATGCGCGGAGGTGTGCCGCCATAGTTGTGATACGAGATCAGCAGGTAGGCTCCTGTCCGAAGCCGGGCCAGCTTGTCCACGCAGTTTTCCGCGCTTTCGATTTCAACGTCCACCACCTTGGCGCCCGCATCAATGCCGGATTCCAGAATTCGCAACTGTTCTTCAATACTGCCTTGAAAGCGGCCTTCGTTCTGTTTGCGCCGGCAGGTGGCCATGATCACGCAATCGGAATGACGCGTGAGGAACTTGCGGATGGCGGCGACGCCTCGTTCCGGCGACGCCAGATAATCCAGCCGCATCTCCAGAAAGCGCTCTCCCGCCGAGTATTCCTCGCGCGCATGCGCCATCAGCGTGTCGACGTCCGGAAATCCGAGCGCGATACAAATCTGAGGGAATTGAGTGCGCTCAGCCATTCGACGTCATGACAATATAACACGTGGACTGGTGGCTACATGCACATCTGTGGGAAGGTGAAAGAATGGAAGGCGAATGGGGCTGGTGCCCTGCACGGTCTTCAAAACCGTCGAGCGGCCTCTAGCAGGCTTCTGGTGTGTTCGATTCGCACAGCCTTCCGCCAGATTTTGAGCCGGGAACAAATGGAACCCACACTCCACAAGCCTCAAGAATTAGCGTCCGTTGCCGCCGAGCTTTCCGGCCTCGAACCAATCTTCCACCGCCCCCAATTCGGAACCACCAGGGCAGATTTCGAGAGGATGACCGTGGACGATTTTTGGGAAGTCGGCGCGTCAGGCCGCCGATATTCGCGCGCCTATGTGCTGGATGAACTGGAAAGGCGCTTTTCCGCGCCTCACGCCGACGAATGGGAGTGTTCGGATTTCCATTGCCGGCAGCTTTCCTCCGACACTTTCCTGTTCACCTACACTCTGCTCCAGGATCGAAAACGCCTTACCCGCCGAGCCACCTTGTGGCAACGAACCGCCGAAGGATGGAAGATTATCTATCACCAGGGAACCATCGTTCAGGATCCGACCGTCCAGGATCTATCATAGGAGCAGGTGGCGGCAAGAATGTCCCGTCTGGAAGAGAAACATCCGCTGGCGATCCGTTGGTTTCACTGGATCAGCTTTCCGCTGCTCTCCATCATGATCTGGAGCGGGATCCTTATCTATTGGGCTAATGACATCTACAGGGTCGGCTGGGGAGACACCACGCTGTTCCACTTTTTCCCCGACGGCTTCTACAACGCTTTGAATATCCCGCAGCGCCTGGCCGAAGGCATGGCTTTGCACTTCGTCTTCATGTGGCTGTTTGTCGCCAACGGGGTGCTGTACGTTTTCTACCTTGCGCGCTCGGGCGAGTGGCGCAAGGTGCTGCCGGACCGGCAGTCCTTCCGAGATGCGATTCTAGTCACTCTGTACGATTTGCACCTTCGCAAAGAGGCTCCGCCGCAAGGGCTTTACAATGGCGCGCAGCGGATCGCCTACACGGCTGTGATCGTGATGGCGATCGGCAGCGTGGTCACGGGTCTGGCAGTTTACAAGCCGGCCCAGTTGTCGTGGCTCGCGCGATTGCTGGGTGGTTATCCTATGGCGCGGTGGGAACATTTCTGGCTGATGATGGGATTTGTCGGTTTCTTCGTCCTGCATGTTCAGCAGGTGATCCGCGCGGGTTGGGACAATTTCCGGTCCATGGTGGCTGGGTTTTCTCTAACCCCTTCCCCTTCCAAGGAGGTGAACGTTGAAAACTCCAAATGACGATGCGAAGGGCAGAACTCGCCGGGCTTTTACAACCATGGGAGTCGGAGCCGTTGCAGGTTATGGCGGCTGGGCTTGGCTGCGCTCCCGATCCCCCAGGACTCCGGAAGGCGGCGTCGAATGGCCCTTGCGCGGTGTCCTCCGGGGAAACGAAAAAGTTGCCGAAACCTATTTCAGCGAGGGCCATTTGGCGCCGACCTTCAATGTGTCCAGGGTCGACCCGGCCCGCAAGAATGGCGACGTTGGACTGGGTGATGACTTTGAGCCGCAGCAATGGGTATTGAACGTCCAGCCCTACGGCGGCGGAGAACCTACCCCGGTGACGATGGCCCAGATACGCGCTCTGCCGCGCTTTGAGCAGGTCACGCAGCTTAACTGCATCGAAGGCTGGACCGTCGTGCAGCAATGGGCCGGTGCCCGGCTTGTGGACTTTACCGCGAAGTACGCCACTAATTCCACCAGGGCCCGTTACGTCGGCATGCAAACACCTGATCAGGCATACTTCGTCGGATTGGACATGCCCAGCGCCCTGCACCCGCAGACGTTGCTTTGCTACGAAATGAACGGAGCCGACCTTACGTCAGAGCACGGCGCTCCGCTGCGTTTGGTGATTCCAGTGAAGTACGGCGTGAAGAACATTAAACGGATCGGCAACATCACCTACACTGACGATCGGCCCGAAGATTATTGGGCCAATGAAGGCTACGACTGGTACGCGGGGCTTTAGGCGAGCTTGCCAACGCCCGCGGCGCCTTTTTCGATCAGCCCTTCCAACACCGCGCGGTCCACATCGGCAAGCTTCTTGATGTAGAGACATCCCTTTCCCGCGGAATGCTTGCCGAGCTTAGCAAGCATGGCTTCCGAGCCGGAGCCTAAAAGTCCGTATAGAACGATCGCCGCTTTGCGGGGTGAAAAGCCGATCAGCAGCATCTCTCCCTCACGGCCGCTTGCATACTTGTAGTGATAGTTTCCAAAGCCGATGATGGAGGGGCCCCACATCTTGGCTTTTTCCCCGGTCGCCCGAGCCATTAACTTCACCAGAACCTTCGCGTCCGCACGCTTGGTCTCGTCCTCAATCGCATCGACAAACGCGGCGACGCTCAGTTGGTTTGGCTTTGTCTTGATTTCGGCCATGTCTTTTTATTGAGATTGTACATAATGAATGAGTGAAACAAGTCGCGATCTTTGGTTGTAAAGGCCAGTTGGGTGTCGAGCTGAAGGCGGAGTTCACTCGTCGCGGGTTCCAGGTCGCAGGGTTCGATCGCACCCAGGTTGATATAACCGACGCCGCACAAGTAGAAACAACGCTGGCAAGTGTCCAGCCCTCCATCATCCTGAACGCCGCTGCCTACAACCAGGTGGATCTCGCCGAGAAAGAACCGCTGGCTGCTTTTCAGGTAAACGCGCTCGCAGTACGAAACCTCGCGGTCGCCTCCAGGAAGTTGCACGCGAAATTGGTCCATTTTTCCACCGACTACGTGTTCGACGGAAACGCGGACCGTCTCTATCGCGAAGAGGATGAGACTCATCCGCTGGGCGCCTACGCCGTATCCAAGCTGGCTGGCGAACTCTACGCAAGTGCTTATCTCAATCGCGCGCTTATCATCCGCACTTCCGGCGTCTACGGACCCGGAGGCATGGACACCACGCGAGGAAATTTTGTCGAATTGATGTTGCGCCTAGCGGCCAAGAATCAACCTATTCGCGTGGTGGAGGACCTTGCAGCGTCACCCACGTTCGCGCCCGCGCTGGCGTCCCGCACGGCCGATCTGCTGGAGCGCGACGCAACTGGCGTTTATCATCTGGGCGGAGGATCGGCGATCTCCTGGTACGACTGGGCGTCGAAAATTTTCAGTGCGGCGGGTCTTACGCCCCCTTTGACCCCAACCACGGAGCGCGAATTCCAGAGCGCGGCGCGCCGTCCCAAATGTTCGGCGCTATCCAATGCCAAGGCTGAAGCACTCGGCATTGCTCCCATGCCGTCTTTGGACCAAGCCATCCGCCTTTACATGACCGCGCGGTCCCAGCGGGGCGTCAGCGTTTAGAACCCCAATACATCCCCAATCCGTAAATTCATCCGCGCCGCCGCTCCCGAATTCAACTCGAGAACGTACAGCGCGTTCTCGTGCCCCCCATAAAGCGGACAATCGCCCGACTTCTTGGCTGTACACGGCACCGCATTGCGAATGATCTCCACAATGTGGCGGTCTTTGTCTATCCAAACCATATCCAACGGGATTTTCACCTGATACATCCAGAAGGGAGTTTTCTGTTCCTTGGGGTAGAAGAACAGCATGCCTCGGTCCTGCGCCAGGGAGTCGCGGAACATCATGCCGCGGGACAGATCGATCTGTTGCAGCATGGTGTCGGCCAGGATCTTGGTGCCGTTGGGAAATGTGATTTCGGTGGCGTTCAGATCTCCCACTTTGGTCGGCGCCTCCCCGCAAGAGCAGAAAATCAGCGCAGCCAATGGAACCAGCACCCTGAGCATTCACTCAATGTTAGCTGGTTCCCGTAAAATAGAACTAGTTGGCCTCTTCTTCCCATTCCTTTCTGACCCGCCTCAGCTTGACGCTCGACATGATCAAGTTTGAGCACTCCGTCTTCGCGCTGCCCTTTGCCCTCACCGGCGCATTGCTGGCATGGCGCGATGCTGGATTTTCGCGCGAAGGCCTGTGGTGGAAGCTAGGCTGGATCGTGGTCGCCATGGTGTCGGCGCGTAGCGTGGCCATGGCTTTCAATCGAGTGCTGGATGCCGATATCGACGCCCGCAACCCGCGCACCAAGATGAGGCATCTGCCAGCCGGTTTGCTCTCACGCGGGTTCGCCTGGGGCTTCATGGCTTTCTGGGTTCTGGTGTTTGCGTTCGCCGCGCGCGCGCTGAACCCTCTGTGCCTGATGCTGGCCCCGTCGCGCTTGGCGTGGTGATGTTCTATTCGTTCACCAAACGCTTCACCGTGTTTGCTCATCTGGTTCTGGGATTCTCACTAGGCATCGCTCCCGCAGCGGCCTGGATCGCAATGCGGGGAAGTTTGGATCCGCGCATCCTCTGGCTCACCGCGGCAGTCACCTTCTGGACCGCCGGGTTCGACATCATTTATGCCTGCCAGGACCACGCTTTTGACGTCCAGTCAGGACTGTTCAGCATCCCCCAACGCTTCGGCATCGCGGGCGCACTGTGGATCTCGCGATGTTTTCACGTGGGAATGCTGATCTGTTTGATTTTTCTTGTGCGGGCCTTCAGTCTCGGCCCCCTGGCGCTAGCTGGTGTAGCCGCGGTCGCTGCCCTGCTTCTGTGGGAGCATCGCTTGGTCCACGCCGATGACCTTTCGCGCGTAGACGCCGCGTTTTTCACCATGAACGGCTACGTGAGCGTGATATTCTTTGTATTCTGGGCCACCGATATCCTGTGGCGATGATCTAGCATGACGACTCCACAATTTGACGACGCTCGCCTGGAGCCGATCCGCCGCAAGGTCGAAGCGGGCCAGCGCCTGAGCTTTGAGGACGGCATCGCTCTCTACCGTTCCCCCGATCTGCTGAGTGTCGGCTGGATGGCCAATCAGGTGCGCGAGCGTCTTCATGGAGACAAAACGTTTTTCAACGTCAATCGCCATATCAACCCGACCGACGTTTGCGTCGCAAGCTGCAAGTTGTGCGCCTTCGGCAAAAAGGCCAAGGACCCCAAGGCCTACACGATGTCCCTGGAGCAGGTCTACGAAATCGCGGGCAAAGGCTACGCCGAAGCCATCACCGAATTTCACATCGTAGGCGGTCTGCACCCTCAACTGGGCGTCGATTGGTTCTGCGAAATGCTGCGCGGCTTGAAGCAGCGCTATCCGCAGGTCCACTTGAAAGCGTTCACGATGGTCGAAATCGGCTACCTCGCAACGCGCGACAAGATTAGCATTCGCGAAGTCCTGCAGCGCCTGAAAGACGCCGGTATGGACTCCATGCCCGGCGGCGGAGCCGAAATTTTCTCCGATCGCGTCCGCCGCATCATCTGCGACCACAAGCTTTCCGGCGACCAATGGTTGGATGCCGCGCGCACAGCCCATCAACTGGGCATCCGTTCGAACTGCACCATGCTGTATGGCCACATTGAGAACGAAGAAGACCGGGTCGATCACCTTCTGAAGCTCCGCGCGCTTCAGGACGATACTCAAGGTTTCCAGACCTTCATCCCCCTGGCGTTCCATCCCGACAACACGCCGCTCCATCACATTCCCAAGACCACCGGCTTCGAAGATCTACGCCAGATTGCGATCGCGCGTTTGCTGCTGGACAACATCTCCCACATCAAGGCCTATTGGGTAATGTTGACGCCGGCCATAGCCCAGATCGCCCAACGCTTCGGCGCGGATGACCTGGACGGAACCCTAGTGGAAGAAAAAATCTACCACGACGCCGGCGCGACCACGAATCAAAGCATGCGCCGAGGCGAACTGGTCCGCCTGATTAAACAAGCAGGCCGGGAACCGGTTGAGCGCGACACGATGTATCGTCCGGTAGAGCGCTCGGAGAACGTCTTCACTGTATTGGTCTAGCAGAGGTTCTCGAACTGCGCTGAATTAGAATAAGAAGCGGAGGTCAGTGGATGCAGCATCAGTTCGATGTCGTCATCGAGCGCGACGAAGAGGGCTACTACGTTGCCTCCGTCCCACAACTCCCCGGCTGTCACACCCAGGGACGATCCCTCGACGAACTCACCGAACGCGTCCGCGAAGCTGTTGCACTCTGTCTTGAAGTGGATGGAATTCCGGAACAAAAACTGGAATTCGTCGGCATCCAGCGAATCACCGTCGCGGCATGAGTCGGCGCCCGCGCCTGTCCGGGCCTGAACTGATCGCGCTGCTAGCCAAATGCGGCTTTGCCGTTGTACGCAGTAGAGGCAGCCATCAGTTCCTCCAACATCAGGACGGCCGCTCCACAGTGGTGCCTGTTCATTCGGGCGAAATAATAGGACCGGGCCTTTTCAACAAGATTCTTCGTGACTGTCAGCTCTCTGCAGACGATCTTCAGAGATTGCTCTGAACCGGCCTCAAGTGTGCTTACACTCAGGTAACATTCAAATGTGCCCCCGATCCGAATCGAGCTCCTAGGCAAGCTCCGCTTCCTCGTCGGAGCTATTCCGCTCCCCTCCATCGGCACCAACCGCCTGCAATCCCTACTCGCCTATCTCGTCCTGCACGCTGACACCCCGCAATCCCGCGAACAACTGGCGTATCTTCTGTGGCCCGAATCTTCCGAGCCTCAGGCGCGCACCAACCTGCGTCAACTGCTCCACCATTTGCGAAGAGCCCTTCCCGTCGAATGTTCGCTACTGTTCGCCGACAATCAAACCGTGTGCTGGCGCACCGGCGAGGCTTGCTCCGTCGATGTAACCGAGTTCACCACTGCGGCGACTCGGGCCGCCGATGCCCACAAGAGAGGCGACCTCAACGCCGCACTCCAGTCGCTTGACGAAGCCGCGAGGCTTTATCAGGACGACCTGCTTCCCGACCTCTACGACCCATGGCTCGAACCCATGCGCGACCAGCTACGCCAACAGTTCGCCGACGTTCTCAGCCGCTTGTCCGCACTGCTTGGCCAAGCCGGCGACTACTCGGCGGCCATCCGCCACGCCACACGCCTGGTCTCGCTCGACCCGCTGCGCGAATCGTCTTATCACACACTGATGCGGTTGCACACCCAAAACAGCGATCGCTCCAGCACACTGCGCGTCTATCACCAATGCATGCGCACGCTTCAGCGCGAACTGGGAGTCAGCCCGTCCCAGGCAACGCAGGACCTGTTTACGCAGGCGCTGAAATCGGAGACCACCGCCGCCCGAGTTGAGGTCCCATGCTACCGCAGCTCCTTTGCCGATGGTCGGCAGAACCAGCGAATGGAATCGCCTGCTCGATTGCTGGCGCCACGCCTCGCAAGGCGGGATTCATTTGGCACTGATCCTGGGCGAGCCCGGAATCGGCAAGTCGCGCCTGGCAGACGAGCTGTTCCAATTCTGCACCAGTTCCCCGGGAAGCGCGGCCGCCCGTGCCTGCTGCTATGCCGGGGAAGGACAGCTCGCTTACGGACCCATCGCCGAATGGCTCCGCGCCGAGACAATGCGGTCCACCCGAAGGCAATTGCCCAAGCCGCAGCTCGCTGAACTGACGCGCGTGCTGCCTGAGATCCTGGTGGAGCATCCCGAAATCTCCACGCCGCAGCCGCTCACAGAGAGCTGGCAGCGGCGCCATCTTTATGAGGCCCTCCACGCCGCGTTCCGGAGCCATTCCAAACCGCTGCTCCTGCTGATCGACGACCTGCAATGGTGCGATCACGATTCTTTTGAATGGCTGCACTCATTTTTGCGATCCGATCTGGCCAGTAGCATCCTGGTGCTGGCGACCGCAAGGATGGAGGAGACCAATCGGGATCACCCTTTAGCCGCTCTCGTAAATGGCCTCCGCCAGTCGGGCCAATTATCGGAATTCCCTCTTGCGCCTTTGACCGAAGAGGAATCCGCGATCCTTGCCGTCCAGACCGCCACGCACGAGTGCGAACCTTCCTTCTTAAGCGAGCTGTATCGGACCACGAAAGGCAATCCCCTGTTTGTAGTGGAAAGCGTGCGAGCCTCCCAGGAAACAGCCCCCGGCGAAGCTCCACCGCGCGTCCAGGCGGTCATTGCCGCGCGCCTGGCGCAATTGTCGCCGTCCGCATACGAACTGGCCGGCCTCGCAGCCGCCATTGGACGGTCCTTCTCTTTCGACCTGCTTGCGAAAGCAACCGATTGGGATGAGGACAGCCTGTCTCGCGCGCTGGAAGAATTGTGGCAGCGGCGAATTATCGGAGGCTCGGCTTCTTTCGATTTCACGCATGCCCTTCTCCGCGAAGTCGCCTATGCGGAATTGAGTCCGGTGCGCCGCCGCTCCTTGCACCGCCGCATCGCACGAGCGTTGGAGGAACTCTACGCATCCTCCGGTGTGGAGAGTGTCAGCGGATGGCAGGCCGTTCACTACCAGGCCGCCGGAATGGCCGAGGAAGCCATTCGTTCTTATCAAGCTGCCGCCGAAGTAGCGAAACGCCGATTCGCTGACACCGAAGCTCAGACTCTTCTGCGGCAGGCTCTAGCCCTATGCCGGGACTTTCCGGAAAGCCCCAAACGCGACCGCCAGGAACTCGAACTGCTGCTGACGCTTGGCCCAACGCTGGTGACAACGCACGGCTTCAGCGCCATCGAAGTAGGAGAAACCTATCAGCGTGGCCTCTTGCTTTCGCGCCGTCTCGACGACCGCGACCACTTATTCTCCTTGCTCAGCGGGGCTTGGCTCTTCCATCTCGTTCGTGGAGATGTGGAAGAATCCAAAGGCCTGGGACAGCAGTGTGTCGACTACCCCTACGCCGGAACCGGCGGCGAGCGCATTCCTGCCCTGGAAATGGCCGGCCATTTCGTACTGGGCAGCAGCCTGTTTCATCTGGGTAATTTCTCCGCTTCGTTACAGCAAATGAAGCTCGGACAACCGCCATGGGGCAGCCTCACCCACCCTGCGTTAACCCTCTTCGCCGGCCCGGATATCGGCGTCCACTCGCGGTCCTATCTTTCGCAACTGCTATGGCTGCTCGGCGATACCACGGAGGCCGAAGACAAGTCTACGGATTCCATCGCGTTGGCGCGCGAATTGTCGCATCCCTTCGTTCTTGCCGTCGCCCTCGACTATGCGGCCATGCTGGACGTCTTTCGCCAGGACAGCAAACGCGCCTTGGCCCGTGCGAACGAAGCCGCGGAACTTTGCAGGAAACACACCTTCGCGTATTATTTGGCGTGGGCGGAAATTCTCGCGGGTTGGGCCAGTGCTGTGGAGGGAGATACGCCTGGCGGGCCGGCGCGACTCCGTCATGGCATCGAAGCCCTGAAAGCCACCGGCGCGGAATTGCGGCTGCCTTTTTATTACTCTCTGTTGGCCGAAGTTTGCAATCTCGCCGGTCAGGAAGGCGAAGCGCTGGCGAACATCGCAACCGGATTCGCGTTTCAGAGCAAGAACGGCGAACTGTGGTCCGCCCCGGAACTCCACAGAATCCATGGCGATATTCTCTCGCGCAGCGGCGAGCCTGCCCAGGCGCAAGTCAGCTACCAACGAGCCGTCGACACCTCCCGCCAGAGCGGAGCCCGGATGTTCCAGCTCCGGGCTGAATCGCGCCTCCTGCGAAAAAACGCCGCGGAACGCTAGTCCTGCCACAGGCAGAACGGTTTCAGAACGGCGTCTGTGACACAGTAATGCCAGAGGAAAAGTTATGCAACACGAAGCGATCGCCCAATTCAAATCTCAACTGCGGGGAGAGCTGATCGAACCGGCCGACCCTCTCTACGAAGAGGCTCGCAAAGTCTATAACGCCATGATCAGCCGCAAACCGCGTTTCATTGCCAAATGCATTGACGTGGCCGACGTCATGACGGCCGTCAATTTCGGACGGCAGCAGGATCTGAAGGTTTCGGTTCGTGGCGGAGGCCACAACGCGGGAGGGCTGGGCGTCTGTGACGACGGTTTGGTGATCGATCTCTCGGCCATCAAGTACGTTCACGTCGACCCGGCTTCCCGGACCGTGCGCGTAGGCGGCGGCACCACTTGGGGGGATGTCGACCATGCCACGCACGCCTTCGGGCTCGCGGTGCCGTCCGGAATCATTTCCACCACCGGCGTCGGAGGCCTGACGCTTGGCGGCGGCATGGGTCACCTCACCAGGCAGTACGGCCTGACCATCGACAATCTGCTCTCGGCCGACGTAGTTTTAGCCGACGGCAACTTCGTGGTGGCCAGCGCCGAAGAGAATAGCGACCTGTTCTGGGCCATCCGAGGGGGCGGCGGAAACTTCGGCGTGGTGACGTCGTTCCTGTTTCAGGCCCATCCCGTCCATACGGTTTGCGGGGGACCTATGTTGTGGAATCTCGATCAGGCCGCCGACATTATGAAGTGGTATAGAGAATTCATCGTCCACGCTCCAGAAGAGATCAACGGCTTCTTCGCGTTTCTCACTGTGCCGCCCGGCCCGCCGTTCCCGGAAGAACTGCACTTCAAGAAAATGTGCGCTCTGGTGTGGTGCTACAACGGGCCGATGGAGAAAGCCAATGAGATTCTCGCAACCCCTGCGAAGCTTCCGCCGCCCGGCGTTCGAGTTCTTCGTGCCCATGCCGTTCCCGATGCTGCAAAGCATGTTCGACGGCCTGTATCCGCCCGGATTGCAATGGTACTGGAAGGCCGATTTCGTAAACGAGTTGAGTGATCAGGCCGTGGCCCTTCACATCAAGCATGGCTCGGAGCTCCCCACTCTCCACTCCACCATGCATATGTACCCCATCAATGGAGCCGCGCACAAAACGGGAAGCGCCGACACTCCATGGGCCTATCGCAGTGCGAACTGGACCGAAGTCATCGTGGGCGTGGACCCGGACCCATCCAACAAAGATCACATCACCGCGTGGGCCAAACGATATTGGGAAGCCCTGCACCCCTACGGCGCGGGCGGCGCATATGTGAACTTCATGATGGAGGGCGAAGGAGAAGATCGCATTCACGCGACCTATGGAGACAACTACGCGAGATTAGCTCGCATCAAAACGAAGTACGATCCCAAGAATTTTTTCCGAGTGAACCAAAACATCCCTCCCGCCGCGTAACTGGACAGCTGCCCGTAAACTGTCGCGACTTCCAAAATCGCGACAGTTGCGGAGCAGAGACGTTACTGCGCGGGCTCTATTCTTAACAACGCGCCATCCTCTTCCTCAGTCAACACGTAGAGCAGCCCATCCGGCCCCTGCCGCACGTCGCGAACACGCTGCTTCAAGTCGAGCAATAACGACTCCCGCCGCATCTCTTCCATCTTGGCGTTGAATACCACTCGCTCCAGCCGGCCCGTTCCCGGAATCTCGCCATAGCGCATGCCGCCGACGAAAACGTTCCCCTTCCAGGCGGGGAAACGATCCCCTGTGTAGAACGTCATTCCCGAAAGCGCGATCGACGGGATCCACAAAACCAGCGGTTGTTCAATGCCCTCCTTCAACGGAGTTTCGGAAACTCGCGGGCCGTCATAGGTTCGTCCATAGCTTGAAATCGGCCAGCCGTAGTTGCGCCCCGGCAGGATCAGGTTGATCTCGTCGCCGCCATTTGGCCCGTTCTCATTGGTTAACACCGCGCCTGTGTCCGGATTGATGGCCAGCCCCAATTGATCGCGATGCCCCAGCGAATAAATCTCCGGCTTGTAGCCCGCTTTCCCGACAAAGGGATTGTCGCTGGGGATGCTGCCGTCTTCTTTGAAGCGCAGTACCTTGCCGTAGTCGCTCATGGGATCCTGAGCCAGCGATCCAGTCGCGGCGCCGGTGGTCATGAAGATGGTTCCGTCTTTCGCGAACCCGATGCGCGACCCGCCCAACACCGTCGACCAGTCGCTCACAAAAAGATCCTTCACCTCCGTGAGCCCGCCGCGATCCAACTTCGCGCGGGCCAGCGTGGTCGCCGATTTGCCTTCCTCGCCCGGCTTGCTATAGGTGAAATACACCAGCTTGTTCTCGGCGAATTTCGGGTGCAGAACGATATCAAACAATCCCGCATTCCTCACCGCGTTGACCTTGGGCACGCCGGCCAGTGGTTGAGGATCCAGCACGCCGTCGCGAACCATCCGCAGCCGTCCGCCGCGCTCCGTGATCAGCATGTTGCCGTCAGGCAAAAAGGCGAGACTCCAGGGGTGTGGCAATCCGCGCGCGACCACCACGACGCGAATCTTATGTTGCTCGGCTGTGTCAAAAATGAAAGGACCGGAGCCCAGCCCCTGATGAGGGATCCCGATAGGCGGAGCCTGTTGGCCCCAAGCGCCTGTAGCCATTGCAACTGCTAAGAGAATGCGATTAGACATAAAACTCCTTAGGGATGCGGAGGGCCGCGAGAACTAGGATATATCTCAATGCGAGTGCTTCACCATGGTGCAGTTCTCGTCCGCCAAAGCGCAGCGGGCGTGCTCGAACTGAATGGTGGAGTGATCGATATCGAACTTATGGTGCAGCACCTCGGTCAATTGCTTTAGAATGGCGTTGCTGGACGATGGCGGCATGTCTTCAATCAGCACGTGACAGCTCAACGCGTGCGCCGATGAGCCGAGGCTCCAGATGTGCAAGTCATGAACGTCCAGCACCCCAGGAACGGTACGAATCCCCTGCGTGACGTCACCCAGTGTCAGGCCCTTGGGCAGCCCCTCCAGCAGGATGTTTAAGGAGTCGCGAAAGATGTCCCAGGCCGTATAGATCACCGTAAGAGCGATCAAAACCGAGAGCAGCGGGTCGATCTGCAGCCAGCCCGTATAGTGAATCACCACCGCTCCCACAATAATGGCGACACAAGCGGCCGCATCGCCCGCCATATGAATCCAGGCCGCGCGAATATTCAGGTCGGATCCATGCCCGCCCAGCCCGAACGCGATCCCCAGGTTCATCACCAGCCCCACCGAGGCAACGATAATCATCACATTATCGGCGACAGGCTCAGGATGCAGAAACCGAAGATAGCTTTCGTACAGCAGCCACGCTGAGAGCAATACCAGAGTCAGCGCATTGACGAACGCCGCCAGCACACCCGTACGCTGATAACCGAACGTCTTTACGTGATTCCCGGGCCGTGCCTGAAACGCAAACCCCACCGCCGACAGCAACAAGCCGAAAGCGTCCGTAAAATTGTGTCCGGCATCGGAGAGCAGCGCGAGACTTCCGGAGCGCAACCCTGCGATGGCTTCAAATACGACGAATGCCGTGGTGACGATCAGGGAAATCCACAACACCGTTCCCGTCGCTCCATGCGCATGCCCATGCGAGTGAGAATGGCCGTGACCCGCCGCGGAATGAGTATGAGCGCCCACTTAATTCAATGGTATACCGGAAAACCGAATCACTTCTTGCCGGGAACCGAATCACTTCTTGATGGACGCCTCAATCGCCTCCAACTCCTTGCCCGCATCGGCCCAACGGCCCTGCGCCGAAAGCTCCCGATACTTCTGCATATGTTGACGGATCGCATCAATGCGACTATCGGATGCCGGCGCCACTGCGGAAGTCGTAGTGGGGGCCGCGGGTGCGGCGTTGGCAAAAGCCGACGTCTCTGCCGCCGTTAGGGGCCGGCCTTTCTGGATCGACTGCAGAGCCTCCAGAGCCTGCTCGTATGTGTCCTGATACACCAGCGTGCTCCCTACCGCCAGTGCGACCTTCCTCAACTGCGGCATGCGAGCTTCCGCCGCCTGAATGAAAATCGGCGCCACATAAAGAAATGTGTTGTCGATCGGCAACGTCAGAATCTGAGGCCGCACCACTTGCGACCCTTGCTGGTTCCACAACGTCAGGTCCTTGGAAATCACCTGATCCTGATTGATCAGCGCGTCAATCTGCAATGGGCCCCGGATAATTTCCTGCTTGGGAAGCTGGAGGAAGATCACTTCGCCCAGGTGCTCGCCGTCGCACCGCGCCACCATCATGCCGATCAGATTCTGCTTATTGCGCGGTGTGAACGGAGTCATCAGCAGGAATTCCGGCTTGGTCTCGCCCGGCAGCGTGGCGACCATATAAGTCGGCGGCACCGACTGCGCGCTACTGCCCTGGCCCGTTGTATAGGTCGCCAGATCCCACAAATCGGCCCGATTGTAGTACAGCTCCGGGTTGCGCATGTGGTAGGTCCGGTAGATCTCCGCCTGCGTGTTGAACAGGACTTCCGGAGCCCGCGTGTGCGCCCGCAAACCCGCAGGCATTTGCGACGCCGGCGTAAAAAGGCTGGGGAACAGCTTTTGATAGGCGCGAATCAGCGGATCGTCCGGGTCGAATACATACATGTGGACATCGCCGTCGTAAGCATCCACCGTGGCCTTCACCGAATTGCGAATGTAGTTGAACTCGCCAGCGTCGCCGCCCGAAATCGATCGCGCATAAGGAAACGCGCTGCTAGTCGTATAGCCGTCGATAATCCAAACCAGGTGGCCGTTGTCGTCGATCACAAGGTAAGGGTCCACATCCCAGGTGATGAATTCAGCCAGCTCAGCCAGTCGCTCCGGGATCTTCCGCCGGATCATCATGCGGCTCTCTGAGCCCAGCGACCCGGAAAGCGCGATGTCCCATTGGCCCTGCTCGATGGCTGCCGCCAGACGCAAAGGCGAGCTCACCGGGAAGCCGCCCGTGCCGGAGTACGTTGTGTTCACTTCACCGCGATCCGATGGATAGTTGAACTCGGGCTGCGCCGTGTGGACAAACACCGGCTCATGCGACGACTCCCCGTAATACAGTTCCGGCCGTGTCAGCTTGAGGCTCGGTGTCAGCACCTGCACAGGCGCGTCGTGAACCAGAAGATCCGGCAGACCCGCCGAAGTGATCCTGTTCGCGGGCGCCAGCACCAGCCCATACCCATGCGTAAACGTCAGGTCCGAATTGATCCATCGCCGCCCCGCGTCGCCCAACTGCGCCAGGTCCAGTTCACGAGGCGCAATCAATACCTGGCGCATCTTCCCGTCGATCTGATACCGGTCCACGTCCGTATTGGCGTAGGCGTAAGGCCGCAACGGCTGACTCTGGCTGAGGGTATCGTGGAAGGCTCGCCAATCCCATAGCCTCACGTTGGAAAGCAGAGGTTCATTGCGAGCGAAGTCGATCTTGCCGTCGCCCGTCGCGTTGAAAGCAACATCCTTGCTGCGATCCAGCCCGAAGGCCGTGCGGGTCGCCTCAATATGGCGCTCCATGTATGGCTTTTCGAGCATCAGCTCATTGGGCCGGACATACAGGCTGCTGACCAAAGGAGCCGCCACAAAATCACCCAGCAGGACCACCAGACACACCAGGGCCAATCTTCTGCGCCGGATCAGCACCAGTGCCGCCGCCAGCAGCGCCGCCCCCGCCTTGGCGGTCTGCATGGGCAAACTGATGTGTTCTTCAACCCAGTCGATCCCGATCAGGAGATTGCCGTGATCGGAATAAAGCATCTCGTAGCGGCCCAGCCAGAAGTTCGCGGCTAGCGCGACCAGGAAGCCCGCCAGCAGAACCTGAAGAACCCACGTCTCCAGCTTGCCGAGCGTTTTCAGCAGGTCCCAGCTCAATTCGTGAACCTGCCCGATGCCCGGAAAATTCCGTTGAACCTGCCAGAATCGCGCTGCGGCGTAATACACCAGGGCGCCTGCCAGCGCACAGGTTTCCAGAAAGCTCGCCAGTTCGTTGTAGAACGGAAGATCGAAAAAGTAGAAGCTAAGCGTATGGTTGAAAACCGGGTCGTGCCAGGCAGTCTCCATGCCGCTGCCCGCCCAGAAGCGAGCCGCCACCCAACCGCTCATAGAAGCCATGGCGATGAAGCCCGAAAGCACCAGCAGCGCGGCGGTGGCCCCGCGGGCGTACAGAGGATGGTCGCGCAGACCCGTGCCCGAATATTTCATGCCGCGCGCGTGGCAGGTCCACAGAATCGCGAAGACGATCAGCCATTCCGCAAAGCCAGTGACGTAGCGGAAGTATCCGATGCGGAACCACACCGCGACCTGGCCCATCTCGTTCCACCACTGGTAGTCCAGGATGATGGAGCAAATCGTCCGCGCGGAGACGAGAAGGAGAACAACCAAACCGATGAGAATCGCGAATTTGGGCGGTTGTCGCCTACGGCCGGGCAGACGTTCCATGAGGGTATGCTAGCACCCGTGTGCAAACAACGGTTTTAGCGAGCTTGTTAGAGCAACCGGAAATTAACTTCAATTGTGGCGATGACCGGTACGGACTTGCCGTCCTTCATGCCTGGCTTGAAGCGCCATTTTTCCACCGCTTCAATCGCTTTCTGGTCCAACCCGAGACCGAGAGAACGCACGACCTTGATGCCTTGCGCCTTCCCGTTTTCGTCGACCACCAGCGAGAGCACCACGGTGCCTTGCCACTTGGCCTTGCGAGCTTCTTCGGAATATTCAGGCTCAACTTTAAACAGCACAGCCGGGGCTGAAACTCCGCCGCCGATGCGATAAGCACCGCCGCCGAATCCGCCGCCCGAACCAGGACCTACTCCAGCGCCTCTGCCCGGCCCGACACCGCCGCCATAGCCAGAGCCGATACCGCCTCCCGCGCCCGTGCCATTGGATGGAATTCCAAGCCTGCTCAACGGATCGCCATAATTATTCGATTCGATGTTGGGTACGTCGGGAGGAGCCACCACCGTGGGCAACATCGGCAGCTTCGGATCTGGTGGAGGATCCACGCGTGGGGGAGTAAACTGTCTGGGCGCAACCTTTGGCAGCGCTCCTTTGCTGGCTTGCATCACTTGTTTCGCCCCGCCGCCGCCACCACCGTGCGCGAGCTGGTCCTTCGGTTTCGAAACGTAGGGCTTGATATCCGGCGCGATCAGCGTCACCGTGTCCTGCACCAGCTTCTGGACCGGCTTGAGGGAACCCAAAATAAACAGCGCGGCTACTACAGCAACGTGAATCAAAAGCGACATCAACCCCGAGCGGGATTCGTTACCCGAATACAGCCCATTAAGGCCCTTCAACTCCGCAGGATCAACAGGTTTGGAAGTAATTTCCAGAGGCGGAAGCTTAGGCGGATTAATCGCCTCCTTAAGGTTCTGGATGAGCGTCACATACCAGGGAATCTCCTCGGGGGGCATCAGCCTCGCCAGATGGATGTCCGGATTTTCAGGATTCGGCAGCGACGGAGTAGACACGTTAACTTCTCCCGGCCTGGAACACTAACAGGTAGCCGAATGATAGACGCTCCCAGGTTGCCTGAAGGTTTCCAAAAACGGGAGCCATATTCGCAATTCCTACCTGTCCTGAGTCTATCATAAAGGCAAATTAGACCTTTCCTCTACAAGTTTTAGAACTACCCTCAAAAAAGGAACTTCTCCACCGCGCTCCACATGGGCTCCAGCACATCTGTAAGTTCATGTCCGGAATCGAATTTTATCAAAGTAACAGCCGAATGCGTGCGCGCAAATCCCTCCGAAAGCTCCACAGGTACCACCGGATCGTGGATTCCATGGAAAATCAGCGCAGGCTGGCGAAAGTCAGGCTCGTTTTCATACCGCTGGGCATCTTCAATCAAGCCATAGGAAAGTTCCCGCTCCTCCTTATACCCGTAGTGATACACACGAGCCGACCCAGTCACCCGCCAAGCCTCCAATTCCTCTTCCGGGTACCGCTCCCTCCAGCGCTTGGGAAATTGAAAGGCTGGCGCCAGCAGGATCACCTTCTCCACGTTTTGAGGATGCCTCGCAGCATAAAGTGATGCAAGATAACCGCCCAGGCTCGAACCCATCAGAGTCGCCGGGCTGCCGCCCACCGTTCGATCGACTATGTCCAGCTGCCCCGTAATGGTGAGATGCTCGAAGTCCCCCGCATCCAGTTGAGGAATCTCGACTGCAATTCCCCGCTCGCTAAATCGCCGTAAGAAGAACTGCGCCTTGCTGGATTGCGGACTGGAGGCGAACCCGTGCAAGTAAACGATTCGCATTACTTCTCGGGCTCAGGATCAAAGGAGATTTCACTATCCGCGCCGAACTTATGGAAGTCTGAATAAACGAAGTGATTCTCCGTCACCAGCCTTCCTCCCGCCAATTCTCTATGGAGTGTGGACGCCGGTAGCAGAACTCCGAAGCGGCTCAATTCGTAATCCACCGTAGCCTCTTCGCGCACAGAGGAGATCCCCTCGCCCGAAGTTGACAACATACTGATCCGCACCGGAAGATAAGTATCCTCCAACACCCAAATCCGGCCCTCCGCCTTGAACCCGCGCGCGGCATCCTTATGACTCGAATCGAAAACGGTCACCGCCCCGGCCCCATCAATCTGCTTGTAGCGGAACACCAGGGTGTGCACGTTGCCCAGGATCTCCAGGCCGTCCAGCGTGAATTCGAACCGGGCGATACTGCGAGGCAGGAACAGAAGAATCATCTGCCCGAAATCGGTGACCTCGCCCGTGAGGCCGTATGGCTCAAACGCCTTTAGAAGCTGGAGCTTCCGCTCCTGATCATTGGACGTGATGATCCTGGCCAGCGTCTGCTGTGCTTTCTTGGCGTCCTCCACAGGCTTGCCTTCAGCCGATATAACTTTCCGCATTTCGTGAATGGTCGTCTCCGGTCCCAGGGAAGCATAAGCGTATTCGGAAACGATGTCTCGTTCACGAAATTCCACCGGAGGAGCCACCTTGGCCGCATCGCCCACCCGTACACGAAATCGCGACGGCCGCTGGCGGGACTTTTGATGCAGCGTCTCCGTCCCCAATACCTTCGGCGCGAGCCTCTGGAACGCGTCCGCCTCGTCGGCCAGCCTGGCCGTCATCTGCTGGGTTAGCTGATCGGCCCAGAGCGGGCATGCCAGTGCTAAAACAAACAGGACGCGCATACCTTGAGCATATCGTCATCTGTTAGCATGAAGAATCCAGCCCCAATTCTTACCGGCGGCTGCGAGCCCAACGCCATTATGACCAGAAGTTATCGCGGAATCACACCTCGTGTCGCTCCATCCGCCTACGTGGACCCGGGAGCGCACCTGATCGGGGACGTGGTAGTCGGCGCCAAATCAAGCATCTGGCCTTGCGTCGTGTTGCGCGGAGATTCCGGTTTGATCGAAGTCGGTGAAGAAACCAATATTCAGGAGGGCAGCATCCTCCACACTGATGAAGGAATCTCTTGCAAGATCGGCAATCGCGTGACGGTTGGTCATGCCGTCGTTTTGCACGGCTGCATTGTAGAAGACGAATGCCTGATCGGCATTGGAGCCCGGGTATTGAACAATGCCCACATCGGCCGCGGAGCCGTGATCGCCGCCGGCGCCTTAATCCCGGAAGGCATGGAAGTCCCCGCCGGCATGGTCGCGATGGGAGTCCCCGCCAAGGTCCGCCGCGAAGTTACGCCAGAAGAGCGGGACCGCTTCGGCACGGGCGTGGACCACTACGTGGAAAGGGCCCAAATCTACCGGAGCGAAACCTAACGTCCCACGCGATGAGCCGCGTTTCTCAGCGAGCGAAGAGTCAAAGAGATGATTAAGGCAGTCAAAGGCACCCGCGACATCCTCCCTCCCTCCAGCACCACCTGGAACCACGTCGAACGTGTGTCCCGCGAAGTCTTTCGCACCTATAACTACCAGGAAATCCGCACACCCATCTTCGAAGAAACCGCCCTCTTCGCCCGCGGCGTGGGCGCCGACACAGACATCGTTGGCAAAGAGATGTACACCTTCGAGGACCGCGACGGCTCCTCTCTCACCCTGCGCCCCGAAAACACCGCCAGCGTGATGCGCGCTTATATCGAACACCGCCTGGATCAGGTTCCGGGCGTGAAGAAGTTCTATTACATCGGACCCATGTTCCGCCGCGAACGCCCGCAAAAAGGCCGTTTCCGGCAGTTCTATCAAATCGGCGCCGAAGCCATCGGATCCGAATCGGCCATCGTGGACGGAGAAGTGATCGAGATGGTCGTCGAGATCCTCTCGCGCTGCGGACTCTCCGGCTTCCACCTGATCATCAATTCCGTAGGCTGCTCGGATTGCCGCCCGGCCTTCAACAAACTGTTGCAGGAGAAGCTAGCCGAAATCGCGCCGAAGCTCTGTAGCGATTGTCAGCGCCGCGCGGTCACCAATCCCTTGCGCGTGCTCGATTGCAAAGTCCCCGAGGACCAGCCGTATATCGATACTCTACCCTCCATCCTCGACTATCTCGATGAGAAATGCAGTTCCCACTTCGCCACAGTCAGGGCGCATCTGGACCAGCGCGGCATCGCCTACGAAGTCCGCCCCCGTTTGGTCCGCGGCCTGGATTACTACATGCGCACGACCTTCGAAATCACGCATGGCGCGCTCGGAGCACAGAACTCCGTGCTAGGCGGAGGCCGTTACGATGGCCTGGCCGAGTCGATCGGCTCCAAAGTCCCCGCGCCTGGCATCGGCTTCTCCATCGGCGAAGATCGCTTGGTCATGAGCGTCGAGGATGCGCACCCGGATCAATTCAAAACCTCCGTCGACGTGTTCCTCGCCCCTCTGGGCGATCTGGCCGAACAGCATGCGAGCGGCCTCGCTGCCGATTTGCGAGGCGCAGGCCTTTCGGTGGAGCGATCGGTGGACAAAAAATTGAAGCGCGCTCTTGAGGTCGCCAACAAGCTGGGCGCTCGCTTCACGTTGATCCTCGGCGACAACGAAATCAACGCCGGAATTTATCTCTTGAAAGATATGGCCTCAGGCGAGCAGCACTCGCTCTCTAAAGAAGCCTTGCTTGAGAAACTAAAGAAATTAACTCATGGAACAAGTACCTCTTGATTTTCTAGGCGAACTTCGCCGCACACATTCCTGTGGCCAGTTACGCGCCTCCGACGCCGGCAAGCGCGCCATCCTGATGGGCTGGGTGCATCGCCGCCGCGACCTGGGGGGCGTCTACTTCGTCCATCTGCGCGACCGCGACGGCATCACGCAACTGGTCTTCCGCCACGATGGCGATCCGGCCGTCCATGCCAAAGCCGAAATGCTTTCTTCGGAGTACGTCATCGCCGTGGAAGGCGTCGTAGAGTTGCGCACGCCGAGACCATCAATCCAGCCATCCCTACTGGCGAAGTCGATCTGATCGTCGACCAGATCTTGATCCTGAACACGTCCCGCACGCCTCCGTTCCCGATGGAAGAGAACGTGGACGTCAAGGAAGACTCGCGCCTGAAGTACCGCTACGTCGACCTGCGCCGTCCGCACATGCAGCGCAACATCATGCTGCGCTCAAAGGTCGCATTCGAGGTGCGCAAGACGCTGGACAGCATGGGATTTTTGGAAATCGAAACGCCCTTCATGACGCGTTCCACTCCCGAAGGCGCGCGCGATTATCTGGTGCCCAGCCGCGTCAACCCGGGTACGTTTTACGCTCTGCCGCAATCGCCGCAGATCTTCAAGCAGTTGCTGATGGTGGCCGGGTTCGAAAAGTATTTTCAAATCGTCCGCTGCTTCCGCGACGAGGACCTGCGCGCCGACCGCCAGCCCGAGTTCACCCAGATCGATCTCGAAATGTCGTTCCCCCAGCAGGAACAGATCTACGAAACCATCGAGCCGTTAATCGCGGCCGTCTGCAAGACCGCCGGCTTCGCGGCGCCCAGCGTCTTCCCGCGCCTCACTCACGCCCAGGCAATGAAGTCCTACGGCATCGACAAGCCCGACCTTCGCATTCCAGCGTTCCACTGCGTGGAAGACCTGTTTCCCGAAGGCGAGCTCGCTCAGAAGGGCATGCCCCTGGTCGCCATTCACATCCCCAAAGTCGGGCAGACCAGCCGTAAGGAACGCGACGACTTAAAGGCTTTCGGAGTCGAACGCGGACTCCGCGTCTTTGATGATTCCAAACGCTTGGAGCGTGATTTCCCCGGTCCCATGGCCGAAGTGAAGAAGCGCTGTGGATCCGACGACGAGGCATTGCTGATTCTCGCGACCTGGGCAGGCGAGCCGACCGGCAAGCGCCCCGAAGAAACTGTGCTCTTAGCCTGCGGCCAGTTGCGCCTGCAAGCCGCGCAGAAGTTCGCCGACCGGCACAAGCTGCTCGACCCGCAGGATTTCCGTTTCCTTTGGGTAGTCGACTTCCCCATGTTCGAATGGGACGAAGAAGAGAACCGCTGGAACGCGGCCCATCATCCCTTCACCTCGGTTCACGATGAAGACATCGAAAAGCTGACCACAGATCCCGCGCGCTGCCGCGCCAAGTCTTACGACCTGGTGCTGAACGGCGTCGAACTGGGCTCTGGCTCCATTCGTATCCATCGCAAGGACGTCCAGTCGAAAGTCTTTTCCGCTCTTAGCTTTAGCCTCGAAGAGGCCCAAAAACGCTTCGGGTTCCTGCTGGAGGCTCTGGAATACGGCGCACCCCCCCACGGCGGAATTGCTCTAGGCCTGGATCGGCTGGTAATGATTCTCTGCGGCGAGACTTCGATTCGCGAAGTGATTCCGTTCCCCAAAACCGCCAAGGGGACCGATCTCATGTGCGAGGCCCCGGCAGAGGTGCCCGAGCGCCAGTTGCGGGAATTGGGAATCGCGCTGAGAAAATCCTAGCCCGCAAAGGGTGCGGCGGCACCCTCAGTGGAGCCTATTTCAGTGGAGCCTATTAACGATGCCGCCGCGCTCCGTTTTGCGGGCTATTTACTTAAAAAAGCCCGTTTACAGCCGCGGAACCTTATCGTGGTTCGCCGATGCCACGGGCGCGGCGGCCGGAGCCGCGACCGGAGCGGGATACCGGAAGGCCCAGCACCAAAGCGCCAGCCCGCCCAGGTAGGTCACTGCGGCGAAAATCTCGGCGCCCGTGCGAACGTCGTCCGCGGTAATGCTCTCTCCCTTCGCCAGTTGCCGTACACCCCATGCGAAGGCCGCACCCGCGACGGTGATCCCTAATCCCGCGCACACCATCATCAGCTGGGGATCCCGATTGCGCGATGCAATCAAGGCGCCCCACAACACCAAAGTCAGGATGGCTGCACCAAAATTGATAACCTGCGTCGCGCCACTGAACCAGGCCGAACTAAACATGATCCGGTCGTGATACAGCAGAAAAGGGAGAATCAGCACCCCAGCCGACACAATCCAGAGCATTTTGCGCGCTAAAGGCCGCTCAGGGCGGCCTGCCAATGCACTCTGAATGAAATCTGCAATCAGCAGAAACAGCAGGAAATCCCAAATTACTTCCGACGTCCAGTAGACGTGCCTGTAAAAAGGGGTTCCCCGATCAGCGTCCCGAAGCAGAAACCTTTCTGCCAGAATAATAAGAAACTGAGCGAGATTGTAGACGAAGAGAAACCAATACTTGCGCAGGAACCCACGGAGTAGCAGGATCAGAAGAACAATATTCAGAGTTACACTGCTGAGTTGCAGAGCAGTTTGAATATAATTCATGAGCGGATTCATCTAGAGAACCCGCAGCAATCCCTACGCGACGAAAGTAAAGGTCCCGTCACCAGTCGGCGGAAAAGTCGGCCCGTGAGCGATGATCGTCCCATCCCCAGTCGGAGGAAAGGTCGGTCCGTGAGCGATGATCGTCCCGTCACCAGTCGGAGGAAAAGTTGGCCCGTGAGCGATGATCGTCCCGTCCCCGGTCGGAGGGAAAGTCGGCCCGTGAGCGATGATGGTGCCGTCACCAGTCGGCGGAAAGGTAGGTCCATGCGCGATGATCGTCCCATCGCCAGTCGGCGGAAAAGTCGGCCCATGAAAGTTTGACCCGCTCGCCACCGCTAGTATCGTGCAGATTGTAGCACATACAGCTAAACCTCTAACAAAAACTTTCATCGGATAATTACCTGCTTTCATCGCGTAGTTGTTCCGCCATAGTACTAAGATGCACTCAGAGCTAAATGGAACAGCTTAATGATAGCTTGGGCGGGTAACTTAGGGTGGTAGGATAAATCCTTACTTATCTACTTAACACATACTATAGTACTGTAGAACCCAAGGTATGGGGCCTGATGGGTTTGCCGCAGCTTTTGAGACCGAAGAGGAGTACGGCCGCCATCTCGAGCGACTTCGCTGGCCGGATGGGATCTGCTGTATCTATTGCACTTACCCTAGAGTTGCGCTCACTACAGTCAATCGATCGAAAGGCAGTACTAATCGGGTAATAGTACCAGCAAGAAGAATCTTCCAATGTGGCAATTCGGAGTGCCGCAGACAGTTCTCAACCACCTCCGGCACCCTCTTTCACAAGACCAGGGTGCCGCTGGGAAAATGGTTTCGCGCCATAACGGCGCTCCGCGCCGGCCCTGTTAGGGTTCTAACTCTTCAGAGGGAACTAGGGTTGAGCTATCAGACCGC
Organism: Terriglobia bacterium; assembly: GCA_963766615.1. GTDB lineage: Bacteria > Acidobacteriota > Terriglobia > Bryobacterales > Bryobacteraceae > Palsa-187. Next base: position 421,192 of record CAVYBC010000016.1, read on the forward strand.
GTGGTATCTAAGGAAGCGAATCGGGGATGCCCTGCGCTCCGGGGAAGACTTTCTGCCTCCCTGGGTGCCTGACGATCACGAGGAAATCTAGGAATCCGACCGTCGAAATAGCCGCAGCAACTGAAGAATGGCGACGTAAATATTCACCACTCCCAAGCCGGAAAGGGCGCCTTTAAGGGCGGGTTCGTCCCATAAATCCTCCAGCCGGGGGAAGGCTCCTGGGAAGTAATTCAGCGTCCAGTTGTCCATCCACGGAAACACCACCAGGAAGATTCCGATTTCGAAACTGAACAAAGCGAAGCAAAGCAGCAGCAGCCAGTGCCTGCGCGGCGGAGCTTCCTGCTCAGGAACTGAAGAGGGAGGAGGTATCTGCGGACTCAGGGACATGCGAACAAGGCCGCCTGCTTCGGCTCGCGAGGTTGGGGATATCCGGTCCAGACGCTTTCAGAGACGCGATCCCGCACCGGCTCGAAGCTAAAGCGGTGCAGCCAGGTAGGTCCCAGACGATCCAGCGCCGCGATGTGATCGGGAGTCGAATAGCCTTTATTGTTGCGGAGCCCGTAGCCGGGAAAGACGTCATCCCAGGCCATCAGGGACCGGTCGCGAGCCGTCTTAGCCAGAATAGAAGCCGCGGCGATCGAGAAGGAAAGCGCGTCGCCGTGAATCACAGCTTTCTGCGGTAGGGCGACGTGAACTTTAATCGCGTCCACCAAAAGATAATCGCAGGGGTTGAGAGCCTCGACCGCCCTACGCATGGCCAGCCGAGCCGCTTCCAGGATATTCACTCGATCGATTTCAAAAACATCGGCAGCCCCGACAGCCCAAGTCAAAGCAGCGCTCCCGGATCCGGCAGGCGAGCGTTTCCCGCCGCTCCGGCGTCAACATCTTGCTGTCATCCAGACCGCGGATGGGACGATTTGGGTTCAGCACGACAGCCGCCGCGAAGACAGGACCGAACAGAGAGCCGCGCCCGGCTTCATCCACGCCCGCGATAGCGTGGTAGCCGGCCTTCCGGGCCGCACCCTCATAACGGCTAGTGGGCATAGCGGCTGGTGGGCATGTCCCTATGTTAAGTTGTGCTTCTTCGGCGGAGCTACGGACTTAGGCGCCACGTCGCGCTCACGCAGACGAGCCGCTTTGCCTTTCAGACCGCGCAGGTAATAGAGCTTCGCCCGCCGCACGCGTCCTGTACGAACCACGTCGATGTGATCCACCACCGGCGCCTGCAAGGGGAAAATGCGCTCGACTCCCTGGCCGAAGCTGACCTTGCGCACGGTGATGGTCTCACTCATGCCGGTATTGTTGCGGGCAATCACAGTGCCCTCAAAAACCTGAAGACGTTCTTTGTCGCCTTCCTTAATCTTGACGTGCACCTTGATGGTGTCCCCGGGGCGGAATGTGGGGTGATTGGCCGTCCGCTTATTCTTGGTCAGAATCTTGGTCAAAGCTGCGTTAATCATACAAAGTAATCTCCAGCAAAATTTATAGCAGATCGGGCCGCTGCCGCTCGGTTTTCTCGCGGGCCGCCTTTTTCCGCCACTTTCGGATCTCCTCGTGGTTTCCACCAACCAGGATGTCCGGCACCTTCCACCCGCGAAATTCCGCGGGCCTCGTATACTGCGGGCAATCCAGAAGTCCTTCGACTCCGAAAGACTCCTCCACCGCCGAATTCGCATTGCCGAGCACGCCTTCTTTCAAGCGCGCCACAGCATCCACTATAATCGCCGCAGCCAGTTCGCCGCCGCTCAGCACAAAATCGCCGACCGAAAGCTCCTCATCGGCTAGATGCTCGGCGACTCGCTCATCCACGCCTTCGTAGCGGCCGCAAATCAACAGCAACTCGCTTGCCTGGCCCAGTTCCCGAGCCTTGGCCTGATCGAACTTCCGGCCTTGCGCCGACAGCAGAATCACGCGTTTCTTCGACTCGCGTCCCGCTGCGGCCAAATCGATTCGACCGCCTCAAAAATCGGCCCGGGCTTGAGCAACATCCCCTCGCCCCCGCCAAACGGCCTGTCATCCACCGTCTTGTGGCGGTCCAAGGTCCAGGTCCTTAAATCGTGCACCTGGATATCAATCAACCCAGCCTGTCGAGCCCTCGGAACCACTCCGTGCTCAAACGGTCCCTGGAAAAATTCCGGGAAGATCGTCAGCACGTGAAACTTCATAAGTCCAGCAAACCCTCAGGTAAATCCACCCGGATCTCCTTCCGGTCTACATCAATCTCCGGGCAAATCGCGCGGGCAAAAGGAATCAATATTTCCTTCTCCCCTGCCAACCGCAGCAGCACCGGGCCGCCACCTTCTTCAATTCCTTCCACTACGCCAATCCGTTTACCATCCACCCGGCCGAGCACCACGCAACCGATCAGGTCTGCGTGCGAGTACTCGCCTTCCTCGGGCAAAGCTCGTTCAGACTCCGGAACCAGCACATCGGAGCCCACCCAAACCTGGGCATCGGAAATCGAATCGACGCCTTCAAACTTGAACACCGGCTTGCCATCATGGACCCAGAATTCTTCCACCGTGGCCATTCTGGACCGGGAATCCTTTTCCAGGCGAACTTCCCGCAGCCGTTCACCCCTGCCAGGCTGAGTGGAATAGATCTCGGTGATCAACTCGCCGCGGTTTCCACGGGGACGGACAATCCGCCCGACCGCGACCCAACCGGGAGCTTCGTCAGGCACTCGCTTATTCCAGAATCTCCAGCGTAAACCGGCGATTCAGTTTCATCCCCGCCGCCCCCAGCAGCGTTCGGATCGAACGTGCCGTGCGGCCCTGTTTACCGATCACCTTCCCCAGATCAGAGGGCGCCACCCGCAATTCCAATACGGTTACCTGCTCGCCTTCTACTTCATTCACGCTGACTTCATTGGGGGAATCCACCAGCGCTTTGGCGATCTCGCTCACCAGTTCTTTCACCGGCTTTCGCCCTCCCTGCCTAAACGATTCTAACAGCTTACGAAAAAATCCCAGCACTAAGCCGCCGGCGCCGGAACTGGAGTGGCGGCCGGAGCCGGGTTGGACTTCATCAGCCTGGCCACCGTGTCGGACGGCTGTGCGCCATTCTTCATCCAATGTTCAATGCGGCTGTGGTTCAGCAAAACCTGCGTCGGCTGGGCGACCGGATTGTAGGTCCCCACCACTTCCACGGCCCTGGAATCCCGGGCGCGTTCCTTATCGATCACCACTACGCGATAGGTCGGTCTTTTCTTGGCGCCGAACCTGGCCAGACGAATCATCAACATGCTTATGCTCCTACGCTAATTCCTATTGTCCAAATCCCATCGGAAGCTTCAGCTTGCTGAGCCGTTTGCCCAGGAATCCGCCGCCACCCGAAAAACTCTTCATCATTTTTCGCGCCTGCGCGTATTGTTTTAGCAGGTTATTGACGTCCTGCACGGACGTGCCGCTTCCCTTGGCGATGCGCCTGCGCCGCGCGCCGTTAATGATCATGTGGTTGTTGCGCTCTTTCACCGTCATCGAATCGATGATCGCCACCACACGACCGATTTCTTTGTCATCGATCTTCGCGTTCTTCAGATCCTTCAGCGGCCCCAACTGCGGCATCATGCCCAGAATCGATTCCAGCGACCCCAGCTTCGACAACTGCTTCATCTGATCGCGGAAGTCGGCGAGGGTAAACTCATCGTCGATGAGCTTGCGCTGCATCTCCTCGGCCTGCTTCTGATCGATTTCGCCGGTGACTTTTTCGATCAGGCTGAGCATGTCGCCCATGCCCAGAATGCGCTGCGCCACGCGGTCGGGATGAAAAGGCTCAAACGCGTCCGACTTTTCGCCCACGCCCACAAATTTGAGAGGCTGCCCGTCACAGCCCGGATCGAAAGCGCCGCGCCGCCGCGCGCATCGCCGTCCATCTTGGTGAGGATGATGCCGGTAATACCCAGGCGCTTGTGGAACTCGTCGGCCGACTTCACGGCGTCCTGACCGGTCATCGCGTCGGCGACGAACAGAATTTCGGTGGGGTTGAGAAGTTCTTTAAGCTGGGACAGCTCCGTCATCAGGTCGTCGTCGATATGCAGGCGGCCCGCGGTGTCGACCAGCAGAACATCGCGGCCTGTCTGAACGGCTTCTTTCCGCGCGGAGCGGGCCAGATCGATGGGCTTGGTTTCTTCCGCTGTGCCTTCGTAAACCGGGAGCTTCAGGTCGCGAGCCAGAATGCTCAACTGCTTGCGTGCAGCCGGGCGGTAGACGTCGACGGATACCACCACCGGCGAACTTCCATTCTTAGACAGCCACCGCGCCAGCTTGCCCGTAGAAGTGGTCTTACCGGAACCCTGCAGTCCGACGATCATGTAAACGCTGGGCGGCTCATTGGCGGTCCTGAGCTTGGCTTGATGCTGGCCGAGCATATGGACCATCTCATCGCGGACAATCTTGACCACCTGCTGGGTGGGCGAGAGTGCTGTGAGGACATCCTGCCCCATCGCCTTTTCGCGAACTGCTTCGATAAACTGCTTAGCGACCCGGAAATGAACGTCGGCTTCCAGCAGCGCCACGCGAATTTCGCGCAGAGCGGCCTCCATGTTCTCAGCCGAGAGTTTTCCTTCGCCCCGAAGGTTTTTGAAGACCCTCTGGAGCTTGTCGCTTAAGTTATCGAACATCCTAAAATTCCCAATTCTGCCTCCAACTCATTGACAACGAATCGCTTGAGCCGGTCTTCCTCAGATTGGATAGGAAGGATACACCTGCGGGCGGCGCCGTTTGGCGGGCAGAGCTATTATTTTAGCGCACTTTAAGCGGGTAGGGCGGACGATCGTTTTTCGTCGTCTGCCAAGGGCGCCTCGAGGCTACCCCTAGCTCTTGCGCTTGGCGATCAATTCGCGAATCGTGGGGACTAGTTCCAGCGGTACGCTCATAACTGTTTCGGAAGTTTCGATCCCCGCTTCATCCTCGGCGATTGCCTCGTCTTCAGTCTGTTCCTCGTAGAATGCCAGAACCTTCCGTACGCGCTCTTCACTCCAGCCGTTAGGGAACTTACTCTGTTTCATTTTTTTTCTTTCTTATGGTGGTCCAGTATTCATCGCTAACATCGGCGTCGATCTCGGTGCCAATATTTGTAGCGTAGAGCGCATCCCTACCATCCTTATGCGGACCAGATATCCAGTACTCGTCGCCAGTTCCAACGTCGTAGTAATTGGCCTTAAATCCAGCGCCCGTGAGGCTCCTAAATTCCTTGTCCTGGTAGTATATCGTCGCGCCCGTTTTAGAATAGGTCACGCGTCCGATTCTTGCAGGGCCAGTGAGACTCCCTGCCTTGCGTTCGATATACATGATCCTGGCTCGGTGGCCCATACTTGAATTTTCGCCAAAGCCGGGAGTAGGCAGACGACGAAAAACGATCGTCCGCCCTACCCGCGCACAAAAAGTAAGCTTACGAATTATCGCAGCGCGAACGTGAAGAGCGAGCTTCCACCCTGGATGCTCACGTATTGCTTGCCATTCACCATGTAGGTCATGGGCCCGGCCGACACGGAAGGTCCCAGATTGGTCTCCCACAGAGGTTTGCCCTCGCGGGAATCTATCGCCACGAACTGGCCGTCACGGCCGCCAGCAAAGAGGACATCACCAGCGGTGGTCAAGACTCCGCCTTCCGTGGAGGGCGCGGCAAGCCGGAATTCCCATTTCTTTTCGCCGGTCTGGGGATCGACCGCCGTGATGGCGCTGTAAACGTCCTCCCCCGTGTTAGTGACCTTCGGGAAAAGGCCGGAGAACGTTGCGTTGTCGTGGAACTCCGGCGGCGCTTCGCCTTTCACGTAAATAGACGAGCTATTCTGCCAGGACGGAATGTAGAACAATCCTGTGCGCGGGCTGTAGGAAGGGTTGTACCAATTGGTTGCGCCCTGGTTGCCCGGATAAACCAGCGTCCCCTGTTTGCTGGGTGCGATGCCCGGGACGCGGATCGGACGGCCTTTTTCGTCGAAGCCCGAAGCCCAGTTCACCTTGGCGAACGGCTTGCCCAGCAGAAACTCGCCCGTGCTGCGATCGATCACGTAGAACATTCCGTTCCGATTCGCCCACAACATAACCTTGCGATTTCGTCCCTTATAGGGCATGTCCACCAGTACGGGAATCTGCGTGGCGTCCCAATCAAATTCGTTGTGCGGGGAGAACTGATAATGCCATTTGAGCTTGCCCGTATCGGCGTCGAGCGCGATCACTGAACTGCTATACAGGTTGTCTCCCAGCCGCGCATCACCGTCCCAATCGGGACCTGCGTTGCCGGTGCCCCAGTAGGTGAGATTGGTCTCGGGATCGTAGGAGCCGGTAGCCCAGATGGGAGCTCCGCCGTGCATCCAGGAATCGCCAGACCAGGTGTCATGACCCGGTTCGCCAGGGCCAGGAACGGTATAGAACCGCCACACTTCTTTTCCGGTGTTAACGTCTAGAGCGGCGAGGAAGCCGCGGATACCGAACTCGCCGCCAGCCACACCCGCAATCACTTTGTCTTTAACCACGATGGGAGCGTGCGTCATGGAATAACGCTGCTTCGGATCGGCGACCTGCGTCTTCCAGAGCTCCTTACCGGTCTTGGAATCCAGCGCGATCACGTTGGTGTCCAGCGCCGCCATGAAAATTTTATCGCCCAGAATAGCGAGGCCCCGGGTCTCCTGACCGCAGCAATTTCGGGCCGAAGCATCGGGCTTGTATAAGTAGCTCCAGATCTTCTTGCCGGTGACGGCATCCAGCGCGAACACGTCGTTGATGCCCTGGATGGTGTACATCACTCCATCCACCACCAGCGGCGTCACCTCATGCTTTTCGATGGAGCGCGACTGAAACACCCACTTGAGAGTCAGATCCTTAGCGTTTGCTGGAGTAATCTGGTTGAGTCCGCTGTAGCGCTGGCTCATGGTCGAGCCCGAATAGGTCAGCCAGTTTTGCGGCTCCTTGTCGGCTTTCAGAATCCGGTCGAATGGCACGGGCGTTACCGGCGCATCGCGATTCTGAGGGACGATCGGGGCCTGAGCCAAGGCTACGCCTGCAAGGGCGAACGTCAAGAAGGGCTGCAGCGTCATTCGCATCAACATGGACCAACCTTTCGATTAACTCGCTATCTTATCGTTCCATAGCGCTCAGCCGCAAGACTCTAGTCCTTGGCTTGGGTCACGAGCTTTACTCCTGCGGCTTTCGCCCCTGCAATCACCTGTTTGGCGAGCACGACGACGTCGCGAGACGCGACCACTTCACGCTCCCGCACATAATGTTCGTGGTTCCCTTCGACATCCTGAAGGCGATAGAGGTAGTTGGTCATCAGGCCGCCGGAACGCTCAAGCCCTGAAGGCGAAGTATCGCCCAGCCAGTTGATGCGATCCAGGCTCGCCCCATTTTTCAAGTGAAAGCGGGCGACGGAATCGAGAGGCTCGCCGTGATGCTTAGCGTAAAGAAGATAGTAGGCGCAAAGAGGCTTTAGCAGGTTGCGGAGCTCGGCGCTCAGTTCGTCATTTTTGAACCACGCCGCGTCTTCCAACCGGACTGCCAATTCACGGAGCTTCGCGAATTGGGGCAGAGTCTGCAGCGTGTTCAGATTCGCGGCTAGCCACTTCCGGAATCCCGGCACAGGCGAAACGGTCGCGAACCGGCGAAGCCTGGGGAAGACTCCGCGCAGGTCTTCCACCACCTGCTTGATCAGAAAGCTGCCGAACGCTACGCCGCGCAGTCCCTCCTGGCAATTGGTGATGGAGTAAAACATGGCATGGTCGGCCTGGGAAGGATCGGTCACCGGGGCCAGAGGGTCGAGCAAAGTCTGGACCTTCCCGCTCATGCCGCGCGTCAATGCGACTTCGATGAAGATCAAAGGCTCGTCCGGCAGGGCGGGGTGAAAAAAGCCGTAACAGCGTCGATCTTTTTCAAGCCTGCGCCGCAGATCGGACCAACCCTGGATCTGGTGGACCGCCTCATATTCGATGAGCTTTTCCAGAATCACGGCGGGAGTGTGCCAGTCGATACGCTGCAGAACCAGAAATCCGCGGTTAAACCAGGAAGTAAAGAGATGCGACAGGTCGGCCGCAATGGGCTCCCAGTCGCCGTTGTGGGAGGCACTCCGCAACAGGTCGGCTCGCATGTGAACCAAGGCGTGGGTTCCGCCAGGAACCGTGTTGAGACGCCGGAACAATTCCTGGCGCGGCGATTCCGCGGCGTGGCGGAGATGTTGCAGGTTGGACCACTCCTGATCCTTGCGATAAGCTTCCACCGCCCGCAGAATGGCTTCACGGTTGGGTGCGAACTGTGAAGCGAGCAGGTCAAAGAAATTGCCCTGGGACGCGTCGTCGAAGCTCTGATAGATTGCCAGCGCTTCCGAGGCAAGTCGTGTTCCCGCCGCTTCGCCGCCTTCCGAAAGCAATGCCTTGCAAAGTGAGATTGCTTTTGCGGCATCGCGTTGCGCGTTCCGCGTGACGGACTTCTCTTTGCTGGAAGAGAATCCCAGCAATCCCGAAAATTTCAAGATTCCCGCCATCCGATCGAGCTCCTTGCCCTGTTTCGTTCCTATTATCTATCGGCGGGGGTGCACGATTGGCGCGGCGCAGAAGTTGCACCAAAGAACCGCGCTAGGATATCAGCTATGAACACCCGCGTCATCCGTGTGGGTCTGCTTGCGACCCTGGTCCTGGTCTCCCTAGCGACGCTTCCCGGCTTTGAAACGGTCCAGCCTCTTACGGGCCGCAAGATCGCAGGCGTCTGCGGAGTCGGCGGCGCGAGCTGGCTCACTCGGCCCGAACGCGAAGAGGAAGAACACTCCGACGCCGCCGTGGAAGCGCTGGGACTGAAACCCGGAATGATGGTAGCTGACGTAGGCGCGGGCACAGGCTACATGAGCATCAAACTCGCCCGTAAGGTTGCGCCTACCGGGAAGGTCTACGCCAACGACATCCAGCCCGAGATGCTGGAGATGCTGCGCAAAAACGCCGCGCAAGCAAAGATCACGAATATCGAGCCTGTGCTGGGCACGGTCACAGGCACCAACCTTCCGAAAGGGCAAATGGACCTGGTCCTTCTGGTTGACGTCTATCACGAGTTCTCTGAGCCCGAAAAAATGCTGCGCGACCTGCGCGAGACGCTGAAACCAGATGGCCGCCTGGTGCTGATCGAATACCGCGGCGAAGATCCTTCGGTGCCCATTCGCCCGGAACACAAGATGACGGTGGCTCAAGTAAAGACCGAACTGGAAGCAGAAGGCTTTGTGTTGGGGCCGGTGAATGAGTCGCTGCCTCGGCAGCACATCTTGTTTTTGACGAAATCAGCGGCGAAGACGAAGGCTGCGGGGCAATAGCTCTGAAAAAATTGAGACCCTGAAATCAGTTTGGAGAATGCGGACACACTACTCCCATGCGTTGCGGGCGGCCGCGTTTTTTACACACGACCGCCAGTGAATTGAGATCCACCTCACGAGCCAATCTCGTCTACGGTGTGCAACTCTCGGATGTCTTAGGCCATTAACTAGCTTTCAGACGTTATGAAATCGCGATCTCAAGGTCTTCCGTCGAGGCTATCCCTATAGTTAGCTCTCGTAAGCCTTTCCAGGGGCTCCGGAAGTTCCGCTCCACCACAATGCAACGCTTCCGGGCCCGGAAGAAACCTGTTGAAGAAGAGCGGGTGAAAGAGCCTCTTCTCGATTGGAAGAATAGCATGACGTTTGTTGGGGAATTGTGGAACTTTCAGATTCTATTGGGAGATTGGGTTGTGACTGGTTTATTGAGAAGAGGCTGAAGCCTCCGGCAGGTCGGGAACCTGCCCCACCTCGTACCCCCTTTGGGCTATACATCCGACCCCTCCACCTAGCGTCAAGGTCACAGCGCCGTTTATCATGTGAACATGAAGACTTTGCTCCTCGCCGTTGTACCGCTGGCGCTCGCCCCGTTTGCTCTAGCTCAGGACCTGCCCGACGGTAAGGGGAAGGACAAAGTCGAGATGGTTTGCGGCGCTTGCCATGGTCTGGAAGGTGTAATGGCCATGAACAACAACAAAAGCGCCTGGCAGGACCTGATCGAAGATATGCGCGGACGCGGTGCTGACGGCTCGGAAGAGGACTTCAAGACCATCGCCACCTACCTCGCCAAGTATTATGGACCGCTGGTCTACGTGAACAAGGCCCCGGCCAAGGACCTGGTGGAGCAGCTCGACGTCTCGGGCGACGAAGCGGCGGCCATTGTGAAGTATCGCGACGCCAACAGTGGCATCAAGGGCTGGGACGACATGGCCAAGGTCCCTGGAGTGGACGCCAAAAAGCTGGAACCCCTCAAGAATCGCCTGCGCTACGTCGACCCCAAGCCGAAGTCAAATTAGCGCGGCAGCATCTTCTCCAGTTGTGCGAGCCTGATTCGGTTCGCGTCGCCCTCCGCGATCAGCCTGCTTTTTTCCGCCTCCAGCTTGTTGATTTGCTCTACCAATGGCTGAACTTGCCTACGGGGCGAATCGACGATGCGGATATGCTCCTCCCTCGTCATGCCGTCCAGAGTGGTCAGCACGAAATCGACGTCGCCGGTCTCGGGTTGATAAGTCGCCTGGGTTTGCTGAACAGAGACTGGTAGCTGAATTTTGCGGTCCCGATTCTGGATCTCCAGCGTACCCGGAACCCCAGGGCTCCAGACCGCGACCAACTGCCCGGCCTCCTCATGAACGCTGAGTGTGAGCGCGGATTTGGGTTCGGCATAAAGGACCGCCGCTACAGCCAACACCAGGCAGGAGGCCATCGCCACCGCGTTCAGCCAGGACCGGCTAAAGTTGGCTTTCGAGGATGCCGCACGGGGAACCGCGAACTCCCGATGACTGCGGATGGCCAGTATCGAACCGTCTTTTTCAGGCACAAAAAATCCTCCCCGCTTTCCAGCCAGAACCAGGGTGAATTCCGCCCTGCTCCGTTCCGCGAATTCCAGGTCCTGCTCGGTAAGAAAAACGTCTCCTCGCGGACGAACAGCAAAAACACCAACCTGTTCCAGCCCGGTCAGGCGAGGATCCCTGGGATGGCCGGTGCGGCGAGATCCCAGAAGGCGAATCTGCCCATCATGGCGACGCCCGTACAACAAACCGCGCCCGTTTCCCGAGCCTTCCAGACGGACCTGGCGCAATAGCTCCGCGGAGTATTCAATCCGCAGAGGACTCTGAGGGGTATTCCAGACTTGATAGCCCACGCAACAGGATAGTGCGGGAATAGTTCTATTGTTCTCTTACGGAACAATCCGAATCGTTTCAATGGCGACACCAAGGTCCCGCAGGTCGGCGCCCACGCGTACGGTATGGTCGACCTCGATCCGAACTTCAAGCTGCGCCCTGTGAGGCACGGAATCCAGTGCTTCATAGACCCGAATCGGCGTAGCGCACTTATCAAGAGCCAAGGTGCGGAGGGGCGCATCGTTCGCGAACACGGTCAACTTGATGGGAGAGGAGCGGACCTGTTCCGGTGCACAGAAGCCCTGAACCTCCAGGTGCTGGCCCGGCGATGGGTTCCCCAAAGTCGCGACCGCCGATTTTGAGGTCCAGCGATAGCCCGGCTCGACGCTATACCAGCCGGTCTTCAATAGGTAGGCGAAAGCCGGATCGGCCACCCGCACATCCTTGGGAGCTTCCGCGCTCCCCGCCGACCGGCGCAGTAAAGCAAGGTGAGGCTCGGTGACATCGCGAAAATCAGGACCAGCGTCATAGACCACCGCCTGGCCCTGCTCCAGCAACCGGATCGCGACCGGCAAGGGGCGGCTGTAGTCATGGAAATCACAGATTTCAGGAAAGGGCGCCAGTTTGTCGACGTTATCGGGAGCAAGGTAAACGTCGTTCAGGTTTACCAGCCGGAAGGGATGGCCGTAGACGCTGTTCCAAAACTGATCGTCGGTGATGTTTGCCAGGAAGATGGTCTTGCCGGGATTCTTCCTTGCAACCTCGCGCGCGCCGAGCACGAGACGCTTGGCCTCCAGAGAATCCTGCGCCGCTTTCCACGAATATCGATGCGCTGCCAGCGCTGAAATCCCCAGCAGCACAACCAGCGCTGTCGCCAGAGCATATCGAGCCGAAGGCCACTGGCTCGAGACAGCGGCAAGCATCGCCGAAAGCGCCATCGCGAATCCGATCAAAGGCACGGTGAGGTAATAGTTCTGAACGTGATCGGGCAACAGCAGATAGGGCGCCAGAGTCAGCACGAACCAGCCCAGGCCGAACTGAACCAGCTTGTCATTGCGCAGAAGTCCCCATGCGAATCCGGCCACCACTGCCAGCGTGAGCAGCAGCACCGCGGCGGATTTCATCGCCGCCAGCCGAGGGCTGATCAGCGTGGCATCCTGCGGCCACAGCGTCATGCTCCAGTAGGACCAGGCAGTGGCCAATAACCGCTTGTTAAGTGAGAGCGAGTACACTCCTGTGTCCGACTTCGGCACAAGATACATGTGCAGCAGCGCGAAGGCCGCGGCCGGCAGCAGCAGCGCGCAAGGGAATCGCCAGCGCGACGGGGCGAAGCAAAGAGCAAATAGCAAAGCCACCAGGGGCAGCATCACGTTCAGCTCCAGCACGCCGAATCCGAGCAGGAAGATGACCGCTGCCAGGATTTTCCGGTCCAGCGCAAAGGCGCAAATCACGGCCAGAAATACGAACGCGCAAAGAATCTGGTTATACGCCGATGCCCACACCAGCGGCCACGCCATGGCTCCATTAGCAATCCAGATCAGAGCCGCGATGGCTCCCATCCACACCGACCCCGACAGTCGCCGCACCAACCACACCAGCATTGCGATATTGGCCGCCTGCGTGACGAACGCCAGCAGATGGTAAGGCAGGGCGTTGAGCCCGAACAGCCACCGGAATGCGAGGAAGAATACGCGCTCGCTTAGGACCCGAACAGTGCCTTGCGCGAAGGGCTGGAACAAGGCGGACTTCAAGTCCATGTCCACGCCGATCCTCTGCCACAGCGCGAGCCATGCGAAGTCGTCCTGCTGGAACCAGGCGCGCAGCCCAGGCCAGTAGTTCACAAATAGAATCGCGATGCAGCCCAGCGTGGCCGCGCGGGCCAGGGATCTATCTGCCTGAGCCTGCATCAGCCCAGGACCCGCCGGCCTTCAATACGATACTGCCCGCTCAGCACCAGGGCGATAGCCTCGCTATAGATCTGGTGCTCCTTCTTCAGAATCCGCGCCGACAGAGTCTCTACCGTATCCTTGCTAATCACGGGCACCACGGCTTGAGAAATAATCGGCCCCGAGTCGAGCCCTTCATCGACAAAATGCACCGTGCAGCCCGACACTTTAACGCCATGGTCCAACGCTTGCTGTTGGGCGTGCAGTCCCGGAAAAGCGGGCAACAGCGAAGGATGAATGTTGAGGATGCGGCCTGAAAAAGCGCGAATAACGAAAGGACTCAGGATGCGCATATAGCCTGCTAGGCAAACTAAATCCACCTGGTTTATCTTCAGTTCTTCTACGACCATCCGATCCAAGTCGTCTCTCGAAATGCCTTTGGAAGAAAGCGCCACCGTTTTGATTCCACGCTCGCGAGCATGCTCCAGGCCTTGCGCATCTGGCACGTTGGAAATCACCACCGCAATCTCCGCGCTGAACAATCCCGCGGCGATGGAATCCGCAATCGCGACGAAATTCGAACCCCGTCCGGAAAGCAGGATTCCTAAGCGCTTCATTTATAGGTCACTCACTATAGGTCACACCATGGCCCTTGACCACTTCGCCGATTTGGTAGAACGGCTCGCGCAGTTTCTTGAGCAGCTTGGACGCCTCGGCCAGCTTGGCAGGCGCAACCACCAGGATCATACCGATGCCCAGGTTAAACGTGCGCCTCCAGTCGTCTTCCGGAATGCGTCCGATGGTCCGCAGAACTTCGAACACGGGCAGGATGGGCCAGGAATCGGCTTTGATGTGCACTCCGAGTCCCTTGGGCAAAATACGCGGAGTGTTCTCCGTAATGCCGCCCCCAGTGATGTGCGCCGCGCCTTTCAAAATCCCAGCATCGTGCAGTGCGCGAATCGGCTTAAGGTAGCTGCGGTGGACCTTCAACAACTCCTCCGCGATAGAGCCGCCCAGTTCCTCCACATGTGTGTCGTGAGTGTGCTCGGCGACCTCAAACAAAAGTTTCCGAGCCAGTGAATACCCGTTCGTGTGCAGGCCCGTGGACGGCAGCCCCAGTAAAACATCGCCGCGCTTGATAGTTTTGCCGGTGATCATCCGCTTCTTTTCCACCGCGCCCACGATGAACCCGGCCAAGTCGTACTCGCCTTGCGAGTAGAGCCCCGGCATCTCCGCCGTCTCCCCACCGATCAGCGCGCAACCGTTAGCCTTGCATCCGCGAGCCATGCCGGAAACCACCTGAGCCGCCACCTTCGCATCTAGCTTGCCCACCGAAAAATAATCCAGGAAAAACAATGGCGTAGCGCCTTGCACAGCGATGTCGTTGACGCAGTGATTGACCAGGTCTTGTCCCACTGTGGAATGGTTTCCAGTCAGGAATGCGACCTTCAACTTGGTTCCCACTCCATCGGCCGACGACACCAGCACCGGCTGCTTGTAGCCCTGCAACAGAAATCCTCCGCCAAAGCTGCCGATATCGGTAAGAACGTTCTTCGAAAACGTCTTGCGCGCCATGGGCCGGATGGAGGAAACGGCGCGGTCTGCTTCGTCGATATTCACGCCCGCGTCTTTATATTGGATGGGTCTGCTCATTGATTAATTGAAGGCTAGTCGAACTATAAAGGCTGGCGCACTATAAAGGCCAGCCGCCCTATTTATGATAGGCTCATCGATATCCCTCTATGAAGAGCCTGCTGGCCGTGCTGACCGTGTTCTGTGGCTCTCTGGCCGCGCAGAGCCCCTCTGCCATCGCGATCCGCAACGCCAGAATTGTTCCGGTAAGCGGGCCGACTCTCGCGAAGGGCACCGTGGTATTGCGCAACGGGTTGATCGACGCGGTCGGAGACAACATCGTCATACCACCGGACGCCTCCATCATAGAAGGCGATGGCCTCACTATCTACCCAGGACTGATGGACGCCATGAGCAATTGGGGAATGCCTGGGAATCTTGCCCCGCCTGCGCGGCCGGGCGTTGCTCAAAGTGTGGGACCTGCTTCGCCAAATCCTCCCGCTCCTCCAACGCGGCCCGCGCAAGGTCCTGAGGATCGCCCGGCTACCACTAGTTGGCTGAAGGCCGCCGACGAAGTGCTACTTACCGACCGTCGCCTGGAAACGGCGCGCAACGCCGGGTTTACCAGCGCCGTGACCTTTCCCATGCGAGGCATATTCGCCGGCCACGGCGCGGTGATTAATCTGGCTGGGGACAAACCTCGCGACGTGGTGCTGGATCCTTACGCTGGCCAGTACATCACCCTGCAGCCTTCCGGCAACGGCTTCCCGGCTGCTCTGTTCGGGACGATTTCTTACATCCGGCAGATTTATCTGGACGCCGGCCACTACACTTTGCTGAAGCAAGCCTACGCGAAAGATCCCAGCCACGTGCAGCGTCCCGATTACGATCGGGCTCTGGAAGGCGTGCTGGAATCGAAGCGCATTTTGCTGCCCGCCAATCGCATGGTGGAAGTGGACCGGATGATTCGATTCGCGGCGGAGTTGAAGCAGTCGACCATTCTCTACGGCTTGCGCGAAGGGTACCGCTCAGTCGACCTGCTCAAGAAGGCTGGTCTGCCCGTGCTGGTGAGTTTGAAGTGGCCCGCCAAGGAGTCCGACACCGATCCCGAGGAAGTGGAGACTTTGCGCACGCTGGAGGTGCGCGACCGCGCGCCCTCTTCGCCAGCCGAGTTTCAAAAAGCAAACATCCGTTTCGCCTTCTACACCGATGGAATCGACCAGCCTCGCGACCTGCACCGCGCCGTTAAGAAAGCCATCGACGCGGGCCTTTCCCGGGAGAACGCGCTTCGCGCGCTGACGCTTTCCGTCGCCGAGATGTACGGCATGGCGGATCGTTTGGGCTCCATCGAAAAAGGAAAGATCGCGAACCTGGTGGTGACCCGCGGAGAAATTTTCGACGACCGCACCAAGGTCGAAATGGTGTTCATCGACGGCAAGAAATTCGTGCCGCCACCGGAGGCTCCTCCTGCACCCAGCCCTGCCAAGCCGTCCGCCGCCAACGCCGCTGCCACCACGGGAGTACGACCGCAATGAAAAAGTTATTCGCGCTGCTCCCTGTTGTTTTCGTCGCATTATTACCGTTGGGCGCGTACGCCGACGTCATCGTAATTGAAAACGCCACCGTGATGACCATCACGCACGGGACGTTTAAAGGATCGGTTCTGGTGCGCGACGGGAAAATCGCCGAGGTAGGCGAGAAGGTGATGATCCCGCAAGACGCCACCGTGATCGACGCGCTGGGCCAGTTCCTCATGCCCGGCATTATCGACTGCCATTCCCACATCGGCATCGATGGCGACCTCAATGAAGGCAGCGTGGCAGTGTCCTCCATGGTCAACATTAAGGACGTCATCGACCCCGAAGCGATCGCGATTTATCGCGCCCTGGCCGGGGGCGTCACCACAGCAAACATCCTGCACGGCTCGGCGAATCCCATCGGCGGCCAGACCCTGGTTCTGAAAATGCGCTGGGGCAAAAGCGCGCAGGAACTCATCTTCGAGGGAGCCACGCCGGGGGTGAAATTCGCGCTGGGCGAAAATCCGAAGCGGCCTGGAAATCCCGCTGGTCGCGCCGGCCTAGGCGTGACGGCCCGCTATCCGGCCACGCGGCTGGGTGTAGAAGAGACCATCCGCACCGCGATGACGCAGGCCAAGGAGTACAAAGCATCGTGGGATTCCTATCAGGCCAAAATCGCAAAAGGCGAGCAGGCGATTCCGCCTCGCACAGACCTTCGCCTGGAGCCTCTGAAGGAAGTTCTGGAGGGCAAACGTTTCGTACATGCACATAGCTATCGCGCCGATGAAATTCTGATGTTGCTGCGGGTCGCCGATGAGTTCGGATTCAAAATCCGCACCCTGCAACATGGGCTGGAGGCTTACAAAGTAGCCAACGAGATCGCGGCTCACGGGGCGGGCGTATCGACCTTCAGCGACTGGTGGGCTTACAAAGTGGAAGCCATCGACGCGATTCCCTACAACGCGGCCATCCTGCAAAAGAAGGGCGTCGTGGTCAGCCTGAATAGCGACGACGAAGAACTGATGCGCCGGTTGAACACGGAGGCATCCAAGGTGCTAAAATACGGCGGCCTCACCGAGAATGATGCTCTGGCGATGATCACTCTGAACCCCGCCAAGCAGTTGGGGATCGACAACAAAGTTGGATCCATCGATACAGGCAAAGACGCCGATCTGGTGCTGTATGACAAGGATCCCTTGTCGCAGTTCGCCAAGGTGCAGAAGGTTCTGATCGACGGTACCGTGTACTTCGATCGCGATAAGGAAGTCAGCGGACGTCCCGCCAAGGCCCTCGAAAAGAATCGCTTAATAGACAAAGAAAAGCCAGAGAAAGAAAAGCCGGCTGCAACGGGAGCCGCGACTCAGGCAAAGAACCCGGCATGAAACTCCTGGCGCTATTCATCGCTGTAGTTGCCGTTGCAAGCGCGGCGGAGAACGACACGTTCTTGATCCGCAACGCCGACGTTTACCCGATCACCAGCCCGGTGATCCACGGCGCTTCCGTGCTGGTGGAGAACGGAAGAATCAGCGGAGTCGGAACCAAAGTGGTCGCGCCCAAAACCGTGCGGGTGATCGAGGGCAAGGGGCTGCGCGTCTACCCCGGCCTGATCGATTCTTCCACGCAATTGGGTTTAAGCGAGATCTCCAACATTCGCGAGACGGTCGACATCGCTGAACTCGGGGTATACATGCCGCAACTGCGCACCATTGTCGCGGTGAATCCGGAGAGTGAGCATTTTCCCGTCGTCCGCGCCAATGGCATCACCACCGCAATGACCTTCCCCTCCTCGGACAACGGTAACCGCATCGGGTCGCCCGACCGCCAGGTGATTTCCGGCCAGGCCGCGCTGATTCACTTGGACGGATGGACCTGGGAAGACATGGAAGTGAAGCGTTCCGCTGCCATGCATCTGATTTTCCCGTTCATCCTGAGAGCGCGCGGTGTGAACGGCAACGAAGGCTTCGCGCAGGCCAAGAGAAACTACGATCGCGAAATCGAACAGCTCAGCGGTTTCTTTGACCAGTGCCGCCAATATCAAAAAGCCAAGGCTGCCGCGCGTCCCGATTTCAAGACCGACCTGCGTTACGAGGCCATGCTGCCGGTTCTGGAGGGGAAGCTGCCGGTGGCCGTAAGTGCAGAGCGCGAGCGGGCCATTCACGACGCCCTGGAATTCGCCGAAAAACAAAAGATCCGCATCGTGTTGATGGAGCCGCGCGAACTGGGCAAGCTCGCCCCGGAAATTAAGGCGAAGAACATTCCCGTGGTTCTCGGGCCGACTCTGGAAATTCCCTTAACTGAGGACGACCCGTACGATAGCGCGTTCACACTGCCCTCTGAACTCTACAAAGCCGGCATTAAGTTCGCTTTCGGAACCTTCGGAAACGAGTTCGTACGCGATCTGCCCTACAGCGCGGCGGTAGCGGTGAATTTCGGACTCCCTTACGACGAAGCTTTGAAGGCGGTCACCATCAACGCTGCTGAAATCTGGGGCGTGGCAAACGAGATAGGCTCGATTGAAGCCGGCAAATCGGCCGACCTGATGGTTACCTCAGGCGACCCTTTGGAGACCCCGACCCAGGTGAAACATCTGTTCATCAAAGGCAAGGAAGTGGATCTCACCAACAAACAAACGCGGCTCTATGAGAAGTATTTAAACCGTCCATAACAGTCGAAACTATACTGGACACATGGGCGCAACGAAACTTCTGCTGACAGCTGAACAGTTCGACAACTACCCGTTCGAGGAAGACAAGCGCTACGAACTCGACGAAGGGGAGTTGATTGAAATGACGCGGCCGGCCTATCTGCACAATCGGGTTTTGATGCGTTTATCAGGCGAGCTCTTCATCTATTTCAAGAGCATTCCAATTGGCGAAGTCCTGAACTCGGAAAACCTCTACGCCTTGTCTTCTGCCACGCGGCGAGCCCCTGACGTCGGTATCATCCTAGGCGACCGCCAAAAAGAACTTCAAGGCGCCAAAGTCATCTACGTCATCCCCCACATCGCGGTTGAAATCCTCTCGCCTAGCGAGACTCAGCGCACGATCCATCGCAAGTTAAAGCAGTACTTCGCGGCTGGTGTGAAAGAAGTCTGGCTTATAGATCCGGAGTCGCGTGAGGCGGAAATCTGGACGGGCAGCGCGCTTTCCGACGTTCGCGACGTCGCTGACACGCTTGCCTCACCCTTGCTTCCGGGTTTCTCCCTTCCCCTGCCCGATCTATTTCAGTAGCACCAATGCCCTCGCGTCGCGAACTTCTTTACCTCGGCGTCGGCCTGGCCGCAGCCGCCCACGCACAGGACAATTCGCTCGAAGAAGTCTCCATCGCGCAATTGCAGGAACGCCTCGGCCTCGGTCGCGTCACCTCCATCCAACTGGTCCACCAATACCTGGACCGCATCGGCAAGCTCGATAAGGCCGGACCCAAGCTCAACTCCATCATTGAACTGAACCCCGAAGCCGAGGCCATCGCCACCGCACTCGACCTCGAACGCAAACAGCGAGGTTCGCGTGGACCCCTGCACGGCATCCCGATCCTGATCAAAGACAACATCGATACCGGGGACAAAATGATGACCACCGCGGGATCGCTTGCACTCGCCGGGCCGCCCGCGCCCAAAGACGCCGCGCTCGTGGAGCGGTTGCGCGCAGCCGGGGCGATCATTTTAGGAAAGACGAACCTCAGTGAGTGGGCCAATTTCCGGTCCTCCAGATCCACCAGCGGGTGGAGCGGCAGAGGAGGCCAGACCCTCAACCCCTATGCGCTCGACCGCAATCCTTCAGGCTCCAGCTCGGGCTCGGCAGTAGCTGTTTCGGCGAGCCTCTGCGCGGCGGCAGTCGGAACTGAGACCGACGGCTCCATCGTGTCCCCCGCGTCGATCAACGGGATCGTCGGCATCAAACCAACAGTCGGCCTGATTCCTGGGACGGGCATCGTTCCGATCTCCAGCCGCCAGGACACCGCCGGGCCGATGGCTCGTACCGTCGCCGATGCGGCTCTGCTGCTCAGCGTGTTGACCGGCCGCGACTATGCTGGCGGACTTGTAAATCGTAACGGGCTGAAGGGAGTCCGCCTGGGCGTGGTCCGCGACCTCTTCACGCCGGGTGAGCTGTTAGGTCAGCATATGGATGAAGCGTTGGCTGTGCTGAAGAACTTGGGCGCGGTGCTGGTGGATCCGGTCACGATTCCCAACGCCTCCAAGCTCGCAGGTCCGGAGTTGGACGCACTACTGTGGGAGTTCAGGAACGATCTGAACAACTATCTTCAGCAGCGAGGCGCGGCCGTCAAGTCGCTCAAAGAAGTGATCGATTTCAATGATCGCAATCGCGACCGCGAATTGAATCACTTCGGCCAGGAGCTTATGATTCAAGCCGACGCGAAAGGTCCGCTCACCAGCCGTGCTTACACCACTTTGGCTTCGAAGCTTTCCAGAATGTCCAAGGGCGAAGGGATCGATCGCATTCTGGCGGACAAACAGTTGGACGCGCTGGTAGCTCCCACCGGAGGAGTCGCATGGGTGACCAATTATTCCAACGGCGATAACTTCAGCGGGAGCGCATCCACCCCTGCCGCCGTGGCTGGCTATCCCCACATCACTGTGCCTGCTGGCGAGGTTTCCGGACTGCCTATCGGATTGTCCTTCTTTGGATCGCCTAGAACGGAACTCCGGCTAATCCGCTTCGCTTTCGCGTTCGAGCGGGAGACCCAGGCCCGCAAAGCGCCTGCATACAAGCCGACCATCGCAAAAATCTAGGGCTGAACGAAAAAAGCCGGTGAGTACTCGGAGGAAGATACTCACCGGCCGGCTCACCACGACCAGAGGTTGCAGCGGCCGAACTTCTGGGAGGCGATGCTTTGCACCAGGCTCCCTAGAGAAAGAGACGCGTAAGAACCTTAGGAGGTTCCACAACTGGACACCCCCATGTTACCACCAGATCCTTTCTGTGTACAGATTGTTTCGCAGATATACACTTTGTTAACAAAGGTTTAAGTTCATTAATTTCATGAAGGATTTTGAGCCCCTAACGAAACTTCTCGTTGAGCACCGCGGCCATACGCAGACCCGCTTCTGCGATCTGTCTGCGGGCCACTCGACGCGCATTCTCCTCATATTTAGCAGGCAATTTAAGGGGCATTTCCTTGGTGCCCGTCCCCAGGCCGAAGGTATAGACCGCGGACTTCGCCAGCTTGAATCCCTCAGCGACCCATCTCTTAGGATCCTTAGGACTCTTATGGTTAGATCCGAAAGCGGCGATGTATTCAGCCGATATTTCGCCCGCCATTCGGGTCACGTAGGCGTCGCTCAAATCCGACCCGGACATGTCGTCCCAGACGGCATGCAGGGTCCGATACAGACGGCCTCCGGGGCGAACTCCCTCAGCGGCGATGTAAACAAAGTTGCCGCCCTGGTCGCCCATGGGTTGCGACTTCAGGAACCTGCTGACATCGTGCAGCGGCTGGTGGACATCCTCTTCCATGTGAAGCAGCCAGGGCAGGTCGTAAGGTTCAATCTCTTTACTCAAAAGCCGCTCCAGTTCGCTCAGAGCCGTGGGCGGCGGTTCCACCTGGGCTGGCACGCCTTCGGGCGAATAAGGCATGTCGATGTAATGCCAGTTGGTGTGCCGTTTCATGTCTGGAAATCCAGAGAGAGTCGGCGTGGGCATCTCATCCGGCTTGGTGTCGTCGTAGAAGCGCTTATCGCCGCGAATCGTATCGGGCCAGGCGGCAGCGGCCAGAAACGCGGCCCGCGCGCGAGTCTGCGGATCGGGCGGCGAATCGCGCGTCAGCAGCGTTGCATAGTCGGGATGATGGCGCAGGAGATCATCCACCCGCGCCCGAGCTGCAGGCGTCAGGTGATCGTAAGTAATAGCGGCGCAGATCCGATGGCCTGTTCCGTTCCAGGCAAAGGCCGGAATGGCCGGCAACAGCAAAAGCAGAGACAAAAAGCGCATTAGTTAGACTTCCGAGGATAGCACTGGAAGGTCGCTACTCTGAAGCTAACTTGATAAGCTGTTCTGCGTGCCGCAGAGCTTCAGTAGTGACGCGCTCGCCTGAGAGCATGCGTCCGATTTCCCGCGTGCGCGCCTCCGCGCCCAACTCTTCAATCGACGCATACGTGCGGCCTTTGGCCGCGTGTTTTTCGACGTAATAATGATGGTCTGCGAATCCTGCGATCTGCGCGAGGTGGGTCACGCAGATAACCTGGCTCGATTGCGAAAGTTTTTTCAGCCTTCTGCCGACCGACTCCGCCGCGCTACCGCCCACGCCCGCGTCTACTTCATCGAACACCAGCGTGCGTGGGACGCTGCGCGCCAGGATTTTCGCAGGAGCCGTACAGGTTTTCAATGCCAACGCGACTCGCGACAACTCGCCGCCCGAGGCGATCTTTTCCAGAGCTTTCAGTTCTTCGCCCTGGTTGGGTGCGATGAGGAACGCGATGGTATCGGCGCCCTCCGCGGACCAGGATGCAGGCTCGACGCGTATCTCCACGCGCGTCTTCTCCATCGCCAGCGCGGCGAGTTCGGTTTCCACGCGGCGCGCCAGTTGTTTGGCCGCTTCTTTGCGTTTCGACGTGAGCTTCTTCGCGGCGGCTTCGTAGGCGCGGGCCAGATCCGTGGTCTGCTTGCGCAGCGTGTCGCGGCGTTCGCTGGATGTTTCGACGATGGCCAAGTCGCGCTTCACGTCGCTCAAGAAATGCAGGACTTCCTCCACGCTCGCACCGTACTTGCGTTTCAGTTTTTCAAGCGAAGCCAAGCGCGATTCCACTTCATCCAGGCGAGCCGGATCGGCTTCCAGCTTTTCCAGGTAGTGCCGCAGCGCGTGCGCGGCTTCATCCGCGCCGATCGACACCGGTTCCAGAGCGGAGATCACTTCGCGAATCGATTCGTCTATGCGGGCCAGCTCTTCCAGTCGCTTTTGAACGGTCTTAAGCTGCGTGACCACGCTGGCCGGATCTTCATAAAGCGCGGCGTAAGCGGCTCCCGCTGTTTCCTGAATGCGCACGACATTGCGCAGCACGCGGCGCTCATTCTCCAACTCCGCATCCTCGCCCGCAAGTGGCGATACGGCTCTCGATTTCGTTGCGCTGGAAGGACCACAGGTCTTTCAGGCGAAGCTTTTCCTGAGCGGTACGGTCCAGTTCTTCTAACTCCCCTGTCGCCGTGCGCCATGCGGAAAACAGCGAAGCCGTTTCGGCCACCAGATCGCCAGCTCCGGCGAAGACATCTAAAATGTCGCGCTGCGCCGCAGACGAAAACAATTGTTGCTGATCGTGCTGGCCATGCAGGTCGCCCAGATGCGGCGCCAGATCTTTCAATAAGGAAAGCGTGGCGGGACGGTTTCCCGCAAACGCGCGCGATTTGCCCCCGGCCAGAATTTCGCGTTCCACCAGCAGATCATCTTCTTCCAGCTCAATTCCAGCGCTGCTCAGCAACTCCGTCAACGCGGGAGTGGGAGCGACTTCGAAGATCCCTGAGATACGAGCCCTCTCTGCGCCGGTCCGCACCATTTCCGCGGAGGCTCGTCCGCCGAATAGGAGGTTAAGCGCGTCCACCACCATCGACTTGCCGCTTCCAGTTTCGCCCGTGAGCAGGTTGAGGCCGCGGTCGAAGCGGACGCGGATCTTTTCAATGACGGCGTAGTTTTCTACGGTGAGTTCGACCAGCATCTCTTGAATTGAGATTAGCGCGCGATCGTACCGCCGTGTTACTCCAGAACGCAGCGGACGCCGTCGTCGCTACTTACCGTGTAGGGATATCGGCTGTTTCGACGGGAAACGCGTACGTTTGCTTCGGAACTATCTTTCCACGTACCGCCGCGAATGGCGCGGCTGTTGCCATCGGGGGCACCTTGAGGATCGCGGTCTTCGCTGTGCTGGTAGTAATCTTTTGCGTACCAGTCCCCTGTCCACTGCCACACAGTGCCCAGCATGTCATATAGACTCCATGCGTTGGGCTCCTTCTGGGCGACCTTAGGCGGACCGCTTAGATCGGCCGATTTGCCATTCGGAAGGGATGATATCGAAATGGCGTCGATTTTCCCATACCTCGACGCGGTGGTTCCGGCACGAGCCGCGTATTCCCATTCGGCTTCCGATGGCAAGCGGCCGCCGGCCCATTGGCAGAACATGCGCGCGTCGTCCCATTTCATTCCAACCGCTGGAGCCATTGGATCGCTGGGCGTACCGAATGTCTTCTGGAAGAAATTGACGATCGGCTCGAAGTCGTTGCCGTTGTTTTGACCGCGGACGAACGCTTTGAATGCTGCGTCTGTCACGGGCGTCTGGCCCAGCCAGAATCCTTTGGAGAGCGTCACGCGGTGAGGCGGCTTTTCCTCGGGCTTGCATAAGACGTCGTTGGCGGAACACCCCATCATGAAAGTGCCGGGAGGTATCCAGGAGTATATTAAGCCGTCCTTTGAATTCACCTTGGTTGTTCCTGGCGCGGGCTGCGGTGGTTGCACTCCTACGGGCGCTGCCGGAGATGGGGCCGCGGTTCCGCGCCGCAGTTGGCTGGCACGAATCTCAGCCGCGCGCGCCAGTTCGCTTAGCGGGAACGCTCGAATGAAGTTGTCGAAGTCTTCGGGGTTTTTTGAATCTTTCACCAAAGCCCATGCTTCCGCCCAAGCATCCAGGCGACTTGCAGCCTGTGGAGCGGCGGTTTGTGGAACAACAGAAGGCAGCAGTGCGAATTCGCCCACAATGTTCTCGTAGATCGACGGGTTCTGGCGGCGCTGCGAGACGCGATAGACATCCTCTTTGGCTTTTTGAAATGCGTCTCGCAGATTGAGTCCGGGCGTGAGCAGCGCGGGGATCAGAAACTTGGTGTAGAGGCCATTTGTTTCGGCGGGATTTTCCTCCGCTACGTTATTGTCCCCGGTGGCGAAGGAGATCAGCGTGCCTTCGGCGTTGATAGACATGGCCGCCAGTCCGCCGCCGGCATCGCGCTTGTAGCGGAAAGGATTGTTGCGGCAGGCATCCAAAACCAATACACGCAGCCGCGCGCCAGATCCTTCCAGTTTGGCTTGGACGCGATTGGCGGGGTAGGCTTCGTAGGGGATGTCGTCCTCGCTGGTGGCCGAAAAATCCACGGGCACGAGGTAATTGACGGAGTTCACCTGGACGCCGTGGCCCGCGAAGTAGAAAAATCCGAGCGAGCCCGGCCCAAGACCTGCCGCGAATTCGTCGATGGCCGTGCGCATGCGCCGCAGGTCGGCATTCTTTATGGTGGTCACCTCGAAGCCGAGCTTCTTCAGGGTGGCTTCCATGGCCGAGGCGTCGTTCACGGGGTTTTTGAGTGGAGCCTGGGGATATTCGGAATTGCCGATGACCAGAGCCAGTCTTCGCGATTCAGGAATTTGGACTAACCCCCGGTCCTGAGCGTGCACACAGCACGCGAGGAGGATCGGAAGGACGACCCGCGTTATTCCAGCACGCATCGGAAGCCTACGTCGTAGCCATAAATGCGAGGCATAAGGCTCATCCGATCCGACGCGCGCAGGCGCATAACGGCGTTGCGCTCAAAGGAACCGCCACGCACCACCCGAGCTGCTCCCTCTGAGGGACCTTGAGGATCCTGCTGCACTCGCTGTTCGTAGTAGGTGGCGCTGAAGCGGTCCTCAGTCCACTGCATGACGTTGCCATACATGTCGTACAGGTTCCACAGATTCTTTTCTTTTTGCGCAACACGGCCGGGGCCGGGCAGGGTCCGCTCCCTGCCATTTTCGTCAGTCGAGATGGACATCACTGCGGCACGAGCATATCGCATCGAGGTGGTTCCGGCACGGGCGGCGTATTCCCACTCGGCTTCGGTCGGCAGGCGCCCCCCCACTTTTTGGCAAAACACACGAGCTTCGTCCCACAGCATGCCCACCGCTGGAACGTTATCCAGCATGGTTGTTTGAGAGAGCTTAAACGTCTTTCCGCCATGGGTGACTTCCCGCTCGGCCCACGCGGAGGGATGCCCCACGCGATTCCATGCCTCATTCGTCACAGGCGTCTGACCCATGAAGAACCCTTTGCTGATGGTGACGGGGTGCGGAGGCTTCTCGTCGGCGGCGCACATCATATCGTTTGGCGAACAGCCCATGGTGAAGCTTCCGGCAGGAATCCAGACGTAGGTCAAACCGTCTTTGGGATTCACTTTGCTTGCGCCTGGCATCAGAGTGGACGAGCCTTCCTTGGCTCGCAGCCCTCGACGAGGAGGTTCCTTTTCTTCTTTAGGTGAATGGGCGGGCGTGGGGGTGACGGAGGCCACTTCTTTCGTGGCAGGGATTGGATCGGGCGTGCGCCGCAATTCCATCGCGCGCATCATTGCGTTACGGACTTCCGTGCTCCCCGGGTAGGCCAGGATGAAGTTATCGAAGTCCTGGGGATTTTTTGAATTCTTGATGGTGGCCCAGGTTTTGTCAGCTTCCTCCTTGCGGGCGGCGCGCGCGGGGTCGACTGGAGGAGTAGCCGGCGGCGTGGCAGAGGCGGTCAAGGTCGGAGGAGCAACGGTCACAGGTGATGTGCCTGGAACCAGCGCATACTGGCCGACGATATTCTCATATACCGATGGGTTCTGCTTGCGCTGCGAACTCTTATAAACATCTTCCTTCGCCTTCTGGAATGCGTCGCGCAGGTTCAGTCCTGGAGTCATCAGGGCGGGAATCAGGAACTTGGTATACAGGCCGTTGGATTCGGCTGGGTTCTCAGCGGCGGTGTTGTTATCGCCGGTGGCGAAGGCGATCAGCGTGCCTTCGGCATTGATGGACATGGCGGCGAGACCCTCGGACGCGTCGCGTTTATAACGATAGGGATTGTTGCGGCAGGCATCCAGAATCAGGACGCGCAGCCTGGCTCCGCTGCCTTCCAGCTTGGCTTGGATCCGGCTCGCGGGGTAGGCCTCATATTGCACGTCGTCTTCGCTGGTGGCCGCAAAGTCGACCGGCACCAGATAGTTGATCGAGTTTACCTGGACGCCGTGGCCTGCAAAGTAGAACAGGCCGAGCGAACCGGGACCGAGCTTGGCGGCGAATTCGTCAACGGATTCGCGCAGGTGGCGAAGGTCGGCGTTCTTGACTAGCGTGACCTGGAAGCCCAGTTTTTTCAGCGCCGCTTCCATGGAGGCGGCGTCGTTGACGGGGTTCTTGAGAGGCGCCTTGGGGTATTCGGAATTGCCGATCACCAGCGCCAGCTTTTTGGAGGTTTCGACCTGGATCAGCGAGCGGTCCTGCGCGTGCAGACCTGCCGCCAGCACGATCAGGGTCGGGACCCACAGCCGCATACCACAAATTGTACCTCCGGCGCTGGTTGCTACAATAGCGCATGGCATGAGCAACGTGATCGTACTGGGGGCGCAGTGGGGCGATGAGGGCAAAGGCAAAATCGTCGACCTGCTTGCGGAGCGTTTCGATATTGTGGCGCGCTATCAGGGCGGTCATAACGCGGGCCATACCGTTTTCATCGGGGAGAAGAAGTTCGTTCTCAAACTGATTCCCAGCGGCGTGCTGAGGCCCGGGGTGGAAGCGGTAATCGGCAACGGCGTGGTGGTGGACCTGGCGGCGCTAATGGAAGAGATGTGCACTCTGCAAAAAGAGGGCATCGCGGTGTCCCAGCAGCTTAAGATCAGCAATCGGGCGCACGTGATTTTTCCCGTTCCACAGGATGGTGGAGAAGATGTCGGAAGCGCGCGAGAACCGCATTCCCATCGGCACCACCCAGCGCGGCATCGGACCTTGTTATGAGGACAAAATCGGGCGGCGCGGAATTCGCATCGCCGATCTGTACGATCCGGAGAGCTTCCGGAACCTGTTCGACACTCTGGCCGAAGATACCAAGACTCTGGCCGCTACGTTCAACCTGCACGACAACATCGACTACGCCGAGATTCGACACCAGGCCGAAGAATATGCCGAGCGCATCAAGCCTATGGTGTGCGATACGGCCACGTATCTTGCCAAAGCGATGAAGCAGGGCAAGCGCATTTTGTTTGAAGGCGCGCAGGGCACCATGCTGGATATCGACCACGGCACGTACCCGTTTGTAACGTCGTCCAGCGCGGCTTCGGGAGGAGCTTCGACAGGCACGGGAGTTCCGCCTACGAAGATCGACGGAATTATCGGGGTTTCCAAGGCTTACATCACGCGGGTGGGGTCGGGTCCATTTCCTTCGGAGGATTCGGGAGCGGCGGGCGAGCTGTTGCGCCGGGAAGGGAAAGAATTCGGCGCGGTGACGGGTAGGCCGCGCCGCTGCGGATGGTTCGATGTGCCGCTGCTGAACTACACCTCAATGGTGAACGGGTTCGACACGTTGGTGATCACGAAGCTCGACGTGCTGGACCAATTGGAAGAGATTCCGGTTTGCGTCGGCTACAAAATCAAAGGCGTTGAGATCGACGAAATGCCGGCGACGTATCGGATGCTGGAAGCGATCGAGCCGGTGTACAAGAAATTGCCGGGATGGTGCAGTTCGACGCGCGGCATCAGCCACTACGAGCAGTTGCCCGAGAAGGCGCGGCAATACCTTGCATTTTTGGAAGATCAGACCGAATGCGAAGTCGGCTGTGTTTCCACGGGGCCGGAGCGCACGGAAACCATCATCCGGCCCGGTTCAAAACTCGAAAAGCTAATCGCGAAATAGCTCCAGGAGCGGCGGTGCCTCTCGGAGCCGCGACAGTAATGGAGCGGTTTTTACGTTTTCAACAAGCTCCAGAGACCCCGCCGCGCTAATTCTCCGTCGGTGTCTTTTCCACGTGGTCGACAACGAACTGATCCACCACCGCTTTTCGCGATTCCAGCTTTAATCCCATCGACTGGACGGCGTCCTGGAGCGTCGCACCCCCGCCGCTAGGATCGGACGCCACTCCGGTCCCTCTGCCGGGCGCACCTGCGGCTGCAGGAATTTCCATTCCTTGCGCCGAGCAGCCCGAACAAATGCAAGGATGTCTGCCAGCGAAAGGTCAAGCGACGCATCGTAATTACCCTTCACATCGGTCATGTCAACAACCTGCCGCCTCCCGTTGGCCCCGCCCAGCAGCGTGAACATTTGGGTCAACATATCCGCAAAGCCGCTCATTGTGGTCATGCTGAATTCCATCCGCATCGTCATGGTGGAAGGGTTCACTTTATAGGACATCTAGTGGTCGCAATTCCTGATCAGTATCTCCATATGTGGCGTGCGATTTAATCGCGCTGAAAGCGGTGTGCCGCGATTCCGCGAATTTGGCGTGGGGGGCGCGATCACCCGTGGGGCGGCGTGTCCGGGCCGGCGCGGATAGCCCCGTCCCGTCAGGGCGGGGATTCTCGGGGATTCCTCTCGACCTTTGGCGTTATCGCCCCAATTCATTTCTCAGCGGCATCTAAATCGCGCGCCACATCGGGTCTTCTATCCCGACGCGGGCATAATGTTCAATCTGTGTGACCCAGACGATTAGCCCTTCAGCCCCATATCGATCACCGAACCTCCGGTCGGCAGGTCCACTTTCACGCGAATCGGTCCGTCGGGACCATCCAGCTTCATCTCACCCTGCTTCAGCGGTTGGCTCTCGTCAATCGCCACCGGCGTTTCTGTGGACGCCTTCAGCTCTCGGTCCGCCCTTGCCCACCACTAGGCCGAGTACTGGATATTCGGCGCTGGAGCGATGCGTTATCAGCGCACAGCACGCGACGTGCTCCTAGGGCTCAGTAACTGATCTCACGTTGCGTGCGTTGTGCGCTGGTTACTGGGGCGCACGCGACGTGCTCCTATGGCTCAGTAACCGATCTCACGTCGCGGGCGTTGTGCGCTGGTTACTGGAGAGCGCGGCGTAGGCCTAGGTCGATACCGACTTTGAAGGTTTCCAATTCTGAGTCCGCAATAAAATTTCTTTCCTACTGCCCGGCCTTCACTTTAGCCCTCGTTGCGCAGGGAAGGGAAGGGCCGGCGTTTGGGCGCGACGCGGCCACTGAACTATGGTAAAAGCTACGATGAAAGGAGGGTACGAACATGGCAAATCTCGATTGGTCACAATGCCCGGCCGTGGAAAGCGTTCCGGGGCGACTAAGCGGAGCGTGGGTGTTTCGCGATACGCGGATGCCCGTTGCGTCGGTTTTTGAAAATCTCGAATACGGCTCGACCATCGAGGAAATTATCGAGCAGTACGATTTGACGCGGGAGCAGATTCAAGCCGTGCTGGAATTTGCCGCCCGCAGCCTCGATGCACCGCCGGTTCCTGTCGGCGCTGCTAGCAAGGCTGATGCTCATCCACTTTAACCACACCCCGCGCGGCATTATCCGGCATCTTGTGGGGCATGGCGTCACGCAGGCTAAAGATCGCGGATGGGATAAGCACTCCAATGGCGATTTGCTGGCCGCAGCGGAGCAGGCTGGCTTTGACCTTCTTCTTACGGCTGACAAGACCATGCGTTATCAGCAGAACCTTTCAGGCCGTAAAATCGCCCTTATCGTCCTTGGAAATTCACCATGGCCGCTCGTACGGCTACACCTCGACAGAATTGCTGCCGCAGTGAACGCCGCCACACCCAGTAGCCTCACCGAAGTAGAAATTCCGTTCAAGTAGAACCCGAAGTTTTCTTAGGCGGCGAAGCCACCCTCGATTTTCTTTATAAAGAACTGCCCATCCCATTTAGAATCAATGGCGAACATTTGCAATATCAATGGCGTTGATACCTAGTATCACAGACAGTCCATTGCCCCAACCACTTAATAAAATATAAGATACCACGGAGCTAGAATACTTTCTGGTGTGTATTACCAACGGTCTGCGAAGCCGGGCACCAGTCAAAAGCGAGTGCAGTTTTTCGGATAAGGAGACAAGATGAACTCTCAAGCCAAGGGTCGGCTTAACCCGTTGCCGTCCCCAAAAGACTCTCATGGAAGATACCTGTTTTGGGTTGCAATCATCGCACTTGCTTTGATTGCTTTGATTGCGGTGCTGTTGATCGGGGTCATTGATCGACAACCCCTCCGATCCAACACGGACATCCCGGCAACTTCACAGGTTTCTGGGGTGGCAGGAGTTCCAGCCCCCGTTCCTCCGGTGATCGCCAAAGATAACTATGCCGACACGAGCGTCACCTTGGCGGCAGTGGGGGTTATTGGAAGGCTGTTTATTGCGTTCACTCGCCGCGGCCCGAAGGATTAGTGGAGTGCCATGCAAACGGATGATGCACTTAAAAAAGTAGAAGGTGTTCATCCCGAGGAGCCAGACATATTCGATCAGAGTTCCGTGAGGGAAGCCATCGCGAGCCTCTCGACGGAAGAACTTCGCTCGCTAAAATACTTCAGCATGTCATGTTGCGGGTCACTTCAGTGGACAGCAGAAGATCTTCTTCATGAGGCGCTCTTGCGCACTTTGGAAGGCCAGAGGAGTTGGAGTAAACGTGTTACTTTTGTCCATCATCTCTTCGGGACGATTAGGAGCTTAGCCAGTGGAAGAAGACAGAAAGAACATCCAGAGATGTGTCTGCCTGAAAGTTTCGATGTGCCTATTCAATCCTATGCTAAGACTTTTGAAACACTAGATCGTATCGATAAACTTCTGCTCGTTTTTCAGCGCGACCCGATACAGACGGCCATTGTAATGCTGGTTCTTGAAGGGTTTGATTCAAAAGAAATCCAACGTGAACTAAAAATTGACGTGGCTGAATATCGATGTCGCCTTTTAAGGCTTCGAAGAGCCGCAAAGCCCAGAGCCCTTTAAAATTCGGAGGCTGTAGTGCGACCCCGCTGGTGCTGCGAACACCAGCGGGGCCTTCGGATAAGGGACAAGACGAAGACCTTAAGGCCAGACTCAATCCCTCAAGGAGAGTATGCTACCAAAAAGGCATAAGTCGACAAAATCTTTAGAGTGTGATAACGTCCTTTATAACACGCTATAATAGGGATATGGATATGAGTGACATTGGCCTTCCTCCTCCGCCCCGCCAGGGTGATATTCTCTTTCGTTCGGACCGGGACATGTGGTCGGTCAACGCCTGCATGAATCCGGGGGACGAATTCCCGTACAGGGAGGGTTATCGTCGAGGAGCTCGTCAGCTGATCGAATATGTCTGCTCAGAAAACCGTGACCAGGACTTTTTGGTTCACCCGATCATCTATCTTTACCGGCACCATGTCGAACTCGTTTTAAAGCGCCTGTTGCCGCTAGCTGCCGATCTGGCCGGAGAGGAACTGAGCGAAAAATGCTCGCGGGATTTGGATCAGCATCGGATTGATGAGTTGTGGAACAACTTAAAGCCTTTCCTCAAGAAGGAGAAGATCAGAAAACATTGCGGCGTGGCAATCGCCGCGGATGATTTTGCTGGTATCAGCTCTTACATTCAGCAACTTTCAAAGATTGATCCAGACGCACAGGCTTTTCGTTATTCACACCGCAAGACTGGGGAGGCGTCTCTTCCGGAAGCTCTGACACATGTCAACCTTGCAGTGTTTGGTGATCACATGGAAAGCCTCTGCAATTATCTGGATTGCATCGACACGGAGCTTGATCGCATGCGGGACCTGAGAGATGAGATGGAAACGTACTACAGCGAACGAGTTTCCGAATACAGAGACGGAGCAAGGTGATGGCTGCCGCGGCTCTTGTGCGAACAGGCGAATTAGAGTCAATACGCATACCGGCCGTCTTCGCAGGGCCGGCTCAAAGCGAGCGGCGCTTCTGGGAATTCTTCACCACGCAGATCAGCAACGACAATACTCGCAAGGCGTACTTCAACGCGGTGCGGTTCTTTTCCGCCTGGTGCCAGTCCCGGAACATCGGCGAGCTGCGCCAGGTCGAGCCCATGCACATTGCGGCCTATTTGAAGGTGCTGGAGAAGGAGGAACGCTCCGCGCCGACCATCAAGCAACACCTGGCCGCGCTTCGAATGCTGTTCGACTGGCTGGTGGTCGGCCAGATCATTCCGCTGAACCCGGCCCATGCCGTCCGCGGGCCCAAGTATTCGGTCCGGAAGGGCAAAACGCCAGTGCTGGCGGCCGAGGAAGCGCGAGCCCTCCTCGATTCCATCGAAACCGACCGGCTGATTGGGTTGCGCGATCGCGCACTGATTGGGCTCATGGTCTATACCTTCGCCCGCGTGAATGCCGTGCTGTCGATGCGTGTCGAGGATTATTTCGTGCAAGGGCGTCGCGGCTGGGTGCAGTTGCACGAGAAAGGCGGCAAGCTCCATTCCCTGCCTTGCCACCACAATTTAGAAACCTATCTGGAGGCGTACATCGCGGCGGCCGGCATTGCCGGCGACGCCAAGGGGCCGCTGTTTCGCACGGCGGTCAATCGTGCCGGCGACGTACTCACGGAAAACCCGCTCTGGCAGCAGGACGCTTACCGGATGATTCAGCGGCGGGCCAAGGCCGCCGGCATCCGCACGCACATCGGAAACCACAGCTTTCGGGCGACAGGGATTACAGCGTATTTGAAGAACGGAGGGCGGCTGGAAATCGCGCAGCAGATGGCGAACCACGAAAGCAGTCGCACCACTGGCCTCTACGACCGGCGCGGCGACGAGGTCACGCTCGACGAAGTAGAGCGCGTGGGGATTTGAAGGTACCGGAAAAGACGGTAAAATCCGCGATGTGCCAATGTCATCAATGAAAAAGGAATGTCATTTCCAATGAAGCCGCCTTCGGAGTGGGGGGAGGTAGAAATTGTTGCGCTCATCAAGGAGAACGAGCCCGAAAATCTTCAATTAGAGTACAAGCGTTCAGATGCACTCGCCAAGACCGACCCGAAAGAAACACGAACTTTCAAAAGATGTGAGCGCTATGGCGAACAGCGCTGGTGGCACGATTATCTACGGCATCGACGAGCAGAAACGCACACAGGGGCCTATTGCTCTCGACCAAGGTATCGATCACGCGGTCATCAGTACGGAATGGCTCGAACAGGTTATCGATGCGAATATCCAGCGCCGTATTGATGGAATCACCGTTCATCCCGTCACGATGAGCAGCACGGGGCGCGTCGTGTACGTCGTGCATATCCCTGCGAGTAACCGCGCGCCGCATATGGCTGCCGATCATCGCTTCTACAAGCGCCTCGGGACCACCACTGCAGTTATGGAGGAATATGAGATTCGCGACGTTAGCCATCGGATGGAAGTACCCGACCTGACGCTGACACTCTCGCTGCAGAAGACGGGCCGTCCTGGAGACTTTATGCTTATGCCTCGTATCACGAATGACTCCAGCAAACCGGCTCTTTACGCTATAGTCAGACTCTACGTCGACGCCCGTCTGAAGATCGAGCCTCGCAAATGGACTTTACAGCCTGAAACGACGCTCATGTGGATGGGAAACCCACGCCCTTTAGCGTCTTACGCTACTCCTGGTCGATCCCAGTGCACCATTCGCTGCTGGAAGGCGAGGAGTACACCATACCCGAGATGATCGTTAGCGCCGGGGAGAACCACCCCACCAGTGCCGTAATCGGCCTTTACCGTTTAGGCTGGGACGTCCGTACGCCACGCGCCCTGCCGAAGCGCCAAGGCATCGGTATGCTTGTCGACCAAAACGGCCCACATATCGTTACTGAGCGCACGTATCCGCTCACAGACCGCTAGAAATTGAGCAAGGAAATGTATTTTATCGTGCTTGAAAAGAACCACCTTAAGCGCATGCATGGTCACCGGCGGCATGCTCGGCTCCCAGGCATCCGTGACGAAAATTTTCAGGTCTGCAAAGACTGAAGGCGTTCACTTCGAACTTTTGCTCAAACGATAATTGCGATAGATGGCCATCGCGATCTTAAATCCGCTTGGAGCGACATTTCGCAAGGTCAACCCTCGAACCTATGCGGAAAAGCGTATCGCTCAATTTCGAGAGATCGAAAGTAATGAATGGATGGCCACTGTACAGGCCACGCGTAAAGAGCGCAATGAACAGGAGCAAGCGATCGACCGCGCGCTGTTTGCCGAAAAACGAGAGAGAAGCAACTGGCTCGAAAACAGGGAAATGCGTGTCTCAGCTTTGGTTGTTGAGCATCAACGCCCGAGCGTGATGGCTCGTGTGGAACTGAGAAAACGAATTGGCAAAGAATGTCCAGCTCTTTTGAAGGATAAAGAGCTTGCATCGCTGCAGGACAGCATTCTGCGCGGATTGAGTGCGTCGAAACAAGCTCGGCGTGATGACTATCAGAGGCGCGCTCACGCTGCCGGCATTCATGCGTTACGAGAGTCACATCGTGATGATGCGCCTTATGGCGACTTAGAAGCCCTCGCACGTCGGGAGATCAGACAGCTTGCATTGTCGCGGTCACTCGGGCGTTTGGATGGACAGCCTTCGTCACTTGCAAAAAGAGCTTGGAAGCGCTTTGTTGACGCAGAGCCGATCGTCAAGCTCCTAACGGCTCTGATCAGTCTTGGTGCTGCCGCTGTTGGCCTTTATATCGCTATCCACAAGCTACAACAACCCTAGAGACGGCTTACCTGCTCATGATGCGCACGCACATTTGCTCCACCGGCATCGGCCCAGCGCCAGAAGCCGACTGATCCCGACACTGTAACCAGCCGCGCCGGTGCTAGACGATTTCATACTTATAGTTGATCCGAAGGAATGAGGATCAAGAGAGAGTTTTTCACATAGTCTGTTCCGGCCGCTGTGGAAAACTTCACTGCGGAGAGTCGGACCTTCCTGTCAGGATATTGCGCCGACGGGCGTGATGCCAGATAGAGTAGTTCATCCGGCAGATCCCGTGGTTACGAACGATCATACTCAACGCTGCGACGTTTAGATAAAGATTTTCGAACCGCGGGATGCGCCTTGTTTCCAAGACGAATCCTCAGGTATGGTCTGATCTTTGAAGGCCACTATAAGTTTCTCGTGCGAGACAAGGCTCCTGACGGACTAATTCTGAATCAAACGCAGGAGGTCTATGGAGCAACATCAAATCATGTCATCGCCAGAGCCAGAGTTCGCGGCTTTTGTGGCGATCGACTGGGCCGATGGAAAAACACTATTGGAGTTTGTGTGCCGCCGGCGCCCAAAACATCGAACGGGGCACTCTGGACAACACACCGGAAGCAGTGGAGGCGTGGATGATCGAATTACATCTGCGTTTCGGCCAGCAACCTATTGCCGTCGCGCTGGAGCAACGTCGCGGAGCGCTGGTGGTCATGCTGAGCAAGTACGCACAGGTGCACCTGTATCCGGTCCACCCTTTAACACTCGCTCGCTTCCGCGAAGCGTGGTATCCATCGCGCAGTAAGAATGACCTCAAAGACGCGGATTTGCTGTTGGAGATTCTCACGGCCCACCGTGCCTCGGCTGAGACGCCTCGATCCCGACACGGCGGAGATGAGGCTGCTCCAGTCTCTGGTGCGGGAGAACCGACGTAAGCTGGTGGACCAACTACTCGCGATAAGCAACCGACTCACTGACATGCTCAAGGTTGCCTTTCCGCAGGTTTTGCGCTGGTTCGACGACATAGCCTCACCTTTAGTGGGCGATCTGATCGAGCAATGGCCCAGTCTGCAAGACCTTCAAAAAGTCAAGCCAACGCAACTGGAGAAATTCCTGCGGCAGCATCACTGCCGAGGTGAAGACCATATTCGTGAGCGTATCAGCCAGATTCGCCAGGCCGTTCCGGCCACCCACTACCTGACCGTAATGAAAGCGGCGAAATACATGATGGCTTGCTGGGTGCGGCAGCTCGCCGTACTGCGCGAGTCCGTTCGCGAGCTGGAAAAGCGCATCGCCGAGATTGCTCAGCAGCAGGAGGACTGGCCGATTTTTGACTCGCTGCCGGGAGCTGGACAAGCGCTCGCACCTCGTCTGATGGCGGTCCGGCAAACTCGCCGCGAGCGCTTCTGCTCGGCCAGCGAACTGCAATGCTTTAGCGGTGTCGCGCCCGTCAAGGAAGCCAGCGGCAACACCCAGTGGGTGCACCTCCGTTGGGCCTGCCCCAAGTTTCTACGGCAAACCTTTCACGAATGGGGGCTGTCTGCCCGCTTACGCAGTCGGCCTGGGCTAAAGCCTACTACGGCGAGTTCGGTACCTCGGGGCAAGAAGCATCAGGTGGCAGTGCGCGCGCTGGCATTCAAATGGATGCGTATCCTCTACCGTTGTTGGCAGGATCGGAAGCCTTATAGCGAGGAACTTCACCTGACCCGCCTAGCAAACCGCAGGAATGCCCAGATGCAGAAACTAGCCCGCGCTGTGCAAATCTTGTGGGATGGCCAGCGCCTGCGCTGTGAAAAAAACTTGCTAAACAACATTGACACCACCATCTCAGGTATCTTTATCGTCTATCAAAAGAGCGGATGCGATCGATCCACGGTCTGCTGGGGATTCCGGCGAAGCTGAACGCTTGTTCCGAAGGAAAGCCGAACGGCATTCCGGGATGATCCCGAACACCATCGGAGCGTAGCGACGCTGGCATCTCGATTGTGCGGGAAAGTGTTCGGCTTCGTCAAGAGAAACCTGCCGGAGCGCAGCGAAGGAAGGACGCCGCTAGCGGCAAAGGGGTGCGGGGAAAGGCGGCAGGCCTTGCCCTGTTCAGCGCTGAATTGACCCAGAGCGCGATAAGCGCTCTGAGGTAAGGCGAGGATTAGGTCAGTGCTGGCTGCGACGAAGAAGCAAAAAAGCAAGAGCGCTGGCTGCGAGCCCAGCGACCGCAAACCAGGCTCCTACGCTCGTTCGCAGCCCAATGTCTAAGGCAGCGACAAAGGAAGATATCGCGAAGCCCACCGAAAACTGTCCCCAAGCTGCAGCCGTACGCCACGGAGGGGGTATGGTCCCGTCAGGGTTACTCCACCGCCGGGCAGGTCATCGTCAGCCGTGACCAGAGTGCCAACCACAGGCCAGCCAACGAGAATAGCGAATGCAGAGAGTCCCCAGCCGAGGCCGGTGGCGAAATGCAGTACCAGTATGAGCGCGCAACCGAGACCGGGATAGAGTAGCCAGTCTTTGATTCGGAACCGGTCTTTGTCGGTGTTGGTGCTGTTGTGTTCCACCTAGATAATATGATTCACCTTAGCTTCAGCAGGATGCACACCATCGAGAAACCTGTGCTGACATCATCCCGCGGCCTTGCTTTTGTTTTTCCTCATCGATTCCCCGCGCATCTCGATGCGGTGCGCGTTGTGGACCAGGCGGTCGAGGATTCCGTCGGCTACCGTCGGATCGCCGATTTGTTCGTGCCAGCGAGTGACCGGCAGTTGCGACGTCAGGATCATCGATCGCGTTTGATAACGGTCTTCGCAGATCTCCCAGAAATCGCGGCGCTCGGGTTCGACTCAAGGGAGCCATGGCCCAGTCGTCGATCACCAGCAGATCAATACGGCTGAGTTTGGCCAGCAGCAGGCGCAGACTGCCGTCGGCGCGCGCGATGGCCAGATCGCGAAACAGCGCCGGCGCCCCGGTGTACAGCGCCGAGTATCCGTCGCGACAGGCTTTCTGCGCCAGTGCGCTGGCGACGAAGCTTTTGCCTACACCCGTCGGTCCGAGAACGAAGATGTGTTCGTGATTGCGGACCCATGCCGACTCCTGAGTCAGCGCGCGGATCACGCTCTTGTCCAGTCCCCGCACCGCGCGGTAGTCGATCTCTTCGATACAGGCATTCGCCGCGTAGTTTGGCCCCGTGCAGCCGCCGCGCTAGCGCCTGGTTCTGGCGCCAGTTCCACTGGTGGTCCACCAGCAGTCCCAGCCGTCTCCAGAAAACTCAGTTCTCTGGCGCCCGGATCTTGCTCCTGCGTCTTCAACGCATCCGCCATCCCGTGTAGCCGCATGGCCAGCAGTTTTTCTATCATCGGTTCTTGCAGCATTTTCGCTCTCCTTACTCGAAGTACTCCGCGCCACGGATGTTGTCGTGAGGTGGAGGTGGTGGCACGGTGGCGGAACCGAAGACGATGGCAGGGGCTGTAGATCGAGTGAGTTCTTCAAGATCGACTCGATGCTGCGGTAGCGGCACGCGCCGGTCAGCAATGCCAGCTCGGCGGCAGCCTCCATGCGGGCATGCGAGTACTTACCGGCAAGCCGGATGATTCCCAGGCAGCCACGGTAGCCCATCTCCGGGTGCGGCTTATCGGCCATCATCCGCTCGAACAGCCGAGCGGTGTGTGGCCCGATTTTCTGCGCCCATTGCACCATGCGCGAGGGCGGCCACTCCAGATGAGCCTGGTGGCTCTTGGGCCGATGCTCGTCAATCGTGACGGCTTTTCCCCGGCCGCGGCTGCGCAGGTGGGAAGCCACCCGCGTGCCCTTGTGGAGGATTTCCACCGTGGTCGGCGTCGAGCGGACCTCCACCACTTCATGCACCAGGTTATAGGGAACGCTGTAGAAGTTGTCATCGAAGGCCACGTGATAGTCGATATTGACCCTCGCCCGCGACCATTGGCTCATGTCAAAGCTTTCGCTGGGCAGCGGTCTTAGAGCAGGTTTGTCGAGCTGACTCGAATACGCTCGCGCGGCTGCCATCGCGCTTACGGAAGGGCCGCTGGTTGAGCCGGTCGGAGCAACTCACGAATCGCCTGGTTGGCTTCTTCCAGCGAGAAGAACTTGCGGTGGCGAAGTGCTGCAATGATCCAGCGTTGGGCAACTTGCACGGCACTTTCCACGACCGCCTTATCCCGCGGTTTGTACGGACGTGCCGGCAGTACGCCGAAACCGTAGTGCATGGCGAAGTTGTGATAGGTCGGGTTGATATCCGGATCGTAGCGGTGGGCTTTGCTCACGCCCGTCTTGGTATTGTCAGGAACTGCCAGCGCCGGAACGCCGCCCCAATAATCGAAAGCATGCATGTGCGCCCGAGCCACGCTTCCATCTGCTGGTCGCGTGTGGCTTCGGCCCAGGTGTAGGAACTGGCGCCGAGGGCGGCGACGAAAAGCGATGCTTGCCAGGCTACACCCGTAACGCGGATCGTAAATGGGGATTGTGGAACCAGCCCAGTCGATGAAAGCTTCTCGCCGGCTTTATGCTCCTGCCGCATCACCACGTCGAGTTTCTTGCGCCAGCGCTGGTACAACTCGCAGAATCGGCTGTAGCGATAGCCCTCCGGGTTGGCTTCTCGGTACTCCTCCCAAAGCAACTGCAAGGTCACGTGGCGGTGAGTGCGAAGCTGCTCGTGGACCGCGGCGAAGTCGGGCGGTAACTTCTTCGGCTGGGATTTTGCTTCCGGGCTGGGGTACAAGGCGGCTTCCAGCCGGGTGTCATCCCAGCCATCCGGGACACGGCCAACTTACCTGGGCCGCTTCAGCGCGTTGCAGATACTCATGCACCGTACTGACGGCGATAGAGCAGCTGCGAGCTACTTGACGCTGGTCGAGTTTCAGTTCGTAACGGAGTCTTAAGACTTCCTTGATCTTACGCATGGACATTCTCCTGGCCGGCAATGGGCCCTCCCTTTGGAAGGGTCGCTTGCCGGCGTTAATGTCCAGCGCCGCTACCTGTGGAAATCATTCCGGGCCAAGGCGAACACCATTCCGGGGTCGGCCGAAGAGTGTTCGGCTTCCGCCCGGAATCCTGTTCGCCTTCATCCCGGAATCGTGTTCGGGATCAGCCCGGAACGCTGTTCGCCTTCACCCCGGAACCCCGTTCGCCTTCGCCCGGAATCCCCACGCCGCCGTCAGACATGACTTGGCCTGCACGCCAAGAAGGATGAACTCGTCTTCCCTCAGAGGCCTCACCACATGTCGAGATTTGCACAGAGTTGGATCTTGGGGTTTGCAACGCTGATAGCGAGCTCCTCGCAAGCCCAGGACATTACGGGCAATTGGCAGGGAACGCTCAAAACCGGTTCATCGGAACTCCGAGTCGCCGTGAAAATTGCGAATACAGATGCCGGGGGCTTGAAAGCCACTCTATTTAGCATTGATCAAATTCTGGATTGGGGCTCAGGTGCGCCTGCCGACACAGTAACCGTTGACGGCTCGACCGTCAGACTCAGCGTGAGCTCGATGCGTGGTACATACCAAGGCAAGATCAGCGACGGCCGGAATTCGATAGCGGGCACGTGGACTCAAACCCGCCCCCTACCGCTTGAACTTCGGCGCACCACGCCGGAAACCGAATGGAAGGACCCCTCCCCTCACACCACTCAGCTTGTCCCAGTAGATAAGGACGTTAAGCTTGAGGTCATCGATTGGGGTGGTACGGGAAGGCCCGTTGTCTTCTTGGCAGGGCTTGGGAACACCGCGCATATATTCGACAAGTTCGCTCCCCTGCTCGTCTCCAAACACCATGTCTATGGAATTACCAGGCGAGGATACGGAGCTTCGAGTGTTCCGTCCACTGGATACGAGGCTGACCGCCTCGGCGACGACGTACTCGCCGTTCTGAACGCGCTTAAATTGAGCGGAGCTGTACTTGCAGCTCACTCGATGGGAGGGGAGGAGTTGAGTTCGATTGGATCGCGCCACCCGGAGCAAGTCGCGGGTCTGATTTACCTCGACGCCGCTTATCCTTACGCCTACTTTGATCGCGCGCGAGGAGACCTCGATGTTGATCTGGCCGACCTTCGAAGGAAACTCGAAAAACTGCAATCGGGCGACGATGCCAGGCTGCTGATGCAAGAATTGCTCGAAACTGCGTTGCCCGCCTTTGAACGGGACCTACGGGAAAGACCAAAACTCTTGCCGCCGGTTTCTGCTCCTTCGACCTCGCAACAACAAGCACTAACACCGATGGCTGAGCGAGCTATCATCGCAGGCGCTCAGAAGTATACAGACATTCGCGGACCTATTTTGGCCATCTACGCCGTTCCGCGTGATCCAAGTCCCGCTGTTCACAATGACCCCGCCGCTCTAGCCGCATTTGAAGCCGGTAATGCTAGCAGGGAGGCTCAGGCTAAAGCGTTCGAAACGGGTGTGCCCTCCGCTCGCGTCATCCGATTAGCCCATGCGAATCACTTCGTTTTCGTGTCAAACGAGGTGGACGTTCTACGCGAAATGAACACCTTCCTGGACAGCTTGCCTTGAATTCCTCCGTGTGTATCATTAGCGGGCGCCCGATTTGGAGGTCGCACAATCTACTTCCGATAATCGGTGATCCGTAAACTCCTCGCACCAAGAAACGCACCGGTGCGACTGTCGCCCTCTCCACATCATCCGCCAAAACCGAGGATTTCCACAATCTCGATCACGCCGCTCCCACGACCGCTATTCCCCTCTCTCCTCAATCACTTCCGCTGAGAATCCGGCAAGATCCTTGCTCCCCGGGCGTATCCTACCCTCGCAATGAGAGCTCCCAAACAAATCGCCGCCTCCCGCGTCAATGGAGCCCGATCCAAAGGACCCGCCACCCCGGAAGGAAAGCGCAATTCCTCCCGGAACAGCACCCGTCACGGTATGTTCGCCGACACCCTGGTCCTGGAAAAAGAAAACCCCACCCAATTCCACGAACTGCTCAATGAACTCCTGGACGAACACCAACCGTCCACCCCCACCCATACGTTACTCGTGGAAACCATCGTCGCGGCCCGCTGGCGTCAGCAGCGAATCTGCGGCATTCGGAAGACCAACTTCGATTACGGCATCGCATCGATCGAGACCAACCCCGAAAATCCCGCCAGTCAAGCCGTCTTCACGCTTCGCAGAAACGACGGGAGCATCCGCTCCTACGAGCACTGCTCCGCTTCGAAGTCGCCCTCGATGGCCAGATCTCCCGAGCCCTCCATCGCCTCCAGCAGTTCCAGAATAAAAGAGCCAACAGAGACCCGAAGCACGGCACCCGTCTCCTCAGAGCCAGCGCCGCTTGATGCCGTGGACCTGGCTTCGCACCCGAAAAAAAATGATTTTGCAAAACGAACCCACCAACCTATTGAAAATACTACGCACGCTGGTCCGCTTGAGCCTTCTGATGCAGCGGACCTGGCCCACAGCAAAAAAAATGATTTTGCAAAACGAACCCACCACACGTCGGAAATACAGCGCCGCCCCAGCGGCGGTTTGCACATGGCGATACGGTAGAATCAGCCTCTATGGACGGTCGATGGGTATTGGGAATGAGGGCGGAGCCGAGCCCCTTGACCCCGCTTTCAACGTATATATGTTGCGATACACTTTGGATGGTGGCCGGTGAGATTGAATTCGACTGGGACAACGAGAACAGAAAACACCTGGCCGCACACAAAGTAGCACCCTCGGAATTCGAACAGATGCTTCACAACGGCCCATTGGATCTTGAACACGAGCCGATCAACAGCGAAGAACGGTACCGCTCTGTTGGTCTCACGAATTCCGGCCGTTTATTGACTGCAGTCTGGACGATTCGCGAGGGCAAGGTGCGTGCCATCACGGCATTTCCGGCTGGTGTATCGGACAGGAAGGCCTTTCGGGAGAGACATAAATGAAGAAGCAAAGCATCAAGCAACCCAAGCGCGCCAGGCCGGTTTCCGCCACTGAAGCAGAAGAAGCGCAATGGTGGTTCGACAACCGAAACCAACATGGCAGGCAACTGGGTGGCGCTGTCAAAAGCGGTGAAGCTCAAGTGTTGACCAACGATAGACTGCGGCAGCGGATCGCAGCATCCAAGAGAACGCCGTCCCCGGTGGTGGCTTTGCGGATTCCCGAAGGGGATTTGGTCTTAGCAAGAAAGCAGGCTGAAAAAAAGGGCCTGCCCTACCAGACATACATCAAGTCACTGTTACACGAAACACTCACTGAGCGGGAAAAGCGAAAAGTGGGGTGGTAGGCTGACCACTCATGCCCTGTCGGGATGAAACCCGCACCCCAGCGCGGACGTAGTGGATAATGGGGGGCAGAGGTAATTCCATGAAGTCCAGGCTGGTGGTTGCCCTTGTGGCGATCTGTGGGTTTGTTCACGCCGCTGAGATGGCTCGGCCGATGGCGGGTAAAACTCAGATCCTTCCTCTTAAGGACGTCAAG
Source organism: Terriglobia bacterium (assembly GCA_963766615.1). Lineage (GTDB taxonomy): Bacteria > Acidobacteriota > Terriglobia > Bryobacterales > Bryobacteraceae > Palsa-187. Next base: position 465,088 of record CAVYBC010000016.1, read on the forward strand.
CCTGGCATGCACGCGACGGCATGGACGGTCTTTCAGGGAACCGAGCCTGAGCCGGTTCCGGTTGAAATTGTGGGTGTTTGGAAGAATTACCTGGGCCCCAAGGGCGACGTCATCATCGCCAAGATGGGTGGCAAGGCCAAAGAGACCAATGTCGCGGCGGGGATGAGCGGCAGCCCGGTTTACGTCGACGGCAAACTGATAGGCGCCGTGGCGCTGCGCATGAGCACGTTTTCTCCTGATGCGGTGTGTGGCATCACGCCGATTGAATTGATGCTGGAGATCGAGGACTTTGATAAGTCCCGTCCCGCCGATGCTCGCACGCCGGATGTGGTTCCGCAGAAGAAAACCGTTGCCGCGGCGGAGATGCCGAATGAGTTGATGGCTCGCCTGGTGGCGGCCGGTGTGCCGGAAGGTTCGTTGCGGCAGGCGCTGGTGACTCCCATTGAAACGCCGCTGATGTTTTCCGGGTTCTCCGAGAAGACCCTGAACGCCTTTACCCCGTTCCTTGGCCAGATGGGCGTGACAGCGGTACAGGGCGGGTCGGGCGCGGGCGCGCTGACGGCCAAGCCGGCGAAGGGCTGGGAGAAGTCGCTCAACCCCGGCGATGCGATCAGCGGAGTGCTGGTGTCAGGCGACATGTCGGTGACGGGCATGGGCACGGTGACTTATAACGACGGGAAAAAGGTCCTGGCGTTCGGACATCCGTTCTTCAGCCTCGGTCCCGTGGACATGCCGATGGCGAAGAGCGAAATCTTGATGGTGCTGAGCTCGGCTTATCAGCCCACCAAGTTCGGTAATGCGACCGAAGTCGTCGGGGCGCTGCACCAGGATCGTTTTTCAGGGATTATGGGCGAGCTGGGCGCGGAAGCCCCTACCATTCCGGTCCATGTAAAGATCCGGACCCTGGGAAGCCGCATGGAAGTGGTTAAGGAACGGGACCTGCACTTCGACGTTTTCGTTCAGCAGAAGTGGACCCCCACCCTGATGATGATGACGCTTTCCAATTCGCTTTCGCAGATGAACGAGTACGCCGATGAAATGACCTATCGCATGAGCGGCAAGGTGGACTTGACCGGCGGAGCGAAGATCAACCTGGCGACCATGTTCACCGGTAGCGATGCTCCTCTGCCTCCAAACATGATGCTGGCTACATGGTGGGGCGACAAGTTCAACCGGCTGTATCTGAATCCTGTGGACATCCCGAAGTTGAGGGGCGTGGATGCGACCGTGGACGTGCTGCCGGACCGGCGCGCAGCGGCAATCGACAGCGCCTGGACGCCCATGACGGAAGTGGACGCGGGCTCCGAAATCCCCGTAAAAGTTTTCCTGCGGCCTTATCGAGGAGAGCGTATTGAACGGTCCCTCACAGTAAAGATTCCAGCCGGACTTTCCAAGGGCGAGCATCGCATTCTGTTCAGCGATGCGGAGACGCTGAACCGTCTGCAGACCAGCGCGGCGGCTAATAATCGCTACCTGGATATTCCGGAAACGGTTTCGCTGCTGAATCAGGAACGCCAGAACAACCGGCTGTACGTATCGCTAGTGGAGCAGAGGGCGACTTACTACTCGGACGATAAGACGCTGCCTGCATTGCCTGCGTCGGTGCTGAACGTCTATCAGACCGAGCGCACTTCGAACCGCGCGCTGGTGGGAATTCCGGAGACGGCGCAGGAGCAGCAATCGGTGATGTTCGACCAGGTGGTCAACGGAAGTTATTCGTTGAGGATCACGGTTCGGTGAAGAGACAGAAGTCTCCCGTCTGCCTGCAAAAAATCATGAACTTTACTCGCTTTGTTTGCGCGCGCCGTCTTGTTTGTGCGTTTGGATGCGTGCTGATTCCAGCTTTCGCCGTCGACACGAAGGTGTGGGTGCAGAATGACATGGCTGACATCGAGAAAGGGGAGTTGACGCACCTCTCCCTTTCCACCGACGGCCGGTTGACCTTAGCGCCTGTGGTGCAGGAAGTTTTCGACCCGTCAGTCACGTTTCTGTGGGCTCTGGCTCGCGATTCCAAGGGCAATGTGTATGTGGGTGGGGGCGGGCTGGGCGGTGGGAAGGCCAAAATTTCCGTCATCGACGCGCAGGGGCGCGGCAAGATGGTGACGGAGCTGGAAGGCATTACCGTCCAGGCCATCGCCATCGATAAGCAGGATAGGGTATATGCAGCGACGTCGCCGGACGGCAAAGTATATCGTGTAGACGCGAGCGGCAATTCGCAGGTGTTCTACGATCCCAAGACCAAATACATCTGGGCGATGGCGTTTTCCAAATCGGGCGATTTGTTTGTTGCCACGGGGGACCAGGGCGAGATTCATCGCGTGACTCCGGCAGGCGTGGGATCGGTATTTTTTCGTACCGAAGAAACGCACGCGCGGTCGCTGGCAGTCGACGCGAATGACAACCTGATTGTGGGCACGGATCCAAATGGATTGGTGCTGCGCATCACGCCCACGGGAACGGGATTCGTGCTTTATCAGACGCCGAAGCGCGAGATTACTGCGGTGGCTGTGGCGGCGGATGGCATGGTGTATGCGGCGGGCGTGGGGAATCGGCAGGGTCCGGCGACTCCGGCTCCGGCGGCGCCGGCAGCGGCTCCAGCGGCAGGGAATGCGCCGAGAGCGCCGGCTCTCCCTCCCACTTTGGGATCGGCCACACCGGCGGTGGCGGGTGGATCGGAAATTTATCGCATTCAGGCGGATGGGTTCCCGAGGAAAATCTGGGCCAACGCTCAGGATCTGGTGTATGCCTTGGCCTTCGACTCAAAGGGACAGCTTTTGATCGGCTCAGGCAATCGCGGGAAGTTGTATCGAGTGGACTCCGACCATGCCTACTCGCTGCTGCTAAATGTAGCGCCGACGCAGATCACGGGGCTCACGATGGCTCCGGACGGCAAGCTATGGGCGATCACGGGGAATATCGGCAAGGTGTTTTCGATTGGACCCGCGCTGGAATCGTCGGGCACTTATGAGAGCGATGTGCTGGATGCGGGGTCGTTTTCCTATTGGGGCAGGATTGAGCAGGAGCCGACACAGAACGGAGTGGTGTTTGAGACTCGGACCGGCAACCTAAGCCGCGCTCAGAAGAACTGGAGCCCTTGGGCCAAGCTGACCAATTCGAGGATCGCGTCGCCGGCGGCTCGGTTCCTACAGTATCGAGCCACGCTAACGGGAGCGGAGGATCTTCGCGAGACCGACGTTGCATATCAACCGAAGAACGTCGCGCCGTTGATCGATGAACTGGAGATCACGCCGGCCAATTACAAATTCCCCGCGCCGGCCGGTCCGGCGGCCGTGTCGAATCCGACCCTGAATCTTCCGCCGCTCGGCAAGAAACCACCCGCGTCGGGTGCGGGCGCAGCGGAGTCGGCGAGCTTCCCGGCGCTCACGTATTCAAAGGGTCAGCTTGGGGCGCGGTGGCTGGCAAGCGATGACAACGGCGATACGCTGATCTACAAGCTGGAAGTGCGGGGCGTAAACGAGACCACATGGAAACTGGTGCGCGATAAGATTCGCGAACGCTATTTCAGCTTGGGATTCGACCTCGTTTCCGGATGGCAAGTACATTGCGCGGGTGACCGCGTCGGACGCGCCTTCCAATCCACCCGACCAGGCGCTGAGTGTCATGCGCGAGACGGATCCATTCGTGATCGACAACACTCCTCCCGAGATCACGGTCCTTGCGGGGACTCGCAACGCTGGAAAACTGGAGATTCGGTTCCACGCCAAAGACGCCATGAACTGGCTGGACAAGGCTGAGTATTCAGTGAACGGAGGGGACTGGATGGTGGTAGAGCCCACCACCCGGCTGACCGATTCCCAGGAGCACGACTATCGCGTTGCGATCGACGCGCCGCAGGGAGAGGCCACCATTGCCGTCCGCGTGGACGATGAAAACGATAATCAGGCCGTAAGCAAGGTTGTTGTAAAGTAAACTTTCAGTTAGTCGCTTTAGAACCTAGCACCAAAAGAGCAACCGATCTTGGGAACCTCACTTTCGCGCCTGCGCTATCGCCTTACCCTGGTGTTCATCCTGGTGCTGTTGACTCTGGCGCTGGGTACCTTCGGCTTCATGATCATCGAACATCAGCCGATGTTCGATTCGTTTTACATGACGCTGATCACGGTGACGACAATTGGCTATGGAGAGATGTTTCCGCTGAGTCACCATGGGCGGATCTTCAATTCGATTCTGATTCTGACGGGAAATATCATGATACTGGTGGCGTTCGGGGTGATGACCCAGACCGTCATCGAGTTGGAGTTGAACCAGTTTTTTGGCAAACGGCGGATAAAGGGTATGATCGACAAACTTGAAAACCATGTCATCATTTGCGGTTTCGGAAGAGTGGGTCATGGAGCGGCGGAAGAACTTCGGGCCTCGGACGTTCCCTTCGTGGTGATCGACGCGAATGAAGACCGGGTGGAGCAGGCCATGAAGGACGGGCTGCTGGCGGTGTGCGCCGATGCGAGCCGCGATGAGACGCTGTTGGAGGTGGGCATCGCGAAAGCGCGAGGGTTAATCGCGACGTTGGGGTCGGATGCCGATAACCTGTTCGTGATTCTTTCCGCGAAGGGGCTGAATTCCAGGATTCAGTTGACGGCGCGGATCGCGGAGGAAAGCTCGGAAGGCAAGATGCGGCGCGCGGGCGCGAACTTTGTGTTTGCGCCGTACAATTCCACCGGGCATCGCATGGCGCAGGCCATTGTCCGTCCGCACGTGGCGCAGTTTTTGGATTTCGCCAACCATCCCATGGGGATGAATGTCGGCATTGAGCAGTTCCAGGTGTCCAGCCGCAGCGCATGGGTGGACCGGTCGCTTGCCGAGATGCAGATTCGCAAGGAAACCGGGGCGATTGTGCTGGCGATTCGCAAGAGCGAAGGGCAGATGCAGTTCAATCCGGCGGCTGACGATTGCATCGCGGTGGGGGATGTACTGATCACGATCGGAGAGCCTGAGGGATTGCGCAAACTTGAAATCATGGTGTGCGGAGGGCAGCGGTGAACGTAGTTACCGCGGACCAGATCCGCGAGATTGACCGGCTGACGATAGAAGGCGGCGTAGCGGGCATCGCCCTGATGGAGAACGCGGCGCATCGCGTCGCGGAGACGATGGAGCAGGAGTTCGACCCGATCTCCAAGCACAACATCGTGATCCTTTGCGGCAAGGGGAACAACGGCGGCGATGGGTTGGCTCTGGCTCGGTTGATGATCGGCCGGGTGGCGAAGCTTCGGGTGGTGCTGGCGGCGAATCGCGATGAGTATTCGGGTGACGCGAAGATCAATCTGGAGCGGCTGATGGAAGAAGGCGTAATGCCGCAGATGGAAATCCCACAAAAGCTGCGGGAGCGGCGCGAGGTGACCCTGGTGGTGGATGCGTTGCTGGGCACGGGCCTGACAGGACCGCCCAAGGGCCGCACTTTGGAATTAATCCGGTCGATTGCAGATTTTCCAGAGGCAAAGGTAGTGGCGGTGGACCTGCCTTCGGGGTTGGGTGGAGGCGGCGAGTGTGTTCGCGCGCAGACGACGGTCACGTTCACGGCGCCAAAGGTGGAGCATTACCTGGCGGAGGATGCGGAAGAAAACGTCGGACGGCTGGTGATTACGCAGATCGGGTGTCCTCCACAACTGGTGCCTGCCGGGACTCGCTTTGTCGCAACCTCAGGAGTTGGCGCGATTATTTGAGCCTCGCAAGAAGAGCGCTTATAAAGGTGACTTCGGACACGTGCTGGTGATCGGCGGAGCGCCGGGCAAGTCGGGCGCAGCCGCGATGGCGGGGCTATCGGCTCTGAGAATGGGAGCGGGTTGGGTTACGGTGGCGTGCTCCGATCCATCGCGACTGGCGGTGGAATTGATGACCGAGTCCTTCCAGGACTTTAGTCTTGAGAAGAAAACCGTGGTTGCTGTGGGGCCCGGCCTTGGAATGAATCGCGAGTTGTTGGCCCGGCTGATGAAAGAAGTTTCCGTGCCGATGGTGATTGACGCGGACGGGCTCAATTCGCTGGCTTCCGACTTTAAGGGCCAGGGCATGGAAACGATTCTTACGCCGCATGTGGGGGAGATGGCGCGGTTGCTGGGCCGGCCAGTGGGGAATCGCGTGGAGGATGCCCGGACGTTTGCGCGGGAGCGGAATGTCTGCCTGGTGCTGAAGGGGCATCGCACATTGATCGCGCTGCCGGATGGCGTAGTTTATATCAATCTCTCCGGATCACCATCGATGGCGAAGGCGGGGTCGGGGGACATTCTTACAGGAATGATTGCGGGAATGGTCGCGCAGTTTCCCAAGGATGTCGCGATGGCGGTGCGGGCGGCGGTGTGGATGCATGGGAGGTCGGGCGAGAAGGCCGCGGAGGAATTGACGGATAAGTGCGTGATCGCCACGGACCTACTCACATATTTGCCGAAGGCGATCCGCGATATTGTGTGACCGCTAGTTTTCGGCCGGAGTTTTTTCGGCGCTATCGATGACGAGAACTTCTACCGGGCCTTTGCGGGATTCCAGTTTCAGGCCCAGTTGTTCCTGGATCGCTGTAGAGAGGGAAGGGCCGGACGGCTTGTCTGTTTCCTGACGGCCCGTTTCGTCCATGGACCATTCCAAATGCACTTCGTATAGTCCGGTGAGGCCAGTCATGTCGAGAACCGTTTGGCGTTCGAAACGCGAGAGTAGTTTTGCTAGCGTAAGCATCGACATTTGTGGGTTGTTGATGCGACCGCCAAAGTTGGTTCCAGTGAAAGCGGCGTCGGGTTTAGCCGGCTGGAGTTTCGGGCCGGTCTTCGCGGGAATCAACGCAACGTAACGAAGTTCTCTTTGTTCGTGGTGGAGGACTAGTTTCATCCGTTCGGTCAGCAGGGTCTGGAGCATTACAAGCAATTGGTCGCGTGGAGTATCCGCGGGCGCCTCGGCGACCACGTCATAGCGCAGGGTGCCGGAGTTTATCCAATCGGGGCCGGAGAGTTGGGCGTCGGAGGCGAGGTTGTAGGCGAACTTCATGCAGTCGCTGAGGGTGGCATTTGTAAGGGATACTTTTCCATTGCGAGCGGTGCCGAGGTTGATGTTGATACTGTTGCCCGGAGGAGGGGGAGATTGCTTGAGTGTGGCGACGTCGAATTCGGGTGGTTTGGTTTGCGCGGACGCGGAGTGCGCGAAAGCGATTGCAAGGGTAACTAAAGTTCGTCTGAACATCTGCTATTAAGTTAGTACTAAACATATAGTATTGCAAGGGGGCGGCATGTTATCGAGCGAAGGCTATATCACGATGGACGACGAGGTCCGGCTGTTCTACCAGAGAGTCGGGAGTGGCAGCCAGACGGTGATTGTTCCCAACGGAATTTATTTGCTGGAAGATTTTAGGCGTTTCGCCGACGGGCGCACGCTGATTTTTTACGATGTTCGCAATCGCGGCCGTTCGGATTCCATTAGCGACGTTTCAAAGCTCGCTCGGGGAGTGCTGCAGGATGTCGACGATCTGGATGCGGTTAGGCGCCATTTTGGAGCGGATCGGATCGATTTAATCGGGCATTCCTACGTGGGGTTGATCGTGGGACTGTACGCGATGCGTCATCCGGATCACGTGCATCGGGTGGTCCAGATCGGGCCTGTGCAGCCGGACGCCGCCAAAAAATATCCAGAGCATCTGGCTTATGCGGACGAGGTTGGTCCGGCTGTATTTGCCAAGTTGGGGCAGATGCAGAAGGAAGGCATGGCCGGGACTCCAGAAGAGCTCTGCCGAAAATTTTGGGCGGTGCTGGGAGCGCTTTACGTGGTCAATCCGGAGGATGCGGCAAAGATCAATTGGGGACGCTGCGAGCTTCCGAACGAGTCGGGCTTTATGCGGTATTGGGTGGGATTCCTGCAGCCGTCGATTCAGAAGCTGCAGATTTCGGCGGAAGAGGCTGGGGGAATGAAGGCGGCGGTATTGGTGATCCACGGCACGAAGGATCGCAATGCGGCGTACGGAGGGGGACGCGACTGGGCCTTGTTGTGGCCGGACGCGAGGCTGTTGACCGTGGAGAATGCGGCTCATGCGCCTTGGATCGAGGAGCCGGAGTTGGTGTTAGGTTCCCTCGGGGCGTTTCTGGATGGTGGTTGGCCGGAGGGGGCTCGTCGCCTTACGGAGTAGACTAACAGTCATGGACTCAACCCCTGAGGATCAGGTCGATGAATTCAGGCTCGACCGCACGCACTTTTCCGTCGCCCGTTTGACAGACGCAGACGACGCCGTCGAGTATTGGTTGTCCCGTCCGGTAGAGGAGCGCCTGCGGGCGCTCGAACTCTTGCGAAGGACCTCCTATGGCTATACCAGCGCTACCGAGGGACTTCAAAGAGTTCTTGAAGTCGCTCAACTCCAACAAAGTTGAATACCTGTTGATTGGCGGATGCGCGGTCGCTATTCACGGTCATATCAGAGCCAAGCGATAACAATATACCTACGAACCGCCGATGTACTTCGAAGAATCGCCATGTTCATTCAATCGACAGCACGAAACGTTGCAGTCGTCTGCGCATTGTTGATGAGCTCCGAGCGCGCATTCGGGAACGATGCCACCGGAGATCTGCGCCCCATATGTGGTTTCCCTTATCAATACCTTCTCGACATTACGAACTTCGAAGGGCGTCGGGTTGAAAACCCGATTCAGTTCAAAGTTTTGGGAGACTTCGGCCTTCAATCATCCCTGAACGAATGGATTGATTCGCCTTACCCGGTCGACGCGACGGTCAGCCGAGTTCAAGTTGTTCGTTTATCTCGCCACTGGTGGCGAACTATAGAGATGTTCGGTAACTTCGTGATCGTATTTGGCGATGGTCGAAAGCTGGAAGGCTCGTTTAAGGCCAAATACGTCAAGCCGCAACGTATATTGATTTGCGAGTAAGCCAGCACTAAATGCCAAAGACTCGCTCAGCATTGGTTTGGTAGAGCATCTTCTTGTCCTCATCACTAATGGGGAGGTCGTCGGTGACCAGAACTTCTTCGGGGATGAATTGGTAGGGGTAGTCCATTGCGTACATTACCCGATCCATGCCGAGGACGGATTGCGCGTAGAGGATCGGAGGCTGCCAGGCCATGCCGCTGGTGGTTACGTAGACGTTGTCCTTCAGATAACTGCTCGGCAGACGCTGAAGAGGCTTTACGTTCGGATAGCGGTTGGACGCTACCATCCTGGAGTGCATGAAGTCGATGCGAAAGAGCCAGTAGGGAAGGCCTTCGCCCAAGTGACCTACTACAATCCGGAGCTTGGGAAAGCGGTCGAAGATGCCGGCTACTACGATTCTCAAAAGGTGCAGGCCGGTTTCGACGGCGAAGCCGAAGACGGCTCCGTCCAAGCCGCGGTCGAGGAAGGGCTGGATCATCGATTTCGGCGGCGAAGTCGGATGGATGTACACAGGAACATCTAGGGCTTCAGCGGCAGCGAAGATGTCCCAGAATTTTTCGTCGTCCAGATATTCGCCGTGAGTATGGGAGTTTACGATGGCTCCTTTCAAGCCCAGCTTCGTTACGCCGCGCTCCAATTCTTTCGCTGCGGCCGCGGGGTTTTGAGGGGCGATCGCGGCCAGGCCGGCGAAGCGCTGGGGATGACGGGCGATGGACTCCGATAATTGATCGTTGAAGGATTCGGCAAGGCCGACGGCGGTATCGGCATCGAAAACCTGGACGCCGGGGGCAGTGAGGGCCAGGATCTGGCGCGCAATGCCGGACTGATCCATGTCGTGAAGGCGGCAGGCGCCGACGTCTTCGAGGCGGTCGCGTACGTCTTTGATTCGCGGGCTGGGATTGGTGAGGTAGAAACCCATCAGGCTTTCAAAGCCCGGATCGTCGACCTTGCCTGAGTCCAAGAGCTTGCGGTAACGCTCGAAGAGTTCGGGTGGGGCGTAGGCCTCTTCAGTGGCTATTCGGAGGTGAGGCATATATTGAGTGTCGGCAGACGACAAAAAACGATCGTCCGCCCTACCCCCACACTTCGCTGGCGGTCTCGGCGACCAGTCGAAGTTTGGCGATTTGATCCTCCACCGTTACTTCGTTGCCTTCGACCGTCGAGGAGAAGCCGCATTGGGGGCTGAGGCAGAGCTGCTCCAGAGGAACGTAGCGAGATGCCTCGTCGATCCGGCGCTTCAGCTCATCTTTGCTTTCCAGTTGCGGCTTCTTTGAAGTGACCAGGCCGAGCACCACTTTTTTGTTGCTGGGGACAAAGCGGAGAGGCTCGAAGCCGCCGGAGCGTTCGTCGTCCCACTCCAGGAAGTACGCTTCGACATTGAGTTCGCTAAAGAGCGCCTCGGCGACGTGTTCATAGCCGCCTGAGGCGACCCATGAAGAACGGAAATTGCCTCGGCACAGATGGATGGTGACGGTCATATCGGCAGGTTTCTTGGCGAGCGCGGTGTTTATGAGGCGAATGTAGGTGAGGTGCTGAGTGTCGCCGTCGCCGCCCATATTGTTGACATATTCGCGCTGGGTCGGGTCGTTCAGATAGGCGAGGCTGGTGTCGTCTAGTTGCAGATAGGTGCAGCCGGCTTTGCCCAACGCCTCCAGCTCCTCTGCGTAGGCATTCCCCAAGTCGTCCCAGAATTCGTCGAGCGTGGGATAAACAGATTTGTCAATGGCCGCGCGACCGCCGCGGTAATGCATCATGCTGGGAGCAGGAATGGTCAGCTTGGGGGTTCGGGTGGTGACGGATTTCAGGAACCGGAAGTCGTCTTCGAAGATTGTTTTTTCGAGTTTAATCCTGCCGTTGACTTCGAGCGCGGAAGGCGTGAATTCCAGCGCGCCCTGCTCATTCTGAAAGCGCACCTTCAGGTTGGTTTGAACCTTCTGCACGCCACCGAATTGATACAGGAAGTCCATGTGCCAGGAGCCGCGGCGAATCTCTCCGTCGGTGATTCCCTGCAGACCGACATCTTCCTGCAGGCGTACCGCGTCACGGATGGCAGCATCTTCGGTTTCACGAAGACTGGCGGCGGTGATCGCACCTTGCTTGTATTGTTCGCGAGCCTCTTGAACTGCTTTAGGCCGCAGGAGGCTGCCTACGTGGTCAGCTCGAAAGGGTGGCTTGAGTGTGGTCATGAACCATTATCTCAATGGCCGCCAATGAACGCGGATTAGCGCATATGCGAATGTTTCAATCTAGTCAATGGAATTGTAGGCGGCTAGTGTCAGGAATTCCGTGAAATCTTTGCCGGTCATCATGTGTTCAAAAATTGTGCCGGCTTCATCGAACTTGCCCGGGCCCATTTTTGCTTTCAGGCTCGCGATGGTTTCGGCGGTCATTTTGCGGACCATTTCCGACGTCACAGTGCGGCCATCTTCCAGCTTGGAGCCGTGTTTCACCCATTGCCAGACCTGCGCGCGGGAGATTTCGGCGGTGGCGGCGTCCTCCATCAAATTGTAGATGGGCACGCAACCGGAGCCGCGCAGCCACGATTCCAGATACTGCAAGCCAATGTCGATGTTGCGGCGCAGGCCCTCTTCGGTGATGGTCCCCGTGGGTACGTCCAGCAGGTCCTTGGCGGTGACGTGGACGTCGAGGCGTTTGTTCGAAATCTGGTTGGGGGTCTTCATGTGCTCATCGAAGACGTCCTTGGCGATGCCGACCAATCCAGGATGAGCCACCCAGGTGCCGTCGTGTCCGGCGAGCACTTCCCGGAGCTTATCCTGCCGAACTTTTTCGAGGGCCTCTTCGTTGGCGGCCGGATCGTTTTTGATCGGGATTTGCGCGGCCATGCCGCCCATCGCATGGATGTTGCGCTTGTGGCAGGTCTGGATGAGAAGGTCGACGTAGGACTTGAGGAAGTGGCGCGTCATGGTGACTTCGCCACGATTGGGCAGAACGAAGTCAGCATGGTTGCGAAATTTCTTGATGAAGCTGAACATGTAGTCCCAGCGTCCGCAATTCAGGCCGGCGGAGTGGTCCTTCAACTCGTAGAGAATTTCGTCCATTTCGAACGCGCCGAAAATGGTTTCGATCAACACCGTTGCCCGAATGGTTCCGCGCGGCACACCGAGCGCGTCCTGAGCGAAGTTGAAAACGTCGTTCCACAGACGAGCTTCCAGATGGCTTTCAAGCTTGGGCAAATAGAAATACGGACCCGAATTGATTTTCTTTAGCGCTTCGTGATTGTTGTAGAAAAACAGACCGAAATCAAAGAGCGATCCTGACACGGGCTTGCCGTCGACCAACGCGTGGCGTTCGTTCAAGTGCCAGCCGCGCGGGCGGATCAAGAGGGTCGCGACCTTGTCGTTCAGTTTGTACTTCTTACCTTCAGGGCTCGAGTAGTCGATAGTACGGCGAATCGCGTCGCGCATGTTGATCTGGCCATCGACGTTGTTATGCCAGGTGGGCGAATTGGAATCCTCGAAATCGGCCATGAAGACGTCGGCGCCGGAGTTGAGGGCGTTGATGGTCATCTTCCGATCGACAGGCCCGGTAATTTCTACGCGTCGGTCGAGCAGGTCGGCGGGGATGGGGGCGACGGTCCATTCGGCTGCGCGGATGGATGCGGTTTCGGGCAGGAAGTCGGGGTAGCGACCCTGGTCGATGTCCTGCTGGCGCACTATGCGGCGAGCGAGCAGTTCCTGGCGGCGTGCCTCAAACTGGTGCGCCAGACTGGCGACCAGATTGAGTGCGCCTTTGCTGAGGATCTCAGATTGGGCTGGGGTTACGGAGCCGGTTAGCTGGATTCCGGAACCGGATGGGTGAGTGCCGGTAGACATAAGTTACCAGTATAGTAGTCCGCGAAAAGGTTAAGCCCAAGCTACGGCCCGAAGTGCAGGAACCAGGCCTGTCTTGAGCACGTCATAAACAAGACTTTCGGAGTTTTCGCATTTCGCTTCTGTATGCAATTTGGCTGCACCTCCAATGCGGCGAGGGATGTATAATTGCCAGTGGCCGTGAGGCGACTGCTGGCAATGAGCGAAGGCCCCGGCGTCCTACGGCCTGCTGACGCAGGCTATAGTTTATTGAGAGTTCATTGAGGTAAAAAGGAGAGTTCATATGCCCACGAATCGTGGCGTTGCGTACATCGAGCCGGGAAAGGTGGAAATACAATCTATCCCCTATCCCAAACTGAGAATGCCCAAGAGTGAAACCGACCCGTTCGGCGGCAAAGACGCCCCCCACGGCGTCATTCTGCGAGTGGTTACGACCAACATCTGCGGGTCCGACCAGCACATGGTTCGCGGCCGTACGACGGCTCCGAAGGGTCTGATCCTGGGTCACGAAATTACGGGAGAAGTAATCGAGACGGGCGTTGACGTCGAGTTCCTCAAGAAGGGCGACCTGGTCACTGTTCCGTTCAACATCGCCTGCGGACGCTGCCGCAATTGCCGCGAAGGCAAGACCGGCATTTGTCTGACGGTAAATCCGGCGCGTCCGGGCGCCGCTTATGGTTATGTAGATATGGGCGGTTGGGTCGGCGGCCAGGCGGAATACGTTCTGGTTCCTTACGCCGATTTCAACCTGGTGAAGTTCCCGAACAGGGAGCAGGCTCTCTCCAAGATCAAGGATCTCACCTTGCTCTCGGACATCTTCCCCACCGGCTATCACGGCGCGATTCAAGCGGGCGTTGGGCCGGGCACGATCGTGTACGTGGCTGGCGCGGGTCCGGTCGGTCTTGCTTGCGCGGCTTCCTGTCACCTGTTGGGCGCGGCGGTGGTCATCGTCGGCGATATGATTCCAGAGCGCTTGAAGCAGGCTAAGAGCTTTGGCTGCGAAGTCATCGACCTGAAGAAGAAGGCCACGCTGGCTGAACAGATCGAGCAGATCGTTGGCGAGCCCGTAGTGGACGCGGCTGTGGATTGCGTCGGCTTTGAAGCGCGCGGCCATGGCGCGGACGCCTCGCACGAAGCTCCCGCGACCGTCCTCAACTCTGTTATGGAGATCACGCGCGCTGGTGGGTCAATCGGCATCCCCGGCCTGTATGTGACCGGTGATCCGGGCGGCATCGACGCAGCGGCGAAGATCGGCGCGCTCAGCATCCGCATCGGTTTGGGCTGGGCGAAGTCGCACAGCTTCCATACCGGCCAGTGCCCGGTGCTGCGCTACAACCGCCAGTTGATGCAGGCCATTTTGCACGACAAGGTGCAGATTGCCAAGGCGGTCAACGTGAACCTGATTTCTTTGGACGATGCCCCGAAGGGTTACAAGGACTTCGACAAGGGCGCGGCGAAGAAGTTCGTCATCGATCCGCACGGGATGGCCAAAAAGGGCAAGTAGCAGGATCGGTTAGTAACAATGAAAACGGCCCGCGGGGGATGCCTCGCGGGCCGTTTCGTTTTGGTGCAAGATCTTACTTTACTTCGAGGATTTCTTTTTCTTTGGTCTTCGATGTCCCGTCGACTTTGGTAATGTATCCGTCGGTCATTTTCTGGATCTCGTCCAGGGCGCGGCGCTCTTCGTCTTCGCTGATGGCTTTGTCTTTCATCAGCTTCTTCAGGTGCTCATTGGCGTCGCGGCGTGCGTTTCTTAACGTCACGCGGTGTTCTTCGGCGACATGATGGACCCGTTTGACGATGTCCTTGCGGCGTTCTTCGGTGAGGGCGGGGATGGGTACGCGGATCAGCTTACCATCGTTGCCGGGGTTCAATCCCAGGTCGGAGGTGCGGATGGCTTTTTCGATCGCGCCGATCTGCGAAACGTCCCAGGGCTGGATGGTGATCAGGGTTGGTTCGGGTACGTGCAGATTGGCGACCTGGTTCAAGGGAGTGGGGGTGCCGTAGTAATCCACGCGGAGATTGTCGAAAATGCTTACTGAGGCACGGCCGGTACGAATGCTCGCCATTTCGTGCTGCATCCCGGTTACGGCCTTGTCCATGCGCGCCTTGGCGGCGGCTTCCACTTCCTTCACGGTCTTAAAAGTATTCTCTCCTGCTGCTGGTTCCGTTTTCATAGTTTAAGGATCGCCTCTGTTTTGTTAGTGAATCAGCGTGCCAATGGTTTCGCCCATCGCCATTCGCATTATATTGCCCTGGACGCGCAAATTAAAGACCAGGATCGGAAGCTTGTTGTCGCGGCACATAGCCACCGCAGAAGCGTCCATGATACGCAGATTCTTTTGTAGCACCTCGGAAAAAGTGATCTCCGCAAAGCGGACGGCGTCGTCGCTCTGCAAAGGATCCTTGTCATACACGCCGTCCACGCGAGTGGCTTTGGCCACCACTTCCGCTTTTATTTCCAGGCCTCGCAGCGTCGCGGCTGTATCAGTGGAGAAGTATGGGTTCGACGTGCCAGCCGCGAAGATGACGATGCGTCCTTTTTCCAGATGCCGGATCGCCCGGCGGCGGATATAGGGCTCGGCTACCTGGTGCATCTCGATAGCGGTCATCACGCGAGTAGGCGTGCCGGCTTTTTCCAATGCGTCCTGCAGCGCCAGGGCGTTAATTACGGTGGCGAGCATGCCCATGTGGTCGGCGGCGACCCGGTCCATATGACGAGCCGCGGCGGCGACGCCACGGAAGAAGTTGCCGCCGCCGACCACAAGTCCGATCTGGACGCCTGTACGGGCGACCTCGGCAATCTCTTCGGCGAGGGCGGCGACCTTGTCGGAATCGATCCCGAAAGACCCATCTCCCGCGAGTACCTCGCCACTCAGCTTCAACAGGATGCGCTGGTATTGGGCCACGGGTCTTGAGTCCTATTATTCGGCCGGTGTTGTTTCGGGACCCGCCGTATCGCCCACTTTGAAGCGCACAAAACGGGAAACAGAAATGTTCTCGCCCAGCTTGGCGATTTTCTGCTTGATCACGTCGTGGATCGTGATGGTGTTGTCCTTGATGAAGGGCTGCTCGTAGAGGCAGACCTCTTCGTAGTATTTGTTCATGCGGCCTTCGACGATCTTTTCGGCCATCTTCTCGGGCTTGCCCTCATTAATGGCGCGGGCGCGCTGAATGTCCTTCTCCTTGTCCAAGGCATCCTGAGTGACGTCCTCGCGGCGGATGAACTGAGGGTCGGCGGCGGCGATCTGCATCGCCAGGTCCTTCACCAGTTCCTGAAATGCGTCGGTGCGGGCGACGAAGTCGGACTCGCAGTTGACCTCCACCAGCACGCCCAATTGCGCGCCTGGGTGAATGTAGCTGGACACCACACCCTGCTTGGTGGACCGTGAAGACTTCTTGGAAGCTGAGGCGATCCCCTTCTTGCGCAGCACAATTTCGGCGGCGGCGACGTCGCCTGTGGCCTCGACGAGGGCGGCCTTACACTCCATCATTCCAGCCCCGGTACGCTCCCGGAGCTGTTTTACCAACTGTGCGTTAATCTCCATTAAAATCCTCTTGTTATTACTAAGATCGCTACTAACCCCACCCCGATACACAACCCGCGTAATGATCCGCGGGCCAGCGAAATCAGGCGAACAGTTACTTACTGGTTGCGGCTGGAAACTTCTTCCGGAGCGTCCGAGGAGGCCGGCCCCTTGCGAGGCAGCGACATCGAAGGAAGGTCCTCGTCCGGCATCGATTCCGACATGAGCTGTTCGGAGTATTTCGGATCGACGTATTGCGCGTATTCCGGAATGTCTTCGACAGGCGTTTCTTCGCCCGTGGCAACCAGCTTCTCGGCCGCGAAATCGGCTTCGGTCGCCAATTGGCGGCCTTCCACCACGGCATCGGAGATCTTCGTAGTGAACAGCCGGATGGCCCGCAGAGCGTCATCGTTGCCGGGGATCACGTAATCCACTTGGTCGGGATCGCAATTCGTATCCACCACGGCCACCACGGGGATGCCCAGTTTCCGGGCTTCTTCAACGGCGATGGCTTCTTTGTTGGAATCGATCACGAAGAGCAGGTCCGGCAGACCGTTCATATCCTTGATGCCGGCCAGGTTCTGGTTGAGGTGCTTGCGCTCGCGCTCCAGGCGGATGATTTCCTTTTTGGCGCGGCCTTCCCAGTTGCCCTCGGTTGCCATCGCGTCGAGCTCCTTAAGACGCTTGATGGACTTCTGTACCGTGGTCATGTTGGTGAGCAGTCCGCCCAGCCAGCGCTGGTTCACGTAATACTGCTGGCAGCGCGTGGCTTCTTCGGCGACGGCTTCTTGAGCCTGGCGCTTGGTGCCCACAAACAGGACGCTCTTGCCTTGCGCGGCCATTTCGCCCACGTAACGCATCGCGTCTTTGAACAGTTTGAGCGTTTTCTGGAGATCTATGATGTAGATTCCATTGCGTTCGCCAAAGATGTACTCTTTCATCTTTGGATTCCAGCGCTTGGTCTGGTGCCCGAAATGAACGCCTGCTTCGAGCAATTCCTTCATGCTAATAGACGGCAAAATTTCTCCTTTTCAGAGGGAATCAAAGCAAACCACGGCCCAAGTCGGAATTTGTGGTTTGGGGAACAATAAATGGGGCGGACAAGATGTCCGCCCCAGGGAAAACTTCTAGATCGCGCACAACCGAGCGGGCATTAGCGCTTGGAGAACTGGAAGCGCTTGCGCGCGCCCTTTTGTCCGTACTTCTTGCGTTCATGCTGCCGCGCGTCGCGGGTCAACAGACCAAGCTCTTTCAACTTGCCGCGCAATTCCACGTTGAATTCCAACAGTGCGCGGGCGATGCCCAGCTTCGCTGCTCCGGCCTGACCCGTGGGGCCTCCGCCAGCAGCGGTGATCAGAATATCGAATTTGTCCGCGGTTTCTGTGGCCAAAAGGGGCTGGCGCACGATGGCGCGCGATGCTTCGCTCGGGAAATAGTTCTCAAAGGCCCGGCCATTCACCGTGATCTGACCTTTTCCGGACCGCAAGAATACACGGGCAACCGCAGTTTTGCGGCGGCCGGTGCCTAAATGTTGAAGTAATGCTGCCACTGGCTGTTAATTCTCCTGTTTACTTCGCAATCGCCAGTTCGACCGGCTTCTGCGCCTGGTGCGGATGCTTGGGACCCGCGTATACATTCAGTTTACGGTACATCTGCTTGCCCAGCTTATTTTTTGGCAGCATACCTTGGATCGCTTCTTCCACCATGCGGGCCGGACGAGCCGCGCGAACCTTCCTGGCGCTCTCTTCCCGCAATCCGCCGGGATAACCCGAGTGGCGGCGATAAATCTTCTGTTCTTCTTTGTTTCCAGTCAGGCGGATCTTTTCCGCATTAACCACGACCACATGGTCGCCGGTATCGAGAAACGGAGTGTACATGGGCTTGTTCTTGCCCATAAGGATCATGGCAGCCTGTGCCGCCAACCGTCCCAAAACAGCGTTTTCCGCGTCAAGGACGTGCCATTGACGGACGATATCTTGGGGCGAGGGAATTACGGTTTTCATGGAGACAGACCTACTCTAAGCAAGTTCCGGTGCTTTAACAGCTTACCGAATTGAGTGGGCCGGTGTCAAACCACGAAAGCCCACCTACTAATGATAGCCTGAACGGTGGACCTATGGTTCGGGTGACCCTACTTCTTTCCCTACTGGGCGCTTCCCTTTCCGCTCAACCCCTGCGAGTCTTCTCCGAATTTGTTCATGTCGGCCCGGATGGAGAGCCGTCCCTTCCCGCTTCGCCGCGCGAGATTCTTTCTCCCGCCCTGGCCAGGAACAGCTTTGCTACCTATCAGATCGTGGTTAAGGCTGGCTCGGGTGCGTCATCTTATTTGTATGTCGGCCAGAATCCTGAGAACATCCTGCAAGTTACGCTGTACCGGGAGAAATCGGGCGTGCTGACCCAAGTAAGCCAGCCGGTGGAAATTCAGGGCACGGAGATCATCTGGATGGATGTCTGGGTGCCACGCGAGGCTCCGGCAGTGCGCATGAAATTGGAGCCGGAGCTCTACATGAATCAGGATTGGGTGATCTACCCGATGGAGGTCAGGGTGGCGGAGGTGGTCGTTCCGGACGGGCCGCGACCCTACGGTATCGCCAATCCGATGGACGTCATGCGCAGCTTCACGTGCGGGACGAAGCTCGCTTCGGGCGAAGCGGCCGGGCCGATAACGCGAGCCAGCCTTTCCTATCGAAACGCGCTCGAGGATGTCGCCTTGGCCCCGCATGCTCCGAGGAATGAAGTTCAGAAGGTGGTCGGCCCGTGCGACCAGCCTGCCCCGTCTAATCCCGAAAGCTACCTGCGAACACGTGACTACCTGCTGCGCCTGCGCTAAACTAGGACGACATTGTTTCCCGAGGCGCCCCAGCGCATCGCGGTGTGGCATAGCGAAGTATTGAGGCTAGTCCGGAGCGCAAAGCGAATGCGTCTTGCGCGATTCAAAGATGGAGAGATGGCCGAGTGGTTGAAGGCGCACGCTTGGAAAGCGTGTTTAGGGGAAACTCTAACGAGGGTTCGAATCCCTCTCTCTCCGCCATTAACTATTTCATTTTCAATGCGCCACTGAAATGAACGCACCAGGCCGTCAGCCTCTCGCAAAGCCCGCGCGAACACAACGCAGGGAATCTGACAATCTTGTCTTGCACGGAATCACGATTACCCATCCGGACCGTGTAGTCTCCGATTCAGGCCACGTGACCAAAGGCTGGCTGGCCGAATATTATGCGGCGGTCGCTCGGCTGATGCTGCCCCAAATCGCGCGTAGGCCGATAAGCCTGCTACGCTGCCCTTCCGGGCTCGAACAACAATGTTTCTTCCAAAGAAACCCCGGCAAAGGTCTCGGGCCTGACGTGCTTCCTTTTGAGTTCAAGAACAAAGGCAAGACATATCAGTACCTCTACATCGAAGGCGAGCGGGGATTAATGGAAGTGGTCCAGATGGGCGCGGTCGAGATCCATCCTTGGGGAGCGACCATCGATTCCATAGATCGTCCCGATCGATTGATCTTTGACCTGGATCCCGCTCCGGAAGTCCCGTTTGACGCATTGAAGCTGGCTGCCCAAGACTTGAGAAAGCGGCTCAAGCAAAAAGGGCTCGAATCCATTTTGAAGTGCACCGGCGGAAAAGGGCTGCACCTTACGGTTCCGCTGGCGCAACGCGACTCCTGGTCCACCGTAAAGACTTTCGCCGCGAGCGTTGCGGAAGAGATGGTCGACGATGCTCCCGATGCATATGTCGCGACGATGAGCAAGGCGAAACGGACCGGCAAGATTTTTATCGACTATTTCCGCAACGACTACACTGCCACGGCCATTGCGGACTATTCAGTTCGAGCTCGGCCCGGCGCGCCCGTTGCGCTGCCTATTGCCTGGAGCGAACTCAGCGGCCTCAAATCGCCAAGCCAGTTTTCAATCACCGATGTCCTGGACAGACTGAAGGGCAGGAGAAGAACGGAGAAATCTCCAACTCCTTATACTATTCCCGCGGTTTAGCGACTGCCTCCTCTGCGGCCTTATCTTGAACTCGCGCGCCCGCCAGGATATTGGTCAATCCGTAATTCCCTTCATGGCAGGCGTATTCGAAGATCGGACCCTGGACCCTTCTCATGTAGAGTTCGGCGGACCAGGAGTTGGCCCACGTGCCCGGATCGTCCACGGTGAAACGGTACGCGATAGTGTCAGCGTTCACGGGAGTGAATCGCTCCACGACGTGCAATTCGTGGCTTGTAAAAATATCCTGCCGCGTATTGGAGGGCGACCCTCGGAACGTCGTGCGGTCCGTGAAATTGCTGCTGTCGACCACTAAAGTATTGCCTTCCCAGTGCCCCCTCGAGTCGCCGCCGTACTGCAGGATGTCAGCTGCAAGATGCGAGCGTCCGTCCAGAGGAATCACGCGAACGCTGTGAATCATTTCGTGCAGAATCGCGACCGAAGTCGCGCTCTGAAAGATCTGCAGGTTCGCGTTGTAGGTTGCGCCGATCATGGGCGGGCCTTCGGTTCCCCAGGAGATGCATCGCTCCGCCAGATTCATGCTTTGCGCGCTTTCCGCCGCGCTCCTGCGGCGCGCCGCCTGCGCGAATTCCGGCAGACGCTGCTGGCCCTTGGCGCTCAATGGCGGAAGCCGGCCGTCGGGCGGATCGAAAATCATCGACGTGCGGCGATTGGAAATACCTTTGGCGTATTTTTCGTCCTGCCAGGTCCTGTTGTCGTAATGAACGTCGTCCTTGGCCTGGCTATTATCCTGAAGACGCAACTTCCTGTCGATTTCTAATTCTTCCGCCTCGGTGTAGAACTCCTTCTTGCCCAGTGCCATGGGACGTTCCAGCGGCGTGTACGTGGCATTGGTCCAATATCCATGCAAGTCTGGATGACCGTCCGGAGTTCGCGGTAAAGCCGAGGCTTGGCCGGACATGCGGACGGGTAGGCACACCAACGCGGCGGCCACGCTAAACAAACCGATGCAGAACGTGTATCGAGGACTCATGCTCACTCCTCCCATGCGTCATTGAGCATACACTGCAAAATCTCTGTGAAACAGGGTCTGGCGTTATTCTTGACGTAGGCATGGATCTCGCTCCTCAACCGAAGTGGAAGACACTGCTGGCTTTCGCGATCATCTATTTCGTGTGGGGCTCGACCTTTCTTGCGATTCGCGTGGGCGTCCATGAGGTTCCTCCGTTTCTTCTCGCAGCCATGCGATTTCTGGTGGCGGGACTTGTTCTTTATGGCTGGATGATCGCGCGGGGCGAGCCGTCGCCGGCTATGCGGGAGTGGGCGTCCTCAGCGTTACTGGCGCTCCTGATCTTCGTCTTCGATTACGGCCTTTTGTTCTGGGCGGAGCAGCGCGTCCCCTCGGGCATCGCGGCGGTAATGCTGGCAACGATCCCCGCCTTCATGGCGTTGTCGGAAATCATTTTCCTGAGGACGCAAAGGCTCACGCTCCGATTGGCTGTGGCGCTGGCGATCGGCCTTGGTGGAGTAGCGGTGCTGTTGAGCCGTTCGCTGGACTTGGGCGGCGCGCCAATCGACAGGGCCGGCGCGGCGGCGCTTATGGTTTGCGCGATTAGTTGGTCGATCGCCTCGGCACTTACCCGCAAGCTGCCTCTGCCAACTTCCAAAGTGATGAGCTCGGGTGCGCAGATGCTCGCCGGAGGAGTGTTGCTGGGCCTCGCTTCGCTCGCGCTCGGCGAGTTCCGGAATTTTCATCCGGCTGCCGTGTCACGCGCGGCGTGGCTCTCTCTGGTGTACTTGATTGTCGCCGGCTCCATCATAGGATTCACCGCTTACGTGTGGCTGATTCATCACCAGTCACCGACCAAGGTGGGGACTTATGCTTACGTAAATCCGGCGGTCGCCGTCGTGATCGGCTATTTCTTTGCTGGGGAGGAACTGGGTCTGCGAACTGCTCTGGGAACTACGTTCGTGTTAGTCAGCGTGATCGTGATCACCACGACGCGGGCCGCAAAGCAGGCCGCGGCACTGCCTGTGAAAGAGACGACGGAAGCTGTGTAAGCGCAGTACCTTTTGTCTACTCGTCTGGACCAATCGTCTCATTGACGGTTCCCAATCGCCTGGGCATTCTTGGACCAGAGCACACCATGAGCCGAATACACAGCGCCCTCCGAAAGGCTGAAGTTAGCGAGGACTCCCCTGGCGCCCACGGGGCTCCTTTCATTCTCCATCCGCCGCCGCGCCCCAAACTCGTTTTGGTGGAGGTGAAAGCAAGAGTGGAGGCAAAAGCAAAAGCCGATTCCGTGCCGGCCCCTTCCGAATCAGGTACGCGCCTTTCCAGAATCTTCCGGAAGCTAGCTTCGGCGCTGAGGCGCTAACGATTATTTCAAGCTGTTCAGCAGAGACCGCTGCTGCTCGATGCGCTGCTCTCGCGCTTTCGCGAAACGCTCAATTCCGTTAAATATCGATTTGCCGTCGAGGTGCGCCTCAGCAATCACGTCCGGTTCGATGCCTCCGGTGAGCCATTGGTTGTCCCAATCCGAGGTCATCGAATACTCGTCGGTCAAAGGCCCTACGCCGCGAATGGGCCACACACGGCGCGTGCCGGTGCTCACCACCATGAGATCGTAATAGGCCTCCGGCGGCAGCACCGAATGACGGTAGGATTCCGGCTGATGATCAAAAAGATCCTCGCTGACTGCCGCGACGATTTTGACATTGATCCCGGCCTCTTCCAGCCGCGGGATCTGCGCGACTACATTGAACGTCGAACTCGACCCTTGCGAGACCACGTATCCATGCCTGGGCTTGCCTGGCGTAAAGTCGCGAATGACGTACAGACCTTTCCTGGCCGCCTTAAGATCGGTGTCGGCGAATTTACTGCGGTCCGCCACGGCGAAGTCCGGGCGGGCAACTTCAATGCTGATGATGCCGACCTTGGGGTCGCGCGCGGCAATTTCGGCGGCTGCAAAATAGCCTGCCGCCACGTCGTTGTAGTCCCAGAAATTCAAGTGAATCGATTCGCCGCGGGGAAAGAGTTTCCAAACTTGCGGAGCGAAGATGCCGAAGTGCGTGCGCCCGTCCGCTGCGGTTTCCGGGCCCGAGTGGCCGGCAAGAATATGCAGCACGCCGGTGCGAAACGGGCTGTCCTGGTTCTGTTGACTCCACACTCGCGCGGGCGTATACATCAGCGGAGTGAACGATGCATAGGTGCCGCTCAACGCCCACACTCCGTTGAACTGGTGCGGGTCGACGCTTGCGTTTTGGCTGATCATCCCTATTGCAGTCGAGACATTGCCCGCTTCCTGAATCGCCGCTTTCACGCGAGTGCCGGCCGGGTTCGTCTCAGGGTCGTAGTGATGCCAGAAGGATGCGTGCTCCACGTTGATGGATTCGGAGAGATCGGCCGCAAGAGTGAAGAAGCGGTTGCCGGTGACGTAATTGAGCCATTTGAAAATTTCTGAAATCGCGCGCCGAGGACCAGCCGCTTCGCCGGGTTTCTTGAACAACGTGATGGAGACGCTCTTCTCCTCTCCCGTGTGGCGATTTTTTACAACCACCTTTTGCGGATCTTCGGGGACATTGGCCGCGCGCAAGCGATCGTCCAGAAACGGATCGGTCTTGGTGTCGAAATATTTGGGGACGCTATCCTTTACGGTGTCGCCCATGTCCACTAACTTCTCTGCCAGCCAGTCGCCCAGGCCCTTCTGCTCCAGTACCGACATGACCACATCCATGTTGGTCTTGTACTGTATCATCCGTTCTCGTGGATCGGTTACGGCCCCGTCGCGAATACCGGAAAACTGAACGCCATAGTGATCTTCGAAAGTCTTGGCGATGGCGACAAAGTACTCCGAGTTCATCTTGAAGCCGTAAGGATGGCTGGGATAGCCTACGATCTGATTCCCAGCGCCTGGAATTTTTCCGTCTTTCGCGGCGGGCCAATAACCCTTCACGGTCTTGCCGATCACGGCCATGGGGCGGCGATCGGACGGGTCCCACTCCTCCATGGTCTTGAGAACGGAGACCACCTGGCCGTAGTCGTTCCCGTTGTCGATCGCGAAAACATTCCAGCCGTAAGAGGTCCATTGATCGACGATGTTGTAACCGTCGTACTTTGCCGCGATCACGCCGCCGAGGAGCGAGTCATCGATGCCGGCATTGTTGTCGGAGATCATCACGCGCAGGCGCTTGCCTACCTTCAAGGCGAGAGCCTGTGTCTTCAGTTCCTGGGCGTGGCCTTCGGTCATGGCGAACTCGCCTTCAAAAGCGATCACCATGGGTCCGTTCATGTCCGCGCCCGCGACATCCCAAAATGCAGCCTTACCAGCGGCCGCGGCGATTCCGACCCCGGAAGGTCCGCCGTTGACGTCATTGGTGAGGTCGATTGATTCGGCGTGTCCAGGGAGGGCCCGGATGCCTCGGCCCTTGGCCTGCGCAAAGAGAGGATGGTCTTCCAGGCCCGCATCCTTTAACAACGTCTTCATCGCACCTGCGCCCCGGCGGAAACCGAGCGCATCCACGGGCAGCATGGTCACCTTGGGATCCACCCAATAACGCTTGTTGCCGGTCGACTTGAACTTGCGGTCCAGCGACTCGCCCATGATCATCCAAAGCGCGTAGCAGGTAGGGATGCAATGCCCGCCCGCGAGCATGAACTTGTCGCACAAGGGATGCTTCGGACGGCGATAGTCATAGCGCAGTCCACCGAATTCACGTCCCGCCAGATGGATGGCGACATTATACGGCGTGTACGCCAGAGGACCACCGAAGTGGCCAGTCTGCGAATAGTTGCCGAGCAGCGTCAACGCCATCGACGTCAGGAAGCCAATGTCTTCCAGGCGTTCCTTATCGTAGGCGAGCTTGATCGGCGCTACTGCGGACGTTAAAGAATGAGCTGTTACAGCCACGATTTTCCCCCATGCCGCTCCCCCGTTCCGGTATACGGCGCAAACCTCTTAATATCCCAGATTCCGGGCCGCAGGTGAAGAGCCAAATTAAAGGGGTGTTAGGGCTGCCACAATTCGATCTTATTTCCGTCCGGATCGTAGACCCACGCGAATCGCCCATAGTCGGTGTCTTCGCGCTTAGGGTCAATCTGCACGCCGTTGTTGCGGAGTTTTTCGAGCAGCGCGTCGATATCGTCCACGATGTAATTGACCATGAATCCCGCTGCGCTGGGAGCGAAATAGTCGGACGAGGCGGGGAAGATACTCCAGATGGTCAAATTTTCTTTTGCCGGTTCGTCCAACGATCGCCATTTGAACGTGGCCCCATACTGGTCGTGGTCGATCCCCATTTTTTCCCGATACCAAGCGGAAAGCTGGTCCTTGTTGGCCGACTTGAAAAAGATA
The DNA here is from genome assembly GCA_963766615.1 of Terriglobia bacterium. Lineage (GTDB taxonomy): Bacteria > Acidobacteriota > Terriglobia > Bryobacterales > Bryobacteraceae > Palsa-187. Next base: position 490,610 of record CAVYBC010000016.1, read on the forward strand.
CCGCCGATGCCGAGGATGCGGCCAGGGGTCGCGTCTGTGGGAGAAGCCATTCTTACAGTAGATCACCGATGCTCAGCGCAGGCAAAGGAGGCGCGATAACCTCGCCGATAAAGTCAGCGCTAGGAAATTTACATAGCGTGCGCAGGGCTAACGCCGTGTCTCTTGCACCAGTCGAAAGCAGGCGGGTCCGCTTCCGTTCTTGCTTGCCCTTGATGCGAAGAATGACTGGTATGCCGTCCGGGCCGATCCGCAGGTGCCTCGGTCACAATTCAGTTACGATTATGAGACAATTGGGTGAATTACAAATGAAGATCCTGGCCGTTCTTTCATTTGCCCAGATTCTCGGAGCCGCCAGCGCGCCGTCTCCTCGGCCAACGCTCGCGCCTGAAGTCTCTGTATGCCTGGAACGTATCGCGCAGGCCAGCACTAGCACTACTTACTTAGCGCAGTCGGAAGCCTCGAAGCTCCTTGCCCGCGCCGCGGTTCATGTCGAATGGATCCACGGTAGCTCTTGTCAAAGCAGCGCCGCGATCCAAGTCCATCTCACCATCCAGACCCCCGACAACTTGCTGCCCGGGGCGCTCGCGTTCTGCCAGCCGACGGCCCGCGACGATATCCACATCCTCTATGATCGCGTTCAGGCCATGGTCAGCCCGGCACATGAGTCGCACCTGCTCGCGTATGTCCTCGCTCACGAGATCGTGCACATCCTGGAAGGGACGGGCCGGCACTCCGCAACAGGAATCATGAAGGCTCAATGGACGCCCCAAGACTATTCCGACATCGCTTCCGGAAAATTGACCTTCGCGTCAGAAGATATCGAGCTGGTTCATAGCGGAGTGATCGTTCGGCAGGCCGACCTTAACGCGGCCACGAACAAATCGTTCACCGAAACCATCCGCTAGCGTCCCGATCGGGCGGCTTACTTCTTGTCCGCCTCATTCAGTTCGTTTGGCGACCCGCCCAGGAACATACGCTTCCCATCCGGAAACGTAATGTTCTTGCCGACCGCAGTACTTCCATGGTCCTTGCCCTGATAGCCCTCCACGACGATCTCGGTTCCGGGCGGCAGGGACTTTTTGGTGACGCCGAGCCTGAGCAGGGCGTTGGGGCTGCCACCCTCGATCATCCATTTGGTGACAGTGCCATCCTCGTTTTTCACGTCGAGGTGAATCCAGGAGTGGGGATTCACCAATTCCCATTGCGGTGACTGTTCCGTGCAGTTTCACGGGCCGGTTCGCGTCGAATTCCGCCGAGAAGGCGTGATGCGCCCACAGCGGCACCCCCGCCAGCAACATGCCCATACTGCTAACTACAACCAATAATCTTGTTCTCATCGTTGTTCCATGACTCTTACTTACCCGCCTTCTTCTCCGCCGCTTCCTGCTCGGCCACGCGAGCGCCGCGCAGCGAATTGGGAAGTGAATAATTTCCTTCGTGGCACGCATATTCAAAGATCGGTCCGTCCACTTTGGACCAAGCCGTCTCCGCAGTCCATGGCTGGTCCCAAGTCTCGGGATCTTCCACCGTAAATCGGTATAGGATCGTATCCGCGTCGACGCGCGTGAAGCGTTCCACCACGTGCAGCTTATCGCCGGATCCCTGAAAGGGGTTGCGGGCGGTGAAGTTGGTGGAGTCCACCACCAGCGTGTCGCCTTCCCAATGGCCGATCGAGTCGCCTCTGAATTGGTGTACGTCGGCGGGCAGATGCGGGCGGCCATCCATGGGGACGACCCGGACGGAGTGGTTCATCTCGTTCATAGATGGCGACAACTCCCGCTCCCTGGACAATCTGCAGATTGTTGTTGTAGCCGCCCGAGAGCATAGGCACCGACTCCTGGGCGTCGACGATGCAACGCGAGCTCAGCGAAAGGTCCTCTGGACCATCCAGGCGTCCCCGCCTCTTCGCGGCGACATCGGCGTTTCTCTTGCGCGCTTCGGGCAGCATCGGAGGCAAGGTTCCCCGCTCGCCCACAATCAGTGACGTCCGCCGGTTCCAGGTGAGCTTGGCTTGGCCGCGGTCCAACCCGTATTGCGTGTAGTCGTAATGCACATCTGCGGTGGTTCCAGGCTGTGTCGGGCGACCCTCCTCTTTATTGAGCGCCACGCGATCCTGGTCTTTCTTCTTCAGGTCCGCCAGCTCCGCGTCGGTGTAGAATTCTTTCGCACCCAGTCCTTTGGGCCGTTCGAGGGGTGTTTCGGTGCTGTTGCTCCAGACTCCCTGAAGGTCCGGGTGGCCATCGGCCGTCCGCGGGGGCGTCCAGGGCTTGTTTGTGCCGGCGGTTGTTTTGGCCGCCTTCGTGGCGGCCGGCGCGGTCTGTCCCGAAACGGGCGTCTGCGCGCAGAGCATGACCAACGATCGTAAGAGTAGCGCCAGTTGAGGCGAACAAGCGATGGCTCATCGAGCCTCCCTTCTGAAATGGCGAACGTGTGCGAGCTTCCCGCAGTCGTTCCCGCGTGCTGTTCGACACCAAGAATAGAGGTGCGATATGACTACGACGTGAACGCACTACGAATAACGATTTAAACCGTTATTGAGCGTTAAACAGTTATCAAATGTTAGGCATATGTTGAGCGCATTTTTCGCTGTAACCCACTATTCGCGATGCGTTCACGTCGCGTTCATGCCGCATTCACACCAGCCCTCTATTCTCGGTAAGTCCAAGGAGGACAAACTTGACCAAGAGAATTGTTTTGGCATGTGTTATCTGTCTATCGATAGTCAGCTTCAACAGAGGCGTGACGCCGTTGAATGCTCAGGCGCCGGTATCCTTCAGCAAAGACATCCAGCCGATACTGGAGCAAAACTGTTGGAGCTGTCACGGCCCGTCCATGCAGAGTTCCAGACTCAACTTGAGCACTCTCGAAGATGCGCTTCGGGGTGGCGCTCGAGGGTCCGCCATTGTACCTGGACAGGCCGAGGACAGCAGGCTCTACCGCCTGGCCGCAGGTCTTGATAAACCGTCGATGCCTCTTGGCGGCAACAAGCTCACGGACGAGCAGCTCACCGCCATCAAGAATTGGATCAATCAGGGCGCTCACTGGGATACCGGCGCCGCCGCAGCGAAAACTCAGCCCAACTCGGCGGCAGCGTTTGCTGCTCTCGAAAACGTTCAACTCCCTCCTGGCGCCCGCGATTACTGGGCCTTCAAGTTGCCGGTCCATGCGCCGCTTCCCGCCGTTCCGCAACAGTTCTCCAATCCCATCGACCGCTTTCTGGAAAAGGCCCGCCAGGAAAAGGGTCTGAAGGTGGCGCCGAAGGCCGATCAACTTACGTTACTTCGCCGGGCGTATATGGACTTGATCGGTCTGCCTCCGTCGCCTCAAGAAATCGACGCCTTCATGAAGGACACTGCTCCTGGGGCCTGGGAACGACTGATCGACAAGCTGCTCGCGTCGCCGCATTACGGCGAACGGTGGGGCCGCCACTGGCTGGATGCAGCGCGTTATGCCGACACGAGCGGCTACGAGAACGACACGGACCAGCCCAACTTGTGGCGATATCGAGACTACGTCATCAAGGCATTCAATGACGACAAGCCCTACAACACGTTTATAAAAGAACAGATCGCAGGCGACGAAATTCCGAACAGGACCGACGACAGCCTCATCGCCACCGGTTTCCTGCGCGCGGGTCCGCGTGTCCGGAACCATGAACACGCCAATCCGGCACGGCGCTATGACTACCTGGACGATGTGATTGGCGCGGTGGGCAAGGGCATGCTGGGACTGACCGTTCAATGTGCGCGCTGCCACGACCACAAGTTCGATCCGATCACTCAGAAGGATTATTACTCGCTGGAGGCGTCCATCTTCGGTTACGTGGAAACGGATTATCCGCTGGGCCCGCGCGAGCAAGCCGATGCCTACATGAGAAGGATCACCGAAATCAGCGAGAAGGTTGCGTCGTTAAAGGATCAGGTCGACGAAATCGACAAACCCTACCACGACAAGCTCGCATTGGAGCAGATTCGGAAGAAGTATCCGCCGGAAGTGGTTCGCGCGGTCGAGAAGCCGGAAAGCGAACGGACGCCCGGTGAGAAGTTGATCGCAATCCAAGTGCTCGAGTCGAACGGCGGCCGGTCGACCGCTGGTGTCGACAAGATCATGACTCCCGAAGACCTGGCGAAAAAGAAAGTGCTGAACGATCAGATCGCCGCTCTTAACAAGGAAAAGCCGTCGACGCCTCCGATGGCCTCGATTGTTACCGATGGCGATTGGCGTAGCGTAGAACTGGGCTACGGAGACCGGAACGAGGGCGCTTGTCCGAAATGCGAGCTCGAGTATGTGGGGGCCGGGAAATTCATCGAGTTCGGACCCGGCAAAGCGAACTATAAGGTCCCGCCGTCGTATTTCCTGATGCGCGGCGATCCGGACAGCAAGGCATATCCAACCAAGCCCGGTTTTATCAGCGTAATCACACAGGGAAATCCGCCCACAGAACTTCCACCCGCTGACGGGCGGACATCGGGACGCCGGCTGGCGCTGGCGGAATGGCTGATCTCACGCGACAATCCGTTGCCCGCCAGAGTGATGGTTAATCGCATCTGGGAGCACCATTTTGGAAAAGGAATCGTGCCCACGCTGGACAATTTCGGAAAGATGGGTGAGCAGCCCTCAAATCAGGCACTTCTCGATTGGCTCGCTGTGGAATTCATGAACAAGGGTTGGAGCATGAAACAGATGCACCGGCTCATCATGACGTCGGAAGCCTATCAAATGGCATCTGAGTATAGACGACGCCGCCAGCGCGAAGAATGATCCAGAAGACGCCTACCTGTGGAAGTACCGCGTTCAGCGGCTCGAAGGAGAGATCATCCGCGACAACATCATGTCCGTTGCAGGCTCTATCGATTTGAAGATGGGCGGCCCGGCAATCTTCCCGCACGTCGATGATTCGTTTATCAAGACGCTGTTTCGCGGCATCTATAGAAATCAGGACGACGGCCCCGACGTGTGGCGGCGAAGCATCTATATATACCAAAAGCGCACGCTTCCATCTCCTATGCTGCAGGTCTTCGACTTGCCTGATATGAGCCAGTCTTTCGGCGCCAGGTACGTATCGACGGTGCCGACGCAGGCGCTGCAACTGATGAACGACGATTTCGTCCTTCGCCAGGCGCAACTGTTCGCGGACCGGGTCAAGAAAGAGGCGGGCGATGACGTTGCCAAGCAGGTCGATCTGGCCTACCGGATCGCGCTGACGCGGTCACCGACAAAAAGGGAACTTTCCTTAGCGACCGACATGATCTTGTCGGGTTCGCTTGTCGACTTCACCAACGTCATTCTGAATCTCAGCGAATTCTTATATACAAGGTAATCAAAATGAAAAATTTCTGGAATCGGCGCGATTTTCTGTTTCAGTCCAGCGGCGGCATCGGTGGTCTGGCCCTCGCTCAAATGCTCTTCGATCAAAAGCTGCTTGGGCAGCAGGCGCCAGTCGACGCTTGTGCGGCGTCCCCGATCGGCGGTAACCCTCTTGCGCCAAAGGCTCCGCATTTCAAGCCTCGCGCGAAAGCCGTCATCTCGATCTTCAATACCGGCGGGGTCAGCCAGATGGAGACCTTTGAGTACAAGCCTGCGATGGAAAAACACGCGGGCCAGGTTTTGGGTGGCGATGTCCGTGTCCACGACGGCCGGCCGGGTCCGATCATGCCGGGCATCTTCAAATTCCAGAAGTATGGACAATGCGGAAAGGATGTCTCGGAGATCTTTCCGAACATCGCCACGAAAGTAGACGAGATCGCATTTATGCACTCGGTCTGGGGAAGGTCCGACGACCACGTACAATCCACCTACGAGATGCAGACTGGGCAGCTCCGCATGGGTTATCCCAGTATGGGAAGTTGGATCACCTACGGTCTGGGGTCGGAAAATGCGAACCTGCCCGGATTCGTCGTGCTGCAGGACGCGCGCGGCGGCCCGCTCGGCGCAGCGAACAACTGGCTATCGGGCTTCCTGCCTTCCACGTTTCAAGGCACTCCATTCTTAGCCGGCGACAATCCGATTGTCGATTTGAAGCGGCCCGCCGGGGTGACTGCGGATCAGCAGCGCCTCCGCCTCGATATGCTGGCGAAGTTGAACGAGATCCACGCAGAGCGCTATCCCGGCAGTACGGAGTTGGCGGGACGCATCTCCTCCTACGAACTCGCATACCGGATGCAAGGCTGCGCGCCGGAAGCCGTGGATATCAACAGGGAGTCGGACGCCACCAAAAAGCTGTACGGATTGGACGAAGAAATCACCGCGCCATTTGGTAAGCAATGCCTGATGGCGAGGCGTTTGGTGGAGCGCGGCGTCCGTTTCGTGCAGGTCTTTTCAGGCGGGCTGGGCAGCCAGAATAGGGATACCTGGGACGCTCATGCCGGCATGAAGGAGAACCATTCGCTCCATGCCAAGGAAACGGACCTGCCCATCGCGGGGTTGCTGACAGATCTGAAGGCGCATGGTCTGCTGGATGAGACTTTGGTGCTCTGGCACTCCGAATTCGGCCGAATGCCTCTCTCGGAGAATGGCGTAGGCCGCGACCATAACCCGGGCGCGATGACGGTCTGGATGGCGGGCGCGGGCATCAAGGGCGGCCAATCGATCGGAACCACCGACGAAATCGGCTACAAGGCGGAAAAACAGCCGATCTCCTATCATGACTTGCATGCCACGATACTGGCTTTGCTGGGCATCGAACACAAGAAGCTGACGTATCGATACAATGGCCGCGACATGCGGCTCACGGACGTCTCCGGCGAATTGATTCCGCAGATTATTGGGTAAGACTTCTTCGGCCGCGAATAACGCCGACGGACTGTTTGAACAAACCGCCGTTGGCGTTATTTGGGTCCGTACTTACTCGCCAGATAATCCACCAGAACGTCGACGTCTCGCTGGGACACTCCGGCATCCAGGCCATTCATTCTCGTGACGATGTCGAGCCATTGTTGCTTCGTCGCCTCTGTCGAGCGGATCAAACCGGCGTCGTGACAGGAGGAGCAAATGCCTTCAATGTACCGCTTGGCTATCTTCTCCTCCGGGGTATCCGGCTTTGCGGCCGCAGCCGAACTCTCGGGACCGAAGTGCTTCGTCAGATACTCGGTTGCAACATCGACCTGTTTGTCGTCCAACTGAGCGCCGTATCCCACCATCTTGACGACCAGCTTTTTCCATGCATCTCGGTTCTGCTTCAGGCTGACCACCGGCTTGAGGCTGTGGCAGCCGGCGCACCGCTCTTCGAGCAGCTTCTTCCCTTCGCCTTCGGGCAACTCCTGCGGCGCAGCCATCGACAGGGTAGCGAGAGCAGCCGTCAGGACAAGACAGATCGAGGTTCTTCTGAACATGCGGCAGTATTATCGCATTCGTATACGTATTCCTCGTTACAAATAGTTATTCATGGTTCCGTGAAATCGCGCTTCGTTTTGTTTTTGAAGTGGCTATCTCATCAGATAGCAACACACGCCCGGTACTCTTCTTCTTGCTCATCACATCCGTTCTAATTACTCATCGTTCAAACAAAGTTAGCGAACCTGACCGTGGAAACACGGCCCTGAGCATATTTTCAAAGGAGCTTATCAATTGCGATCTCAACTCTGTCGAATACCGACGTCTCTCAAAACCGGTGTGTTTCTGTTGGCCAGCTGTTTCTGTACACATCTTCTTGCGCAAAGCGTGTCCGTTAGCGGCCAGGTCCTCAATTCCGGCCAAGCTACGGTCCCGGGCGCCGCAGTTACGCTTGTCAACACAGATACAAAGGTAACGCTGAAGACCGTCAGCGACGCCAGCGGCGTATTTATCCTGTCGCCGCAAACAGCTGGACGGTATTCAGCAACTGTGACCGCTGCCGGGTACTCGACTTGGGCCCAATCCGACATCGTGCTGGAGGTGGGTGAGAAGTATGACCTGCATCCGGTGCTGACGGTTGGCGCCTTGGCGCAGACCGTGACGGTGACCGCCACGGCGCCGGAGATCAAAACGGAAGACTCCGACCTGAGCACGGTGACCGAGGCCGCTCTGGTCGCCAACATTCCGCTGGATGTTCGCAATCCCCTGCAAGAGGTCAACTTCACCGCCGGTGTCACGCAAAGCAACTCCCGGACCTCCGGGACCAACGCTTCCTCTCAAAGCACCACCAATACCTTTTACATCAACGGTGCGAAGGGCGGCGAGTCGGACATACTGATCGACGGGGCAACCGATACCATCAACTACGATACCCACGCGGCGGGCGCTATTCCCGGCCTGGATGCCGTGCGGGAGTTCCGGATTTACACCGATGCCTACTCTGCGGAGTTCGGTCACACGGCCGGCGGCATCGAGAGCTTTACGATCAAGTCAGGCACCAACGACCTGCATGGAGGGGCTTGGGAGTATTTCCGCAACGACTCGTTGGATGCCAATGGCTTTAATGCCAACAGCGCGGGCCAAGCTAAGCCGTCGTTTTCAAGAAACCAGTTTGGATTTCAAGTAGGCGGCCCCGTATTTATTCCCAAGCTCTATCACGGACGCAACAAGACTTTCTTCTTCTTCTCTTACGAGGAGCTTCGCGACAGCACTCCCGGCGCCGGCTTCACCACCACCGTGCCCACCGCCCTGGAAAAAACCGGCAATTTCTCGAAGACATTCAACAGCAATGGCTCGCAACAAGTGATCTACGACCCCTCCTCACTCACGAACGGGGCTCGCTCGCCGTTTCCCGGCAACATCGTTCCTGCTTCGCGGCTTAATCCGGTGGGTATGGCGCTGCTCGCGCTGTATCCGACGCCCAACAAGACCGGCGTGGGCGCCAGCGACCAGAACAACTTTTTTTCGGATGCTCCCAACACGGACAACAACTACAGCTACGATATCCGGGTCGACCACAAATTCTCCGACAAGCAGAGCATCTTCGGCCATGTCGACCAATTCAACAACTATATTTTGTACGGGCAGGTGTTCGGACAGCCGAGTCTCACTCCGCAAAATTCAAACAATCACATTCCCGGAAGCAACATCATGCTCGATCACACATGGGTAATCTCACCCACCGTGATCTTCGAACACCATCTCTCCTGGGCGCACATGGAATCGCATCGCAGCTCCGTCGATCCGCTGGGGACTGCTCCGTTCGGCATTCCAGCATCGGCGACGCCGGGCTTGACATCGACCTTCACCCCTCAGGTGGAAGCCGTTAACGGCCAACTCGGGCAGCTCGGCAATTCAGAACCTTTCGAGAGAAATCCCAACTCGGTCTACCAATATGCCGCCTCCGTTACGTGGGTCAAGGGTATTCACGTTCTGAAATTCGGCACAGACCTGAGACTCTACCGCGACCAGCTCTATGATCCGCAACTACTGACCGTGAACACCTCAAAGACGTTTACAGGCGGACCGACTGCGAATGCACCCGGTGGAACCACCGGAAATGCGGTCGCGGAACTGCTGCTCGGCCAAGCCACAGTGACCAGTGGCTTCGCTCCGCAGGTAAACTTCGGGCACCAGTATTACGCGGGTTACGCTCAGGACACCGCAAAGGTCCTGCGCAACCTGACCGTGACCTATGGTTTGCGGTACAGCTATGAGGGCGCCGACTCGGCAAGACAGAATGCATTGAGCTATCTAGACACAACCAGTCCATCTCCGATCGCCTCTCAGGTTCCATCCATTCCGAATCTCATCGGCGGTGTCGGGATTGTCGGTCAGAACGGCGTGGGCAGATCGTTGCAGAATCCCGGAGCACTCCACTTCGAACCGCGGTTGGGTATAGCCTATAGCCCCAATTCGAAGACTGTGGTGCATGCCGGCTTCGGGATCTTCTGGCATCCAACGGCGACTTACCAGACCAATCCCGCATCGTTTGGGTTTACGCGAAAATCCACCTCGATCGATGCTGGAACCGACGGAGTCACCCCGCTCTATAACCTCTCCAACCCATTTCCGTCCGGTCTGCCGCAGCCCTACGGTAACAACCCATCTGCTTTACCCGGGAACAACACTGGAAGCGGACCTCTTAGCATCGAATTGGGGCAAAGCATTTCGGGCAATCCGCGCGCTCAGAGCAATGCCTACCAGACAGTCTGGTCGTTCGACATTCAACGTTCCCTGCCCGCGGGCTTTGTCCTCACGGCAGGATATGTCGGCAGCGTCGGCAACCGTCTGCTGGGTGCGGTTCAGCTGAACCAGCTCACGGATGCAAACCTGGCTCTCGGAAGCGCTCTGAACAAGGTTGTGCCCAATCCCTTCTCTGGTGTCATCACCGACTCAAGCTCCCTGCTGAGCAAAAGTACGATACAGGCAGGCTACCTGCTTCGAGCCTATCCGCAGTTCCTGAATTTTCAATTGCTGAACGACAGCTTTGGCCGCTCGACCTACCAGGCCGGCCAAATTACACTGGAGCACCGGTTCGGCCGGGGTCTCGCTTTGCTCCTGGGCTATACCTATAGCAGAAATATGGACAATGTCGGCGAATCCGGTACAAGCACCAGCATTCAAGACAATGGCTGTCTTCGCTGCGAGTGGTCCATCGCCGACCTGGATCAGACCAACGTTATACGGATAAGCGCGTTGTACCAACTTCCCTTCGGCAAGGGGATGCAATTTGTCAACCATGGGTTGGCAAGCCATATCCTTGGGGGCTGGGAGCTTGGCGCGACCTACCAATACAACACGGGTCAGCCCCTTTCCTTCACGTCCCCGGTACAGTCGGCTTCTCTCGGCTCCGGCTCGCCGATGCGCCCGACCCTGGTTCCCGGTCAAAGCATCACACAGACGGTAACCAATCCAACCACGGGCCAGGTGTCCAGCTTCAACCCAAAGGCATTCACGCAGACCGGGACGTATGCCTTCGGGAATGCGCCGCGGTACCTGTCGGATGTGCGATTCCCGTCCCTCACCAACCTCGACGTGCTGATCCAGAGAAAGATCAACATCAGCGAACGCATGTTTTTCACGGTCCGCTTCGAGGCGCTGAATGCGCTCAACAACGTGGTCTTTGGCGGTCCGGACACGGCTGTAACCGATACCAACTTCGGCTATAACTCTCACGTCCAGTCGAACAGCCCGCGTATCGCTCAGGTAAGCGGACGGTTCACGTTCTAGGTCCCTAGTGGCCTGTCGCAGGGAAATATTTATCGTTGTTCCTGAGTAGCAGTTCAGCCGTGTCCGTAAGGGCACGGGTACCACCGGCGTTAAGCAACCCGTGCCCTTACGGACACGGCTGGTGGCGCCACTAGAACGCAAAGAATCTGTTGAGGAGATTGCAGATGAGTACTCGAGTTCTCACTTCCACCCTTGCTGCCGCGGCATTACTCGCGACGTCGGCGTTCGCGCAGCAGACCTATAAGGCTCCGCGGACTCCGGATGGCAAGCCAGATATCGGTGGGGTGTGGCAAGCGATGAACACCGCGGATTGGGATCTTCGGGCGCATGCGGCTTCGCAGGGGCCGGTGCTCTCTCTCGGGGCGGAATTTTCGGTTCCGCCCGGACCGGGCGTGATCGACGGCGATGGAACCATCCCCTATCTGCCCGCCGCGGCAGAGCAGCAGAAGAAGAATTTCGCGAACCGTCTGACGCTGGACCCGGAAGTGAAGTGCTACATGGGCGGCGTGCCGCGGTCGACGTACATGCCGTATCCGTTCCAGATTATCCAGTCGCCGCACACGATCATGATCGCGTATGAATTCGCAGGAGCAGAGCGATCTATCAGAATGGATAAGTCGACGGAGGCTCCGGCGGATAGCTGGATGGGCTGGTCCAACGGACATTGGGAAGGCGACACGCTGGTAGTAACGGTAACGGGTCTGAACGGCCAAACCTGGTTCGACCGCGCAGGCGATTTTCATAGCGACGTCCTGAAGGTGACCGAACGTTACACTCCGCGCAGCGCCGACACCCTCATGTATGAGGCCACCATCGAAGATTCCAAGACCTTTTCACGGCCTTGGAAGATCAGCATGCCGCTCTACCGGCATGTGGAAAAGAACCCACAGATAATGGAATACAAGTGCCCCGAGTTCTCGGAAGAAGTTCTGTATGGAAAGTATCGCAAGCAGCAACCTGCCAAGTGATTACGTGTATAGCCAACGAGTAAGGTGCCAATTGTATTGAAAGTCCTGCGCGGAAAGCCGTGCCTGTGCGTTCTGGATGATCAACGGGACATCCATCTCATAAAGGGAGCCGTGGGTACGGTATTCCGGGGGAAGCGGTTCGGACTCGCCCTCCAGTTGGCCGAAGACGGTATCGCGGTCGCCCAGCACGACCAAGTCCCCGATTCGTGAGGCCATCAAGTGATACCGCTTTGAAGCCTCGCTTCTGTTCAAGATCGTTTCCACGCCTCTAAGCCCGGATAGCGTCTGCGAAACCTTGTCGATGTCGTTCGAACGGTTGCAATAGACCCATGCGACGCCGCCGTGCCCGCGATGGTGCTTCGGGTACCTGTCCCGCTCGACGGAAATCGCGATCCGAATCGGAGTGCCACGCCGCGCACAGGCTTTCTCCAAGTCCCAGCAGTGCGTCTTATAGTTCATCCCGTGATCCGAGGTCAGCAGGAACGCAGCGTCGGGCGCGGCAGCGGCCGCTTCGCCCAATAGTTGATCCAATCGCGCAAGGTGATCCTTGGACTCCTTCGCCTCGGGAGGCCAGGTGTGCATCGGGTAGTCCGTTGTGTGGATGTAAAGGCAGCCGAGATCGGGGCGGTTCTTGAGCAGATCGATGGCGGCCGTCATGAGCCAGTAATTGATTTCGCGACTGTAGATGTCCGGGGCCGATCCAAGCCGCTTTACCCAATCCTGCGTAGGGATTTCCGCCGATAAAACCACATCGGCGCCAGCTGGCAGCAGCGTGGTCGTTTTCTTCTTGGACGAGAGCAGAGCGGACTTCACTCCTCGCTTCTTTGCGCGCTGAAACAGGGTTGGCGAAAGCAGGAGATCGGCGGTCTCCATGTATTCTTCCCGCCCGGAGCGTTCGTCGAAGTACGAATTACCGGTGATGCCGTGCTGATCGGGCAATACGCCGCAACAAATCGACGCGTTGTTGGCATTGGTAACGGAGGGCATCGTGTCCTTGACGCGACGGAATAAACCGTGTTCCCGCCACTTCGCCAGTACAGGCATGTGGCTTTGCTCCAGATACTGGACCCCGAATCCATCGCACATAACCACGACCACGCGTTGTGGCGATCGCTGTGCCAGGGCGGGCGCGGAGAGGAGTATCGCACCCGAAGCAAGGAACTCCCGCCGACCGATGGATGAGGTTTGCATCACTCTTACCATAACCAAAGACAGTTGCAGGAACATGAATCCCGGCACGCTTTGATTTTGACAATACTAAAACCGCGTGGTGCTTCGTTTGTTATGCACCCGGGGACAATACGAGGCCTCCAATGGTTTGCATGACCAACGCTCTGCTATCCTTTCGGCTTGCGATCTCATCCATGGCACCGACTAACGCTTATTTTGTCTCTCTGCGGTACCCTCGCCGAGGGGCAATATGTGATCTCCACTTTTGCTGGCGACGTGGCCATACCGACGCCCATACCAGCGGCGAAGGCATCCCTCGGAACGACTACCGGTACCGCCGTTGACGCGGCGGGGAACCTGTATTTCACGTCTCTTCATGCAGTCTATAAAGTGGACACCAAGGGCATTGTGACGCACATCGCGGGCACCGGACACGTTGGATACAGCGGAGATGGAGGTTTGGCGACAAGCGCGCAACTGAATAGTCCGGTTGGATTGGCTGTTGGCAGCAACGGCGACATCTATGTTGCCGATTCGGGAAACAGCCGTATTCGCAAGATCTCACCAACGGGCGTCATTACACCTTTCGCCGGTCAGAATTTGGCGGGGGAGGTGGGAGATGGGGGGCCGGTCGCAAACGCTCAGGTGCTGGTTCCATTTGCCCTGGCCATAGATGCCGGCGGCAATTTGTATTTTTCCGAAATCCTGACGAATCGAATTCGCAAGATCTCCGCGGCCGGCATCATCACGACCCTCGCAGGCACGGATCAGGGTTTCTCCGGTGATGGTGGCCCAGCGATCAAAGCTCAACTGTATCAGCCCGAGGGAGTGGCCGTTGACGGCGCGGGCAATGTATATTTTGCGGACTACCAAAACAATCGCGTGCGCAAGATCTCTGCAAGCGGCATCATCACGACAGTTGCCGGTGATGGCGGCTGTTGCTCCGATGCCGACGGTGGGCTCGCCACCAAATCGAACGTCTATACTCCAACGGGAGTTGCGATTGACGGTGCAGGCAGTCTCTACATCGCCCAGAACACCAGGGTTCGGAAGGTGCTCCCGGATGGAACAATCACGTCTGTGGCAGGCAGCGGGATCTTCGGAAATTCGGGCGATGGCGGACTGGCCACACAGGCGCAGATGAATCTCCTTTCCATCGGCCTGACGTTCGACGGAGCAGGAACTTTTTATGTGGCGGACCAGCTCTCTTACAACATTCGTAAGGTTTCCAAGTCGGGGATTATAACCACAGCCGTAGGCAATGGTCTGTACAATCTCTCTGGCGATGGCGGACCGGCCGCCGCCGCGCAAGTGGGTTTGCCAACCTCCATGGCCATGGACAACGCAGGGAATCTATATATCAGCGACGACTTCAATCCAGTGGTCCGCAAGATCTCTCCCGCGGGAATCGTTAGCACATTCGCCGGGAATGGATTGAAAGGTTTCTCGGGCGACGGCGGGCCAGCCCCGCAAGCTCGATTATCGGGTGGCGCGGTCGCGGCGGACGGCGCGGGAAACGTTTACATCGCCGATAAAATGAATGGACGCATCCGCAAAGTAGCATCCGATGGAACCATCACAACCGTGGCCGGTACGGGAGCATATGGCTTTTCCGGCGATGGAGGACCAGCGATCGCAGCAAACCTAAGTTGGCCTCACGGAGTTGCGGCGGATCGAAATGGAAACCTGTATATTGCCGAGGATTTCCGCATCCGCAAGGTGTCCACTTCAGGCATCATCAGCACGATTGTGGGTGATGGCACAGCCGGGCTCTCGGGAGACACCGGAACGGCGGCGAAGGCTCGAGTCAATGGAGTAGACGGAATGGTCTTCGATGACGCGGGAAATCTTCTTTTTGCCGACGCCGGCAATCACAGGATTCGCCAAATTACACCCGCCGGAATCATTACGACCGTCGCGGGCAATTCTCCTCCAGTGCTCGTTGATAACGGGCCGGCCAAGTACGCATATCTGTACGGACCCTGTTGCCTGGTCTTTGATAGTGCGAGGAATCTTTACTTCTCTGAAAATGTTCCCGGAAATAGCGTGCGTAGAATTTCAACCTTCGGCACGATCTCAACGTTTGCCGGAAACGGGTCCCTTGGCTACTCCGGCGATGGCGGGCCGCCCTTGAGCGCGACGCTGATGTATCCGAAGGGGATTGCGGTAGATCGCTTCGGCAATGTCTTCATTGCCGATCATGCTAACAACGCGATCCGTGTGGCAAGACCTGTGACGCTCACAGGCCACTACCCAAGCGTTGTCGGTGAGCTTGGCAATAGCCATGCCAGGAATTTTTACAGCCGATTCGACCGGCACAGGACAGGCGGCCGCCTTCAATCAGGACGGCTCACTCAACAGTCCGGCAAAACCCGCGAAGGTGGGTGACATTCTGGTTTTGTATGTGACGGGGGAGGGCCAAACCAATCCGGCGGGCGTAGACGGCAAGCTTTCCGCTCCTCCCTATCCTTCCCCGAACCTTCCGGTGACAGTGACGATCGGGGACCAGACGGTGACGCCTCTATACGCGGGCGCGGCTCCGGGACAAATTGGTGGACTGATGCAGGTAAATGCACAGATCCCGGCAGGAATTTCAATCGGCAATACGGTTCCCGTTTATGTGCGCGTGGGTGGCGTGATCAGCCAGAATGGCGTCACGGTCGCCGTTCAATAAGTACGACGCATCAAAATCCCGGAGCGCGCTTCCACTCCGTCTAACACCGGCGTCAGCGGAGCAGCCTGTTCCACCGGAACCAAAACCACTTCCTGCAAATCCTGACTGACCTCCGTGGTAAATGCAACAGAGGTTCCGTCGCTGCGCAATAACTTCAAGCCGCCTCTGTAGAGAGTGATTGGATTAATTGGTCCACTGAAGTGAATCCGCGTCGTCGCCGCATCTGAATCTATGGAAGTCACCCTTGGAATGTCTCCTGTAGATTCCGGAATTCGGATGGCGATCTCATGGTCGGCATCCAGCACCAGATGGTAGGTCACCCCGGGTTGCAGCGGACTTTCAGGAACGATTCGAATTTGGTCCCTTGCCGCCCGCTCGGAACGCGATGCTACCAGCGTCCCGCCCAGATGCAAGTAGGAAAGCTCCAAGACTTGCTCGGGTACCGGACCGGCAAAACGAATGTCAATCGCCGTTGGCGAAGCTGAGAAGGAAATCGCGGGAGCCGTGTTAGAGAATACGCTCAGCACGGTGAAGTGTGAGTATTGCGCGGTGATTCTGGCGCCCGACAGATCATACGCTATGGGATCCAGAACCATGTCCACGCCGGAGCCGTTCGGCCAAGGCAGATCGGAATGATAATCGAATGTCTGGCTCGCATCGTCGTTGCTGACTGTGCCTGTGCTGATTCCCGCATTGGTGGCGACGCGGAGGCCCGCTTGAACGGAGCCTGCGACCATGGACTGGCTAAAGCGAAGCTCGATAGGCGTCTTCGGATCTACGTTCACCGCTCCAAGCGCAGGCGAGATAGAGAGGACACTGGGTCCCTGCAACGACTGGAGAGAAGCGGTCCGGAGATGAAGGGTGATGGGCTGAATCGAGTTGCCGCTGAAGTCCTTAAGGTCGGACGTGATGGCTACGGTTATGTCGGTATCGGCGCTGAAATTGAAAGATCCCGTGAAGGTCTGGCCATCTTCACCCGTCAGGAATTGGAAATTGCTTGTTAAGTTATTTCCGCCCGCGAACACTTGGATCGCACTGGTACCGGAACTGGAGGCGACCGGTTTTGAAAAGCGGAAAGCCACGTTCACAGGTCCAGGCGGAATCAGCGCGCCGTCCTGTGGCGCGGAGAATAGAAGCGTGGGCGGCGTGGTGTCGGGATTGGGTCCGGTCGTGAACTGGTAGGAGAAGTAGGTGGGAATGCTCCGCAGATCCTGAATCTGGAGATTCGAGAAGTTCGATGTTCCGATGGTCGCGGCGCCGGGCATCGGCGTGCTGGGAGTGAAGATAACGGTGGCACCTTGGGTTTGAAAGGAGCCGGGTATAGCGCCCCCGCTCCACCGGATTGGCAGCTGTGCGGCCGAGACCGCGCTCACAGGCTTGCTGAAATTCAGGGTGATGGTGCTGGTTACGGGCACGCCCGCCGCGCCTTGGGGCGGATCGGACGAAACGAGCTTAAGCTGCGTGTTATCGACACCCGCGGCTGAGACCGTGAAGGTCGAGGAAACCGGTGGGACCGGATTGCCTCCCACATCCGCGAGTCCGCCGATCATCATCTGATAGAGGCCGTCGGCAAGCGGATGCGTCGGTGTGAACTTGATGGTTCCGCCGATCGTTGAAAGCGCGCCGGGAACAATTCCGTTCGGGCCAGAAAGCTGGATCGTACCGTCGCCCAGTGTCAGATCGAGCGGTTGGTTGAACACGGCCAGTGGAACAAAAGTGGGCGGAATGTTCTGCGATCCATCCGGCGGGTCGAATGCGATCAGCGTGGCGGGTACGGCAGGCAAGCCGCTGGAAGTGCTAAACGAGAGGCCTTGGGGGCCGGTGGAACTGAGCGGATTTCCAGCAAGGTCCGTGACGCCAACAAGAGACAAGTTGTATTGGGTGTCCGGAGCCAGGGCAATGGTGGGCACTAGAACGATGGTCTTGCCATTGTCCTGGATGTTCATCGTAGTATCGACCACGGGACCATTTCCTCCTCGCGTCAGGAAAACATTGTCCGCAATCGCCGTGAGCTTGTTGAGTGGCTCATTGAAGCGTATTCGCAACGGAGCGTTCAGCGGCACTTCGAGTTGTCCGGCGACCGGCAACGATCGATACAGAGGACCGGTTTCGTCCACCATTGCTCCCGTGGTGAACACCATCTGAAACGAGCTTGTCATGGCGGCTCCATCGGTATTGCGAACGCCGGCCACCAGCAGCGAGTAGGTGGTCCCCGCTGACGGGAGACTGACCGGAACCGTGGTCAGGGTTCTGCCGTCGGCCTCGAGTTTCACGGTAGCGGGCACGGCGGAGCCATTCTGTAGCAACGTCACGCCATCCAGGCTCGACTCCATCACACTCTGGTTGAAGAGAACCTGCAGCTTCACGTTCAGCGGCAAGCCCGTGCTACCGTCGTCAGGGTTGGAGGCAGTGACAACAGGAGCTCCTGACGGTGCTAGCCCGACGCGGAACTTGTAAGTAGTGGTGTCGTACCAGGCTCGCATGGGGTCGACATTTCCCGCGAAGTCGTCCACGACGGGTACAACAACAGCGATCGAGTGGTTGGCCGGAAACGGGTGATCGGGAGTGAAGAAAACGTTGCGCTGATCGTCGGAGAATCGTATCGAACCCGAAATGGGAGTGCTCGGTGAAGTCACGTATGGGCTGGCATTGTATCCGAGGTCCCCGACCGTAAAACGGTCGATCCAATCGCCGGTGACAGGTTCCGAAAAGGTAATCGAAACAGTCGCGTTTGGGCTGGCTGCGGCCCCCGATGGAGCTACACGAAGTACCGACGCCAATTGAAAATCGAATTGCGAGGAAGTGTGGAACGTCCAGGTGCGGTCCGCAACCGTGTGCCCCGCCAGGTCCTCCATCCCGCTCAGCGTAACCGTGTAGTCGGTGTCTGGCGCAAGCCATGCATATGGAGTCAAAGTGACAGCGCGGTCTGAGGCCGACCAAAGATAATTAGTTGGCACGACGTTGCCTCCGCTTCGCAATACCAGGGCATTGGGCATGGAAAATTCGCTCGCAGGATTAGAGAACGCCACGCTGATTCTAGCGTTGATGGGAACGTTCGATCCCAGAGGCCCGGCTGCGATCGTCGAAAGCTCCGCGGGGGATTTCGAAGTGCCCGTCAGGAAATAACCGGAATACTTCTGGCCAAGACCAGGATCGTACGAGAACTGGTAAGAACCGTTGGGCGCTAGGATCTGGGTAGGAGTGAACCGCAGGATGCGCTGGCCTATTGAAGTGATCGTACATGGGATCGGCGGACCAAACACATTATTGAACTGGATCACCGGGACCAGGGTCGCTGCCGAAGGCAGCACAGCGGAGCCAGGCACATCCCGATCGAATTCCAGTTCGATGACTCCGTCCAGCGGGAATGCGTTATTCAAAACCGGCAGGTTGGAACGCAACACAGACAAAGCAGGAGCGGGAGCAGGGGGCACATCGACTATCTGCATGTGTACCGCCGTCGCTCCAAGTGAATAGTTAAATGGATTACCCAACGCGTCCTGCGCCGGACTCACAATGGCGAGATCGACAAAGGCGGAATAAGGAAAGAGCACATCTGGGACAAACGTGAAACCGGTCGAATCCGGCGTCCAAACGACAGTGCCTGTAACCAGCGAGCCCTTAACCGCAACGAGCAGGCCCTGCTCCACGGAAGCGCGATCGAGCGGCATATTGAACGCGAGACTGATCGACGCATTTGGCGCGGACTTTGGCGAGGTGTATGAGGGCCGTTGCGAGATGACGTACGCTCCTTGAGGATTCGCAACGGGAATTATATCCGTCGTGCGGACCGTAGTACGAAACGGAACTACCGTATTTCCCGCGAAGTCCGTCACGCCTGGATTCACGTAGAGCGTCACGAGAGAACTTGGACCCGCACTAAACGACAGGGAAACCTGGTTCCCTCCTGCCAACAGAGCAGGCTGGACCGCCACATTTCCTTTCGCCGTGAGGGCGACAAAGTTTGCGCTCGTCACAGTAGCGGGGTCTATTGGTTTGGAGAAAGTGAACACGACGTAGGGCTGCTGATAATTGACCGCTTGCCCATCTCCAGGTGAAACGGAGGTGACGGTCAATGGTGTGGGATCCGCGGATGGGTTCGCCATCTGAAAGCCGCCGTTGACAGAGGACGTGGGGTTGCCCGAGAGATCCGTAATGCCGGGGGCGTACAAGAAATATTTACCCCCTTGCAGCGGAAAACGTGGCATAAAGGTCAAGGTCGACCCGTTGGTTTGGAACGTTCCCGTTACCGGGGCGGGGAAGGTCTGGTACAAGGTAAAGGCATTTGGACCGAAAGCGCTGACCGGGTTCACAGGGCGATTGAAGGTCAGCACAATGGGTGCGGTTGGGTCGGCCGCAGTGGCATTGAACGCTGGCGAACTGCTGATCAGTTTGAAAGGATCGCCCGTTGGGTTCGCGCTCGCGGTGCCAAACGAGGAAGTGAACGGCGCCAGAGGATTTCCGTATAAGTCGGTCAAGCCGGCGATCTGGATCTGATAAGAATTGGATGGGTCGAGTCCATTCTTAGGAACGAATGTTCCGATAGCCCCATTGATGGTGAAGGTACCTGGGACGGGACTGCCCGATTCGGTCAACTGAAAGGGAACCGTCGAAGCCGTGAGAGGGGCGACAGCTTTGGAAAATGCAACCTGGATCACGGAGGAGGGTGGTGCGTCGAGGGTTCCATCCGGCGGCGTGATAGCTGAGACCAAGGGAGCGGTGGAGTCCGTATCGCCTCGAATGGTGAAGTTCAGGGTGGGGTAGTTGAACTGACTCTGCTTTCCGAAATAGCGATCAAAAGGCAGAAAAATGGCGGCTTGATACGATCCCGCAGGGAGCGGCGACACGGGAGCGAACGTAAGAGTCAGATGGTCGTCTGAGATCTGATAGGGTGACGCGTTGGTGCCGTTCGGAATGTTAGCGGGGCTTATCGTTACGGCGCCTAGCGCCACCAGCACGGGATCGAGAGGGCGGTTGAAGGTCGCGCGAAGAATCGCGTTCTGCGACAAGACCGGGGGAACGGAGCTGGTGAGTTTTAGTTGCCTCGTCTCCGGAGTTACGCCGGTCCGGAACTGGAGGACCAGGGGCGTGGGGAGCGATCGTCCAAATTCATCCACCAATCCTGTAATGCGCAATGTGACTTGCGTGAGCGGCGGTAGCAGGACGGCCGGCTGAATAATCAGAACGCGGCCGCCCGCCAGCGAGTTATCGACCGTAAAATTTACAGGACCGCCCGCATCCAGGCTGATGTACGAATCATACGTCAGCTGCGCGAGCGGTCTATCGAAGACCAGCACGATGCTGGAATTCGTTGGCGACGCGGGGTCGCCATTTGCGGGCACGGAGCCCGTGAGAAGAGGGCCAGTTGCCGAAGGATTGCGGAAGGTGGTGAACACGATAGGAGCTGGAACTTGTTTAAGAGGATTCCCCAGCCAATCAGCCAAACCGGAAGGAGCAAATTCGAGTTGATACGCATGTCCCAATTGCAGATTCTCTTGAAAGCTGGGATTGAAGAGCATCGTCAATCCGTCGGGCTGCAACTGGGGGCCGCTTAACGCAGCGTATCCACTGTTGGTGGTCTGCACATATCCCCCGGTAAGATCTCGCAGGGTGAAGGGAGCTTTGGCGAGCGAAAGAGCGTTGAGAGGTTTGCTGAAAACCAGCTTGAGGGTACCGGTAGTGCTGAACCCGTCAGCCCCGCTTGGCGGAGTGGAAGACACAAACGTGGGAGAGGTTGTGTCCGTCTGGGTTCCTGTTGTGAAAGAACCTACAGGGAGTGTCGAATTCGAGATGAATTCCACCTTATAGGTTGTATTGGCATCCAGCGGCTTGTCCGGCGTGAAGCGCACGTTGGGAAAGGCCAGTTCGGTGGTTCCCGAAACTACGATCCCGGCTTTGGTCAACCTGACAGGCGTTGAGTTTGCCGGGAGAAAACCGTAATTGATGATGACGGTCGCATTCAACGGAACCCCTTTTGATCCGTCGGCGGGAAGGATACTTACGATGCTGGGTTGAGTTTGCGCAACCGCGCAGGCGGACATCGCGAGCAAAAGGAGCGAAGCGCGCACTATTTTCCTTCTGCCCCCACTCTGCGCTTGAAAGGAGTAAGACGGTGACCTGCGCGATCTTCCATTTCGCTTGAGTCGAACGTCAGGCTCCGCACATCTGCAACAGATCTCCGCGGGATCAGCCACACGTCGCGGAAGTCGGACCCCAGGCGCAGGTCCACGGCGACATCTGCGCCCGCAAAATCGAGCACGTGGCTCTGGTCGACCGACAGAGGATTGATAGGCTGGCTGAAGTGGATGTGGAGAGCAGACCGGCCATTGACTGAGTCCGCGCCCATGGAATCGACCGCAGCCACGGGTACAGCAGCACTCGCGTGAACTAGGAATTCTTCGGGCACAACTTTCGTAAGATTGGCCGCGCGCAAGCCGCTTCCGACCGTCAGAACATAATCTACATTTTCTTTCAATGGAGCGCTGGGAACAAAGCGGACAATCCGGTCTCCGCGCAGCGACACAGTGCCCGCAATCGTCCGATGTTCACTCCGCAGCCACACGTTGTCGGCGATCGCCGTCAATGGGTCGAGCTTCTGGTTAAAGCCGATCTCCAACGCCGCATCGGGGGAAACTTCTTTGCCGAAACTCACTTCATAGACGGACATGGTGGGCTGGCTCGTGACGGTAAAGGACGAATGAAAGCGCGACCCCAGCGCGGCACCGGAAGCGTCAATAGTGGTTTCCAGAACAAATATGTCGATCTGCGATCCCGCGCCATACGGATTGTCGGGCGTGAATTGGACAGTCTGGTTGGAATCGCTGGCGGTCAGTTTTCCCGTGATGTTTTCGCCGTCTTGCGTGACGCGCACGGATTGGAGCAGACTCTGCGGGTCCATGCTCCTGTTGAACCGCACGATAATCGGCGTCGTGGGAGCGACGTTTGTCGAGTAATTCGGCGTTACCAAACTTACCGACGGAGGGCCGGCGATTGCCGCGGCGACGGTTGGATATTGAAGCGCGAACGGGGCGACGGAATTACCAGCCCGGTCCACAATGGCGTCCGTTCCCACGATGGTCAGTACGCTATTGGCGTTGAAGTTCGGGCTCAGGATAAGGGTGTGCAAGTCGCCCGAGTCGTAGCCGGCATTTACAGAACTCGCCTGCGAACCGCTGAACGTGGTCAATCCGCCGCTTCCGACAGCCACAGTCTTGGAAAAAGTTAACTGGAAGGACGCTGTCGGTGCGGCCACGGGAGTTCCCGCCGCGGGCGTAGCGGAGAGCAGTTGGGGAGGGTTGGGATCGGCGATCGCGACGGTCTTGAAAGCGATCGGCTGATTCAAATAAACCGGCATGCGGTTTCCCACCACATCTTGCAGATAGCCGTTGTAGGGGCTGTTCCCAAAGTAAATGGTCACCGCCGAGGCGGAAGGCCAGGACTCGGATGGCGTAATGGTGACCGTATTGCCCGATACCGAGGACGACACTGAGGTCGGAAAGGAAGTCTGGACTTGAATCGAGTTGAAGCTGATGCTGGCCGGGTCGATGGGAAGGTTGAACGTGATCGCCAGGGGAGTGTTGACGGCGACCCCTGAATCGCCATTCGCGGGCATCGAAGACACGATCTGAAGCTGCTGCGGAGCGGCGCTTTGGGTGGCGCTGGTGGTAAACGTACTCGACGCGGTCGGAGCGACATTGCCCGCCAGGTCCGTCACATTGCCGATGTCGATGCGGTAGGTTGTGCCGGTGGCCAGCGGCACATCGGGAGTGAAGTTGAAGAAGGAACCGGACTGAACAAACGTTCCGGACACGGGCTGCCCTCCGGTGGTCACCTGAAAGGTCACAGTACTCAACGGGGGCGGAAGAATGGCCTTGTTCGCATAAGCCCGCAGCTTTGTGAAATAGGGAATTGCGGTGGAACCATCCGTGGGAACAATGGTCATCACGGGAGGGGTATTGTCCGGAGCGGAAGCGGCAATGAATGTGGGGGTAGGGGCACTCAGTCCGCCGGCCAGATTGCCCACGAAGTCCCGGATGCCCGAGGAACTGATTTCGTAACGCCATCCTGGATTGAGCGGATTCGCTGGGGTCAGGGTAACCATCAGGCCAT
Source organism: Terriglobia bacterium (assembly GCA_963766615.1). Taxonomy (GTDB): domain Bacteria; phylum Acidobacteriota; class Terriglobia; order Bryobacterales; family Bryobacteraceae; genus Palsa-187. The sequence goes on from CAVYBC010000016.1 coordinate 514,595, forward strand.
CGGCCGAAAGAGCGACCACGGCGGGAATCGGAACCCAGCTCCAGGACGAGGTGTTTTGAGTGGATGCAATGTTCAAGACAATAGATTGGGAGTCTACCGTCGCGGGGCTGACGGGTTTGCTGAACAGAATTCGGATGGGAACATTCGGCGCGCCGGTCGCCAGCACCTGCGCCGACGGCAAGATCGTATCAACTCGGTCGCCGGTGGTGAATGTGCGCGTGACTGTGCCCGCCATCGCGTTTCCGCTCAAGTCGGCGGCGCCCGAGATCACGATGGTGTAGGTTGTGTTCGGGTCGAGCGGCTGCGCAGGGGCAAGCCGCAGCCGCCGCAGCTCCGCGGTTTGCGGGATCAGCGGGACTTGATCGCTGCCGCGAAGTAACTGCACCGTTCCCAGGGGAGCCTCCGACATGGGCTTGTCGAAAGCGGCGATGATCTGCGCATTGAGCGGCAATCCCGTCTGACTGTCTCCTGGTGAAAGCTGAACAAGGCGGGGAGGCGTGACATCCGGATCGAAGGCCACGTTGAAACTCGTGCTATAGACATTGTTCACCGGGATGCCGTCGATATCGATGATGCGCTGCGGGTAGATCTGGTATTGCAGGCCCTTGGCGAATTTAGGATTCGCGCTGACGGTGATTGTTTGCAGGTCGTCGCTGAAATGAGTGGTCAACGCAACCTGGGGAGAGAGGGTGAACGGAGTGACACTGGGGTCCAGCGGTTTGTTGAACACAAATGCGATCGCGCCATTGGCAGGAATCGTGGCAGTCCCAACGTTGGGCAGGCTTGACTCGATCAGTTGCGCGGGCTGGAAATCGGCGCCGGCTGCCGTGGTGAAGTTCCACGTTCGGGCGGGGATGGGTTTACCATACACGTCTTCCAATCCCGTGAGGCTGACCTGGACACTCGTGTTGGGCGGCAGAGCTTGAGTCGGGGTCGCCACGAGGCCGCGGCTGTCTTGAGAAAGATAGAGAAGCACGGTCGGGGATAGGCCGTTGAACTGAAGTTGGACGCAACCACTAATCACCGTTAGAGGGTTCAACGGCGTTTCAAACCCGATCCGGATCGAAGCATTGACCGGCACTCCCACAGAGCCCGCGACCGGCGCGGCCACCGGCGAGTCGGAAGGCGTAACCACGGGAGCAGTGGCGTGGTACGAGATGGAGCTCTGACTCAAGTTTTGGGAGTCGGGCGAGATGACAATCACATAATTACCCGCAGTGAGCGGCGTGATCGGATTCAGGCGAAGCACGTTGGGGCTGGGACTGGTGGTTACTGTCGGAATCAACGCTCCCCCAAGTGTGCTGTTGGGTAGGCTCTGATGGAGGCTCACCAGATTCTGGTTCGCGAAAACCGGTGCTGAAAATTCGAATTCAAGAATGCTATTGGCGGGCGCGGTCGGCGCAGGCGTGTAACGCACCAGCCTTAGAGGCGGCGCTGCGGCTGCTGCCACGGTAAATGTGAATCCGTAGCTGTCGCTGAACAGGGGACTGCGCTGGTAATAACGGATTGACGCGCCTGCGGAAAACGGCGCGCCGGGTTGAAACATGAGGATGGTTCCATCTTTGGACAAGGCAAAGCTTCCCGCGACGGGCACTCCATCGGCGACCACTACCAAGGAAGATTGAACTGTGGCGAAGTCGACGGCGTTGGAAAAAAACCACGTGATTGAGGAAGTGGCTGGCACACCCGTGGAGCCTGAAGCCGGCCGCACTTCCAGAACACTGTTCGAGTAGTTGCCGGCGTTGGCGGAGGAGAACGTGTACTGAGCGCGGAAAGGGATGAGAGGATTGCCCCCGAAATCCGTCACTCCGGCGTCGGCCACCAGCGTGACGTCGCCTGAATCGATGGCCGGAGTGACGATCACCGAGAGATCGTTGTTCGCGCGCATCGTTGTGATTTTTACGGGCGTTCCGTTAGAGAACGCGACTATCCCTCCCAGCACCGGCAACGTCGCGGCGTTCACTGCTTTATTGAATGTGAGTGTGATATTTCGCGAGCGGCCTGCGATGGCGGAGCCGTCCGGAGGAGACACGGAGATCACCTGAAGGGGCGTCGTATCGCCGTTGGCCGCGGTGCGAAACGAGACCACGATTTGTCCATAACGGCCGTTGGTGTCGGTGACCGATGCCTGGACGGTGATCGTCGAATTTTGGAGGAGCGCGTGGGACGGCTGGATAGTGAGCGTAGGTCCCGAGACTGTCGCGGTGACGGGGTAATTTCCAGTCGAGTCCGAAACGATGAAGCCGCGAAAGGCGGATAAAGAACTCAATGGTGAGTCAAACGTCAGAGCGATAGAGGCATTCACATCGACACCGTTATCGTTTTGCGCCGGCGTAGAGCTAAGCAGATGAACCGGGGTGGCCGGAGCGGGAGTCGATCCAGTAGTGAATTGCGTAGAGGAAGCGGGCATGACGTTGCCCGCGAAATCGGGCACGGCGTTGAGCTCCAGCGTATAGGTCGTGTTAGGGTCCAGGGTTTTTGAAGGCGCCACAGTCGCCAGGCCGGCCCCGTCGAAAGTGATGGCGGCAGGGACGGTCTGGCCCGCGGCGGACAAGCGGATGGAGTTGTCGATTTGCGGCACACCGAGTGGCTCGCTGAAGAGTACCTGAATGGGAACGCTAGTGGGAACGCCTTGCGATCCGTCGGCGGGCATCACCGCCAGCGCCGAGGGAGGCGCGTTGTCGACGTCGCCCGAAGGTGTGAAGCTGAAACCGCTGGCAAAAGATGTGCCCGTGAGGTCGACCACGTCGGTCAAACCGAGTTGATAGGTTTGGAAAGGAGTGAGCGGAACGGCCGGTTGAACTGTGAAGGTTCGCCCGTCTGGTGAGATCGCCCCAGTTGCCGGGAGGCCGCCCGCGTTATTGGATGTTGTGAGTGCGAAGGAAAACAGCGGCATGATCCGCTTGTTCACGCGCATGGCTGCCAGCGTGTTGAGCGGCGCTAAAACGCCTTGTGGCGGGCCGTAGGTGACCAGTTGTGCAGGGGTCGCATCCGGGTCGGCCGCTGTGGAGAACTGGAAGGACAACGATTGCTGAAGTGGGAACCCCTGCTGATCCAGAAGAGCCGAGCCGACGCTCACCTGAAAGGTCTGATTCGGCGCAAGGAATCCCGACGGTTTCAGGGCGATGCCTTGACCGTTCGCGAAGGGCGCGTAGGTTACGGGCACAGCCTTCCCGTTGGAGGTAAGACTGATGCCCGCTGCCGCCGAAGAAGGATCCACATTCCGGTCAAATAGCAACCGGATGGAAACGTTTACGGGGAGCCCGTTGTCGCCATTGGCCGGGAAGTAGCCTTTCAGAATTGGTCCACCGGTATCCGTCGCGATGAAAGTGGTGTACTGCGCAACCTGCGGCGGGCCTTGCCCCATATTGCCAAAAGCGTCCTTGAATTTCGAAGGGTCGACGGTGAGCTGCAACGCGGCCGCCCAGGCTGGAGTAGGGATTCGGATCTGAATTCCCATGCTGTCGCCCGAGACGGTGATGGCCGGCTGAACGATCAGGCCTCCGGAAGCATGCAGGGAAACGCCTCCGCCGTAGACCATGTTCGCGGCGGCGGCTCTATCGAGCACCTTGTCGAACGTGGCGAAGAATGGGCCTTCAACGCCGATGCCGGATGTTCCTGTCTTTGGACTGATGGAGACCAAATGTGGAGGCGTGGTATCCGGACCGCTGCCCGTGGTGAAGGAAAACGAGTAGGCGCTGCCGACGGTAGGATCAGGCGTAATCGCAAACGTGTAGCGAGTGAAAGGGGCAAGCAGTGCGACGGGAGTGAGAGTGAGGTCGGTGTAATAACCATTCGTGCTCAGTTGAATCGCAGTCCCCGACTGATTCTTTAGCGTATAGATCTGGCCGTACTGGCTGTAAATCTGTTCTATTTGGAGCAGAATGCTGGTGTTGGTAGGCACTCCGGTTGCCGAGGCGTTGGGGTAGTAACCATGGAGGTACCAAGGCAGGCTTTGACCTGACAGAAAGAAGGCACAGGCGCAAAACAGGAGGACACACTTCGACGCGCGAGACACGTCTTTTTAGTGTAGTTGTTCATGACTGTTAGAATCGCCGCCCTGATGGGGCGGTGCCGATTGCAAATCGTTAGCGGTGCGAATCGGTCCGGATGCTATGTTGATCCAGAGACGCAGCACGGTGCAAACATACCGGGGACAGCCGTTGCCTCTCGTTGCCATTTTGCGGAATCGATTGCACCGAACTCAAAAAGTTACCTCTTACTGCTACCCAGTGCCGTCCGCCATGGGGTTCGAGCCCGTCGCCCCACGCTGGTCCGCCTTTTGTTTTGTCGGGAGCATAAAAAGGAACTCTATCTCGAAGTAGCCCGCTCTGTTCGATGGGCAACCGCTCTACTCGTTCGGAGACAAGTGCCTCCTCGTCGTTAATGAGTCCGACCGAAAGTATAGAAGCGACTTTGTCGATCGATAAAGAAACGAAGGGAACGGGAGGTAGACCGTCTTTACGTCACTGCCGCAATTGTTGTACGCTACACCATTCGGCTCAATACACTAAGGTTATGAGAGGCATGGCTGTCCGAAATCTCGACTGGCGTTTGTTCGTTTTATTCGCTCTTGCAGCCAGCACGGGGCACGCGCAATGGTTGAATTATCGCGAACCGGGCGTGCCGCGGACGCGCGATGGCAAAGCCGATCTGACGGCGCCAGCGCCCCATGCTCCCGATGGGAAGCCTGACCTCTCCGGTGTGTGGATGCACGAAACCACCACACCCGCCGAGATGAAGCGGCTCTATGGAAGCAGAATTGACGAAGCCATAAAGCTTGACGTGCCCGGCATGGAGATCGGCACGCAATACAAATACTTCATAAATATTCTTCTGGACTTCCCGAATGCGGAGACGCTAATGCGTCCAGAAGCCGTCGAGCAAATGCGCCGCAACCAGGCCCAGAATACCCTCGCCGACGCCTGCACTCCCGGCCTATCGATGGGCTTTCCCCTCGCGGACCTTGTCTCCGAACCCATCAAGATCGTTCAGGCCCCGCGGCAGACCATGATCTTGTACGAAGCCGGCAACTTCTACCGCCAGATTCATACGGATGGACGGGTCCTACCGAAAGAGTTCGACCTCCCGGCGTTCAACGGTTTCTCGGCCGGGCACTGGGAGGGAGACACATTGATCGTCGAAACCGGAGGTTTTAACGACAAGACCTGGTTGGATGCTATGCGACATCCGCACAGCGAGGCTCTCCGGGTGGTGGAACGCTACCGACGCCGCGACTTCGGACACTTGGATTACGAAATCCGCTTTGAAGATCCTAAGATGTACACTAGGCCTTTCAGTGTGAAGATCCCTCACGAGCTTTTGCCGGACTCCGATGTCTTCGAGAACTACTGCGAGAACGAAAAGGATTCCAAGCATCTCCCTAAACGCTAGGCTGGCTCAACGAGGGGGATTCCTGGTTATTACCCTAATTCTGTGATACCATACCCCGCATAATAGGGGGGAACGACGGCGAATGCGGCATGAATTTGGTCTATCCCTTCTAATTCTTTCCAGCTTGGTGCCCGCCAACCTGGCGATCCAAGCTCAGCAGCCAAAGCAGGACGCGCCTGACACGAAAAAGCAAGACAATAAGAAAAAGGACCAGACGTTTATGGTCAAAGGCAAAGTAGTGAATCGGGACGGGGGAGATGTGCCGAATGCCTTGGTGAAGATCACTGGACCAAAGGGCTCCATGACCCAGACTACCGATTCCACCGGCGCCTTTTCCTTTGAGGGTCCAGCGGGAAAATACACGATCGACGCGAGCGCGGGCGGCAAGTCTGCTAAACCGCTTTTGGAAGATATCTCAAGCGACAAACAACTGAAAAGCCTGACACTGGAGTAGAGAAGGAAATGCAATGACGCTTCCGACCGGTAGAAGAATCACCTCCACCCGCCGCAGGATCCGACGCTATTCGTGGTTTGCATTTCCGGTTATGCCCAGCAGGCGGCGGGAAGAGTCATTAATCGAGATGGAACGCCGCAGGCGGGGTGTCAGGTCGAGTTCCGGATGGGAAACGACCGCCCATGCTTTTCAGGTCGTCGAACAAGGATTTGGCGGCTCCAAGATCGGCGCTCGAATAGCTGATGAAGATTGTCCCGCCCGAGGTGGCACCCTCGCCTGGTTCGGTGTTTGGCGTCAGGACCCTGGAAGGGTTGCGTTCCAGCCAGCGCCGATAGAGCTCGGAGACAAAGGTTTCCGCTTCCACCCGATAACATCGCGAATCCAGGCTGAACCGTTCCAGAAACGTCACCAGGTCCTTTCCGCCGAGGGTCTCTTCGCCCACCAGGTATTCTTTCTTGGTGCGCTGGTCGGAATAGAGCCTATCGGGGTTCGAAAGCCGGATGAAGAAGCGGCTCAGCCAATCCGGAAACGTGCAGCCTATGAGCAACAGATTGCGGCTGCGCATATGGGAGAACATGCGCTCCGGTCCGTTGCCTGCCTGAAGCGAGTAAGGAAACTCCAAGGAATCCTCGTCGTGGATGGCATAGAAAGGACCGACATCGACCTTTCCGAACAAGTAAAACACCGCTGTGTATTGAGAGGACGGAGCTTCTGGGACATCGCGCCTCTTATCGGTTGGCAGCAGCGGAGCGTAAGGAATCTCATCCACGGGAAGGCCGCGTACCGCCATCAGCGCGCGGGCGAGCAAATCATCTGGGGTGGTGGTGATAAAGAGATCGAAGTGATAAATAGATGCCAAGTCCCACAGGGGCTGCATTAATTGTGGTTGTTCCGAGTTTAGTTTCTTTAAAATGTCGTAAATCTGCCGATAGAGATCCTTCATTCGCACTCTGCGCTCCGCGGACACAGCGGAAACCGCGCCATACAACCCATAATGTTCCTGCGGAAGGGGATCAAGCCTGTGCAACGCGAGGAGCCGGTCAGCCGCGGCGCGATAAAGAGGCACGGGGGGCGAACCCTCTCGCCGGATGGTCAGCAGTTCGGCACCGACCACGGGAATGACGCGCTTTTCCTCTATGAAGGCCAGCAGATCATTCCAGAATTCCTCGGCTTCGAGGGGCTCCATGATTGCCGCTTATCATAACAGCTTGAAAACCCACGCGTAGCCAAAGACTGCAACGCGTGCCATCTTCGTGAAGAGGTCGGTCGAGTCTATGGCCCGGATTTGACCGGCAAGCGATTCGCTCCGGAGTACCTCAAGAAGATTCTTGCCGATCCGAGCATTAAAGTGGTGCCCGGAGAGGTTTACAGTTGACGGGGCGCTCCCTCTTTCTTAGAGATTGAAGTTCTTCTCTCCAACCTTGTTCTCTATCTCCAAGTGGTATCGCCCAATATTCGGTCCCATTCGTCCGCGCGCATGTGATTTGACTGGGGTGACTAAGATCACGAGCCCCGAGAACAACCTGCAGACCACGACTATGAACGGCAAATATGCGCTTGTTTGCAGGACGCAGGTGGCGAATGGAAAGCCGTATCAATAATCCGGACAAATAGCCTATTTCGACGACGAAACCAATGCGCGCAACACGACCATATCCGAGTCAGTCCGTTGGCGCAGAACTCCGAGTGTCTTGCCGTCCGGGGACCAATAGAAGACGCGAGTACCGTCCGAAGGGAAGTTTGTGATCCGGCGTCGCGGCGAGCCACCCAGTGGCTGGAGCCAGATGTTGTCGGCGCCATCGTTGCCGGCCGTTTCCCGAACGGGGTACGCTATGGCGCGGCCGTCCGGTGTGAACTGCGGAGGATAGCTGATCTGTTGATCGACATCCACCAAGTGGGGAGTTTCCCCCGCAAGTCCGACAATCACCGCCTTCACTTGCACATCCTTGTTCCCCGGAGTTCTTACCTTAGCAAGATACATCAGTTGGTCGCCGTTGCGAGCGAGCGCGATGTTTCCGAATGCATAGTAGCCGTCGCGGACCGCGCTTCCAGGGACTGGTTCCATCGCACCGCCGTTCAGCGGTACTCGCATCGGTTGAGGTTTGGTGGCGTCGACGTAATATACCCACCGGCCATCCGGCGAACAGACAGGGTCTTCGCCGTCTTCTCCCGTCGTCAATTTCACAAGGTTCGAACCGTCGGCATCCGCTCGCCAGACATTCACGTCGTGCGATCCGCCGGCAAAGGCCCATTCGAAAACGATCCGCCGTGCGCCATCGCACGGCTCAGGCGACCTGCCCTGAAAAGTGAGCAGTATCGCTTCCGGGCCGCCCGCGACGCTCCTCCGGGTAAGCTTTCCATCCCCCATCACGAACAGCTTCCCCTCAGCACCCCAACTGAAAGTAGTGACATTCGGCGTCCTCAGGGATATTGGTGGCGGCGGACTATTCTGGAAACCACCTTCGGGCAAAAGATAAAGTCTTCGAGTGATTCTGGACTGCACTGCGCCCAGAGTCATGCCATCGCCTGAAATCGTGTACATCGAATAGGAGTTTGTGTCGTTGGTGATGGAATGAAAGTCGCCGCCAGGATAGGAAATAATTCCGATCTGCCAGAAATTTGATGCAGTGGCGAGCGCATAATTCACGACAAATCCGTCTCCCTGGGGCAACCATGCCAGCGACCGGATGAGCTTGTCATGAGTGCTCATGAAAGTCTCCCGCCGGCCACTCTTCACATCCACCACGTCGATGACTCCAAGCTCATTACGCGGGTGCGTGATACCGACTGCAATTCGTGCGCCGTCAGGCAGCCAGGCCAACTGACTAGACAAAGGCCATTCGCGAGTATCGGGCCTGTTTGCGCCGGACTCACTCAACACAGTTCTCTCGCCGCGTCCGTCCGCGTCAGCTACAAGAAGATACCATTTGCCTGGCTCGGGGTCGTTCTTCCGAAGATAGGCAATCTGTTTCCCGCCGGGCGCAAACGCGATATTGCTGCTGATACCACGGACGATTCGTTGCGATGCACCGCCCAGGACCGGAACCCGAAGGAGGTCGAGAACCTGCGACGAGGGAGATTGACAAAAATAGAGATAGTTCCCATCCGGGGAAAAGTCGAGGCAACCGTAATCAGCCCGTGACGGCGGTGCAATTTGGGTATCGCTGTTTGTGGCAATGTTGCGAAGCCACAGGCTCTGCTGTCCATTCTCGCTTTCTGCACTTGCGACGAAATTGCCGTCGGGAGAGATTGCGCCCAAGGTAACTCTGCCGTTCGCAGTGATTTGGTTGATCGCGTAACGCTGGAAGGGAATCGCGCGGCTTCGGTTTAGAAACGAATAGATGCCGTAACCAGCCCCAATCGCGAGAGCCAGAACAATCACGGAAGCGAGAATTCGCCGGTTGTAGCGGCCAGCCGCCACCGCGAGATCTCCCGGGAGGGGCGCTGGTACCTCGGAAGCGCGGACTGCGCTCAGGTCACGGTGGAGACGCTTTAGATCGGTGCGAATCTCCGAAGCGTGCTGATAACGCAGCTCGCGATCCTTTTCAAGCGCGTTGTTGATAATCTCTTCGAGCCTGGCGGGCACGTCAGGGTTGAGGGATCGGGGCGCCGTCGGGGTCTGATGCAGGATTGCGTCGAATATCGCCACCTGTGTTTTTCCGAAAAAGGGAGAGCGGCCGGTCGCCATCGCGTAAAGTACGGCGCCGAAACTAAAGAGGTCCGCGCGCACATCCAATTCCTCGCCGCGCGCTTGCTCGGGGGACATGTAGGTCAGGGTGCCTACGGCGGTCCCGGGGCTTGTCAGGGCTTCGGGTTCGAGGGTTACCGTCGGCATTGCAATAGCCCCAAAGTCCGTTTCATCAGGGATTAGGAACCGGGGATTTCGATCGGCAGTCGCGCAGGTCAATTTCGCCAACCCGAAATCCAGGACCATCGCCGCGCCTTGGACAGTCACGAAAATATTCGCGGGCTTGATATCACGATGGATGATTCCTTTCTGGTCCGCGGCGTCCAGCGCACTCGCAATCTGGATCGCCAACTCCAGCAGTTCCTCCGTCTTGAGCGGCTTCCTCTCGATACGATGCTTGAGGGTTTGGCCTTCAAGATACTGCATCGCAATGAACGGCCGATCGTCGTGCTCGCCGATTTCGTAGATTGTGCAGATGTTGGGATGATCGAGGGCGGAGGCGGTCCGAGCCTCGCGGCGAAATCGCTCCAGAGTTTGATGATCCTGAATTCGACCCTCCGGCAGGAATTTGAGGGCGACGAACCGGCCGAGCTTGGTGTCCAGGGCTTTATAAACCACACCCATCCCGCCGTCGCCCAGCTTCTCGACAATCCTGTAGTGACCAACGGTTTTGCCTAACACGGTTGGAGCCCCAAATTTTCTCGCAGAAGATATATTTTACAGTGGCTGGGGTCAAGTTGCCGCATAACGCGCTATTAGGTGAAGTGGAACCGGATCGCGTGAGGCGCTGATGAGGAGTTGGCTGATGTAGTCACATTATCGGTGGCAATGACCGGCGCTCTTTGTTGCGGGGCAGCAGTCAGCTCACCACGAAGAAAATAGATCACCGCACCATTTGCCCGCATCCTCAGGCTGATGTGCGGATTCGGCGGCAACAACCGCGTCACGGGAAAGCGGAGGTGCGCAAATGACGCGCCAGGTTCTAACAGCGACATGTGCCCTGATGACATTTGGCGGTGCGATCTCCGGGCAGAGCACATCGAAGGAAACCGTCAGCGACTTTGGAGCGAAGTATGCCTCGATGAGGCCCGAGCAGAAGGCGCTGGTAGACGATTGGGTCAGGCGCTTTAGCGCGACCGTTCACAAAGAGGTGGATCCGGAGACAGCCTATGATAACCTCCCGGTGTCCATGAAGACGACCTTCAACGCGGTGACCCACGCGCTGATTTCAACACAGTTGACCGATAAATCTGGTGCGAAGTTAGGATCGGCAATTCAGATCATCGACAAGTTGGATACCGTCAAAGGCGAAGTGCCCGGCGCCGGCGGCGACCAGCAGTTCCGCATTTACGTCCAACTAAAGACCGGCGCTGTGAAAATGCTGGACCAAAGCCAGCAGTTCCAACGGGTGCGGGACAACACGGTCTACCACAAGGGATACCCCGTCTGTTATCGCGGCAAGCCTGCAACACCCTCCATCCAGATATCGACGACAGGCGATCAGATGCGGGCCGATGTTGACGTCGACTACCGGTCGAGCGGTTTTCCCAAGGGCCTGGTGAACGGTCACCTGTCGGCGGCGAACTCGGATGTGCGCGCGGGCCGGAACGATGAGATACACAACAACCAATGGCTGGGATTGAACAACTGGTGGCGGGGCCTGCTTTCATTCTCGCGGCCGGATAAGAGTCAGAGCGCCAGCTTTGCGGAAACGGGGAAAATACCATCAGAGCCCAGCGCCAGATCCAACTTGAAGCCTGCGGACGCAGTCTTCGACATGCTGAACACCTGGCTTGTGAGTAAAGACACCGAAAATCTCATCTCGTACTTCTCCGAGCGTTCCTTTGCCTGCGCGGATCTCGAGTCCGATGAGAAGGTGGACCGTGGAATGGCCAAGTTCAGGATCTTCACGGCGCTGCAGCGTGCCAACGAACGCTTCGGAAATGTAAGTCAGTTGGCGGATGTCAGCACAGCCGTGCCGCTGGAGGCCTCCGGCGAACGGAGCAAGGTTGTGCAGCAGGCCCATCAGGGGCAGTTCGCGCTTTACGATGTCCGGGAGGATGCGGCGGAGCAGTTCAAGTGCGAGAACAGGCTGGACGCAAGCCTGATATCGCCCAAGGCCGCGGCATCAAAAGCATTCGGCAAGTACTACGGAGCAGTTTTCCGCCTAGGCAGGAAGAACGACGCTGACCAAACAACCCTGGCCACCCTATGGACGCGCGAAGGCAATAGCTGGAAGCTGATTTCATACGACGTGGATCCGGTGTGGACCGAGTACCGGGCACCGAACACTGCCGCGGCACCCCCGGCGGGCGCGCCCACAGTATACACGGAGGCTCCCGCAGAACTGGTTCGAGCAAGCACCAGGTTCCTCGAAACCTGGCTGGTGAAACAGGATGTGGATTCGGCGTTGAGTTACATCTCCACACAGTGCAGCGACTGTGTGAAATTGAACTTGAGCGCGGATCAGCCGCCGCCGAAGTCTCCGGAGGATTCCCGGGCGCAGCTAAAGGTAGCGATGCAGAACGTTCTTAAGACCACCGGGACGGTGAAACAGTTAAACGAAGCGGTTGTGGCGCCGAGGCCGAACCATGCCGACATCAAACTGGTGAAGCACGGAAACAGTAAGGCCTTCGCCCTCGTCTCGATTCCGGATTACATGGCGCGCGCTCTGGACTGCAAGGGCCGGACCGCAGGTGAGCCGGTCAGCTTCGAAGCGCCGTCTGGAGAGAAGCACTGGGGCAAGAACTATGCGATGGGGCTGAGATTGGTAAAGGCGGGTGAGGATTCCGGTGTCCTCTGGGCTATATGGGCTCAGGAAGGTGCAGTTTGGAAATTGGTAGCCTATACGGTCGTGACGCCGTAGCCATCGACGATGCGCTTAGGGCCAGACTGAAGGCATCCTTGGGGACGCTTCGCGCCCACCACCGTGCCCGACTTGTTAATTATCGCTGGCAACGAGGGGCACACTAGTCGGAGTCATGCAACGCCCCGAACGCACTCAGATTGAAATTTCGACTTCTATTGATCCCTGTAATGACTCCTTGATCTGATCGACAGCCTTGCTGTCGTCGGTGTGTAGTTTGATGAACTCGTCGTGGCTGATGAATGCAGAAGCGTAGTCAGGTGTCGGGAGCAGATAGAAGTCCCACCCGCACAAAACGGCCAACTCCACGAAAGTCTGCAAATCTGTGGTTTCGTGCTTCAGGAACAAGTGGCCCGGTGCATCGTGAAGTAGTCGCCGCTCTCCGTAGCTTTCCCTCACTCGGTAGAACACATGGAGGTTCTCGCTCGACGGCCATACGCCCCACTGTGTCACCCACAAGAGGCATTCATCGAACGGCTCCAGGTGCGAAATCACGAATCCGGCCAACCAGTGTAGGCGTGACCAACTCATTCCGGACGTGGGTGCCTTGACGATGTGCTTTCGTTCAACCAGGGCAGGTAAGCCGGAGTCGTCTATCGGTAAGGATCGGCCTTCACACCACTGCTTGGATTCGTGTCTGGTCAGGCACCACATGAACTTCAAGTGTAGGAGAAGTTAGATGGGGTTTGGACTGGGTCGCCCAGAACGTCACCAAAGCAGATGTATCTTTTTGGTTGCGGGGGAAGGATTTGAACCTTCGACCTTTGGGTTATGAGCCCAACGAGCTACCAGACTGCTCCACCCCGCAGGACTATGGTAGCGAACCCGTTCATCTGGGTCAAACTTTTGGCTCATATTTCTGCATTGGCGAATCGTGTATCATCCGGTGGAGGAACCTTTTCGACATGTCCAACCCCATGCCCCCAGGCCAGCCGCCCCAGAATCCGCAGTATCCGCCGTATCAGCAACCCCAATATCAACAACCTCAATATCCGCAGCAGATGGGGCCGAAGAAAACGCCGGTTTGGGTTTGGATTCTGGTGGCGGTGGGGATCGTGATTGTGCTGGGAATCGCGGCGGTCGGGGTGGGCAGCTATTTCATCATTCGGGGGGTGAGGAATGCCGGTTTTGACACCGCCTTGATGCAGAGTAATCCGGGGTTGGCTATGGCCAAGATGGCATCGGCATTGAATCCGGATCTGGAAACTATTTCCACAAACGATCGTGCCGGAACTATTGTTGTCCGTGAGAAGTCGACCGGTAAGACGGTGACGATGCGCTTTGATCCCGACAAGAAGTCGCTGGTTGTGGTGGGCGACGATGGCAAAGAGGTAAAGCTTTCGGCCCATGGAGATGAAAAGGGCGGCGGCGTGGAGGTGCAAACACCTGACGGAACGCTCAAGTTTGGCGCCGCTGCGGGCAACTCTGCCCCTGCATGGGTGCCCGTCTACCCAGGCTCGGTGCCGCAAGGGACGATGTCCTCACAAACTAACGATGGTAAGCAGAACACATTCACCTTCAAGACCACGGACGGCGCGGGCAAGGTGCTCGCCTACTATCAGGATCAACTGAAAAGTGCGAATTTCACCATTGCGCTGATGAGTTCCAGCGACGCGGGGGGCATGCTGCAGGCTGCGGATCAAAACAAAGAACGCACCATCGTGATTACCGCCGGCACTTCCGGCGAGGGTACCGAAGGTAGCATCACTACGCTCGAAAAGAAGTAGGTTCGTGTTCTCCGGACGTCTCAAATGGGACGTGCATCCCAATCCGATCTCGCAGATGGTTGCGCAAAAACGGGCGGACGGAATTGCGGTTCTTGACCTTACCGAATCGAACCCCACCCGCGCGGGCTTGAGCTATCCGGCGGAATTGCTTGCACCGCTATCGGATGAGCGCGGTCTTCGCTATGACCCTGACCCTCGCGGCATCCTTAGTGCGCGCGAGGCAGTGGCTGGCTACTACGCGGAGCGAAGCGTTGCGGTTGGCGTCGATCGTATTCTATTGACTGCCTCTACCAGCGAAGCTTATTCCTACTTATTTAAGTTGTTGGCCGATCCAGGCGATGAGGTGCTGGCGCCCCGACCGTCCTATCCGCTGTTTGAGTTCCTTGCATCGCTCGAATCGGTTCACGTGCGGCCTTACTCGTTGCGATATGACGGGGCCTGGCATATCGATTTCGACGCTCTGGAACGCGCGGTTTCGGCTCGAACGCGGGCCATTGTGGTAGTGAACCCGAATAATCCGACAGGTCATTATTTGAAGCTCGCCGAGTTGGAGCGGCTGGAATCGCTATGCGCGGCGCGCGGCATCGCGATCCTTTCCGATGAAGTGTTTTGCGATTACGCGCATGGGGCGGACCCACGGCGGGTGCGAACACTGGCTGGGAAAGGAGGCGCGCTCAAGTTCTCTATGAGCGGTTTGTCTAAGATCGCCGGCTTGCCTCAACTGAAGCTGGGATGGATTGTCGCGAGCGGCGTGGGCGCGGGCGAGGCGTGCGAACGGTTGGAGTGGATCGCGGACACCTATCTCTCGGTTGCGACCCCCGTCCAGCTTGCGCTTCCGTCGCTCTTGGCTTCGCGCGCCGGTCAGCAGATCCAGAACCGGACGGCGGAGAATTTGGAATGGCTCCTGAAATTTGTTCAGGGGACGGCGCTCAACATACTTACGGTTGAGGGAGGCTGGTACGCCGTGGCGCAGGTCCCGCGCACTCGAAGTGAAGAGGAGTGGGTGCTGGCACTGCTGGAGCATCATAACGTACTGGTTCAGCCGGGGTTCTTTTACGACTTTGAATCGGAAGCCTTTCTAATCTTGAGCCTGCTCGCCGAATCGGCCAAATTCCGGGAGGGCGTGCGGCGCATTCTGGCGATTTTATAGAATCAGGCATGGGTATTTTACGACGCGCCTCTACCGGGGCCATCTGCCTTTTCTTCTTGCTGAACGCTTTACCAGCGGATCAAAAATTCACGCTCACCATCGATAACCTCATGCGAGGGCCGGGGCTTTATGGGTATGAGCCTAACGACGTTCGCTGGTCGGGCGACAGTCAGCGCATCTATTTTCGCTGGAAACAGGCCGCCGATCCGCAGGAGACGCCGTTCGATACCTATGTGGTGAATCGTGATGGGTCGGGACTTCGAAAATTGAGCGAGGAGCAGGCTCGCCTGACGCCGCCCTTCGTTGCGCAGACGACGCGAGATCACAAGAAAGCAGTATGGACGCAGAACGGCGACCTCTATTTTTACGATTATTCGACCGATATGGGTCGCCAGCTCACCAAGACTTCGGATGCGGAGACCAATCCACACTTTACTTTTGATGAAAAGCGGGTGACGTTTCTTCGAAGCGGCAATTTGTATGCCTTGACGCTGAATTCGGGAGATCTGGAACAATTGACGGAGGTGGAGGCCACCGGCGGCGCGCCCAGGCCGGCGCGTATCGACGAAAAAGGAACCGACAGCCAGGAGTTTTTGAAGAAGCAGGAAAAGGAACTTCTGGCAACCGTGCGGGAGCGAGCCAGTGTTCGGGAAGCTCGCGAAAAACGGGACCATCCGCGCAAACCGTTGAAGTTGGAACCGCGCCAATCGATCTCCAGCGCGCAGCTTACGCCGGATGGGAAGTCCGTGCTTGTGCTGCTCCAACAAACACCGGAGAAAGCGGAGCATGACAACGTGCCGAACTTCATCACGGAATCCGCATATACAGAGGAGATTCCCGGAAGAACCAACGTTGGCGAGTTGCAGAACGGAACCAAAGCGGCGATTATCGATGTCGTGTCAGGCGAATC
Organism: Terriglobia bacterium; assembly: GCA_963766615.1. Classification (GTDB taxonomy): domain Bacteria; phylum Acidobacteriota; class Terriglobia; order Bryobacterales; family Bryobacteraceae; genus Palsa-187. The sequence goes on from CAVYBC010000016.1 coordinate 530,784, forward strand.
AAGACCGGTGGATCTTGGGATCGCCGGTCGCGATCTGGAACTGCAGGAACCCTTGTTTAACCCGCAGGGAACCCGCGTCGTGATGGTGGCCCGGGCTGCGGACAACAAGGATCGCTGGATTCTTGCGCTTGATCTTGCCACCGCCAAAGCGAAGCCGATATTCACGGAACACGACGACGCCTGGGTCAACAATTTCGTGGATGATTCCGCCGCCTGGTTGAAAAATGGCGAGGATGTTTATTTCCGAAGTGAAAAAGACGGATATCTTCACCTGTACCGGGTTCCCGCCAACGGCGATGGTGTTCGCCAACTGACGTCCGGGAAGTTTGAGGTTAAAGAGGCGGAGTTGTCGTTGGATGGGTCGAAGTTCTATCTGACTACCAGCGAGGTGGGGCCGGGCGAGCGGCACCTTTATTCCATGAGTATCGACGGTGGCGCACGCACGCGAATCACGCAGGAGGTTGGGAAGCACGAAGCGGAGGTATCGCCCGATCAACAATATTTGGCTGAGGTCTATTCGTACACGAACAAGCCGCCCGAGCTCTTTGTGCAGGAGAATCGCCCGAACGCTCCGATGAAGAAGCTGACCGATTCGCCCGCCAAAGATTTCTGGGAATATCCGTGGCTGGACGTTCCTACGGTTCAAGTTACTGTGCGCGATGGCACGAAGGTCCCGGCACGTTTGTTCAAGCCCGCCAACTACCAGCGCGGAGGGCCAGCGGTGGTGTTCGTCCATGGCTCGGGCTATGCGCAGAACGTCCACAAATATTGGGCCAGCGATTATTCGCATGAATATCTGTTTCACAACTTTCTGATGGAGCACGGGTACATGGTGCTCGATATGGACTATCGCGCTTCGTCCGGTTATGGGCGCGATTGGCGAACGGCGATTTATCGCCACATGGGCGGGGTCGATCTAGATGACAACGTGGATGGGGCCAAGTTCCTGGTGGAACAGGGCGCGGATCCCAAACGGATCGGCATTTATGGCGGGAGCTATGGCGGGTTCATTACGCTGATGGCGATGTTCACTACGCCGGATGTTTTTGCAGCAGGAGCGGCGCTTCGGCCGGTGACGGATTGGTCGCACTACAACAATGGCTACACGTCGAACATTTTGAATACTCCGCAGAAGGATGAAGAGGCTTATCGCAAATCGTCGCCGATTTACTACGCGCAGAACCTGAAGGGCGCGCTGCTGATCTGCCACGGCATGGTGGACACCAATGTGTTTTTTCAGGACACAGTTCGGCTGGTTCAGAGGTTGATCGAGTTGCGCAAGGCAAACTGGTCGGTGGCGATGTATCCCGTGGAGAACCACGGATTCGTTCAACCCACAAGCTGGGCAGACGAGTACAAGCGTATTTTCAATCTGTTCGAGACTAATTTAAAGAAGAGTTCGTAAGTTTTTTCTCGTATAAGAATTTCTCGGAGGCCCCCAAAGCCCGTTGATCACCCTGATCTGGCGCAGGAGCTGTTTTATTGTTGCAGCAAACACCCACGGTGCTGGCGCCTCAAGGGGGTTGCGGCCGTTGCTCTTCCCTCTACTACGCGGCCTGACCTCCGTTGGGACTTCCAGGCTCTTGCCCATAATCTAACGCGGGTCTCCAAAATACAGCCTGGGACTAACGAGCAAGATATTGATTGGCGGGGAGATTCTGGAGCGCAGAGTGGAGAGATGACACGTCAATCGCTTCCGTTACGGCTGTGGCTTGGGGCGTTTTTGGCGAGAAGCCTGGGCTTTAACGCGGCTCGAAAGCTTTTTCCGGCGGCGTTGAGGCAGCTATGAATTTCTTCGCTGTCACTCAGTTTGCTTGTGTCAATTTCACCCAATGAAGCTTGGATGGATTGGATCTTCAACATGCTATCGGTAAGGACTTCACGTTCGAGCTTGTTCAGTGTCATGTTCAATGGAACAGCCGTGCGCTTCCAAATGGCGGAGATAGGCATACTTCGCATGTTGCTTTTTCTCGTTGGCCATGTGGATCAAAAGGTCGAATCTGGTACATTCGCTATCTTCTTCGACAATTGCCAGAAACTGCTGTTCATGCAGAGTCGACAATGACCGCACGGCGCTACCAAATTCATCCAGCAAGCGGTTGTGTTGTTCACAACTCGACTTCCGGACCGGCACCGCCATTCTGGCTTCTGCCGAACTGTATTGCATCGCCCGGTGGTTCCCCTCGCCGTTGATCGGAGCAATCGGTTTGCCAAAACTACCGGGCATGGCCCTACGGGGAGCGGCGGTCGGGTAAAGAGCAAAGTCCATCCAGAACGTCTCAATCGCCTGGACTAGCTTCATCGATCGGTCCAGGTCCGCCGGCTTTTGCATGTAACAGTTCGCAAAGGCCTGATAGCTTTTTCTGACGTCATCCGGGTGGGATGATGCGGAGAGCATGATCACGGGAATGATATAAAGCTCCGGATCGCTCTTGATGGCGGACAACGTCTCCAGGCCTCCGAGGCGAGGCATGTTGATATCAAGCAAGATAAGGTTGGGGCGAGGGGCCTGCGGGTAGGCTCCCGTTTGGTGGAGGAAGTCGAGGGCCTCCACGCCATCGAAAACGAAATGCAGTTCGGCGCGACTGAGCAAATGCTTGGTTACCTCTTTGAAGAGGTGTGCCGCGGCAGGATCGTCGTCGACCACGAGAATCCGAAACATATTTCCTATTGATGTTTGATCCTAAATAGAAGTGTAGCGTTTCCCTATTCGGGGTGCACCGGTATGTAACATTAACCAACAGACAGCCGATAGACGTCGGGTGAGCGCTTTCAACGTGGTCATCTGGGGCCAGCCGCTCGGATTCTGGTTGGTCGCGTTTGCATTGTGGCTGTTCCTATCTATTCGTCGTTATCGTCGCGCCAAAGAGCGCCAGAAAAGGTTCAACCCATTCAGGGACATGAATTCAACTAAGACCGCCATCACATGCCCTCGGTGCCATGCGGCATGGCCGGGTGGATACGAACCCCGCTCTCACAGGGAACATATGTGGAAGGGTGTGGTGTGCCCCAACTGCCGGTGTGAATACGATGATCGCGGCCGGGAGAGAACTGGTTAGACTTCCACGGCCTGCTGGACAGATTGCACTTCGCGGTCGGCGATTTCCAGGGAGCGGTCCATCACCTGAATCGCAAAGTCGATCTCGCTTTTCTCGATGATGAGGGGCGGTCCGATGACGAAGTGACTGATCCACGAGATCACCGATACACCTTCTTTCATCATGGCTCCGGCGACCTTGTCGATGATGAGAGGCTTGCTTTCGATCTTTTCGCGCTTGGTGTTCATGGGCTCTTTGGTCTTCCGGTTCTTCACCAGTTCGACGCCCCAGAAGAGGCCCATCCCGCGCACGTCGCCGATGGAAACGTGCTTCTTTTTGAGTTCATGGAGCTTAGAGCCGAGATATTCGCCCATTTCACGGGACCGTTCCACCAGGCCCAGGCGCTGCATTTCGTGAATGGTGGCAACCGCCGGGGCCAGCGCCATGGGATGAGCTTCATAGGTGTGGCCGTGGGCGAACAAGTGGTCGTCAAAGTACGCCGCGACTTTGCTGTTGGTGGCGCAGAGGCCCAGGGGCATGTATGCCGATGTAATGCCCTTGGCTGTTACCAAAATATCGGGCGTTACGTTCCAGTGGTTCATGGCGAACCATTGGCCAGTGCGTCCCCAGCCGGTCATCACCTCGTCGGCGATCAGCAGAACACCGTGACGATCGCAAATCTCGCGCAGACGAGGGAAGTATTCGGCGGGCGGCACTAGAACGCCGTTGGTTCCGACGATGGGTTCCATGAGGACAGCGGCGACATCGTTTTCGTTCTCGATCATGTGCTCGACGTAATCCACACACGCCACCCCACAAGTCGGATAGGTGTGCTTGATCGGACAGTCGTAGCAATTTACTTCGGGAGCGAAGATGGTCGCCTGGCCTGTGCCGACAGGCTGCGCGGGCCACCTGCGCGGATCGCCGGTGAGAGCGATGGAGGCGGTTGTGGAACCATGATACGAGCGGTAGCGGGAAATGATCTTGCTCTTTCCCGTATACATGCGCGCGATTTTGACGGCGGCTTCATTCGCGTCTGTGCCTGAAGTGGTGAAGAAGAATTTATTGAGGCCCGTGGGAAGAACTTCCAGCAGCAATTGGCTGAGTTCGGCTCGTGCTTCGGTGGCAAAACCGGGGGCGACGTATGGCAGCGTGCGAGCTTGCTTTTCGATTGCTTCAATGACTGCTTTGTTTTTGTAGCCTAGATTGACGCAGATCAGCTGTGCGGAGAGATCGAGATACTTCTTGCCGTTGCCGTCTATGAAATAGCAGCCTTCGGCATCGGCGACATGGATTGGAGACCAGAGGTTCTGGACCTTCCAGGTGCCATAGTTCAGGCGCTTGTTCAGGTCCACTACTTCTTGGGAGGATAACGACATTTGTTTCATGTTTTCATGGGGGCTTGGAGACTGTCAATGTTAGGGCGCAAACGCTTATGGCCGCGGATGAACGCTGATGAACGCGGATCGAAAACGAAAAACTTTTTATGGACGTCTCGAAGGATCGGAGTCGAGCAATGCGAGGGCTGCGAAGCTTGTGGCTGCGTCGCGCATGAATTGAATTTCCATGGAGCCTTGCGGGAATTGCTTGTTCAAAGACTGCGCGTCCCAGTAGCCGCCAGGGGAGTCCTGATGTTGCTGCAACCATCGCAAGGAACGGCTCAGGCGTTTGTCGTTAGGTGAAACGCCGGCGCGCTCCAAGGCGAACGCGATGAACGCAGTGGCGTAGCTGTTGGATCCTGATTGTGAGGGAGCATCGGGATGTTTGTTCCATGCTCCGAAGGATTCACTGGACCAGCCACCGTCGGCTTCCTGTTTGTCCCACACTTCTTTAAGCAGCAGTTCGCGTTGAGTTTTGGTGAGCAGATCCGGCATCTTGATCGAGGCCCAGAGCAGCAAAAGCCTGTTCTGCAATGGTTGCGAATCCTCATGAGTGGCGAGGAACGATTTCATCGCCGCGATTTCCTGAATGGCAGGCTGCGTGGCGTAGTGAGGCGCGGCGCCCACCGCGAGAGCCGCAAGCGAGGCGGCGTAGAAGGGCGACACTTGCGTTTCCCAAGGATCCAGATTCAGGTTGTACCAATTCCAGGAGCCCTTGTTATTCCCTTCCTTGATCTGGCGAGCCCACAACTTGCTTAGGACCTGCTCGGTTTCCGGGCGCAAGGTTCCGCTTCTGGAATCTTTGAACGCATAGAGGAGGCTTAACTGTACAGTTTCCACGCTCAATTGGGTGGAGGGCTTTGGCGGGTCGGCCAGCACACGGGCTTTCACCCCTTCCATCAGGGATGTCTCCCAACTGGATGGGGTGGCTTCTCCTAGTTTGTGAGCGAGCGCAGGCCGTGCGAGAAGGTAGGTCAAACCTGTGTGGCAGGAAAGGCATGGGCCTCCTTCAGCCTTGGCGATGGGCCATGCGAACCAATCCTTCTGGCGTGAATCGAGGTAACTTGCAGCAGCCTGCGGGTTCCAGTCGGCACAGAACGCCCGCGACACAAGCGACGCAAAGAGCACGATCGTGCGGATCGGCATACGGCAGTTGGGGGCGGTTATTGCCCGATCTTGCGGAACGAAACGAGCGGCTCGCCGCGAGTACCCTCAGCGGCGGCAGGCAGTTCCATCGAGCTGGCGTCGTGAGGCACTACATCGTAATCGTAGATGCCGAGCCTGGGAGGCTCGAAATGAGTGCGTGGAGTCGGTTCGGCGATCACCCGCCGCGCCACCACCTTCCACTTGCCATCAAAAATCCCGTCTACGGCCACATTGGTTCTGGATCGAATTGTTTTTACCACAGCGCTCACCCCTTCTTATTATCCCGGATGGGAGGCCTTTTTACCAAACGGCGAGGGATCGGTCAAATAGTCCCGCGAGTTCCTCCGGCCCCGCGGGACGCGGCGAAAGCTTGGTTACGCGGTGCTGCGGAAGGGTGCCTTGGACCAACGCGGGGATGTCTGACGAGGAATACCCAAGCTCACGCAGGCCGCTTGGAACCTTCAATTCGCGCATGAACCAGGTGATCCGGTCGGCGAGAATTCTTCCGGCGTCTTCTTTTTTGCTGTGCGAAATATCGACGCCGAGCGCCGCGGCGGCTTCCAGATGACGCTGCGGGTTCGCTTCGGCGGTGAACCGGAATACCGCGGGAGCGTTCAGAATTACGGAGACTCCGTGGGGCACAAGCGCGTGATCGTCTGCGTAGCCGGGCGCGTGGTACGTTTTCACATTGCCCGATACCGGATACGACATGCCGTGCGGCAAATGCACGCCTGCATTTCCGAATCCGACCCCCGCGTAAGAGGCCGCAAGAATCATGTTGGCCCGAGCTTCGTCGTCGGAAGGATCGCGGAACGCGCGCACAATGTAGTTGGCGCACATCCGGAGGGCCTGCAGCGACCAAACATCGCTGATGGGATTGGACCCCTGGTAGGCGGGCCGCAACAAAGGCTTCTCCGGCAAGGGGCGGCTGGAATAGGGAATCGCGGTATAGGATTCGACCGCATGACTCAAGATGTCGAGTCCGCTTGAGGCCGCGACCGGCGCTGGCATGGTTCGCGTATTTTCCGGATCGAGCAGGCCGAGGGTCGGCTTGAGGCGCCTGTTCGCGATGCCGGTTTTGGCGTGCATGCGCGTCAAATCAAAAATGCTGACGCCTGTGGTTTCACTGCCTGTGCCTGCCGTAGTGGGAATCGCGATGAGAGGCTTCAGAGGACCTGGAACCGGTAGGCCTTTGCCGATGGGCGGATTTACGTAATCGAGAAAATCCTCGGGCGGATAGGTCACATAGAGATTGACGGCCTTGGCGGTGTCGATACTGGACCCGCCGCCGACAGCGACGATCGCATCGAACTCCACGGTCTTCGCAAACGCGATGGCGTGGAGAAACGATTCTTCGGTTGGCTCAACGCGCACCTGGTCATAGACGGTGCACGGGAATGTTCGCGGCGTGAAGCGATTCCAGAACGACTTGGACCGGGTGCAATTTCCGCACGCCGGGATCGGTGATCACTAGCGCGTGGCGCACGCGCATGTCGGCCAGATCCATACCAACTTCGCGAGTTACTCCGGGTCCGAAGCGGACGCTGGAGACTGCCATTTCAAAAGCGATTTCGTTTGACATTTTAAGCGGCGGCTGCCTTTGCGATTTGCGCGGCCGTGTCCAGCTTTTCGGTGTTCCAGCATAGCGCGAGAAGTTTTTGTGCCTGCGGGCGGGGGAGTACGCCATCGCAAAGGTCCAGGAACTTGGTTTCGAGCTGCGCATCGGACATCGGGTTCTGCACGCTGGAAATCACATGCTCGACGAACTTGTCCAGGCGGCGGCCGTCTTTTAGTGTGATTGTGATGCGGACCTGGTCGGCCTGGATGGACTTGTCGATTACGGTGGTCACCTTGTCCCGCAGCGCGATCAGTACGGGATCGCGCACCAGCTTATCGCTGAATTGTTTTTCGCCAGCGGCTCCGTCTACGAGAGCCACGGCCGAGGCATAGTAGACGCTAAATTTTCCCTCCAGGCCGGTCTGCGGAGTTTTCTTGCCGGTCAGTTCGAGCACCAGGGGATGAACTTTCAGCTCGATCTTATCGATCTGGTCGGCGGTGAGGTGGTATTGATTGCGGAGTTGAATGCATCCGTCGATAGCGGGATGAATCACTACGCCGCACGCGAACGGTTTGTAGGTGTTGAGCGAGATCTGATAGGTCTGGCCGAGCTTTCCGGTGATCTCATCCCAATTGCACGAAGGTAGACAGGACGTTGGCCCACCCGGCTTTGGCTTCCAGGCCATGGTCGGAAGATGGTGAAGTTTTTGGCCGCAAGGAATGCAGCCACGAGTCCGTTCTGAGCCGCGCGGCCGGGGTGAAAGCTCTTGGTCATGGACCCGAACATTTCTTTCAAGCCCACCGGCTGCACCGCGGCGAGGCCCAGAGCCCATGTCATCTGCTGCTCGTTCAGGCCGAGGATCTTGCCTGCGGCTGCGGCCGCGCCGAACGGTCCAACGGTTCCCGTGATGTGCCATCCCGCATCGTAATGCGCGGGGTAGACGGAGTTGCCAATGCGGCATTCGACCTCGACGCCGAGCGTGAGCGCGTGCAGAAAATCGCGGCCGGAGATCGGATGATATTCGGAGAGTGCGAGCAGCGCCGAGGCGACGGGCCCGGCGGGGTGAATGATGGTGCGCAGATGGGTGTCGTCGTAATCGAAGACGTGCGAGGCGATGCCGTTCATCAGCGCCGCGTTCATCACGTCGAGGCGTTCCTTGCGGCCCGAGCACCGTGGCTTGGCCTTGACCCGCGAAGGGACTGAGCGCGGCGATCGCGATGCCGACGGTCTCCTGGTGCGCGGCGCCCACGGCACAGCCCACCCAATTTAGAAAAGTGCGGGTGGCTTCTTTACGGACCGGCGCCGGAAGGTCGTCGGCGCGGGATTGGACTACCCAACGGGCAAGGGTCCGCGTGACGTCGTTGGGCGTAAGCGCTTCTGCAGCATGTAGATCGAGTTGCGCAGGACCAAGGGTCCCAGCGGCTGCTATCGCTCCGACAAAATTGCGCCGATTTAGTGCTGTCATCGGGATACCCCTTGTTATTGTAGTTTCTGTCTTACATTAGGATATGAGCCGGTTCGACCCTAGCCTGTTCAATGAGGATCTTGCGCCGGTTCCGCTGGCGCGGAGAACCTGGGGGATCTACAGCTATGCCTCGCTGTGGGTCGCGATGAGCGTCTGCATCCCGACTTACATGCTCGCATCAAGTCTGATTGCGGGCGGGATGAGCTGGTGGCAGGCTGTGGGGACGATCCTGCTCGGCAATCTGATCGTCTTGATTCCGATGCTGCTGAACGCGCATGCCGGAACTAAGTATGGGATTCCTTTCCCGGTTTTCGTGCGAGCTTCCTTTGGAGTTCGCGGTGCGAATCTTCCTGCGGTGCTGCGCGCGCTGGTTGCCTGTGGATGGTTCGGGATTCAAACCTGGATTGGCGGGCAGGCGATCCATTCGATGCTCGCCATTGTGTGGCCTTCTATAGCCGCTGCGCCCAGCTCTATTTGGATCTGCTTCTTTTCGTTCTGGCTGCTAAACATGGCGGTGGTGTGGAAGGGCATCGAAACCATCAAGTTTCTGGAAGGCATCGGCGCGCCGTTCATGTTGGCCGTGGGCTTACTGCTGCTTTGGTGGATCACTAGTAAGGCCGGTGGCTTCGGTCCGGTGCTCAGCACGCCGAGCAAATTCAAAACCGCCTCTGAGTTCTTCGCCTTCTTCGTTCCTTCCCTTACAGCGATGGTTGGGTTCTGGGCGACGGTCGCGCTGAATATTCCGGATTTCACGCGTTACGCTACCAGCCAACGGGCGCAAATGCTGGGGCAGGTGATTGGGCTGCCCGCAGCGATGACTCTTTATTCGTTCATCGGCGTGGCGGTGACGTCGGCGTCGGTGGTGCTCTTCGGGCGCGCCATCTGGGACCCGGTGCAGTTGATTGGCGAATTTCATCAGCCGCTAATCGCATTCATCGCGCTGATTGCGATTCTGATCGCGACGTTGAACACAAACGTGGCCGCAAACGTAGTTTCCCCATCGAATGATTTTTCGAATCTGAATCCTCGGCGAATTTCGTTTAGAACGGGCGGGATGATCACTGGTGTGATCGGCGTGATGATGATGCCTTGGAAGCTGATGGGCGACTACGGCTCCTATATATATGGATGGCTGGTGGGGTATTCGGGTCTGCTGGGGCCTATCGCCGGAACGATGATTGCCGATTATTTTATCGTGCGCAAGCGCGAGCTGAATGTAGACGATCTTTATCGCCGCCAGGGCGTGTACGAATACGCAAACGGCGTCAATTGGCGAGCGGTGCTGAGTCTCGTGCTGGGCATCGTTGTGGCGCTTCTGGGCACGGTGGTTCCCTCGTCTGCGCTGGCTCTACGATTACGCGTGGTTCGTCGGTTTCGCGATATCGGGCGGCGCTTACGTTGTTTTGATGAGCGGCCTGGGGCAGATGAAGGCGAAGCAAGGAGAATTGATTGAACGAGACCATCCAGCTCGATAAGGGCCGGTTCGATGAAGCCCTTTCCGAACATTTGCCGCCTCTTTCGGCGCACGAAGCTCTGGTAGAAGCCAACCGCTGTCTCTTCTGTTACGACGCACCTTGCACGCACGCCTGCCCGACGCACATCGACATCCCCCGCTTCATCAAGAAGATCTCGACGGACAATCTGCTGGGTTCGGCTCGGACCATTCTAGAGGCTAATCTTTTGGGAGCGACCTGCGCCCGCGTCTGCCCGGTAGAGGAGTTGTGCGAGGGGGCTTGCGTGCTGGGCTCGGAGCACAAGCCGATTCGGATCGGGAGGCTGCAGCGGTATGCCACCGACTTCGTTCTGGACCGCGGCATTGACCTTTTTAAAGCAGGTCAGCCGACCGGGAAAAAGGTGGCGGTCATTGGTGCCGGACCTGCGGGGTTAGCTTGCGCGGGCGAACTTGCGAAAGCCGGCCACGCAGTAACCATCTTTGAAAAACGTCCGTTGGGGGGTGGACTCTCTACCTACGGCATCATCGTGCTGCGCGAGCCAGTGGAGGTCGCATTGGCCGAGGTGGAGATGGTTAAGCGTCTAGGGGTGAAGGTCCAGACGGACATGGAGTTCGGCGCGAACTTGAACTACGAGGATTTACGGGTGCGGTTCGATCTGATCTATGTGGCGACCGGGCTAGCAGCTACGCCTTCGCTGGGGATTCCGGGTGAAGAAAATATTTTGGACGGGCTCACCTACATTGAGCGGAGCAAGATGGACCCGAAAGGCCTGCGGGTCGGCTGTAGTGTGGTGGTGATTGGGGCGGGCAATACGGCAGTGGATTGCGCCACGGTCGCGAAACGGCTGGGCGCGACGCGCGTCACCATGGTGTATCGGCGCACCGGTCAGGAGATGACGGCTTATCCTCACGAATACGATTTCGTCAGAAAAGAAGGCGTGGAATTTCGCTTCCTCACGCAACCGGTTGGAGTGCGCGTGGAGAGGGGAATGGTCACGGGCCTGGAATGCGTGCGTATGGAACTGAGCGACCCAGATCATTCGGGACGGCCGGCTCCTCGCCCGACGCCGGGGTCTGAATTCGTGCTTGAGGCGGACCAGATCGTGAAGTCCATCGGCCAGGAAAAACCTCCGCTTGCGAAATGGATGGGGCTGGCGACGGAGCGAGGCTACATCAAAGTCAACGAAGATTTTGAGACCAATCAGCGGGGAGTTTTCGCGGGTGGCGATTGCATTCGAGCGAAGGGGGCTGCTTCCACGGTGATGGCGGTCCAGGATGGAAAGCTCGCCGCACGGGCGATCCACAAGCGGCTTGCGGGAGGGAACTAAAGATGGCCGATTTAAGTATCAACTTCGCGGGCATCAAGTCGCCGAACCCGTTCTGGCTGGCGTCGGCTCCTCCGTCTAATACCGGGGCACAGGTCCACAAGGCATTTGAGGCTGGCTGGGGGGGCGCGGTGTGGAAGACCATCGGAGCGCCCGTGTTGAACGTCTCCAATCGCTATGGCGCGTGGCATTTCGGCGGCATGAAGATGCTGGCGATCAACAATGTTGAGCTCATCTCAGACCGGCCTTTGGAAGTGAATCTTCGCGAGATCGCAGAAGTGAAGCGGGTGTGGCCTGATCGCGCTGTGATTGTTTCGGCTATGGTCGAATCCAAGCCCGAGGCATGGCACGACATCATCCGCCGCATCGAAGACACGGGAGCCGACGGCATCGAGTTGAACTACGGCTGCCCTCACGGCATGAGCGAGCGGGGCATGGGCGCGGCGGTCGGCCAAGTTCCGGAGTACTGCGAGCAGATCACCCGCTGGGTGATGGAAGGCGCACACATCCCTGTGATCGTGAAGTTGACGCCGAATGTGACCAGCATCGTGAATCCGGCGCGGGCTGCTGTGGCCGCGGGTGCGAACGCTCTTTCGCTGATCAACACGGTGAACTCGATTATTGGCGTCGATCTCAACACTCTGGAAATCGCGCCGAGCATCGGAGGCAAAGGCGGTCATGGCGGCTACGGGGGACCAGCCGTGAAGCCGATCGCGCTGAATATGCTCGCGGCGCTGGGAACGGATCGGACGGTTTCGGATTCCCTCTTGCCAATCTCCGGAATGGGCGGGATTTCCACCTGGCAGGACGCGGCCGAATTTCTGCTGTTGGGCGCATCCAGTTTGCAGGTGTGTACCGCGGTGATGCACTACGGCTTCCGCATCATCGAAGATCTTTGCGACGGACTCTCTTCTTGGATGGACAGCCACAACTTCAAAACGATCCCGGATCTGGTGGGTAAGAGCGTTCCTCGAATCTCCGATTTTAAAGATTTCGACCTCTCCTTCCGGGCAGTGGCTCGCATCGATACGCAGCAGTGTATCAAGTGCAATTTGTGTTACGTAGCCTGCAACGATACGGCGCACCAGTGCATTGACCTGATCGCTCCGGACGGGAACATCGCGGCCCCGTATTCGTACGATATTCGGTCCAATGGTAAGGGGACGGCGGCTACGCGCTCTCAACCTCGCGTTCGCGAAAAGGACTGCGTGGGCTGCCGGCTCTGCTATAACGTGTGCCCGGTGGAACATTGCATCGAGATGGTTGAGCTACGGCCTGAGCGTCCGGCGCTTACCTGGGACCAGTTATCGAGGTCACAACCGGAGGTGACGGAGGATTGGGAGGCGATGAAGAAATATCGGGAGAAGATGGGGATTGAGGTTCACTAGCTAGTAGTGATATCGTGCCTGGAGAAAATCGATTCGCTCACCCCTTATCTGGTAAACGAGCCGATGCTCTTGTGTGATGCGCCTTGACCAGCAGCCTGCAAGTAGATGTCGGAGTGGCTCGGGTTTTCCTAATCCTTCCAAAGGATTGCTCATCACTGCTTCCGCTAAGTCCAGAATTCGAATTGCGCTCTTTCGATCCGTCTTGACCCAATAGCGGAGGTCTTCGATAAATTCTTTGTGGAAAATCGCCTGACGGCTAACAGCCCGGCTCAATTTTCAGCTCTCGCCGCAGATAGTCGATCGACTGCGGCTTAGCTTTGCCGGTTTTAGCCCGACGCAACGCCGTCAATAACCGTTGTGCATTGCGAGGCGAGCGCAACAGGTGCGCAGTCTCCATGAGGCTCGACAGTTCAAGGGCGGGCACCAACGCGACAGGCTCTGAGCCCTTTCGCTTTACAATGACGACTTCCCGATCGTCGATCACCTTATCCAAAACGCTGGCCAGATTCTCGCGAAGGCTGCTGTAGGTGGTTTCCATGGCGATGTCATCATTGTACAGGATTCCTGTACGTTGCTATGGATGATAACTAGCCCTGCTACTTTGGTTCTGTAACCAATGCCCCTGCTCATCAAGAATGGTGAGATCATCACCGCCGACTCCCGCTCGCTCGCGGATGTCTTTGTCGAGGGCGAAACCATCACCCGGATCGGACGCAATCTGGACGCGCCTCCTGACGCCGAAGTCATTGACGCTTCGGGCAAATACGTCTTCCCCGGCTTCATTGACCCGCACGTTCACATCTACCTGCCCTTCATGGCGACCTTCGCCAAGGACACTCATGAGACGGCAAGTATAGCGGCTCTGGTGGGCGGAACCACTACCTATATTGAGATGTGCTGTCCCAATCGCAACGACGATGCGTTGGAGGGCTATGAGCTTTGGAAGTCGAAGGCTGCTGGCAAGAGCGCATGCGACTACACGTTTCACATGGCCGTCACCAGATTTGAAGAGCAAACTGAAGGACAACTGCGCGAGATTGTCCGCGATGGCATCAGTTCCTTCAAGATCTTCCTGGCGTATAAGAATTTCTTTGGTGTTGATGACGGCGAGATGTATCAGACGCTTACCTTGGCCAAGAAGCTGGGTGTGATCACAACGGCGCATTGTGAAAATGCGGAACTGGTCGGTAGGTTGCAACAGATGCTGCTGGCCCAAGGCAAGACGGGACCCGAATGGCATGAGCCCAGCCGGCCTGAATCGGTAGAGGCGGAAGGCACCCACCGGTTTGCGACTTTTCTGGAGAATACGGGGGCCACGGGATACGTGGTGCACCTCTCGTGCGAGGCCGCGCTCGAAAAAGCCATGGCCGCGAAGTCGCGAGGCGTGGGGATTTACGTGGAGTCCGTAATCCCGCACTTCATGCTCGACAAAACGTACGCGGAGCGACACGGCGTGGAAGGAATGAAGCACGTAATGTCGCCTCCCTTGCGCGCAAAACATAACCAGAAGGCGTTGTGGACGGCGCTCGCGCAAGGCTTCATCGATACGGTCGCCACCGACCACTGCCCTTTCGACCAGAAGCAAAAGCTGTTGGGCAAACATGCGTTTACATCCATTCCCAACGGCATTCCGGGAATCGAGGAGCGCGTGAATCTTCTCTACACTTATGGCGTCAAGGGCGGCATTCTCGATTTGCATCGCTTCGTAGACTCCGCATCGACACGCGCGGCCAAGTTGTTCGGGCTCTTTCCCAGGAAGGGAACTATCGCAGCGGGGAGTGACGCCGATCTGGTGATCTACGATCCTAATTACAGAGGCGTCCTGTCTGCAAAAACGCAGCAGGTGAATTGCGACTACAACGGATTTGAGGGCATGGCGATCGAAGGGCGTCCATCTGTCGTCACCGTGCGCGGCAAAGTGCAGGTGCGGGACGGACAGTTTGTGGGCGAAAGAGGACGGGGGCGATTGCTCAAAAGAGAGCCGACGCACTTTTGAAGTTTATTTCTAACAATGAGCCTGGAGCCCAAACGAACTGTTGCGGAGCTGAAAGAACTTCGCGCGCTGACCGGCGACGAGCACGGCTCACAGAGGCTGGCCTGGACGGATCGTTGGCTTAAGGCCCGCGAATGGTTTACTTCTAAGCTAGACGGCCTGCCAGTTGAACATCACTATGACGCTGCGGCCAACCATTGGGTGACCCTGCCGGGCGAGTCGGAGAAAGCGCTTCTGCTCGGGGGCCATCTGGACTCGGTGCCGAACGGCGGATGGCTGGATGGATGCCTGGGCGTGATGGCGTCGCTGGAAATTCTGCGCCGATTCGCCTCGCAATACAACGGGCGTCCTCCCGTGACGATTCGCCTGGTCGACTGGGCCGACGAAGAAGGAGCGCGCTTCGGACGCAGCCTGTTGGGCTCTTCCGCGTTTGCTGGGACGCATTCTATTGAAGCGGATCAAGGCCGCACGGACAAAGACGGTATGCGGCTGGATGAGGCGGTCGCCAAATGCGGGTATGACTTTCGCCGCTTTCCTGAGGCCAGTAGCGAACAAAAGAATGCGGCGGCATATCTTGAGTTGCACATCGAACAAGGCCCAGTGCTGGAAAGGATGGGCCTGCCTCTTGCCGCCGTGCTCGGAACGAAGGGGGTGGAACGCCATGCGATCACCTTTCACGGGCAGGAGGCTCACTCCGGATCGACTCCTATGAATCAGCGTCGGGATGCGCTCGCAGCCGCTGCGAAACTCGCCCTGGAAATCCGGTCCATTGCGGGAAAACACGCCGATTCGGTCTGCACCATGGGCAGCGTGAAGACATTTCCCGGCATTGTGACCGCGGTGGTCGGCCGCTGCGAGGCGACACTCGACCAGCGAGATTTAGATGCGGGCATTCTGGCTACAATGTACGCGGAGGCGCAAACTGCCAGCCGGCGCTTCGCTGAGGAAGAGCACTGCATCGTGGAGTGGTCGAAGATTTGGAGCATTGAACCGGTGCCGTTCCACCCCAAGCTGCTCGACTTCTGTGAGGAAGCTGTGCGCGAGACTTCGGGAACGTCACATTGCATGCCATCAGGGCCTCTGCATGATGCCGCGGAAGTCGCGCGGGCGGGAATCCCGGCCGTAATGATGTTCGTCCAATCGCTAAAAGGCATCAGTCACAATAAAATCGAGGACACTAAAGAGGAGCACCTGGAGATGGCGGTAGTCGCACTGGACCGCCTCGCCTCCAAAGCTGCTCAATGGATCTTGTAGCGTCCGCTAGTAAGGAGTGATCGTTATGGCAACCGTAGCAGCAATCAAATCTGTCCACCATTGGATCGGGGGCAAGGCTGTAGCCTCCACCTCGGGCCGATCCGGCAACGTCTGGAATCCCGCGACTGGCGAAGCGTATGCCGCCGTCGATTTCGCTAGCGTGCCGGAAGTGGACCATGCTGTGGCGGTGGCGAAGGAAGCCTTCCATTCCTGGCGGGCGACAGCGCTTTCGCGGCGCGCCGAGATCCTGTTCAAATTTCGTGAATTGCTGGATGCCAATCGCCGACACCTGGCCGAATTGATCACACTCGAGCACGGCAAAACCTTGCCCGATGCGATGGGCGAGGTCGCGCGCGGACTGGAGAACGTCGAATTTGCGTGCGGCATTCCAAACCTTCTGAAGAGCGGCTTCACAGAACAAGCCAGCCGGGGCATCGATGTCTATCAGATCCGTCAACCCTTGGGCGTGGCGGCGGGCATCACGCCTTTTAACTTCCCTGCCATGGTGCCCCTTTGGATGTTTCCGAATGCCATCGCGTGCGGAAATACGTTCGTGCTGAAGCCTTCAGAAAAAGACCCATCCGCCAGCATGTTTCTTGCGGAGTTGATGCATAAGGCAGGCCTTCCAGATGGCGTGCTCAACGTGGTCCAGGGCGACCGGGTTGCGGTCGAGCGGCTGCTGGAACACCCGGAAGTGAAATCGATCAGCTTTGTCGGGTCCACTCCCATCGCGAAACATATTTACGAGACCGGCACTCGCAACGGCAAGCGCGTTCAGGCTCTGGGCGGTGCCAAGAATCACATGCTGGTGCTGCCTGATGCCGATATCGGCATGGCTGCGGACGCTGCTGTTTCTGCGGGCTACGGCTCGGCGGGCGAGCGTTGTATGGCGATCTCTGTAGTGGTCGCGGTGGGGGCCGTGGCCGATCCTTTGATTCAAGCCATCAAAGAGCGCATGGCTAAAGTGAAGGTCGGCCCCGGCATGGAGGACAGCACAGAAATGGGCCCGCTGATCACCCGCGAACATCGCGACAAGGTCGCCTCCTACATCGATAACGCTCCGAAAGAAGGTGCAAAGGTAGAGGTAGACGGCCGCAAAGATCCGGTAAGCAATCGCGAGGGATTCTTCCTGGGAGCGACCCTGTTAGACGACGTGAAGCCCGGCATGCGCTGCTACGAAGATGAAATTTTCGGGCCCGTGCTGAGCATTGCGCGCGTGGACACCTACGATGAGGCCATGCGAATGATTCACGACAACCCTTACGGAAATGGGGTCGCGATTTTCACAAGAGACGGCGGCGCTGCGCGGCAATTCCAATTCGACGTGGAAGTGGGAATGGTTGGCATTAACGTCCCCATTCCCGTTCCCGTCTCTTACTACAGCTTCGGCGGCTGGAAGGCGTCGCTTTTCGGCGACCTTCACATGTACGGACCGGAAGGTATCCAGTTCTACACGCGTGGCAAGGTGGTGACCAGCCGCTGGCCCGACCCTGCTACCAGCAAAGTGGACCTAGGTTTCCCCCAACTTCGGTAAGTCTTAGCCGTTGGTCGAAGCCTTCGACATTACAGACGAAATCTTGGAGAAGATCGTGCTGATGCTGGTGGCCACGCTAGGCATGATCGCTCCAGCAGCCACAGCGACGAAGCCGGCCATCAGAGCGTATTCAATCAGGTCTTGGCCTTTTGTATCGTGCCAAATCTTTACTTTCAATAGAAGATTCTTCATTTGCTATTAGACCTCTTTTTTCTGGGTTTTACCGGCCTATTTCAGCGGTACTGACAAAGCCAGAGTACTAGACGTTGGTCAAATAAGATCTAAGCAAATTGACCGAACTTGCCCGGTTTTCTACCTAAGCAAGTAGTCCCGGAGACGGGCTGACTCCATGCCAGTAGTAAGGCATGTGACGCTGTACAAGAGCGCACTACATTGCCTTGTAGTAGAACCTTTCTCGCGCCACCTGGCCATTCCTCCAATGCCGCACGGCGACTTCATTCATTTTGGTTCGGCCGCGCCCTTTTAGAGTCAAGTCGAATTCCCATTCCGAAAACGCGAGGTCGCCGTTAATAGCCTCCCCCAGCAGTTTCGCCGAGTGAAAGTCTTCGACGGACTTCATGAACTCCTCTTGCTTCTTGCGGTTGACGTCCTTGCCTGTGACCGGGGCGGCATCGTTTTCCTGCATCACCACGTTGTCGCCGTAATGCTTGTTGAAGGCCTTCAAAAAATCACCCTTCGTGATGCTCTGGTTCAGTTCATTTTCTAGGTCGGAAATTTGAGAGGTTTTTGTTGCTGTACTCATGCCTATAAGATTCGGGCACGCCGACAAACGCTACGCTAAATTTCGCTTGGTGGGACTTGCTCGGTGGGATGGGGCAAGGGCGACTTTGGACCGTCCTTCAAGAGCACGTCGATTGCCGGATACGCGTACAAAACGGCGCCGTCCGTATCCGCCGTGGGTCCGTAATTGCTATGCAAATCGCGACCCAGCATCCGCAGCATCGCCATTTGCTGACCCCGATGATGCGAGGTATGGGCGATGCGGCGAACCATCACCCAGGCTCGGCTGCGTGCCACGTCGAAGAACTTCGTGGGCTCCTCCCACCACGCGTCGTCTTTCTGTCGCAGTGCGTCCAATCGCTTCTGAGAATCTTCGGCGTAGCGATGAAGGAAGCTCAGCCGGTCCTGCGACGCGGGCAATGGCGGAGCGCTCACTTCGATATCGAGCATGGTCTTAAACCAGTGATCTTCGCTTACGCATTGGTGCACCATTTGCTCCACAACACTGCGTCCTCGAGGATCGTCTGCTCGTGGCCGGACGGGCAGGTCCTCGTCGTGAAACATGCTCCACACGCTGAGGACTTTCAAGCGCTCCGTTTCGTAGGTCTCGATCAGAAACTGATAGCGCATTACTTGCCGGAATAGCTCACGCGCCAGATGACGTTGCCGCCGTCGTCGGTCACCAGGATCGATCCATCCTTGGCACTGGTCACGCCCACTGGACGACCCCACGCTTCGCCCTTCTCATTGACAAACCCCGTAAGAAAGTCTTCGTAGACGCCGCTGGCTTTGCCATTGTTTAACGGCACGCGGATCACTTCGTATCCCGACCGGTTGGCGCGATTCCACGAGCCATGCTCGGCTGCGAACAGGTCGCCTTGATATTCAGCCGGGAACATCTTGCCGTCGTAGAACGTGATTCCCAGCGAAGCATTGTGCGGTTGCAGCAGAATGTCCGGCACCAGCGTCTTGTCTTTCAATTCGGGATGCTTGCCATCCAGGCGCGGGTCGGGGTTCGAGCCCATGTAGTAATAGGGCCAGCCGTAGAACCCGTCTTCTTTAATGGACGACACGTAGTCGGGAACCAGGTTGTCGCCCAGTTCGTCGCGCTCATTCACGGACACCCACACTTCATTCGTGATGGGGTTGAGGGCCAGACCAGCGGGATTGCGGATGCCCGAGGCGTAGACCTTCACAAAGTTGCCGTCGGGCCGAAACTCAAGAACGTTGGCGCGGTGAAACTCGCCGCGGTGGGTATCAGGATCGTCGATGTTCGAGCCAGATCCCACAGCGACAAACATCCGCTTGCCGTCTTTCGAAAACACAAGATCGCGGGTGGAGTGACCACCTGTTGGCAGCTCCTTCACAATCACCTCCGGCTTGCTGCTGGCGGTCATGTCTCCCTGCTTATAAGCGAATCGCACCACGGAGTTGGTATTCCCAACATAAAGCCATTGCGGGTTGTCGCCGGCAGGATAAAACGCAAGTCCATAAGGTTGATTCAGACCGGTTGCAAACGCCTCCATCTTTTCCGGCTTGCCATCTTTACCGATGCCTCGGAATACCTTGATCGCGCCGGTGCCGGTTTCCGCAACAAAAAAGTCACCGTTGGGAGCGGTCAGGATTTTGCGCGGAACTCTGGTATCGGTCGAGTAGATCTCGACCTTAAATCCGGCCGGGGCCTTGGGCCAGGCGTTGGCGGGACGGGCTATCACTCTTCCGAAGTTGCGCGCGGAAGGGGATGCGAAGGGCCTGGGCAGATCCCCGGGCGTGATCTTGTGGAACTCTCCCGGCTTGAGTGTGGCGGCATCGGCGAACGTCACTAAGTCCTTGGTTGGCACCTTCTGGGCATGCATCAAGAGCGGAGCACCTAACAGAATCAGCGCAACTGTTCTCATAAAACCTCCAGTTGTCCGGGCGTCTTTTAGTATAAAATGGCCGCCATGCAAGCCACCTCCGTTTATCGCCGCCGATTTCTTCAATTCCTGGCGGCCAGCCCGATCGCCGGGCGTGTTTGGGCGCAGAACGCCACGCTTCCTCCCATCACACTCAATAGCGCGAAGGATGCGTTGAGTGTTCTGGACTTCGAAGACATGGCTCGCAAGGTACTTCCTCCGGCGCATTGGGGTTACCTAACGACTGGAGTGGATGACGATGCTACGCTGCACGCGAATCGCGAGGGCTACAAACATTTTCAGCTTCGCCCCAGGCGCTTGGTGGATTCGTCCAAAATCGATACGAAGATTCAACTACTGGGAAACGTCTGGGACTCGCCGATTTTCATTTGTCCTGTCGGCACGCAGAAAGCATTTCATCCCGAGGGCGAGGTCGCCGTTGCACATGCGGCGAAGGCAAAAAAGACATTGCAAATTCTTTCAACCATGACCTCCACCTCAGTGGAAGAAGTGGGCAAGGCTCGAGGCGAGGCGCCCTGGTATCAACTTTATTTGCCGGCGAAATGGGAAAACGTGGAAAAGCTCGTCAAGCGAGTGGAGGACGCGGGCTGTCCGGTGCTGATGTTTACCGTTGATCTACTCGGTGGCCGCAACACCGAAACAGCCGAGCGTTTCCGCCGTGCCGATACGCGCGATTGTTTGGCGTGCCACACCGATACGCCCGGCACCACTACAGGCAGCACGGAGAGGGTGATGCTCAAGGGCTTGAGCGATCCCGCCGTGAACCCTCGTTCGGCGACCTGGGAAACCGTCGACAAGCTGAAGCGCCTCACGAAAATGAAGTTGTTCCTTAAGGGCATTGAGACCAGAGAGGACGCGCTGCTGGCGCGCGAGCACGGAGTGGAAGGCATCCTCGTCTCCAATCACGGAGGCCGTGCCACTGAGGACGGAATCGCGACCATCGAAAGTCTACCTGAAGTGGTGGATGCCGTGGGCCGCTACATGCCCGTGATGGTCGACGGTGGCGTGCGGCGCGGGACCGACGTCTTCAAGGCGCTGGCATTGGGAGCCACCGCGGTGGGCATCGGAAGACCGTACATTTACGGACTCGCATCGTTCGGACAGCCGGGAGTCGAGCGAGTGATCGACATCCTGCGAGCCGAATTTGAGATGACCATGCGGCAGTGTGGCACGACGTCGATCAAGGACATCACCAAGGCATCGGTGAGAAGAGTTTAGTTATTGTGCGTTCTTCTCAGCTTCACGCGCACCGCCCAGAATTCCAGTCATGGCGTAGTTGCCCTCGTGGCACGCGTATTCATAGATCGGACCCTTCGATTTGCGCATCGGGATCTGCGCTGTCCACGGCTTGGTGAAGGTCGCCGGGTCATCGACGGTGAATTCGTAGAGAATCGTATCTGGGTCCGCGCGCGTGAACTTCTCGGTCAGGTGCATGTTCTGGGTTGCCCCGCGGAAGCGCGTCTTGTCGGTGAAGTTCGTGGTGTCCACCACCAGCGTATTGCCCTCCCAATGGCCTCGCGAATCGCCCAACCACTGGCGGATGTCCGGGGGCAGGTGCGGCCGGCCGTCGGTTGGAATGATCCGGACATCGTGAATCATTTCGATGTCGATCGCCACATAACCAGGCCCCTGATAGATCTGGTAGTTGTTGTTATAAAAACTGGGGAGCATAGGAGGCCCAGCTGTCGGCCAGTTCAGGCATCGCTCGGAAAGCAGGCGGTCCTCGGGTCCATCGGATGGATGTAGCCTCGCTTCCGTACGAGCCGCGGCTACTCGCTTTTGCGCTTCGGACGTTAGTGGAGGGATTTTTCCGTCAGGCGGATCCACAACAAGGGATGTTCGTAGCGTGCCGACTACTTTCGTCCCGCGATCCCACCACGCGTCATTGTAGGCTTTGCCGACATCCGCTTCCGGAGGCAGATCGCGCCGGTCGGCGTTGTTTTCCGAGACCATCTTCTTCTCATATGCCGCGGCTTCGGCGGCCGTGAAGGTCGCCTTGCCCGCGAGGTCCGCGGGCCGCTCCAGGGGCGTAATGGTGACGTTGGTCCAAATGCCTGAAAGGTCGGGCTTTCCGTCCGCGGTCTTCGGCGGGTTCCAATTCTTTTGCTGGGCCATTGCCGTAACGGCCAATGCACCTGCCAGAATAAACGTACGAGGTCCCATATTGGTGTCTTCGCGCTTCTGCTCCCGATACTATCGCCCGCACTTGGCCATGTCAACGATAACGCTACTGGCCTGCACCGCTTTCGTTGCGCACGCGCAGGACGAGGAACCCGTTGCGCATTTTGGTACCACCGTCGTGCTCCCATCAGGCTTAGAGGGCTCGATTTACCATATCCGGCACAACAGCACTCGCTTGCCGGACTTCAAGAAACTAAAGCCAGTAGGGAAAATCTATGCGAGTGAGCTAAACGTTCCTCCGCAGGATTTTCAGCAGGGGTTTCCCGGTGTCACCAAGAGATTCGAATGGTTCGCCATCGATTACACGGGACGATTCTGGATTTCGAAGCCCGGCGAATATCGCTTCGCTCTGACCTCGGATGACGGAGCCAACTTCTATATAGATGACGAACTGGTGGTCGATAACGACGGCGAGCATCCGTCTGCTACCAAGACCGCGAGCGTGAACCTCAAAGGCGGCATCCACACCCTGCGTGTTTCCTATTTTCAAGGACGTCGATTTCAGGTTGCGCTGGTTCTGCAGATCGCGGGTGAGGGCGAGCAGTTACGAGTCTTCTCCACCGACGAATTCAAGCCGCCCCCGAATCCGGAAAACTGGAAATTTCCCGATACACCAATTCCGGAAGCCGCTAATCCGCGTGGGAAATAATCTAGAGTTTCGTCACCGCGACCGTGTTATCTTCCGGACGCCGATCCACCAGTTTATTCAAAGGATCGATACCTGCCTTGTCAGGCAGCTGGTCTACCACGATGGTGAACTCGCTCTCGCTTTTTTCGATCTTGTGCTTTGCCAGATACAGTGGCTTCCCTTTTGCGTCCAGCACGCCGATGTCGATCCAGTCGGCCAAGGGCGCGTCCGTCTCCTCACCTGATTCTCCGGCGCGTACCTTCCTGGATGCCACCTTGAGAGTGACCTCATACTTGCCCTCCGGCATCTGGCGATAGGTTGCCGACAAAGCCCGGTTCTCATAAAGCGTAATGGTCTCGAACATATCGTGAATCAGGTATGCGTATTGTGGCGGTACCACTTTGCGGAAACGTTCGACTAGCTCCGCCGCATTCGTGTAAGGCGGATTCTGAAATGCGACCGCCTGCACATAGTCGTGCAGCACCTTGTTCACGGTGTCCTCGCCGATGTAATCCTGAAGCGCATAGAAGATCACGCTTGCCTTCTGGTAGTGGATGTATTGCTGATTCTCCACCCGTTCCAGAGGCAGTTCTTTCTTCCGCTCCACCGCGCGACCGTTCAGGTAGCGATCCATCTCATACTTCAGAAACTTCCGCATTTGATCCGGACCTACGCGGTGCTTCATCACCATCATCGCTGTGTATTGCGCGAGCGATTCGGAAAGCATGGTAGCGCCCTGCACGTTGCCGCCGATTACCTGATCGGCCCACCACTGGTGCGCGACCTCGTGCGCGGTGACATAAAGCGGATAGTCCACGTCTTCGTCGCTGGAGCGGTCGACGCGCGCGATGAATCCAATGGATTCTGAATAAGGTATCGAAGCCGGAAACGATTGGGCGAAAGACTGATAGCGTGGGAACTCCACAATGCGCAGCGTCTTGTTCTGATAAGGACTGAAATTTTTCGTGCAGTAATCCAGCGCGGCCTTCATTCCCGTCATCATGTCGGCGAGATTGTATTCGTGACCGGGCGTGTAATAGATCCCCAGATCGACATCGTTCCAGCGATCGCGCATCACTTGATAGCGGGCCGAGAGAATCGAAAAGAAGTCCAGCACTTTACCCAGAGTGCGGTATTCGAAATACCGCCGACCGTCCTGGTTCCACTGGCGCACTAATTCGCCGGGAGCGATGGCGATTTGATCGAGGCTGGTGGATATTACGGCATCGAAGGGCACCCAGTCGGCGTCATTGGCGATGTAGGTATTCTGCCGCGCAGCCAGATCGTTCAAATCGGCCATGCGTGGCTTAGGTTGCAGACCGTACTTGCGGCGTGTGTTGTCCTCCGAGAGTTCCTGCGATTCCTGATACCCGAAGTGTGGAAATACCCCACTGTTGAAGAAGGTCCCGTTTGCGGCGATCTGCGTGGGCGCGGGACCGTTATGGAAACCGTGAGGCTCCTCCGCGATCTCGAAGTCGAGCGAGCCTGTGGCTCCGGGAGCCAGGGGCTGCTTCAGTTTGTAGATCGCCAGATTGAGCGGCCTCTCATCGGTGATCAGTTCGGCTTCGGGCGTGAAGCGCAGCTTGCGTCCCGACACCTCTTCTGGAAGGCTGACGAGTATCGACTCGACGGGCTGTGAGTTCCTGTTCGCGATTTCATAGTGGCCTTTTACGCTGGCCGTGAGCCGCTCGGGATAAACGTCCGCCGTCAAGCGGACGTCGGTGATTCGAGGCTGCGGCAGATCCCGATACTTCTTATACTCCTTCTCATATCGCACCAGAAGCTTCTCATTTGTCTTCTGAGTTCGAAACGTATTCAGGACATTTGTGTTGTAGAAGATGAACCCGCCCTGCGCGAGAAAAGCGATTCCTGCGCAGGCCGCTACGGTTCTCTGTCTCGCGCCAAAGCGGCGCCTGGCCAGCACATGACGCCACTTCTTCCCGCTGGCTAGACCGCGCACCCAAAACAGGTAGCCCACCAGCCCCAGCAAAACCGCGAACGCTGTCCAATAGGCGTCGAACCAGAAGATGGGCCGCAGAAATGGCCCAAAGCCATTCATATCCGAGTAGGTGTAGTCGGGAGCCTCGGCGTAGCGAACAAGATTGTGCTCCAAGCCGAACTGGCCGCCGAAGCTGATGAGCAGGTAGTAAAGCACCATGACGAGATGCCCCATGTACTTGTTGTTGACCAGCGTATGGACGGTAACGGCCAGAACGCACATAAGGCAGTACTCAAATAGCCTTAGTCCGAACAGGTCCTTCAGATAAAGCAGCGGTTCCAGGTGCGTAAAGCCTTTAGCGAGCTGCACAGCCATCCCGGTAAACATCGCCACAGCGGCCAGAACCACCTGCACCAAAAACAGCGAGCCGAACTTGGAAAGAAACGGTACCCAGGTGGGAAGCGGCAGAGCGTCCATAAGCTCATGCGTCCCGGCGTCGCGCTCTCGCCAGACCAGTTCGCCGGAATAAAACGTGATCACGATCAGCACGAATAGTGAAAACGATCCGCCCAGCAGTTCGACCATCTCATACGTAACCGGATAAGTGGGTGTCCCAAAGATATCGCCTGTGGTTCGCGCTGCCGCGATCATGAACAAAACGCCCGCCAGAACGATCACGGCGAAATAGATGTTCTTAACCGTTTCCGTGAACCCCAGCCAGGTCAATCGCGCAAATGCTTTCACATTGCCACCTCTAGTGAACAAGGGTTCCACCGAGGGCACTGCGACGACGGCGGCCGCCGGCGCGTCGTCCGACGCGTCCTTTTTTTGTCTACGTCCCTCCAGTGCGTACACGAACTTGAATCGCGCGTAAGTGAACGCCATCAAACCCGCGGCCAAGCCTCCCCATAAAAGCCTGTTCCACAGAATCGCTCCCACCAGATCCACCGTGCGCGCGTTCTTTTCGGCGGGTGTCCAGTATTCCGTCACGCGGTTCAGCGCGATTTGCCCGAATGGATCCAGCAGCGCCGCAATGAACTTCTCCTCGATTCTTGAGCCCAGCGTTGTGGCGATCAGATAACCCACCAGGAGGATGACGCTGGTCATATACACGGGCAGAATCCGCCGGGTCAGGGCGGCGAGAGAAAAGAATAGCGCCCCGGTGATCAGCAGATTCGGAATTACCATCACGAAATACGGCTGCACATACCACCACAGATGATTCGGCCCGATCCTGGCCTTGTCTATGAAAGGCATTAAAGTGACCAACCACAAACCAATGGCGACAGCGGAAAAAATAACGATCAAGGCCAGCAGCGCGGCGAAAAATCGCCCGCCCAGGTAGGACGCCTTGCTGATAGGCGACGTGAAGAAGAAGGAATGCGACTGCGCCTCGAAGTCCTGAAACGCCGCCTTGCCCATGAGGGCTGAAACGATAAGCAGCCCGAAATAGCTGAGCAGTGAGATGATTGCAGAAAGGCCAAAAGGCGAATTGGACATCACCTTTCCGCCGCCAAACGCCACCGTGACGCCCTGGAACGCGCCGGTGGAAGCCGCCATGAAGAAATATGCCAGCGCACCGAGGATGGCGAAATAAATCCACGTGGAGACCGCACCGAAATAGCGGCCAAGATCAAAGCGTATGATGGCGCCCATTATGCTGTCACCGGCGAAGCGGCTCCTTTGCGGACATTCCAGAAGTACAGATCCTCCAAGTCAGGCTCCGAAGGCTCAAAGCCATCCTCGGGTGATGCGTCGCCGTACACCCGCACCAAGGTACGGCCAGTGACAAGCCTGGAAGAGATCACGTTCAGACGCTCTTTATAACTTGCCAGCTCCGCGCGAGGTACAAGTTTCTGCCAGATATGGCCGCGTAATCCGTGCGCCAAGGTTTGAGGTTCGCCTTCCACCAGCACTCGGCCCAGATTGATGATGGCCATGGACCGGCACAAATCGCTCACGTCGTCGACGATGTGGGTGGAAAGAATGACGATGACGTGCTCTCCGATTTCACTCAACAGGTTGTGAAACCGGACCCGCTCCTCAGGATCGAGACCCGCGGTGGGCTCATCGACAATGATCAGCTTGGGATTGCCGATTAGCGCCTGTGCGATGCCGAAGCGCTGCTTCATGCCGCCGGAAAACGTCCCGAGCCTTTGATTCCGCGCGTCCCATAAATTGGTCTGGCGCAGCAGAGCCTCTACTAATACGCGCCTGTCTTTCGCGTTTGCGATTCCCTTTAACTCGGCGAAATGGTCCAGCAATTTGACAGCGCTGACTTTGGGATAAAGGCCGAACTCCTGAGGCAGATAACCGAGTACCTGGCGCAGGCGATCCTTCTGATGAAGGACATCAATCCCATCCAGGTCGACCGACCCGGAATCGGCTTCCTGCAGCGTCGCCACAATCCGCATAAGCGTCGACTTGCCAGCTCCGTTGGGGCCCAACAGGCCAAACATGCCGGCTCCGATCTCAAGCGACACGCCATCGAGCGCTGCACACCGTTCGGGTAGCGTTTGGAAAGGCTGGTGATTTTCAATTCCATTGAAGTCTCGCTGAGATTCTACTATGTGGGCCTCTACAATTGAGGAGAGGCATCGTATTTGGACTCTCCTGATCTTCATCTGCCCGATCTGCGGAAACTGTTAAAGACGCACTGGGGCTATTCGGAGTTCCGTCCAAAGCAGGAAGCCATCGTGCAGGCAATCTTCGGGGGGCGCGATGCCGCGGTGGTGATGCCGACAGGCGGCGGCAAATCGCTGTGCTACCAACTCCCTGCCCTTGCCAGTGAACGCACTTGCGTCGTGATCAGTCCCTTGATCGCGTTGATGCAGGATCAGGCCGCAAGCATGCGCGAAATCGGCATTCCGGTGGGATTTCTGAACAGCACTCTGGACTCCGCAGAAACTCGCGAAGTAAAACGCCGGGCTATTAGCGGCGAATTGCGCCTGCTCTATCTTTCGCCGGAACGAGTGGTGCGGCCCGAAGTGCTGGAGTGGCTTCGCAAAGTGCCTCTAGGCTTCTTCGCCATCGACGAAGCGCATTGCATTTCCGAATGGGGGCACGAATTCCGCCCCGAGTACCGCCAGCTTCGCACCCTGCGCGAGCGCTTCCCCGACGTGCCCATCGCCGCCTTCACCGCCAGCGCGACCCGTCAGGTCCGCCACGACATCCTCGCACAACTTCAACTTCGCGACCCAGCCCGGTTCGTGATGAGCTTTCATCGCCCCAACCTGCGCTACATCATTCGCAAGTGCGAAGCCAGGGAGCAGGACGGATTGCTGGCTGCGGCTTTGGATTGGTATAGCGAAGGTAACGTGATCCTCTACGCGCCCACTGTGAAGGCTGTGGATGAGATGGCCGCGTTGCTCGGAAGGAAGGGCGTGCCGATTGTGCCCTATCACGGGCAGATGGACTCCTCCCGGCGCCAGGCCAATCAGGAATTGTGGATGTCGGGAGAGAAGCGTGTGCTGGTGGGCACCGTGGCATTCGGATTGGGAATCAACAAGCCGGACGTGCGCGCGGTGATTCATCTGTCGCTGCCGAAATCGATCGAACAGTTCTACCAGGAGGCCGGGCGCGCCGGACGGGACGGATTGGAAGCCGATTGCGTCATGCTATGGCAGGCCCGCGATGTCGGCCTGCTCACCTACTTCACGCAGCAGATCCAGGATCCGGCCGAGCGAGACCGCGCCTGGCAACGCTATCGCGCCATGGTCCGGTTCGTGGAGGGTGGGCGATGCCGCCATCGGCAAATCTGCCTGCATTTCGGAGAGACACCAAAGTGGGAGAGCTGTGACGCATGCGACGCATGCGGCGTGAAATTGGATTGGATGGAAGAGCCCGCCGAAGTCACGGTAGCGGAGACACGGCGTGAACGGTCGGCAGCGCGGCGGAAGCTCACGCGCGAAACCGCCGCCCCGGTAGATGAAAAGCTCCGCGCGGGTCTTCGCGAATGGCGCCTGAGCCTGGCTAAGGAGCAACGCTTGCCCGCTTACGTAATCCTCCACGACAGCACGATAGACGCAATCTGCCGGCAACGCCCGCAAACCATGGCCGACTTGCTGGATGTGCCCGGCATCGGGGAACGCAAAGCGGAACGTTTCGGCACCCGCATCCTGGCGATCGTCAAGGATTTGAACTAAGAAACCATCTCCGCCAGCGGCTCTGGCGATTTCGCCGACATTGTGCTTCCCGCCGACGCCAGAATGATCAGCCCCAGCGCGAGCCATTGGAATATCGATAGCTTCTCGGAAAGAAAGATTAGTCCCGATATCGCGGCGACGGCTGGCTCCATGCTCATGAGGATTCCGAACGTATGGGCAGGCAGCTTTTTCAGCGCGATCATTTCCAATGAGTAGGGAAACGCGCTAGAGAGAATCGCCACCGCGATGCCGGTCGGCAGCACGTCCCGCGCCAGCAGGCCCACGCCCGAGTGAATCACTCCGAACGGCAGCACTACCAGCGCAGCGACAGTCATTCCCACGGAAGTTGCCGTGCCCCCATGCACTGCCGCTCCGACTCGTCGCCCAAAAATGATATACAAAGCCCAACACGCTCCCGCCCCAAGCGCGAAAGCGATTCCCCAAGGGTCCAACGCCGCCGATGCTTCGCCCAGCGGCAATAGAAGCACTAATCCGCCGACGGCGCAAGCCACCCACAGGAAATCCATCGCGCGACGTGATGCGAGCAGCGCCACGGAAAGCGGTCCGCAAAATTCGAACGCTACTGCAATACCCAGAGGTATGTGCGCCAGCGACATGTAGAACAGCAGGTTCATGCCCCCCAGCGAGAGCCCGTACAACCACACGGCGCCCCACTGGCCCCTGGCGGGCGGCCGAGACCATGGCCTCCACACCACCAACAGAATGAAAGCCGCGAAAAACAGCCGGAGTGCGGCCGATCCTTGAGGACCCACCACCGGGAACAGGTGCTTGGCCAGAGAAGCCCCGGTCTGAATGGAGATCATCGCCACGAGGACAGCGGCAATAGCGGCCAGAGGACGGTTCACGGCAGAGAGTCCTCCCAGCGTAAAACAAAGCCGAGCGCGCGGTGGGACCCCGCTGGCGATCCTCAAGCCAGTGGCATAAACTTGGGCTATTCTAATGAACCGAATTCTGGCGACACTATCTCTACCCATCCTGCTTGCGTCAGGTTTGACCACCGTCGGCGCGCAAACCACGCAGAAACATCCCAAGCCTCCGAAGTCCCTCCGACTTTACATTTTTGACTGCGGAACCATTCACACCACCAACACAGACGCCTATTCGCTGAAGAAGGAAGAAGTCGCGACAACGGAAATGGCGATCCCGTGCATCCTTGTAGTCCATCCCAAAGGCGCCATGATGTGGGACAACGGGGACATTCCCGATAACGCCTTCCCGCCCGGCGGAGGTCCGGCCACGGCTGGAGTGGTTACACAAGCCCGTCCGCTCCTTCCTCAACTGGCCGAGGTTGGCTACACGCCGGCGGACATTATGTATCTGGCCATGTCGCATTACCACGGCGACCATATGGCCAACGCGAACTACTTCGCCGGTTCTACGTGGCTGGTGCGTGAGGTGGAGCGAGACCGCATGTTCTCTGACAATCCCATTCCCCGGTCCGATCCAGCAAATTACAGCCAGTTGAAAAATAGCAAAACGATCATCATCGACAAAGACGAATACGACGTCTTCGGGGATGGAACCGTAATCCTCAAATCAACTCCCGGCCACACCCCCGGCCATCAATCGGTGTTCCTGAAGCTAGCTAAAACGGGCCCCCTAGTTTTGAGCGGCGACCTATATCACTACCCCGAAGAACGCACCCTGAACCGCCTGCCTGTGTCCGAATTCGACAAGGCACAAACCGCCGCGTCCAGAGCCGATCTTGATGTTTTCCTAAAGAAAACCGGAGCCCAGTTGTGGATCCAACACGACTTCATGGGCAACGCAAAGTTGAAGAAAGCTCCGGCGTTTTACGAATGAGTTAGACGTGGTTCGATAGCGATTGGGAACGCCGCACCCGCGTGGAGCAGGTCTCCCCAAGACATGGATTGGCTAGAATGAAGGCTCGCATGTCGGGGGAACGACGAAATAAGATCGAGGACTTGTTCGAAACTGCCAGGAAACTTGATCCCCGGCTACGTGCGGTTTACATTGCGGAAGCATGCGGTGGGGATAAGAACCTGCACGCCCAGGTGGACGCATTACTAGCCACAGATTCCGTAGCTACAGCGGAGATGAGCCCGATTAGCGGGCCTGCATCCGCGCACATAGGACCGGGCAATCGGCTGGGCCCTTATCAGTTGGAAGCATTGTTAGGGGAAGGCGGTTCTGGCCAGGTGTATCGCGCCCGCGACACCCGCCTGGGTCGTCCCGTAGCCATCAAGGTGATCCGCGCCGAAGCAGCACAGCGCTCCGACTTCCGGGTCCGTTTCCAGCGGGAGGCGCAGGCCACAGCAGCGCTGAATCATCCCCACATTTGTGCGCTGTACGACGTCGGCGAACAGGAAGGTGCATCGTACCTGGTGATGGAGTACGTGGAAGGCCAGACCCTGGCATCGCGCTTACGGGAAGGTCCGTTGCCACTCGACCAACTGCTTCACCGCGCCGCGGAGGTAGCACAGGCGCTCGCGGCGGCACACGAACGTGGAATTATCCATCGCGATTTGAAACCAGCGAACCTGATGCTCACGCCGGCGGGCGTCAAGGTGCTCGATTTTGGCTTAGCGAAATTCACCAGGCCGGATCCGGCCGCAATGGATGCAACTGCAGCGCATACGATTTTGGGTACTCCGGCGTATATGTCGCCTGAGCAAACGAGGGGCGAAGAGTTGGACCCGCGCTCCGACTTGTTCTCGTTCGGGTGCGTGCTGTACGAAGCGGCCACAGGCGTACGTCCGTTCCGGGGCTCGTCACTTCCTGAAGTTCTGCGTGAAGTGGTCAGCGGCCATCCGCCGCCCCCTTGTTCGTTGCGGCCCGAATTAGCATCGGGATGGGACTCGATTTTGATGCGCACGCTGGCGAAGGACCGGGACCGACGCTACCAATCAGCGTCGGACTTGTTCAGCGCGCTGGAAGGACTCCGCGGGAGTTCAATGCAGGCAGTGGCGCGCATGGAGGAGAGAGCGCCCGATCCCGTATTCGGACGCGAGAAGGAGCTTAGCAAACTGGAGGTGCTGCTGCAGTCCGCGGTGGAGGGCAATGGAAGAGTGGTGCTGGTATCGGGAGAGCCTGGCATTGGCAAATCGGCTCTCACCCGCACGTTCGTCTACCAGGCTCGTAAGAAGAATGCGGACCTGGCGCTGGCCCGCGGTGCTTGCGTGGAGCAATACGGCACTGGCGAACCCTACCTGCCATTCTTGGACGTACTGGGGAGCCTGCTGCAGAGCCCCGGACGGGAGCGGGTGGTCGCCCTGCTCCGCCGGCACGCGCCCACATGGTGCTTGCAGTTTCCAGCAGTGTTCTCCTCAGGAGCTATGGAGCAGCTTCTGCGCGAAGCCACAGGCGCGACAAAAGAACGTATGCTCCGGGAACTGGGCGACGCGTTGGCGGCCCTCACCGCGGAAACACCGTTGCTGCTGGTGCTGGAGGACATGCACTGGACCGATCCGGCGAGCGTGGACATGCTGCGGCATCTCGCGGAACGGGCGCGCGGCCAGAGGCTGCTTTTGTTGGTAACCGCTCGACCGGAAGATATCGAGCGCAACAATCCCACATTGAAGAAGTGTTACACCGAGATGCACGCGCGCGGGGTTTGCGAGGAGATCCCTCTACAGGTTATGGGAGCCCAGGACGTCGCTTCTTACCTGGATGCGCACTTTTCTCCAAACGGGTTTCCGGCGGAATTGGCGTTGGTGATCCATCGCAAGAGCGAGGGGCATCCGCTATTTGCCACCGGCGTGATCCAGATTCTGGCTGAGCGGGGAGATATCGTGCGCACCAACGGTGCGTGGAAGCTGAAACAGCCGCTGGCGGAAATCGAATTGGACGTTCCCGTCAGCGTGCGCGCCATGATTGAGAAGAAGGTCGGCTTGCTGAGCGACGCTCAGCGGCAGGCGCTGCAGTACGCCAGTATCGAAGGGGAAGTCTTCACCTCCACGGTGCTGGCCGCGCTTCTGGAGGCCGATGAGCTGGAACTGGAAGAGCGCTTGGATGTGCTCGGGAAAGTCCATCAACTGATCCACGCACAAGGCGAGGAGGAATTCCGGACGGCTCGGTGGCTACCGTCTACCGTTTCACGCACGCACTGTACCAGAATTTTCTATACCAACAGCTGCTCAGCAAACGGCGGGTCTTATTGCACCGGCGAGCCGGCGAGACGATGGAGCGCGTATATGCGGGCCGGCATGCGAGCGTAGCCGGTGCGCTGGCCACTCACTTTGAACGGGGCCGCGATTTTGCGAAGGCAATCGTCTTCTTGATTCAGGCCGGCGACACCGCGCTCTCGCGCTACGCCAACGCGGAGGCCATCAAATATTTCAGCCGTGGTCTCGATCTGGTGGACAAGCTGCCGGACCCAGCCAGGGCGGAACAACAAATCGTGCTCTTCCGCAAACGTGCTGTGTCCCGCTTGGCGCTGGGGCTATTGAAGGAATCCTTCGCGGACTACACTGCCATGCGAGTCGCCTGCCAGACAGCTTGCAACCTGGAGCAGGAGTGCCGCGCATTAATAGGACTGACCAGCGCCGCCTATTACCTTCGTGAACTGGTCGACATCGAACAATACGGGCAAGCGGCCATGGCGCTGGCTGAGCGCATCGGCAATGAAGCCTTGACCGCCGAAGCAGGAATCAATTGGGGCATTTATCTGGGTGTGACGGCCCGGCTTCCCGAAGCCCGGGGCCATTACGAACGGTCCCTGCGACTGGCTCGTTCTGTTGGCCATAAGGAGGCATTGCCGGCCGGGCTCATGTACAGCGGCCTTTTGTATTTTTGGAAGAGCGAGTACGAGGCAGCCGAAAAAACACAGATGGAGGCTTGCCAGGTAGCCACCGAAGTACGAGATGGGCTCTATCAGGTGCTGGCGCAGCTTTATCTGGGACTGACGCGCGCTAATCGCGGCCGGATTTCGGAGGCCATGGACTCCATGCAGCAGGCGTACGAACTGGCCAAGCGCAACGGTCACGGCGTGGGGCTCTCGCGAGCGCCCAATGCGATCGGTTGGGTTTGGCGGGAGATGGGCCATCTGGCCAAGGCCATCGAATTCAATCAGGGAGGCGTCGAGCTCTCGCGTCGGAATAGCGCCGCCGAAGCCGAAGCCAACGGCCTCATTAACCTGGTCTACGATTACCTTCAGGCGGATGAACCCGCCAAAGCAGCGGAGGCTTTGGAGGGCGTGCAACCGCTGTACGAGCGCGAACGTTGGGCCCGCTGGCGTTTCTATGGCATCCGTCATCGTGCCGCCGAAGCCGAGTATTGGCTGCATCAGCGCAAGCTGGATCGAGCTGAAGAGCACGCCCGAAGTCTGCTGGCCAACGCGGAGCAGAACGGAGTCCCCAAGTATATTGCCATCGCGAGGCGACTGCTGGGCGAAATAGCCGCCGCCAGTGGCGACGCCGTGACAGCCGAAGAAGAGTTGACGCGGTCCCTGGAGCCATTCACAACGCACCCGATGCCCCTGATCGAGTGGCGAAATCACTTCGCGCTCGGCCGGGCCCTGGCAGCGCAAGATCGTCCGGGAGCGGCCCGCGAGGCCTTCACAAGAGCCGAACGGCTTGTGCGCGAGCTAGCGGGCAATATCTCAGATCCAGCACTACGCAAGGTATTCCTGGAAATGGGCGCTGTAAGGGAAGTGATCGCGGGCGCGGGCCGCACGTGAGGCCCACGATCTCTTAATTTATTAGTTGACAGAAGCCGGGCGGGAGCCCTACAATCGGGCTAACTCTTAATTCGTTAGTTTAAGGAGTTCTGTTGGCCCGCAAAAAATCGCTCAACCTCACCGAAGCTGAATTGCGTCTGATGGACGTGATCTGGCAGAAGGAAAGCGCGACCGTCGCCGACGTGGCCGACGCGTTGCCTAAGGAGTTGGGGTTGGCTTACAACACCGTCCTCACGACTATGCGAATCCTGGAGGACAAGGGCTATCTGCGGCACAGCAAGCCGAAAGAAGGCCGCGCCTTTGTCTATAGACCAGTCGTGAGCCGACAGGACGCAAGCCGTAGCGCCGTGCGCCACCTGCTCAGTAGGTTCTTCGGGAATTCCAAGGAAGCCCTGGTTCTCAATCTGCTGGAGGACGACGACCTGAGCGACAGCGAACGCAAACGAATCCAGGCCTTGCTGAAAGAGGAGGATCAATGAACCACATTCCTCAAATTCTGGTTGCCGTGTTGAACAGCTTATGGCAAGGGTCCGTTGTGGCCGCGCTGGTTTGGCTGACATTGCGGCTGCTGGCGCGAACCAGGATGAGCGTGAACGCGGCGACTCGCTACGTCATCTGGTGGGCGACCCTGGCAGTTATTCTGCTGCTGCCGGCCGCGCCATCGATCGTGCAGGCATTCCGTGCGCGGCCGCAACCCGCTGCCAGGACCATCGTGAAGGCCGCACCGTCGCCCAGCCTCCCGCCTTCGACGGCAGAACAGACACCGGCGATCGTAGTGATCAATGACCGGCCTTCCGCTACCTGGCCTTTGTGGATTCTGGCCCTGTGGGCCGCGATCTTTCTGTTCCGCATGACCCAAATCGCGCGAAGCTTTTTCTATTTGCGCGGCGTGAAGCGGCGATCCTCAATCGCGGGCCGCGAGCTTCCCGCCATCGCACGGCCGGCTAAGCTCCTGCTCTCTGACGACATCTCCTCTCCCATGGCCGTCGGATTCCTGCCTCCCGCTGTGATCCTGCCCGCGTCACTACCGGATCAATTGGAGGCCGCCGAACTGGAGCACGTACTGCTGCATGAGGCCGCCCATATCGCCCGCAGAGACGACTGGACCAACTTCGCGGCGCGCCTGCTGGGAGCGGCCCTGGCGCTTCATCCCGTCGCTGTCTGGATTCTGCGCCAAATTGAGCGCGAAAGAGAAATGGCCTGCGATGACTGGGTTGTAGCTCGCACGGGGTCCGCTAAGCCTTACGCCGCCAGTTTGGCCCGCATGTTTGAACTGCGCTGGTCGCGACGGAAAGAGCCTCCGCATTTGAAGTTGGCCTCGGGCATCTTCGGCGGAGCCAGTATCGGCGACCGGCTTGAAGCATTGCTCAAGAACGGTGGGAAATTCTCATCCCGGCCATCGCCGGCACGCGTCATCGCGGGCGCAGCCATATTGCTGCTGTTCCTGATCGCAGGCTCGCGCGCACCCCGGTGGATCGCCTTCGCGCAGAACCGTCCGTCTTTTGAAGCCGCCTCCGTCACGTCTTTTATTGGCAGCACGAGGATACCGCCGACGTTCCAGGACCTGCCAGATGGCGAATTAGTCGTGACCGCCTATCCCTTGCAAAATCTCATCGCAGAAGCCTGGGGCATTCCGGAGGAGCGGATAGAGGGTCGCAGAGATTGGATGAATTCTGCCCGGTTCAGCATCACCGCGCAAGCCCGGGGCAATCCTGATAAGAGCGAAACAAGACGGATGCTCAAAACCCTTCTGGAGGACACATTCAAGGTGAAGGTCCACACGGAAACAAGGAATCTCCCCGTATTTGTCATGACTGTGGCCAAGAGTGGGCTCAAACTGGACTCGTGGAGCGGAGGCAACGGCCCAGCGGGAATCCTGTGCATGGAAAAATGCAGGTGGGATGCCTACGGGATAGACTCTGCCAGGGTGGCCGGTGGTCTTTCCTTCGTGATGCATGCTCTGGTGATCGACGAGACCGAAATTACGGGGCGATTCGATGTCAAAAACTGGGAGTGGCCCAACGATAAGGACACTCGGGTGCTGCCGGCCGAGATTGAGGAACAGCTCGGGCTCACGGTCACACCCGCCACACGTCCCATCGACTTCCTCATTCTCGATCAAGTGGAGGATCTCAATGCGAACTGAATCGCGAGAACTCCTGGCCGTAGGCATCTTCGGACGCACTTCGATCAGCGACCGGATTGAGCTGTTGCTAAACCGGGGACGCGAATTTTCGGCGCGTGTCTCACCCCTGCGTCTGACCGCCAGCGTCGCCTGCATGCTGATGTGCGTGTTCGCGGGCTCGCTCGCCCCCGGATGGATCGCCCTCGCGCAGAAGCCGGAGTTCGAGGTCGCCTCCGTCAAACCCAACGTGTCCGGGCGCACTAATTTCCTGATGCGTCCCCCAGTTGGCGGCAGATTTACGGCAACGAATGTCACCCTTAGGTCGCTCATCGAACTTGCGTACCAATTGCGGGAGCCTGAAGTCTTCGGAGGGCCAGCGTGGATCGGTTCCGACAGGTATGATGTCGCCGCCAAAGCGGCTGACAGCAATGTAAACACGGAACAGTCGCAGGTGATGATACAGCGAATGCTGGAAGACCGATTCGCATTGAAGGTTCACCGCGAAAAGAAGGCGATGCCTATCTACATGCTGGTTCCCGCTAAGAACGGTTTGAAAATCGCGGAGGCCAAGGAGGGGAGTTGCGTCGCTATGCCTCAAGGGACCTCGGCACCAGGTCAGGCACCCAAACCTTATTGCGGACGCATCATCTTGCTGCCAAACGGCATTGCAGGTAAGAAGATGACGATGGTGCAACTCGCCAGCTCCTTGTCCGCCATCGTGGGTCCTCCTGTAATTGATAACACCGGATATGCCGGTTACTTCGATTTTCAGCTTGAGTTCAGCCGGGAGCTAGCCGCCGCGGACTCCCGGCCGCCGGGGGACGACCGATTGGCGACGCCCACAGATACTTCCGAAGCTTCCATTTTCAATGCGCTACAGGAACAACTCGGAATGAAACTCGAAGCGACCAAAGGCCCCGTCGAGGTCCTCGTGATTGATCATGTGGAGAAACCCGATGCGAACTGAATCACGAGAATTGTTGGCCGTCGGCATCTTCGGCCGCGCTTCTCTCAGCGACCGGATTGAAACGCTGTTAAAGTGCGGGCGCAAATTTTCGCCGCGAGTCTCGCTCCTGCGTTTCACCGCCAGCGCCGTTGCACTGCTGCTCTGCCTGTTGGTAGGCTCCCAGGCGCCCAGATGGATCGCCTTCGCGCAGAACCGACCCTCGTTCGAAGTAGCGTCGGTCAAGCAGAACAAGACCAAGGATCAGGCCGGATTCCAGGTGCAGCCCAGCGGCAGGCTGGTGATTGCCAACATCCCGCTCCAGCTTATTATCACCACAGCCTACGGTCTGCCGATTCAATCCGACCGCCTTTCCGGTGGACCCGACTGGATCCGCACCGACCGTTTCGATATCGAAGCCACTCCCCCGCCCGGCGCTGTTCCCCCTGGCGCATCATCGAAGGTTCGCGAGGACACCATCCGCCAAATGCTGCAAAACCTTCTGGCGGACCGCTTCAAAATGTCCATCCGGCGTGAAACCAAGGACCAGCCCGTCTATGCGGCCATAGTCGGCAAGGGCGGACCAAAACTTGAGAAATCAAAGCTGACCGAAAAGGATTGCCAGGCTGGTTCCGGGAACTTTGGGGATCGTAACGCCTGCCACAACGTCGAGGGAGGGCAAGGCCGCGGATTGCACGGGGAGGCGGTCGATATGTCAGATCTGGTGGTCTGGGTGTCCAATTGGACCGATCACCCCGTGGTGGATCGGACAGGTATCACAGGCCTTTTCCGTATCGAAACAGACGGATGGCTGCCTATACGGGCAGGCCCGGCCCCCGCGCCCGACGCGAAAGGGGAAGACGGCAGGTTATTAGTCGACCAGCCTACTATTTTTGAGATATTCAACCGGCTGGGCCTGAAATTGGAGTTCCAAAGGGCTCCCGTTGACATGTTTGTCATCGACCACATCGAAAGACCGGCTGAAAACTAAATTCTTAGGAACTTTGTTGGCCGATGAGTGGTCTAATATTCCAATAATCGGACCGAACGAAAATGCCGGTTTACGCGTCTACTATTTCAATCGTCCGCATCTCTGCGGGCGCCTAATCGAGTCTATCCGCTCAAGAGGGAGGGATCTTGCGCCACATCGTAAATATCCCCGAGCTCAATAAAGTCTAGAGGCCAAGGAGAACCAATCTGAAACCGCCCCTCTATAAACTACGGTCCTTACTAGCGATCTTCCTTGTGGCGGCCTTCTCTCTGGACGCCTTGGAATACCACGGCGTGGTTCGCTTCGGCGGACTGCCCGTGCCGGGAGCCACGGTTACTGCGGAAAAAGGCGATCAGACCATGACCGCTGTCACAGACGCGCAAGGCGCCTATACATTCCCGGACCTAGCCGATGGAACCTGGAATCTTCGGGTAGAGATGCTCGGCTTCGGGGTCACCAAGCAGGATGTGACGGTCGCGCCCAACGCTCCTGCAGCGGACTTGGAGCTGAAAATGCTTCCGTTCAGCGAAATTCACGCGGAGGTTAAGGCGATAGCTCAGCCCACCGTCGCGGCTGCCCCGAGTCCGGAAACCCCCAATCCAGCCAAACCCGCGCCCGCTAAACCGGGAGGCTTTCAGCGCACCGAAGTGAATGCCACCGGCGCCAAAGATGCCCCGCCCGCTCCCGGCACCGATGCCGCCGCTGCTCCTGCGACATCCGAGCTTTCGCAACGCGCTGCCGACGGCTTTTTGGTGAATGGAAGCGTCAATAATGGCGCCGCATCGCCGTTTGCGCAATTCGCCGCCTTTGGAAATGGCCGCCGCGCCGGAAGGTCGCTGTACTCGGGAGGGATAGGTTTGACTCTGGACAACTCGGCTTTGGACGCCCGCCAGTTTTCCTTCACCGGACAGGACACGCCTAAGCCCGCGAAAAACAATCTGCAAGGTCTGCTGTTGTTCAACGGACCCATCAAGATTCCGCACCTGCTCAAGAATGGTCCCCTGCTCACCATTAATTACCAATGGTTGCGGAATCGCAATGCATCCACGCTCTCGGCCCTGATGCCCACCTCGGATCAACGCAATGGCGTCTTCGCCGGCCCGGTCCTGGACCCTTTAAGCGGCCTGCCCTTTCCCAACAACCTGATCCCTCAGACGCGGATCAGTCCTCAGGCTCGCACGCTGCTGGGCCTGTATCCTCTGCCGAATTTTCCAGGCAGCACCCAGTACAACTACCAGATCCCTGTGGTGATCCCGACCCATCAGGATAGCCTCCAATCCCGCGTCAACAAGCAGGTGGGAAGGAAGGACCAGCTTTTTGGCCTGCTGGCTTTCCAGTCGACGCGCTCTGATGCGCCCAGTGTCTTTGGATTTCTGGACACCACCAGTTCACTCGGCATCAACAGCAATGCCAACTGGCGTCATTCGCTAACGCCCCGGCTCTATTTAACGCTCGGTGCGCAATTCAGCCGTATGTCGATTCAGACGACTCCGTTCTTTGCCAACCGCCAGAATATTTCAGGACTGGCCGGGGTGACGGGCAACCTTCAAGACCCTGCCAACTGGGGCCCTCCGGCCTTGAGCTTCGCAAGCGGAATCGCGTCTTTGTCCGACGCGCAATTTTCCGTCAACCGTACCCAGACCTCAGGCCTCTCGGCGGAAATGTTTTACGCCCACCGGGCCCACAACTTTACCTTCGGCACGGATTTCAAGCGGCAACAGACCAACGTGCTGGCCCAACAGGATCCGCGGGGAAGCTTCTCCTTTACCGGCGCGGCCACCGGTTCAGATTTCGGTGGCTTCCTGCTAGGCATTCCCGACACCTCTTCCATCGCCTTCGGAAACGCGGATAAATATTTCCGCTACAACACGGCCGACGCTTACGTCAACGACGACTGGAGAGTGCGCTCCGGCCTGACCGTCAACATCGGCATTCGCTGGGAATACGGCTCTCCGCTAACGGAACTTCAAGGACGGCTGGTAAACCTCGATGTCGCCGGCAATTTTAACCAGATCGATCCGATAACCGGCTCGAACGCCAAAGGGCCCCTCACCGGGCAGTCTCTTCCGGGCTCGCTGATCCACCCTGACCGGAATAACTTCGCTCCGCGAGCAAGCTTTGCGTGGAGGCCCCTGGCAGCATCGTCCATGATCGTACGGGGCAGTTACGGAATTTATTACGACACCTCTGTATATGGGCCCATCGCCACTGCGATGTCGCAGCAGGCGCCCCTTTCCACCAGCCTGCGCGTGTCCAACACGCCGGAGACGCCCCTCACCCTCGCGAACGGATTTAGTGGAACCGGTGTAAACCACCCCACCTTCGGGATTGACCCGAATTTCCGCATCGGCTACGCCCAGATCTGGCTCGTCTCCGTACAACGCGACCTGCCCTTCGCGCTGCAGATGACCGCAGCCTATACAGGGACCAAAGGGACGCGCAGCGTGCAGCAGTTCTTGCCTAACACATTTCCGGCGAACGCGGCCGATCCCTGCCCTGCGTGCCCTTCAGGGTTCACCTACATGACCTCCAACGGCAACTCGACCCGCGAAGCAGGCCAGTTGAATCTGCGCCGGCGCCTGCGCAACGGGTTCACGGCCGAGCTGCAATACGTCTATTCCAAATCGATTGACGATGCGGCGCTGGGCGGACGCATTGCCGGCGCATCGGCCGCCAATCAGGGCACCTACCTGATTGCCCAGGATTGGACCAACCTCAGCGCGGAGCGCGCGCTGTCCAATTTCGATCAGCGCCATGCCATCACCGCCACCGCCCAATACACCTCCGGCCAGGGAATTCGCGGAGGCACGCTGCTGAGTGGATGGCGAGGCACGCTACTAAAAGAGTGGACCATCAGCACACAGATCACGGCAGGCACGGGCCTGCCGCTCACCCCTGTTTATTTCGCGGCCACAGGAAACAGCGGCGTCATCGGAAGCCTCCGGCCGGATTACACGGGCCAATCCCTCTATAACAACTCTCTCGGCCTGAACCTCAACCCCGCCGCCTTCGTCAAACCGGACGGCCATTACGGCGACGCAGGTCGAAACATCATCACCGGCCCTCATCAGTTCACCATGGCGGCGTCGCTGGGAAGAACGTTCCGGATAAACGATCGCTTCAATGCGAATTTGCGATTCGATGCGACCAACCCCATCAACCACGTCACGTATCCCAATTGGAACACCACGGTGGGAAACCAGCAGTTCGGCCTCCCCACCACGGCCAACGCGATGCGAACTATCCAGACCACGGTGCGCGTGACATTCTAATGGATGTAGCAATTCAGAAGAGGTAAGCAATCATGCGGAAATTTGTAGCGGTTTTTCTCTCCGGCGCTCTGATGGGCTTTAGCCAGCAACCGGCTCCTCCTCCCGCTCCCCCGGCCGCCCAGACTGCCACCGCCCAGACTGCGACCGACGGAGCCGCGCGATTTACCAGCAGCACCCAACTTGTGGTCGAGACCGTCGTTGTGAAAGACAAAGGCGGCAAGACGGTGCCGAACTTAACTGCCAAGGACTTCGTCGTGACCGAAGACGGCGCGCCCCAGACAATCGCTTTTGTGGAGCACCAGCAATTTGAAGAAACCCCGGAGCCGCCGCTGGTGAACGACACCAAGGCCGTCGCCCCCCGGCCCAAGTTCCTTCATACCCAGATCGCCACTGAGAAGCCCGGCGATATTCACTACAGAGACAAGCGCCTGCTGGCTCTCTATTTCGACACCAGCGCGATGCCCATTCCCGATCAGTTGCGCGCCTTCGCCGCCGGTGAGAAATTCATTCGCACCCAGATGACCCCGGCCGACCTGGTCGCCATCCTGATGTACGCGGGCGGCGCCGTGCAGGTCTTGGAAGATTTCACCGCCGATCGCGATCGCCTGCTCTCCACCATCGGCACTCTCACCGTGGGCGAAGACGAAAACGCGATCGAGACCGCCGACGCCGCCTCCTCCGATAAAGGAACCGCGTTTGGCCAGGATGACAGCGAATTCAACGTCTTCTCCACCGACCGGCAGTTGTCGGCTTTACAGACCGCCGCTACCATGTTGAGCCAGCTTAACGAAAAGAAGGCGCTGATCTACTTCGCCAGTGGCCTGAAATTGAACGGCCTCAACAACCAGGCGCAACTGCACTCCACCATTAATGCCGCCGTTCGCGCCGGAGTTGCTTTCTACCCGGTAGACGCCCGAGGCCTGGTGGCGATGCCTCCTCTGGGCGATGCGACCAAAGGTTCGCCCGGTGGCGCCGCCATGTATAACGGCACAGGCGCCATGGCGATGGTCTCGGGACTACAGCGCTCCCAAGACACTTTATATGCGCTGGGCGCCGACACAGGTGGTAAGGCTCTGTTAGATTTCAACGACCTCTCGATGGGCGTGGTTCAGGCGCAGAAGGCATTCTCCAGTTACTACATCGTCGGCTACTACACCACCAACGCGAATCTGGATGGGAAATTCCGCCGCATCAAGATCTCCTTGAGCGCAGGCGTCCAGGCGAGCCTCGACTATCGCCAGGGCTACTATGCCGGCAAGACATTCGGTAAATTCACCACTGCGGAAAAGGAAAGGCAGCTCGAAGATGCGCTCATGCTGGGCGACCCTGTTACCGACCTGACCATCGCTCTGGAGACCGGCTTCTTCCAGCTGAATCGCGCCGAATATTTTGTTCCCGTCGCCGTCAAGATTCCGGGAAGTGAGCTTGCGCTGGCGCGAAAAGGCGGAGCCGAGCACACACTGATCGATTTCATCGGCGAAGTGAAAGACGATTTTGGCACCACCGTCCAGAACGTCCGCGACAAAGTGGATATCAAGCTGAGCGGCGAAACCGCACAGGAACTCGCCAAGCGGCCACTTGCGTACGACACTGGATTCACGCTGCTCCCGGGCAAATACAAGATGAAGTTCCTGGCGCGCGATGCTGAAACAGGCCGCATTGGAACCTATGAGACCACCTTCGTC
Source organism: Terriglobia bacterium (assembly GCA_963766615.1). Lineage (GTDB taxonomy): Bacteria > Acidobacteriota > Terriglobia > Bryobacterales > Bryobacteraceae > Palsa-187. Next base: position 574,542 of record CAVYBC010000016.1, read on the forward strand.
ATTCCCAATCTCAATAAGGAAGACAAGCGCGTTCCCATCAGCTCGGTTGTGTTGAGCAGCCAACGCATCGACCGCCGCGAGGCTCTCTATAATGCGACGAAAGACAAAGAAAAGTCTCAACAGCAGCAAGCCGTCAATCCTCTGATTCAGGACGGCATGGCCCTGATGCCCAGCGTGACCCGTGTATTCAATACCAGCAAGGACATGTACGTCTACTTGCAGGCCTATGAGCAAGGCTCAGAGACCTGGCACCCTCTGGTTGCGTTCGTCACCTTCTATCGCGGGCAAACCAAGGCGTTTGAGAGCGCTCCCCTCGCCGTGACGGAAGGGCTTTCCAATCGCCTCAAAACGGTCCCCCTGCAATTTAGTTTCGCTCTGGCGAAACTTCCTCCCGGCGAATACAACTGCCAGATTACGGTGCTCGATCCGGACGGCCAGAAGGCTGCTTTCTGGTCCGCACCGGTCATGCTGATCGCAGATTCCCCCTTGGCTACGCGATAAGACTGGTCGTGCCGGGCGAAGTGGTTGTGGTATCGGTTGCAGGCTCCGTAGTTTCAAAATGATGATGCCCGTGATGGTGCGTGCCACTGGTCTGCCCGACCTGGCCCGACGCCGATTGCGCCTGAAAATCCTGCTGCAACTTCTGGAACGCCGACTGCGCTCCTGTGATATCTCCCGCCTGCAGCGATTTCCCCACCGCCGCTAAATCCTGAGCCAGTGGATTATTAGGATTGGCCGACGACAGCGCCGAATTCGACGCCGATTTTGTAAGCGACTGGAAGGCTCTCTGCGCCGACGAAAGATTGCCTTGTGAAAGAGCCTGCTGAAGCTGCCGGAAATCCTGCCGGAACGTAGAAGCATTGCTTTGGTTGCCGGTCGGACTCAAGCTGGACAGGGCGGAAATAGGAGAAAGAGACATGATGATCCTTTCAAGCGATTGTGAAATGGTCGGTACGGAGAGACGATGAAGTCCTCTCTCATCTCACAGATCGTCCGGCGCCTTTAGTGAAATAGAAAGGAAATCTCCTACTACGTTAGGTGCGCGCGGGATAGCTCGTTCCATCAAACACGCCTCTCGGTTTCGGTGTAAAGTGTAACTAATTATTTCCACCCGGAGACAGATCTGGGATCGATACATCTTGTAACGGAGATGGGCATGACAATTTCGCGCGCACTGGCGCTGATCGTTGCGCCGATGGGGTGTTTCCTCTTCGGGCAGACCGCTCCTTCAGGGCCGGTTATTACAAGCGTTTCCAATGGAGGCAGCGGCTCCGCCAACATTGAAAGTGGATCGTGGGTGTCCATCTATGGCACGGGCCTTAGTACCACTACGCGTGCTTGGAAGACGTCCGACTTCTCGGGTACTGCGCTGCCCACGACGCTCGATGGCGTCAGCGTTCTGATTGACGGCAAGAACGCCGCCGTCGCCTACGTCAGCCCTAATCAGTTGAACGTTCAAGCGCCTACCGACACCGCGACGGGATCGGTCGCCGTGCAAGTGACCAACGGGAACGGCACAGCGACATCCAAGGTGACGCTTGCCGCCTATGCGCCCGCGTTATTCACTATTCAAGGCAAATACGCCGCTGCCCGCCACAACAACGATAGCGTCCTGGTGGCGCCTGCCGGATTTTTTGGATCTTCCACTACCTCCCGGCCGGCCCAGCCGGGCGAAACGATCCAGATTTATGCGACCGGCTTTGGGCCCACCAATCCTGCGGTGCCGGCCGGACAGTTAGTATCTAAAGCCGCCCCCATTTCCGACCTCACCCAACTCAAACTAACCATTGGTGGCGCCCCGATGACTGTGACCTTTGCGGGCGTCGTCGCCCCCGGCGTCTATCAGATCAACGCGACCATTCCCACCTTGCAGGATGGCGACCAAGCCATCGTCGCCACGATTTCAGGCATTGCTTCGCAGGTGGGAGTTGCTATCGCGGTGAAGAACGCAGTGACCGGAACCATATCTGTCACGGTCACTCCCAACAACCGCACAATGCGTTGCGGGTCGACCCTTACCCTCACGGCAAAAGTAAACAACACCAGCAATCAAAGCGTGATCTGGCAAGTCAATGGAATCCCCGGCGGCAACGCGACCGTGGGCACCATAACATCCTCTGGTGTCTACACCGCGCCTCTGACCCTTCCGGCGACTCCTTCCGTCCAAATCACCGCGGTCAGCCAGCAGGACTCGACCGCGCAGGCCAGCGTGACCGTCAATCTGCAGAACCCTCTGCCCGTGGTGTCCTCAGCGACCCCCAACCCCATCAACCCCGGCAGCGCCACGATCACCGTCAAGGGCTCGGGCTTTGCGAACGGAGGCGTCATCTATCTGGCCGGCCACGCCCTTACCACGACCTTTGTATCGCCCACGCAATTGACCGCCACCACCACGGTCGCGATGCCCGCCGGCCGGTTGGCCGCGATAAAGGTCGCCAATCCCAACCCCGGTGCTGCGATGTCGCCGCCGATCTCCGTGCCGGTCCGTGTGGCAAATGAAAAAATGCCCTACGCCGCCGCCGTCCGATTCCTGGAAATGACCACCTGGGGACCCACTCCGCAAAGCGTGGCTGACCTCCAGACTCAGGGCCAGGATGCATGGCTCGCCGCGCAATTTGCCAAGCCCGCCAGCGCGTGGCCCGACCCCAACACCATGACCGAAGGCGTCGGCCGCCTGCAGACCGCCTTTTACAACGTCGCCCTGAGCGGCGACGACCAACTGCGTCAGCGCGTGTCATTTGCTCTGGCCCAAATTGCGGTGTCCTCCGCCATCAAAGACACCACTTTTGAACAGATGGTGTCGTATCAGCGCACGCTTGGCGACTACGCCTTCGGCTCCTATCGCGACTTCCTGACCACCATCACCTTGAACCCATCCATGGGCGACTTCCTGGACATGGTCAATAACGACAAGGCCAACGCCACCGCCGGTACATCGCCCAACGAGAACTATGCGCGGGAGGCGATGCAATTGTTCTCTCTTGGCCTGGTGCAACTGGACCCGACAGGAGTGCCCCTAACGGTCGACGGCAACACACTGCCCGAGTACGACCAAACCACCGTTTCCGAAATGGCTAAAGTCCTCACCGGCTGGACCTATGGAAAGACGCCAGGGTTCACTTCGCTTTGGAAGAACCAGCCCTACTATTTCGGACCCATGGTGGCCTTCGAGAATCATCACGACACCACCCAGAAAAATCTAAACCTACCGGTTGCGTGCACCATCCCAGCCGGCGGCACCGCGGAAGCCGACCTGAGCGCGGCTATTGATTGTCTCTTCAAGCAAGCCAATCTCGCTCCCTTCGTTTCTTACCGCCTGATCCAGCGCTTCACCATCAGCAACCCTTCCCCCGCCTATGTTGGACGAGTCGCAGCCGTATTCCAATCCTCGCAAGGTAACCTTCAAAGCGTAATCACCGCCATCCTCACTGACCCTGAGGTGCAGAACGAAGGCACGGGCAAGTTAAATGAGCCGATCCTGTATCAAACTGGCTTGCTGCGCGCGCTGAACGCCAACATCACCGCGCCCGACGCCCTCACCAATCAGGCCACCGTCATGGGTCAGACACCTCTCTCGCCAGCCAGCGTGTTCAGCTATTTCTCGCCGTTTTATTCCCTCTCCGGCGTCACCCCGCGCGCGGTCGCTCCGGAGTTCCAGGCCATGAACGCGGCCACCGCCCTGGCGCGCGCGAACTTCGCCTACCGCGTCGCCACTAACGGCCTCTCTTCCGGTATCGCGGTCGACCTTAGTAATCTGCAGGACTTGGCCAATAATCCAGCCAATCTTGTAGAGGCCGTCAATCAGGCCTTATTCCGGGGCGAAATGGATTCCAACGTCCGAAGCATTCTGATGACTGCCGCCACCACGGCCAACTCCACCGCGGCCTCGCGCGTTCGCAGTGTGCTCTACGCCGCAGCCGCGGCGCCGCAGTATGAAGTGATCCAGTAACAGGAGAATCGCCATGACCTTCCCCTTCCAAACACCCCGATCCCGTCGCGAATTCCTCCGCCTTGGCTGCCGTACTCTTTCTTCCCTCGGCGCCGCATCCGCTTTGAGTCGAATCGCCCGCGCTCAAACCGCTGGCGATTACAAAGCTCTGGTCTGCATCTTCCTGTTCGGCGGTAATGACGCTAATAACATGCTGGTGCCGAATGACACCGCCTCCTACGCCAATTACCAGAAGATCCGCCAGAACCTAGCGCTCTCCCAGGCATCCCTTGTTAGCATCCATGACCCTGCTACCAATGCGACCTACGGCCTGCACCCCAGCTTCGCGCCCATTGCGCCGCTCTACAACACCTCCAAGCGCCTCGCGATTCTGGCCAACGTCGGCACTCTGCTGCAATCGGTACCGCGAGCTTCCAACGGCCTGCCGCAGTTGAATGCCGTCAAGCTGCCAGTGAATCTCTACTCGCACTCTGATCAGCAAAACGAATGGCAGAACGGAATCCCTCAAGGCGGCGCCAGCACAGGCTGGGGAGGGCGCCTGGCCGACAAAGTAGTTGGACTTTCCTCCAGCGTGGTCCCGCCCGCCATCACTCTGGCCGGCAACACGATTCAGTTGATAGGCCAAACCACGCAGCCGTCCTCGGTGAACACCACCAGCTTCGGACTCGTCGCTCCCGCCGCCGACCCGGGATCGGCAGCCCTCCAGAGCCTGCTGGGCCTCTCCAGCGGCGCGACCCTGGTGCAGGCGGCTCAGACCTCCTTGAAGGACGCCGTCTCCGTAGCCCAGGCCGTCGATGCCGCCATCAACGGCAGCACCAGCCTTGGAGTCACGTTTCCCAATAGCGACATCGGCTCGCAACTTAGCCAGGTCGCCAAACTTATCCAGGTCCGCAGCTCTTTGGGCGCAGCCCGTCAGATTTTCTTTTGCAGCCAGGGCGGTTACGATACTCACTCGAATCAACTGGCCCAGCAGGTGACTCTATTCGGTAACCTCGCGAACGCGCTAGCCGCATTCGATCAGGCCATGGGAGCTTTGAACGTACAGAACAACGTGACCACCTTCACGGAGTCCGACTTCGGCCGCACCTTCCAGCCCAACGGCAACGCGGGAACCGACCACGGCTGGGGCAGCCACGCCCTCATCATGGGAGGCGCGGTCAACGGCGGAAACATCTATGGCACATATCCGACGCTCGCGCTGAATGGCCCGGACGATTCGGGCAACCGCGGCACCTGGGTGCCCAGCGTTTCGCAGGATCAATACACCGCCACCCTCGCCAAATGGTTTGGACTGGCTCAGGCGGATATGGATTACGTCTTCCCGAATTTGAAAAATTTCGGCTACCAGTCCCCGGCGTTCCTTTAACCGACGGCCCCCACGCGCCGACCCGCTACACTTATAAAAAGTAGTAACCGCGTGGAAACCCTAGCCCCCGATACTCAACCGGGCCTGCTCCAGTCCCTTCGCGACGCGATTCTGGGCGACCCTCATCGCGATTTCACCGCCGGTCCCATCGGCCGCGCCATTACTCTGCTCGCCATTCCCATGGTGCTGGAGATGATGATGGAATCTCTCTTCGCCGTGGTGGATGTCTTCTGGGTCGCGCACCTTGGCCCCGACGCGGTAGCCACCGTGGGTTTCACCGAGTCGCTTCTAACTCTGCTCTACTCCGTCGCGTTAGGACTGAGCATCGCCACCACCGCGACCGTCGCGCGTCGCATCGGCGAAAAGAACCGCGAAGCCGCTGGAGAAGTCGCTTCCCAGGCATTGATCCTGGGCTTCGCGATCGCGCCTAGCCCTGGGAATCTCCGGCGCAATCTTCGCTCCCGACCTCCTGCGCGTCATGGGCGCATCGCCCTCCGTGATTGCTTCCGGCACCGGCTACACCCGAGCCATCTACGGCGGCAGCGGAACCGTCCTGCTTCTCTTCCTTCTAAACGGCGTCTTTCGAGGAGCCGGCGATGCCGCCATCGCCATGCGCGTCCTGTGGACCGCCAACATGATCAACATCGTGCTGAACCCTTGCCTGATTTTCGGCCTCGGCCCCTTTCCCAAAATGGGCGTGACCGGTTCAGGCGTCGGCACCACCATTGGACGCGGCTGCGGCGTTCTGTTGCAGTTATATTTCCTCGCCGGAGGCAAGAGCCGCGTCACCGTAATCGCACACAAGATCAAGCCGTCGCTCTCGCTGATGCTCCAGCTTCTCCGTCTTTCGGTCGGAGGCACCTTTCAATACCTGGTGGGCGCTTCCAGTTGGATCTTCCTGGTGCGGATGAACGCCTCCTTCGGCAGCGCCGCCATCGCCGGCTACACGCTGGCGTTGCGCGTCATCATGTTCGCGCTGCTTCCCAGTTGGGGCATGGCCAGCGCCGCCGCGACTCTGGTCGGCCAGAACCTCGGGGCAGGGAAACCGGACCGTGCCGAACAATCCGTCTGGCGAGCGGGCCTCTACAACATGTACTTCCTAGGCGTCGTCGCCGTCACCTTCGTGACCTTCGCCCGCCAGATCGTGGAAATTTTCACCACCGATCCGCAAATCGTCCCCATGGCCGCCAGCACCCTGCGCATCGTCGCGTACGGCTATATTTTCTACGCGTGGGGCATGGTGATTTCGCAATCATTCAACGGTGCAGGCGACACCACCACGCCCACCATCTTGAACCTGATTTGTTTCTGGGCCTGGCAAATTCCTCTAGCGTGGTTCCTGGCCTTCAAAACCGGAATGGGTCCCGACGGAATCTTCACCGCGATCGCTGTGGCGCAATCAACTCTGGCGGTAGCCAGCATCCTCGTTTTCCGCCGAGGCACCTGGAAGACGCAGCGCAATTAGGCCGTCCAGTAAACTGATAGATTAATAACCCGTGTCCGAAGATAAACTCCTGGGAGGCATCTCCCGCTTCCAAAAACGCGTCTATCCCAAACACCAGGACCTTTTCGAAAAGCTAGCCCGCGGCCAGGCCCCCGACGCTCTCTTCATCACCTGCGCCGATTCCCGTATCGACCCTTGCCTGCTCACCCAGTCCAAACCCGGCGACCTGTTCATCTGCCGCGTCATCGGTAACATCGTGCCGCCTTACCCCGATGCGATCGGCGGCGTTTCGGCTACAGTCGAATATGCGGTCGGCGTGTTGCGAGTCCCCGAGGTCATCGTCTGTGGCCATACCGATTGCGGAGTGATGAAGGGCGCACTCAATCCGGATGCCATGGATGCATTTCCCAATGTCGCGGCATGGCTGCGCTACGCAAGAGTAAATCAGCGGGAGCCTGAACCAACCCCCGAGTTTCTCCTCGCCCTCACGGAACACAATGTCACCGCGCAACTGGACAACCTGCGTTCCCACCCGCAGGTAGCGGCTCGACTAGCCGAGGGCGATCTTAAACTGCGTGGCTGGGTATATCACATCGGTTCCGGGTCGGTGACGGCATACGACCCTCAGAGCAAAAACTTCCTGCCCCTGGGCCGCGCCAAACAAGCCACTCAGAAGTCTCTCGGCAAGTAATCCGATTCGTCCGGATAATTCCCGCAATTCCCGCAATTCTTTCTCGGGTGCGACCCACATGCATTTGAACGCCGCCCATTTAGGGATGTAATACACCGTCTGTCCAAATGACGTCTGTGTACGCAGCCGGATCCGAACCATCCGCCGATAATTCCACCATACCGGTTCAACCGCCTCAATCGAGTCGAACGGAATCCGTTCGGTGCGCAGATAATTTGAAACTACCAGTTCCCGTCCCGCATAGCCAACCTTCTGCACGCGGAAACACAACCAGACCACGAAGATGGTCCCCGCAAGAAAGACCACTAAGAAGGGTGACAAAGCGCCGGTAAAGAACAGATGCCCCGTTTTGAGAAAGAGATCTGCATATGCTAGAGCCGCTCCCGCGACCCAGAATATCGGACCAATCTTATTGACGGCCGTGACAAAAGCGCCCGACAGCCAAACTACCGGTTCCCCAGTCGTTGCAGTCTTGTGCCGCGAGGCAACAGTGTCCACGCTCCCAGTCTAAGTAGACGGGCCCCGTCGAAGAACCCGCAATTCACTTGAGGAGTCCCAAGAAATCGCCTGAGCAAGTACCCGACGAGCCCCCTCGAAGCCGGGACGGTCACGGAGCGGTTCTTACTCAGCATCTCATCTCGACCGGGTGAGAGAATGTAGTTCTGATTTTATGTCGCGACTGCTACTTCTGATCGCAATCTCATCCGCAGCCGCATTCAGCGCCGAATTCGAAGTAGCATCCGTGAAGTCCACCGGCGACTCCACCGGCGAGCCCTACGACGTTCAAGTGGTCCCTGGACGCCTGCGAATGCGCAACGCCCCTCTTCGCGGTCTGATCCAGCTTGCCTATGGAGTGGAAGGCTACCAGATTTCCGGTGGCCCATCCTGGCTCGCCTCCGAACGTTTTGACATCGAAGCAAAAGCCGCGGGCAATCCTTCCACCAAGGAAATGCAAGGTCCGATGCTCCAGGCCCTCCTTGAGGACCGCTTCAAACTAGCCGTTCATCGCGAAACCAAGGAAGGGCCGGTCTATGAACTGAAGCTCCTCAACGGAACGCGAAAAATCCAGCCTTCGACTTCGGGAACCTGTATTCCCTATAACCCCGACGCGGCACCCCCACCGGCGCCGAGCCCCGGTCAACCCCGCCCGAACTTCTGCGATTTCCCCCACCTCGGCCGCCAGGGTCAAAACCGGACCTTGGATGGGAAGGGACTCCGTATCGGCGATGTCGTCCAAACTTTGGCGCGTGCAGAACTCCATCGCCCCGTGCTGGACCGGACCGATTTAACGGGAACATTCGACATCCATCTCGAATGGACCCCCGACTCAGCCGCAGCACCGGACGGCCTTTCCATCTTCACCGCGCTCCGCGAGCAGCTAGGATTGAGGCTCGACTCCAGCCGCGCTCCCACGGAAATGATCGTCATCGACCGGGTCGAGAAGCCGTCTGGGAACTAGACACTAGGCTTGCGTCCGATCAAAGCGAATACCCGATGCGGCGCCTTCAGCGGCTCCAGCGGAAATCGTTCCGCGATCAAAGCGGCATGCTCCGTATCAAAGCGCTGCACTGCGGCGGCATCCAGCGTCGCCGCCACACCCGCGCTAGCCCGAATCCGCCCACGCCAAGCCTCATGACTATAAGGTTGATCCACATCGAAGCTGAACGATTCCAGCGCAATAAACCCGCCCGAAGAAAGGTCGGCGAACCAGCGCCAATGAATCCCGCACCCGCCCCCCATCTTCCACGCAGGGTTGTGCGCCACAATCAAGGCCTCGACCGCCTCCACAATCGATCCCGGCAAAGGAAGCCAGTCGAAGTGCGCGATCACCAGCACCCCATTGGGCCGCAACAGCCGCCGCGCTTCTTTCGCCGCCGCGGTCCTCTGAAACCAGTGCCAACATTGACCAGCGGTAATCACATCGAAGCTCGCATCAGGAAGCCCCGTGTTTTCCGCCGATGCCTGTAAATAGTCGACCTTAAGACCCTCCTCCTCCCCAAGAGCCCGAGCCTGATCGAGCATGGAGGCAGAAGGATCAAGCCCTGTAACGCGGCACCCGCGCTCCGCAAACCCCCGTGCCAGCGTGCCCGTTCCCGTCCCCAAATCCAGCACCCGCTGCCCCGCGACCCCAACCCCCCAAGTCGCCACGCGAGCAAAAAAGTCCGGCGGAAACCCCGCCCGATGTCGACCATAGTCTTTAGCTGTGCGGCCGAAATCCATTAAGCGCCTCCTTCTTTCATTTAGGCATACCCTCCCAAGGTGAAATTTCTTTGCACATCAAAACTCATACTCCTTTCCCATCTTCAACTTCGCACTTTGACGCCGGCCGATTTTCTTGACTCCCGCTTATCTTAGGGTCAAAGGAGTCCGAGCGCTCTCTCCGCTGGAGGGCCGGATCGGTCAGTGGTAGCCAACCCGGGAACGGTTACTAGGGCCTGAGTGCAGCGGATGTTGCCGGTTTATAACCGGATGTTGCCGAATCACAAACCGGCTATCGTCACCGTTTGCGATAACTCAGACGGTTAGGGAGCTCCCGAATTATTTTTGTATGCGTTTAAGATAGGACTCATGCGTTCCACTCCGTACGTGGCTGTCATGGGAATCCTTTGTTCGTTCGCCGGTTTGGCGCAAACCCGACCGGGTTGCGAAGACTCACGCGATCTCCGTCTCACCAACGGCCGCATCGTGACCATGAACAAGTCCAATCCCATCGTGGCCGAAGTGTCTATCCGCAACGGCCGCTTCGAATCGGTCGGCAAGAGCACCACCAAGCCCGGCCCCTGCACCCAAGTGATCAATCTGCGAGGACGGACCGCCGTGCCCGGCCTGATCGACAATCACAACCACATCGTCCTTCTCGGCTTGCGCCCCGGTTACGACACGCGCCTGGAAACCGCAGCCTCCATCGCTGACATGCAGCAGTTGATTCAGGCCCGAGCAAAGTCCGTCCCCGCCGGTGGATTCATCACCGCCATGGGTGGATGGAACGCCGCGCAGCTTAAGGAAAAACGCCTCCCCACTTTGCAGGAGCTGGATACAGCCGACCCCAATCATCCCGTGATCGTCTTCCAAGCCTTCACCGGACCCGCCGCCACCAACTCCCTCGGCAAGACATTCTTCATGAGTAAGCGCGTTGCCGTCAGCGACACGGGCGCGATCGCCGCCAACGCTCCTTCCCTAGCCGCGCTCGACGCGTTGCGAGCCGTCCAGACCTTTGAAGATAAAAAGCGTGGATCCTCTGACGCGATGGCGTATTCCGCCCAAGTCGGCGTGACAACCAACGTCGACATGGGAGCCTTCGCGATCCCCGGCACCGAACAACTTCAGGACGCCATGGCGATGAACACCTTGGCCAGCGCCGACCCGTTCCGAATGTACGACGCGGTCACCGCTCTTCACGAAGAAGGCAAAATGATCACCCGCCTGCGCCTCTTCTTCCTGAGTATGGACACGAAAAACACTGTGCCCCTTCTCACCGCGCGGCTGGAAAATACCTTCGACGGCTTCGGCGACGACACTATGCGCTTCTCCGGCATCGGCGAATTCGCTACCAATTGGCCTCTCTTCGGACAAGTCACTCCGCCACCCAACTACGAAGCCGCGCTCAAGCTGGTAGCCAAGCGGGGCTGGCCTTTCCAGCAACACAGCCTCTCCCTGGCCGAAGACCAGTTGACCGCCTCCACGTTTGAAAAGGTCAACGCCGAAACACCCATCGCCAACTTGCGATGGTCCGTCGCTCACGTCCCCCGCATCGATCAGGCCACTGTGAATCGCTTCAAAGCGGTGGGCGCGGGCATCGCGGTGCACCCGTTCGGATACCTCGCAGGCCAGCCCGGCGCGGGTCCGCCTCTGCGCATGATTCTCGATAGCGGTATTCACGTTGGCGCGGGCTCGGACTCCGCGCAGATCTCTACACTCGACCCCTGGCTGATGATCTACTACATGGTCACCGGCAACAACGCCGCCGGCCAGATGGTGAACGCAGGCCAGCAGATCACCCGCGAAGAAGCGTTACGTCTTTACACTGCCGAAAACGGATGGTTTTTTCGCGAAGAATCCAAACTCGGCTCCATTGAGCCAGGCAAATTAGGCGACGTCGTGGTGCTGAGCGATGACTACTTCGATCCCAAAAAAGTTTCCGACGAAGATATTAAAAAGCTCCACTCCCTGCTGACAGTGGTCGGCGGAAAAGTCGTCTACAACGCGATGAATTAGGGCACCGAAACGGTTCGTGACCGGAATGGGTCATCCAAGTAGGGAAGCTTATGCCTCAAACCACCCACAGCCCTGAACTCGCGCAGCTTGACGGATTCTTGTCTGAGCTGGCGAAAGACACCGAAGCGCAATGCGAACTGCTGCGGGAACACCTGGAGAGCGCGCGCGAATATCTGCTTGGCGCCATGCCCGTCGAATATCGCTTCAACCTGAAGCTGGCGGGGGAGACCTTGAATGGCGTGGTGGATCAGGATCTCCGCGACAGACTACGAGCTTTCATCCAGCGCGAAATCAAACGCTAGCTTGGAATACTCTCCAGCGCCTGCTCAAAATCGCGAATCAAATCGCGCCAGTCTTCAATGCCGATCGATACGCGCACCAATCCGTCGGTGACGCCGGCCTGTTCCGATTGCTCTTCGGTAAATCCGGAGTGCGTGGTCGTCTTGGGATGGCAAACCAAGGTTTCTACTCCGCCCAACGACACCGCGTTATAGGCGAGATTCAGATTCCGCAAAAAATTGAATGCCGCCGGCTTGCCTCCGTGCAGGTCCAGCGAGAACATCGCGCCCGGAAAATCGCATTGCGCCAGCCGGATGCGGATCTGCTCGGCGTCGTCGAAAAGCGAGGGATAAAAGACCTTCTTGACCTTGGGATGGCGAGCCATCCTCTCCGCCACGCGCTGCGCATTTTTGCTGGCCCGATTCATTCGCAGCGACACCGTGGGAAGCCGGCTGGCCAGCATCCAGCATTCATCGGGCTGCAAAATATTGCCGAACAAGTTTCTCTTCGACCGCACCGGCTTGATCAACGACGCATCCCTGGCCAGCGCGACTCCACCAATTAAATCGCTGAAGCCCGAAAGATATTTGGTGGCCGAATACAGCACCATGTCCGCGCCCAATTTCAAAGGATGCTGGAACACGGGTCCCAGCATGGTGTTGTCCACCAGAATCAGCGGACGCTTCACGCCCAGCGCCGAAGCCGCGTTGGCAGCCCTTTGCAGATCCGTCATCACCAGCGTCGGATTGGCCGGTGTCTCAATCAGAATGACCCGGACATTTGGCGTATCGCGAATTGCCTGATCCATGGCCTCGCTTTTGCCCGCCGGAACCGGAACCGTGGTGACGCCCCATTGCGTCAGAAAGCCTTCCATCAATTGCTGCGTGCCGCCGTAGATGGGAACGGTATAAACTATGGCGTCGCCCGGTTTGGTTAGCGCCAGTAGCGCCGTGACAATGGCCGCCATACCGGAATTGAACACCAGCGCTGCCTCCGCGCCTTCCTCCAGCGGAACAATTTGGGACTCAAATATTTCCGCATTGGGATGATTGAAGCGCGAATAAATCAGATCCAGTGCTTCGTCCGGCTGATGCACGGCACGTCCGCCGATCACGTCAAACGCGTGTTCCGCCGCTTCAGGACTCGAAAATACATAGGTCGAGCTGCGAAATACAGCCGGCCTTGCCGACCCGACAGACAGTCGCGGATCGAAGCCACGCGTTAGAATTTCCGTAGGAGGGCGAAGGATTTTTTTATCGTCAGCCATTTGATTTGAGTGTACGCCGCGCTTGCACCCCAAAAGGGCCTGAAACGGATTGCTATTTAATTTCACCTGATTCACATGCGGGACCTCTATTTAGTCGCGCTGGTTGTTCTGGCCGGACTCGCTGGTACCGCCGTGCAAAGCGGATCGGGCAGTTCTGCCGCTCCAACCAAACCCGGGTCCGCGATTCGAGCCTCTGCCAACCGCAATTCCATGCAGCCCGCGGGACCGCTCACGCTGCTATGCACGCAAGTGGTGAGCGGCAAATGCCAGGTCCGTCCCGAGCTTCCCAGTGAGCCCTTCCGCGTGATGATCGCTTTCGTGCCGGACCCCGAACAGACCAACCTGCGCCTCTATTTCGACCGCTCCATGGAAGCCATCTCCAACGCCGCGGAGGACACCGGCCAGTACACGCTATTTAAATATTCGCTGCCATGGCAGGCCAAGCCGGCGCCAGCCGCGGTGTCGTTAGCTGACCAGACCAAAGTAGAGACCGATGCTCGCGAGATGCGCTCCTACCCCGGAATTCTGCTCTTCCGCAGCACCTCCGGCGGCCCGGCACTGGCGATCTTGTTGGTGGGGGAAAGCCCCACTGAAGGTTACCGCTCCGCTCAATTGGACAACGCTTTGAAGTTTGAGACTCAACTGGCCAGCGGATCCGACCCTCTTTTGTTGATGGGCCCTTGCTTCTCCGGAACGCTCGACATGCTTGGGCGAGCTATCCAGACCGAGCCCCGCTTGAACGCGCGCAACCTGAAAGTCTTTAGCGGAACCGCCAGCACCGGCGAGGCGTGGAATGCCTTTCGATCGGGCCTGAAGCACGAAAAGGTCGAGTTGGAATCGGCCACCTTTTTTGGCAGCAATGAAGTCACCTGCTGGGCGCTGAACGATTTTCTATCTCAGGATCTCGGCTTTAGACAGTCGCCCGTCTCGCTTTCGGAGGGAGGCACCGTATTCGGTGGCGATTTTCGCGCCGCCGATGCGAACAAGAAATACGCGCACCGGGACGATTGCCACAAAGAAGGCGCACCCGTGGGATTTCGCTTCCCTCGCGGCCTCTCGCACGTCCGGCAGGCTTTCCAGAACCAACCCTCTTCGAAGGGGAAAACAGAGGGCGCCGACCCGGACGCGGCACCCGATGCAAGCCTGGACCCGACCCAGGACCGTCCCAGTCTCGCCATTACCGGCGATTCTTCGGACGGACGCGACCAGATCCCCGAGTTTGCCGGCGACAGCCCGGTTTCTCACAACGCCGAATTGAACGCGATGTCCGACGCGCTACAGCACCAGCAATTGCAATATGCCGCCGTCATCGCCACTGACACTTTAGATGTTCTCTTCGTGGCAAACTATCTGCGCACCTCGGTTCCCGATACTCGCCTGATCCTAATGGACGCCGACGTCCTGCAAACCGTGCCTTCTACCGACACTTCATTACAGGGTTCGCTAGTGGTTGGGTTGTATCCGATTTACGGCGAAAGCCAGCGCTGGATTGGCCGGCAGCCTCGCGTTTTTTCCAGCCAGTTCGAGGAAGGCGTTTACGGCGCAACAGTCGCGCTTGCCGCGCAGGGAAGCAACGTGAACCTCGCGGAACTGCGGGGAGACGTCATCGCCAGGGAGAAAGATTCCCAGGGCAGGGACCAGTCGGTGTTTTGGATCTCCGCCATCGGCAAGGATGCACTTTGGCCCATCGCGCTGCGCTTTCATGCCGACGGTCTTTTAGGGCCGGGCGCCGAAGCCTTGCAGCAATTTGTCCCCACCTTCGCACCACGCTATTGGATGACGCTGCAGATGGCGCTTCTGGTCGGGGTGATCGCGCTGTTTGTGGCCTTCCACGTAGCGCAAAAACACAAAGACAAACCTTACCAGTGGTGCGCGGACTTCTGTCTCCATCCCGCCCGCGGCAACCTGCCCGGACGCACTTTTTATCTTTCGGGAATCGTTCTTTCCACCTGCAGTTTGTGGCTTTCGGTGACGGGCTGCCAGATAGGATTCGCTCTGGATAATCCGGTGCATAGTTTCTGGCGCGGCCTGATGCCCGCTGTGGTCGCCCTGGCCCTGATGGGGTTTGGCGCGGTGCTTTCCGTGCGCGCGCTACGCGAGTTTCACGTCTATAAGCTGGAGACCTCGGTTCCCTACGTGACCATGTATGTTTTTCCATGGTTGATCTTTGGATCCTATGCCATCGCTATAGCCGTCGCGTTGTGGCCGCGGCCCACCGAGGAAGGCTTCTTCTTTTCTCTGCGCTCACTGGAATTGGGCAGCGGCGTCTGTCCCACGCTTCCATTCCTATTCGTCTCTGTCGCCTACGTGTTGTTTTCCTGGACCCAGCTTCAGCGCGTCATATTTGCGGACGAACGCTACTCCGCCCCACCCGGCCTCGCCAAAGAGGGCGTTTTCGGCGCCATCGATCATGTGGTGGCAGACCTGAACAAAACGCTGCGCCTTCCGCTGCTGGAGCAACCTCACACGGCCCTGTGGGCCAGCGCGGCCGCCTTCGTCTTCACTCTAATATTCGGATGGAGATGTCTGCGGTCGCTTGAAGGAATTCCGTTCGACGTCGCCTTTATTCTGGCTGTGGCCGCGCTCAGCTTCGCGCTGGTGCTGGTGGTGGTGCGCTTCTGGAATTCCTGGCGGCGGCTGCAGGCTTTGCTGGAACAGTTGGAACTGCACTCCCTCCGCGACGCTTTCAGCCACCTGCCCGAGGATTGCAACTGGTCGCCGATCTGGCAGCAGAATCCTCGCAAGCGAAACTATCTGCTGCTGGCGCGGTCGCTGGAGAGCCTGGAAGCCATCGAGAAACTCGGAGTCCCCCAACTCAATCTGGAGAGCATCCACAAATCTGCGCGGGAACTGCTCGATTGCGAAGCCAATGGCTCGCGCGAAAGTGTGTCGACATACCGGGCGATGCAGCATGAGTTGTCTGTGGCGGGAAGGGCTTTGATACCCGCTCTCTCCACGCAAGCGCGGCCACAGGTGGAAACCTTCTTCGCGTTACGATTCCTCAGCTACATTCGCTACGTCATGTTGCATCTGCGCAATCTGGCGTCGTTCGTCACCTTGGGCTACGTGCTGCTCGCACTGGCGTTAGGGTCTTATCCGTTTTTGGCCCCGCGCGCGATTGCATGGTTCCTGTCGCTGCTGCTGATCGGACTGAGCGTTCCTGTGGTGATGGTGTTTCTGGAGATGTCCCGCAACGCGATTCTTTCCAGAATGACCCCCAAAGGGAAGGAAGGCAAATCCGATTGGAGCTTCGCGTTACGAACCACTTCCTTCATCGCTCTGCCGCTTTTCTCCATGATGGCCTCGCACTTCCCGTTTATCGGACGCTACGTATTTTCGTGGCTGCAGCCGGCGCTTAAGTCGTTGCACTAAAAGGTTGCAGTGACGAAAAAGTACCTCGACCGTCTAAGATAAAGAATATGCGCATCTTACTCTCGATGTGTCTTCTTTCGGGGCTTTCCTTCCCAATTACCGCTTGGGCGCAGAGCACTCCCGGGTTTGACATTATGTCTTTGGATCGCACTACCGATCCCTGCCAGAACTTCTATAAATTTTCCTGCGGTGGTTGGATGACAGCCAACCCTCTGCCCGGCGATCAAGCGCGCTTCGGTCGCTTTGACATGCTTCAGGACCGCAACCGTACCATCCTGCAGAATCTGCTGGAAACCGCCAGCGCCGACAAGCCCGGGCGATCCGCAACGGAACAGAAAATTGGCGATTACTACTACGCCTGCATGGACCAGAAAACCATCGACTCGAAAGGCGCGGACCCGTTGAAGGGCGAACTGGCCCGCATCGCCGCGCTTGCCTCCAAGCGCGAGCTGCCGGATCTGCTGGCCTATATGATCAAGACCGGATCGGGACCGTTCCTCAGAATCGCGTCCGAGCCCGATGCCAAGGATTCCAACCAGATCATCCTGGGGGTGGATCAGGGCGGCCTGGGAATGCCCGACCGTGATTATTATTTGAAGACCGATGAGAAGTCGGTTGAGATTCGCAAAGCTTACATTGCTTATCTCACCAAGATATTCGGTTTGCTGGGAGCCACACCGGCGGAGTCGCAAAAGCGGGCGCAGGTGGTGATGGCGATCGAAACAGAACTGGCCCAAGGTTCGATGGACCGCGTGTCGCGAAGAGATCCAGAGAAGGTGTACCACAAGATGTCTCTTTCGGAATTGCAGACCCTTTCGCCGGCCATCGATTGGAGACAGTTTCTGAAGAGTCTGGGTGTTCCGCCTATCGAAACTCTGGATGTGGCCGTCCCGGATTTCTACAAGGTATTGAGCTTGGTGATCAATAAGACCAGCCTGGACGATGTCAAGATCTATCTGCAAGCGGTATTGGTGCGTGACGATGCCAGTGCGCTTGCTGCGCCTTTTGAACAGGCGAATTTCGAGTTTTTCGGAAAGGTGCTCAGCGGACTCAAGGAAATGCGCCCGCGCTGGAAACGCTGCGTGGATCAGGTGGACAACAGTCTGCCCGACGCATTAGGGAAGCAGTTCATCGATAAGACTTTGGGCGAAGCAGGCAAACGCCGGACTAGCGAGATGTTGGCAGGGATAGAGAAAGCCATGGAGTCCGATCTTCAGACTGTCACCTGGATGACGCCGAAGACTCGGGCCCAGGCTCTCCTGAAGCTGCACGCCGTAACCAACAAGATCGGCGACAAGGCGCACTGGCTGGACTATGCGACGGTCGACGTGAAACGCAATGACGAGTTCGGCAATGAGGTGGCAGCTTCGGAGTACCAGTCGGCTCGCGACTTTGCCAAGATCGGCAAGCCCGCCGATAAAACGGAATGGCAGATGAGCCAGCCCACCGTGAACGCCTACTATGAGCCTCAAGAAAACAGCGTCAACTTCCCGGCCGGCATTTTGCAGCCTCCCTTCTGGGACAACAAGCTGGACGACGCGGTGAACTATGGAGCCATCGGCGCCGTGATCGGCCATGAGCTGACGCACGGTTTTGACGACCAGGGACGCCAGTTCGACGCGAAGGGCAATCTGCAGGATTGGTGGACCGCCGAAGACGCCAAGGAATTCAAGGAGCGCGCGCAGTGCATAGTCGATCAATACGGCGGATTCCAGCCTGTAGCTGGAGTGCACCTGAATGGGCAATTGACCCTGGGCGAAAACACTGCCGACAATGGCGGGGTCCGGCTTTCCTACATGGCGCTGCTGGACCGGTTGGGAAAAGACGTGAACGCGCAGAAGAAGATCGATGGCTTCACGCCGCAGCAACGGTTCTTTCTGGCGTTCGCGCAGGTGTGGTGCCAGAACGGAACCGAGGCCGATGCGCGACGGAGAGTCAATCTCGACCCGCATTCGCCTGGAGAATTCCGGGTGAACGGAGTGGTGTCGAATATGCCGGAGTTCCGTCAGGCGTTCGGCTGCAAGGCCGGACAGCCGATGGCGCCGGAGCACATGTGCAAGGTCTGGTAAAGACTATTGCTTGGAGTCGTCCGCAGCCTGGGAAGCGTCGGGCAGAATAAAGGAAGTCTCGCCCGGCTTGAGCAATTTCAGTTGCTTGCGGATTTCCATATCCTGCTCGCTGGTGGAATCCGTCAGGCGCCGGATACGATCTCGGCGCCGCTCAATTTCGCGGGCCATGGCTGCGTTCTTTTCCTGAAGTGTCCGGATTTCCGCGCGGCGATCCAGAAGGGATTGGATTCCAAGGGGTCCTCTCAAGGCGATCCAGCCGTAGAGAGCGACAATCGCGAAGCCAATCGCATACTTGACCTGCTTCGACATACTGAATACTTTTATAGTACAGATCCGTGCCGCATTGCCAGTAGCAGCTCGGTGGAACACCTTAGTGCGCGGCAGAGATTCCGCCCAGCGCTTCGGCGGAAATCGGCGATGCGGCGGGGTGTTTTCGGAACGGCAGGCGGCGCTTGATGTCGGGCCAGAACTCTGTCAGCAGATTGGACAATGCGTCGTTTCCCAGGGTCAGCCCGTAGCGTTCCAAGGCCTCAGGCGCTGAACGGCTATCCGGATAGTACGACGTGGTGATTGCGATCACCGCCGCGTTACCCAACAGTTCCGATAGATAGACGCGCGATTTTCCGTTGTCCAGTTTTGTCACGAACACGCGGGTGGTGGCATAGGAGGCGCGGTGAAAAAAAGTCCCGGTTCCCAGGCGGAAGTATCTGGGATCTTCGTGAAGCAGGCTGGGCAGGATCGCTTCGGTGACATAGCTGCCGATAATCTGGTCCCCCAGGGCCCGCGCATAAAATTTTTCAAAGCTCCCCACGCCGCCGTTGCCGCCGTCTGCCAGTTGGGCCTGCATGGCAAATCCGGCGAGCAAAAAGTAATTGGGCCAGTCGAAAGAATCGTTCTTGGCGATGCGGAATTTCTCGGCGGTGGTAATGGGCTTGTAGACCGCTTGCATCTCATCGGCCCGGTAATTAGGGATCACGCCGAACAGCCGCTTATCCACTGCTTCCGGTTGCGGGAGGTTGATCGGAGCGATCGGAATTACCGTCGCGTCAAGATTTTCTTCGCAGGTTGCGCCGGACCGGGGAATTTCCGAGCAATCGGCCGAGCTATCTGCAAAGATGCAACCGCCGAGTACCACAAGCAGGCAGACTAGTTTTGGGCTACCCGAGCCCAACCGAACCGTATGCTCCCGTTTCCGATCAGGCATAGTTCCAGCTATCTGCTATTGACGACAGATTTCCCTTAACGGGGTACTTAAGCCGCAAGGAAATATCCGGTGTCTGGCATGAGGTTAGGGTATTGCTAGTTCTTACCCGAATAGCTGGGTTGCCTCGGCGCTCAACTGCACAATATCGCCAGGCGTGGCATTTTGTAAAGCCGCTTCGCCGGCGGCCGATGTGACCGGCGATCCTGCGCTGGAAAGCTCGGATAACAGGTCTGTCGGATTACCGGACCCGCCGACTCCTCCATCTAATAGAGAGGACAAGAGCGAGCCGGCTTGAGACGATCCCGATGCCTCGGCCGCGCCAAACAACGCATTTAGCCCCTCCAGTTGAATCGCCTCGTCGCTCAATTGGACGATGTCGGCAGGGGGCGCATTTTGCAGCGCCGCCAGAGCCTTGGGCGATGAGAGGATAGGCGAATTAATGTTGGAAAGATTCTGGAGCAGACTAGCCAGGCCTGCGTTGACTGAGGGTGTTGAACTCATGGGAACTCCCCTAAATTCCTATCGGCATTGGATGGCGGTGCTTTAGCCCATCTATGCCACAGTTTTTCCCGAGGGAGATCGGCGAGAAACCAACGCTTTGCACTCGGCGTTCAGCGGGAGAGCCTACCCCACCTGCTTCTGAATCTCCGCTTTGTCACAAGCGGAATAGTCCGCTAGTGTCCACGATTCGCAATTTTTACCAAATTCGCATATTTAATAGCGTCGTTCCAGGAAATCATAGCGCCGTTCAGAATATCAAATGGACAAGCCGGTGGGAACGTCGGCCAATCGAATTCCCACGTAAAGATCGATGAACGATCGGCGCCTGAAAGATCCATGAAAGTTCGGCCTTGACAACGGAGGCGATAAGGTATATCTTCGGGCAGTCGCAGGGGTGCGACTTAGTTTCGGGTAAGTATGGGGGGTTGTAAAAGGGACTTGGGAGATCTGAACGGTCGCGTGGCGTTTCTGCCAGCTTAATACATCTCGTCTATCGCTTTAAGCAGCTATTTTCCGAGGATATTCTTCATCGAAATCCATACGAGGAGAACTGCCAGCGATGCGTTCCGTAATCTCCGTTGCCTTAGGTTTGCTATTCACTTTCACCGCGTTTGCTCAGTCCGATCGCGGCACTATCACAGGCACCATATCTGACCCGGCGGGGGCCGTGGTTGCGGGTGCGGCAGTCGAAGCCAAGAACGTAGCCACGGGCGCAGTCTACCAGACCGCCAGTTCCGCGACGGGCAATTACACCATTGCGCAATTGCCGGCGGCGTCCTATGAAGTCACGGTCACCGTGCCCGGCTTCAAGAAGTTCATCCGCTCGAACCTTGTGGTGGAAGTGGCGAGCTCCCTGCGCGTAGATGCGGCACTGGAAGTCGGTTCGTCGTCTGAAAGCGTCACCATTACCGAGGCCGCGCCGCTGCTGAAGACCGAAGGCGGCGAGGTGGCCCATAACATCTCCACGCAGACGCTGAACGACCTTCCCATCCTGACGCTGGTCGGCGCGGCGGCGGGCGTGGGGACAGCCAACACGCTGGGCAACATCCGAAACCCACTGGCATCGGTCCAACTGTTGCCGGGCGCGCGCATCACCACCGACACCATTCTGCGCATTAACGGCATGCCCTCCAATTCGCAATCCATCAACATCGAAGGCCAGGACGCTACCAACGGGTTCTTTAAACAGCAGAACCAGATCAATCAGGCCGGCGTGGAAGCCATTCAGGAGGTCGCGATTCAGACCAGCAATTTCGCGGCCGAGTACGGTCAGGCGGGCGGCGGTTATTTCAACTACACCATGAAATCCGGCACCAACCAGCTTCATGGCAGCGCGTTCGATTATTTTGTAAACGAAGCGCTGAATGCCGGTCTGCCTTTTACCGACCGCGGCGCCACCAACTCCGCCAAAGCCGGGCAGTTGGTTCGCAACCCGCTCCGCCAGAACGACTACGGATTTACGCTAGGCGGACCGATCACCATTCCCAAGATCTATAACGGCCGCGACAAGACGTTCTTCTTTTTCAGCTTTGAGCAATTCCGCCAAACCGCGGTCACCACCAATACGGTGGGCATCGTGCCCACGGTCGCGCAGCGCGCAGGCAATTTCAGCGCCGCGTTGAATGGTACGTGCAACGGTCCCGACACTTCGGGCCAGAGCGTCTGCTTCAACGAAATCTTCGACCCATTGACCAACAAGACGGTGAACGGCTCCGTGGTGCGATCTCCCTTCCCTAACAACACCGTTCCGCTTACACGGTTCGATCCCACGGCGGTAATCATTCAGAACATGATTCCCCAGCCGAATTCGCCGGGCCTGATTAATTACACCGCGCCGCCTTATTCGAATTTCCGCCACACCACTATTCCGTCGATCAAGATCGATCACAGCATCAGCGCCAAGATGAAGCTGGCCGGATACTATTCCGCGACTAAGACCGAGTCACCGCAGACCAACGGTTTCCCGCAGGCGTACACTGCGTTGCAGCCCCAGAGCCCGCTGGCACAGACGATTCGTCTCAACCTGGACACCACGCTGACTCCCACTCTACTGCTTCACATCGGCGCTGGTTATTTGCACACGTCCAATCCTCAAGGTGCGCCCGCGTACGACCAGAAGCAGCTATTTCCCAACGGAGTCCCCTTCACGGCGAGCAACTATTTCCCGTACCTGGCGGGCATGTACAGCCCGATTTACGGCGGATGGAGTGGTGGCGGTCCTTACCCAGCGGTTACGAATACCGGCGTAGCGTTCACGCTCACGCCGATCGCCAACGATTATAAGCCGACGTTCAATACCAACCTCACCTGGGTTAAGGGAAATCACACTTTTAAGATCGGCGCCACGGCCTTGTTTGAAGGCATTCAAAGCCTGAATGAGAGCCGCGCGGATGGACAGTATGGATTTAGCGCGGTGCAGACCGCCGACCCGTGGCAGAATGGGCAGCCCTTCGCCAACACCGCCAGCAGCGGATTCGGCTACGCGAGTTTCCTGTTGGGGGCCACCAGCAGTGTGTCCACGGCGGCGCCCGCCGATGTTCGGCTGGGCACCCATTCTTATGGTTTCTACGTGCAGGATAGCTGGAAGGTCACCCGCAAGCTGACCTTCGATTACGGCCTGCGCTACGATTACGCGACTCTGTGGCGGGAACAATATGGCCGTATGCAAAATGCGGCGTTTACACTGCCCAATACATTGATCGGAGGACGCATCGGCACGGTGATCTACCAAGCCACGTGCGGATGCGAATATTCGCACCCTTATCCATTTGCGATAGGGCCGCACCTCGGAGTCGCGTATCAGATCAACGATAAGACGGTCTTCCGAGGAGGAGGCGCCATTTCTTATGCGGCCACTTCAGACCAAGCCGGGTTAAACAGCAGCGCTGGGGATTTCTACACGATTCCGTCGGCGGCTTATGGAGCATCGGCTGGCGATCTGCAATATGGAGACCCCTTCGGGCCCGGGAATCGATATGGAAATCCCGTGGTCCATTGGCCGAATTTCAGCCCGCAATATCCCGTGGCCGCAGCCCCCGGCGTAATTCCGCCGTCTTCGCCGTTCGTCTCCATCTCTCAGAATACTGGCCGTTTGCCGCGTACGTTCCAATGGAGCCTCGGCTTCCAGCGGCAGCTCACCCGCGACATCGTAGTGGACGCCGCCTATGTCGGCAATCGTGGGGCCTGGTGGGCGTCGCCCCTGTTGGGCGGTACCAATTACAACGCGTTGACGCCGGAGATCCTGAAGAACCAGTACGGGCTCGACATTACCAACAGAGCCGATACAACGCTGCTCAACTCACAAATCAATTCGCCCAACGTCATTGCGCGCTTCCCCTACCTGGCCAATCCGAATTCTGTGTATCCCGGATTCCCGGCGACGCAAACTCTGCTGCAGGCGCTGCGGCCTTATCCACAGTGGAATGGCATCCCGCCTTTCCTGGGTCCTCCGAACGGGAACACCTGGTATGATTCGCTGCAAATCAAAGGGACGAAGCGGTTCTCGCACGGGCTGAGCATGCAGGTCGCCTACACTTGGCAGAAGGAGCTCACCAACGGAACCAATTCGAACACATCCTACGTGACGCCTTCTCCGCCGCTGATCAACGATGTGTTCAACAAGGCGCTGGACAAGCAGATTTCCGGCTTCAGCGTCCCGCAGTTGCTGATTATTTCGTACAACTACCAGTCGCCCAAGTTCCATTTCGGCGATTCCGGCGGCATGAAAGCGCTGTCCTTCATCGCGCAGGACTGGACCTATAGCGGGATTCTCCGCTACTCCAGTGGCCAGTTGATTCAAAGTCCGGACTCGGCCAATAACCTTCTGGCGAACATGGGTCGAGGGCCGTCGAATAATCCCGCCATCTGGGGCGGTGGCTATACATTCCTGAACCGCGTCCAGGGCCAGCCTCTGTTTCTGGTGGATCCGAACTCGAAGTTCGACCCCACCAAGCAACTCGTGCTGAATCCGGCCGCATGGGTGGAACCGCCCTATGGGACGTTCGGAGCTTCCGCGCCGTATTTCAACGATTACCGCTGGCAGCGGCAGCCGGCTGAAAGCATGGCGTTCGGGCGAGTCTTCGCGATCAAGGAAAGATACAAGATCCAGGTCCGCGCGGAATTCCAGAACATATTCAACCGCTTGTTCTATTCCGTGCCCTCGACTGCTGGAGCCACTACCATTACCACGCCTACCGGTCGTGGGAACAGCTTGAGCGGCACCCCCGGCCTGCTGTCCTCCGGCTGGGGATACGTGAACTGGCTGAACGGAGCGGGAGCGCTGCCCAGAAGCGGTCAGATTGTGGCGAGGTTTACCTTTTAGAAAGGCACCACCGTCCGTCTTTTGGTGTAGCCTTGTTTAGTTGAATGGCTCGACGCCCTTCAGTCCTGCGGCGGGAGCCCCCGGAAGCAACACCGGCGGAAGTCGAAACGCCCAAGTTGTTCGGGGACTCCCGCCATCTCTTTATATGGCTGCTTTTATTCGCCGGGAGCGGCTGTGCGGCGCTGATCTATGAGATCGTCTGGTTCCAGTTACTGCAACTGGTAATCGGCTCCTCCGCGGTATCTTTGGGTCTGCTGCTGGCAGCCTATATGGGCGGGCTCTGTCTAGGAAGCGCGGCGCTTCCACGGCTGGTTTCCGCGCAGATCCATCCCATGCGCGTGTACGCGTACCTGGAATTAGGCATCGCCGCTTTTGGAATTGTCGCGCTATTTGGCGTTCCACTGGTCGGGCGGATTTATGTTGCGGGCGCGACCGAGGGGACATTCGGACTGGTTCTGCGGGGATTGGTGGCGGTCGCGTGCCTGCTTCCGCCGACGGTGCTGATGGGCGCGTCGCTTCCGGCTATCTCGCGATGGGTGGAGACGACGCCCAAAGGAATTTCCCGGCTGGGGTTGCTGTATAGCTCCAATGTGGCGGGAGCGATTGTCGGGTGCGTGCTCGCGGGATTTTATCTTCTGCGCGTGTACGACATGGGCGTGGCGACCTACGCTGCCTGCGCGATCAATGTGGCGGTCGCACTGGCGGCGCTCGCTATGGCGCGTGGCCCAGTTAATCTGCCGGCGGCAGGCAGCGGCGCGACAGATCGCCCACCCGGCGTGACACTGGTCTACCTAGCGATCGCGCTATCCGGGCTGACAGCTCTGGGAGCGGAAGTCGTGTGGACGCGGCTGCTCTCCCTGCTCTTGGGCGCCACGGTTTACACGTTCTCCATCATCCTGGCCGTCTTCCTGTTTGGCCTGTGGGCCGGCAGCGCCACTGGTTCGGCGCTCGCCCGCCGTGTGTCCGAAGCTCGGATGGCTCTGGCCGCTTGCCAGCTTCTGCTTGCATTGGCGATTGCATGGACCGCGTTTACCATCGCCGCCGTCCTTCCTTATTGGCCTGTCGATCCATGGCTCTCAACCAGCCCCTGGTTTAATTTCGATCTCGACGTGACGCGCTGCCTGCGTGCGATCCTCCCGGCGACGCTGTTGTGGGGCGCGAGTTTTCCATTGGCTTTGGCGAGTGCCGCCAGGGAAAACGACGACGCCGGTCGCATCTCCGGCGAGGTTTACGCAGCCAATACCGCCGGTTCTATTGTGGGCGCGTTATTGTTTTCTCTGCTGCTGATTCCCGCCATTGGAACACGGGGATCGCAGCAAGTCCTGATCTGGGTCGCCTCGGCGAGCGCCGCGGTGAGTCTCGGAGCCGCGATGTTGTGGGCGCGGAGTCGGACTCACATGGTGAAGGCCGGGCTCGCGTTTGCCGGAGCGGTGCTGCTGGCGTGGGGACTTGCTGTTACGGTCGCCGATCTTCCCTGGCAGGCGATCGCATACGGACGCCGCATCGCGCCGATCTTGCGGGGGCTCAATACCGCGTTTGACGATCAGGTAAAGCTGCTGTTCGTGGGCGAGGGAATGGATTCTTCAGTGGTAATCGACCAGCGTGGCGATCAGCGATTTTTCTATGTAAGCGGGAAGTCGGAGGCGTCTTCGGTGCCTGTAGACATGCGCTTGCAGCGCATGATGGGGCACGTGCCTGCGCTGCTTCATGGCGCACCGAAGTCCGTACTGGTGGTCGGGTTCGGGGCGGGCATTACAGCGGGATCGTTTGTTCCGTATCCGGAAGTGCGCAGCGTCGTGATCTGCGAGTTGGAGAAGCTAATCCCTCCGGCTTCCGATGAATTTTTCGCCAAAGAGAACTATCACGTGCTGCAGGACTCCAGGACTCGCGTGGTGTACGATGACGCGCGGTATTTCATTCTGACCTCACCCGATAAGTTCGACGTCATCACCACCGACCCCATTCATCCGTGGGTGAAAGGCACGTCGACGTTGTACTCGAAGCAATACTATGAGCTGGTAAAAAGCCATCTGAATCCCGGCGGAGTGGTGGCGCAGTGGCTTCCGGTTTACGAAAGCGATGAGGACACGGTGAAGAGCGAATTGGCGACCTTCTTCAGTGTCTTTCCCGGCGCAACGGTGTGGAGCAACTATTCAGGCGACGACGGCTACGACCTGGTGCTGCTGGCTCGAGAGGATTCGGCGCCTATTAATATGGACCAGTTGCAACAGAGGCTAGATCAACCAGGGTATTCCGGTGTCGTCAAGTCGCTGGCGGACGTCGGGTTTCATTCCGCGGGCGAGTTGCTGACGGCATACGCAGGCCGGGCCTCCGATCTGCGCCCCTTTGTAGGTGACGCGCCGGTCAATGAGGATTTGAGTTTGCACTTGCAGTATCAGGCGGGATTGGGATTGAATGCTCGAATCGCTCCGCAGATTCTGCGCGATATTCTCGCTTATCGAAAGTTTCCGGAGGATTTGTTTACAGGTTCGCCCGAGCGGATCGATGGATTGCGGACCGCGCTGGGACGCCCGCATCGAACGTATTAAGTCATGGATCGCCCATGCAGTATTGTAATTCTGTTTTTCGTTATGTCTCTGGGCTTGGGTGCCCAGGTTCTATGCGCACTTGGGCCCGGGGGGACTTCCTATAAAGCTTCCGAGGATCAGCGGCCCACCAGTGACGCGATGCTCATGGCGGGCCGCGTGAATGCCGCGGCTAAAACGATGTGCGGCAACACCTGCCCCGCCGTCATCGTGCTTCGCAACTCCACGGCGGCCAATGTAATGTTGATCGCCGATAACAGCCAGGGTAAATTGGTCTACTCGCCGTCGTTCTTTGGTTTGGTCGATCAAAAGTACGGAGACCCCGGAATCATTGCGATTCTCTCTCATGTCCTGGGCCACGCCCTGGACGATACGCTGGGCGCGGCCTGGATCAAGAGTGGCTGGAGTCCGGAACTGCGCGCTGATTCGTGGGCCGGATGTGTCCTGGCAAAGAACAATCTGAGCCTTGCCGATACCGGCGCGGCCTTAAGCGCCTTAGCAAGCTATCCATCTCCGGCTCACCCGGGTTGGACTGTGCGGCTTCCTGCGATCCGCACCGGCTACACGCAATGCGGCGGGAGCGGATCGCAATTTGATGCCGCGCGGGTTAGCAAGTAGGGCAAGGGGCTAGCGAGGCGGCCCGTAGCCGTCGCGATAGCCTGCTTCGTAGGCTTTCCGATATTCCATCTTGTACGACTCTTTACTGCCTAGCGAGTCGTGATAACCGCGGTCGCCGTCTTTCCATTGATCGTGCTCAGTGGGCCGGAAAGAATGATGTTCCTTGGCATCCTTCAGCCCCGAGGTGACTCCATCGCGATAACCCATTTCGCTGGCGATGTCCTGATAACCCCAACGCTCGTTGGGAGCGTAATGTTCATCCGTGAACACATGTTCGAAGCGCGATGTGTTTCCGGCGAACCCGTCGTCGGCTCCCATGCGGTAGCCTTCGCGGTACCCGGTTTCGTATTCCTCTTTCGGGCCGAACTCCGCGCGATAGCCGTGGTCGGCGTTATGGTACGCGTCGCTTTTTACATCCAATGCGGCGCCGCGCGCATGGGCATCGCGGCCGTAAGCGTAGCCATCGCGATATCCATGCTCGTATCCATGATGACGAGTCTCCGATTCGGACTGGGCGCGAAGAATTTGCCCACCCAATAGACCTATCGAAACTAAAGCGGCCAATGCCGGCATATGAAATCTTAGTTTGTGGTTCATTTTGATCTCCTAACAAATCCCTTCCTATATAGGAGATCCTACTGAAAGCCAAGCATTACCGCAGACGGCCGCTGCGATCCTGGCCCACAACTTGCACTAATACATTGGCTGTGCCCTGAAGTTATTTCGCTCGTTTGGCAACCAGTTCTTCCGTGGCTATGCCTGCTACGTCGCGGGTAAACTTGATCTCATCGCCAGAGATTTTCCCCTTATAAGTGATGGTAAGGGGCATATCCTGAAAGACGAGGTTTTCGACGAACGTGATGTCGTCACCCACTACTTTGCCTTCGGTGATTTTGGTTTCGCCGCTCATGGATTTGGCGGTGCCGGTGAGGTTTTGACCATCTACTTTGAATTCGTAGGTGTAATTCTGGGTGCCGATCTGAGTCTCAAAGGACGCGGTCCATTTTCCGGAAACGTCCGCTGCGCGAGCCCGCCCGGCAAAAGCGAGAGCCAGAATTACTCCGCACGCGATGCTGGAAAGTTTCATCGGGAACCTCCTTGGATTTGCTTGTGTATACTGTTTCATACCCTTGTGCCGAATGGAAGAGCCGAAGGGCTTGGGCGCAGGCAAATTATGGTCAAATAGTCGAGGGAATCACGCGTGCCTTGACTCCCAGGGCATGGGGTTCTAAGATCCAAGGCGGGGTAGGCATAATGAGACTCAAATTCGCAATGTGTGCGGTCGTGGCGCTGGCGGTGGCGACGCTGCCTGCAGTGGCCCACCACTCTTTCGCGGCCGAGTATGACAATCGCAAGCCTGTAAGCATCAAGGGCAAGGCGATCAAAATGGACTGGGTGAACCCCCATTCCCACCTGACTCTTGAAGTCACCACGCCGGATGGCAAGACCGAAGTTTGGGCGGCGGAAACTCCTCCACCTAACGGGTTGTACCGCGCAGGCTGGCGCCAGAACATGATCAAGGGCGGCGAGGAAATCACGGTGAATGGATTTCTCGCGAAGGACGGTACCCGGCTCATGTGGGCGCAGAGTGTGGATTTCGCAGATGGGCGCCGCATCACCTTGAATTCGTCTCCCGAGCCCCAGACAAAGGGCGGCGAAAAGCAGTAGACTTACCCGCACTCCCAAGGAGTTAGTGTCCATGAAGACAGATCGATTGCCTAGCCTCCTGGCGGCGGCCGCTGGTATTGCCGTGCTTTACTTCGGCCCAGGATCGTTGGCGGCCCAAGATAAGAAGAATTCTTTCGTCGCATCCAAAGGTTGGTATGGCCAGCCAGATTTGCAAGGAATCTGGGTGCCGGCCAAGCCGGTGGACAATCTGGAGAAGGGCAACTATATAAAGGATCCCTCCAATCACAAGATTCCGTATGCGGCGGGCCAGGCGGCTAAGCGGGACCAGAACATGAAAAACGCGAAGTCGGGCGACTTAGTGAATAAGTGTTACATGCCAGGCGTGCCGCGGTTGATGTACATGGGCTACCCGTTTCAAATCTTCGAAACGGAAAAGTATGTCGCAATTGTTTCCGAATATGCGCACACCTACCGGATGATTTATTTGGATGGCAGCCCGCATCTGGATTTCCCCGGCCTGTGGAACGGCGATTCGCGAGGGCACTGGGATGGCGATACTCTGGTGACCGATGTGACAGGCTTCAACGACATGACGTGGCTGGATAAGTCAGGCAATCATCACAGCGATCAACTGCACGTCACCGAACGCTTCACGCGCACGGGACCGGGATCACTGATGTACGAGGCAACTATCAGCGATCCGATGACGTTCACCAAGGATTGGAAGATTGCCGTGCCGATGACTCAGAAGACGGGTCCCACGGCTCGGCTGATGGAGTATGAATGCCAGGATCTGGCTTTCGGAAAATGAGGAGCAGGAGCCCTATGAAGAACTCGATATTGACTGTGTTGGGACTGGCTCTTGTTTTGATCGTGCCCGTAGCGGCACAGGGGCCGCCCCCGGGTGGCGGCCGTGGTGGTGTTGGCCGGGGCGGCGCGAAGGGTCCTCCTCCACCACCGGCCGGTCCGATGCCAAAGCTTCCGGACGGGCATCCTGATATGCAGGGATTCTGGACACCGCCGGCGATTACGGACATCGAACCCGCGGCGCCTAGGGGAGGAGGTCGTGGTCCGGCGCGTGGTCCTGCACCGGAGGGTGGCCCCCCACCCGCAGCTCGTGGCGGTGGCGGCGGTGGAGCGGCTGCAGCCGGATTTGGCGGTGGAGGCGGGATGCGCATCATCGATCCGCCGGATGGGAAGATCCCATATAAACCCGAAGCTAGGGCCAAGCAGCAGGGCATTCTTCAGAATCACATGGCGGACGAGCCCGAGCTGCATTGCTACCAGTCGGGCGTGCCGCATAGCGAGTCAAATCAGTTCGGCGTGCAGATCATTCAGACGCCTGGGTATTTTCTGCAGCTTTCTGAGTTCATGCACACCGTGCGCATCATTCCAACCGACAATCGTGCGCACATCGACGCGAAATACAAACTGTTCCAGGGCGATCCGGTAGGCCATTGGGATGGCGACACGCTGGTAGTCGATACCACCAATCAGGACACTCGAACGTGGATGGACACCTCGGGTAACTTTAAGACCGACGCTCTGCACGTGACGGAGAAATTCATTCCGCAGGACGCGAATACCATCGTCTACGAAGCCACCATCACCGATCCGGATATTTATACGCAACCTTGGACCGCTCGATGGAACATCAACCGCAGCCGGCAAAACACCATGTCCGATGGGCATCCTTACGAGCAGATGGAATTCGGGTGCATTGAAGGCAACACGGACCTGGAGCACTACACGGAAGACAAGGGCGGCAAGGCTCCCAAGAAACGCTAGAGAGACGCGTTAGACAGGCCTTTCTAAGTCATTTGGCAGGGTGTATACATTGACCTCGCGCGGTGGTCTTGATAGACTTCATCGAAGTTCCGCTCGGGGTCCTGAGATAATACACCTTACACATGATCATCGATATTCACGGCCATATTACTGCTCCTGACAGCCTGTACGTCTACAAAGCGGGAATCCTTTCTCATCGCGGCGGACATGGCCGCGGAGCAGTGGGAGCTACCGATGCGGACATCACCAAAGCGCTGGCGTCGCCTGTCTTCGGGGGCACGTCGCATCTGGAGCAGTTGAAGGAAGTCGGGACCGATCTGCAGATCATCTCGCCGCGGCCCTACCAGATGATGCACAGCGAAGACCCGAAGCTGGTGCAGTGGTTCAGCGAGGAAACCAACAGCTTGCTGGAGCGCCAGGTGAAGCTTTATCCCAACACGTTTCGAGCATGCCTGGGTCTGCCGCAGAGTCCTGGGGTGCCGATCGAAAAGTGCTTGCCAACGCTGGTAAAAGGCATTCAGGAGCAGGGTTTTTCAGGCTGCCTGATCAATCCCGATCCGGGCGAGGCAGGCGGTCGCGAGACGCCGCCGTTGGGCGACCGCTACTGGTATCCGTTGTACGAAAAGCTGGTGGAGCTGGACGTTCCCGGCCACATTCATTCGGCGGGTTGCCGGTCCGACCGCTTGACCTATTCGCTTCACTTCATCAATGAGGAAAGCATCGCGGTTGTCTCGTTGTTGAATTCCAACGTGTTTAAAGATTTCCCGACCTTGAAGATCGTTGTCTCGCACGGCGGCGGAGCCATCCCGTATCAGTACGCGCGATTTGAAGCCAGCGCGATCCGGCGCGGATTGACGCGCTTCTCTGATCGCATGCGGAACCTTTATTACGATACGGTTCTGTACTCGAAGGACTCGCTGGAGCTGCTGTTCAAGACTGTGGGCGCGGACCGCTGCATGTTCGGTTCCGAAAGGCCCGGCGTCGGCACGGTGAAAGATCCTCGCACAGGCCGATGGCTGGATGAGACGCGATACATTATTGAGGACATCGGCTTTTTGAGCGCCGCCGACAAGCACAACATCTTTGAAGGCACGGCGCGCAAGGTGTTTAAGCTGGATTTGCCGGTAGCGTAAAGGAGTTCCCATGAATTTGCGAATCAGACTGGCATTGTTATTCGTAATCTCGGCTCTGTTTGCACAGGCGCAGGCGCCGCAGAAGGTCACCATCAATTACCCCAACAGGAGCGGCTCGAACTGGCCGCTGTTCATCGCCAAAGAAGCCGGCATCTATGAGAAGTACGGCATGGATGTGAAGCTGGTATTCGGCGTTCATCCCACCGGCATCGCGATGCTGGTGAACGGCGAAGGGCAGATGGTGAATTCGTCGCTGGAGCAGTTAATGCAGGCGGCGTCCAAAGACGGCTCCCTGGTTTTGGTGGGGAGTTCGCTGAATCGCGGCGTGTTCGCGTTGATGGCGAACAAGAATATCGCGACCATCAAAGATTTGAAAGGCAAGCGAATTGCAATTGGCCAGGTGGGCGACGCTCCTTATGGATATTTGGTGGCGCTGCTAGGTAAGAACGGATTGAAGCCTCGCGACGTGCAGTGGATTCCCGTGGGAACCGATGTGAGCGGCCGCGCCGCCGCGCTGCAAAGCGGTCGCGCCGATGCCACTCTGCTGACCGCGCCCGCTTACTTCAAAGTGGAAGCAGCCGGCTACAAGACGTTGGCCAACCTGGTAGAGCATCAGGATATTTTCGCGTCCACGGCGTACATTTTCAAGAAAAGCGTGGTCGCGTCAGACCCGAAGCTGCCGGAAAGCCTGATTAAGGCGCACGCGGAAGCGATCAAGAAATTCTACGAGGACAAGGCTTTCGCGGTGAAGGCTTTTTTGGCGTACGACAAGAACGCGCAGCAGGATGAGGTGGAGCGGGTCTACGATCTCTACGCCAAGCCGCAGGCGTTTGAGCGCGTGCCCTATGTGCTGGCTCCCGCAGTGAAGTCCGTGATCGATCAACAGCCCGACCCGGACATCGCCGCGCAGATGAAGGCTTATGACTTTCACATGGTGATTGACAATAGTATTGTTGACGGCCTTGTGAAGCAGGGATTCTTTGAGCAGCTTTTTGGACCCAGCATCAAGGCGGAAGAGCAGCGTAAGTCCAAGCTCGCATTTAGGAAGTAATGGTTAAGCTCGAAGTCGAGCGTCTGACGAAACGGTATTGGCTGGAACGCGACAAGCGTGAAGTGCTGGCCCTGGAGGATGTTTCTGTTTCGGTGGAAGACGGCGAGTTTGCCGCCATTGTAGGCCCCAGCGGCTGCGGCAAGACCACATTGCTGAACATCGTTGCGGGGCTACTGCCTTACGAAGAAGGCATGGTGAAGATCGATGGCAAAGCAGTTTCCGGGCCGGGCGTTGATCGGGCCGTGGTGTTTCAACATTCGAGCCTGCTGCCTTGGCGCTCCATCCTCAATAACATTCGGTACGGCATGGAAATGCAGAAGCGCTTCGACGAGGCCACCATGCGGGAGCGGTCCGAGCGGTTTCTGAAGATGGTCGGGTTGACTGGATTTGAGCGTCACTATCCGCGCGAGCTGTCGGGAGGCATGCAACAGCGCGTCAACCTGGCGCGCGCACTAGCGGCCGACCCGAAAGTGTTGCTAATGGACGAACCGTTCGCGGCCCTGGATGCGCAGACGCGGGAGTTCATGCAAGCCGAACTGCTGAAGATCTGGAGCCAGGCTCGCAAGACGGTATTGTTCATCACGCATCAGATTAATGAAGCTGTTTATCTGGCTGACCGCGTGGTAGTGATGTCGGCGCGTCCTGGGCGCGTCAAGGATGTGTTTCGTATTCCGTTTGATCGCCCGCGCACATTAAGCTTGAAGCGGGATCCTAAATTCCTGGAAATCGAGGATGCGATCTGGAGGCTGGTGGAAGAAAAGCCCGAGGCGATGAATCTGGCTGAGAATCCGCCGGAGCCACAGAAGGTCCCGGACTTCGAGCGATAGGCTCGAGTGATAAAAGATGAGCGAAAAAGACGAAGTACTTCTCCGGCATCGCAAGAGTTTCTACCGGCGGCACGAGGCTGCAATTCTGGGCGGCATCGGCGTCGTTTTGGTGATGGGGATCTGGGAAGCGATGGGGCGGGCGGGAAAGATATCGCCTCTCTTTATGAGCTGGCCCTCAGTGATTGCCCAGCGATTCTGGATCACCTTACAGCGCGGCACGCTGACTTCCGACTTTCTCTACAGCGGGAAGAATTTTATCGTTGGTTTTGTGCTGGCAGTGGTCGCCGGTGTAGTGTTTGGTGTTCTGATCGGCTGGTACCGGCGGCTGGAAATGATATTCGGTCCGTTCTTGAATGCCCTTTATGCGACGCCTCGTGTCGCAATGGTGCCCTTGATCATCATCTGGTTCGGGATTGGAATGTGGTCGAAGGTCTTTATCGTTTTCATCTCGGCATTCTTCCCGGTGTTGATCAACACGATCGGCGGCATCAAGGCTACCGATGCTGATCTTCTACGGGCGGCGCGGGCGTACTGCGCGTCGGACTGGCAAATCTTTAAGACCGTCGCCATTCCCGGCGCGGTGCCGTTCATTCTGACGGGCGTGCGGCAGGGCGTGGCTTTGGGGCTGATCGGCGTGGTGGTCGGCGAAATGTTTGGGGGCAGCGAAGGAATTGGTTTCATGGTGGCCTACGGAGGTCAAACCTTTGCCACGGACACACTTTTTGTGGGCGTGTTGATTATCGC
This sequence comes from Terriglobia bacterium, assembly GCA_963766615.1. Classification (GTDB taxonomy): domain Bacteria; phylum Acidobacteriota; class Terriglobia; order Bryobacterales; family Bryobacteraceae; genus Palsa-187. The sequence goes on from CAVYBC010000016.1 coordinate 609,556, forward strand.
CTTTGCCGGAATTATTCTCACCTGGTTTGCAGAGCGGCTGGAACGGCGATTTTCAAGATGGAGGCCCGAACGATAACGATAAGGAGACAGGTAGGGCAAGAATGGCAAAAATTGTATTAGGGATTGGGTCGTCGCATGGGCCGCTGTTATCTACGCCGCCCGAGCAGTGGGACCTTCGCGCCAAAGCGGATCGCGAGAATAGGAGCCACTGGTATCGCGGCAAGGCTTACGACTTTGAAGGGTTGATGAAGGAGCGGGCTCCGGGGTTTGCGGATCAGGTCACGGTGGAGGTGCGGCGCGAACGCTTCGCGCGATGCCGTGCGGCAATGGAAGCGCTGGGCAAGAAATTTCAGTCGGTAGCGCCGGAAGCGGTAGTCATGGTGGGTAACGATCAGCGGGAATTCTTCACCGAAGAACTGACGCCCTCGATCACGATTTATAACGGCAAAGAGATCGTCAACGTTCAGCATCTGCATGAGAGTTCGCCGGGACTAAATATTGCCGAAGTCGGCAACGCACCGGAAAAGGGAGCGAATTATCGCGGGGCTCCGGAGCTGGCGAATCACATTCTGCGGTCGCTGGAAGACGAGAAGTTCGATCTGGCGCAGTGCTCCACTACGCCGGCCAATGGCATTCGCGGAGGGATTCCGCATGCGTTTGGATTTCTGTACCATTCGCTGTTGGGCGATGCTCCGCCTCCTAGCGTGCCGGTAATTTTGAACGTCCACTTCCCTCACAATCAGCCGAAGTTGCGACGGTGCCTGGAACTAGGGCGAGCGATTGCTCGGGCGGTCGAGAGCTTCGACGGCTACCAGAGGGTCGCGCTGATGGCCTCGGGCGGGCTCACGCATTTTGTCGTCGACGAAGCGCTGGATCAGAAGGTGCTGGCGGCGATGGCTTCAGGCGACGAAGAAGCGCTGGCGGCCCTGCCTGAAAACGTATTCAAAGTCGGGACTGCGGAAATCAAGAATTGGTATCCGGTGATTGCAGCGGTAAACACGGCGGGGCTCAAGTATCATCAGGTGGATTACGTGCCGTGCTACCGATCGGAAGCTGGGACGGGCAACGCGATGGCGTTCGCGTACTGGGAATAAGAAATGATTTCCAGACTATTGAAACTTGACTCTTGCGCAGTGTCCGACGCGCTGGACAAGTTGGGGCTGAAAGGCTCGGTTACGGGGCTGCAGCGTTATTCTACAGATCGCCGCATCGCGGGGCGCGTGGTGACCGTAACGCTTGCGGCAGCAGAAGGCCGGTCCAATACTCGTCATTTGTGTACGGCGGCGATTGAGGCCGCTCATCCCGGCGATGTGATCGTGGTCGAGCAGCGAACCGGTATCGACGCCGCGTCATGGGGTGGCAATCTGGCGCTGGGCGCGAAAATGCGCAATGTGGCAGGTGTGATCGTGGAAGGCCCGGTGCGGGATCTGGACGATTGCCGCAAGTTGAATTTTACGGTGTATGGGCGCTGCCATACGGCGCGTACGGCGCGCGGTCGAATTGTAGAGGTCGCCACGAATGAGCCGGTCACGGTCGGCGATGTAAGCGTGACTCCGGGCGACTACGTTCTTGCCGATGCAAGCGCGGTGGTGTTTGTGCAGGCTGCGGACATTGAGCGGGTGGTGGCAACGGCGGAGTCGATTATGGCTCGCGAGGATGCGATGGCGCAGGCTCTTCGCGAAGGGAAGCCGATCAGCCAGGTGATGGGCGCCAACTACGAGCACATGCTGAAATGAGTACCGATCAAAACGTTGTACGAGCTTCCAAACTGGACACCACGGCGATCAGCGATGCCCTGGATCGCCTGGGAATCGCGGGCCAGTGCCTCAACATAAAGCCGCTGGACCCGAAGTTCCGTTTGACGGGCCGCGCGTTCACGATTCTTTACGGACCCGCAGGCAAGCCTCCCGGCACGGTGGGCGATTACATCGACGACGTCCCGCCGGGGCACGTGGTGGTGCTGGACAACGGTGGCCGCGAAAACGCGACGGTCTGGGGCGACATCCTCACGTGGGTCGCGCAGACGCGCGGTGTCGCGGGGACTGTAATCGACGGCGCGTGCCGCGACACGCATCTTGCACGCGAACTTGGATATCCAATGTATAGCCGTAGCTATTCAATGCGTACCGGTAAAGATCGCGTGCAGGTGGAGGCGATAGGCGGGCCGGTGACCATCGGCGAGGCCCGCGTGAATCAAGGCGATCTGCTGCGCGGCGATGCCGACGGAGTGGTCTGCATTCCCAAGGAACATGAGGATCAGGTGCTGCAGGTGGCAGAAGAGGTCGACCGCGTGGAGGACCAGATTCGTTCTCTGGTGCGCGGCGGAATGACGCTGGTCGAGGCTCGCAAGCAGTTGGGGTATCACACGCTGCAGACGAAACGATAGGCGAGTATGGAGAATCGGGGGCTGAGGATTTTGAGCGCCATGGGCCTCCAAGCCGCAGGCGCTCATGCAAACTGAAGGGTTGGTTCTAGCGGCTGGGTTCGGGAGCGCTGTCGCGGGTGCGCTTTTTGCGGTTGCGTTTGCGGGCGAGGGCGGACTTCACCCTCTTCTTCTCGCCTGGCTTGAGATAGAACGAATGACGCTTGGTGTCCTTGATGATGTCCTCTTGCAGGACTTTCCGCTTGAAACGGCGGAGAGCGCTCTCCAAGGTTTCACCGTCTAGAATTCGAATTTCTGCCACAGTACAAATACCTTTCTCTCAATTAATCGCCCACGCGGACGACAGGAGAGGGCGCACGTTCAAGCGCGCCCACACCCTTTGGAAACTTTACCTGCTATTTCAAACTACCAGCGCTGGCCGCCGCGGCCACCGCCGCCGCCACCGCCCCCACGACCACCCCGGCCCCCGCCACCGCCGCCCGGGCCACGACGCTCGCCGCCACCGCCGCCACCGAATCCGGTACGCGCCGGCTTGGGCCGGGCTTCGTTGACATTAAGCGCACGGCCGTTCAGCTCCGCGCCATTCAGTTGCTGGATGGCGGTTTCCGCTTCACGGGCATCGGTCATTTCCACGAACGCGAAGCCTCGGGGCTGCCCGGTGTCTCGGTCCGTCACGATATTTACACGCTCAACTGCGCCATATTGCGCAAAAGCCGCGTACAATTCTTCCTGCGTTGTTTGATAGCTCAAATTGCCGACAAAGATATTGGTCAAGAGAGGTTATCCTTTACTGGTGGTTTCAGTCTTTGTCAGACAACTTCAGACGCAACTCCGGAACGAGCTGGCTGGAAGCACTTGTTTGAGCGTAGGCAGGCAAAGACACTGTACAGCATACCACGATGGGGGGTGGGGCGGCTAGTAACTCTAAACCGTCCCTTCCCCCTCCGAACGCACAGACATATCATGGGAAGAACCCATGAACACCACTCCGGACGATGCTCACCTGATTTTTGACGGATGGAAAGACCGCCACTCGCCGCTACGGATTCAACTTCGCAGTTCTTCGTTGATGTTTGAAGGCAAAGGCTCGGTGACGCATTCCGCGATGGAATCGCTTGAACTTACCGGTGATTCCTGGCGATTCACGGTTCCCCTTACCGACGCGAGTTTCGTATTTTCCGATCCGCGGGAGATTCCTATTGCGAGCATTCGCGAAACCGAGTCGGCGCAATATGAATTCGGGCTTGCTGTGCTGTTGGCGTCGGGAGACAAGCTGGTGTTGGTGGAGTTCAAGGACGATAGCGACACGCCAGGTGAGTTGGACCCCGAGCCGGAGGCGGAACGAGATTAACCCCGAGGCGGAGCGCGATTAATTGTGATATTCTTGTTCGCCGTAAGGTCGCATCGGTATTGTATCTGTGGTTAGATATTAGAGGATGTTGATAGGTCTTCTTACGTTAGAGGGAGGTAGGGCGTGAACATGAAACTCAATCTTTTAGCTGCAAGTTTAGGGTTACTGATTCCGGCGATTCCGGCGCTGGCGCATCATTCTTTCGCCGCTGAATTCGACGGCAACAAGCCGATAGTCCTGAAGGGCTCAGTGACGAAGGTGGAATGGCAAAATCCCCACATCTGGGTCTATCTGGATGTAAAGGATGATTCCGGTGCCGTGGCGCACTGGCAGTGCGAGGGAGGACCTCCCAATACGCTTACCCGGAACGGCTGGACCAAGGACGCTCTGAAGAATGGCGATATGATCACCATCGACGGATCGCTGGCCAAGGACGGCACCAAGACCTGCAACGCGCGCTCGGTCAAACTTCCCGACGGCCGCAGTGTGTTCGCGGGCTCCTCGGGTGGCGATGAACGGCCATCAGGCGCCGCCAAACAATAAGTTCGCCCGCGCATTTTTAACTTGTAGTTGAAATGGAGAGTTCCCGTGACGAACCGTTTTTATAGCTTCCTGCTTCCAGCGGCAGCCGCCGCCCTATTTTCCCTGACTCCGGTGGTTGCCCAGCCGCGAAATCCTAAACCGCCAGAGGGTCCGGCTCCCAAGATGCCGGACGGAAAGCCAGATTTCAGCGGTCTCTGGCAGCGTCCCTACGTGCCGGACATGACCAAGACTTCACGCAATGGCGACCAGAAGGGCATGGCGGAGCTTCCCTTCACTCCCTGGGGCGAGAATCAGTGGAAGAGCTACGACGCCGAGAAGAGCGGCGACTACACAGGCGCATGCCTGCCTTTCGGTTTAGTGCGTTCCATGAACTCGCCTGATCCGATTCAGATCATGCAAAACAAGACCTATGTGTCTCTGCTCTACGAACAGAACACGTGGTTCAAGGTCATCCCGGTCGACGGACGGCCGCATCGCAAGCAGGTGGCAACGTGGTTTGGCGATTCCGTAGGCAAATGGGATGGCGACACGCTGGTGGTGGATACGGTCAACTTCAATGGCCGCACCCGGCTCGACACCATCGGGCATCCGAACAGCGATCAACTGCACGTGATCGAGAAGTTCTCGCGGCCCGACCTGGGGCACATGAACTACGAAATTACGATCGACGATCCGAAGACCTTCACTAAGTCGTGGACCAACACTCGCGTCTTCACACTGCGGCCGGACTGGGAAATCATGGAGTACTCCTGCGAGGAGAACAACAAGAGTCTCTGGGAAGGCCGAATCAAGGTTCCTAAGTTCGACGACGGCAAGTAAACTACTCTTCCACTGGATCTGCCTCCGCCGGCTGCCGGTGCGGCAAGCCGTGCGGAGCGGCTCGCAAATACTGCACCGGCCACGATAGCTCCGCCCCCAATTCCTCCGCGGCATGAACCGCCGCATAGGGGTCTCGCAACATCTGACGAGCCATCAGCACCAGGTCGGCTTGGCCAGTGCAAATAATGTGGTCCGCCTGCGCCGCCGAGGTAATCGACCCGATGGCCGCGGTCATGATGTCGGCCTCTCGCCGGATCCGTTCAGCCATCGCCGTCTGGTAGCCCGATCCCGACGGTACTGCGGGCTTGGGGACGCTGCCTCCCGAGGAACAATCCACCACGTCCACTCCGAGCGGCTTTAGGCGCTTGGCCAGTTCCACCGATTCGTCCACGGTCCACCCGCCTTCTTCCCAATCGGTTGCCGAGATGCGCACAAAGAGAGGCAGCGAACCGGGCCACACCACGCGCACCTGCGCCGTTGTTTCCAAGAGCATTCTGATTCGCCCCTCGAACGAGCCGCCATACGAATCGCTTCGATGGTTGCTGAGCGGCGACAAAAATTCGTGCAGCAAATATCCGTGCGCGGCGTGGATCTCCAGCACCCGGAAGCCCGCCAGGTGAGCACGCCTCGCCGCATCCACGAACGCTTTGCGGACCGCGGTAATGTCGCTAAGCGTCATTTTAACCGGTACCGTCATACGATCGGAGAAGGGAATTGCGCTAGGTGCCGAGGGAACCCAGCCGCCGTCTCCAGGAGCGATAGCCGAGCCTCCTTCCCAAGGCCGGGTAGCGGAGCCCTTGCGTCCCGCATGCGCGATTTGAATACCCGCGACGCTCCCCTGCGACCGCAGAAAGCGGGCGATGCGGGCGAAGGATTCAATGTGGGAGTCGTCCCAGATTCCCAGGTCGGCTGGAGTGATGCGGCCGTCGGGAGTAACGGCTGTGGCCTCAGTGAAAATTAACGATGCGCCGCCCACCGCGCGGCTTCCCAGGTGTACCAGGTGCCAGTCATTCGGATGGCCGTCGACAGCCGAGTATTGGCACATGGGCGAGACGGCAAGGCGGTGGGGAAGAGTGATTCCGCGCAATTTGAGCGGATCGAAGAGACGATTCATGTCTCTCTAGTCTCTCAAAGCCCGGAGGAGTTTCTCAAAAAAGGCCGCCGGACTTACTTCTTAACGCTTACTTTCTGTTCGCCATCAACGTAGGCGTAATATTCCGAACCCGCCGGAGCCACCACGTCCTTGGTCTTGGACTTCGAATTCGGCTCTGCCTGTCGGGCCGTAACGCCGTCCTGCTTCTTTGCGCCGAGCGCACGCAAATTGATTTTCGTGCCGTTGGTGCTTTCCGTCAGATCGATGCGAAGGGTCATCTTCCCTCCGATTCCAAACACTTTCCTGCCACCGGCATCCACGATGGATCCTGTAACCGGAGTGCCTTTCGCCACCACTATGTTGTCGGCGACTTTGAAATCCGTCTCCACCGTAAAGCGGAGCGGAGTGCCTGCTTCGGTGCCGTTCATGATGTCAGCCGAAAGCAATACTGCAAAAGGAGTGGCGTCAGGCACCACAACTGTTGCTGTGGTCGGTTTGGGCGGCGCAGCGGCGACCGGCACCACGGTGGGTGGCGCCTGGGTCACTGGCGTCGGAATCGTCACAGGCGGCTGGACCGGCGGTGCCGGAGTGGGGGTCGGCACTGCCGCGGGCGTTTGCTTGGGCGCGGTGGCCACTTGCTTCGGCTGCGTCGGAGTTACCACGGGTGGCCTCGCGGCAGGCTGCTCAGGGATCTTTTTCGGATCGCGCATCCCCTCGATCACGATGGCGGGAACGCCTTCTTTGGTCATCCGAATCACTTCCTGAGAGGTCAGGGTGAAATTGGTCTTCTCACTGCGGATCTGGCTGAGCACCAGCGATTCCGGCACCTTGGACTTGATCATGTCGATCACGGAGTCGTTGGTCAGAATATTTTCAGGCGGCGGGGTGGGTTCGGCCGGCGGAGGCGTAACCACGGCGACCGGCGGCGCGGGCGTTTCCACCACAGGCGCGGGCGGAGGAGGCGGGGGTTGCCGATGCTTCCACCACCAGCCGCCTCCAATGGCGCCCAGCAGAAGCACAGCACCAGCAGCTGCTCCAATTAACAGCCCCGCGGAACTCTTCTTGGCTTCCGGAGTTTTTACTTGGATGTGAGCCACATCCGGGGGCGGCAGGGTAGACGGCGAAGCTACCGGCTTCGTCACCACTGTTGCCGGCGCACGCGAAGGAATATCGGCCATTCGCGCCCGGTAGAGCATACCGGAATCCGATTCGTGCTTTAAGGCGGCCAGAGCCATCTGCACGTCTTTCATGGTCTGCCAACGCTCGTCCGGATTCTTGCGCAGACAGCGCTGAATCACCATATCGAGCTGCGGAGGCGCCTCGGGTGCGGCTTCGATGAGCGGTTTCACCTCGTCGCGCAGAATCGCCGAGAGGGTCGATAGAGCGGAATCTCCAGGAAACGCGCGGACCCCGGTGGCCATTTCATACATCACCACCCCGAAGGAGAAAATGTCGGACCGGGTATCGACTTTCTTGCCCTGCGCCTGCTCGGGCGACATGTAGCTGACCGTGCCGATGATGGAGCCTTCCACCGTCAGGGGCGCGTTGGCGATGGTGCGTGTCTTGTCGTCGGTGTCTTCGCCCATCTGGCTGAGAGGGCCGCGGTCGGCGAGCTTGGCCAAACCGAAATCGAGAACCTTCACCAGGCCGGACTCGGTGACCATGATGTTGCCCGGCTTCAGATCGCGGTGAATGATGCCCGCGGCGTGAGCGGCGTTCAAGGCGTCAGCCATTTGCACGGTGTATTTCAAAACCTGCGGCGCGCGCAACCCGCCTTTTGGAATCAGGTCCACCAGCGTCTTGCCGGAAACGTATTCCATCACCATGTAATCGGTATCGCCATCGCTGATGATGTCGTGGATGGTGATGATGTTGGGATGGTTCAGAGCGGAGGCGGCCTGGGCTTCCTGCGTGAATCGCTTGCGTCGCTCAATGTCCCCGCCGCCGCCCGTGGCGCTGAGGACCTTAACCGCGACGTAACGATTGAGACGGGTATCCTGGGCCTTGAAGATCTCGCCCATACCCCCCGCCCCGAGCTTTTCCAAGAGCTGATAGTGAAGAACCGTGCGGCCGACCATGACAATACTCCGTGATCTGAGACTTACTAGTGTTTCACAAAATGGACGAATATAGCGAGGGGGGCGGGTACCAGTCGCCTTATCTCATAATACGATTTAAGTTCTAGTCCGGATGTAGGGGGTCATTGTCCTGATGCTCGGGATGATTCGTCTGCCTAGGTGAAACGATGTCTTCAGGCAACTTGCGAAGCGGGCCCGGAGCGGAATAAACCGGCAGCGAATCAAGCAATCTAGTCGGGATGGAAGGAGCACTATCATCTCGGGCGTCCGACGGGATTTTGAATTCCTCAGGGCTGAACATCGGGTCACGCTCGATTCTCGTAATCTCGAGGACGTACTGCATCGAGAACCCTTGTGTGACCTCAAACCGCTCCCGGAGGACCGCACCACTGGCTTCATCGACGCACATCTCCCTAATGACAGGACTTAGGTGATCGTTTGGAAGGTAAGCTTCGAGGCCGGCCGGCGGCGAATATTCTGCCCGCACCAAAGTGCACCCCATCGTCTTATCGCTACCGGCAAGGCGCGCGGACCTTAGCGACCTCAGGAGGTTCTCCCAATCGAGAGCGACTGGCGGGCTGCACTCCTGCGCCATCGCCAGACCTAGGGTCTCATCAATGTAGGAACTGATGCCGACCAGGATCTTCTTGTGCCAGGCTGTCAGACCGTCGCATATGGTCCGGTCTACACCGGGAAGCTCTCCCTGAATGTGGCGCAGTTCCAATGGTCCGCGTGTCGAAATCGTAATCGGAACTCGAATATGCGCCAGTCCCCCAACTGGCTCCGCACGCAGCACATCAAATTCCAACGTCCCCTCAGCTCGCCAGCCCTTCGCGGAACGCGCTGCTTCGGATACCTGATTGAGCACGCGAACTCCATCTCCCAGTGGCTGAGCGTCCACAGTGATGGCCGCCAAAATGAAAAGGGATAAGAGCACCGTTCTCAAGAATGTCACATTAGAAGCTGGATGCGAACCGGCCGTCGCAAGAGTTTGCGACCTGACCACCGACATCCCTTCTCTCATCTACTATCTGTTTCGTTAACCGGGGTCGCGTTACTCTGATCCAGCGTCACCGAGTTCGACCCCGCATTCAACTCCACCGCCTGACCCCAGACCAGCGCCTTATTGTTGTAGGGAGCCGAGATCATAAGGTAGTAGCGGCCCGGAGGAACACCCGGCAGCGTCCCGGCTCCATTTGCGTCAGCCAAGACCGGAGGCGAGCGACACTCATCCCAACAAAAATCTTTAGTATGCTCATTTGGGGTCCGCGACCCCTACAGGAGCCAATCGTGTCCAACGATAATCCCAAATCTGAACCGTTAAGCCGCAGAGAGTTTGGAGCCCTGGCAGCCGGTGCCGCGGCGCTGATCGCCGATCAGGCGCAGGCGGCAGAAAGCACACCAGCCGAAACGACCCCGCTCGATCTCGCCGAATGGAGCTATTTCTGGGTGGGCGTCGAACGTGCCGAGCTTGCTCGGGGCACCGTGGTCAACGGCAAACAGATGTATGTGGAATACCAGATCCCGCGCGAGGTGAAGCATCCTTACCCGATCGTGCTGGTGCATGGCGGCGGAGGACAGGGTACAGACTGGATGGGCACTCCTGACGGGCGCAGGGGCTGGTCAACAATCTTAATCGAGCAGGGTTACAGGGTCTATATTGTGGACCGGCCGGGACACGGGAAGTCGCCGTTTCATCCCGATTTGGACGGGCCCTTCCCGGCCCAGAACATCACGCTGGATCAGATTTCAGGCCTGTTCACGCCGCAACGCATGAAGAGTCCGAACACGTTGCCCTCCGCGAAACTCCATAACCAGTGGCCGGGGACCGGCGCAGTGGGATCGCCCGAGCTGGCGCAGTTGGTGGCGTCGCAGGGCGGGTCCTATGTGGCGGGCGTAGGGCCTGAAGTCGCTCATGAGATCTGGCGGTCGCGCGGCGCGGAATTGCTGGACAAGATCGGCCCCGCCATTATCATGACCCACTCCGCGGGCGGACCTTTCGGATGGCTGGTTGCCGAGGCGCGTCCGAAATTAGTGAAGGGCATCGTCGTCATCGAAGGCGCGGGCGCGCCGTTTGCGGGAGTCAACAAATGGGGCCATTCCACTATCCCCGTCGCCTACGATCCCCCGGTAAAGGATGCAGCCGACCTGAAGACGGTAGACGTCCCCTCGCCCGAGCCGGGAGTGCAGCCCTACAAAATTCAGGCCGAGCCCTGCCAGGAAACTCAAAAACCAGATGGGCATCCCAATGGTGTTGGTGACGGCCGAGGCATCTTTCGCATCGCCGGGCGCTCCCGGAATGCTCGCGTTTCTGAAACAGGCGGGCTGCATGTGCGAAGAGCTTCGCATGGCCGATCACGGAGTTCACGGCAACGGCCACATGATGATGGTGGAGAAGAATAACCGCGAAGTGCTGCAGCCTATCGTGGACTGGCTCGCGAAGAACGTGGAGAAGGGCGTCGCAGTCGCGAAGTCGAGGCCGGCGGAGAGCGCGATGAAGCTCGCCGATCAGGGCTACTTCTGGGTCGGGCACGGATCACAAGAAGATGCCCTACGGCACCATCGTCGCCGGGCAGATGTATGTGCAGTGGCTGAAGCCTGCGGAGGTCAAGCATTCAACTCCCGTCGTTTTAGTACATGGCGGCGGGGGGCAGGGTGGTCATTACCAGGGGGTCGGCAACGGCGCGGCCGGATGGGCGCATTTCTATGTGCAGGAAGGCTACACGGTATACATCGTGGATCGCCCCGGCCATGGCCGATCGCCGTATCATCCCGATTCGCTGGGGCCCATCGGCCAGCATCCGACGTATCAAACCGTAACCGTCGATTTCAAGCGCGCCGCGCAGCCGGGGCCGAATCGTCGGTGGCTCGGGACGGGAGATGTGGCCGACCCTCTGATCGATCAGTTCCAATCCGGCCAGAACGCCGCGCCGCAGGACAACCTGATGGCGCAAAAATTATGGGCCAGCCGGGGAGCGGAGCTGCTGGACCGGATCGGGCCCGCGATTGTGCAGGTTCATTCGGCGGGCGGCCCGTTTTCCTGGCTGGTAGCCAATGAGCGGCCAAATCTGGTGAAGGCGATTGTGAACGTAGAAGGAGCAGGGTTTCCATTCGCTGGAAATTCAGTTTACGGCCTGACGCAGGCCCCCCTCGCATTCGATCCGCCGCTCACCGATCCCAAGGAACTGAGCCTGCGGGAAGTGAAGGTCGAAGGCGGACAGGCCTACAAACTTCAGGCCGACAACCCGCGCAAGCTAAAAAATCTGACCATGCCGATTCTGTATGTGACCGCCGAGAACTCGGGCCGTCCGCAGGGGCCGGCGATTGTCGAATTCTTGAAACAAGCGGGCTGCAACGCCGAGGATTTCCAGTTGAAGGCCCATGGCATTCTGGGCAACGGGCACTTCATGATGCTGGAGACGAACCGGCGAATCGTGTTCAATACGATTCACGGGTGGATCGCGAAGAACGTTCCGGCGTAACGAAACCGCAGCGGACTTGCGATCACTGCACCGAAAGCGCCGCCTGGAACGTAGTGGCGGCGGAGGGACCGACCAGAAAAACGGCGGCAGACACCGGACGGACATCTCCCGGTGGCCGTTTGCATGAAGTCGTGATCTTTGCGTGGGCGCGTTGGACGATGAGGCCATAGCATGGCTATAGGGGGGACAGAAAAGATGAAGATTGTTCTCATGACCATGCTCAGCTGCACGGCTATCGCGGGCCAGTCAAGAGACGAATTGAAGACGAAATATGGCAATGCCATTTCGGAAACGTTCATCGTGCGCCCCGGAATCGGCGTCACGGCAACATACTCATCAACTGGGCGAATCGTCGAGCTGCTGATTTCTCGACAGAACACGGATCTCATCAAATCAAGAAACGGAAATGCCTTAAGCAGCGACGTTCTCAAAATGATCATTGACGAGTTGGTGCCAATGCCGAAACGCGGCAAGTACCTCATTGGGGGGGGTGTAAATTTCGGGTGCCTGCCGCAGGGCGATTGCGCCGGCAGTGAGGTTGACTACGAGAAATTGACGATTTACTACAATGCCGCCGACGGTGGGGGGGCCAACTATGCCGTTGTTCGATGGAAAGAATGAAACGAATATGCATTCGCTACTCGACAACGGACCCACGACCCAACTCGACATTTCTGCTGCTCCTGTAGTGGCGCGGCGGGCCGGGTAGTGCCGGCGATATAGACGTTTCCTGCGGTATCCACCGCCAGACTCACCGCGTAATCGGCTTTGATCTCCGCCAAGGTAAGTGGAGTAGGTGAGCTTTGTCTCGGCAGGGCCGGCGCAGTTTCTGCCCGGTTTTGGGTTGAACCGATTGACGATTGGAATGCTACCCGCGGTTGTGCCCACAATGTAGATATTGCCCGCGGGGTCGACCGCGACGGACTGAATCGGGCTGCTGCCCTGATCCCCGAAATACGGAATCGAGGTCAGAATGGGAGCAGGCGCGGCGGCCAGGATAGAAACCAGAAATAAAAGAAAGAAAAGGATATAAAGGCGCATGGGATAGGTCTTTCGGGCATTGAACGCGGGCGGACTTTCAACGTACCATAGTGGCCAGCTAACAAGGTTTGCCCCGTAAGGTTTCGCTTTTACCCCTGCGGAAACGCTATCATCATCTATTTGCACGCGTATTCGCACGCCCGGTCCTCCCGGAGCGCGCCGCGGAGCAGAAATTCAAGGAGGGTGGGTGGCTAAGTCAGTAGGTGTGCCCCGTGAGACTTTCCCCGGGGAACGATGCGTGGCGATTGTGCCGCGCTCGGTCGACGTGCTTGCCAAGGCCGGAATGACGGTGCTTGTCGAGCCCTCGGCTGGTCTTGGAGGCGGGTTACCCCGACGATCAGTACACCGCGCGCGGCGCAAAACTCGCCAGCCGGGAAACGATCTTCGGCGAGGCCGACATTATTGCGCAGTACCGAAGCTATGGCGCGAATCCGGAAAAAGGCCTGCCGGACCTGGCGCTGATGCGGCCGGGGCAGATCCTGCTCGGCATGGGCGAACCGCTTACCTCTTCGAAAGAAATTCAGGCCATCGCCAAAACACAGGTTTCCTTTTTTGCGCTGGAACTGATTCCCCGGATCACGCGGGCGCAGAGCATGGATATCCTATCCTCGCTCGCCACCATCTCGGGATACGAAGCGGTACTGCTGGCCGCGCAAACGATGCCCAAAATTTTCCCCATGTTGATGACCGCGGCGGGCACCATCACTCCCGCCAAAGTCTTCGTTATCGGAGCAGGTGTAGCGGGCTTACAGGCGATCGCCACGGCTAAGCGGCTGGGCTCAGTGGTGAGCGCATACGACGTTCGTAGCGCGGTGAAGGATCAGATTGTCAGCGTCGGCGCGAAGTTTGTTTCGCTCGACGTCGACGCCGGCTCGGCGGAAGGCCAGGGCGGATATGCCAAGGCCATGGACGAAGCCTTCTACAAACGCCAGCGCGAATTGATGCTGGAAGTGGTGAAGGAACACGACGCCGTGATCACCACCGCGGCCATCCCCGGCAAGAAAGCTCCTGTTCTGGTCACCAAGGAAATGGTGGAGGCCATGGCGCCAGGGTCGGTGATTGTCGACCTGGCTGCGGCGCGCGGCGGCAACTGCGAACTGACCGAAGCGGGCAAGGTCGTGATCCACAAAGGCGTGACCATTCTGGGCCCCACCAACCTGCCCGCCATGGCTCCTTACCATGCCAGCCAGATGTTTTCCGCCAACGTCGTCACGTTCCTGAAAAACCTCTCCGGCTTTCTTCCCGTCACCACGCAGTCTCCCGACGAGATCGTCCGCGATACGCTGGTGACTCATGCCGGTCAGGTGGTCCATCCCAAAGTCTGTGAAGTATTCGGCTGGCCGGCTCCCGGTCCCGCGGCCGCAGGTTCTTAAAAATCACGAAAAATCTCGAAAGAACTACTACTATGATTTCCTCCTACGAGTTTGGTTTGTACGTCGTTATGCTGGCGGCCTTCCTGGGCTTTGAGCTGGTCAAGCGAGTCTCTCCGCTACTGCATACGCCGCTGATGTCGGTATCCAATGCGATCTCCGCCATCTCCGTCGTCGGAGCCATCGTGCTCACCGCCGATAAAGACGCCTCACGGCTTACTCACATTCTGGGCTTCGTGGCGCTGGTCGCCGCATCGCTGAATGTGGTGGCGGGCTACCTGGTTACCGACCGCATGCTGAAGATGTTTCGTAAAAGGGAGCCGGGGCAAAAGTAATGTCGAATTTTCTTCCGGCGATTTATCTGCTCGCCTCGATCGGCTTCATTCTGGCCATCAAGTGGATGAGCCACCCTTCCACCGCGCGGCAGGGCGTCATTATTGGCGAGATCGGCATGCTGCTGGCCGTGATCGGTACGTTCCTGCGCCAGGATGTTCTTGACGGGCAGTGGCAACTGGTGCTGCTCGGCCTGGGCATCGGCTCAGCCATCGGAGCGCCTCTGGCTTACCTGATGCCGATGACCGCGGTGCCGCAGTTGACGGCGCTCTCGCATGCGTTCGGCGCGCTAGCCTCGGCGCTGATCGGCACCTCTGAGTATTACAAGGCTTTACCCACCGGCTTCACCATGGGGGCGCTCTCCCTTGAGACATTGCTCGGCTACCTGACCACCACGGCGAGCATCATCGCCTTCGGCAAGCTGCAGGAAATTCTACCGACGCGGCCGCTTACCTACAAGGGTCAGAACTTCGTGAGCCTGCTGGTGTTCGGCGGGGCGGTTGTTCTCGCAGTAATGATGGTCATCGGAGCAGCCCCCACCTGGGCCTTTCCGGTTTTCATCGGGCTTTCTCTGCTGTTCGGTATTTTTCTGGTGGCTCCGATCGGCGGCGCCGACATGCCGACCGTGATCGCGCTGCTGAATTCGTCGGCAGGCGTCGCCGCCGCGGCGATGGGATTCGTGCTGGACAATCGTTTGCTGATCATTGCGGGCGCACTAAACGGCGCTGCTGGACTGCTGCTTTCCATCATCATGTGCAAGGCCATGAACCGGTCGTTTACGAACGTGCTCTTTGGGGCCTTCGGCGCAATCACCGCATCGGCCGGCAAAACCGTGCAGAGGCCCGTGCGCTCTGCGTCGCCCGAGGAAGCCGCCGCCATTCTGGACGCTGCTTCCAGCGTCATCATCATTCCCGGCTACGGTATGGCGGTGGCGCAGGCGCAGCACAAAATTCGCGAAGTGTATGACATCCTCACCAAGCGTGGCGTCAACGTCCGCTTCGCCATCCATCCCGTTGCGGGTCGTATGCCGGGACATATGAACGTGCTGTTGGCCGAAGCCGATATCCCCTACGACAAGCTGCTTGAAATGGACGAGATCAATCAGGATTTCCCCATCACCGACGTTGCGCTGGTGGTGGGCGCCAATGATGTGGTCAATCCATTGGCGCGGAAAGACGAGGACAGTCCCATTCACGGCATGCCGATTCTGGACGCAGACAAAGCTCGCACTGTGATGGTAATTAAGCGCAGCATGAATCCCGGTTTTGCCGGCATCGACAACGAGATTTACTATATGGACAAAACCCTCATGCTGTTCGGCGACGCCAAGGGTTTTACCGCGGGCATCGCCAAGGAACTCACCGCCAGCCATTAGGCCCGCAAAGGGTGCGGCGGCCGCCGCACTCCGTTTTGCGGGCTGTTCCCTAGGCGCAGCGGCCTATTCCCCATTACGTCGTAAGGCATTCAACTAATAGATCTCGCATCCCGTCACGAGCATAATAGGACTAACCTCGACGGAATACTGCGAATGATCTTTACGAAAGACAAAAAACGCGGTCGTCTTCCCGGCGGATTTTTCCACCTGGAAGAAGAGAAGACGCGCACCCGAGCCTCCGGCTTCGGCCACGGCGACTATATCAAGCTGCAAGACGAATATGGAATCGAATGGCGCGGGTCGGCGGAGCGGAACGACGATAATTCCGTGACGTATAGGTTCCGAACGTCCAGGGGCACCAACCTCACAGGAGTATCCACCGATGCGATGGTAGTGCTGCGCGATGGGAAGGGCAATACCTGGAAGGGTTTCATCGGCTGATGTGGCGCACGCTTCAGCGTGCAGGGCCGAGATTCATCTCGGCCTCTAGAAGAGCCTAGCTCCCCGCCCCCGCCGTCTCCAGCACCATCTGCCACAGTAGTTCCACGCCGTCTTCCACCGTCTTCTGCGCGATCCGCTCGTCGTTGGAGTGGACCCGGCTCTCGCCCGGCTCTCGAAGAAACACCGGAACCCCATACACGAACACTCCCTTGGCGCGTAGGAAGCTGCCGTCGGTCGCGCCTCGGGACATGAACGGCGCCACCAGCGTCTCGCGCGGATAGAGATTGTTGATGGCGCGCTCCATGGCCTTATAAACGGGACTGCTGGTAGGGCTCGGCTCCGTGGAGGACATCTGCTGGCCTGGGGCAAAACTCAATTCCACCTCGCTATCGTTCACGGTCTGCCGGAACCGCGCCATCATCTCTTCCCGCGGCTCGCCCGGCATACGGCGAACGTCCAACTGCGCCTCGGCGATGGTGGGAATCACGTTGACTGTGTTGCCGGCGCGCACCACGGTGGCGGTGATCGTGGTGTGCAGCATGGCGTCGATCTCGGGATCCTTGACGCGAATCTGATTGGCAGCAGCCTGCGCCGTCAAAGGATTTTCCAGCCGCGGAAGAATGGGCGCCAGCCAGGCATAGTCAGTCAGCCGGGAGATGTCCCTCAAATAACGGCGCGTGGTGGAGTTGAGGCGCACCGGTTGTTCCGCCTCGGACAGTTTAAGCAGCGCACGTGACAAGTGCAGGATCGCATTGTCGCCGCGAGGCAGCGACCCGTGCCCGGCCGTGCCGTGGGCGGTGACCAGAATCCGCGCGGGGACCTTTTCGGCGGTCTGGATCTCAAATACACGAATGCCGTCCTTGGTCTCCATCTGCGCGCCGCCTTCGTTGAGGGCGAACTCAGCGTCGATTTTTTGAGCGGCATGCTGCAGAATCCACTGAATGCCGGTGGAGCCGGATTCTTCGTCCGCCTCGGACATCAGAATCAGGTCGCGATCCAATTTGACGTTACGGCGCTTGATCTCGATCATCACCGCCAGCTCGGCGGCCAGCAGGCTCTTGTCGTCTATGGCCCCGCGGCCATAGACGATGCCGTTACGGACTTCGGCGCTAAAGGGATCGGCGCTCCATTGCGAGCGCTCCGCGGGAACCACGTCGCTGTGCGCCATCAATAAAAGGGGCCGCCCTCTTCCACTGCCCTTCAGGCGGGCGACAAAATTCATGCGGCGCGGATCGCTGCCCAAGAGCTCTGCCTGGATGCCGTAGGAGTCGGCAATCTGCTTCAGATATTCGGCGACACGTGTCTCATTACCCGGCGGATTAGACGTATCGAGCCTGATAAGGTCCGTCAAATACTGACGAGTCCTATCGGAAAGGGACCGATTGTCGTCGGCCGCCCCGTGCGCCGCGAACAAAAGCAAGAGAGCGCAAACCTTGCGCATTTGACATGAATCTTAGCATGCCGGAGGGTCTCAGTTACTGAAGAGTTTGGCGCTGCCTTCGCTGAAGAGCGCACAGGACGCCACGGCTTCCTCATCCATTTCAGAAATCCTGCCGCGGCGTCCGTTGTGCGCGGTTACAGAATGAGTGGTATGCTTTCCAACAAATACAGAACTATGACCGATGACCGAGACAGCTTCGACCACGGTCGGGAAGACGACCTGGACGATAGTCCTCGACCTGGGTTAGACGAACACCTTGAGGAGTTGGAGGATCACTACGCCAGGGAGCGCAGGGCCCTTGCACGCTGTCCAAACTGTGGATCGCCCAACATCCGCAAGGCGCACGTGGAAGGAATTCTAGACAGTTTCATGCGGCTTTTCAGCCGCAGGCCGTATCGCTGCCGCGATTGCAGAGATCGGTTTTACGCGTCGCGCAGTCTGTTGCGGAATTAGGTTTACTTCGCCTTATCCAGAATCGCGCGGACCTCATCGGGTAGTGCGAACCTCTCCGCCGGAATATCCACATTCACCCGGACTTCCTCAATGGTGATCGTGAATTCCTGCCCCGCCGCCTTCTGTGTGATCACAGAGGGGAACCGGACGCCATTCGCCTCGATGTACTTGGAGTAGACCATCTCTACCGGGATGTCTCCCATTTGCGTCGCCGCCAATGTAGCCGACTTCACCAGCAGCCCCGACTTGCGGGAAAAATACATCGTCTCCGCGCGCCCTTCTTTAGGCGTGAGTAAAACCTTGTAACAGTCTTCGCCATCCACAGTCTCAACGCCAGTAGTCTCCACTTTAGGAAAAAGCTTGCGCCAGTTCACCGTGCCATTGAAGGTCGCTTCCTGCATCGCCAGAGCTTTCTCATCGCCACTCTTGATGCGCGGACCCAGAACCACGCTGTTCTCCCAGGCGATACCGTTGGTCACGCCCGTGTCCACTCTGCCGATTCCGGTGATTTCCACCGAGGCCAGATAGTTGTCGGGCTCGGACGCATAGCGTATGATTTTCGCCTTCACGCCCTGGGCTGAGTAATCCAAGGTGCCGCTCTGAATTTCGGACGTGTGCTTTGCATAAGCTTCCTTGCCGCCAGTCACTTCGATGTAGTGATCCAGGACCGTCGCAGCCTGAGGAAGCGCTTCGTCCGCTGCCTGCGCGATGCCAGCAGTGGCCAGAGCGGCCACAAAAACAAAATGTCGTGGAGTCATTTTTTCTTTCCTCCCGATTGATCCCGAATCCAGTCCATCGCCGCGTCAACCACGGCGTCGTGACCGGCCAGCAGGGCGGCACGCGTCAGTTTCACTTCCACGTCGGGCTTAACTCCTAGCCCTTCCAAAGGTTTTCCACCCTCTGAAATATAGTTTGCCACCGCATACTGGAAGCCGTCGCCATTGGGCAACCGCTCGATCACCGAAGGTAGCGCCGCAGCAGCCGTACGAGTGCCGAACACCCGGGCCCGGCCCAGATCCTGCAGTCCGCCCGCGAGAATCTCCGAAGTCGAAGCCGACGTGCCATCCACCAGAATCGCCACCGGTCCGTTAAACACCGGCGTCCGTGGATTGATCACGAAATTCAGAGTCGCGTCGCGCATATACATGGTGCCCAGCCGCTGGCCCGGTTTGTCGATCAGGAATCCAGCCAGCCCCATGGCCATACCGCCGATGCCGCCCGGGTTGCCGCGCAGGTCAATGATCAGGCCGTCGCACCCGCAATTCTTCACCACCCCCGAAAAAGCCGTCACCACCCGCACCAGATCGAGAAACAGATTGAAGCGTATGTAAGATGTGTCCCCCAGCCGCTTCGTTTCCAGCCAAACATAGTTGTCCGGCAGGTTCCCGAACGCTGAGGCCTCACCGCGCGGCGCAGCAAGGCCAAGCGTGAGTTTCACCTGCGCGCCCGCGCCATCCCTCATGACCACTGGCAAGCTTCCTCCAGGCTGACCGCTCAAGGGGGTGAGAATCGCGCGCGTCAAGGTCAATTCGGGGAGCCCTTTCAGGCGCTCAATCAACTCGTCCAGGCTCTGGCCGCGAGCGCTTTCCAGTTTCCATCCAGGCTTTACGCCCGCTTCTGCGGCGGGCGATCCTGGGTCCACCGAAACGACGATGGCTTCGTGATCCAGAACGCGAAGGTCGATGCCGGGAGAACCGGGGCCGCCCTGCTCACCGTCGAAGGAAGTGTAGACCGCCGCGGAAAGAATGCCGAAATGGGTTTCCTTGAGCCGCCCCAGCATGTCGCGCATGACGTCGCGCGCTTCATCGCGCGTTTTTGCCTGTTCCATCCGAGGTCGATATTCGTCATGGATCTTCTGCCAATCCAGTCCTGCGGGATTTTTCTCCCAATGCTTATCGCGAATGGTGGTCCAGACTTTTTCGAAGGAATCCAGATCCAGCTTTCGTTCCGTAGACTGCCCACCCGCAGTGTGCGAGCAAAGCAGCAGCGCTGCCAGCGCAAATAGCAGCCGGCGTGTCATTGCTTGCGAAACGCTCGTCCACCCATGTGCGCGTAGCCGCCCGCAAAGCAAACTGTGACGGAGCCAGAAAAGCAATCAGATCCTACCGCTTCCATCGGCACCGCCTCGCCCCCGAGCTTCGCAGTGAGCTTCCCCTCGCTCATTGCGATTTCCAGCGAGTTCGCGCCGTTGGCGTACTGACCCGCGAAGCCAGAAGGATCCCCCGCGCCCACGACCGTCGAGAGCGTGGTCGAACTAAACCGGACAGGAAGCAACGCTTCCAGAATTTTGTCCGCGATGCCCGAAGAATCGGCTCCGTCGCGATTGGCCAGCACCACCACGCCCGTGTTGAAGGACGGCGCCATCACCACCGCGCTGGTGTAGCCCTGAATGGTGCCGCCATGGGCCAGGACCTGAAATCCCTTGTCCTGCTCAATGTAGAGTCCGTAGCCATACTTGGTCCCGTATCGCCCGGGAATATTTGCGCGCGGCTGCGCCATAGCGGAGAAAACCGAAGGCGGAAACACCTGCGCGTCGTCGATCTTTCCATCGCCCAGAAAAGCCGTGACGAATCGCCCAAAATCATTGGCGCTCGAAAACAAAAATCCGGCGGGCCAATTGGGAACGTAATCAGCCATCGGCCTGGAGACGCTTCCATCGGCGTTGTGACCCAAGGCAAGCGGAAACGTCATCGCCACAGTGGGCCGAAACGTGGAACTCTTCATGCCGAGCTTCCGGAAGACCATCTCATCCATCACATCGGCAAAGGGAGCTCCGCGAATCACCTCGACCAGCCGCCCCACCAGAGCATAGCCCGGATTGGCGTACGAATAAACTTTACCAGGGTCGGTAAAGAACATCGACCCGTTCCACGAAGCAATCGCCCGTCCAAGAGCTTCTTCGTCATGAGGACCGGAGTTGGAAACCTTGTCCCGAAGGCCCGCAGTGTGGCTCATCAGTTGGTGCGCGGTCACCTGCCCGACCTGCGGGTTCAGACCAAAAATGTAGTTGCCCACCGGCGCATCCAGCCGAAGGCGGCCCTGATCGGCCAGCGTCACCGCCGCGGTGGCCACCATCATCTTAGTCATCGAGCCGACGCGAAACAGCGTATCCGGCGTGACGGGATTCTTCGAATCCGCACTGGTGACGCCAAAACCTTTGGAGTACACCACGCGCCCGTCCCGCACGGCGACAATCGCCATTCCAGGGATGTGCTGACGGGTAAGCTCGGAGGTAGCAATCTGGTCGAGCCGCTGGGTCTGCGCGAAGGCAAGACCTGTAATCAGGACAAAGGAAAAAACAACCCGCATGTTTCCACGCTACAGGAATCGGGCCGATTTGGCAGTACTACGACTAGTTCGTAGAACTAATCGATCCTCGCGGCGCCGCAATGCCGCAGTATCTTCCAACTCCAGCGCAGCCCGTGTCATCTCCAGCGCCAGTGGCAAATTCTTAGTGCGATGCTCATGCTGCTTGGCGAGCTCCACCAGTGCTTCCACGCGAAACGGATTGGGCGACCCGGCGAGATCTGTCCAAATCGCCACAGCAGCCTCTTCAGCGCCGAGCTTGCGTTCCAGTTGCGCCAGGTCCCAAAGGATCTTAAACAGCAACCGGTCGGGCAAGCCTTTATCGACAGCGCGGCGAAAAAGTGTGCGAGCCTGCTCCAACTCGCCCGCTTCCCGTAGCCAGCGTCCGATGCCTGCGATCTCCGCGCCATGCTGCAGAGGCGCATTATCGGAGGTGCCATGCGGATCTTTGAAAGCGTAGGGCACAATGCCCGTCAGGCAGGCCAGCGTCACGATATCGAACGCGTTGTGATGAAACACCGGCAGCATGCGCGCGGCGTGGCGGGTGCGCAGGTATTCGAAATAGAGATAAGGAATCAGAGCGCCAGGCACATCGCCCTGACGCTCGATTCCCAGGATTTGATTCTCCAGATCCACCAGGCGGCAGCTTTCAAAACGCAGCTTCCACAAACGCCGCGCGCCGTGAAGCAGGTCCAGATGCTCCATGCGCGCAAACGGCGGACGCGTGCGGTTCAGGCGATAACGGGTTTCCAGCAGAGGCTGGTCGAAGGTGCGGCCGTTATACGTGATCAGAACTTTAAATGATTCAAGATGCCTTGCCAGCGCATCTAACTGGCTGGCTTCTTCAGCGTGCTCACGCATGAAGAATTGCTTGACGTAGAACCCTTCCCTCGTCACTCGCCCCACGCCGATCAGAAACGCGCAAGTGCCGCTGCCGCCTGCCAGACCCGTGGTTTCGGTGTCCAGAAAGGCCCATTCCTCGGGCGACGAGTGCGGACAGATTCCATCGGAGATGGTTTCCAGAAGATCGTGAGGAAGATCCGCTAACGCGCCGATATCAGCGCTGCCGTGACGCCGGTGGGGCTCCCACAGCTTTTCTGTCTCAAAGTGCCGCCCGTACTTTGTCTCCACTTCCTGGCCGGTCAGCCACTCTTCGATGTAGCGCGCAGCAGGACGAGGCAGGTGTGTGGAAAACTCCGGATCCTCAACAGGGGCGGCCCGATCGGCGTATTTTTCGTTGACGCGCTGGACGCGCGCGCGCAGGTACGCTAATTGCTCCTGCATGGCTGTTCGTGAAAGCGGCAATTCGCTCATTCGCCTTTTGTTTCCCGCCTGTTTCACAGCATACCACCTGCGCACCTTCACTACATATATCTGCCGGAATGTTTTGGACCATCTCAAAAACCTCGAAAAATCGGCACTTTTTGATAGTTTTCTCTTTACATCGGGTTTCTCGATCCGGTATCATTTGGTAGCAAATGCGCCTCTTCGTGCGACGGCTCGCCTGGAGAGTCTCGCATCCTCAACGTACACAGAGAGAAGGCGGGTTATAAAGGAGAATTTTATGGCAGCAGCAACAAAGATGACTCAATCGCAATTGATCAAGGAAATCGCGGCCGCGGCGGAAGTGTCCAATAAGGTCGCCAAGACATTCGTGACCGCGTACGCCGACCTGGCCGTGCGCGAAACCAAGAAGAACGGCGTAGCGATCCTGCCCGGCATCGGTCGGCTGGTTCGTGTGGATCGCAAGGCGCGCATGGGCCGCAACCCCGCCACCGGCGAAGCGATCAAGATTCCGGCCAAAAAAGTGGTGAAGTTCCGTATCGCCAAGGCCGTGAAAGATTCCATCGTTCCGCCCAAAAAGAAGTAGGCGGTTGTAAAATCGCACGGCCCTCTAAAAAAGCTAAAACCCCGCAACGCGAAGAACATCTCGCCACGCGGGGTTTAACTTTTTCGAAATTCCGATTAGGCATCGCTCAAACTGCGGGCGGCGCCAGGAAGCCCTTACGCCTGCTTCTTATCGTCGGGAGGGGTGTTCGTGGGCGGTTCGTCCTTCACGGCTTCTTTGAAGTTACGAATGCCCTGTCCTAAGCCCTTGGCTAATTCCGGGATCTTCTTGCCGCCGAACAACAGCAGGGCGACCAGCAAAATCACCAGAAGCTCCATTGGGCCAATACTTCTCAACATAGGGCCTCCTTGTCGCCTAATCTTATCATGCTTAAGAAGAAGAAAAACCCCGCAGGACGGAAAAAACGCTCAAAACAAGCATTTGATCAGCCAAAAGAGGTACGCGCCATCGCCCGCGAACGCGTCGGACCCGTTAAGTCCTCCCGAGTGATCGTGCCGAAAGCCGAGCGCAAAGCCAAGCACAAAGTCCCACCCGGCGAAGAAGTCGAGTAACCTACGGTTAGCTACTTCCCCACCGAGTGCGCCGAATCCCTTTCGTTATCGCACACGTCTTCGATCATCTCGGTATCAGCCAAAAATCCAAAATTCATCGGAAACGACCACGCCTTGGTGTAGGCGCCCGGGTCGTCGATCGTGACCTCCACTTCCATGTGCCCGAAATCAGTCCGGTGAAATTTCTCAATCGTATGCAACTGCTCAGTATGTGGACGGCCGCTGTCATCCAGCCAACTGCGGTCATTAAAGCCGCGCGTGTCGACCACGAATGTATCGCCCACCCATTTTCCAATCGAATAACCTAGCCAAGCCGGAGCGGAAACCGGCGGATGCTCCCGGCCATCGGTGAAGATCTGCCGGTAGCGCGCAAATTCTTCATACAGAATTAAGGTGAGGCCGGGGTCCTGCACGATCTTCAACGGAACCCCGATCAGCATCTGGTCCGGAATGCTGTGCGGCAGGCACTGCGACGAAGGCCGGTCGGCCATAAAGTTCGCCATGCGCTGTTTGTGGAGCGCTTCAGCGGCCGGAAGCATGGGCGGGATTTTTTCGCCTTCGCGCATGAAGTCTTCCAGATTTGGCCCCATTGCCAAAGTGGTGCGGCGCTGGCTGGGCGACCTCAAGCGCTGCCACAGACCCGAAAGGTCCGGCTTGCCGTCAGCCGTCTTGGGGACGGGCGCGGTCATGTTCACCTTGCCGTCAGGGTTGCGCGGAATCCCTTTGGTAGGGTAGTTGAGCCATTGAGCCGGAGCGATCGCGGCTACGGTTAACAACAGGATGAAACGGGTCATCGTTAGTCACCAACTTGGGCAATGGTATCGCAAATCAACGCAGGTGGCGTTAGTCTGAAGATGGGTGGAATCTCTTTCCGACGTCCAGCGCACATCCGACCGTCTAGCGTGGAGCAGCCGCCTCGCCCTGATGGCTGGCTTCGGCGGACTGCTCACCATTGTGGCGCTGGGCGGCGTCGACGCGCTGCGCGTTCTGCGGCAGATCCGCCGGCAGGACGACCAGATCCGCAGACAGTTTCTCGCCCAGAATCACGTGCTGAACGACATTCGCGGTCAGCTCTATCTTTCCGGAACCTACGTTCGCGATTACGTCCTGGATCCCGAGCCGGACCGTGCCGAAACGTATCGCGCGAGCGTAGAGGCAGTGCGAAAGCAGATGGAATCGGAGCTCGAGTCCTACGGCAAGCAAGTGCAAACCGGAGAACGCGTGCCTTACATCGCGCTGCGGGAAGAACTCGCAAAATACTGGGAGACCATCGATCCGATCCTCAAATGGGGTCCCGAGGAACGGCGCGCTCGCGGTTACGCATTCCTTCGTGATGACGTGTTTCCTCGCCGCACCGCCATGCTCGACGTCGCCGGCAGGATCGCGGATATCAATGAGCAGCAGTTGAACTCAGGCAATGAGGAAGTGGTGGACCTGCTCGAAAAATTCCAGACGCGACTCGCCGTGACGCTGTTCGCGACCCTAGCACTCGGATTAGGAATGGCGGCGTTCAGCGCGCGGAGAATCCTGAATCTGGAGGCCCACGCGCAGTTGCGCTACCGCGAAGTCGCCGAGGCTCGCGAGCAGATGACCAACCTGTCCGATCGGCTGATCAAGGCGCAGGAGACGGAAAGACGGGCTCTGTCGCGCGAGCTGCATGATGAAGTAGGCCAGTCGCTCTCGGCGGTTCTGGTTGAGCTTCGCAATCTCTCTCTGGGTCTCGGAGCGCGGTCGGCCGAACAGGCCCGCAGCCAGGTCGACATCATCAAAGGCCTGGTGGAAAGCACTGTGCGCGTGATCCGCAATATGTCGCTGCTGCTGCGGCCTTCCATGCTGGACGATCTGGGCCTGGTTCCAGCTCTGCGCTGGCAGGCGCGCGAGGTTTCCAAACGCACTGCCATGGAGGTGAGTGTCGCCGACGAGAATGTCCCCGACGATCTGCCCGACGAGTACAAAACATGTGTCTACCGCGTGGTGCAGGAAGCGTTGCATAATTGTTCCCGTCATTCGCAGGCCACCTCGGTGCGCATTCGAGTGGAGCAGACACCGAAGGCATTCTCGCTTTCGATTCAGGACGACGGCTGCGGCTTTGACGTCACGCGCACGAAAGGCATGGGGTTGTTAGGAATGGAAGAGCGGGTTTCGCGGCTAGGGGGCAAGTATGAGATTCATTCCGCGCCGGGAAAGGGAACGAAGCTGGATATAGAACTGCCGACGCATGCAAACGGGAATGAGGCCCATGGAAGCATCGAAACCAATACGCATTCTATTGGCTGACGATCATAACGTCATGCGCCGGGGCCTGCGGTTGCTGCTTCAAAGCCAGCCCGGCTTCACCGTGGTGGGCGAGGCCGCCGACGGGCATCAAGCGGTGGACCAGGCCATGGCTCTGAAGCCCGACGTGGTGGTGCTCGATATCGCCATGCCGCACTTAAACGGAGCCGAGGCCGCGCATCGCATCCATGAGCAACTGCCGAACACAGCCATCGTAATCCTGAGCATGCACTCCGACGAGAGCTACGTGCTGCGCGCGCTGAAGGCGGGCGCGAAAGGCTACTTAGTGAAAGATTCCGCGGAGAGCGACCTGATCGGCGCGATCAAAGCCGTCAGCGAGGGCAAGGCCTTTTTCAGCCCCGAAGTGAGCAAGGTGCTGGTGGAAGATTACGTCCGCGAGATGCGGTCGCGCGGCGTGGAGGACAGCTATGAACTGCTCACCACGCGCGAGCGTGAGACGCTGCATTTGTTGGCGGAAGGAAAATCCAACAAAGACATCGCAGCGCTGTTGAAGCTAAGCCTGTTCACCGTGGAGACCCACCGCAGAAATCTACAGGAGAAGCTGAATCTTCATAGTCTCGCGGAGTTGATCCTCTACGCGGTTCGCAAGGGCGTGATCTCGTAGCGTCTGCCCACAACGGCGTTACTAGAGGCCACGCGAAATCCCCCGCCCTTACGCGCTGGGGCCGGCTCTGCCGTTACTGGCCACAACCACGCGAGCGGCCAGCCCCAGCGCGTGAGCGCGGGGGATTCGGACCTCGATCTCACGTCACCCGACCCCGATACCGCAAAATGGAACCAATGGCTTTCTGCAAAGTCGGTTCCCTCTCCAAACTCCCTCCCGGCACCGCGATGCAAGTAGAGGTGGGCCCCGACGCCTACGCAATCTGCAACGTCGACGGCGAACTGCACGCTCTGGAAGGCCACTGTCCTCACGCCTCAGGACCTTTGGGGCAGGGCGCACTGCATGGACACATGCTGGTCTGCCCCTGGCACGCCTGGGAATTCGATTGCCGCACCGGCGGCCTCGACGTCGACCCCGAATACAAAATCCCAAAATTCCCCGTGACGGTCCAAGGCGACGATATCCTGATCGACGTACCCCAAAATGCCTGAGCTACCCGAAGTAGAAACCGTGGTTCGCACCGTTGCGCCATTCATAACCGGCCGGCGATTTGTAGACGCTCACTTCACATCCAAGTTCGTCACCCCAGGCAATCGGACCGCTCTAGCCACGCGCCTGAAAGGCCGATCAATCGTATCCGTTCGAAGACGCGGCAAATTCATCGTGATCGAGCTCGACCAGGGGACCCTGGCGATCCACCTCGGCATGACCGGCAATCTGCTCGCGGGAGGCAAGCAAGGCCCGCACACCCACGGTTTCTTCACTCTAGACGACGGAGTGCTGCTCTATAACGACCCTCGCCAGTTCGGCAGAATCGAGTGGAGCGCCGGAGCCGCGAAACGCGTAGCCAGGCTCGGGCCGGAGCCGCTGGAGATCAGCCTCGAAGAATTTCAGAAGCGGATGAAGCGGCGCTCGCGCGTGAAGCCTCTGCTGATGAATCAGGCGTTCCTGGCTGGGATGGGCAATATTTACGTCGATGAAAGCCTGTTTCGCTCCGGCATTCACCCGCTCGCCATCGCCGAGAAACTGAGCGCGTCGCGAGTCGCCCGCCTGCACCAGGTGATCCGCGAACTGCTCACCGAAGCGATCGAGCATCGCGGCTCAACCATTTCCGATTATCGCGACGCGAAAGGCGACAGCGGATCTTTCCAGCTTCGCCACCTGGTATATGGGCGCGAAGGCGAGCCCTGCACCGTGTGCGGAACGCCGATTAAGAAGATCTTGGTCGGGCAGCGCGGAACACATTACTGCCCGAAGTGCCAACGGCGCTAGGCTCGGCATCGGCGCCTGAGCGCGCGATCTCATCGGCCACCTCAGCCACGGCTCGCATCGCTTTCACGTCGTGAACGCGAACCATGTGCGCTCCATGCAAGATGGCCGCGGTGACCGCCGCTGCTGTAGCGAACTCGGTCTGATCCTCGGATTCCTTGGCCAGGAAATGCTTGCGCGAAGGCCCGACCATGATCGGAAGCTCCAATTGGCGGAGGCTTCCCATTTGCGCCAGGATCTCAGCATTCTGCTCGCGGCGCTTCCCGAACCCCAGGCCTGGATCGGCGACAACCTGCTTGCGGTCGATGCCCGAACGGATGGCGCGGTGCAGCGATGCATCCAGTTCCTGTGCGATCACTCGGATGGCGTCCTTGAGCGGCGGAAGCTTCGCCCACGTTTCCGGCGTGCCGCGCATATGATTCAGGATCAACCCGGCGCTCGCTTGCGACACCTTGCGCGCAAGCTCGGCGTCGAAGGTGAGAGCGCTGGGATCGTTGATGATCTCGACTCCCAACTCCAAGGCTTTTTCGGCCACGTTGGCTTTATAGGTGTCCACCGAAATTGGAATTGTCAACTTGTTGCGCAGGCGTTTCAGCACCGGCACCAGGCGGCGCAATTCTTCCGCTTCGGACACCCGAACCGAGCCCGGCCTGGTAGACTCCGCGCCGATGTCCAGAATGTCGGCGCCCTGTTCTTCCAGTTGCACCGCGCGGGCGAAGGCCGCATCCGGGTCGGTGTATTTCCCCCCGTCGGAGAAAGAATCGGGGGTCACGTTCAGCACGCCCACCAGCAGGGTTTTGTCTCCCAGAGTGAGGATTCTTTCACGGAGCTTCCATTCGAAGCGTTTTCTCATGCTTGTACTCAAGAGTAGCGCACCGAAAAATCTATAGCCGCCGATGAACGCGGATGAACGCAGATAAAAACAAAAATCTTATCGGCGTTCATCGGCGGCCAAGCATCGCCCGCCTACAATAAAAGTTCATGGTTGAAACAATTCAGTGGACCGCCGACGGCGTCGTCATGATCGACCAGACGCGGCTCCCGCGTGAGCAGGTGTTTGTCACCTGCACTACCTATCAGGAAGTAGCCGAAGCAATTCGCTCCATGGTGATCCGGGGCGCTCCGGCGATCGGCGTAGCTGCCGCTATGGGGGTAGCGCTTGGAGTTGCGCAGGGAGCCGACTTCGACCTCGTCTGCACCACTTTGGCTGCCACCCGTCCGACTGCGGTGAATCTGTTCTGGGCCATTGAAAGAATGGCCCGCCTGAAGGCCAACCTGAACGGGGTCTCAAGAGAGGAACTGGTCCGGCTCATGGCGGAGGAGGCGCAGCAGATTCGTCTGGACGACATCGCCCGGTGCCAGGCCATCGGCCGGCATGGAGCGGAGCTGGTGCCCGACGGCAAGACTGTGCTCACGCACTGCAATGCGGGCGCACTGGCCACGGCCGGTTACGGCACCGCGCTGGGTGTGATTCGCGCCGCCGTTGCCAGCGGCAAGAAGATCGACGTCTTCGCCGATGAGACGCGACCCTTTCTGCAAGGCGCCCGGCTGACGGCATGGGAGCTGCAGCAGGACGATATTCCCACCACGCTAATCACCGACAACATGGCGGGCCATTTTCTCCACTCGGGCCGGATCGGCTGCGTAGTGGTGGGCGCGGACCGCATCGCCGCCAACGGCGATGTGGCCAACAAGATCGGGACCTACTCTGTGGCCGTTCTGGCGAAGGAAAATAACGTTCCGTTTTACGTGGCTGCCCCTTTGTCGACCTTCGACCTGAGCATCCCGTCAGGCGACCATATCCCGATTGAGGAACGCAACGGCGCCGAGGTCACTCACGTTTACGGCGTGCCTGTGGCTCCCGAAAATATCGCTGTGGCGAATCCGGCCTTCGACGTCACACCCAACCGCTACGTCAGCGCGATTATCTGCGAGCGCGGTATCGCCAGGGCTCCTTACGAAGAGTCGTTGCGGGCTTTGGCCAAGTGTTAGCGTAAAACCTATGCGATTATTTTTAACTCTGGCGCTGGCCGCAGGGTTGCCTCTGGCCGCCCAGAACCTTTCAGGCCGCCGCGCCCCCAGTTTTTCTCTCCCCGACTCCGCCATGATGCAGCACGATCTGCTCGATTATCGCGGCAGATGGCTGCTGATCGACTTCATGGCGACCAATTGCCCGCACTGCGAGGCTTTATCGAAGGTGATGGAGCAGGTCCACACTCAGTTCCCCAAGGTCGCGTTGCTTTCGGTAGTGATTGCGCCCCCCGACAATCAGCAAACCGTGGCCCAATTTGTGGCCAAGACTGGTGCGAAGTCGACCACCTTCGTGTTTGATCAGGGGCAGATGGCGGTATCTTTTTTCAAAGCCACTCCAGCCAACCCGGGTTTCGATACACCGCACCTGTTTATCGTCGATCCGAACGGGATGATCGTAAAGGATATCCCCCAGTCGCCCGTGCTGGAAGATTCGGGTCTTATTAAAATGTTGCAACAGGTGATGGGGCAAGGGAAGTAAGACAGTACTAAAGCGGGGACCTGAGTCTGCCGATAAAAAAACTCGTGCAGACAGAACAGATCGCGCCGGAGTTGGCGGACGCCGCCGACGTCTTAAGCGATCAGCTTCGCACGCACCTGAAGCGCCTGGCCGTTCTGATTGAGCCCCACACGGGCAAAATCGAGCGGCGATTCCTCAACCGGCTGCGGACTCTGGGCTTTGAGCCCAAGCAGCGCATCGCCCTGGCGGCGATCACTACCGGAGCCGCGGCGGGAGTCCTCGCGCATGGCCAGCCGGCTCTCAAATTCATTGAGCAGGTGGAGTACAACGGCCGCCGCCTGGCGAAGCTGAATCTGCCTCCCAGCGCGATTCTGGCCGCCCTGCAGGAATACGATCAACTGCTGACCCCCACCTTGAGCGCGCTGATTCCCGAAGAACACGCGAACTTCCAGTGGGTGCGGGAACAACTCCATTTCTGCGTGATTCTGACGCTGAACAACGCCTACTACCAGGTCCGCGAGGCGGAAACACAGGCGTTTTACGAGCTCTTCCGTATTGAGCTGGAGTCGCGCAATCTGCAGGAACTGCTGCAGCGTTTTCTGGAAAGTCTGGTGCATGTCTGTAAAGCCGATGCTGGCCGCCTGTACATGCTCAACGACGATGCCTCGGTTTGGGCGCTGAAGGCCGCGTCGCCGGAGACGCCGCCTGCTGACATCGACAATCTGCCGGGCTTAACCAAAAAACTGTCCAAGCCCCGCTACATCAACGGCAACGGCGGCGACGCGCTGCTGGATCAGGCATGGCACAAGCGTTATCAATCCTGCTGGTCCATTCCTCTGGCGGCCAACGGACGCACCGCCGGAGTCATGCAGTTCGGCTTTTCCAAAGACTACGAATGGCTGCCCCGCGAGCAGGAGCTTCTTGCCGCCGCCGCCGAACGCTGTTTGATGGCTGCGGAAAAAACCCGGCTAATGGAAGACCTGGCTCAGCGGGAAGAGCAGGTCCGCCGGCTGGCCGAGCACATGCTGCACGTAGAAGAGATGGAGCGCCGCCGCATCAGCCGCGAGCTCCACGATGAAGCCGGCCAGAGCCTGTTGTGTATCCGTTTGCAGATCGAAATGCTGGAACAGGAGATCCCTGAAACCGAGGGAGCCTGGAAATTCAAGCTGCGCGAGGCACGGGACCTTACCGAGCGTACTATTCTTGAAATGCGCCGCCTGATCGCCGCGCTTAGCCCAGCGGTGCTGGAACAACTGGGCCTCGGCGCCGCGCTCAGGCAGTTGATCAACCGCTTCCAAAGGCTTCATCCCTGCCGCATCAAGCTGCAGCTTTCCAAGATGGGCGTGTTGCCCCAAAAGATTGAAGTGATTGCCTATCGGCTTGTGCAGGAGTGCTTTAACAACATCGGCAAACACGCTGCTGCCACTGTCGTAAACATTTCTTTAGCAACCGCCGATGGACTACTGAAGCTAATCGTAGAGGATAACGGAGTTGGATTTAACGTGCCAGAGGCCGTGGCCAAGCGCGAATCGTTCGGGCTATCAGGCATGCGGGAACGGGTTGCCCTGCTAGGGGGCGACTTTCAGGTGGAGAGCCGCACGGAAGGTACTAAGACCGGTACAAAGATTTCCATTCAACTGCCGATAGCAAAGTAGGACGAGTAAAAAACAGCCCAATCAGTAAGAGGGAAACAATCGGAAGGCTCGGAAAAACAATATGGCGAAAATTCGAATCATGCTGGCGGACGATCATACACTGTTCCGTCAGGGAATCCGGACCCTAATTTCGGCCGAGCCCGACATGGAAGTGATCGGCGAGGCATCCAATGGCGGCGACGCAGTCGACAAGGCCAACGAAGGACGTCCCGACGTGGTGCTGATGGACATCGGCATGCCCGGTTTGAGCAGCTTTGAAGCGACTCGCCAGATCAAAAAGAACAGACCTGAAACCAAAGTTCTATTCCTTACGATGTACGACGATGAGGATTATCTGGTGGAAGGCATGGAAGTCGGCGCCAGCGGTTATGTCTTAAAAGACAGCCCCAGCCAGCAACTGGTTGCCGCGGTCCGCGATATTTGCCGTGGTGGCAGTTACCTCAGCCCGCGCATGTTGTCCCAACTGGTGGACGATTTCCGCAGCCGTATCAAGTCGGCTAACCGCCTGCCTCGTTTTGCCACCCTCACCACGCGCGAACGCGAAGTGCTGAAGATGCTCGCCGAAGGCAACTCTGTAAAAGAAATCGCCTGCGACCTGAACCTCAGCGTGAAAACGGTCGAAGCTCACAAGTTCAATCTCATGCGCAAACTGGACATACACAACAAAGCGCAATTGGTTCAATACGCCATCCAAAAGAAGATCATCAAGATCCCGAACCTGGTGTAGAGGACCATTCTTTCTCGTTCGAGTTGTTTCTAAACCGAGCCCCCCGAGGCTATTCGGGGATTTGACTCGTACTCCTGCTAGGCGGCCGGACTTCCCAATCCGGCCGCTATTTTTTATGTAACACGATCCTGTTTGTGGCGAGCGCTACAATCGTGGTCGTGAAGAAGTTTATCCTCGGTTTTGTCATTGGACTCCTTTTTGCAGGTCTGGTTGGAGTCATCCTTATCTTCGCCGCGGCACGATTGGGAGAACGGAAAACCGAAGTCGCCACGGGCTCCACGCTGGTTCTCCGTCTGGAGGGCGACATTCCGGAACAAGCCTCGCTAGACGTTCCCATCCCCTATCTTCAAGATCAACCGCCCATGACCACGGCCGAGACCTGGCAGCTTTTGCAAAAAGCCGCCATGGACAGCCGCATCAAAGCTCTGGTGCTGGAACCCCGAGGGCTTTCCGTGGGTTGGGCAAAGCTGGAAGAGCTACGGTCCGACGTCATGGCCTTCAAGAAATCGGGCAAGCCTGTTTACGCCTACCTCCGCGGTCCGACCACGCACGAATACTACATCGCCACTGCGGCGGACAAGATCTACATGGCGCCCGAGGATTTTCTGGACGTGAAGGGTCTTCGCGCCGAGCTGATGTATTTGAAGGGCACCCTGGACAAACTCGGCGTGGATATGGAGTTTGAGCACGTCGGAAAGTACAAGGATTATCCCGACACGTTCACCAAGACCGGCCCCAGTCCGGAAACGCTGGAAGTGATGAATCAGATTCTGGACCAGTATTACGGCAGCCTGGTCAATGTGATCGCGGAGGGCCGCAAGAAGCAGCCGGATGCGGTTCGCGAGCTGCTGGATCAAGGTCCATTTCTGGGAAAGCAAGCCATGGACGCGGGGCTTCTGGACGGCTTGATATTTCCGGATGAACTACCCGTAAAAGACAACCTGGTCAATGAGCGTGCGTACTCCCGCGCCGAGGTTGCCGGCTTTGAAGGCAAAACGAAAATCGCGCTACTGGTGGGCGATGGCGACATTACGCGCGGGTCGGGCGAGAACAGCCTGAGCGACAACGGCATCACTTCGGGCGGCATGATCAAGCGCATGAAGGAAGTGGAAAACGACCAAAGTATCAAGGGCGTCATTCTGCGCATCGACTCTCCCGGCGGGGACGCGATTGCCTCCGACGATATTCTGCATGAGGCGAAAGCGCTCAGCAAGAAAAAGCCTGTGGTGATTTCCATGTCCGACGATGCCGCCTCAGGCGGGTACTTCATCGCCATGACAGGCGATCCGATTCTGGCTTACCCGAACACGCTCACCGGTTCCATCGGAGTGTTCTTCGGCCGCATCAATCTGCTGGGCCTGTACGACAAGATCGGGATCAAGAAAGACATTCTTTCGCGCGGCCGCTTCGCCAAGATCGATTCCGACTACGGTCCCCTGAGCCCCGAGGAACGTGCGAAACTGCGCACCGGAATCGAAGTCTTCTACAACAGCTTCGTGACCAAGGTAGCCGAAGCGCGCAAGAAAAAATACGAAGACACGGAACCGCTGGCGCAGGGGCGTGTGTGGCTGGGCGTTCAGGCCAAGAAGAACGGTCTGGTGGACGAACTTGGCGGCCTGGATCGCGCGCTAGAGATGGTGAAGGAACGCGCCAAGATTCCAGCCTCGGAGCGCATCGCACTCGTGTCTTATCCGCCGCGAAAGACACTGCTCGAATACGTTCTCAACCGCGATGACGATACTCCGAGCATGGAAAGCATGTTCATCAACCGGAAGATCCACGCTCTGCTTGGAAATCTCCCGGTTCAGGCGCTGGCCCGCGGAGGCGTTATGCGTCTGATGCCGTTTGCGATTGAAGTGAAGTAGAGTGTTGTGAAGTAGCTTCGGAAGGGATGCCGGTGCCGTGGACGCGCAGCCCGCTCCAGTCTTCGCAAACCAGAATGGAGTTGGCGGGATTCCGCACCGTGTACTTCAGATTGGCGACCCCAACTAAGCGGCCCGGATCGGCGGGCAGCAAGTCTCTGAGCGTAGAGACATCCTGCGAAGTGGTGTAACGGACGCCGTGTATGGAGTACGAGTAGTAGAGAGTTGTGTCTGAAGCTTCGGAGATGAGCGCGTCGCCGAGGCGTCCGTTCATATTGACCGCCAGCCGCCGCTTTCGCTCTTTCTTTTCCGGCGAGGATTTTACAACCCTGACGACAATCCAAACGGCTGTGCCGATCAGAACCAGGGCCAGCGCGCAAAGGGCGGCAATTTGGGCAGAGGGCGACACTACCTGTCACGAGTATAGCATTTGGGCTAGAAAATCGTTATAATGAATGGCGTTACGAGCGCTTCCGCTCCGCAGCACCCGGCAAGTCGGCAGATCTTGTGGCCCATTTGAATCCAGCATTCTTTCTAGCTAGTGCCTCCGCACTTTCGAATCGTCTTGTAGACGCGTTATTGGATAACACCTTCAGCGGTTTGTACAAGTTACAGCCGTTTGACTGGGCCATTATGGTGCCCTATTTCCTGGTGTTGATCGTTCTTTCAGTCTACGGCCTCCATCGCTTTGCCATGATCCTGGGCTACTGGAAACATCGCGGCGACATGCTGGATGAGGCTCCTCAGAAGTTTGCGGAATTGCCTCGCATCACCGTCCAGTTGCCGATTTACAACGAGCAATACGTGGTGGAGCGCCTGCTGGAAGAGACCGTGAAGATGCGCTATCCGCGCGAACTGCTCCAGATTCAGGTGCTGGACGATTCCACCGACTCGACCCATCCGTTCGCCGAGCGCCTCTGCGCCGAGTATGCGGAAGCTGGGTATCCAGTCGAATATATTCATCGCACCAACCGGCACGGGTTCAAAGCCGGGGCTCTGGAGAATGGACTGGAGACTGCCACGGGCGAACTGGTGGCGATCTTCGATGCGGACTTTCTTCCACCCGCCGATTTTCTGGAACGTACCGTGCATTTCTTCGCCGAAGAAAAGGTCGGCATGGTGCAGACGCGCTGGGGTTATTTGAATCGCCACTACAACGTCCTCACCGAAGTGCAAGCGATGTTGCTGGATGGGCATTTCGTTCTTGAGCACGTAGCTCGAGCCGGCGCGAAGAAGTTTTTCAACTTCAACGGCACCGCAGGCATGCTGCGGAAATCGATGATCCGGGACGCGGGCGGCTGGCAGCATGACACCATCACCGAAGATTCGGACCTGAGTTATCGCGCGCAGCTTAAGGGCTGGCGGTTCGTGTACGTGCCTTCCATCGAGTGCCTTTCCGAGCTGCCTGTAGACACGTACGGATTCCAGGTGCAGCAATCGCGCTGGGCCAAAGGCCTGACGCAGGTCGCCAAAAAGCTGCTGATGAAAATCCTGAAGTCGGATCAGCCGCTCAAGGTGAAGATGGAAGCTTTCTTCCATTTGACTCCAAATATTTCATACCCCCTGATGATCGCGGTGAGCGTGCTGATGCTGCCGGTGATGATCGTGCGGTTCTATATGGGCTGGTTCGAGATGCTGGTGATCGATACTCCTTTGATCGCCGCGTCTTTCTGGTCCATTTCCGCCTTTTATGTGATCGCGCACCGGGCACTTTTCCCGAAGACCTGGAAGCGGGCGTTTCTATTCTTGCCCGCGTTGATGGCGGCTGGAGTTGCCCTGACGATTATCAACTCACGAGCTGTGATTGAGGCGCTAGTCGGTTACCAGACTGCGTTTTTGCGCACACCGAAGTATGCGATCGGCGGCGAAAAGAAAACCATGGAAGCCCGGACGGCGACCTATCGGCGGCGCAGCAGTTGGTTGCCTTATGCGGAACTCGCGGTGGGCACGTGCTTCCTTGCCATGGTGGTGTTCGCGCTGGAATCGTTCAATTACCTGGCTGTGCCTTTTCTGACGTTGTTCGTAGGCGGGTATTACTGGGCTGGGGTCAGCACGCTGTGGGAAGAATATAAGGGCAAGCTCGCATTTGAACGTCAGCGCGATATGGCCGCTGCGGATCAGGCTGAGGCCTGAGCAGACACACTACTCCCACGACGTTGCGGGCGGCCGATTTTTTAGGTCGGCCGCCAATGAATTGAGTTCCACCTCACGAGCCGTTCTCGTCTACGGTGTGCAACTCTCGGATATCTTGAGCCATTTCTAGCTTTCAGATGTTATGAAATCGCGACTCCAAGATCTTCCGTCGAGGCTATCCCTATAGTTAGCTCTCGTAAGCCTTTCCAGGGGCTCCGGAAGTTCCGTTCCATCGTAGTGCAACGCTCCCAGGCCTGGAAGAAACTTGTTGAAGAAGGGCCGATGAAGATCCTCTTCTCGATTATGAAGGTAGCATGGCGGTTCTAAGAGAATTGCGGAACTTGTAGGATTCTATTGGGGAATTGTGGCGTGACTGACGGAGGGCTTTCACTTTAATTCCACAATTGTCGCGCCCGCGCCGCCTTCTTCGGGAGGAGCCACGTAGAATTTCTCAACGTGGGGATTTTGCTTCAACAAATCTGCTATGGCTCGCTTTAGAATTCCCATGCCGTGCCCGTGGACGATTCTGACGCGATCCACCTGCGCCAGGGCCGCGCTATCGAGCAGTTTATCCACCTGATCCACGGCTGCTTCGGCGCGCTGGCCTATCAGGTTGATCTCGCGAAAAGATCCTTCGAAGCTGGGGCCCTGCTTAAAACCGATGCCGGACGGTCGAGCCGGTTTCTCTACCGGTGGCAGGACTTCTTCGATATCGGAGACCGGAACCTGCATTTTGAGAAATCCGGCGTCAACCTCCACCATCTCCTGCGCGAGCAGCCGGCGCACTGTAGCCGGCTGGCGAATTCCCTTGAGGCGGACCCTGGCTCCTTCCATGATTTTCAGGCGCGGCGTTGCCGGCTCAACCGTGGGCGGCGCGATGGATTGCACCGCCTCGCTGTATTCGCGCTTGGTTCTGGCGATGACGGCTTGCGACTTTGGGGATCTCGCTTTCTGGCTTAGCTCGTCCAGAACGGAATGCGCGCGCTGCTCGAATTGCGCCGCCAGGACTGTCGCCTGCGTCTCGACCTCGCGAATCTTCGCGGCGTACTTACGCTCCCAGGTCTGTTCGAGGGACCTTTCTCGTAAATCAAGCGCCTGTCTAGCTGCCGCCAGAGTCTTTCCTTCTTGTTCGATTTCGCCTAAACGGTCGTTGAGTTTCGCGAGGAACTGCGCGACATCACGCTCCGTGCTGCTCATCTTCGAACGGGCCGCATCGATCAGGGCAGCGTCGAGGCCGAGACGGCTAGCGATATCCAGGCCAGCCGACTTTCCAGGCGCACCAAGGCGCAGTTCATAGGTCGGAGCCAGGGTTTCCTCATTGAATCCCATGGAGCCGTTCAGGACTCCGGTGGTGGACGCTCCATAGACCTTCATCGCGGTCAAGTGCGTGGATGCGAGCGTGAAGGCACCGCGCGTGCGGAAAGATTCCAGCACGACGATTCCCAATGCGCCGCCTTCTTCGGGGTCGGTGGCGCGGCCGAGCTCATCCACCAAAACAAGTGAATCGTGTGTCGCTTCCTCCAGCATGGAGCGGATCGCGAGGACGTGCGAGGAGAAAGGAACTCAGGCTTTGCTCCAGCGACTGATGGTCGCCGATGTCGGCCAGGACCTGGTCGAACTGAGGGAACTCGGCTTCGAGGGCGGGCACGGGCAGGCCTGCGTGGGTCATCAGCGCGAGCAGACCGACGGTCTTCAACGCCACGGTTTTGCCGCCGGTGTTGGGGCCGCTGATCAGCAGCGTGGTAGTGGCGCCTTCCAGCTTGAGACTGACCGGGCACGACTTTCTTGCGCTGCGGACGGAAGATGTCTTCCAGCAGCGGATGCCGGGCCTCTTTGAGAATCAGGGTGCGCGTTCCTTCGGGACTCAGGCGCGGGATGGAGCAGTTGAACTCGATGGCGAATTCCGCTTTGGCGAACAACAGTTCCAAACGACCGAGCGCCGAGGCGGTGGACCCGATCTCTTTTGCGTGCGCGCGGAGGCGGCTGGTGAATTCACGCAGCAGGCGGTGGATCTCGCGAAATTCTTCTTCTTTCAGATGAACCAGTTCATTGTTGAGGTGAATGGTTTCCAGAGGCTCGACAAACACGGTGGCTCCGCTGCCGCTGGATCCGTGGATGACGCCGTCGACCTTGCGCTCTCTTCCGGTGACAACCGGCACAACAAAGCGATCGTTGCGAATGGTGACGAAATTTTCCTGCAGCGTGCCGTCTTCGTGATGCGCGCGGAGGAAACGCGTTAAAGATTCTTCGATCAGGCGGCGTTGCTTTTCGGCTTCGCGGCGGAGTCGGCCCAAAGCGACACTGGCGTCATCGGCCAGAGAGCCATCGGGAAGAATTTTGCCGCGCAACTGCTGTGCGATTTCGCGGAGGTCGGCAAGGGATTCGCCGTAGGCTGCCAGACGAGGGTACTTATCGCGAACGCCGGTCAACACGGCTCGCAATTCACCTGCGAAGTCCAGCAGGCGGGTCAGCTCGAAAATCTCGGTGCCGTCCAGAACCGCGCCTTCGATGCGCAGGCGGGCTACGGCGGGGCCGGGGTCGGTTCCCGCCTCAAATCGCGGACGGATGGCGGCGCCGCGCGCTGCGGGTTGAGGTTGGGAGGCGGAGCGAGCGTATTCGAGCGCTTCAGCCGCTTCCGCCAGAGCGGTCTCAATCGCGCCGCGATCGGAAAGAGGCTCGATCAGGTCCAACTCGGCTCGGCCTAAAGGTGTCCGCAGAAAGCGGGCCAGTAGCGTCCGCAACGATTCGAATTCAAGTACAGCTTCGGCGCGCACCGTAGGCCCTTTCGATAACGTCGAGCGTCCCCTCGGTAATCAGAAGGGATGGGAGATCTTCACGGCGAACCCATTCGGCGCGGCCAACATCGTCACCGGCTTGCAAGGTCCCTCCCACCACTTTACATAGATAGTCGAGGAGCACGTAATGATACTCGGCCCGGCCTTGGTCGTCGCGCATGATCCGTTCGAAGAGCTCGAACATTTGCTGAGGTTCGACTTGAAGGCCGGTTTCTTCCAGGATCTCGCGTTTTACGGCTGTTTCCAGGGTCTCGCCGGTTTCCACCAAGCCACCAGGGAGCGACCAGTAGCCTTTGAGCGGGTTGCCGGCGCGTTCGACCATCAAGATGCGGTCATCTTCGAAAATGATTGCGCCGATCCCTACGAGCGGGTGGTCAGGGTACCTACGGGGCATAGGGGAGCGAGCCTTTTATGGGTAGCCTGATGCGATAAAGAGAAGTGCGGGTGGTGACGAACAAGGACTGAAAATCGGCATCGCCGAATGCGACATTAGACGCGGCTTCGGGCAGCTCGATGTCTCTGATGAGCTGGCCTGTAGGCGAGTAGACGGACACGCCTTTAGTAGCCACATAGAGGTTTCCTTTTTCGTCGGTACGGACGCCGCCCGGCACGGCCGGAATTTTACTGATCAGGATTCTTTCGTTGGAGGGGGTTCCTTTACCGTCCAGATCGTAGGCGTGGACGGCTCGCTCGTCGGGATCGGAGACGTAGAGCAGACGTCCGTTGGGCGATAACGCGATGCCGTCGGGACGGGTCTTCCAGCGAGCGATGGCGTCCAGATCGCCTTTGGGAGTGATTCGAAACACCCCATAATAATCGAGTTCGCGAGCATCCTGCTGATTGCCGAAAGCCGGGTCAGTGAAGAATACGGTGCCGTCCTTGCGCACAACGATGTCATTGGGCGCGTTCAAGCGTTTCCCCTCAAATCGCGAGGCGAGCACGTCGATCTTGCCGTTCTTGTTGAGGCGCGTGACGCGGCGGTCGCGGAATTCGCACGTGTAGAGACGGCCCTGCTCGTCGAAGGCATTGCCGTTGACGCCGCCGGCACGGGTGGCGAATTCTGTGATGCCCTTGCCGCCAACAAACTTCAGGATTTTGTCGGTGACGGTATCGCTGAAGAGGAGGAATCCTTCCAGTGACCAAACGGGACCTTCGGTGAACTTTAGACCCGAGGTCAGCTTTTCTACGCGGACGTCGGAGAAGTCCTGGGCGGAGGCGAGGGAGGCCAGCAGGAGGAGGGAGAGTCGCATGGGGCGTGACTATTATCTCGTGAGTGGGTTCCCCCGGGCGCGGAGTGATGGCCGCCGATGAACGCAGATGAACGCGGATAAGAACTGAATTCCTGAAT
This sequence comes from Terriglobia bacterium, assembly GCA_963766615.1. Taxonomy (GTDB): domain Bacteria; phylum Acidobacteriota; class Terriglobia; order Bryobacterales; family Bryobacteraceae; genus Palsa-187. The sequence goes on from CAVYBC010000016.1 coordinate 650,644, forward strand.
CCGCGTTTATCGGCGGCTATTGCTTCTTACTGATTCAAGAGCGGAATATTTTTTAGCGGTGGCGGAGCAGGGACTGATGCCAGGTATGCACGGATATCGGTCAACGCTGCGTCCGAGGCGACCTTAGCGGTATACGGCGGCATCGTGCCCGATGGATGCCGCACATAGGCGATCAATGCTGTAGCTGCAATTGGCTTCGGCGCGAGCTTCGCACCAGCCGCGCCGCCTTGACCTTGATAGCCGTGGCATTCATAACAGCCGAATTTGGAGAACAGTTTCTTGCCGTTTTCGGCATTGCCCTCCTGTGCAAAGAGAGCGCCTGCCACGCCGAGAAAGAGAAGTAACGATTTCATGGTTTAGGTTGTCCTTAGCGGGGCTGGGTAATTACGTCGATCAAGTATGGGTCGCCGCGCTTCACTACTTCCAGGCCGCGGCGGATGGCATTGCCCAAGGCGTTCGGGTCCGCCACGGGTCCTTCGGCTCGCACGCCCATGCTTTGGGCTAGCTTCGTGTAATCAATATTCGGGTCGCTGATGGTGGTGCCGATGCCGCACCGCTCCACGCCGCGATTGTGTTGATTGGCCATGCGCTGCAGTTGCATGATTTCCTGATGGTACGCGCGATTGTTGTGCATCAGGATCAGGAGCGGTACGCGGTGGTGAGCCGCGGTCCAGAGCACGCCATTGGCATACATAAGGTCGCCATCGCTTTGGATCGAGACGCTAATGCGCCCGTGTTTCTTATTGGCGATCGCGGCGCCGACGGTGGCAGGGGCCAAATAGCCGACACCCTCTCCGCCGGCGCCGCCGATAAATTGATAATGCTTGGTGAAGTCCCACAGTTTGAGAGGCCAGTTGCTGACCCAGAAAGGATCCGAGACAAACGACCAGTCTTCGTTCTTCACCGCGTCCCATAATTCCGCGGACATACGAGCAGTGGAAATGGGGCTCGCATCCCAGGCGTAGGAGGCGTCGGTGCGGGTCTGCTCCAGCGCCTTTAGAGATGCTTCGCGGAGTTTTGTGCCGCGCGCCTGGAAGGCGGCCTTGCGATCCGGTGTGGAAAGACGCTTGACCGCTTCGATCAGCGCGGGCAGCGTGGCCTCGGCGTCGGCGGCGATGGAGACATCGACATCCTGATATCGCTGGAAGTTCTGATAATTGCTCTTATAAAACAGGTCACTGGAACTGACGCTGACCAGCTTCGCTCCCGGCTTGGTGAGGGAGCGGGGGATCACTTTCACTTGGCCGCCCAGCGCGTGGACGGTTCCGTAGAAGTCGTAAATCTCGAGTCCCAGAATTACGTCCGCATCTGTGATCGCTCCGCGTGCGCGCAACGTTTGGCTTAAGGGGTGGCGCGAGGGGAAATTCATGCGCCGCTGCTGATCGATCACGCCGCACTGTAGCGTCTCGGCCAATTCGACCAGCAATCGCAGGCCTTCGGGTGTGCGGGCGGAGCGGCTCGCGATGATCAGAGGATTCTCGGCGGCGACCAACATCTTCGCCAGATCGTTAACTGCGCTCAAGTCGCCTGCGGGAGGATTGAGCTTGCCTAGTTTCGGGATCTTCAGCTCGGCCCGATTTTCAATGGGGCCTTCCTGGAGTACGCCGTCGGCGGTCAGGACCACGGGCATCATCGGCGGCGTCATTGCGATCTGATAACCGCGCACGAAAGACTCGGCGAAGTGCTGCAGCGACTGCGGATTGTCATCCCACTTGGTAAAGTCGCGCACCATGGCGGCGATGTCCTGTGCGCTGTGCAGCCATTCGACGCGCCCGCGCCGTTCGGCTGCGTCGGAGATCGATCCACCCACGATGATTACGGGAGCCTGGTCGCAATAGGCGTTATAGATCGACATGGCCGCATGCTGCAGGCCGACGGTTCCGTGCACGCACACGAGCACGGGCTTGCCTTCGATCTTCGCGTAGCCGTTGGCCATGGCGACCGAAGAATCTTCGTGCATGCACGTGATGAACTCGGGGCTAGAATTGCCACCATAGTTGATGATCGACTCATGCAGGCCGCGGTAGCTGGAGCCGGGATTAGCGAACACGTACTCGATACCGAGCGACTTGATCACGTCGACCATGAAGTCGGAACCAGGGTGCTCTACTATCTGAACGTCGGCAATGGAGGGCGTCGCGGTTTCAGCAGCGCTCTGACCGGCGCTGGGAGGCTGCGTGGCGGGGCGGACTGGGGCTTGAGGCTCGGCTTTGAGTGCGGGGGTGACTCCAGCTAATGCCGCTGCGCTTGCCGCTGTCTTTAAGAATCCTCGGCGGGCTTGAGAGACCTGTTTCGGCTTCGCCATATGCAGGATCTATGATGTCAGGGTGGATGAGGGCTGGCAAGCGGGCTACGCTTGTTTGCGCAAGGGGCGGACCAGTAGTGTCAGCACGAAGCCCACGGCTAACATTGCTGCCAGCACCTGCAGCGGCGTGTCGTAGATGTGAACCTTGCTGGCTCCTGGCGCTAAAGCGGACTTTGCTTGTTTGGATAGCTCGGTGATGATGACCGGTCCGACGACCGCCGCGGCACTCCAGGCGGTAAGCACGGCGCCATGGATGGCGCCTACGTTGTCGGGTCCGAAAATATCCGCTAGAAAGGCGGGGATGGTCGCGAAGCCCCCGCCGTACATGGTGAAGACCACGAACAGGCTGGCTTCGAAGATCACCCAGGATCCTTGAGCAGCGAAGCCGGGAATGAGCAGGAACAGAATGAATTGCACGGCGAAGAAGAGCGTGTAAGTGTTGCGCCGGCCGATGAAGTCCGACGACGACGCCCAGAAGAATCGGCCCCCCGCGTTGAACAGGCTGATCACCGAAACCACCGCCGCGGCTTCCTTGGCTGTTTTCTGGAACAAGTCCTGCATCATGGGCGAGGCTTGGGCCAGAATCCCGATGCCGGCCGTGACGTTAATGAACAGGATCGCCCATAATAGATAAAACTGAGCGGTGGAAACAGCGTCGTTGCGGGATACGCTGCGATCGGTGATCATTTTGTTTAACGCGGCTTGGGGAATCCAGCCTTCGGGTTTCCAGCCTTCTGGAGGACGCTGGAGAATTGCCGCGCCGATGAGCATGATCACCAGATAGATCGCGCCTAACGCCATGATCGTGCGCGCCACGCCGATGCGGTCCATCAGGTAGACGTTGAGATAGCCTGCCAGAAACGCTCCTCCGCCGAAGCCCATGATGGCCATTCCGGTCGCCATGCCGCGCCGGTCGGGGAACCATTTCACCAGCGTGCTCACAGGAGCGATGTAGCCCAGGCCGCAGCCGATTCCTCCAATCACTCCCATGCCCAGGAAGACTAGAAAGGATTGCTGCAGGGCCAGGCCTGCTCCGCCAATCAGCAGGCCGGTGCCGAAGAAGAGGGCGGCGGCGGTGGCTGCTACGCGAGGTCCTCGGCTTTCTACCCAGGGTCCTCCGAATGCGGCGCTCAGCCCTAACAGCACCAGTGCGGTGGTGAATGTAATGTAGGGTGGGCTGAACCACCACGGGGCGGTCGGGAAGATCGCTTGGATGGGACGATTGAAAGTGCTCCACGCGTAAACAGAACCGATGCAGATGTGGACTCCGACTGCTCCGACGGGGATCAGCCAGCGGTTGACTTGCGTGGTCGAGGCGGCCTGAAGATTTGTGCGGGCGGTGGCCATAGCAGGATATATGCTATCAGGAAGAAATATTTCAATCAGGCTACAGCAAAACGCGGGCGTTCAGCCGCCAATGGAGTACATGGGGCGAGGGGGCGGAACGAACTGAGTGGTGTTGATCTGGTGGCCGATCCACTTATCGGAGACGCAGGATCGAATGGCGCGCGCGATTTCCTCGTCGGAAGCGTTGCGGCGAAGAAGATCGCGGACATCGGTTTCTTCCACTGCAAACAGGCAATAGCGGATCTTGCCGTCGGCGGTGATCCTCAGCCGGTTGCAGTTCAGGCAGAAGGGGCGGCTCACGGAGGCGACGAATCCAACGCGGCCAATACCGTCGGCGAATTTGTATTCGGTGGCGGGGGCGCGGTGGTCCTGATCGGGCACTGCGATGAGCGGACTGATTTCGCGCTCCAGCATCGCGATCATGTCGTCGGTCAGCAGCACTTTGCTCTTGTCCCACAGGCCCTGAGAATCCAAAGGCATGAACTCGATGTAGCGGATTTCTATGTCGCGCTCGCGGCCATAGCGCGCTAGCGGCACCACGTCGTCTTCGACCAGATTCTTCACAGCAACGGCGTTGATCTTGATGGGACCATAGCCTAAGGCGCGACAAAATTCGATGCCCTCCAAGACTTTTTCGAGATCGTCCCGGCGGGTGATTTTTTTGAAGCGCTCGCGGTCGAGGGTATCGAGATGCACGTTCAAGCGGCGCAATCCAGCGTCGTACAGTTCCTGGGCTTGCTGCTTTAGAAGGACGCCGTTGGTGGTGAGGGCGAGGTCGTGAATACCCTCTATTGCCGAAAGTTTGCGGATGAGTCCTGACAGGCCTTTTCGCAGCAAGGGCTCGCCGCCGGTGAGGCGTAGCTTGCGGACACCCAGCGACACAGCGACTCGAACGAATCGCTCAAGCTCTTCGAAGGAAAGGATTTGTTCGCGGCCTTGAAACTTGACGTCCTCTGGCATGCAATAGAAGCAACGGATGTTGCAGCGGTCCGTTACGCTGATGCGAAGGCTATCGTGGAGGCGGCCGAAGTTGTCGATGAGGGGTTGCACGGCGGTATCCACTAAGTCCTAGTCTACGCTACGCGATTTGGTCGGCACGAGAAAGAGTTTACAGGACGTGCAGGGCAGGGGCCTGGTTTCGGCTCCGGTGGGGCTTCACGGTGATTTCGACATCCTGATTAAGGGCTACCAGGAACAGCATCAGGCGCTCGACTGAAAATTGCCGGAACTCACCGCGAAGCATCTTGGATACGTCGGGTTGGCGAACGCCGAACAGACGGGCGGCTTCAACCTGTTTCATGCCACGCTTCTTCAGAATGATATCTATCTTGCGCACCAATTGAGCTTTGACGAAGTGTTCCTCCGCGTTCGGTACTCCAATGTCCTTGAATACATTGTGGCTCCCGGTTTCGATCGCTTTCTTGTTCATCGGGTCCTCTTTCTTGCCAGGTCTTCAGCTTCGCGCAATCGTTGCATGATCATCTCTATGTCCCGGCGCGGCGTCTCGCGCCCGGATTTTGATTTTTTCTGAAAGGTGTGGAGCACATAGATGGTGCCGGCGAACCGTACCGTGTAGACGCCGCGGAATGTGTCGCCTTGATGGTTTGCAATTATTTCGAGCACTCCGGCACCCCCGAATCCGCTCAACGTTTTCGCGTCGGGGTGTTTGCCGCCATCTTGCGCTACATATAAGGCATAGCCAATGTGATCTTGCACGGACGGCGGGAAATCACGTAAATTCTTTAGACTCGACCCGATCCAGACGACCGGCTTCAGAGAAGATTCTTCCGTCATGCCGGATATAGTGATTTCACAATATCATGTCTAACTTGCTTCCGCCGGCCGGGACCGGTCCATCCACCGGATCAGCCCAAAAAGAAGAATAAACAACGCTACAGCGAGCGCTCCCATGTGCCACAGGTGGCTCTTGATCCATGCCCCGGAGTTTTCTCCCAGCACCGAACCGAGATACGCGAGCGCGAAATAGCGGGGGATGCGAGCTACGGCAAGGACGAGCATGAATCGCATCCGGCCGCATTGCATCGCGCCTGCGCACGCTGCGAACACTTTGAAGGGCATGATCGGGATGGGCAGAAGAGCGGCGATGAAGACGGTGACCAGGCCATAGTGCTGGAACCAGCCTCGGAATCTGGCACCTCGGCCTGAGCCTGTATAACGGGTCAGCAGTTTTTCGCCGCCGCGGCTTGTGATTTCGTAAAAGATCAGGCTGCCTAGAAGGGATCCCGCCACCGCGAGGCTTGCGCACAGAAGAGGATTGGCGGAGCTCGCGGTGAGTACCAGCAGGAGGGCGTCAGTGCCTCCCGGATTCGGAATTCCCGCGGATTCCACCAGCGCCAGGATGAACAGCCCTGCCGGTCCCCAGGAAAGCAGCAGGTCGTGAAAGCCGTGCATCAGTTGGCCTGCTCTCCCAACTTTTCCAGCAGCGCGGCTTCGTTAATCACTTCGACGCCTAGGGCGGTTGCTTTGGCCAGCTTTGTGCCCGCCTCTTCGCCGGCGACTACGAAGTTGGTCTTGCGGCTGACCGAAGAAGCTACCTTGCCGCCCGCCGCCTCGATGCGCGCGGTTGCTTCCTCGCGGGAAAGCGTGGGGAAGGTGCCGGTCAATACGAAAGTTATGCCGGAGAGCGGTCCACCTGTTTTGGGAGCCGCGGCGTAATGGAATTGGAATCGCTCCTCGCGAAAACGTTCGATCAGGTCGCGATTGTGACGCTCCTGGAAGAAGCGGTGAATGCTCTGGGAAACTTTGGGGCCGACCTCTTCGGCGCGTTGCAGTTCATCTTCTGACGCCTGGGCGATTTTGTCCAGATCGCCGAATGCGTTGGCCAGAAGCTGCGCGGTTCGTTCGCCGACGAAGGGAATACCCAAGCCATTGAGAACTCGGGGAAGCGGCTTGGAGCGCGACGCGTCGATGTTGGCCAGAATCTTTTCGGCGGACTTCTTGCCCATGCGCTCCAGCTTCAAAAGATCATCCAATGTAAGACGGTAGATATCGGCGACGTTCTTGACCAGCCCCGACTCCACCAATTGATTCACCAGCGCTTCGCCCATTCCGTCGATGTCCATCACTCCTCGGGCGGCGAAATGCAAAATTGACTCTTTGATCCGCGCCGGACAATTCGTATTGATACACCGGGTGATGGCTTCTCCCTCCGCGCGCACCACGTCGCCGCCACACACAGGGCAGACTTTGGGCATGTGAAACGGACGACGGTCTGCACCTTGTGAGACGACTCGCACTACCTTGGGGATGACATCGCCGGCGCGTTCCACCAGCACCGTGTCACCAATTTGAAGACCGAGGCGGGCGATTTCATCTTCGTTGTGGAGCGTCGACATGGATACCATGACTCCACCCACGTTTACAGGGCGGAACATCGCACCGGGGGTCAAGGCTCCGGTACGCCCGACGTTCACGCCGATATCCACTACCACCGTTTCCGCCTGCTGCGCGGCAAATTTGTAGGCGATGGCCCAGCGGGGGAACTTCGCGGTCCAGCCCAGACGGTCCTGCTGGGCGACGGAATCGATTTTCGCCACCACGCCGTCGATCTCGAAGGGGAGCTTGTCGCGTTGTTCCTCACACTCTCTACAAAACGCAAGCAGTTCATCAATGTTCCGACAATGTTTGCGCTTCGGGTTGACCTTGAATCCCAGTTCGTCCAGCTTCTTGAGAGCTTCCGATTGAGTCGGCAGCGCGGTTTTCCCTTGCGAAAACAGGAAGTACACGAAGTAGTCAAGCTGCCGCGCGGCGGTGATCTTGGGGTCCAAAATTCTAAGCGAACCCGCGGCGGCGTTGCGAGGGTTGGCAAACCGAGGCTCGCCCGTCGCTTCTCGATCCGCATTGAGTTTCTCGAAAGCTTTGCGGTTCAGCACCACTTCGCCGCGGGCTTCCCAATCGGCATGCGAACCCTTTAGGCGCAGAGGAATGGATCGGATAGTGCGGGCGTTCTCGGTGACTTCCTCGCCTAAGATGCCATCGCCACGGGTCAGTGCCTGGGCCATTTTTCCGTCGCGATATTGAACGGCCATGGACAGTCCGTCCAGCTTCAACTCGGCGACGTAGGAATACGGTTCATCTCCCAGCAGGTTTTTCACGCGCTGGTCAAAGGCGCGGAGTTCGTCTTCGCCAAACGCGTTGTCCAGGCTGAGCATGGGACTGGAATGCGCTACTTTGACGAAGCCTTCGCGAGGCTTGCCGCCTACGCGCTGTGAGGGGGAGTCGGGCGTGATTAGCTCGGGATGTTCGGCTTCCAGAGCTTGCAACTGCCGCATGAGCCGGTCGAATTCGGCATCGGTGATCTCGGGGTTGTCGGCGACGTAGTAGAGATATTCGTGATGACGAATCTGGTCACGCAGGTCTTCGATCTTGGAAGCCGCATGGCTTTGTTCTCTACTGGGGTTTTCACTCACGCGCGTTATGATATGAAGATAGCTACTTATCAGCGGCCGGTTCTAATCTATAATCCCCAAGCCGGCAAGCTCCGGGGGAAATCCGAAGGCATGCTTCACCGTACCACCGAGGCGCTTGCGCGCGCGAGCGGCTTTCTCGCGGCGCCGCCACGGTTGATGCCCACGGAGGAGTCCGGCCATGCGATGGACCTTGCGCGGGAGGCTGCGGCGGAGGGCGCCGACCTTGTGATTGCGCTGGGTGGCGACGGGACCATCAACGAGGTCGCAAACGGCTTGGCTCTCAGCAAGGTGCCGTTGGGTATCCTGCCGGCGGGCACGGCGAACGTTCTGGCGATGGAAATCGGGCTGGGGTCGGGACTGGAGCGTGCGGCGGGGCGTCTGGCGAACGCAACTCCCCGGCGCATCGCACTGGGAACAATTGCGGCGGGTAACTCTGCGCCCAGATATTTTGTCCTGATGGCGGGGGTTGGGCTGGATGCCAAGATCGTGCAAGACGTCAGTTCTCCGCTGAAGAACAAGATCGGCAAAGGGGCGTATTGGGCGGCAGGATTTTCTCAGTTGCCCCGCCGCCTGAAGCAGTTCGATCTTCGCATGAATGGGACCGTCCATCACGGCGGGTTCGCATTGGCCAGCAGGGTTCGCAACTACGGTGGCGATATGGAGATCGCATCGGGCGCGTCGCTGCTGAAGGACGACTTTGAACTGATCATGTTTGAAGGCTCGCATCCGTTGCGGTACGTGGGTTACATGCTAGCGGTCGCCCTGCGGCAAGTGAAGAGCATGCCGGGTGTGCATGCGATTCGCGCCAAATCCCTGGAAATTGTGAGTAGCGCGCACCTGCAGGTGGATGGCGAGTATGCGGGGATGGAGAGCGCAAAGATCGAGATTGTTCCAGATGCGCTGACGCTCTTGCTGCCTGCCAGCTACCAATAGCCGCAATGGATAACCTGACTCATACCCTGACCGGGTTGATGATGTCGCGATGCGGGTTGGGGAAGACTCTGCCTCGTGGCGGGCCGGTATTGCTGATGCTGGCGGCCAACGTTCCCGACATCGACGTCTTTGCGAGCCTTGGAAATCCAGTCAAGTATCTGGAGGTGCATCGCGGCTACACGCATTCCCTTGCGCTCTCTCCGCTTGTGGCGCTGCTGCCTTTGTTGGTGGTGTGTCTGTTCACCAAGACGCGGCCGACCTGGCAGGCTTGGATCGCAAGTTGGTTGGGTGTGCTCAGCCACTTGCTACTCGATTGGACCAATGTTTATGGCACGCGGCTCGGGCTGCCGTTCAATCACAATTGGTACCACCTGGACATGACCGACGTGATCGACCCGTGGATCTGGCTGATCCTGCTGGCGGCGCTGGCGGCTCCCGCGCTCGCGTCTCTGGTGACTTCGGAAATGTCGCAAAGGCGCACGGAAGGGCCGAAACAGTCATGGGCATGGGTCGCGTTGTTTTTGCTGATGGCGTACGAGGGCGGCAGGTTTGTTGCGCACGCGCGCGTGCTGGCGATTATGGAGGCCCACCTTTATGGAACAGAGGCTGCTCCGCGGTTCAGCGCGGTTCCGGATCGCCTGAGCCCTCTGCGATGGCGCGGGATCGTGATCGCCGATGAATTCGTACTGAATGTCCCGGTGGATTTGACGGAGGACTACAATCCGTCGGCTGGGCGCGTGGATTATTCCACCAAGTCGTCCGCGGCGATCGATGCGGCGAAGGCGACGCGGCCCTTCCAGGTGTTTGGCGACTTCAATCAGCTTCCGTTCTGGAGCGTGAAGCCGGAGGGTGATCTGATTCGAGTCGACCTGATAGACCTTCGCTTCGGCACGCCGGAGCGGCCTGGGTTTATCGCGACGGCCTTAATGAACGGGCAAGACAAGGTGCAGGAGTCCAACGTCGGGATTGGGTTGCCTCCTCGAAGATAAGTTTTCAGCGTTGATAAACTCTAAGCGCAGGGATTATGACCAAAAAATGGATTCCTTTCGTTCTGGCGGGGCTTTGCATGAGTTGCGGTGACACACCCAAACCGAAGGCCGAAGGTGCGGATTTCGATAAGTTGGTGGACGACTTCGTGTACGGGAGCCTGGCGCTTTCGCCGGTTAACGCTACCGGAACCGGGTACCACTCGCATAACGGAGTCTCCATGGATGAGGCTTTGGATGATCTGAGTCCCGCGGGAATCGATGCGGGGCGGAAGTTCTTTGCCGAGTTTGATAAGAGGCTTGCGGGGCTGGATCAGGCATCGCTGGATAAAGAACAGAAGGCGGATGTCGGGGTGATTCGCAATGCCATTGCCTCGAACCTGCTCGACCTGGATACCATCCAGACCTACAAACACAATCCGACGTCCTATGTGGAGCTGGCCGGTAACGCTCTCTACACGCCGTATGTGCTCAACTACGCGCCCAAGGAGAAGCGCTATGGGCACATCATCAAGCGGCTGGAGAAGATCCCCGTGTTGTTTGAGCAAGCCAAGGGGAACCTGGTGGACTCGCCCGACATTTGGAACAAGGTCGCGCGCGAGGAGAACGACGGCAATATCGACCTGATCGACAACACGCTGCGCAAGGAAGTTCCCGATGCGCAGAAGGCCGATTTCGATAAGGCTGCCAAGCCGGCGATCGCGGCGCTGAAAGATTTCAATACCTGGTTGGAGAAGACTCTCGCGCAGAAAAAGGCTGATTGGCGGTTGGGCAAGGAGAAGTACGCTAAGAAGTTCGACTATACGCTTTCCACGGGGAAGACGCCGGATCAGATGCTCGCACTGGCGGAGGCGGACCTGAAGGCGACGCGCGAGGAAATGGCTAAGCTGGCCGCACCTAAGACCGTGAAGCAGGCGCTGGACGATATCGCCAAGCAGCACGCCACGCCTGCCACCTATATGGCCGAAGCGAAGAAGACTCTGGAGCAGGCTACCGCGTTCGTGAAGGAGAAGGATTTGCTCACGCTGCCCAAGCGCGCAAATCTGGAGGTGGTGGAGACGCCCCTATTCATGCGAGGCATTTATGGCGTCGGCGGATTCAATGCCGCCCCGGCGCTGGAGCCGGAGTTGGGGGCTTTCTATTGGATCACGCCTATTCCCGCGAACTGGCCCAAGGATCGAGTTGAATCGAAATTGCGGGAGTACAACAACTACGGCCTGCAGGAGCTTACCATTCACGAGGCCATGCCGGGACATTATGTGCAACTTGAATACGCGAATGATGTCCAGCCGAAATCGCGCCGGTTGTTGCGCAATGTGTTTGGCAGTGGAACTTACGTGGAAGGCTGGGCCGTGTACACGCAGCAGTTGATGACCGAGGAAGGCTATATGGACAATAGCCCTGCTCTACGGCTGACGTTCAATAAGCAAATCCTCAGGGTGCTGGCGAATACGATTCTGGATATTCGGCTGCAAACCATGGGCATGACGGACCAGCAGGCTCTGGACCTGATGATCAACGACACGTATCAGGAAAAAGAAGAAGCCACCGCGAAGCTGCAGCGGGCGCAGCTATCTTCGTGCCAGTTGCCGACCTATTATTCAGGCTGGAAGGGTTGGCTTGAGGTGCGGGATCACTATAAGCAGGCAAAAGGCTCGGCGTTTTCGCTGAAGGAGTTTCATGAGCGGGCGCTGAAGGAGAGCGCGGTGCCGCTGCCGGTGTTGGATACGCTGCTGCAGTAGCGCGATCAGGCCAGAAAATCGAACAAAGTTTTCCGAGGCACTTGCGCTTCCGCTTGCAGCGCGGCCTGTTCCTGGATCTGGCCCTGCTGAAGACTCAGAATGGATTGCGTCAGGTCCGCATCCTGGATATTGCTGATCTGGGTCTGCAACTGGGTCTGAAGTGTCGAGCCGTAGTCGGTCGCTTGGGCGACTTTATCCTGGACGTTTCCGTAAAACGCAAGCTGGGTGTTTAGATACGTCGCCACCTTGGCCAGCCCACCTTGCGCGGTTTGCAGCGCGGCGTTGTCGTTGTTTGCCAGAGCTGTCTGTACGGCGACGATCGACTGAAACACGTTGGTCGAGGGGTCGGCGGAATCAAAAATAGTTTGCGCGGTCAACGATGTAGCGAAGGTGGTCCCGTTGGGGTGCTGCGCGACGCGGGTGGACGCAGAGCCCTGATAGGAACTGACCGGGTTTGCCTGGGAGAGATCGATGGTGTAGGGAGAGGTTTGGTCCGCATCGCCCGAGAAGATGTAGCGTCCTCCCACCCGGGTGTTGGTCAGGCCGCCGATCTCCTGTAGAAGGCTGCCGACCTGCTGGGCCAACGTTGCATTGGTCGCGGCGGTCTGCGTGGAATTGTCGCCTTCGGTGGCTAGCGTCTGGACCTGATCAAACAGGCTCACCGCGCTTTGCAGGGCCTGTTCGCCAGCATCGGTCTCGGCCTTGGTTTGCCCGAGGTTCGTAAGAATCTGCTGCGTTCCCGCCAGGTTGGCGCGCGTCTGGAGCAAGGTGGAGACCTGGTCCGGGGCATCGGATACCTGCGTCAGCTTCAAGCCGCTGGAGACCTGCAGTTCGGCTGCCTGGGTCTGCTGCTGGATGCGGTTCAGGTTGTTCAAGAACTGCTGCGAGGCTGTGTTAAGAGTAGAAATCATGAGGCAACCATTTGGATCACGGTCTGGGCCAGACTGTTGAGAACCGAAACCAACTGCCCTACCGCCTGATAAGCCTGCTGGAACTGAAGCAGTTGAGCCGCTTCGGCATCTAGAGACACGCCGCTGGCCGCGCTACGCTGCGCCTGGGCCTGGGTCACCACATCCTGGTAGTTGGTCTGATTATTCTGGGCGGCACTCAAGTCGAACCCTACTTGAGCTCCAATGTTTCCGTACGCCTGCGTGAAGGTGCTGTTGCCGACGGTTTGGGCGGTGGAAAGCTGGTTCAATGCCAGCGCGTTTCCTCCGCCTCCGGGCGCTCCAGCGCTTGCGGCGGCGATCTGGTCGGGCGTGATGCTGGTCACCGCCAGCGACCCTGCGGGATTGGATGGCGAGTAAGTGAATAGGTTGACCGTGGGCGTCTGGCCGTTCTGATCGATTCCCTGAGAGAGGGTTTGATTTACCTGGTCGGCGAACGTCTGTGCCAGGGTATTTAAGCTGGCCGTGTAGCCCGGAAGGGTCGAGTTCTTGTCCCTGAATTTGACCCGCCAGCGCCCCGCCGGTGACCTGCGAAGTAATGTCGTTGCCCAGGGAATCGTAAATGACCGTTTGTTGTGACGCGAAGCCTGCGCTGATGTGGGAGACCGAACTGCCTACCACCAGGGGCGTCTGCCCTAGATAGAGATTGAAGGTGCCGTCGCTGGCCTGAATTACCGATACGTTTGCGGAACTGGACAGCGTTTCCAAAGAGGAGTAGAGCTGCGCCTCCAATCCGGCGTCGTGATTGGGGCCATTGGTTTGCGCCTGTACGTTGATCTGCCCGATCTGGTCGGCCAGATTGTTAATGGTCGAGACCGTATTTTGCGTCGACTGATCGATATTCGCGGAGGTCTGTTGGATCCCGCTCGCAACCAGGTTGAACTGTTGGGCGACGTTTCCCGCCTGCGTGATGATCTGTTGGCGCAGAACCGGGTCGTTCGGCGAGTTGCTCAACTGCGAAGCGGCTCCGAAGAAACTGTTGAACGAATCGGAAAGGCCCGAGGTGGAGGTCAAGCTGAACTGCGACTGAATCTGAGTCAGATCGGTGGCTGTTTGTTGCGCCGTGCCCAATTGCGACTGGCCCTGGCGGACTGCCTGCTCCAGGAACGTGTTTCGGGAACTGAGCAGCCCTCCAGGAATGACGCCCCCTTGAGGGCCTCCGTTGGGCTGGAAGGGCAGCGAGATCAGCACCTGGTCCTGAGCCGCGTAGCCGGGCGTATTGGCGTTGGCGATATTGTTCTGAATCACGCTGAATACACGGTCGTAGGTAGAGAGCGCGCCGGCGGAATTCAATAGTGATGTCAGTAGACTGCTGCCCATAGATTCTCCCTCCCTACCCTCGCACCAGAATGGATGTGGACCGGTCCATGGGCGCCGCTTCGCCACTAGGCAGATATCCCGCAGCGCTCTGCAGGACATGCGACCATTTCCTGCAAAATTCGAGGCCTTGCGCCGATAGCGAAGCCAGTCGGGACAGGTCTGCCTTCAGACGCCGGACTTCCAGGAGCAGCTTGTCGCGCTCGGGGCCTGCATCGGGCTTTTTGAGGTCCTTAGTGAGTTCCGCCAGTTGCGTAGCGGCCTCCACCATTGGCGGGACCGCCTCCCCGATCGTGTCGGCAGACGCCTGGAGCATGAAACCCCGCGCCTTTTCAAGGCTGTTTCGAATTGCGGTGATGCGGGCTCTAGGGCTTGATGGCATCGTCGATAATCTTTGCGGCCGTCGCGGGGGCGTTTACCTGATAATTGCCCGTCGCATACGTTCGCGCGATGTTTTCGAGATGCTCTTGTCTTTGAGGCGAGTCCGCAGCCAGCGACCGCAGGCTTCTAACCAGTTCCGACAAGTGAATGTCGTCCCCAGTTGAGCCGTTGGTCTTGGACCCTGTATCCGCAGAGCGTGTGTTACCCGCCCGAGCGGTTCCTTGCGACGGCGACGCGCCGGTCGAGGCCAAGGAAGTTAATTTCGTGTCGTTTACGTTCATTTGTCGAGCAACTCGTTCAGAAGGAATTTCTCCGTCTGAGTGCAGTATCGACGAATCCACGCCCTATTGTAGAACTTTCTTGCGTAAGAGTAACCCTACTACTTGGTTCTCTTGGGGGGAATAGTTTCGGGTCGCATTCTATACTTGAAACTTCCATGAAGCCTCAGGAACGGGCCCCGGAGTGGCACGGGGACCTCCTTTTCCTCCTCGAAAACCTGGTTCTAAAGGATTTCCGCATCCGCTACCGGAATATGTCGCTGGGCGTGTTGTGGTCCCTGATCAACCCCCTGGTGATGATGGGGGTTTTCACGTTTGTGTTCAGCCACGTTTTCGGCGGGACAAGGCAGATGGACTACCCTTTGTTCGTTCTATGTGGCTTGGTGCCCTACAATTTTTTCTCCGGGGCCTGGTCCAGCGCGACCACCTCCATTGTCGAAAACGCCGGCCTGATCAAGCGGGTTCCTGTGCCCCGGGAAATCGTTCCGATTGCCGTGGTGCTTTCCAGTTGTGTCCACCTGGGAATCCAGATGGCGCTCCTGTTTGTGGTTTCCTTCATTTATGGATATACGCCGGAATTGCACTGGCTCTGGCTGATTCCTATCTGGGTGTTGTATATCGCGTTTGTATGTGGACTGGCGCTGGGGTCGAGCGCGATTAACGTGTTGGTGCGCGACACGCGCTATGTGGTCGACTCGTTTAACCTGGTTCTCTGCTGGCTGGTGCCGATTTTCTACTCGTTCACGATCATTCCCGAGAAGTACATCGCCGTGTACCGCTTCAACCCTGTGGCGGCCTTGGTGATGGCTACGCGAAATATCCTGATGGACCGGAGGGAGCCGCCTATGACGCTGATAGTCAACCTGGTGATCGCCTCGTCGGTCACGCTGGGCATGGGATTGCTAATATTCAAGCGGTTGAAACCGCGGTTCTACGAACATATCTGATGCCAGCGATTTCTTTTCAATCGGTGACGAAAACCTTCCGCCACCGGCGCCACCGAATGCTGCTGCGTGAGCGATTACTGGAAGCGGCGAGTCCGGCCAAGGGCGCTCGCTTTGCCGCGCTGGATCAAGTGTCGTTCGAAATGGAAAAGGGCGAGAGCCTGGGGTTGATCGGCTCCAATGGGGCGGGCAAGAGTACTCTGTTGAATCTGGCGACGGGGCTGGCAGTGCCGGATTCGGGGCGCATTGAAGTCAACGGGAAGGTCGCGGCGCTGCTGGAATTGGGAGCCGGGTTTCATCCCGACCTGACGGGAGCGGAAAACATTCGCATCAACGCCGCGCTGGTGGGGCTTTCCCGGAAAGAAACCGCGACATGGTTCGAGACTATTGTCGATTTTTCCGGCGTACGCGATTTCATAGACGACTCGCTACGGACTTATTCCAACGGCATGATGGTGCGGCTCGCGTTTTCCGTGGCGATCCACACCAGTCCGGAGATTCTGCTGATCGACGAAATCATCGGCATGGGGGATCAGCAATTCTACGCGCGCTGTCTCGACAAGGTCCACGAATTCCAGAAACAGGGCAAGACCATCCTTCCGGCCTCCCATTCGCTAGAATTGCTTAGCATGTTGTGCCAAAGGGCATTGTGGCTGGACCACGGCAAAACGATGATGTTGGGCGATACGGCTACGGTTGTGGCTGCCTATCGCGCCCAAAGTTCGTAAAGGCTCCTGCCGAAAGAATATACAAATGGGAATAGAAACCACCAGCCGCAGGCCGTTGAAGGTTCGCGACAAGGCTTGGGCGCGCTCACTGGCTCACGTCGTCGCAGCGCGGCGCATCACGCCGAATACGATTTCGCTTGCCAGCGTCTTCTTCGCAGCGGTCGCAGGCGCCTGCCTGTTTTCCTGGCAGCGTTTTGATTTGGTAGGACGAGTCGCGATGCTGGTTGGTGCGGCCGCGGGAATCCAGCTTCGGTTGATCTGCAATCTGATCGACGGCATGGTCGCGGTGGAAGGCAAGATGGGCACGAAGTCCGGCGAGGTTTTTAACGACATGCCAGACCGCTTCGCCGATCTCATGATCCTGGTGGGCGCAGGCTCCGGGCTCATGTTCCGGTGGGGACCTGAACTGGGATGGCTGGCAGGCACGTTCGCCGTGATGACCGCCTACGTGCGCGTGTTGGGTGGCGCGCTTGGTTTGAAACAGAGCTTCGCGGGGCCGATGGCGAAACAACACCGCATGGCCATTATGACCTTCTCCTCGCTGGCAACCGCGGCGGAGACGGTGGTCTTTCATACCGAATATGTATTGATCGCCGCGCTGGGTGCGATCGCGCTCGGGTCGCTTTACACGACGTTTTCGCGCGCCGCGACCATCGTCACTGGGCTGGAAAACAAGTGAGCTACGTCGCGGGGGCTCTGGCCTGGACGGCTCGATTCATCAGCGGAGCGCAGGGGCATTGGGTCAACTCAGAGCCTCCGAAGAATCAGTGCATCTTTGTCGCGAATCATTCCAGTCACCTCGACTTCACCGTCCTTTGGGCGAGCCTGCCTAAGCAGGTGAGGGAGCACACGCGGCCTGTCGCCGCCAAGGACTATTGGGAGACAGGCGGATTGAAGCGCTATCTTGCTCTGGAGGTTTTTCAGGCCGTGTTGGTAGACCGGAGCGGCCACAATCGCCACGTGCTCGATCCGATTCTGGAAGCGCTGGACAAAGGCCATTCGCTGATTCTCTTTCCCGAAGGTACTACGGGGCGCGGGCGATGAACTCGGGGAATTCAAGAGCGGCATTTTCCATCTGGTGAAACACAAGCCCGGACTTCCCGTGGTGCCCGCGTATCTTGAAAACCTGAACCGTGTGTTGCCCAAGGGCGAGTTTCTGCCCGTGCCTTTGCTAAGCCGTGTTCATTTCGGCGCACCGCTTGTATTGGGCCAGGGCGAAGGCAAGGCCGACTTTCTGGAGCGTTTGCGAACCTCGGTAGCAGAGTTGGCGCAGCTATGAATATTTTCCCGGACCCCGCCCTGGACCGGCTGTTCGCACTGGTGGCGATCTTTCTCGTTATCTCATCGCTGGCCGGATTGATCCTGAAGAAAACGGCCAAGTCAGACAAGGCTCGCGCGACTATCAGCAATCTGAATGCTCGCGTGGCGGCCTGGTGGGTGATGGTCGCGATTCTCGCGGGAGCTTTGTGGGTCGGGTTCCATGGAATGGTGGTGCTGTTCGGACTGCTTTCTTTCCTGGCACTGCGAGAATTCCTGACGTTGACGCCCACCAATCGCGGCGATCATCGGGCGTTGTTCTGGACCTTCTTCCTGATCACGCCGTTTCAGTATTACCTGGTCTGGTCGAACTGGTACAACCTGTTCACGATTCTTATTCCGGTGTATGCATTTCTGTTTCTTCCAGCTCGCAGCGCGTGGGCCGGGCAGACGGAAAAGTTTCTGGAGAGGACCGCGAAGATTCAGTGGGGCTTGATGATTTGCACATACTGCTTGAGTCATGTGCCTGCGATTTATATGCTCGACATTCCAGGCTACAAAGGTCGCAATGGAAGCCTGGTGTTCTTCTTTCTATTCGTTGCGCAGATCAGCGACGTGCTGCAATACGTTTGGGGAAAGCTGACGGGCAAGCACATGATCGCTCCGCTGGTGAGTCCGAACAAGACGGTGGAAGGATTCGTGGGTGGAGTGCTAAGCGCGTCACTGCTGGGGATGGCGCTTCATGGAGTGACGCCCTTCACAGCGCTGCAGGCAGGTGCGATGAGTTTGCTGATCACGCTATTGGGTTTCGCCGGAGGGTTGGTGATGTCGGCGATTAAGCGCGACCGGGGAGTGAAGGACTACGGAACAATTATTGCCGGGCACGGCGGAGTGCTGGACAGATTGGATTCCATCTGCTTCGCCGCGCCCGTTTTCTTTCACGTCACCAGATATTTCTGGACTGCTTGACGCTTACTGCTTTTTGAAGGTCACGTCCACCGGTCCGCCGCGGCCGCCGGTCACGTTCAGCTTCAGATCGCTTCCCGCAAGGGTGCCCTTGTATTCGGTGGTGCGGTCTGTGCCGTCCTGGCCTTTACGGACAACTTTGAACATCACGTCGGAGCCATGAACCATGCCTTCGGAAATTTCGACCGCGCCACCGCGGCCGCCTTCCATGGTTCCGGTTAACTTGTCGCCACTTGCTTTGAGCATCAGAGTCTGGGGACCGCCCTTGCCTTGAGCCTCAGACATATACTTTCCGTCGATATCCGCGCCTAGGGCTACCATTGCCGTCAGGGCCACCAGACCGAGCATCGAAACTAAAGTTTTCTTCATAAAACGGCTTACCTCTTCTTTGGAATCTGGAGCGCTTGAAGGCGCCCCAACTAAAGACTAAGATTCATGGGGCAAAGGTTACGTTTCACCTCCTAACTGGAGAAAACAAAGCATTAAAATAACTCCAACATAGGTCTAACAACATACGCGTGAGGACACTTTCAAGAGAACTTGATATACTGCACCACCGGGAAGAGAATTAGAAATGATCATTACGTCGAGATGGCGCTGGCCTCTTATCGCTGCTTTCTGTATTCCTGTTTCGGCGCAGACTCCCGCGCCCGCCCCGCCTCGGCCGCCGCGCGTTGTGCCGCCCGCCCGCATTATAAAGTTTGAAGCGCAACCTGCTTCGGTTAAGACGGGGCAGCCAGTGATGCTGGTGTGGTCCACACAAAATCCTTCTGGAGTTTCGCTGACCCCGGGCATCGGCACGGTGACCCCGCGAGGCAGTAAGCAGGTGACTCCGGATCGCACCACTACATACACGTTAACGGTTCGCGGACCTAATAATACTTCGTTAACGCAGACCGTCAAAGTGACGGTGGCGGGCACCACGGAAGCCGATTCGTCCCCGCCGGCGGAAGGCGCCAAGAAGGAAGTCGCGATGATTGCCGGGAAGCCGGATCTATCCGGAGTCTATAACTTCGGGGGCGGCGCACGGCCGGGCAGCCCTGGCGCGGATGTCCCGCCTGCGTTGAAGGCGGGCGCGGAGAAATTCAAAGTCGTTCGCGGACCTAACGATTCCGGACTCTATTCCGATTGCATGCCGACCGGTGTGCCGGGTGCATACTCTGTCCCCTATCAATGGCAGATTGTGCAGAGCGTGGATAAAGTCGTCATCATGTACGAGTATCCGCACTTGTTTCGCGTAATCCCCACGCACGGCGGTCCTCATCAGGCCGACCTGGATCCTACCTGGATGGGCGATTCCATCGGCCATTGGGAGGGCGACACACTGGTGGTTGACGTAGTGGCCTTCAACGACAAAACCGAGCTTCCCGGCGGCTTTAAACACACTGAAGCGCTGCATGTGGTGGAGCGATTTCGCCGGCCTCAGTTCGACAGCATTCAATACGAAGCAACGGTGGAAGATCCCAACGTTTTTGAGAAGCCCTGGAAGATCACACGTACGTTCGCGCTCAAACCCGAGCTCGAAAAAGTGGACGAGTTCGTGTGCGAAAACAATCACGACTACTCGAAGTTATTTGCCAAATAATTGAAGAAAAAGTAATTGAAAAACACCTGGCTCTTCCCGGTCGTTCAGTCGCTTCATGTGGTGGGACTCGCGCTGTTTGCCGGAACGGTTGTCCTGGAGGATTACTCGGTACTTCGAGGAAGACCGCGCCAAGCGGTTCACCCATGGACGAATACCGGGCTCGCCTTGATGCTCGCGACTGGGATCGCGTTGTTCGGAGCGGACGCGGCCCGCTATGTGACGAATCCGGCATTCTTAATAAAAGTCGGGCTGGTTGCTGTGGGCCTGCTGTTCCATTTTCTGGGCCGGCGATCGTCGAAAATGGGAGCCGCATTTTCCCTGACGCTGTGGACTGCGGTGGTGGTCACCAGCAGGTTGGTTGAGGATTTCGATAAGTGATCGAATTCTGCCAATGGCTGCAGTCAACGGGTTTGAGCACTTGGCTGCGCGAATCGACGTGGGGCTATCCGGTTATCGCCGCCATTCATGTTTTGGGTGTTGCATGGTTTGGAGGCGCAGTTCTGAAGGGTCTTCAAACGGGCACTCGCATCGGGCTCGCGTTCATGACGGTAACAGGCGTGGTGCTATTTTACATGGCTCCCATTCACTGCTATGAGAGCTACGCCTTTCGCGCCAAGATGCTGCTGCTGGCTGCGGCCGTTGTAACCCCAGGACGCCGATTCCTATCGCTCGGCTACTGGATCGGTATGATCTTTGCAGGTCGAGGAATAGCCTTCTTTTGAAACGGCGCGTCATCGTCGGGACTGCGGGCCACATCGATCATGGCAAGACCACGCTTGTTAAAGCGCTCACAGGCATCGATACAGACCGGCTGGAAGAAGAAAAGCGCCGGGGCATCTCGATCGATCTCGGCTTCGCCCATCTGGATCTGACGCCTGATCTGCGCGCCGGCTTTGTGGATGTTCCCGGGCATGAACGATTCATCCGTAACATGCTGGCCGGGGCTACGGGCATCGACTTGGTGCTGCTGGTGATTGCGGCGAACGAATCCGTCAAGCCGCAGACGCGCGAGCATTTCGAAATCTGCAGGCTGCTGGGAATCAGGCGCGGCGTGATCGCCCTAACCAAGGTGGACTTGGCATCGCCCGAATGGGCGCAACTGGAAATTGAGGAACTTGTTCGCGGGACTTTCCTGGAGGGGGCTCCGGTGGTTCCAGTGAGTGCTGTCTCAGGAGCAGGTCTTGCGGATGTACGGACTGCTTTAGCGCGCGTGGCCGAAGGACTTCAGAAAGAGGCGGCGGGTTTTGCCCGATTACCGATCGATCGAAGTTTCTCGATTCGAGGCCACGGGGCAGTGGTGACGGGCACGCTGGTGTCAGGCTCCATCGCACTGGAGGACGAACTGGAGCTTTTCCCTCAAGGAAAACGGGTGCGTGTACGCGGCCTGGAGGTGCATGGATCGAGTGTCGAACGAGCCGAGGCAGGGGAACGAACCGCCGTTAACATGGGCGGCATCGAGTCGTCGGAGGTCCAGCGAGGAATGATGCTGGCGGCACCGGGGCGGTTCCGCGTCACAAAACAGATCGATTCGATGTTCGAGCTTCTTTCCAGCGCGCATCCGTTGAAGAATCGAGCGCCGGTCCATTTTCATGCCGGGACAGCCGAGGTGGAAGCAGAGGTCCGCTTGCTCCAGGGAACTGAGCCCATGAAGCCCGGCTCGACTGCGCCGGTCCGTTTCCTGTTGCGCGAGCCGATGCTCTTGCTTCCGGGTGACCGGTTCATCGTGCGGATGTTCTCGCCTGTGGTGACCATCGGAGGTGGCGTCGTTGCGGCGATCGACGCTCCCGCGCGATTGCGCCAGTCCGTGCTGGCCGCCCGCACCATGGCGTTATCGGCGGCAGATCCTTCGGAGCGAATCCGGCTACTCGTAGAAGAATCCGCGCACGGGCTGAGTGTCGCCGAACTGATCGCTAAGACTGGGCTGCGGATGGAATCGGGTTCGACAAAGAACGATTGGGTCACGAGCCCTGCTTGGATGGCGCGCATGCTCGTCAGCGTTCAAACCGCTCTGGCGGCCTTTCATCAGGCGAATCCTCTGCAGGCCGGTATGACTAAAGAGGCGCTTCGGGCCGCAGTTCTGCCTGGAGCCCCGGCGTTTCTGTTGGATGATCTACTGACGGGTGTCGTTGTTGAGGGCGAGACAGTGCGTCTGCCGTCGCATAGAGTCGCTCTTCAGCGTGATGACGAGGTTGATCTTGGCCGTCTGGAGGCTCTGTTTGCCAAAGCGGGCTTGGCGGTGCCAGCGCTGGCTGAGGTGCTGGGGCAATCGAAGCTCGATCCGGCTCGGGCGCGGACGCTATTGCAGATTTTGCTGAAGAGTCGCAGGGTGGTCCGCGTCAATCTGGAATTGGTGGTCCACTCTACTGCGGCGGATGCTGTGCGAGCGATGATGGCCGCGCACAAGGGATCGCGATTTTCGGTCGGGGAGTTTAAAGAGTGGACGGGCGTGTCGCGGAAGTATGCGATTCCGCTGCTCGAATGGCTGGACCGGGAACGGGTGACGAGGAGGGAGGGAGAGCAGAGGGTCGTGTTGTAAATAGAGCCATCAGAAACGCTGAGAACCAGACCACTTCACCGGCGACAAAGAGAATCCACTGGAACGTCTTTGGATATTCGCCGCTAGTCGTGTTCACAACATCAGCCATGAAGGCGACCAGTAGCAGAACCCATCCGAGCGAGATCAGCGCCCAACGTCCACGGCCAATCTTAACGGGATCGCCTCTATACTCCCGCCACAATACGGCGAGCCCCATGACAATCATCGAACTCGCCACCACGACGGGCGTAACTACCGGCCCAACCCATGGCACCGGCAACAAGAAGAGAAGGTCCCAGGTCATCAGCGATGCAGGCCAATGGATGAGGACCTTCAGGCCCACGTAAAAGGTAATGTCCCACACGCCGAAGCACGCCACGAAGATCGCGAACCATTCGCGTATGTTGCGGGCCGCCATTATTGCCGCGCCTGCCAGCATCAGGATGGTCGCGAGCTCGCGACCGAGCTCTATCTTGAGCCGTGTTTCGTGCTCCGGACCCATTTCATGAAGTTGATCAAGGGTCATTAGCGGGAACAGGTCGTCGGCGGGCGCTGTGGGATAGTAATGCGCGTGGTAGGGAGAGTAAATCGCCCGAAGGTAAGCGACCACCGATGCCTCTACATATCCAAACGCCGAGCCGAAAAGAATGATTCCCGCGACGGTTCGCCACCACATGGACTTCCAGGACACAAGTCCAGTGTAAAAGGACGGCGTCAGCGCGCGTAGTAGCCGGCGCGGGCCTGGGCGATCAGGCCTTTTTCCTTCGTCCCCACCTTCAGCCTGTGGAAGCCGGGAGAGTCCTTGGGCGAATTGAAACCAAGGCTATATTGATTGCGCAACTCGTCTTCGATGGTGTCGTAAATGTCGCCCAGAGTGCGCTTGCCGGACACTTCGAAGTAGCTGCCGCCCGTTTCTTCGGCCAGGCGTTGCAAAACTTTTTTGCCGTCGGGGCGGTTGGCCTGACTTGGAACGCCTCCTCCGCCACGGCGACGGCCTCCTCCCATGCCGATGCCGCCGATGCCACCGCTAAGCCCGCCGCCGCCTCCCCGCTGGAACCCTCCACCGGAGTCTGGATCCGAGAAGCGTATCGCGTAGACCAAGGTATCGGAGCGCTGCGCCGATTCGATCGCGTCTGTCAGGGTCACCTTGCTGCCGGTGTCGACACCATCCGAAAGCACGAATAGCGCTTTACGGCCCTGTTGCTTCTTCATCAGGTCGTCTGAGCCGAGCAGCACGGCATCATAGAGATCTGTTCCACCGCCTCGTCCACCGCTCCGGCCGCCGCCTCCTCCGGGGTAACCGCCTCCGCCACCACCCGGATATCCTCCGCCACCGCCGCTTTGACCGCCCTGGCCGCGGCGATTCAACTGCGGTTTCCCTACGCTCAGGTCATCCAGCGAGGCCTCAAGGTCTTTTTTTGACGACGTCAGATCCTGCAGCAGCTCCACTTCATAGTCGAAGTGGATCACGAAGGCTTTGTCCTTTTCGGGGCGCATCACCTGTTCCAGAAAACGGTAGCTGGCGTGGCGCTCGGGCTCCAGGACGTTGCGCTGGCTGCCGCTGGTATCGATCAACAGGCCCAGCGTCAGCGGCAAGTCGGATTGCTGAGCGAAGTATTGGATGGGGGTAGCGTGGCCTTCGTCTTCCAGGAAGAAATCGTCTCTGCCGAGGGTTCGTACAATCTTGCCTTGTTTATCCCGGACAGTCGCGAAAACGTTCACCACGTTCACGTCCGAGGAGAATGTCGCGTCCTTAGCCGCTTCCTGAGCCGATGCTAGCCCGTAGGTGGCCAGCGAGGCTCCGGCAAACAAAAATGTACGTCGGGAAACAGGTAGAGCCATGTCCTCTCTGACGTCGGAGCTTGGAGAGCGGGTTACCTTAAAGGAGTGGGTATTCCGGTCCACAGGCCCGACGTTCGTAAACCAGAAGTGATGAGTCCGGCCGGGCATTGGCCGCAAATGCATGCCGCCATTGAGGCAGGCGCGGACGCTGTTTACTTCGGGTTAACGCACTTCACGGCTCGTGCGAAGGTCGGCTTTACGCTGGCCGAATTGCCTGAGGCGATGAAGACCCTCCACAAGCGGGGCGTGCGCGGGTATCTTACCTATAACTCGCTGGTGTTCGATTCCGAACTTTCCGACGCAGGCAGAGGGCTGGCAGCGATCGCCGAGGCCGGTGTCGACGCGATTATCGTCCAGGATCTGGCGGTGGTGAAGCTGGCCCGGGAAATCGCGCCGGAGCTGGAACTCCACGGGAGCACCCAGATGAGCATCACGGACGCCGCCGGGGTTCGAGCCGCGCAAAAGCTGGGAGTCAGCCGGGTCGTGTTGGCCAGGGAATTATCGCTGAATGAAATTCGCGCCCTTCGCCGCGAGACCGATTGTCATCTGGAAGTCTTCGTACATGGGGCGCTTTGTGTGTCCTATTCGGGGCAGTGCTTTTCGTCTGAGGCCTGGGGAGGCCGCAGCGCCAATCGGGGGCAGTGCGCACAGGCCTGCCGATTGCCGTATCAAATGCTGGTCGACGGAAAGCTCAAGCCGCTGGGTGACGCGAGATACTTGTTGTCTCCTGGCGATTTGTACGCGCTGGAACAGGTCCCGGAGCTGGTGGATATCGGGGTCTCCGCGATCAAGATTGAAGGTCGCTACAAAGACGTCGACTATGTGGCGCTGACCACTCGCGCTTATCGCAAGGCTGTCGACGATGCATGTGCCGGAAAGACGGTCCCCACTAGCCCGGAGACGAAGCAGCATCTTGAACAGGTTTACTCGCGCGGATTGGGGCCGCACTTTCTTTCCGGCACCAATCACCAGACGGTAGTGAGGGGGCGAGCGCCGCGGCATAGAGGACTGCTGATGGGGTCGGTAGTTCGGACCAGCGCTCAGGGTGTGGTGGTGGAGCCAAGTGAGTTGCCTCTGAAGCCTGGGGATGGCGTCGTGTTCGACGCGGCCTCGTGGCGCGACCCCGCAGAGGCTGAAGAGGGCGGTCGCATTTACGAGGTTCTGCCGGCAGGGGCTAGCGCGATTGAGCTTCGTTTTGCTAACGGCGCGATTCATGCGGAGCGGATTCGCGCTGGAGACCTGGTGTGGCGAACTCATGATCCTGAGATCGCGAGGATGGTGCACCCCTACATCCGTCCCTCGGCGCCTGTCACCAGGCAGCCTGTTCGGGTGGAGGCGGTCGCCAAGGAAGGTGCTCGGCTGAAGCTGACCTGGAGCCTGATTCGTCATCCGGAGATTCGTGTGAAGGTGGTTTCGGAGAGCGATCTGCCTGGGGCCGAACAGCGGGCGCTGGATGCCGATTATCTTGAGGAGCAGTTGGGGCGGCTCGGGAATACAGCTTACCAGCTTGACGAGCTGACCCTTCGCGTAGAAGGCCGTCCATTCGCGCCGAGTTCTTTGTTGAACCGGCTGCGGAGACGCGCGGTAGAAGAATTGGAAGCTTTACAGGCTGCTCCAATCGTGCGGAAGGTAACGCAACCGTTGGCGATTGATGCGGCTGGAGTACATTCTGAATCCGCAGGCCCCCCGCGCTTACATCTCTTACTTCG
Source organism: Terriglobia bacterium (assembly GCA_963766615.1). Taxonomy (GTDB): domain Bacteria; phylum Acidobacteriota; class Terriglobia; order Bryobacterales; family Bryobacteraceae; genus Palsa-187. The sequence continues at coordinate 676,877 of CAVYBC010000016.1, forward strand.
CACTCCGGAGCAGCTTGATGCCGCACTTGAGGTTCGCCCCGCGAGCATCACGCTGGATTATCTCGACCTGTATGGGCTGAAGCCTTCGCTGGAGCGGGTGAAAGCGTCGGGCATTGAAGCTCGCATCGCGAGCCCGCGCGTTTTAAAACCCGGCGAAGAGCGGATCGCGGAGTTTCTTCTCAATTGTGATGTGCCGGTGCTGGTCCGGTCGACGGGACTTCTGGAAACACTGCAAGGTCGCAGGCACGCGACACTGACTGGCGATTTCAGCTTGAACGCCGCTAACGCGGTTTCCGCGCGCGAGCTTCTGAATCGGGGCCTGGATCGGCTGGCGCCCACTCACGATTTGAACGCCTCGCAAATTGCAGCGCTGGCTCAGCACCTGGAGCCGGGCAGCCTGGAAGTGATCGCCTATCAGCACCTGCCTGTGTTCCATACCGAGCATTGCGTGTTCTGCCGTTTTCTTTCCGACCGGCACAACCTACAAAGACTGCGGGCGGCCTTGCGAGAAACATCAGGTAGCGTTGAAAGATTCCGAGGGCCGAGCCCACCCGGTGCTGGCCGACGTCGGCTGCCGCAACACTGTATTCGGCGCGGAGGCGCAGGAGGCGAGTCTTCATCTGGACGCGTGGCTCGCCGCGGGCATTTGCCATTTCCGGTTGGAGTTCGTGCAGGAAACCAGAGCGCAGGTCTCTGGCATTACCGCGGCGTTTGGCGAGGCGCTCACGGGCAGGATCACTTCGCAGGAATTGAGCCGCAAATTGCGTTCGCTCGCTCCGAAGGGTGTCACGGAGGGCAGTTTATTCGTCCCGCCCAACACTGCACTGCTACCCGTGCTTCAATGAGTCTATGACTCTTTTGAGGCTTGGCCTCGTACTGGCGGCTCTGCTGCCTGCCGCCGCATGGGCGCAGAAAGTGAACACGGAATTCGACGACGCCGCGCCGTTTTCCGATTACAAGACGTTCACCATCCGGATGGGCCGGCTGAACAGCAAGAATCCAACCCTCAATAGCGACCTGACTCGCAAGAGGATTGAAAACGACATTCGCAAATGGATGGGTGAGAAAGGCTTGATGGAAGTGCCTGACCACGGCGATTTGAATGTCAACTTCACTCTGGGATCGGTCCGCAAGCTGGAGACGGAAGCCTACCCGGTGGGCTGGCGCGGTTACGGGACGCGAATCGTCCGGGTGCCGTACGCGGAAGGGACGCTGGTAATCGATCTGCGGGACACCGCGAAAAAATCTCTGGTTTGGCGAGCCGTCGCGGTGGAGGAAAAGCAGGACCCGATGAAGCTGCAAGGCAAGTTGGATGACATGGTGAAGAAGTCGTTTGAGAAGTATCCGCCCAAACCCCGCTAAGGACAATTTCAATGAGATTCTGTTTCGCTGTAGTGCTTGCCGCGGCGCTGGCGTCTGGACAGGCCAACGTCGCATCAGAAAAAGAAGCGGCTATGAAGGCCGACCTTGCCGGCCAACTCGATGGCATGAAGAAACAGGCCCAGGTGATGGTGGATACGGTCTTCAGCTTCGGGGAACTCGGATTCCAGGAGTTTGAAACTTCGAAATATCTCACCGCGACGCTGGAAAAAGAAGGCTTCAAGGTAGAGCGCGGCGTGGCTGGAGTGCCGACTGCGTTCGTAGCAACCTGGGGATCTGGCAAGCCGGTCATCGCCCTGGGCTCCGACGTCGACGATATCCCGCAAGCCTCGCAGAAACCCGGTGTCGCATGGCATGAGCCTATGATCGAGGGCGCGCCGGGACACGGTGAGGGTCACAATTCGGGCATGCCGCTGAACATTCTGGCCGCACTGGCGGTAAAGAAGGTGATGGAGCGCGAACATCTTCAGGGCACCATCAAGCTTTGGCCCGGCGTCGCGGAGGAGGAACTGGGCAGCAAGGCGTATCTGGTGAAAGCCGGAATCTTCAAGGATGTCGACGTGGTGCTGTTCTGCCACGTCGGCACGAATCTGGGTGTGTCCTGGGGGCCGACGACGTCCAACGGGCTGGTTTCGGTGGAATACGCCTTCAAGGGCGAAAGCGCTCACGCGGCCGCGGCGCCGTGGAGAGGCAAGAGCGCGCTGGATGCCGTCGAACTGATGGACGTCGGCTGGAATTTCCGCAGAGAGCATTTGAGGCTGGCGCAGCGATCCCACTACGTCATTACCAATGGCGGCGATCAGCCGAACGTGGTGCCTCCGAACGCATCGGTCTGGTATTACTTCCGCGAAGCCGACTACGAACACATCATGAACATGTGGCATATCGGCGATGACATGGCAAAGGGTGCGGCTCTGATGACCGATACCAGCTACACGTCGCGTCTGTTGGGCTCGGCGTGGCCGGGCCACTTCAACAAGCCCATCGCGGAGGACATGTACGAGAACATCAAGAAGGTCGGCTTACCTGTGTGGTCAACCGACGATCAGACGCTGGCGAAGGCCGTCCAGAAAGAGCTGAAGGTTCGCGAGAGCGGGCTCGCGACGAAGATCCAGCCGATTCGCGCTCCTCGCGTGCAAGCTCAGGACGGCGAGGAGGGTGGTGGCGATCAGAATCAGCCCACCGGCGGCGGCTCGGATGACATTGGCGACGTTTCCTGGGTGGTTCCGACGGTGACGTTGAACTATCCGTCAAACATTCCGGGCGGCCCTGGCCACAATTGGGCCAATGCGATTTCGATGGCCACGCCCATCGCCCATAAAGGTGTGATCGCTGGTGCAAAGGTCCAGGCCATGACGATGCTCGATATCTTGCTGCACCCCGAACTGGTGAAGAGCGCCTGGGACTATTTCAACAACGTCCAGACCAAAGACACGAAATACACGAGCTTCATTCGCGACGGCGACGTCCCTGCCATCTGGTTGAACAAGGCGACTATGGAGAAGTACCGGCCGGAAATGCAGAAGCTCTACTACAATCCGGCCAAGTACGACAACTATCTGGAACAGCTCGGAATCAAATATCCGACAGTTAAATAGCGGTCTTAGTTTATTACAGTTGTAGTCAACCCCTTTTTATTCTGTGGGTTGTCGAAGAAGGCCGATTCCGTGTCCTGCTTCCTTCCAAAAAGTTCCCGCGACGCCTATTCTTGAAACACAAAACGACCGTTTTTCATACCATTAGAAAACAAACGTTGACAAGGGCGAGCGGCCAGCAAATGAGTGCGGGGCCGAGATACTTGAGATATTTTGCAGGAGAGTGTCGTAAGGGGTGATTGCGATGATCGAGTTCTTTAAAAGGCTTTTTGACTCCGATTTCATGTCACATGGCCACTGTTATTTTTGGCGGCCGGAAATCGTCTGGCTCCATGCAGTGTCCGATGGCACGATAGCGCTGGCCTATTACTTCATTCCGGTGATGCTGGTTTATCTTGTGCGCAAGCGCCGTGACCTGCCCTTTCATTGGATGTTCTTTATGTTCGGTATCTTTATTCTGGGCTGCGGCACCACCCACGTCATGGAGCTGTGGACCCTATGGCATGGTACTTATCGTCTGGCTGGGGTCATCAAGGCGATAACCGCCGCAGCATCCCTGGTAACCGCAATCGCGTTAGTTCCGTTGGTGCCGCGCGCAATGCAGCTACCGAGCCCGGAACAGTTACGGCTAACCAATCTGGAGCTTGAGAAAGAAATTGCCGCGCGCCGCCAAGCGGAGAAAGAACTCGAACTGGAGCGAAACTTTGTCGCAGCGGTGCTCAACACGGCAGCGCCTATGATTCTGGTGATCGACCTCGAAGGGCGGATCATAAAATGCAACTCTTCGTGCGAGGAGCCCGCAGGCCGCAATGTGAATCAATTGATTGGTGAACCCATACAACAGTTGTTTCACCGGTCAGAGGAGGCCGATCATTTCCGCCGCATGCTAGGAGAACTGCCCGGCAACCAGAAACCCGCCAAGTTTGAGAGCGTTTGGACCACACCGGGCGGGGTTGAACTCCTGGTCTCATGGTCAATAACGATCCTTGCGGGCGCCACCGAAGGCGCCATCCACCACATCATTGCAACCGGAGTTGATATCACCGAATCTAAGCGGCTGGAGAGAGCCGTGCTCGATATCAGTGCGCGGGAACAACGCAGGATCGGTCAGGACCTTCACGACGGCATCGGGCAGAATCTGACAGGTATTGCTTTCAAGTGCAAGAACCTGCAAGGCAGGTTGGCCTCCGTCTCAAAGCTTGAGGAAGCCGAGATGGCCAGCATCGTTCATATGGTAAACGAGTGCATCAAGCAAACCCGAGACTTGGCAAGAGGGCTACTGCCTGTGCAGTCTGAGCCACTTGGCCTGATGATGGCTCTTCAACAATGGGCACTGGAAATTGAAAGCCGGTTCGGCGTCGCTTGCCGGCTCTCTTGTGTTGACCCCGTGCCCATTCACAACGAAGACGTAGCAACCCACCTCTACCGCATCGCCCAGGAGGCGGTAACCAATGCCGTCAAACATGGCAACGCAACGCAGATCGATATCGTCCTGGAGATCGACGATGAAGGAACCGTGATGCAGGTAAGAGACAACGGCGGGGGATTGAAACAAGGGCCCCAGAGCAGAGGTCTCGGCCTTCAGATCATGAGTTACCGCGCCAGCATGATCGGTGCAACCCTCCAGATTTCTCCACACCGGCCCGGCGGAACGATTGTGGACTGTAAGCTGCCGAATGCCTGATCAGTTATACTGCACGTTCTCGTCAAACTCGGAAGTGCTGAATGAGTAGGCTACATCCAGACCCGTCGCGGTAAAGGCTACGGGACTGGTGTTATCAATCAGGGAAAGTGATCCTTGACCCGCGGGAAGCGCCTGAAGCACGGCCGGGGGAACAGTAAATGTGCCCGCCGATAAGAACGCCTGACACGTGAAGCCGGCCGATACAGATGGTCCGTTCGGCGGCGCCGACGAAGATTTCCCGTTTATAGTCACGGCCAAACCCGGCGCGCCGCCACTCCAGGTGACTGTTACACCCGCCGACCGGTTGACCACCGTGACACTGCCGGGATTGGTCCAGGTGAAATTTGCGGGGAAGTTTGTGGTGGCGTTCAAGTGCCCTACATCCGCGCCCCCGCTCACGTTGTCGAAAGTAAACGGGCCGCCTGCGGCGGGGATGAAGTTGCTGGGTACGCTTGACGCGGCATAAATCTTCAGTGTTTGATTCGGCAGAGAAAGCGGACTCAAAGGGATCGACCCTTGCGGTCCGGTCACGTTGATGGTCGCGCCGGCGTCTAGTGCCGTTGCTACCGAGTTGAAGCTGCTGAACGAAGTGCTCTTAACGATGCAGCTCCCGATGGAAACCATGTTGCCTCCGGTTCCAGACGCATACTGAGTTCCTGTAAATTTTTCGAAGGCTCCACTAAGCACATTCACAAGCGGATTCGACCCCCCGCCTCCGATCTGCGTCGTCTGAGCCGCAGTCAGGATGCCGAGTCGAACCGAGGTCTGGCCGCTTAGCGTTTGGCTCAGGCTTGGCGTAAAGATGGAGTTCGGATCGACACATGTTTTGCCACTGATCACGACGGGAATCGTAGCGCCGTTGCTGCTGAGAGGTGCCGATCCGCTGACAACGGAAAGAGAGACGAAACAGCCCGTCGTCACGCCTGACGAGGGAAGGGTGATGTTGATTTGGTCCACGCCAGGGAATTGAGACCTCCCGCGATAGAGGACGGTGGCTTGAACGCCTCCGACGAAGACCTGCAATGGAATGCCGGTGAGATTGTTCTGATTTTGCGGGAATACCTTGTCATTATTGTTTGGGTCGCCGCCGACACCTGAGCCATAAATCACAACGGTCTGACCTGGATTGGCGGCGTTGGTCCCGGTGATCAAAGCATTATTGCCGTCATAAGCCGCCGCCAGAGTGCCGTTGTAGGTGAGAATTCCGAAGGCGCTCTGAGACACCACGATCGGCGCCGGGGCACTGCTCACACCGTTATAGTTCACGACGATGGTTCCAGTGCCAACAGAAGTGTTCCCCGGCAGCACCGCATCAATCTGCGTGGGGGAGAGGTAATAAATCGGGCACGTCACGGAGGAGCCGTTGACGGTGACGGTTATCGTTACACCGTTCAGTGTTGTTTGTAGTCCGGGCGAAGCGCTCGATTGGAGACTGGTTGCCGGAGCGGCTGCCAGGCTGGTTCCTGCGATCACAAACAGGCTTCCAGGGGCAATTCCATAGTTCGGAAGACCCGGCGCAATTCCGCCATAGTTATTTTCTACCGCTGCAATGGTTGGGACGTTGCCGCCTCCAGTTCCGATAGTATTTCCGAACGTCTTAAATTGAATCGTCAGCGAAGACCCACTTACCACGGTGATCAGCACTGCGGCGACATTGCCTCCATTGGTCTGCACGGCGAAGACTTCGTTAACCGCCAAGGACGCTCCACCTATGGAGGTCACTAGAGTGCCGGAGAGAAGCGGGAGGGTACTCGCGTTTAGTGGCGCGTAGGCCGTGGGTCCGCCCGGGCCCAGGTCGATAAAAGTCGCTCTTCCGGACGCGTTTATGCTGACGCCGCTAAACAACAGATCGGCGCCTGTGGTAACGGACGTCCCCGAGTCGAGACTGAAGGAGGTGCCAGCCGTGATGCTAGAGGTACCGTTAATGTCTGCCAGCGCGGTCACTGCCGCGGCGGCGAGAAGGATTAGACTTCGGATAGTGGTCATGAGTACGTCTCTTAGATCCTAACGCGATGGGACTGTTTCTGCCAGAAGACTTGCGATAAGCTGTTGGGCGATATGCGACTCAAGTTCGGGTTGTGCTTCTGTTTCGCCATTGGATGCGCTGTTCTTCCAGCTCAGAGTCCAACTCCTCGTCCTTTCAAAATCGTCCGATTGGATGCTGCGCTGGACGATATCATTTCCGGCGATGCCAAGCTGGAAACACTAGGCGAGCACTTCGGCCTTACCGAAGGTCCTGTCTGGTTGCAGGAGGGCCGTAGTGGATACCTCCTCTTCAGCGACTGCGCCGCCAATGTGATCTATAAGTGGGCTCCCAACACGCCGCTCTCTGTTTTTCTGGAGAAGAGCGGGTACACCGGGACGGATGTTTTGAACGTTGGCGCCCAGACGGTCAGCGGACGGCTCGCGATCCTGTTGATCGGCTCCAATGGGCTGGGCCTGGACTCGCAGGGACGGTTGATCATCACCGCCATGACCGACCGCAGCGTGACGCGTTTGGAAAAAGATGGCACGCGTACGACGCTGGCGGATCGCTATCAGGGTAAGCGCTTCAGTGGCCCGAATGACTTAGCGGTCAAGTCCGATGGGTCGGTGTACTTTACCGATAGCGTGTTCGGCATGCGAGGCGGCGCGAAGAGTCCGGATCGCGAACTTCCCTATGAGGGAGTGTTTCGCATCAAAGATGGCGTGGTCACGCTGCTCTTGACCAATGAAAAGAACCCGGCCGATGCTCCTAATGGAATCGTATTTTCGCCAGACGAAAAATATCTCTATCTCACCGCGGGCTTCGGCAAGACCTTGCGTTGGGAGGTCCAACCCGACGGGACCGTCAAGAACGGGAAGCTGTTCATACCGGCTGGCAACGACGGAATGAAGGTCGACAAGAAGGGGAACCTATACGCCGTCAATGCGGTGGGTCCTGGTGAGGTCTGGATTACGTCGCCAGAGGGCAAGCATCTGGGCACTCTGGAACTTCCACAGGTGACGGGTGAGCCCAGGCCGCGAATTTGCGCTACGAATCTGGCTTTTGGAGATGAAGACTACAAGACGCTATATGTTACGTCCTGCACCCATCTTTTTCGAGTGCGATTGAAAACCGAAGGAGTTCATCCGATCGCATCCGCGCCTTTATCTAAATGATCCGTGGCCCTTCTGGTTTTGGAAGAAGAGCCACGGTCTTCAAAGGCTAGTTATATTGCACGTTCTCATCGAATTCGGACATGCTGAACTGATAGCCGACATCCAGGCCCGTCGCGGTAAACGTCAGAGGCCCGGAGTTGTCAATCAACGAAAGTTTTCCCTGGCCCGCGGGAAGCGCCAGAAGAACCGGCGTCGGCACGGTAAAGGTTCCCGCCGCTAGAGGCGCCTGACAGGTGAAACTGGCCGATACGGCCGGGCCATTCACGGGTGAAGATGTCGAGCTTCCGTTTATCGTGACGTAGGCCCCCGGGGTTCCGCCGCTCCAGGTGACCGTTACGCCCTGAGAGCGCGTGACGACGGTAACCGTGCTGGCGTTGGTCCAGGCGAAATTCGCGGGGAACGGCGTGGTGGCGTTGAAGTGTCCTACATCGGCTCCGCCACTGACGTTGTCGAAGGTGAACGGACCCCCCGATGCCGGGATGAAGTTTGCCGGGACGCTGGTCGCGCCATAAAGCCTCAGCGTCTGATTGGGAATCGAAAGTTGGGTCAAGGGGATGGAGCCCTGTGGACCGCTTACGTTGATGGTTGGCCCTGCATCCAAAGACGTGGCTACGGAGTTGAAACTGGTAAACGACGCGCTCTTCACCAGACAGCTTCCGGTAGAGATCATATTGCCACCAGCGTTTGTGGCGTACTGAGAGCCGGTGACGCTCTCGAAGATGCCGCTGAGCACATTGATCAGCGGGTTCGATCCCCCTCCGCCGATCTGCGTAGCCTGCGACGCGCTCAGGATGCCAAGCCGCACCGTCGACTGTCCGCTTAGAGTCTGACTCAGGGTGGGTGTAAAGACGGAGCTCGGATCGTTACAGGTTTTGCCGCTGGCTGCGACCGGAATAGTCGCGCCGTTGCTCACCACCGGGATGGATCCGCTGACAATGGCAAGAGAGACGAAACAGCCCGTGGGAATTCCCGACGAAGGAAGCGTGACATTGATCTGGTCTACGCCCGGGAATTGAGACCTTCCGCGATAGAGGACGGTCGCCTGAACCCCTCCAACGAATGCCTGCAGGGGAATGCCAGTAAGATTGTTCAGGTTTTGAGGAAATACCTTGTCATCGTTGTTGGGATCGCTCGCCCACGCCCGAGCCGTAAATCACAATGGTCTGGCCCGGGTTGGCGGCATTGGTAGCCGTAATCAATGAGTTGCTCGCATCATAAGTGGCGGCCAGCGTGCCGTTGTAGCTAAGAATTCCGAAGGCGCTTTGCAGCACTACCAGCGTGGCAGGAGCGCTCGCGACTCCATTGTTGCTGACCACCAGGGTTCCCGTGCCCGGCGGGATCTTTCCGGGTAGCACAGCATCAATCTGGGTGGGGGAGAGATAGTACAGAGGGCAATCGAGCGTCGTGCCTCCGACGCTCGCTGTCACCTTCACGTTGTTCAAAGTTGTTTGCAATCCGGGCGCTTGGCTCAACTGCAAGGACGTTGTCGTACCTGCCAGACCCGATCCCGCGACGACGAACAATGCGCCCGGAGCAATGCCGTAATTCGGCAGTCCCTGGGTGATCGACCCGTAATTATTGGCGATACCCGAAATGGTTGGCGCGCTCGGGCCGCCCCCGGAGCCGCTAGCTCCGTAAGTGGTGAATTTTATCGTGAGCGACTGGGCTAGGACAATGGTCGACGACGTATCCTCGATCTTTGCGAGGTGGCCGCCATTGGTGAGTGCGAACGCAAGAGGCTGGTTCGTCAGCGCCCCAATTGCGTAGGGGGCAGACTGCAGCGATCCTGCGGCCTGGAGCGCTTGGAGATTCGCTAGCGTGGTGGCCTGATATTGCGCATCTCCGGCGCCGAAGCCGGCCACTTTTGCGCTGCCCTGGGGAGTCAATTCAATCCCGTCCCATTTGAGGTCGCCTCCTGCGGCGACTACGGTGCCGGCCTCCAGGTCGACCTGTTGGCCGATCGGGATCGTCAAGGTTTTGTCGATGATGTCGGCCCGTGCCGCGACCGAGAACGCCAGAGCGATCACGGCTTTCACAAAATGTTTTCTCATTTTTGTCCTCCTGATCAGGGACACGCCCATGCAAAGTGGCCGGTCTACTGCGTCCAATCCCGCCGACGCACCCTGTTGTTCCTAGATCCTGTTAGCGGATAGTTCGTTTCTGCTCTCAGTACCATATACGGTACTGCCGCCGAGTTGGATTATCGGCGTTCAAGTGTCATGTAACCCGAAGGTTATTTCATCTCGGCAATGAAGGCGTCCACCTGCTGCACGGCCAAGCCTCCCTTGGCCCAGTGGAAGTCGTTCACCAGGGTGTTCGCGACTTCGTCTTTACTGGCTCCGCCGCGCACCAACCCTTGAATACGATTTCGCATAGTGACGAAGTTTGATTCGAATTTCATGATTCCCTGCCGGTCAGACACGGGTCCGTGGCCTGGAATGGCGGCATCGAAATCCAGTTTCAGGGCTTGATCCAGCGTGCCGGTCCACTCCGCGGCGCTCCCGCCTTGCGCGTAGTCGATAAACGGTTGGGGAGGATTGGTGAGGAACAGGTCGCCCGTATGAATCACTTTGAGGGTGGGGAAATAGATGATGGCATCGCCGCCCGTGTGTCCCCGGCCGTAAAAGAGCATCCGGACTTCCTGACCGCCCAGAAAAACCGACATTTCTTTAGTGAACGTTATTCGCGGCGCACCGGGTTGATTGAGGGCCATCATATTGGCTCGCAGCCTCTGATGGCCGATGACTTCCGACCCCTGGGCCATCATCCTCGCGTTGCCGCCGGCGTGATCGTCATGCTGATGCGAGTTCAGCACATATTTCACGGGAAGGCTGGTGATGGACTTCACCTTCTCCAGAATCTCGTCATGATTGCGGTCGAACATGTCGTCCACCAGGATCACGCCTTCATTGGTGACCAGCACCGCGACATTGCCTCCGCCGACCCCTTGCGCCATGGCGATCACGTAGAGGTCGCCTTTGATTTTCTCGATCTTGAGCACCGGGCCGGTCGGCTGGCTTTGGTTATAGGCGAGCCACAGACCTCCCAGCAGGAAGAGTCCCGCAAAGACGCGCAAAGGTAGGGCTCGGCTCATTTTGATGACTATATCACCTGTAGGGCGGACCATCGTTTTTCGCGGTCTGCCGAACATACGTACAAGGCAGACGACAAAAAACGATCGTCCACTGACCTGATAGAATCCGAATTCATGAGTCAGTCCAACGTTTATCCCCCCAGCGAAGAATTTGTCCGTCACGCCCACGTCAAGGGCATGGAGGGATATTTAGATTTATACCGCCGCGCCGAAGAAAATCCGGAGAAATTCTGGGGTGAGATCGCTACCGAGCAGGTTCATTGGTTCGAGAAATGGTCCAAGGTGCTGGATTGGAATCCACCCTTCGCGAAATGGTTCGTAGGCGCGAAGACCAACGTCTCTTACAATTGCCTGGACCGCCACCTTCACACGCATCGCAAGAACAAGGCCGCGATCCTGTGGGAAGGCGAGCCAGGCGAGCAGCGCGCGATCACTTATCAGGAACTGCATCGGCTGGTGGTCCGTTTCGCCAGCGTTCTGAAGTCGAAAGGCTATAAAGCAGGCGACCGCGCCATTCTCTACATGCCGATGATTCCCGAGCTGCCCGTCGCCATGCTGGCTTGCGCGCGGCTGGGCATCATTCATAGCGTCGTGTTCGGCGGCTTTTCGGCCGAAGCTCTCAAGGCGCGTATTCAGGATCTGGGTGCGGAACTGGTGATCACCGCCGACGGCGGATATCGTCGAGGCAAAGAGGTCAGGCTCAAGCCCGCGGTAGACGAGGCATTGCTTGAGTGCCCGTCGGTGAAAGACGTGATCGTCTACAAGCGCACGGGCTCCGAGCAAGCCTGGACCTCAGGACGCGACCATTGGTGGCACGTACTGGATGAAACCGCTACGGAGGATTGCCCCGCCGTAGAGCTGGACAGCGAGCATCCTTTGTATGTTCTCTACACTTCCGGCACCACCGGCAAACCGAAAGGCATCCTTCACACCACCGGCGGCTATCTGACCCAGACCACCGCCACCATGAAATGGATCTTCGACCTGAAGGATTCCGATACCTATTGGTGCAGCGCCGACATCGGTTGGGTCACCGGCCATAGCTACATCGTCTATGGGCCTCTTTCGGCGGGCGCGACCAGCGTGATCTTCGAAGGCACGCCAGACTATCCTCAATTCGACCGCTGGTGGCGCATCGTAGAAAAATACGCCGTCAACATTCTATACACCTCGCCTACCGCGATTCGCGCCTTGATCCGGCAAGGCGAGCAGTGGCCCAACATGCATAATCTTTCCAGTTTGCGGCTGCTCGGCTCGGTTGGGGAACCGATCAATCCTGCGGCTTGGGAATGGTACAACCGCGTGATCGGCAAAGGGCGCTGTCCCATTATCGACACGTGGTGGCAGACCGAGACAGGCTCGATCATGATTTCGCCCATGCCGGGCGCGGTACCTGCCAAGCCCGGGTCGGGAACCCTTCCTCTGCCGGGGATTATTCCCGCGATCGTCGATTTGAATGGAAAAGAAGTCGGCCGCGACAAAGAGGGATTTCTGATTCTCCGCCGACCCTGGCCGAGCATGATTCGTTCTATTTGGGGCGACCCGGAACGATACAAAGAACAATACTGGAGCCGCGTTCCAGGAGGTTATTTCACAGGCGATGCGGCGCGTTGCGACGAGGACGGCTACTACTGGATTCTTGGGCGGGTGGATGACGTGATGAACGTAAGCGGACACCGCTTGAGCACCATGGAGGTCGAGTCGGCCCTGGTCCATCATCCCGCGGTAGCCGAGGCCGCGGTGGTCGGCAAACCGCATGAGATTACTGGTCAGGCGGTGTGTTGTTTCGTGACCCTTAAGAAGGGCGAGTGGAGCCATGAGCAGCTCGGAAAAGAACTGCGCCAATGGGTGGCACACGAGATTGGGGCGTTCGCGAGGCCGGAAGAGATCCGATTCACAGAGGCTCTGCCCAAGACGCGCAGCGGAAAGATCATGCGCCGCCTGCTGCGTGAAATTGTGACCTCGAATACCGTATCAGGCGATGTGACGACGCTGGAGGATTTAGGCGTGATAACGAAGCTCGCATCGCAGCACGACGAGGACTGAGAAATCGCGCCTAGTAGACTGGAGTCATGGCGGGGCCACACCGCGTCGTAATCCTGGGAGGCGGATTCGGAGGCCTCTACGCGGCCAAGGCCCTGCGCGGGCAGGATGTCGACGTAACGCTGGTCGATCGCCGCAATTATCATCTTTTTCAGCCGCTGCTTTATCAGGTCGCCACTGGTTCGCTTTCGCCCGGCGAAATTGCCATGCCGTTACGTGCAGTTCTGCGGAAACAAAAGAACTCCAAGGTCTGGTTGGGAGAGGCAACATCAATCGACCCCGAAGCGCACCAACTAATTTTGAAAGACGGTTCCGTTCCCTACGATTCGCTGATCGTGGCCTGCGGAGCGCAGAGTCACTATTTCGGGCATGCCGACTGGGAGGCCGTGTCGCCCGGGTTGAAGTCGCTGGAAGACGCGATGCATGTGCGCCGCAAGGTGCTCTACGCATTTGAGGCGGCTGAGCGGGAACCCGATCCGGCGCGGCGCCAGGCCTGGCTCACCTTCGTGATGGTCGGCGGCGGTCCTACTGGTGTGGAACTCGCCGGCGCGCTTGCCGAAATTGCGCACAATACGCTGCGGTCGGACTTTCGATCCATCCATCCCGAAGAGGCGCGCATTCTCTTGGTCGAGGGAGAATCGCGACTCCTGACGACGTTTCCTGAAAAGCTGTCAGCGGCGGCCCAACAATCTTTAGCGGAGTTAGGCGTTCAAACACGAACCAAAGTGAAGGTCACCGGAATCGATGAGAACGGTGTCACACTTTCGGGCGAGGGACGAACGGAGCGGATCGAATCGCGAACCGTGATTTGGGCGGCGGGAGTCGCGCCTTCGGGATTTGGAAAAATCCTAGCCGAGCACACCGGCGCGAAGCTGGACCGGCAGGGGAGGGTAATAGTCGCCCCGAATCTAACCGTGGAGGGCCACCCCGAAATTTTCGTGATTGGCGACCTGGCGCACGTCGCAATCGATGCGGTGCCTCTTCCCGGAGTCGCGCCGGTCGCGATGCAACAAGGGGCTTATGCGGCGCACGCAATCCTTGGGCGGCTGCGAGGACAAGCCGTAGCGCCATTTCATTATCACGACAAGGGCAATCTCGCGGTGATCGGAAGGGCGGCTGGCGTGGCGGATTTCGGAAAGTTCGGGTTCCATGGCGTGCTGGCCTGGCTGCTATGGCTGTTCGTCCACCTGATGTATCTGGCCGGGTTTCAAAACAGGTTGCTGGTATTTCTGCGCTGGGGATTTCAGTATCTTACATTCAGTCGCGGCTCCCGGCTGATCACCGGTTGGCCTTTGCCGGGAGAACAGGAATAGGTCCTAAGCTCCGGTCACCAGCTCCCGTATTTCCATCGCGCGTTTTCGTCCGGACGAGACGATTTCGGCGCGATATTTTCTGACACCGTTGAGAGATACATCGAAGGGTTTGGCCAGGGGATGATCGAAGGCCAACACGTCGCCCTCTTTTAGATCCAGAAGTTGCTCTACCTTGAGCGTTTGACCTTCCAGGCGTGTATCCACATGTACCTTCGCGCTACGCATCAGGTTTAGAAAGCGCTGATGTTCCAGATGGGTCGCTTCGGTTTTGCGAACAGTCCATTGCTGGTCGAACTTATTGCGCAGCATCTTCACGATGATGGACGGGATGCCGATGTTCATCATCCCGGAGATATCGCCGATGCGGACTTCCATGCTGATCGCGACGACAGCTTCGGAAGGAGCCAGAATTTGCAGAAGCTGCGGCTCTGTCTCATGGCTTTCGATGGAGAATTCCATCTTCGCGACGATTTCCCATGAGGTGCGGAGGTCGTGAAGAATAAAGCGCAGCAGACTTTCCAGAATCACCTGCTCGATCTCGGTCACCTCACGAGTGATCTTGGTGGCGGATTTACCGGACCCGCCCAGAAGCATCTCTAAAACCGGGAAGACCAATGATGGATTCAACTCCAGCACCGCGGAGCCATCATAAGGAGCCAGCCCTAGCGCTACCGCACTTGTTGGGGACGGAAGGCACTGCGCGAATTCCGAAAACGATAGTTGTTCGACGCTGACTAGGTTGACGGTTACGTAAGCTCGAAGGTACGCCGATAAGCTGGAAGCCAGGTTGCGGCCGAAGTTTTCATGCAGCAGGTGAATCGCGCGAAGTTGGTCTTTCGCGATGCGGTCGGGACGGCGGAAGTCGTATACCTGGGCTCGTTTGGCGGCTTCGTCTTCGCCGGCGCCTTCGCGCATCTTCTTAAATACATTGTCGATTTCATTTTGAGAAAGTACACGCGACATGCTTGCTTATCGGCTGAATGTAGGTTGCGCATCGCTTAAGAAGTTTCCGAGACCTGTAGAATTGAACAAGTGGAGAAGTTCTTAGTAAAAGCATTCGGCTGCCGCGCATCGCAGGCTGATGGGGCCGCCCTCGAGGCCGGTCTGGCGCGCCAGGGCATGACCGCAACCGCGAGTGCGCCCGACGCGGACCTGATAGTCCTCAATAGTTGCACGGTTACCTCCACCGCCGACGATGAGCTACGCCAGGTGGTACGAAGGCTGCATCGCGAGAGCCCCGACGCTCGTATCTTGGTGACCGGATGTTATGCCCAGCGCGCGCCTCAAGAGATCGCCGGGTTGCCGGGAGTCTGGCTGGTGGCAGGCAATTCGCACAAGGCGCAAATCCCCGATATGATCCTGCACGCCGAGCCCTATCATGGCCAGATCGCCGTCAGCGATATCTTTGAACAACGCGACTTTCTTTCGGCGCCCGTAGATGATGCTCTTGGCGACAGGACCCGGCCCAACCTGAAGATTCAGGACGGATGCAACAATCGGTGCTCCTTCTGCATTATTCCATTCGTGCGCGGCCGCAGCCGCAGCGCGCAGCCTGACGATGTTGTGGCTCAGGTGCGTGAACTGGCGGAGAAATATAAGGAAGTGGTCCTGAGCGGTATCAACTTGGGTCGTTGGGGCCGTGAATTTGAAGGACGTTTCCGCTTGGCCGACCTCGTCCGCCGCTTGCTGTATGAAACTCCCATTGAGCGGCTCCGCCTGAGCTCCGTAGAACCCATGGACTGGTCGGACGACTTGTTGTCCCTGGTCGCCGAATCCCCCCGCATCGCCAGGCATATCCACGCCCCCCTGCAATCGGGCTCCGATACGGTTCTGCGCCGCATGCATCGGAAATATCGGCCCCGGCATTACGCGGATCGGATCTTGAAGGCTCGATCATTGATGCCGTCCTGCGCGGTGGGCGCGGATGTGATGACCGGCTTCCCTGGTGAGACCGAGCAGGAGTTCGAAGAATCGCGAGCGTTCATAGAGAGCCTGCCGTTCACATATCTGCACGTGTTTACTTATTCCGAGCGGCCGGGTACGCCTGCGGCGGAGTCGCCCTTGCAAGTCGCCAAAGAGGTCCGCAAACATCGCACGCATGTCTTACGAGACCTGGCCAAAGAGAAGAACCTAGCCTTTCGCAGAAGCCTGCTGGGGCAGAGCCTTTCGGTGGTGACACTGGAGGACGGCCGCATGGGCCTGAGCGATAACTATCTGAAGGTGTCGCTGGCTATGACTCGGGGAGCCAATCGGCTGGAGGATGTGCGCATCGGCGGCCTTGCAGGCGACGGGTTGCACGAGGCCGGCATGTTGCCCGTCATCTAACGCCTCACATCGTCAGCAGCGCGGCCATGGTCTCAATTCCATCCCATAAATTCTGGATCCGAATGTTTTCGTTGAAGCTGTGCTGGTTATTGTCGTGATTGGCAATGGGCACGCTGATGGTCCGGGTACCCAGAGCCTTTTCGATCATATCCAGAGGCACGCTGGCTCCGCTGGTAGGAAGTTTTACACTCGGTCCTCGTGCGCTCTCAACCGCCCTTACCACGTCCTGCGCGATAGGCAGGTCCATGGGAGTACGAGCGGCATTATAACCTCCGGGCTTTTCCGTCACTCGCGCCACCTTGGCATGTCCGATGCGTTCTGCCGCGGTAGGTTCGTGGGCCACCACATAATAGCCCTGCTTGCGCATATGCTCGATGAGGAGCTGCGTGGTCTGGTGATGATCCATGCCCTTAACCAGGCGCAGGTCGAGCGATACCATCGCAGTCGCCGGAATAACATTCGACGCCAGCGCTCCAATGCGTGAACTCGCCATGCCCCTGATATTGAGAGCAGGTTCGGCGATCAATTCCACCAGCTTTTTGGGCGACCCTTCTGTGGAACCTATCAGGAACTCGTTCATCAATTCCCGATCGACGTCAGGTATTTCGGCGAGCGCCTTCTGCTCGGTCGCGCTCAGTGGCTCAATTCCGTCGTAGAAATGATCGATCGTCACGTGGCCTTTCTCGTCCTTCATGGACGCGAGCAGCTGCACCAGCATCAGGGCCGGGTTGGGCGCCCAATTGCCGTAATGGCCGCTGTGCAATTCGTGCCTGGGGCCGTAGACGGTGATGTCGACCGTGGCGTCGCCGCGCGCGCCGAAGGTGATTTGCTGGCGGCGCGTCTGATGGAGGGGGCCGTCGCAGATGATCCACAGGTCGGCCGAGAACAGATCTTTATGGGCTTCCAGGATCTTCTGCAGATTCACTGAGCCTGCTTCTTCTTCGCCTTCGAAGACAAACTTGATATTCGCTTTGGAAGCAATGCCCGCCTGATGCAGCGCGTCCAGCGCAGCAGCCATGGCGAGAATGGGAGCCTTGTCGTCGGACGCAGACCGCGCATACAATCGCCACTCGGGATTGATCGGGTTTCCTTCCGCGGGAAGCGGAACAAGCGTCCCGTCCTTTTCGATAGGAGCCCGGCGAATTACGGGCTGGAAGGGAGGGGTCGCCCATTCTTTTGGGTCCAGAGGCTGGCCGTCGTAGTGGGCGTAGAGGGCGATTGTCCTGGTCGCCCCTGGCGTTGTGATCTGGCCGAATACCACAGGATTGGCACCCGGAAATTCCACCAGCTTGGTCGCCACGCCGCGCGCCTGGAACATCTCGACGATCTTTTCAGCCGTCTTGCGCGCTCCTCCATGATCACTGGAAACGTTGGGGATTGAGAGCAGGCCGATAAATTCCTGCAGGATGGTGTGCTCGTGCTGCTCGCGCCATTTCCTGGCAGCAAGGCCGGCGGGATTGGTTTGTGCCGACCCGATTGCGGCGACGGCAAGCAGCGTTAGAACTGTGCGCATGACGTTATGATACGGCTACTCCCAAGGGTTGGAAAATCTAGGATCATGGATCAGTTCCGTGTCCGTCAGGCTACGCAGGAATTCCAGCAGGTCCAGCTTGTTTTGGTGGGTCAGGGAAATGGCTGCCATGCGAGGGTCGCGGTTCGGATTATCATGCGCGCGCCCCCCGGAAGCATAGTGCTCGATCACCTCTTCCAGCGTGGCGATGCTCCCGTCGTGCATGTAGGGAGCTGTGAGCGCGATATTGCGCAGCGTAGGAGCCTTGAATTTGCCCACATCTGACGCCTTCTTTGTGTGCGAGTAAATACCCAGGTTCGGCTGCGGATAGGAAAATAGCCCGGGCAGATTGTAGAGCGCGGTGTTGTGAAACTCGGCCGCGACGTTCGGGCTTGTCTCTGAATCGGTCGCGTCACTCAGGTTGAAGCCGTTGTGGCAACGCAGACATTGGCCGCCGTTCTGTCCGTTGAAGAACACTACTTCGCCGCGCTTGGCCGATTCGGAAATGGATTCCTGGTCGCCGCCAGTATGAAAGCGATCCCAGGGCGATCGCGCTGAAATGATGGTGCGCTCAAACGATGCCAGCGCGTTGGCTACGTTCTTGAACGTGAAGGCATCCTGGGTCCCCGGAAAGGCTTGCGGAAAAAACGCGGTGTAGATTGGCTCGGCTCGCAACTTCGCGATCACTTCTTGTTCCCGGCCACGCAACCCCAACTCCACGGGGTGCTCACCCAACATTGGCACCAGGGCCTGCGTTTCAAGTGATCGCATGCCTGGGTCGCTCCAGGTGAGCACCGAGCTGTAGGCGACGTTCACGAGCGTCATCGCGCTGCGCGAATGGCTTTCGCCGGTAGCGCCGATCGGCACTGCGCGGCCGTCGGTAAAAGCCAGTTCCTGCTTGTGGCAGGATGCGCACGAAAATGTGCCGTTGACGGAAAGCCGGGTGTCATAGAACAGATAACGGCCCAGCTTCACCTTTGCTTCTGACATCAGGTTGCCGGCGGGAACCCGCGGCCGCGGAAAACCCTTGGGGAGGTCCCAGTGATAGGGTTCAGCCCTGAGTCCGCCACTGAGGGCGATGAGAATGACGCATCGCTTCAGAGTTGCGGGAGTCATGGAAAACTTCTGGCGTTCACGCCCCGATATGGACCTGCACGGCGTTAGAGACCCGTCCGCGCACGTGGCAGATCAAGTCAGCCTCACCCAGGTTGCTTAAAGAAGAGGGAATCTCCAGAGTCACTTGGTCCACCCCTTCCTCGTCTGTCGGTCCGTAGGAAACCACGGGAACGCGCACGCCGCCGATGGTCACGTCAATGTTCGATGCCGAGCCTGCATTACGGAATCCGCTAGCTCTCAACCGTATGGTCGTCTTTGCACCGGTAGACATCGGGATCGGAAGCGAAGCACAGGCGACTCCGTTGCACGTCGAAATCGGAGATTTGGAGATGTGGCCATCCGCGAAGACCTGGGTCGCCATGCCCAGAGCGGGTCCGCGGCAACTTACGCCGGTCCAGAACCCCGGGGCGGCGTCGGCGACTGTGATGTTGGAAACGGTCATACTGCCGTCGCCGCGAATGACTCTCATGATCGCTGGGCCTACCGCCGACTCCAGGGGCACAACGTAGTTCACCTGTCCCCAGCCTGCGTGCGCCCACAGGATTCCGGCAGGCCGCGTCACGCCCTTGGAGTCGGTGATCTGAACCGAAATTCCGCCGAGTACCTTAGGAAGATGCCGCGTGCTAGGGGCGAGTGAATCGTGCTCCGCGCCGGCGGGTCCATAGGCCATCGCGAACCCCCCGCGGGGCAGGTCCGGGCCGCCGCCCGCGCTAACTACGAAGATTCCGCGCTCTTCAGTGGCACGCAAATGCGCCTCAATCATTCTTCCGATTCCTGGCGAGGGATACCCGGATTGTCCGCAGGTCCAGCCGTTCTCCAGCGACGTCGCGTCCTGCAGCGACCAGTCTTTGATCAATTTTCCAGGTCGATATTCCGAAACGATCCAAGAGATGTTGTGTGCGTTGAAGTAGTCGAGGTTGGCCGTCACCATTGCGCTCGCAACGGCGGGGTCGGACGGGATCTTTGGGCATTCCTCTGGGTTGTCGACATTCAGGTCCCAACCGTTGGCCAAGACCGGCGATTGATTCGCTAAGAAACCGAAGTGCCCATCACGATCGGAGTCCGTTCGAGTGCTCGCATAGCGAGGTGACACCTGATAGATGACATTGGAGTCGTCCACCAGTTTGCCTGCGCCCTGAAACCCGGGGCCGTCATTCCAGCTCGTGACAATGACCGGCTGAGCGGCTCCGGCGGATCGCACGGCATGAACCACCTGCTCCATCGCATTTCTCCATAAGTTCCAACCCGCCGCCGTATGCAATTCACCCGGCCCGTACGGATCGGAGAACGCGTCGAACATCACGTTTGGAGAATCTTTAAATACGCCGGCGCATTTGCTCCAGAACTCCACTGACTTTTGCGAGGGCAATCCCGCTCCGGGCTCGCGCGCGGCAATAACCACCAGCAGGTCGATGTCGGTTGCACGGCGGACCACCTTGGCCAATTCGGTGAAGTATCCCGGGCTGGAGCTTTCCAGAACGTTCACAGGGAGCCGGACCGTGTTCATGTTGAAGCGCAGCCGTATGGCGCTCAGAGAGGTCGGCGAGTGAGCGCCGAAAGTGAGACCGGAGTGATTGTCCTCAGCTACGGTCTCGGCGTGAAACTCCGTCAACTGCGTTCCCTTTATAAGAAACGGCCGCCCTGTGGCGTCGAGAATCTGATTTCCCTGCACGTGAAAGGGTCCGGAAGGGGCAGGTGTGATTTCCTGCTGTACTTGCCTATGCGAAAGGCTTGCCGAGGAGAGTTGGAACACGCTCCATACCAGTAGTCCAAACAGAAAAGGAATTGTTCGACGATAGCTCATGGTTCCTCCAGATTTCCCAAGTATATTCGATGTCCGTCCCGCGCGATGTGAGTAGGCGATGATTGTTTTTAATTACTTGTTGAGTTCGTTTTGCAAATTTACTTTTTTCCCGGTCTCCTCACCTTGGGAAAATTGGGTTTGTTTGGAAATATTCGATATTCATTTGAACAAGCCCTCGGGTGCACTCCTATCCTCACGTGGATCGCGACAGCCGGTTTGCGGCGGTGGCGCGATTAGGTAATTTGCTGATGGCATTGGATTTGGAGGCGGGGTTGTGTTCGAAATGCCGAAATCCGGCTTCGCCGGGGTTGCGGCACTCCGGAGTTACCTCTGGATGGCACGTGTTGATGAATTAACCGGACGGTGAGATCGGTGTCTACGGAACAGCGGCCCATCCGATGTCGCGTAGAGTTGGATGATTCACGCATAAGCACACGCGGCCCCGAGAGCGCTCGGCATCCTTAAGGACTTGAATTGGCAAGACGAGGTATGGCTGGATTCAAGAAGGCCGGTTTCAACATTGTAAATACAGTGCCGCTGGTGGACGAGTCTTTTGAACGGCACGTGGTTACGCCTGGATCCTATTGAGGGCCAAGTGATTCGCCGAGCACTAAGGTCAGCCTCGCCGCGCTGCCTCGATGGCGGCGATGTCGATCTTTTTCATCTTCATCATCGCGTCGAAGGCGCGCTTGGCCTCGTCGCCACCAGCGGCAAGAGCATCGGTTAGCACGCGAGGGGTGATCTGCCAGGAGAGGCCCCAGCGGTCCTTGCACCAACCGCACGCGCTTTCTCCGCCGCCATTGCCGACGATCGCGTTCCAATAGCGGTCCGTCTCTTCCTGATTGTCCGTCGCGATCTGGAAGGAAAAGGCCTCTGTGTGCCGGAACGCCGGACCGCCGTTGAGACCGAAACAGGGAATGCCCAGGACGCTGAACTCCACCGTCAGCTCATCGCCCTTTTTGCCGCCCGGAAAGTCACCGGGAGCCTTGTGAACAGCGATTACTTTACTGTCCGGAAACGTGGCGGCATAGAAGCGCGCCGCCTCATGCGCGTCTTTGTCGAACCACAGGCAGATCGTATTCTTTGGCTTCATGTTCGTGGGCTCCTCGTGCTCCATCAGGGCCGACGCCGCGGTCTTCGCGCCGGCCCGTCCTACACTTCTGAATATATCGTTTGTAGCCGGACGTTCAGGCTGCAGCCGGTAACGGCGGGCTGCCCCTGGGAGGCTGGTCGCGGTCAGCGTGATTCTGGTACGAGTCTTAGAGAGCGAAGTATTTCGGGTACCCGAAACAGGTGTTGTGGCGCATTCGGTACCTACGGCGGCGCTGGCGGTTGCGTTGATCCCTTGCAGTGTCCCCGCGGGGCGCATTGCGAGGCTCGATCCGCTGCCGGCACTAAGACACTAGTGACCTGTCGCAGCGAAAACGTTAGCATCAACCTCCGAAGAGACCGCAATTCAGCCGTGTCCGTCAGGGCACGGGTTCCTTCTGCGTTCCGAAACCCGTGCCCTGACGGACACGGCTGATCGAGGCCATCAGACATACTAACGAACTCGCTGAGACAGGCCACTAGTGAGGATTGGGGCGAGTTTGCAGACGACGAGAAACGATCGTCCGCGCTACCTGTGGGTCGGCTTGGCCGTGTAATCTTTCTCGGAGACTTCTTCCAGCCATTTGATGCCGCCTCGGCTTACGTTGTATTGGACTCCGCCTTGTCGGGAGCAGCGCCATGCCAGTGCTCGACGCCTGGAGGGCACCAGAGGGTGTCGCCCGCGTGGAGTTCGATCACCGGGCCGCCCCGGACTTGGGCCAAGCCTACGCCTTCCTCCTGCAAAATGATCTGGCCGCCGTCATGGCTGTGCCATTTGCTTCTGGAGCCGGGAGCGAAGCGGTAATGGGCGATGTTTCCTTGAGGCTTTTCGTCCAGCGGGGTCGGGGCTCCGCCGGTGAAGTTTTGGGGGTTCTGGGCCTGGAGAATCAAGAGGCCGGATGCTGCGAGTGCTGCGGCGGCTGAGAGTAGTAACTTGGTGGGCATGAGAAATAGGGTATCTGCTTCGCGATGGCACGGAGTCCGCGCCCTTTAGCCGCGCAATGCTGGTTTCCGGTGCTTCTCCGACTCGGCGACCTACGAGAGACGATTCTCCGCAACGCCGTTTGACGCCTTTGTGCGAAGTCTCACTGGTCCATCAGCCATCGGGAGAGTTCGAGATCAGCCTTTACCAATTCATTGCGGCGGCCGAAGCGCTCGCTGATCCTGCGTACGCAGCGGATGGCTAATTTTGCGGCTTTGCGGCCCTGATCAGTTTTCTCTGCGTCTTGAACCACGCCATGCAAGATGAGGTAGGCACGCCAATATTCTTCCTGGTCGTCCTTAAGCTTTCGCTCAAGCGCGATTTGCGCCGCTCGCTCGGACTGCGTAAAGCCGTTTTTGTTCTCAGCGGAAAGCGCGCCGCGTTGCCAACCTGACCAGATCTTGTCGTTGAAATAGAGCCTATTTTCATTGGAACCGATATACGCCGCCAGAGCGAATCGGGCAGCTTGCGATTGTTCCGCGGACAGGTCCGACCGCTTCGTTTCCCGATAGAGCCCTGCGAGCTGATGCATCCGGCCAGCCCGTTCTAACTCGGAAATGGATTCGTAGACCTGGGCCGCCTGGTCATACCGGTCCAGGCGTGCCAAACGGACCGCCAGCGCATAGCGCACCAGGTTGGCGCTGTTGTCTTGTCCGTACTTTGCGATGAAACCTTCGAGCGCCGGGAGCGGAGCCTCGGCATCCAGCAGAAGCGCCAAGTCGAAGGTGTCCAACGGCCAGGAAACGGACATATATTCGCTCGGATCCACGCCGTAAAGAGTTGGGGGGAAATCACGCAAATACAATGCGAAACGAATCTCTTCAATGAAATTACCAGTTTTCCGGTATACGCCGCAAAGTCCGTAAGCGGCCGTTGCTTTCTGGCCGGCGGAAGATCGCGAGGACTCAAAGAGCTGAAGCAAAGGCTTTTCGGATGCGGCAAACTGGTGCGACAAGAAGTAGGCCGACGCCAGCATCCACTGGAAATCGGGCTCCAGCCGGACCTGTGCGTCGGCAGGAATCATTGCGGCGATCTGGATCGCTCCCGGCGGGTCGCCCGCGCGTAGGGCGGCTCGCAAACTGAGAAGGGCGAGCGAATTACCGGCGAGTTCTGACTGCAACAGCTCCTTGTGCCGATCCAGTAGACTGCGAATGCGCGGATAAGCACGTTCGATGGGGTCCACGCGCGGACCATACTTCGCGGGGCTGCCCTGTGAAGGATTCGTTAACAGCTGGACGGCAAACGCGGCATGTTCCGCCGTATCAAAGTAATCATCCAAGTGTTCCAGAAGCCCAGGAGTTCCATCGTAGCCGTAGGTTTGCGAGAGCGACTCGAGAATCACTCCACGGCTCAGGTTGGAGCCGTCGTGATTGAGTTCATCCAGATAGATTTTCCCCGCAGCGGTTTGGTCGCCGAGCTTCAGATCAATGTGGGCGAGCCATCCTCGGGCCTCGCTTAAGAACTCCGGTGTGGAGGCGGTTGCGAGAAACTTCTCCAACTTGGCCTTCGCGCTCAGGAGCAACTCCGTTTCGCCGCGCATATGGGTGCGCATGTCGATCTTGGCATCAATCAGATCTACTTCTTCACGCTCCCGCGCGGTTAGGGACGCATCAGCACGGGCCGCCGCGACGGCTTCACGATAGGGGGCCAAATCGAAAGACTCCGTTACCGGCTGAGACAACTCTAGCCGATAAACAGAACGCAGCTTTGCGAGTGGCGTGTCCGCACCGGATACGCCCAGGCCCGCGAACGCTTCCGAGACCCGATTGATGCCTGTTTTCTCAAAATTGGAAGCTTGGCGAGCAAAAGGAAGCCAGAAACGGGTGGAGAGGTATGCGCGAAGAGAGGTGTCGTACCCGCAGGCCCAGACAAGTCCAAGAGCCAGATACAGTCCGGTGAGCAGGCGAAGAAAGCGGGCGAATTTCCTCATGGCTTTTCCTGCACAGTAAAAAGCGCGCTCGATTGTACTACCGCGCGACCAACGTAAAGGCTCCTGCGGCCGCCATACGATGGCAGCCTGAGTTCCAGATCCGACGGGCCAACCATGCGGATGGGCACTCCAAGCTCCGGCAGAAAATATTCCAGACGCTTCGAGCTATGGATTACCAGGCGCACCGGGGTCGAGCGCAGCGGCTCGGCATTGGTGAGATAGAGGTCCATGCATTTGACAGCGGCGCACCCGGCGTCGGCCACCTGAACCCCTCCCGAGAGCCGGGTTGAGGCGGGGGCAAAACCGGCGCTGGCCAGCGCAATATCAGGATCCATGGTCAAAGTCTCGTTTCGGGAGGGCCAACGGAAGAAAAGTACTCCTGCAGAATATCCGCCGATTTTCCGGGCGCTTTCCACTGCTGATCGAACCGATTCCGTGGTAGGGAGAATAAACTGAATTACGTCTCCGGGAATAAGGCTTGATAAGCTTGGCGGCAAAGGCCGATGGAGGACTTTATAGGTCAATACACCTTCCCCCGCTTCGCTCCTCGATGTTTGCAGACTGAACGCAGGGTTGCCGGCGAAGTCTGCAGGGATCTGATCTACATAGACATTTTGAACCTCGCCGCTGGGAGCCGCCGGTGTCACACGCAGGCGGCGCGCACGGCCGAAGGTAGCAATGCCGATGCGGAAGCGTTTGTGAAATCGGTTCAGAACAGGACCCCATTTTGCGGCGTCCAGCTTTGCAGCGATTGTGGGGCTAGCGCCTAAGCCGAGCATTGGAGCGGTGTCATAAAACTGTGGGGCGAATTCGTCCACTTCATCGATTACGTCGCCAATGGAGGTACCTTCACGGAACCAATCGAGTAGTGCCGTAATAGAAACCCCCATCTCCGGAGGAAGAACCTTGTGCACCTCACGGAGGAATACTGCGTACTCGGAAAGTGACTTTGTCGGGCTATCGACATCGAGTTGGATGCCCGAGAGACTCAGATTGCGTTCCTTCGCCTCGTTCTGAATCTCTCGAACCTTTGCCGCAATGAGCGGCACTGCCGCAAGGTCCGGAATGCCCTGACGATTGAAGCGAAATACCAGCCAATATTCCCTAGAGGCGGGGAGTTCGTCGGGTAGTCCTCCCTGAATCTTCCAGGTACCCTTTTGGGGCCCGTCGACTTCTTGTAGCAAAAAACCTGCCTGGAAGAAAAGCACGTCCAAGCGCGTCGGCATAGGGGCGGTGCGAGCTGCGCTTCCATACCAAAACCAGTACCCGGCCGTCCAAGTTTTAGGAGGTGGTTGACTTTGCAACGCGCCGCCGCAGCCCAGAAGCATAAGCAGCGCGAAGAGTAAACAGCACGATCTGATCCAAAGCATGAGACGTTCCGTCATGCTGATTCTAGCCCATCGGAGCCTGAAACGAAGCTAAATTGAGAACCACGTTCGCCCGTGACTCAGTCTTGTCATCTGATAGGTCCGCGAACGCCACTGCAGCTACCGAGCATCTCACGAGCTACTCGCGTGAACGTTAGCGGAATTAGGTCCGCGGAAGTCGGCTTCCGACGGAATATCCGAACACGACCTGCCAGCGGAAACCGTGGTCGACAGCCAGCCCTCTCTCTTACATCTCCCGGCGATTTTCCAGCGACTTTGACATCGTTACTTCGTCAGCAAACTCCAGGTCGCTCCCTACCGGAATCCCCATGGCGATTCTCGTCGTTTTCATGCCTAGCGGTTTCAGAAGGCGCGAAAGATATACGGCGGTAGCTTCGCCTTCCACCGTCGGGCTGGTGGCCAGGATGATCTCCCGCACTTCGCCGTGCTCGATTCGATTCAGCAGGCCCTTGATGCGCAATTGCTCCGGCCCGATGCCCTTCAAGGGCGAAATGGACCCGTGCAGCACGTGATAAAGACCTGAGAATGTCCGCGTCGTCTCAATGGGAAGAATGTTGTGGACTTCGTCGACTACGCAAATTTGCGTGCGGTCCCGATTGGGGTCGCGGCAGAACGGGCAGAGCTCGGCGTCGCTGATGTTGTTGCATTCGGCGCAGATGCCCAGGTTGTCTTTCACATCCAGCAGCGCGGCGGAAAGGCGGGCTGCGTCGTCGCGGGAAGTGCGCAGGACGTGAAATGCGAGGCGTTGGGCGGACTTCTGTCCGATACCGGGAAGGCGGCGGAACTCGTCGATCAGCCTTTGAAGAGGAGCAGCAAAATCGGACATTTAGAGGAATGATGAAAGCAGATTTGCTAGAACATTCCCGGAGGCAAACCCATGCTGCCCAGCAAACCGGAGGTCTTGCGCTGGGTTTCCTGGTCCACTTGTTTAGCCGCTTCGTTGAAGGCGGCCACGACCAGGTCCTGCAGCATCTCCACGTCTCCGGCAACTTCAGCGTCGATCTTCACTCCGAGCACGTTCTTGTTGCCATCCATTTTCACGCTGACCATGCCGCCGCCAGCGGAGCCTTCGACGCGGATTGCGGCGATTTCCTCCTGCATCTTCTGCTGCATCTTCTGGGCCTGTTGCATCATGGCCTGCATGTTACCCGGCATCTTCATGATTCGGTCTCCCTTAGGTCCCTGACGGCTCGCACCTGGCTATCCGGGAACATTTCCTGAAAGCGCTGCACTTCCGGATGGGCCAACGCCCGCGCCGCGGCCTCGCCCTGAACGGCAGGCTTGGGAGCAGTCTCGCTTGTCCGGGTTTCGACTTCGCCCACCCTAATGGTAATCCGCACGGGCCTTCCCAGCAGCCGCTTCACGGTTGCGTCCAACTCCGGCGACTTCAAAAACATCTGATACATCTTAGGCGTGGTGAAAACCACTTCGTTGGCGGATTCCTGCACATCGCAATGTTCCACAGCATCGGCCAGATGAGTTTGCTTGGCTTCTGCCAAAGCTGCCAGAAGATTCGTGCGAAGGTCGCCTCCCACGGGTATCGGGGGACTCGATGGCGCCGGACTGGCAACTGTGGGAGCAGCGGCCGGCGCTGTTCTTGCAGGAGGGCTGGACGATACGGGGAGCCGCGGGCGGAACACTTGACGCCGGACTTGGCGCTGGACCTGGCGAAGGAGCGGCACCTCCGCCCAATGACGCCAGAGCTTCCTCAATGGGCAACAATCGGCCCGCCTGGACTAATCGCAGCAGACCCATTTCCAGATGCAGCCGGGGTTGAAGCGATTCCTGTAAATCCTTGAAAAGGTCCAGTGAGAGTTTTAGATCGCGCGTCAAGTCCTCTTCGCGAAATTTTGCGGCGAGCGCGGCCATCTTCTCCTGTTCCACGGTTGAGGCGCCCACCAACTTTGTGGGACCCTTTTCAATCCGGATCACCAGCAGGTTCCGGAAGTATCGCGCCAATTCCCGTGAGAAATGCTGCAGGCTGCGCCCGTTGGCTTCCAGCTCGGCCACGACTTCCAGCATTTTGTGGGAATCCTGATCGAGAATCCCCAGAGCCACTTGGTCCAGTGACTCCAGCGCGAACATCCCCAGCAGCGTCCTGACTTCGGCGGCTTCAAGCTTGGTCCCGCAACAGGCGATGGCCTGGTCGAGGGCCGAAAGAGAATCGCGAACGCTTCCTTCGCCCGCCTGCGCGAGCACACTCAAGACATCCGGGCCAGCTTCGATGCCTTCCTGCTGGATGATCCATTCCATTCGCGCAACCAGCTCGGCAAAATCGACGGAGCGGAAGCTGAACTGCTGGCAGCGCGAGGCGATCGTCGTCGGGATTTTGTGGGACTCCGTAGTGCAGAGCAGGAAGACCACCCATTCGGGCGGCTCCTCCAGAGTTTTTAGCAGAGCGTTGAAGGCTTCGCTGGTGATCTGGTGCGCTTCGTCGACGATGAAAACCTTGTAGCGGTCCCGCGCGGGGCGGTACCGGACATTTTCGCGCAGTTCGCGCATTTCGTTGATGCCGCGATTAGATGCTGCGTCGATTTCAATGACGTCGGGCGAGTTCCCCTGCGCAATCTCGCGGCAACTCGAACATTTCCCGCAAGGCGTCGGCGTCGGACCCTTCTCGCAGTTCAGGCAACGAGCCATGATACGAGCCACCGTGGTCTTGCCCGTGCCTCGCTGGCCCGAAAAAATATAGCCATGCGCGATGCGCCGCTGCGTAATTGCGTTCTCCAGCGTGGTTTTGACGTGCTCCTGGCTGATGAGTTCGGAAAACGTCTGAGGCCGATACTTTCTCGCTATTACTTGATACATGAGGTGCGATGTTTGGGGACGGTCGCGAGGGCATTATGCCAGACCCCGGGTGATCCGCGGCACACGAGTTAAACCACTACCGTTGCTTCCTTCCGGACCTGGCGGGGTTTGCAGCCACCCGTTGCACGAAGCCCGGAGCCTGACAAGTAACTATGCTACCAGCTTCGCCAAGCGTGGGACACTGACTCTGGTGAACTATGATCTTCATTGTTCAATTGGGCGCACCTCGGAAGCAGCACGAAGGTTTAAGAATCGGCACGGTACGGCGCCCTCCGCGCGGCGTCGCGAAGGCTGATTTCTCAAAGCGTGATTACTATGACGTGTGGTTTCCAAATCTCTCGCCGAGCCCGGAGCTAGTTAAGGAAGCGCTGGCGGCTAAGGATCAGCGAGCCTGGGCGGCGTTCAGCCGGAAATTCAAGCACGAGATGAAAGAACCTGATCGGAGCCGGGAATTGGACGTGCTCGCGGCTCTCTCGCATCAAACGAATCTGTCAGTCGGCTGCTATTGTCAGGACGAGCAGCGCTGCCACAGGTCCATTTTGAGGGAGTTGCTAAAAGAGCGCGGTGCGAAGGTGGACTGAGACGCACGCCGATGCCCGCCGTCATTTTCCCAACCCAGCTTGAAGCGATCGTCTACGATCTTCGATTTGTCTGGCGAGGTTTGCGCCGGGATCGCGCTTTCACGCTGATCGCGATTGCGACACTCACGCTCGCGATTGCGCTGAACGTTACGGTGTTCGCAGTCATGGACACCATGCTGTTTCGAGGCGTGCCGCTCGCAAAGCGTCCTGACCGTCTAATTTACATTCAGGAGCGCTATGCGGCCGGCGGCGGCCTCATTTCGTATGCGGATTTCGAGGATTGGCGCACCGATTCCAAGTACTTTGAGGGCCTCGCGTTTGTAGCGGAAACCGGCATCGCTTTAAAGGACGGCGATGGCCGCCCGTTCGACACGAACGCATTCACGGTGAGTGCAAACACATTCGGACTTCTCGGCGTTCAGCCCATGCTGGGACGCGACTTCGCTCCAGCGGATGAAATTCCCGGCGCGCCAATGGTTGCGATTCTCAACCATCGCTTTTGGGTGAGCCGCTTTGGTAGCCGAGCCGACATCGTCGGCATGCGCGTGCAGATGAACGGGTCGCCGGCGACGATTATCGGCGTCATGCCCGAGCGCTTCGATTTTCCTACTAAATGGGATATGTGGATTCCGCTCGTGCAGACCGCGGAACTCAAGCAGAGAGGACCGACTTCTACGGCATTCCTTGCGGTGGGGAGGCTGCGCGATGGAGTGAGTCTTCAGCAGGCGCGCACGGAACTCGAAACCATCAATCGCCGCTTGGAAGCGGCGTACCCAGCGACCAATCGCGGAGTTTTGCCGACCCTGTCCACTCATGCTGAGGAAAACAGCGGCGCGGATGCGTCGATGATCTGGGGGTCGCTCTGGGCCGCGGCGTGTTTTGTTTTCCTGATCGCCTGCGCCAATCTTGCGAATCTTTCGCTGGCTCGAAGCATGGGACGCGCGCGTGAGTACTCCACTCGGATCGCACTGGGCGCGGGGCAACGAAGGATGATCCGCCTGGTCCTCATGGAAAGCATGACGATTGCGGCCGTTGCAGGAACGCTCGGTTGGTGGATCGCGAAATGGTGTTTCCACCAGTGGGACGTGGCGACGTTCTCCATGTATCAGGTCCTGGATTACACCGTGGATTTCCGCACGTTCTCGTATCTGGCGGCGATCACGCTGGGCGCCGCGATTCTGTTCTCCCTCGCTCCCGTCGCGAGAG
Organism: Terriglobia bacterium; assembly: GCA_963766615.1. Classification (GTDB taxonomy): domain Bacteria; phylum Acidobacteriota; class Terriglobia; order Bryobacterales; family Bryobacteraceae; genus Palsa-187. Next base: position 707,866 of record CAVYBC010000016.1, read on the forward strand.
TGATGCAAATCGGCGTGAACGGCGTGCTCAAGGGTGACGCGCAAGGCGTGACGCAGGGGCCCCGCGGAAAGCGGTTAGCTGCGGGACTCGTTGCGGTGCAGATGGCTCTGGCGATGGTGCTGCTGTCGGGCGCCGGCGTGTTGGTACGAAGTTTCGAGTCGATCGTTACCGCCAACACAGGCACGCACGATCCCGAGCACGTTCTGGTTGGATCGGCCAAGCTGCCTTCCGACAAATACCCAAACGTTGAAACGCGAAACTCGTATTACGACCGGCTGGAAACCCGATTGCGCACGATTCCGGGAATCGAGGAGGCCGCGCTTGCCACCACGCTGCCTGTCTCTTTCATGAACCAGCAAACGTTCGAGATCGAAGGAAAACCGGTCGCGCCCGACGACCGGGAGCCAATAGGGCTCTTTGCGGTCGGTTCGAATTACTTCGGTGTGGTTTCAACGGCTGCGATCTCAGGCCGCGAGTTCAACGACCGGGACCGTCAGGGCTCATTGCCTGTGGCCGTAGTCAATCGGAGCTTTGCCGCACGTTTTTTCCCTGGCGAAAACCCGATCGGCAAACGTCTTCGCCCGGCGCGGAATCGGCCTACCGATTGGATGACGGTGGTCGGCGTGGTTCCGAACATCATGCAAAATGACCCGGTGCGGCAGCAGTTCAAACCCCTCGTGTACCTGCCACTGCACCAGCGCCCAGCCGGTCGCGCATATTTCCTGGTTCGAACGCGGATGACGCTGGCATTGGCGAGCACAATTCGGGCCGAGGTACAGAAGATCGATTCCGACGTGTCGCTTGAGGAGCTAATGACGTTGAAGGCGCACCTGGCTTTCGATCGCGACTTCATGGATCCGCTGCATAGCGAATTGGGAAAGCACGCCACGGTCGCGCCAATCTTTGCAGTGATTGCGTTGGTGCTTGCGGCGATTGGATTATATGCGGTGATCGCGCATTCGGTGGGCCGGCGCACCAGGGAGATCGGCGTGCGGATGGCGATCGGCGCGACTGTCGAAGATATCCGCGGAATGATCTTCGGTGAAGGGATGCTGCCGGTTGCTGCCGGGACGATCCTGGGTCTAGCAGCATCGCTGGCAGTAAACCGGGTCTTGCAGTCGCAATTGGTCGGCGTCTCGCCTTACGATCCAGCGACGATCGCGTCGGCTCCAGTGATTCTGGCTTCGGTGGCGTTGCTCGCCTGCGGCATACCAGCGCGCCGAGCGATGAACGTCGATCCAGCGATCGCGCTCCGCCACGACTGAGCGAATCGCCAGAGAGACCGAACAATAACGACGGGCGGCGAGAATGAGCCAGCCACGGTTGTTTAGTTTCATCAACTTCCTGGGTTCGAATGGTACCGGCGATTTCTTCATTCTTCCAGGTTTGGCCGGAAGGGTGAGCTGGGAAGTAGGGCTCAGCGGCGGGCTTTCTGTTTTTTGATCGGGCTTCTAACAGGCGGAGAGTGCTTTTAAACTGGCGGTCCATGGCGATTTCGTAGCGGAGGAGAACGTCGGGCCGGGGTGAGTTGTCGACTAAGCCGCGCATGGCGAACATGGCTCGGACGGAAGCCGGGCCGATGTCGGGGTCCTGGATGGCGATGTCGCGATCGAGGGCTAGCTTTTGAGCTCCCCAAACTCGCATCAGACGCCATTGGGCGACTGCCAGTTGTTCCACCAGGGCAGCCTCGGTTGCAGATTGGGGCTGGTGAGTTTGCATGTATTCTTTGAGCAGCGTGTTGAAGCGCTCTTCGGATTCACCCTCCAAGACTATGGTTTGAGCGAGTAGCCCGTGGCGGGTGTTGTCGCGCGAGGAGTTCTGTTTTCCTTCCGGCGTAACGGGACCTTTGGAGCGGCGCCCGTTGATGCGGGATGCTTCGATTTGTTTAGGCGAGCCCATGATGCTCATAGTGTGGACGGGGGCTCTGAAAAGGGGGCGGGTTCTAAGTGCGATCCTACTCAGAACAAATGACAAAAGCGGAGCGATTTACTTGAGATGAACATTTGGGAGGAGGGGATCATCACACCACTCCGCCGGGCTGTGTACATTGGTAGGGTTCACGTTCGCGACAGGCGGAGGAGGAGACTCATAGATGACCCGAAAAATTTTAGGCGTAGTCGCGCCGGTCCTCGCCGCGGGTGGCGTGCTGGTGGCCATTCAACTTGCCGCACAAGAACGGGCTGCCGGACCATATACCGCGGCACAAGCCTCTGCCGGACGCGCCGCTTATCAAACCAACTGCGCTTCTTGCCACGCTGCCGATCTTTCCGGACGTGAAGGGCCGCAATTGGCTGGCGGCACGTTCATGAATCAATGGGGGGCAAGACCGCGGGCGAACTTGTCGGCTTCATGCGAGCCACTATGCCTCCCGGTTCGGCTGGTTCGCTTCCGGATCAGATCTATATAAATGTCGCCGCGTTTCTTCTCGACGCGAATAGCGCGCGGCCTGGTGACCGGACTCTTACCGCGGAATCCACGGTTTCGATCCGTAGCGTCGCTTCCGGGCAACGCGCAGCGTACCTGCAGGCGGGCGCGGCTGCAGCCGTTTCAATAGTGGCTCCGGCGCGCCGCTCAGCCAGCCGCGAACCAGCCGCCCCGAGGAATCACGGTGGAAGGGGCAGTCAAGAACTATGTACCAGTCACCGATGCGATGCTGCGCAATCCCGACCCCGGCGATTGGCTCATGCTTCGCCGCGACTACAAGGCCACCTACTACAGCCCCCTGAGTCAGATCACAGCGCAAAACGTCGGCGACCTGCATCTGGTGTGGAGCTGGTCCATGCAGGATGGCGCAAGCAATGGGAATCAGCCCGCGCCAATCGTCCACAACGGGGTGCTGTATGTGAACAACGCCGGCATGGTGCTGCAGGCGCTCAATGCGAAGACCGGCGACTTGATCTGGGAGAACCATTACGGCTCCAATCCAACCGCGCCCGCCATGCGCGGCATCGCGATTTACGACGATAAGGTTTTCGTCGCTACCGGAGAGGCGCATCTCATGGCCTTTGATGCCCGCAACGGCAAGGTCGTTTGGGATACCACCATCGGTGATCGCTCCAAGGGCGATTATTCCGCGAGCAGCGGTCCTCTGGTGGTGAAGGGTATGGTGATTCAAGGCCTGGGTCGTGATTCTTGCGCCACGTATCGGGAAGAGAAATGCTTCATCAGCGCCTACGACGCCAAGACCGGCAAAGAAGTCTGGCGCTTTCGAACCGTGGCGCTGGAAGGCGAGCCCGGAGGCGACACTTGGGGGTCGCTCACAAACACTTTTCGCGCCGGGGTAGAGACCTGGATTACCGGCAGTTACGATCCCGACTTGAACCTCACTTACTGGGGAACAGCGCAAGCAAAACCGTGGATGCGCGCGAGCCGTGGGTCAGGCGCGGGCGCAACTCTTTTTGCCAACTCCACGGTGGCGCTGAATGCGGACACAGGCAAGCTTTCCTGGTATCACGCCTTTGCGCCAGGGGAGACCCTGGACCTGGACGAGGTTTTCGAACGTGTGCTGGTGGACGACCAGGGGCAGAACCTGGTTTTCAACGCTGGCAAGGCGGGCATTCTTTGGAAGATGGATCGCAAAACGGGGAAATATCTGGCTCACAAGGAAATGGTGTACCAGAACGTATATGATTCCATCGACTCCAAAACCGGCGAGCCGCACTACCGCAACGACATCGTCGAGCAGCGCCTGGGCGAGTGGGTGACCGCGTGTCCGTCGACCGAGGGAGGTAAGAATTGGCCGTCGATGACCTACTATCCGCCGGGCAACCGCCTGATCATTCCATTGAGTCAAAGTTGCCTGGAAATGAACGGCCAGGCGGTCGAAAAAGTGGCGGGCGGAGGCAGCGGCAACGGGGCCCTGCGACGCTTCTTTGAGATGCCGGGGTCGAACGGTAACATCGGCAAGCTGGCTGCGTACGATGTGCGAACCATGCGCGAGCTTTGGAAATACGAACAGCGCGCGCCGTTCCTCACTGGCGTTGTCTCGACGGCCGGAGGCGTAGCGTTCGCAGGCGATCTGGACCGTATGTACCGCGCCTTCGACGTGAACACCGGCCGCATTTTGTGGGAGACCCGGCTGCCGGCGGCGGTGCAAGGTTTCCCGCTTACGTTCACGGTTGCGGGCAAACAGTACCTCGCGGTGACTACCAGTAACGGCGGAGGCAGTCCACGCAACGTGCCAGGAGTCGTCGCGTCAGAGCTACATTATCCGACCACGGGCAATGGGCTGTACGTATTCGCTCTGCCGGATCGAAAATAGAGCCTTACGGCAGCGAGAACGCGACCAGAGCTTGATTGCCCGCCTGCGCGCCTCCGCCTCCCGCGGCAACAATCGCGACGTACTGTTTGCCGTTCTTTCCGGCGAAGGTAATGGGAACAGCGGTAGCGCTGTAATCCAGCTTGCCGCTCCATAGTTCTTTCCCGGTCTTCGAATCGAAAGCCCGGAAGCGGCTGTCACTGGTTGCACCGATGAAGACCAGCCCTCCGGCGGTTGCGATCGGGCCGGCGAACGCACCCGAGCGGCCCGTGTTTTGCTTTCCCGGCGGAAGCCCTTCGGTAATTCCGAGCGGCACCTGCCAGGCGATTTCTCCCGTATTCGCATTTACCGCGAACAGGCGTTCCCACGGCGGTTTCACGCACGGCAGATTTCCAATGGATTTTCCGGATGAGTCCTTCGCAGGAGCCGCGAAGTTCATGAACCCGGCGTTCTTGTCATAAGGAAGATGGCCTTCCTTGCCATAGTCGGGGTCCTTTCGAATCCAGCCGATCCCCGGGCTGTCCTGAGAATTGAGATAGACGAAGCCGGTTTTCGTGTCCGCTGCCGCGCCTCCCCAGTTGGTGCCGCCAGTGAATCCCGGAAACGCCATCGCGATGCGGGCTGGGGTTCCAGTGGCTTGGAAAGGCCAGGGAGTGAACGGACCGTCGTTGTAAAAGCCGTTCTTGTCCCATAGATCGTGGCACGCCTTGGAATGCTCCGCATTTGTATCCTCGGGCGTGACGATATCGTCGCGAGTCATGCTCACCCGGGCCAGTGGCGGCGGCTTCAACGGAAAGGGTTGCGTGCGCGAGTACCACTCACCGGGGACATCGCCTTGCGGCACGGGCCGCTCTTCCACTCCAAACACGGGCTTGCCGGTCACGCGGTCCAGGATAAACATGTAGCCCGATTTGCCGGTCTGCACCACAGCCGGGATCTTCTTCCCGTCTTTCACAATATTGAGCAGGATGGGTGAGGGCGGCAGATCATAGTCCCAAAGCTCGTGATGCACGGTCTGGAAATGCCACAGCAGCTTGCCTGTTTTCAGGTCCAGAGCGACCAGGGAGTTGGCGAACAGGTTGTCTCCCTTCCGATCGCCGCCGTAATAATTGGCCGCGGGACCGCCCATGGGCATGTAGACGATGCCGCGTTGCTCATCGATGGTCATGGCGTAAGTCCAGGAATTGTTGCCGGCGCGTTTCCAGCTATCGCCTTCCCATTGCTCGCTGCCAGGCTCGCCGGGGTGAGGAACGGCGTGGAACTCCCAGAGCTTCTTTCCGGTAACCGCATCGTAGGCACGAGAGTCGCCCGGAAGGCCGACAGGAACCTCGTCCTGGGGATGGGGATTCGGCTCGCCCGGTCCGAATACATTCATGCCCACCACCACGACATTCTTGTAAATGGTCGGGACGCCTGCGAAGGGAACATCCATCGTCATTTCGCCCTCGGTTCCGAATCCCGGATCGAGCTTGCCGGTCTTCGCGTTTAGACCGACCAACTTGTGTCCTGTCAAAAAGAAAATACGCGGAGGGTTATTCTTGTCGCCGGGCCAGTAAGCGACGCCGCGCTGCGAGGCCGTGCCTTTAGAGAGCTTGTATCGCCAGATTTCCGTTCCGCTATCCGGGTCCAAGGCGACTACCTTGTTGCCCGCCGGCAGGTAAACGACTCCGTTGACGACGATCGGGGTCACCTGGTTCATGGTCCCGGCCACCGGACTATCCGGGTCCGCGCGCATCTTATAAGACCAGGCCGGCCCCAGCTTCGCCGCATTGGTTGCGTTGATCTGCGTCAGAGATGAATAGCGCGTACCGGAGAGATCCCGGTTGTAAGTGGGCCAGTCTGCGGCGCCGGGCCGGGTTTGCGCGGTGATCCCCGCGGCGGTGGCGAGTAGGGCAATCAGTGTCAAACGCATATGCGCCCGTCAGACTAACATGGTAACTTCAGTCAATCAATGACCCCAGACATCGGGAAACGAAGGCTGTATACTCGCTTCAGGGGGATTCCCGTGCTCCAAAAGTCTCAATTTTTTCTCCTGGCAGTGGTGACTGCTGTGGCTGGGCGAGCGCAAATCCAAACTCCCTATCCGCAATACCCGCAATATCCGCAAACAGGTCAATACCCGCCGGGTCAATATCCTCCCGGGCAGTATCCGCCGGGTCAATATCCACAAGGCGGCCAATATCCGGGGGGCCAATATCCGCAGCAGCAGCCCACAATCGGGTTGCCTGGCGGGGTCGGCTTGCCGATGCCGAAGATTCCCGGCAGGAAGTCCAAAGATTCGTCTACTCCGCAGACCAGCAACAGTACAAGAGTCGCCCTCCGCGCCGTGGATGGCACACTACGGGAACTGGGTGAAAAAGACCTCTATCTCGAAATCACCAACCACAAGATTCTGAAGTTCCGGCTACTGGCCAAAACACAATTTCGCGACAAAGAGGGCGAGACGGTCCGCGACATCTTATTGAAACCGGGTGACCAGCTTTCCGTGCAGGTGAATGGCGACGATCCGGAGACTGCGGTACGCGTGATTTTGACGCGCGCTGGATCGCAGGCAGAGCGCACTGCTGGAGGCAGACCGTTCGATCACGATTCCGCGAAGACTCCCGTAGAGGCGGACACCCATTCAGCGGGCACCATGGAAGTCCCCGGCGAAACCTCATCGGGATCGAAGTCGAGCGACAACGGCGAACCGACCATTACGGCATCGACAAGGCCACCCGCCTCTGAGCCTCCGCAACCGAAGTTGGACGAGCCGACTCCGGCGGGCACCCGCGAAACTCCCGCTCCGGCTCCTGTGCAGCCGGCTCCACGGGCGAAGGCTGCTCCGCGCCCAAGTTCGGAAGGTGACGACATCATCGATGCAACCCGCGACGCAGCGGACAAGTTGAGCGAGGGTCTGCCCAACTTTATCGTCCAGCAGGCCACCACACGATACTACAGCACTACATTTCCAGCCCGATGGCGGACTTTGGACGTTGTCACCGCCGAGGTGGTGAGCGTCGGCGGGAAGGAAGAATATCGCAATATCGCGGTGAACGGAAAGCCCTCCAACCGGCCGGTGGAAAAGACCGGCGCGTGGTCGACCGGCGAATTCCAGACTACGCTGGATAGCCTGCTTTCACCCTATACAATGGCGGACTTCCGCAAGACCAAGGACGATACGCTCGACGGACGTCCTTGTTACACATACTTCTTCACGGTTCTGCAGGAAAACTCGAATTGGGATATCCACGGTCCGGACGGTTCTATGGCGACCCCCGCCTATTCCGGCACCGTTTGGATCGACAAAGAAACGCATAACGTATTGCGGATCGAAGAACAGACAGGACCTCTACCAACCTCGTTCGCGTATGACAAAGCAGAATCGGTAGTGGCCTACAGTTTCATTCGTATCGACGGAAAGACGTATCCGCTGCCGGCCCACAGCGAGATCCTGACCTGCCAGCGCGGGACGTCCAACTGCACCAAGAACGAGATTAATTTCCAGAACTACCGCAAATTCGGGGCGGATTCGTCCATCACATTCGACAAGTAGCGCCTTCAGCCGGCGGCTGGCCTGGCGTGCTTGCGGGGGTGCTCAATCAGCGCGGGTTCCTTGAAAAGTCCCACGATCACGCCTCGCAACCATTGACTGGCCGGGTCGAGGCTGTAGCGTTCGTGCCAACTCTGCGTGACGGTAAAGCGCGGAACTTCAAACGGCAGCGGGAGGAGCTTCATGTTCTTCCCCTCGGCAAGAATCCGGCCGAGCCGTTCCGTGATAATACCCAGATAATCCGTGACTGCGATCACGCCCGAGACGCCCAAGTAGCTGGGCACCTGGATGCCGATCTTGCGGCGAATCCCCTGTGCTTCCAGAGTCTTTTCGAGCATCTCATAGCCGATCCCGGAGGTCACCACGGAGAGATGCGCCTCATTTTCGAACTGCAGGCGGCTGAGCTCATGCCTGACTCTGGGATGGTCCCGGCGCATGGCGCACATGAACCGTCCCTGGAAAAGTTTTTGCTGACAGAACCCGGCTCCCATTTGTGGCAGCAGGCCGATAGCGAGGCTCGCGTCGCCGGACTCCAGCAGCTTGGGAGTGTCGGAGGTGATATTCAGGAGATCGATTCTCACGCCAGGGGCGAGCGAGCGGAGGCGCATCATCAGCGCCGGCAAAAGCGTGAATTGCGCGATGTCGGTGGAGCAGAGGCGGAAGGTCCGTTGCGAGGTCCCGGGATCGAAGACCACGCGGCGTTGGAGCGCGGCCTGTAGTATGTCGCCCGCTTTCTTAACGCCTTCGATCAATTCGAGGGCATAGGGAGTAGGCGCCATGCCGCTGGAGGTTCGGACAAACAAGGGGTCGCCGAAGCGTCTCCGAAGCTTGGCGAGGCTCATACTCACCGCTGACTGGCTTAGATCCAAATTCTCCGCGGCCTGAGATACGCTGCGGGTCTTTTGCAGCTCGGTGATTACTGCCAACAGGTTAAGATCGAGATCCCTCACCACCCTAGCCTCATCACCCAGAGAATTGCATGCATTACTAACCTGTTGGTGAGTATAGACTCTGAGGGGGGTGCTGTCAATCTACCAAAGGACAAGCGCGGCTCCAAGTATTGACATTCCGATGCTGGCACGCTATGAAAGAAGGAGGCTCTCCCATCGGCGCGGTAGCCAAGTGGTAAGGCAGAGGTCTGCAAAACCTTTACTCGGGGGTTCGATTCCCCCCCGCGCCTCCAACCTTCAATTCGTTCATCCCCCGGAATTGGCTGTACCTTGCTGTAAAACAAGCAACATACGCTGATATGGCATCATTGGATGGTTTCCTCCCCGTTCCCGCCGGGTCTGTGGAAATCCTCCGTATTCCCGGTCTCCGTGGGCCCAGCGTGGGCCTGAGACCGCCGTAACTCAGCGTACTGGCGCTTGCTCTCCTGACGGATTTTGTCAATGCGGTCCATTTCACCTTGTTGATGGTCCTGCGTGGGATGAACGTACTTTTGGACCTGTCGCAACGATGAGTGGCCCAATACGGAGGCGAGCGTTGGCAAAGGCATTCCATCTTGGGCCGCTCTGGTCGCGAATGTGTGCCGGAGATCGTACAGGACAAATGGAAGCGTCTCGCCCTTCTTCTTGCAGGATTCCAGAACATCGTTGTGACATTTCTCAAGACCGGAGAGCGAGATGTGGCCTTTGCCTTTCTTGCCCGATCTGCGTGCCGGGAAAACAAAACCGCTCTTGTGTCGTTCGCGCTCGGCGACTTTCTCAGGATCTATCTTGAGCTTTTCGGCGATGCGCTGGCACAAGTCCTTCAGCTTTGCTTCAGACTGCTCACTGTCCTGGATGCGTCGCTTCAGCACCTCGAACGAATCATTGGTCAAGCGAAGGGTGCGCCTTGCTGCTTTAGTCTTGCCGCGAGGGATACGTAATGTCCGAGCGGTGAGATCAACGTTCCGCTTTTCGATTTCAAGAACCTCTTCAGGGCGCATCCCTTGGTTGATGATGAGGGTCGTGACATCGTGCAAGTCCATGCTCCGCGCCAGAGCCAGTTCAAAATATAAGAACTCCTCAGCGTTGGAGACAATATACATTCGCACGGCATCTTCCGTTGAAGGTCGCTCGACACCGTTGACGGGGTTAGACGCCGCAATCTTCATCTTGATGGCCCATACAAAAAACTTGGATAGGTTGTCGAGATCGTGCCGGAGCGTAACGGTCTTGACGGACTTGATCTTCTGGTCGCCATCGAGCCGCCAGACCTTATAACGCTCCACGTCCGGGGTTCCGATTGAGGCTACCCCACGAGGTCCAAACATCTGAAGCAAACTCGCCATCGAAGTCTTAACCCGATCAGCGGTGTTTGGGTGGTCTTTGTGTTCCACTCGGCAGTGTTTCAAAAACTCTTCGGCGGCGGCGAAGAAGGAAATTGGCTTCGGCTTGCGTGCTTGCTCCAGCCCTTTCAAGATGCGGTCGCGATGATCCCGCTCAAGCCGCTCGGCCTTTTTCTTGTTTGGTTCGATAGCCTCCAAGTCGGTGAGAAACGTCACTCTTGGCTGTCCGTTGATTACGAACCGATATTCCCACCGTCCGTTCTTCCGTCGAAGTGGCATTTTTATTTTCCTCCAGATAAGACTCGATCCCCGAGATAGGGTACATGATTTGGCGTCCAAACTTGGTCCAGCGCGGTCCGATGCCAGCCGACCTCCAGTTCCGAAGCGTCTTCACGGCAGCCCCCATCATAGAAGAAACCTCAGTCTCCAATAGATAATCGAGCCTCTGACGCCGGAATTCGTCCGGATCGAAAAACTGTGTGGCCGACTTTTTGCCTTCATCCGGAACGATGGGGTGCTCCAGGGGATTACATTCTGGTTTTGATCTATAGCTCAGACTCCTTCATCCTGGCAGGACGCAAATTGAGGGTGGGCGGTCGATACGCCGTAGCTTCTTCCGATGCTACTGACGAATCGCCCCGGTAGGCGTTCGCTGCTAAAGTTTCAGACTGGCTTTCGGTGAGGAAGGCTTACTGAATCACATATAGGACGGCGGATCGCTCCGCAGTCAAAGGAATCTCATGGTTGCCACTCACCCTTCCGCTACCTTCCAAGATTCCGCTGGAGTATCGAAGCGTCAACAGGGCTATAACAATTCCACCATGAAACTGAAATCTGTCAACTCGCCTCGCAGGCAAAAGGGTATAGAAAGCAGGTGCCCAAAGTCAGATTCGCCCCGTTGTGCGGCGCTGCTGGATTTCGGATTTGCGTTGTGACGGGCGATCGACCCTGAGGCTTGCTGAATCACGTCACGACGGCAAGGGCTTCGCAACGCTGATGACCACCGGTGGCCTCAAACTATCTATTGCACCACGGAAGCTGGATCCGTCAACTTTGCTTCGGCGACGCGGCGCTAAAAGGGGAACCCTCTAGGCGGCGTCCGCTATGGAATTAAGCCAGCTTTCCGGTCACTACCCACGTGTGAAACGCGGGTGCGAGCATCTAGTAACCGGCTACAGCGCCGGTTGGTGCGCGAGAAGGGCCCCGAAGGCTGGTCGCTGGTGACGGTGGGGAACGATCATTCGGCCACGTCCGAATTTGAGACCTCGTTCTGTTCGCTGGGGAACAGATGTCAGTCGAGAGCGATGCCCCGACCTGGAGGGCGGCAAGGAAGACGCTGCAACGACTTGTCGTTAGCGCGGATGGTTGCCTGCTCGCGGTTCGCCTTCAAATTGCCGGTTCCGTTAGCTGGGCCAGCACCTCGGGGACCGGAAGGAAATGCGAGCGTCGATGAGTAGAAACGAAATGGGAAGCGCCGATACCGGACCTGAAACGCGATCCGAAAGCCACTGAACAAACAATCAGCCAGTCATTAAGTAACGTTGACGATGACCGCATCTCCACGCTATGTTCCTGGCCCCTTCAAGTCCGGCGCCTGATTTCGGCAAAGTTGCACTACGATTGGAAAGGGCTCAGCTGCATTAACGATTTGCGTATGGGGGGTGGCGAGCCGAATTGAGGGACTATTGAGCGACACTAGTGCGGACGTTGGGGAAAGGCCCTTGAAGATACTCCATTCACCGTTGCCGTGGCCTGACGGCATGCATCCGGCGGACGGCTCTTCAGCAAATCTCCGCCACGTCATGGCCGTGATTTCCGGGCTCGACGCCGCGGGGGTTCGAACTATTCGCGATTGGATCGATCGCGCGCGCGACATAACCGCTCGAATTGTCGTGCTGGTCCACGCCACATGTCCCACTCGCTCAGAGGATCTCTCCGTGTTGGCCAAACTCGCAGACGGACACGCAAACAAAGTCAGGTTCTTTGTCGGGCCTCTCGGACACTGGGGGGAGGAAATGACGTGGGTGCGCTTTGATTACGGTGAGGATTCGCCGCCCCTGCTGTGGATCGCCGCGGCGGGCAACCTTGGCTTACGTCATCCAGAACCTCACCAAGGGCACGTGCTTCTCACGCCAGACGCCGGAATGGAAGAACAATTTCTGGCTTGGTATTCGGGGGTGGAGGCGCTCGCCGTTCCATTGAGCCAACGGACATCTAATATACCGTCGCTCGTCCCCGCGCAGGGGACAATGGAGGGCCGATTGGCGTGGGAGGCATATCTGAAAAAGTGCCGTGCTGAGGCCTCCACTCCAGCATCGGTCGACTTGGTAGGGGAACCTGTCTCTTCTGGCTCGGCACCAGAACATTCTGTCAGACCGACACCGGAAGAGATCGCCGTGGTGGTCCGAATCGAAACTGGCAGACCAAAGCTAGATCCCCTAGTACCAATCGTTTCACAGCTCTTTCAAAAAGGCTTCCACGCGACACTCGACAAAACATCGCGCATCCCCCCGTTGGACCTGCCGATCAATGCCCAGTTCTTCGGAATTGATAAGGTCAGGCAACGTGGCGTGATATCCCGGCGCGTGGGCTATAGCATTTCGATCCTGGACGATAAAATTGACAGAGAACTTGAAAAACACCGAAAAGCAGCCTCCGATATCCTGCCGAAGTTCACTTTTGCGCTGGCCGATGGTAATCGCTGGATGCCCATCGCTGCCAAGGTGCTCTACCAGCGCGAGCTGAAGAAGGCTGAGGAAGGTGGTTCTGAAGCGCTACGAGCTGTGCTCGGTGGAGACACAAAGGCGTTTGTGGCGAGCAAACGGGAAGTTGTGGCCAAGGACGCCCAACAGCATTATCACGAATTCAATCCCGGCGAAAAGATTCCTGAGGAGTACATCGGAAAGATACTCGATGCACTGGAGGGTCGTTTTGAAAAAGCTCTAACCGGCAAGTTCGTTCCTGAACTGAGTGAAGTTGGTACGACTTTTCGAGCGCCGCGCGAGTGTGATTCGGACGCGAACTGGGCGGTGGCGCGCCGCCTCCTTGTTTCCGTTGCAGAGTACCCGCGGAAAGCCCTGAAGGATTACAACTACTTCTTTCGTGGCCTGAAAACCGGTTGCGGCGCCAGTCGCGAATAACTCGACGCTGTTCAGGTGGCACATATTTGGCTGCATGATTCTCTCCGTCACTGGGTAGTCCATCACGAATCCACCTTCTATGAGGAGAGGAATGTCATGCGTCACGTTTGGAGGAGCGATCAAACGTTCACCGCCGATTGACAGGAGAATTCCTTGAAGCTCCATTATTTCTGGCTGTTCTTTGGCGTGCTCTTCAATAGTTCTGATGCGAAAGCCACTCTGTCCGGCCTTCGCTTGCGCGTTTTTCACAGTGCGCTCTTGGCGTGTTAGTCTGGACGCCATACGTACGTTTTGTTTCGTTCTCATAACTTGTTTCGGCCTGTTCGCGGAAAATCACCATTACCCCTCGCTCACTTACGCTGTAACGTTGGAGCTCTTCTCCACGCTCCATTCAGCGCTTAACTCGGATGGATATCAGCCGGCTTGCTCGCTTGAATCGCCGTAATTTCGCCAATCACTCTGAGACCGAAGTCCAAGATTGCGAACGAACTCTCGAGCTTCAAGGAAAGGACGGAAGCGCGCCTCAGTCCCCAGCCAGTCTGCAAGACCTTTCCATCCACAATTCTTGTAGACGTCGGCCGGGTTGCACGGGATATCGACCGGCTTGTTACCGGACTTGCAGTATTCGATCCAATCCCGCTGAGTCTGCAGTTCAAGAGCGTGAACGAACTTGCGCGCTTCTTGAAAAGGACGGAACGCGCGGTCGCGATTCGCAATTCTACCCGTTCCAAGCCAATCGCCAAGACCGTTCCAGCCCTGATCCTTGTAGGTTCTGGCCGGTTTCTGAGGAACATCAACTGGCTTCTTGCCGGACTTGCAGTATTCAACCCACTCTTGCTGAGTCTGCAGCTGAAGAGCATGAACAAATCGGCGCGCTTCCAGAAATGGCCGAAATGACCGGCAACGATTGGAAACACGACCTGTGCCCAACCAGTCGCCCATGGTCTTCCAGCCGTCATCCTTGTACACTACGTTCGGGTTCGTGGGTATGTCGGAAGGCCGTTCGGCTGACTTGCGATAGCTGCTCCAATCTGCCAAAGACTTGAGGTGTAGATTGTGAACATAGTTCCGTGCTTCTGCGAACGGACGGTACTTCCGGCGGAACGTTGCGATTGTCCCCGTCCCCAGCCAGTCGCTTAGATCTTCCCAACCGTCGTCTCTATAGGTGTAGTCTGGCCTCGACGGGATATCATCTGGCTTCTCGCCTGATCCACAGTACTCTTTCCATTGACGTTGACCTTTCAGCCGAAGACCACGAACAAACTCTCGTGCTTCACAGAATGGACGGTAGACTGGTACGGTCCGGCCTAACCAATCACTGTGTCCAGCCCACCCTGTGCCTTCGTACGCCACTTGGGGGTTCGAAGGGATATCATCGGGCTTATGGCCCGAAGCGCAGTAGTCGTACCACGCTAAGACCGATCTCAATTTGAGAGCGCTCACAAATGTTCTGGCATGAGCGAACGGCAGGAACGCCCGGGCACGAGAAGCGGATCTCAACTCTTGGAAAGTTTTTACGCCGCACGCAGCTGACGCGTATTGGAGCAAACACCCAAAAGGATTTGTCTTTACAAGGTCGATTCCGAGACTTCCAATATTGAGACCCTGCAACGCAACGGTGCGTCGACTAAACATCCTTATAATCTGTTGGGTGGCCTCGTCGTGATACTCGCGGACTCCATGTGAGGAAAGTACATTCGATACGATGTCGTGAAATGTTCGCTGCAGCTCGTCGGCGCTCAGCGCGGAACTGTCGGGCGTGGCTTCGTTCAAGACTTGCTGCTTGATCTCATCGAGGACGACAATCGCCTCGCCATCGTTCCCAAGGGCCGCTCTGAGATAGTTAATACGCCGCCCGCCCTCCCCGTGCTGCCCACACCCGCTGGAAACCGAAACAGGAACTGGGTCAACTACATTCTCAAGCATCATGGAAAGCAGAATCGCCGTTAGATATCCGTTTAGGTTATCGCGTGTCACTGTCTTGTCAACCTGGTCTAGAGCGAAGGGCAATAGTTGATAGACCTCGACGTGGCTTTTGCCCACAACATCACGGAAAAGACGTCCGATCATCTGAATGATCTCGGTCAGCGAACCGCGCCGGCCGATAATCACTTCGCGGTCTGCCCATCGCCAGTTTGCGCCCTCTTTGAACATTCCGAGGGCAATGATCACATCAATGTCGCCGGCATCCGCCTTTTTATGGGCGACACTAATTGCTTCCTTCTTCCGCTCCCGGAGTCGTTCGTCCACGAGGTTGACGACCTTGATCCAATCGCCGCCTCTTTTTACACGCATGATGGGCTGATCCTCATCCGCTACAACAACGGTCTCAGTTCCCGCGATGGCTTTGAGAACCGCGTCGACGTCCTTTGCCTTTGACCCTAGGGAGCTGGCGGTACCGACTGGGGGGATATACACAAGAGTCTTAGCGACTTTTTGCGCGAAGAGACGCGTTAGTGAGCCAACAAACGACGTGGAATGAGTGACGAAATCGTAAGAAAAGCTTCGGAGGTACCTGCAGGTGGCCAGGTACTCGTCATAGGGGAGTTCAAACCGTGCAAAGCGGGAAAGATCGGGAACAATCTGAGCTGTATCGCCGCGGAACAATGTTGCCGTACTGAGACCGAGCTGTATCCGTCCCGGGTTTTCCAGGGCATGTTTTACCAAAGCCCCCAACCGATTCTCGAGTTCCAGATCCAGATCCGCATTACCGCCGTGCTTGACATGGTGTGCTTCATCAATGACAAGCAACACCTTGTTAAAGGCCGCCTTGTTCTTCTCGAACGCGCGAACCAATGTTGCGTGAGTGCAAAGGATTACCCGGCTCATCAGGTCCCGTGATATCGGACCTTCGAGAAAAGTCAATAGATGTGCGCTGCTTTTCGTCCGCGTTTCTCTGCAGAGATCGTGACTCGGCTGGATATCCCAAACGATCCTCGCGCCATCAGGATACTCAATCTTGTTGGATTCAAATCCTGCGCCGATAATCGTCTGAGGAACGGCAATGATGACCCTCAGATGCTCGTCCCGATTCAAACGGTCTGCCGCGATAGCGCAAATCTCGAACGATTTACCCGCGGCCATCGGCGCATTTATGATCCAGTCCTGGCTGGAGCTTAACTGATCAAAACATCGAGACTGCCATTCTCTCATCCGATAAAAGCCGTCCGCCGTCTCTGTCGGCAGTGCCTCACCCGCTGGTATTTCGATACGCAGTGCCTGTTGTTGTGTGTAAGTGTGATCCATAGTGTTACCTCGTATTCAGTTGAAACAATCGTCTACCGGACGACTCGGTTGTTTTTCGTCAATTGCCATGCGGTTCAGAAAGAACCGCTACTAATTCCTGCTTACTAACTTGCGGAGTTGCTTCGCGTGATCGTTGTCAATCCGAACACCGTGGGTCTGAATGTAGCCCCATGGAATCTTCGGGTCATTCAGCAGCACGCCGCGCCGGAACGCGAGCCGAACGTGTTCGCGCTCCTCTACCGTGAAGCCACTCCTTTGGAGCACTTTAAGTACGCGCTCGAATAGTGCATCGTCTCGCGTAATCTTTTCCTCCATGACACTGAACCACGGCTCCATCTGCGCCGGCGTCAAGAAATATATCTGTTCGAAGTCAAACGTCCGGCCCCTGTAGTTCCCGCGCCCAAAGATCCAATTCAGGCGGCGCCACTTCGTCAAATGACCCATGCCAACATCGCGGGCGCTCGATACTCTGTCTCGGGTCGTACTCTTCAATTCGTAGAGGCGACCCTTCTCGTCCATGGCATCGGGCCCAGTGCGATTGTGATTGGCTTGCTGGAGTTCAAACATGGTTCTTAGCCCATCTTCCCGATCTCTATCTTGTGGTTTTCTTCCTGATTTCAATGCTCCTTCCTGCCGCTGCTCGGCGCGGCGTCCATTCGAGTGTTAGTTGATTGCAGCAGAGGCCCGCACGAATGTTAGGGCTAGCCCGTTTTCAATCAGCCATTTCCGTCGCGTGCTTTATCTGTTCGAGAGAACGAATCGGCTCGCGCTCAAAGCTCCAGGCAACGAAGGCATGACCGCGATCGGAACTGCAGAAGCCACCAACTTCGCTTTGAAGCCAGTCGCGATGCCGGTTGGCTTCCTCGGCAGATATCTGGGCTACGGCCGGAAAGCTCTGTCGGAGTTCATCGCCTAACTGCTGCAATGCCTCAGCGGGGCCTTCGGCAACGATCACGTTGTAAAAGATATCTGTTCTGTTCGCCCGGATTCCCGCCTGCTCTGCTGGTGGGCCATCGTTTCTGTCATATCCTGATGAAGTCTTGTCGCCGCGCGAAGCATCCGGATGCGCTGGAGGCTCCTTGTCTTGTGTATCTTGCTGTGTTCTTTCGAATTGGGTTCTCATATGTGTATCCTGTATCCCGAATTTGTGGCCTACGCTCATGCGGCCACCCCAGACAGATTGCGTGGGGAGGGTGCGCTAACTTTGTAGTTCTGAACGACGATCCCTTCCCGCGCGCTTCCCCGAGCGTGCATCGGCACAAAAATAGTGCCGGTCACTTTGCCAAATAGCGGCTTATCTGGAGTGTAGGTTCTAAAATGGCCGCGACAGATGTGCAGAGCGTGTTTTATCCCACTCTCGTTCGATCGCCCTTCTGTACGAAGGACTTTCCGCATGGGTTCGATATTGATCGTTCGGTAGGAAACGAGTGGCACTCCGTGTCGTTTACGACTCGCCTTGGCAAGTTTGGGTGGTGGGGCCACATTGTCCACGCTGATGTTCCGGCAGTGCATGAACGACGTAGTCAGGAACGCCGGCTGCATCATATTCAAAAACGAAAGCTGGAAATCTTCTGTTTGATCGTCGTCATCTCCCACGATGAATTGCTCCGCGATTCGGCCGTAAAGGAAAGTGCCATCGCCTGCGACTGAAATTTCGTACCCGATCGTGGGCCCTAAGACAGCGGAGTCATTGCATCTTGCGTCTGTTAGGAATTGCTCGCATCGAAGGAGGATGTTTCCGAGCGACGCCGAAGTCTCGTCTTCGACCTTCGTAATGTGAACTCCGTGCCACTTTGAAGCTTTTTGCATGTCTGGCGTCACCGTGAGCCACTCAACGAAATAGCTGTCAAACGGAGGCATAAGGTTTGGGTAATCACTCCATTCCAACTGTCCGGTCAGATAGGCGGGCTCGCTATCGAGGTCTGGTTTATCGGCCCACAAGTACTCTGCTACGTTATCCGCTACGATTGGGACGGCGGACTGTAAACTCTTCAATCGATTACCGACGGTGTGAACCTTTCCACGTTTAATTAAATCGAACATTCTTGGCATAAGATCTCCTACGTTATTTGGCAGTTGTGGTGAGAGACACAACGAGCGCTGTTCCTGATTACATGGCTCAGGTGGCCAACAGATGGAGCAGACGGATCAGCCGCCTATTCTTTAACGCCGATCTGCTAAGGCGAAGGTGTCCTGTTTGCAGTTGTTTAGTACGAATCACTCCGAGGCGACCTTTACCAAAAGTGACTCTCTAGCGGAGACTTCTGAGAAAGGCCAGGCTTGGTGATTCTCTTGACCTGCCGGCGGGGACTTCTGACTTCTTACTTCTTTTCTATTGTACGTCCGTTTCTGCTCTTGTCAAGCCATAAGTAGTTGTATCTAAAGAAGATACCATCCGGTACATGATCAAGCTTTCAATCTCCGCGACCCGCGCTGAGAACTGGTCATCAGAGACTTCGTCCCGGTCCACCTGTGCCTGCAATTGGTCAATCCGTTTCAGAACTCGCCTCCTCAGGACCGTGTCGTTGAATGCAGCTTGCTTGTAAGGGTTGTCATGCCGAAAGCTTCCCTCTTCGTAGACGACTTTGTGATATCGATCGCAATCGCCTCGGACGCAAGTGAACCAGTGTGTGTGCCAGCCCCTACCAGCGGACGGTTTCCAGCTGGGAGTATGCACCCACCTATGCATCGGCTCGCCGCAGCTCACACACGGTTTTCCAAACCCCGCCGGCTGCTTGTTGCTTCGAATTGTCTTCGTCGTCTTGTCGTCGAATTTCATGTTCATTGTGTTGAGCCTTCTGCACGATCAAACGCATCTTTGTCATGGTAGACCTCAAGTTCACCTTGTTGAGCCCCCAGATCAATGAAGTCAAGCTCAATCGGATCCACACTGGAGTAGTCGTAAGCCATCAGTTCGTAGGCACGCTTGTAGAGTTTTAACACGTTGATCTTGTAGGTTCGGCCCGGTCTGATCATGGTGTCCAGAGCTGGCTCAGCCCAGGCATCGATGGAGCGGAGGAGATCGCGGCTTGTAGCGGTTTCCCCAAGGCGCTCGACATCCCCACGATACTGTGTCATCACTACGGCCGCGATCTCGCCGGTTGTTGGATGGCGGTTGGGCAAGAACGAAAGCGCCTCTTCTTCGGACAAGGGATCGTAGGAAGTGTCAGCCCGGATTAAGCCGGCATCAAGAGCCTGCCATCCTGAGATGAGCCATTCCTTTCCACCGTGCCCATTAAAACCAATCCGCACGCGCTGTTCTACGGGTATAGTCTTCCAGTCCGCGCGGCGCAGGAAGGCCAACGCGCCCCGCCACGGCAGCCGGATCTTTATCGCAGGGCTAAAGGGCGCGCCTACATTTGGATCAAAGCGAGCTTCATCGCCTGAGATGAAATCCATGAACGACGCAAATGTCTCTGGAGTCTCCGGGACAATTCGCCGGTCTCTGTTTTCCATGATCAGGATTCGCTCAGCGCGTGCCGGATCGTCATAGTGAAACCAAAGCATCAGTGGTGACAATTCGGGGTCCCATGCAACGTCCTGGGGACGCGGCAGGTGTGTTGTCAGTCGCTTTGGTGTTTTAAATCTTTTACTCATAGTCGTTTCCTCTTGAATTTGTCCGGTGAACAAATAGCTATCAAAGGAGGTGTTTTGCTCCTTGAGGAGCCGCGAAAGTAATCCTTCGATTCCGGCTCACCGGCCAATGAACTTTACGTCGCGGCGCTGAACCCGTCTATTGCAATATTCATGCTGTTGATCCTGTGAACAAGACTGTCGGCGTCCCCCGGTGTGGTCATTGAGCGAATCATAGTTCTCTTACCCGTCTTCCAGGTCGAGACAATTCTGACTGCGGGACCATCAACGAACGCCGTCATTGCCACGATGGTGTCGTCATCATCCAAATCGTTGCCACCAATTGCTCGGGCCGGTTGAAGTCCACCGAAAGGTAATCCACCAAGGCGTTCGCCCATAGCATCGCTTTCCGGGCAAGGACAGCTCGTTCTGCCGCACCAGGAAGCCGCGTGATCGTCGCCAGGAACCGACCAGATGGCGCCAGCTCGCAAGCAAATGCCATCGAGTGCCCCACAGGCTACGCAGCGGTGATAGTTTTCCATGTCCCACCACCGGAGAACGAACATCAAGCCGCGATCATAATAACGATTGATGACCTGATCTGCCCAACGCGATGGGGGATCGGTAGGCACTGTGAAGGTTATCAGCGCGACCGACTCATCGGCGGTAGGTGGTCGGTAGCGCTCGTAACCCTCTTGCTTGATTCGTTGAAGCTCGCTTTCGATCGTCGTAGAAGGCCCACGGAAGATCGAAACCCCAGGTGGATAGATGAAGCGTGAACCCCAGTGTTCCTCGGCAAGTATTCGCGATAGATAGATGGGGTCGCATTCGTTCTGGGGTTGAGCGTCAGCGGCAATTGGGACGTGCGCCTGAAACTGCTCGCGCTCAAAATCGTCCGTGAATGCCATTATCGCTGGCGGCGGACCGTATACTAGGACATGACATTTCATTTCATTACTCATAAGATTTACTCTCCTTGTTTGTCACTTGCACTGCTTCTGCGATCTTCGTTCATATTTGGAATCCTTTCCTTCTGGCGGCTGAATTGGAAAACCTGAGCAAATGTTTCAGCACTTCGGTACTGATGCGGCTCAGGTCCTTCACTGCGCTCTTACGCCGCCACCGCTGGTACAGCTCGCAGAAGCGGCAGTCTGACTCGCCACCGTAGCTGGCGCAAGGACGGCGTAATCCTTGAACACAACACCCTGAGCGGATTCCCTTTAGAATGCGGCTGACGGTGACAACTTCTCCACGTTTCAGATGGTGCAGGTGACCACTCCACACACTCGTCGGACGATGCGATTGGAACGGAGGCTCACCGGGCACTATTGAATGTGCCTGGAGTGGGTTAGAAGGCTATTTCTGCGAGTCGCTTTCTGTTGCTACGACTTTCAAACTTTCTTCGTGGTCGAAATTGCACTGCACCAACAGCCAATCGGACTCATGGACTGCGTATCCTCGGACTCGGGGTACGTGGCGTCTGCCTGTATAGACCAGTTCGACGATCTCTCTATACTCGATTCCCGCTCTTTTGATGCGGCGGATTGAGTTGTCTGTCGGAATCCAAACCAGTCCAGGAGGCAGCGGTTTGCCATGCTTATAGTTCCCATGGCTATCAAAGCCAGGGAATTTCAAGCACAGACGTTCACGTTCGGCTCGCCTTTTTTGTTCACGTTCGTTTTCGGCTAGTCGGAACCGCAATTCATTAGCTTCCTGCTCGGCTTCCAACTTGGCGAGTTCGGCCAATCGAGATGGAGGTAACGCTTTGAATATTTCATGGTCCGGTGGAAACGCATTTTCCAGGGTCTTAGCAGGGATGTGATGCGGGTGATTTGAGGCTGTTCCACAATCACAGACCGGATTCCCGGCTTTCGATATTCTGATGGCGTGTTCTTTGCCGTCGATGGTGATAGGCCATGCGGCCAAATTCTGCGGGCGTGCTTGCTGCTCTTGCGAACGGATCAGGGTGTTGTCGTCCTTATCGAACGAGTGCTGAGATTTCAAGGTGCCGTCTTCGTTCACCAAGACTTCAGGGCTGTTGGTTGGTTGTTCTTCGAATTCCGCTGCAGTTGGCACCGATCCGTTTTCAATTACAAGTTGTGAATCAGACATTGGCTGATCTCCTTTCAAATTTCCCCGACGTCCAGGCGCACTTCGGGCGGACGCTCGGAAGATGAACTCCCAAGCGCCAAGTTTATGCGCTCAAAATGTCGGAGGTTGTTTACTGCTTTTCGTCGGTGAAATTCGCCACAAACTTAGGGGCTGGTTTCGTTCGACAATCAAGAATACCATGGTTCAGAATGTTGTCAAGTGCATGATTCTAAAGGTAGATGTATCTAAATTAGAATGAGTCATGCACTGCTGCGTTTTATCGTCTGCCCGGTGCGGACCACACCCCGTCTCGCGAAACACGTCGTCGTATTCGATAGTGCAGGGGCCGTGCGAACTGTTAAAGTCAAGGGACAACTGCCCATAGAGATGCTCCGCGAAATCGGTCAAAACGTCGCCTGGAACAAGCTGGGCTGCCGACGGTTGCGCCGTATTTCTTTCTGAAGAATTCGATGCGTCGCCGTCCTTGCTCTCCCAGTCTTTGCGGACTTGTTTAACACAGGCAGCTAACTCTTCCATTGTCGGGTCGTAATCGGGAGGAAAGAAAGTGAGGATATCAATCCCTCTGCAAATCAGAGATCCAAAGAGGTCACGGGGGAAGCGGAATTCCTCTTCTTCCTCTACCGCTGGAGCACTGCTCGTCTGTTAGTGCGGCTTCCTCAGCAATTTCAGACAGGTCCGTGTCATCATCAAGCTGTTCTTCGACGATCGGGAGAATGGGAAAGTACGCTCCCAATATGCCCATGGGAGTATGCGCCGGGCCTGCCATTGGCCAGATGGGCAAGAATGCCGCCATGCCGTCACGTCCGATGAAACGATCCGCATCGTCGAGCGGATCAAAGATAGTAAGAAAAGGTCTGTTTAAGATTTCCATCAAAGTATTCTTTTCGAAGTCCGGGGCCAAATCGGATGTCCGGCCCCGGTGCAGAGGCACAATTAAGCCTGCCTCGCCAACTTCGCGAACCAGTCGTCATCATCATCGTCGGCGGTGGATGATGCGCCACTTCTCACAAGTTCGGCACGGTCGAGGTCCGCATCGGATTGTGAGAAGCCCAATGGATCAGCAGCAGAGAACTCCCACAAGACTCTTGTTCTTTGTTCGCCACAAGAGGCCCATACATCAGGGTCTAGCTCTTTGCCGTTTGCGTAATGCTCCCATACCTCGGGATAGTCATGCTGTAGGTTGGGATGACGGGTTGCAGGAAACAGGTTGTAGTAGGCTTCATCCCAGGACTTGCGTCCATCGGCTTTGATTACAAGGTAGACTACTCGGACGGTATCCTTACGTCTGTTCATTTGTAGTACGCAATTGGCTCTATAGTCACGGAAACTCTCTTCTGACATCGGATGAATGCTAAGACGTTTGGTCCATATGAGATATTCCTCATACGAAACACATCGGCCACACCAAGAGTGCTTCGATAGTTCAAAGAAATCATCTTCTTCGTCATACGGATGAGTCGCGCGAGATTCCTCGATTTGCTCGTTTGTTGGCGCTTCCGTCAATTCGCACCACCGTTGAAACGTCTCCAGGTCATACTGATATACATCCTTTGCCTCGCACCACTTCATGTAAGCGTCGTTGTCTCCAACGGTGATCCCGACAGACATCATTGTTTCCTCGAACGAGCATCTATCTTTCAACTCACTGGCAAGCTCTTTCGATTCGTGGAACAACTTCTCCGATATCGGGGAGATCTTTTCGCATTTGCCACATTTGCATTTGGCGTTGATTTCCCCTGCCCATGTGAGGTAATCCTCATAAGTTGCGAATCCCGAAGCCGTGTCCGCTTTAGCTTCGCGGAAAGAGTACTCTGACAACGGGCAGGAGTTCGCACGTTCACTGGCTTCAAGGTACTCGTCATAGGTCGCATACGGGAGAAGCGAACCAATGCGAACGCCGTTATCCTGGATTTGCTCGCTGGTGGCTTCCTCCGCATCTGCCTCTGCCTGCGCTTCCAACGCTTCTTGAATTTGTTCTGGGGTCGGCTCGCCCTCCTTGGCGGCCAGCGCATCCCAGTATGCCAACTCCGCCGTTAGCTTTTTCTCGCGTGTGTAAACAGGATCGTTCAGGCACCGGTTCATTTCGTTGATTTCTTCTTGCGTGATCCCGTTTTTCGCAGCATATTGTTCAATTTCCGTTTGCGACCATTCATCCATGAATTTGTAATATGACGCGATAATCTCTAGCTCTTCTGCCCGCTCTGCGTTGATGGCCGTGTGTTCTTCCGGCTCTGGCGCTGTCGTGCAGTCCTTATCAGTCAGGATTTGCTCTGCTTCGACATATAAACCTTCCCTGGTCGGCTGGTCTACCTCTAGCCAATTGGTCAGGGTCATCGGCATACGCTTAATCCATGCACACGCTTCCTCGTAGATATCGTATGCGTCTATCAACAGATCCAGTGTCGATTCAGGCTCGATCTCTGTTACTACTGCGTGTACACAATCTACCCATTCACCACCATGTTGAAACACTTCGTACGCGTCGAGTACCGCGCGGGGAAACGGCTCTTCACCAACCCATTCTGAACTGTACGCATCGATCACAGCAGCCACATGTTTTGCTTGTTCTTCTTGTTGCAGGCGCCGCTCCAGATACGACGCAAAATCGGAAGACTCCTGGCGCTCTTCTGGCGGCAATAGTGCGATCTCCCGTAATGCTTCTTCTATTTCTGGTATGGTGGCGGCTTTGAGTTCCGCAAAACATTCTGTGATCATCCGGCGCGATTCTGGATTTAAACCATGGGGCGGCTCGATTTCCTCTGGCGCTGGTGTAAGATGACGGTCTGCGACTTCAGCGATGGATTCACCGGGCAGTGCGTCTTGGGAAACACTGATGTAGTTTCTCTCTTCCTGTTTTGGGAAATAGTCCATCGGATTCGCGGGAGGAAGCCCTAGACCGCTAAACTGACCGACCGTCTTGTACTCCACAACTTCTTCGTCTTTACTGAATTCTTTCAACTGTTCCATATTGCATTCGCCAAGCCTCCTATTTCGCCACTATTATGTGTGCGATCCGCTTGGACCTGTGATAGCTTCTCACGAAAGTGGATTCTGTCAAGCTGCCCCATAAACGAGGCAAGAGGGCACGAAACGCACCGCTGTCAGTCTCCGGCGTGTGAACGAAGATACAACTAACTCGACCGCTTTTACCTCGATCCAAACCTGCTGCGAGTGAAACGCCATCGAGGCGATCTGGCGCGCTGTGAAGTTGTGGCGCGCCCGAACGCTGGCTCCAAGTGTCACTCCACTTGTCGCCATATGGTGGGGCGAGCGTAATGCGCTGTCCCATTTTCCAGGTTGGGTGATTTAGCGCCTGTTCTGTTTGGTCGGGACGTAGGAACACATCTGCACGCTGATACTTACACGTCTGTTTTATTCAATTTGGCCACCAGTTGTTCGATCTGAATGTTCAAATAGCTAAGTTCGGCACAGATATTGTCAAGTTCCTCATCTCTCATGCTGAAGCTCTCCCAGTAGGCTACCTTCTCTTCCTTCGATGCGGACTCTTCCCACTTGCGACAGCCTTCCAGGTCTGTGTGATCCTTCAGAAATGTTTCCCATTGCTCATCGGTGAATCGATAGGATTGTAAACGGTCCCATGCCCGCTCGTACTGATGGCACAAATGTTGACATTGCATTTCAAGATCGTCGCTTGCCTGATTCTGTCTTTTCAAATTGTCCAGGGCGGCATAGAACCCCTTGACATCTTCTATTTTCAAAAGCTCTCTGGCTTGCTCCGGCGAAAATGGATCGGTTGGGTTTGTCCGTCCACGTGCGATTTCTTGCGGGACACTTCTGTCAAGATCGAATTGGGCGTCGTCCGCTTCCCGCATTCCGATGTGGTCATACATTGGCAGGGGAGCATGCTCGGCGGTCCATTGTGCTTGAGTCATCTGTACTAATGGTTTATAACCATGAGTTCCAAAACAAATCTGATTCGCAGGAAGGTCGGCAAGCTTTTGGGCGATTTCAAGCAGTGCGTCTACATCAATGTCGCTTCCAGCTTCGGGACCACTGACAACTTCATGAAACAGATATTGTAGAGCGATTTCATTGCCTTTCTTAAACATAGTAACCAAGCGGTTCAATCTGTCTGCGTTGGTGTGACAAGTGTCGATCAGTATTCTCTCGACCATGTTCGCAGGAAGGCGCTTGTACCAATCGTCGGTGTAAGTGTCATGCTCTTCAACTTCTTTGAGATCGATGGGCTGATACCATCCCTCGAGGGCGCATTCGTGTTCGCTTATGAGTGTTTCCTCAATCTCTTCGGCGGTCGGTTCTCTATCTGTCCCATATTTTGAGTCTGACTGTAACAGTTCCAACTCTTCGGAGGCCGTCATTTCGTAGTCGGGGTTTGCTCTCAGATAATCCTCCCAACTGATCTCTTCCGGGGATGCTGACTTGCGATCATGTTTAGGAAACTCTGCTGTCCATCTTAAGAACAGTTCATCGACATCGCTGTTTTCGGCGGTCGGTTCAGGATCAATCTTGCCTTGCATCTCTTTGTTCAGTTCCCTTGCTTCCGCTAGCGCAAAATCCAACTCAGGCCCTTCTATCAAGTCCTCAGCCGTGGCAGCCGCAGTTGGCTCAAGGTTCGCTGCCCATATGTCCATGTATTGGTGCGTCGGGCCTGCGGTTGACGGTATCGGTGCAAATGTCTCCATGCCGTCGCGTCCGATCGAACGATCCGCCGCTTCGAGCGGACCAAAGTGGGCAATAATGTTTCTGTTTGAAGTTTCCATAAAAGTTTGTTCCTTAGGTGCGTGATCTACTCCGGGCAAATGGATGTCCGGCCTTGGAGTGGATTGCAGGCAGAACTAGCTTAGCTAGTCCCACCTCGTCGCCAGGTTTGCGAAGTAGTCGTCCTCTTCATGGCCGGAGGGGCAAGAAGCGGCAACGGGCATCTGTTCCAATTCCTTTTGCTCCGCGCGATCTACTTCAGTCCACTCCTGACCGATGTTTTCAAGTTCCATCCGCTCACGTTCTCTCAACCACGCGGCAATTTCTTCTAGTTGAGGAGGTGCCTGTATCCCTAGGATCTCTTCTGCTTGCGCTCTGCTAACCGTCTTTTCAAGCCAGACCGCACTTATATGGCCAAAGGTCTCGCCAAATCGCCACGCGCAATAGGAGATGCCATCTAACTCTTTCTTGATTTCGTTCGCGACGTATGCGCCATATTTTGCGATAACCTGATCATGGTCCCTCAAAGCTTCCCAAATCGCTTCTTCTCCGGGTTCATACCACCCATCCTCGTATTCTTCTTTTTCCGCTTGACCCTGTTCCGCTTGAGCTTCTTTCGCTTCCTGGATTTGTTCGGGACAATGGTAGTTCTCTTCGCGATCTCGCTGCTCTATCCAATCCGATACTATTTGGTCCGCTTCCACGTCGTCCTGCTTGTTGAATTCCACGTCGCCCTGGCCGTCGGAAAGTTTGGCGAACCAACCACGCCAGTGGCCGCCCTTCGCAGCGGCCCATTCAGCAAATGAATCAAGTAAGTCGTAGATTTTCTCACGGAGTTGCTCCTGAAGTGCAGCCAAATCTACGTCCGCGTCCGTTTTTGACAACTCTTTGTAGTAACGAAAATTACGACGCTGTAACAACCAAGCTTCGCGAAGATACAGTAGGTCCCTGTATTCCAGTGCTTCCTGGATTTGTACTACAGTCGGCTCGATTAATGCGTTTTCCTCTACAACCGCAGCCAGGTCATCAGTAAGCTGAGCTGCAACGGTGGGAGTGGCGGCGTAGTCAGGGCAAGCGCCCCACGCCTCGCCGAATAAGTGGTTCGGGCCTGCGGTTGATGGTATTGGCACGAACTTCTCCATGGCGCGACGCCCGATGAAACGATTCCCATCGTCGGGCGAATCAAAGATAGTTCTGTTTGAATTTGTCATAAACTTTTGTTCCTTAGCTGCGCGGTCCATTCCGGCCAAATGGATGTCCGGCCCTGGAGTGGATCACAGGTTGCTATCGACTGATTGGCTCTGCCGCGACGGTGATCGATTGATCCAGCAATTCATTGCCTTCATCGTCAATGGCCGGCAGGGTCGGGTCGTAGTCACCGTCATTCATTTCGTCGAACGCCGAGATAGGCGCGGACTCGATTCGGATCAAGATGGCACAGTTCCCGGACTGAATATATTGTGTGCCTGCAGCAGCCGTGTACGAATGGAAGTGGTCGCATGAGCTCCCGTACTCGTACATTTCGGCGTTGGCCGTTACGTCATAGCTTTGCATGTGCAAAACAAGCCCGCGAGGATACTCAGCATTAATCACAGCTTCGATCCACCGGTTGGGAATGCACCACTTCGTATGAAAGACTATGAGCGCTACTGGCGTCTTGTCTTGCCCGAGAAAGCCGGGCAGGTCGAGCGCCAGAATCTCTCTGTGATGGTCCGCCAGTGTAAATGTGTTGTAGTTCATCCAAGCCGCGTCGATCGACTTGATGTGCGGACGGCGCTCGTCATCACCAAGCTGTCCGGCGACGATAGAAGTCTCAGTGAGAATTTCAAAATCGCCGTACTCAGGGCATGCGCCCCAAGCTTCACGAATAGACTTCTCGCTGTAGTTGCGCGGCGAGTCTGGGTTTGACGGTATCGGCGCGAACTTCTCCATGCCGCCACGCGAAAAGCGCCCAATAAAGCGATCCGCTACGTCGAGCGGACCATAGATCGTAAGAATGTTTCTTATAGAATTTGCCATAAAATGTTCCTTGTGCTTTGTCCCGATCGAGCATCTTTTTGGGAGAGTTCGGTCAAGGCAATCCAATAATACCGCCGATTTAAAAGCTGTCAACTCACTCAGTCTAAGGAAGATACATCTATTTGATGTCTCTTCCGGACGCTTTGCTCTCGGTGCTACCGAGGTCAGTGGGCGGGCGAAAACCATTCCCGCGATTCCCTCAGGCGTGTGCGTAATAGCCGTAATCTCGCGACCAGCGCGGGCTAGGATTTTCGCGTCTTTCTCAGAAAGGAAGTCTTGCATCGGATTCCTTCTCCGCAGTACTCAATGGAAACGCCGCCGCCAGTGTTTCATCGAGCCAACACAATTGGTTCATCAGCGGCGACGATTTCGGAATCAAGTCCTGGCGCATTGCAGTCAAGACTGATTTCTTCAACGTCGCCACGGCCTTATCAACGCGGCTGTGAAGCGCGCTGGGGTCCACTGGCTGTTTTTGCGAGCTTGCGTTGTTGATCCAAAAGGGTCGCAGCCCAAAGCAGGGTCTTTGCCAGTTTTCGGAGGCGCCTGAGTTCGCGTTTCTCCGCTGTTATCTCCTCTTTTGTCGGCGGTATCCAGGTTCTAGGCGGCTCCTTCTCATATGCGATTCCCAGCCGGTCTAGGATTGCTTCCGTCGCGCGAGTGTCAGTGACTAGGGGGCGACCATTATGCTCCCTTTTGTACCTCTCTCGTTCCTCTAATGGAACTAGATCGGAGCGTGAGCGCAAAATACGGTTGAGTTCTTCCGTTTCCTGAGCGTGTCTTATCAATTTGGCTATTGCTTCCGGCTTCCCGGCTCTGCAGTCGCGCATGTAGACGAATTGTGAAAGATCGGATTCGGTCAACACAGTTGGGATCGCCCGCAGGTATCCGGAAGACATGTCCATGGTCAATGACTCGAATGCTTCCGATGACTTCCGGTCGGAAGGAACTATCTCGTCCGCATAATGTTCATAAGACTCATTGAAAGAGTCGTAGGTGTTGTACAACAGTTGGTCAATGACAGACCTATCACCGGCTTTAGCTTTCTCAATCATGTCTTGCGTCATGCTGCGTTCTTCTCTTGGCTCCAACGATCCGATTCCATTGTCGAGTTGCGAGTTGGACATTTTAGCCTCCCTAGTTGTGGTTTGTTGTTCTTCGGATTCCGCTGCAGTTGCCACCGATCCGTTTTCATTGGCGATTTCAGTTACAAATTCTGTATCAGACATGTGCTGATGCTCCTTCTTAGAATTCCTCCGTTCGTTCAGGCACAACTCAGGCACCACGCTCGGAAGATGAACTCCCAGCGCCCGGTTGTGGTCAGACTGTTAGAGGTTGTTTACTGCTCTGTGTCGATGAAATTCACCGCGAACTTGGTGGCTGGCTTCATTCGACAATCAAGATTACCATGGTTCAGAATCTTGTCAAATGCTTGATTCTAATAGGTGTATCTAAATTAGAATCAGGCAGGCACAGCTGCATTGTGTCGGCCAGCCGGTACGGTCCCCACCCGAGCGGTCGTCCAGCATAGGAAATGTGGGCATCTGGAAATCCCTTCACGTCCGGAGGAAAGGGGTATTCGGCATTTCCCTCAGCCAGCTCTTCCTGCTGCTCTGCACGACAATCCGGGTGAGCAGCGGTCTCTTCTTCATAAGCCACAACCCGACTTACCTTGGTGTCGCAGAATGGATCGCTAGAGTCCCAATTCAGTTCTGAGGCGTCCTTTTTGAGTGCGACCAACTTTGCACCTTCCGGAGATTCCGCATTCACGTAAACTTCGGCATAGTAAGCCGCCCGTTTGTAAAGTATCACTTTGTAGCTTTTTGGCATGGTCTTAGTCCTTCGATTACTGCACGAGGCACGCGTCATTCGCGGCCACGTTGAAAATCATTCCTGTTCTACGGCCAGACTAGTTCTCTGGTCGGGATCGCCTTTCGTCTGCAGGATGAGGCTGCCGGTCTCTTTCTCACCTAACATGCATAAGAGGTTTGCCATCATTGAACTCCTACAGGACGCTTCTGCACGCGACCCTGTGCTAACGCCTCGATATACTCCGGCCCCATAACTACGTGATCTGCTGCCGCATCGTCACCTAGTACGGTCTGTACCTCTCCTGTTTCTGGGTTGATCTTCACAACGTGTGCAATCTCACCGGCCTCATGTAAGGTTTCCTCTGCCATCTGTTTCGCGAACCAACGTTCGGTGAACAGAATGTTGTGGGCCAAACAGGGAGCGAACGATGGGGGCGCGTCTGGCGCGGGATCGTCGGCCGCCGCTTGCAGCAGGTCGAGATAATTGCAGAGGACAAGATGGCGGGCATTCACTTCCATGGTGCCCTCCAATTCACTTGGTAGCATCCGATCGCGGCTGATGAAAATGTCGGCAAATTCCTCACCTTCTTCGGGCGTTGGCTCCAAGGCACCGGTTGTAAACTGGCACCACTGACCCAATGCGCCCGCGTGAAACAGTTCATATCCTGATACGCACCAGTCAGCATCCGCATCAAGGTGCCATGAAATGTCTGGATTTCGGCGCACGCACAGCAGCAACGCGTGTGTAAGTGCGTAGGACAGGCGCAGGGAGAATACGGTATGCGCAGCTGGATCACCCGCGGGCGCACGGTTGACTGGGTTGACATCGATGTGGAAGATGCCGTCGACTGCCGCTTCGGCGGCTTCTTTAAGGTACGCAGCGATCTTGGAGTCTGGCGTATCATCACCGCTTTCCAGATATCCGCGGCAATCTGCGATCATCTGCGCAAACGGATTACCCTCAAGGGCGCGCGCCACCTCTTCGGCGACGATGCACTGGTCGAGACTTCCATCCACTGTCTGAATACGGATAAACTTCATCCCATTGCGGCTCGGGTCATTGTCGCTGAATGAAACACGGAAAGGGCTCTGTTGGTCGTCGAATGGTCCGCACCACTCAATCGGTGGTGGGGCGAGCGTTTTCTTTGTTAGCTGTTTAGGTGTGTTTATCATATAAGGTCCTCAGGTTCAATAAATGTGTCGTTTGATATTGCTCAAATCACTCCTGCCGTATTCCTGCCAAGACAGGGTCGGCATTTTCTCAGCCCACGTGCTTAGTGCCCACGGAAACCCCGCGCGGCGCCCCGGGAGCAGGGCAATCACAGTGGTTCCCTTTGGGACCGTCTGCACTATCCCACGGCGTCAGTTGGTGCCGGCGCAATGAATAATGCAGGCAGCTTACCGCCGTCTTATGTCGCCACCGCCTGTTCGTCGTCACCTTGGTTCAGCAGTGATTTCAGAAACGCCTTGCTTTTCGCAAATCGTTCAGTGAGCGAGGCGAATTGTGCTTGAAGGTCTTCGGCGCCTTCGACTGCAGTTGCCAGTACCTCGAACGGGTCAACGTCGACTTCGACCACTTCCACACCATCCGTTTGAATATAGACATCGTAGGAGTGTTTCAGGTTGCCGTATGGCATGATGTAGTACCCCGAATCCAAATTTTCCATTTCGAGGTCGTCGTCGAGTGTTCGGTCGTCGATTTGGGCTTGCAACTTTTCAATAGCTTCGTCGACATCTGCGGCGTAGACATTGACCGTGCCAGTCAAGCACACCTGAACGTGTGCCGCGACCGACACTCCGAAGATCTTCACTTCAGGTTGATCTTTGGATTCCGCGGCCGCTGTGGGCACAGATCCGCTGTCAGTTTCAGTTTCAAATTGCGAATTAGACATTTCAGTTTCCTTAAGCGTGGATGGTTGATCTTTGGATTCCGCTGCCGTCGTGGGCACCGATCCCTTTTCATTTGCGGACTGTGAATCAGACATGTGCTGATCCTCCTCGGAGAAAGCCGTCCCAAAAGTGTCGCGGAAAATATGGTGACCCGGAAATGATCCTTGACTGGAAGCAATGTACAGCGTGGTGTGGAAGTTTCGATCTGCTGGTTGGACTTGACGGCTACCGGTAGGCATCGAATCCGTTTTGGTGGAACAAGGTTTTGTTTCTAGCATGAATCCATTCAAACACCCGTTCGCGGAAGGCAGTCAGGTGAATAAATGCGGTAGAAACGTGGAAGAATGGCAGTATTTTTCAGTGTTTGTGTTGTTTCTTTGTTCGTGCAATCGGAGCGTCCTTGCCCCGAAGGAAACGCTCGAAGCTCAAAGTAGCTGAATTGTCGTCTGCAAGCGTGCCGTTCTTCCATTCGTAAAACTGAGGCTTGTGCATACTGTGTTGCCTTGCGTTGTAGAGAGCGTAATTGGTATAGGGCTTGTTCTTCTTCGGATTTATAATGCGCTGATTGTAATCCTCTAATAACCGCTCTCGGCTGGTGATGAGTTCGTTTTTCGTGGGTGGCGCTCCAGGCTCGTTACCAAACTCGGTGGCCCTGAGCGCCCATTCCTTGACCGCAGGGCGGATGCGGTCTTTGAACCACTCCCAAGACTGTTTCGTGCTGAAAATGACAATGCCTCGGTGATCACGTTTGGCGAAGGTGTCAGGTGGAACCATCCGCTTCGGCGATGTGATGTCGGGTAGGTATGGAGCCCGCGCTAGCAACTTCAGATGGAGAAACCAGCCGTCTCTCGCAGCAAAGTTGAAGAGTATGTTGGGCAGGTCGATTTCGAGTTGCAGGTTTGAGAGTTTGCCTCCCTCTTTTACAAAGGCCTCTGCGAGGGCATTGTAAGCGTCTTCCCATCCTTCAAGGCGATCTTTCGATCTAACGATTGTCACACCAAGCCGCTGAAGTTGGAGTTCGAGCGCCGCTTTCGTTGACGGCGACAGTTCTGGCAGTGGTTCACCGCTGACCCCCTCATTATTCTTCATGAGGATGTTCACCAACTCGGATGGGCTTGGGTCGAAAAATGACAAACGGTCACTCCCTATTCAAAACCGCAACTTACCACAAAACCTGCCTACGTCTCACGACTCGCTGGTGCTCGGGCCTCTACGAGAAGACCGTACATTTTCATTCCTCCAGCCCAACCTCAAAGCCTCAAGATTCCTCACGAAGGCTTTGCAATGCATACTCGACCGCCAGTTCCACAAATTCTTCACGATCTGAGACCGATGTGTGCAATCGTTTGATGTCGTCGTCAATCTGCTCCAAAGTTTCGTTGGGCAGCATGATCAACAGGTCCGTGAATGTCACGATGCGATCTCCTGTTCCTTCAGACACGCGATGGCCGCGAGAAATGCAATCGCTAAACATGCTCGGGCGATCCGCTTTTCGTTCCAGGTACTCGTCGGGTCACCCCTAACCACGGCTTCGGCATCCATCGCACCGATCACGAGCGCCAGTGCAAGTTCTTCCAGCGGGGGCATGTTGCCAGCGAAAATCGCCGAAACCATGTCTTCATCGCAGAGTAGGCCGCTTCGCGCGAGTTGGTCGAGAATACGCTTCATACTCCCCTCCGCACGCCGCCTTGCTGGATCAGCCGTTTCGTTTCTGCAATCACTCGACTGTTGTGCGTTCGGAGGGCCCCGACAGATTGGAGTTCGGTTGTGCTTAGTGCGTCCAGGATCATCCGGGTGTCGGCCAGCACAGTTTCTTCAACGGCTTCGCGCTTTTCTCGGGACCACGATTCTGGTGCATTAGAAAGAATGACTTCCTGAACTTCGTGGCGAACTTGTTGCAGGATATCGGACTCGAACTCGTTGCGACCGACAAGTGTGGTTTCCGTCGGGTTGGATTGGTTTTGCTGAAATAGGATGTCGTTCGTCATGGCTTGTTTCTCGTTCTACCTCTTGCGACCGCGGCGAAGTGTCGGGTCGGCCAGCGAGGGCAGTTCGTGTTCTTTTGCATGCATTAACGCATGAAGGATAGAACGGCGGATGAAACCGCTCTTTGAGAGTTTTAGGTCGTACGCGGTATTTTCAATTTCTGCGGCGATTGCTGGCAGTAACCTGAGCGTCATGGAATAGGAATGCTTGGCTTGGTCTTTCATTTCTCTCCTGGGTCGGAACGGCATCTACAGCCACCGATACGACCGGTACAGGTATCTAGACATAACCGCATTTGGGCATTGTGAAAAACTGGTAGGGCCTAAGTGTGAACATGTGGAAACCAGGTGTCGAAATCATTGAATGTCTCCAAAGCGAAGGTATTTCAGACCAGAATTGGTTTCTGATTCCAGATTCCTGTGGTTGAAAAGGCTACTTGAATCTCCTTGGACCACTCATTCAACCGTGTTCCTAAGAACTGTTTAGATTTGTGTATTAGTGACCAGCATTGTGTAACGCCGAGTATCTTCCGCGGCGGAGCCCGTGTAAGATGCGCCGGACCGTACCAGCTGGTTTTGCGAGCTCGGACGCGATTTTGGCGGCCTTCCAGTTGGGATGCTGTTGATGAACGTTCACAACGGCAATCGTTGACTCGGACAGCTTCCGGCCTCTCTTGGCGCCTGTGGCACGGCTCTTACGCGGCTTCGGGGTCCAATTGTTCGGATTGTTGAGGAATGCTTTCCTTAGTGTCCAAGCGGCGTAGGTCCAATCCTTATTGATTGCGCGAACGAATTTGGCCCTGTATAAACCCGACCCAAGGAAAAGGCGCAGTGCTTGGCCGAAGTTGTGGCAAGAGTAGAAACAGATCTTGTCGGCAAGCGCGATGTCATTCCGGCTCAAGTCTTGAGGGAAGCGCAATTTGCCACGGTACAAGGGACCAGCAACAGCATCGTGCCTGAGGGCGCCCAGAACAACGGCGTCCGGACGCAATATTCCTGGTGTCGGTAGATCGTACGCCATTAGGTTCGTAGGTGTTTCGTGCGTCGCCTCCACACCAGGGATGATTAGTCTGCCGCGCGTTCTTCTAATTTCTTCTAGAAGAAAGGCCGGTACCTCGGCAACGGTTTGCTCGTCGGGATGGCACTCCTCTGAGAAATGGTAGAACCCGCCGGTAGCATGCCGACTTCCGGGCGCAACGACGTACTGGCAGTGTGCCTTCAGATCCACGCCAGGCAGAAACTTGCCGCGACTCTTCACAGTGAAGTTGGGTGGCGTTCTGAAATAGAAATGGCATGAGCCGTTGTTTCGGCCGGACAGAACCGTGACCGTGTAAGGGATACGCTCACCGTTGTCGATTTCTAAGTATTCGAGAAATTGGAGTCCGTTCGGTTCGCCAGGGCGTACGTCCGCGTCGACCACGATACATTGCTCGCCGGTATAGACCGCAAAGTTTGCATTCGGATATCTCGCCAGCCATTTGCGAACTTGCGACGGATCGTCGGTCGCCTGAGCCGCGAGTTTTCGCTTCAGCCGTGGATGTTTTCCTGCGTCCTTCCCACAGTCCCGCCCACATTCACAGTGCAGTTGGTCGTTTTGGCCGGTTGTTACTCCCCAGAGTGGAAAGATGCGTCCAAGCTTCATCGCCCGAAAAATTTGTTCTTCTCGTTTTTCTACCGTCACACTCCCTTCTCCGGAATCCGTATTCCGCCCGACCGACGTAGCTTCGTGTCGGCATCAGCTATTTAGAAAAAAGTCTCGAGCCTGTCAAGAGCCCAGCGAAACCAAGTCTGGCGGAAATACGGGAAATGCGAGACGAAGTAGTTACCTTCGTCGGATCCCCTCAACGCCCGCGCATCTCCAGGTCGACCGGGCTCCTGCATCGCAAAATCCTGTCCATGCCTTTCGACCGGAGCCAAATATTGCCCTGAGCTTTGTCAAGACCTATCTCCAATTGACAGAAACTCGTCTCGTCCCCGGGGCCGCCGAAGACCTCGTGA
Organism: Terriglobia bacterium; assembly: GCA_963766615.1. Taxonomy (GTDB): domain Bacteria; phylum Acidobacteriota; class Terriglobia; order Bryobacterales; family Bryobacteraceae; genus Palsa-187. Next base: position 744,379 of record CAVYBC010000016.1, read on the forward strand.
CCCTGACTGGAATTGGCGGCGACAAAGCCGCAAAACGGCCGGCCGAACAACGTGAGATAGCCGGATAACACCATCAAACCTGGTCACGGCGAAGATATGCGGGAACCGGCTCGACGGGCGTGGTATCCCCGAAACTTAACGTTGATGTCTACAGACAGAGAGGGAGCCATTCATACGAAACCGCTGTTTGCGGAGGCCGAGCCGTTGCCCATTAATGCGCGGCCAGGGCTGGTTCAGTCAAAACGGAGTCGATTTTGCCACGCATGGCCGACCTTGCTCGCCGCAGCGAGTCTGCACTCACCGGCTGCGCAAGCATCTGGAGGTCAGAGAGTGGAGACCGTCGCGGACGTCTTTTGAGCGGGCGTGGCCGCCTCCCAGTCTGTCCTCTAGAGAAACGGAACCCTTCAGAAAACAGACCATTAGCCGGGGGAAACGCCGAGACCGTTAATGCGATCGCAGCGCTAAGGAGAAAAGCAAGCCTAGAGACGAAGTAAAGAAGAACAAACATCACGGCCTGACGATCTACCCAAGGGAATCAGACGCCGCCACATTTGGGCTGAAGGCTTTTTGATGCGACTCGGGAGAGGGAAGACCAGTCATCTTTTCAAATTTTGCCTTGAGGTCATCGTATGATTTGAACCGGGAAGGATCGACCAGCGCGGCGAGCGACCTTCGCTTGCTTAAAACAGCGGCAATCTTGTCTTCATTTCCGATGGACGTGAGTACCTGGTCGAAGGCTGACTTTTGGTAGTCCGGATATCTACCGTCCTTCGTGACCCGCAACATGAAGTTGGGCCCTTCCTCGACGTCGAAAGGGTCTACGGGCGCGTTGCCCGCCATGTCGGACGGTGGCGCGATCAAATCCATGAGTTTGTCAAAAACCCGTGTCCCGTACTTATATAAGAACACCTTACCTTCGTTCGCCGGGTTCTTCGGATCACTAACGACCAAGATATTGCTGACATAGTTCATCTTGCGCTTGCGGTTGGCCGCGATTGCTTTATCGGCGGCATTACCAGAGTTGTACAAGGGACTGTTGCTTTCGCAGACCGGGCACTCCAGGCCGATTGTAGTTGGGCAGCCCTCGATGAACCAAACGCTGTCCTCGCGGAACGCGTGATTGTAGACGCGGACGATCGGTATTTCATCGCTCCCACCTTCCGGTAAGAAGCGGATTATCGCGCTACCCTCACCGGTCGTCTCGTCGACCGTCAGCTGGAAGAACCCGTCCGAGTCCTTGTGGAGTCCGGCCGTAGCGACGGAGTTCATTTTTTCCCGAAGAGCGTCGATTTTAGCGGTGTGCTCTTTTCGTCTTTCAACTATTGATTCCATATCTTAAATCTCCTAAATAATGGTCATATTCCGTAATTCTCCCTTCTGGTGAGGATTTACTTCAAGTGACACTATTTCATTGTCGCATGCATTTGGACGGCGTCAAGCACAGGGCCAAAGATCTGACAATGCGGGCTTTACATGTCTTAAAGCATCGTGAAATCGTGCTTACCTTTGTCTTGCCAAATTCAAGCATGTTTAACAAGTTCGCCACGAAATCGAACGACAAGATCTGTCCCAGGTCATTCTGCACAAAAGTGAATATCTCAAGGCTATCACCTAAATGACAAATTGGCTTAATAGGCTAATGAAACACGGCAGGACTCGGATTCGGGCGATGTGTTGCGCTGTCGGCTGGGCTATACACCTCAGGCTTTTTCGGACATCAATGTCGTTGCCCGAGCCGTTCATACGCTCACCAGGAACCACTGCGCGTCCATTAAGGGGTCAATCGTTGAACCTCGCTGAAGGCCAGGAGTGCCAGCAAGAACGCATTCGCAAGCTTCTGGTGTGAATCACGTCGTTATTTCCACGAGGGCCTTCGGATCGCCGGTCGTCATGATGGCATTGAGTAATGACTAGCGCTAGGACCAGTTCCGAAAAGCGCTGGCGGATTGCCCGCGCGCGGAGAGGCTCACCTTGCGGGCGGCAGCAGCTTCGGATGGCCGAGTTGGATGAGGATCCCGTTCGTCCTAAGGTTTAATAAAGCCTTGTTTTGTAGAGCCTTTCACTTCATAATTACTTATGAGAATGTATCTTCTCAATAGTTAATGGAAACTCTAGCTGTCATTGAATCCCTGCCAACGGTCGCGGCCACCACAGCCCTGCCACCGGATCGCCACCCCATTCACGTGTATATCGCCCGCCTTGGATCTGGCTCTCGGCGAACGATGCGGGAGGCGCTGAACATTATCGCGGCGATACTAATGGGTGGAAATTGCGGCGCCGAAACGTTGCCGTGGGCCGCCTTGCGCTATCAGCATACTGCTGCGATTCGGGCCGCGTTGATTGAGAGATATAAGCCTTCAATGGCGAACAAGGCTCTCGCAGCGCTGCGGGGAGTTCTCAAAGAATGCTGGCGTCTCGGCTACATGACGGCAGAAGACTATCACCGGGCGACCGACGTTCCAACAATCAAGGCGCAGACCCTCCCCCGAGGTCGGGCCCTGGCTTCCGGTGAAATCGCTGCTTTGATGAGCGGGTGTGGTCGTGATTCATCACCGGCCGGAATTCGTGACGCCGCTCTCATTGCTGTTCTTTATGGATCTGGTCTTCGGCGTTCAGAAAGTGTTGACCTTGACCTCGCTGACTACAACGTCGAGACCGGCGAATTGGCAATCCATGGTGCCAAAGGACGAAAAGACCGGCTCGGTTATGCCACCAATGGGTCCGCCAGTGCCCTGAAAGACTGGCTTGTTGCCCGTGGTAGTAATCCTGGGCCACTCTTTTGCAGCATTAACAAAGGTGGCAGAATCACAATCCGCCGCCTGACAGATCAGGCCGTACTTCACATCCTGCAGAAGCGTGCAGTCCAGGCGAGAGTGGCGTCGTTTTCACCGCACGATCTTCGGCGGTCGTTTATCAGCGACCTGCTCGATGCCGGGGCAGATATTTCTACAGCCCAACAATTGGCAGGGCATTCCAATGTCCAGACCACCGCTCGTTACGACCGGCGTGGTGAAGCGACGAAACGGAAGACGGCGGAGCTGCTGCATGTACCGTATCTCAGGCCAACGAACAGCCGGTCGGTTGCGAAGGCATAGGTTTCCGGTTCGGGCTCCGTTCCGATTTGCTTGGCAGTGGCCACTGAGACTCCTTGATCAGTAAGCGCCCCTTTGGAATCCCAAATGATTCTTGATCTCCCACTGCACATGCGCGGAGCTTCCCTGCAAACTTATGTTGATTGCCGCGATGAATCCCCACCCGTGCAGTTTGCAACTACACTAACCCTATCTTTGCGGGGTTTTGCTTCTAAGGCATAGTTTCTACAGAACTTGGACGCCCTTAGGAGCGCTGGCCGGTGAGTAGGGGCTTATCCGAGCGGTCGACCAAGTCACTTGATGAGGAGCACCAGAGAGATTGCTCTGATGTATGGCCCGGATGCGCTTCCCTGGCCAATGAACACGCCTGGAGAGAGCGCCGATTTGCATAATAAGCATAATCGATAGGTGAGTCTCTTTTTATGCATCACGCCAAAACTACGCCCGCCTAAATTGGGCGTCGCGGCACATCTTCACCCAAATGACTGCTTGCTCATTTAGCTTCGACCGGTTTTCGTTGAGGTACCCAGACCGAGCGCCCCGCGTCAGTTGACCAAAGATCGTCATTCACGTTGCAAGTGAGATTGTGCCCGAGACAGGGAAGATCAATCTCCCGCAGTCTCTCGCGACATACGTGGTTGGTCCTAAATGTGCTTGTAGGGGAGTCGTGCAAGAATCAACTCCCATGCGTGATGGAATAGCTAGACAACCAAAGGCCTATTTGGTGGGCGGAGGTATCGGGTCTCTGGCCGCAGCCGCCTTCATGATCCGCGACGGCAACCTGCCGGGTAAGAACATTTGCATTCTAGAAGCGAGCCCCAGGATGGGTGGAAGTCTGGACGGAGCTGGAAGCGCCGACGGCGGATACTCCATGCGCGGCGGACGCATGCTGACGACGGACAACTATGAATGCACGTGGGATCTCTTCAAATCCATTCCTTCACTGGTCAATGCCGGTGGCACGGTATTTCAGGAAACCGAAGAATTCAATGAGGCGTACACGGCCAATTCGATGGCGCGGCTTGTAGACAAGCGTCGAGCCAGAGTTCCCGTCACATCAATGGGATTCTCCATGCGGGATCGCGTCGAGTTGCTCAAGCTCAGCCAGGCTGACGAGAGCACTTTGGCGGCAAGTTGCATCACCGATTGGTTTTCGCCGGCGTTTTTCGAGACGGAGTTCTGGTTTATGTGGGCCACCACTTTCGCTTTCCAACCCTGGCACAGCGTAGTCGAGTTCAAGCGATATCTGCTCCGCTTCGTTTTGGAGTTTTCGCGCATTGAGACTCTCGCGGGCGTCAAGCGCACCGTCTATAACCAGTACGACTCCCTGGTGCTGCCCTTGCAGGAATGGCTGGCCAGCCGGGGCGTCCGCTTACTGATGGACTGCAGAGTGACGGATTTCGATCACAAGACGGAGGACGGTCAGTTCGCCGTGACTGCCATCCACTATGTAGAGAAAGGTAGGATCGGGGCGATTGCTTTAAGTGACGGCGATCTGGTGTTTCTACAGAACGGATCGATGACCGATGCCTCCAGCCTCGGCTCCATGACGAGCGCTCCGGCCCAACTGACCAAAGCCGATAGCGGCGGCTGGGCGCTGTGGGAAAAGCTTGCAGACGGCCGGCCGCAGTTCGGCAACCCTAGCGCCTTCAATAGCTGCATCGCGCAGTCCTGTTGGGAATCGTTCACCGTCACGCTGAAGAACCCAGCGTTCTTCCATAATATGATTCGATTCAGCGGAAACGAGCCGGGCACTGGCGGCCTGGTCACGTTCAAGGATTCCAATTGGTTGATGTCCGTTGTTCTGGCTCATCAACCTCAATTCCCGGATCAGCCCGAGGGAGTGCAGGTGTTCTGGGGATATTCGCTGTTTCCCGACCGCGTAGGCAATTTTGTTCCTAAGCCCATGGCGGAGTGCAACGGAGCGGAAATTCTGCGCGAGCTTTGCGGCCACCTCCGCTTCGATCTGGACACAGTCGCATCAGCCATCTGCATTCCGTGTAGAATGCCCTACATCACCAGTATGTTTATGCCGCGGGTTCGCGGTGACCGGCCGCTACCGGTACCTGAGGGCTCTAAGAATCTGGCGTTCATCAGCCAGTTCGTCGAAATTCCCGACGACGTCGTCTTCACTGTGGAGTATTCGGTGCGAGCCGCTCAGACGGCTGTCTACCACTTGCTTGGTATTAGCCGAGAAATACCGCCCGTAACTCAGCACTCGAAATCACACCGGACGCAGTTTGAGGCGGTAATGAAAACATTTGCATAAGGCAGCCGTTGGATCGAAACGGTGTGCAACGACTCACTTACGGACCGGCGGGCTTCAAACAAAAAGGAGCCGCGGTAGATCCCGTTCGTCCTTGTCGTCCCGGTCACAAGGATTGGCGTTGTTGCCGACTGAGCATGTTCTGCCCTGGGTTCAGACTCCCTTTTGAATAAGCTTTGATCAGCGTCCATGTGTGGTCACCTTAGCTGCAGCATTGCTTCGCCTATTCAACGCGCCTTCACCCAATCGGCCCGCCGGATTTGCGTCTTTCAACTCAGTGGCATCTCGCCCTCTCCGCATCTCATTGAAATCCAAGGAAGCCTCCAGCAGCAATGTGGCATTGCGCATGCCCCTTATCCGATAGGAGCTGGTCATGCCTCAGATCAAGAATATTTTGTTTCCGGTTGATTTCTCGGACCGCACTTGTAGCGCCTCCTGGTTTGTTGTGGCTCTCATGAAGCGCTTTAAGGCGAAGGCGACTCTGCTTCATGTCGTCGAACCGGTGCCCTATGCGGCTTATGCCGACGAGGTTCCGGTGGCGCTAGATCTCGACACCCTTCAGAGCGACGCTCAAGCGTACCTGGAGCGATCGCTGATCAAGGAATTTGAGAACCTGCCCGTGAAGCGCGTAGTGGAAATTGGAGAGGCGGCTGAGGTCATCACTCACTATGCCGATTCCGACAACTCGGACCTGATCATGATGCCTACGCATGGCTACGGTCCGTTCCGCGGCTTTCTGCTTGGTTCGGTTGCCTCCAAGGTTCTACATGATACGCGCTGTCCCGTCTGGACCGCCACGCATACGGAGGAGCCTCCTTTGAAGCAACATTTGTCTTGCCGCACGGTCCTCTGCGCGGTGGATGGATCCGACAATAGCGTTCCGGTCCTCGATTGGGCTTCGGAGTTTGCCAGGGATGCAGGTGCCTCTCTGCGGCTGGTCCATGTGATCCCCGGCCCGGGGGATTGGATGAACCCGGCGCGGGATAGCGATTTTGAAGCAGATTTGCAAAAGCAGGCCCGAGCAAGGATTGAGAAGCTGGCCTGCCTGGCCGGAATAGATGCGCCAATTTGCATCGCTACTGGCGATGTTGGACCCATCATCAAGAAAGAGGCGATTGCGCACGGAGCCGACGCGTTGATCATCGGACGCGGGACCATTCATGAGAAGCTTGGCCGGTTGCGCGCCCATTCCTATCAAATTGTCCGCACCGCTCCGTGCCCGGTAATCAGCGTTTAGGGGACTGCCCTCCGGTCTCCGCAAATCAGTCGTAAGTCCGGCCTTCTGCGAAGGGCCGGCAGGCTTGAAATGTCAATTGCTTCCGTCAGTTCTTCTTTGTCTCAGACGACGAACTGCTCGGAGGCGACAAAATGCTCTAGCTCAACATCCCGAACCGGACAGACGATTAAGAAGTCTACCCCAACATTCTGAATTCTTAAGGTGGCGAGAGCGCTTGAACTCTTGCCTCGCACGCGACGAGAACTCACGTCGCGTGCGGGGGGCCAAAAATTAAAGGGGGGCAGAAAGAAAGGAGAAGGTCTGGAGGGAATACAGATGAGAACGGAAGCGCCTCGCGAGCGCCTCCGTAATTTTCTTCATCAGTGGCACAGCGAGGCTCCCTTGGTCGCGCGGCATGTGCCGCAGGCTGCCTTGCAACTTCGCCCATCCTCGACTTTTCGGGCAGCGATACGCAAGAGTCCCTTGTCCAGGTTGGCCTTGACGCGGGTAACATCAATCTCTGCCGGCATCGGGATGCGTCGAAAAAGTGTTTTGCGTTTCTCGATCGCCGCCTTAGGTGCTGCTCTCACAAGCAATGAATCATGTAGCGCCACAATCCCGATCTCCCCGACATCGAAACCAGGAACCCCGATACACACATCAACATAATAGGCTGACTCCAAAAGTTCATAGCGAGGAACTGCGTCGTGGCCGTGAGGGCGGCCGGACTCCTCGAAGAGCTCGATGGCCTTATGGCGCACTTGCTCTGTGAAGTTAACTAGCTTGTCCAGCCATGCCGGCGGAATCGCCTTCCCTTTTGGGACCTCTTGAACAGGAACATCAAACATATGCCACCTCCTGGCGAATTCACGCCGCTTTCTCACTCTTGCTAGGGCACCTTAATTGCCAATCTGGGCTCAAAATTTATGCCAGGCACGAAGACGTTTCTTTTCAATCCGCTGAGTGCCTTGGATTACTGTCCGGGACCCGCGGAGACGTCCACTAGCTTCGTGAACGCGATTCAGACAATGCTCTTTCGCGCGGTCCTGAGTTAAATGCCGCAGCTTCCCTTTCGGCAGTGCTGACCCCTACAACACACGCGACGTGAGTTCAGTTATTGAGCCAAAGGAACACGTCGCGCGTGCTGTGGGGTCTCTATTAACCACGGGAAATGGAACCGGCGTGCCTGGTTACTCAGCCTTTGTAAGGACTGTCCTTCGCGCTAATGCGCAACAAGGGCGGCGGCGCCGGTGTCTTGACGCATCCTTCGTTGTTCGGCTTGCAGAACATGCACTGCCATTAGAGCCCCAATCGGATGAGCCCCCAAGGCCACCAATGGATCGGCATCACGGGCAGGCCGTTCGGTGCCGTTGTGTTTCAGCTCGCAAACGGTGGTCAGCACCTCGATTTCTTCGCCGATTTAGCGTCTTTGAGCATACGGAACCGCAGTTGGGGCCTGGATCGCGAGTCATAGAGAAGCTTATTCAGCTTGTAAGCCGAAATGGCCGGATGGTTGTAGAAGTGGAATGGCTGGTTGTGGAATTGATAGGGCTGGAACGGCTGCACGACGCCAGGCTTCTCACCCGGGTGAAACTGCACAACGGCGTGGCCGTGGTGGGCGGTCGCCTGATAGGACAGCAGTTCCATGTGCTGCTTTCCGATCGCGCCCAGCACCGGAGCCCAAGGCAGCATTTCCGTGTTGCCCACTTCGTCCAGCTGTTGCGGTGAAAGGTTGAGGAATGAGCCGGTGCGGCCGTTTTCCAGCTCTCGAATGCACCATGTATCGAAATCATAGGCAGGCCGGTAGTATCGCGACGTGCCGGGATAGTGCGACATGCCGCCGCTCGCGATCAATGCCACCCGTTCCGGTCTCTTCGCGACGATGTCAGCGATCGCCTTGCCCAGGGCGGTGCACCGGCGCGCCGTAGGAAGCGGAGGCAAATACGTGTTCACAAAGACCGGGACAACAGGTATGTTACGGCCTCCGAGAACCCACTCGAACGGCGCAGCGAAAGAGTGCCCCAGGACGGCGTCCTGCGAATAGGTCATGTCGAAGTCGCGATGGACAAGTCCTTCGAGTATGGCTTCGGCGAGTTCCTGGTGAATGGCCGGTCTCCAGGTCCTGCCAGCGAACTTCGCCTCCGCATGTTCACCCGAAACAATGGAAAAGGTGGCCCGGACTGGAGAAAGAACGTCTCCATGTGATCGCTGCCAAAGAGTATTACTGCATCCGGTTTGGCGTCTTCGAGTCTCTCTCCCAGCTCCCGCATCGCCGCGATGCTTGCGTCTAGCTGAGCGGCGTCTTCTTCGGGTGGACGCGTAAATAGCTGCGGCGCGTGTACGGTCGCCATTGCTGCAACAATCTGTCCCATATAAACTTTGATCCTCTCTTTGTTCTTCTACTGCACAGTTGGGTGAAGACACCCAACTGGGTTTAATTACGCAGCTGGATCGCGTTGATTACAGCGCACGATGAGATACAGCGCCGCAAGAAATAGGCCACTGACCGCGACCACGACTGTTGAATCTGGCCCCAACGGTCCAGCACCTCAAGGGTGCGGAACGTTGCTACTTGCTTTGGAATCAGCTTCTCTTCTCCCGGTCCGATGTGGATCAGGCTGTCTTCTCGCAGCGAAGTAAACTTCCGGAAAAGGGCAAGGCCTAATACAACCAGCGCCAACAGGCACCACGTCACAACATAAGGAACCATCGTGTTCATAACCACCTCGAGTTCCTCTTTGTGCAATCCGCATGCCAGCAGCAGGCGCGACAAACGGCCCGTCAAATGCTCCCTCGCGTTCGACACGCTTTGGAAGGAGCTCGACGTGAACCAAAGAACTGCGACCCTCGTATTGCTCGGAGTCCTGCTGTGTGTGTGTGCGGGTCAGCACAAAATCCGAGGCCCGAAATACCAAAGGGGAAGAATGTTGATACCGTCGAGGGACAGGCGTTGTACGGAATGTATTGCGCTGTCTGCCACGGCGACGACGGTAAAGGCAACGGACCCATGGCGAGGGTACTCAAGATCCCGCCGCCCGACTTGACTCACATCGGGATGCGAAATGGAGGAAGGTTCTCTCTGGGAACGAGTTCAGAAGACCATTTCCGGCGAGACAGAAGTAGGGAGTCACGGCACATCCGAGATGCCGTTGTGGGGGCCGATCTTTTCGCAAGGCATCTGGGACCAGGACTCGGGGCGGATTCGGATCTACAATCTGGCCAGGTATCTCGAAAAGATCCAGGCCAATTGAAACAGCAGGAATAACTGCAATAATGGAGTCCACATGAGCACAAAACTCGCTTGGAGCATGCTGATCGGCGCCGTGGTTTCAACGCACGTTTCCGCTGTGGCACAAAATCAGAAAGCTCAACCCCCGGAAACAGTCCGCTTGATAGCATCCATTCAAGGGCCAGCGCTCTACAAGACGTATTGTGCCGTGTGTCACGCCACCGACGGCCGGGGGAATGGCCCCATGGCGAAATCACTCAAGGTCCCGGTAGCGGATCTGACTCGAATTGCGATGCGTAACGGTGGAAACTTTCCGCGAATGAAGGTCGAGCGAATAATCTTGGGAGAAGAAGTGCCGGCCGGACACGGCGCGCGGGAAATGCCACTCTGGGGGCCGATCTTTTCGCAAGTCACGGCGGACCAGGACCTGGGCCGAGTACGCGTGGACAACCTGGCGCGATTCATTGAAGGGATGCAGGTAAAGTAGTAAACCTCGCCTAAGGTGGCTAGTTATGAATCACCCGCAGGCCGTACCACTACACCAAAGCTCCTCGCCGAAACCGGTACTGGAACGCGCGGGCCGACAGCAATACGACAAAGAGAAATGGTCCAAGGAAACCTGGATCGTTCTGCTCGCACTACTGGGAATTGTCACCCACCTGATCGCTAAATTTGGATTGCACGCTTCAGCGTTGCAATACAACATGCCTCTTATCTTGATTCTGTTGATCGGAGGCGCGCCTCTGCTATTCGACCTTCTTCAAAGGATGGTCCGGCGCGAATTTGGCTCAGACCTTCTCGCAGGATTGTCAATCGCGGCCTCCGGTGTCCTGGGAGAATACTTGGCCGGGTCAATCGTTGTTCTCATGCTCTCCGGCGGAACAGCGCTAGAGCATTACGCGACGAGGCGCGCCTCCGCCGTTCTGGCGGCACTCGCAAAGCGGATGCCGAGGATTGCTCACAAAGTGGCGGATTCGCAGATCGCCGATATAAGTCTTGACGAAGTTAACATTTCTGATCGGCTTGTTGTCTTCCCGCACGAGATTTGTCCGGTGGATGGTTCAGTCGTCGAAGGCCGCGGCACCATGGATGAGTCCTACCTGACCGGTGAACCGTTTCTAATCGCAAAGGTGCCCGGGGTGGAAGTTCTTTCGGGGGCCGTCAACGGAGAGAACGCTCTAACGATTTCGACGACCAAGCTGCCGATTGATTCGCGCTATGCCAAGATCATGCGCGTGATGCAAGAAGCTGAGGCTAACCGTCCGCCGATGAGGCGGATCGCTGATCGCCTCGGGGCATGGTATACGCTGCTCGGACTGACCGTTGCCATGCTTGGTTGGATTATGGGGCACGATCCCACACGTTTTCTCGCGGTGTTGGTGATTGCTACTCCGTGTCCTCTAATATTGGCGATCCCAGTTGCGATCATCGGCGCTATTTCAGTCGCCGCCAGCCGCGGCATCATCATCAAGAATCCGGCCATGCTTGAGAGGATCACCTCCTGTAGGACGGTGATTTTTGATAAAACCGGTACGCTAACGTATGGCAAACCCGCGCTGACAGATATTCTGTGTGTGACAGATGTAGATCGTAAGCACGCCCTAAAGATGGCGGCCAGTCTCGAACAGTACTCGAAACATCCTCTAGCGGGAAGTGTGCTTGAGGCGGCGCGACGAGAAAATATCGATCCGGCTCCGGTTTCGCAAATCAGTGAGAAGCCCGGTCAGGGGCTGAGCGGCTTGATCGGACCGATGTTTGTTCAGATCACAGGGCGCAAAGCCGTACTCAGACTGGGTGGAGCGGCCGCATCGCAACTTCCTACGGCTGCCGCAGGCATGGAATGCATCCTGCTCCTCGATGGCGAGTATGCGGCAATCTTTCACTTCCACGACGCACCACGAAAAGAGAGCGGTGCTTTTATAGGGCATCTAGCGCCTCGCCATCAGGTTGAAAAAATCATGCTGGTGTCCGGAGACCGTGAAGAAGAAGTCCGCTATTTGGCCGCCGAAGTAGGGATCAGCGAGGTGCATTTTGGCAAGAACCCTGAGGAAAAAGTGGCGCTCGTTCGTGAGGAGGCAAGAAAAAACCCGACGCTATTCCTGGGGGATGGAATCAACGATGCTCCCGCGATGCAAGCGGCGACAGTAGGTGTTGCATTCGGGCAGAACAGCGACATAACGGCTGAGGCGGCCGATGCTGTGGTGCTTGAAACTTCATTGGGCAAAGTAGACGAGCTAATTCACATTGGCCGTCGTATGCGCGCAATCGGTCTTCAGAGTGCCGTGGGAGGCATGGCGCTGAGTGTGGTCGGCATGGTGATGGCCGCCGCAGGGTTCTTGCCGCCGGTTGCCGGCGCGATCACACAAGAAGTCATTGACGTCGCGGCGGTGTTGAATGCGCTACGCCTAACACTCCCAACGAACGATCTAAGGGACGCAGGTCTCTGAAAACCACCTATGATCCGGGGCTGTCTTCGTGAGCTTGCTGGTTGGGCTTGATACGCAAAGGGGTTGCGGCGCACACGTCCAGGAAGGTCCGCAATCGTAGGACCATCTTGATGTGCGCCCAAGGCGAAAGTTGGCCGTGTAATTGCCGAGCGATGATGAGGAACAAAGCTAAGCGAGTCGGCCTCTAACGGCAAGCAGCTGTCCATCATGGCCCTCGGAGTGTGGTTGCCGAGATGTACTGGCCGCTTCTGATGCTGACGCTGCTTGGCTATATGGGCCTTAGCCAAATGATCAAGGTCTGGTTGCTGCGAAAGAAGTGGATCTCGGGACGGTCCTCGAGTTCTTGAGCGGCCTCTTACAGAACAACCGTCCCAGGGACGTAGGTCAAGCGGCTTAGCGTCAGCGAAAACCGTGGCCTGTTCTTCTCTCTACCTCCCAATTTGCCCGTTGAAAAAGAAAAACGGGCGACCCGGTTAATGGGGTGGCCCGTTCTTTCCGTAAGCTTCAGAACTGAAGCTTTTGCTGCGAGGAAACACCAACTAATTAGCCCTTAGGGGGCAATACGAACAAGAAGACTGGCTCCTCAAGAAACATATCGTTACGAACAAGTTTAATGGCGATGTGCCATTTGCCCGGCGCGATGGCGGGCACTTTAAAGCGGAGACGGTTCGTTCCCTGGGCTACAATTTCGACTTCCACTTGCTCTTCTCGGTTGGTTAGAAAAACAGCTTTCACGTGATCCGCGTCCAGCGTCAAGCCCTCTACAGAGACGAGGTCGTTCACACGTGCTTCCCCGGGTGTCACCTTCTCCATGAAGGTGGCGGGGAGTTCCTTAAGATCAGCGCCTCGCAGAGTCCTCATCCCCGGGATCGCAAATACAAGCGCTACGCACATCAGATAAGTCCTGGTTCCTTGTCGCATTTGGTCTCCTTCACACGCAACCTTAATGTGCAAGTCAAACGCCTATCGGCCGAAATTTGCAGATGCGCAGGAATGCTGGAGTTAACGATCGAAGTTTTGAACGCGTCGCGGTTCAGGCCGGGTTGTTGGGTGAAAGGACGCGAACTGTTGAGCGAGGACACGCATTTCCAGCCGGCCTGAGTTGTACCAGCATGCAAAGCAATCCCGAACCACTGGGTAGATCAGTATGATTCTGGACTCCGGGCACAAGGCCGTGGTGACGGCGCTACCGCCTACGATTAATCCGTCTTCTCCAAACAAGAGTTGCAACACCTTCATCGCAGGGAAATGAGACTTCGCAATCATGCCCGCAAACTTGGGTTCGACATTATTCCGACCCGCAGGCCGGACATGGAGAATCTGTTCCTTGGGAAGATACTGAGATCATTAAGCCCCGATACGTGAGATGGCGCGAGTTAGCGTTAGTTGGCTCAGCATTCCGGTTCGTCAGCCCGAAATCCCCAGCAAAAGAGTGATTCTGCCACACTCCCGCATGGAACTAGGCGTGCACACTGCAGTGTTGCAAGGTACTTAAATACAGAAAGGAAGATCACATGAAGACACACAAATATTTCGCGCTAGCGGGAGTGCTGTTAACCTCCGGCTTTGTAAAGGCAGCCGATGCTCCCGATTCCGAGCAGGTCTCCAAGCTTTTATCAGAAACAAAGACGCTGACATTTCAGGTGAAGGAAGATGCTTCCACCATGGAAAGCTTCACGCGTATGAACGTGAGCTGGGAGAGTCATGCCGCAGCCATCAACACCATCAGGGATCATGTGAACGCACTTAGTCGCCAGGTTGGAAAACTGAAGGAAGCCAGAAACGGCGCATCTCCCTGGCAGAAGGCCGCCATTGATCGGATCAATCCTTTCATAGACGAACTCGCGGGCTATACGTCGGCAGTGATCGAGCATATCAGCGGAACCACCAGGCACACTCCCGACGAGTACAAGGATTACTTGGCGGCCAACGCCGATTATTCATCGGATTTAGCTGCCATGATCGCGGACTTCGTGAATTATGGGAAAACAAAGCAGCGGATGGAGCGTCTCTCTGCAAAGCTTGAGGTTCCTCGGGCCAATTAGTATACATACACACAAACCGCTGGTTGCCGGAGGGCCGCAAGGCTCTCCGGCATTCTTGTTTAGATGGGAGACTTCTCTAATAAGCGAGCGCGGCCAATATGAAGGTCTGTCCCGCGTACCCGCAGGGCTCGAACCGCTTTTGGGGCTGATGAAGCATCGAGGCCTTCATTTAATACCGGTATCAGCACTTGAATTCGGTCGCGCCGGCATTACGCTCCGCAGGTCGACGAAATCGCTTCGTACCATCTCGATTTGCGCGCGGTAGCGCTGAGCGTCGCCATAGTCGAAAAAATGCGGATAACGCGAATGCGGTGAGCGAAGGCGACGCGAATGTTTGATAGGGCACCAGTGCTGCTCCGTCCGTGCCGCGATTTCCGTCGCATAGGCGAGCAGCCCGTTTGCGTACGAACAGTACACGCAATTGAGACGCTCCAAGAGATTGAGGTATCTAAGTGGGCCGCGGTCGAAGATCACATAGTCTGCGCGCCTGACCTTTGGAATCCCATAAACGGGGAAGCAGATGCCTTGAAAGAGCGCTAAGAAGAGATCGAGAAAACCGAACGGAACTACCCCAAGGTAGATGGCTGGCGCTGTCAAGAATGCCCAAAAGCGCGATTGCAGAAGGTACGAAGGCAGGCCTAGCTTGAGCTTACGGTGTTCAGAGAGGATGCCCTCCTCGAACTTCGCCTTACCCCGCTCCCAACTATACTTGAACGCTCGTTCTTTCTCCTCCAAGGCGGTTTGAATCTCTTTCTCCAGAGATCGAATGCGTTGGGACAGATCCTCTAGAATTTGAGCCATGGACCTTCCTTACGAGTAGGCCCATCAGCAGCGATTTCTCCGTTGAGCGATCAGACGCCCGTGAAGTATTCATGGCCGCCATAAGGCGTAGTCAACTTGATGGTAGCGGTTAACGGGCGCACGCTGTTGAACTCTCCACATCCGTGGTCACGGGAATCGAAAGGATTCATGGGAGTTCATGAGTACCGGGCGCCCCGCTCTTCAGTAATCGTGATCGCATCAACCATTGCTTGACGAAGTTCACAAGAAGGAGATAACCGACGATAGATGCGACCACGAACCAAATGTAGAGAGCTGGCAACGGCGTGAATCCGAAATCGTGGGCCAGTGGTGTGTAAGGGAAAGCAAAGGCAATCATCACGATCGCGACGGTGCTCAAAAGTAATGCCCCGCTCGGCCGGCACTTCAGGGGATTGCCAATCGTGCGGATTACCAGCAGCACGAGCGTCTGGGTCGCTAATGACTCCACGAACCAACCGGTATGGAATAGCGGCTCACTCGCTCGAAAGACGCGCAGTAGGACATAGAAGGTCAAGAAATCGAAGACGGAACTAACTGGTCCTACCCAGAGCATAAACGACCGTACCAGGCCGATGTCCCAGCGATGAGGCGCGTGCAGGATCTCCGGGTCAACGTGATCGGTCGGGATGGTGATCTGCGCGAGATCGTACAGAAAGTTGTTTAGCAGAATCTGCGTGGGCAGCATGGGCAAAAACGGAAGCGCGACGGAGGCCCCTGCCATGCTCAACATATTGCCGAAGTTGGAACTGGTTCCCATGAACAAGTACTTGAGGATGTTTCCATAGGCGCGCCGGCCTTCAAGAATCCCTGTGTGGAGTACCCTCAAGCCGGGCTGTGTTAGCACGATATCGGCTGCTTCGCGGGCGACATCCACCGCGGTGGAAACCGATATCCCGACGTCGGCAGCGTGCAATGACGGCGCGTCGTTAATGCCGTCTCCCATAAAGCCAACCACGTGTCCGCGGCGCCTCAAGGCAAGGAGGATACGAGTCTTTTGCGCAGGCGTCACTCGAGCGAAGACGGTGTTGTATTCGGCTGCATGACCAAGCGCTCCATCGGTCATCTTCTCAATGTCCTCTCCCAGCATGATTTGGGAGCCATCGAGACCGATTTTAGAGCAAAGACCTTCAGCAACCAGGTGACTGTCCCCAGTGAGGATCTTCACCGTCACGCCGTCGCGTTTCAGTTCTTTAAGCGCTTCAGCGGCCTCCGGCAGGATAGGATCGGAGAAAACAAGATAACCGACAAAGGTGAGCGAGCACTCGTCATCGCTCGTATAGGCCGGACGCGATTCCGTTTGCTTGAAGGCTACGGCTAGAACCCGCTTCCCCTGCCGGCTCAAAGTTTCGTAGATCGTGTGGGCGGACTCAGCCGTGGCATCACCTTCAAAAGAAGTGCAGACCGAAAGAACGCTTTCCGGCGCGCCTTTCGTGATCACAAGCCGCTCAGTCTCCGATTCGACAACAATCGAGAGCCGTCGTCTTTGAAAGTCAAACGGAGCCTCATCCAGCTTCCGCCAAGTTCCTAAAGGGGCCGGATGGTTGAGAATCGCGCTGTCGAGTGGACTGCGAACGCCCGTTTCAAATTTGCTGTTCCAATACGCGAGCGAGAACGCGCGGTCCGAACGCTCCCCCGAAGGCGACACTGAAGACTCGAGCACCACATTTCCGGACGTCAGTGTGCCTGTCTTATCACTGCACAACACATCCATCGCGCCCAGGTCCTGAATCGATGCCAGATGGCGCACGATAACCTTGGATTCGGCCATCCGGAGCGCACCCTTTGCAAGCGTAATCGACGTAATCATTGGCAGGAACTCCGGGGTGAGCCCTACCGCCAATGCGACGGCGAACAACAAGGACTGAAATGCACCCTGATGAAGAGCGATGCGTATGACAACGATGAACAGCACCAGGAAGACTGTGGTCCGTAAAATTAGATAGCTGAATTTTCGGAGACCACTCTCGAATTCGGTTTCAGGGTGACGATCCGCCAGACGGGCGGCGATTCCGCCGAACGCTGTACTGGCTCCGGTAGCCGTAACCTCGACAGTGGCCATTCCGCTCACAATCGAGGTGCCGAGAAAGACGTTTCCCTCAGGGCCGGGGCCTTGCATCTTCTCCGCTGGGAGCGATTCACCCGTTAGGGCTGCTTCTTGTGCGTGTAGATCACGCGCCGTGAGGAGGCGGCCATCTGCGGGAACCAGATCTCCTGCCGAGAGACGGACAATGTCTCCTGGCACCACCTCTCTTCTGGGCAGTTCGCGCCATTCACCATCGCGAAGTACGGTCGCTGTTGGCGAGACCTGGTCACGCAATTTCATAGCAGCGACCTGAGAGCGATGGCTCTGCGCGAAGTTGATAACGACGCCGATGAGCACCATTGCGATGATAATGGTTGCGTCCACCTTTTGCCCGACAAAGATGGAAATAGCGGCAGCAACGAGAAGGATCAATACAAGCGGACTGGTGAGCGTAGAAAAGAATTCGCGGGCGGCGGAATAGCGCCGCGAAACGACCGGCTCGTTCGGGCCAAATTTTGCGAGCCGGTCGGCGGCCTCGGCCGAGGTTAGCCCGGCCGGAAGGGATGTACTGGAGATCGTGCCGCTCACCTGGATCGATGATCCATGCTACGCGGCTTTGACAGCGATCAACTGTTTTTCTGTCTGGATTGCTTTCGGCGCCGTGATGCGAAGCACGCCCTTCTCCAACGTCGCTGTGGTCTTGTCGGCGTCGATGGAATTGGGAATCTGCAGTTGCCGGTACACATCATTCGAACCAAATTCCGTCCAGAGGACGGTGTTCTTTTCAGACTTCTTCTCTTGGCTGGAAGACGCATGGACAATGATCTCGGTCGGCGTGGCAGTGACCCGCACGTCTTTAACATCGAAGCCAGGCAGGGCGACCAGTAACTCGTAGGCTCCATCCTTCTCTGCAAGTTCGGCCGCCGGCGAGCCAAGAATCTCTCGTTCAGCGTGCAGCCAGTCTTCTAGCCCACGACCGCCTTGGCAACCTCGATTTTCGAATAGTTCGAAGGCGCGATGCCGCACTTCCTCGAATCTTTTCGCGATCTCTTCAAAGATTGGCAATTTCTTTTCGCTTCCGTTCATTTTCTGAATTGCTACGTTAGGCATGATTGAGACCTCCTTTGGTCGCTGCTTTGGGTGCAATTGCATCGCCACCTTAGTACGAGCGGAATTGCTAGTCCGAGGTCCTTGGGATCAAAGAATTTTGGCCGGAGCGCGCTTTGGCGCACTTTCGAATGTTTGAACCGCGCTAAATCACACATGGGGCCAAACACGGCGAAACAACGCTCGATTTATCTGAATATTATTTTTGCAAGAATCGGTGCTCGACTTGCATTAATACAGGCCGAGTGGAATGATGAACCCGCACCAGACAACGAGGCATAAATGAAATTTCTTGTGTTGGCATTGGACTTCGACGGGACTATCGCACGCAATGATGTACTCGATCCCAGTGTGCGAAGAGCAATAGCAGAGCTTCGCGGGCGGGGAATTGTGGTCATTATCGTCACCGGACGAATTCTTGAAGATTTGAAACGGGTGTGTGGTGATTTACATTTTGTCGATGCCGTCGTGGCTGAAAACGGGGCCTTCCTGGAATTTCCCAGCACCGGATATTCGTTGAGCCTGGCGCCGCCGCCCTCCTCCATATTCCTCGAGGAAATGTCACGGCAGTCGATTCCTCACGTAATTGGAAAATCCGTCATCGAAGCTAGTTCCCTGGAAGCGCCGCGGATACTTGCGTTGCTACAAAAACTCGAACTGCCGTTGACGTTGCTCTTCAACCGCGGAAGGGTTATGGTGCTGCCACAGGCGATAAGCAAAGCTACCGGCTTGCAACAGGCGCTCAAGATTCTTCGACTGTCATTGCACAATGCTGTGGGTATAGGTGACGCGGAAAACGACCACGAGCTCCTGCGTGTCTGCGAAGTTGGCGTTGCGGTCGCGTGGGGAAGCGAAAAGCTGAAGGCAGTAGCTGATTATGTCTTGCCCGGAGATGGACCTCCGGCTGTAGCCGGCTACATCCAAGAACTCGCACGACAAGGCCAGCTTCCCGTGCCGCGCCACACCCGGCGAAACCTTCTGTTGGGATATACGGACGAAGGGATGCCGTTATCACTCGCCGTCAGAGGGCGGAATGTTCTGGTCGCGGGCGATCCAAAGTCCGGTAAGTCCTGGATCGCTGGCCTGTTGTGCGAGCAACTGATCCTTTACGGTTATTCGCTATGCGTCCTCGATCCGGAAGGAGACTATACCTCGTTGGAAGCGCTTCCTGGGGTGGTCGTTTTCGGTGGCACAGACCCCTTGCCTCGTCCGAGAGACCTGGTCCACGCACTGAGGCATTCCGACGTAAGCATTGTGATCGACATGTCGCATACTCCCCATGAGGAGAAGCTCGAATACATGCGCAACCTGCTTCCAGCATTGGCGGTTCTTAGACGACGAACCGGTTTGCCGCATCGAATCGTTCTGGATGAAGCCCATTACTTCTTGCAGGATCCGGAGTCCCGAAAGTTGCTGGATCTGGAATTGAGCGGATATACGCTGGTAACGTATCGGGCTTCCGAGTTATGCGGCGACGCCTTGAAGGCTAGTCAGGCAGTTCTAGTATCGCGTGAGTCCGACCCTAAAGAAATTCGGTCCCTCCGCAGCCTTTGCAGCACCTGCTCGCTCGATAGAGGAGAGGAGGAATGGAACGATCTTTTCCAAAGCCTCGTAATCGGCGAGGCGGTAGCGCTTCCTGTTACAGAGGAGGCCCAAGGAGACGTGCGGAAGATTCATTTGGCGCCGCGTCTTACGCCGCATGTCCGCCACTTAGCAAAATACATCGACATTCCTGTGTCTGAAAGCCGGGCTTTCGTCTTCTGGCGAGGCGGTTCCCCGACAGGACAACGCGCACGCACGCTACGTGAGTTTGTCGGCGTGATCGAGCGTAGTCCTGCAAAGGACCTGGACGGGCATTTTCGACGCAAGGATTTCTCACGCTGGATTACCGGAGTGTTTGGAGACTATAGGCTGGGCAACGCCATGAGCGATCTTGAGGAAGACTATGCAATGGGAGGACACTCGGAAGTTGTTGCTAACATAGCTATGGAAATACGCAACCGCTACGATGTTTTGACCGATGGTGTAGTGACGCAACTCCAAGCAAATCAAGAGGCTGCAAAAGTCAAAACGGCAGCGAGTCCGGGGAGCTAAGAGGTACACTCAGCGGTGTTGGCGACGGGCATCGTGAATGTGAAATGCGATCCCTTGCCAACCGCACTCTTCAGACGGATTGTACCCCCGTGTTCTTCAACAAGCCGTTTAGTGATAGCCAGACCCAGCCCTGTTCCCTCAATACCGCTTGCTTGTCGCTGACCGACTTGGTAAAACTTGTCGAAAACAGATTCGTGCTCGGATTCCGGAATTCCAACCCCAGTGTCAGCGACACAAACCTCTACAAAGCCGGTTTGTTGAGTTACCTGGACCGACACCCGGCCTCGGTCCGGAGTGAATTTCACCGCATTACTGAGAAGGTTGTAAAGGATCTGCTTGAATCGAAGGCGATCCGCGTAGAGCTCGATCTCCCTGTCGGGGATACTGCAATAATGCCTACAGGAACGGATTGGACGATATCGCGGAATACGTTCGGATTGAACTTCTCTTTCGTGATCATCGGATGGCTACCCCAAGATCAACACTTTAAGGCACACGTGCAACGGATCCCTTAGGGAGCCGCCTCAATTCCGTATTTCTTCATCTTATATCGAAGGGCATCGCGACCGATGCGCAACTGCCGAGCAGCCTTGGATTGATTGCCACGAGCATCTTCCAAAGCCTGAACGACCAAGGCGCGCTCATTTTCTTCGATGGCCCCCAACTCGAGTGAGCTCCCTTGTAATAACGGGGAAATGCTCGAATCCTTACGCTGAGTAAGATAAGGTGGTAAGTCTTGAACGTCGATCATGTCGCTCAGAGTCATCATGGCGGCGTGTCCGATTACATTTTCTACTTCGCGAACATTTCCCGGCCAGGAGTGCGCCGAAAGTTGAATTTCCGCCCGGCGCGTGATACCTCGGATTTCCTTCCCGTATTGAGCAGCAAACTTCGAAACAAAATGGCGCGTGAGAAGAGCCAGATCCCCCTGACGATCGGCAAGACGCGGGACGTGGATTTCGACCATCGACAGACGATAGTAAAGATCCTCACGGAAGATCTTTTGTTCGATCGAGTTACGAAGGTCGCGATGTGTGGCGGCGACGACACGAATATCAATCTTGCGCGGCGTCAGCGAGCCCACGCGTTGGACTTCCTGGTTTTGCAAAACGCGCAGCATCTTGGCCTGTGTGGAGAGTGGCATATCGCCAATCTCATCCAGAAAAAGCGTACCCCCATGCGCCTGCTCCACCAACCCAGGCTTATCCGACGTGGCTCCTGTGAAGGATCCGCGGACATGGCCAAACAGTTCGCTTTCAAACAGTGTTTCAACCACAGCGGAGCAGTTCAGGACGACTAGCCGTCCCTTCGACACCGGGCTCAGGCGATGCAATGCTTGGGCTATCAGATCTTTTCCCGTGCCCGTTTCTCCCGTAATCAGCACAGAACGGTAATGGGGCGCGATTCTTCGTATCCGCGAAAACATGTCCCACATGAGTGGACTGTTGCCGATGATTCCCTCAAATTCGGCATTGGCCAATACTTCGTCCTGCAGCCGAAGGACGTGATTCCTCCGCTGCGCCACTTCGATGAGCTTACCGATCTTTTCCCGGATTAACGCGATCGAAACGGGCTTATTTCAAGTAGTCGGACGCGCCTTTCTTGATCGCCTCCACCGCGGTTTCAGTGGAGTAGTGCGCCGTCATCAACACGACGTCAGTGGACGGATCGATCTCCATGATGCGCGTGAGAACTTCTATGCCATCCATTCCCGGCATCATGAGGTCTGTCAGAACGATCTGGGGATGGCGATTCACGACCAAGTCCAGTCCCAGTTCAGGATCGATGGCCGTGAGAATCTCGACGCCTGGCCGCGTCAGTGCACTTTGCAGAAGCTCCAGGCTTCCAGCGTTGTCGTCGATGATGAGTACACAAACTGCGGGATTCGCCGTCGGCATTGGCCTATGCTAGCAAACGTTCGACTTCAGCTCGTAGAACCTTTAATGAGACGGGTTTGGTTATGTAGCCGGTGAAGCCGGCGGCAAACGCGCGCTGCTTATCGCCCTGCATGGCGCTGGCTGTCAAAGCCACGACGGGCGTATGAACGAAAGTCGGATCCAAACGCAGTTCCTTGATCACGCCGAAGCCGTCGAGCCCTGGCATATGGAGATCCAGGATGATGAGATCCGGTTGGACACGATGCGCCACCTCCAGGGCTTCGATGCCGTCAGAGGCTTCATGGACCAAGTAGCCGCGATCTTCGAGCACCGTTCTCACGAGCTCGCGCCCCGTGGCTTTGTCGTCCGCAACGAGGACATTCTTGGGTACGGGAGCAGTGCTTGTGGTATCCGCCATTTTTTGAATTGTCGTATTGAACGAAGCACACGATGGGCCAAACAATGGGCTTGTCTTCCTAGTCGCCCTGGTTCGCACCTGCGTCTTTTGACCCATTCGCGGTGTGCATTGATGCTCCTAGAGCTACCCTTCCGCGTCTGAAGAAGGTCCGATCGCTACGAACGTTAGATAAGTGGGAGGCGGCCTCGCAGGGATCTGGGAAGGGTAGGGTTAAAGATGCTATCCCTTATCGGACTGCATTGGTGACTATTTCGCGAGTCGGCGTCACGCAGTGCGTGCGGCAAGCAGAAACACTTGCATGGGGACTAACCACACCCATGGAGAATCCTGGCGGGGGCCTTCCCCGGTTTGCGGGACCATCAGATACTAAGGACCGGACAAGGTGATTCCCGAATGATCCCGTACGCGTTGGTGCGGAGGCGTCCGAAGTGGCGTTGCAGCACGCCGCGCCCGATAATTACCAAGTCCGAGGTGAATCGTTCGGCGGCTTCCTTGATGCATGAGGCGACATCACCCTTGAAGACGCAGAGCTGCGTTTCAATGGGAAGTGTTGTGGTGATTCGATCGAGAGAGGTCCGAGCTTGCTGGATGAGCGATTCCTCGAACAGCGCGTCGATCTGTCTATCCGGCCATGCGCTAGGAGTGGGCACTACGTGGGCGAGCCGGAGCTTCGCGTTCATGGCAACGGCGAAGTCCGCTGCGTCATGGAGGAGTTTTTCGCTCTTGGCCGCGACGTCTGTCGCGCACAAAATGTTGCGGACTTCGATGTGAACTAGCGGCCGCGGGCCCTTGACGTGCGCGCTGGTCCAGACCGGCTTGGTGCAGTCGTGCAGAACCTTCGCGGTTACCGAGCCAAGAAGCAACTCGCGGAACAGCCCGTAGCCGTGGGTAGGCATCATCACAAGATCGACATCGTTCTTCTCCGCAAACTCCGTTATGACCTGCGCTGGTTCTCCGATGGTTACCTGGTGATCCACCCTTAATCCAGCGAACTCGTCGCAGAAGCTCTGGGTGAGATCACGTTCTAAACCGCTCCGAATTTCCTCCAGGTCAATAAAGACCGGGGGCGCCTCAGCCATCGGGACATACCAATAGGGTTGAACAACGTTCAGCAGGGTGATCTTCGCGCCGCATCGCCGAGCCATGGACGCGACGAAGGGGGCGGTGGAACCGCAGCTCTCGGAAAAATCCATCGGGAACAATATATGTTTAATCGGGAACATGGGTACGTCCTTTCTGATGCTCTAAGGGCATTCGGTTCACCAAAAGCGGAGGTTGGATTTTCAAGCACTTCTGATTTCCCATGTGCGTGAATCGGCCTAAGTGTGAGTCTCTGGGCGGCAAATGAGAGTGCCATGACTCAATTCAGTTGAATCTCTGCGGAGTCTCCAAGCGTCGAGCTAAATTGTCGATGCAGACTTGCCGACATCCTGATCGCGGCGCACTTCGGAAAATATAGGCCCCCAAATGGGCATCTTTCTGGTTCCGTGAGACTCGCCACCGACACATCGCCTGAGATAACGTTTCGGCATCTCGATCACAGAGAAGTTGCCGCCGGGGCGCAATGCATAGACCGTGAGATCCGGCGGCACGGTTTTCAGTGGAGCTGCCATCGGCCCCTTCCCCTTTGCGTCCTTTCAAGGCAACTCGAGCAATAGGCTTGATACAGCGGCGGTCCCTGAATGGATTCGATCAGCCGGTCTGTTTCTTGAGCGCGGAGGTAACCGCTAGCTGCCAGGGCGAGCAGGGTGATCTGAAACGTAAGTCCAAATTTTGTCTTCATGCGGATTAGACGCACAATTTCCTGTCCGCTGGCGTCGGAAAGCCCGGCTTGTTTGGTGGCAATTCGCGAAAGGCGGCTGGGATGCAACAGCTCAAGGTATTCCAAGGGCTTGGGTATTATGGCTTGGGGTGGATGGCACGTGTGCCTTTTGCAAGAAGGTTTGGAGCGATGAGCGATAGGTTTCAAGCCTTGACAGTCCCCGCACTAGCGGCTTGCGCTGTCAGCTCGATCCGTGATCGGTAAGACTTTAACGATATTGCCTATTCTTGGCCGCACCGCCGGGTCTCTGATCGGGCTATCCGTCCCGAATTACTCTCTTCAGACGAATGGGTTCAAGGTTGAGTGCTTTGTCCTAGAGGCGCAGGGCGGGTTGACCCACACGTCCGCCTCCCAAAACCGCTAATGGTGCATTGCTGTTTGTGAATCGAGCAAGGGAGATGCTGGCAGCTCAATAGAACGAAGGCCGTTTCCCTGCGCCTGTATCCTATGCCCTCCGATGCAGACACCCGACATGGCGCATTCGGAGCATCGGCCGGAAGGCATCGATTCCGGTGTCGAGCGAACCTCGACACCGAGCCAATAAAGCGCGTTCGCCATAACAAAAAATCCAGTCGCAGCAAACCATACCATGGCGGAGCCTACCAAGAGCGTGAACAGGGTAAACCAAGGGCCGAATTCGAGCATGAGGAGCGAGGCGATGGAAATGTTGATTCCGACGGCAAGATAGATGCGCCGCTCCAGGTACCAGCCGTCTGTCTGCATGAAGTACAAGTTCCCGGACGTTTGTTTACTGGCGCCGAGCTTGGTGCGAAGCCAAGCCAGCGCAGTACGGTGCCGACTGGGCAAAATCCCGTGAAGGCGACGTTGATGGAGATGTTGGGATGACTCCCAAGATCCACAACGGATTCACCAGGAGTGGCATCGCCATGCTTGCCAAAAGAACCACGCCCGCAATCAACCAGACGGTTCGTCCGATATACCACCGGTTGGTAGGGACGATATAAACGCCTGAAACTTAGTGTCATAGACTGTGTATTCCTCCAAAACCTTCTTTCGGGACCTCAAACTCATACGCAACTCCACTCGCAACTTCGGCCGAAGAGCGCGGCTCCTCCCATGAATGCAATTGCTCGATCACCGCGTCGAGCAGGAAAGGGAGCGTCGCTCGCACCAGAGGCGTCATTTCCGCACCCCACTCGGTGGTAACTGGCTGAACGCCTACCACCACAACTTCCTCTGGGGGTTCGCCTAGTAGTTGCATCGCCACCATCAAATCGGCGAATCCGAGCTGATGGACGGTCGCCTTTCCGGGCAGGCCGTGGAGTGAACTACCTGCGAACCGCAGCAGAGTCCCCGGCGGTTCGCCTGCGTTCAACGCGTCGATGACCAGCAACTTGGAAAACCCGGAGATGTGCGGAATCAGCCCCAGCCCCAGCGTCCCGCCATCTAGCAGCGCTACGCCCGAGGGAACGCGCGGATCCCGTTGCAACTGATGAATGGCGTGAACACCTATGCCGTCGTCGGAGTGAACCAGGTTACCCAGTCCGAGGACCATCGCGTTCAATGCCGTACCCGCTTTCCGTGACTCGCTTCAATGGCAGCGCGATCGTCCTCGCCCAGTTCATCCATCGGTATGATCTTGTAGCCAGTAAAGATGCTATCCAGCAGCCCGCGCTTCTCTGCGCTGGAGACCACCAGACACAAATGCACGTGGAAGATCCCAAATGCAACGAATACAAACATCAGGAAGAAATGAATCAGCCGCAGGTTCGGCAGGCTGACCAGACGCGGCACCCAGCCGACCAGGTAGCCCAGCACGGTGCTGTGCCGCAACCAGTTGAACATCACCAGGCCGGTGACGATTTCTACCAAAACCAAGCTGTAAATCCCAATGTAGGAAAAGGCTGCGATGGCATTGTGACCAACTTTAGAAACGGGCGTGGGGCGGAGGAAGGCGTAGAATTTCATCACTTCGATCATTTCCACCCATTGCGCCTTCCGCAGCGGCACCATTGCCCTCCAACGGACCCAGCGGTCGCCGGCGAAGAACAGATACAACCGCAAAAGGAAGAACGCCATAAACGCCATCCCAAACGCCTCATGCACGAAGCGGAACCACGCCATCAGGAACGGATGCTGCAGTTGGCCCACTATGAAGGGGTTGTGAATGTAGTAGCCGGTGAAGGATAGCACACCAATCGAACTCACCAGACCCCAATGCACTAACCGTAACGGATATTGCCACACGTAGACCGCGATGGCCGGCCCCATGCGCATCCGTGGATGCTTTCCGCCCAGATTCCCGTCGGATAGATCAATAGACGTTGGATCCGAAGGCTCCGCCTTGGGCGTCATACGAGCCTCCCGGCATTGGCCAGAAGTCCAGCAGGGCGCAGAATGTTGTGTTGGCGGCCTTGGCCCTCGATGACATGCACCGCGCAGGCGATACAGGGATCGAAGGAATGGATCGTGCGGAGTATCTCCAGCGGCCGATCCGGATCGGCGACCGGCGTACCTACCAGAGAGGCTTCGTACGCTCCCCTTTGCCCCGAGCCGTCGCGCGGCCCTGCGTTCCAGGTAGTGGGTACAACCGCCTGATAATTTTTGATCGCACGACCCTCAATGTCAACCCAATGGCCAAGAGATCCGCGCGGCGCCTCATGCCACCCGAACCCGGCGGCCGACTTGGGCCAAGTGGCGGGATCCCAACGCACGTTATTGAAGATGGAAAGGGTGCCGTGCTCCATGTTCATGGACAGTTCTTCCACCCATTTCTCCAGTTGGCCGACCATGAGTTGCGATTCGATCGCACGCGCCGCGATCCGGCCCAGCGTGGAGAAGAGCACACTGGCTGGGGCATCGAGTTTCTTCAGCACTCCGTCCACGGCGGCTTTGATCTCTGGCTGGCCGGAGGCGTAGCCCACCACCATGCGTGCCAGCGGTCCTACCTCCATGGGCTTGCCGTCGTAACGCGGCGTCTTCAGCCAGGAGTACTTGTTGTCAACGTCCAGAAATTCGTAGGGCGGCTTGGGCCCGGTGTATTTCGGACTGGTCTCTCCCTGAGAGGGATGCTTGCCATTGGCGTCGCCGCCTGAATACTCGTACCAGGAGTGATGGACCGACTCAGTGATCTTTGACGGATCGATTGGATAGACTTTGCTCAGATCGCGGCCTAGTACGATGCCCCGCGGAAACAGAAAGCTGCTGGGATCCTTCTGATTGCCGGAAGAATAATCGCCGTAGCACAGGAAATTCCCCAGGCCTTCGCCGCGCGAGAACCAGTCCCTATACATTGAGGCGATGGCGAGCACATCGGGAACATACACCTGGTCCACAAACCGGCGCGCTTCCTTCACCAATTGGCGAAGGAAGGTGATGCGCTCCGGGTTGATCACCGCAAATGGCTCATTGGCATCCAGGGAGGTGGTCATGCCCCCCACCAGGAACGTTTGCGGATGGGGATTCTTCCCGCCCAGCACCGCGTGCAGACGGATAAAGTCCTTCTGCCAGGACAGGGCTTCCAGATAGTGCGCCACCGCCAACAGATTCACCTCAGGGGGGAGTTGGTAAGCCGGATGTCCCCAATAGCCGCTGGCGAAGAGGCTCAACTGGCCACTGTCCACGACTCCTTTTACCCGCTGCTGGATGCCTTTGAAATACGTCGCGCTGGACTTTTCATAGTCGGAAATCGACTGCGCAATCGTCGAGGTCTTGGCTGGATCGGCTTTCAGAGCCGAGGCCACATCCACCCAGTCCAGCGCGTGGAGGTGATAGAAGTGGATCACATGATCCTGCACCATCTGTGCGCCCGCAATAATATTGCGGACAATGCGCGCGTTTGACGGGACCTCTACATCGAGCGCATTTTCAACCGCCCGGACGCTCGCCAACGCATGCACGACGGTGCATACTCCGCAAATGCGCTGGGCCCAGATCCAGGCTTCGCGCGGGTCGCGGCCTTGCAGGATCAGCTCGATACCGCGGAACATGGTGCCGGCGCTCCATGCGTCGGAGATCTTTCCACCATCCACCTGCGCTTCAATTCGAAGATGGCCTTCAATGCGAGTGACGGGGTCGACCACGAGGCGAGCCATGTTTATGCTTCCTTTCCTGTAGGCGCAACCGGCGGAATCACCACCGGCTTGGGCGCGGGCTTGATCATTTTGATAAGACCGTGCGCCGTGACCCCGGCGAGCACAGCCCCGGTGAGTCCCAGGCCGATCTCCCCTGCGCTGGTTTCCACCCCGAAACCAGGCACGTTGGGCAGGCGCTCATAAAACGGAGACATGTGGTCCCAAAAGCGTGGCGAGGCGCAGCCGATGCAGCCGTGGCCGGCGCGGACAGGCCAACTGGTGTGATCGTTCCACTGCACCACCGGACAGTTGAAGGTCGCCTCGGGGCCCTTGCATCCCATTTTGTATAGGCACCAGCCTTTGCGAGAGCCTTCATCTCCCCATTCGGTGACGAAGCGGCCGGCGTCATAATGGGCGCGCCGCTCACACTGATCGTGAATCACACGCCCGTAAGCGAACAGCGGACGGTTGTACTGGTCCAGTGCGGGCAAGTCATTGAAGGTCAGGTAATGAACCACGACCGCGGCGGTGTTAGCGGGGTTGTGTGGACAGCCCGCCATATTGATGACCTTGATGCCGGGCACCGCCTCCTGAACGCCCAGAGCTCCGGTGGGATTAGGCGACGAACGCACCAGTCCGCCATCAAATGCGCAAGCCCCTACGGCCATCGTAGCCGCGGCGTTGCGGCATACTTTCTCGGCTATTTCTATCGCGGAACGCCCGCCAATAGTGCAGTAGGCGCCGCCCTCCGCTGTGGGGATTGCGCCTTCCACCACCACCAGGTACTTGCCCTTCTGCTCCTTGACGATACGATCCAGCACCGCGTTGGCGTGGCCTCCCGCACCCGCCATGATCACCTCGTGGTATTCCCAGGACAGCAAGTCGAGGACAATATCGGCGACATCGGGGTGGCTCGACCGCAGCATCGACTCCGAGCAGCCCGTACAGTCCTGGAATTGCAACCAGATCAGCACTGGCTTTTTGACTCTGCCGACAGCGGCGACGGTCTGCGCCAAATAGCGCTCCGGCATGGCCAAGGTAGCCAGGAGCCCCGCGCAATACTTCGCCAACTGCCGCCGCGTAACCCCGCTGCTGGCCAGCGCTCCGCTAATATCAAATCCGGGTGAAAGCATTTCCTTACCTCCGTCCGCTTCGATCAAACTCTGAACAACAGCTCAACCTTGAGCCGCTACACGAACATTTCGTGCACCGGTCGCCGGCGCCTTTTGGCGAGCTTTTGCCCCCAGCCAACTCATCCACTGAACCAATCCCTCGCCCGTAACGCAGGATGTCTCGATGATGTCGATCTCCGGATTGATCCGGTGCGCATTGTCTCGCGCCAGTTGTATCTGGAAAGGAACATACGGAAGCAGGTCGATCTTATTCAGAATCATCAGTTCCGCTTTGCGATAGATTCCGGGATATTTGAGCGGTTTGTCTTCGCCCTCGGTGACACTGAGGATCACCACCTTGGCGTCTTCGCCCAGGTCATAGCTCGTGGGACAAACCAGGTTTCCGACGTTCTCAATCAGCAGAAGATCGAACCCTTCCGTCAGCCACGCTCCCAGATGTGAATGCACCATGGAGGCGTCCAGGTGACAGGTTCCCCCCGTGGTAATCTGGCGCACCGGGTAACCATACTGCGCCAGGCGCCGAGCGTCGTTGTCGGTCTGAATGTCGCCGGTCAGGACCACCACCCGCATGCCATCGGGAAGC
The DNA here is from genome assembly GCA_963766615.1 of Terriglobia bacterium. GTDB lineage: Bacteria > Acidobacteriota > Terriglobia > Bryobacterales > Bryobacteraceae > Palsa-187. The sequence continues at coordinate 774,587 of CAVYBC010000016.1, forward strand.
ATTTCCAGCGTTCTTTCGAGCAGCGCGGTCTTGCCCGAACCGGGTGAGCTGATGAAATTCAGAGCTAATGCGCCCGAAGCGGCCAAAGCCTCGCGCAGGTCCGCCGCGATCCGGTTATTTTCGTTGAGTACGCTTTTCTCAACTACTACGCGGTTCATATACCTACCTCCTCGGGCAGGCAGACGGAAGCCGCATCGTCCACAGTCGTTTCATCCAACTCTAGGAAGGCAATCTTCAACTCGTCGCTCCCCCGAAGCCACTCGATTTCCAGAGCGAGCGGCGCCGCTTCCGAATTTTTTACAATCACGTCGAAGCAGAAACGCAGAGAATCCGGGTCGACGCCGGCGAACTCGCCGATCCGCAGTCCCACCTTCGATACCCTTTGACCGGGATAGCGCTGCAACTCCGTGTGCACCGCATCGAGCACTGAGCAGGCGATTCCCATCTCGTGCATGGCTACCTAACAAATCCTCGGAAGCTGATCGCCGGCCAGCAAATCGACGATGCGCGTTGATCCGAATACCGTTTTCATACTGACCAAACCGGCGTGTGCCTCGTGAACCGTGCCTATGATCGACGCATCCACTCCGCGCCTCTGACGGCGCATTACCTCCAGCACCGCATCGGCCGCTTCCGGCGCCACAATAGCCACCAGTTTGCCTTCATTGGCTACATATAAAGGATCTAGGCCTAGCAATTCGCAGGCCCCTTTCACCTCGTCGCGAATCACCAGGGCGGACTCCTCGATACGGATACTCACGCCGGATTGCGCTGCAATTTCGTTCAGGGAACTCGCCAAGCCGCCCCGCGTGGGATCGCGAAAACACCGAATTTGCGTGGAAGCGCTCAGCATCGCCTGAACCATTTCATGCAGAGGGGCGGAGTCGCTGATAATCTCAGTTTCGAAGTCCAATCCCTCGCGCGTAGCCATGATGGCAATGCCGTGGTCGCCCAGCGAGCCGCTCAATAAAACCCGATCCCCCGGACGTGCCTGGTTGGCCGACAGGCGAACGCCTTCCGGGACGATCCCGATTCCGGTGGTGTTAATGAACAAGCCATCGCCCTTCCCCTTTTCCACCACTTTCGTATCTCCTGTGACGATGGAAACGCCCGCCTCCCGGGCCGCCTGCGCCATGGCCTGCGTCACTACGCGCAGGGTGTGCGTGGAAAAACCCTCTTCCAGAATGAATGCCGCACTCAGGAAGAGCGGCTGCGCACCGCCCATAGCAAGGTCATTCACAGTACCGTGGACCGCCAGAGAGCCTATGTCGCCTCCCGGAAAGAAAAGAGGTTTTACGACAAACGAATCCGTGGTGAACGCCAACCTGCAACCGCCGATCTCGAGGACCGCCTGATCGTCCAGACGATCCAGGATCGGGTTCGAAAACAGGGGCAGGAAAATATCCCTTAGTAACTCCGCGCTCAGTCTTCCCCCGCCACCGTGGCCCAGTACGATGCGATCCTTGGCCGTGAGCGCCGGCGGGCACACAAACGTTACCGGTTCAACAAAGGAGTCAGGCATGGCGGCGATATTGGTAATAGGCGGCGCAGGCCCCTTCGGTGGAAACCATGGGCGCGCCTAGGGGATTCATGGGTGTGCAGCGGGTTCCAAATGCGGGACAATCTATCGGTTTTTTCAAACCTTGGAGCACCAGCGCGCTGATGCATTCCCCGGGTTCTTCGGCGCTCACATCCCCAGTGCCGAAGATCTGCTCCGCATCGAAGGCGGCGTAGGCTTCCCGCAGACGGTAGCCGCTTTCTGCAATGGAACCGATGCCGCGCCATTTCCGATCAGAGATTTCAAAAACCTCGCGCAGAATCGCTTGGGCAGGCGCATTCCCTTCATAGTTCACCGAGCGGACGTACTGATTCTCGATCTCGGCCCGGCCCTGCTCCAATTGGTCGACCAGCATGGATATGGCTTCCAGGAGATCCACCGGCTCGAAGCCGCCTACGACCATGGGGACGCGAAATTCTTCGACCAAGTCCTCGTATTGCCTGAAACCCATCACCGTGCAAACATGACCGGGTGCAATAAAGCCCTGCACACGATTGGACGGGGAACTCAGGATGAGGCGCATGGCCGGCGGCACCAGGACGTGCGAAACCAGCATTGAAAAGTTGCGCATTCTCTCGTCCTTGGCCTGCCAGACCGCCATCGCGTTGGCGGGCGCGGTCGTTTCAAAGCCTACGCCGAAGAAAACCACCTGGCGTTCCGGGTTGGCTCGGGCGATCTTGACTGCGTCCAGGGGCGAATAAGCGACGCGGACATCGGCGCCATTGGCTCTGGCCTGGAACAAGTCCGCATGCGAGCCGGGAACCCGCAGCATATCGCCGTAGGAGACGAAGATTACGCCGGGAGTCGACGCGATCCGGATGGCTCGGTCTACCATTTCCAGGGGCGTTACGCACACAGGGCAGCCCGGCCCGTGGACCAGTTCGACCTGCGGAGGCAGCAACTCGTCAATGCCGTAACGCATGAGCGTATGGGTCTGTCCGCCACAGACTTCCATCAGCACCCAGGGACGCGTGACCCGGCGCGCGATCCGTCCGGCGAGCGCCTGCGCTACCTGGGGGTCGCGATATTCGTCGACATATTTCACGAATTGCTTTCTCCGGCGGCGCTCGGAACGAAACCTTCCTCTTCGAGGGCGCCAATTTGAGCCAGGTAGCGGTAGGTCCGAGCGGCCTCTTCCTCATCCACCCGGGTGAGGGCAAAGCCAACGTGTACCAGGACGAAGTCGCCGACTACAACCTCTGGAGTAAACGCGAGATTCACCGTTCTGCGGACCCCACAGAAATCCACATTGCCCATTCGGAAGGCAGGATCTTCACCCTCGACGCTAAGGACTCTTCCGGGCACTGCAAGGCACATGAATGAACCGCCTCTGAGCAAATTTGAGGCCACGTCTTGATGAAATAGATGAAGCGAGGGAAGTGTTCTCTACATTCGAACAACTACTTTACCTGTCTTCGCAATTGAAAAGTAGCTCGAGAACAACCTTGACCATATTTGGTCATTTGACCATGAGTGGTCACAGCAAATGTTGGCTTCTCCTCTGGCCAAGTCTCTTTTCAGCGGGGCCCGCAAGAGAAGAATAATGCGGCGAAAGTGGGATCGTCAGTCCGGTCACTCACCCTTAACGAATTCCAAGAATAGATTCCACTCGGAACGCTCACGCTTTTATAGCTTAAAGTCGGGATTAGCGGCCGGCTCAGCTGACTCTGCTTTTTAAGTCGCTCTTGCATCTGGCGCTAATCGCGAAGACATTTCGCGTAATCGGCCAGAGAAGTGCTCGTTGCTCGGCACGCACTACTGTTTTTTCTATTAAGGAACGAGGCAACCTGTGTCTTTCAACAATTTACATTGGAAAACGGCGGCGAGGGTAAGTGCGATCGGTGCGGTACTTGGTCTGACTCTCGGCAGCGCCACTCATAGTCCTTACACTCCTCGGGAAAAAGCTTTTTTTGCCGACGCAGCCACGGTCCAGTTCGTTCGTCCTGGCTTGGTGTTTAAGATCACCGCGGGACAGATCGCGGCAGATGGCACCATCACGGCCACCATCTCTATGACGGACCCGCAGGGTCTGCCCCTAGATCGGCTGGGCGTCTCCACTCCGGGCGCGGTGTCCGTAAGTTTTATCGCGGCGACAATTCCGAATGGCCAGGAGCAATACAACGCCTATACCGTTCGGACCAAAACCAGCACTATAAACGGGAAGAGCGCCATTCAAGCAGGCGCGGATTCAGGAGGCACCTTCACCGCCGTGACGGATGGCGTGTATACGTATAAATTTGCCACCAAGGCCCCGGCGGGGTTCGATGCCACAGCGACTCAAACCATCGGAGCTTATGGTTCCCGCAACCTGACGGTCTTCAATCTGGGCACGAACTACGCTTCCACGACGTTTGATTTCGTGCCCAACGGAACCGCCGTCACCGTGACGCGCGACGTGGTGCATGACACTGGCTGCAATAGCTGCCACGATCAGATCTCCTTTCACGGAGGATCGCGAAGGGGTGTTCAGTTGTGCGTGCTTTGCCACACTCCCCAGACTATAAACCCCGATACCGGTAACACCGTGGACTTCAAAGTGATGGTCCATAAGATTCACCAGGGATCTACCCTGCCTAGCGTGGTGGCCGGTACACCGTACCAGATCATCGGTTTCAACAACGCGGTTTCGGATTTTTCCACGGTGGTCGATCCGGCCGATACTCGCCGCTGCGAAACTTGCCATGAGCAAGACGTGAAGGCGGCGCAGGCCACTGCTTACTTGACTAAGCCTACCCGCGCGGCATGCGGGTCATGCCACGACGATCTTAATTTCGCAACGGGTGTCAAGCACGCAGGAGGGCCGCAGTTTGACGACAACCAGTGCGCGAACTGCCATATTCCACAGGGTGAGATGGATTTCGACGCTTCGATCAAAGGAGCCCACGTAATTCCGACCGAATCCTCTCTGCTCAGTGGCCTGGTGGTGAACATCACCAAAATTTCGAACGGGACCGCAGGCAGCAAGCCCGTGGTAGCCTACACCATCAAAGACGGGTCGGGAAATGCGCTCGCGGCTTCGAAGCTCAGCTCCCTTAGCTTCGTCATGGCTGGACCAACCACCGATTACGGTTACACCAGCTTCGGCAGCGATGTAACCACACTGGGCTACGTATCGGAAAGCGCCCTGACTGCCGGAACCTGCGGCGCGGATGGATCGTGCCTGTACACCTTCGTTCACGCGGTTCCAGCCAAAGCGACGGGAACCTATTCGATTGGCTTCGAGGCGCGGCGCAGTGAAACGGTGTTGGCCGGCACCACTTCGCAGCAGGCCATTACGTATGGAGCAAAGAATCAGGTGGTCAGCTTCTCCGTCGATGGCTCCACTCTAGCCCCGCGGCGTGCGGTTGTCGCCACCGCCAACTGCAACAACTGCCACATAGCTTTATCGGTGCACGGAACCTTGCGGAACCAAACCCAGTATTGCGTGCTGTGCCACAACCCGTCCATGTCGGACTTCCCCGTGCGGCCCAGCGCGGTCGTACCGGCCGACAGACTCCTGCCCAACCAGGGCATCAACTTTAACCTACTAGTTCATAGGATTCATACAGGCGACAATCTCCCGGCCAATCGTCCCTATGTGGTGGTCGGCAATGGCGGGAGCCACAACGACTTTAGCGATGTCCGCTATCCCGCGATGAGCCCCACTGGTACAGCCGGCGATACGCGCAATTGTGCGATGTGTCACGTGAACAGCAGCCAGTTGAATCTCCCCGCGGGTCTCAATCCTGTGACGGATCCGCAAGGGCCCATCAATCCAGTGCAGCCCATTACGTCGGCCTGTACAGGATGTCACGTGGACATCGCCACGGCGTCACACGCTCTCAGCAACAGCAACATCCTGGGAGAGAGTTGTCCGGTGTGCCACGCAGCGGGTTCCGTCGAAGCGGTCGATCAGGTGCATGCGCAGTACTGAGGCGCCGACAAGGTTGCCAGGGTTCCGTCCGTCAGTATTTCTGGCGGCGGTCCCCTGGTCGCTTGTCTTTTGGATATGCGCCGTGGGAACGGGAATCACAAGTGTGACGGCGCAAGATGTCGCGCCGCCTTACGTGGGTTCCCAAACTTGCCAGACTTGCCACGAGGACCTCTATAACGCGTTCCAGAAGAGTCCCCATCGCGTTGTTGACTCCGATAAGAAACGCGGCTGGGCCAATAAAGCCTGCGAATCGTGTCATGGGCCCGCGCAGAAGCACACTGAGACGCTTTCGGCGGAGGATATTCGCAATCCAGCAAAAATCACCGCGATCGCCGCCGACAAAGTGTGCCTCACTTGCCATTTGAATCAACCCACACACGTGGGAAGGATTGAGTCGAGCCACGCGCGCGACGAAGTTTCCTGCGTCGGCTGCCACCCCGTACACGCAAACGGCGGAAAGACTCTGGTGACGCGGGCGCCGGTTGGGATCAATGAAAAGTGCTCGTCCTGCCACGTGAACGTGTGGGCGGCGTTCCAAAAACCGAACCATCACAAGGTGCCCGAAGGGGCTATGTCCTGCGTGGATTGTCACAACCCGCACGGATCCACCTCCAAGGCGACGGCCCAAACCTACGCTGCCAACGATAGCGGTTGCGTGGGATGCCATGGCGACAAACGTGGACCTTTCACGTTTGAACACGCACCAGTGCGCTTTGAAGGCTGTGGCAGTTGTCATGAGCCGCATGGGTCGGTGAATCCACGCATGCTGATCCGCCAGGAGGTCCGCTTCGTTTGCCTGGAGTGTCATGCGAACCTTCCCACCGCGCCTGTCGCAGGTGTCGTGGGTGTCGTTCCCCCGTCCTTTCACAACTTGAATTCTCCTCGTTACCAGAACTGTACCGTCTGCCATCAAAAGATTCACGGAAGTTACGTGGACCGGAGCCTGCTCAAATGAAATCGCTCCTGGTCCTGGGCATTCTGATCGGAATGGGAGCGGCCGCGCAAGATCCCGCGCCGACGCCCACTCCAGCCCCTGCCACTACCCAGGCTCCTGCCCCCGCAGCCCCGGCCAAACCTCCAGCAGCAGCCCCCGGCGCAGCCCAAGCTCCAAAGCCTGAAGCGACCCCTGCTGCGCCTCCCGCCGCTGCAAAAGAAACTGCCGCCGCATCCCCGGTTCCGTCAGAGGACCTTGCCATTACCGGCTCGATTGACGCGGGCTACCGCTGGCAGACTGGCGTCGGGGGCAGCATGGACACCTATCGCAGCCTGATAAACCTCGGTTCCGGTCCGAAGTTGCTGGGTGCGGACTTTACCATCATCGATCCCAAAATCCGGTGGTTCGATCGAATCGATGTTCGCGCCTCGAATTGGGGCGACGATCCCTACGGCACTCTCCACGCGGATGCCTCTAAATCGCGCGTTTACGACCTGCACGCTGACTATCGCGACATCGCTTATTACGACAACCTGCCTTCCTACGCCGACCCTCTTCTGACGCGCGGCATTGTGTTGAATGAGCAGTCTTTCGATATGCGGAGGCGGCTGACCAGCATTTCCCTCGATATTCTGCCTGGCAACTGGTTTATTCCGTATCTCGCGTTTGAGCGCGACTCGGGTTCGGGAACAGGCGTAACCGCTTTCGTCACCGACGGCAATGAGTACCCGGTCCCAACCACGATGTACGACGTCACAGCGCTTTACCGCGGCGGGGTCCGGTTCGAACTGCGGCATTTCCACGTGACCCTTGAGGAGGGCGGAACGACGTACAAGAACGACCAGACCCTCTATAATTCGCAGACGAACACGGGCAATGTATCGACGCCGATATTGGGCCAGACGCTCACCCTCTCAAACTTACTGGCGAGCTACGGCATTCGCGGCTCCAGCGCGTACAGCAAAGGTCTGTTCACTGCCAACCCGTTCTCCTGGCTCGACCTCTATGGACAATTCCTGTACAGCCAGCCGGACGCCAACGTTCACTATCAGGATTCCGCCACCGGCTCTCTGTATCTGCAAAACAAGGCGCTGTTTTACACCAGCCAGCAGACGCTGATCAACGCCCAGGCGAAGCTGCCGCACACGACGGGGAGCTTCGGCGCCGAAATTCGCCCCCTCAAGCGCTTGCGAATACTGGAATCCTGGCTGACAGACAGAATGCACGGAGCCTCTTCAGCGGCGTCGAATCAGGTTCTGAACACAACGCCTGCCACCCAGATCGCCGCACTGTTGGCTTCTTCGCTGGTCACCAATTACAATCAGCAACAGATTCAGCTTCTGTTCGAAGTCAGCAAGAAGCTCACTCTGCGAGGCGGATATCGCTACGTATGGGGCGACGCGGATTCCATCATTCCGGCCGGCCTGCAACCTGTTTCGCAAGGCGATCTCCACCGTCAGGTAGCCCTGGGCGGCTTTGTCTTTCGTCCCTTTCGCCGCCTTACGGTGACCAGCGACGCCGAAGTAGCAACCTCCACCGGCGCTTACTTTCGCACCAGTCTTTACAACTATCAAAAGGTTCGCGCGCAGGCCCGATATCAAGTGGTGAAGTCCTTAAACCTGGCGGTGGACTTCACTTTGCTCAATAATCAGAATCCCACGCCGGGCATAAACTCCGACGCGAAGGCGAATCAGGAAAGCCTCTCCCTGGTCTGGGCTCCGGGCGCGAGCAAGCATTGGGAACTTGAGGGGTCCTACGGGCATTCTTATCTGCGCTCGAATATCGGATACCTTTCGCCGCAGGACCTCAGTCCGCAAACCTCGATCTACACCGATAATTCCCACACGGCCACGGCCCTGTTTACCGTGAATCTGCCGGGAGTGAAATGGGCGCCGCACTCGGCGACAAAGATCACGGGGGGCGGGTCCCTCGTTCTTTCTGCTGGAAGCCGCCCGACTACTTACTATCAACCCCAGGCAAAGGTATCAGTGCCCCTTGCAAAGAACGTCCAATGGGTCTCAGAATGGCGTTATTACGGATATGGAGAGGCCTTCTATCTATATGAAGGCTTCCGTACGCATCTAGTTACCACGGGACTGAGGTTCACGCGATGAACCGTATTCTTGTTTTTGGTTTCGTACTCGCGGTTGCTGCGCATGCCGCCCGCATGCCGGCAGACTCAGCGCGGGGGGAAGCCCTCTTCACAAGCCTTGGGTGCGTGCAATGCCACAGCGTGAACGGAAAAGGCGGCTCGGTTGCGCCCGATATAGGGAAGATGTCGGACCGTAACTTCAACCCTTCGACGCTGGCGTCGACCATGTGGAATCACGCACCGGCCATGTGGGCATCCATGCGCACTTTAGGGATCGCTCTACCGGATCTCAATGAGCAGGGCGCCGCGGATCTGTTCGCCTATTTCTACACTGCGCGTTTCTTTGAACGGCCTGCCGACGCAGGGCGAGGCAAGCATGCCTTCACGGAGAAGCACTGCGCGGATTGCCACGGAGTGTCCCGCTCCATCCTTCCGGAGGCCAAGCCCATTATCGAATGGGAATCAGCCCGCAGCCCTATCGCCCTGGTGACGGCAATGTGGAATCATGCGGCGACGATGCGTCAGGAATTTTCGCGGCGCAAGATCGCATGGCCGGAATTGAGCAGTCAGGACCTGTCCGACATTCTTCTGTATGTCCGGAGTACTCCAGGATCGCGGACTCTCTCCGAGGCGCGTCTCGAAATCACCGCGGACCCCACCGGCGAGCGTCTCTTTACCAACAAAGGCTGTGCCGGTTGCCACAATGGGAAGCTCGCGTTGCCCGACCGGCTGAAGGGCCAAACTCTCACCGACATCGCCGTCGACATGTGGAACCACTCCTCCAAAATGGCGCCGGTTCCACCCAGCCTGACGGTGGAACAGATGCGGCAGCTGGCAAGCTACCTATGGGCCGAACAGTTCTTCCAGGATTCTGGCAAGGCCTCGGCCGGCAGAAGAGTCTTCGCTCAAAAGCAGTGTTCCGCGTGTCACGATAATGCTCAAAACGGCGCTCCAAAACTGCCGGCTCGCGACCGGTCCTTTTCCGGCAGCGCCATGGTTGCGGCCCTGTGGCATCACGGACCGCAGATGCAGGAAATGATGCGCACGAAGAATATCCAATGGCCGCGCTTCGACGGAGAGCAGATGGCAAACCTGATTGCGTTTCTCAATTCTGGAAATAGGAGAACTCCATGAGCGACACTCCGCATCGTCCCGTCCTGGTCGCGCTGACCAGCCACTGGCTAAGCATGGTGGGTGTCACCCTGGTGACCTTGGCGGGGTTCTCCTGGCTCTTCTTGTTGCCATCAAGTCTGCGCGGACAGGCGGGAAACCCCTACATTGGGCTGCTCACGGCAATCGCAATTCCGGCTGTTTTCTTCGCGGGCTTGATTCTGATCCCAATCGGAATCGCTCTTGGCCGCAAGCGCGTGGAGAGTCTTTTCGCATCGGAGGAAACCCGCTCCAGAGCTTGGCGGCGCGCGGGGATATTCTTCGCGGTTATGACCTTCGCGAATCTGATTATAGGTAGCCAGTTAAGCTACCGCGCCGTAGAACATATGGAGACCGTATCATTCTGCGGCCAGACCTGCCACGTCATGAAACCTGAATTTACTGCACATCTGGCGCCATCGCATCAAAGCGTGAGTTGCGCCGAGTGCCATATTGTTCCCGGAGCAACCGGATGGGTTAAGGCGAAGATGGCGGGCTCTTTTCAGCTGATCTCGGTTGTGACCAACAGCTTTCCACGGCCCATCGAATCGGGGCTCGAAAGCAACAGGCTGGTATCATCGCAAAAGACCTGCGAGAACTGCCATGCCCGTCAAAAGCCGCTCGGCTCGCGTTTAAGGGACATCCCGAAGTTCAAGGACGATGAAGCAAACACCCGTACCGACACCGTCCTCATGATGCTGACAGGCGGATCGACATCGGGTGGAATTCACGGCGCTCATCTTGGACCGGGCGTGCATATCCGCTATGCAGCACAAGATAAGAAACGAGAGACTTTACCGTGGGTAGAATACAGCAAGGACTCGGGTGGAACACGCAGCTACTTCGCCAAGGGTGCCACCTCCGAGTCGATCAAGAATCTGCCCGTTTTTGAAATGCAGTGCGCCGATTGCCACAACCGTGCCGCTCACAGTTTCGAATTGCCGGAAAGGGCGCTGGACCAGAGCCTGGCCCAGGGAGCGATCGCGGCAGACTTACCGTTTATCAAGAAGACCGGGCTGGAACTGCTCAAAGGCGCTTATCAGAACGAGGACGAAGCCGCGCAGAAAATATCGGCGGGTTTGTCCGCCTTCTATCAGCAGAAATATCCCGCCCTGTCCACACCTCGCGCGTCAGATATTCAGAACGCGGGCCGTGAGCTGACGGCCATCTATCAGCGCAATGTTTTCCCGGATCTGAAGGTGACCTGGGGAACCTATGCGAACAATCTGGGCCACACGGATTCCACCGGGTGTTTCCGCTGCCACGACGATAGTCATGCGACACCGGACAAAAAGAGCATCACGCAGGATTGCGGCGCCTGCCATCAGGTGTTAGCTGTAGAAGAGACGTCCCCCGCGGTCCTAAAGACCCTCGGGATGACGAAGTAACAAGAAAGGGAAATTTAATGCGAATCATGCCTATGACGATCCTTGCCCTTGCTTTCTACGCAAGTGGAGTTTATGCAGCCGATGCCAAGGCCGGCGAGGCAGCTTACGAAAAGTCCTGCAAATCCTGCCACGGACCCGACGGGACGCCCAATCCTGCGATCGCCAAGATGATGAAGGTCGAAATGCGCGATCTGAAATCGCCCGAAGTCCAGGCAACTAGCCCGGCTGACATGAAGAAAGTGATCACTGACGGCAAGGGCAAGATGAAGCCAGTGGCGAGCGTTACCGGAGCCGCGGCGGATGACGTCGTCGCGTATGTCAAGACGTTGAAGAAGTAGACTCATCTCTCGTCCTCAAGCAGGTGTCGTCGCGTTCGATGGTTAGTAATCCGCCTTCGGGGCGCTCTTTTCTGCTTGAGTCCTCTTGAATGCATGACACGCCGCAGAATTCAGGTTCACGGAATCGTGCAGGGGGTCGGGTTTCGTCCCTGGGTCTATCAACTGGCGCACGCACATGGGTTGGCAGGCTTCGTGCTGAACTCGCCCTCTGGGGTGACAATCGAGATTGAGGGCCCGGACCAGCTCCAACAGTGCTTCCTGGAAGACCTTAGAAGCCGTCCTCCGGCGCTGGCGCTGATCGACGAGATTCTGGACGATGTGGTGCCCTCACTCGGTGAAAAGGATTTCGTAATTCACGAAAGCGACGGTCATGCGAGGGGCTTCGCGTTAGTACCGCCCGATATCGCGACCTGCGCCGAATGTGCCTCCGACTTTCGCGATCCTGCCAACCGCCGTTTCCGTTATCCCTTCACCAACTGCACCAACTGCGGTCCGCGCTACACCATCATCGAAGACATTCCGTACGACCGGCGCTTCACCACCATGGCGGAGTTCGCCATGTGCGCGCATTGCAACGCCGAGTATCACGATCCTCTTGATCGCCGCTTCCACGCACAGCCCAATGCGTGCCCTGAATGCGGTCCGTGGGTGGAGCTTTGGGATCACCAGAAGAAGCTGGGCGAGCGAAGCGAGGCAATCCGCGAGACGCAGAGGCTCTTAGAGCGGGGACAAATTGTGGCGATCAAGGGACTAGGGGGATTCCACCTGGCCTGTGACGCGTCGAATGATACGGTCGTCGCCCTTCTGCGCGAGCGTAAGCGCCGCTCCGACAAACCGTTCGCAGTCATGGCCGCGGATATGGCAACAGTCTTGGATCTCTGTGATGTCGAACCCGAGGATGCAGGCTCTCTTAATTCACTCCGCCGTCCTGTCGTCCTGCTGCGCCGCAAAGCAAATGCTCCCGTGTCACCACGTGTTGCCCCGGGCCTGCATTGGTTAGGAGTGATGTTACCCTACACCCCGCTCCATCACCTATTGTTCGAAAGGGCGAGCTACCGCGCCCTTGTGATGACCTCCGGCAACTTCTCCGAAGAACCGATCGCTTCGCTGAACCAGGAGATTGGCCCGCGGTTGCATCCTCTCGCTGATTTCCTCCTTTTGCACAACCGTACCATTCACACGCGCGTGGACGATTCCGTGGTTCGAATAGTCGCCGGCAAGGAACGCGTCTTGCGGCGCTCTCGAGGGTACACTCCGGTGCCAATCGAACTGGGCGCGCCGACCGCCGAGGTGCTGGCCTGTGGAGGCGAGCTAAAGAATGTCTTTTGCCTCACCAAGAAACGCTACGCGATCTTGAGCCAGCACATTGGCGATCTTGAAAACCTTGAGACGATGCAAGCTTTCGAGCAGACCCTGGGCGACATGAGACGCTTTTTCCGGGTGTCGCCCCGGGCTGTAGCCTACGACCTTCACCCACATTACCTGAGCACCCGCTATGCCCTGGCTCTGGAAGGCGTGGAGAAGATCGGAGTTCAGCACCACTTTGCCCATATCGCGTCCTGCATGGCGGACAACCGGCTCGATGGCCCGGTAATCGGAGTGGCTTTTGATGGTACCGGCTACGGCACTGATGGAAAGATTTGGGGAGGCGAGATCCTGGTGTGCGATTTTACGGGTTTTGAGCGAGCCGCACACTTCCGCTACACGTCTCTTGCCGGTGGAGACACTGCGGTGCGCCAAGGTTGGCGGTCCGCGCTTGCCTACCTGCGCGACGCGGGCGTCGATCCGTTTTCAGTTCTTCACGGAGTTCCATCGCGCTCAGTCGAAATAGTAGACAAAATGATCGCTGCTGGGATCAATACGGTGGATTGCTGTTCGTGCGGTCGCCTTTTTGACGCAGTTGCCGCGATTCTGGGGATACGGACAGAATCCAACTATGAAGGGCAGGCTGCGATGCAATTAGAAGCCGTTGCGGAGCGAACCGAAGAAGCATACCCATTCGATTTCGACGGCAAAGAGATCGACTTCCGCCCAGCAATACGGGCCCTCGTCAACGAGGCCCGCCAGCCGGCCCTCGCGGCCAGCCGGTTCCATAGCACGGTAGCCAATGCAACCGTCGGAGTTTGCGAGAAATTGCGGACCCAGACCGGATTGACTCGGGTGTGTCTATCAGGCGGCGCGTTTCAAAATGCTTTGTTGGCGGAACTCTCGGTGGAACGTCTGCGCAGGCACGGATTTGAAGTGTTCCTGCACTCCAGAGTCCCCACCAACGATGGTGGATTGAGCCTGGGCCAAGCCATGATCGCAGCGCGAAAGTTAGGTTAAGCCGTTATGATGGAGAGCGGATTCGAGCACGCCGTGGCGACACAGGATAAATTGACGCACAAAGCGGATATCTTTCAGGATCCAAGGATACGATCGATTGTCTGGCGCGATTTAGTCCCAGTGACCGGTCGGGAGGTTGTAAGGGAACTGCTCATACCCGCCGCGTGGCTTGCATCCTCCCTGTTCGCGGCAGCGCACGGCTTGCACCTGGTAGCGTTGGGGCTTTCGTTCATGTTCTTTCTTGCCGGTTTACGAGTGGTCCACAATGCGTTCCACTACGCCCTGGGCCTGCCCCGATTCGCCACCGACGGCGTTCTCTGGGCGATGAGCGTGGTCATGCTTGGATCGATGCACGCGGTTCGTTTCAATCATCTTCGGCATCACGGACACACACTCGATGAGACCGATGTGGAAGGTCGTAGCGCGGAGATGTCGTGGTGGCGTGCTCTACTGTTCGGGCCCGCGTTCACCGTACTGCTTCATGCCACCGCCCTTCGGCGCGGCAGTACACAACTGAAAGTTACCGTAATTGCCCAACTGATCCTGAACGCGGCGTGGATTACCGCAGTCTTCCGCGTCTTCAACAACAGCGCGCTCCATTATCACGTGATCGCGATGGCGGCAGCACATTGTTTCACAGCGTTTTTCGCAGTATGGACGGTTCACCATCATTGCGACCGCACTCACTATCTTGCGCGCACCTTGCGAAATCGAATTAAGAACGCGATTACATTCGACATGTTCCGGCACATGGAACACCACCTCTTCCCCGCCGTACCCACGTGTCATCTGGCGGAGTTGTCGGTGCGCCTCGACGTTGAGGCACCGGAACTGAAGCAAAAGCTTGTTTTCTGAAAGGCGAAAATTACACAATGCAAACGCAAGGAGCATTCTGGGTGGCGGTAGCGGGCCGAATACTTTTCGTCATCTACTTCTTCCTGATGGGATTCAGTCACATGCTGAACTTCAAGGAGCATGCGGATCTGCTCAGCCGAAAAGGAGTGCCTTTGCCAGCCGCCGCTACCATCCTGACCGTCGTGATGATGATAGGCGGCGGCGTGCTGGTTCTTTTCAATTGGCACAAGTGGATCGGCGCAGCATTATTGTTCGGCATTATATTTCCAGCGCCGTTCTTTCTGCATCACTTCTGGAATGAGACCGAATCCTATCCACGGTTGAGCGAATATGCCCATTTCATCAAAGACATCTCTCTAGCAGGAGCGGCCTTGCTACTCATTTCGTAGGCCGACCCGAGGAATCCGGGACCGGGGGGTGACGGGTACTACGTTGTTCATCACTTTTTTGAAGGCTCAATAGAGGGCAGGGCGACTGCCGGACAATCGCGTAGACCGATTAACGCGCCACATCTCTACTCTTAAGCGGTAATCCCTCGACGCCTTCGAGATACATGCCAAACAAGACCTTTTCCAGGGTGAACAGCCACCACGTTCCTGAAATCACGACAATGTAACGATCGTTCGGTCGATAGTGCGGACGGCTTCCCGTGCCGGCGCACAAGGAACGAGGGCGCCTCGTCGACTGAAGTCGTTGCGTGAATTGCCCCAGATTGCGCAATTTGGCAAATCGCCGATGATGCGTTTGACCCCGAAGCTGGCTAACTAACTGACAAAAGACAGCCTGCACTTGGTATTCCACCTGCCATGCTTTGAGGCGAATGACCAAATACGGTCACGGTGACGATGCTAAAATAATCGCCACTACTGCAAATTCAGAAGGAGATACGTGTCCTCTCAGCCAGCCAACTACCAGTGGCTTTTAGACACCGGCCTTAGACGGCTTGAACTGTTGTTCCGCGCGGTTATATATCCGCCTGCCGAGCCGATTCTCATTGCGGACAATGAGCGCACGTATTGCGACGCCAGTTGTGGTGCGGCCCGGCTCTTCGGGCTTCCAAGGAACAAGATTATCGGCCGCAAACTGGACGACTTTGCGGAACCTTGCTTCAGGCCTAAGATCGAGCAGCTTTGGGAGTCCTTTCTGGAACGAGGCGAACAGCGCGGCACCTTCCGTCTGGTCGATTCCGGCGGCGTCGTGCGGGAGGTGGAATACACGGCGAAGAGAAACGCCCTGCCTAAGCGTCACATATTGTCGCTGCGCGACACATCCCAGAAAGTCCCAGGCGCGGCCGCCGGCGACGACCCGGCCTGCGTGCAGGACTATGCGCTCTTCCTGCTCGACCCTGAGGGCCGGGTGGCCAACTGGTATTCCGGAGCGGAACGCATTTATGGCTACCGGAGTGAGGAGATCGTCGGCGAGCCGGTATCGCGCCTTTATTTGGAAGAGGATCTGCTCAGCTCCAAGCTAGAGGACGAGTTAAAAAGGGCGGCGGCTCAAGGACATTTCGGAAGCGAGGGCTCGCACCTTCGGAAAGACGGGTCGCGCTTTTGGGCGAACGTGCTTACCGTCGCCCTGCGAAACCAAAGCGGGGAACTGCAAGGCTTTGCGAGAGTGGTGCGCGATTTCAGTAGGCGCCACTTCGCGAAAGCCAAGCTGGAGCGCGGCGGCGTGCTCCGGCTCCTGAGCGAAGAGCGAGCTAAGGAATCGACCATTGCGGGCATTGTCTCAGGCGAGTTCGATCATATTACAGACGCGAACGACGCTTTCCTTCAAATCGTCGGTTATAGCCGCGAAGACTTGATTGCAGGCCGGCTGTATTGGCCGGATCTCACTCCAGCCGAATACCTGCATCTCGATGAAGAGGCACATGAAGAAGGCCTGCGGTACGGGGCCTGTACGCCGTTCGAGAAGGAATACATTCGCAAAGATGGAACTCGGGTCAACGTTCTGGTGGCACTGGCTATTCTGAATCTTTCGCCGTTTCGCTGGATGACGGTGGTGCAAGTCCTCGCGGGAAGCGGGACAACAGACACAGTAAGCAAGCTGGCATCGAGCGATAGTTTTAAGGAAATTGTCGGCAGAAGCGCGGTGATGAAGCGCGTCCTTGGGCAGGTGGAAACGGTTGCTCCTACCGATGCGACAGTTCTGATCCTGGGCGAGACCGGGACAGGAAAGGAACTGATCGCGCGCGCGATTCACAAAATGAGCCAGCGGAGAAAGTTTCCATTTATCACCTTGAACTGCGCCGCCATTCCGACCGGCCTGCTTGAAAGCGAGCTTTTCGGTTATGAGAGGGGAGCCTTCACCGGCGCCCTGTCGCAGAAGATCGGCCGTTTTGAAATGGCGCACCGGGGAACCCTTTTTCTGGACGAGGTGGGCGACATCCCCTTGGAGTTACAGCCCAAACTGCTTCGGGCGTTGCAGGAGAAAACGTTTGAGAGGCTGGGCGGCACTAAAACGATACCCATTGACGTCCGCCTATTGGCGGCAACTAACCGGAATCTGACGAAGATGATGGGGGATAAACTATTTCGAAGCGATCTTTACTATCGCTTGAAGGTTTTTCCGATCACTATCCCTCCTTTGCGCGACCGCCCAGAGGACATTCCTGCGCTCGCCCAATACTTCACCCGGAAGTATGCCAAGGAAATGAACAAGAACGTTGAGACAATTCCGCCCGACACCATGCAAGCCCTAGTGAGTTGGACATGGCCCGGGAATATCCGTGAGCTGGAGAACTTCATTGAAAGGTCCGTGATCCTTTCACGGGGCCCGACGCTCCGCATTCCTCTGGCGGAACTGACGGCGGATGCGCCGGAGACTGCTACCGGCGGGTCGCTTGCAGAGATGGAGCGTGAATACATTATGCGTGTTCTTCGGGAGACCGGTGGCGTCATCCGCCTGGCCGCTACCCGTCTTGGGGTTCCGCGAACCACCTTGAACGCTATGATGCGAAAGCTGGGGATCACGCGGAACAATCTTTAAGTTTTATGCCCATCGTACCGACGTTGGCTGGCAAGCAAGTCAGGATCATTGTGGTGCTTGCGGCTTCAACGCTTCTCTGTGCGCAGAATGTCCGATGTTCCGGTCACACCTTAGAATGAAACAGACGTCCGCCGGATCGTTGAATCATCGATTGTGGCGAGCAGCGGCACTGGCCTCCGCGACTCAATTACACCTTTATTAAGCGGGACAAGAACCGGCGTCTGCATCCGGATCGTCACTTGGTGTGGAGATCTCCAGGACGCTTCTAGTCAATGGCGTCCCACTCGAGAAACTTGTGGAACGCAACGGACGGCCTCCCCGGCCGAAGAGGAGCGACCAGGCTAAGAGCCAATTGCGTGGCCAGAAAACTTATCCCCTCGAACGGCGAAAGGTTCATAGGCATTGGCGACTACACGGGCGCACCGCGCTTCAGCAATCGTAATCGCATAAACCATTGTTTGATCAAGCTCACAAAAAGGAGGTAACTACAATGGATGCGAGCAACGAAACCAATATAGAGAGCTGGCAATATCGTAAAATCCCAAATCGTGTGCCAGGGGCGTGTAAGGCGGCAAAAAAGCTGATCCTATATTGAGATCGTTGAGCTCGACGCGGAAGGTCCGGCTCAGTTAGAGCCAGTTCGCGAAAGGCGTGCGATACCGCAATCGGCCTAGGCATTTGAAGTGCTCGGTGTTAGCCATCATGCGTGCTGCACTACTTGACAACTCCCGTTTGAGAACCACTGAGGCCCTTCGAATTCAGGAAGTACCAATGCCCCACCTTTCAGAGGGGAATGTGCTTCTAAAAGTACTTGCCTGTGGTGTGTGCCGAACGGATCTTCACATTCTCGAGGGAGACTTGCCACCCATTCTTCCTTACCTGATTCCTGGGCACCAGGTCGTTGGGAAGATCGTGGGAGGAGCCACAGCCGACCTCCCGCTTGGCAAACGGGTCGGTGTTTCTTGGCTTGGTGGAGTGGATGGCTCGTGTCTCTATTGCCGGAAAGGTTTGGAGAACCTCTGTGACGAGCCGACATTCACGGGGTATTCGGTTCACGGAGGGTATGCCGAATTCGCTACAGCACGAGCCGATTTCGTATTTCCGTTACCAGCGAATGTCGATGACCTTCACGCCGCACCTTTACTGTGCGCTGGAATCATCGGCTATCGGAGCCTTAAGGTTGCGGGTGTGGAACATGGTGACTACGTCGGACTATTTGGCTTCGGTGCATCCGCGCACCTCACGATAGCTGTTTTGAAGTCGTGGGGATGTCGAGTTGCGGTCTCCACCCGTGGAGCCTCCCATCGGCGATTGGCCATATCGCTTGGCGCGGACTGGGTGGGGGATGAAGCCGCTTGCCCTCCCGAAAAGCTCGATCGCGCGATCACGTTTGCACCCAGCGGCCAAGTGGTGGTCACAGCACTTAGTTGTCTGCGGAAGGGCGGGGTGGTGGCCATCAATGCGATCCATCTCGACCAACTGCCCGCAATCGACTATGACACCTTGCTTTGGGGTGAGCGGCAGATTCGCAGTGTTACGAATATGACACGACGGGATGCTGCCGACTTCCTCGCGATCGCGAGCGATCTGAAGATTCAGCCGAAAGCGACAGCATTTGCACTCGAAAACATCAGTGAGGCATTGAATGCAATCAGGAATGATTCGATTGACGGAGCTGCTGTAATCGTACCTGCAAGCGCGGCGTAGATGTTGGCCGTTCGTCGAATTCCTATTGGGGGGAACAATAGGGTCATTTCACGCAGAGTTGCGCCGGATCGCGTTGGATTCGAGCTTCGCATCAATGTTTGCTATCGCTTAGCATTCACGAGCTTTGGTTCTCGTGATGCCATAAGGAACTGTAGCAACCGTCAGAAAGCTGGTGGAGGTCAAACGAATGCAATTTTCTTGGGAGGTCAAGCAGAATGAAAGCGGCATTGCACATCACGCGCAGAGCCCTTGCTCGAATTGACGTTTTGAGTCTCGAAGGAACACTCGCATTTGGAGCTAGTGATTTGGCGTTCCGGAACGCGGTCGAGGCCACCATTGCCAGTGGAAAAGTGTGTCTGATTCTTGATCTAAAAAAGCTGTCGGAAATCGACTCGATTGGGTGCAGTTCGCTGCTAGCCATGCACGATCGCCTCAAGTCATTGGGTGGCGAAATGGCGCTAATTAATCTCCCTGCCGATCGGCTTGATCCACTCCAAGTGGAAAGATTGGAAACGGTTTTCGAACCTTTCGATATCGAAGAGGAAGCGATAAACAGCTTCTCCGGCAGGTCTAGAATCGCTCATTACGACGTCTTGGGAGTTGTTCGTTCGCACAACGGCGAATCCAAGTCCGCATAGAAGAGGAAATGTCATGTTGAATATGGAACTGCGTGATCCTGACGTCTGCGATCGGACTCTATCGGCAGAGGAATTACAAAAGATCGACGGGTATTGGCGCGCATGCAACTATCTCTGCGCCGGAATGATCTATCTTCGCGCCAATCCGCTCCTCAGAGAGCCCCTTCAGCCCCAGCATTTCAAGAAACGCCTCTTGGGGCACTGGGGATCGGATCCTGGCCAAACATTTGTCTGGGCACACCTCAATCGAGTCATTAGGAGATATGAACTTGACATGATCTACCTGTCGGGCCCGGGACACGGCGCACCCGCGGTGTTGTCAAATTGCTACCTGGAGGGCACCTACTCAGAAGTCTATCCCGAGATAAGCCAAGACGAAGCTGGCCTTTTACGTCTGTTTCAAGCGTTCTCCTTTCCCGGTCAACTTGGCAGTCACTGCACACCGGAAGTTCCCGGGTCGATCCACGAGGGCGGCGAATTGGGCTACAGTCTGTCCCACGCGTTCGGGGCGGCCTTTGATAATCCCGATCTAATAGTGGCCGTGGTGATCGGAGACGGAGAGGCTGAGACGGGTCCCCTGGCGACCTCCTGGCATTCCAACAAGTTTCTCAATCCTATTCGCGATGGTGCGGTTCTTCCCATCCTTCATCTCAACGGCTATAAGATCGCTAATCCGACGGTTCTCTCGCGGATAACACCGGGGGAGCTTGACAATCTGCTCATCGGGTACGGATGGCAGCCTTTTTTTGTAGAGGGTGACGACCCGGCAGAGATGCACGAGGCGATGGCTCGCGTAATGGATCAATGCATCGCAAACATTCGATCGATCCAGGACCTTGCAAGAGCGTCGCAGAATCCCGCGCGTCCTCGGTGGCCGATGATCGTACTTCGATCGCCCAAGGGGTGGACAGGGCCCAAACGGGTTGATGGCCACGACATCGAGAATTCGTGGCGGTCGCATCAGGTTCCCGTGACTGATGTTCTGACGAATCCTGAGCATCTGCGCATTGTCGAGAAGTGGATGCGCAGCTATCGCCCCGATGAGCTTTTCGATGGACGAGGCGTGCTGGTTCCGGCACTTCGTGAATTGGCGCCCACGGGACCACACCGGATGAGTGCGAATCCCCACGCTAACGGCGGTAAACTTCGCAAGCCTCTCGATCTGCCGGATTTTCGAGACTATGCGGTCCTTAGGGAGCAGCCGGGCTGCGTCGAAATATCGCCCACGGAGCGCCTTGGTTGTTTCCTGCGCGACGTCATGCGCAGGAACATGAGAACGTTTCGCTTGTTCAGCCCGGATGAGAATGCGTCGAATCGCTTGCAAGCCGTGTATGAAGCCAGCCAAAAAACCTGGCTGGCCGCGACAGGTCCTGAGGACTCGGACGGCACCTATCTATCGCCCGACGGACGCGTGATGGAGATGTTGAGTGAGCATACCCTTGAAGGTTGGCTCGAGGGCTATCTTCTGACGGGAAGACACGGGATGTTAAGCACCTACGAAGCCTTCGCTCACGTTATCGATTCCATGTACAACCAACATGCGAAATGGCTGGAGAAGGCTAAGGCAGAAAGTTCCTGGCGAGCGCCCATTTCATCCTTGAATATCCTGATTTCTTCGCTCGTTTGGCGCCAGGATCATAACGGGTTCACACACCAGGACCCGGGATTTCTCGACGTCGTAAGCAACAAGAGTGCTGACGTTACGCGGATTTATCTTCCTCCCGACGCCAATTGTCTGCTCAGCGTCGCGGACCACTGTTTGCGTAGCGAGAACTACGTGAACGTCATTGTTTCAGACAAACAGCCACACCTGGTCTATCTCGACATGGAGGCCGCGGTGGTTCATTGCACTAAAGGAATCGGAATCTGGGAGTGGGCCAGCAACGACAATGGTGTTGAACCGGACGTCGTTGTCGCCAGTGCAGGCGACATTCTCACTCAAGAAGCTCTAGCCGCGGTCGCCATCTTAAGAGAGCACCTTCCCGAACTGAAGGTGCGATTCGTAAACGTCGTTGATCTCTATCGCCTTCAGCCTGACAGCGAGCACCCCCACGGGCTAACAGACCGCGATTTCGATTCGCTGTTCACAGTGGACAAACCCGTGATCTTCAACTTTCACGGATACCCCTGGCTGATCCACAAACTAACTTATCGACGCACCAACCACTCGAACTTTCACGTCCGAGGGTATAAAGAAAAGGGCAACATCAACACGCCCCTGCAACTCGCAATCTGCAATCAAGTGGATCGTTTCAATCTCACAATTGATGTGATTGACCGTGTTCCGCGCATACAGGCATCGGCTGCCCATCTCAAGGAATGGTTGAAGGCTCAGATCATCGAAAGCATAGACCATGCTGATCGTGAGGGGATTGATCGGCCCGAGATCAGCTCGTGGCGATGGCCCCTGACGGCTTAGCAGACCTGGTTTCCCCAACTTCACTCAAACCATGTGTTTCGTGCCCCCTTGTCGAAGAGCGACCAACGAGAGGGTTGACGGAACAACAAAAAGACCGGCGCGCTCGTTGGAGATGCGCGCCGGTCAAGCTTTCGGGATTGACCTCGTGCGTTTAAGCGGCTTTTACAGCGACGGCCTTCGGCTTGTTTTCCGCGGCCTTGGGAGCCGTAATCCGAAGTAGGCCCTTGTCGAGGCTCGCCGTGACCTTGTCCGGGTTGATCCTATTGGGAGCGGAGATACAACGGCAAACGTCGCTGGACTTAAATTCGGACCACAAGACATTGCCTGTGTCAGACTTCTTGTCCTGCTTCGACTCCGCGTGTACTACTACTTGATCGGGCGTGGCGGTCACCTGGATCTCTTTCGCATCGAATCCAGGAAATGCCATCTGGACTTCGAACGAATCGCCCTTGTCGGTCAACTCAGCCATTTGCGAACCGAGCATTTCCCGCTCGGCGCGAAACCAGTCCTCCAGGTCATGTCCAAGCTTTTCTCCTCGTCCGAGAAAGAGGTCAAACGCGCGCTGCCGAATTCGATCGAATCGACGAGCCAGCTCGTCAAAAACCGGTAGATCGCCAGCCTCATTTCCATTTACTTTCTGAACTTCTACATTAGCCATAGGTGCACCTCCTTTGATGTCTAGGCGCCGGTGATGGTGCAAATCTAGTTCCAGAAATAACCCTGAGTTTGCATGAGGCCTAATCCCAAAGTGTGTCCTATGGCGCGCAGCAAAGTACCGGACTGGGCCCTATGACACAGCGTTATTCCAGCTAACTCGGACGTCTTTGAAAAGCCTCCCAACCTGTGCATAAACGCTGGGATTCTGGCGTGCTTCTGCAGAATTGGGGATTCATCATGACTTCTCTCTAACGACGAAGATCCTATTGGCCGCGGTCCCCTTCTGATGGTGACGCTGCCGGACAAACGGGATCGATCGGCGGGAAGATCTTCGATCAGTCGGGTCCGTTGTCGCTGTTCCGGTGACCGTCCGAAACATCATACATGGCAACGTTAGCCATGCCACGTCACGACCCGACGGCCACTACAAAATGGATGGACTGCGACCAGGGCGGTACGCCATGTGGATTGAGGCTCCGGAATATGAATCAATCTGCATCCTGCATGTCGTTGTGGAGGGAGGCGCAACAACGGAACAGAATGTGTTTCTAAAGCGAAAAGAATTGATGGAATGGTCAAGCGGAGGCCCGCGACTGGAAAGCTGACAAACCGGGCATGGCACGGCAATTGCACTAGTACAGGCGGAGAATCCAAATGACAACCACAGATCTTCCCACGGCGGAACTAGTTAGTCTTCCCGCTCTTCAAGAATTAATAAAAAGCCCCGGACCGTGCATCACGATCTTTCTGCCGGCGTATCATCCCGGCCAGGCCGCTGGCACTCCAGTATCCTTCCTCAAATCAGATCTGCGTGAAATAGAACAAAGGCTGTTGGAGGCGGATTTTTCAGAGGAGGAGACCAATGACATTCTGGATCCTCTCTATCTCTTGGAAAGCGATCCCGATGTGTTTAGCGGCTCTCAATGGGGGCACGCTATCTTGCGATCGCCGAAAGTCTTCAAGCATTTTCACTTGACCCAGCCGGTGGAACCCAATGTAATGTTGGCTGGCTGTTTCGCCGTCCGCGAGCTTGCCAGTGAGCTTGAGCTTCCGTCGGAGTTTTACGTCTTGACGATATCGCAAAAGAAAGTGGGCTTGATTCGATGTGCGGGTCATCAGGCCGAAGAAGTCCCACTTCCTTCCGGAATACCAGAGACGTTTGCCGACGCGATGAAGTTTGAGCGGCCCGATCACAACCTGGCAAATCGATCAGCCTCGGGACACAATACAGGTACGATGGTCGCCGTTCGTTTTGGGACCGGCACTGAGCGCGAGAAGGAGTCCGACCATCTGCTCGACTATTATCGAGCCGTGGACCGCGGCATTACCTCGTCTTTTCTGCGGAAAACTTCGCTTATCCTTGCGGGCGTTCAGGTAGACACAGACCGGTTTAAGGCCGTCAGCTCGAACGCATTGCTTTTGTCAGAGTGCATCCCTGGAAGTAAGGATGTCCCGCACCCTCACGAATTGTTGAAGCCGGCGTATGCGATCCTGCATCGGGCACACGAGAACCGCGAAATTGCAACGCTCAAACACGATGAAAATCGCAACGGGTGGGCCCGGTTCTCGACGCATCTGGAAAACATTCTCAAAGCCGCGGTAGAAGGCCGGGTCCAGGAAGTGTATCTTGACAGTGCGAAGCAAAGCGCAGGCATCGTCGAAGCCGATGGCTACAGAAGTTTCGGGGCTGAGGACCTGCTGAACTTCGCAGCAGTGCAAACGATGCTCCATCGCGGGCAGCTCCATGAAATACCGTCCGCGGAAATGCCACTCGACGCCATGGCGCTGGCGATCTTTCGTTATTGAAGACCGAGCTCGATTCGCGCGCTGGAAAGGGCGGCAGAGGATTCCCCGAGGATAGCCGCGGTAAGAAGGCCCGGGGGTATCGTCCAGAGCCGACAGCTAGGAGTCAGGAGTCAGGACTGATGATCTGCTGAACTTGTCAGCCGCGCAGACACATCCTTCATCGCGGGCGGCCATGAAATACCGACGGCCGCAATCCCGCTCGATACCATGGCGCCGGTGATTCGTCCCTATTGAAGACTGTGCTACTTCGCCGCACCGGACAGAGCGGCAGAGGATTTCCCAAGCGCAAGTATCCCGGAGCTGACTCCGGCGCCCTGGCCTGTGAAGGTGAATCCCAGCCGCACGGCATAGGTCCAGCATTGGTTCGTTCACGGAGAGGACGTTCACGATAAGCCGTGTGATCTTTTCTATCTTCGCGATTTCGATCAGTCTTGACGCGAGCTCGGTGCCGAGGCCTTTGTTGTGATAACGGTCCTCCACCAGGATCGCCAACTCTGCCTCGCTTGCTGCGAGGCCGCGGCTCAGGCGGCTCACCGCCACGATTTCCGGATTGGTCCTGCCACCATCGCTCACCGTCTCGGCAACAAGGACGGTGTCGCGGGCGTAGTCTACGTTGCATATCCCGGCGAGATGCTCGTGCGACGTACGATAACCAAGAGGGAAGTGCGTGAAATATCTCCGGTACACACTCTGCGCTGAGAGTGCCGCATGGAGACGAACCAGACCAGGTTCGTCTTCGGGACGAATCGGACGAATCAAGGTCGTCAAGTCGTCGCTGGCCCAAGGTTTCGCGTATTCGAAGGGGTAAGGCCGGATAGCCGGTGGCGGTACATTCTTTTCTCCGAAGGGATGCAAACGGACTCGGGCATCCAGCGCCACCATTCCTTGAGCCGACGCCAGCAATGGGTTAATTTCGATTTCCCTTATTTCAGAGTGGTCCACGACCAGATTGCCGAACTGGACGAGGATCTCTGCGAGGGCGGTGAGATCTACGGGCTTCCGGCCGCGCACTCCTAGTAACGCTTGATGGATCTTCGTCTTTTCCATCAAGGCCCGTGCGAGAGTCATATTGAGTGGTGGCAGACCAATCGCCCGATCCCGCAGGATTTCGACGAGCTGTCCGCCGGTTCCAAAGGTGAGGCACGGCCCGAATTGCGAATCGGTTGCCGAACCAAGAATTAACTCGTAGCCTTCCCGTTGAATCATTGGCTGCACGGTAACCCCCAGAAAGTCGGAGGATGCCCCGAGTCGAGTTACCGAACTGCGGATGTCCTCGTACGCGCGGCGCACGTCGTCCTCGCTTTGAAGATTTAGCTCGACTCCGCCCACATCAGTCTTGTGCGAAATTGTCTCGGAGTGCAGTTTCAACACCACGGGATAGCCGAATTGACGCGCACATTCGACGGCCTCCTCCACGTTTCGTGCAATCTGCGTGGGGACGGTCGGGATGTCATAAGCAGCCAGGAGAAGCTTGGACTCCGTTTCAGTCAGAACCAGCCGGTTGCTCTGAAGCGCTCGTCCGAGAATCTCTTTTCCTTTTTCGAGTCGATCCTTGTGTTTGCGCAGTTGCTCCGCCACCGAATCTAGGCAATCGGGCGTCCGATAGAGCGCATCCAGGCCAGCTCGGTACGCCCACATCAAATGAGCGATACGCGCAGCCTCGTCCGGGTATTCGAACGTAGGAATCCCGGCCTTGCAAAGAATGTCACGTCCCGGTTCCGAACTCTTGCCGCCCATCCAGCAGGCTATGATCGGAACACTCTGTCCATGCCCATAAGAAGCTATGCGTTGCGCTACGAGAGTAGGGTTTGTCGGCCCCGTGGGTGTGAGGATTACAAGAAGAGTATTCGTGTCTGGATCCCGTAATGCCGATTCCACGGCACTGGCGTATCGGCCAGGGTCCGCATCGCCTAGGATGTCGACGGGATTGTGATGGCTCCAGCATGTAGGCAGAGCGCGCTCCAGAGCATCGAGAGTCGATGTGCCAAGAGCAGCCAAACGGCTTCCGTTCTCCAGAAGAACATCTGTGGCCAGGACGGCTGCTCCGCCCGCGTTCGTCACGATCGTAACTGCAGGGCCACTCGGCCTCGGCTGCATCTCCAATGCCTCTGAAAGATCGAACAACTCCGCCAAAGACTTTACCCGCACGACTCCGCACCGGGCGAAAGTGGCTTCCAAGACATCATCTTGACCTGCAAGCGCCCCCGTGTGCGACGTTACCGCCTGGGCCGCCTCTTTCGAACGTCCCGGCTTAAGCACGATGATGGGCTTTGAGTACGCCACCTCGCGAGCAGCGGATAGAAAGTCGCGCGCGTCTCCAATCGACTCCATATACAGGACGATGCTACGGGTCTTCGGATCGTCGCCCAGATATCGGATCAATTCCCCCCAGCCGATGTCCACCGTTGAGCCGAAGGAGACAAACGCGCTGAAGCCAACGTGCTGGGTCAGGCTCCAATCCAGGATCGCCGTGCAGATAGCACCGCTCTGGCTGATTAGGCCGATATGTCCGGGCAGCGCCATGCCATTCGCAAAGCTCGCATTTAGGCCGAAATGCGGATTGATCAGTCCGACGCAGTTGGGGCCAAGGATGCGCATGTTGCCCCGCCGGGCCTCTATCAGAATCTCCTGTTCAAGAGCCGCCCCCGCCGCGCCTGTTTCTCTAAAGCCGCCCGAGATGATGATTGCAGCAGCTACTCCTGCGTCGACGCATTCGCGAACAATCGCGCGCACGGTGGATGCCGGCGTCGCGATCACAACTAGGTCCACTCTCTTGGGAACGTCCAGGATTGTGGCGTAACAGGTCTGCCCACCCAGACTGGCTCGGTGAGGATTGACGGGAAATACTTCGCCGGAAAAGCTCTGCAGATTGGAAAACACCGACGCTCCAACGCTTCCCGGCCTGTCGGTCGCACCAATGACCGCAACTTTACGCGGCAGCAAGAACGCTTCGAGGGATTCTCGAGCCTCAGGTCGTCGGCTATCGAGTTGCGTGGACATGTCCGTTAGATGCTGATCACCGGACAGGGGGACTCCCGAACCGTGGAATACAAACGGGACCACATCCTGCCGAAACTATCCTGCACGTGGCCGCGTCCGGCGACGATCAGGTCGGCGCCCCGGCGAATCGCTTCTCCCCTGATTGCGGCCTCGCGCGAACCATGCAGTATGCTGTGGGGAACGTCGATTTGCATCGAGCTTATGAGCTCGCGTATCCGGAAGTTCGCGGCTTCGATCATGTCCTTCTCATAGACGGCGAAGCCGGCTCCATTGGGGGAAGGCACCTCAATGACGTGAACCAGGCGGAGCTGCGCCTCATAACATCGCGCGAGCGCGGCCGCCGCAGTCACCAGCGCCGGAGCCTCATCCGATTGGTCAATCGCACAGAGGATCGATTTGTATGGTAGCTGGGCCGTTTGCTCCGCCAGTGCCGTTATGGTCGTCGTCCAGACCGCGCAACTAGAATCGTGAAGGACTTTCGCAGCCACTGACCCTAAGAGGAAGCGGCGGACAACTCCGGAACCGCGTGTCGCCAGCATCACGAGATCAGCGCCTTGATGACGGACAACGTTTTCCACCACAGTGCCCGGGTCTCCCAGCTCTACAAAACATTCCACGTGTACACCGGGAAAGGATTCTTGAGCGAACTTCCTGAGACGCTTCTGTTCGGAGCTCTCGGTTTCTGTTATTAGGCCAGGATCGCTGAGCGGCAACTGCACATAGGCCAAAGCCTCCGCACCATACGCGTGTACAAGCGTCAGCCCTGCGGAGAATCTGTGCAACATCTCTTTCACGTAAGGAATCGCGGCATTGCATGGCGCCGAGTAATCCACCGGCATCAGGATTTGTTTGAAAGGTAGCATCTTGCTCTCTAGGAATGCACGTGAAAGACCGTAGAAAGTAGCGTGGAGGTAGTCAAAAATGGCTGTTTGCGCTCTCGGGCTCCGGTCGCTGCGTGTAAAGACGCAGGATGGGTGGGTTGATCTAGATTTTGGAGCGCGAGATCAGGGCTGAGGTATTCTGATGAGAGCATCTGAGGCAATCGACAATGAATCGCAGTATCGCAGTAGCCTTCCTAACTTTCTTTCTCTCCGCCTTCCCCAGCCCTGCGGCACATGTTTCGGAGGAACACCGTCTTCGGTTCTATAACACTCATACGCGGGAACATCTGGAAGTCGTTTATCGGCAGGGCGACCAGTATGTCTCACACGCGCTATCGAGATTGGACGCATTTCTCCGGGACGATCTCACTGGGAGCATTCACCATTTTGATCCTCGCCTGTTTGACCTTCTTTCTGACTTGATGATCGCAAGTGGCCGGCAAGACGCTGAGATCAATGTCATCTGCGGGTATCGGGCTCCTTCGACGAACGAATATCTCCGAACACACACGACCGGAGTGGCCCGAAACAGCCTGCACATGCAGGCCGAAGCGATCGATATCCGGTTACCGGGAGTGAACACCTCCAAACTTCGCGACCTCGCCGTCGCGCTTGGCCGCGGCGGTGTGGGTTATTACGCGGCCTCCGATTTCATTCATGTGGACGTGGGCCGCGTGCGGCGCTGGTAGCCTTCTGCTCCGGTGTAGATAACGGCTCGCCAGAAGCTGCTCCAGCCGCGCGTCCTGTTTGTAAATATCTCCGAAAAAATGGACCTCACCGCTGTCCACCACCACGGCCGTGGCATAAACGATTAGAACGGGGATCGGGTTGGCAAGCCGGACCTGGATCGGCTTACCGTCTGCCGTCTCCTCATGCATCGTCGAAGCGATGCGTTCCGGTGTCCACTCCGGCACGTCGCGGAGCACCCAGTTCGCCAGTTGTTCAGGCTTCTCAGCGCGAATACATCCATGGCTGAAGTCCCGGCGCGTTTTGACAAAGAGTTCCGTAGCCGGTGTGTCATGGATGAAGACATCGTAGTTGTTCGGAAACGAGAACGCGACCAGCCCCAGCGCGTTTTCAGGGCCTGGCCGTTGGCGAAGCAGTAGTTTGCCGGCGCGAAGTTGCTCCAAGATGTCATCGTCCACCACGCCGTCGCTGATCACCTTGTCTTCAGGCGTAACCACCTGATACCGGTTCTTGACAAGATAGAATAGGTCCTTTTCGAGCTTGGGAACGAGTTCCGCCCGCTGAATGCTGAGCGGTACGCGCCAATACGGGCGAAACGTCACATATTGCATCTCAGCGGCGAAGATAGGAGTCCTGTGACCGACGGAATTAGCTCCCACGATGACGGCCATTTCGAATTCGGTCCGGTAGGACGCGTCCAAGGCGCGAAGCTCGAACTCCGGAATGTTCACGACAATAGGCGGACGGGAAAAGCGGTGCGGCATCCAGCGCCAGCGTTCGAGCGTTAACTGCAACTGCCGGATGCGGCGATAAAGAGGCGTGTTAATCTGCGTGAACGTTGCTTTTCCGAGCACGCCATCCGTATCCAGCCCGTGACGGCCTTGAAAATGCTTGACGGCATCCACGAGCGGACCATCGTACATTTTGGAAGCGGAGAGCGCATTTTCCGGAAGGTCGCCTAGCCGGCGCAACATCGTCGCTAGCTGGCCGACGGCCGCGTACGAATCACCGGGCTTGACCGCGACTTTGGAAAGAGGCAGCGTTCCAAGATCGCCATCGGCGGTCATGGCCAGGTAGTGCTGAAGCGCCTGTAGAGTGCGACGATAGCTTTCGTAAGGAGGCTCCACTTCTTCCAGCGCCGACCCTACGTTTCTGCCGGTCACGATGCGTTCGCGGATGAAAGTTACGATGTGATTCGGTTCCGTTTCTAGGTCAAATCCTTTGTTGAACAATCCAGGGTTGGCTTTACCGAAACGAAGATCCGAGATATAACGCATCAAGGAGACCGTAATTGCCAGGTCGAATCGAGCCAGGTCGGATTCCGGCGGAACTTGCCCGGTGTTGCGCAGCGCTGCCAGCCGATGCGCCCAGCGGGAGCCATCATAGTCCTCGGGATCCAATCCTTTCGACTCCGCGCCTTGCAGAATTTCAAGAATCGATTCGGCCTGTTCCGTAGGTATCCCACCGCTTGTCCACGCGAGGGCGTACTTGTCAGGCTTGTAGAAAGTCTGAACTTCGTCCATCAAGTCCGAAAACTCCGGACACCGAAGGTCCGTGAGACGGCCGGACCGCACTAACTCGCACAGGGCAGAATCGCAAGGGTCCCCGGCGTTCACCGTGGCAAAGCCTGCCAACATCATGACGAAGCTAAGAAAGAATACGTTCACCTCAAATCCCTCGAACCCCCTGAAGCATTCGGACCGCCACCGAAACATCCGTGTATGGCACGCTGCTTGCACTTGCCGAAGTGAGGAATCTTTCATGTCAGCCAAACAATTTCGATTTCGAGCAGAAGCACGCCAGAAGATCCTGCAAGGCGCGAATGTACTCGCAGACGCCGTTCGGGTGACTTTGGGACCGAAATCCAAGTCCGTGTTGATTGAGAAGAAGTTCGGTCGCCCTGTGGTTTGCGACGACGGTGTGACCATCGCCAAAGAGGTGGAACTGAAGGATCCGGAAGAAAATCTTGGAGCTCAAATGGTTCGGGAGGCTGCGGAAAGAACAGGCGATGCGGTAGGTGACGGGACCACCACGTCGACGCTACTCGCGCACGCCATGCTGGCTGAAGGGGTTCGCAACATTGCGGCCGGTGCGAGTGCGGTCGATTTGAAGCGTGGACTTACGCGCGGCCTTAAATTAGCGGTAGAGTCCATCCGTAGCTTGTCCCGACCTGTGACCAGCAAGCGTGAAAAAGCGCAGGTGGCTTGCATTTCTGCGCACAATGACTCAACCATTGGCGACATGGTCGCCGAGGCGGTGGAAAAGGTCGGCGCCGAGGGCGCCATCACAGTGGAAGAATCTAAGACCACTGAAACGGTGCTTGAAATCGTGGAGGGAATGCAATTCGACCGCGGCTACACGTCTCCTTACTTCGTGACTGACCCGGAAACAATGGAAGCGACTCTCGACGAGCCGCTGATCCTGATTCATGAAAAGAAGATCAGCAACGTGAAGGATCTTCTTCCCTTGCTCGAAAAGACTGTCGAGGCTCGCAAGCCGCTGCTGATTATCTCGGAGGAGGTCGAGTCGGAGGCACTCGCGACGCTGGTTCTGAACAAGATTCGTGGGACGCTGATGTGTGCCGCGGTAAAGGCTCCCGGATTCGGAGACCGGCGCAAGGCGATGCTCGAAGACATTGCGATTCTCACCGGAGGCGAGCTCATCGCGGAGGAGCTGGGAATAAAACTCGAAAACGTCAGCATGGATCAGCTCGGCAAGGCGAAGCGCGTGGTGATCGACAAAGACACAACCACAATTGTCGCCGGGGGCGGCGCGAAGCCCGCTATTGATGGACGTTGCAAGGAACTCCGCAGACAGATTGAAGAAACCACTTCTGACTACGACAAAGAGAAGTTGCGGGAGCGCCTGGCGAAGCTGACCGGCGGAGTCGCAGTGATTCGCGTCGGCGCTCCTTCTGAGGCGGAAGCAAAGAAGCTGAAGGAGGCCTTTGAAGACGCGATCAGTGCCACCAAAGCCGCTGTCGCCGAGGGCGTATTGCCGGGCGCGGGTCTCGCATTGCTGCGCGCTATCAATGCTGTTGAAGCCGAGGAATCCAAGTGTGAGGAAGATGAAAAAACCGGCCTTAGAATTCTCAAGAAAGCGCTGGAAGCGCCCACGCGTCAGATTGCGGTCAACTCCGAACTGGATCCCGGGGTTGTAGTCGACCGTATGCGCTCGTGCGGCGGGAACTGTGGTTTGAACGCTTCCACCGGAAAGTATGTGGATTTGATCGAAGCAGGAATCATCGATGCGACCAAGGTCGTGAGAATTGCTCTAGAAAACGCTGTCTCCGTTGCCGGTACGTTGCTTTTGACCGAAGCAACGCTCACCGAAGAACGCGAACAGAAGCCGGCTGCTCGAACCGGTGCGATGGACCTTGGGGAACCCTGACGGGATCGCGTAGAGTGGAAACGTTGTGCGCGACTTAAAACGAGAAGAGCTCGAACCTTATCTTCGCTCGATCGTCGGCGACGGAGCGAAGATAATCGGGTTGGCCCCGCTTGGCCAAGGCGCCGACAAGGATCTGAAGCAATACGGGTACGGCACTCCGATTCAAGTTGACTTCCAGATCGACGGCCAAGCCCGGCGCGCCGTACTTCACACCATGCGGCCGAGCCCATTCGGCCATGAGCACATGTCCGATCGAGCCCGCGAGTTGATTTGGTCCCATCGGGCTTTCAATCGCCTTCCAGATCACGTTCGATCTTTGGATGTCGGCGGCTTCCAGTCGAACGGGCACTTGCTTTCGCTGGGTAGCGTGGAAGAGTTCTGCCTGCTGACAGAGTACGCGGAAGGAGAGAGCTATGCCAGCGATCTGGAGCGGCTCCGGGAAGAAGGAACGCTTTCGGAAAACGACGCTGCCCGCGCCGATGCGTTGTGCGATTACCTGGTAGGAATTCATCGAACCAAGGGAACCGATCCGGGACTCTATATCCGCCGCATCAGAGAACTGGTCGGCGACGGCGAGTGCATCATGGGCGTTGCCGATTCGTTTCCTCCACACCCGCTGTTCCCTGCGAAGGTCCTGGAACATGTCGAACATCTTTGTGTGGCGTGGCGGTGGCGGCTGAAAGAACTAACGCACAGGCTGCGTCAAGTTCACGGAGATTTCCATCCCTGGAATATTCTGTTTCGGGCTCAAACGGACTTGACCGTGCTCGATCGGTCGCGCGGCGAATATGGCGACCCCGCAGACGACGTGGCATCACTTACGATGAACTATCTCTTTTTCTCGCTGCAGCGAAGCGGACGTCTGGAGGGAGCGTTCGAGTCGCTGTTTCTCAGGTTTTGGAACCGCTATCGTGAAAAGAGCCGGGACGACGAAATGCTCCAGGTAATTGCGCCATTCCTGGCGTTTCGGGCCCTGGTTATGGCAAGCCCTCTGTGGTACCCAGCGCTTCCGGACACAGTTCGGAAGCGCATTCGTTCCTTCCTGCTCGCGGTGCTGGAATCCGATAGATTCGATCCCCGGAAAGTGAACGACTACTGTGGAATCTAGAAGCAAGGGCGCCTTCGCGGTTTGGGTAACGGGCCTTCCCGCCTCCGGAAAATCCACCCTGGTGAATGCGCTGAAAGCTCAACTGGCCGATCAAGGAATCGACGTTGCCGTTCTGGAATCCGACGCGCTCCGAAAGATCTTCACGCCGCAGCCCCGCTATGACGAAAACGAGCGTGACACCTTCTACCGGCAGATGGTTTACCTAGGTGAGATGCTCACGCAGCACGGCGTTCCTGTAATTTTCGATGCCACGGCGAACCGGCGTAAATATAGAAGCTGGGCGCGTACGCGCATTCCCCGATTTCTGGAGGTGTATCTGGACAGTCCGCTTGAAACCTGTATGGCCAGGGATCCCAAAGGAATTTATCGCCAGTCGAGAGAAGGCGCGTCGAGCAGTGTGCCGGGACTGCAATCGACTTATGAACCACCCGGAAATCCGGACGTCGTAGTTTCGGGCGACAAAGAGAATCCCGCAAACGGCGCCGGCCGTGTGCGTGCGAAGCTCGTGGAAAAACGGTTCATCTAACATGATCGGCAAATGGCGTCCGGCGTGCTCAAATGAGAACAGAGGTGAGGAGGCGATGGCTGCTTCAATCGTGGTTCCCTGTGAATCCTGCGGAACGAACAACAGAATTCCGGTGAAGCACTTGTCGGATACAGGACGCTGCGGCTCGTGCAAAGCGCAGCTTTCTCCTGCGGAGAATCCCATCGATACCGATGCGAGCCTGTTTGATGAGATAATCGCCGCGGCCAAGGTCCCCGTACTGGTCGACTTCTGGGCATCGTGGTGCGGTCCTTGCAAGCGAGCGGCTCCCGAAGTGCATCAGCTAGCGCACGACATGGCGGGTCGAGCCCTAGTGCTGAAGGTGGACACAGAGGCACACCCCCATCTGGCAGGGCGATTCCGCGTTCAATCGATCCCCAACTTCATCGTTTTTCAAGATGGTCAGCCGGTGTTTCAGCACGCTGGTCTCGCGCCCCGATCTGAGATGCGTCGATGGCTCGAATCTGTGAACCGGCATTCACCCGCGCATTGATTCTACCCACAAGAAGAGGCATCGCCGCAAACAATGCAAGTGCGGCGAGATATGCAGTGCCGGAAACGGGATCGCGGGTTGCCAGATACTCGCGGGGAGAAAGGCCACGCATCCAAACGAGCATAAACTCTGCCCCGAACATCAGCAGAAGCGCGATGGCGCCTATACCAGTGCAACGGATCTTTGAGAACGGAGGGTGGTGACCGCGGACCACTCTCCACGCTGCCGCGATCGTCACAGCGATCATGACCGGCATTTCAAGAAGCTCAGCCGTCCTCACGCCGAGACGCAACTCCAACCACCAGATTCGAATCGGACCGATTAGAAAACCCGCGCCGAATACGAGCAGGAAATAGAGACCGCTCGCCTTCAACAAAGAAATCGCGGAGTTCATCGCAGACGTGCCTACTGCGCCCCACAGAGACTCCCCGCAAACGATATTTCAACATCGATCTGTGGGCTCGTTTTCAGCGTATTATGAATCAAACAGGTCTTCACGGCTCGCAGCAGCCCTTGCTGATGGCGCTCTTCCAGGCAGGGCACCTTGACTTCGATGCGAAACGAACCGAGGCGCGAAGGCTGCGTGGCCTTCGCGGCGGAGACGCCAATCTCAAGTCCGTCCTTGGGCAAGGAGCGAGCGTTTAGGTACTCGGCCGCATAGTGCCCCGCGCACGCCCCCAGGGACGCCAACAGCAGTTCAGGCGGCGACGCCCCCGCATCCGTGCCGCCTGCAGAAACCGGCTGGTCTGAGATAATTCGGTGTATCCCCACCTTGGTCTCGAACTTCCTTCCACCCAGATACTTCGTGTAGCTTTCCATTTGCTATTTTTTAGAGCAGAACACCGTCCAAACGAATAGCTGCCAGGTCCTTACAATTGCATAGGTGGATCGCAACAATTGCGTGATCTGGCTCACAGCCGAGCCTTTTGCCGCACGCATTCAGGTCGATGAGCTGGGGACTGGGGTGCTTTCCGAGAATAGACACCGAGATAGAGGCGGTGGGGATTAACGAAGAACTTCCTGAGAGCCTATTCCTTCACAACAGTAAGGTCCTTAAGCGCGCAACTATCGCGAGATTAGACTTACAACTCGAAGATCCTCCTCCCATAGCGCACGGTCAATCGTCGAACTCGTGCCAACATCGGCTCGCAAGACCGTTCGCGATCACAACCTTAGTGGCCCCAAGTCTCAAACTGTCTGGCAAGAGGAATAGCGGCTGCCAGCAAGAAAGCCAGAACCAATAGCATGAATTTCATCCATCTAGGCATAGCTCCCCCCATTTGAAAATTCTTCTGTCATATTTGCCCGCAGGGTGACAATTGCCACCCTGCGGTCCTAGAGAGATCACGACGAAACTTATCGGGCTGTCGCCATCGCGGCGGTAATCCAGAGCTTGTTCTCGACTTCGACACGCCGGGCGCCGACCACACGGCGCGTTCGGCAGCCTGACGCTCAGGCCAACTGGATACGGCGCCTGTCAGTACCACAGTGGAACCATGAATCTCAACATGGACACGTTTGGCTTCCACCTCTGCACTTCGTCTGAGCGCAGCCTCAATGCCGCTTTTGATTTCCGCGCTTCCGGGCACTCTCGGCGGCTTGACTTCAATACTATTGAGCACCGCCTTAACTCCGATAAGTTGCGATATATCGCGTTCCGCGTTGCGTCTTTCGTAGGACCATTCCACAACTCCGCTGAGGGTTACGAATCCATCCGAAACCTTCACTTTGACTGT
Source organism: Terriglobia bacterium (assembly GCA_963766615.1). GTDB lineage: Bacteria > Acidobacteriota > Terriglobia > Bryobacterales > Bryobacteraceae > Palsa-187. The sequence continues at coordinate 811,193 of CAVYBC010000016.1, forward strand.
GTCTTTGGGAATCAGGGCATTCCAGGCCAGGACGTTTGCGGCGGCTCGCGCTATATCCTCGTCTGTGCGTTCATGAGCCCCAGACAGCGAAACTTGAAGTTCGCTCGCAAGCGCCCTGACCCCGTGAATTCGCATCACGGCACGTTCCGCAGCCATCTTTTCCGCGTAGCTCGGTACGTTGCCGGTAAGCGTAACGATTGCATCTTGCACTCGGACCCCGATGGCCGCTTCGTTCACTTCGGGCTGCCATCTGAGTTCTTCTTCTACGTGATTTTTTAGTTGAGTGTCGCCACCCATAGTCTTTTCTCCTTTCTGATTCGAAGTGCAGTTTTACTGCCGTCCGGAATCGCTCGGAACGACACGACAATGGACTTGATCCTGCGCCAAATCGCACAAGTGCGGCGTCATCCGGAGGCTTTTCGCACGTCATAAGCAATCAACAGAGGGGTTCTCAAGACAGCAGCCGACGGGCGTAAATCGGCGATCGCACCCGGACCCATTGACTGCATCAGCGGCCTCCAGTACCTCGCGGAATGCGGTGAGTGCCTCCTCGAGACGAAAGCAGCTTGGTATGGCAATATGCCTGCTTATGGAGTAGATACAAGGTCGCTGCGCTTCCATCCGCGGATTCTGAGGTCCGCTTCCACATGTCGCATCGACTCAAAAGAGACGGCAACTTCCCGAACAGGCCTGACGAGTTCTTTGGCGAGAACTCGTCAGGCGGGATTAGCAGAGCGATCATCTGCTCCCGAGTCCCGAAAACATATGCAGGCTGCGCGCGATCTGGCACGCAGCGGAGTATTTAGCCCGTAACGATTAGGTTTTCTCTGTCCGGATTGCGGCCGATTCGATATTCCGCAAGGGCGAGGTCGAATAAGCGGAATTCGACATCGTTCAGTCGGAGCAGCGAACAGGAGAGACGGAGTTGTGCGATATTACGCTAAATTCCAAGAAAGCGCGCGAAAGCGCTCAGGGAGCGGATCTTCAGTGCCGTCTCCCGGCGCGCCAAGGGTTATGTCCAAGGCCGGAAAATCCGCCAGTCGAACGATAGGCATGCGGTGAGAGGCCAAGTGCGCAATTTAGGCATTTTGAAAAGCCGCATAGAGGCGAAGTCGACCGCCTCTTGTATGTCCCGGTGCGCTTTTCATCTGCACACGTTTCGGAACCGAAAGTGCATTTGCGGAGTGGAACAGACCAATATGAAACCCATTGCCCAATGTTTCATTCTTATAGTCCTGTTGGGGACATGGACCTGCTACAAGCACGTCTCAGTTGAGACGTCCGGACGCATAGGCAAACAATCAAAGGATTTTATCTTCGAGGTGACGCCCCGAGTCATTACTCCTGGTCAACTAGCTCTGCTGCGGTGGTCCATCAAAGGGGCCACACACGTGCGGATCGAAGCCGAATCCGAGGTCGGAGATCATCTGGCGACGATCGGCACCTTCGGTGGAAACGGCACCAAACCACCACCTACATTATTAGTTGCACGGGTTCGACAACTTATTCCTGCGCCTCAGCCACGATCCGTGTGCATGTAGATAGCGACGGGCGGTAAGCGACGCCATGTCAACGGAGCAATCCAATGCAGGTGCCGGCAACGTTAGGGGCGGCGCGTCTTCGGAAAGCATCCTTCAGGTTGATCATCTTTGTGTACGCTTTGGCGCCTCCGAAATTCTGAATAATCTAAGTTTCACCGTGACGAAGGGAAGTTCATTAGCCGTGATAGGACCAAATGGAGCGGGAAAAACCGTTCTTTTTCAGGCGCTCATTCGATCGCTTCCATCGGAGGGGACGATCCATTGGGCACCTGGAATACGCATCGGCTACGTTCCGCAGAAGCTCGACGTCGAACGCGATGTTCCTATCACCGGCTACGACTTTCTCAAAGCTCGCGCCGCCCTGAGCAGAGCACCCAACGCAGCGATTGGTGAGATTCTCAACCTGGTCGGGATCTCACGGGAAGTAGGTGACACCAGGATTGGGACACTGTCCGGAGGCCAATTCCAACGTCTCCTGATTGCATTCGCGCTCCTGGGAAATCCCACGGTGCTGATGCTCGATGAGCCAACAGCTGGGATCGATGAGCCCGGTCAGTGGCAGGTAAATGAACTGGTCCGCCGACTTCAGCAAGAGAGACAACTGACCATTCTTTTCATTTCGCATGAGTTATCGGTTGTCTATCGATATGCCAGCGAAGTACTTTGTTTGGGCCGGAGGAAGTTCTGGTGCGGGCCGCCACGAACGATTCTTACACCTGACCTGCTGCATGAAGTCTATGGAACCCCGATAGATTATCACGTTCATGATCACTGAAAGTTTGCAGCTCTCGATTGCGATGGCCGCCGCCGCGGGGCTCATTGGGTGCTTCGTGGTGATGCGCCGGATGGCTCTCGCTGCAGACGCCTTGTCTCATATCGCGCTGCCGGGCATCGGGGTGGCACTCGCGCTTCACATTCATCCAATCTTCGGCGCTGTCGTCATGTTGTTCGCAGGAGCTTTTCTTGTCTGGGTAGTAGAAGGAAGGTCCGGAGTGGGAACCGAGGCTGTGATCGGCGTCTTATTCTCCGTTGCTCTTGCCGTGGGCAGCATGATGACTTCCGGGGAAGAACTGATCGAAGCGCTCTTGGGCGGTTCCGGGGTATTAAGCCGGCCGGAAATCACATTTGGTTTGCTGGCGTCTAGCGCGGTGATCATCTTCGTAGTGACGCAGAGAAACAAATTGGTGATTTTGCTCGTATCGCCCGATGTGGCGCGAACGGCTGGTATCAATATCAGGTTTCTCAATTTGCTCTATCTAGAGACATTCGCGCTCACGATCGCGCTCGGGTTGCGATTCCTGGGAGTGCTGCTGATGGGTGCCTTAATTATTATTCCCGCGGTCACCGCTAAGCGTCTAACCAGAAACCTGACTGGAATGTTGATAGCTTCTGTGATGGTAGCTGTCATCGCGACCGTAGCCGGAAGCTTCTTGGCCCAGTGGCTCCATCGCGAAACCGGTCCACTCATCGTAACGGTGGCAGCCTGCTGCTTCCTGATGAGTTGTTTGCGGCGCGACAATTCCTAAAGTCGTACCGTGCGTGTGGACCGGTTTGTGGATTTTGAGTGGCCTCGGGCAATTGAAGGACGATAGTCAAGGGAGACGTCGGACGGCGCATCCATTCATGGCATATGGGAATGTTCTTGAGCGCGCACTTCCTTTGGAGAGGGCATTTGCGACACATCCCACCCGCCACCTAGAGCTTTGATCAGTTGTACACCCGCGATCATCCGCTGGGTTCGAAAACCCACCGCCGATTGTTGCTGAGCAAGTAGATCGGTCTGAGCGGCAATCACATTCAGGTAAGGATCGATTCCGGCACGATACCGCGTGTCGGCTGCCTCCAGGCTTCTTGTCGCCGCTTGAACTGCGGCATCTTGCTCGTCGATGATTTCGCCAAGGATTCTGAGTGATGCCAGGTTGTCTTCAACCTGCTGAAAGGCTGTCAATACCGTTTGGCGGTAGTTTGCGACAGCTTCGTCGTATGCCGATTGATACTGCTGAACTGTCGCCCGGCGGAGACCCGCATCGAAAACTGTTTGCGACAGGCTCGGGCCCATTGACCAAACACCGCTTGGCCATGCCAGCCATTTCGCGACGGAGAGACTTTGAAGTCCGCCGGACGCGCCTAGCGTGATTGTGGGGAAGAACGCAGACTTGGCGATACCGATTTGTGCGTTCGCTTGCGCGACTGCGCGTTCGGTGGCTGCAATATCGGGACGCCTTTCTAGAAGTTCGGACGGTACCCCCAACGGAATCGCGGGAACGGGTGGGTTAAATTCGTCCGCCAAAATGCTAAATGTGGAGGCGGGCCGGCCCGTTAGGAGTGCGATCGCATGTTCATAAGCGGCGCGAAGAATTCCCAGATTGGCGGCCTGAGCTTGAGCGGCTCTCCATTGGGACTCGGCTTGTGCGACCGCCTCATCCGAATCCATGCCGGCGGTGTATCGATCCCGAGTCAACTCAAGCGCCTCCTGGTAATCCGTAACTGCGGAATCGAGCAACCGCTTCAGGGCATCCTGTCCGCGAAGCTCATAATAATCGGTGGCCGCCTCGGCCTGCATTGACAAAGTCACATTGGCCAGATCGGCCACACTCGCCTGCGCAGCGAATGTGTTCGCCTCGACGGTTTTCCGAACTCGCCCCCACAGGTCAGGTTCCCAGGAGGCTTCCAAAGGCAGGGAGTAGGTGGTGAACGTTTTGGCTACCGTTTGTCCATATGCGCTCGAGAGCCGCACGTTGGTGATACTCGGGGTTCCCATGATTGAAGGAAAATATTGAGCGCGGGCTTCACGGACCATGGCACGGGCCGCGGAAACGTTCGCTGCAGCCGCCGCAATGTTCTGGTTCGAAATCTCCACCTGCTCCTCAATCGCGTTGAGCTGTGAATCTCCAAATCTTCTCCACCACTTCCCACGGCCTGTCACGTCGGCAGGTTCAGCTCGTTTCCACGCGCCTTCGATTGTAGAAGAGCCCATCTCTTTGTATGCGGGTGGAACCGGCGTTGATGGTCTGGTATATTTAGGCCCCACGTTGCACGCTGTCGATACTGCGAGAGTGAGCGCCAAGGCGATCTGTGTGGGAAGTGTCCTGTTGCCTCTGCTCATGGCCTTACTCACTGATATAAACGTCAACCAATTGGCCCGCGTACAGGTTCGCGCCTTTCGGTTGTTCTAGACGAAAGATAATGGGCAGCACTCTGAGATCCACGCGCTCCTGTCTCTGATCAGAGAGCTCAATCTTCGGCGAAACGATCGGCTGTATTCGGACAAACTGAAGCGGGATTTTCAGGTTGGAGCCCCGCACCGACATCTGAGCTTTCATGTAGGCGGCGTTCGGCAGTCGCGGCACCAGGATCTCGTCTATGTAGCACCGCACGTTTAGATGCGAATGAGGACTGCCCAACACGATCGCCGGAGTCATACCCTGCGTGTATGTGTCATAAGAGCCTTGTGCCGAAATGAAGCTGCCTATGGTGGGATGAACCGCGAGCACGACGCCATCGTTAGGCGCACGCAACGTGTACTTGGCTAGCAAGGCGCTCGCGGCGAGATGAGATTTGACTAGCGCGTTGTACTGCTTCTCTTGGTTGGAAATGTCATAGCTCCAGGCACCGGCTTTAATCAGATCCCGCTGTCTGCGCGCCACTTCGAGGTTGGCTTGCGCAGTAGTGAACGCGTTGGCCGCGCTGTCGAGCGCGTCTTTGCTGATGGCCTTCGCATTTAGGTTGTACGCGGTTTGCTGCTTGTCCAGCTCATCTTGTGCCGTTTTCAAGAGCGCCTTCATGGACGTTATCTGAGCCTCTGCCACATCAAGTGTTTCTTTTCGAGGCTGCGCCTTCAACTCGTCTAGAAGAGTGAGCGCTGCTTGGGCCTGAGACTGCAATTGCTCTGTTGTGGCCCTCTGTACGGAATCGTCTAGATTCAACAACACCATCCCGGCCTTCACCTCCTGGCCTTCCGCTACGGAGATCCGGCTTACTGTGCCGGCGACTTCGGGATAGATATTAGTGTTCTCCCCGCTTTTTTGATCGCTTTCCAGAATTCCGTTCGCATAAATTGCGTTGGGAAAAGGACTCGTGGCAGGGCTGAATGCCGGCGGCAGTGGAGATTGGGTGAGGCCCGACAAATAAGCCACGGCACATCCCGCAAGCAGACCGATAATAGAAAACGTAAAAATCAGCTTTCTCATACTGCAACCTCTTTCTTTGCTCCTACCAGGCGTCCGTCTTCCATTTTTAGGATTCGGGTGGCGAATTCATTGATCCTGTCATCATGTGTGACGATCAGGATGCAGCGCCTCTCATTCAGAATGTTGTGCTTCACGAAGCGAATTATTGCTTGGCCCGTGTCCCCATCCAGAGACGCTGTAGGCTCGTCCATGATCAGAATGTCCGGCTGTCCGGCAATCGCGCGCGCGATGGCAACCCGCTGTTGTTCGCCTCCGCTAAGCTTCACGGGGGGAAGATCGGCGCGACCTTTAAGCCCGACGATCTCCAGATATTTCTTGGCCACGTCGATGGCTTCGCTCCAATTCATCCTTTTCAGGATCAGAGGAATGGCTACGTTCTCAGCCGTCGTCAGGCGGGGGAACAGGTGAAAGTCCTGAAATACGAATCCGATCTTGTGTAGCCGGAAATCGGCCAATTTGTCTCCGCTGAGGCTCCAGATGTCCGATCCTTCCACCGAGACGCTTCCCGAATCTGGCCTTAGAATTCCAGAGAGCACACTTAGCAGAGTGGTTTTACCGCTCCCAGACGGCCCAACAATGTACAACATTTCGCCGAAATAGGTATCCAGGCTCACGTCTTTGAGTGCTGCTGTTCTGGCTTCTCCTTCGCCGAACCACTTGACGACATTCTTGACGCGAATTGCGGGCTCAGACATTGTAGTTATCCTCTGAAGATGTCGAAGGGCTCGATCCGCAACACCTTCCGAACAGCGAAGTAGCTGGAGATTGCGACGATGACCAAAACCATCGCGAAGGCGATCCCGAGATTCCAATAGGTGATCATGGCGGCATAGTCGGGTAGTCCCGTCCGGCCTCGTTTTGTCGGACGCATAAAAAGGAACACTATGTTCCTCGCACAGATTGAGCCTGCGATGCAGATCGTGATTCCGTAGGAATGCTGCGCGACGCCTCCGCAGTTTGCGCAACGAGTCGCCCGGTTCGCAGCGTTTGGTGCAACATTTTCACGATTTGGCGCGAAGTGGCGTCGGATTTGCGTTTGCCAAGGTGCCGAGCGGCGACCAGTAGTGCGGCACGTAGATCTCGATTCGAGCGCAAGAGCAAGCTAAGCGGATCGTCACCTCCGTGGTTAGTGGCCAAGCGCTCGCGAAATTCTCACAGCCGCCTTAAGTGACGTCACGGACCGGTCGCGTCACTGGAAAACCGCCTTTTCCAATGCAATCAATGCGCTACACGGCACCGGCGGGCTCGCTTCGGGGGTTGGGGAGGGAGGACCGGTGCGTTCGCGCACGGGCGCGCTCTGGAGCGTTCCAGGATCCTGGCCAGCGCGATAGCCCCGCCTCCCTCGCAAATTCGCCAGCGGGGCCGCCAAAACTGTTCGCTAGAAGGCTTCTTTCCAGCGGTCGCAAAAGGCCGAAAAGCGCGAATAAACCGCAAAAAAGGTACACGTTTGGTACATGCGATCCCTATAACATGCTGAATCAGAGCGGTTTGCTAGTTTCGCCAAAACAGGAGGGCTCGGACAAAACCCCTTTTGTTGGCGCACGGGCGCGCTCAGTGGCGTCGTTGCCGCGGGGTCCAAGGAACCGGTGCGGCCGGGCTGTCAGCGCCGGGAAAGGGGAGCGGTCCTGGTAAGAAAATCGGGCAGCCTAGAAGCTGGATTGCTTGACGATGCGGGCGACCGATTCCAGACGCCAGGCTGTGCCCCGCCGCGTTCGCAACGGGCCATTGTTGAGAGTGGCGGCGATTCCACGCAGTGTCGCGCCCTGGCTACGGAGCCGGCGTATTTCCGCCAGCGCTCCCTGCTCGGCTGGATCCGCTTCCAGGTGCAGCCCGTCGGATGCCAGCCGGTATCCGAATGCGATGTTCCCGACACGCTGGCCCTAGCGGCGTTTGTGGCTCAACGCATCTTTGGTCCGTTCTCCTATAGCTTCCCGTTCCCACTGAGAGACCGCCGCCGTGATGTTCAGTACCAGCCGCCCGGCCGCGGAGCCGGTATCAAGGGACTCGGCTACGGAAACCAGGGCCACGCCCTTCCGTTCGAAGCGTTCCAGCAGTTCGGCGAGGTCCTTTACGCTACGGGTCAGTCTGTCCAGCTTGGCCACGATGAGGTAGTGGGTCCGTTTGAGCATGGGTCCACTTTGTTTGGTAAAGACCGTGAGCCTATCTGCTAGCTAACTACCTAAGTTGGCCTTTCTGATGTAAGCTTCCGCATGGCTGCTTACGCTCAAGCTCAGACTTGTCTACTTAGAGACCTACTCGCGTCTCAATACGACAAAATGCTGAGTTGCTATCACCAAGCCATGCTGTCGCTGCTGGAAGATATGACTATCGATAAAGCGGCCCAAGAGACCAACGAGTTGTATTATGCCTGCACAGAGGTTCGAGATGAGCTGCGCAGCCACGAGCGCAAACATGGCTGCTGCTAGCGATTACTATTCATCCTCGGGACCTAAAGATGCGCCGTTCGGGAGATGTAACGTTAAGTAACTTTAGTCTATCCTTGCTGCATGGACTTTCCGACAACGACCTGTGCTGTTCGAGCTCAGCTAGTATCGCGATATAAGAGACTCATCGACCAACACACAGAGGCGCTGTTGGAAGTGCTGATCGCCGATAGGGTTAGAGATACGCAGGCGCTGTACGATTCCGGTGTTGAGGCATGGGAAGCCTTGGAACAACACGACCAGAACCATGGATGTTTGGGGAGTAAAGAGCTACAAGTCCTGAGTCAAAGCGCGTAGGCCCTACACGACCACGAGCGGGATCATGGATGCTTTGATTGAGGGTTCGCGGCGAAATTTACCAAGAGGATGGCTTCGTTATTGATTTACCGTTGGCATCCTGAATAGTAGGGGCGAATTGGCTCTGAGCTAGATGGCTAGGGTTTAGATGCCTAACGAATGTTGCTACGCTGCGAAGCCCCTTGGGGCAATCACCATCAGGGCAGATTATCCCCACTGGCTTTCCAAGTTCTTGGGCTACTATTCTGATCGGCTCCATCAGGTCGGTGTCTTTTGATATCACGACGGCGGCACCATATTGATTTGTGAAACCATCTCTCACTAAATGCGCCGCCAGATTTACATCCGAACCCTTTTCTTCGGTTTCGACCCAGATGCGGCCTCCGTGGCCATGCACAATGTTTCTGGAGATGGCCAGGCCGAGCCCGGTGCTGCGCTCGCCGGCGGTGCTTTGGACGTTGGTCCGACCGAAGGGTTGAACCAGCTTGACCTGTTCGGCTTCAGAGATGCCCGGCCCCTGATCGCGAACCGAAATCCGCGCGCCGCCGTCTTGGGCCGCCGCGCACACTTCGACCGCGGTCCCAACCTCCGAGAACTTGACGGCGTTGGAGATCAGATTGTTCAACACCTGCTCGATCTTTCCTTCATCGAGCGACAGTATAGGTAGTTCGCCTTCGATTTGAAGACCAACGTGAATATACTTCTGTCTTGCAAGCTTGGAGTTGAGACCCGCGTTGCGTTCGAGCAGCTTTCGCAGATCCGACGGGCGGCGGTCCCAAGCGCAAGAGCCCCGCTTCGATTGAGGAGACATCCAGCAAGTCGTCGATCAACTGCAACATGAACTTGTTCGAACTCCGGATATCGGAAAGATACCCGAGTTGTTCTTCGGTGAGCACGGTGGCGACCTCGTCACACAGAAGCTCGGCGAGGAACAGGCTCGTGGCGATGGGGTTGCGTAGGTCGTGCGCCGCCATGCCCAGAAACTCATTCTTGAGCTGGTTCAGGTGTTCGAGTTTCACGGCCGCTTGCTTCAAGTAGGTGATATCCGCAGCGGCACAAGTAACACCTACAACAACCCCCAGGGCGTCGCGAAGTGGCTCGACGGTGAGGTCGTAGTAATGTGTCTCGCCCTGAAAGGTTACGGTCGTTTCCGTACGAATCCCGATGCCGGTACTCAAGACCTCCTGCTTGATCGCCATCAGCAGGGCACCCTCTTCTCCGTTAGGATTGGTCGACGCCGGGGCGAACTGCAACGGCAGTGTGGAGTCTCTTTCCCACGATAGCCTCTTCGGCCGCAGTTCAAGAATTTGGGGCAAAGCACCCTTTCATAGACTACCTTCCTCTAGAAGCACTCTGAGGGCCATGGTGTGACTATTGTCCGGCAGCGACCTTTCCGAATCTCAAACAAGGCCGGTTTGTCGGGCGCATAAAAAGGAACTATCTCGCTAATTGAGATTGAGTCTGCGATCTAAAGCGTGATTCTGTAGGAAACTGAAGCGATGCCTTCGTCGACTCAATCTTGAAGTCGCTCTGCTGGCAGGCTCACACGGTGCGCGGCTTTGTCAGCATCATGGGCGGGATACGAAGTCAATGCCGGAACGATGTGGCTCGGGCAGAATGCAACGATCCGTTTCGCCCCCTTGGGAGACTTTTTCTTTGGTAGCGAAGTTTTGTTTTTAGCACGGACAACGATAGCCACCCGATATTGCAGAGGGATATTCGCCGTCCCAGCACGAACCGACGCGGGTGAGATTTGAGCGAGCTAATTCTAATTTTGACTAAGCCGTTGGACGTCTGATCGCGTGGTAAACGACCAGAAGCACCACTGAACCAACCACCGCGACTAGAATGCTATACAGGTTTAGGCCAGTGACGCCGGAAGCGCCGAAGACGTTGAACAGATAGCCTCCAACGACAGCTCCCACGATCCCAAGAACGATATCGAGGAACAAGCCTTCGCCGGTTTTGTTAACGATTTTGCTGCCGATCAAGCCGGCAAGCAGGCCCAAAACGATCCACGCGAGAAACGACATATGAATTCCCCTTTCAGTGCAATAGAACTAAAAGGCCGCAAACACAATGGCGGCCTCGGAACAAGCGCTAGCTATGACTTGCGGGCAGCGACGCGGGCGGGTTGATCGCTCAAAGCTTCGCCGGTAGAGGAAATATCCTCTGCTCCGGTCTGCTTCAACAGATCCTTCGCCCTGCTCATCTCTTCGGATGTATCGCAGTGAACAGAGAGTAGAACTCCGCCCTCTTTAATTCGGCCTTCATTTTTGGGTGATGATTTTGACGTTGTGCGCGTAAGTGGACAGCGATTTGTCCGCCATGATCGATTTGCGAATATTCTGTGTCACGTCTTGATCACTGGGATCCGCTGTGACCGCGCCGGGCTTCTCGTCGCCCTTGTTGACCTTCGTGTTGTCCGGCTTAGGAGCGTCCTGCGCGCTGGCGATCATCGCAATTGAACAAAGGAGAGTTGGAACGATGGTTTTAAGCGTAATCATTGGGACTCCTGTCACGCATCTTTCAGTTTCTTTGCGCCCTCTTCCACCTTTTTGCCAGCGGCATGGGCGGCATCTTTCGTTTTATCCGCAACCTTGTCGGTCACCTTCTTTGCCGCATCGGCAGCGGCGTCGATTTTATCTTTGGCCTTGTCTTTTAAATTGCTCATTCAGTTTCCTTTTGGGCTACCTTCAACCCGCCAGTGGCTGCCAGATTGGAAGGTTCTGATATTGATAAAGCATGTGGAAGGCCGTTTGGGAATTGGCGAACTCCCGTCCTTTCGCTGCCTCGTTCCTTCGCTTCCGCAGATGAAAAGTGCCACCTTTTGCCAAGGGCCTAACAATTTGTGCACGGCACGGGAAATAGGCGGGGAGTAGGTTAAGGGCGCGGGACCACGCAGAAAGAGCTCCCATCGCGTCCGCTATTGCTTCGTCGGCTTTCCTCGCTGGGCACCGCCTGGGCCTCGGGCGCCTTGAGGCGCGGAGGAAAGGAAAATGTCCCGCTTCCCGTGCGTTATCTCTCGGGACGAAATACGCTTCATCTATTCGAGGTGTGGAAGCACACTGACACAGCACGGAGTCGCCGCCGTCCGCATGACCGCTAAGGGCTACGGCAAAACCCAACCCGTCGCGGACAACAACCGTGACGAAGGCCGGATGAAGAACCGCAGAGTCGAAATCGCCGACCCCAAATGCAAACCCACGGCGAAGTAAGTCCGTCGCTGGCCTTTTTGGTTTCCGCGAACGGATCCGCCGCGGAAAACGGGATCTAATTCTACTAGCGAATTGATACACGCGCTGCTCAGCTTATCGAAGCTATGACAGCTTGCTGAAGAAATTGGCAGATAAGAAGTTTCAAACCGTTACGGCGGCGCTAAGGAAGAATATTCTGAACTTCTACGACAGCATGAGGACTCCCGATCCGCATGGGATTGACGCCCAACTGGCGGCATTCAAGGCTTTCTCTCCGGCTGCCGACTAACTTCACATTTTGGACGCTAACGTGCAGGTTACATGCGGGGAAACAAATGTCGTTCGCACTGTACTTGATTGGCTATGTCGTCGTAATCATCGGTTTGGCAATTGGGGCGCATCTGATGCAGGTCCTGCCACGCTGGATTGGGGTGGGTGTCCTGATTCTGGCGGGTGGGGAATTGTTAGCGGAGTGGCACGCACACGCCAGCGTGATTCGCCGTAGGCCAATGAGGTAAAAGCGGGGGCGGAAGAGCGTAGGAAAGGAACTATGAGCTACAAACACAAACTGATTGGATCAAGCGTGCTTGTCGCCTTGGGCTTGGCGAGCATAGCTACGGCACAAGACAGGGATCGCGACCGGGATCGTGACGATCGCGAACATGTGACCCGCATCGAGCCCGGCACTACCATTGCGGTTCGGAACAAACAATTTATCGATTCAGACCGGAGAGATAACCGGGTGTATTACGGCGCGGTCGCGCAAGATGTCCGCGGCGAGAATGGCCGCCTGGCGATTCCCCGAGGTTCGGAAGTGGAGATGATTGTTAGAACCGCCCGCGACAACGATTTGATTCTGGACCTGGAATCAGTGACCGTCAACGGCCAGCGATTCGCGATTCAGACAGATCGAAACCATGTGGAAGCCCGCCGGGATGACAATTCGGTGGTGGGCTCCATTGTGGGAGCGCTCACCGGAGACCAAGCGTCCGGGCGCAGGGTGAAGATTCGCGAGGGCACCGTCATGACGTTCCGCCTTGAGAAGCCGCTGGTGGTAGGAGTGGCCGATCCGGGTGAGAACCGCGAAGGCGGCCACTATCACGATAACGACCACAACTAAACTTGTTTTCGTTTATCCCAGTCCCATTCAAAGCGGCTTTTGAGCACCACTCCAGAGCCGCTTTTTCCTATATCAAACCCGGCTCCGACGTTCACGTGAAATTCCTTGGTCCATTCCCAATTCCTCCTAAAAACAACTGATGCACTTCTGGCTGGCCGCGCGGCGGCACGTTAATGTTGGGACGGCCACGAAAGAGGCCAAGCCGGCGAGGCGTTACGAGCAAATCAGGAGCGCCCGCTATATCGGGAGTTTCTAGGGCGGCTGTGACCTGCTCTGAATTTCTCCGCCAATCGTAATTTGGAAACCCCGAAGCGTCATGGTCATCGACGACGAGCCAGCCGACCGAAAGCTTCGCGAAGAAGTGCTTCGTTTTGACGATGAGATCCGGTTCGCTTATTGGCTGTAGCCGCTCATCTGTCCGCTTGGGAATCGCCCGCTGTCGGTCATGCTTTCTGGTGGAATTGGTGCGCGACCGCTGCTTCCGCTATAGCGACGTTCCTTGCAGTGATCGTCGCGCTGGGCGGCAATACCATGACCGGCATGTTTCAGGCAAGGTTTTGGGCGAACTGCTTTGAGGCAACTGCCAGAGATGTTCTCCGGTAAACGACGCCGCTGAGAGTGAAATCTTGCGGATTGGGCACAAGGTTCTGGAAAAGAAGATAATCCCCAAGCGGGTTCCTTACTTATGGACAAAACGAGGAGAGTCATTGATCTGCATCGCAGACTTAACGTATGTCCTTTATTGGCCAGACAAATCAAGGAGTTTCATTCGTAGGTTAATGCCGATCTTCTTGTCATCGATCTTTCCAGCCTACGCTGTTCTGCCTGCAATACGTGAACCGCCATCAGCGCGCCAAGCGGGTGTGCCCCAATCTTAACCAGAGGCTCGGCGTCCTTCGCAGGTTGTTTGGAATTGCGATATGGCAATCGGACGACCTCGACCAGCGTGGCCGTCTCTTCTTCGCCGAGGTTGTACTCATGGGCCACAGCTCGTGGATCTGAGAGGAGCTTGATCCGCATCTGCGTCCTGGAACGAGATTCATAAAGCAGCTTGTTCAAATTGTAGGAGTTCACCGTTGGGTGCTCATAGAAGCAGAATGGATGATTTCCGAAATGGTAGGGCAGTTTGGCACCCTGTTCCTTTGGCTGGCCGGGATGAAAGCGTGCGACGGCGTGGCCGTGGTGCGATGTCTCCTGATAGGAAAGCAACTCCATATGTTGCGACCCTAATGCACCCAGGACCGGGGCCCATGGCAAAATTTCTGTGTTGCCGACTTCGTCGAGTTGCTCTACCGTGAGGTCCAGGAATGAATCGCTGTGACCGGATTCGAGCTGATCGATGCACCAGCGGTCAAATCCGAAGGCCGGCTGATAATATTTCCAGGTGCCGGGATAGTGCGACATTCCTCCGCTAGCGAGCATCGCCACCCGCTCGGGACGGCTTCCGATGATCTCCGCGATCTTTTCGCCGAGGGCTGCGCACCTGCGAGGCGAAGGAAGCGGAGGCAGGTAGGTGTTCACAAAGACGGGCACTACCGGTATGTCTCGCCCCCCCAGCACCCACTCAAATGGCGCAGCGAAAGAATGCCCGAGCTCGGCATCCTGCGAATACACCATGTCGAAGCCGCCCCGCACTAACTGGTCGAGCAGGCTCTCGGCCAGATCCTGATGAATGCGTGGCGCCCATCTGCGTCCTGCAAACGAAGCCGTTGCCCGCTCCCCGGCGACGATCGCGAACGTGGGAACGGAATGGAGAAAGAATGTTTCCAGATGATCGCTTGCGAAAATGATGAGGGCGTCCGGTTTGGTTTCGTCCAGCGTCTCGCCGAGCTTCTTCATCGCAGCGATGCCCGCGTCCAATTGCTTTGGATCCTCTTCGGGCGGCCGCGTAAACAACTGCGGCGCGTGCATAGTTGCCATGGAGGCTACAATCTTTCCCATTTGCGAATCTCCTTTTGTGACTTATGAAAGAGCAAGGGCTTTGCCATTGCCCGATAAAGAAAAGAAAGAATTGGCCGGCGTGAATTGGAGTTGCCTGGGTCATTTCGCTCAACTATCTAGAAGGTGGGCTCTTCGCTTGCGCGGTTTGGCGTAGAGGCTACTTGCCGTGCCCAAAGCCAGGCTTGAGGTTTGCTTGTATGGATTCGATGTATTTCGTCAGGTTGGCGATTCTGACACGCCCGAGGTCCTGGTCCCACGCGATTTGGGAAAAGATCGGCCCCCACAGTGGCATCTCGCGAGTGCCATGCGAGGTCATATCGGATTCTCCTGAAATAATCCGCTTGACCTTCTTCTCTGGAAACACGCCGCCGTTGCGGATGGCAATTTGCGTGAGGTCGGCCGGAGCATCTTTCATCGCTCGCGCCATAGGACCGTCGTCTTACCGTCTTTTCCATGACAGACTGCGCAATAGCTTTGGAAAAGCGCGTAGCCGTCCAAGGAATCGATCAACCGCGTCTCGGGCGGCCGCGTCCTCTGGATCTGGGCCATCGGCGGCAAGCAAAGCGATAGTGAAGTTCAGCCCGTAATCAGCAACAACTTTTCGATACCGCGCATTGTACTTACTCCTGTCAGCTTTCGCACGGAGGAAGTGCAAGCTAGGGGCCTATCGACTCGCTATGTGCATCTAACGACTTAGCGGAACGGGGCGGAGCAACTGGGTCAAGAGACGCAGAAATCTGCGCGAACGAGCCCGAGGCTCATTTCTTGAGGCTACGGACGTAGGCGACCACGTCGTCAACAGATGGTCCGGTTACTGCGGCAATTGGTTTCATCTTGCCTTGTCCCTCTGTAATGACCTTCTTCAAGTCAGCATCGCTGCGCGATTGTACTTCGGCCGACTTCAGGTCCTTCATTTCAACCTTCATCATCTTTCCGACGGCCGGGTTGGGTGTGCCGTCCGTTCCGTGGCAGGATTTACAGGATTTATCAAACGCGACCTGACCAGCCTTGGCATCCGCCGCAAGGCCAGCACTGGCCGAGATGGCCGCAAGAATCGAGATTGTCAGAAACTTTCGCATGAGGTGATTTCTCCTTTTCATTTTTGGGCAGGCGTATCCGCTACGCCTAACGTCTTCAGAATTTCAGGTGAGGATTCTTCCATCGCTACGGCCTGATGGCACGCATTACAGTCTTGCGTAATGGTCTTTTTGTCCGATGTCGCGTGGCTGTCGTCGTGGCAGCGGAAGCAGCCAGGGTCGTCTACATGGCCCAGGTTGTTCGTATAGGTTCCCCAGGACACTTTGAGATCTGGGAATACGTTATTGCGGTAGGCGGCGAGAAGTGCCTGGCCCGCGGCCTGAACTTCGGAAGGACGCCTGGTTGCGATGTCGGGATATTTCTCGTGATAGAAGCCCGCCAATCCAGAGGGGATCTTTTGCCCGGCTTCGTCGTCGCTCTGATAGGCGGCTTTTATTAATGCGACACCTGTCTTTTTGACAAAAGGAAGATCGACGGCAATCTGGCCGGAGCGGATTGCTCCGTCGACGGCATGGTCGGCGGATTCGAAGGAATGGGCCGCGCGATTATGGCAGTCCACACACTGCATCTCAAAGACGGGGAGATTTCCGGACGTATTTCCTTTGGCGTCGGCCGCAACGTAGGTCTTCGTGACGCCGGAGCCTGCGTTTCGATATTCCACCCACGGAATGGTTTGCCGTTTCTTATCCTGCGCCGCGTAGCGAATCATAACGCCGGGGCCCATGTGCGCTCCATGGATTCCGCCCGTTCCACCTCCGCCCACCCTCATGGTCAAGACGGTTTCGGTGCGCGTATTTGCCTCGTCATCTTTGTACTTGGTTAGGATGCGGAGGCGGGGGCCGATCACCTTTTCGCGCGCGTGGCACTGCTCACATGTGGAGGCGGAGGAGACCAGGCGATCGCTTTCAAGTCCCGACTCGATCGGACGCGGGAAGCTGTTGAAGATCACCGAGATGAGCTGGTGCGTCCCCGCCATCTTCGCGTGTACCCAGCCAGCCGCGCCCGGCGCAATATGGCAGGACCCACAGGCCACCTGTTGATGTGGGGCCAGAAGGTGAGCCGTAAATTCGGGCTTCATCACGTGGCAACTCTGCCCGCAGAACTGGACCGTCTCCATGTGATCCACCGCGCGGTAGGTCAACTGGCTCCCCAGGATCACATTGGCAAACGTCATCACCGCGAAGAAAATTCCGGTACGCCGCCATGCGGTCTTCCGGTCCGGCACAGCCTCAAGCTGATTCGCGACCCGGCGTCTTGTGACCGCGATGCCAATCGGGATTAGAATCAGCCCCGCAAAAAACACGACGGGAATCGCGATGAACACCAGCAATCCGATGTAGGGATTATCGACGTGACCACGGATGTTCGCAGGCAGAACAAAAAGCCACGCAAAGCCCGCCAGAGTGACCAGCGCAACGCCGACCATACTAATCCAATGGCTTGTCAGAAGCAGGAGAACGGGCTGATTTGGTCGCTCAGGCATTCTATTTCACTGAATTCAGATAGGAGATCAGATTCGACATCTCATTGCCATCGAAACGAGGCCACGCGATCCCTTTGCTCTTCATCTCTTGCAGCATTTGCGGGCCGTGCCGCCAAAGTACCGAGACCATGGACGCGCCGTTCAATGACCGGCCTGTTATCTGGGGTGCCCCGCTGGCAGCATTATGGTGACAAATGCCGCAGCCTTTCGACGCAAAAACGCGTTTGCCCGCGCCTGCATCGCCGTTGCTGGAAAAAAATTGGCGCCCCCAAATATATGTGGTCAGATCGCGCATTTCCTCCATTTCGAACGACGTGGCCGCCGCACCCATGCGCGGCGAGTGATTCCACATATCCGCAGCAATATCGGTCAGCGTTTGTCCCTGGAGACGGGGACCCGAAGCGTGACAAGTCTCGCAGCCCTTGGAAGTAAACAAAGCTCGTCCACGTTCGCCCGAGCCAAGCTGCAGACGAACCTCAGCGTGTTGCGCGCCAGGAATGTTGCGGAGATAGACAAGCATGTCGGCAAGATCTTGTGAGGACAGCGTGGGCCAGCCATACTTACGCTGGGCGAATTCCTGCTTCATGTTTACGGCATGGTTCCACATTGCGTTTACGAGCGCCACCGGATGACCCATCGCATCCCACTGCGACACCGGCCTTGCCGCCGCGAGCTTCGCTTCGGTCAGCCCGTGGCAATCGGCACAATGCCGCTCGGAGAACAGCCGCTTACCTCGGCCTGCGTCGCCCGGCCTGTCGAAAAAACGCATGGAATAGAACCAGGCGAACAGGTCTGCCGCGCCTTGTTCGTCGAGATCGCTGGATCGTACTCCGTGCTCCTGCATGGTGTCCCACATCGCGGGAGCGTGATTCCACATCAGGCTCGCCAATGACGCGGGTGTAAAATTCCGGTCAACTCTCTGTCCGGGATCGGGTCCCGCTTTTCCCCTTTCGCCGTTGATGTTGTGGCATCTAGCGCAGCCGAGGCTCGAAAAGAGTTGTCCCCCCCGGTTCGAATCCATTTCCTCCACGGCGGCGAATACCGGCCAGCCGAAAGCCAGCACCGTTAGTGCGATCCGAATCATCGCGTGAACCTCAGGCCCGTGGTAACAAGATTGGAACGAAAGCCTTCGTATAAATAGAAAGCTTCGCCGTAGCCATAGTAACTCCATTCCACGAATAAGCTAAGATTCTTACGAACCGGCGCGAATAATTTTGCAGATGGCTGATAGTAGCTGGTAGGACGGCTGCCGGAGGAAAGAAAGAGCGAGCCGCCCGCGCTGAGCTTAGCGGTGAGTCCGGCGTAAGCCGGCAGGCTCACGTCGACCAGAACCGTGACCGCGTGCGAGTTGTCCCGATAGATCGATTCTTGCGGAGCGAGGGTTTCCGGCTCCAGTTACCCAATATCGGAATACATCGTGGACCGGCTGTACGAACCCTGGACATCCCACCCCTTCCCGCCCTTAGGAGTCCATAGGAACGAAAGCGACTCCTGTTGCGCCTGATACGAATATCTGGTTCCGGCAAGCGGATTGTTGTTGACCAGCAGGCTGAAGTCGGCTGCCAGATTTAGCGACTTGGTTGCCTGATAGTGCGCCTGCGCACGAACTTTCTGATAGTCGTACAGGCTGGTGCGGAAATACGCCCCTGAGCTGGATGCGCCTTCCACTTCGCCCGAAACCGACCATTTCTGCGAGGGCCGGTACGTGATTCCGCCGATGCCCACGTTGCGGCGAAGCGTGCCTTGATCGGCGCTGGCAAGGCCGGCGACTGGCAGAACCGCATTGCTCGCATCGCCCCACACGTAGCGGTATCCGCCACGGAACATCAGCTTGGAAAAAGGATCGTAGAACACATCTACTTCCTGCTGGCTGTAGTTTGTGGCCAGCGAAGAGGAGAGCAGCGCGGCGATCTGGGTGGAGGTCCCCGCGCCGCTCAACAATTGATTGGAATTCGCGGAGCCGTTTACGTGCAGCCGATCGGTTAGCCAGGATTCTACTACTCGTACGTGGCGGAGCGGCCGGATTTCCGCTCCGAAGCTTCCAGAGGTATGAGGCGATTTCGCCGCCGAGGAAACCAGATACTGCTGGCTCGAGTAAAACAGCAACTGGTCTTGCAGGACCAGATTTCCGCTATTGTACTGTTGGTATCGGACATCGGTGCTTGGCTGGCTGAACAGGAACTGGCCGTAAACGTCGAGCCAGGGGGTAATGTTCGCGGTGAGCAGACCCTTGCTGTAGGTGCCCGATCCGCTGATACCGTAGGCTGCCAGCAGGTTGTTCAGCGTGATGCTTTGCCCAAGGTACGGATTCGGATTGTTGCCGGGATTCGCGGGACCACTCTGCTGATAGAGGGTCTGATCATTTTGGAATTGGGTGCCACCCTCTTCCAGAGTCACGTGAAACCTTTTCAATTCGATGCGAACGCCGCCGCGATAGAGGTTGGTCCGGTCATGCAGAAGATTGGGGACGGGAAACTCGTTCGCGTCGGAGACGAACACGGTCGCTCCGTATCCCGAGCCAGCGTCCCGATCGTAGCCCAGGTAAGGGACGATCCAATTCCCTGGCAGCAGATCCAGCGAAAAGCTGCCGAGCCTTCGCCGCGTATCGAACGACTGCTCATTCAGCACGATGCCGCGCGCGAGCAACGGGTCGGCGTAGGAGGGAAGGTAATTAAAGTACGCCAGATCCCGATAATCGGCATTGAAGTCGTACATCTTGGCCTTCCTGGCGTCCACGTGCAATGTGGAATACGGCTCGTCACCCCAGCCATAGGCGCGCACTTGAATGCTGTCGAACAGCCGGTGCTTAGGATCAGTAATCGTAAAATCGGCGCCGAGGAGCTTCGGGCCAGAGCCCAGATCTACAAAGCTGCGATACGTGGCTTCACTCCCGCCCACGCCGATCAGCCGTCGGTAGCCGAGGTCGATGGAACCGGTCAGCCACGTTTCTTCGGAAGGAGCGGGAGAAGCGGCTGCACCAGGAGGAGCGGGAGCGGCAGGAGAAGCGGGAGGCGTGGGGGGAGCGGCCTCCTGAGCAAACAACGGCGCAGCCAGCGCCATGAAGAGCAGAGGCTTCATCGCAATAGATTCCTGTCCGCATAGCTGCCGTGGATTTTCTGATGGCAGACCGTACAGTTACGGTAGCGTGGCGACCTAAGGTCGTGAAACGCGGGCGGCACCACCCCGGACACCACTGTCTTATTCACGGGCGCGGGCAAATTGGCATGACACTCCAGGCAGACCAGGCGCACTTCCTGGCGGATCAGCATTCGAGGATTGGCCGAGCCATGCGGTTCATGGCACGCGCCACATCCTTCAAATCTCACCGTGGCATGTTCAAACGTGAATGGTCCGCGTTTGTCGCCGTGGCAGTTCAGACATCCAGGCTCATTCGCGCCGAAGGATTGCGCCATCGCCGGACGAACCGAGCCGTGAGGATTGTGGCAATCGACGCAGCTCATCGCGCCTTCCGGCAGTTTATGATGATTCGGTCTTTGAAGCTGCGCCCAAACGTTCAGGTGGCAGCCGGCGCATTGTTCGTTGATGGCGGTAGGTTTACGCACTACAAGCGTGGCGCCGCTGTTCGCATGCACCTTGTGACACGTCGAGCAGGAGACCTGATCCTTCATATGACTGCTTTCCAAGCGACCTACGTGTGTGGGCTGATTCAGGTGGCAGGTCAGGCAGACTTTGTCCGCCGCCGCCGCGGTGAGCCGCGCAGGATTTCTGATGTCGGTTGGCGCGAGAGTCTCTGTATGCTTCTCTGCCGGGCCGTGACAGGATTCGCAGGCTCTTCCTTCGAATTCCCGCTTCTTGTTGGGTTCCACCGAGTGATGCGGACTCTTTTGAAAGGCGTTGTAAATATCTTCGTGGCAGACCTGGCAGGTTTCCGACCCTACATAGCCCGCAGGCAATACAGCCGGGGCGGCGGAGCCCGCTGCTGTCAGGAACAGCAGCAGGCCGTACAGCCGCAGTTCAATATTGAGCATGAACCTTGTCGACAGCGTACGCGGCATCGGAGCTGTGACAAACCGTGCAAGCTTCGCCTAGCGAAGTGGTGTTCGACAACATATGTGAAGCCGCTGGAAGATCGACGTGGCAACCACTGCACGCCGAAGAGACGGGCTGGATCGGGTTAATAGGTCCCTGAGGATCGGTTACCGCGTTTAACCCCGTGGGCAAATTCTGCTCACTCCCGTTCACGTGGCAAAGCGAACAATTGCGGGTATCGGTGGCGCTGCCGGTTGGACTAAGCGCGGGAAACAGGGTCCCGCTGAAATCGTTATGGCTGCCACCGAACCCGACTACAACATAGCTTCGCTTGGAGGCCTGCATATTGATGCCGTAATGAATCCGATGCACCAGCAGGTTGAAGTTGATTCCTTGAGGCGGAGCTGCCTTGTCCGCTGCCACGGTCGCCTGTGGCCGAACCGGCGAATCCGTATTGGAAGGATTGTGGCACAGAACGCAATATTCGGTGTTATTGCGAAGCGTGCCGTGGAGCTGAAGCGACACGTGGCACTGGTTGCAATTGCTCACTTGTATAACTGTCCGCCGCACCGCCACCGGGGAGCCATCTGCGGAAAAATACACCACTTTGTTCGGCGCTCCGTATTGGATGCTTTGCTGGGAAGTTGTACCAGCCAGAACCACCTCCGTGCGCCGGGCCTCCACTCCTATCGCGTAAGTCCCCGTAGCCTGTGCGGGCACGGTGTGGGTGAACGCATACGTGCAATTGCCGCTTCCGTCGCAAGCCGCTTTTTCTGCGCTCTCGGTCACATACCCAGGTGTGGTCACGTCGCTACCGAAGCTGGTGTAACCGTAGTCGCTGGTAGGGCCCGCCATGGTGAAGGAAATCGAGCCCAGGAAAGAAAGCGGAATGGCTGCTCCCTTATTGTTCTGCACGGTAAAGGAAACCAGCGGAGCCGTTCCGGCAGTGCCCTTATCGACTTTGGTAATATTCACGGCAAGCCCTGAAAGCAGACTTGAAGACGTCGGCGCGACGTGTGCCCCCTTGATCGACGCATCGAAGTCCATTTCGCCCTGAGGAATGTGGCAAGTGGAGCAGAGATTGTCGTCAAACTGAGGACCGCCGGCATGATTCTTACCTGTGGCGAAATTCACATCGTCATGGCAGGAACCGCAGGCGGCCGCCGTGGGATTTTTGAAATATGCAGTTGCCTGCGTGGCTCCCGCAGTCTGCAAATGGCAGGTCTCGCAGCGGCGCGGATCGCCTGGGTCGGCCGGGAATGCGACGGTAGAATAATCGAACGTCCCGAACCGGTTGATCACGGGGACATAGGGCGTCCCAGCCTTTACACTGGGCAGATTTAATCCCATGTGGAGTTTATGAAAGAAGACTTTGGCATCCAGAGTCGCGCCCGTGAACCGAATATGGTTTGTGTGGCGCACTGGCCACGCTGAGCGCAACGATTACCACGAGAACGGTAACTCTCCACAAAGGAGAAGGAAGGTTCACCATGAGTCCCCATTCTGTTTCTGGTCATTCTCGACAAACAGTCGAAATCCTTAAGTTCAGGATTTTGTTATTCAGTATAAGGGAAAGATCATCGATACGAGTCATTGTTTCCTTTCCCTCCCAATAGGCGGAGCGTAACAGAATTGTCATGATTCGCCTAAAAGCTCAGAACGGGACATGGAGATTGCCGGATAATCTCGTAGGCATTTGTTCGGAGCCTTCCGAGCCGCTGGTTTATAACACCTCGGCCAATAATCACCAGATCGGCCGCATGCCGAACCGCCGACTCGTGGACCGCCGACGGAACATCCCCGCGAACCACGCAAAGTGGCGCATTTACATGCACTGTCTTCTGCCACTCACCAATCGAGCATCGCGCCTCTTTAATCAGGGCTTCCTCAAATGGCGCGTCCAGTATCCTGTCCGGCCACCCAGCCTGTACCGGAATGGCGTGCATCAGTTGTAGCCTTGCGTTATTCTCCTCGGCGAATTGCGCCGCCGCCTTGAGCAGATCCGTCGACTTCGGTGCGATATCCACGGCGCAGAGAACATTACGGATCTCCATGTGGATCAGCTTGGGGGTGTCCTGAACGTGCGCGCTAGTCCAGACAGGGCATTGACAGTCGTGAAGAACTTTTGCAGTCACCGATCCCAAGAGAAGCTGGCGAAAGAGACCGCGACCGTGCGTCGGCATCATCACCAGGTCGACGGCGTGATTGCTTGCGAACTGCGTGATGATCTCCGCCGGGTCCCCAACCTCGACCGAGCGCTCCACGACAAAGCCCGCAAATTCTTCCTCAAAGCTTTGGCTTAGCTCAAATTTCACATCCCGCTGGATCTCGTCGATGTCCAAGAAGATAGGAGCAGAATCCGGCATCGAAGAGTACCAATAAGGCTGTACGGCATTCAGAAGGGTGATCTTGGCTCCGAACCTTCGGGCCATTGTCGCCACATAGGGAGCCGCCGCTCCGCAGCGTTCTGAAAAGTCTATCGGAAACAGAATATGTTTGATTGGTAGCATGGGGTCTCCTCGAAGTCGGTAGAGGCACGCAGTCGGCCACAAGCCTTCTTCAAGTTTTCAATCACTTCCGAATTGCACCGGATTCTTCAAGAACGGCTTGCTGAGTTAAATGACGCAGCCCAGTGCGCTATGCGGCGCTCGCATCATATCTCGACTACTTATCTGGATGATTGATAGCCCGCTCAGTTCCTCCCACTGGGTCGCCGAAACCGCGTCAATACCGTAAAACGAGCAGAAGGCTTATCTCGACGGGGCCTTATCTATTGGTTTGCGACTCTCGGGGCGTATCAGGCCTCGTTGGACGTAGGCGACTCGGGCCGACCAGAATGCCCGCGTAGGATCACGCAACATTGCCATCTGCCTCGCAATTTTGAAGGGCTTGACCGCGCTTCCGTTTGCACGTGTTCTGCTGCTCTATAAAGCAGCAAATGGAAGGTTACACGAAGTATCTAGGTGGAAAGAAGTTCGAGCCATTGGCGCCTTTGACGGTCCGGTGATCCAATGCTCAAGTCATTTCTGTAGCGACTACCGCGGGCTCGCCGCCGATGCCGCGTTGACCTGCGCCACAGCCAATCGGCGCAACATGGAGCGCTTCTTCGTCTGATGAGCTTGCATGCTGTGCAACACATGATCCAGGAACCTTACTGCCTCTAGAACATGCTCGCCTTTATTCAGCATGACGCATTCGGCGCGCACGCCCATAGCGGCGTCAGTGACTTCGGCGCGCGACGGAGTGCCAGTCTTGGTGAGATTCTCCAGAACTTGGGTGGCCCAGATCACGGGCATGTGCGCGGCTTCGCTCAGCCACAGAATTTCTTCCTGTACTTCGGCGAGGCGTTCATAGCCGATTTCCACTGCTAGGTCGCCCCGCGCCACCATGATGCCCGCCAGGGGCTGGCCCATGGCCGCGATCATTATCAGAGGAAGCTGTTCGAATCCATGGCGGCTCTCGATCTTCAGAATGATTCCCAGTCCGGTCCTGCCGCGTTGTGCAAGTTCGCGCCGCAACTCCAGCACATCGCAAGGCTGCCTAACAAAGGAGAGGCCGACAAGATCGGAGTGGCGGCTTACGAATTCGAGATCGATCTTGTCTTTCTCCGTGAGCGCGCCGATTTGTAAGTCGGTTTCCGGCAGGTTGATGCCTTTCCCCGACCCGAGTTTGGAGCCGCCCGGAGTTGTGTGGACAATCTTGACTATCATTTGGTCGGGACCCACCTCGCGAATGCAGCCTTCAATTTTGCCGTCATCGAAATAGATCGGCTGGTCCTTTCTGGCCGCCGCGAACGCCTCAGGTAGAGTGCAGGAAATGTGCGGGATTTCTCCGCTTTGACGCCCCGGCTTGCCGTCTTCCCTGGTTAGTATCAACAAGTCGCCGTTCCGGAGTCGGATCGGTTCCTCCACAAAAGGGAGAGCTCCCAGCCGTCCCATGGCGACTTTCTTTCCGTCCCGCATAAGAACTATCTCAGCCCGGCTGAGAACATAAGCGCCTTGCTCGCATGAACAGAAGCAGCCGTGATCGAATGTATCGGTCACGGTCAACATCCGCTTCTTGTTGCGGCTGTCTTTGATATTCACGGCGTCGCCGAGCAGCACCTTCCTCAGCAGAGGCTCGGGAGCTGGCAGGACCACGTCGGCGGACGCCAGTGACTCCGGCGCCGCCTTCTTTCCAGCTAACGCGATGCGTATGGGTGCGACAACAATGCCGCGGTGGTCCTTCTCCACCTTCCATCGCACTACATGAGATCCACGGTGAAGAGAGCCGGTGCGCAGCCTAGGTCCGGCCAGATCCATGAGTATTCTACAGTGTTTTCCTGTCTCCTGGTTGGCTAGGCGCATGTGCCTGATCATGGCTTCCCACTGAGGCTCAGCGTCATGTGCGCAGTTGATGCGCATGACATCCATCCCAGTCTCCACTAGATCCTTGACTAGTACGTAGGACTCCGCCGCTTCCGGTGGCATCGTAACCATGATGCGTACTCCACGGCCCCGAGGAGCAGGACCCATCAAATCGCTTGCGTGTTGGGCCAGGAGAGCAGGCCCGGTCCTAAAATCGACGGATTCCTCAGTTAGGCTAGCGCCGGAGTTCTGTTCCCTGAAATCTTGTTCCCCGCCGACCAGTTTTTCTAGGAGGGAGATGATCGACTCCAGTCCGGCTAGAGTGCTCGACTCGCTCCGCCCTAGCGAGGACAGGCCTAGGGATGCCAGCCGCGACTGAAGATCGCGAACATCATGCTGCCGCAGAGCCAAATAGTGGAGCAGGTTTCGCGCGCTACAGCGGGATTCCGGGGACACCTCTGCGATTGAGCTTTGGAATTCTTTCTCGATGGAAAAGCAGGATTGCCGGAGTGCTTTGAGATCGTCCAGTAAGCTGACGATTTGTTGTGAATTGTGGGGCATGCTGCGGAAGTTGCACGTAGTGGGCCTTATTACAATGGCAAGAATCTTAACGCGGCCAGATGTTTTCGATGGGTGGGTGGGATAGAAATTCAGATGTTCGCGAAATGGCGAATGCGCGCAGTCGCGTCATGCAACTGGTAACACCTCGTTTGCCGGGTGCTTGAACGGGGACCGGGGTCAATTGTTTTTAACGACCTTATTTTAACGACCTTAATTGTGCGGGCACGCGCGAATGTTGGCTTTTAGGTGCGCCAAGGCACGCTACGAACGGGTGAAAAGGCGTACTTATCGCACGAAGTACGAACCGCTTGCGGTGAGACAACCACATTGTTTGGCCCATCGCGTGCTTCATTTGATGCGACAATTCAAAGCAATGGCGGACACAACCAGACCCGATCCCCCGCCCAAGAAAGTTCTCGTAGCGGACGATAAAGCCGCTGGACGTGAGCTCGTGAGAACTGTCCTCGAAAATCGGGGCTACTTGATCCATGAAGCTTCTGACGGCATCGAAGCCTTGGAGGTGGCCCATCGTGTCCAACCGGATCTCATCATTCTGGACCTCCATATGCCCGGACTCGACGGCTTCGGCGTCATCAAGGAACTGCGTCTGGATCCCACTTTCGTCGATACGCCGGTCGTGGCCTTGACGGCCAGCGCCATGCAGGGCGATAAGCAGCGCGCTTTTGCCGCCGGATTCACCGGCTACATAAGCAAACCGGTCTCATTAAAGGTTCTACGAGCTGAAGTCGAACGTCTGTTAGCATAGGCCAATGTCGGCGAGTCCCGCAGTTTGTGTTCTCATTATCGACGACAACGCCGGCAGCCTGGAGCTTTTACAAAGTGCACTGGCACAGCCGGGAGTCGAGTTTCTTACAGCGATCGATCCCGAGCTTGCGCTCGAATTGGTCGTCAGCCGTCATCCCCAGATCGTTCTGACAGACCTCATGATGCCTGGAATGGATGGCATAGAAGTTCTCACGCGCATCATGGAGATTGATCCGTCCACTGACGTAGTGTTGATGACGGCGCACTATTCCACCGAAACCGCAGTGGAGGCGATCAAGAAAGGCGCGTCCGACTACTTGAATAAGCCCATTTCGATCGCGTTAATCCGGGAAAAGATCGGCAAGCTCATCGAAGCGGCGCAGCAGAGGAGACACGCTTTACGGCTGCAAGATGAGGTACTGGCCAATGCCGAATTTGAAGGAATTATCGGTAACAGTCCGCTCATGTGGGACATGTTTTCTCGGATACGAAGAATCGCTCCCCATTACCGCTCCGTTCTCATTACGGGGGAAACTGGCACGGGAAAAGATCTGATCGCCCAGGCATTGCATCGGCTGAGCCCCGTCTCGAAGGGACGGCTGGTTGTCCTGAACTGTTCGGCTGTTGTCGAGACACTGTTTGAAAGCGAATTGTTTGGCCATGTCCGCGGATCCTTCACTGGCGCTACGTCGGACAAGCCCGGTTTGGTGGAGCAGGCGCACGGCGGGACGCTATTTCTGGATGAGATAGGCGATATGCCCCTCGCCACGCAGGCCAAGATGCTGCGTGTGCTGCAAAACC
The DNA here is from genome assembly GCA_963766615.1 of Terriglobia bacterium. Lineage (GTDB taxonomy): Bacteria > Acidobacteriota > Terriglobia > Bryobacterales > Bryobacteraceae > Palsa-187. The sequence goes on from CAVYBC010000016.1 coordinate 838,907, forward strand.
AGGAAGTCCAACGCGTCGGCTCGCTGACCCCGCGCAAGGTGGATCTTCATGTCGTCGCCGCCACACATCGCGACCTTCGAAACTCGATCGAGCAAAAGAGTTTCCGCGAAGATCTCTATTATCGTCTGTCGATGGTCGAAATCCAGGTCCCGCGTCTTGCCGATCGTCAGGGGGATCTGGCTCTTCTCACGCGCCATTTTATTTCAAAGTTTGCAGCTCAATACGGGAAGGAAATCCGAAGCATTACGCGTCGGGCGGAAATTCAATTGGCGGCGCAGTCCTGGCCGGGAAATGTTCGCGAACTGGAAAATGTAATCGGACACGCCGCCATGATGACTCTGAGCGAGGTGATCGACGTTCAAGACTTACCGCCTTATCTCTCTCAGAGTCGCGATTCGGCCACATCCCCGCCATTGCAAGAGAGCTCATCTGAGTTGGGGGCCATCGAAGAAAATGAGCGCGCCATGGTTGTGCAGGCCTTGGAAGGTGCTCGCGGCAATCAATCCAAGGCCGCGCGCCAGTTGCGCATTGGTCGCGATGCCCTTCGATATAAGATGAAGAAATACGGAATTGAAGCGGCTCCCTAGGACCCCTACTACTGTGCCTTAAAGCGTTGATCTTGGGGGCAACCATCCGATGATCACTAAAGAGAAGTTCAATCCGAACGTATTCCGCGATATCGTCCAATCCGTTCCTGTTGGCATCATCGCAGTGTCCCCGGCCGGTGCGGTGGAGTCCTGGAATCTCGCTGCCGAGCGGATACTGGGATGGACCGCAAACGAGCTTTGGGGCGGCCCACTCCCTCTAGACTTACCCGTTTCGGCGACAGAAGGCGAGCTGGAGCTTCAGCGCTTTCGCAAGGATGGACAAGCGGTGATCCTCCAAGTAAGAAGGATCCCGTGGCACGACTCTAACGGTACCGAAGTCGGTTCTCTCTTCATTCTCACCGACATTACAGACCGAAAATCGGCCGAATCTACGATTCAGGATCTAACTGAGCAAGGGAGGCAATCCGAAACTCGGGAACGGGAACATCGTCGATTCCGCGAACTATTGGAAGCCGCTCCAGACGCGATTATCGAAGTAGATCGTGAGGGGAGGATCGCACTTCTTAATAGGGTTACCGAACAACTTTTCGGGTATCAAAGGTCCGAGCTCTTAAACGAGCCCATTGAACTGCTGATTCCCCAGGAGGTCAGGGAACATCACCATCAACATCGGAAGAACTATTGGGAGCAAGCGTCCAGGCGCCCTATGGGAACAGGGCTAATACTGGAAGGACAACGCAAGGACGGGTCTAGGTTCCCGGTAGAGATTAGTCTCAGTCCGGTGCAATTCGAAGACGGATTTCGCGTTTCGGCGATCATCCGGGATGTGAGTGAACGCCGCCACGCGGAGGAGAGATTGCGCGCCGTTCAGTCAGCGCACACGGCGGAGCTCGCCGCGAAAAATCGCGAACTGGAGATGCGGAACGAAGAGGTCGAGCGGGCCAACAATTTGAAGAGCGAGTTCCTGAGTGGGATGAGTCACGAACTGCGAACACCCTTGCACACGATTATCGGCTTCGCCGAATTACTGGAGGAACAGCTCGAAGGTCCCTTAAATGAGAAGCAGCAACGCTTCGTTCGGCATATCCATAGAGATTCCCAGCACCTGCTTGCCCTGATCAACGATGTTCTGGACCTCAGCAAGATCGAGTCGGGCAGGCTCGAACTGCAACGCGAACCCTTCCAGCTCATCGACGCCTTAGAGGAAACCGTTTCCTCCCTGCGGCCGCGCGCCAACACGAAGTCCATCGAGATTGAGCTGAACGTTCCTATTGAGATCGAGCTCTACGCGGATCGCCTTCGATTCAAGCAGATCCTTTATAATCTTCTCAGCAATGCTGTGAAATTCACCCCGGACCGGGGCCACGTGTCGGTCCTGGTATCTCTCCAAACAGGCTTTGTAGAGGTTGGTGTCGCCGATACCGGGATTGGAATTCCGGAATCCGAGTACGAATCCGTTTTCGACAAGTTCTACCAAGTCGGTCACCGACAGGCAGGCGGTCTTGAGGGTACAGGGCTGGGCCTAGCCATTACTAGACGGCTTGTTGAAGAACATGGGGGTACGATCCGTCTTGAGAGTGCGGTTGGCAAAGGCTCTCATTTCACATTCACGATACCCCTGGCGAGCGCCGCTGATTCTGCCTCTTAGCGCCCGGACTCGCTGCCATTTTCACATTGCAGCGCCGCGATTTTCTTGGGTTTGCGTCACTACATCGTCGGTCAAACACTCCTGGCAGATACGTATTTCCTGGAGCATGTTGGCTATAACTTCTGAGTGATCTCCGATCTCACAATTTTCCTCAAGCCGGCACTGGCGAGCATCTGAAGATTGGCCGCTCTGGAACGACTCTTCTGCGGCCTGCTGGACGGCATGCCGGGGAGTCGCCCAGAAAGACGAAACAGGCGTCGGACAGATCGTGGCTTGACGCCAGATGCCTTAGGGCTTATAATTCTACTTTCGTAATCGAATGACATTATCGAAAAACGATGTTCATGAACTAATTGAAGACCAGGATCTTTATTCCGGCCTGATCCGGCTACACGTTCTTCATCACGCCGCGGAGGAGCCGATCTTCGGCCTGGGAATGATCGAAGAACTGGGCCGCCATGGCTACCGTATCAGCCCCGGAACCCTATACCCGCTGCTCCAGCGCCTGGAGAAGAAGGGCTATCTGCGATCTACCGAGAAGCGGGATGGAAAATCGCGGCGCAAAGTCTATCGCGCCACGCCGCTGGGGCGGAAGGCCTTGACCGCGGCTAAGAGCAAGGTTCGGGAACTGTTCCACGAACTCATCGAGGGAGATTAACGGGGTGGTGCGCGGACCAGTTCTCTCCACAATCGCCGTGTTAGCCATTTCCAGACACCTTGCTGCCGCGCAACCCGAGTCCACTTCCACGCTTACGCTCGCGCAGGCGGTCGACACCGCGTCGAAGAACTACCCCTCTATCCGTGTTTCCCAGGAGCAAATGAATGCCGCCGCCGAAGGGATTCGCTTGGCGCGCACCGCCTATTTGCCGCGCGTCGACGCGTTGGCGCAAATCAATCGCGCCACCCGGAACAACGTCTTCGGGCTTTTGCTGCCGCAAAACACGATTCCCTCCATGTCCGGTCCAGTCATCGGGACCAATAATTCAGGCACTGTGTGGGGCAGTGCGGTAGGTGCGCTCGCGACCTGGGAGCCTTTCGATTTCGGACTGCGGCGCGCCAGCGTGGCCACCGCCGAAGCAGCACGGACACAGTCGGAATCGTCTCTGAAGCGCAACCAGTTTGAGATTGCTGCCGCGACCATCGATTCGTACCTGACACTGGCTGCAGCCCAGGAGACGGTCCGTACCGCCCAGGCCGGTGTCGACCGTGGCGAGACTATTGTGCGCTTGACCGATGCCTTGGTGAACGCGCAGTTGCGGCCCGGCGCGGACTCTTCGCGGGCGAAGGCGGAACTGGCCGGCGCGCGAACGCAATTGATTCAATCTCGCCAAGGCGTGGAAGTGGCGAGCGCCACACTCTCCCAATTTGTGGGATTGCCGCCTGACCGCATTGTCATTTCCGCCCCAGCGCTGCTGCAGCAAGCGCCGGAACAAACGCCAGCGCAGGCCGATTTCCACGCCAATCCGACTGCGGTGGAACAAGATGCGACGGTCGATCAGGCGCGGTCGCAACTCAGGGCGCTGGAACGTTCCTACTTCCCGAAGTTCTCGCTGCAGGCGGCGGTATATGCGCGAGGCACAGGGGCCGAAACCGACGGCTCCCGTCTGGGCGGATTGAACGGGCTGGCTCCCACCGTGCAGGATTTCGCCATAGGGTTCAGCGTCACCTTTCCGATTCTGGATTTGCCGGCCCTGCGGGCACGGGAAGCCGCGCAGGCGGCTACCATTCGCGCGCAAACAGCCCGATCCGAGCAGATCGTGATCGAGTTGAAGGCGCGCTGGAATGTGGCGCTGGCGCAGCTTCATGGGGCCAGAGACGTTGCGCAGAATACACCCATTCAAGTCTCGGCGGCGCGCGATGCGCTGCAGCAGGCAAGCGCGCGATATCAAGCGGGACTGGGCGCGATCGATCCTGTGGCGGAGGCGCAACGATTGTTGACCCAAGCCGAAACCGACGATGCCCTGTCTCACCTGGCTGTCTGGCGAGCGCTTCTCGGCCTTGCGGCGGCGGCCGGCGACCTCCAGCCATTCGTGGTGGAGGCAGGCAAATGAGGCAAATATGCGCCTCGTATTAGGCGCGCTCTCCCGGCCCATCAGCGTGGTTGTGGCGCTGGTGGCGATCGCGCTGTGCGCCTATCTGGCCTTGCAACGTATGGCCGTGGACATCTTCCCGCAGGTCGGCGATCCAGCCATTTATGTCGCGCAGCCGTACGGCGGAATGGATCCGGCGCAGATGGAAGGATACCTCACGTATTACTACGAGTATCATTTTCTCTACATCACGGGAATCGATCGCGTGGAGAGCAAGAGCATCCAGGGCGCGGCTCTGATGAAGCTGGTGTTCCACGAGGGCACCGACATGAATCAGGCTATGGCGGAAACCGTCGGTTATGTGAACCGCGCCCGCGCCTTCATGCCGCCCGGAACGGTACCGCCGTTCATTACGCGATTCGATGCGGGAAGCGTGGCGGTGGGTCAATTGATCTTCGATAGCGCGACGCACACCCAGGGAGAATTACAGGATTACGCGCTCAATCGTGTGCGGCCTCTATTCGCGACGCTTCCAGGGGTTTCCGCGCCGCCTCCCTTTGGAGGCAACCAGCGGACGATTGTGATCATGCTGGATCCGGATAAGCTGCGGCAATATCAGATCTCGCCCGATGAGGCCATCTCGGCTGTCAGCAAGGCCAGCCTGGTGATGCCCTCCGGCAACACCTGGAACGGCAAGATGAACCAAATCGCGCGGACGAACGCGGCGCTGGGCGGCGATCTGTCCGAACTGCTCAGCACGCCCATCCGTCCGAAGGCGGGAGCCTCAGTGTACCTGAGGGACATCGGAACCATCGAGAATGGGACCGACCTGGTCACGGCTTACGCACACGTGAATGGAAAGCGCACGGTCTACATTCCGGTCACCAAGCGCGCCGATGCCTCAACGCTCGCCGTCATCAATGCGGTGAAAGCGGCCATTCCCAACTTCAAGAAAGTGGTGCCGGAAGACGTAGACGTGAGGCTGGAGTTCGATCAATCTCCCTACGTGACAAACGCGGTGCGGACCTTGGCGAACGAAGGGATGCTGGGAGCGGTTCTCACCGGGCTGATCGTGTTGATCTTCCTGCGCGACTGGCGCAGCGCGCTGATTGTGGTATTGAATATCCCGTTCGCACTACTGGGCGCTTTGGTTTTCTTGTGGGCCGCCGGGCAGACTATCAACATCATGACGCTGGGAGGCTTGGCGCTTGCCGTGGGCGTGCTGGTGGATGAGGCCACTGTGGAGATCGAGAACATTCATACCCGGATGCTTCCCGGAGTCTCGCGGGCGCGAGCGGTGGTGGAAGCGTGCAGCCGGACGGCGATGGCAAGGCTGCTCTCGATGCTCTCTATCCTTGCAGTGTTTGTTCCTTCCTTCTTTATGACCGGCGTGACTCGCCAGCTTTTCGTGCCTCTTTCGCTGGCGGTAGGATTCGCGATGATCGCCTCTTATCTGCTCTCCAGCAGTCTTGTGCCGGTATTCGCGGTCTGGCTGTTGCGCGATGTTCGCTCCACCCAGGGACGCGGACTATTCGACGTGCTCCGGTCCGGATATGAGCACTATTTGGGCGCGGTGCTGCGCGCCCGCTGGCTGTTGGGTCCTTGCTATCTGGTGGCGGCGGCAGCGATTCTCTACGTCGTGTTTCCAAAGATGGGTACGGAGATTTTCCCGGAAGGCAACACGGGGTTGTTTCGCATTCGTCTGCGCGCGCCTACTGGAACTCGCGTGGAGGAGACCGAACGCATCGTCCTGCGCGCTCTGGACACCATCCGCCAGCAGGCTGGAGCGGACAACGTCGCGATCACCAGCGACTTCGTCGGCGTGGTTCCTTCCAGCTATCCGGTGGACCTCATTCATTTGTTCACCAGCGGTCCGCAGGAAGCGATCCTTCAGTTCGCTTTGAAGCCCGGCGCCGCAGGAGGCGAGGCGTTGCGCGAACGCCTGCGCGCCGGTCTCCTGAAGGATCTTCCCGGAACTCAGGTTTCCTTCGAAGCCGGAGATATCGTCAGCCAGGTGATGAGCTTCGGTTCTCCTACGCCCGTGGAGGTCGCTGTGCTCGGCGGCAATTTGCAGGATGACTACGCTTTTGCGCAGAAGATTCAAGGCCAAATGGCAAGGCTTCCTTTCCTTCGCGATCTTCAGTTTGCACAGGCCGTCGACTATCCCACGCTCGATATCAAGATCGATCGAGAGCGTGCGGGCCAGTTCGGATTAACCATGGCGGACGTAGTTCGCTCCATTGTCCCCGCGACGTCGTCCTCGCGTTTCACTCAACCGAATTATTGGAGAGATCCGAACTCCGGCAACGCCTTCCAAATCCAAGTGGAACTGCCGCAGAATCGCATGCAAAGCTCCGAGGAACTTGGCGGCATTCCGGTGATGCAGATCGGCGTTGGTGAAACCCACCTGGATGACGTCGCGGTGATGAAACCCGGAACCATGCCTGGATTGATCGAACGCAACAACGGGCAGCGCGTGATCAGTCTCACGGCCAACCTTCACGGAATCACCTTGGGAGAAGCAGCCCCGCGCCTCACGGCCGCGGTATCCCAGGCGGGGTCTCCTCCGCGCGGAGTTTCGATTTCCTACCGCGGACAGATTCCCGCCTCCGATCAGACCACCTCGGGGTTGAAACTCGGATTGCTTCTGGCCATCCTGGCGATCTTCCTCTTGCTCGCGGCGAACTTTCAGTCTGTACGTTTGGGTCTGGTGATTCTGCTGACGGTCCCCGCGACACTCTGCGGAGTCCTGTTCGCGCTGAAGCTCACCTCGACCACAGTCAATATCCAGTCCTTCCTGGGCGGCATTATGGCCATCGGCATCGCGGTCGCCAATTCCATCTTGCTGGTGACCTTCACCGAACGTTTTCGCCGCCGGGGAAGGCCGCTTCTAGAAGCCATTCGGGAGGGCGCGGGCGGCCGCCTGCGAGCCATTCTGATGACCGCCACCGCCATGACCTTTGGAATGCTACCCATGGCGATCGGCTTCGGCGAGGGCGGCGCGCAATCCGCGCCACTCGGCCGCGCGGTGATCGGCGGACTGATTGTGTCCACGTTTGCGACACTCACTCTCCTGCCTTCGATCTACGCCATTTTCCAATCCGGAGCTTCGCAAAGTTCCGCGTCTTTGAATCCGAACGATCCTGCGAGCCAATACTATGATCCGATCTAGATCCTTCGTGTGCCTCATCTGTCTTCTTGCCGTCACTGCCTTGACGTGGGCTCAAAAGATCGAGTTCGCCTCAGTGCTGTCAAGGCCCGTCTCCCGCTCGATCGAACTGCCCGCGGAGGTTTATCCATTTCTGAGCGTGTCGATCCACGCCAAGGTTTCCGGCTATGTCGAGAAGATCACCGTGGATCGCGGGTCGGCGGTGAAGCAGGGCGACCTTCTCGTGGAAGTGAGCGCCCCGGAAATGGCGGCGCATATAGCCGAAGCGGAGGCCAAGGTCCAGTCAATGGAGTCCGATCGTCTGCAAGCGGAGGCGCAACTTGCCGCGGCACGGAGCACCTATGAGGCGACCCAGAAAGCGGCGCAGACGCCGGGCGCCATCGCGGGGAACGAATTGGTGCAGATGCAGCAGCAAATTGCGTCCGAACAGGCTTTGATTCAATCCCGCCGCCAATCGAGCGAGGCGGCAGAGGCGGATGTGCGGGCGCTTAAGGAAATGCAATCCTACCTCCGGATCGTGGCTCCTTTTGCAGGCATCGTCACGGACCGCCTGGTGCATCCCGGAGCTCTGGTGGGACCCGCAACGGATTCCCCGCTTCTTGTCCTCCAGCAAATTTCAAGGTTGAGAGTCGTGGTGGCGGTGCCTGAAGAAGACTCGGGAACCATTGTTCCGGGGACGAGACTCACGTTTCACGTGCCCGCTTTTCCGGAGCAAAGTTTTTCGGGGACGGTCGCGCGAAGCTCCCATGCGCTAGACCCCAAGACTCGCACCATGGCAGTCGAACTGGATGTGGACAACGCCGACGGTTCGCTCTCGCCCGGCATGTATCCCACTGTGAATTGGCCTGTTCGCCGATCCCGCCCGGCGTTGCTAGTCCCGGTCTCCAGCGTGGTCACCACGACTGAGCGGGCCTTTGTTATCCGCAACCGCGAAGGGCACGCCGAGTGGATTGACGTCAAAAAAGGCCAGATGGAAGGCGCTCTCGTGGAAGTAACGGGAGCCTTGCAGGCAGGCGATAAAATCGTCATCCGCGCCACGGACGAAATTCGAAACGGCGCACCGCTGTGATCTCTACACGGCGCTAGTCTCCTGTCCCAGGAATAAGTCAACTAAGTAAGGCCGTGGATTCGTCCCAAGATTGGGAGAGATCTTATGCGCAGTGGCCGATTCAAGAGGCTTACCCGGCGGTTGGTGGAAGAACACGGCGGCTCGATTCGTTTGCTTAGCGAGCCTGCGAAGGGCAGCCGGTTCACATCTACGATTCCATCTGCGGCGGTGTAAGTGGCTGAAAACTGCTTCCTCAAGTAGCTAATAGGCTCCACGCGTTCTGCTCATTGACACCCGTTCGCTCCCTTGGTGAGGCAAATGGACGACGTGATATCCGCCGGTATGGTGAGGCCTTTCTCCGTCATCAATTTGCGCAGCAGCGCCTCTGTCTCCGGATGAGCGATGGCAGATTGCACGCCCACTCGAACCAGACCCTGCGAATAGTGAAGCGGAATCCAAGTGACGCCCAGCATGGCGCCGTTCACCGTGTCGCGGCTCCCCAGATCATGAGCGTCCAGTTTCGCACCGTGGTCCACCAAAAGTTGAACTACCTGATTTCTGCCCTTGTGCGCCGCGCCATGAAGCGCCGTCCGGCCTTCATCGTCAGGCGCATTCGGGTCGATCCCCAGTTCCAGGCACAATTTCACGGCTTCCAGATTCTCACCTTCCGACCATTCAAACGTAATGCCCTCCACCCAGCCAATACCGGAAGCTACCGCCAATGGCGTGACGTTGTGGGCTGTTGCGATCTTGGGATCGGCACCCTTGGCCAGCAGAAGTTTCATGAGCGTCCCATCGCCCGACTGGGCGGCTCTCCAGAATGGAGTGGCGCCGTCTTCGTACAGCCACTGCATGGTGAAGATCGTACGGGTTTCCGTGCTGTCTCCAACGCACTGCGCTGGCGTTGACTTTACACCGCAGACTCTGGCATTTGGATTGGCGCCTTTTGCCAGAAGCAGGTTGATATAATCCAGATGATCCATGTCCGGCGCAGGAACAGGATAATCTCCGCCTTCGATGTTGCGATTGTCGGTGGCAATGTAGAGTGGCGTCCAACCTCCGTTGTTAGCGATATTCGGATTGGCCCCGCGCTCCAGTAGATATTGGGCGATCTTGTAATTACGATTTTGAGTCGCTGTCAGGAGCGGAGACCATCCATACTTTGTTGTCTGATTGACCTCCGCTCCCGCTTCTACCAAGACCTTCACCGTTTCAAGATCTCCCTGCCGGGCCGCGTACACCAGCGCCGTCAAGCCACCGCCGTCCGTATTCTGCTGGCGCCCAAAAGCCGCCGCAGCGGCAGCGGCATCCGCCAGCCGCTACAACATCCTCTCCCCCAGCATCGGCGGCGGCGACCACTTGCCTGCCGCCGCCGTTGCGTCCTCCCGGGCCAGTGCCTACGCGAGCACTGGCCCCCTGGGTTCCCAATCCTCCTGCCCCTTGGGCCGAGCGCAATCTGGACTGAATAGGAGGCGCAAGGTAAGCAGTTCCACCCCTTGAATCCGAGCCGGACACCGCGCCCACCAGGGCGCCGTGATCAATCAGCAACTTTGCCGCGAGGAAGTGACCCTGCTCGGCGGCCCACATCAACGCCGTCGTGCCGCGCAGAACCTCCTTCGCGTTCACATCGGCTTTGTGATCCAGCAGAATGTTAATGGCCTCCGCGTTGCCATTGCGTGACGCGAACATAAGCGCAGTCTCCCCGTGCGGACCCCTCTCGTTCACATCGGCCCCGGCCTTCAGCAGTTTGTCGATCATCGCTGCGCTGCCATTGAGCGCTGCCAGCGACAACGCGGTTGCGCCTTCTCTATTGGCTGCCTTCGGGTTCGCGTGGGAGGCAATCAAGAGGTCCGCCATCGCCAGATCGTTCCGATACGCGGCCCACTGAATTGCCGTAGCGCCGTCGAGCTGCGGCGTGTTCACATCTGCCTTCTGACGCAGCAACGATTGAAGCGCCACCTTGTCGCCATCCATAGCCGCATCGGCGATGGGACTTCTTGCAGCGAATAGCACCAGAGGCAACACCAGCGACGCCACGCTCATTGCAATTCCATATAAGGTGCGCATATTCTCTCGTTCCTAAACCAAACCGCTGAGACGGCCCGTGCTATCGCCGATGCTCTCCTGATGGATCCCGTAGAAATCCAGGACGCTCAACAGAAGATTCCCGGTGGATACAGTCTTGGCCGGATATTGCAAGTGACGGCCGCCCTTGAGTTGTCCGGACGCTCCGCCCAGCAGGACATGCGGCACATCGTAATGAAGATGCTGATTGGAATTGCCCATGTTAGTGCCGTAGAGGATCAGTGAATGGTCCAGCAGAGTCCCGTCGCCCTCCTTGATGTTCTTAAGCTTGTCCGCAAAGTAGGCCAGGCATTTGACGTGATAGGTGTTGATCTTGGAATAATCTTTGATCCGATCCGGGTTTTCCGCGTGATGCGATCCGGCATGAAATCCTGTGGTGGTGCCACTCTCGGGATACGTGCGCGCCGTAAGGTCGCGTGCATAGAGAATTGTGGAAACACGCGTAATGTCTCCTTGAAAGGCAAGTGCGAGCAGGTCGTACTGTAGCCTGATGTGCTCGTCAAATGATGCGGGCACTCCGTAAGGAACGATGCCAGCAGGTGCGGCGGCGGAAGACTTCGCAGCGATTGCCAGACGGCGTTCGATTTCTCGAACATCTTCCAGATAAGCGTCCACTCTGTCTTTGTCATTTGCGCCAATCTCTCTCTTGAAGCGCGTGATGTCCTTCACCACCGAATCCAGAATGCTGCGGTCGAACTCCCGCCGGTCGGCGCGTTCCTGCTGTGTTGCCCCATCTCCGAACAACCTTTCGAAGACCACCTGAGGATTGATCTCCATAGGAAGCGGCTTAGTGGGCGTCATCCAGGAAATGGAGTTGGTATACGCGCAGCTATATCCTTCGCCACAATTGCTGGAGTTCGCGCCCGGATCCTCCACCCCTAGTTGGAGCGAAGGCAACAGATTATCCCGTCCGATTTTCTGCGCGATCAGTTGATCGATCGTTGTGCCATCGCGAATGTCGGACCCCGCGGTCTTCTTCGGTTTGTCCGCGCAGAGATAGGCTGCTGCCACCCAGTGGTCGGCGCCTGTGGTGCCCGGGGGCGGCTCGGCCGATTTGGACCACAGCCCACTCATGATCACGGTGTTGTCGCGGAAGCCTTCCAACGGTTTGAAAATGGGCGAAAATTCGAAGCCCGTGCCGACCTTGTCTGGAATCCAGTAACCAGGGGCCATTCCATGCGGGACAAAAATCCCGGTGAACCGCGTCGGCGGCGCTGCGGCGGTTTTCGCCAAGGGCGTCTGCGCTGGAATCATCGAATCCAGCAGCGGCAGACCAAGTGCCACACCCGCTCCGCGAAGAAGGGCACGTCTCGATATATGCTTCTTGGTGATGAACATGGTTACTCTCCGCCTCGGACTTCGTCCCCGTAGGTGAGGCCCTTCACGTTGAACTGGAATGGTTCGCTCTTGACGACTGCCAGAATCAGCGAACTGAAACGATAATGATCCGGTTCAGCCTGGTGCACGATGGAGCGCACCAGAGGCATGTCGTAATATTCCACGCCCCGCCCCAGCGCATAGGTAAGCAGGTGCTCAGTGACGACCCGCAGGAACTGAGGCGAGTAGCGCTCCAGGGCCTGACGCAAACCTACAACGCCATCCAACTTGCTGCCGTCTACCAGGAAACCGGACGAGTTGATGGGGCTGCCCGCCTCTTGAGTTCTCCAGGCAGCCACTGCATCAAAGTTCTCCAGTGAGAAGCCGATAGGATCCATGATCGCGTGGCAGCTTTTGCAGGGCTCATTGGCCCGGTGCATCTCCATCTGTTGGCGCATGGTTGGTTTGGCTGCTCCATGCACGTCGCTTTCGGTGGAATTGATCTTGATCACGACATTGGGTGGAGGATTCGGCGGGCTTACGCCCAGAAACACTTGCATGACAGTCTTGCCGCGCTGCACCGGAGAGGTCCGGCCGGCCTGCGACGACACCTCCAGAAAGAAGCCCTTTCCCAGCAGCCCCCGGCGTACGTCCAGATCTTTGCCAAGCGTCACTCTCCGGAAGTTGCTCCCGTAAACATTGGGAATTCCATAGTGCTTGGCGAGCCGTTCATTGACGAAAGTGTAGTCCGCGTTGAGCAGGTCGTTGACGCTGTGGTTCTCATGAACAATGCTCGAGAAGAATAACTCCGCTTCGCGCTGGAAAGCTTGCCTGAGGTTGTCATCGAAATCGGGAAACGCCTGCGTCACCGGAGCCTGTGTGGCGACGGCTCGCACATTGAGCCACTGCCCAAAGAAGTTTACGACAAACTGTTCCGAACGCGGATCGGCGAGCATTCGCTTTACTTGTTGCTCTAGAATTTGAGGGTCGTGCAATTTGCCCTGGCTTGCCAGGTTGATTAACTGGTCGTCCGGGATGGTGCTCCACAAGAAAAACGACAACCGGGATGCGAGCTCCAAATCGCTGATGCGATACTTCTGTCCGGTTGCCAGATTGGCAGGCTCGTGTTCCTTGCGAAAGATGAACTCCGGGTCCATCAGAACGCGTTGCACCGCGCCTTCAATACCCTTGTCAAAACTTCCGGTATTGCGGCCTTTCTGATAGAAGGTCATCAACAACTCCGCGTCTGCCGGCGTTGCAGGACGCCGATAGGCCCTGCGCACCAGCGCGGCAATAATCTGCTTGGCGCACGCTGCCTCCTGACCCTCATTTGCGGGAGTGCACACGAAAATCTTGTGCCGGCTGGGAGAATCGGTTGCCCCTGTTGCGTTGTATGGGCCGTCAATCCGGATGTATCCGACGTGTGGATAGAAGGAAAAACCGGGCAGTCCCCCGGTCTCAATGGTCGATCGCAGGAAGTGCCGGTCCAAATCGCTCCCCGGAGCATAATTCGTTGCCAGGAATGTGGCTCCGACAGTGTGCAGGCCGGCCTTCGCTTTAAAGCGCAATTCCTGAGAGCCTTGGTGAACCGGCGCTCCACGTCCAATTTCACGATCCCAATCGAAGACCTTTAGTTGTGCCCGATCCAGGAGGACTTCAAGTTTCTCGCCTCTGATTTCTCCAAAGGCGTTGTTGTTGTCCATGTTGCCCTTGTTCACGGGCCAAATCTTGATCGCGTATTCGCCATCTGCCGGGAATTCGTGTTTCACCACGATGCCTCCGCGAGTGCCGAACGGCAGGCCCTCCATGTGATAATCCTGCGAAGTGTCTTCAGGCTCGCGGTAGACAGCCTGTGCGGGGGTAGTGACGGTGCCAAGCGCCAGGCGGCTGATCTTCCCGGCCGCGGACCGGTAGGCCTCGATCAAAGCGGGCGACGCTGTCAATGTGCCCGCCTGATTATCAAAACCGTGCGTGGAGTCGTCGGACGGCAGAAACTTCGTTGCGTCGACTTCCACACCGAGGACATCGCGGATGACGTTAGAATACTCGGCGCGATTCAGGCGGTGCAGACCGGGTGCGGGTAACTTCACTACAGTGGTGCGGTCTAGGGATGTTTCAATCGTTCGAATCAATCCTTCGTAGGTGCCGGCGGCCGGCCGCATTACACCCGCTGGCGGCATCATGCCTGCCCGTAGCTTCCGTACGACTTTCTCCCAAACATCCGGCCGCTCCTGGACGTGCGAAGGATCCAGCGTGTCCAATGCCAGACCGCCGCTTCTGAGTCCATTGTTGTGGCAGTCTACACAATAGTTGTCAAGGATTTCCCGAGCGTCGACTGCAGGCGGGGCGCTCTTGCGCGCTTGTAGCCCTTGCGCAGCGACCATCGCCGCAACCGACAACCAGCTTGATAGGAGTTTAATTTTCATCGAAGATACCTGGATCCTCCAGCATCGGAAGCAATTCAGTAACCAGATGTCGCGCACGATTCCTCCTGCGCAAAGTCCGCATTCCCCTCTCTAACCAGACCCAGGGCGTCAGGCCTGGGTTCCCGACATCTTCACAATCTGTGAATCGTGCGCCATGTCGCGCATCCTGTGCGCCAAAGCACGCGGACCAACCTGTCGCAAAATACGGAAGATCGACGCCAATACACGAAAATGTCTTAGCGGCGATTTGGCTTGTCACGTGCGATACCAAGCGGCGGAGACAAGAGCGCATGGATGTCAAATACCGATTCGCAATGACGACGCTAGGCGCAACTGTATTCCTTCTGTCGTATACGTCAGCACTCCGTGCCCAAACCGTAGATGAGGCTCTTGTCGCAATCGATCATCCGGCCATTCAATACAATCAGGCCTCTTTGCATGATCGTGTGACTCAAGTCACGCAGGACATCAAGAGCGGGAAAACGAAAATCACGCTTCGAACAGACGGAACCGGGGCACTGATGAGTCTTCTTCAGACGCTGGGAATAAATCAGGATTCACAAGTAATGGTGTTTTCAAAAACCAGCTTCCAGGCCAGCATCATTTCGCCCCGTAACCCGCGAGCGATCTATTTCAACGACGACACGATGGTCGGCTATGTGCGCGGCAGCGGTCTCCTGGAAGTGGCCAACATGGATCCTAAGCAGGGGTTCGTGTTCTATAGTTTCGATCAGCAAGCCAAGCCGCCCCGCTTTGATCGCCGCGACGTCTGCCTCCAATGCCATGAGAGCAAGGGCACTCTGGGTATACCGGGAATCATGGTTGCCTCCGTGTATCCCGATGCCGACGGAATGCCGGCATTCCGGGGAGCGGCCAACCTTACCGACCACCGCACCCGCTTGGAAGACCGCTGGGGTGGATGGTACGTCACCGGGACGCACGGCGATATGCGCCATCTGGGCAACGCGGTATTTCATGAGCCTGACCACCCGGAAATATTAGATACCCGAGGCACGCTGAACCTGACGAGCCTGGCCAAGAAATTTAATCCAGCAGGCTATCTCAGTGCGACCAGCGATATCGTGGCGCTGATGACTTTAGAACACCAGACCCGAATGTCCGACTTATTGATCCGGGTTGGGTGGGCCTCACGCGTACTCGATCATGATGGCAATGCCGACGCCACCGCGCGCGCCCGATTGGATGCCGATCTGAAAACGCTGGTCACCTACATGCTCTTCGCGGACGAAGCGCCGCTCCAGGATACCGTCCAAGGTGTGTCCACCTTCACTAGGACCTTCTCAGAGCGTGGGCCGCGCGACAAGCAAGGGCGTTCCCTCCGTGATTTCGACCTCAAGACGCGCTTGTTCAAATATCCGCTGAGTTACATGGTTTACAGTGACGCCTTTGACAACTTGCCTGTTCAGGTCAAAGACAGGATTTACGAGCGTGTTTACGGCATTCTTACGCGCAAGGATCCGGACGAGAAGTTCTACCGGTTGTCCGTGGAGGATCGCCGGGCGATTTTGGAAATCCTTCGGGATACGAAACCCGGGCTGCCATTGTACTGGGGCAGGCGGGATCAGTGAGGCAAATAGAGGAAAGGAAACGATATGAAACCAAGACTTCTGTTGAATGGCATGGTGGTGGGCGCAGGGCTCTTACTCACAGCGGCCCCAGCGTTGCCCCATCATTCGTTTGCCGCCGAGTATGACGGCAACAAACCGATTTCTCTCACAGGAACGGTTACCAAGGTGGAGTGGATGAACCCTCACGCCAGGTTCTACATTGACGTTAAGGACGGGAGCGGCGTGACGAACTGGGAACTGGAACTGGGAAGCCCCAACGGCCTTATGCGGGCGGGATGGAACAGGAATTCACTTAAAGTCGGCGACGTGGTTACCGTCAAGGGCTCGCTCGCCAAAGACGGTTCCAAGCTGGCAAATGCCAGGAGCGTCACTCTTGCGGATGGAACGCAAGTGCTGGGCGCCTCTTCGCAAGATAACGGGGCCAAGTAAACAATGATGATGTCCCTGCTCGAAATGTGTAAATGGATCCAGGAAACGTCGCTCAGCGTTTCGATCCGGGAATCCATACTGATGTTTCCCCTGCTGGAGGGCACGCACCTTCTTGGCATCGGGCTATCTGCCGGGATCATCGCTATTTCGGATCTCAGGATGATGGGCCTGGTGCTCAAGAAACAATCGGCCTCGGAAGTGTTTCATCAACTGATTCCGTGGTCGATTGCCGGGTTCGGGACCATGCTGCTCACAGGCATCTTACTGTTCTGGTCGGAACCGGTCAAATGCTACCTGAGCACGTCGTTCCGCTACAAAACACTATTTCTGTTCCTTGCAGCGATCAACGTCGCGGTCTTCCATTCCTCGGCGGTTTACAAGAAGATGGGCGACTGGGAGTGGACGGACAACCCTCCTCGTGCCGCAAAACTGGCAGGACTGATTTCGCTAATAAGCTGGGGTATCGTCATCATCGCAGGCCGGACCACGGCCTATAACTTATAACTCTATGTGGGAAACTCTAAGACCATTTTTTCAGTGGTGCGACAGTCTCTGGATCGGCCACGCAATCGGGGGAACGACTTGGGCGTTTCCCCTGATTGAAACCATTCACATTCTCGCGATGTCGATGATGTACGCCGCCATGATCGTTATCGATTTACGGCTAGTCGGGTTGGGGATGAAGAAACAATCCGTATCCGTGCTGGCCAGGAATTTGGAGCCCTACATGGACTGGGGCTTGATCGTCATGCTGGTGAGCGGCTTCCTGTTGTTTAGCTCCGAGGCGATGAAGGCTTGGGCGAATGACGGGTTCAGGTTCAAGATCGTGGTGTTGGTCCCGGCGGTCCTGTTTCAATACACGTTGTTCCGCTGGGTCATCCGACAGGACGACGCAAAGCGATCGGCGCCGGTGGGATGGGTGGTCTCTTTGCTCTCGATGGTGTTGTGGGTTGGAGTTGGAGTAGGTGGACGGGCCATTGGCTTTGTCTAGGTCGGCGATTGAAAGGAGAAATAGAATGACGTTACGACAGTACTTCCCTATTTCCGCTGCTGCTTTGGTCCTCTTAATTGCAGCGGTGCATTACCTGCATGTTCCGGCTCCCATTCTGCCCTTGGTCTTCATCCTTCTCGTGGGCGAGACGCTGATGGGTTTTCAGGTAGAAGACCAGAAAGTCGCACGAATACTTGGGGAGTTGTTCAGACCGACGAAGTCCAAAACCTAGCAGAGGCCACCCGCTCCTAGACTTTTGAGCCTAGTCTTCTGAGGGAAAGAGCCTTTCAGCCGCGCTCAGGGCGCCAGCCCCCGTTTTTACTAACGCTTCATAAAAACGAAGGCAGCCAAACGGTTGGCTACGGGGCTGGCGTACCGCGGTGCCGCATCGGAACTGTGTGCTACCCGCGTTTGAGTGCACTCATTTCGCAAGGCTAAGAAAACTGCGTTGAGCGTGCACGCGCACCGGGTCGCAAGCGGCGATTGAGCCGGCAATGTGCGGGATTCCTCGCGCGGCGAGTGCCGGGAGGTAGAGTGAAAAAGAACATGGCGGCAATGACAGTCACACCTGAGAAAGGTGCGGCGCAAGTCTTCATCCCGCGTGAACATGGCGCGACAGCCATGTTGCTGATACCCTTCTTCGCAGCGGCAATTCTCCTACGGCGGGTGTACTGGCCGGAGTTCGTGGCGCTTGTTGCAATCGGCTGCTCATTCGCCATGAAGGATTCTTTAGTCGTTATCGCCCGCCAGCGTTTTGTGTGGAAACAAACGCATGTGGAAACAAAGGTTGCGATGCGCTCGGCCTTGCTTCAATCCCTGCTTCTGGTGGCATGCGGTATAACGCTGCTCATCGTCAGGGATTGGCCTCCTCTTGTACTGTTGTTCCTCGGCTCCGTGGCATTTACGGTTTTGGCGGTCACTTTGAATGTCCGCAATCGGCAGAGATCCGAATGGTTCCAAGTGGCCAGCGCCGTGGCTCTATCTTCCACCTGCCTCGTCACATGTTTGTCGGCGACAAGCGTCATCCCAGAATGGTGCTGGTTATTGTGGTTTCTCTGCGTGCTGCAGGCAGTAGCAGGAATTTTCGTCATTCACGCACGTCTGGACGCCCGCGTTGCCGCACGCAATAGGCAAGTCGCAAATAACCGCAACCGGTGGGCTGCTCTCGTTTGTGAGTTCGTACTGCTACTTACCGGCCTCATCTTCGCTTTTATGGCACGTCCTTGGATCGCCGCCGCCCTTTTCATCGCGGCGGCATGTTATCTATCTGAGCTACGCCGGCAGAAGAATCCGCAGTCTCTTCAAACGCCACTGAAGCGGATTGGAATTGAGGCTCTTCTGTTGTCGACCGGTTACGCCCTGGTAATCATCATTGGTCTGTGGTAACGCTAAATACTCAAATTGGATGTTGAAGTTGTCTCGCCGAACGCCAGGGGATCACCACCATGATAACCGTGCGTGTGCCGACAATCACACCCGGGATACTACCAAGATGCGTGTTTGCGGAGTACAGAGACGCCTGGCTTTCGATAAGATCGCATTAACGTCCACGACTAAGACGCCACAATACTCTGACTGTTGTGCCTTGGTCAAAAAGGCTAGCTAGAGAGTGCCCGAAGGTGTCGGCGGACGAGGATCAGCTTCAAAGTTTTAAGCGGCGTACACTTCGTTTTCCCGACGGGGTAGGCAAGCTGGCGAGCTCCGGAGAATTGATTTAGCTGGTGCCATCAAGCGAACTTGACGATTGGGGGTGGCACCAAGGGGCGTGTGTAAGTGTGGATACCCAGGCAACTTCTGCGTATTGTTCGTGATCGCCGAGTCGCCTGTTTCGAGAACCCACATAGGCTTGTCGTTGCCCGCGGAATAGCGTGCGGGAGTCGGAACTGCCCCACAGGCGCGCTCCCCTTGTCGCCTCATGACTTTACTCATTCGGCATATTGTCATACTTTGCGACCGAAAGGTTTACGTATCCGTAGTTATGTTGGCGGCCCGCCTTAGTCACCTATTGGGTTTGGACTTGAACAGAGCCATCCATGTGGGGAGAAAGTACGTTTCCAGGAGTTCTTTAGAACACATATTCGACGGCGGCCTGGTAAGTCCTGGGCGGCACAAAATGCGTCCCGCTGAACGTCGATAGGAAATTGTAGAGCGCCACTTTGTTTGTGAGGTTGGTCACCGTAAACCGGAGTGCCGTCTTGTAGCGTTCAGCATGAAAGAGATTGTCGGTCCCGAATGCGATGTCAAACATGTTGCGGGCCTTTACGCGATCCGGGTTGTGGTCGTTGTTTCCCGTTCCAGCCTGGGGCAGAGTGAGGAGCGTCGAAGTAACCGTGCCTGCGCATGTACGAAGTGGGCTCTGCAGGGTCGCAGGCGCGCCATTGCAAGCCAGGCCGATGTCCACTTGCTGAGCGGGTGTAAGCCCCAGAGCCGCCGTCGAGTCAGGGACGCCCGTGACCACCAGGCCGCTGTCGTAACGCCACACGAACGTTCCCCACGGCCCGTCCTTTTTATGCTGATACCGGATGTTGGTCGTTTGCTGGTACGCCTGATCGTGATCGATGCGGAACACACCTGGGACCGACGCAGTGCCCTGGAAAATCAGGCCGCCATCCTCAGGTGGAAAATAACGAGCTCGTGTGTGGCCAAATGTCATGTAGGCTTCAAAGCCGCGGATGTTGACTGTGCTTAGGCGGCCGGTTAAGCCATCGAGTTTCGAGTTACGCCAGGCAATCGGAAATGTGATCGGCGTGTTGAACAGTACATCGAAATCATATCCGTTGCGAGTGTATTTCCAAAAGTAATCGCCATCGAAAACCAGCCACCGTCCGAATTTCTGCTGTAACCCGGCATTGAATTGATTTCGAAATCCCGGCTGAAGTGGCAAGGTGGCTTTGGCTCCAAACACGTTTTGTGCGAAGCCTCCGCTTCCGCTCGCGCTCGACAGCAGGAGATTCTCGTTGAACGGCGTCTCGAAAGTCCGGGAGTAAGCGGCCCTCAGCACGGTACCGGTGCGATTCACCAGGTAGGAAAGGCCAAGACGCGGCTGCAGCCCGTTCTTGGAGACCAATCCGTTGTACTGATCGTCGCGAAGTCCCACATTCATGGTGAACGCGCCCCACTTGATATCGTCGGCTGCGTAGAATGCGAATTGGTCGATGTTGCCTGCGCCGTGGAAGAGGAAGTACGATCCTCCTCGGGTCAAATCGTACGGCACCAGGCCGGGGAGCAGACCTGGATTCGGCCGGTAGGCAGGGTTGACGACGACGCATTGGGTTGGATCGTGAATCTCGGGCAACGCTAGAGGCTGCCCGGTGGGCCCGAGGCAGATTGGATTGAAATTGGGATTGGTGACGCCCAGCGTGAAATTCTCCAGCAGTCGCGTCTGTTGCATTTGCGTCCCGTACTTGAAGTTATGGTGCTTATGAGACGTTGCGACGTCGGCTCTGACACCATAGTTTGTCAGGAAGCGGTTCTGGGACTCCGTTACGGGTGTGTCGGCAAAGGGATCGCGGCTGCCGTAGTAGTTCACTTGATCCCGGCGCGCAAAGGGGTTGATGGTCAGCAGTGTCGACGATCCGAAAGTGTGTTGATAGCCGGGCCCGATACTCCAAGTGAGGACCCGCTGCTTCTGGTCCTGGCTCAATTGGTCATAACTATTAGGAACCTGGAACCAGTTGCGGGCTAGGAATAAGTTCAGATGGAAGGCATCGCGCCCGCTCGGCAGAAAATCAACTCGATCAAAAATGTTTTCACTGTTTCCTATGTCATGAAAGGGCTGGGCCTCGGGCGTGTCAAGAAAGTGGCCCGTGCGAATGCCATTGACGGCGATAAAGTTTCCCAACTTGGCTGTTCCCAACCCAAATGTCGCGTTTCCGCCCTCGCTTCCAAAGGATCCCAAGGTCGTGCCGATACTTCCAAACGGGTGCGACGCGAGCCCCGACTTAGTCGTCGCATTCACGACCAGACTGGACTTATCTCCATACTGCGCTTCAGGTGCGCCGGTGATGATCTCCATGCTCTGCACAGCATTTGCGGGAAGCTGCGTGGAAAATACTTTGCTTTGCTGATCGCTGATGGGTTGGCCGTCGATCAAATAACTGACCTGAGCGTGATCGCCCAGGGGATGGAAAAATCCGTTGGCGTCCGAGGCGGTGCCGCCTGTACTGTTATTAATGATGCCGCTCAAGCCGGCGGCTGGATCGGATGCCGGCAGCTTCATGAAGGCTGCCGAGTTTGCGTCCGTATGCGCCGACGGATCGGTGTCAATGAGGGCTAGCGAAGCGCCTACCTCAACCGTCGTTGTTACCTCGGCCATCTGGAGTGTGAAGCTCAAATTGATTGGAGCCGAGCTTCGGACCTCGACCGGTTCTCTGATTGCGGAGAAGCCTGACGCTGTCACCCTGATCTCGTACATGCTGCCAGGGACGTTATTGAACTTAAATGCCCCGGCGTCATCGGTGGTGACTTGTTGGTTGTAGCCGGTGACGGGATTCTTCAACTCGATGACGGCATGCGGGACCACCATCTTGGCCGGATCGAGCACAGTTCCGCTGACCGTGCCGCTGTTGACTGATTGAGGTAAGAGGGGATTGCTAATCAACATCGCCATCACCCCTGGAAGCCAGCTTCGCAAGCGCATCTTGATCACCTCGTCATTCGTCTTCAGGCACGCGACCATCCAAGTTCCATCTTGCAGAAAAGGTGTTCAATTTTCTCTCCGAGCTTCGGGTTCTGGGGAATATGACGCTGAGAATTGGGCTATTCGGCTCGATCGCACGTCTGCCGGAGCAAAGCGGCGAGTTGGCTTTGCGCGGCTTCAACGCGTCTTCGCTCATAGGCTCTCCGGATTTGCGTCTTTAAACCCAGTCCGAATCTAGCGCTACTGCATCTCCTTGAAAACCGGAGAGGCCACATGCCCGTAAGAAGGCACTTTACGTGCCCCTTGTTCGGTAGGAGATCGTCATGCCCCAGATCAAGAATATATTGTTCCCCGTTGATTTCTCGGATCGCACCTGTAGCGCCTCCTCGTTTGTTGTGGCCTTCATGAAGCGCTTTAAGGCCAAGGCGACTCTCCTTCATGTCGTCGAGCCAATGCCCTATGCGGCTTATGCAGTAGAGGCTCCGATGGATCTCGATACCCTTCAGAGTGACGCCCAGGCGTACCTGGAGCGGTCGCTGATCAGGGAATTTGAAGGCCTGCCGGTGAAGCGTGTGGCGAAAATTGGACTCGCGGAGGAGGTCATCACTCGCTTTGCCGACTCCGATGGCTCGGATCTGATAATGATGCCTACTCACGGCTACGGGCCCTTCCGCAGTTTCCTGCTTGGTTCTGTCGCCTCAAAGGTTCTACATGACGCGGGGTGTCCTGTGTGGACTGCCACGCACACGGAAGAACCCCCGTTGAGGCAACATCTCTCTTGCCAGAATGTCTTGTGCGCCTTGGACGGATCCGACAACGGCCTTTCCGTCCTGCGTTGGGCGGCGGAGTTCACCAAGGATACAGGCGCCTCCCTCAGATTGGTCCATGTGATCCCCGGCCCTGGAGAATGGATGGGGCGAACGCCGGACGTCGATTTTGAAGAGGAACTACGCAAGCAGGCCCGAAGCATGATCGAGAAGCTCGTAAGCTCGGCCGGAATAGACGCCCCAATTTGCATCGGTGTGGGCGACGTCGGGCCAACGATTAAGAAAGAGGCGATCGCGCATGGAGCCGACGCGCTGATCATCGGTCGAGGGACTCTTCGTGAGAAGCTCGGCCGGTTGCGCGCTCATTCCTATCAGATCGTCCGCAGCGCCCCATGCCCTGTGATTAGCGTTTAGCAAAGCCGGGTGAGCCGAGGGTGCGACGACCGTAGGGTCAGCCGATGTTATGAGTGAACCAGTTTCAAACCCTGAATAAGGACTCACGCACACCCACGCCTTTGGACTCGTGCGGCTGCTTGCCGCCTTTCCGAACTTGGATGACCTGTTCCGTGCCATTCGCGTTCCAAGGCCCCGATTCCTTGATCGTATGCGTGGAGGACGAGTCAAAACGCTACTTAGCGGCACCGTGCTTTATTGAGCCTTGCACTCGCCTAACCGCTTTCGCGGCGGCCAGCCTGGCAGTTCACAAAAACTATTGCCAGAGAGCCGCGAGGCTCTCTGGCAATAAGTTCGCCGATGTGTCGCTTCGCTTTCAATTTGCTCGAGAAACTTCAAGCTTTGCTGACAGCCGCTCTACCCGCTGCTTCGCTTTCCCGTAGTCCACAAAGTCAGCGATCATGGCGGCCAAATCGGTCGCATAGTCGGCGTTTGCTTCCAGGTAATCCTTATACTCGTCCGGAGTGTGCTTCTTCGTCCCGTTCACATGCTCGATGACGGCTTCGCCGTAACCGGCGAGTTCGTCCAAGTAGGGACTGATTCGATCAATCGCAGCCTTCTGCCAGGGTGAAGCTGCACCTCGGGCGTCCTTGAGTTTTCCCACTTGGCGGCCGAGTGTGTTTACGTGATCCTTGATCTGGTTGATGGCCATCGCGTGACTCTCCCAGCTAACGTTCATACGCGTGAAGCTTTCCATGGTTACAGCGTCCTCCTTCACCTGAAAAGCCATCGTCTTTGCTTCAGAGAGCAGCTTGGAAACTTGCTCGGAGTCGGGAGGCTCCGCGGCGCTTGCCGCAACCACAGACGTTAACAACCCTGCAGATAGCGCTCCAGCCAAAGCGAAATATGTGCGTGTCTTCATGGAATTTCTCTTTCCTCAAATTTGAAGTACCTGTCACGAGGGATCTATGCACGAGACCTTCCATTACTCAGTTCCCTTTTACGGTGCAAAATGATCCAACTCCCTGCACTCTCGCAAGCCGACTGCGCGAAAGCACGCACAACGCGTGTGCTGGCATTATCAATTGGTTGGAACGAATTCATCGCGATTCATGGCAAGCCGGCTGCTAGCTACTCAGGCGCGGGTTGCACGCATATCCCAGCCCCTCGAGTTGCAGCCGGCCGCATTCCGTCGCGCGGGCCGCGAAAAGGTTCATGATGGGTATCGGAGCCGAGTTCATCGAAACTTCTTCACAGTTCATTTCGAAATCCAGGCAGCCGCTTGACGTCTTTTTCCGGCCGCGCAACGTCGCCGTGATTGGCGCGACAGAAGACCTGGCGGGGGTAGGCCGCTCCCTTGTAACCAATCTCAAGCAGACAGCTTTCGGCGGCGGCGTTTACGCTGTAAATCCGAAGCGTTCCACCGTCTTAGACCTACCCTGCTATCCCAGCATTGGCGCGGTTCCCGAAAGAGTTGACCTTGCGGTGATCGCGACACCGGCGCGAACCGTTCCGGGAATTGTGGCCCAATGTGTGATGGCAGGCGTAGAGGGCGCGATCATTATTTCCGCTGGGTTCAAAGAGACCGGCGAACGGGGCGCTTTCCTTGAGCAGGAAATTCTGGCAAGTAAGGCTAACATGCGGATTGTCGGCCCCAATTGTCTGGGTGTCATGAGTCCGCACTACGGCCTCAACGCAACCTTTGCCAGTTCGATGGCGAGGCGCGGCCAACTCGGCTTCATCAGCCAAAGCGGTGCGCTCTGCACAGCGATCCTCGACTGGAGCCAGCAAGAAATGGTCGGGTTCAGCGCGTTTGTTTCCGTGGGCTCCATGTTGGACGTCGGCTGGGGCGATCTGATTCAATACCTGGGCGACGATCCGCATACGCGCTGCATTGTGATCTACATGGAATCGATAGGGGACGCGCGCCTTTTTATCCGCCGCGCGAGAAGTCGCACTTTCCAAACCTATCA
The DNA here is from genome assembly GCA_963766615.1 of Terriglobia bacterium. GTDB lineage: Bacteria > Acidobacteriota > Terriglobia > Bryobacterales > Bryobacteraceae > Palsa-187. Next base: position 863,959 of record CAVYBC010000016.1, read on the forward strand.
TCGTGATTAAGCCGGGCCGAACAGCGGCTGCCGCTAAAGCTGGTGCTTCGCACACCGGGGCGCTGACCGGCCAGGACGAAGTGCTAGACGCCGCCTTCCGCCGCTGTGGCGTTGTTCGCGTGAACACAATCGCGGAGCTATTCTATCTTTCTCATGCGCTCGACAAACAGCCTCGGCCTAAGGGCCCGCGTCTGACCATCGTCACCAATGCGGGCGGACCTGCTGTACTGGCTACGGACGCGCTCTTGGCGGAGGGCGGGCAACTGGCGGAACTCGCGCCCAGTACCATCGAGCAGTTGAGCGGATGCCTGCCGCGTCACTGGAGTCATCAGAATCCCATCGACATCATAGGAGACGCCGGCGCCGAGCGATACGCAAAAGCGGTGGATCTCGCCGTCAAGGATCCCGCGACGGACGGCTTGCTTGTTATTCTGGCTCCCACGGGGTTGACCGATCCCTCTGCCGTCGCGCAAGAGTTGACAAGTCACGCGAAGGTGCACGGCAAACCGGTTATCGCCAGTTGGATGGGGGGCCAGGATATTGCGGCTGGAGAAGCGATTCTCAATCAGGCCGGCATCCCCACCTACCACTATCCCGACGCCGCGTCGCGCGTGTTCCAGTTGATGTGGAACTACAGCGCCAATATCAAAGCGTTGTACGAGACCCCTGAAACCTTCGAACCTCAAGATGCTGATCGCGCTGAGATTTCGGAGCTGATTGACAGCATTCGCGCGCGTGGCCGGACCATTTTGACCGAGGCAGAATCGAAAGCCATTCTTCGGGCCTATGGCATTCCCACAGTTGCGACTGAGATCGTGGCTAATCAAGACCAAGCCGTAAGCGCGGCCGGACACATCGGTTATCCGTGGTTCTCAAATTACACTCCGAGACGATCACGCATAAGACCGACGTGGGGGGCGTCCGGCTCAATCTTTCCGATGACGCGGCAGTACGGGTGGCCTTCGATACCATCCAGGAGTCGGTTTCGCGAACGGCAGGCGCTAAACACTTTCAAGGTGTGACCGTCCAGGCGATGGTGCGAGCGGAAGGGTACGAGCTGATCCTCGGTTCGAGCATCGATACGCAATTTGGGCCGGTGTTGCTGTTCGGCAGTGGTGGTCAACTGGTGGAAATCTACAAGGACCGCGCGATCGGGCTCCCGCCGCTGAACACCACTCTGGCACGCCTGCTCATGGAACGGACCAAGATTTTCGATGCCCTGGGCGGGGTGCGCGGACGCAAGCCTGTGAACCTGGGCGAACTGGAAAAGCTGCTGGTGCGGTTCAGCTATCTGGTCATGGGGCAGCCCTGGATCAAGGAAATTGATATTAACCCGCTGTTGGCCTCCTCGGATTGGCTGCTTGCATTGGATGCTCGTGTCGTGTTGCATGGCCAGGATGTCCTCCAGCCTCCTGCCCCGGCGATTCGTGCGTACCCGATCCAGTACGTTCGACCTTGGCGCCTGGAGAATGGAATGGAAGTAACTCTTCGGCCCATTCGCCCCGAAGACGAAGGCTTAATGGTTCGTTTCCATGCCAAGCTCTCTGAAAAGAGCATTTTTCAGCGCTATTTTCACCTGCTTTCCCTGGACCAGCGAATCTCTCACGACCGGCTTGTAAAGGTTTGCTTTGCCGACTACGACCGTGAAATTGCTTTAGTCGCCGAGCGCCGCGACCCTGAAAGTCTGCACCCCGAAATACTCGCGGTGGGCCGCTTGCAGAAACAACATTTGGTGAACCAGGCCGAGCTGGCAGTGTTGATCGTCGATGAGTACCAGGGCCTGGGCCTAGGGACTGAAATGACGCGCAGCCTTGTGGAGATTGCTCGGATCGAAAGGCTGGATCGGGTGACGCTAGACGTTCTGGCGGAAAACCGTCAGATGCTGGAAGTGTGCCTGGGGCTGGGATTTCATTTGGAGAATGAAGGCGCTGGCGTGGTTCATGGAGTACTGGAGATACAATCGACGAAACGCGATTCCTAAAATGGTTGGCCGTGAGTGCGGGCTACGGCTCCGGCAACGAATTTCACCTATTGCGTGTCTCGCGGGAACGGGGGTCCTTTCGTCGCGCGACAGGTGCCACAGACTCCCCCGCAACTCTTTTCCCCTTCCGCCACCTTGGGAGCAGCGATACGCAAAATTCCTTTGTCGAGATTGGCCCTGACACGGGTAACATCAATCTCTTCCGGCAGCCGGATGCGCCGGAACAGAATCTGATCGTCGAATTCGGAATAGAGCAACTGGCCTTCGCGCTTCCGATCCCCGGGATTGGCGGCTGCTCTCACAAGCAGTGAATCGCGCAGCGCCACTATCCCGATCTCCTCGGCGTCGAAACCGGGAACTACGACGCACACATCAAGGTCATCGGCTGTCTCCAGAAGCTCGTAGCGAGGAGTGGAAGGCAGTTGCTTTTCTGCCTCCAGCCGGTTCACGTCGTGGGCATCCGGCCGCCCGGATTGCTCGAACAACTCCAAAGCCTTGTGGCGCACTCGCTCCGTGAACTTTATCAGCTTATCCAGGCACGCGGCCGGAATACCTTTTCCTTCGAGAACCTTTTGAACAGAAGCATCAAACATATGCCAACCTCCTGGCGAATTCACGCCGCTTTCGATTTTTATCAAGGCATTTCGATCGCCATTGTGACGCCTTGGAGTCCCTAAACCAAAGCCTTGCTAGTTGAGTCAAGTGTTTTGCACGGGAACTGAGCTTTGCCGGGCACACCAGCCTCGGCTATCCTATGTTTTACAAGCAGGCTAGCGGCCGGGTGCGAGCCTGGACGGCCCGTCTTCCATTGCCTTTCGCCAGGCAGAGCTTGACTAGACTTGGACTCGCGCTTGGTGATCGAGGCCGCTGAATGATGCTTTTCGCGCAGATCCTGAGTCAAATGGCGCTGCTTCCTTTTTCCGCCAAGTCAGAGACTTGCTACCAGGCAGGGCGGATTGGCGTCCGAGAAATTCTTGAAAGAATCCCTTGCCCGATGACAGCAGGTCGGAGCCGTGCCGCCGTTCTTCCTCGCGGACGCGGTGGCCTCATAGGAACCACTCGAAGGCGCTGCAAAAGGTTGCCTCAGGACCACATCCTGTGAATAGGCCATCTCGAAGTCGCTACAGACAAGTCCTGATCGAGAAGGCCTTCCGCCAGTTCCTGCTGGATCGCGGGCACCCAGGTCCCGCCGGCGAACCTTGGCTTCCACACTCACCAGAAACAATGGAAAACGTTGGAATGCACGGATGGAAGAACGTTTCCCATGTGATCGTTGCCAAAGATGATTACTGCATCCCGTAGCCTTCCAGGCTCTTTCCCAACCTCTGCATCGATGCTCGCGTCGAACTGGGGTCCTCTTCGGGTGGACTCGGAGAGAGTGCGGCGCCTGCACCGTCGCCATTGCTGCAACAATCTGTCTTCCATAGTTCTCGATCCTCTCTTAATGTCTAAACTGAACACTGGGTGCAGACACCCGCCTGGGTTTTATAGCGCAGACTGACCCGGCCGATCACAGAGCCCGGTAAAGGTACAGCACCGCAAGGAAGAGGCCGCCTGCCGCCACAATGACGGTAAGCGTCTTGCCCCAGCGGTCGACTACTTCAAGCTTGTGGAATAGTGCGACCTGCTTTGGAATCAGCTTCTCTTCACCCGGGCCGATGTGAATCAGGTCGTCTTCGCGCAGCGAAGCGAGCTTTCTGTAGAGCGCGAGGCCCAATACAGCCAACGCCAACAGACACCACGTCACAACATAAGGAATGATGTTCATAAACCACCTCGTTCCTCAACTGTGCAATTCGAACACCACCTGGAGGGCGGCAATTGGTCTCTCAACTGCTCTTCGAGAGCCCGGCTGGCTGGGAGGGAGCTCGATGTGAACCAAATGAAAACGAAAATTGCTTTCGGCGTCCTTTTAGGCGGACTGGCATGGGCCGGCATTTCTGCTTTCGCGCAGAATCAGAAAGCTCAGTCTCCTGACACAACACGCTTGATCGCATCCATTCAAGGACCGGCTCTCTACAAGGCGTACTGCGCTGTGTGCCACGGTACCGACGCCCGAGGCAGTGGTCCGATGGCGAAATCACTCAAGGTTCCTGTGGCGGATCTGACTCGCATTGCGATGCGCAACGGTGGAACGTTTCCGCGGATGCGAGTGGAAAAGATCATCTCGGGAGAAGATATTCCATCCGGGCACGGGGCGCGGGAAATGCCGCTGTGGGGGCCGGTGTTTTCGCAAGTCACGGCGGATCAGGATCTGGGCCGTGTACGGGTGGACAACCTGGCGCGTTTCATTGAAGGAATGCAGGTAAAGTAGCAAAGTTATGGACGATGTAGACGTCGGCTATGCGCAAGGCCCCGCGCTACGTCGGGTCTCCTCGCCAAGACCAGCACGGCAACATGCCGGAAAGCAATACGGCAAAGAGAAATGGTCCAAGGAAACCTACATCGCTGTGCTGGCAATGCTGGGAATCTCCGCCCATTTGATTGCCAGATTTGGACTGCATGCTTCAGCGGCGCACTACAATGTGCCTCTTATCTTGATTTTGTTAATCGGAGGAGCGCCCCTACTGTTCGACCTTCTTCGAAGGATCGTCCGGCGTGAGTTCGGCTCCGACCTTCTCGCAGGCTTGTCGATCGCGGCCTCCGGCGCTTTAGGAGAATATTTGGCAGGGTCAATTGTCGTTCTCATGCTCTCGGGTGGAACGGCGCTAGAGCACTACGCGACCCGGCGTGCCTCCGCCGTTCTGGCGGCACTCGCAAAGCGGATGCCGAGGATCGCTCACAAACTGACGGATTTGCAGATTGCCGATATAAGTCTTAACGAAGTCAACATTTCAGATAGGCTGGTTGTCTTCCCACATGAAATTTGCCCTGTGGATGGCGCGGTTGTCGAAGGCCGCGGCACTATGGACGAGTCCTACCTGACCGGTGAGCCATTTCTAATCGCAAAGGTGCCGGGGGCGGCGGTTCTTTCGGGAGCCGTCAATGGAGAGAACGCGCTAACGATTTCGGCAACCAAGCTGCCGATTGATTCGCGCTATGCCAAAATCATGCGCGTGATGCAAGAAGCTGAGGCCAACCGTCCGCGGATGCGACGGATTGCTGATCGTCTCGGGGCGTGGTACACGCTGCTCGGGGTGACCGTTGGAGTGCTTGGTTGGATGATTGGGCACGATTCGATACGTTTTCTGGCGGTGTTGGTGATTGCTACTCCGTGTCCTCTATTACTCGCGATTCCTGTTGCGATCATCGGAGCTATCTCAGTCGCCGCCAGCCGCGGCATCATTATCAAAAACCCGGCCATGCTTGAGATGATGACGTCGTGTAGGACGGTTATTTTCGATAAAACAGGTACACTCACGTACGGCAGACCCGCGCTGACGGATATTCTATGCGCGACACATGTGGATCGTAAGCTCGTACTAAAGATGGCGGCCAGTCTTGAACAATACTCGAAGCATCCTCTAGCAGGGAGTGTCCTCGAGGCAGCGCGGCGAGAGAATGTTGATCTAGCTCAGGTATTGCAAATCAGCGAGAAGCCCGGTCAGGGACTAAGCGGTTTGATCGGCCCGATGTTCGTTCAGATTACCGGGCGCCAAGCCGTGCTCAGACTGGATGGCGCTGCCGCCTCACAACTTCCAACCGCTGCTCCAGGCATGGAATGCATCGTACTCCTCAATGGCGATTATGCAGCCACCCTTCGTTTCCACGACGCACCACGAAAAGAGAGCAGCGCTTTTATAGGGCACTTGGCGCCACGCCATAAGATCCAGAGGGTGATGTTGGTATCTGGAGATTGTGAAGCGGAAGTCCGCTATTTGGCCGCCAAAGTGGGGATCAGCGAGGTGCTCTTTGGCAAGAGCCCCGAGGAGAAAGTGGACATCGTTCGGCAGGAAGCCCAAAAGTGCCCGACCCTATTCCTCGGGGATGGTGTCAATGACGCTCCCGCTATGCAGGCTGCCACAGTAGGAATCGCATTCGGGCAGAACAGCGACATTACGGCTGAAGCAGCCGATGCTGTAGTGCTAGAAACTTCCTTGGGCAAAGTAGACGAGCTAATACATATTGGCAGTCGTATGCGCGCAATCGCTCTTCAGAGTGCCGTGGGTGGCATGGGACTAAGTATGATCGGCATGGTGATGGCCGCCGGAGGGCTCCTGCCGCCGGTTGCAGGCGCGATCACGCAAGAAATTATTGACGTTGCCGCTGTGCTTAATGCTCTACGCGTAACACTGCCAACGAAGGATCTCCGGGACGCGGGACTCTGAAAGCTTTCCATGCCCTGTTGCTGAGCGACGATAGGAACGATGATAAAGCCCGATGCAGATAGCCAATCGGACGCGTTGGCCAACTCCGGAAAGGCAGGCGTTAGTCTCGCGGGGCCACCGCGGCCGGACGAACCGGCAGTTCACACGAAAGCGAAACACCACAAGATCCACGTTGCACCGGCGGTGCTCGATGCCGCCCGGAAAGACAGCGAAGAATTGCTCCAATCTTTGCGGACAACTGCGACGGGGCTGACGCAGGCGGAGGCCGAAGAGCGCGCCCGCACAACAGGTCCGAATGAAGTGGCGCAAGAACGCCGGGCAAGCTGGCCCATGCGCCTATTCAAGATCGTCCGAAACCCGCTCGTGATCCTGCTGGCGACTCTATCAGCAGTGTCCTTTGCGACCGGAGACGCGCGAGCTGGAACTGTGATGGCGGCCATGGTGGTGTTAAGCGTCGCACTTCGCTTCTTTCAGGAGGCCCGGGCAGACGTCGCGGCGACAAAGCTCAAGGCCATGATTCACGTGACCGCCACCGTCTTTCGGGATGCAGATGCGAGGGAAATGCCGCTTCGGGACCTGGTGCCCGGAGATGTCATCAAGCTATCCGCAGGCGATATGATTCCGGGGGACGTCCGCGTGATTGCTTCCAAAGACCTCTTTGTGAGCCAGGGCAGCCTGACTGGGGAGTCGCTCCCTGTCGAGAAGTTCCACGACGCCGACACTAACGGTGTCAGCTCCCCTACTGAGTTCAAGAACATCTGCTTTATGGGGACCAGCGTAGAAAGCGGTACCGCGACTGCAGTCGTGATCGCCACGGGGGTTCACACCTATCTCGGCAGCATGGCCGGCTCGATCACAGAGGCCCAGGCGCCGACAAGTTTCGATCAGGGTCTCAACCGCTTCACTTGGCTCATGATCCGTTTCATGGTGGTTATGGTGCCGCTGGTCTTCCTCATCAATGGGTTTACAAAGCACGATTGGAAGAGCGCCTTTTTCTTTGCGATGGCCGTGGCCGTGGGCCTCACTCCTGAGATGCTGCCCATGATTGTTTCAGTTTGCCTCTCTAAGGGCGCCATCGCGATGAGCCGCAAGAAAGTGATCGTTAAGCAGCTTAACGCCATCCAGAACTTCGGGGGCATGGATGTCTTGTGCACCGACAAGACCGGAACGCTCACAGAGGACCGTGTGATCCTGCAGCGTCACTGCAATGTCGCCGGGCGGGAAACCGACGAAGTGCTCCTGGACGGTTATCTGATCAGCCACTTCCAGACAGGCCTGAAGAACCTGCTAGACCGGGCAATCTTGGACAGCTCCGATTTCCACGGACAGGCGTTGGTCGAGAAGTACAAGAAGCTGGACGAACTCCCTTTCGATTTCACGCGGCGCATGATGTCCGTACTGGTGGAGGATCCTGAAGGCAAAGCAATCCTCCTCACTAAGGGAGCCCCGGAAGAGGTTTTCCATCAGTGTTCCCATTTTGAGCTGGACGGGAAGTTGTCGCCGATGGATCCCAACCTGATAGTCGGCCTGAAGGAAGAGTACGCGAGCCTCTCGAACGATGGTTTTCGGGTTCTGGCGGTGGCCACAAAGGCGCTGTCCGGCAAGCACGTCTGCTTAAAGGAGGACGAGCGTGAACTGGTGCTCAAAGGATACGTCGCGTTTCTCGACCCACCCAAAAGCACCGCGGGACGTGCCATCAAGGCGCTTCAGAACCATGGCGTAGCGGTAAAAATCCTCACCGGGGACAATCACCTTATCAGCCGCAAGGTATGCAAGGAAGTGGGCATCTCACCCGACCCCATGCTCCTGGGCGCCGAGGTCGAAAAAATGTCTGACCTCGAATTGGCTGACGCGGCGGAGAAGGCTACGCTCTTCGCGCGCCTTTCTCCCGCCCACAAGCAGCGGGTCATTCGCGCGCTGAGGGGCAAGGGACACGTCGTCGGATTCATGGGCGATGGAATCAACGATGCTCCCGCCTTGAGAGCCGCCGACATCGGGATCTCGGTAGACACAGCCACGGACATCGCCAAGGAATCGGCTGGGCTGATCTTACTGGAGAAGGACCTCATGGTGTTGGAAGGGGGCGTGACCGAAGGACGAAAAGTATTCGCGAATATCCTCAAGTACATCCGCATGGGTGCCAGCTCCAACTTCGGCAACATGTTCAGCGTGCTGGGGGCCAGTGCTTTCCTTCCGTTCATTCCGATGGCCCCGATCCAAGTGTTGACGAACAATCTTCTCTACGACTTCTCGCAGGTGCCGATCCCGGTCGATGCAGTGGATGAGGAACAAACGGCACGGCCCCGCCCCTGGAACATTGACGAGATCAGGAGGTTCATCCTTTACATTGGTCCCATCAGCTCGATTTTCGACTACACGACTTTCTGCGTCATGCTCTGGGTGTTCAACTGCTGGGACCCATCCCGCGCTACGCTATTTCAGACCGGCTGGTTCGTCGAGTCGCTGATGACCCAGACGCTGATCATCCACGTCATTCGCACCAACAAGATCCCTTTCCTGCAGAGCCGGGCGAGCACGCCGCTGACGTTAACAACAATATGCATCGTGGCCTTCGGAATATGGTTGTCCTATTCCCCTCTCGCGGTTCCGCTAAGCCTCACTCATCTGCCGGGGATGTACTGGCCGATTCTGATGCTCACACTGCTCGGCTACGTGAGCCTTACACAAATGATCAAGGTCTGGTTGTTGAGAAAGAAATGGATCTAGTGTGGTGTCCGTGCCATTTAGCTGGACAAGAAGAAACGGGCGGCCCCGTTTGTTGAGGGGCGGCCCGTTTTTTCTGTAAGCTTCAGAATTGAAGCTTTTGCTGCGAGGAACTGACTAACCTTTAGCTGGTAATACTATGACGAAGACTGGCTCCTCCAAAAACATATCTTCCCGGACCAGTTTGATGGCGATGTGCCATTTGCCCGGTGCGATGTTTGGCATCTTAAAGCGGAGGTAGTTCGCTCCCTGGGCTATAATTTCGACTTCCACTTGCTCTGGTCGGTTGGTTAGAAACACGGCTTTTACGTGGGCCGCGTCCAGCGTCTCGCCCTGCACAGTAATCAGGTCGCCTGCGCGCACTTCGCTGGGGGTCACCTTCTCCATAAAAGTGGCGGGAAGCTGCGTAAGATCGGCGCCTCGCAAAGTCGTCATTCCGGGGACAGCGAATACGAGGGCTGCGCAGATGAGATAAGTTCTATTTCGTTGTGGCATTTTGGCCTCCTTCACACGCAACACTATTGGGCACGTCAAGCGCCGTATCGATTGAAATGCGTAAACCCTTAGGAGTCCGGGAGTTAGCTATCGGATTCGGGAAAGTCCCGCCGAAGCAAGCTCGCTTCCTGTGTGAAGAGACGCGAATTGTTGCGCGAAGAGACGCAGCTCAAAGGGGATGAAAACAGGGCGCTCAAGTAAGGCCGTCTGGAATAACTGGTTTGTAGCCTCAACGTGCGTTTTCGAAACAAGGTCCACTGACCTGGACTCGTTGCGGCATGCCTGCTTCATACGCTCACCACTAATCCGCGCGGACTTCTCGCCGACCTGCTGCAGCGGGAAGGATTGGCACAGCCGCGGCGGAAGCGGAACCGGACTCCGCCGTATCCGAAGCGCGCCAACATTCGGAAGTTCTCGACATTTGCGCCAGCGTGGATTTCCCCTCCTCCCTCGGCTTCCGAATCGCTTCGAGTGCTCGCGCGAGCCCGATTTGACGGGTCTTAAAAAGACTTCCCCCGCGACAATGAACAATCACTGGAGCATCGCGATTCACAAAGAAGTGTTGAATAGCGTCGCAAACAAACTGATCTGGAAGCAGAAGGCTGCCACAGTCACGATAAGCGGGCCCGTGTCGCGATGGAGCCAGTTGGCCAAGAAGCTTCCGGCGATGGTGCAATGTGCAGTCAGTGAATCCCGAGGCAATCGCTAATTTGACCCATTGGCGCTCCTTTGAAAATTCCTCTTGATTCTTACAAGTGCGAAATAGCTCAGGATCACGCCAAGATTGTGCGATTAGGCGCAGGTGAAGCGTCGATTGTCGTGTTGTTCCTAGCGATTCCAGACGGCAGCAAAACTGCAATCGGAACCAGAAAGGAGAACAGACTATGGGTGGCGACTCTCAACTCAAGAATCATGTAGAAGAAGAACTCAGATGGCAGCCGGAAGTGGACGAAGCGGCCATTGGGGTCCGAGTGAAAGATGCAATCGTTACGTTAACCGGCAACGTAGGGAGCTACGCGGAAAAGATGGCGGCGGAACGTGCCGTGATGGGAATTCATGGGGTCAGAGCGCTTGCGAGCGAACTTCAAGTTTTGCTATCAGATGCTCATGAGCGTACAGATGAGGATATAGCTCGAGCTGCAGCAAATGTCCTCGCCTGGAATGCGCTGATTCCCAAAAACGCTGTCAAAGTGCAGGTTTCAAATGGCTTCGTAACCCTCGGCGGAGTTGTAGAATGGTCCTTCCAAAAACACAATGCGGAGCGCGATATATCGCGGCTTATCGGAGTCAAGGCGGTACTCAATAGCATTGAGCTTAAGCCGTCGAGAGTGCCCATGAGCGCCGAAATCAAGAGCGGCATTGAGGCTGCCCTCAAGCGAAGTGCAGAGGTGGAAGCCAAACGTGTCCAAATAGATATTCACGGTTCCACTGTCGTTCTGACCGGCGCGGTATCCAGTTGGGCTGAAAGACAGGCTGCCGAACGGGCCGCGTGGTCGGCGCCCGGCGTGTCGAACGTCGAGAACAAGCTCTGGATCATAGCCGCAATGGTAATTGGCGCTCCGCGGACAAATACGATGTTACGAATGGCATAGGATTTTTGCAAAACGAGGCAACTGTGCCTGGATGGATGAGAATTCACGTTATTGATGCTGGCTTCTCGCTGGCAGCCGCGATTCCTCTTGCCAGACAGTTTGAGACCTGGGGTCACTAAGGTTGTGTTGCGAACGGTAACGAAAAGGTCGGACACAACTGCGTTGAGTTAGCCCAAACAGTTAGGTCGACTGTGGCCATATCACCCACAGCCATTCGTGGTTTATCCACGGTGCTGGACGTGTAATCATACCCGCAGATGACATTGATTTCAGCGTCTGGCGGCCAGTGGCGATCATCAGGTCGGAGGTCAAACAGCAGAGGGTCGAAACGGTGAAGAGTCCCCGTGAGATCGTCCCGGAAAAATGCGTCCAATCTCGTCTGAGACGTACGGGTCGTCGTCCCGATAGATGACTTCCAGATGTTCCGGCGTGTAAGGGTTCCAAAACCAAAGTCGGTATTCTTCCGAAACATGTGCCGCCGGGCTTAGGCAAAGCGGACAGAGCGAACGTTATGAGGGCTACTCCCGTACTGATTCACTGGGGATTGTCTCGGGTGCTTTCAATCAGGATAACTCAGCCCCGATTTCGGACTGCAAAGTCTAGATCAACCCCACCAGCTGCGTCTTTACACGCAACGACCGAAGATCGAAAGCGCAAACGGCCATTCTGGACCACTATCCACGCCAATTCATGTGGTCTTTCACGTGCATTCCAAGAGAGCAAGATGCTGCCTTTCAAACAAATCCTGATGCCGGTGGACTACTCTGCGCCTTGTGCTACGGTGATTCCTTACGTCAAAGAGATGCTGCACAGATTCTCCGCCAGCTTGGCGCTTGTTCATGCGTATGGTTCGGAGGCTTTAGCCTATGTGCAGTTGCCTCTCAGCGATCCGGGCCTTATAACCGAAACCAAGAGCTCCGAACAGGAGCGTCTCAGGAAGTTTGCTCAGGAATCCTTTCCCGGCATTCACGTGGAATGTTTCGTGGAGCTGGGAGACCCGGGCACTATGGTGGAAAACGTTGTCCGGCATCAAGGCGCTGACCTGGTAATGCTCGCGACCCGCGGTTCCGGGGTTGTCCGCCGATTCCTCTTAGGATCTGTGGCGGCGAAAGTCCTTCATGATGTCAGTTGCGCGGTCTGGACGACTACCGGAACGACGCTGGCGGGGCAAACCGTCCAACTGCCCTACAAATCGATCCTATGTGCGATTGACCAATCGGAAGAAACTCTGGCGCTGGTGACTGCGGCGGTCGCGCTCGCGCGATATTACCAGGCGCAACTACGCCTGGTTCACGTCATTGAGGTGCCTCCCCCCAATGAAGTCGGCTTCGCCGTGCATGAAAGGGACATGATTGAAGGAGCGAATCGCAGACTGCGCGAGCTTAAGGGCGCGCTGCAAATCGACGTTCCCCACACTATACGGCTCGGACCGCGCGAGGACGCAATTAGGGAGGAAGCGATTCTCCGGGACGCCGACCTGATGGTCGTCGGACGCGGTCACGTGCAAGCCAGCTTTGGGAGGATGTGGTCCCATTTGTATCCCACGGTTCGGGAGTCTCCCTGTCCGGTGATCAGCATCTGACGAAAATGTCCAAGGAACTCGATAGCCGACGCCCCTGAAAAAGAACGAGAATCTCTCGGCGCGTTCTTGCTGCCGATTACGATTACGGTCATTGGTGCGACCGACAGGCCGGGAACCCAGGACTTTCCTGACTGCGGATCGCCCGCCACCAGAACATTGCGTCCGCGCACCGCCAGCGATAAAGGCTGCCCGTCGTCGGCGTGACGGCACACGCGACATCCACACCAGAGCTGGACAACCGCAACAAAACGCGGGCTCTCTTTCAAGGGAGGCGGCCGCGCAGGCCATACTCGGGAATACGTGAATTCCTGTCCGCTTTCTTAAGCCCTTTTGTTCTGGATACTTTCGCCACGAGCATATCCATCGTGATTGGAGGGGGTATCGACGCTTTCGGCGATCTCACGCCGTTTGCCGGCCCCGTGATTGCCCACTCTGTAATGGCTCAGGGTTTGAATCATCTGTCGGGACGACGCTGCCCATGCTGATCGTGGAATTTACTCTTGTGCTTTGGGTTCGCGGCCTCTTCCTCAGCGAGTATCTGGTAAGCCGCGATCCTGTTTCGGGCGCGGCGTATTGTGTAGCGCTCGCGCCGCTTGCCGTCATGCCTCTTCTCGCCGGTAGAAGCATCAAGACACCCTGAACTCAACCGCGGGGCAGGGAACGCAAAGAGTCAAGGCCGCGCCTGAAGCGATCAGCGTGGTTATGTTCGGCCTTGGCCAGCCTCTCGAACCAATCCGCGAGCTCGGAGAATCCCTCTTCTCTTGCGGTTGCCGCCATCTGTGGGTAAAGGCTGTTGTACTCGGACGTCTCTCCTGCAATCGCGGCTTCCAGGTTGGCATCCGTAGGACCGATCGGTTTGCCCGTCATTGGGTCGCCAACTTTACGCAATTGGTCCAGGTGTCCGTGTGCATGCCCAGCCTCGCCTTCCGCGGTATCGCGAAATAAACCGGCGATCTCCGGATAACCCTCGATGTCAGCCTGCCGGGCGAAATACAGATACCGACGGTTCGCCTGTGCCTCGTTGGCGAACGCTGCCTTGAGATTTTCGTGAGTTTTGGAGCCTTTTAGAGTCGCCACTATGTCGTCCTTTCTTTACCCATGCAAATCCGTCTCGCGGGTAGCTTTGTTGAATCAACTTCGCCGCTAACATGGTCCAGCCCTGGTGACTGGCGCCAAGGCCGCGTCCGTCCTCGCCGTGGAAGTATTCGTGAAAGAGCAAGTAGTCCCGCCAGTGTGGATCGGTCTGGAACTTCTCCCTTCTTCCGAAGGCGGCCCGCCGGCCTTGATCGTCTCGAAGGAAGAGCCGGGTTAAGCGGCGCTGCAGTTCCAGGCTAACCTGCCACAAGTTCATACTGCGGCCAGAGCCGGTGGGGAACTCGACCTGAAACTCGTCACCCAGAAAATAATGGACCTTCTGGAGCACCTCAATGATCAGAAAATTGATTGGGAACCAGATCGGACCTCTCCAGTTGGAGTTGCCGCCAAACTGTTCTGTTTGTGATTCTGCCGGCTGATAGTCAATGCCGTAATTATTTCCATCGATCAGTACCTTATAGGGATGCTCTTGATGATAGCGGGAGAGGGAACGCATCCCATGGGCCGAAAGGAATTCAGTCTCGTCCAGCATGAGGCGTAATACAGATTTCAAGCGATCCCGGCTTAGGAGCGATAGAAATCGTTTGATGCTCGTAGGCGTAGTGAGCGTCTCCACATAGTCTCCGAATTCGGGCAGATTGTCGAGAAAGTATTGCATTCTGCGCTTGAACCCAGGCAGCGTATCGATCAATTCCGAGTCCAGCGTCTCCACAGCAAGCAACGGGATCAAGCCAACCAGGGATCGCACGCGCATCGGTTGCGACTTGCCCCCGGGCAGGCGCAATACGTCGTAGTAGAATTCGTCTATTCGATCCCATAACTGGATCCCCTGTCCCGCAATATTGTTCATCGCGCGGGAGATATAGACGAAGTGTTCGAGAAACTTGGAGGCCACATCTTCGTATGCCGGGTTCTGCCGGGAAAGCTCCAGCGCGATGGTCATCATGTTCAGGCAGTACATTCCCATCCAACTGGTGGCATCAGATTGTTCGATGACGCCGCCATTGGGCAAAATGCCGCTTCGGTCGAACACGCCGATGTTATCAAGGCCAAGAAAACCGCCCTGGAAGACATTGTTGCCTTCTGAGTCCTTGCGGTTCACCCACCAGGTGAAGTTCAGAAGCAACTTGTGAAAGGCGCGTTCCAGGAAGCTACGGTCCGCCTTTCCGGAGTTCCTTTCTTCGATTTTGTAGACGCGCCAAACGGCCCATGCATGCACCGGGGGGTTCACGTCGGAGAAGTTCCACTCATAGGCGGGGAGCTGTCCGTTGGGATGCAAGTACCATTCCCGTAGCAACAGCAGAAGCTGCTCCTTGGCGAAGGAGGGATCAATCAGCGCCAGCGGGATCGCATGAAACGCAAGATCCCAAGCCGCATACCAAGGGTATTCCCACTTGTCCGGCATCGAGACAACATCGGCGTTGTTGAGATGTGTCCATCCATGATTGCGGCCGTGCCGACGATCGCTGCTCGGCTCCGGTCCGGCTGGGTCCCCTCGCAACCACCTCCGGACGTTGTAGTTGTAGAACTGTTTGCTCCACAGAGGCCAGCGAAGGCTTGACGCTGAACCATGCGCTCGTCGGGAGTCAGCGCCTTGGGGCTGATCGCATTGTAGAACTCGTCCGCCTCCACGCGGCGCTTGTGAACCATCTCGTCAAATGTATCTCCGAGCGCGTCGGCACCAAGCTTGGTGGTAAGACGATTGGTGGTAAGACGAAGCCTCAGAGTGACCTGCTCCCCAGCCTTAATGTTTCGATGATAGCGAGCGGAGGCCTTTGTTCCGAATGGTTCCGGGCTAACCGCAGTTTTCTTCCCACCCAGGACATAGTCGTTGATTCCGTCCTTCACATACGGGCTCTGGTTTGGGGCCGCAAACACACGCTTGAAGTTGGTCTCGTTCTCCGTGAACAGGAACTCCGGATCGCCCTCGCACAGAAGCCAGCGTTCCGCCATTTCGAAGTGAGTGACGCGAATCGCATGCATATCTCCGATTGTCGCGTCGGAGGCGAGCAGAGGCTTACGTGCGTCCAACCCCCAGGACCAGGTGTTGCGGAACCAAATAGTCGGCAATAGGTCGATGCCGGCCTCACCCGCGCTTCGATTGACCACAGTCACCTGGATGAGAATGTCGTCGGGAGCTGCTTTTGCGTACTCCACGAAGACATCAAAGTAGCGGTCCTGGTCGAAGGCTCCCGTATCCAGCGGTTCGTATTCAGGGTCCATACGGCTGCGGAGTCGGTTTCCCTCAATCAGTGCGGAGTATGGGTAGGCTACCTGCGGATACTTGTACAGGTATTTCATATAGGGGTGCGTTGGGGTCGAGTCCAGGTAAAATGAGTACTCCTTCACGTCCTCCCCATGCTTTCCCTCATTGCCTGTGAGTCCGAAGAGACGCTCTTTGAGAATAGGATCCCGGCCATTCCACAATGCAATCGCGAAACAAAGGAGTTGATGCCGGTCGCAGATCCCGCCCAATCCATCTTCACTCCACCGATAAGCGCGTGACCGCGCGTGGTCGTGAGGAAAATACTCCCAAGCCGTGCCAAAAGGGGAGTAGTCTTCGCGGACAGTTCCCCACGCCCGCTCGCTCAAGTAAGGTCCCCACTCTTTCCAAGGGACGCGCCGGTCGCGGGCTTCCTCCAGCCTCAGGTGTTCCGCTGTCATATTTCTACGCGGTCCCAGAGTCCGCATTGGTTTAGCGTTAAGAGCCACATGGAGCTGGACGACTTCGAATCGGCACGGGGCGTTTCTCATGAAAGCACGAATCGGACCCTCAACGTATGGGCCGCTGATTGTCATCGTGGCCGCCTGCATTTTTGTGTTCAGACAGCTCGGCTAGGTAGCCGATCTCAGCCAGCTTACCGATCACATGCGCGGAGCCTACTTCCGGGTCCTCTTGATCGGCATGCACTACCAGTTCTGGCCTTTCAGGCGGCTCATAGATAACCTGAAGACCCGGCACAGTGTCCGCTAAACCTTGGTGGCCCTGGCGATAGATCCCCTTTGGATCCCTCGCCATGCAGGGTTGCCAAAGGACAGTCCACGTATACCCTCTATAAACTGGGGGATGTGCCGGCGTGCGAGATCTCTGTACGAGCAGCGGTTCGCAGTAGCATCAAAGATTACAGGGACTCCATGCTGTGTGAGAAGTTCGCCGACGAAGACCATCTGGCGATAGAAGCATGCGCGCTCGTTCTCGTCATAGCGAGGGTTTGGAGTGAAGATCCGCCGAAGCGCGTCGGATTCGAGGACAGCAACATCCCACCCTCGATCGGTGAGTTGAGCTTTTACAGATCGCACCAGGCTGGATTCCCCGGAGGCTGGGAGTCCAGTCACCCAAACCGCGAAAGCAGCTCTGGGTCTAGACTCAACAGTAGCTGTTCGCCTTTTGAGGATCGAAGCGATTCGCTCTCCAGTACGGCGACGGTAAACGCGAGAAACAAATGCCGCACGGTGGCCGGAAGAGCCGGATACCAGACCGGACTGGCCATGACAAGACTGCGGAGGGCCAGGAACGGCGCGACCACGCCGAGCATTTCGTGATCTCCGGTCCTCTCGATATAGTGCCGCCAGAAGCGGAGGAACAATGAACCCAAAGCGCCTTCCAGACGCCCGCTTCTCTGTAGAGAGAAGACAAATAATTCATAGTGAGAGATGCAACATCGTCGGCAGGGTCGCCGTACTCGTCTCGAGAACGGTCCAGCACCGTGAAATCGACCCCCGTGCGAAACAGAATGTTCCACGGATGAAAATCTCCATGGGCCTCGCGCAACCGGTGCGTATGACTCTTCAAGCGCCATCGCCAATTCACACACAGGTGCTCAATCTTCTCCAGCAGGCTTGGAGGCGCCAATGGGTGGTGCGAAGGATAAGAATCCGCGATGCCCATGATGCACTCGCCGTGTCCCACCAACTCAGGGATTCGCCGGGTATACAGCCCTGGATCGTACCCGCGCACGCTGTTAATTTCCACTAGATAGTCGCATAGAGCGTGGGCGCGTTGGCAGTCTAGTTCCACCAATTCTCCGGTATCGCGAAGACGCTCCAGATCGTGAGAATAACACTTGCCTTCCGCGTACTCAGTTGGATTGAATCGGCGCGGTGCAATCACCGGTAACCCTCCATAAGCGCCGAAACACGGTGCGCCTTCTGCCACTTCGAGACATCGCCAAAGGACGCAGTCCCCTATAGCTTGACCAGTGGACGCTGCTAAATCATAAGGCTGGATAAGCAATTGGTTTGTTTTGCAGATGGTTGACGGATTGCTCAGTGCAAGGTAAGGAGGGTGCCGCCATGAAGATTCGTCCATCCGGACCTTTTCGGAGCATTCTTTTCCCATCTGATTTTTCTCCCGCGAGCGAAATAGTCGCAGAACACGCTGCTGGAATTGCCAAGGCCGTTGGAACGAAGGTTTGGCTCGTGAACGTGGTGCCCTGGCTGGAAGATTGGCGGGGATCCTCTGAAAGCTACTTCGGCCCTTTCAGCGACAGTGCGAGGTCGAAACTGGAGCGGGAGCGGGAATGCACTACACGGGAGCGTATGAGGTTGCTCCAGGACCTCCAGAAGCGAAACTTCGGCGCCATCGAAAGTGAATGCGTAGTGAGAACCGGGGGAGTCGCCGATGCCCTGGTCGAATTCGCCTCGGAAAAAGATGTCGGTATGATCATGATGCCAACTCGCGCTGCAAGTCCGGGGCGGCGGTTCCTGATCGGCTCTACTACCGCGAAGGTGCTCTATGACGCGCGTTGTGCCGTCTGGACGAGCCCGCACCCTCGCGAGTTGGGGCATTTTCACCCTTATCGCAACATCGTGCTGGCCATGGATTATAGGAATCTCAGCACCGATCTGCTAGCACGCGCCTCAGAGGTGGCAGAAAAGTTCGGAGCCGGCTTGAGCGTTTTCACTGCGATTCCCGGTCATGGCGCTCCCGGCGATGAAACGATGCTGAAGGTGAAACAGAATATCGAATCCACCCTAAGGAACCAAATCGCCCAAGCGAAATTGAAAGCATCCATTCGAATACTGGAGGGTGAACCGGCGGAAGTGATCGGAGAAGTGGCCCGGGAGATCGAAAACGCCGATCTGCTGATAACCGGCAGAGGGCATTTGAGCGACGCTCATGGCCATCTGCGCTCCCACAATTACGAGATCATTTGGAACGCACCCTGTCCTGTGGTCACCCTCTGACAAACCGTAGCGGGACGCTTTGGTCACGCCGTTCTTGGTGTTAGGTCTCCCGTGCTTACGCGACGCCCCGTAGGTCCTTCCGTCGTCGTGAACAACAGCTTCCAGGTGAGCAACATCGACAGTGCCCGCCACGTGTTGAAGGTTCGCTGCGGTAAAGGACCCAGGGACCGGCAGACCCTTTCTGCCGGCAGATCGCTGCCGCGCTGGACACAAAAACACGACAGGTGAGCCTGCTGCACAGTGCCAGAGTCGCTGGTCCGAATCCCTGAGTTGGGTTGCTTCGGCAACCCTGAGCCCACAGCCGTACAGGATCGCAAGCAGCGTGCGATGGCGCAGATTCCGAGGCGCCTCCACTCTGGGACGACCAGCTTCGGTACAGGCCTGTGCGTAGGTAGTAGGAGCTGGCTCCCAGAACCGCGACAACCAGCTTTTGGACTTCCTCCCGGCTCAGGATCAGCGGCAACTTTCGTTCCCCGTGGGGAAAGGGAATGCGTTCTATGGCGACCTTTCGGTTCAGCGTGTGGGTGTTAGAAGAACCGCAGGGCTCACACCACTTGGATGAAGGTAGGCAGCGCCACTTTCTTCTCTTTGATCAGGAACAGTTGATACAGTCGAATGTGCTCGGCACCGAGCTGATCAGGTGGTTTGCCGAAATGTTTTGAGAACACGGATGGCCTGCAGGTAGATCCGAATTGTGGTGGGCGCATAGTTCCGGATCTGGAGGGTCTTCCAGCATCCGTTGCCGTAGTGTAGTCACAACGAACTCCTTTCGTTGTTGACCTCATCACACTACGCGCACCGCTGAAACTACGGCTTCACCGCCGGACGCTTAGTTCAATGTCCGTTAATGCAGTAGGAAGGACTCCAGACAGCGCGTTCGAGCTATTTTTTAGCTCCCCCGGCACACGAAGTCCGTGATGGTAAGAATGCAGTGACTCAGCTCGCTGGTCGGCTAAACTTGATTGAATACTGCAAATGCCGCTCTCCATCGGTGACAACTCGGTCCCTACGAAATCCTCGCGCCCATCGGCGCGGGTGGCATGGGCGAAGTGTACAAGGCCCGCGACACGCGCCTGGATCGAATTGTCGCGCTCAAGACTTCCAATCAGCAGTTCACCGAACGCTTCGAGCGCGAAGCCCGAGCCGTAGCCGCTCTCAATCATCCCAACGTCTGCACTCTGCACGACGTCGGGACCAACTTCTGGTGATGGAGTTCGTGGAAGGCGCGCCGCTGAAAGGCCCTCTGCCACTGGACGAAGTCCTGCGCCTGGGCCAGCTCACTGCGATGAGGTTCGTGCTCACGCTGGGCGCGTCGAGCGATTCCCGCACAGCCGCGATGTCGCGGGATTTCTGGGACTACGGCCAAAGCAGCGGCAGAGCGGCGCACGCGATCCGCAGTTGGGGATTTCCAAAAGCGGTGATCCATATGAGCGGCGAGTTTTATAAACCCTTTCCTAAGATGGTCTGAGGATTTCGTTGATGGTTCATATTGTGAAAGCCCGTACTTTCGGGCGACTGCGTTAGTGGTCTTGAGCCTTTGCTCGTGACGCAGATGGCAGCACCGGACTTCGACCCTGAACTCAACTTGCATCGAGCCTAGCAGTAACCGGCTTATCAGAATGCGTACGGAAGCCTGGGTTTGAAGAGGCCTAATATTTTTCGTTGACCGGGGCGACCGGCTTATGGAAGACCACTAGAGCTAGACTGTCCCCACTAACGGCACTCAAATCCTTTTCAGCAATTACTCGAAATGAACCAATGCCAAATCATGGTCAGGCGCGGATGGAACATCGGCAGCGGGGAGATCCTGTAAGTATGCTTGACCGCGGTTTCCAGCCGCGACGGGAAGGCGTCGATTTTGCCGAAGGACATATATCGAGAACATTAACGTTCTTGACGTGGATGAGATTCAGATCCAGAATTGAATTGGGAAAAAAAGGAAATCGAACCTGAAAGGCATTGGGGGCGATTTCCCGAAGACCCAGAAAGGTATCGTGAAAACGTGCCATGTTTGGGGTGGCAGGTCTGATACTTAAGCAAGGAATCTTGAGCACCGGGCTAATGGCAATCAGAGCCAGCACAGTGGTGCATAAGACGCCTCTCAAGAGTACCTACAGTTAAGGTCCGCATCTGCCGCCCTTTTAGTTCTTAGAAATGTGGGTTCGTAGCGAACTGCCAAATCGCAATCTACTTCACCCGAACCCATTTCAATTCCTGATAATCGTATTGCACGCATCGCTTCGGACAAAGGGCATATCCTCTTGCAGCTCTTGATGCCGTCTAGCTTTGTAACGGCGCGAACCAAGTTAGTCTTCACCCAATTCGGAATGGATGAGGCTTCGACTTTGGTCCCCTCCTGACCATTCAATTTGAAGGTTCCGAAAGCAAGCGATGTCTCATATGCGTTCGCTCTTTCCTCCGCAGGAGTCTCAAAAAAATCCGCTCGATAGCGGTTTGCAGCGTCGATCTTCTCTTCCCGAGCCCGAAGCTCAAGCGTTTGTAGCCGACGTAGTAAAGTTGAGTCTGAAATGGGTCCGCCCATGGGCGGCCAATTCAGACTCCAGCCGCGCGCACTCTCTAAAACTCTCCAACGCCCGCACCCTTGGTTAACAGGCAAAGCACGGGTCCGGAGCCTCTGCCAACGCCTCATAGGCCGCGCCATCGAATGCTGCCAAGGGCGAATTGATTCACGCCTGACAGCTGGTAATCCAAAACCTTTCACCGCTGAAGCCACTTGCAAAATCGGGCCGCTCCAAACTCGCGCGGATCGGCGCTTTCACGCGGGTCCGCATGCGTTCTGCCGTAAGCGGCCGAGGAACCCATCTTGAAGAGCCGCCGGGCGAGTGTGCAGAATGGGGCATGAGGCAAGAAACGGCTCGTGCGGCCGAGATGGGTTCCCGAGGCAGGATAGACGTTACCGATCTATTTCGGCGCTTTTTGGATTCCTACGGATTTAATTTGCTCACGTAGCCAGTGTTAGCTGGCCTTAGAACGGCCATTTCCAGGCTGCGATCTTCGGATCGTCGATGCCGTGCTCATACGCATAGTTGCGGCATGCGGTCTGAAGATCGCGGTACCGTTCCTTAGCGTGAGCCCCGATTCTTCGGAGCTTGGGCGTCCGGTCGATCGCATCTATGGCCAGACTATAGCGATCGATCTCGTTATGGATCGCTAATTCCATGGGTGTATTGATATTCCCCTTCTCCTTGTATCCGCGCACATGCATGTTGCCGTGGTTGGCGCGGCGATAGGCCAGCCGGTGGATTAACCAAGGGTAGCCGTGAAAATTGAAGATAACCGGCCTGTCAAGCGTAAACAGCGAGTCAAAGTCGCGGTCCGTCATCCCGTGGGGATGCTCCGCGGCTGGCTGCAGCTTGAACAAGTCAACTACGTTGATGAAACGGATTTTGACGCCAGGGAATTCCTCCCGCAACAATGCTGTAGCGGCCAAAGCTTCCTGTGTGGGGATATCTCCGGCGGACGCCATTACGACGTCGGGTTCGTCACCTTGATCGTTACTGGCCCAGTCCCAAATGCCAATGCCCTTGGTACAGTGTTTCACGGCTGCGTCCATGTCAAGATACTGCAAGTGCATCTGCTTGTCCGAAACGATCACGTTGATGTAGTTCTGGCTCCGCAAGCAATGATCGGAGACAGACAGGAGGGAGTTCACGTCAGGTGGCAGATAAATGCGCGTTACGGCCGCGCTCTTGTTGACCACGACGTCGAGGAACCCAGGGTCCTGGTGAGTAAAGCCATTGTGGTCCTGGCGCCAGACGGTAGATGTGATCAGCAGGTTTAGAGAGGAAATTGCCTCTCGCCACGAGAGATGATGACAGATCGACAGCCACTTAGCATGTTGATTGAACATCGAATCGATCACGTGGACGAACGCTTCGTATGTCGAAAAGAAGCCGTGGCGCCCCGTCAGAAGAAAGCCCTCAAGCATACCTTCCATCGTGTGCTCGCTCAGCATTTCCATCACTCGGCCGTCGGTGGCCAACTCCCCGCCGTCGGCGTCTTCCGGAAAATATTCCGCAATCCAAAACTTCTTGCTTACCTCATAGATGTCCTGCAGCTTGTTTGAGCTATTCTCATCGGGCCCGAAGACGCGGAACCGGTCCATGTTCAACTTCATCACATCGCGCAGGAAGGCTCCCAGAGGACGAGTGTTTTCCGCTTCTACTTGGCCGGGCAATTCCACTTTGGCCCGATACTCCCTGAAATCGGGCATACGCAGCGGCTTCCGGATACGCCCTCCGTTGGCGTGAGGATTTGCACTCATCCTGCGAGTGCCGGCAGGAGCCAAAGCACTGAGTTCCGGAAGCAGCTTCCCGTCCCGATCGAACAAGTCCTCCGGCTTTTGCGCACGCATCCACTTTTCGAGGATCGCAAGCTGCTCCGGCTTCTTCTTCACGTCCGCCATGGGAACCTGGTGCGCTCGCCAGAACCCTTCCAGTTTATGGCCCGCGACTTCCGCCGGTGCGCTCCAACCTTTAGGCGTACGCAAGACGATCATCGGCCAGCGTGGGCGGATGGCTATTCCGGAACGGCGGCCGTCGCTTTGGTGCTTCCTGATCTCAGCTATGCACTGTTCCACCGTTGCCGCCATCGCCTGGTGCATGCTGTCGTAGTCGGAACCCTCCACAAAGTAGGGCGACCACCCGTAACCGCGGAACAGGTTGTCTACTTCCTCGTGGCTGATGCGGGCCAGCAAAGTAGGGTTGTTGATCTTATAACCGTTGAGATGCAGAATCGAGAGAACTGCGCCGTCCCGAATGGGGTTTAAGAACTTGCTAATGTGCCAGGAAGTTTTGCCAGGGGGCCCGTTTCGGCCTCTCCATCTCCGACGACAGCCGCTACGATGAGGTTGGGGTTGTCAAAGGCGGCGCCGCATGCGTGGGAAAGAACATACCCAAGCTCGGCCCCTTCATGAATCGAGCCTGGTGTTTCCGGTGTGTAGTGACTACCGATCCCCCCCGGGAAAGAGAATTGCCGGAAGAATTCCTTCAACCCCGCCACGTCCTGGCTTTTGTCGGGTTAAACCTCTGAGTACGTTCCTTCCAGGTAGGCGGGCCCAAGTACTCCCGGAGCGCCATGCCCAGGCCCTGCCAGCAAGATCATGTCGAGATCGAACTTCTTGATCAGCCGATTCAAATGAATGTAGGCGAAGGACAGGCCAGGACTGGCCCCCCAGTGCCCCAGCAGCCGGTTCTTGATGTGCTCCGGCTTAAGAGGCTCGCGCAGCAGGGGATTGTCTTGCAGATAGATCATGCCCAGGCTGAGATAATTGCACGCCTGCCAGTAGGCGTGTGTCTTGCGCAAAGCATCTGCGCTTAGAGGTGATCCTTCAACTGTCGACCGCGCCTTGCCGTAGGCGCTCAAAGAACCCTTGCGGGCCTGTTCCGTCACGACAGATCGAGCGGCGACATTTTCCTTGGCCTCCATCACTTTGGTCGTCATTCATCTAACTCCTTTTGCGTCGCGGGCTGCTAACACCGGCGTTACGCGCAAACTCTTTTTGTTTTTAAACACTCTCAGAGCGTGCAACCTCCTGCTTGAGAGCACAGTTCGCTTGTTTCACGCGAGTCGAAACTTTCCAAAGAACCGATTACCGCCTAGCCTGCAGGGCTTCTTTTTTTGTAGTCACTACAGGGAGGCGGTTGTCTTCTCTAAACCCAACAGCGATCCGGTGTGTCGGGCAATCATCAACTCTTCGTTGGTTGGAATAACCCATATGGGAATCTTGCTTGTACGAGCAGAAATCCGGAGCCCGTTACTAGCGTTCTTTTGAGGGTCAAGGACGATGTCGAGCCACGCGGAAGACTCGCAAATTCGGCGGCGGATCTCGACGGAGTTCTCCCCGATTCCGGCTGTGAATACCAGGCCATCGATCCCGCCCAACACCGCCGCAAGCGCACCAATCTCCTTGGCGGCGCGATAAACGAAGTAATCCACCGCCAGTCGGGCTTCTTCATGGCTGCTTCGAAGAAGGTCGCGCATGTCGTTACTGATACCCGAAATGCCGAGTAGGCCTGAATTCTCGTACAGAATCGCCTCCACTTCCTTCGCTGATAGCCCCAACTGCTGGAAAAGATACAGAATCACTCCGGGATCCACCGAGCCCGGCCGCGTTCCCATACAAAGCCCATCCAGCGGCGGTGAACCCGAAACTTGTGTCCACGCTCTTTCCGTCCTTTAAGGCGCACATACTGGCGCCGCTTCCCAAGTGAGCAGCGACAATCCGTCCGTGCGCAACCTCCGGTGCAACCTTTGGGAGAACGGATGCGATGTATTCGTATGAGAGGCCATGAAATCCGTATCGCCGGAGATCAGTCCCGGCGATCTCGTGTGGCAGAGGAACTAGTTGCGCCACTGGCAACATGGTCCGATGAAAACTAGTGTCGAAACAGGCAACTTGCGCTACGTCTGGTAAGTGCTCAAAGACCGCATCCATCGCAGCCAGATTGTACGGCTGATGCAGGGGAGCAAGAGGCACCAGGCTACGGAGTTCCTCCAATGCCGCCCGGGTCACCAACGTCGGCGATGCGTAGCGCGAACCCCCATGCACCACGCGATGTCCAACTCCTACTACTCGAGCGCTCAGATAGCGGGACATCAGCCACGAAGCCAGCGCTGCCACTGCTTCGTGTCCATTGCGCACCTGCGGACCAATCTTGTTATCCACGAGGCTTCGGCCCTGGTCGTCGCGCGCGGAAATCCGCGACTCGGTTTCGATGCCCTCAATCTGTCCTCGCGCTTCCAGTCTCCAGTCTTTGGATTCGTGGCGCTGGTAAACAGAGAATTTCAGGCTCGACGAACCCGCATTCAGTACAAAAATGTATTCGTCCCTAGCCTTCCCCATTCTTCCTTGATGCGCAAAGAATTCAACAAATCTTTTTTGGCAGTGGATTTGGGGAAAAAAGGGGTTGGGACAAGGGGTCAGAGTGCGCCGGGATAAAACCTTCATGAGCGCTCGGCGCTCACCCCTGATCATGAAAACGGGCGCGAGTGAAGCGGCACCGGCTGCCTGACTTCTTGAGGCTTGACGGGCACTGTCAGGGTGGGCAAGCTGAACGTGTCGCCGGAGTGAGGACGGTTGCCGGAATGGTGGAACAACCCGTGGATAAAACTGTACCCGGCTGGTGTTGGTGCATCCCCTGATTGGTGCTGAAAAGCCCGTGGAACAAGTTATAATTCTGCGCCAGCTCTCCGACGGCAAGGAGCAAAGCCAATGGGCAAGATCATGGAGCGTTGCGCCGGTATTGATGTGGGCAAGCGTTTTCTGCTGTGTTGCGTCTTGACAGGCGCAGCACAGGACGATCCAAACAGCAAAACACTGCGTTTCGATACCACGGTTCCTGCTTTGGAACGGCTTCGCGAATGGCTCAACCGCGAAGGAGTGACACACGTAGTGATGGAGAGCACGGGATCCTACTGGATTCCCATTTTCAACATTCTGGAGGGCCAGTTTGCGGTAGTGCTGGCAAATCCGGAAGAGGTCAGGAACCGGAAGGGCCATAAGACGGACCGTAAGGACGCCGAGCATCTGGCCGAGTTGTTACGTCACGATCACGTCCGGTCCAGCTATATTCCCGCCAAGCCGGTTCGTGAATTGCGGGACTTGACGCGGCGTCGAGTGCAGTTGATCCAAGACGGCACGCGGGAGCGCAACCGGGTTCAAAAGATGCTGGAGCAAACCAACGTCAAGATTGCCAGCGTGCTCAGCGATCTCTTTGGGGTCTCTGGACAGCACATGCTTCTGGCTCTCTTGGAAGGCAAGGCCACACCGGAGGAGATGGCGGGGTTGGCACGCGGTTCAGCCAAACAAAAGACGCCCCAATTGATCGAGGCGATGCGAGGACATCGAATGACTGAACATGAGCGCTTCCTGATTCGTAGTTGCCTACGTCACTTGGCCTGCTTGGAGGAGGAGATAGAGGACCTGGACACCGAGATCCTCCGGAGGATGCAAGCCCCACCGTTTCAGGAAGCCTTTGGACTGCTCCAGACATTGCCCGGAATCGGTCAACTGTCCGCCGCCACAATCTTGGCCGAAACGGGAACGGACTTGGCTTCGTTTCCCTCCGCGGAACAGATGTCCAGTTGGGCTGGGCTGTGTCCGGGCAATCGGGAGAGTGCAGGCATCCAGAAAGGCAGACATACAACTCACGGCAACCCGTACCTGAGAACAGCACTGGTGCAGTGCGCGTGGTCGGCGAGCCGCAAACAAGGGTCCGTGTTTGAGATGCGCTTCCAACAGTTGGTGAAGCGATGTGGACCAAAGCGTGCCATTGTGGCTGTCGCACATCAGATGCTGATCATCCTGTACTGCATGCTCAACGGGAAGGTGCCCTTTCGCGGCGCTGAAAGTGCTCCCCAGCAACGACGACGAAAGAATCGGGCCCATCATCATCTGCGGTGCCTTCGACGTCTTCGCATCCAGGTCCAGATTATGGCCGCGCCAGACACACCCGAAGGACTGCAGGAGTAATGTTTTCGGAACAACCGGCATATTGTAGGGGATGAATATTCAGGAAGAATTACAAGG
The DNA here is from genome assembly GCA_963766615.1 of Terriglobia bacterium. Taxonomy (GTDB): domain Bacteria; phylum Acidobacteriota; class Terriglobia; order Bryobacterales; family Bryobacteraceae; genus Palsa-187. The sequence goes on from CAVYBC010000016.1 coordinate 891,434, forward strand.
GGGTAGTAACTATTGCGGGATCTGTCTTTCAGGCTTTTTCAAGCTCGACGCAATCCCTTTCCTGTCAACGATGATGCCTTACATTTGGGCTTTGGCGACGTCCGTGCTTCGCTTCAGTACGACCGTTTATCACCATAAAAGGAGTGCATTTATGAAACGGAACCATTTCTTGTTAGCACCGCTCGCTCTGGGTCTTGCGTTGGGCTCATTGCAATTCACCCCGACTCTACAAGCGCAGTCACAGAGCCAGCCTGACACCCAACACGATCAGCAGAAAAAGCAGACCTTTGTCGGGAAAATTATAAAGGCCAGAAATGGGCAGTACGCACTGCTCACAGACGAGACTGCGGGAAAAGGAGTTCTTCTGGACGATCAGGAGAAAGCCAAGACGTTTGAGGGTAAGAACGTTAAGGTGACCGGGGTCCTGGAAGTAGCCAAGAACCTCATCCACGTAACCGACATTGAGCCGGCTTAGAGCGGCAGAACCTATTCTCCGTAATCGGATTATCGGCTGAGGCGTCCCAGCTTACCAAAAAGGAACGCCTCTTGCCGGGCGACTCCTTCGAAAAAGCCTATTTCCGTCCGCTAGCCCGACACGGACGTTGTGTGCAATTATCGTCCGTTACTGTCGCGCCTTAGCGGCGGGCACTATCGGGTGCGCAGTTGTCGGATGAAGGCCAAATTGACGGCATTTCCCCAGTTTGGCCCGGCCGTCATGTGAGGATCGGCCCTTTGACAGGTCCCTCAGGAGTCCAGATGACTATCTGCCAGCACCGGCCCGGACGATCCGGCAGAAGACGCTCCGTGAGTCGGTCCAGCCGTTTTTCAATGTTCTTATTCATCTCGTTCCGTGAGCCACCTCGACCTCATCCTTTACTCTCACGACCATGACCAGGAACGACAGGCGATGCTTGGTCCAATAACCCCAAGTCACGTGCCACTCGCCGAAACGGGAGCCGACGTTACCGGCATCGGAGGGCGCATGAATTTGGTTTCCAATTGCATCGTGTTGACCGCTCCGGTCACACACACTGATGGCTGTTGTTGAGGGCGCAGTCAAGTCGAGAAGCCTCCGTAGCAGCAGTTCGGCGGCGTTGGGGGTGATTTCGCTCTTCTCGGCATGCGACCCCAAGGTCGCCATTTTAGATTTTCTCTCCGCACGGTTCAAAGGAACTCAAAAAGCGACCGCGGAATTCTGGCAGGACGAGGTTACCAAGGCAAGTGTCGGCTCCGCGATTTAAATTGATTGCGCTAAAAATCTTCAGTAGCGGTTCGGTTCGCCAGGCCAGCGCAAGAAGCGCACCCTCCGAAGGATCCCAATCCTAATCACTCGGATGGTGAGCTATGTACTCGCGACCTTTGGCCCAGCGCATCGAGCTTTGGGAGCTCGACCGTCTCGTTCCTTATATAAACAACGCTCGCACTCATTCCGACGCCCACGTGGCCCAGATTGCGGCTTCAATTGCGGAGTTCGGGTTCAACGCCCCGATCCTGGTGGACCAATGCCGGCGTAATCGCAGGCCATGGCCGTCTTCTTGCGGCACGCAAACTCATTCTTGAGCAAGTGCCTGTCATTGTTCTCGATCACCTCACAGAAACCCAAAAGCGAGCCTACATCCTCGCGGACAATCGTCTTGCAGAACTCGCCGGTTGGGACCAGGAACTCCTGCGCCTGGAACTGGAGGCTCTGCGCGACGTGGAATTCAACCTGGAGTTGACAGGCTTCGCGGGAGACGAGCTTGCCCGGTTGCTGTCCGAGCAGGAGCGGCTTTTAGGGCTGACGGATGAAGACTCTGCTCCCCGCTACCCGAAGTTCCCGTGAGCGCGACCGGAGACATATGGGTCCTAGAGAATCACAAAGTCTTGTGCGGGGATTCAACTTCCCTGGAGGACGTCCAGCGACTTGTTGGCAATAATGCGGCCGACCTGATTGTGACCGATCCACCCTACAACGTCGACTATGAGGGCTACACGGAGGACCGGCTGAAGATCCGCGGCGACCGCATGAGTGATGAGCAGTTCGCTCAGTTCCTGGCGGCGGCGTTCGCGAACTGCCGAGTGGTCGCCAAGCCCGGCGCTTCGCTCTATGTATGCCACTCCTCGTCCTGGCAGCGCGAGTTTCAGAACGCACTGGAGGGAGCTGGATTCAAGTTGCGTTGCCAGATCATCTGGGCTAAGAATACATTCGCTTGGGGCTTCGGCCGGTATAAGTTCCGCCATGAGCCGATATTCTACTGCCACATCAATGGCCAGAAGGACCCCTGGTACGGAGACAAATCCCAGTCAACATTGGGGGAAGAAAAGAAGCCTGCGGCGAATCGCATTCACCCGACGGCGAAGCCTGTGGAGTTGGTGGAGCGCGCCCTGCTCAACAGCAGCAAGGCCGGCGACATCGTCTTGACTTATTCGGAGGATCTGGCAGCACCCTGATTGGTTGCGAGCGCCGCGGGCGCCTAGCGCGGCTCATGGAGATTGATCCGAAGTACGCGGATTGTATCGTCCGCCGCTATCAGGAATACACCGGCAAGCAGGCCACCCTCGACGGTGATGGGCGGACCTTCGAAGAGATTAAAGCTGAGCGGAGCGGGGTCGCCGCATGAATAGAGCGCTGCCGACGCGAGATCGCGGGAATCGAAGCGGAGCTGCGCGCCGGGATTCCAGACCTTCAGGGTCTATGTCTAGCGCTTTCGGACTGGTCGGCGGAGTTGCGCATTCTCGGAGCGGAACAGAAACGAGAAAAGCCGCCGGGGTTGAATCCGGCGGCGGGAAAAGGGCAGACTTTATCGCTTCAAGCTTTGATCGAGTAGGTTCGCTCTCCATCGTCTCCCTTCGCAGAAACGACCGCAAGCCCCATCTTCTTACCGACCGTGCCCGACAGAAACCCACGCACCGAATGCGCCTGCCACCCGGTCACCTCCGTCAATTCCTTGCTGGAAACGCCGCCTGGCCGTTTCAGAAGATCCAGCACCATGGCTGTTTTGCTACCCTCCCGCGAACCCTTGCCCTTTGTCGCGCGCTTTGGGCCTTTCTTCGCTGGAGTGGCCTTCTTCCCCGAGGAAGTGCCCTTCGGCGCAACGTCGGGCCTTTGTGGCCCGTCGGGTACCGAGGTGTCGGCCACCGCAACCTCCGTCTGGACTGCATGCGAGGGGACTGCGGAAAGGCTTTGAGTGGCTTTCCAGATGCGCTCTACTGCGGTGTTGCGGTCCTTGAACTTCTTAACCTTTTCCGCTCCGGGCAGGCTATTCCAGATGGCACGACGCCTGAAATGCCGGAGCCGGTACCAAGAAGGGTATGCTCGTAACATCCGGGATGTTGGAAACGACGATTTTCGCTCCGCTGCTTGCTAGGGTCCCAAGCAAAAGGCCATAAGATGCTGCGAACACGCTTGAATCTGTCGGCGCCGTGCCGAAAATCAAGCTGGCCAGCGCGTCGTTATTGCCAATCGAAACGAGGATGGTACTGGGCTGAAGCTCCAAAGCGCATGCAACTTCGCTCAGGGTCAAGGAGACGCCCGGCTGACCACCAATCGTTCCACATGGGGGGGAGCCAAGGGCCAATCCCGGGAATCCGAGGACATCGAGCGCCATTGCATCGATACCATTGGTCACAGGGAAGCTGATCGTGCGCGAGAGAGCATCTGCCAAGGTGAAGCCGGGTACAGACAAATTGAACGTCTGGACGGTAGGGTTCTCTCTGTTGCCGATAATCGTTCCGCGTGTGATGTTGCCGGAAGCATCGATTTTTAACACGGAAGGAATACCTGGATAAGAGATCAATGGGAGATTCAGATTGGCTCCGGCCTGCTGAGCGACCAGCGCCGCATAACCGTGCTTTTGGCCTCCCAGCGGCACACCTGGCGCGCTGTCGCTGTCAAATAGGGAGAAATTCTGGTAACCCGCGCTAAGCGAGTCCCCAACTACCACCAACCGTCCCAGGCTGCCCTGTCCCGATACCGGCGCAACGGCGAGCACGGCCGTTCCAGCCAGCGCCCGGAGACAGCCCCAGGAAAACGACGCTCCGCAGGCCCTAATCGAAAGCGCACGATCTGAAGAGGAAAACATCGTTAAGGTAGCTCCTAAGGTGTTAGATAGCTCCAAGCTCACATAGTTTCAAAACAGCCTGTGCGCTTGAAGCTTCTGACGTTCCAGCTCGCGCTGCCGGTTTTGCTCCGCCTCCAGCCGTGCGATCTGTTTCGCTTACTTACTCGAACGTCAATGAAGCCTGCCCTCCGAAACTGTATCCTGCCGTATTCTTCGCCAACACCTTTCAGGCCCACCAATGCAGCCTTTACGAGTGGATGCGGATTCCGAATCTCTACGGAGGCCGGCGTTGTTTCCACATAGGAAGGAAGGGCCGGGACCCGCCGAAGGCCAGCCGACCCTGACTTGACAGCTACCTTGACCCCTAATCGTGCCTTTCTTTTCACTTGGCCGCAACCATTCTTGCCTTTAGTTCCGCACAGCGTTCGTCCAGAGTGGGCTTATCCATCGATCAAGGATATTTTGGATCGAAGTTCGTGCGCATCGCTTCGCGAGGTGTTGGCATAGGAACACCGACACGATCACAGCAGCGTCAAAAGCGCGCTCATCCGCCGAATGGGCTCCGGGATTCTCTAGAATGCTACGCGCAAAGGTGCTCACAACATTCGCCAATTCATCGACGGTGAAACCAGTCGCTTCAGACCAACTGCGGCGGTATTCTTCCCGTTCGCGCACTGCCCGGCTTTGAGACTTGCAAGCGCTCACCCCTAATGCTTCGTCTAGTTGGAGTCCTTTTTATATGGACCAGACAAAACAGCGCGCGGGCCGTCAAGCTTCCTCACGGATTCAAGTCTTTTAGTTGCCGGCTTTCTGCTATTGCTTTTCAGGACCAGCCTGCGGACCCAGCGTCTTCTCAGCGCCATCGATAAGCGCCTGCTTTTCGGCGGCTGTGAGCCTTGCCGCGGGGTGCATCGGGAGATAGAACCACGGCGGCATGTCACCTTGTTTCACTTCCTGGGCGACGTCTTTAGCATGCTTCTGGGGAAGGCCCCACTCGGTAAAATTCAAATGGCTACGGCCGCCGTTCACGTCTCTCTGGAGTAGCCAGGAAACTGGCGCGACATTAGAATACCAGGGGAACGTGGTTTGGTTGCTATGACAATCAAAGCAGGCTCGGTGGACCAGATCTCTCGTCTGCGGTGAATCCCACGCGGGTTCCTTAATCGTTGGGGGATTCGTGTGGGTGTGCCCGTAAGGAACAAACTGAATCAGGACGGCGGCCAGCAGCAACCACTTGAGGATCTTCATTGAGATGTACCAAGCATAACCAACTCGCCGCGAAAAACGGCCGTACTCAACCGCTTGACGATCCAGCCAAGGAATCCGGCGACGCGGACCACGACGGAGACAGGCAAGTAAAGATATCCCCGCTGACGCCGAGGTTGGTAAAACTCACCCGCATGTCATGGAACCATCCTTCTAACTTCCCCGCCAAAAAAGATGAGGAACGGCAGTGCCAGTAATACAAACGACGCGATGACTCCCAGCCTCGACTGGGCGCGTCCGCCGAAGTACAAAGCCGTTCCACCAAGTGCGGCCGGCTGACTCTGTGCAGTCGTTTCGGCGGCTTCATATCGCGGACTGATATTTCGGCTCCTCGCATGGCCGCCCGCCTCGCTTAACGAGAACCGCTTCGCCAGAAGCGGCGGCCTTCAGCACGCGAACCCACGCCAGCGCGTTATGCGGCAACTTGGCCCCAGCCACTTGTAAAATATATCTTCTGCGAGAAAATTTGGGGCTCCAACCGTGTTAGGCAAAACCGTTGGTCACTACAGGATTGTCGAGAAGCTGGGCGACGGCAGATGGGTGTGGTTTATAAAGCCCTGGACAGCTGATGCCTGAATAGCAAGCTGGTTTGGCAGAACGATGACCGTCGTGTGACTATTCGAAACTTGCGGCCTTGATTTTGACAAAACTAAGAAGAAGAACCCCTCGTTGGGCGCGTAAATTTCGCTTCGTGGTGTTCGGCAGGGCGAAGTTAGATGCCTGATGTTCAGCATTATCGTTGGTTAATCTCGCGCGTGGGTCATGCCACGCCCGTATCTTTCGCCGTCCATTGCCATTAGAATACGGGTGGGGTGAATTGATGCGAAGATTTCATCTAACATGTACAGCCGGAATCACGATGTTGGTGTTTGTCGGATTAGCCCAACAAGCGCCAAGTGGAAAGCCTTACCAAGTTTCAAAGACCGTCAAAGTTGGGGGCGCGGGCACCTTTGACACCGTTCTTGCGGACACCGTTGGACGACGGTTGTACATTCCGCGCAAGGGCCCTGGCCGAATCACAGTGTTCAATCTGGATACCTTTGAGCCGGTCGGTGAAATCCCCGACGCCGCCGCCAATGGAGCTGTGGTCGACCCCAAATCAGGCCACGGATTCGCTAGCAGCAAACCCGTGGTGATGTGGGACACGAAGACATTAAAGACGATCAAGACCATTGAGGTGCAGGGCGGCCCGGACGCCATTCTGTTCGATCCATTCAACGATCGGGTGTATATTTTCAGTCATACAGCGCCGCATGCAACTGCGATCAGTGCCGTGGACGGCTCCGTGGTGGGCACCGTCGACCTTGGAGGGATGCCGGAGCAGGCGGTCACCGATGGCAAGGGGCGTGTGTATGTCGCTATCAGGGACACGAACAAAGTCGCAGTGATAGACGCCAAGACTCTCACTGTAACGGCGCAATACGATCTCGCAGGTAAAGGTGGCAGGTGCTCCGGGCTGGCCATTGACGTAAAGAACGAAATTCTCTTCGCTGCCTGCCGCGAACCTCAAACGATGGTGATGCTCAAAGCTGGTGACGGAAAGATCATTGACACACTGCCTATCGGTGCAGGTGTGGATTCCGCCATCTTCAATCCGCGCACGATGGAAACCTATAGCGCGCAGGTCGACGGCACTCTGACAATCGTAAAAGAAGAGAGCCCCACCAGCTTTAAGGTGGAACAGACCGTGCAAACCAAGGAAAGCGCCAAACAGATGGCTTGGGACAGTAAAACAGGTCGGATTCTGTTGATCGCCGCGGATTATGGTCCGCCCGCTGCACCGCCTAAGGCGGGAGCACCGGCAACCCGAGGCCCGATGGTGCCGGATTCGTTCTCAATTCTCGTGGTTACCAAGTAAAAATACCGCGAAGTGTGTTGAAATGCCCGATACACAGGGCAGCCTACTTCAATCGAATGCGTCGTCCCTTCGAACTTGCGACTGGCGAGCGGACTCGTCTAGAGAGTAATGCAGCCTACTTAAAAGCATTGACCGTCTCGATCCTGGCCTTCAAATCGCGGTACGGCTCCTCACCGAACAGACCTTCGTAGGTCCAGAGCAGATGTCCGGAGCCGTCCAGTATCGCCACAACCGGAAGGTTGTCCTGCTTTGCTCCGACGGCCTGCTTCCAGACCTTCTCGTCTTTCGTCATGATGACGCTCTTTTGAAGCAGCGGTTGAGGAGTTCCCTTGCGCATACTGCTGCGGATCATCCCACGAACCAACCCTGGAGCTCCTTCCAGGTTCGCGATCGACCAGGCATTGATCCCGTCTTGACTTAGTCTGGTCATCCAGACCTTGGTGCGATCACCAGCTTCCTTGCTAAAACCGAACACGCACACAGCAGCTTTCCCGGCAAGTGCGGTGGGGAATACGATTTTCTGGTCGGCGAGGGTCTCCGCCGGGGTTACGGGCAGGTTACCCGATGCGGCGAGACAACAACCCGCGACAAGCAACAAAGCGATGCTTTTCATCCGAATGTCACCTTCACACCACTTATTATCCGACGTATTTTAGATTCCAGGTGTTTCTGGAAACTCGCCCCTCCGAGACCGCGTCGGGTCTACTTGCCGCTATGAACATCGGATATCTGGAAGCGGCCCAAGTGCTCTGCCGCAAGTACGGAACCTTGTTCGTGCTGGACGAGGTGCAGACCGGGATGTTCCGCACCGAGCGCTTCCTCGCCGCGCATCATTGCGATCTGGAGCCGGACGTGATTGTCCTCGCCAAGGCTCTCACTGGAGCGCGCCTGAAATCCCACTGTTGCTTTCTATGCTACAAAACGGACGTGGCCGACGACGAGAGGATGTCCCAGGCGTAGTTGCAGGTTGGTAACGGCGGTGGCGCCGGTTTCGATAGAATCCGGTTGCCAAACAAGACCCTGAAAAAGGAGCCAACCGCCGTGAAGAAACCGTACCATATTGTGACGCGTGCCGCCAAAGAATCGGCCGCCGTGGTCGAGCAGTTCTGCCAAGCCAACGGACAGATCTTGTTGCCGCTGGTCAACCTCATCGAAAGCGCCAGCCAAATAGTAGAGAACGTGATTCACGAAATCCAGATGCAAACTCTGGAGACCATCCTGACGCTGAGCGCTGAACAGATCGCCGGAGCCCGCACGCCGGGCAAGGCCAGCGGGGATGTCCGCTGGCATGGGTCGCAGCCGGGTAAGATCCAACTGGCCGACCGGCAGGTAAAACTGAAACGGCCGCGGCTGCGGCACAAAACCGAAGGAGAAGTGAAGATTCCCGCCTACGAAGAACTGCGCCAGGACCGCGGCTTGCAGCAGCGCATGTTGGGCGCGCTGCTGCGTGGCGTTTCCACGCGGGAGTATGACGAAGTGCTGCCGCAGATGGCGGAAACGGTGGGGGTGTCGCGCAGTTCGGTCAGCCGGCAGGCCATCGAGGCCAGCGCCGAACAACTCAAAGCGCTACGCGAGAAACGCTGGGACGCGGTGGAGATTCTGGTGATCTACATCGATGGCCAGCGTTTCGGCGCGCACCACATCTTAAGCGCGGTGGGCGTGGACCGGGAAGGCCGCAAGCATGTGCTGGGGATCGAATCGGGGGCGACGGAAAACGCAGCTTCCGTCAAGCGTCTGCTGACGCATCTGCGGGATCAAGGCTTGCCCACCGATCAAAAGTACCTGTTCGTCATTGATGGCGCCAAAGCGTTGCGCGCCGGAATCGAAGAGGTCTTCGGCGCCGAACAGCCGGTCGAGCGGTGTAGAAACCATAAACTACGCAATGTGTTGGATGAGTTGCCGGACGAGCAGCAAGGCCAAACCTTGAACCTGATGCGCGCGGCATGGAAAGTGACCACCCCAGAAGAGGGCGAAAAGCGTTTGGAACAACTGGCCCGCTTTCTGGAGCACGATCATGAATCGGCCGCTCGCAGCTTGCGCGAGGGCATGGCTGAAATGTTCACCTTGCAGCGCCTGAAGCTGCCGCCCTCGCTCTACAAATGCCTGGCCACCGCCAACATCATCGAAAGCCCTCAGGGTGGGGTCGCGCGCAGAACCGACAACGTCACCCGGTGGCGCGATGCTGACATGGTCCAGCGCTGGGTCGCCTCGGCCTGGCTGCTCACCGAACAGAACTTCCGTAAAATCGACGGACACAAGGATCTGTGGGCCTTGGCCACCATCCTCGGCCGTCCGTCCCAAGCCGCAGCGTCCAAGGAGCACGTAGCGTAAGATGAATTACCCGCCGTTACCAACCTGCAACTATGGCTGGGACATCTTCGACGACGAGTTCCATTCTACTCTGCCGCCGTGGACGATTTAGTTTAATTAAGATCCCGCGACACCATCAACTTGACGGTCACTTTGTCGGATGCGCCTGTCAGGCCAAACCCTATACCGGCTTCGATACTGAGCCACTTATCTGACTTCCGATCCATGACGGCCCATATTTGATGGAACTGGTCGTTTGCCGAATAGATTCGGCGGAACTGCCCGTAGTCGGCATACTCTTCAGCAGCCACCGCCCACTTGTCGGAGAGATTGTAAGCAACTCGGATCGCGGGCGCGAAGTCGAGGCTCTTTAGGCCGCCGACGTAGGAGGTGTCCATGATCGGATTGATGATGATGTCTACCGGTTTCCAGTTTGATCCATCGCCGGGTTTCAAGTGCCATCCGATGATGGGCCGAACCTCAGATGTGTAGTGCCTAGGATCCCATTGTTTTTGGTTGACGCTGAATTCGAAATTAACGCCGTAGAAAAACGTGTGGTCCTCCGCGTGCGGCTTTACGAACAGCTCGCGTACTTTGAAGCCATTGTAGGTCATGCCATCGTTCTGGGAATAACTGTACAGAGGCAAGTACAGCCCCTGCTCGAACCAATCCGCGACGCCATAAGCCCATTCGGCAACACCGACGAACGCTTTGTTCGATTCGATGCCACCAGGAAACGCCGGGGTCTTCAGGCCATCGGGCGTAAAGTTGCTATGAATCATGAGATTTAACTTACCCCGATTGGCAATAGCGGCATCATATACCTGGATCTCGTCGGTTTGGGCAAAAGACGTCACAGGTGCTGCAACAAATATAAGGGCCATCCACCACGAACGCAGATATCTTGACTTGCTGAGAAGGAACTTGCTCATGAACAGCCGACCTCCGAAAGATGCTCAGGTTAGCACAAACGTCGATCCGGTTGTACCCAGGGGAACGCTCAAAGAACAGCAGGGACACGAGGTGGCACTAAGCATCATGACCGAACTACACACGCGCAGTGCATTGGGCCATCCCACCCAAACAAGTTCGGCCAGGCTGACAGATTCACGTGGAAGATGCCAACCACCGACGAGAACCGCGATTCTCAAAGGTTTACGCACATTAGGTCGCATGATGACTCCTCCTGACGACGATAGAGATTCAAGTAGCGCCGGTCAAGCGGGACGTCGCATACTCTCTTCCTTCTATAGCTTGACGGATTCACCACGCTCACTTTTGAACTTGGCGTCTCCAGGGGCTTTGGGTATGACCATTATCTTGTGGAGCACCAAGGCGACCATCAAGGATGACGAGTGGTCAGCTCGCGCCAGTTGAGGGCGAGGTCCACAACAAGCAGGGAAGCGAGCGTGAAAGCGATCACGCCGACAGCAGCGAGAGTATCGCCCAGATGGCTCCAATAGCGGGGCCAGAGATTGAGCACACGGCTGGAGACAAAGGTAAACGTGACTGCATAGGAGCGAACCATCCATTGGCGATGCTGGACGATTTGGCGGTTGCGCGCGGTTATGAAGGCTGCGCTGGTGCAGACGATCCAGGCAGCGGCCTGCATCGAGGTTCCCGGCAGGCCGGGACGGCCGGCGGCGAGGGCGATCCCGCTTAAGGCACCGACAAAGACGGAGATGACGTAGATGCGGCCAAGTACGCGATGAAATTTCAGGTGACACTGGCGAAGACGCGACGAGAACTGCACGGGGCCTGCGAGTAGAGCGATGAGGCTAAAGAGTGTATGGGGGATGAGGAGATGGCGGTCGGCGATGACCTGCAGACGGTAGGCGTGGTACATGGGGTAATCGCCGACGAGAAGAGCTTCTGAAGTGATGAAGACGAAGAGCGTAGTGAGACCAAGGGAGATCCAAAGAACAGTTTTGAATCTGGAACGGTCGGAACTAGGCGTGAGCAGGGTGGAAGCTGCCATTATTCGCCCCTTAGATGGATAGATGTAATGAGAGTGCGGCGGGGGCGACGGCGCTAAGGTCGGCACTCCTCCCTGTGCAAGACGAAGTGTGTCGCTCTCCGGGTTCGCCGACGTTAGCGCTGTCGCCGTCAGGTCCATCAATGTCCTCCTTTATCGATGCGGTCCATTTCGCGCTTGTAAAGTTCGTTGTCCGGAAAGCGCCTGTGCAATTCCCCAAGGAGCTCGCGTGCACGGACGGGATTGTTATCACGCAATGCCGCCACCGCCAGCAACAGCTTCGCAAATGGCTCCAGGTAATGCCCGTGAAGGGCCGTCTCGCGAATCTCTTGCACGCCCCTCTCCCGATCGACGTTCGAGCCCGTCACTCGCAGAAGAACACGCAGAAGCGCCGGTTTCAGGCTCAACAGATAGTTCTCCACACCCAGGCCAAGGTAGGCGTCGGCAGCGTCCGGCTTCGCCAGTATCAGCCTCTCGGCGTAAACGCGGCTCTCCTTCGTGTAGCTTAACGCGGCGAAGTATTGCTTTTCGACCAGACCCGCATTATCGGCGCGCAAGCCGAGGGTCATAGACTTGGCGAATAACGCATTGGAATCGACGCCGGATCTTTGCAGTGCTGCGTCCGCCAGCCGGTCCGCCTGGGCGATCTCCTGAACGAACAGTGCCTTCCTGGCTGGATCGGGCCGCAGCTTCGCGCGGTCTTTGAAGCGGGAATCGTCGACAAAGAATTCAGATTCGAGAGCGCCCAATCGGGCCAGTTCGGAAAATAAGTAGGCTGCGGCGTTGGATGCTGGACCAAGTGAATCGTACGGATGGCTCTGTTTCCAGGCACCGAAGGCCGAGTGCGCCTCGTCGAACTTCAGGTCGTACATGTTGAGCCACCCGGCGTAGAGCTCGCTCTCCTGAGGTGCGTTCGCCGCCGCCGATGAGCTCGCAAGAGCAAGTACGAAGGCGCAGGGAACGAAGAGAAGAATGAATCTGGCAGATTTGCACATGGGAAACGCGGCTACCACTGTTCGACGTCCTGTTGCCAGGAGAGGTTGCCCCAACGCAAGAATAAGCTCTGTATGTCGAAGATGAACATCTCGTCATTCTGGCGTTTTTCAGGCGTCATTTTGTGGAAATATAAACAAATACTTGAGGCTATACTGGCCGGATGATCTTCGCAGTTGCATGAAACAATGAGTCACTGACGCCGTTACGGATCACAACGAAGCAGAGCATATAATCGACGAACAGATAGTGTTCTGATTCAGGCGTGGGCCAAGGTCGGGGAAAGAGGGCTCGCTGAATGAACGGCTAGCGGGAGGGTGATGGTTAGCCGGGCGCCGCCCTCGCTACCATTCGACGCCTTAATGGTCCCGCCATGAACGCGCACGACAGCTTCGACGAACGCCAGACCCAAGCCGTGTCCGGTCGAGTTTCGCCCCTTCACACGACGCTCAAAGATTTGCGAGAGGACCTCCGATTCGAAGCCCGGCCCGTCGTCTTCCACGACGAGCAAAGCGGAGTCTTCCAAGCTGCTGAGACAAATTGTGACGGTGCACGCGGCCGGCAGATGCTTCAATTCGTTGTCGAAAAGGTTGGCGACCATGCGATGAAGGAGAGCGGCGTCCGCGGAGACTTCAAGCCAACCCGCACTGCATAGGCTCACACGCAGCCCCTTTTCCGACATGGATGGTTCGTAGAGCTCGACCATTACTCTCAGAAGATCGTCCAGGTCGACCGCAACGCGATTCAGCCTGAGCGCATTTGCTTTGGCTTCCGCAACGTCTAGCGACTTGTCAAGAAACTCTGTGAGACGATCCATGTCCTCAATGGCCGATACAATCGATTCCGACTCCTCCTCGCGCGCGCCAGAGGTCAGTGACATCTCCAGCTTGGCGCGTACCGCTGTCAGAGGGCTCCGAAGATCGTGGGCAAGCGATCCGGTGATGGTGTGTAGTTGGTGAACCGATCTTTCGATACGATCCAGCATCCGGTTCAGTGTAACTGCCAACTGCGAGACTTCATCATTTCTTCCCGTGGTAGGAACTCTGCTGCTCAAGTCAGCCTCACCGATCCTCGAAGCAGCTTCCGTGATCAGGCGAATGTGACACAGCACGCGGCGGGTACTGTAAAAGACGATCGCGGAGCCTATCAGGACGATCAACAACCATAGGAGAACGAAGCGAAGGCGTAACTTCCCAAGCACTCGCAGTTGATCTCGTTCGGACAGGCCAAGGTAAATTTGTCCTCCGTTGTTCATCCTGACGCAGACCACGCGAAACGGCGCATCAAAACCGGTTATGCGCACGCTCGTCGGCATATCCGGGACAATCCTGCTGTTCTTGACCGCAGCAAGATGGACATTTACATCGCCTGCTCCCACCCACAAACCCACAGAGGCATCAGGGGCGGTTTGAAGGAAGAAAACTGAATCATTCAGCCCGGATGTAACTCCTCGCTTGTGCGGTACCTCCCGGCTCGCGAGTTCGGCAACCTCTCCGACAACTCGCCTGTAGAGCACCCCTTTCGGAGTTCGCTCCGCCACATCGCTGAGAACTCCAGCTTCTCCCGCCAGCCATGCATCGGTCCTCTGCTGGATATCCCCGGCGACAAACTGCTGAAGGAATATGAAGACGACCATGGTGCCACAGGCGAACGCCAGCGTAGCCCACATGGAAACACGCCAGGCAGCGCTCCGCATGATCGGTTTAGCGGTCTTTGAGAACATAGCCCACACCTCGTAGCGTTCGAATGAGGGGTCGGCGCCCATCCCTGTCTACCTTCCCACGTAGACGGTAGATGTGAACGTCGACGACATTAGTATCCGGCTGTATCCGCATACCCCAGACTTCATCAAGAATCATGGACCGGGTGACAACGCGGCCTGCATTTCGGCACAAATATTCCAGAAGTACAAATTCCTGCGGCGTCAAATTCAGGATCTCGCCGCTCCGGGAAGCCTCCCGTCTAAGCAGATCCAGTTCGAGGTCGAGGACTTGCAGGCGAGCGGCCTCGGCGACCGAAGAGCCGTTTCGCTTCACCAGATTGCGCAACCTTGCAAGCAATTCGGCAAGCGCAAATGGCTTGGTCAGGTAATCGTCGCCGCCCTGTTCGAGCCCTCGCACACGGTCATCCACCGAACGCCTGGCCGAAAGGATAAGCACCGGTGCACGTAACCCAAGCTGTCGCAGCCGCAGGATCAGGCTGAGGCCGTCTTCGTCAGGCAGGCCGAGATCGACGACCAGTACGTCATGCGTGCTCTCGATCGTCATGCGCTCGGCGGTCCTGGCGTCCCCCGCTACTTCTACTTGGTATCCGGCTTCAGTCAACGAACGCTGCAGGAAGCTTTGAATTTCGACTTCATCCTCCACCAGCAGAACCCGCATGTTTTGATGTTAATCCATTCGTGCAGGGTTCCTCTCTGGAATCGGTACCTGTGGCAGTTCGATTCGTGGATTCGCCGCCCCCACGGTGAGGCGTCGTTCCGGTTAGTGACTGTCGTCGTGATCGATATCGCCAGACGCTGGGCCTGTGCCTTCGGGCTCAGCTGAACCGAGTCCTTCGGGCCGGAAGACGTAGCCGGAGTGGCTTCGTCTGCGCCGTATTCTGCGGAGCACCAGACTGTGACGCCACCGATGCGGAGAAACTGGGTTGATCATAGGCGGTCTTCACTTCTGCTTTCTGCATCGGCCCGTTTGCTGAGAAAGTTCGCGTTGATGAACATATCGTCATCCAGCGGTTCTTCAGGGGTCATCTTCCCTCGATATAAACATAAAGATGAGCCCTCATCGGCTTCGAGTGTGGCCCAAATGAACGAATCGTCATTAACGAAAGACCGTCGCCTGCCGTCTGCTTATACATCTGAATCCTTGCATCCCGACCAACGTGACACCAAAGACCGCCATTTCTGACCAGAACGCCCGGTCGCTGAATGGGCCCCTCCGTCTCCGGACTTGCTACTGGAAGAGATATCCCTCAGTCGTTCTGCGGATGAACTTACTCTCGGTCGCGGCGTTCTGTCGGCGGGCCGCGCCCTGTAATCGTCGATCACGTATTGGACCCACAACGACTCGGGCCGCTGACAATTCAATTTTCTCGGAGATGTCCGACTCGACTACCGTCGCAATTTCGATGGCGTATTATCCCGAGAATCGCGACGTGGCCAATGGCGTATCCAAACTGAGAAGTCAGCTTGGCGTCGACATGGCATCGTCAAGGAAGTTTGGCCAGATCTCGAACGGGAATTTTCAAGCAAACACGAATAAAAACAGGCAATGGGTAATTTTAAATTCAATATCGGCATCATCGGTGGTGGAGTCGGCGGCGTAGCCGCGGCCGTCGCGCTTCACCGGGCAGGCATCGATGCAACGGTCTACGAAAGAGCGAACGAACTTCGCGAGGTGGGCGCGGGCATGATGCTTTGGCCCAACGCCACGCGTGTGCTGAAGGAACTGGGGTTGCTCGAACGAGTGGTGGCGTTGAGCGGCCCGAACCACCGTTTCCTCGTTCGGTCCAGTGCAGGCTCGATCCTGATGAACATCAGACTGGGCCATTTCGACGTACCCGCCTTGTGCACACGCCGGTCAGATCTGCTGAACGCACTGATCTCCGCGCTGCCGGCGGACCGTGTTCGCCTCGGCTACGATTTCGAAACTTTGGAGCGCCAATCATCAAGAGTAGGGATTCAGTTCTCTAATGGTGTTTCTGTGGAGCATGACTTTTTGATCGGCGCCGATGGTAGTCGCTCCCGCGTCCGCTCTCAATCACTGGGAGTTCACGAAACCATCTATCGCGGTTACACCGTTTGGCGGGGGTTGGCGCGTCTTAGAGGCTCTGTCCCGGACGGTTCAAATAGCGAAACCTGGGGCCGGGGAAAACGCTTCGGTATTCTCCACACCGGCGCCGACCGGTTCACTTGGTATGCTACAGCAAATACCGACCCTGATCACGTCGACTCGACCGAAGGGCGTCAGCGCGAGCTTCTACAGATGTTCGCAGGATGGCACGAGCCGGTCGAAAGCCTGATTGCTGGGACCGACGAAGGCGCCATCCTGAAAAATGGCGCGTACGATCTTCCGCCCCTGAAACGTTGGGGACATGGGAGAGTGATGTTGCTCGGGGACGCCGCCCATCCCTGTACGCCGAATCTTGGACTGGGCGGTTGCATGGCGCTCGAAGACGCGCTGGTGCTTGCGAAGTCATTTGCTAAAGAATCGTCTCCAGAACTCGCCCTGCGGCGTTACGAATCACTGCGCCGGGAACGAACACGCCATGTGCAGCAGCGTTCCCTTCTAATGGGGCATATCGGGCAGTGGGAGAACCTGCTGATCGCGGCCGGGCGCCAGGTGGTGACAGGTATGCTTCCGGCGAAAATCTTTGAACGGAATTTAAGGAGGATTTATTCTTATGCGGCTTAGCACTCTGGCTCTCTGCACGGCGATCGTAGCTACAGGGCTGCTCATGGCGCAAGAAAAAGCCATCGACACACAGCACAGTACCATCACGATTCACGTTGGCAAGTCCGGGCTGTTGTCAGCTGCCGCCCATGACCATACCATCAACGCGCCGATATCCTCAGGCACCATCCTGGAGTCTGACACCCGGCACGTCGAATTCCGAGTTGAAACCGCAAAGATGACGGTGAAGCCCGACCCCAGAATAGACGCGAAAGATCAGTCAACGATCCAGACACACATGGAGGAGATGACACTGGAGACGAAGAAGTTTCCCGAGATAACCTTCCGCTCTTCCCGCGTCCAAAAACTGGCGGATGGACAATGGAAGGTCGATGGTGATTTGTCGTTGCACGGTGCAACCAAAGCGGTCAGCCTGACCGTGAAACAGACCGGCGATTCCTACACGACACACACCGTTCTCAAACAGACTGATTTTGGAATCACGCCCATCAGTATTGGTGGAGGAATGATTAAGGTGAAGAACGAAGTGGAGATCGACTTTCAAATCTTCGCGCAGCAATGAAGAATGTCTTGCTTTTCGTGGGCCTCTCCGCGCCATCCGCGCTGACTGCACATGTGAATTCTCCGGCATTCAGCCCGTCATCGCGGCAGGCCTTACCGTAAGGGTGCAGGATGAGGTAGCCGCACCATGCAACTTTACGACCGGCGCGGGGAAGGTCAATTAGAAACTATGTGCTTCCGAAATAACAGTTACTCTGTTTGGTTGCTTGTTTTGAATTCCGAAAGAGTGCAGCGACGTCCAACCTTCGCTCTGTACGCTGCATCCAATCTGGCTCCCTTATGACGACGCTGATTCAGCCCCGTGTTGTTCCTGACCGGCTTTTCAGCGCACACGGCGTGCGTATACATTCTTTTTGCATTGTTCGTCCGCCGCACTCCGGAACGCAGGAAGAAGCGTTGCATTGGCTGGCCGACGCCCATATCCGAGCGGAAGAAACCCACCACCTGAACAACGGTCTTCCTCCAATCGATCCCAGTTTCGCAGCCTTGATGCCCAAGCTGCTCCGCCGCTATGGCTGTTCGCCCGACAAAATCTCCGCACGTGGCTGCGAATTGAACGATCACCTGCACACCTCGTGGGAAAAGATGGAAGTTTATCGCCTCGCGGAGAGTTCAAAAGGAGCCGGAATGTCGGTACGCTCGCAAGTCTTTGCACGCGGCGCGCAGCGCGCGCTTGATGTGATGTTTGAGAGCGAATTCGATGCGCCGGACGATCTCATTCATGTGACCTGCACTGGTTACACCTCTCCAAGCGCCGCGCAAATTCTTGTGGGAGAGAAGGGTTGGCAACAACGGACACGCGTGACCCATGCTTATCATATGGGTTGTTACGCGGCACTCCCCGCCATCCGTATCGCGAGTGGCTTTCTGTCTTCCGCGACCGACCCAGCGCATCGCGTGGACATTGCGCACACCGAGCTCTGCACGTTGCATCTCGATCCATCGGATCACCGTCCAGAACAGCTTGTGGTGCAAAGCCTTTTCGGTGACGGCCATATACGGTACTCGCTCAGTCGGGTGGCTGACGCGACTTGCGCAACAATCCCTGACGACGGGTCATGGGGACTGCGCGTCCTATCGTTGGCGGAGGAACTGGTGGCAGACTCGACCGACGATATGCGCTGGACGATAACCGAATGGGGATTTCGCATGACCCTCACCAAGGAAGTGCCGCAGAAGATCGGCGCGACACTTCCCGCATTTCTGGCGCGGCTCTTCGCGCAGGCTGATCTCGATTACAAAGCCGAGAAGGATTTTGCCATCTTTGCGATACACCCTGGCGGCCCAAAGATTATTGACCAAGTTTCCGACGCGTTGGGCCTGCGCCCGGAACAATCCGCCGCCAGCCGCGCCGTCTTGCGCGATTATGGGAACATGTCGTCGGCGACTCTACCCCACGTTTGGGATGAAATTCTGAAATCGCGCGCAACCCAACCGAGACAACTCGTGGCTAGCGTAGCTTTCGGCCCCGGCCTGACGATATGCGGAGGCTTGTTTCAGATTGAAAAATAGGTCGAATCATCGGCCATGAAGTACCTGCTCCTGTTGCCGTTGATCGTGCAAGCGCTCGCCATCTTTGTGGATGAGTTCTACTTCCATTTCGCCCCCGGGCAGCCGCGATGGGAGCGCATTGGGCACCCGCTGGAAACATTTACGGTGCTCGCTCCCGTATTGTGGTTGATGGTGAGCACGCCTTCCGAGCGCAATTGGATCATCTGTACCCTAGCGGCTGTGTTCTCGTGCTGCTTCGTCATTAAAGACGAGCTCGTTCACGCCGATCGTTGTGCTCCGGGAGAGCCCGTGAACCACGCCGTGCTCATTATCACGCATCCGCGGAATCGATTGCTTGGCTCGCACAGTTTCACGTTTCTAGGTTTCGCTTTGCCGGCACAGGCGGCAGCTCTGGCACTGTACATGATCTATCCGGCTGTCTATTGGAATCTCGTCTGGAAGGCGCCGGCGGCGCAGTTCGGGGCGCGCCAGTGAAGAGTGCGTCGCCACCTAGAGTCAATAATGACATCTATCACGACTTAGGCGAGCGCTGGTACAACGCACAAGATGATCCGGTGGCGCTATTGCGCGCAGAGTCACGGCTGCGCAATCCTTGGATCGCTGAGGAACTCCGCGCCCGTTTCCCCGGACGCGCACTGCGCATTCTTGACGTTGGCTGTGGAGGCGGCTTCCTGTCCAACTATCTGGCCGCTCAAGGACACGCCGTCGTCGGTCTCGATTTCGCCGCAGATGCACTGAAAGTCGCCCGCCTTCATGACATCAGCGGGCGTGTGGCATACATCGAAGCGGACGCGTATCACCTTCCCTTCCCCGACGGGTCCTTCGATGCGATTTGCTCCATGGACTTCCTCGAGCACGTTGAACAACCGGAATGCGCAATCCGCGAAGCATCCCGGCTGCTCACGCCTGGCGGTTTATTTATCTTTCATACATTCAGCCGCAACTGGCTGGCATGGCTGGTGGTGATCAAAGGAGTTGAGTGGTTCGTGCGCAACACGCCTCCTCACATGCACGTTCTGCGCCTCTTCATTAAACCCGAAGATTTGGTCACCATGTGCGTGCGCTCTGGTCTCGCAGTGGATTCCCTGCGCGGCATCGCGCCGGCAGTCTTTTCCGCCGAATTCTGGAAACTGCTGATGCGCCATACGGTACCGGATGGCTTTGCTTTTCGTTTCACACGGTCGACCCTCATTTCCTACAGCGGAATCGCTCGTAAGAACCACCGCGATGATTAAGATCACGACTCGGGGAATTCTTCTGAGCCGAAGGAGCAATGTACCCTCGCCACTCTTCTACCTGTGTGGTCGCGAGGGATGAATAGTGCCGCATAGCCGGGCTGCGTTGGATTAGACGAGGCACTCGGCTCAATCCGCGATCAATTCACAAACTCTCCAGCGGGGCCGAGCGGGCCTGGCTTGCCAGGACTCGCCACCAGACAATTGATCGCCGCGACGGAGAGCGCGCACCGTCGCGATTGTCTTCGCACGATCGGCGGGGAGTGAGGCGATGTATTGCGCTGGCATCTTGACGTTCAATGATGGTTGGCGGAATTGGCGATATCTTGAGGGTTAACTAAAGGCCCACAGAGATCAATTGCGTTAACAAGAAGCCGAGTCGAACGCTGCTTACAACTGAAGTCTTCTGGGTTCGAATTACGATCGAGGAACTCATCGCACGGATACTTCGCGACTTGCGAGAAAAGGCGCAGGATGCGTTCCGAATTCCAATTACGTCGGCGGTCGCCGGGCGCCCCGTCCGTTTTGTAGGAGCGGAGACCGAGGAAGATAATCTCTATGCGGAAAGCCGCCTGAGAAGCGCCTATCAACTGGCCGGGTTCGAAACCGTCCAATTCGAAATGGAACCGGTTGCCGCCGCCTACTATTACGAGTCCACGCTGCAACAAGACGAACTCATCATGATCGGGGATTTCGGCGGAGGCACTAGCGATTTTTCGTTAATCCGCGTCGGCCCGTCAATCCGCCGCCGAGGGCGGAGCGCGGAGGATTTGCTGGGAAACGCGGGTATAGGTATTGCCGGAGACACCTTCGACGCAAAGATCGTGAGGCACTTGGTTTCGCCGTTTCTAGGGGCAGGAACCGAGATGCGGTCCATCAACAAACTTCTGCCGGTTCCGACCTGGGTTTATTCGAAACTCGAACGCTGGCACCACTTGTCCTTTCTCAAAGCAAGGGACACGATGAATATGCTGGCGAGTGTCAAGGCGCAGGCTCTGGAGCCCCAAAAGATTGAGGCTCTGATTCATTTGGTCAGCGAGGATCTCGGGTATCGCTTGCATCAGGCTGTTCAAAAAACGAAGTCGGCTCTTTTTGTAGAAAGGACCGCGCGTTTCTGCCTCCACGACGGTGCTATTGAAATAGACGCTGTGGCACTTCGGTCTTCCTTCGAAAGCTGGATTGCCGACGACTTGGCTGCGATGGAGGCCTGCGTGGATTCTCTTCTTCGAGATTCTGGTGTCAAAACTGAGAACGTCCATAAGGTATTTCTCACCGGCGGATCATCCTTTGTACCCGCCGTTCGCAGGATCTTCGAGCGGCGATTCGCGCGGACCGGATTCGTACAGGAAGCGAGTTCACTTCGGCTGCCCAGGGACTGGCACTCAAAGCAAGTGAGAGTTTTGGCCGGCCACAAGCTCAGTTGTGAGACTCGCAGCATCGATTTCGCGGGGCATCGAGCGTGTCACTCGTTAATACCATGTCTGAAAGCGCCACGAAAATCAAGCTGTTTTTTGGTTCCATTATTGCTCCACACCGCCACTGCAGATACACTACAAGCGACCGGAGCGGAGGATAAGCCTCTGCGGGGACGCAAGCTGAGCGCCGACTCCGGGGCCAAGACCAAGGCTGGGGTTCGGAGAAACACTGAGCCCCAGCGGCGAACTTGATTCACTGGGATTGGCATCAATGCGATAAATCCCAGGGGGCTCTAGGGGAGTGCGTCCGAGAGGACTTGATGGACTTGTTGATTGAAAGGAATCAACTCGGGTAATGACTCGCTCACCCGATAGCCTGATCCCTTCGGCCGCTGGGCAACCGGCGGCGGAAAAGCGGGATGACAAAGCCTTCAGCTGTCGGCAGGAAGGCGAGGCGAATCTGCGGGCCGCAACAGAAGTGAACGTCGTTTCAGCATCGTTAACCCCACCAGTAAGTAGGCCGATTCAACTGGAGTTATTCCCGGGGCGAGCCTGTTCCCCAGAGGCGAAGCCTGCTACCGCTCGGAATACAGCGAGAAAGGATCCGAGAGGCCGGGACGGTGTAGAGGACGGCAGCACGCAGAGACAGACCATCCAGTTAACCGGAGAGACCCTGCACGGTCCGGCGGAGAAAGCTCCGTCCGGTAGGGAAGCGCATAAGGGTGGAACCCGAAAGCGCGGTAACGAAGCCAGGCAGGGAGTTGGAGGTGGCCATAGTACCGATGAACTTCGGGACAACCGGAGGGAGGGAAGGGCCGCTACTTTCATCCAGCGAACGAAACAGGGAAAGGCTGCCGGACTGCCCCCGCAAGGGACGGCTCAACCCCGGCGCAAGCCAGCGGAGCGCAAAGCGCCCGTGCGGCTGAACAATGCCCGCAAACTGCAACGGACGCTATACCGGGTGGCCAAGCAGCAGCCCAGAAGGAGGTTCACACTTCTCTACGATAAGGTCTGTCGGCAGGACATCCTGCGGGAGGCCTGGCAACGGGTGGAGTCCAACAAAGGGGCGGCGGGCGTGGACAAGATCGACATTGAGGCGATCCGCGACTACGGCGAAGAGCGATTCTTGCGGGAAGTCGCGCAGGAGCTACGGAGCCGTTGTTACCGGACTGCGTTGGTGCGGCGGGTTCACATACCGAAGCCCGGACAGCCGGGCAAGACCCGGCCGTTGGGCATCCCGACGGTGAAGGACCGGGTGGTGCAGATGGCAGTGAAGATCGTGATCGAGCCATTGTTCGAAGCGGACTTCCTGCCCTGCTCATTCGGATTTCGTCCGAAGAGGACGGCTCGAATGGCGCTCAGCGTGATCGTGCAAAGCGTCAACGAAGGCTGTTCTCAAGTAGTGGACGTGGATCTGAAGTCGTACTTGGATACGGCTTCATACTGCCCCCTGATTCATGAAAGTTGTTCGAACAGCGCCGGCTGCTGATCCACGACTTTTATTCGCAAGCCTTTACGCCGGCCTTGCCTCACCAGCACAGCTTTTAGCTCGCCGCGCTTGACACGCTGCAACACGGTCTGCCGCGAAACGCCGAGTTTCATGGTGGTCTCGATCATCGGTAGATACTCCGGCGGGGCCTGCTGTACGATGCGCGCCCGCAGCTCATCGGTGATTCGAATCTGCCAGGGTGCCCCTGGAGTGACTTGCTCACCGGCAATGAAACCGTCTGCCAGCCAGCGATGAATGCTGGACGTATTCATGCCGAGGATCTGTGCCGCCTTGCGGATAGAAACCAGTTCGCCGCTGGGCGGCTCGGTCGGTGCTTGGAAGCGAGGGATGTCGCGATAGCGGCGGAGGCTGCCCACCTGGTTGGCAGTGAAGCGTTCTCCTGTCGCAGTTTTTCGGTCCTGCCGATTTAAGATTCCGGCGATGACTTCATCCGGGTAAAGAGCCGCCAGCCGGCGAAGCAATGAGATCGTATCTTCATCGGTGCGTGGCCCCATGGGTCGAAAACGCGGAGTCGCCACGTCCAGTGTGGTGATGGCGCCGCCGCGCCAACGAAGCGTCAGATGCGCCCGGCCTTCGGCGCGCTTTAGGTCGAAGATCACCTCTTCCAACAGCGTGCGCAAGAGTTCCTTACGATCGCGATCCGTGGTGGTTGCCGCTGCCCAGACCTTGCCGATGTCGGCGCCGAGAACCTGCAGTTGCTGCAAGTGTGCGGGACTCAGTCGGCTGGGTTGTTGTTGCTCTCGGCGGCGCAATTCCGCTTCCGCGTTTGCCAACTCGCGCAGTCGATTCTCCCACTCGCTTTCCAGTCCGCGTGCGACGAGCCGGTTTTCAGGCTCCACTGTGCGATAACGGCGCTCGGCTCGTTCCGCTTCGTAGCCTGCGCGTTCCACCTCCAGACGCCATTGCGCCAGAGCCGCATCATGATTGGTGTGCAGTTGTTGAACGGTGAGCAAGGTGGCTTCGACGGCCGCGGGGGTGACGGCCTCAATCAAGGCGTTGGCCACTGCTTGCTCGATGGCCATACCGCCGATAGTGAGGCAGTATTGTCCACGTCCGTTGACGAGATCTTTGCCGGAGCAGTGATAACCCGGAGCCGAGTTTCTTCCGCGATAATGCGTATGCAGACGGCGCCCGCAATGACCGCAGGTGGCCATGCCCTGCAACAATGCTGAGCCTTCTCTCACGGCGCCTCCAGAGTGGTGCGGCCGTGGCCTCGTGTTGGAATCCAGACGTGCCTGGTTGGCCTGGAAGGTCGCCCAATCGACGAAACCCGGATGGTGATCGGGGATGAGAACCGCCCACTCGGCGATAGGCAGATGACGCATCCGTTTCTTGATGGCCCCGTGTTCATCGACGTAGCGTTCCGATCGTGTCTTGCCGTAGGTATAAGCGCCAGCATACACCGGATTGGTGAGGATGTGATGGAGCGCGGTGTAGGTCGGCGCGACCCAGCGGATCGGACTATGGTGACTGCCGGGATTGTCCTGCAGCGGGAAGGGCAATCCTTCGGAGCGGAACCAAAGCCATACCCGGCGAGCGGAGCCGAACTCGGCAAAGCGCTCAAAGACAGTGCGGATAGCATTAGTGACGGCCTCATCGGGATGAAACAAGACTTCACCATCTTGCTCTCCCCAGATGAAGCCCACCGGCAATCCGCGTCGAAGTTCCCCGCGTGCTGCCTTGTTTCGGATGCCGCCGTCGAGCCGGGCTCGAATGATGTGCAGTTCTGCTTCACTCATGGTGCCCTTCAGTCCCAGCAGCAGGCGATCGTTGAACAACGCTGGATGGTAGACGCCGTCATTGTCGCCGATGAGCGTGTCGGTAATGCCACAAAGTTCCAACAGGCGATACCAGTCGGCGTTGTTTCTGGCTAGACGCGAGACCTCCAGGCCAAGCACGATTCCCACGTGGGCCAACGCTACTTCGCTCGTCAAGCGAGCGAAGCCGGAGCGTTTGTCGGCGCTGGAGCCGGACACGCCGAGATCCTCATCAATGACGATCACCTGCTCTCTGCACCAACCGAGTTGACAGGCCCGGTCCGCAAGGGCGTATTGGCGGGCCGTGGATTCGCGATTCTGCTCGACCTGAGCGGGCGTAGACTGGCGAATGTAAACCAAGGCTACACGCTGGGTGTGGGTAGGTTTGATTTTGGAGGGATCAGTCATTGGTCTGCTCCTGGGTCTGCTCTGCTCGGCTGGCCTTGGCGAGAAGGCGTGCCAGAGTCTCGATGACGGTCTGTTTTTGCGCGTCGTCGAATTGCTCCCACAGGCACGTCTCCGGGATCGGGATGTCGCTGAAGTTGAGATTCAGTTGGGGCATGGCTCTCCTGGTCTGCACCCGATGTTACTGGCACAGCGGCCATACGCCGGAGGAGGGCATCCACGAGGTGACGGGCACGGAACAGACCTTCAAGCGATCCGACGAGCGGAGAGGTTTGCGGAGTGCTGGGAGTGAAGTCCGTCCATTCCGCAGGGATCAGTGATTTGCTCCCATCCGGCAGAATGAGAACAAACTGTAGGCCGCCGGGCATGTGCGCGTGACGGAGGACCTCCAGAGATTGTCCTTGAAATGGATGGTGCGGACGAGTGATGGTCACTCGTTCCGGGAAGTCCCGATGATGGGTAGTGTGTGGTGGTGTCCTTCGATCGAGTCAACCACGACAAACTGATGAGTCAGATCGCCAAGCGTGTCGAGGACAAGGGGCTGCTGAAACTCATCCGGGCATTCTTGAATGCCGGGGTGATGGAGAACGGGTTGGTTAGCCCCAGCGTGGAAGGGACTCCGCAAGGAGGCCCACTTTCGCCCCTGCTCAGCAATCTCGTGCTCGACGAACTCGACCGGGAGTTGGAGCGCCGGGGCCATCGTTTCGTGCGATATGCGGACGACTGTAATATCTACGTTCGCAGCGAACGGGCGGGGCAACGGGTGATGGAGAGCGTCACGCAATTCATCACGCAAAAGCTCAAGCTCAAGGTAAATGAGGCGAAGAGTGCGGTGGCGCGACCGCAGGAGCGGAAGTTTCTCGGTTTCAGCTTTACGGCTGGTCCCGAGGTCCAGCGCGTTATTGCGTCGAAGGCCTTGGATCGGTTTAAGCAACGAATCCGGGAGATCACGCGACGGGCCAAGGGCGTGAGCATGGCAACGACAATGGAGGCGTTAGCTCCGTATATGCGGGGCTGGCGCAGCTATTTCGGATTCTGCGAAACGCCTGACGTGCTCCTTAACCTCACCCGTTGGGTCCGGCTGCGGCTACGGGCGGCTTTGTGGCGGCAGTGGAAAACACCAAGCCGTCGCAGGGCTGCTCTGCTCGCGTTGAGGGTTTCTCCGCGGCTCGCGCGTAATACTGCGGGCAGCGGACATGGCCCTTGGTATCTGGCCCGGTCCCAAGCCCTCGCTAGGGGGCTCTCCAATACGTACTTTCGGTCGCTCGGACTTCCCTCGTTGATCGCGGAGCGTTAGCGTAACCGACTCGAATCGCCGGATGCGGACCCGCATGTCCGGTGGTGTGGGAGGGGCGGAGCCGTGAGGCTTCCCCCTATCCCGATCAATGTCCGATATCGTTGCGTATATATCTGGACTGGTTTAATCGGAAAAACTTAGATGGAAAGGACGCCTACGGAATCTTCGCCGCTTCCACCACAATCCGGTCGCGAGGAATTGGTTTCACGCCCTGAAGCGCTCGGGACAGGGGAGCTGGCGTTCGCGCTCCGGGGCCATTGTGCGCTGAAATGGGGACAAGGGCTGCCGCCCCTTTCCCCGCCCAGCGCTGGAGAAACACGGAGCGCGATCAGCGCTTCGGCGATTGAAAACCGGGAAAAGCATTGGAACAGAAGGTCGAAATTGTTGCCGTTATGGTAACTTTCGGCCCCTTTATGGATAGTCTGAATAGGGCATGTCAGACACGAGCGGAACTCCGAAGGCGGCCAGCTTTACCGAGCTGTACCGGAGCCACGCCCGGGAAATCTATCAATTCGCTTTGTATCTGAGCGGCGATCCGGCGCTAGCGGAAGATATTGTCTCCGAGACGTTTCTGCGCATCTGGGGTTCGGCTGCGGTTGTTCGTATGGAGACCGTGCGGGGATACCTGTTCACGATCGCACACAACCTGTTTCTGCATGACCTGCGGCGCAGGGGAAAACAGGATCGGTTGGAGGACAATCACGCGATTGCCGAGACCGCCGTGCGCGATCTGGAGTCCAAGGAAGATCTTCGCGACACGCTGGCCGCCCTGCAAACACTGCCGGAAACGGATCGAGCGGCGCTGCTGCTTCGCGCTCAAGAGGGTGTTTCCTATGAAGAGATCGCGCGTATTCTCGGCCTTTCGCTTTCCTCGGTCAAGGTCAAGATTCATCGCGCCCGCCTGTTTCTGGCGGAGCGCCGGAAGGGAGCCGTTCATGCGAGAAGCTCAAGTAACTAAGGATATGGTTCGCGATTTGCTGCCAGTGTATCTGGCCGGAGATGCCAGCGCGGACACGCGCGCCGTGGTGGAAAAGTTTTTGGCGCAAGACCCGGAACTCCGGCAGATCGTGGAAGCCGCCGGGGCTTATTCGCTACCTTCGCTCGAAGCCCCGGCCAGTTTGGAAGCGCGATCCCTGGAGCGAACTCGCCGGCTGCTGGGTCGCAAGAATTTCTGGCTGGGTTTCGCATTGATCTTCACTTTCGCGCCCCGGATCCTGAAACCGTTTTGGTTTTCGGATCTGGTCATGCTGATCGGACTGGCAGGTTGGGCGCCGTTTTTGATGGCATGCAAGGCGCTGGGCGCCACCGGGCTGGAAGCGCGGCAGGGTTGGGTCCCGCGGCTCCTCTGGGCTGTCGTCGGAGCACAGATCGGCGCGGCGGCCGGATATCTCATCCAGCAGCAGATCGGCGGGACGAATTATTTAATGCCATGTGTAACGCTCGGACTGGCTTTGTGGATCGGCGAAAAACTCCATCAGATCCAGACTTACAAAGAACTCAACCGGCCGACGACTTTGTTCGGAAAATAAGGCCGGAGACGGACTAGAGTGAAGGGTAAGCTACGCGCTTGGCTGCTTCCCGCGATTCTTCCGCATCGAATCACCGCGCATCTCGATGCGATGGGCGTTGCGGTCTAGAATGCCGTCGTGTTTTTCGGCGGCGGTGAGCCTGGCCGCGGGGTGCATCGGGAGATAGAACCACGGCGGCATGTCACCTTGTGGATGCCGACTTGCGCAAAGTAGCGGCGCGAGATTTTCTCAGCGCTCACCCCAAGATGGACGAGTGGGTCCGGCTGCTGGGCGCCAATCCCAATGCCCTGGATGTTCCGGGAATGGAGTTGACCACGATTTCCAAGTACGCGCGGAATATCTTCGATATAGTTCAAGCACACAAAGATCGAGATGGTGCCACAGCTCCCATTCGCCAACGTGAAGAGGTCCGCCACGGTGTAAGGGCGCAACATTGACAGATGCTTCTTCGGCGGCCCCATGAGGCTATTCTATTAGCTATCATCGGCGCGCTAGCCGCCGAAGACCCCGACGCGGCGATGAGGCCCGGGAACAAGTAGTGCCCTTAAACCGTCCAGCGACTAGCCGTTGTGAACAATTGTCGGTAGCCGGCTTCGACGCTACGGCCAACGTTCTCCGAGTCGCGCGTGATTTGCTCGAGTGGCATTGCAACGGGTCCATCGCGTCGTAGGAAACTGCGATCGTCCCCGCACTGTGTTCATGGTTGGGCCGTTCGTCATTGTCTTATCCTCACGGGCGTTCCACAACAAGCATAAGGAATCGAGAGCCAAACGGCGCAATCACAGCAGTCTTTCGTACTCTGCCTTAGCGCTTTTCAGGATCGGGACGTTGGGGTCCGCGTCTTTCCAAAGTGCGAAGAAAGCCTCGTAGGCAGCTTTCGACTTGGCCTTATCTCCCGACAAAGCGAACACCCTTCCGCGTTGCAAGTGCACCAGTGCGCCGATGGGGTCGGCGCCCACGATACCCCGGTGATCGAGGATCTTCTGAAATTCGGCCACGGCCTCCGCGTAGTGGTTCGTGGCGACTAAAGCCTCTCCGCGCACATAGGCCGAATGCAAGCCGCCCAGATAATAATTATTGAAGTTAAGGCCGTTCACAGCCAACTCATATTGCAGTGCGGTTTGCAAGCGCTCCAGGCCGCCTGCGGGCTTGCCTTGCCTTAGTGCGGCTAACGCGCGAAGAACCGGCACGTAGGTGAATTTCGCGAACGTATCTTCCGGGAAATTCCTTTCTAAATCGCCTGCCAGCGCTTCTGATCGAGGCACGTCTTCCGCAAGCGCCAGGGCAAGCCCAGCTGCGTATTGCACGTCTCGGCCTTTTGAAAGCTCGAGCGAAGCGATTGCATTCCTTTTCCCTTCGGCAGCATCCCCGTAAGCTGCCTCCCATACGGCGCGCGCGGCCAGGTAACCTGCTGCCGTCTCGCGTTCCCCCGCCTGAAGGGCCAGATCCACGGCCCGGCCTGACGACCGGCGGGCGGCTTGTAAGCGTCCGGACCGAGCTAAACCGAGAGCCTCTTGGTGAGCTATCCCGGGTTCCGCCTTGCGCTTTCCTCTCGCCAGTCGTGCTGTCCGGTCAATTTGCTCCTGGTCTCCCCTTAGCATCGCGATGTTATATCGGAGCAATAGAACATCGGGTGTTTCCAGTTTGCGCTCGGACGCACGCTGAAGCGTGGTCTCAGCTTCGGCGAAACGGTCCTGGAACAAATAGCTGTGCGCAAGACTAGAGTATCCGAACACCTCGTCTGGATTGTCAGCGATTCGTTTTTGGGCCATCTCCATCGCTCTCGCATAACGGCCGGTCCCTTGGGTGGGAATGCCCCCTAAGAAACCCTGGGCGTTTGGGTTCTCGCCGCGAGGATAAATCTGATACCACAATTCAAGGGTTTGGTAAGCTTTTTCCAAATTTCCCGTCACCTGCCGGTCATAGGTAAAGTCGATGAAAAATCTCTCGCGATCGCTGACGCGATCACGCAGTCGCCAGGCTTTTGTGGTGTTTTCGGCCGACAACAACGACTCTCCGCCGTAAGAAACCCCCAATTGGGCGTAGGCCATTGCGAATTTGGGATCGATTTCGACAGCACGCCGGAGCAAAGGTATGGACGCTTCATTGCCGGAGGATACGACCACTTTCATTCCGGTACTGTAGGCCTTCAAGGCTTCGAGCGAAGGTGTGGTAGCCTCGGCGAGCGGCGTCGAGTGCTTTTCCACCGTAGCCAGCGATTCGCCCATCCGGGTTCTGAATTTGCTCGCGATCTGGCTAAGGGAGTTCAGGACGTCTTCTCTCTTCGCCGCCACCGTTTGTTCCTGGTCCAGAATGCTTCCCGTATTGCAGTTCTTTGCGCGCAAGCCTAGAACATATCGGCTTCCCAGGCTTGCGATGGAGCCTTCCAAAACGGCGGCGCTTCCGGTTCGCTCGCAGGCATGCTGGGCGATTTCCGGCGTCAGCCGCGCCCCTTTCGGCTGACCCATCAGGGTCAGCGTCCGCTGGATCTGTGCGTCCGAAACAAGGTTGAGGAAGGGAGACTGTTGCAGCTCCACCGACAGTCCCTGGCGCAGGGTGTCGTCAAACACCGGATCGCCCGTCTTGTTGTCGAAATCCGCGAGGACAATCGTATCCTTGTCGGTCAGCTTGGGAGCGCGGTGCGCATAGAAGTAGACTGCGGCGGCAGTCGCCAGCGCCGCCACAGCGGCTGGAACGGCGATCTTCCAGCGACCTGAGGATTTTGCCTTCAAATGGCCTTGGCCGGAGCCTTTGACCGGGGTCTCCGCAGAAATTACGCGGCCCGTGATGGAATCCCGCTCTAAGCGTTTCAAGTCGCTACGAATATCAGCAGCGTGCTGATACCGTAGGTTGCGATCTTTTTCCAGGCACTTGTTGACGATCCGTTCGACTTCCGGCGGCAGGTCGGGATTCAATCGCACCGGAGCCACGGGAGCGCGATTGAGAATGCAATCGAAAATGATCCCCGAAGTGTCCCCGCGAAAGGGCTGCTTGCCGGTCGCCATTTCGTACAGCACCACCCCGAAAGAAAACAGATCGGTGCGAGCATCCAGATGTTCGGCGCGGACCTGCTCCGGCGACATATAGGACACCGTTCCTACTGTGTTTCCCACGCTGGTCAGCGGATCTTCGATGGTCGCCGTTTCAGTAGCGGGGCTGGCCGGACCCGCGTCGAGCTTCG
Source organism: Terriglobia bacterium (assembly GCA_963766615.1). Classification (GTDB taxonomy): domain Bacteria; phylum Acidobacteriota; class Terriglobia; order Bryobacterales; family Bryobacteraceae; genus Palsa-187. Next base: position 922,690 of record CAVYBC010000016.1, read on the forward strand.
CCAGGCCGAAGTCGAGAATCTTGGCATCCCCGCGCCGGGTGAGGAAGAGATTCGCCGGTTTGATGTCCCGGTGGATGATTCCTTTCGCGTGGGCGGCCTCCAGGGCATCGGAGGTCTGAATGGCGAAATGCAACAGATCATCCAGGGAGAAGAGCCCCGCGTGAATTTTGTCTTTCACGCTCTGGCCTTCCAGCAATTCCATGACGATCACCGGCTGCCGATTCTGCTCCTCCAACACATCAAAAATCGTGCAGATATTGGGGTGGCTCAACGCCGATGCTGCCCGCGCCTCCCGTTGAAAACGGCCGAGCGCGTGCGGGTCGCGTCCGATTTCATCAGGCAGAAACTTGAGCGCGACAAAACGATGGAGCCGTGTGTCTTCGGCTTTGTAAACGATGCCCATCCCGCCACTGCCCAACTTTTCGACAATGCGGTAGTGAGAGATAGTCTGCCCGACAAGGGAGATTGTCGTTTCCGCAGACCTGTCGCCTGTAATGGTGGTTGACCGGCCTGCGACTTCTGTCGCCGGCCGATCCAGGAAACTAGCCGCTTTCTCTTGCGCGACCAGCAGCGACTGGACTTCCCGTTCCAGCGCTTCATCGCCCGCGCAGGCCTGCCGAAGAAACTCGGCCCGCTCGGAAGCAGGGTGTTCCAGGGCGGCTTGCAGGAGGTTGTCGGCCTGCTTCCAGAGTTCAGAATCCATCAATCCTATACGTGCTACCTAATCTGCGCTGCTTCCCCGCCGAACGTATCCGTGGTATCGGCTGAATTATACCGCCCAGGGCATGGTAGGTTCCCGTTCCATTTGACCCATTACCAGTGGAGGCCCGGAATGGAAACCTGGCGATCCATAAAGGAGAAGTGCCAATGAAGTTACAGCCCCTCAGCAAAATGGCGGGAGTGGCGGCCTCCATGGGGATCGTCGCTCCGGCCGGAATCTTGGGGGTTCGAATTCATTTGAGTTATTCGCTATTATCGTCCGCTGCTGTCACTCCAGTAGCGGACGGCCATTGTATGGGCGATGAACACCTTTCATCAGAGGAGCCAATAAATCAAAGGCTGGCTATAGGTGCTGGTGTCCGCTGGGGCGGCTGCGCGCTCGGGTCACTCCAACGCTTAAGGAGGCCAATGGCTACCCTCCTCTTTCCTGTTACTTCCTTTTGGCTGGACTCTTCTTTTTGAAGCTTGTCTTGGCCGCTACTTTGGCAACGACCTTCTTGGCCGCAACCTTTTTATGAGGCGCAGCTTTCTTCTTGGACGCGGGCGCGCTGTTCCCGACGGCCTTCTTCGCGGCTTTCTTTGCAGACTTCTTCTTAGGCTTCGCGGCTCCGCCAATCCCCACCTTATGCGCAAGGCTTCCAATGGCCGCGCCAACCGCAACCGCGGCGGTCTTCAATCCATCTTCCACTACAGCAAGTTTCGTTTTTGCCAAGCTTTTCCCTTCATTCAATGCGCCCGAATGGGTGCCACTCGATGATACAAACAATCCCGCTCAGAATGTTCCGGGCGAAGAAATGCTGTCCGCACCCACCTGGATCATGCATGCGCTCATACCGCTCGCCACGAATAATGCCACGCCAATTCGGGGAGGGGTTCGTTAACGTCCTGATAAGTGCAATTATCGTCCGCGGCTGTCGCTGGGCGAGCTTTGCGAACGCTGCGAGGTCCTCATCTAACTGAACAGGTCTGAAACGTCGAGGGGAAAGGGGGCAAATAGAATCACTGCCACTTATCCGGTTTACTGACCTTCTATCACAATTCGCAAGCAGTGCGGATCGGGTTTGGCGCAGAATGGGTCTTATGAAAAGCGCGGACTCGCAATACTGGGCTTGTCAGATCGGCGGCTGGGGCGCCTACAGCGGCGTCGGGCTGGCGACGGCGGTGCTGGAAAACGGGTGGCAGCCGAGCGTCACCATCGGCTACCTGCTCTTCTTCCTGTACAGCATCGGCGCGACACACTTGCTTCGCGACGTGATTCATCGGCGGAATTGGACCAGCCTTCCGTTGCACCTAGTGGCAGCGCGGCTCGCAGGGGCAGCAATCGCGATCGGCTCGATTCAGACGGTTCTGGTGGTGGCCATCTATTCTGCGATTGAGGGAAAGCTCGGCGTGTGGCACGAGCCTTCTTCTATCGGTTTTATGTTCCTGGGAGTGTCGGTCATCAATACCATCTGGACGACCCTATACCTCGCGATCACCACCTTGCGTAAATCCCGCGAGGTGCGCAGGCAGGAGATGGAGTTGAAGCTCGCGCTCAGCGATGCCGAGTTGCGGGCCCTGGAAGCACAGGTGAATCCGCATTTCCTTTTCAATTGCCTGAATTCTATTCGAGGGATGATCCTTGAAGACGCGCCGCAGGCGCAGGACATGATCACCAAGCTGGCTAACATATTGCGTTACAACCTGCAAAAAGACAGGCTCCATACCGTGACGCTTGCGCGCGAAGTGGAGGCCGTTCAGGATTATCTTGCGCTGGAATCGATTCGTTTCGAGGACCGGCTGCGGGTCCACGTAGCGGTGGATGAGGCCGCCGGTAACAGAGAGGTTCCGTCCATGCTGCTGCAGACGCTGGTGGAGAATGCGATCAAGCACGGCGTGGAAGAGCTCCCTTCGGGCGGCGACCTTTTTATTCGCGCGGGGCTGGACGGCAAGACGCTGCGGATTCAAGTGGAGAACACCGGCAACTTGCGCGAACCACGCGCGGGTTCGATGCAGATCGGGCTAGCCAACGCACGAGAGCGTCTGCGCATTCTTTATGGTGACAAGGCCAGCCTGGCGCTGGCTGCCACCGGAGAGGGTCGCGTGGCTGCCACTTTGCTGATACCCGCCGCTGCATGAAGGCGCTAATTATTGACGACGAACGAATCGCGCGGCAGGAATTGCGGCGGTTGCTGATGACGCATCCAGAGATCGAAATTGTTGGGGAGGCTCGCACGGGCGAGGAAGCTTTGGAGTTGATCGGCCGCCAGGCTCCGGATGTTTTGTTTCTGGATGTGCGGATGCCCGGGATGAATGGGTTCGAATTGCTGGAGCGTCTGGACGATGTTCCGCAGGTGGTCTTCACGACGGCGTATGACGAATACGCGCTGCGTGCGTTCGAGGTGAGCGCGCTAGATTACCTGGTAAAGCCAGTGGCACCAGCGCGGCTTGCATCGGCTGTGGCGAAGTTGCGGCCTCGTGCGCCATCGCGGCTGGAGCGCGTGTTCGTCAAAGAGGGCGATCGATGCTGGCTGGTTGGGATTGCGGACATTCTCCTGCTGGAGTCAGAAGGGAATTATACGCGGCTGCATTTTGGAAATGAGCGGCCTCTGATTCTGCGTTCTCTAGCGGCATTGCAGGAACGGCTGGACCCGGCGACTTTCTTTCGGGCGGGGCGTAGGCATGTAGTCAACCTGAAGTGGGTCGAACGAGTGGAGCCAGCGGTCGGGGGAAACCTACTGGTTGTGCTGCGCGGTGGGGCCACGGTGGAGATGTCGCGAAGGCAGTCGGCGCGGTTTCAGGAAGCGCTAAGTTTGTAATCGTGGTTGGGGCCTAGGAGAACCCCTGCGGCTCGATTTGGCTGCGCGCCTCTTAGATTGACTATCTGGTGAAGCCAGTGGCACCAGCGCGGCCTGCGTCGGCGGTGGCGAAGTTGCGCAATCGAGGCCGCTGGAGCGTTATCAACAAATACCGGAAGCTATCCGCGAGCGTTGGAAGCCCGGTGCTTTGTGCATCTCTGGTCGTCGCTTCTTCGCCCATCGTATCTCTTCCGGTATTGTGAGATATCGAGTGGGATTCGGTGTGCCGATCTAATCTCCATTACCGGTTAGTTCGCAGAGCGGTGACTTTTTTCCCGTATCCAACGTTGGAGCCATCCCTTGCTGGATAGGCCATTACCTGCACGTTGTCCCCGCGCCGGTAGGTATCAATCTTCCAGCCTTTCATCATTTGCAGGTTCGGACTACCCATGTCCAACTCCCAGTTCACCATGTTCTTCTCACCCTTAACGTCCAGATAGAGCCGCACATGGGGATTGCTCCAGTCAATCTTTGTGATGGTGCCCGAAAGGGTGATCGTTTTCTCCGTGTCAAACTGCGCCTGCAAGGCATGATGCGCGAGGACGACGGTTGGCGCGAACAGCAAACTCACGCCCGCGATCAGAACAGCCTGCTTGGATCTCATCACGATAACCTCCCAGATGATTCACCTTCATTAGGGGTAGCCGAGTGGTTGCCCCGCGTCAAGCACTCCAGCAAGCTAGTGTGGTGCGTCACTCAGATGCGACCTTATCCAGGGTACGACGGGCGCGAGTGACTTTTTCGAGGATATCCGAGGCCTTCGCCGTCCAGATGAAGGGTTTTGGCGCTTGGTTGTAATTCTGGATGTAGTCTTCGATAGCGGAGATTAGTTCGGGAACGCTTCGGAAAACACCACGTCGAATCCGGTTCTCTGTGATGTCGCGAAAGAAGCGCTCGATCATATTGAGCCAAGAAGCACTGGTTGGCGTGAAATGCATGTGGACGCGCTTGTTCCGCCCCAGCCACGCTTTGACCGCCGGGTGTTTATGCGGTGAGTAGTTGTCGGCGATCACGTGGATGTGCTTTTCCTTGGGAGTATTACGGATGATCAGGCGAAGGAACGCTAACCAGTCTTCGTTGGTATGGCGGGGACGGCACTGACTGAGGACCTCGCCGGTGAGGACGTTGAGAGCCGCGAATAACGTGGTGGTTCCATGGCGTTTGTAGTCGTGCGTCATGGTGCCCTTGCGGCCTTTCTTCATCGGCAAACCGGGCTGGGTACGATCCAAAGCTTGAATCTGGCTCTTCTCGTCCACCGAGAATACGATGGCCTGCTGCGGTGGGTTCAAGTACAGCCCGACGATGTCTTCGAGTTTTTCAACGAACTGCGGATCGCGGCTGACTTTGAAGGTATCGACCAGATGCGGCTTGAGCCCGTGGGCATGCCAGGCGCGTCGAACAGTAGCCTCGCTGATTCCCAAAACGCGGGCCAGGGTGCGGGTGGTCCAATGGGTCGCATGCGCTGGCTTTTCCTGCGTTGTTTTCCGGATGATTTCGTCCGGATTGATGGTTCGAGTTCTTCCTGGTCGGGGCGCATCTTTCTCAATTCCGGCCATGCCGTACTGCAAAAATCGCGCTCTCCATCGTGCAACCGTGTGGCGCCCGAGTTGAAGCGCAGAGGCGATTTCCTGGTCTCGCTTTCCTTCGGCTGCTTGCAGGATGATGTTGGCTCGCTCCACCAATCGCAAAGCAACTGACCGGCGCCGCGCGTAGGCTGACAACTCGGATCTTTGCTCCTCCGTCAAAACAACTTGGGCGGCAACTCGCATTCGGGCTCGTCTCCTATTAAGACAAACCCGATTGGTTTGTATAAGTAGCGCTATTTACGACGCACTACACTAGTATGGGACTCTCGCGAGATGGCTCCTTCGTCGTAAAAGAGCAACCGAATCTCTGCAAGGCTGAAACCGCACGTTTTCGCGCGTTCGAGGACGGCTATCCGATCGAGAATACTGACGTCGTATCGCCGTTGCCCGGATGCGCGCCCTGGCTTCGGTAACAAACCAGCCTGTTCGTAGAAGCGAATGGCGGACGCACGCAGGCCGGTCCGCTTCGAGGGGAAATTCCTTCGGGGTCGAGCTCGTTGTCTGGCACAAACCACTTCTGCCCGCCAACAAAGAACACAAAAACCGTAGCGGCGATTGCGGCACGTCGAAGGTTCATCATGCCAGCATTCTAGCGTCTGGTTTCGATAGACCCGTTTGACATGCGACGAGGCAACCGCACTTTCAACGAATTAACATTTCAATCGGTCTTCTTGAACGGCCCTGTTGAGCCACCGTTGTACATCATCAATGTGTTTTCATCGACCCATTCAATTCGATAGTCGCCGTTCAAAATCGCGCTGTCGCTTACCACGATATTTCCACTCGGATTGATGATGTATCTGCCGTTCGATGCCTTTCGGGTGGTTTGGCCGTCAAGAGATTTGAACTGGAAGGTGAAGTAGAGTCGCCCTGATTCTGTAAAAGTCCATTTAGACTCCACAGTCCCGGCCACGGGCCTTCCTTGTAGATCTTGGCCGGTGTCGTCGAACCGCCAAATCCAAGTCCCTACGATGCGCTTCTCTGTGAGCTCCCTTTTCTTGTCCTGTGCCGAAGCACTCGTGAGAAAGTACGCGATCAAACCGACCACGGTAATACTGGAACGCACCATCTTCTCCAATCGTACGGCATTTGCGGACGGAGGCACGCGCGCTGGTAGAGTCGGCACTTGCTTGGGTGAGTAAGCCATGGACGATCATTTAACGCCCAGCATCTCCGAGATATCGCACCGTCGAATACAAGCAATGTTCCAAATCGCGCCGCGAAATAACTCCGATCAGGGCAGTTGGAACACCCACACTGCCGGAGCAAGGTCGAGGTTTGGGTTTCCGGCAACGTCGATAATTGGTAATAAGGCACCGAGGAAACCTTCCTAACCGGCGTGCGCAAGCGTTTGAGATGCGGTGTTGCGGGAGGCTATTCTTGAAGCTCCAGTGGCAGAGAGGACCAAAGCCCGGTTTATCGAGCCCATGCTCTTGCTTCGCACGGAGAAGCTGCCGGAAGGCCCGGACTGGGGAGTCGAGCTCAAACTCGATGGCTATCGGGCTCTCGTAATCAAGGCCAGTGGCAAGGTGCATCTCCGCTCCCGCAACGACAACGACTTCAATTCCCGCTATCCGGGCATCGTGAAGGCCCTGGCGCCAATGCCCGACGATACCGTCATCGACGGCGAGGTTGTGGCGCTTGACGAAGATGGCAGGCCGTCCTTCAACAAGCTGCAGAACTACGGCTCGGCAGGCGTGCCGCTCCACTTTTTCATCTTCGACTTGCTCATCCTGCGGGGAAAAGTTGTCATGGACGAACCGCTCACGAAGCGTCGTGAACTGATCGAGACGCACATTCTGCCGAGACTGGCGGACCCGATCCGGTATTCACCAATTCTAGAAGGCAGGCTTAAGGACCTGATCCATTCAGTGAAGACGCAGGGGCTTGAAGGTCTCGTGGCGAAGCGCCGAGACAGCAAATATGAGCCCGGTCTGCGCTCAGGGGCCTGGCAGAAAATGCGCGTCAACCAGGGACAGGAACTGGTCATCGCAGGTTACACGCCTTCCGCAAAGAACTTCGATGCCCTGATCATCGGGTATTACGAAGGCGACGATCTTAAATACGCCGCGCGCACACGAAACGGTTTCACGCCCGCCTCGCGCGTGGAATTATTCAAGAAGCTGAAGCCGCTAGAAATCAAGAAATGCCCATTTTCGAACCTTCCCGAGAAGAAAGCAGGTCGATGGGGAGCGGGGCTGACGGCCGCCAAGATGCAAGAGTGCAGGTGGCTCAAACCCTCGCTGGTAGGACAGTTTGAGTTCGTCGAATGGACAAGCGACGATCACCTTAGGCAATCGCGCTTTATCGCGCTACGCGACGACAAGAAGGCGAGTGAAGTGCGCCGGGAGCATTCCCACTAGCCTTTTTTTTGCCTTGCATCGGCGCGGTCCAGCGCTATTCTGTTGGGGAACAAAAGGCGAAATAAAGGTTTCAGGATGACTGTTCCCGTTACCGCCACTCCAGGCGGATTCCAATTTGTCTGCCCATACTGCGGGCGGTCGGTAGTGGACACCGGAGTCTATGCCGAAACCGAGTGCTTCCATGAGTTTGACCACGCAGAAGTTTGGCACAGTGGCCTTGAAACGGCGCAGTGAGTCCCCCATCCCAACCAGTATATTCTTAAATGCTTATATACGCAAATTACTCAGCAACCGGGAAACACTATAATTTGCGCCAAAGGCGGGAAGACGACCCTCACAATCCTTCACCTGCTTGCTATTGAGGTCCCAGTCCCAGTGGCCAAGGTTAGCTAGACGCTCTGCGTTCTTCAATCGCCTTTCGCTCTCCCGAAGAAGCTCGCGTGCCTTAACTTGATCGGCGATGTCCTCGGTTGCGCCCGTTAGTCGAACTGATACACCTTCGCTGTTTCTCATCTCCAAACAGCCGCATCACTGCCAGTTGCCCGAACATCGCGGGATGAATTTTCAGGAAGGTCTCGAAGGGAACCCGCAGCGTGAGCTTGCGCGGCGCCCGGAATACGATCCCATTCAGCATCCCCATCCCGCGAACCTGCTCGACCATCTCGTACCCGGAGAGCGCGTCATGCAGGCGTTCACGCAAATAAGCACCCACAGAGCATGCGCGTTCCAGCAAGGAGGCCGGTGATCGCACCAAGGTCTGGATGACCCGACTCAGCCAAGACGGGATCCATGCCTGGTCGATCGCGAACCTGGAAGGAGCTCCAGGGTTGGTTCGCGGGATGATCCGCAGCAGCATGCGCAAGGGAACTCCTCAACCGCTCCTGGAGCGGAGCCTTATCCTGACGAAAGACGAGAAAGCCTGGAAGCGTGCCGTGGGATCGAAACAGGATAACCTGCCCGTGGTTGTTTTGCTGGACGGGAAAAGGCAGATTCTGTGGACCTACGAGAGACCGTTCGGCGACGAACCATATCGGGAGTTGAAGACCAGGCTCGATGCGACCGATGGCAGATGACCGCCGTATTTGCCGTTCATCATTTTGCCGTATCCATCCTGCAAACCTCGACGGTTGCGCTTTGAAAAGGACAATCCAACCCCGCCTCGGCTGGACGCCGGGTCACGATCCAGTTGACGGGTAGCGCCGTGCCAGTTTGTTGAAAATCGTTCGCTAACTCGGGAACTGTCGCGCTTTCCTTGCCGTATTTTTCACGAAGGCTGGAGACAACGTTCGCATGGTAAATTCTCTGTTGCGATAGCAGGTACAATCGAGCACCGGACTTCCAGTGAACTTGACCGGGAGACCGAGTGAGGAATCCTGCAATTGGTCACAAGCTCGGGTCGAAAACGCAAATCGGGTCCGACGCGAGCGGATTCCCCGTGGCTGAGAACGCGCGCGCACGCGAGCCGCCGCAAAGCGTCCGATAATCGCAGACACCGCACCGGCCTTCGAACTGTAAGGGATCGTGAAGTTGGCGGAATAACGGAGAGTCGCGGTAGACGTCCACAAGGTCATCCTTGCGGACATTTCCGGCCGACAACGGCAGAAAACCCGCCGGGCAGATATCGCCCGTGTTGGACACAAACACGATTCCGTGCCCGTCGCGAATTCCATGGCTGCGGGTCGCGCCGCTTTTCCGGATCTGCTCGCCCGTCATGCCCTTTTCGCGCATGCTCTGAAGCACCACTCTCCGAAAAGAAGGGGCTTCCGTGGTAGAGACCGTAAACGACGCTTCCCGCGACGTTTCGTGGATCCAGTGCATCAGCTTCTCCCCATCCTCTGGCGACAGGGGCTGCAGCACCTTGCCCCGGCCCACGGAAATGAGGAAGAACAGGCTCCAGCGGGCGATTCCGAAGGGCTTGAGCAATTCGTAAGTCGCGGGCAGGTCCTCGGCAGTCTCGGCGGCAACCAGGGTGTTGACCTGAACCGGTATTTCCAGTTCCTGTGCCCAGCGCAGGGCTTGCATGGTGCGGTCAAAGGTCCCGGCGACGCCGCGAATCGAATCGTGGCGATCCGCGGTCGAGCCGTCCAGGCTCAACCCCAGCCCTTCTACCCCGTGATGCTTGAGGCGCGCGAGCACCTCGCGTGTCAGCGCCGGCGTTGCGGCCGGTGTGATGGAAACAGTAATACCCAATCTGCAAGCTTCCTCGATCAGCAGGAAAAGGTCGGCCCGCGCCAACGGATCTCCGCCAGTAAGAATCAACTGCGGCAACGGCGCGCCGAAATCGAGAATTTGGTGCAGTAATGCCCTACCCTCCTGGAAGGTGAGTTCCATCGGGTGAGGGGTGGAAATCGCTTCCGCTCTGCAGTGACGGCAGGCCAGAGCGCAGGACTGCGTCATCTCCCAATAGACGTTCATGGGCGTTTTCGAGTAATCGCGGGGCGCGTGGTGAGAGTGGCCGTTTGTCATGTGCGTCAATTGGGTCATATCTCCCTGCCGAAGTGCACGCAGATTGCCATTAAGCGCAACTCAGCTAGCTAGACTGTTCTCACGATCGGCACTCAAATCCTTTTCAGCAATTACTCGAAATGAACCAATGCCAAATCATGGACAGGAGCGCATGCGACATCGGCAACGGTGGAGATCCTGTACGTACGCAGGACTGCGGCTTCCGGCCGCGACAGGAATGCGTCGATTTTAGCCGAAGGACATATATCGAGAACATTAACGTTCTTGACGTGGATGAGATTCAGATCCAGAATTGAATTGGGAAAAGAAGGAAATCGAACCTGAAAGGCATTGGGAACGATTTCCCGAAGACCCAGAAAGGTATCGTGAAAACGTGCCATGTTTGGGGTGGCAGGTCTGATACTTACAGCAAGGAATCTTGAGCACCGGGCTAATGGCAATCAGAGCCAGCACAGTGGTGCATAAGACGCCTCTCAAGAGTACCTACAGTTAAGGTCCGCATCTGCCGCCCCGTTACTTTTTAGAATGTGATTCGTGGCGAACTGCCAAATCGCAATCTACTTGCATCCGAACCCACGTCAATTCCTGATAATCTTATTGCACGCATCGCTCCGGACAAAGGGCAGATCCGCTTGCAGCTTCGCTTGATTGCCGTCCAACTTTGTAATTGTGCGAACCAAGTCAGTCTTCACCCAATTCGGTGGGTCACCTTCTGGCCATTCAAGTTTGAAGGTTCCGGCGTAAGCAAGCGATGTCGTATATGCTTCCACTCTCTCCTCCGCAGATTCTCAAAAAATCCATTCGATAGCGGTTTGCAGCGTCGATCTTCTCTTCTCGAGCCCGAAGCTCAAGCGTTTGCAGCCGACGCAGCAAAGTTGAGTCTGAATTTGCTCCGCAGGGCGGCCAATTTAGACCCCAACCTCGCGCACTCTCTAAAGCTCTCCGACGCCCGCACCGCTGGTTAACAGGCAGCAAGCTCTGGGCTGCGTTGAAAAGCGCAGTTCTCTGGGGTGCTTCGCGCAGCCGGCTTTGCGTCTGAACTCCTCATTGCATGAACGGGTTTTGGATCTAGAGAGTTAGGTCGCCAATTAACTGGCGAGGGAAGTGCCCTTGAGCAATGGGAGGCTGATATGAGAACAAGGACGATGGTTGTCGCCGCAGCTGTTGCGACAGGTTTATTTGTGACAGGTGCCGCGCCAGCAGCGGACAAGTCCGACACCGGCAAAATGGGCGGCATGATGTCTGGCAACATGATGATCCAGATGCCGAAGATGATGATGAGCCAAACTGAGACCGGCAAGCTGGTCGACCAGCTCGTGAAGAACTTCGCTGCGATTGAGGCCGAGAAAGATCCAGCAGCCTTAAGAGCGAAACTCGCCAAGCACGACGCGCTGCTCAAAGAATTGCAAACGAAGGTTCAGGCCCAATCCCACATGATGGAAATGATGCAGCACATGATGATGGGCGGGGCGATGATGGGAGGGAGTCAGACTTGCTGCGAAGGCAAGAAGTAAAAACGCGGCAACAGATCTTGCGCTCCGCAATGGCTGAGACCGATCAGAAGTGCCAACCAGATGATCTCTGCTAGGGCGCCTTACTTTGCACGGTGTCTGGCTGTGTGACCAAATGGCTTTGAACTCAAAATGGAGACTATGAGTCAAAGCACGTAACCCTTGTCGGCGGTGTGACTCTTAACGACAGAATCTTCCTGCGCAAATAGACGGTGAATTGCGCTCTCAGGTTCAAAGTCATTTCTCGACGAAGGTAACGTTGATGATCATCAATCGCACAAAGAAAAGCCGAATGTTTGTCCCCATCGCGTTGGCGACTGTTTCCGCTCACTCCGCCCAGGCGGATCCGATCTTTGTGGGAGCGGTCCTCGCCGGAAGCTTTGATGGGAGCCGGTTCAGTGTTTCCGGCGTAGGCTTCAGTATGAGCGGTACCGCGCACACTACTTTGGCGACGGAGCATGCCATTTCGCGAGTTGCACCCCGCCGGGGAACTTCCAATTCATCGATGGACTCAGCTCCGAAGCCACCTTGATGAGCGGAAGTTACACGGTGAATGGTGTTACCACCTCCTTTTTCTGCAACGCGGGGACCTCGTGTGGCGCCGGAATCGAGTTCATGGGCTCGTTCATTCTGCCTGACTTTGGGCCGACGCCCCCCGCGATGCTGACCATTACTACGCCGTTCACAAGCGACGGAGGCATTGGCGGCGTTACGCTTCCGTTTGGAGGATTTGCCCCCGACCTCATTTTCGTGGGTAGAGGAATCGCAACCATTCATCTTCAACTTACCGGCCCCACCACCACCTATACGTATGCGGGCTCTACATACGACTTCGTTGCCACGCCGGAACCTTCTGCAATCGGCTTGGTGGGATTAGGCCTAGGAGCCCTGTTAGGCGGACGGCGAGCCTTCGGTTCTCGGGGCAAGCGCGTTGTCTAGCGGTCCGCGTTCTGCGGACACCTGCGGACATCGCCACGCGTGCGGCTGCGCGCGTTTTGTCGGGTGTATAAAAAGGAACTACCCTTATTGAGATTGAGTCCGCGATGCAGATCCTGATTCAGTAGAAATCCGACACAATGCGCGGACCAGTGGTTTGGTGGGGGCGCATGAACCAATCGCAGCGAGGCGCCGACACCCACCGCAAAGTCATCGGCGCTCCGGATTAGCGTCTTACCCTTAGGCATCGCGTCGGTTGCGCACAAGATATGGCGGACTTCCAAATGCACCAACGGAGCACGTCCTTGAACGTGCGCACTCGTCCAGACAGGCTTGGCCCAATCATGCAAAACCTTGGAAGTCACAGCCCCCAGCTGGAATTCTCGGAACGGGCCAATCCCGTAGCTGGGCATCATGACCAGGTCTACGTCGTTCTTCTCGGCAAAATCCGTGATCAGGCGTCCTGGGTCCCCGATCTTTGTCGATTTGTAGTGCAGTTTGATCTATATATTGGTTCGCCTTTGCGGTGGAGCATGCAAGCCGTTTTCCACAGTCATGTGACGGGAATTTGTTGGATGTACCGCACATCAAAGGAACTACTTCTGCGCGAGGAGACCCAGGTTGTGCCAGATCGCACAAGACAAACGGCGTGACTCTCCTATTCGCCTTTACCCTCTCAACGGTTTATGAACGGCAGCCATTGGCAGGTGATCTGCGTTTGGTATTGCAAGGAGAGGCAAATGACAAGAAAGCCATCACTCGAGATCACTCGCAGAGAACTGCCCAACCTGGACATCTTACACCTGAAAGGGCCTCTCCGGTTCGGAGAGCCTGACTTAATCTTTCGAACTGAAGTCGGACGTTCCATTAGTCACCGCAAGTGCCGGCTGGTTGTCGACCTCGAAGATGTCGCGACTATAGATACATTCGGGTGCGGGACGCTTCTTACGGCGGAGAAGGAACTCCGTTGCATTGGGCGGCGGGATGGCGCTGGTTCACCTCCCGCCGGATCGTTTGGATCCGGTGCAACTGGAGCGAATTGAAAGCGTACTTGAGCCTTTCGATATCGAGCAGGAAGCGATCGAATCTTTCTTTTCTCATCATCGTGTGAAGCACTACGACATCTTAGATGTCATCCGGTCCCACAAGCTTGATCCTAGCGGCTCCGAATGAAAATTATGACTCAACCTATCGCTTGTTCCATTGACCCCGGCACGTTTGCGCTTTCTGCGGAGGAAATCCGAAAGATCGACCAATATTGGCGTGCATGCAATTACCTGTGCGCCGGAATGATCTATCTGCGTGACAACCCGCTTCTGCGGGAGCCACTCGGGCCTGAGCATTTCAAAAAGCGGCTCCTGGGTCATTGGGGCACCGATCCTGGTCAGACGTTCATCTGGGTGCATTTAAAACGCGTCATCAAGAAATACGACCTGAACATGATTTATCTCTCCGCCCCCGGGGCACGGTGCTCCCGCTGTTCTCTCCAATTGCTATCTGGAAGGCACATACTCCGAGATTTATCCCGAGAAGAGCCAGGATGAAGCCGGCATGCTTAGGTTTTCCAGTCCTTCTGGTTTCCGGGCCACCTGGGAAGGCACTGCACCCCGGAGGTCCCGGTTCGATTCATGAAGGCGGAGAACTTGGATATAGTCTCTCGCATGCCTTCGGCGCGGCTTTTGATAATCCTGACCTGATTGTCAGCGTGGTGATCGGAGACGGGGAAGCTGAAACTGGGCCTCTAGCCACATCCTGGCATTCCAACACATTTCTGAATCCAATACGCGACGGGGCAGTTCCTCCGATTCTTCACTTAAACGGATTCAAGATTGCAAACCCCACCTTACTGTCGCGGATCACTCCAGGTGAGTTGGAGAACCTCTTCCTTGGATATGGATGGCTCCCGTATTACGTCGAAGGAGACGATCCTGAGCAGATGCACAGCGCGATGGCCGCGACTGTGGAGGAGTGTATCTGCAGGATCCGTACGATACAGGAGGTCGCCCGCTCAAACAATAATCCGGATCGTCCCCGATGGCCCATGACTATTCTACGGTCGCCAAAAGGGTGGGCGGGCCCGAAGGAGTTTAAGGGGCACAGGATCGAGAATTCGTGGCGTTCCCATCAGGTTCCTATTGTCGATCCCCAGTCTGATCCTGAGCGTCTCCAGATAGTCGAGGAATGGTTGAGAAGCTACCACCCGGAACGGCTTTTCGATGAGACAGGGGCACTTGTAACTGAACTGCGTGGGCTTGCTCCAAAAGGGTGCGTACCGTATGAGTGCCAATCCCCATGCGAATGGCAGCAAATTACGTAAACCACTAGACCTTCCCGACTTCACCGAATATGCCGTGGACGTGGCGTCGCCGGGATCCGTCCAGGTCTCTCCGACCGAAGTGTTAGGCAAGTTTCTGCGGGATGTCATGCGGTGCAACATGAGCAACTTTCGCGTAATGAGTCCCGATGAGAACGCATCCAACCGTTTGCAGGCTCTTTACGAAGCCACAGAAAAAACATGGCTCGCCGCTATTCACCCTGAAGACGAAGATGGCGCCTATCTTTCTCCGGAGGGGCGTGTGATGGAAATGCTAAGCGAGCATACGCTCGAAGGATGGCTGGAAGGTTATCTTCTGACCGGAAGGCATGGCCTTCTCAGCACTTATGAAGCTTTCGCGCATATCATCGATTCGATGTACAACCAGCATGCGAAGTGGCTGGAGAAGTCGAAGGCAGAAATCAGTTGGCGCGCGCCCATCTCTTCGTTAAACCTGCTTATCTCCTCGCTTGTCTGGAGGCAAGACCACAATGGGTTTACCCCTCAAGATCCGGGTTTCCTGGATGTGGTGAGCAACAAGAGCGCCGGGGTAACCAGGATCTACCTTCCGCCGAATGCCAACTGCCTGCTGAGCGTCGCCGATCATTGCCTCCGCAGCGAGAACTATGTCAACGTGATCGTCTCAGACAAGCAGGCCCATCCGGTCTATCTGGACATGAAATCCGCCGTGATTCATTGCACTAAAGGGATCGGAATCTTGGATTGGGCAAGCAATGACGACGGTCGGGAGCCTGATGTGGTCCTCGCCAGTGCCGGCGACATCCTCACGCAGGTAGCCTTGGTGGCCGCCGCAATCCTGCGCGAGCGCTTACCCGATTTAAAGGTGCGTTTCGTAAATGTAGTGGACCTATACAGACTCCAACCCGAAACCGAGCACTCGCACGGGTTGTCCGAACACGACTTCGATTCTTTGATTACGAAGGACAAACCCGTAATCTTCAATTTTCACGGATACCCTTGGCTGATCCACAAGCTCACGTATCGCCGTACAAACCACGCCAATTTCCACGGGCGGGGATACAAAGAGAAGGGCAACATTAATACGCCATTGGAACTGGCGATTCTCAATCAGGTGGATCGATTCAACCTGGCAATCGATGTAATTGACCGCGTTCCCAAGGTCCAGGCGTCGGGAGCTCATTTGAAGGAGTGGCTCAAGACGCAAATCATTGACAGCATCAACTACGCGGATCGCGAAGGGATCGATCGACCGGAAGTTTAAAATTGGAACTCGCCACACAAGCTGGCCGTACCGTAATCCCGCAGATCAACAAAATGGCCCGATGCGTAGCCGCATCAGGCCACTTTTTCCTGGCTGCCAAAAAAAGATCCGGCACGACTCCATCAAGGTTGTCGAGCCGGCTAAAAGTTCCTCTCTTAGCTATTCGGGAACTCAGGCAGCCTTAACCGCTACCGACTTCGGCTTCACCTCCGCGACTTTTGGGGCAGTGACGCGAAGCACACCTTTATCGAGCGTGGCGGTGACTTTGTCCGGATCAATGGATGCCGGCGAGGAGAAGCAACGGCAGACCTCAGCCGACGAGAATTCCGACCACAAGACTTTGTCGTTATCCGACTTTTTCTCGTGCTTGGATTCCGCTTGCACCATGACCTGGTCAGGCATGGCGGTGACTTGGACGTCTTTCGTCTCAAAGCCCGGTAGGGCCATCTTGATTTCGAAAGCGTCGCCCTGATCGGTGAATGCCGCAACCGAGACACCGAAAGTTTCTCGTTCGGCTTTCAGCCAGTCTTCAAGGTCGTATCCGGGATCATTTCCCCTCTTTTGGAAAAGTGCAAAGGCGCGATGGCGAATTTCATCCAGCTTCTTCGCCAATTCGTCAAAGACGGGGAAAGCGCTTTTGTCATCTCCATTTACTTTGCGAACCTCTACGTTTGCCATAGGTGCACCTCCTTTTGATGTCCAGGCGCTAGGTAAGCTGCACGAGGGTTGCCATAGGCCTTGGGTTAGTCGTTTCAAATATCTCAGTCCTGTCTGGTGAGTGTTAACGCGCAAGGCTAGCCGTCGATTGGGGGAAAACCCTCAAATGGATTGGTCACCGAATCTAGCCCGGCAGGAGAGAATCGTTGAGAAAGAGCAACTTCCGTTGCCTTAGCCATATTTAGGAGTAAGGTTGGTTGGATGCACTTCGACGGCTAGAGGTGCGAGATGTCGCGAAAGACTATTTTCCTCAACTTATTGATCCTGGTTCTTGCCGTAGTCTCGCTCGCCTTCCAACGCCAAAGCGGGGTGATCGAGGGTATGGTTACTGACCAATGGGGTCCTATCCCAGGCGCGATGATTACCGCTCGAAACGTGTTGCACGGCGATGCAGTCCACACGGCCACAAACACAAATGGCCACTACCGTTTCGACGCACTGCGTCCGGGTCGTTACTCGCTCTGGGTGGAAGCGCCGGAACACGAAGCTGTGTGGGCCCTGCAGGTTCTGGTGGAGGAGGGACAAACAACTGTACGAAACGTATTTTTAAGCCGCGGAAGAATAGACATTGACGCCGCTCCCCTGACTGGCAAGGTAACCCAATGAAGTTCCTTGTGCTGGCACTTGATTTCGATGGGACGATCGCGGAGAACGGTGTTCTCAATCCGAAGGTCCGTGCGGCGATCGCGGAGTTGCGAGGGCGAGGCGTTGTTGTGATTCTTGTCACCGGTAGAATCCTTGAGGACTTGCGCGGAGTCTGCGGCGATCTTCACTTCGTGGATGGCGTGGTGGCAGAGAATGGCGCTTTCATCCTCTTTCCTGACACCGGCTATTCCATGAATCTGTCCCAGGCTCCTCCGCCCCATTTCCTGGATGAACTGCGCCGGCAAGGAATTCCTTTCATCGCCGGACAATCGGTGGTCGAAGCCGCCACCACGGAAGCAGAACGAATTTTGTTGGTCCTTCAGAGGCTGGAAGCGCCCATGGTTCTGCTATTCAATCGAGGCCGCGTAATGGCCTTACCGCAGGCGGTGAGCAAAGCAACGGGTCTCCAAAAGGCACTGCAGATTCTCCGCCTATCCCCGCATAATGCTTTAGGCATCGGCGACGCCGAAAAGGATCACGAGCTTCTGCGCTTTTGCGAGGTCGGTGTCGCGGTCGAATGGGGCAGCCCTGCGTTGAAAGCTGTTGCGGATTATGTTCTTCCAGGCACCGGGCCGGCTGCTGTGGCGCCGTACATCGTCGACCTGGGGAAAAGGGTTTATCTCCCCGTCCCCAAGCATACGCGCCGACAGCTTCTATTGGGCCACACCGACGATGGGCAACCTTTATCGCTGGCGGTGCGCGGACGCAATGTTCTGGTAGCAGGCGATCCGAAGTCAGGAAAATCCTGGGTTACCGGTCTCTTGTGCGAACAATTGATCCTGTATGGCTATTCGCTATGCATTTTGGATCCCGAGGGCGATTACACCTCGCTGGAAGCATTGCCTGGAGTTGCCGTCTTTGGAGGAGCCGACCCTCTTCCCCGGCCCAGAGAGCTTGTTCGCGCCTTAAGGCATTCCGACGTGAGCATCGTGATCGACATGTCGCATGCCGGGCAGGAAGAGAGGCTCGAGTATATGAGAACAATACTGCCTGCGCTGGCTCTTCTGCGGCGGCGCACGGGACTGCCCCATCGCATTATCCTCGATGAAGCACACTACTTTTTGCAAGATCCCCAATCGCGGCGCCTGCTCGATCTAGAACTCAGCGGCTATACTCTTGTAACCTATCGGTCCTCTGATATGTGTGAGGAAGCGCTCAAAGCCAGTCTGGCGATTCTGGTTACGCGAGAGTCCGACCCTAAAGAAATTCAGTCTCTCCGTGGCCTTTGCTCCACATGTTCCTCCAATGGAAACGAGGCCAAATGGAATGATCTGTTTCAAAATCTGGTGATGGGAGAGGCCATCGTTCTCCCCATTACCGAGGAAGCACATGGAGATCCGCGACGCATTCACCTTGCACCCAGACTTACGCCGCACGTGCGCCACCTAATGAAATATATCGACATTCCGGTTCCTGAGACTCGTGCTTTTAGCTTCTGGCGTGCCGGATCGCCAACGGGACACAGGGCGCGGACGCTTCGCGAATTTGTAGAGGTGATTGGACATCTGCCTGCGGGCGCTTTGGATGGTCATTTCCGCCGGAAGGACTTTTCCCGTTGGATCTCGGGAGTGTTTGGAGACTATCAACTTGCGACCGCCGTGAGCAATTTGGAAGAAAACTATGCTATCGCAGATCGATCGGAAATTGTCCAGAATCTTGCGCGCGAAATTCGGTCCCGATATGATCTCGCGGCGGACAATTTCGATTCTCGAGCGAAAACAAACGGCAATCTTGCTGCTTCTGCCAGGTAATCAATATCCAGCAGATTCTACGGCCGTGGCAAGCGGAATCGAAAATGTGAAATGCGATCCCTTTCCGGGCTCGCTCTCCAGGCGGATCTTACCGCCGTGCTCTTCCACCAGTCTGCGGGTAATCGCCAAACCAAGGCCCGTTCCTTCCATGCCGCCTGCCTGACGTTGTCCCACCTGGTAAAACTTATCGAAGACCGATTCATGCTGCGATGCGGGAATGCCAACGCCCGTATCAGCCACGCAGACTTCAACGAAACCATCCCGCCGCCTCACCTGGACGTCGATTCGTCCGTGCTCCGGTGTAAACTTGACCGCATTACTCAGCAGGTTATATAGGATTTGCTTAAAGCGCAGACGATCGGCATAAACACTGGCGAGGCCCGGCACGTCAGTTGATACTCTCAGGTGTTTCGTGTCGGCTCGAGGGCGAACAGAAGAGATAGTTTCTTCCAGCGCCTCTTTCAATAGAAAGATCTCGCGTTGCAACTCCAGTTTCCCCGATTCGATTTTGCTCAAATCCAGCACGTCATTGATGAGAGCAAGCAGATGCTGGGAATCCTTATAAATGTGCTGAACATAGCGCAATTGCTTCTCCGAAAGACTGTCGTCGATCTGTTCTCCGAGCAGTTCGGTGAATCCAATGATTGTGTGAAGCGGGGTGCGCAGTTCGTGACTCATCCCGCTGAGGAACTCGCTCTTTAGATTATTGGCGCGTTCCACCTCTTGGTTCCGCGCCTCAAGCTCCTGGTTTTTGGCCGAGAGCTCATTCTCGTGGGCCAATTGGGCCGCTCTAAAGTTTTCCTCGGTACGCTGACGCTCGCTCACGTCGCGAATAATCGCGGATACCCGGATGCCATCTTCAAATGCCACCGGGCTGAGGCTGATTTCCACTGGGAACTTGGAGCCGTCCTTCTTCCTTCCCGCCAGTGTTAAGCCCGTCCCCATGGGACGACGCGATGGCTGCTCCCAATAATCATGCCGGTGGCGATGATGGCCCGCACGCAGTTGTTCAGGAATCAAGACCTCCACTGGCTGCCCCAATAACTCCGCCCGGCGATAGCCGAAGATCTGCTCCGTAACCTGATTCAATAGAACGATCTTGCCCTCGCGATCCACTTCGATAATCGCGTCGGGAGCGGCTTCCAGCAATTCCCGAAACCGGCGGTGCTCGCGTTCGCGATCTCGCGCCTCTTGCCCCTCTTGGGTAAGATTCCTGATCACGCTCTCAGCCGTTTTGCGGTCGGTCACGTCGCTCAGGATAATCAGTGATCCCACTTCCGTCCCCGACGAATCATTCCACGGAATCGTTCGTGCCAGCAAGGTTACAATCTGGCCATCCTTCCTGGATCGTTGCAACTCGATCTCGCTATCAGTAATGGTAGTAGGAAGATTGATCGGAAGGGAAGAGCCCGCAATTTCGTCCGCAGTCCATCCCAGAATTCTCTCCGCCGCTAAATTCCAGGACTCCACTTTCTCTGAGCGGGAGACGGCAATAATCGCAACGGGAACCGATTGAACGATATCCCGGAAAACTTCACGATTGAACTTATCTTTCGTGATCACGGATTTCCCTTTTCCTACGGACAGGCAGCGACTAAGCCAGACGGGCGCTAAGCTTAGGAGGGTACTCCTTCAAGTCCGTATTTCTTCATTTTATACCGCAAGGCGTCGCGCCCGATTCTCAACTGGCGGGCGGCCTTGGATTGATTTCCGTGTGCCTCCTCCAGAGCCCGGATCACCAGCATTCGCTCGTTCTCTTCCAGAGTGCCCAGTCCTGAAGGGCGATCGGCAGCAGCGGCGGCGGTTGTTCCTTGACGTTTTGTTAAATAAGGCGGAAGGTCCTGCACGTCGATCACGTCACTAAGCGTCATCATCGCGGCGTGGCCAATCACGTTCTCAAGTTCGCGAACGTTACCCGGCCAGAGGTGGGACGCCAATTGAATTTCGGCCCGCCGGCTGATCCCGCGGATCTGCTTGTCATACTGCGCCATAAACTTAGAGACGAAGTGACGCAGGAGCAGAGTCAGGTCGCCTTGACGATCAGCGAGCCTTGGGACGTGAATTTCCACCCTCGACAAGCGGTAGTAGAGATCGTCCCGGAACGTCTTGTCGGCAATCGCGGCTTTCAAATCACGATGGGTGGCCGCGATGATGCGGATATCGATCTTGCGCGGAGTTAAAGACCCTACCCGCTGCACCTCCTGATTTTGCAGCACACGCAGCATTTTTGCTTGCGTTGCAACGGGCATGTCTCCGATCTCGTCCAGAAACAGCGTGCCGCCATGCGCCTGCTCTACCAAGCCAGGTTTGTCGGCCGTCGCACCGGTGAAGGAGCCACGCACATGGCCGAATAACTCGCTCTCAAAGAGCGTCTCTACCACGGCCGAACAATTCAGCACTACCAGTCGGCCGCGCGACACCGGGCTGAGCCGATGCAGTGCTTGCGCAACCAGGTCCTTTCCGGTGCCAGTTTCGCCGGTAACCAGAACGGAGCGGTAGTGGGGCGCGATTCTGCGGATGCGCGAAAACATGTCCCACATCAGCGGGCTGTTCCCGATGATCCCCTCAAATTCGGCATTTGCCAATACTTCGTCCTGCAGCCGAAGCGCTTTGCTCCTTTGGTGAGCCGCCTCGATAAGCCTCCCGATTTTTTCGCGTATCAACGCAAGCGAAATCGGCTTGTTCAAATAGTCCGAAGCGCCTTTCTTGATGGCCTCCACAGCCGTCTCGGTGGAATAATGTGCGGTCATCAGGACTACGTCCGTGGAGGGATCATCTCCATAATCCTGCTGAGGACTTCCAGACCATTCATTTTCGGCATCATCAGATCCGTCAGAACGATCTGAGGGTGCTTGGCCACAACGAGCTCTAGACCATCCTCCGGATCGCTCGCTGTCAGAATTTCGATTCCCGGTTGTGAAAGGGCACTCTGCAGAAGCTTAAGGCTTCCCGTGTTGTCATCAATGATGAGCAGCGAAAGTGTTGGGGGCGTCAACGGTTGACTCATCGCAGCAAACGCTCCACCTCGGATCGGAGCACCTTTAGAGGCACGGGCTTGCTTATGTAGCCCGTAAATCCCGCGGCTACAGCTTTGCAGCGATCTCCTTGCATCGCGCTGGCGGTCAGGGCGATGACGGGGGTCGTCGCGAAACTCGGATCCAATCGCAATTCCTTGATGACCCCAAACCCGTCGAGCCCCGGCATATGCAGATCGAGAATAATCAGATCGGGACGAACTTGATGTGCCATTTCCAGCGCCTCGATACCGTTTGTCGCCTCAAAGACCGAATAGCCCCGATCTTCTAAAATTGTCCGGACCAACTCTCGCCCGGTTGCTTTATCGTCCGCGATGAGAACCCTCTTGGTAGGCGTTTCCTCTTCGGGAGACATTCCTCGAGTTGTCGCATCATCTTTAATGCTAGTCATTGAACCTACCTCTGGACCGGAGCCCCTCAACATCGTGCTTGGGATTGCGCCACCACACCCAATTGAGCGATTTGACGCAGCACAACGTTGCAATCGTTGGACATCGTTTCAATGTAAGTCGCTGCAACAATTTGAAAACGGAACCAAGTCCGCGACGGCCAAGCCCGGCGACGCTAAATCCCTCACGGGCAGTTTTGATACCAACAGCAGTAGTCCGCAAGTTGCCACAATCACTTATCTCGGCGTATTGCTCATGGGAGCCATCATCGTTCCCGCCGCTATTGGAAAGTGTTAACCCGAAATCTCATTCAAATACTGTGGATCATGGTAGGAGTAGCGATTTGCCACGCTAGCCCGCTCATCTCTCGCGAATTGGCTTCATTAAGGACCAGGTCCAATGATGTCTCCCGCTGCGTTTTGTTTTGTGCTGACGTTGGTCGTCCCTTAGACCGTATAGCGCGGTTTGCCCCACCTGACGCTCCTTACTGGGTGTTGGAACGCCCAATTTTAGTTTCTTATCCTGTAATAACTATTTGGTCTCTCACTGGCATGCCATGCAACGTTAGATAGCGAGACTCTAACTTTTATGCTCAAGCACTAAGACGTCCAGCCCAGACTTGCTCAGTCCCTCGAAGCTTCGTCAGATTGTGCCTTCCCAGAGCCCGTGTATCACAATCTTTCCGCCTTCCTGGCGCCCGGGCGAACCCGCCGGGCCCCTTCCGCACTGTTGAATCACCAACACCGCCAGAAAACGTATAGAATCGCGCCCAATCGCCCAACCAAGCACTGCGACGGTCTGGCCCATCAGCGTGTACCACGCCCCGAGACGATCAGCAATCCTTCGCATCCGCGGACGGTTGGCCTCGGCTTCCTACATTAAGCGCATGATCTTGGCATAGCGCGAATCAATCGGCAGCCTGGTTGCCGAAAACGTTAGAGCGTTGTCTCCATTGACGGCTCCCGAAAGAACCTGCGCTCCCGGCACCCATCCAAGCGAATCCCAAGCCGAGTTTCCTGCACCCCAAATAGCGAATACGCCAAACAGCGCAGCGAAAGATCGCAAATTCGTCACTTGTGAGCGAAATGGCCCAAGCGACTTCGATAACACCGGCCAAAGTCTTTCTTTCCACTACCGGGGCAATGGCCATTCCGTTGCCCTTTTCATGAATCACAAGGAGATTAGCAATGGGAAAGATTGTCGCCTCTATGGCAACTATGCACGCACCGGAGTTATTTACCCGTCCGCCCGAAGAGGATCCAAAACAACTGGATGCCGGCATCGCGGCGATGAAAAAGCTTGGTGAGACACTGGATGAAACCAGACCAGATGCGCTCATCATTTTCGCAAGCGATCATCTGGAAACATTCTTTCTCCGTTCCGTACCGACGTTCGCGATCGTCGCGGGGGAACGGGCAGTGGCTTCGTTTGCAGGACGCAGATGGGCGCCGCGCATTCATCAGGATCTGGCGGAGAATCTCCTCGACCAGTTAGTGCGGGGCGGCTTCGACATGGTGTATTCGCAGGATGCCGAGCTCGGGCATTCCTTCGCCGCGCCATTTGAGTGGGTGTTGGGGGAGCGGGACATTCCAGTGGTACCCGTCTTTGTGAACACTTACCTGCCTCCGCTTCCTTCGCCTCGCAGGTGCGCAGCCCTCGGCGAAAAAATTGCGGAGATCGTCGGAGGCCGTCCCGAGCGGGTGGTGATGCTTGCGAGCGGGGGTATGTCGCACTATCCCGGCACTTGGAAATATTATCAACCGGCCTTCGGGTTCGACCGGTGGTGTATAGACCAGCTCGAATCCGGCCATAGCGATTCATTCCTGGATCTCACTGTGGAGCAACTCGATGAGGTCGGTAATACAGAAATGCTGCCTTGGGCTCCTATCTTGGGTGCAATAGGGCCGCAACATATGGAGTTGCTTTCCTATCAGGAGACATCGCACCACGGCCACGCCGTCGCACGCTTTCATCCCGGCTTACCAAAGGAACAAGGAGCCAAACTGCCATATCATTTTGAAAATCACCCGTTCTGCTTCTATGAACACCCAACTGTAAACTCCTACAATTTGAACAAGCTGCTCTATGAATCTCGTTCCAGGACGCAGATGCGGATCAAGCTGCTCTCAGATCCTCGAGCAGTGGCCCATGAGTACAACCTCGGCGAAGAAGAGACCGCCACGCTGGCCGGGGTCGTCCGATTGCCATATCGCAATTCGAAACAACCTGCGAAGGACGCCGAGCCTCTGGTTAAGATGGGGGCCCATCCGCTTGGCGCGCTGATGGCGGTTCATGTGTTGCAGGCAGAACTGCGCAGGCTGGAGAGATCGGAGACAAGAAGATCGGTATTAACCTACGAATGAAACTTCTCGGTTTGTCGGGCCCATAAAAAGGACCCACGTGAGTCTGCGATGCAGATCAATGACTCGCCTCGTTTTGTCCGGTCGCATAAGAAGGGACCCGGCTTGGGGATTATCATCTTTTCCGGAACCTTTGCCCAATCCGCAAGGCTCTCACTCTCCGCAGCGTCATATGCCCCTGGCCGCCGGCACCCGAGTGGCCAACTACGAGATCGTTGGCCACTCGGCAAATGCAGTACGGTCAGATGGCTCGGAGCATTGAGGAGGCGCGTGTGCCTGCGCAGCGGCTTCAAGGACTGACTAGTGCCGAGGCCCTTGAGCGGTTTCGGCTCCACGGACCGAACGTACCTCCCGTCAAGCCAGGGCGATCCGTATGGTGGCAGTGTGCTGCGCAGATGGTGCATTTCTTCGCTCTCGTTCTCTGGGTGGCAGGTGGGCTGGCCATTCTGGCGGGCATGCCTCAACTTGGCCTCGCCATCTTTATTGTGATCGTACTCAACGGGATCTTTGCCTTTGTCCAGGAATACCGGGCCGAGCGAGCCAGCGAAAAACTGCGTGATCTTCTTCCTCGCAGGGCCACCGTTTTGCGCGACCGTAATCCGGTTGAAATCGACGCCTCCGATCTCGTGGTCGATGACCTTGTGCTTCTACAGGCAGGAGATCGAATATCGGCGGATTTGCAACTCTTCGAGGCATTTGCGCTTTCAATTGACACCTCGATGCTGACAGGAGAGAGCGAACCTGTGTCCGTGGGAATCGGCGATGCGGTCATGGCGGGCACCTTTGTGGTGGAAGGCCAGGGCCGCGGGACGGTAACCGCAACTGGCAAAGAAACTCGTCTCGCCAGTTTAGTGCAGCTCACACAGGCTAGCCACCGACCCCGGACTCCACTGGCCGAGGAATTGGACCGCGTCGTTCGGGCAATCTCGATTGCGGCGCTGGTTGCCGGAGTCGTGTTTGTGATGATTGCGACGCTCGTGGGAATTCGGGTTAGCGACGCGCTTTTATTTGCTATCGGCGTTGTAGTGGCTCTTGTACCTGAGGGCCTCCTTCCAACCGTGACTTTGTCACTCGCCGTGGGAGCGCAGCGAATGGCAGGGCGCAACGCACTCGTGCGAAGGCTTGAGGCCGTTGAGACGCTGGGATCAACGACGTTCATCTGCACCGACAAAACGGGAACTCTAACCCTCAATGAGATGTCTGTCGTCGAGGCCTGGACGCCTTCCGGGAGCAGCACGTTTGAGGGAACCGGTTATTGCCCCGAAGACGCCATCAACCCGCGGCCGGAACTGGTGTCGGCATTGCGAGAGGTGGCGCTAAGCGCATCATACGGCTCGGTCGGACGAGCCGTGCGCCATGGAGATCGGTGGGTGGCACACGGTAATCCTCTGGAAGCGGCGCTCGAGGTATTCACTCAGCGGATTGGGATCGACCCAAGCACGGAAGCGACAAACGTCACGGCTGTGTTTCCGTTCGATCCGCGTCGCCGTCGAATGTCGGTCGCCGCGGGCGGAATGTTACACGTCAAAGGTGCTCCGGATTCGGTCCTTCCACAGTGCCCGAACCAACAGAGCGCCGAGGCCGCACTTGAGCGGATGATGAGCCGAGGCCTGCGCGTGATCGCAGTCGCTCGCCGCCAAACTGGCGAAGTCCGTAGAGACACGTCACCCAGTGAACTCGAGAAGGACTTGAAGCTCCTGGGTCTTCTGGGGATTGAGGATCCTCCCAGACCAGAGGTCGCTCAGTCCATTGCCGCTTGCCGTCGCGCCGGAATCAAAGTCTGCATGGTAACGGGCGATCATCCGACGACCGCGCGCGCCATCGCGACGGAAGTGGGACTTCTGGGTCCCGAAGCGAAGGTCATCGAAGGACGCGACCTTCCCCAGGACGAAGCTCTGCTGGGTGGCTTGGTTGATAGGGATGGGATCGTATTAAGCCGGGTCACTCCTGAAGACAAGTTACGCATCGCCCGCGCATTACGGGCTCGGGGACACGTCGTGGCCATGACCGGGGATGGGGTCAACGACGGTCCAGCTTTGCAAGCAGCCTCCATTGGAGTGGCGATGGGCCGGACGGGTACGGATGTCGCTCGTGAAGCGGCGGACCTGGTGTTGCTGGACGACAATTTTGCAACCATCGTGACAGCCATCGAGCAAGGCCGGGCCATCTTCGTAAACACGCGACGCTTCCTCACATATCACTTGACGGACAACATCGCGGAATTGGCGCCGTTTGTGGTGTGGGCGTTGTCAGGCGGGCGTTTTCCTTTGGCCCTCGGTGTTCTCCAGGTACTTGCCCTCGATATCGGCACTGATATTCTTCCGGCACTTGCCCTGGGGACGGAGGCTCCGAGCCGCGACATCCTGGAACGCCCTCCCGGAAACCGGCACTTGCTTGATCGAGCTCTGTTCGTGCGAGCTTTCGGCTTGTTGGGGCCTGTGGAGGCGTTGGCAGAAATGCTGGCATTTCTGGCCACCATGGTCGCGTTTGGTTGGCGTCCTGGTATGGCGTTTCCAGGCAGTTCCGCTTTCCTGACGGCATCTGGAGCAGCTTTTTCTGCCGTCGTCCTCGGTCAGATGGCCAATGCCTTTGCCTGCCGCAGCGCCACTCGCTGGCCGGGCGCGCTGGGCTGGTTCAAGAATCGCTTCCTCGTATACGCCGTCACAGCAGAGTTGGCACTTCTTTTTGTCTTTCTACACTACCGACCTTTGGCTGCCATTCTTGGTCACGCACCGCCGACGGTGATCGGGACAGTTTGCGCGCTACTCGCGTTCCCCGCTGTGATTCTTGCTGATACACTCCACAAGCACTTTCGAACGCTCGGGAATCATCCCTTGGCTAAAGTACTGTGAGGGCGTGCGGTAATTACCATGTTCACCTCCAGGCTTCTTCGATCGGTTTGCAAGAGAGTTCCTTGATCTTCTCGTCGATGAATGCAGAGGCAGATCCTGCTGGGACGGGCCTATTCATGTACAAGCTCCCAGGTAATATCTGGCAAGCCGCGATCCTGTTTCGGGCGCGGCGTATTATGGGGCGCTCGCGCTCCTTGCCGTCATGCCTTTTCTCGTCGGCAGAAGCATCAGGACGCCCTGAACTCAACTGCGGCGTACGGAACGCAAAGAGTCAAGGCCGCGCCTGAAGCGATCAGCGTGGTTGTGTTCGGCCTTGGCCAGCCTGTCGAACCAATCCGCGAGCTCGGGGATTCCCTCTTCTCTTGCCGTTGCCGCCATCTGTGGGTAAAGGCTGGTGTACTCGGACGTCTCTCCTGCAATGGCGGCTTCCAGGTTGGCATCCGTAGGACCGATCGGTTTGTCCGTTATTGGATCGCCAACTTTGCGCAATTGGTCGAGGTGGCCGTGTGCATGCCCAGCCTCGCCTTCCGCGGTGTCGCGAAACAGACCGGCGATATCCGGATAACCTTCGATATCAGCCTGACGGGCGAAATACAGATACCGCCGGTTCGCTTGTGCCTCATTGGCGAACGCTGTCTTGAGATTTTCGTGAGTTTTGGAGCCTTTTAGAGTCGCCACTGTGTGGTCCTTTCTTTACCCATGCAAATCCTCCTCCCGTGCCAGGTAGCTTTGTTGAATCAACTTCGCGGCGAGCATGGTCCAGCCTTGATGACTCGCGCCCAGGCCTCGCCCATTTTCCGCGTGAAAATACTCATGGAAGAGCAAATAATCCCGCCAGTGTGGATCGGTCTGGAACTTCTCCCTTCTTCCGTAGACAGGCCGCCGCCCTTGATCGTCCCGAAGGAAGAGCCGGGTTAAACGGCGCTGCAGGTCCAGGCTGACCTGCCACAAGTTCATGCTCCGTCCAGATCCTGTTGGGCACTCAACTTGAAACTCGTCACCAAGAAAATAATGAACCTTCTGAAGCGCCTCAATGATCAGAAAATTGATGGGGAACCAGATCGGACCTCTCCAGTTGGAGTTGCCGCCAAACTGTCCTGTTTGCGATTCCGCCGGTTGATAGCCGATTCCGTATTCGTTTCCATCAATCCGCAGCTTGTAGGCGTGCTTCTGATGATAGCGGGAGAGGGAGCGTATCCCATGGGGCGAAAGGAATTCAGCCTCGTCCAGCATGAGGCGCAATACAGATTTCAACCGATCCCGGCTCAAGAGCGATAGAAATCGTTTGATGCTCGTAGCGTAGTGAGCGTCTCCACATAGTCTCCAAACTCTGGCAGATTGTCAAGGAAGTACTGCATTCTGCGCTTAAACCCAGGCAGCGTGTCGATCAATTCGGAGTCCAGCGTCTCCACCGCAAGCAACGGGATCAAGCCAACCAGGGACTTCACTCGCATCGGCTGCGATTTGCCCCCTGGCAGGCGCAACACGTCGTAGTAGAACTCGTCTGTTCGATCCCATAACTGGATCCCCTGTCCCGCAACATTGTTCATCGCGCGGGAGATGTAGACGAAGTGTTCCAGAAACTTGGAGGCCACATCTTCGTATGCCGGGTTCTGCCGGGAGAGTTCCAGCGCGATGGTCATCATGTTCAGGCAGTACATTCCCATCCAACTGGTCGCATCAGATTGCTCGATGACGCCGCCATTCGGCAAAATGCCGCTTCGGTCGAACACGCCGATGTTATCGAGGCCAAGAAAACCACCCTGGAAGACGTTGTTGCCGTCTGAGTCCTTGCGGTTCACCCACCAAGTGAAGTTCAGAAGCAACTTGTGAAAGGCGCGTTCCAAGAAGCCACGGTCCGCCTTTCGGGAGTTCCTTTCTTCGATTTTGAAGACGCGCCAAACGGCCCATGCATGCACAGGGGGGTTCACGTCGGAGAAGTTCCACTCATAGGCGGGAAGCTGGCCGTTGGGATGCATGTACCATTCCCGGAGCAAGAGCAGAAGCTGCTCCTTGGCGAAGGAGGGATCAATCAGCGCCAGCGGAATCGCATGAAACGCAAGATCCCAGGCCGCATACCAAGGGTATTCCCACTTGTCCGGCATCGAGACGACATCGGCATTGTTGAGATGTGTCCATCCATGATTGCGGCCGTGCTGACGATCGCGGCTCGGTTCGGGTCCGGCGGGATCCCCTCGCAACCACCGCCGGACGTTGTAGTTGTAAAACTGTTTGCTCCACAGCAGGCCAGCGAAGGCTTGACGCTGAACCATCCGCTCGTCGGGAGTCAGCGCCTTGGGGCTGATCTCATCGTAGAACTCGTCCGCCTCATCGCGACGCTTGTGAACCATCTCGTCAAATGCATCTCCGAGAGCGTCGGCACCAAGCTTGGTGGTAAGACGATTAGTGGTAAGACGAAGCCTTAGAGTCACCTGCTCCCCAGGCTCGATGCTTCGATGATATCGAGCGCAGGCCTTTGTCCCCAATGGTTCTGGGTTCACCGCATCTTTCTTCCCACCGAGGACATAGTCGTTGATCCCGTCCTTCACATAAAGGCTTTGATTTTGCCCTGCAAACACGCGCTTGAAGTTGGTCTCGTTCTCCGTGAACAGGAACTCCGGATCGCCCTGGCTCAGAAGCCAGCGTTCCGCCATATCGAAGTGAGTGACGCGAATCGCCTGGATACCCTCGATTGTCGTGTCAGTGGCGAGCAGAGGCTTACGTGCGTCCAATCCCCAGGACCAGGTGTTGCGGAACCAAATAGTCGGCAATAGATCGATGCTGGCCGCACCCGCGCTTCGATTGACCACCGTCACCTGGATGAGAATGTCGTCGGGAGCTGCTTTTGCGTACTCCACGAATACATCGAAGTAGCGGTCCGCATCGAAGAGTCCCGTATCCAGCAGTTCGTACTCAGGATCCATGCGGCTGCGGAGTCGGTTTCCCTCAATCAGTGCCGAGTAGGGGTAGGCCACCTGCGGATACTTATACAGGTATTTCATGTAGGAGTGCGTTGGGGTCGAATCCAGGTAAAAGGAATACTCCTTCACGTCCTCCCCATGCTTTCCCTCATTTCCTGTGAGTCCGAAGAGACGTTCTTTGAGAATGGGATCCCGGCCATTCCACAACGCAATCGCGAAGCAAAGGAGCTGATGGCGGTCGCAGATCCCACCCAGGCCATCTTCACTCCAGCGATACGCGCGCGACCGGGCGTGGTCGTGAGGAAAGTACTCCCAGGCCGTACCATAAGCCGAGTAGTCTTCGCGGACAGTTCCCCACGCCCGCTCGCTCAAGTAAGGTCCCCACTCGTTCCAAGGGATGCGCCGGTCGCGGGCTTCCTCCAGCCGCCGGTGTTCCGCTGTCATGTTTCTACGCGGTCACACAGTCCGCATTGGTTTAGAGTAAAAAGCCACATGGAGCTGGACGAAAACGCACGAACCTCGAATCGGAACAGGCGTTTCTCATGAGAGCACGAATCGGACCCTCAACGTTTGAGCCGCTGATTGTTATCGTGCCCGCCTTTGTGTTCCGCTTACTACGCGGGTAGGTACCCGATCTCAGCCAGCATGCTGATCACACGCGCGGCTGCTGCTTCCGGGTCCTCTTGATCGCCATGGACTACGAGCTCTGGCCATTCAGGGGGCTCATAGATGGCCTGAAGGCCCGGCACAGTGTCCGCTACACCTTGGTGGCCCTGGCGATAGATCCCCTTCGGATCCCTCGCAATGCAGGTTGCCAAAGGACAGTCCACGTATACCTCCATAAACCTAGGGATTTGCTGGCGTGCGAGATCTCTGTGCGCGCGGCGGTTCGCAGTGGCGTCGAAGATCACAGGGACTCCGTGCTGCGTGAGAAGTTTGCCCACGAAGACCATCTGGCGATAGAAGTGTTCACGCTCGTTCTCGTCATAGCGAGGGTTTGGAGTGAAGATCTGCCGAAGCGCGTCGGATTCGAGGACCGCAACTTCCAGCCCTCGATCCGTAAGTTGAGCTTCTATAGAACTCGCCAGGCTGGATTTCCCGGAAGCAGGAAGACCAGTCACCCAAACCGCGAAAGCATTCCTGGTTCTAGACTCCACAGTAGCTGTTCGCCTTTTGAGGATCGAAGCGATCGCTCTCCAGTACCGCGACCGTAAACGCGAGAATCCTTTGCCGCACGGTGTCCGGAAGAGCCGGATACCAGATTGGACTTGCCATGACAAGACCCCGGAAGGCCAGGAACGGCGCGACCACGTCGAGCATTTCGTGATCTCCGGTCTTTTCGATATAGTGCCGCCAGAATCGGAGGAACAATGAACCCAAAGCTCCCTCCAGACGCCCGCTTTTCTGTAGAGAGAAGAACAAGTAATTCATGGTGAGAGACGCAACATCGTCGGCAGGGTCGCCGTACTCGCCTCGAGAACGGTCCAGCACCGTGAAATCAACCCCCGTGCGAAACAGAATATTCCACGGATGAAAATCTCCATGGACCTCGCGCAACCGGTGCCTATAACTCTTCAACCGCCACCGCCAATTCACACACAGGTGCTCAATCTTCTCCAGCAGGCTTGGAGGCGCCAGCGGGTGATGCGAAGGATAGGAATCCGCGATGCCCATGATGCACTCGCCGTGTCCCACCAATTCACGGATGCGCCGGGTGTACAACCCCGGATCGTGCCCGCGCACGCTGTGAATTTCCACTAGATAGTCGCATAGCGCGTGGGCGCGTTGGCAGTCTTGTTCCACCAATTCTCCGGTATCGCGAAGACGCTCCAGATCGTGAGAATAACATTCGCCTTCCGCGTACTCTGTGAGCAGACAGAACTCCTCCACATCGCCAACGGAGACCAGATGGCCGTTTGGTTGAAGGCCGCATACATCCAAGGACCTGACATGACGTGGAAGGCGATTGAATGCCTGATTCTCCCAAATCAGTTCCTGGGCGCGGTCCGCCATATGCTCGTGACCAGATGATCCTGAGCTGATTGTGTGAAGCACAGCCCTGCGCGGTTGACCATCGACCTGATAGTCCACCCGGAGCGGCGTGCCGTATCCATGACCCTTGACGTCCTTGCCGCGATTGTTCCCCAGAGCCACCAAGCCGCACACTTTGGCGGGCGTCCCGAGGAAGGACTGAAGGTATCGCTCGACTTCTTCCGGTTTCAGATCAGGCATCGTTTTCACGGTTCTCCAAGCTCTGGCCCCGGCCCTCGCTCCGTCTTCTTTTCACGCTCCTCCGTCATCGTCGCTTCGGTGAGAAGAAGCGTCCCGGCCACGGACACCGCGTTTTCCAGCGCGACCCGGACAACCTTGGTAGCGTCGATGATCCCGGCTTCTATCAGGTCGACATACTTGCCAGTGGAAGCGTCCAGACCGAAGTTTCCCTGACCCGATCGCATGCGGTCCACCACAACACCGGGGTCCAACGCGGAGTTATCGGCGATCTGACGCGTGGGCGCTTCCAACGCCTTCTTGAGAATACGAAGGCCCGTTCTTTCGTCTTCATCGCACGTGGATTCCTCCGCCGCGACTGCATCGATGGCCCGTAACAGAGCCAGGCCGGCGCCGGGTAGGACCCCTTCCGCAACCGCGGCCTTGGTGGAGCTGATCGCGTCCTCGAAAGCTTCTTTCAGCTTCTTCGCTTCGGACTCAGAGGGGGCCCCGACCCGAATAACGGCGACCCCACCGCTCAGTTTGGCAAGGCGTTCCTGCAGTTTTTCCTTGTCGTAATCCGAGGTCGTTTCCTCGATCTGTTTACGGAGTTCCCGGCACCGGCCATCAATGGCCGCCTTGGCGCCGGCTCCGCCCACAATCGTCGTCGAGTCCTTGTCCATCACCACGCGCCTGGCTTTGCCGAGCTGTTGGATGGTGACGTTTTCGAGTTTAACTCCCAGTTCCTCGGCGATCAGCTCGCCGCCGGTAAGAATCGCGATATCTTGCAGCATCGCTTTGCGGCGGTCTCCGAAGCCCGGGGCTTTCACGGCTGCGCAAGGCAGCGTTCCACGCATCTTGTTCAAGACGAGCGTTGCCAGTGCCTCTGCCTCAACTTCTTCCGAGATGATCAGCAAGGGCTTAGCCGCCTGCACAATCTGTTCCAGCAGCGGAAGCAGATCCTTCACGTTGCTGATCTTCTTCTCGTGGATCAGAATCAACGGTTCGTCCAGGGCGGCCTCCATTCCCTCTGGGTCGGTCACAAAGTAGGGGGAGATGAAGCCACGATCGAATTGCATGCCTTCGACAATTTCCAGGACGGATTCCGTGGTCTTGGATTCTTCCACCGTGATGGCGCCTTCGGCTCCGACCTTCTCCACTGCTTCCGCCACCATGTCGCCAATAGTTGTGTTATTGTGCGCGGAAATGGTTGCCACCTGCGCCTTTTCACGCTTACTCGTCACAGGACGGGAAAGGGCACGGATAGAATCCACGGCTGCTTTGAGACCGCGCGTCAGTCCCCGCTTCAAGTCGACGGCGCTGGCCCCGGCCGCAATGTTACGAACGCCATCTGCAAGAATCGCATGCGCGAGCAGGGTTGAAGTAGTGGTTCCGTCGCCTACGGCATCTCCGGTTCGTTCGGCCGCCTCCCGAACCATTTGAGCCCCCAGGTTCTCTTCGGGATTCTTAAGTTCGACTTCTTTCGCGATAGTCACTCCGTCGTCGCAGACCAACGGGCGTCCAAATTTCTTCTCGATGAGCACCGACTTGGACTTCGGACCCAGGGTTACGCGGACGGCGTCGGCAAGGACGCCTGCCCCGCGTAAAATGCTCTGGCGCGCATCCGCGCGAAACTCAAATTGTTTGGCGGGCATGAAGACTCCTTCGCTCAAAGGAGTGCAAGTGGCGTGCCATTACGAAGCTTGCTTACGAGAGCGCTGGAGCTGGCTCGCTGCCCGTTTGCCGCTCAGGACGGCGATGTAATTACGGTAGCTTGCCGCTCATCCCGGCCGCTGTGGCAATACAGAAGCACCCAATCGCGAGTCCGCCCAGCGTCCAGTGTTCGAGTAAAGGGCGTGTTATGGCGCGGTTCCCGTTGAGCATGCTGAATTGGAAGCCACGCTTCTCCAGTTGGATTGAAGCGACGCGGAGTGGCAGCCGGCCCGTTTTGTCTGGTCGCACAAAAAGGGGGGGATCGCCACTCGACGATTGTCGTCTTTCCGACGCTTGTGGCCCAATTCGGCGGCTTCTCGCCCTCGATCGCATAGTTTGCCGAAGTACAGTGTCAAGCGGTCGCCTCAATGAAGTTCGCCGTTCCAGCCCAGTAAGTGACGGACCGGTCGCATCACAAGAATGGCTTAGCGGAGGGTTCGAGCCTTGCTCGACTGGGCGAACCAAAGTGCGTCCGATGCGCATACCGACCAATCGTCTGAGATCGAATCGTAGGCGTGGCCTGTTAATCCGCAATACCTGCAATTTCGGTTTACCTCGGGGCAAGCGGCGAGCCCTCTGGTGCAGGTGCTGCCGCTATTGGAGCCAGGAGCTAGAGCCATCAGACATGGTTAGAGGTTTTGGGACCTATCTCTTGAATATTGAGACGGCCTCCATCGCACGACTTGAACAAACGCATCGCAGTCGCCGTTCCAATTCCCAACACTTTGGCGATCCGCCGCCAGCTCTCGCCCTGACTTCTCAATTCGTAAACGCGTTCAGATTCGGCTGTTACGCGAGGACGTCCCACGCACTTGTTCAACGCTGCCGCGGATGCAATCATCGCGGTACCTCAACCGTCAGACCCAGGTGGTCGCAGGGGGCGTCAGTGAGATCCTGTCTGACGCCCAGGTACCGCTCCGTCGTCATGAGGGAAGCGTGTCCCAAGCTTAATTGGATCTGCTCCAGACCCGCCTTCCCTTTGTGGGCGAGCTTCGCGAATGTGCGTCTGAGATCATGAGGAGCCAGCTTCGGGACGCCAATCTCCGCACCAAAACGTTGGACCACTGCGAATATTCCCCGAGGCGTAATTTTCGCGGCACTGACCCGCCCCCTTTAGTTAGGGAGCGGAATACGAGCCCGCTGGTGATCTCCCTGGCTTCGATCCACGAATCGATGGCGCTCTTGGTCCAACTCGGCATGGGCACGCTGCGGACTCGCCCGCCTTTGCCGACCAGATCTACAATCACCCATCGGGCATCGCGCAACTGAATGTGCTCGATGGTGAGGGCAGCGGCCTCCCGGCGACGTAGCCCACATCCGATCAGAACGGCGAGCAACGCTCGATCGCGCTTACCGTTGTTCGTTGCCGCGTTGGGTGCCGAGATCAAGTTTTCGGCTTGCTCACGCGTAAGCCAATGGCCGGTTCGAACGCCGGCTCGCTTTGCCCCCTTCACCCGCGAAATTGCCGCGGCCACATTGGCCGGCATGAGTCCGTTGTCAGCAGCTTCCACAGCGAGCTTACGAACGGCCGAAAGACGCTGATTGATCGTCGAGGCTGATAGTTTTCGTTCTTCCAGGCTCGCCCGATAGGTGTTCACTGCAGCCTTGGTGAATTCGCTTACCTCAGCCGCTTCGCCAACGGAAGAAATCATCGAGAGCCTGCCCGTAAGCCCGTTTGCTTTCCGGAGAAGGAAGCGTATCGAGCACGAGCCTCTTGATCCGTTCGAAAGCCGCGGCACGCGGGGTGAGGAGAGCCGTGGTTATCACGGTCGTCCTCGCAGGGGAAAGCGCGGAACCAGAGGTCCGCGAAACCTTATTAGAATTTCGCAGCGCCGTGGATGCGGGAACAATACGGGAACATCGGCGGGGCGAAAACAGCCTAAATCATCCCAATCAGTCCTAAAGACACTCTCTCGTAACTCCTTTTCCAACTATCACCTACACTGATTCTGAACCACTTAGCATTGTCGGTAAGCAGCCCTGAAAAGGCTGGCGTCGGCGGTTCGATTCCGTCCCTGGCCACCACAAGTTTTCAAAGACTTACAAGACTTTTTGTGCCGATATCGTGCCCCTGTGGAGTCCTTTTGGAGTCCAGCCTCAACGCGGCCGCGTTCGTGGTACCCCAAGGTGTCCGAGTGGTAGGCGACGGTTCCACGATAACCCCTTGTGAATCTATGCGATGGTGCCCGTGGTAACCATGGGGACCATATTTTCATGTTTCGCGTATCGCGAGACAAAAAACTTCTTTATATAAGGAACCTCACCCCTTACTGCCACCACGCGGATCGGTGGTAAAGTGGCGGCTCCCATTTGGACGCAAGACTCAAGAAGTTCGGCGGCTCGCAAGGGATGGGCGAAGAAGGCCAGAAACATCGAATCGACTTGGGTTCACTCGCTGTCACCTCGGCCGAAACATTACAACAGGCCGAAATCGGCGAGCGTCGGCAGTCGCTGCCTTTCTATCGCGCCAAGGGACTTGAGGCGGATGCTGGCGATCATCGGCCTCAAGGAATTCGCTTATTCGCGCCATCGGTTTTTGATGGTCGGAGCATCGCACATGTCTTGTTCGTAGGAACACCATGCGGGATACTGGATGGACAATCAGAAGAGCACACCCATGCGCAAGGTTAATATTGCGATGCTCGGTCTGGCCTCCTTGACCGTTTTATCCGGCCAGCAGGATCGTGCCTTTATCCATCCCACAGACGGCCCTCGCCGCTTGGCGCTGGTGATCGGAAATAATTCCTACCCTTGGGCGCCGCTCACCAACGCGGCCTCCGATGCCCGATCCCTGGCCAAGGCGCTTGAGTCGGCCGGGTTTGAACCATCCAACATTACCCTGAAAATCGACGCCAATCTGCGCGAGATGCAACGAACGATTCGCAGTTTCGTCGACAGCCTCCGCTCGGGTGATCTGGCATTCGTTTATTATTCCGGGCACGGCATGGAGGTCAGAGGCAAGAACTACCTGTTGCCCATCGATTTCCCGTCCGATTCCAGCGAGTCGAGTGTGGGCGACGACGCTTACTCCGCGCAGGAACTGCTCGACAAGATCGATTCGAGCGGTGCACGGGTCAAGTTAATCGTATTCGATGCCTGCCGTGACAATCCCTTGCCTGTGACCAAGCGCTCCATCTCGCGCGGACTGGGACGGATGGCTGACGGGGAGGGGATGCTGATCATGTTCGCGACCTCGGCTGGGAAAACGGCGACCGACTCTGGCGTATTTGAGCGCGAGCTGGCCCGGGGTCTTCAAATGCCGGGAATCTCGGCCGACGATGCGTTTAAGCAGGTCGCACGCAATGTGAATCGTGTCACGGGTGGACAGCAGACGCCCGCAATCTACGGCCTACTGCTGGAAGACTTCCCTTTTGTGTCAGGTAAGATCGCCGCTGCTATTGTGCCTGAACCACCCACCCGCGAGCCAGCGGTTCCGCAAAGGGGCGATGTCCGTACCAATTCGAAAGACGGCCAACGTTACGTCTACATTCCGCCGGGGACGTTCAAAATGGGCTGCTCGCCGAACGATACTGAGTGCGGCAAGGACGAGAAGCCTGCGCGTGACGTCAGGCTGACCCACGGGTTCTGGTTGGGCCAGACGGAGGTAACAGTCGAGGCTTATCGGCGCTATACGCAGGCCACGGGGGAGTTCATGCCTCCTGAACCACCGTATGGCGACGAATCCCTAAATCCAGGCTGGCGCAAAGGGAAGATGCCGATCGTTGGGGTTACGTGGGATGAATCAAAATCTTACTGTGATTGGATCGGAGGGCGGCTGCCGACGGAGGCTGAGTGGGAATATGCAGCCCGCGCGGGTACGACAGGACCGCGTTACGGAACGCTGGGAGATGTCGCGTGGTACCGGGACAACTCGGGTAAAGGAGGCGAACTTTCTTCTGCCAATGAAAACTCGTTCCACGGCGTGGCCTTGAAGGCCCCCAATGGATTTGGCTTGTACGACATGCTGGGGAACGCCTCTGAGTTTGTGGCGGATTGGTACGGAAAGAACTATTACTTGGGGGGCGAGACGACCGACCCGCAAGGCCCGCCGAATGGGCAGGAGAGAGCGCGGCGCGGCGGGTCCTGGCTCCATCGATCGGAGGAGACGCGTGCTTCGTCCCGTGAAGCGTATCGGGACGGACCATCGAAGGCGGGTTTCGGTCGCCGTGGGAGTAACTTGTGATGTTTTTTTCTTTCCCCCCTTTTCTATACGGGTCATGACAATCGCAGATCTCCGCTCCTTGACGCGCGATGGCCTGCATGTTTGACGCGAAGATAAAACAGCTCAAATTGCTACTCGCCGCGCAATCGGCAATTTTGGGTTACTACCGGTCCGGGTTCGCTCGTCCCCGCGTGCGGGGCTAGCAATCCCAATTAGAACCGTCGCGTTCCTCGGCTGGTAGGTCAGCCAGAATGTTAAACCGAGCCGGGTCCTGCTGAGCTTGCCGCACATCGATCACTAGCAGCGCCACCCTGATCGTAATTGTTGAAGCCGGCCCATTACAAGAAAGGGAATTCGTAGGACCCAAAGAAAAATCTCAGAAAATCCGTCACCCTGCCGCAGGGCGCTTTCATTGGCACTCCCGATGACTGCGATCAAAAGACGTGAACTTCCGATGGAAGAGCGAGCTTCTGAACTCTTGTGTTGACGAATGATTCACTGGGCTGCTATCAGACAGTAGAACCACTTTCCAAATGGCACGCTCTACAGGATCACTACAGTCCAAGACTGCTCCGGTCACACGAATTGAGATGTGGCCGATCGCGAGGCTCGTCTTCTATGTGCGCAATCCATTCAAGAACGATCACGTTGTTGATCGGATGATGGAATCGATCCACGAGTTCGGGTTGCAAGATCCCGGTGCTCGCTCGTAGTGACGGCGAGGTGGTGGACGGGCATTTGCGCATTAAGGCCGCGAAGAAGCTCGGCGTCACTGAAGTGCCCGTCATTCTCTGCGACGAATGGACGCCGGCCCAGGTGAAGGCTTTCCGGTTGCTTGTGAACCGCTCGGTGACTTGGGCTGACTGGGACATGGAGCTTCTCCAGGCCGAGGTTTCGGATCTGAGCGCACTTGGCTTCGACCTCGAGCTCACCGGCTTCGATGATCTTGAACTTGACGCGCTTCTGCGCGATCCGATGGAGGAGGAGAAAGCGGAGCAGGCGCCACCGCTGCCTGAGGTTGCGGTATCGCGGATCGGAGATCTGTGGCTCCTCGGCTCGCACCGTGTTCTCTGCGGCGATGCCACCAGCGCTGACGCCGTTGCGAAGCTTCTCGCAGAGCATAAGCCGCGGTTACTCACAACGGATCCTCCGTACGGCATAAGTCTCGACTCCGAATGGCGTGATCGTGCCGGCCTCAACAAGACGGCCCAGCCCAGGCGAGCTACATGAAACGTCGGAGTGAGGGTCACACCAACACGAGCATCTCTTCCGATACCCGCGCCGATTGGTCAGAAGCGTTCGAACTAGTGCCGAGCATCCAGGTGGCTTTCGTGTGGCACGCCAGCCTTTATACGCGCGAAGTTCTAGATGGATTGCAGCGGATCGGGTTCTTGTATCCTCAACAAATCATTTGGAATAAGGGCCGAACGGTGCTTACGCGCACCCACTACTGGTATCAACATGAACCTGCATGGTACGTCCGAAAAAAGAATGCGCCGTGGTTCGGGAAGGCCGGCGAGAACTCTACAATCTGGGATTGCCCGTCTCCTAAATTCATTCGAGGATCGTCGAAAGAAGAGAAGTACGACCATCCAACACAGAAGCCGTTGGACGTCATGCGGCGGCCGATCTTGAACCACACAAAGCGTGGCGAGGCGGTCTACGACGCATTCCTCGGAAGCGGGACTACGCTCATGGCGGCGGAGTTGACCGAACGAATTTGTCTCGGGATGGAACTCGATCCGAAATATGTCGACGTGATTATTCAACGTTGGGAAGGGTTCACTGGGAAGAAGGCGGTGCTCGATGGATCGGGCCTCAGCTTTGAAGCGATCGCCGCCGAACGGCTCCACGTTGCGGTCTGAGATTGAACGATGCGAGAAAGAAATTCAATCCGTCGAAAATGCGTTGCGTTCCGGGCATCCGGACGTCGCCGGATTGTGTC
Organism: Terriglobia bacterium; assembly: GCA_963766615.1. GTDB lineage: Bacteria > Acidobacteriota > Terriglobia > Bryobacterales > Bryobacteraceae > Palsa-187. Next base: position 963,364 of record CAVYBC010000016.1, read on the forward strand.
TTGCGCTGTTCGATTGGTCTGCGGAGTTGAGAATACTTCAGAACGAGCAACGCCGCCAGTGCGACCCGGCGGCGTCTGGGATCGTGCGGTGAAAGGGCTAGCCCTTGATGCGATAAGCGCGCTCCTTGTCTGCGTTTCGGAAGGACTCAACTTCCAAACCCATTTTCTTGTTCAGCGCGCCGCTTACGAATCCGCGCACGGTGTGGGGCTGCCACCCGGTCAGCTCCATGATTTCGGCCAGGGTTGCACCCTGCTTACGGCGCATCAGATCGAGGACCTCGGCCTTCTTGCTGCCCTGGCGGGCTTCGGAGGATTCTTCCCGCTCTACCTTGGCGCCCTTTCGCGCCCGGACGGGCTTCTTCCCCTTGGTCGCCCCTTTCCCCGCCTTTGGCTTCGCGGCCGCGACGTTCCGCGCCGGTTGCGCAGCGCTGGGGGACAAACGTTGGACAGCCTCCCAAATTCGCGCCACCGCCGCGCTACGGCTGGTGAATTTCTTGACCGGCTTCATATCGTCGAAGGGAGCGACGCCCGCGAAGCTGTTCCAGACTTCGACCAGCCGAGCCATGCTCCAATCCGCGGCGAGCTTCGCCAGTTCTTTTTGGGTGGAAAACGATTGCGATTCGTCAGCGCCGGCCGGAAGCCCGGCATGCGCCGTGATGTTGTGGTCAGAGTCAATGGTAAAGGTGTTCATGGCGACACCATTCATCGCTCTGTTTAAAAGGAAAGCCAAGTCAAATCTGCACGGGGAAGGATCTCTAAATGGCGGGTGGGAAACGTAATGGAGCGGGCCGCAAGGCCGTGAATATCAAGCTAGAAGATCTTGAAAAGATCTGCGCCTTTCAGCCCACCGATGCCGAACTGGCGTCGTTCTTCGGTGTGGATGTGAGCACAATCGCGCGCCGGAAGAAACAACCGGAGTTCGCGGAAACAATGCAATTGGGGAAAGCGCGGGGACTCATGACCCTTCGGCGTTACTTATGGGGATTGGCTGCCAAGGGTAATCCTGCGGCGTGCATTTTCCTGGCTAAGAATCTTCTTGGCTACAAAGACTTCGTGAGCAACGAACACAGCGGGCCGGACGGTGGACCCATCCGCATTGGCCCAGCACCAGAACTGGAGAATCTTAGCAGTGAAGAACTCAAACAATTTGGCATCCTGGTTAGCAAAGCCGCAGCTGCAGATAAAAATTGAGCGGGAACTTGCGTCCCGGAGTCTCCGCGAATTCGTACGCCAGGCTTGGCACATCGTTGAGCCGTCGACACCCTATGTCCCTGGCTGGCACATCGACGCCATGGCGGATCATCTGGAGGCGGTCACGCGGGGAGAGATCCGCAAACTGCTGATCAACATTCCTCCGCGCCATATGAAGAGTCTGCTCGTCTCCGTCTTCTGGCCTGCCTGGGAGTGGACGCGATACCCGGAGCGACGCTGGCTCTATTCGAGCTACGGGCAGCATCTGAGCATCCGGGATTCCGTCAAATGCAGACGCCTGATCGAGTCGCCCTGGTATCAGTCACGCTGGGGGCATCTCTTCCTGCTCACTGGCGACCAGAACACTAAGAGCCGCTTCGACAATAATCGCTCTGGTTACCGGCTCTCAACCTCGGTTGACGGCGCCGCAACCGGTGAAGGGGGCGATCGCGTCGTCTGCGACGATCCACACAACATTAAAGAAGCCGAGTCCGACGCAAGGCGAAAGGCCACGCTGGACTGGTGGGACATCGTAATGAGCACCGCGTGAACGATCCTAAGAAGAGCGCCATGGTCGTCGTGATGCAGCGCTGTCACCAACGGGACTTGAGCGGACATCTTCTGGAGCAGGGCGGCTACGAACACCTTTGCCTCCCGGCCGAGTACGAAGGTCCGGGTAAGGTGACGTCCATCGGCTTTTCCAATCCACGCCAGGAACATGGCGAACTTCTCTGGCCGGATCGCTTTGGCCCAGCCGAGATTGAGTCATGGAAAACGAGCATGGGCAGTTACGCCGCGGCTGGCCAGCTACAACAACGTCCGTCACCGGCGGGCGGCGGACTTTTCAAACGCCATTGGTTTCGGTTTGTACAGCCGAGAGGCGCGAATCTTCCTCCTGTGGATGTTCGAATGCCAGACGGCTCAATTCTATCTATTCCGGCGATTGAGATTCCGCACGGAATGTTCGTTGAAACGATTCAATCCTGGGATTGCACGTTCAAAGATCTGGATACTTCCGACTACGTCGTGGGCCAGGTCTGGGGTTGTGCCGGCTCGCGATTCCTGCTGGGCGATCAACTCCGCGGCCGTATGGATTTCCCAACGACGGTCAAATCGGTTCGTGACATGAAGGCGAAATGGCCAGCGACCTCGGCGATTCTCATTGAAGACAAGGCCAACGGATCCGCCGTCATTCAAACGCTACAGAACGAAATCCCCGGAATCCTTCCCGTAAACCCGGGCGGCGGAAAGATAGCGCGCGCTCAAGCCGTTAGCCCCTTCGTAGAGGCAGGCAACGTTTTCCTTCCGCATCCCTCGTACGCCCCGTGGGTGCTCGATTTCATTGAAGAGTGTGTGAAACTTCCCGAACGGGGCGCATGACGATCAGGTCGATGCGATGACGCAGGCCCTGCTGCGGTTCATCACTCCCAGGGAAGAGACCTACATCATCAGATATGACCCCGTGCAGATTAGCCCCTATTGATTCTCGTCAATGGAACGTAAGGTAGAAGTTTACGCGCTGCAGATTATCGGAACCTGGAAAAATGTGGTGGTACCGTGCGGAGCACCAATACTGGATTTCAAAACACTGGGCGACAAGGTGGGGAAAGACATTCCCACATCACGCATTTGGCCAAGATGGCGTCTAGGTTGACAGATATGTTCGCCTATGAGATCGTTAATCGACGATAAAGAATGCGCGATCAAGCTGAGCCCAACGACTTGTGCTGCGACCCGGAGCCTTCCGGACCAGAGCTAACCCTACTAACGCTGGAAGGCGCCGAAGCGGACGAGCAACTGGCCAAACTGGCAAAGGCGCTTGGCCATCCGGCGAGGGTCCGCATCTTGCGGATGCTCTCACGGAAGGAAGCTCGAGTCTGCAGTCAGATCGTCGATGAGCTGCCATTGGCTCAGTCTACGGTTTCGGAACATCTGCGCATCTTGAAAGACGCGAACCTGGTGCGGAGCACGCAGGACGGTCCGCGTGTCGGCTACTGCATCAACTTCGACGGCCTGCGCCGGCTTAAGGCGCTCGTGGCAATTATTTAAGGAAAAGCTTTTGTGTCAAAAGAAGGCTTGGATACGCCCCATCGCCAATCGTCGATCAGCGAACGCCTAACTGCGATGGCCAACGTTAGAGCCAGCAAAACCCATCAAGTGGAAAAGGGAGAGATACTATGACACCGCAACACTTTAACGTACTGTTCCTATGCACCGGGAACTCGGCCCGGTCCATCATGGCGGAAGCCATCATGAATCGGAAGGGCTTTCCAAATTTCACTGGCTACAGTGCTGGGAGCGACCCTACCGGCCAGCTAAATCCGCACGCAATCGCACAGCTTGTTGGAGCGGGCATGCCCGTGGAAGGACTTAGAAGCAAGAGCTGGCATGAATTCGAGAAGCCTGACGCGCCGCAGATACACTTTGTCTTTAATGTGTGTGATCGGGACGCCGATGAACGGTGTCCGGTCTGGCCGGGTAAACCTCTGACGGCACGGTGGAGCGTCCCGGACCCCGCATTGGTCAGCGGCACGGAGGAGCAGATTCAACGTGTCTATTTTGAAGCCTACACAATTCTTGATCGCAGGATCGGCCTGTTCGTTTCTTTGCCCCTGGAAAAACAGGCACGCAGCGTTGTCCAACGGGAAATCGATGAGATTGGCCACAGCTAGAGCGGTTTTTGTGCGTACGCTCAAAGTGTTGGCTTGGGTGCTGATCGTGCTGTTGTTGGCCGCAACTTTGTGGGTTGCGCGGTGGGCCGCGCACCAGCCCGAGCTTAATTCAATATGGGGAGGCTCCTCCGAAACACCGCTGAACTGAAAATTTATGAACACAATCACTCGGGTAGGAATAAACGGATTTGGACGTATGGGTCGGCTCGCCTTCCGCGCGGCGTGGGATTGCCCGGATGTCTCGATCGTTCACGTGAACGAAATTAAGGGCGGTCCGGCGACAGCCGCGCACCTTCTGGAATTCGACAGCGTTCACGGGCGATGGACCCGCCCGACTACCGTCGCGGCAGACTATTTCACCGTGGACGGCCGCAAGATCGTCTTCACGGATAGGGCGAAACCGAACGATGTGCCGTGGGAGGAAAGCGTCGTCGATGTTGTGCTCGAATGCAGCGGCAAGCTGATCACGACCGACGCGCTGGAACCGTACTTCGAACGCGGCGTTCGGAAGGTAGTGGTCGCCGCGCCGGTCAAAACGACGGGCGCGCTCAACATTGTTATGGGCGTGAATGACCATCTTTACTCCGCAGGCGAGCACCGTATCGTCACCGCCGCGTCGTGCACAACAAATTGTCTCGCTCCCGTAGTCAAGGTCATCCATGAAGGAATCGGGATCAAGCACGGCGTCATTACCACGATTCACGATGTCACGAACACCCAGGTGATCGTCGATCTTCCGCACAAGGATCTGCGCCGCGCACGCTCGGCGCTGATGTCGCTGATTCCAACCACAACCGGCTCAGCAACCGCCATAGGGCTCATTTACCCAGAACTGCAGGGCAAACTGAACGGCGTGGCGATTCGCGTGCCCTTGCTGAACGCGTCCCTTACGGACTGCGTTTATGAAGTGGACAGGACAACGGACATCTCAGAGGTGAACAAGCTTCTGAGGTCCGCGGCGGAAGGCGCGCTGAACGGGATATTGGGATACGAAGAACGGCCGCTGGTTTCGGTCGACTACCTGAACGATCCACGGTCGGCGATCGTGGATGCTTTGTCGACCATGGTGATCGATGGCACGCAGGTGAAGATCCTGGCATGGTACGACAACGAATGGGGCTATGCCAACAGGCTGGTGGAGCTGGCTCGCAAAGTTGCGGCATCGCTGCCACCTCGTAACTGAACCCATACACCCATGACGAGCATTCGCAGTTACGCTCTGGTGACCGGCGCCTACTGGGGCTTCACGATCACGGACGGGGCCTTGCGGATGCTGGTGGTGCTGCATTTCTATCGACTCGGCTACAACGCCGTCTCTATCGCGTTCCTGTTTCTCTTTTACGAATTTTTCGGCATCGTCACCAACCTGTTTGGCGGCTGGATCGCGTCGCGCTCCGGCGTGAAGGTGACGCTGTTCGGCGGCTTGGCTTTGCAGATTTTTTCCCTGCTGATGCTGGCTGGGCTCAACGAGCACTGGGCCGTCTTTGTATCCGTCATCTATGTGATGGCTGCGCAGGCGCTGTCCGGGATCGCCAAAGATCTGACGAAAATGAGCTCGAAGAGCGCGATTAAAGTGGTCGTTCCCGCAGGGCAGGACAGTGCTTTGTTCAAGTGGGTCGCACGGCTCACCGGATCGAAGAATGCGCTCAAAGGTTTGGGCTTTTTCGTGGGCGGCGCGCTGCTGGGCGCGTTCGGCTTTGTTGGCGCATTAGTCGCAATGGCGGGGGCGCTGCTGCTGGTTCTGCTGGCCACGGCAGCCGCGCTGTCCGGTGATCTGGGCAAATCAAAGAAGAAGGTAAAGTTCACGACGCTGCTCTCGAAGAGTCCTGAGATCAACTGGCTCTCGGCGGCGCGCCTGTTCCTGTTTGCTTCAAGGGACGCATGGTTTGTTGTGGGGCTACCGGTGTTTCTGAGCCAGCTCGGCTGGTCTACTTACACTGTTGGAGCATTTCTTGCGCTTTGGGTGATCGGCTACGGAACCGTTCAAGCGGCGGTTCCGGAAATGCTTCACCTGCTGGGAACTCGTAAGGTGGATGGCTCAGCCGCAACTGTGTGGGCGTTTCTTCTCGTCCTCATACCAGTGAGTCTGGCTCTGGTTTTGCGTTCTGGTGTCGATCCAAGTATGAGGCTCATATGGGGCCTCGCCGTCTTTGCGGTGGTCTTTGCGATCAACTCGGCGGTTCACTCTTACCTGGTGCTGGCTTACACCGACGAAGACAGTGTTGCACTCAACGTTGGCTTTTACTATATGGCCAACGCAGGCGGACGGCTACTGGGCACGCTCGCTTCCGGCATCGTATTCCAGCTTGCAGGCTTCACTGGCTGTCTGTGGATCTCAGCTGCCCTGGTGCTGACGGCGGCCATCCTTTCTCTGCGGTTACCAAGAGCGCGTGCGATACCTCTTGAGACGGCTGGTCTTGGCGAGAGTGAGTGAAAGGACTGGAAAAGTGGTTCGGTCAGAGCGGGCGGGTTTCGACGATAGGTCACGATTTGACGGCGTAGGGTTGATCGATCCGGCCTTTAACTTCTTTTGATAGACGATAAAGTATGAAATCGTCTATCAATCGTACGGGCTACTTGGGCTCGCCGGAAGAGCCGGAGGAGGATCGCCACGCTATCACACGACCCCGAGAGAGTATTCCAACTTCTAGCACATGAGCGTGGATTCTTAGTGGAAGATGAATGAATGGCCGCGAAGAAAATGTTTCCGCCGGGTGCAGTTGAGAACCTTCTCCGTGACGACTACGACGAATTTAGACTTCGGATCGGCCTTCGCCTTCAGGCTGGCCAAATTGTGATGCAGTTTTCGGATCATGTGGAAAGGATCCGGATGAGCAGCGCAGGCGCCCGGAAGTTAGCGGCGTTGCTTATCGAAAAGGCGAACGAACAGGACCGCGTGGGAAGCGAGAGGTAAATCACCCTGAACGTTGCGGGGTCCATGGCGCCAGCCTGGCGTGAATTGTTTCGAGTGAAGCCGTCTTGAAAATAGCTCCGAAGTTCCCACGCCGAAGATCGGCGCGGCCTCAGAGGAAAGCTGCGCACCTCGCCACCCGCCTCGGACAGCGTCACTGCGATGGTTTCGGCATGGACATCCAACCCAACAAAGCGTAATTTAGACATGAGCGACCTGCTCCTTTCCTATGCGGCTCTGCGCCGCCGGATTCACCTTTTCGCAGCGTAACCCGCGCTACTGCGATTCGGTGGTTGGTCGCTCCATCTTGACTAACCTGCTTCGCGGACATAGAACTAACCACGGCAGGCGCGCCAAGGATAATGGACGGTGGGCCTGCTGTGGGCCCCAACGATGCGAGAACTTGTATGCCTTTGAAGACGAAAGAGAAGAACAGAATGGCATAAGGTCTGCAAAACCTTTACTCGGGGGTTCGATTCCCCCCCGCGCCTCCAACGATTTAGTTGATTTCTCTAGCATTTAGCCCTTCCCGCGCAGTCCCGCTACTTCCCTCGTTTTCCCCGGTTTCAGCGATACCGACCGGACGGAAACCGGACGAACGTTTCTGGTCCAGAATGTTGCTGGCTAGGTGAGCGTCGAAACGCTCCATTGCAAGATCCTGAGCCTCTTGGCGCACGTGAACGTACTTCATGACGCTGCGAAGGTCCGCATGCCCAAGGATTGCCGCGAGCGTGGCTACAGGCATACCGGATTCAGCCGCCCGCGTCGCGAAGGTGTGCCGGAAATCGTACATGACGAACGCGAAGCGAGATACCTCTTTGAACTCGAAACATCCACACGCACATTTCCCTCCCTTATGCTCACGCTGGGCGTGGGTACATTCACATGTTGCAAGAGCATCAAGAATTCGCCCATGCGGGCCATTGAGCTTCACTAGACGAGTTCCGGGAGTCTTACCCGGAAATAACCAGCGGGAGTTCGTCGACATCACCCGCCGCGCGCAAATCTCACGACTCTCCGCCGTGAGGCGGAGTTGCCTGCGGCCGCCCTAGACTTCCATCACGGACTGTCAGGCGTGATTGCTCCAGGTCCACATCCGTAGTTTCCACTTCAAGAATTTCATCCGGCCGGCAGCCTTGGTTCATCATCAGGCGCCCGAGGTCGTTCAAAGCTGGAAATCGTCGCGCTGCCTCGAAATAGAGGGTTTCTTCTTCGTGGGTGAGAACATGAATTCGAACCGCGTCCCTGTCGCTAGGAATTTCCACACCACGAACCGGATTTTCCCGCGCCCAATTATGATCGATGAAATAGCCGAACGCTTTTGACAGCGCATGCAAATCGTGGCGTATCGTAATCTCTCGCACCTGATGTTCTCTACGACGCCAGGCCTTGAAGTCGTTCACGTGCCCACGAAGGATAGACGAGACGGGTGCGTTGCGGAAGAAGCGGGACAAGCTCACGAAGCTTGTACGCAATCGCTTCGCCGTGTTCGGGTGATCCGTATACTCTCCTTCTGCCCATGTCAGAAACTCTGTCGTCGCATCACTGAACGGTTTGACCTGGAGCTTTAGCTCGTGCGCCCGCCCGCTCATTACGAGCTCCCGCGCCTTCGCTTCCGCCCTCGCCGCGGCGTTCCTGCTGCGTTCGGTGGCGACCAAGTCGGTGTTGCCCGTGTACTCGCGACCGTCCAGCCAAAAGCGGTAGTGCCACATCCCTCCTCTCGATCTCAACGGCATTGTTGGTTCTCCTGATGCGTGATTCTACCCATTCTTGGATGTCGGTTTCTCGATACCGTATCTTTCCGCCGATCCGGGCATAAGAGGGGCCGATACCCCGTCTGGCTCTTCGATCCGCCGCGTATTCCGCCAGTGTCAGTGACTTGACCTTTTGGCGAACTTCGCGCCACGAAAAAGGAGTTCGGCGCTTTTGTTGCGTTTTTGTTTTGCTGACAGTCATTCCCGCCCCATCCCGCCGGAAAAGAGATGGGCCGCCACGGGGCGGGTGCCTTTCACCGGGTTCATGAGGCCCGGCCAGGCGGCCTAAAATCATCGTAGCTCGAACGACCTTTTAAGCGACCAACGGATAATGGGTCCCGCCAAGCGCTGTCTATGGCTGTCTATCTTGAATTTCTTCTGCGTGTTTCGGTTTGGTCTATTGTCCATCAAGGCCATGCAGGAATTAAAAGCTTCCCTGTTGGCTGTTAGTGTGGCTGGGTCGCTCCATCTCGATGGCCGCCCTCTTATTCCGCGGGGGCAAAGAATGGGAACGGAACCGCATCCTTCTGCGGTTCCGTTCGCAACGCCCCGTTCGCCACCCTAGTGACGCATGGTCAGTGAGACTGATATTCTTCCCTATAGAGAATGGCGTTAACCCTTACCGCGATGGCCGACCCAACAACCCTCTCTTCACCGTTTCCAAATTCGGCTCGGACAATTTACAATCGAAACCCGTTGGGCGAGGTTTTGTGTCAGCTCCGCTTCCCGCCGATTCTGAAAATCGCGGCAGAACCCCCGGCACAGTTTCAAGAACGGATTCGATCTGAGTTTCCACTTCTGATCGAAAGTAATGAGGCCGAGATCAAGATTCCTGCCGGAATCCCTGCTGCTATGGCGGAACTAGTTAGAGGCTTACCTCGGCAAAGGCCGGCAGCGTACGAGTTCGCGTCAGAAGACGGAACGTGGAAGGTGGTCCTCACACGGGAGTTCTTAGCCCTCACTGCCTCCAGCTATACCCGATGGGAAGACTTCAGAGGTCACCTTGAGGGACCGCTGAAGGCGCTAGTAGATGTCTATGCGCCTTCGTTCTTTAGTCGCGTTGGTCTTCGCTATCAAAATGTTATTAGGCGCTCGATTCTTCGACTTCCCGAAACAACGCCTTGGTCAACGCTGATCCGTCCGCACATTTCCGGGATGTTGGCGATGCCAGAAGTTGGGACCGCCGTCAAAGAAATGGCATGCCAAAATCTAATCAAGCTCGGGCTAGGCAACGTAACCGTTAGAAGCGGCATCGCTGAGACAGTGGATACGAAGGAAGAGTGCTTTCTGATCGACAGCGACTTCTTCATCGACGAAAGGATCAAGATTAATGACATTGACGGAATCCTCGGATATTTCAACCGCCAGTCTGGAAGACTATTCAAGTGGGCTATTGAAGATCGGCTCCACGACGCCATGGAACCTCGTATTGTCGAAGCCGCGGTTTGAAACGCTCGCGGGAAATCGATACCTAACACTTGGCTGGAAGCACCATACGACAAGTGGGGATCTTCACCACTATTTTGCGCATCCGATCAGTAACCCTTTCGATGAGACGGCGACAACTCTCTTGTACCCTCGTCTCTTCGCCCATCTATTCTTGGATGAGCTTCCGGCTGAAGCTTTTCCAGAAGTCCTAAATTTTCTCGCGGACGCATGGGAGTTTTATAAGGAACCAGTTGAACGAGTGGTCCCCAAGGCAAAGCGCGTTCTCAAAGGGAAAGTTGTCAAACGCTCGGAGCGCCCTGCGTATACTTTGCCCGATGAAGGGTAACGCACACACGTGTTCTTACCTTCGTCAGGGGATGGAGCTTTTCATCAGGGCGAGGTCTTGTCTAATGTTGTACAACTATGCCTGCTCCCTAATTCTCAACAACCCGATGATCTTGAATTTCAGGAGTTGGTCCATCCGTTTGCTGTCATTCTCACTCAAGAATGTGACCTGGATTGGGATTTCAAGGCTCGGACAGTTGAGGCCGATGAGAGTAAGCGGGACCTAAAGGTGGTTCCAAATATCCTTTTGTGCGAAGCATTCCCCGAGGCGTCGATCCGCCCGAAGATCAAAGGATCAGAACTCTGGAGACGGATCACCAACAATCAGGACCAACGCTATCATCAGATTCCCTTAACTCCCTCGGCTAGTGATTCCGCACGCGAGGGCTTGCCGGCGTTGACTTTGGACTTCAAGCACATATTTACGATACGAACCGATGAACTCACACTTAGACTCAATCTTGAGCTTCGTCGGAGGACCATCCTTCAAGTGCCATGGGTTCAGGATCTCGGCAACCGTTTTGCTTACTACTGTGGGCGTGTGGCGCTCCCAGAAGGTGATTTGAGTCCAATCGCACTCCCTCAAGCCTCTATCCCCGTCGAGAAGACGTTCATTCAAAAAATTGCTGGCAAGCTCACTTTCGGCTTATTGCGTCCTGGCAAATAGCAAGAGTCGGCTTCAGGACATAGGTCTGTGAGATCCTTGCCGGTGCTTCTATTGGGCCTTGCCCGTTAGGATTCGGTTGACCACGACGCCATGCCAAAGCTTGCCAGTCCGTGTAGGAACGTGGTCCGCGTTCAAACGTGCCGCGATGCGATCAAAGCCCAGCCCCTCGGATCGCAGCGCTTTCATCCGTCCCACCGCGTCAGTTTCGCCGTCGAAATACCCAAATGGCTTTCGCCCTTCGCATCGCCCTTCCTTGGCACGCTTGCGCACGCGCGCGCCCCGCAGCTTGAGAACAATCTGGCTCTTGTCGTATTGCGCCACAGCGCCCATCAGTTGCCGCATCAGAATGCGCGTGGGATCGGTCGCCATCAGGTCCGGTTCCGCAATCGATATCAGTGTGAAGCCATGCTTTTGCAGGTCTGCGATCGTCGCCTCTTGCACCATCAGGTCGCGGGCTAGTCGGTCCAACTTCTCAATGATGATCGTCCTGACGCCATTGCTGTGCAAGGTCGTCATCATGTCTGCCCACGCGGCCCGGTCCATGGATTCCTTCGTGCCGCTCACACCTTCCTCGCGGTAGACGTTTACGATTTTGATATCGTGCGCCGCGGCATACTCGCGAACGGCCTTCAACTGGCGAGGAAAGCCATCCCCGTCAACCTGTCCTTTGCCGCTCACTCTCAGGTATGCATGCGCTTTCATCATGACTAACGATAGAGTATTTCTACAGGAGAGGCAATACTAATTCTGTAGAAATAGATTGGATATTGAGAACAAAGCCTTTAGCTAACCACCAGAGGAAAAATCACATCCGGTGACTCCAAAGGTTGCGAGTCATTTTATTGCCACGGTTACATTAGGCTGGCTGTAGTTGTCGCCAACCTTCACACTAAGATTGACCGCCCCCACCGGCGCATCCACTGGAATCGTTATGTTGAATTGCGCCAGACCTGACACGGAATCGGGGGCTTGGCCGGCATAAGTAACTTGAACTCCACCAGTGCCAATCCCACCTAGAACTTGAGCGCTCGGAATTGGTAGATTCGAGTCGTAGATTTTTCCGTCTGAGCACACGGGTGAGGTTGCCCCGACGCCCGTACCGAATACTTGAATAATCGACCCGCGCATAGCCGGATTCAGTGCGCTATTGACGGAGAAGTCTTCGTTCAGGATCGCTCCCTGGCCTTTGCCGATGCCATCAATTGTGAAAATACTTGGCGCGGAGGACACTAAGCCAAGAATAACGGGTGGTGATTGGATTCCGAGGAATTCAACAACCATCTGAGTAGACGACTTTCCAGCCAAGAGGCAGGGAATGGCTGTGTTAATTTGTGTCGGTCCAGCATAAAGGATCGGCGCCGGAATCCCATCGAACAAGACTCGAACCCCCCCGGAGTTAGTGGCAACACGACCATTGTCAACGTGAGCTAACGTACCAGCGGCTGGCCCAAGTTGGGACCCATAAACGGTGATCAATTGTCCAGACGTGAACGGGCCGGTGTTACTGGCGGAACTAGCCGTAAGCGTCACCGCAGGTGCCCGTATATTCAGGGTCACCGGGACATTCGTTGGCGCTGAATCGTTCGCCCCTCCCGAGATAACAATGCCGCCAACATAGGTTCCTGCGGCCAGCCCTGACGGGTTCACGGAGGCGATGATGGCGAAGGGGGTGACCCCTGAAGCCGCGTTGATTGAGAGCCAACCGCCTTCAGAAGTCGCAGTAGCAAGGACGGCGGCGCCAGGGGTGCTGCTGGAAATTAGGAGGTCCAACGGTGGAGGAATGTTTCCCGATGGAAGGTAGCTGAAATTTAGAGTCGCGGGGGACGTGTTAAGTGCCACCCGAGTGCCAGTAATGCGGAATGCCCCCGAACCCGCCCCGTTGAGCGTCCAAGCGCCCGCATTTATAAACGGAAACTGCGATGCCGCGTTGCCGGATGGGGCGGTTGTACGGATGTTCCACCATGACTGCAAAGACGAGGAAGCTGGGGAGAGCCCAACCCTCAGCCAATAATTCTTGCCCGAAGCGAGAACCGGATGTAGCACTGAGCTAAGAGTCAGAAGAGGATTATTCGTGCTGTACGGAAAGCTCATGCTCGAGATGTGGAAGGTTTCAAGAACGGAGTCAGGTAGACCAGAAGCGTCCGCCATGAGAGCGATATCCATCGGATAGAATCCCGCGACAGCAAGTTGAATCGAATCGAGCGTAAAGTTGCCGTTGGAAACGGAAAAGGAATTGGCAATCACATAGCCTAAGCCAGGTGGATTGATTGCATACGCGGAAAGAAAGTTGTAAGCGTCACCAGGACCAAATGCATCAAAAATGACCGAACTTGCAGCCTTCGCTGGCGATGATCCAGGGTTTCCTAGGAAAAACAGAAATATGACTAGCGTAGTCGGAAACCTGCAGGGCATGCCGATGGAGTATAGCAAAGATTACTCTTGAGCCAACACCTAGACCCGCGGCAGTTTCTTGTACGTCGCGCGCACACCGGCAATAGCCCAGCGCAGCAATCCGCGAACCCTTCGCCGCGACTCAACAGCCGCTTTCCTGTACCGCCCGTGCTTCGTTACCGCGGCTTGAATGCGCTCGATACCCTCCCAGGTCCTAGGCCCGGTACTCTTGCCACCGTGCAACCTGCAACGCCCGTTCGCCATCGCGGGGCATTTGCATGGCGTCGCCTGCCTCGTCTTTGCGCCGCACCTGGGCGCCCTCATGAAGTCTCCCGGGGGGTTCCCATTCTTGAGCCATCCGCGACGTATGCTATTTTTGGCTACTTTAGCCTGTTCATTTCCGCGGTACATGGGGTGTCCTCTGAATTTCATTCTATTTTAGACGGCACTCCATCAACGTCCTGTGTGCCTATTTCCGAGCCATCCGTTGCTGTCTATTTTCATCTACTTTAGATGCCGTTTTCCCGCTGTCCATGGGGTGATCTTGATATTTTTTGATTCTTTATCGGTGTCCAAGCGGGCTGCGATCCTTTTCGTCCCCGATATTGGAGTGTAGACTCGAAACCATGGCTAAGTCACCGTTAAAGAACCTATGCGCTCTGGCCGTCTTTAGCTCTTACGCGGTCGCTCAGAATGCCCCACCTTCAGAAGCACTCGTGCTTTCGCTGAAGACGGTGAACAAAGCCCTTGCCGGGTGCCGCGAAACTTACACCCGCGTTCAGCCAGGGGCTACCTCCCCCCTCTTAAAACTGCTCGTCGGGGCTGAGGGGTACGACAAAACGATGATGAGTCTCGATAGGGCTGAGAAATTTTCGAAATTCCTGATCGACCACCCCGACCAAATTAAAGGCGGGATGCTCGTCGCCATTCTTTCAACTTCAGACGATTTTTCCGTTGGAATCGGTTCTACGCGGTTCGAGATACTTTCAAGCTTGGCGCGTAAGGACAGTAGCCTCCCTCCCAATTTAACGGCCGGATTGGCGGTTGTGGATGCCAATTTGAACGCCTGCCAAAAGTCTCTCTTCAATGCGGGCGATGATTATGTGGGGCTGGTGTTGCAATTTATCAATGCGCAGGATCGCTTGGTGGGAGATGCGGCGCACTAGTTTTTTCTGAGTGAGCGTACCGTCCGTGCTTCGTCACCGCGCGCCGGACGCGATTGATACCCTCCACGGTCCTAGGGCCAGTGCTCAGGCCGCCGTGATTCCTGCAACGAGTGTATTTCCCGCTTCGCGTGCTCAATATTGCCGCCGCGCGACAGGGAGCGCCCGCGCGCGTTCTTGCGCCACATCTTGGAACGTATTTCTTCATCTTTCGTCGCTCTTAACGAAGACTCCATGACGCACGCGCGTCACGCGCGCGTACTGGTCGTAAAACCTGCCTGGGCGGCTTGTGGAAGCTGAGTTCTTCTCTGCAAGAGGTATATGACCCTAGATTCTGCGGGGGTTCGAGACGGAAAAACCCCTACCCACCCGGAGAGTGGCCGGCTTTTTCCGCTCGATGGCTGACCCTGAGTTCCTTGGAGGCCCATCGACGGGCGTGGCATAGGTTCGATCCGCCACGCATCAGCCAGACTCTCTAACCGGATCTTCCCGGCCAGCCCCATCGCGTTCTAGCTGTACCCCACGCTGCCGATTCTGAGGCTTACTTCTTTCGGCTTACAACACCGACGCGCCGAACGTACGTTGCACCGATAAACGCGCCGGTCAAACTGCAGAAAACCGTTTGCCCGGATTGGAATTACACAATCAAAAATGAATTTTGAGCCGCCATGTGAAACACGACCGTGTTGCGGAGAGGACACTCGGTTGGCCGCGCGTGGCGCGAGGCTATTTGGCCACCCGACCGGACGGAAACCGGACGGAGAAGAACGCAACTCTTGCTGGCCTTTGAATCAATTGGGGTTCCGTGTGCGGAACGAAGGTCTGCAAAACCTTTGCTCGGGGTTCGATTCCCCCCCGCGCCTCCAACGATTTAGCTTGTAAATCGATCTCCTTCAATACCTTCTAAGGTTCACCAACGTTCGCGAGGTTCTCGCTCGATTCGCGAAAAACCGACTAGAAACGGGACTAGGTGGGTCGGATGTGGGACAGAAGTTGTCGGCGGTGTGATACCTTCAAGGCCATGGACGACCTGGAGGAGTTTCCGTATCCTGTGCAGGCCGTCGTGGACCTCGCAAACAGCTTCAGTCGCGAGCAATTTGAATATGCGGTTACCCAATGCCGCAATGTTCTCGCGCGAGTTATTGCAGAAGACAATCGGTCGGAACAGCAAATCGCGCGTGTACGCGTTCTCAAGTATCTCGACCTCCAACTCTCCCGAGCCGTCCGGTGGATCGATCAAGAAGCCGATCTAATGGCGCTGGTTCTTCGCAGCTTAATCGAACTACGCTTCTGGGCATCCTATGTTTCGGAAGGAAACGATAAGGCACAACACTTTCTCAGTGAAGCGAATACTGACAGCGTTGACATCTACGAGCGCCTACTCAAAGCTTTCCCTAGAGAAACGACCGAGTACGACCTACCAGCTCGGGTTAAGAGAGTTACTCCCACAAGGATCGATTACGAGGAGGAACTTCTATGGAAGGTATGCTCCAAGTTTATCCATCCGAGTTCTCTGATCCTGGAAGGCCCGGAGACTACGATATTCAGCGACGGATATCGCCAGATGTTTGCAATAAAGGTTGTTTACTACGGCTGGGGGATCTTAGAAAGGTTCCACGACATCGTCTGGGAAACTTGATTCGCTAACCGCCTCGCCCGCTAGATTTAAGGAGTAGCCGGACGATGGCAAACATCCTATGAAACACAATAGTCTATATGCTCGGAGGAAACGATTGACGTCCTATTACTCCCCGTGTGCCGAATCCTTCCGACGCGGGAACACGTCATCGCATCAAGCGGGGTCAATGGTAAATTGAATACAGTTCGTGAGTCTCGCGATTCGGGTACTCGTTGGTAATTATCGAATTGTGCCCTGACCATGGCTTCGAGAGGCTGACCTTTGTATTGCCCTCAATGTTTGACCGAATACCGCGAAGGATTCAAAGAGTGCGCGGATTGCCGGGTATTGCTGCAGATTGGGGTTCCCACCCTCTCACGCCGCGACTTACATGCTCCGGCTGAACTCGTCGGCGTTTTCGACACCGACGATAATTACGCCCTCTGGATGGCACAATCTGCGCTGCGGGATGCTGACATACCATTCGTCATTGTTGCCATACCATTCGTGACTGAGGATCCGGTCACCGAAAGACCCGAGTGGTGGATTCGCCCCTCCCGAGTCTTGGTGCCGGTCGCGAATGAGGCCGAGGCACTTGGGCTACTAGGCCCTCTCCGCGAGCCGGAGTTCATCAGCGAGATCGATGCCGACACTCCCCAGGCCCCGCCCTAATATCCTCCCGATACCGCGAAGGAACCGGGGTGGTGTGGCACGTTTCGACCGCGTGAACAAAGATCCGCGATGAGACAACTGTTGACGGGCTAATCTTGTAGCAATGGGACGGCGGATACCCGCGCGCAGCATTTCGGAAGACCCGCAAACCTTTACTCGGGGGTTCGACTCCCCCCTGCGCCTCCAAATATTATGAGGAGAGGTCCAATCGCCCTTAAAACTTATATCCCGCCCACAACTCCAGGTAATTAATGTTGCGCCCCGGCGAGGCTTCTTTCAGGAACTGGCCGGCGTAAAAGATCCCGTAGTCCGCCTGAAGATAGGCATGGCGGTTAATTTGCCACCTGACCTCCGCACCGGGACGATAGCCTACAAAACGAGCGCGGCTGGTACCTGCCGGAACAAGCAGGAAGCCGGGCACCGCGTAGACCCCGTCGTGCAAGTTTTCTCTCCACTGAACAACCACGTCCGTCGAGACGGATATTCCATGCGGCAACTGTGCTTGGATCCGCGGATGGACATCGATGAAATTTGAGGGGCCCGGACCAGTGTCGGCGATAACCCCGAAATAGTTGCCAACAGGGAATACCGGATAGAACGTTCCCAGCGTGTGACTGCGCGGGTCATCGCCGCTGGAAATGTCAGCCTTAACACTAAATCGAGGTTTCAACGGCAGATTGGGGAGACCGTACCCTTGATCGGTAGCAACCGTCCAGGCACGAATGGAGCCGGACCCGAAGCTCCCAAATTGAAAGACTGCCTCATCATCAAAATCCCAACCGGGTTCTTCGCTGGCAATCGGATGCCAGAGTCGGGCTGCTACGCTGTGCCGAAGTTCTTTGGCCGTTCCCCGATTGAATGCCGCGTTTTTGCGATCCTCGCCCAAGTAGTATGTGTCGAAAGAAACGCCGTGATGCCAGGGCCGCGTGGCATACAGCCCCCAGAACGCCGTTTTATGGTCGGGTGCGTTGTTGAAGAATCCAATCTTATCCAGGTCCGGACGCACCGCGAAGGCGTCGATGTTCCATGCGCCTGCCTTGCTTCTGATCTTGACGCCGTCAAAGCTCTGGCGGACGTTTGGCCCTTCGCGAACAGAGACAAGCCTGCCTGAGCCGTAATTCAACTCCTGCCGGCCGGCTCGCAGTACGATCCAGTTCTTCTTGTCCGAATTACCGATTTCGACATAGGCGGCCTCGAAATCGAGTTTCTTCTCGTCAATCGGACGGGGTCCGCCCTGCCGGAATAACTCCATCCCGCTTTTCAGTTGCACGAATACGCGGAATTGCTTGCCGAGGCGCCAATCGGTATGCAGCATGTAGCGCTGGAGAAAGAAAGTATTCATGTAAGGCTGTTTGCCCCAGTTGTCGTTGCCGACGTTTTCGAATACTTCCCGGATCTCACCTCCGACTGTGAGATACCAATCGTCCTTGCCCAGACGGATGTACTTGATCGGATCCCAGAAGTCGTTGCGTAAGGCGGGGTCCTTTAGGAAGCTCCAGTTCTCGTTCTCTCGGAGCAGACTGTACGTGCGAACAGGGTTTGTGGGTGTCGCGGGCTCGTCTGACTGGGCATGAACAGACGACACAGCGATAAAGCATGCTATCGCACAACCGGCTCGCATTTCGCGCCTACTTCGAAGAGCTTTCGGATGAGTGGATCTCCGCGATGTAGCCGCCGGGAAATTGCACCATGGCAGCCTTGCGTTGAGCCGCTGGATAGGGCGCAACCAGGATCATCACATTCGCCGCTTTAGCCTTGGCGAGGGTATCGGTCAGGCTCGCGACCTCATAACCCGTCGTCTCGCGGCCGTAGGGATAGGGGAGGTGTCCATCCGAGGCGATCGCCGTAAGCTTGCCGAAGGTCGAGTCGATCCGAACACGCCGATACGTGTCGTTTGGGCGGCCGATCTCGACACCGGGAGCATGAGGGTCGTCGGAAACCACCTTGCCGTGAGAGAAAGCTAGAAAGCTGCGAATGAACGCGTCCGCCTTGTCTATGGAGACGTAGACGCGATTTTCTGGAATGGTTTGCAACGGCGCGTAGGACGGGGGACTGGTATGCCAGTAAAGCTGCGTGTTTACGCCGCCGGGCCATTGGATGATCGCATCCCGTCCGATGGGATCGTCGAACGGCGTGACAAGGACATCAGCGCCGGTCGCGCGAGCGGAGCGCACGGCCGCATCCAAGTCGGTGACGAGATAACCGGTCCTCTCCACACCGAACGGATACGGTATCGGCGTTTTGAACCCGAATACCGATACTGTCCCCGCGGGCGTCAATACGAGTTGCGACATCGTACTGCTCGAAGTCGGAGTCACAGTGAAGACACCTTGCTTAGAGGTGGTGCCGCCAAAGGTCTGCAACCAGGCTGGCGACAAAGCGGTCGAAGTCCTCGGGCCGGACATACACGTGAGTTGTGTCATACTGCGGACCCACTGCTACATTCGGAGCTTCCGTGGCGGCCGCATGGGATGCATCCGTCCATCCAAGAAACGCTGACAACAGAGTGGCCGTGAATGCAATGCGTAACAAGTTCGAGTTCTTCATGTGGTCTCCTTCAAGCGACTTCCGCCTTTCAGAAAGCGAAACAATCGCATCCGATGCTCCATAGCCCGGATTCGCCGAACACAGAGCGATGAGGGTGGCTGTGATTGTGCGCAGTACACGCAACTGCCGCGGGGATCTTCGGGGTGGCGTAACCGCCGTAGTGTTTAACGGGTGACCAATCCGGACTGGCTGTCAAGGGCTTGGGCCCAAGTTTGGAATACTCGCCTTTCGCGTAGACGACTTTCCCGCCCACGATCGTAAGGACCGATTCCAGTCCCTTGATCTCCTCTTCAGGGATCTCGAAGTAGTCGCCGGATAGAATCGCACAATCCGCCAGTTGACCGGCGGCCAGAGAACCTTTCCTATCTTCTTCCGAAGAAAACCAGGAGCTTCCCACTGTGTACAGCTTGAGGGCCTCGGCGCGATCCATGCGATTCTCGTCGGAGAAGAGCCTCAGACCGCCGACCGTCGTTCCCGTGATCAGCCAGTACAGCGACAGAAACGGGTTATAGCTTGATACGCGGGTTGCGTCCGTGCCTGCTCCGACCGGGACGCCGAGTTCCAGCATCCGCCGAATCGGAGGCGTGCGCTCCGATTGGCTTCTGCCGTATCGCTCGGCGAAGTATTCTCCCTGAAACGCCATGCGATTCTGAACCGCGATTCCGCCTCCGAGTGCGCTGACCCGTTCAATATTGCGATCGGAGATGGTCTCGCAATGGTCGAAGAACCAGTGGAGCCCATTAAAGGGAATCTCCCGGTTCACTTTCTCGTACACGTTGAGCGCGCGCGTAATCGTCTCGTCGTAGGTCGCGTGCAGACGGAACGGCCAACGGTTTTCAACAAGGTGATGAATTACGGCTTCGAGCTCCGCCTCCATCACAGGCGCCATGTCGGGACGGGGCTGCAGAATGTCTTCAAAATCGGCGGCGGAGAACACCAGCATCTCTCCCGCTCCGTTCACTCGAAAGAAATCATCGCCGGCGCCGGGCCTGGTCATCTTCGTCCAGCGCTGGAAATCGGCCAGTTCTTCCTTCGGTTTCTGGGTGAAGAGGTTGTATGCGAGCCGGACGGACATCTCGCCATCACGATAAAGCCGATTGATGACCGCGTAGTCGTCCGGGTAGTTTTGGAATCCGCCACCGGCGTCTATCGCGCTGGTGATTCCGAAGCGATTCAGTTCGCGCATGAAAAGCCGCGTGGAATTCAGTTGATCCTGGTAGGACAACTTTGGGCCCTTCGCGAGGGTGGAATAGAGAATATTGGCGTTCGGCTTGGCGAGAAGCAAGCCGGTAGGATTGCCGTTCCTGTCATGCTCGATTTCACCTCCAGGCGGATTGGGCGTGTCTTTCGTGTAGCCGACTGCTCTCAGCGCTGCACCGTTCAGCCAAGCTCGATCGTAGAGATGCAGAACAAACACGGGCGTGTCAGGTGCGGCTTGGTTGATCTCGTCCAGTGTCGGCATGCGTCGCTCGGCGAATTGATACTCAGTCCAACCACCGATCACCCGAACCCACTGCGGCGCAGGCGTCCGCACGGCCTGATCTCTCAGCATGCGAAGAGCGTCGGCCAGCGACGGAACACCATCCCAACGCAATTCCATGTTGTAGTTGAGACCGCCCCGGATGGGGTGCATGTGCGAATCGTTCAGGCCCGGGATCACCGTTCGCCCCTTTGCGTCAATCACTGTGGTGTCTGGCCGTCGCTGCCGGAGAATCTCATCGCTGGTTCCAGTGGCTTGGATCTTGCCGTCTTTTATTGAAAGTGCCTCCACAAAAGACGGGATGGCATTGGTTGCTAATTTTGCATTGTGAATGATCATGTCGGCAAACATAAACCTCCTAGCCGGTCCTAGACGATTCCTATGAGTGGGGCAGAGTCAGACTCTGCCCCATCGGAAAGCCTATCGGTGCGTGAGTTCAGGAGCCGGCGCCTGCGGATGAAGCGCAACATTCTTGGCTCGGTCATAACTCTCCATGACGGCTGCGTAGTTCGGCGCAACCATGGTGTAGAGCTTAGCGATCTCCGCGGCGTCGGAACGGTTCCACGTACGCTGGAGTTCACACAACACGGCATTGGCGCTGATGGGTACCACGCCAGCCTGCGTGAAGCGAGCCAGAGTTGTGCGGGAAGCCATTTCACTGGGATCGCCCGAGGCGTCTATGACGGCGTAGACATTGAACCCGGCCGCCTTCGCATCCAAGGCCGGGAACATGACGCAAACACTAGTCCATACGCCGGCGATGATCAGGGTCTTCTTGCCAGTCTCACGGACAGTCTTGACGAAGAGCTCGTTATCCCACGCATTGACTTCCCCTTTACGCGGTACGTGAACGGAGTGAGGCGCAAATTGATGGATCTCCGGCATCAGCGGACCGTTGGGTCCCTCCGGCACTGAGGCGGTGGTGATCACTGGAATTTTCAGCAAGGTGGCGAGTTTCGCGAGCATGGTGGTGTTCGCTCGCAACTCAGCGACGCTGATGTCTTTGACCACCTGAAATAGTCCCGACTGGTGATCGAGCAACAGGAAGACGACGTCATCGAGACGAAGCAGGGCGTCGCCGCCGCCTGGCGCGTGCGCGATTCCGTCGCGAATTCCGTTTGAACTCTGAGTTTTGTTCGCTCCGTTTGGGGCGGACGTTTTAGGATCGGTCATAACAATCTCCTTTGAGGGTTGTGGACTGCGACCGAGAGCAAACAATCGGCTTGATCGGTTGCACTTCTCAAACTGAAACTCCTTCGACAGCCCAGCACAGGAGCAGAATAGAGGATTCTGGCCGCCACGCAAATTCCCATAACTCGGCATTTCGTCCTACTCCGTTCGAGTTACCGCGAAATCACGAGAAGATGGGCCTGGTCGCGACTCGATCGTTGGCCTCGCTACCTCAATCGCGTTAAGAAGAAATACCGAGCCAAGGGAATTCTATTTGAGAAGAGTCTGACCTATGCTCAACAATAGGGCGTTTCGCCTCAGAGTGGAAACGAAAATGAAACCTGCGCCTTCTCCCGATTTGGTATCTCCCTACATCCTTTTGGGCATGACGGCAAGCACGGGAATTGTGGACGCTGTAAGCGTTTTAGCGTTGGGCCACGTGTTCACCGCGAACATGACCGGTAATGTGGTGTTTCTGGGTTTCGCACTGGCGGGTGCGCCGGACTTCTCGCTGTTGAGATCATTCCTGGCACTTATCTTCTTCGTGCTTGGCGCGACTGCGGGAGGACGATTGGCAACCAGCATGAATACCCGGCCATTGCACAGTTGGATCAGTTGTGCATTTTGCATAGACGGGCTTTTGCTGCTTGCCGCGGCAGTAGCGTCGCTCGCGCCTGTAAACCAAGGTGGGGAAAACGCCATTCCGCTTCTCGGAGTCATCGGTCTCACGGCACTTGCCATGGGCATCAGGAATGCCACTGTGCGGAAACTCGGCATGCCGGATCTGACGACAACCGTCTTAACCATGACGATTACGGGTTTGGCGGCAGATTCATCTCTGGCCGGGGGGACCAATCCGCGGTGGCAGAGGCGCGTTGCTGCTGTTCTAACGATGTTTGCGGGCGCGGCCGCGGGTGTCCTGATACTGAAGCGATCCGCCTTCGATGCATTGTGCGTATGCGGTATCGGATCAATCGTCTGTGCGTGGGCCGTGCTGGGGTGGTTTCCACTTTTTCGCGAACGAGAGTCGCGAAGTATTTCGGCGACAGCGCCTGAGAGGTGAAAGACTATGAAACCGATGCTAATTTCTTTTGCAGTCGGCCTACTGGTGGGCGTAATCTACGCCTTTCTCCGGGTGAAAAGTCCTGCGCCGCCTCTCGTAGCTCTGACGGGCTTACTAGGTATGGTTTGGGGCGAGCAACTCGTTGAGCGCCTCCTGGCGCATAAAGCCTCAGACACCCAAATTAGTTCCGCCCAGGGTGTACCTCCGAGCCCGGCACGCAACGCCAGATAGATGTCGAATCCTGGCCGCTCGCAGCCATCCTTCGGTCCGGGGCGGAAGTATGAATGAGACGGTTCACTTTCTCGCACGGCACGGCTATGGTCTGCTGATAGCCGCAGTGCTGGCGAGGCAGGCGTGCTTGCCCATACCTGCGAATCTTTTTCTTATTGCGGCGGGCGCCCTGGCGCATTCGGGACGTCTCAGTTTATCGGCAGCTGTAGGCTTGTCCGTCTTGGCCTTTCTGGCGGCAGACTTGGCATGGTTTGAGGCTGGCCGCCGGTTCGGCGACAGAGTCTTACATTTCGCATGCGGCTTTTCCAGGGACGCGGAGGCTTGCACTCATAGAGCCACTAACGCTTTTAGTAAGCACGGAGTCAGAACCTTGCTGTTCTCGAAGTTTGTGATCGGGCTTGATGCTGTGGCAGTTCCTTTGGCCGGAGCGGGTGGCATAGGTCGTGTTCGCTTTTTGGGTCTCGACTTCTTTGGAGCCCTCTTCTGGTCCGCAATCTACGCCGCTATTGGTTACTTCTTCAGTAATCAATTAGAGCGCGTTGCGGTTCACATCGAGCGGATTGGAATCTTCGCGGCGCTTATTGCGGCCGCCGCATTTGGCTTTTATCTGGCGCGCAAATTCGCGCGTTGGGAAAGATTCCTGCGTGAATTCAGACTCACACGGATTACGCCGGAACAATTGAGAGACAAACTGGATAAAGGCGAAGATGTTCTGATTCTGGACTTGCAAGGTGGCCAAGACTCTGCCGCCGAATTGTTAGGGATCCCCGGCGCGATTCGCATAAACCCCCGCAGACTCGAGCAATTCAGGGATGTCGTGATCGCCCCTTCCCGGCAGGTGGTCCTCTATTGTGCTTGTCCGGGCGAAATCACGAGTGCTCGTGTCGCCCTCGCCCTTCATCAAAAAGGGTTCGAACACGTCCGGCCACTCGCAGGTGGGCTCAAGGCATGGCGCGATCGCGGCTTTCCGGTTACGCCGGAGGTGCTTCATCTTCCGAATGTGGCGACCGGAGTCTGAGAACCAGGACGGCCTCGGCGGCCGAAGCCGGCGCCGAGGCCAAATCTTTGCTGCTTACTTACTACCAACACGAAGCACCACGCCTGCTGAATAACGGATATCGTTCTGATGGCTACCAAAACCTGAGGCGCTGTTGATCTGAGTCATAACGTACTCAACCTGAATCGGCTTAATGGCGATGCGGTCGGTGAGGCGATAGTCCACGCCTCCCCCGGCGGCCGTAGCAAAAGCATTTTGCGTCTGGTTGTAGTTTGGGCCACTCCAGACATACGCGCCGCCGAAGAGGAACTGCGCATAAGGCGTCAAACGCGAATGACGCCAGTTGAATCGAGGACCAAACAGGTAGGTGAGTGCGCGGTCGTTGATCCTGGTATTGGCATATCCACCGAAGTCCGCGACCAGGCCAACCGTGCGATTAAGGTTGTACTCGAAGTAGCCCGATCCACCGTTTCCAGTCCGCTGATAATCGTAGTTCGCGGAGTTTACGTGTAACCACGAGTAATTCACGCCGATTTCGTACTTCGGTGTGGTGATCTCTTCCGCAAAAGCCGTGGAGCTCAGCGCAAGAGCTATTCCGATGATCGGTACTGAAAGAAAGTGTTTGTAAGACATTTTATTTTTCTCCTTTGTTGCTAGCGGACCGAAAACGGTCCCGTCTTTGTTTGGCAGCTTTCACAAATAAGGAGCACCTGTAAACACGGTTTTGTTGGACAGCAGGACCGGCGGTCCATGGCTTATCATCACAACCATGAGCGTGCCGCGAGCTGTACTTTGGGACATGGATGGGACTCTGATCGACTCAGAAGAGTTCCATTGGATTTCCTGGCGTGACACGATGGCGCAGGAAGACATCGCCATCAGCCACGAGGAGTTTCTCGCATCCTTCGGCCGCCGCAACGACGCCATCCTTTCGCAATGGCTCGGGTCCGCTGCCACTGCTGAGCGCATCGAACGAGTCGGAAATGCCAAGGAGGTACGGTATCGGGACCTCGTCCGGACGAACGGAATGCCGCCTCTTCCCGGTGTCGCGAAGTGGCTGCAAGAGCTTCACGAGCAAGGATGGCGCCAGGCGATCGCGTCGGCCGCGCCACGTGCCAACGTTGACGCTATTCTCAAGGCACTTGGAGCTGCCGACTATTTCCAAGCCATTGTTTCCGCCGAAGACGTGCATGTAGGAAAGCCTGACCCGGAAGTGTATCTGGTGGCGGCAGCGCGGGCCGGTGCGTCGCCCGATAGATGCATTGTGGTCGAAGATGCGGTGGCAGGCATCGAAGGAGCGCGGCGGGCCGGTATGCGGAGTATTGGTGTGGGACACAATTCGCAACATCTCGCGGCTGATGTTATGGTTCAGTCTCTTGATCTCCTTGATTCGGACGCATTCGACAGGTTAGTCGGCGGTGGTTCCGGGTAACCCGATGAAGGTATTCGCGTCGTTAGCAAGCGAGGTATTCCAAAAATCTCCCATTTCGTGATGTGTTGTCCCTCTGGATGGCCCATAGTGTTCTTGACGGTTGAAGGACCTTTTGGAAAGACGCTTCAGCAAGGGTGTCGAAGCGCCGGAAGGAGCAACAAAATGGCAAGACTCGAATTACTGGATCCCACCAAGACGGGGCGGCAAGCACAAGATCTCGAAAACAAACTGCGCCGCATCGTCGTCGGACAAGAGGAAGCGATTCGGGAAATCGTAAGGGTCTACCAGACCCATGTTGCGGGTTTGTCCCCGGCGGGCCGGCCGATTGGGAACTTCCTTTTCCTGGGTCCGACAGGCTCGGGGAAGACACGCGTGGTGGAGGCGACAGCCGAATCCCTGCTGAACAACCCCCGCGCGGTAATCAAGATTGATTGTGCGGAATTTCAACACGGTCATGAAATCGCAAAGCTGGTCGGTTCGCCTCCGGGATATCTGGGACACCGCGAAACGCAGGCTCTTCTATCACAAGAAAAATTGAATGAGCATCACAGCGAAAAGGTTAAGATCAGTCTCGTGCTGTTCGACGAAATCGAGAAAGCATCCGACTCTTTATGGAATCTTCTCCTCGGAATTCTCGATAAAGGTGTGCTGACTCTGGGGGACAATCGCAGAGTCGACTTTTCGTCCACGATGGTATTTCTCACAAGCAATCTCGGCGCCACCGAAATGTGTTCGCTGAGTAGCCCGCGGCTGGGCTTTCATCCGCCCACGCTGGAAGACGCCGCCTTCAACGACGAATTGGGCGACCGGATGTCGCGCATTGGTGTCGCGGCGGCGCGTCGAAAGTTCACGCCAGAGTTTATTAACCGTTTGGACAAGATCGTAGTTTTTAAGCCTCTGGGTCAGGAGGAGCTGAGAAGGATTGTCGATATCGAGATTGAGATGGTGGAACAGCGAATCCAAGCCGCCGCGGGAGACAAGTCCTTCACGATAAGCGTCACCGATTCGGCGCGGGAGTTCTTATTGATGGAGGGCACCGATACCCGATATGGGGCTCGCCATTTGAAACGCGCTATCGAGCGCCAGGTGGTCCAGCCATTGTCCAATCTGGTGGCATCCGGCCAGATTCAACGCGGCGATTACATCCGTGCGAGCCACCACGAAGGCTCAGCCTGTCTCATGTTTTTTCGGGAGGCGGGTGGGATGGAAGCCTGGAGAGTCGCCCGACGTTCCGCAGCGTAGGACTCTATGGACGAGACTTACTTCTCCGAGTACCGGAGATCGGGCGCCTCGGTTTCTGCTTTCAGGGGTTCGTCTCTTCGGTGATTTACGATCAGCACCGACCCCCGCTGACCCGTCAGGTAGGTCCAAACCCATTGCATGAATACGCTCACGCGAAGATTGCTTTGCGCCAGAAACTGGAGGTGCACCGCAGCCCAGGCGAGCCATGCTAAGAATCCGCTGATGCGGACTCCGCCGCTCTGCAAGACGGCAAAGCTTTTACCCACGATGGCCATAGTGCCCTTGTCGAAATACCGAAATGGTTTGGGGGCGGGTGCGCCGGTAATGAGACGATGGATGAGACGACCCGCATAACGTCCTTGCTGAATCGCGACTTGTGCCACGCCCGGCAGAGGTTTCCCATCCTGATCCAGTGACGCGGTGTCGCCGATCACGAAGATCTGCGGGTGTTGTGGCACTGTGAGATCCTTCCCGATGCGTACCCGGCCGCCGTGATCCGTTTCGGCTCCCAGCCATTTGCCTGCTGGTGATGGATTAACGCCAGCGGTCCAGATCACCGTCTTGCTGATAATGCGCTCCCCCGCAACGACAACGCCGGCATTGTCAACCTGATCGACGCCATGCCCTAACCGCACTTCCACACCCAACTGTTTGAGGCGGGCTTCCGCGGCTCTCGAAAGGTCCTCCGAAAAGGATCCCAGTATCCGTGGCTCCCGGTCGACGAGTACAATTCGTGCCGATGTTGGATCGATCCGGCGGAACTCTGATTTGAAGGTATTGCGACACAGATCGGCGATCGCGCTGGCCATTTCCACGCCCGTAGGACCGGCGCCAACCAGGACAAACGTCAGCAGGTCGCGATGGCGGCTGGGGTCTTCCTCGGCTTCAGCCTGCTCGAACACCCTGAGAATCTTATTCCGGATCGCTACCGCGTCAGCCAGGTTTTTCAATCCTGGAGCATGCTTCTCAAATTCGTCGTGCCCGAAGTAGTTGTGGCTTGCGCCTGTGGCCAGAATCAGGTAATCGTAATTGATCCGGACGTTTTCGCGGTCCACGCCGTCGGCCAGAACAAACTTATCGGCCGGATTCACGCCAGTGACTTCGCCGAGAAGTACAGTAGTATTCGGCTGGTTCCGCAGAATGGCACGGATGGGAGAACCAATCTGACCCGGAGATAAAACCGAAGTCGCCACCTGGTAGAGAAGCGGTTGAAAAAGATGATGATTCGTGCGGTCGATCAGAATGACTTCCGCCGGCGCGCGTTTGAGGGCTTTAGCTGCCGCCAGTCCGCCAAAGCCACCACCGACGATCACAACTACCGGCGTTTTTGCGCTCACACGAGTAAAGAGTCCTCCGGAGGGGTATTTGTTGGGGCCTCCCCTCAAAGCCTAATGATTCCGCGACGCAGCGCGATCGCGGTGGCCTGCGTGCGATCCTTCGCTCCCAACTTCTCGAGGATGTGCCTCAGGTGCACTTTCACGGTCTCCTCGGCAATGCACAACTGCGCTCCGATATCGCGGTTCCGGTTCCCGGCAGCGACCAGGGCGAGGACTTCCACCTCGCGGGCCGACAACGTATCCTCGCCGACATAGTCAGCGAGTTTGGCTGCTAATTCCGCCTGGACCACCTTTTTGCCCGAATGCACTTTTCGGATTTCCTGGAGTAACTCGCTGGGAGCCGTGCTTTTAAGCAGGTATCCGCTGGCCCCGGCCTTCAGCGCCCGCCGCACGTCAACATCGCCATCGCTGGTGGTGAGGACCATGATGCGCGCCGCTGGAAACTCGGCTCGGATCGCGATCAAAGCCTCGATCCCGCCCAAGTCCGGCAGCCGGGTCTCCATCAGCATGATGTCGGGCCGGTGCTCCCGGGATTGCTGGATCGCCTCTTCCACGGTAGATGCTTGCGAGACGAGTACCATGTCCGGCTCCTCGTTAATGATCGTTGCGATTCCTTCGCGAAACAGCGGATGGCTGTCCAGGCTGAGGATTCGAATGCAAGTTCGATCTGGCGCCTCCGGGTCTGAGGAAATCGCTGGATTTTGCGACTGCGCCTCTTGTCGGCCCGCTGGCCCCGCCTTCGTCGACGGAGACCGCCGAGTGCCGATCCTCTTTGGTCCCGCGAGTAGCTCGGGAATCGTCAAAGAGCGTTTCAGCGCAAAGGGTGCCGCGGCACCCTCGGATGGTTCAGAAACCCTGCCGCGGCGCCCGTTTTGCGCTGGGTTACTGGAGAGTTTTGCATGTTGTCTGAGAATCATGTGGCGATGCTACCAGTAAGAGAAAAAAGGATCTTGAACGAAGCTGCGGGAATCAGGACGTTCTTGCTCCAATTCGGCCGCCCGTTCTTGCGCGAAAAAAGGCTGTGAGGGAGCCTAGCGGTCCTTCCAGCGCGCCAGCCGGGGTGACATCCCCGTCCGCCGCCGGAAATGGCGCGCCAGATGGCTCTGGTCGGAAAATCCGGTCGCCCCTGCGATTTCCGATAGCGGAAGTTGGGTCTCCCGAAGCATGCGCTCCGCTCGGTCCAGCCGCCGGCTGAGAAGGTAGCTGTGAGGTGGCATTCCCACCGATTGGTGGAATGCCCTTGCGAAATAATGAGTGGATAATCCCGCCATCGCAGCCAGCGCCTCAAGTCCGATTTTCTGTTCCAGATGGGATTCGATGTACTCGCAGATACGCTGGGTGAGTACCGGCGGCAGCCCCCCACGGCTGGGGGCGAACGGCTCGGCGGCCGGCAGTTGCCCCAGAGTGCTGATCCGAGGACGGCTATGCACCGTCGCTTCCGCGCTTGTCCGCGCCCTTCGGGACTTGCTTCGGGGCGGCGTAAATAACGCGTACCACCATCCTCCGCCGTCGGCCCGCATGACCCGGGCCGGGAGGTCCGTGTCGCCCGTCTGTCGAAAGAGCAAACGGTCGAATTCGAAAACCGCCGAAAGGGGAACACCGCTCGCAAGCTTGTTGTTATCCAAGCCCAGGACGTCCCGCGCAATGCGGTCGGCGCCCACGATCCATTGGTGCTCGTCCACTGCCAGAAGCAATGCGGGCGCGTTGTCGGAAGGCAGCGCAGCGATCGTCCAGGTGTGGAGGAAATATTCCCGAAACAAGCGTTCTTCGATGGCTCGCGCGGCGATCGTGACGATATCCAGAACCAGAGGCAGCGAGCCTTGGTCTTCTTCGCCGGCCAGCCGGGAGACGTCCAACACGGCCACCAGTTCTCCATGCGAGTCAAAGACCGGGGCTCCGGCGCAACTGAGCTGAGTATGCCGGCTGCGAAAGTGCTGGTTGGCGTGTACCAGCACTGGCACCTGCTCAGCGATGCACGTGCCAATGCCGTTGGTTCCTTCGGCTTCCTCCGACCAGACGCCACCCACCCAAATACCCCAGTGCTTGAACTCGCTGGCTTTGGCTTCGTCCCCGCGATGATGAATCGCCACCCCTTCGCGGTTACACAACAAAACCACGTAGCCGTGCTGGCGGAGTACGGCATAGAGCCGGTCGATCTCTTCCTGGGCCTGAACCAGGATATTCTCCAGCGGCTCGCGAAAGACCTTCAACTCGTTTTGCGTGATGATGTGAGGCGCCGAAACGTCCCTCGCGTCCACACGAAGATCGAGGAGGCATCTGCGCCAGGACTCGAAAATCTCCTCCCGTTCGGAGAGCAGATTTTCGCTAGTAACGTTCAACTCGACGCGGTCGCTGTGCGAAAGCCGCTTCGCCATGCTGTCGAGGCTGCGTTGAACTGCGGTGGCCATCGAGCGATTGGCAACGATTTCCGATCTGTTCCAACGCTACGCCGGCGGGATGTTGACTAAATGGACGTTGCGTTTCGACCGAGGTTCGAAGTCATCTCGGATTATACGATTGGTCCCGATGTGGCCGCAATGTGCTGATCCGATGGACGCGAACCTGCGCCGACGATGACGACCGTATGGTTGGATAAACGTGCGCGAGCGGCCCTTGAATCCCGGCCAGGTGCGCCGCGATTTTCTAGAGCCCCGGCGTGCGCCCCGCCGCTTCTTGAAGCTCCGCGCCGGCAAGCAGGTAGGCCAATTGCGCTTGCAACAAATCCGCCTGCGCCTTATAGTTGGCTGCCGATGCCTGCCTCCGGCTTGAGACGAGCACTAATCCCTGTGCCACCTGGTTCTCGGCGAGCCGCTCGCCTTCCTCGCGCAGTGTTAGCACTTCTTTGGCCACCTGGAGCATATGCCTGGTGCGCTGAACTTTGTTATAGCCGCGGTCGATCTGCACGTTTACGGCTTCTTTCAGGCGCTCCAGATT
Organism: Terriglobia bacterium; assembly: GCA_963766615.1. GTDB lineage: Bacteria > Acidobacteriota > Terriglobia > Bryobacterales > Bryobacteraceae > Palsa-187. Next base: position 994,609 of record CAVYBC010000016.1, read on the forward strand.
CTCCTCGGCCTGATGGAGCTGCGCCTCGCGCTCGCGCACCCCGGCGCGGCGTTTTCCGAAATCGAAGATGTCGTAATTCAGGGTTAACCCAAACGTGCCGAAGTTGTGGACCAGAAATGGCACGCCATTCTGATAGCTTTGGCGCGCGATTGCGGTCACGTCGGGGATGTAGGCGGACTTCGCCGCGGCCACGCCTGCTTTCGCCTTCTCGACGGTCTGCGTCGCCGCCAGGACCTCCGGGTTCTCTGTAATTGCAAGTCTCAGATATTCATCGCGCGGGTGCTCTTCCACGCTGGCGATCTGCACGGGACTCAGTTCAATCGCGGTGTCGAGAGGAAGTCCCAGAAGATCGTTCAGCTCCGTCGTCAAGTCGGATAACCGGAGGTCGGCGGTCAGTGCGGTCTGCTCGCTTTGAAGTAAGCCCGCGCGATCTTCAAGCGCTGAAATCTTCAGGGCGCTCCCGTTTCGAATATCCTGTTCACTCTCGCGCAGATGCGTTTGGGCGTAGGCCGTCTCTTGTTCGGCCGCTGTCTTTTGCAGACGAGTAACCAGGATTCCGTAGTAAAGTTCGTGGACCCTCACCGCCACTTCGTTTTCGGCCTTCTTCAATTCGTCCCGAGATCCGGCTACCTCCGCGGCCGCAGCCCGGTTCGCCTGCCGGATGCGGATCAATTGGGTTAGGGGTTGAGCCAATGTTGTTCCGCTGGTCACAAAGGTCTGGTTGCCCTGGTCGATCAGAATGTCTCTAGCGGGTATGGGGCCGGTGTTTGCAAGCGCACCGAATGCGCCCGCGGGGATCTCGATGTTCTCGAGTGAAGTGGTGTGCAGGAAGCTGGATTGATTCTTCAGCTCCGGGAAATAGCTCGCTTTTTCCCCGGCTTTCTTCTGCTCGTTTTCGACCACCTTCAACCGGGCTATCTTCAGCGCGTGGTTCTGGCTGATCGCGAGATGGACAGCCTCCTCCAGCGTGAGGCGCCGCACTTCGGCGGCGTTCTGGGGGACCGCGGTTAGCACACCCAGTCCCGCAACGGACAGGAAACGATACAAGATAGGAGCAAGTCATTGCATATTCCTCAATATTTTGTAGCTAATCTTGCCGGGCTTCAAGAAAAGCATCAGCAGCAAATAGGCAACCACCATCCACGCGATCAGGATGAATGCGTCGGCGGTCGCCATCGTATAAGCCTGCGCTCGAACCTGTTGGCTCAGAATGCCGATGGCCCGGCCTTGTGCCTCCTCAGGTCCGGCCGATCCCGGGGTCAGTCCGGCGGTTAGCGTTCGGACTCGTTCGTCGGATAGCCAGTCGCCGACCTGGACGTGGAGTCCCAAGAGATTCGAGTGAAGCCGCTCACGGACCGTGAGGAAGCGGCTCATGATCGCGACGCCGACCTGGCCGCCAAAGATCCGTATGAAGTGCATGAAGCCGGAGAATGTGGAAATGTTGGCGAGACTGCTCAGCGCGCCCGCGTCGAGCGCCTCCAGGACGATGCTGCTCACCAGGCCGATATAGGTGCAGGCGAAGCCCGCCGCCAAGGCCAGCTCGATCATCTCAAAACTGTTTCCTGCCCAAGATGTGTCTACGTGAGCGCAGAACCAGCAGGCGACTGCTGCCGTCGTTAGCCCGACTGTCAAGATGAGTCGTGAGTTCGTGTAGACGATCAGGATCGCGACCAACCATACGATCGCGAACATCGGTAGCGCGACCCATGCAAGTGCGTGGCCGGTTTCCAGAGGCCGGTACTGTTGGATGTTTCCCAGAAATCCGGGGACGAGCAACACGGTAGCCAGGTGCTCGAACTTAAAGACAAAAATGGATAACGCGATGATGATGATGTTCCGCGTATTCAGAAAGGAAAGATTTAGAGTCGGGTTCGGCTGCATGAGTCTTCTGATGCCCGCTGCAGCTACGAGAAACATTCCTGCCACTGACATTGCGACGATGGTGCCGGAGTTCAACCAGTCCAGCCTTTCTCCTTGGTCCATCGCCCCGTAAAGAAGGGCCAGTCCCACGCTGAAATAGGCGAATCCACGCCAGCTCGGCATCGGACCGGATGCAGCTTTGCGAGGAATTCCGAAATAGACGCACAGCATCATGAGCGGAGTGACCAGCGCGGCTGTCCAGAAGATCCAGTGCCAGGATAGATGCTCGATATACCAGCCTTCGAGGAGGGACGCAAAATTGCTGACGAAGACAATGTCCGCCGCATAGGCCGCAATCCCAAAGATGATGAGCTTTTTCGGGAGAGCATTCAATACGAAGGTCATGGTGAGGGAGTAGAAAGTGCCGGACGAAAGCCCTGCGATGGCAACCAGCGCAATCATCGTCCAGTAATTCGGCGCAAAAGGAAGAAGTGCGGATACGGCCGTGAAGATCGCGGCGGCGGGCAGGAGAATTCTGCGCGGACCCAGGAAGGCGTTGACGAAGACGATGAACACGCCGCTGAACATGGTCGCCATATTGAGCGCGGTGGGAATCCAGGACGCCTGGTCGAAACCAAAGCCGGCGGCGCCGCGGAGGTCTGCAAGGCCCACGCTGACCAGGCGAGAATTCAGCGTTGCGATGCCGGCGCCGAGGAAGACGCCCAGAATCCCCACGTATGGATTGGTGGCGATCTTTGGCTGCGCGGTTTGCGCCGGTGCTGCTACGCTTTTTGCTTCTGCTGCAATCACCTTGGAAGTCTCAGTCATTCGCCCGCGCTACGAATCGTCGTTACGACAGATAGGCCAGGCCGCAGGCGGTCTGTTGTCGCGTTCCTGCTGTCATCCAAAAGAATTTTGACCGGAACCCTCTGGGTTACTTTTGTAAAATTGCCTGTGGCGTTGTCGGGCGGCAGCAGCGCAAATTGCGAACCGCTGGCCGGCGAGATTTGTCCGACCTTGCCCTTGAATACGACTCCCGGAAATGCATCCACCCGCACCTCGGCCGGATTGCCCTCGCGGATGTAACGGAGTTGGTCTTCTTTATAGTTGGCCTGCACCCAGACGCGTTGCTGAACCAGCGACAGGACCTGCGTCCCCGGGCTCACTAATTGGCCGGAGCGGACCTTACGCTCTCCCACAATGCCGTCCTCAGGCGCGACGATCCGGGTGTAGTCCAGATTGGTGCGCGCCAAAGCCGAGCGGCTCGTTTGACCCCCACGTCCGCGCGGAGAACCAGTTCTTGCGAATCCAACACGGACCGTTGGCGTTTCTGAGCTTCTACTTCAGCGCGGGTGTTTTCGAGTCTCGCCTTGGCACGCTGCAGATCCGCCTTACGACTTGCAAGCTGTGCCCCCGCCGATGAAATCTCGGCTTCGCGGCTGGAAAGCTGCGCACGCAAGCGTTCCTCGTCCGCAACAGCTTGCTCGAGCTTTTGGCGGGTCGCTGATTCGGAGGCCACAAGTGCTTCCTGGCGTTTCCGTTCGAGCGAAGTGCGTTGAACATCGGCCTGAGTTGCGGCCAGTCCGCTTTTTGCATTTGCGATGGCCGAGTTAGCCGCTTCAATTCCGGCTTCGGCAGCAGCAATTTCGGCCTCCGAGGCTGCTATTCCGGTTTCAGCCTGCAGCACTCTGGCGTCCTGAAGATCCTTCTGCCGCTGGTTATTCACAAGCGCGGTCTCGCTGGCCGCGATTGCCGCTTCGGCCTGCTCTACCTGGGCTCGATAGTCGTCATCGCGCAATCGCACCAGAAGATCCCCGGCCTTCACCGCCTGGTAATCGGCGACCTCTACAGAAGCCACCAATCCTGCGACCTTAGTGCTTAGGGGCGTCAGGTCTGCGCGCACGTACGCGTCGTCGGTCGACTGGTCGACGCGTTCGCTTGCCCAGGTTTTCCAACTACCCGATATTAAGAAGATCAATGCTAGGGCCATGATGAGGATGGTCGCCGGCACCAGCCAGGCCTTCAATCGCGTCGACCAGTTTTGCGTTTTCGCGGGACCACTGACTGCGTTCGACTCTCCCATTGTTTCGTCGCTCCTCAGAAGGACAGAGCCTGAAGAGGAGAATTTTGTTTGCCGAACAATTTATTTGCCAACAAAAGGTTTTCCGTCAGACTCCCTGCCTGTAAGCGGCTTCGGCTCAAAAGAGGCTGACCAAGTAGGAGACTCGTTCATGAAGAAGCTGGCATGCTTCTCAGCGGTATTGCTGTGGGCAGGCTCACTCGCTCCTGCTCAGCAGGCCGACTCATTAGAAGAGCAACTGCAACAATTGAAGCAGCAGTACGCCGACACGACTCGGGCCCTCGAACAGCGCATCGCCGCCATGGAACGCCAAATCGCAGAGCAAAAGGAGGCGATCGCGAAAGCCAAGGAGGGAACGGTTTCCACGGCGGAGCTTGCCGGCCAGAACGCGCAGAAAGCGGTTCAGGGAGAGTCAAATGAGGTCGGAGCGAAATTTCAAGGTCAGTTACCGCAGGAACCTTCTTATGACTTCCTTAGGGAGGCCGATCAAAAAATCGAAAAGCTTCAGGAACAGGTGAACGCCTTCGAATTCCACGGATATTTTCGGGCTGGTTACGGCCTGAATAGCTCAGGTGGGCAGCAGGTAGCGTTTCAGGCGCCTGGCGCCGGCGCCAAGTATCGGCTTGGGAACGAAGCGGAAACTTATGCCGAACTTATTTTCGTCAATAACTGGCTGAACCCGGATCACGATTCCAGTAAGGCGTGGATGAGGACCGAATTCATGGTGGAGGCCAACACCTCGAACTCCGCAAGCTACGCAAACTTTCCCAATGGCGTTGGTAACGACCAGTTCCGATTCCGCGAGGCTTTCATTCAGGCAGGCAACATCTTTGAGAGCCAGCCGGACGCAAAGTTCTGGGCTGGCGAAAGATACTACCGCCGCCAGCACATTGAGATCAACGACTTCTATCCACTAGACATGAGCGGTTATGGCGCAGGGGTCGAGGATCTCAACGTTCGCATCGGCAAGTTGGCAGTGTCGTACCTGGCCGGTGCGAGGCCCGACATCATCACCGATAATGGCGCTCTTGCGAAGAGCAACATCGACGTGCGTCTCTACGATGTGAAGGGTCCGTTGGGAGCGTGGGGGGGATGGTTCAATTTCGCTACCGCAAAAGGTGGAACGACGACGACGGGCGAAACCGTTCCAACCACGGATGGCTACGCCTTTGGGCTGAAGCATCAAAGGCTCGAATGGCACGGCGGCTATCACATCTTTACGATCCAATACGGAACCGGCGCGGCCAGCAACTACAGCACCTCGATCGACGATCCAACGTCTTTTGTGCACAGTTCCAGAAGGCTCCTGGCTACGGAACAGGTTCTCTTTCAACCCAACGACAGGTTCGCGATCATGCCGATCTTCGTCTACCAGCGGTCCAAGGACGGCAACCCTCGAAACGAGTGGGACCAGTGGGTCTCATTCGGTGCGAGACCGGAAGTATTTTTCACAAAGCATATCTCGCTGGCGTTTGAGGCGGGCTTCGATCACACGCACAGCACCAGCGGCCAGTATGACGGTTGGCTGCGCAAGTTCACGATCGCTCCGCAAATCGGAATTGGCCGGAAGTTCTTCAGTCGCCCGGTGCTGCGCACGTTCCTTACCTACGCAAATTGGTCGGAAGGACTCCGCGGATTTGTAGGCGGAACAGCCTTCTTGCATCGGACGAGTGGCCTGACCTATGGAGTGCAGGCCGAGACATGGTTTTAGCGATGTGGTATGTACTCGATAGGAGGAAGAATGGCACCTCAAGACACTACGGCGAGCACAGCTCCGAAAAGCTCTCCCGATTCGACGACCCCCAGTTACACACGCCCCCTCATTATCGTTACCACGCTGTTCTTCATGTGGGGATTCCTGACCTGTTTGAACGACATTCTGGTACCTCATCTGAAGTCGATCTTCGACCTTAGCTACTCGCGCGCGATGCTGATCCAGTTCGCGTTCTTTTCGGCGTACTTCTTATTCTCCGTGCCTTGGTCAAAAGTGGTGAACGTGATCGGTTACCAGCGGACCATGGTCGCAGGCTTGCTCACCATGGCTGCGGGGGCGTTCTTGTTCCTACCCGCTTCGTTGGCTGCTTCCTATCCGCTTTTCCTGGGGGCTTTGATTGTTCTGGCCGCTGGGATCACGGGTCTTCAAGTGGCCGCCAACCCTTATGTGACGCTGTTGGGCAAACCTGAGACGGCCTCGAGCCGGCTGGTCTTGACGCAGGCGTTCAACGCGCTTGGCACTACCGTCGCCCCTAAAATAGGCGGATTGCTAATCCTGAGTGCCGCGCCATTGGCCCTGGAACAGTTGCGTCAACTCGCTCCCCAGGCGCTGCAGGGGTATCGGGTGCAAGAAGCTGCCTCAGTCAGGATGCCCTACACCGTGATCGCCGTTGCGCTGCTGCTGTTGGCAGTTTTGATCGCCTTTTCGAAGCTCCCGACCATCGAAGGTACTGCCGGGAGTCGCACGGAGAAGGTCAACGATTCGGTTTGGAAGCACGCCAATCTTCGTTTAGGCGCGCTAGGGATCTTCGCTTACGTCGGCGCAGAGGTTTCTATTGGAAGCTTTCTGGTGAACTATTTTGGCTTGCCTGAGGTGGCCGGCCTCTCCGCTCTGGCTGCCGCGGGTTTCGTTTCGTTCTATTGGGGTGGGGCCATGATCGGACGTTTTCTAGGTGCTGGAATTTTACGCCGGATCAAAGCCGGGCAGGCCCTTGGCTTCTGCGCGATTTGTGCGGCAATGCTGGTTACAGCTTCCATGCTGACGGGCGGACGCACTGCGATGTGGACGATCCTCGCAGTCGGGTTCTTCAACTCGATCATGTTCCCTACTATTTTCAGCCTGGCCGTAGCGGAACTCGGTCCGCTGACCGGAAGCGGATCCGGAATTCTGAACATGGCCATCGTGGGCGGCGCAATACTGCCCGTGATTCAGGGCGCGATCGCCGACCAGTTCGGCCTTCACCACGCGTTCATTCTTCCGGTGATCTGCTACCTCTACATCCTGTACTACGGACTACGCGGGTCAAGACCCAACAGCGAGCGGTACGCGAGAGCTTAAGAAAAAGAAGGAGAGACAACAAATGCTCATTGCAGGCGATATCGGAGGCACGAAGACCGACCTGGCGATCTTCTCAAGCGAGGCTGGGCCGCTCACGCCCCTGGCGCAAGCCAAGGTACCTAGTGCCGACTATCCTAACCTACAGGCGATCGTCAAGGAATTCCTGGCCAAGGAAAAGAAACCTGTCGATCGAGCGTGCTTCGCGGTGGCCGGTCCGGTAATAGGCGGCCGCGTAAAGACCACCAACCTTCCCTGGGTGGTGGAAGAAGAGTCGCTTGCCCACGAACTGAACCTGAATCGGCAATCGGTACACCTCATGAACGATCTTGAGGCTATCGCTCACGCCGTTCCGATCCTCCGGCCCAGCGATGTGGAAACGATTAACCCGGGGGAAGCTGTCCCCAAAGGGTCCATTGGCGTGATTGCGCCAGGAACGGGACTGGGCGAGTCCTTCCTTACCTGGGATGGCTCCCGATACGTGCCTCACAGCTCCGAAGGCGGCCACGCAGACTTCGCGCCGACCGATGAACGACAGATTCGCCTGCTCCAATATATGCTCAAGAAGCTCGATCATGTGAGCTTTGAGCATGTTTGTTCGGGGATCGGAATCCCCAATATTTATGGCTATCTTCGAGAGGTCGAACAGATACCCCAGGAGGCGGAGTTGACGTCGCTTATAGATTCCGCCCATGATCGAACCGCCGCCATTATCGGAAATGCCCTTCAAGATGCCAATCGCAGCAAGTTATGCGTGGCGACTCTTGACATGTTCGTTTCGATCCTTGCGGCCGAAGCAGCCAACGTCGCGGTAAAGGTATTGGCGACAGGCGGCATGTATGTGGCCGGCGGCGTCGCTGTTCACACATTAGCCGCTCTCAAGAAGCCGATGTTCATGGAGTCCTTCAAGCGTAAGGGACGCTTTGCGGAATTGGTAGGGCGAATTCCGATTCATGTAGTGGTCAGTCCGGCGGGGTTGGCGGGAGCGGCCGCTTATGGGCTTAAGAGCTCGACGGATTTTAAGGCTAACTAAGAGGGCCTAAGCTACCTGGCGGGTGGTATGGTTCTCAGTTCCCTCGGCCCTCTTCAGGTAGGGGGCCAGCTTTTTCTTTGCGCTGAAGACTCTCCACTGCACCGTTCCGATCGGGATGTCCTGGGCGGTCGCGATCTCGTGATACTCCCACTCCTCAATAAAGCGCAGCGTCAAGGTTTCTCTTTCGCGCGAGTCCAGGAAGGCCATCCAATGATGGAATTCGAACGCTGGAGTGCCGGCGCTCTTGCTGCTGGCAGCGACGAGCCGCTCGGGGACGTCGGCCAAGTCCACCGTTTCCACCTCGCGGGTCTGCTTGCCATAGTGCCTGCAGAGAGCGTTGCGGGCGATTTTGAACATCCAGGCCCGGAATGACGAGTGATCTCTAATTTGTTCCGCCTTGCGGTAGACCGTGAGCATGACCTCTTGGGCCAAGTCTTCGGCTATGAGCATACAACCACGGGCCCTGAAGAACGCTACCAGTTGGGGGGAAAAGGTCTTGAAAAGGTCGTCGAACGACTCGTCGCAGGGTGTATTCAAAAACCTCTCTGTGACGGCTCCCTCATCGAGGACGCGATTGGTGGCAGTCGCTTCGTTGGTCATATCTTGATCGAACCTCTTCCTCAATATGAGGGATTCGATCAAAGAAACCATCACGGGATCGAATGCTTTTTTGTTACCCCCGATAGCGTGGAATCAAAATACCAAAATCGGGTTATTCGACCCTAACCATGGGGTCTTTTTGTTGGTGCGGCTCAGGGACGGATCAAGATTTCGCGGAGGCCACCGGAGCGTAAAGGATCACTATCGAATGAGGACCGACCCGATACGTGCGCTCCGGCCAGGGTGGCGCCTCTTGCCACGGGACGATATCTTCCGGTGAGTCCAGGCTAGTGTCGATCCACCGTCTCCACTGGACCGGACCCTGATACTCCCCGCCAACGAGAGGCAGCTCAAAGTCGAGCGGCTCCCAATAGGCATTGAGGATCCAATGAGCGAAAAGCCTTTCCTTCACCAGCTCTGCGCTGAATGCCACGCTGTGGGACCACTTGCTCCAGTCGGGTTGATTCAGCTTTACACCGTGCCAGGATTTATGCGACTCGCGAAGCCACTGGTTTAGAGTCTCGCCCATGAAATCGTCTTCGAGGCCGCGCAAGAGGCGGCGTTCGATGAGCAGTTTCGTGAAGCGATGCACATCGGCATGTTTCGAGACCAACGACCAATCGAACCAGCTTGTTTCGTTGTCCTGACAGTAAGCGTTGTTGTTGCCGTACTGCGTGCGGCGTACTTCATCGCCCATGCCGATCATCGGCATGCCCAATGAGATCATGGTGCAGGTCAACAGATTCTTGACGTGGCGGTTCCGTAAAGTTTGCACCGCTACATCCTCAGTGGGGCCCTCCGACGCCGCAATTCCAGCTTCGATTGTCGTTCGCCCCGTCGCGGTTGGATTCGCCGTTCGCCTCGTTGCGCTTCACGCTATAGGAGACCAGATCGTCGAGCGTAAATCCGTCATGACACGTTACGAAATTAACGCTCACTTCAGCCTCACGCTCCTTATGTCCATAGATCTGCGGACTGCCAAGCAACCGGTCCGCGATCTGCGCCGCGGAACCGTCATCCCCTCTAAAGAAGCTGCGTACGTCGTCGCGAAACCGGCCGTTCCATTCCCTCCAGCTATCCCCGGTGAAGGTTCCCACCTGGTAAAGACCGGCCGCATCCCAAGCCTCGGCGATCATTTTTGTACCGGCGAGCGTTGGGTCCGACTCAATGTCCCAGAGCACCGGCGGGTCGAGCATGGGTTGGCCTGAAGAATCACGCGCAAGAATCGAAGCCAGATCGAATCGAAAGCCATCCACATGCATCTCCTGCACCCAATAGCGCAGGCTGTCCACGATCATGCGCCGGACAATGGGGTGGTTGGCGTTGAGCGTGTTTCCAGTACCGCTATAGTTTGCATATTGCGAGCGGTCGGATTCAAGCACGTAGTAGGTACTGTTATCCAATCCACGAAAGCTGACGGTTGGGCCTCGGTGGTCCCCTTCGGCGGTATGGTTGAACACAACGTCGAGAATGACCTCGATTCCCGCCCGATGCAGTGCCTTGACCATGTCCCGAAATTCATTGACGGGCCCCAGCGGGTCTTGCAGGGAACTGTACGCGTGATGTGGAGCAAAGAATGAAACAGGTGCGTAACCCCAATAGTTCACCAGCCCCAGTGGAGCGTCCTGGGGGTCGAACTGAAATATCGGAAGAAGCTCCACCGCGGTAATCCCCAATTGACGCAAGTACGGAATCTTTTGAATAAGCCCACGGTAAGTGCCACGGATATTCTCTTCGACCTCGGAATTCGGATGCCGGGTGAACCCGCGCACGTGGAGCTCATAGATAACCGTCCGCGAGCTTGGCCGCTTTAAAGGGACATCGCCTTCCCAATCATAATCGCGAGAATCGACCACGACGCTCTTCATGGATGCCGCCGTGTCGCCGTTCTTAAGGCCGTTGTTGAGAATGGCTTCCCGGCTATAGTCCTTCGGAACGACCACGGCTCTCCCGTAGGGATCGAGCAGGATTTTGGTTGGGTCGAAACCGCATGCCGTTAGCTGGATCCCAGGGTCCGTTGACGCGATAGCCGTAAATCTGGCCGGGACGCACTTCCGGGACGAATGCGTGCCAGTAATGATAAGTCCGATTCACGGCGGGGTCGAGCGGAATTACGCGCGCCGCGCGTGAATCGTCCTGCCGCTCAAACAGTAGCAACTCGACGCTGGACGCTCCACGCGAGAATACGCTGAAATTGGCCCCGCCGGGAACGATTGTTGCGCCGAGAGGATAGCTCAGGCCGTACTCTTCCGCAGCTTCTTCTCGTTCGACAACGGTTTGCCGGAGGATGGAACTCATGTACCTCAACTTACCGCTACACCGCGATGTGCAACAGCGGGATCGATGTTTCCGCTTCTTCCGCGGTTGGAAGCTCGCGTCAAATCGTGCAACCGCTCGAAAGCGGGTCCGGACAGCATGTCTGGCGTGCATCGCCAGCGCCAGTTTCCCTCCGGTCGGCCCGGCACATTCATCCGAGCCTCGGCTCCCAGTTCCAACAAATCTTGCAGCGGAGCGATTGAAAGAGCCGCCGGCGACGACCACGCCAGGTGCATCAACTGCGCTGTCACTCCGTCGCGCTCTCCTCCCTTCGGTCCTGAGGATCGACCAAGGTAGTCCCGGACGATTTGCTTCTCGCGATCAGGCAATGCTTCGAACCAGCCTCGCGTGGTGTTGTTGTCATGCGTTCCTGTATATGCCACGGAATTGTGCACATAGTTATTCGGTAAGTGCGGATTGTTGGAGTCGCCGTCAAAACCGAACTGGAGCACTCGCATGCCTGGTAACTCGTAGCGGTCGCGCAGGGCGGGCACGTCCGGGGTGATCATGCCCAGATCTTCCGCGATAAAAGGCAGACCGCCGAGATCACGCTTCACTGCTTCAAAGAACTCGGCACCCGGACCGTTAACCCATTTTCCGGACTGTGCTGTGGGCGCGCCCGCGGGGACGTGCCAAGCGGCGGCGAAGGCGCGAAAGTGATCGAGCCGAATGACATCGACGTGCTCTGCCAGGGCGCGGAGGCGATCGAGGCACCAACGATACCCGCTGCGTTTGAGCGTGTCCCAGTCGTATACCGGATTGCCCCAGAGCTGTCCTTGCGCGCTGAAATAATCCGGAGGGACTCCCGCCACAAAACGGGGACGGTGCCGCTCGTCCAACTGGAAGAACTCCGGGTTGGCCCACACGTCGCTTGAGTCAGGAGAGACAAAAAACGGCAAGTCACCGATTAAGCGCACGCCCTTTGCATGAGCGTACTCTCTAAGCCTTCCACCTTGTTTGAACAAGAGGAATTGCGCAAAGCATATCTTCTGAATCTCAGTGTCTAGTTCCTGTGTCGCTTTCGCGAGCGCTCCCGGAACTCGCCGAACCAGATCAGATGGCCAATCCAGGTAGGAGGCTCCGTTGTATGTGGTCTTCAGCGCGCGAAAAAGTGCGTAGTCGTCCAGCCAGTGTGCCTGAGACTTACAAAACTGCTCGTAGGCTGACCGCAGATCGGGACTCGCGCCTTGGCGGAAATTGGTCCACGCAGTTTCGACCAGCGATCGCTTGAACGTGGCGACTGCGTCATAATCGACGAAATCCGCTGGGAATGAGCGGCCTTCACAATCGCTCGCCTGTAAGAGCCCTTCTTCAATCAGCGCGTCCGGGCTGATCAGCAGCCAGTTGCCGGCGAATGAGGATAGCGCTTGATACGGAGAATTCGCGTATCCCGTGGGTCCCAGCGGCAGCGCCTGCCACCAGCTTTGGCCGGCTTCAGACAAACGATCGATCCATTGAAACGCCGCAGGCCCCACGTCGCCGATTCCATATGGGGAAGGCAACGACGTAACGTGTAGCAGGAGACCGGCGCCACGGTACTCGGGGGCAAAGACTGGCGTCATAATCGCGCGTCCTCCGGCATTAGCGCTCTGTTCTGGATTGTACTCAGATGCGCTTCTGTTTGGAAGCTTTCCTCTACGACACCTTGCATGGCTTCAGTCCCCAAATGTTGGTGGCGTATTCTGCGATCGTGCGATCGCTCGAAAAGTTCCCTGAGCCCGCTACATTCAAAATTGCTTTTCTCGCCCAATTCTCCGGGTCCGCATACAGTTCGCCGAGCCTCTCTTGCGCCTGAACATAGGGCGTTAAGTCCGCCAGGTGCATATATTGATCGCCGTGAGTTAGCAGGGTGTCGCGCAAGGGCTCGAAGATACCCGGTTCGCCGGGGTTGAAATGACCAGAAAAAATCAGGTCAAGTGCCGCGCGAGTCTCAGGCTCGTGTTCATGATGCCAGTAGGGGTTGTACCACGGCCGGCTCGACGACACCTGGTCCGCGGTGAGTCCGAACAGAAAGAAGTTCTCTTCGCCGGCTTCTTCTGCCATCTCGATGGTCGCGCCATCGCGTGTCCCCACGGTCAAAGCCCCGTTCATCATGAACTTCATGTTGCTGGTCCCGCTGGCCTCATAACCTGCTGTTGAAATCTGGTTCGAAACGTCACAGGCGGGTATCAGCCGCTCGGCAAGCGAAACGCAATATTCCGGCAGAAATACCACTTTGAGTCGGCCTCGCACCACTGGATCCGCATCGATTGTGTTGGCCACGTTGTTGATGAGTTTGATGATGAGCTTGGCCAGTTTATAGGCGGGTGCCGCTTTGCCGGAGAAGAGGAACGTTCGGGGTGCAACGTTCAGGTTCGGGTTCTGACGCAGCCTGTTATAGACAACCACTATGCGTAGCGCATTCAACAATTGCCGCTTGTATTCGTGGATACGCTTGATTTGAGAATCGAAGATCGTCTCCGGGTCGATGGATACGCCCGAAGTCGTTTTGAGCCAGTCTGAAAATCTTACCTTGGCATCGCGTTTGGCCTTGAGGAATGCACCTCGGAAGACTTGGTCCTCTGCGATGGATGTGAGCCGGCGCAATTGACTAAGGTCGGTGATCCAGCCGTCGCCGATAGCTTCGGTAATGATGCCCGCCAGCGACGGGTTGGAAAGCAGCAGCCAGCGCCGTGGAGTTACTCCATTGGTTTTATTGTTGAATCGCTCAGGAAAGATGTCGGCCAGGTCTCTGACGGTTGTCGTCCGCAGCAGGCCGGAATGAATCGCTGCAACACCGTTGGTGCTGTGCGACCCGACAATCGCCAGGTTGGCCATTCGGATCTTGCGGCCGGCATCCTCATCCACCAGGCTCACGCGCTGGACCAGGCCTTCATCTCCGGGGAACTGGTTCCGAACGGTGTGCAACAAGCGGCGGTTGATCTCGTAAATGATTTCCAGATGCCGCGGAAGCATATCCTCGAACCACGCCAGAGGCCACTTCTCCAGCGCTTCAGGAAGCAAAGTGTGGTTTGTGTAAGCGAACGTTTTCTGAGTAATGTCCCACGCCTCGTCCCATCCCAGGTGCTCGTCGTCCAACAGGATCCGCATCAGTTCCGGAATGGCCATGGTAGGATGCGTATCGTTCAACTGAATGGCAACCTTCTGCGGAAACGCATCCCAATCTGAGTTGGTCCGGCGAAAACGCCGGACCAGATCCGCCAACGAACAGGCGGTCAGGAAATACTCTTGCATAAAGCGCAATCCCTGCCCCAGGCTGGTGGAGTCGTCAGGATAGAGCACGCGCGTCAGAGACTCCGCTTCGAGAGTTTCAGCGACGGCGCCGACGAAGTCGCCATGGCTGAAAGCTTCAAAATCGAAGAAATCGGGCGCCGCTGCAGCCCAAAGCCGAAGCGTGTTAATGTTCTTTCCTCCGTACCCAACTACGGGGCGGTCGAAAGGGATTCCGATCAACGTGGATGGGCGTCCAACGGTGGCGTGTAGCGCCCCACCCTTTACCTTGAAAGAGCAGTTCAGTTTGACCTCGACGCTTTCGTGAGGACGGGCGACTTCCCAAGGGTCCTGCCTGCGAAGCCAATTATCCGGCTGCTCCTTCTGCCAGCCGTCCTCAATGAATTGCTTGAAGATGCCATATTCGTATCGCAAGCCGTAACCCATCGCCGGCAGTTGCATCGTCGCCATGGACTCCATGAAGCAAGCCGCCAGGCGGCCTAGCCCGCCGTTGCCCAACGCGGCATCAGGCTCCTGCTCCAGCAACTCGATCCAATCAAGGTTCTTTTGACGAACAGCCTCACTCACGATGGGGCTTAGCAAAAGATTCGTTACATTGTTGGCAAGCGATCGGCCAATCAGAAACTCCATGGACAGGTAGTAAATGCGCTTGGGATTTTCACGCTCGTAAGTGCTTTCCGTCTGCGTCCATCGCTGGGAGAGGACGTCCCGGCCGGAGCGCGCGAACGCCTCAAAGCGATCACGCGCGTCTGCGCTGGCCATACCGATTACGTTGTCGAACAGGAGATGGCGTTCGTACAAACCACTATCCGAGCCGGCGAAATGAATGGGTCCGTTGCCGTAGTTCTCCAATATCTTCGAATTGTTCGGATCTTCTTCGGTCCTTGAAGACTGGATCGTTTGCGGTGTGCTCATTCAGGATTCCTCCCTCAACAAGAGCGACGATGCCCGGAATTTGTTGGGCGCGCAGAAGGAAAGGTTAGCGGCCGGATACCACTAACGTGGCATCCGCTTTGTAGCCGAGCGAGTTAATTCAAAAACCCTTGATGTCGTGATGATGTTGGGGCACGGTTCGCACATACTCGAATTCGCACGAGCCTGCCGAAGAAAGGAGCTTGCGATGGGCAACCGGTCGCTAAATCAGTCGGCATCTACAAGCCTTATGCGGCCGATCGTCGCGCTGGTGAATCCTCTCTGCTTGCTGCTTTGTTTCACCTCGGTGCCGTCCTCTTTCGCTGAAGTGACAACTGGCGATATCCGAGGCACAGTGTTCACCCTCGATCCCGACCGAGTTCGCTCTCTAGTGCCGGGGGTCGAGATTCGGCTCGAAGGCCCTTCGCAAACGAAAACGATTGCAGATCAACAAGGAAGCTTCTACTTTCCCGCGATACTGCCCGCGACCTATCAAATCGACGTGAGGGCCCCGGGATTGACCGGCTCTAGGACGGTGACCGTGGTAGCGGGAGCCACAATCGATGTCCCGATGGAACTCAAGGTGGAAACCGTCAAGGAATCGGTGACGGTAAAAGAATCGGGCGAGTCGGCAATCCAGCCGGATTCGTCTGGCGAGGCGGTCATAAGCAGGGCCACAATAATCAACGCACCCAACAAATACGACCGGTTCGACAGCCTGCTGCCCCTAGTTCCCGGCGTAGTGCGTGGACCTGATGGTCTCATTAACATGAAAGGCGCGCGCTCCTCGCAGGGCGGCTCACTTGTGAACAGCGCGAGCGTAACTGATCCCGCAACCGGGAATTCCGCAATCGGTCTGCCGATCGATGTTGTCGAGTCGGTGAAGGTGATCCCCAATCCTTATGATCCCCAGTACGGCAGGCTTACCGGCGCTGTCTCAAGCGTCGAGACAGTGACCGGCAATTTCAACGCCTTTCACCTGTCTGTACAGAACCTGTTCGCCCGGCTGCGCGAACGCTCGGGTGATATCGTCGGCATTGAGTCGGCTACACCGCGGATCACCGTCACTGGGCCGCTTGTAAAGAACAAGGTCGCGTTCACGCAGTCTTTTGAGTACCGTTACATACGGGTTCCAGTCGAGAGCCTCCCACAGCTCCAGCGGGACAGGAAGATTGAAGGCTTTAACTCCTTCAGCCAAGTCGACGTCAATCTGACTCAACGGCAATCCTTAACCGCTTCCTTTGCGTTGTATCCGCAAAAGTTTAATTACCTGGGACTAAATACGTTCAACCCGCAAACGTCAACACCGGATCTCCATCAGCGCGGTTATATGGCATCCATTCAGCACCGGTACGCGACCGGCTCCGACTCATTGCTCCTTTCTCAGTTCAGCTACAAGCGCTTCGACGCCGATGTTACCGCCAACAGTACTGATCCGTACAAGCTCTTGATTGAAACGACCACCGGAGGCTTTTTCGACTGGCAGAATCGGGAAACTTATCGAACCGAGTGGCAAGAGACCTACCAATTTGGAGCGCGCGATTTCCTCGGCGCGCATCAATTCAAGCTCGGGTTCGACTTCGCGCATGGCGACTACGACGGCCACGTGGACTTGCTGCCCGTTACAATTCTCGGAGTTTCAGATCTTCCCATCCGGCAAATCAACTTCGGTCCACCATCCCGATTGGGGGTTTCGCAGAATGAAACCGCCTGGTTTCTGGCGGATCGATGGACGCCCATGCGGCGCCTCACCTTGGACCTCGGCGTACGGTTTGATAGGGATTCGGTAACCGATTCGATCAATACAGCGCCGCGGGCGGGCTTCGCGCTGATGCTCACAAAAGACGCCAGGACGTTGCTCAAAGGAGGAGTGGGCCTTTTTTATGACCGGGTGCCACTGAACGTTGCCTCGTTCCCGTCGTTGCCGAACCGAACCGTTATAGATCTCGCACCCACGGGTAGCGTTGTCGACTCGGTCGAGTACACGAATACGATCACCACCGGTCTCCGCAATCCCCGCAGCGTGGGATGGAACCTGGAGTTGGACCGACAAATCACGTCCTCCCTTACTGTCCGCGCGAGCGTTCAGCAGCGCAACACTGATCGCGACTTCCTGCTTACACCTGAAGTGGGACCCAGCCATGGAATCCTCTCATTGTCGAACGGCGGCAGCAGTATCTATCACGAATTTCAGGTCGCGGGCGCGTACAAGATCCGCGGGGACACATTGAATGCGTCTTACGTCCGGTCCAAAGCCTATGGCGACCTCAACGACTTCAATCAATTCTTTGGCAACAACGCCGTGGCTGTCATCGAACCGAATGGACGCGGGCGGCTTCCCTTCGATGCTCCCAACCGGTTTCTATTCTGGGGGCAATTTAACGCGCCGCTAAAGTTCACCGTGATGCCTGTATTCGATCTTCACACTGGATTTCCTTATTCAGTGATGGATCAGGCTCGCGAATTTGTTGGTCCTCGAAGCTCCCAACGTTTTCCCCAGTTCAATTCCCTCGATCTTCAGGTGACCAGACCGGTGAAGCTCCCGTTTCCACACAAAGAGATCAAGGCCCGTGTTGGGGTCAGCGTTTACAACCTTTTTAACCACTTCAATCCCCGGGATGTGCAGAACGATATTGACAGCGACCGGTTTGCCTCACTCTTCAATGGCGTCGGCCGCACATTCCGCGGAAAATTCATTCTGGAGTTTTAGGCATGCGATTTGGCTTCATTCTAAGTTTCATAGTGACCTTGGTAGCCCGGGCGGCTATCCAGCAGGGTCTTCCATCCGTCGACGATGTCGTCGGCAAAATGATGGAGCGCGACAACCAACGGCAAGCTGCTCTACATGGTTACACCGCCGTCCGGCGCTACGTACTGGAGAACTCTCGCCACCACAAACGAGCCGAGATGCTGGTGACGATGAAGTGTCTCGACAATGGGTCGAAGGAATTTCAGACGGTTTCTGCAACCGGCTGGAGCGCCGCACGAAATCACGTATTCCCCAAACTTCTCGAGAGCGAGAGCGAAGCATCCCTGCCCGATGTTCGCGAGCGGTCGCGCATCACGCCCGAAAACTACTCATTTGAAATGATCGGGACGGATTTCATCGATCAGCACGCGGCCTACGTGATTGGAATCGCTCCGAAAACGCACGACAAGTACTTAGTGCGCGGGAAAATCTGGGTGGATGCGGACGATTACGCGATCGTGCGGATCGAGGGCGAACCAGCGAAGAGCCCGTCTTTTTGGATCAAGAGTACCCACTTTATTCACAGCTACCAGAAGAGCGGAATCTTTTGGCTTCCGTCCTACGACCGCTCGATGACCGACGCGCGCATCGTGGGCGCCACAGAGCTAAGGATTGAATATTTCGATTACGCAGCCAACGCAACTTCGCTTGCGGCCTCTCGCGCGCCTGCTGCAGGGAGCCTTCCATGATCGGGAAAAGAGACACTCTTCTGGCGGTAGCTGGAATTGGGCTTTTCGCCTTCGCAGCCGAACGAATTGGTTGGAGCGCTGTCGTTCGAGCGATTGAGCAAGGCGGAGCCGCCGTGGTCATCATCCTTGGCCTCAGTCTTGTCCGTCTATTTCTGCAGACCTCCGCGTGGTCTATCGCTCTTCGTTCGGACGGGATTGAATCTTCAGCGGGTAAACTGATGCTGATTCGGCTTGCCTCACAGGGCATGGGCTATCTTTCGGTGCTCGGGCCCGTGGCCTCCGAGCCCATGAAAATCAGCCTCCTCCAAAAATCGGGGACCTCGGCCACTACCGCCACGCTGATAGATACGGGAGTGTATTGGTTCACGTCCGGACTTGTAGGTATTGCAGGCTGCATTTCGGCCGCTCTGTTATTGGCGCATAGCCGTCATTCCCTCGCTCCGCTGGCAGTCGTCGGAACACTTGTGGCCGTCGGCATGTTTCTCATCGCACGCCCGAAATCCCGGCTATCGCCCCTGGTGCAAGCCCTGGGCAATCGCTGCCCCCGCTGGCTTCACAGAGCCCGGCAGATCGAACTTACGCTGCGAAACTTCGCGAACGAAAATCCATCGTCGATTCGCCAGATGTTCTTGCTGGACGCCGTGTGTCAGTTGCTGTTAGTTGGGGAAGTGGTGGCGCTTTTCTGGTGTCTCAAGATCCCGCTGCGTGGTATCACCGTGCTCGGAATTGAGGGCGTCACCCGCGCGATCAAGATCATGGCTGGATGGATGCCCGCGCGAATCGGCGCCGATGAGAGCGGCGTCGCGGGCGCCTTTTTTGCCTTCGGCCTGTCGCCCGCATCGGGACTAACGTTGGCACTGGCGCGGCGCTCGCGAGATTTGCTGGCCGCCCTCGTCGGATTGACCTGGCTGGCGTGGAGTACCCAATTCTGGAAGGCCTCTTCAACTTCCATTCCGCAGGCCGCTTGTTCGATGGATGGGGAGTCAACATGCAAGCTGTTCTAGCAATTCCGAGCTTGGAGGCTCTTCAAAAACTCGGCCATGGCGCGGAGTTCCTGAAGAAGGAAGTGGCGGGCGTGCCATTGCTGGTTCGGGTGCTCGCGACGGCGGGGCGGGCGGGTGCGGATTCGATGCTGGTCATCTGTCCGCACGACGTGCAGCCGACGATCTTAAAGTCTTTCGCCGAATCGCCCTCTCTGCGAATCGGCACACGCGTAGAGAAACTGAGCTGGACGAATTCATTTGATCCGAGCGGAGCTGATTGGACGTCAATTGCGGCGTTACTCGAAGATCGGTTTCTTTGGTTGCCCTGGAACTGGATAACCTACAAGCGCGTACTCGCAGGACTCTTGCCTTCGTCGATACGTCCGGTGACTTGGGAGCGTCCTGTGTTGCTGAAGAAAGACGCGGTCCTCCACGTTGGGCCTTGCCGTATCAGCACTGGCCCGTTGTCGGACGGTGTTTCGGTCACCTCCCCAGCCACGATCCGATCGGCGGAACGTTTCCTGGTCGCGAATTCCGGTAAACCCACGGACGGAATTTACTCGAATTTCAATCGTCGCCTTTGCCGGCCTTTCGTTCGGCTTCTAGCACACACCCCCACGACACCGAACCAACTGACCATCGCCGGACTGATGGTCGCAATACTCGGGGCGCTCCTGTTTGCCCGTGGATCTTATATCAACTATGTAGCCGGCGCTTTGCTCTTCTTCGTGTCCGGGCTCTTTGACGAAATGGACGGCATGATCGCCCGGATCAAGTTTCGCGAGTCCGCTTTCGGGACTTGGTTCGAAGGGTTCGTTGACAACGTGACTTATTTTGCCATCTTCGTAGGAATCATTGCGGGCCTCCATCGCGAGTACGGGAGTTGGGCGTGGAAATGGGGCGCGGCGCTCATCGTCGGATGCATCTTGTCAGTGGCGGTGATTGGCTGGCAACGTAAACTCGCAACATCGCGAGAGCGGCCGCATGAGTATGCGGGACGAATGAACCAATTGATGGAAGCCGACTCGTCAAACCTGGTTTCCATGATCGCGAGGCAAGTTCATATCTTCGTGAAAAAAGGTGTGCTGGTTCACTATCTCTTGATCTTCACGCTCTTGGGTGGCTTGCATATGTTCTTGTGGCTCGCCGCGCTGGGGAGTAATCTCACCTGGATCATCGCCCTCTATTTCACACACAGATTTTTCCTTCGCCCGCCTCTCGATGCTGCGGGCAAACACATCCAGACGGCATAGGAGCGAATCATGAAGGCACTCATTCTAGCAGCGGGGCGAGGAACACGAATCCATTCCGTCCATCGGGACCGTCCAAAATGTCTCATTCGGTTCAACGACAGCACGATCTTGGATCATCAGATCCAGAGCCTGTTTTCGGCGGGTGCTTCGAACATCGGGATTGTAGTCGGCTATGAAAAAGACCAGATCATTCAGCACGTGCTCGCGCGCTACCGCGATCGCCGCTGGCAGTTTTCCTTCCTGGAGAACCCTGAGTTCGCCAAGACGAACAACATTTACTCCTTCTGGCTTGCAGAGAAGTGGTTGAACGGGGAGTCGTTCATTTGTCTGAACGCGGATGTCGTTTTCGACCCGAGCGTCCTGCGGCCTGCCATGAAGTCACTAGCGCCAATCACCATGATCGTGGACCCTGAGTGGCGGGACGAGACTATGAAAGTTATCATCTCGGGTGACAAGGTCACCAGCATGAATAAACGAATCCCGCAATCCGAGTACAGCGGTACCTACATTGGAATAACCAGTTTTGCGGCAAGCGTCCATGAGCGATTATTCGCGAAGGTGGACAGCCTGGTCAGGACGGGCGGCGAAAACGAGTTCTTCAATGTCGCAGTACAGCAGCTTGCCGACGAAGGCGTTCACGTTGGCTTTACGAGCGCGGGCAATCTGCCTTGGGCCGAGATTGACGATCCGGCAGACCTGGCGTTCGCGGCGCAGCAGGTTTTTCCCAGGCTCATTCCACTTCACCTTGCGGCGTAGGCAGCATGACCGACCTCTTAGCCGGCAATTTCGCGCCGTGGAGCTGGCATTCGGGGCCAAGTAGCACGATTCGTGTCGTCAATTGGAACATCGACCGGGGACTCCGTTTGCCGGAAATTACGGAATTCCTCGCGTCTCAACACGCCGATCTACTAACGCTGCAAGAAGTGGATCTGAACGCAAAACGAACTCACGGTCTGAACGTCGCTGAGCACCTCGCGCGAAAACTTGGAATGAACTACGTTTTCGGACGTGAATTTGAGGAACTGACCCAGGGGTCGCGGACATCGCCGGCTTATCATGGGCAGGCTACGCTGTCCCGCTGGCGTTTAAAGGACTCGCGCCTAATCCGGTTTCGGTCGCAGTCGGGCTTCTGGCGCCCCCGATGGTTTTTGCCGCGAACGGAGCCGTTTCAAGAGCGGCTCGGTGGGCGTATTGCCCTAGTGACCGAAGTCGATGTGCCGGGCCAGGTCGTGATTGTCTACAACCTCCATTTAGAAAGCCGGGGGAATGACGACCTTCGTCTTTCCCAGCTCGAAGAAGTGCTGACCGATGAGTCCACACGCAAGCCTGGAGTGCCGGCTCTGGTGGCTGGCGATTTTAACTTCGACATTTCGGCAGC
This sequence comes from Terriglobia bacterium, assembly GCA_963766615.1. Lineage (GTDB taxonomy): Bacteria > Acidobacteriota > Terriglobia > Bryobacterales > Bryobacteraceae > Palsa-187. The sequence goes on from CAVYBC010000016.1 coordinate 1,016,742, forward strand.
ACCAGCGGACGCGCTGATTCATAGGACGGGTTTCCGTAGCGTCCTGGGGCACTCGGGTTTCTTCACAAGGCCCGCACGCAAGTTATTCGGAAGTCCACGCAGCATCGACTGGGCCTTAGTGTCCGGGCCCATAGAGGCAGCCCAAGCGCAGGTTCATGCTAATGTCAACGCTTCTGATCACTATCCCATCTCGTTCACGCTTCGGCTCCTCTAATCGATTTGCGCTGAACGGCCGCGGATTAATTCAACAAAAAGTCTCCGTGGATGCTCTCTATTTTTAGATAGCGCAGACAGAAGAGAGGCATATGATTATTTTTCGAGGTGCGGCGCACCTGATCCTGAGCCTAACGATTTCCGGCGCGTTTGCTCTTGCAAATGACGGACCTCCGGCGAAGGTCACGCATGTTTTGGGACTGGAAGGCGTCGCGAACAACGCCGGCGGAAACCTTTCGGTCCAAGAGGGTAGCTTGCAATTTCGCAAGAGCGACGGACCGGCCGCTCAGATAAGCATTCCTTCGATTATTAACGTTTCCCTTGGCCAGCAAGATAAGCAGGTGGGCGGTGTCCCCATGACCGTAGGCAAGGTCGCAGCTCCATTCGGAGGCGGTCGAGTGATCAGCCTGTTTTCGCACAAAAAGTACGACACACTGACCGTCGAATATCTCGATACGAACGGTGGACTTCACGGCGCCATCTTCCAACTCAACACCGGTCAGGGACAGGTCATTAAGAATGGACTCGTGGCCGGAGGAGCCCATCTGGCCCAGTTGGAGGGCCAAGCCACCAAGCCAGACTCTTTGGAGATCAAGAATGAAAGTAAGTAAATACTCCGCATTGAAGGTAGTTGCGGTCGCGATCCTCGTGACCCTGCCCGTTCTGCGAGCACAGACTTCAGACGGCAAGGGCTCTTCCGGAAGTGACATCACCGTCGTGGGCCGATGGAGTGTGGAAGTCGACAAGATCGACCCAGGCGACGTAAATATCGAACCAGCGTTCAGAATCGCGATTTATGAAAACCTGCTGGAGGAGTTAGCGAAGACAAAACAGTTCAAACGGGTGTTCCGCAGCGACGATCGCCAGGCCAACGGCGCTGCTGACGTCCTGATTTTGAAAACAATGGTGCAGAGTTACACACCGGGCAGTGAGACACGGCGAGCTGTTACCACCGTGAGCGGTGCTACCAAGTTGAACGTACGAACCCAGCTTTGTAAGAGAGACGGTCAAGTCGTCCTGGAACGCGTTGTCAACGGTAATGTGCGCTTCTTCGGCGGCAATCTGCGAGCTACTCATAACCTGGCTCATAATGTTGCCGAAATTATCAGGCAGTCAACCCTAACGGAACCCGCGCCATCCGTCGCCCAATCGGAAGACTGAGTGGCTGCTTCAGGCGTGTTGTGTAACGTGATCGCTACGTTCGGATGTGATCACGTTGTACTTGACGTCGATGTTGCCGACTGTCGCTAACGAGTACGGGCAAGCGTGACTCGCGGCTTCCACTAGGGATCGGGCGGTTTCCTGATCCATGCCGGGCAGGTTGACGTTCAATCGAGCTGCCAGATGGTGGACACCCTCTATCAGGCCAAGGTCAACCTCGGCGTCGATGGCGAGATCGTTCGGGAGCGCGATTGTTTTCTTTCCAGCAATGAGCTTGATCGCCCCGATGAAGCAAGCAGACCAGCCGGCTGCGAATAACTGTTCCGGGTTGGTGCCAGTGCCTGGCGTGCCGGGAAGTGACAGCGAGACCTGCAGCCGGCCGTCGTCGGTGCGGGATGCACCTCCGTCGCGGCCACCTGTGGTGTGAGCTTTCGCAGTATAGAGGACTTTTTCAAGTTTGGTCATCTGTGATCTCCTTTAGAGATACTTGCAAGGACGTTAGGTGATGGCCGGGAGGAGCTGTCCAGTTCGTCTCTTTCTTTGGATTGAGATCTTCATCGCTCCTCCCGCAGCCCCACTCTTGGTCCAATCTCGAAGACGCGTCAAGCGTTCAGCATTCTCATTTGTGTTCCGCGCTTCGGCTTCGTGTGGTCCCGTTAAAGAAACTATGCCGGATGTGCGTTCGGAAAACCATCACGGGATCGCATGCTTTTGGGCTACCACGATTGGGCGCGGGAACTAATACCACGATGGAGTTATCGTGACGATGCCGGGAGGGTGCGACTTGAGGGCTATAGGTGGATAATTCCACGGCGGACAGCGATTGTAATAGCCTGCGTGCGGTCCTTAGCGCCGAGCTTGTCCATGATGTGCTTGATGTGGACCTTAACCGTTTCCTCAGAGATGAACAGCAAATCGGCGATATCCCGGTTCCGATTGCCCCCGGCCACCCGCCGGAGGACGTCGACTTCACGGGCAGTAAGATCTTCATCGCTCATGTGCTCCGCAAGATGCGCCGCCACTTCCGATGGAATACGTTTCTTGCCCGCATGTACCTGGCGGATCACATCTGTCAGCTCACTGGGAGCCATATTCTTGAGGAGATATCCGCGGGCCCCAGCTTCAAGGGCCCGCTGAATCTCAACGTCTCCTTCGAACGTGGTGAGCATGATGACGCGGGCATCGGGGAATTCGGCGCGGATGGCAATCATTGCGTCCAGGCCGCTTACACCCGGGAGCCGCAGGTCCATAAGAGTAATGTCCGGCCGGTGCTTGCGGAATAGCTGAATGGCCTCCGCCCCATCAGGCGCCTGAGACACCAGTTGCATGTCTGGCTGGTTATTGATTACCGTTGCAATCCCCTCCCGAAAAAGTGGGTGATCGTCGACACTCAAGATGCGAATGCTTTGATTCTCTGAGCTGGTCTTGCTTTCCCACATGGAACGCCTCCCAGTTACTATGCTTCGAATGCAACACGGCTGGGCACGCACAGCTCAACTTCTGTGCCGAGTGCGACCTTGCTCAAAATGCGAAGCTGCGCTCCGATTCGTTCCGCACGCTCACGCATTCCCTGTAGGCCCCAATGGCCACTCCGCCGCAGCAGCTGAGGATCAATTCCACACCCGTCGTCGCGCACGGCGATGCGCAGCCCACTGGAACGATATTCCACCTCCGCTTCAATATGATTCGCACGGGAATGGCGATGCGCATTGACAATCGCCTCCCGCCCAATGCGGTAAATTTCGTCACACAGCGCAGCCTTCAATTCCCGCTTTCGGCCTTCAACAACTACACGAAACCCGGCTGGCGAGAGAAGGCCCAAGTCAGTCGGAACACCCGCCAGCGCATGACCTAATGACGGATATAGCTCCTGAGGGGAACGTAGCCCCTGTATGGCTCGCCGCCCCTCTTCAAGGACAGAGTCCATCTGATGAAGAGCGCTGCTAAACTGCTTCTTCACAGCGGAATCGGCGGGCAGCAAATCGGCGGCCGAGCGCAGCCGCAGGGACACGGCAAAGAAACCTTGCAAAAGCGTATCGTGAAGTTCCTGTGCGATTCGGGTGCGTTCCTCAAGGCGCACCAAGACGCAAGGATCGAGGCTGGTGCAGTAACCACCGGCAAGCATTACATCGTTTTGCGGTTGAGAAGTTGTAAGATCGGTGAAACCCATAGCAATCCTCCCTTCGATTACAGGCCTAATCGTTGGCCTCTTTCGGTATCGATCCACTCCCGAATGTAGCCTGGGCAGTGGGCGAGCTTGATGCTTCTGGCTTCGCAATGCGCCAGGAATTTTAAGGCTTCTCGATCGACTAGCGTGATATCTCTTAAGTCCAGCACGATACCATCGCTAGCCGTCTCCAGACTCAAAAGCCGTTGCAACTCGGCAACGTCTTCCGTCTCGATGTGACCACTCAGGGAAAACACCAGGTGGCGGTCAAAAACCCGCTGAATTCTTAACATGGGTTTCAGGTCACGTCCCTAACGCAATAGCAATAGAAGGACCGCTGTTAAGTTATTGACAACACTATATATTATAGTGAGACCTGTCGCGAATTCGCGAAAGTTTCGCGAACTGATTTCGGGTTTTCGCGAACCTTGGAAAGACCTAGAGTTTCTTAAAGCGGTACTTATTGATTCTCAGCGACCGGATCTTCGATTCCAATGTAGAGGCGGGCATATTAAGGTGGGCCGCCGCACCGGAAGGACCCGAGACTCGGCCGGCTGTGGCCGCCAAAGCTGTCTCTATTACCTCCCTCTCTTGTGCCGGGGACTTCCTGGTTACTGGTTCCGGACTCTGCCGGGGGGAGGAAGATTCAAAATTGAGCCAGCTTGGATCTACCGCGAATAGATCGGTTTCACACACGATAACCGATCGTTCGATAACGTTTTGCAGTTCTCGAATGTTGCCTGGCCACGCGTAGGACCTAAGAAGCTCCAGCGTCCTCTTTTCTATCGTCTCGATTTTTTTCCCAGCTTTTCTTGAATAGCGATGTACAAAATACTCGATCAGTGTGGGGATGTCCTCCTTCCGTTCACGGAGAGGCGGCATCTCGATCGGGAACACGTTCAGGCGATAGAAGAGATCGCTTCGAAAATCGCCACCGGCGATGGCGCTCGCCAGGTCGCGATTGGTGGCGGCGATTACGCGCACGTCCGCGTGAATCGGCTGGTTGCCGCCAATACGCTCGAATTCCCGCTCCTGCAAGACGTGCAGTAGGGCAACCTGGGTTTCCGCAGGCAGCTCGCCGATTTCGTCCAGGAAGATGGTGCCTCCTTCAGCGAGCTCAAATCGGCCCAGGCGACGCTGTAGAGCGCCTGTAAAAGCTCCTTTCTCATGACCAAACAGCTCCGAGGCAATCAACGCTGCTGGAGTCGCGGCACAATTCACAGTCACAAAGGCGCGTGAGGAACGCCGCGACCGCTTATGGATCGCTCGAGCAATGAGCTCCTTACCCGTTCCCGTTTCACCGGTGATCAGCACAGTCGAGTCGGTCGGCGCGACTTTGGCGACACGAGCAAGGACAGCCCGCAAGGCAGGCGACTCACCCACGATTTCTTCGAACATGGAAGCCTTGTCGATTTCTTCGCGTAGGGCGATGTTCTCCTTGTAGAGCTGGTCGCGTAATAGTTTGATTTCGTCCAGGGCCCTTTGGAGATCGGCTTCCGCTCCTTTGCGCTCAGTAATGTCCGTTACCGCTCCCACGAACTCGAAGTTGCCCGATGCGCTCTCCGAGGGATGACCCACAACCCGGAGGTATTTCACGGATCCATTAGGCATCAGGAGCCGGTGTTCGAAGTCCCAACTCTTCCTTTCGCGCGAGACGCGATCGATTAGCTGCCCGACACTCGCCAGGTCGTCCGGATGCGTCCGTTGGATGATGAATTCTGTCGAGACCCTGTTCCCAGGTTCGTATCCCGCAGCTTCGTACCCAAAGATGCGAAAGGTCTCGCGAGACCAGTAGATTTCTCCCGTGGAAACATTCCATCCGAAACTGCCCGTGTGGCTCAGCCGCTGCGCTTCAGCCAGATACGCTTCGCTTCGCCGCAACGCCTCCTCGGCACGGCTGAGATCGGATCGCTCGGCGGCTTCCCGCAAGGCCCGTTGCACCGAGGGCACGATTCTGGTGAGGCGCGTCTTGAAAACGTAGTCCGTCGCCCCGATCTTGAGCGCTTCGATCGCCACTTCTTCGTCCAAAGTTCCGGAAACAAAGATGAAGGGCACACGCGGCCAATCTCGCTGGGCAATCTTCAGGGCGGAAAGACCGTCGAAGGATGGGAGCGTATAATCCGCCAGAATCAAGTCAAAGGTGCCCTCTTGCAGGGATGCCCTGAATTCAGCCTCCGCTTCAACACGGATGACCTGGCAGCCGATGCCCTCGCTCTCGAGCGTTTCCTGAACTAACTCTGCGTCTTGTGGATCATCTTCAAGATGCAGAATGCGCAACAGAGATCTCATCGCCGGCGATTACTTTTTCTTTGCGCTTCCTGGCGGCGGCTCATTAATCACTGCCCAAAAAATCCCGAGTTCCTTAATGGCGTTTACAAACTCATGGAAATCCACGGGCTTCACAACATAGGCGTTCACCCCCAGCTTGTAGCTCGCCACCATATCTTTTTCTTCGTGCGAAGAGGTGAGCACAACCACCGGGATCATGCTAAGCTTGTCGCTCGCTTTGACCTGCTGCAGTACCTCCAATCCGTCCACCTTGGGCAATTTCAGATCCAACAGCATGACCGCTGGATTATCACCCGTTCGCGTCGCGAACTCACCCCGGCAAAACAGATAGTCGAGGGCCTCCTCCCCGTTGCGAGCAACAACGACTTCGTTGGCAAGGTTATATTCCTCCAAGGCTGTGAGCGTCAGCTCGACGTCTCTCGGGTCATCCTCGACCATTAAAATGCGTCCCAAAACGCTCATGCGTTAGCCTCCCGTGGTTTAGAAAGTGAGAAATAAAAGGTAGCGCCGCGATCCACCATGCTCTCAGCCCAGATTCTTCCCCCATGCCGGTGCACAATGCGCTGAACCGTGGCCAGCCCAATGCCGGTGCCTTCAAACGCCTCGGTAGAGTGGAGACGTTGAAATACACCAAACAGTTTGTTCGAATATTTCATATCGAATCCCACACCGTTGTCGCGCACGTAGATGACAACCTGATCTTCCATTTGGCGATCGCATCCGATTTCGATTTCGGCTTCCGGACGCGTGCGAGTGAATTTCACGGCATTCGAAACCAGATTGACTAATGCAAGCCGCAGCATGGAGCGGTCCACAATCCATGCTGGCAGTGTTCCGACGGTCCACGCAATCTTGCGCCCTTCGCTCTGCTGCCGGACTTCGGTCAGAACTTCCAGCACAATCTGGTCCAAGCTGACGAGAGCCTTGTGCGCCTCGGCGCGGCCGATTCGGGAAAAGGATAAAAGATCGTCGATGAGGTTACCCATCCGTTTCGCAGCTTCCTGGATAATCGCCACGTACCGCTGGCTTTTCTCGTTCAACAAAGTCGCCGCGCTTTTTTGCAGGAGCTGCGTGAATCCGGACATGTGACGCAGGGGCGCGCGGAGATCGTGCGAAACAGAATATGCGAACGCTTCCAGTTCTTTATTGCTCGCTTCCAACTGCGCACTTCGATTGCTCAGCTCCTGATTGAGAGCGCTAATTTTCTGTTCCCACCGCTTGCGCTCGGTGATGTCGTTGTTGGTTTCCAGAATTGCAGCAGGCCGTCCGTGCTCATCACGCCGCAGCGACCATCTGCTGGACACAACCACCTCAGTTCCATCGGCTCTTATGCGCTTCAGTTCGCCCTCCCAGCGCCCGGTCTGCTCCAAGTGGGCTTGAAGTTCGTCCGGGGGCAGGGGGAAAACGGTTTTTAGAAGCTCGTTGGATCGTTTGCCCGTGGCCTCTTCCGGTTTCCACCCGTACAACTCTTGGGCCCCCCGATTCCAGTACGAGATCACGAAATCCATATCCCGTACAAAAATCGAATCATGCGTAAGGTTCAGCAAATTGGCCTGTTGAGTTCGTTCCGCTACTTCGATTTCCAGCTTATCGCGAGCTTGACGCAGATCCGCCTCGACGCGGCGGCGAACGGTACTGAACCACGTCACCAGGGACGCGAACGTGGCGAAAACGACGAAATAGGGAATATCGGAACTCGAGACGTAGAGCGTGTGAAGGGGTTCCGTGAAGAAGTAGTCGAAGCTTGCGGTGGAAAGCAAAAGCGCCAGAGCCGCGGCCCCGGCACTCCCATACCAGGCTGTTACGGCGACGGCGAACAGGAACAGCGGAACCTCCACGTCCCGCATGTGGAAATGCTCGGTGAGCAGCGCCCCGCCGAGCGCGAGGGCGACAGAGCATACCGCGAGCACATACGGCTGAATCGCGGAAAGAGGCTTCGGCATGGCCAATAGTTCGAATTCGAGCAACCATCATAACGCGTTCGTCGTAGAGCGCACGGCGTTACAGCTTCGTACCACGAACGGGGTATGAAACGATTCCGCACCCTGGGGATTCTTGTCCAAGAATCCCTCCGCTACTATTAATGGATAGCCAGCTAAACAAGGCTGGGACGTACGCACCCTTTCCGAAGCGTTTGCGGTTAACCTCCCGATGCCCATGAGAAAGCAGTTACGAAAGCGCCCCGCATGCCGCCTTTGGGTAAGCTTTTTGTTCCTGTATCTCTCCGCGCCCGCGTGGGCGCAGTTGTATAGCGGGTCGCTTTCCGGCATCGTGTTGGACCCATCTAACGCACCAGTCATGGGTGCCAGAGTTACTCTGATTGACGCCGAACGGAGCACTCATGCGGAAATCAAGACCGATAGCTCCGGGCGGTATCTTTTTCGATCCTTATCTCCAGGCAGTTACTTGCTCGACGTGGAAGCGGAAGGCTTCGAGCCTTGCAAGCTCGATGTTGCGATCGGTGTGAATACAAGTCTGTCGGCGGAGGCACGGCTTCACTTAACAGCACGACGCGAAACAGTTCTGGTTCAGGAGCCTCCATCGCAAATCAACGTTGAAGACGCGACCATTGGGCTGACACTTAGCCGGAATCTGATCAACGATCTGCCGCTGATCAACCGCAATCCCTTCGATCTTGCGTTCCTTGCTCCCGGTGTTTCACAAGCTCCGGGAGCCGCCTACGGAAACCCCGTGGGCACTCCTGGGTTCATCACGAATTTTGTCTCCGACGGAAGCCGGAATGCGCAGGCGGATGTGCTGCTGGATGGCGTGAGCGTCATGAACAGCGACAACAATCCCGGAGTACAGAAGGCCATTTATGTCCCGCCCGTGGAAGCGATTCAGGAGTTCAGAATCCAGCAAACCAACTTTGCCGCGGAGTTCGGCAATAGCGGCGGCACTATCGTCAACGTGGTGACGCGATCGGGCACCAATCAGCTTCACGGCGAGCTGTTCGAGTTCCTGCGCAACAACGTCTCTGAACGCGAACACATTTTTCGCAAATGCGGCGGGCCTGGCGCAACCGCATTTGACGCGTAACGATTTCGGCGGGACCATCGGCGGCCCCATCCTGAAGAACAGGACATTTTTCTTCTTCGACTTCAACGGTATTCGGGCGCTGACCGGCGCGACCTCCTCGCTCGCCGGGGTTCCGGACGCCTCGGAGCGCATGGGGAACTTCGGTGAATTGTGTGCGCGTGCGAACGGCTCTTTCAGTGCGGCCGGCGTCTGCTCCAATCCCGCTGGCCAGATTTACGATCCTTACACCGGCAAGCCCGACGCCCAGAATAACGCGACGGGCCGGGCTCCGATCCCGTTCAATAACCTCGCGACCTATGTGAGCCCCGGAAACTCAAACATTCCTTTCGGGCTCGGCAACCTTCCGCCGACTGCGGGGAACCTGATCGATCCGGTGGGCACGAAATTCATCCAGGCCTTTCCGCTTCCTAATTTGAAGGTCGGAACGGCAGCCTATGATCCGTATCACAATTGGGTCGCCACTGCCGCGAGCCCGCTCAGCCAGCAGTCTTTCGATATCAAACTGGATCACCACTTTCGCAGCACCGACACGCTCAGCGTGAAGTTCTCACACGAATGGGACTCCGGACAGAACGCCAACTTTTTCGGAAGCGTTTATGACACCAGCACCCAAGGACCCACGAAGCATTCCGCGCTTGTAGGGGACGTCAATTACGCACATACGTTTAATGCCAATACCCTGCTGAACGTTTCGGCCGGCTACGGACATAACTGGTACCCCACCGACGGCGTCGCAGCCTCCTTTGGCGGATTCGACCCGGCAAAGGTGTTGGGGCTGCCATCCTATATAAACGATTCAGGTCTGATGACTCCGCCTTCGGTGTGGCTCTTCAGCGCGTACGGCTGCAATGGCTTTAACGGTTGCGTGGGAGGACAGGCTTGGTCCGTCCTTCAGTTTGCGAGCGAGACCGGGCATCTTATCGGATCGGTCGATCACATCGCCGGGAAGCACCAAATCAAAGCCGGCGGCGAACTTCGCCGGCACTCGATCAACTTCATGCAGGCGGGCACGCCTAATGGCCTCTTCGCCTTTACGGCTGGCGCCACGGCATCCGGCACCTCGGGACCCGGCGGCGATGCCCTTGCCTCGCTCATGACCGGCTATGTCGATAACTGGAGCCGTTATGAGATCCCCCCGTTTACAGCCACGCGGGACTACCAATTCGGCGGCTTCGTCCAAGATAACTGGCGAGTGTCCCCCAAGCTGACCCTAAACCTTGGCTTCCGCTACGACGTCGAGACACCTCGGACCGAGCGATACAACCAGATGACCTACTTCGATCCATCCGCACCATCGCCCATCACCGTTCCGGGATTGAATCTTCATGGGGCCGTGGAATTCGCGGGAGTGAACGGCAATCCTCGACGCGAATTCAATACGTACTGGGGCGAGATTGGACCCAGGTTCGGTTTTGCTTACAACATTCTGAAGGGAACCACGCTGCGCGGCGGATATGGCATCTACTACGACCCGTCGGATGTCGGCGTGGTGGGCAACGCTGTCAGCGGCGGATTTTTGGGCAACGACCCGGTCACCACGGGTGTCAACAATGTTCCCGCGTCGCCGTGGCTCCCCCTCGAATTCTTGCGGAATCCATTCCCCTACGGAATTCAGCAGGCCACCGGGAGTAGTCAAGGAGCATCTACGATGCTGGGCCAGGGGCTGAGCGGCATTCCAGTTCGCAATTTGAATCAAGTGCCTCAGGAGCAGTCCTGGAGTTTCGACATACAACATCAGCTCCCCTTCTCTATGCTTGTCGACGCAGCGTACGTCGGAAGAAAAGGGACTCACCTCTATGCGATGGGCTATGCGAACCAGATCGACGCGCTTCCGCCCAATATCGCCAGCGCGTTTCGAGCCAACCCCTCCTACTACGAGGAACAGGTCGCGAATCCTTTTAGCGGATTGATTCAAGGAAGCGCCGACTTGTCGGGGCCAACCATCCCCCGATGGAAATTGTACGTGCCGTATCCACAGTACAGTGCAGGCAACGGACCGGGAATCAGCAGCAGTTTTGTTCCCTGGGCGAACTCGATTTACAACGCCCTTCAGTTGCGAATCGACAAGCGATTCTCTCAGGGTTTGCAGTTCCAGTTTAGTTACACCTTTCAGAAGAGCCTGGATGATTCGTCGCTGGGGTCCAGCGGTTACTCATTTCTCACGGGCGGCGCGGCTACCTCGCAGTCGAATGCTCGTGACCCTAACAATCTACGGCTGGACCGGTCGTTATCGGCATTCAGCATTCCGCAAATCGCGCAGCTCGCATTCCTTTATCAATTGCCCCTCGGGCATCACCGGAGATTCGGTTCTAACCTGAATCCATTCGCGGACGCTGTGGTGGGCGGCTGGCAAGTGAACGGCATCTATCGAGTCGACAACGGGCTTCCGATCCAGCTCGGTCTGTGCGGTGGTTGCGGCCTGAGTCTGCCGACATACGGAACCCAATATCCGGACCTGACGGCCTCTCTTCAGGTGGCCGGAACCGGCAATTTGAATCAATATTTCGCCAATCCGCAGGTCGCCGTGAAACCAGCGCCCTATACCGATGGGAACGCTCCCAGGATTCTACCCAACGCGCGCGCGCCAGGCACCAACAATCTGTCCGCATCCCTTTTCAAGGAGGTTTCCTTGGGTTTCCGCGAAGGAGCGAAGCTGCAGATCCGGTTGGAAGCCTTCAACGTATTTAACCGGGTTCAGTTTGCCGCGCCCGATACCAACGTCGGCGATGCCACATTTGGTCAAATAACGGCACAGGCGAATCAGCCGCGGCAGGTGCAAGTTGGATTGAAGCTTTATTTTTGAAACTGCTCCGGTGTTTGCCAAGATGATGCTTCTCTCGAGATATTGTTCACGACCCGCTCTGGCCGGGGCTTTCCTGCTGTTGGCCGCGTGCCGATCCTCCCTTGTCCAAACCGAGCCATCCATCGAATTTAGCCGCGTTCCTCCGGAAGGCGATGGGAGCGCGGATCATTTAGATACGGTCGAGGGGCGTGTCAGGGGTGCCGGGCCGGGTCAGAGAGTCGTGCTGTTTGCCCAAAGCGGCGTTTGGTGGGTGCAGCCGTTCGCCGTCCAGCCATTCACAGAAATTCAACCGGATTCAACATGGAAGAGTTCCACACATCCAGGATTGGCTTATGCCGCCCTGCTGGTCGATTCGCGATATCGTCCGCCGTTGACGGTCGACGTGCTGCCGGAAAAGGGTGGAGCCGTGCTGGCCGTGACCACGGTGAAAGGAGGGGTGCCGCCTTCACCGCCCAAGACGATTCAATTCAGCGGGTATCAGTGGGAGGTTCGTGACGTCTCAAGCAGTACAGGTGGATCCATCAACTCCTATGATCCGGCCAACGCATGGATCGATAACAACGGGTTCCTTCATCTCCTCATTGCTAAGCAAGCTGGAAAATGGACCTGCGCGGAAGTAAAGCTCTCACGCAGCCTGGGATACGGATCCTATAGATTTATTGTGCAAGACGTTTCTCATTTGGAGCCTGCCGCGGTATTCGCCGTCTCTACTTGGGATAGCTCCGGCCCTTCTCGCGAAATGGACATCGAGGTCAGCCGTTGGGGCGAGCCTGCGGACAAGAATGCGCAATATGTAATCCAGCCCTACGTCGTTCCTGCGAATACCGTGCGTTTCAACGCGCCCGGTGGCACCCTGACCTATTGGATCGACTGGCAGCCCGGGCGAACAGAGTTCAAAACCGTTCGTGGATCTTCGTCTATGAAGCGACAGGACACCGTCGCCGAACACGTGTTTACTTCGGGGATCCCTTCAGTCGGCAATGAGGCGGTCCACATGATCCTCTACGTCTTTGACAACAGAAATGCTCCCATGCGGCACGGAACCGAGGTCATCATTGAGAAGTTCGAATTCCTCCCGTAACGCGACTCCGCCTGCTCGCTGCCTTATTCGGCGCCGGGACGTTCCTGATTCCAGCTGCGTATGCGATCGATCCCAGCCGCGCCATGTCGCAGTATGTCCGCGACCGGTGGGGCTCGGAGCAGGGATTTCCGCCAGGACCCGTATATGCAATCGCCCAGACACCCGACGGTTATCTGTGGATCGGAACCGGAGCCGGGTTAGTTCGCTTCGACGGTTGGGAGTTCCGTTTGATCAAGGACGAGTCGGGCGCATTCACGATCACCAGTGTTCTTGGATTGGCGGCGGATAATGATGGCTATTTATGGATGAAGCTGCGGGACCTGACCATCCTGCGTTACCGCGATGGAGTGTTTGAGAATCCCTCCTTCGGCTCGGGCCGCTCCCAATATATTTCTGCGATGGGCCGGGCAAATCGCGGCGAACTTCTGATTGCCAAGATGGAAGACGGAGCGTTCACCTTCCGCCAGGGGGCGTTTCAAATGCTCGCATCCGCGGGCGAGTTGCCGCGGTCTCCTGTGCTTTCTTTGGCTGACACCCCGAGCGGCGAAATCTGGCTGGGCACTCGAGATGCGGGACTTTTCCGCCTGGGAGGCGGCAAAACTGTGCCGATCCGAAAAGGGCTGCCGGATCTGAAAGTGAATTGTCTGCTCGCCGACGGCGATCGCAATCTATGGGTCGGCACGGACAACGGCATCGTGCGCTGGAACGGGAATGAGCTCACTACAGCCGGTCTGCCTGCGACTCTTCTCCATGTCCAGGCTCTGGCAATGGCCAAGGATCGCGACGGAAACATCTGGGTGGGAACGGATTCACGAGGACTCCTCCGGCTCAACTCAAAGGGAGTCGCTTACCTGGATCAGGGCGCCGACCCTTCTCACGAGGCAGTTACGGCAGTCTTCGAAGACCGGGAGGGGAACCTCTGGGTGGGAAGCGCCAACGGACTTGAGCGAGTCCGTGACAGCGCGTTTGTCACCTATTCTCTTCCCGAAGGCCTGCCTACGGACGGAAGCAACGCCGTTTTTGTGGATTCCGAAAACCGCGTTTGGTTTCCTCCCGTCAACGGGGGACTGTGGTGGTTCAAAGAGGAGCAGCACGGACGGGTAACCAACGATGGCTTGGACCAGGACGTGATTTACTCGATTGCGGGTGGCGTCGCCGACAGGAACGAAGAACTGTGGGTTGGGCGTCAGCGCGGTGGCTTGACGCGGCTACGCTGGGAACAAGGTGTGATCGCCACGAAGACCTATACGCAAGCCGAAGGACTCGCTCAAAATAGCGTTTACTCGGTTTACGAAGCTCGCGACGGAACTGTGTGGGCGGGGACTCTGAGCGGCGGCGTCTCCAAGTTCAAAGATGGGCTTAGCGACGGGAAATTCACAACCTATACCATCGCGAACGGGCTGGTCTCCAATACGGTTGCTTCCATTCTTCAAACGGCGGATGGAACCATGTGGTTCGCGACACCGGCGGGCTTGAGTGCGCTCGCGAAAGACCGTTGGGAATCCTACTCGGGGAAGGACGGTTTGCCCTCAGAAGGCGTCAACTGCCTGTTGCAGGACTCCACAGGCGTCCTCTGGGTCGGAACATCGGCTGGCATCGCGTTCCGGGCAGCCGGTAAGTTTCAGGTCCCTGCCGATGTGCCTGCATCTTTAAAGGAGCAGATTCTCGGCCTGGCGGAAGACAGCTACGGATCGCTTTGGGTGGCGACTTCAAACCATGTGCTGCGCATAAACCGCGACCGGCTCCTGCGCGGTGTTCTTGCGGAGGGAGATGTCCGGGAGTTTGGGCTTGCGGACGGCCTGCGCGGGGTGGAAGGTGTAAAGAGGCATCGTTCGGTGGTTACCGATGCGAGCGGGAGAGTCTGGTTCTCATTGAATCGCGGCATTTCCGAAGTCGATCCGGCACGGCTGAAGAATGACTCTGCCCCCGCCATCGTCAATATCCAATCGCTTTTGGCAGACAGTAGCCAGATCAGGCTGCAGGGCGCTGTTCATATTCCGGGTGGCCGGCAGAGAATCACCATCGGCTATGCAGGTCTCAGTCTCTCGGTTCCGGACCGCGTACGTTTCCGCTATCAACTCGAGGGGTTCGATCATGGATGGAGCGAACCTCGCGCGTTACGAGAAGCCGTGTACACTAACCTGCCGCCCGGCCCTTATCGCTTTAGAGTGGTTGCGAGAAATCCGGATGGAGTGTGGAGCAGCAACGAAGCAGCAATCGGTTTCGAGGTCGATCCGCTTTTTTGGCAAGCCTGGTGGTTCCGTGCGGGCGCTGTCGTAGCGTCCATGTTTGCCGGCCTGGCGCTCTATAGGTTCCGGGTGCATCAGGTGACCAGGCAACTGAACTTGAGATTCGATGAGCGCCTCGGCGAACGAACGCGCATCGCGCAAGAACTCCACGACACCTTGTTGCAGGGATTTCTCAGCGCTTCCATGCACGTCCACGTTGCAGCGGACCGGTTACCTGCGGACTCCCCAGCCAAGCCGACACTAACGCGAGCCCTCCAACTGATGGGGCAGGTGATTGAAGAGGGGAGGAATGCCGTTCGAGGACTGCGCTCGTCTCCCAGCGCCTCTCTGGATCTGGAACATGCATTTTCGCTAATCCAGCAGGAACTTGGGTCCCAGGGCCATGCCCCCGTAGGGTTAAAGGGGGAAGTACAGCCCGCGTTTCGTGTCGTGGTAGACGGGCAGCCCAGACCCCTGCGCCCCGTGCTCCGCGATGAAGTATACCGGATCGGACGGGAAGCGTTGCTCAATGCATTCCGTCACTCCGGCGCAAAGAGCATCGATATGGAAATCAAATATACCTCCAGCCAACTGGGTATTCTTGTCCGCGACAACGGTCGTGGAATCGACCCTAAAATTCTCGCGGCGGGACGCGATGGGCACTGGGGACTATCCGGGATGCGCGAGAAGGCGGACCGGATCGGGGCGCGATTTCAGGTCTGGAGCAGTGCGGCCGCCGGTACGGAGATTGAATTGTCCGTGCCCAGCGCCGTTGCCTTCCAGGACCATCGGAATCAGGGGCTGGTATTGCTCGGGAGTCTCTTGCAACGAGTATCTCGCGGCCGGAAGCCGGCAGCTAAGGATGGAATAGCCAAATGAATGATCAAACTCGTATCCGCGTTCTCAGCGTGGACGATCATCCCCTTCTTCGAGAAGGGATCGCAACCATCGTCGGCAGTCAGCCTGACATGCTGCTTGTGTCTCAGGCATCCAGCGGGAACGAGGCCATCCGGCTCTTTCGCGAACATCGGCCCGACGTGACGCTGATGGACCTTAGACTTCCGGATGTCAGCGGCATCGATGCGATGATCGCGATTCGCGCGGAATTTCCGGAAGCCCGTATCATCATGCTAACTACGTTTGAAGGCGACGTCGAGATTCAGCGCGCGCTGGAAGCCGGCGCCCGGGGATATCTCTTGAAGAACATGCCTCCTAGCGAATTGCTTGAGGTGATCCGGCAGGTGCATGCCGGCAAAAAACGGGTCCCGGCCGAGGTTGCCGCGCATCTAGCCGAGCACATGAGCGATGAGGATCTCACCGCTCGAGAGATAGAGGTTCTGCGGAAGATCGCCACTGGAAACAGGAATCGGGACATCGCGGAGCTCCTGTTTATTTCCGAGGAGACCGTGAAAGTCCACATCAAGCACATCATGGAAAAGCTCGGCGCCAGGGACCGCACGCAAGCGATCGCGATCGCTGTCCGGCGTGGGATCATCCAGCTTTGATCCGCAAACTCACCAGAAAGTGGTAGAGAAAAACTCCGAGGGCTAGGGATTCCCGCCTCAAGCCTTATTTCCTAAACTGTTGTAGGGACGTTAGCACACCCAAGAAATACGAGGGACATCTGCCTCAACGCCTATTTTCCGGATTTCCCCGTGGTTGGCCGGGGATCGCCCTGCTGTTGCTGCGAGCAGTAATGGGCATCATGCTCCTGGTTCAAGGGGGGTTCTATTTAGGGGAACAGAATCCTACGCCGGGAACATGGTTCGTTGGTTGCGCGGCCCTGGCCGGAGGCGCCATGCTGTTGGCCGGCTTTCTGACACCCATCGTCGGCGGGCTAGTGGGTCTGGGCACCTTGGGTGTCCGATTTTCAATACTTCCAGGATGCGCTCCGAGTTTGTTTAATGCGAAGTGGCCCGCTGTTGAGGCGGCGACGATGTTAATCGCTGTCGTGCTGCTCGGCCCGGGAGTATTCTCCATCGACGCCCGCATATTTGGACGCCGCGAGATTATCATTCCGCCCCCGCCGCCCCGATAAATAGACCGATAGTGGTACGCCAAAATCCTTCAAGACCGTGATGGCGTCAGGGCCGTTATGCGGCATAGTGAGGATGAAAGGGACGAGAACGTTATGACTTCACCTGCCACGCGCCACAGCCTCCGCGAAAGCTTCACGACTCTTCTCTTGCTCACTGGAGGCGTCGCGCAGGCTGAAGACGCGATGTTGGAAGCCATCGAAGCCACGGACGCTGAAGATATCTCGG
Organism: Terriglobia bacterium; assembly: GCA_963766615.1. Classification (GTDB taxonomy): domain Bacteria; phylum Acidobacteriota; class Terriglobia; order Bryobacterales; family Bryobacteraceae; genus Palsa-187. Next base: position 1,033,987 of record CAVYBC010000016.1, read on the forward strand.
ACGAGGTGCTGCTTCGCGAAGGGGTCGCGGCGGCTCTTCGCCAGGCTGCAGCAACATGCCCGCCTGATGACTCTGCATCCTCGGGTCTTCCGGGCGCACTCATCCGTGTGTTGCATCTCCCCGCGCATCTACGTCATTGCTTCGTGTTGCGCGTGCTGGCCTCCTTCTCACGAGCGGAATGTGCTCACCTGTTGAATCTCAGCATCGCAAAGGTGGACCAGCGTACTTGCGAAGCCATGTACGAGATTGCCCGGGGCCGCATAGTGTTGAGGGTGAACGTTCAGCCAGCGGTGGTCCTATAACCCAATCGAGTTAGGTAACGGAAGGCACATGGTGGTATTTCAAAACCACGCAACCTCGGGATGGTTTCTTTGCTTCGATCCTTCACACTCTGAGAGGAGACAATCATGATCCTAAGTGCATTCACCGTTTTTCACGTCCTGATAAGCCTGGTCGCAATTGGTTCCGGCTTTCCGGTCGTATATGGACTACTGACGTCGAAGCGCCTCGAAGGCTGGACACTGCTCTTTCTCACCACCACAGTGGCCACCAGCGTAACCGGATTTTTCTTCCCAATTCATGGATTCACGCCGGGTCACGCGGTCGGAATTCTTTCGCTGATTCTACTGACGATCTCGATTCTGGCGCGCTATCGCTATGCCCTCCAGGGCGGGTGGCGGCGGACTTACGCTGTTACGGCGGTGACTGCCCTCTACCTGAACGTCTTTGTCCTGATCGTGCAGCTCTTCGAGAAAGTGCCGGCGCTAAAGGCGCTGGCGCCAACCCAATCCGAAGCGCCGTTTAAGGTAACGCAGCTGACAGTCCTGGCGGTCTTCGCGGCACTGGCGATTCTGGCAGCGATCAAGTTTCAGGTCGAATCCCCTCGACAACGATGGATAGCTCATACCGCGTCCAGCCAATGGTAAGCAGCTGTTGTTTCCAGATAAAACGAGAAAGAGACTAATAATGACAATCCATTCCCCCGCGGTGCTCGCTCTACCAGTGTCGGAGCGAGATCATGTCCAGGGGCCAGCCAATGCGCCGATCACTTTGGTGGAGTATGGCGACTACCAATGCCCCTACTGCGGCGAGGCATTCCCCATCGTGGAAGACCTTCGCCGGAAGCTTGGCGATCAGATGCGGTTCGTGTTTCGCAATTTCCCTCTCACGCAGAGTCATGAACATGCGGAGGTGGCGGCTGAGGCTGCAGAGGCGGCAGCTGCGCAAGGCCGCTTCTGGGAGATGCACCATGAGCTGTTCACCAACCAAAAGTCGCTAGGAAAATCGCATCTGGTGCGGTATGCGGCGGAGCTCGGACTCAACATCGGACAGTTTTCCCATGCGCTTACGACGCGCACCTTTCAGTTGCGGGTTCGAGAGGACTTCATGAGCGGAGTCCGGAGCGGGGTGAATGGGACACCAACATTTTTTATCAACGGCACGCGCCACGACGGACCTTTCGATCTGTCTTCGCTTCTTGAGGCTATTGCGGAAGCGGCTGAGCTGCGAAAGAAATGATGGATGCCACGCCCGCCATTGCCTCGGACCGCTGACGGCATCGGCTCGCCCCAATTTGACGATAGGAAAGTCCGAGGCTACTGCGGCTCGACAGACTGCGGCTGTGCCGACGCCGGTTCTGCCGGCTTCGGCTCCGCTGCCCTCGGTCGCACGGGTTGGGGATCCAAGGGCTGGCCGTCTTCATCCAGGAACAGCAAATCGTCGTCCTCGCCGCCTTCGGTCTCGCCTAGCTTTTTACGTTCCACACGCCGCGCGAGCTTTTCCTGCTGCTTTTCCTTGCGCTGTTGCTCTTTTTGGCGTTTCTTGAAACTCTGTGGTCCACGACCCCCCATACAAACTCCTTAAAATATATGTTTAGCCCGCCCGGAATCCGGGCGGAAACGATCCCCAGCGGCTCCCTCGAGGAGCGCTACGCGGTTGCCGCCGGACTGGATCCCTTCCATTCTTTTTGGGCGTCCCGCGCCGCTGCCGCCGCGCCTCCAAAATCGCGTTGCTCCAGCAGCATCCGAACCTCGTCCAGGGCGAACATCGTCTGCTGGGCGCGCTGCATGTTGGAACTCTCCGGATCGGTCCCGGAAAGCGTCGTCTTGAAAAACTCTGAAAGATCCTCGACTATGGTTCCTGCCTGTGTGCCGTTGCCCCTATGCAGGTGCACGATAAGATCTCGCATGTGAGCGGCAACGCCTGTGGAATTCACCAAGTTGGATCTCCCTTTCCCCAATCCGGTGCCGGCGCGCATTCCCGCTTCCGGCAAAACGTCCATAAAATCCGGGTCTTAGCTCGTAGGCACATAAGAGCTCATACTTCTACCAGGAAAGAAGAGGAACGCCTAGAGGTCAATGGATACGACGAAGCTCTCGAATCGAGGCTCTTTCAGTATGGCAGGTCCGGGCACCCGATTACAATCATGGGCCCCGATAGAATGAAGCTAGCATGCAAAATCCGCCGGCAACCATGGACCTGTTCGAAAATATCGAGCCTCGCGAGGAAGCCGCTCGGCCCCGGCGCGGTGCTGCTGCGTAAATTCGCCCTGCCCGAGGAAACTGCAATTCTGGCCGATCTGTCGCAGGTGACCTCCCAGGCTCCGTTTCGCCACATGATCACGCCGGGAGGCTTTCGCATGTCAGTCGGCATGTCGAACTCCGGCTCGTTGGGATGGGTGACCGACCGAAGCGGCTATCGTTACGATCCCATCGATCCCCTAAGTGGGCTCCCCTGGCCTCGCATGCCGGAATCCTTCTCCATGCTCGCCTTCAGCGCCGCCAAAGCAGCCGGATTTGAGAATTTCCTCCCCGATGCCTGTCTGATCAATCGCTATGAACCTGGAGCAAAGCTCTCACTGCATCAGGACAAAGACGAGCACGATTTTACCCAGCCCATTGTGTCGGTATCGCTGGGAATTCCAGCGGTCTTCCTGTTCGGTGAAATGACCCGATCCGGCAAGACCACGCGCATAAATCTAAACCACGGCGACGTCGCCGTATGGGGCGGACCTGCGCGACTTCGCTACCACGGCATCCTGCCGCTGAAGGACGCGACGCATCCTGTACTTGGCGCCTGCCGAATCAATTTGACATTTCGCAAAGCAGGCTAGTACTTGAGTTCGATGCGGATCGAGTGCGAAGGCGTGTCGCCGATGTTTTTCACCGTGTGTACCGTCGCCTCCACCCAGGAAGCGGTCGCCGCTGTGTGAGTCTGCACCGTCTTCTTCCCTTCCTGCGTGACCTGTTCATTGGTGTAGTTGTTGATATAAACAGCCACACCGTGGCGATGCCGATGGAGCGGTTCCATGGCGCCAACCGGAATCTGATCGTCAACCACGCGCACGAACTGATTCTCGAACATGAGATGCTGCGTATCGGGCGAGGCTTTCACGGGATCCAGCGGATCGTCGGCAGCCTGCGGCCACGCCACCAAGGCCGCTCCCATGCAAATGACAATCGCGAAAGAGACTTTTATTGCGGTCCTCATGGCCTCCCAGTATATCTGCTGAAAGCACATTCCTGAATCCCTCCCGTTGCCGGTTTCATCTGTTTCAAGCGTTGGCAAGACAATAGCTGATTAAGGAAATTTTGAACGCAATGAGCAAACTCGCAGGTAAAGTCGCAGTTGTAACAGGAGCATCCAAAGGAATTGGCGCGTCGATTGCCGAGCATCTCGCGGCCGAAGGCGCGTCTGTTGTAGTCAATTACGCTTCCAGCAAAGCGGGCGCGGACGCCGTAGTGAAACGCATTCAGGAAAAAGGCGGTAAGGCGGTTGCCGTAGGAGCGGATGTCTCCAAACCTGAGCAAATCAAGAGTCTCTTCGCCGAGACCAAAAAGGCCTATGGCAAAGTGGACGTGCTGGTGAACAACGCGGGCATCTACGATTTCCAGCCGCTGGACTCCATCACGCCGGAGCACTTCCACAAGCAGTTCGACCTCAACGTGCTGGGCCTGCTGCTCACCACGCAGGAGGCCGTGAAGCTGATCGGCCCTAGCGGCGGCTCGATCATAAACATCAGTTCCATCGTCGGCCCAATGCCGGTTGGGCAGGCCGTCCGTATACAGTGCGACGAAAGCGGCTGTGGACGCTATTACGGTGTCGCTTTCGCAGGAGCTTGGTCCCAAAAAAATCAGAGTCAATTCATTGAACCCCGGCATGGTGGAAACCGAAGGTTTGCACTCGGTGGGCTTTGCCGAAAGCGACTTCCGCAAGTCATTGGAGTCCCGGACGCCCCTCGGCCGCATTGCGCAACCGGAGGACATCGCCCGAGCCGCCGTGTTCTATGCGTCTGACGATTCAGGCTGGGTCACAGGGCAAACACTGATTCTTTCGGGCGGACAGCGCCAGTAAGGCGAACTATCTTCCTTCGTGAAGCCGCGCGGCGAGCGTGGAAGGCAGGCCCGCATCCAGAATTTTGCGGCTCGCCGTTTCGACGTCGTAGGCGACTCTACGAAACTCCACCGAGTGCTGTTCTGGATGATAAATCACATAGGCGGCCCGGGGATCGCGATCCCTGGGCTGACCCACCGAACCGGGATTGATCAGATAGAAACGCTCCCGATCCAATTGAAGCATCTTGTTGGATTGAATCGGTGTGGTTCCGCGGGGAGTGAGCAGGAATCCTCCCTGGACGTGCGTGTGCCCAAAGAACGTCAGCGGCCCGTCCAGAAACTCCCGAACTTCGTCGGCTTGTCCCGGCTGCACCAGATACTCGTCTTCATCGCGAGGCGATCCGTGCACCAGGTCGAACCCGTTGTAATGCAGCGGACCGCGCACCAGGCTTCGCAGATATTCAATCTGGGTAGGGTCCAGCAACTGGTGGGTCCATGTTGCCGAAGCTTGCGCCGCGGTGTTGTAGAGTTCCAGCGAATCCAGGCCCGAGCATACCTTGTCGTGATTGCCTCGGATCACCGCTTTGGCCGATGACTTAGCCCAGGCGATGGTGTAAGCGGGATCAGCTCCGTATCCGACCAGATCGCCCAGGCACAGAATAGCCGCAAAGCCTTCGGGACAGGCCGCGCAAGCGTCTTCTAGGACGGCGTCCAGAGCCTCGCGGTTCGCGTGAAGGTCGCTCAGAATCAGGTACGGCACAAGGTTATCAAAGCCACTTCCGGGGGCGATCCGAGGCGTGCGGGAAGCCCGATGGTTCCGATTCCTCTCGATACGAAGATCGAGGAATCGCCCTGTCTATATAGACCATCGACGTAATGTGTGTAGAAGCGCGCCACGTTCAAGTCCTGTTGCAGAATCTCCACGCGCACTTGACCGCCATGGGTATGCCCGGAAATTGTCAACGGGAAACCTTTACGGGCGGCCACGGGAAATACATCGGGATTATGCGAGAGTAGCATGTTAAACGCGGCAGGGTCCACGAGTTCTTCGGCTCGCGTCAGATAGGGGCGGTTGAAGCGCTGATAGTCGACACCGGCAAGATTCAACTGCGTCTCCCGCGTAGGTGAGCTTGACTGCTTCATGGCGCAGGAAGCGAAGCCCGAACCGGGCTCCCTGCATTTGCGTGCGAGCCTCCACCTCGGCATAGCGTTCGTGATTTCCCATGCAGCCGAAGATCCCCAGGTCTGCTCGCAGATGGGAAAGGCTCTCTATACACGTGTCCAAAGGATCGCCGGGCCCGCTGATCAGATCGCCGGTGACCAGCGCAACATGAGCCTTGGTCTCATTCGCCATGGCCACCGCGCGAGCCAATTCCGGCGCACCCAGGAAAGGGCCCATGTGAATATCGGTCAACTGGACTAATCGCATCCCGTGGAGAGCATCGGGAAGATTCGGCACAACGATCTTCTGTTCGCGCAGCGAGAGCTGGAATCGCTGGATGAAAATGCCATATCCCAGCGCCGCCACAGGAGCGCCGCACAACACGCCTTGAGTGAGTCGCAGAAATCTGCGCCGCGCGGGGCTGTGGCGAGCGGTGTCGCCGTTTACCAGCCGGGTCAATCCGTAAATCGCCAGCCACACGATAGAGAGGACTCCCCACAGCAGCACCATGCCGCGGGCCCAACCAGTCCAGAAGCGGGGAAGATGGCGAGCCACAGGCTCATACAGAAATACGTGATCGATGGCGAGTAGAGCGACAGAGAGACGGGTGACGAAGATAATGCGCTTGCGCGCAAGAGCCGAAGCTTGGCTGGCCGGTCCCCTTAAGATCAGATACGCGCCCAGAATCTGTGCCGCCGCAATGAAAAGCGCGACCAACAGATCCTGCAGATAAAGTGCGCCTAAGAGTGAGGACGACATTATTTCGCCGGAAAAAGAGCGGGTACCAACAGCGTCCCCTCTTCTATCTTAATCGGCGCTTGGTGGAGCTTACTTGAATGTGAGGTTAGGCACCCGCGGCGAGCTTCTTCAACAACTCCGCCGTGGACGGCCGTGGAGTCGCGCTGGCTCCATCAAAGCCTACGCCACCCGCGACACCCATGGCGGAATCGAGAGCAGTGAAACCCTTCTTATCCTTCAGGTCCACTTTGGCCCCGCGCTTCACCAGATACTCGACCACCTGATCCTTGCCCCAAAACGCGGCGCCGTGCAATGCCGATTGCCCGCGGCTGTCCACCGCGTTCACGTCCAGACCCGCCGCTAACAGCAAATTGATGGTGGTGATCGTATCCGGCTCGGTCTTCTTGCGCCCCGTGTTGTCTTCTTCCTTGGTCCCAACGCCGGCGGCTGCCATCAGCGCATTCACGCCGTTCCGCGTGACCAGCTTTGGATCCGCGCCCTTGGCCAGCAGCAACTGAATCACCGGTACGTCCCCTGCTTTGGCGGCTCGCAAGCAGCGGCGTGGTGCCGGTGGTGAGCATGGTGTCGTCGCCGCGATCGAGCTTGGCCCGATAAGGGACCTGCTTCTTCAATTGCGCGTTCACGTCCGCGCCCTTGGCGATCAGCAATTCAATCAGCTCAAAGCTGGAAACCTTGTTCCCGATATCCTTGGGCGAAGGCCGGTTGTCCTGCGGCATGGTATGGCAATCGACTGCCGCATAAAGAGGCGTGCGACCGGTCACGTCGGCCAGGTTCGGATTCGCGCCGTGCTCCGCCAGATACGCGGCGACATCGTAATGCCCGTTGATGATCGCCGAGATCATCGGCGTTACGTCGTCGCGATCGGACGCGTTCGGCTCCGCGCCGTGCTCGATCAAAATTTTGGCGCACTCCACGCAGCCTTGACGAGCCGCAAACAGCAACGGAGTCATCGCGCCCGTGGGAAGCCATTTATCGCGCGGCTCTGAGGTGACCTGACGCGCCCATTTCTGCACGCCATCCTGATCGTTCACCAGCGCGCCGTGGTCGATCAACAACAGCATCATCTCCGGATGAGACTCCGCGGTGGCATACATCAACGCCGTCTGGCGGTGCCAGGTTTCGCGGGCGTATACATCGGCTCCATGCGCCAGCAAAACCTTGGCCGGCTCCACATGCCCTGAGCGGGCGACCGTCATCAGAGGCGTTTCGCCTTCGCTGGAAGGAGCGTTGACGTCCGCGCCCGCCTTCAACAATTTTTCAACCACCTGAGCGTTGCCGTTCAGGCACGCCAAATACAGCGGCGTCACGCCATAACGATTTGCAGTCTGCGGATTGGCCCCGGCGCGCAATAACTTGTCCACCAACGCGACGTCATCCTGCCGAACCGCCCAAGCGAGTGCAGTAGTTCCGTCAGGCTCGCCGATATTCGGGTTCGCTTTTTGCGCCAGCAGCGCAGCCACCTGCGCCGCGTCCCGATTCTTCACCGCATCCACAAGACGCGCATCGCCATTGGTAGCTGCCGTTAAAACCAGCGCGGAGCACAAGAGCAAGCCAACGGAGCCGCGACGGTAACGGAGCGGTTTTTTGATGTCTTGCCGCATCATCATTAGACGTCCGCCAGCCGACCCGTGCTATCGCCCAAAGTTTCCTGCGGAACGCCAGCCTTATCCAACATGCTCAGAAGCAGGTTGGCCATCGGGGTGTGGTCCGCATACTTCAGGTGACGACCACCCTGGAGCCTTCCGGCCGCGCCTCCCGCGAGAATGTTCGGCAAGGGGAAATGATTATGCAGGTTGCTGTTGCTCATGTTGCTGCCGTAAAGAATCACGGAATGATCCAGCAGCGACCCGTCACCATCCTTGGTGTTATTGAGCCTGTCCAGGAAGTGCGCAAAGAGGCCTGCGTGGTAGGTCTGAATCTTGATCAGCTTGTCGATCTTCTCAGGCTTGTTCGCGTGATGCGACGTAGCATGATGTCCGTCAGGCACGCCGACCTGCGGGTAGGTTCGGTTGGAGACCTCGCGCGCCACCATGAAGGAGAACACGCGCGTCACGTCGGCTTGATACGACAACGCGAGCAGGTCGTACATCAACTTGATGTGTTCCTCGAAGGAATAAGGAATGCCCACGGGAGCTTCGGGAACGGTGAGATCGGGGTTGTCCTGTTCCACGCTGGCCCTCTGCAAACGGCGCTCGATTTCACGGATGTTGTCGAGGTACTCGTCCAGGGTCGCCTTATCTTTGTTGCCGAGCACGTGCTGCATGCCCTTGGCATCTTTCGAAACCGCATCCAATATGCTTAGATTTTCTTTCCTGCCGCAGGGCGCGCTCTTCCGCGCTTCCGCCTTGCCCGAACATGCGCTCGAACACCTGGCGCGGGTCGATCTCCATGGGCATCGGCGTGGTCGGCGTGCGCCACGAAAGCGTGTTCATGTAGATGCATCCGTAATCGCGGTCGCATGCGCCGATCAATCCCGAATGATCTTCCGTCGCCAGCTCCAGCGAAGGCAAAACCGTTTCCTGTCCGATGGTTCGCGCCGCAATCTGGTCGGCCGTGACCCCCGCGTAGGCGTCGACGCCCTGGGTAGGTTTGGGCCGGACTCCACTTAGCCAGGTGGTCGGGCTCAACGAATGCACAGCCGTTGTATCGGCGGCCTTATGGCCTAGACCGCTAATCACATTGATGCGGTCGCGGAACGGCTCCAGGGGTTTCAGGATCGGGGTGAACTCAAACCCCGAGCCTTCCTTGGCAGGCGTCCACTTGTCCATAATCGCGCCATGCGGGACATACACAAACCCCACGCGCGGCCGCGGGTTGGCCGCTGTATTCTTCAGCGCCGTCTGCGCGGGAATCATGGAGTCGAGCAACGGCAAAGCCATTGAAACTCCCATACCCCGCAACAGAGTACGTCGGCTCAGATACTTCTTCGTGATAAACATGCACCCTCCTACGGGGTTCCGGCTAACTTTATCATAATAAATCACGAGGCACTGAAATCGCCGGTTTGAGACACCTTGAGCGAGCCGATTGCTCCATCCGGATCGGACCTATATAATCCCCACATGCAACGAATTCTCTGGAGTACAATCGCGCTCGGCCCGCTGTTGCTCATCTCAGCCTGCTTACTGGCAGGACAAGAAGTGAAACCTCCGCAACCTGAAAAGTCGCAACCGCCCGCCAAAACAGAGCAGCGCGGGCGCATCATTGGAATCGGCGGTGTCTTCTTCAAATCCGCTAATCGCAATCAGACGCGCGAATGGTATTCGCAGCATCTTGGACTTGCGGATAAAGGCAAAGGCGTCAACCTTCCGTGGCGCGAACATGACGACCCACAGAAGGAACACGTTACTGCATGGACTGTTTTCTCCAACTCCACTGACTATATTCCTGCCACGCAATCGTTCATGATCGACTACATCGTAGACGATCTGGATGCGTTGCTCGACCGCTTAAAACAAGAGGGAGTAAAGATTGACGCCAAACGAATGAATGAATCCTTCGGCCGCTTTGCGTGGATCTATGATCAGGATGGAAATAAGATTGAGCTCTGGCAGCTGCCCGCAAAGCCCTAAGGGTCTCCACTGCACTTTCTCAATCGGTCTCTTGTAGCGATGGCCCCGTAGCATGCCGCGCAAAAGCCAGCGAGACGTGATTAAATCAAGAGCATGTCCAAAACGAAACTACTAGCTTTGGCGACTCTCTCCGCGGCATGTTTGTGTGCCCAACCCGGTCAAGGCAAGGGGCCTGCTCGTGCAGCCGCGAAGCCGGTTCCGGCTCAAGACGTCACCACCACCGCGATTCCAGGCGTAATTGCCGGAGGCCAGAAGTGGAAGATGGCATGGCAGGGTGAAGCGACTGCGGACGGAATGGTAGGCACCGACGACGGGGGCCTGATCTTCGCGCAGGAACAGTCGAACCGCATTATCAAAGTAGATGAGAAGGACAACGTTACAATTCTCCTCGCGCGGTCACATGGACCGGGCGCGTTGTCGATCGGGTCCAACGGGGCGATCTACGCTGTGGAACGGAGTTGTACCGATCCCGACGCGGTAACGCGCGCGGCCTGTACGGAGGCGACGGACATCGCGCTGCTGACGCCGGACCGAAAAGTGCTGGCCGACAAGATGACCGAGGGCGGTGCGGGGCTGGGACGCATCAACGACCTCTCGGTCGCGAAAAATGGTTGGGTGTACTTCACCGGTACCGGCGCGCTGGCGGTGGACCCGTCAGGCAATGTGACCCGCATCGATCAGAATCTGCGCACCAACGGCATCATTCTCAGCGCCGATGAGAGGCAACTGTACGTTACCAATGGCAGCATGATCGCCGTGTTCGACATCGGCGCGGATGGGAAAGCGACGAACCAGCGCGAGTTCGGCAAACTGGAGGGGCAGGGCTCCAACGGCGACGGCATGACGATCGATGCGGAAGGACGGCTGTATATAACCGTGACCGCTGGCTCGATGATGGGTGTGCAGGTGCTCGACAAGACGGGGAAATACCTGGGGCTTATTCCCACCCCTCGCCCGCCGATCACATTGGCGTTTGCAGGTCCGGACAAGAAGATGCTGTACATCGGGGGGATGGGTTCGACCAGCCTCGGTGGCGAAGAGGTCCAGTGGGGCCAGGGTGTGCGTGCGACCTCGATGACTGTGTATAAGATTCCTGTTCAGACGCAGGGATTCAAGGGACGGCCCAAATAGCTTCATGAAGAACAAGGCGATACTTGGATTGCTCGTGGGGTTTGGCATGTGGGGCGTCACCGCGAACGCGCAATCCGCCATCCCCTGCGACCGCGAATGTCTGCGCGGCAAGGTCACGCAGTTGCTATATGCCTTCCTGAAGCATGACGTGAGCAAACTACCCGTAGCTGGCACGCTGCGGGTGACCGAAGACGCCGTCGAGAAGCCGCTCGCAAAAGTCGGTCTGGTCAAGACGGTGACGCGCCTGCGCGGTTTTCGCCAGGATTTCATCGACGAGCGCGCGGGCGTGGCCGGCGCTGACGTTGTGGTGGAGGAGAGCGGAGCGCCCGTGTTACTGGTGGTTCGGCTGAAGGTCGTCGCGGATAAGTTGACCGAGGTCGAACTTGTGGCCACGCGCAGCACGGCAGAAGGGCTTATCTTCAACATCGACGGTCTTAGCGCACCAAGCGAAGGGATGAACTACGTGCCGCGCCCCGAGCAGCTTTCGACCCGCGACGAGGCCATCAAGGCGGCGCTGCACTATCCGGCCGGACTCAACGCCGCCAAGACTTTCGCCGCTGTGGATGCACCATTTGCGGCCGATGCTTATCGCTACGAAAACGGCCAGGTGATGGCAGGTCCCGATTGCAGGTTTTCCCCCGACTGCAAGAACATCGCGACACAATCGCTCGAGATTTTCAAACGCCTCGGTGACGTACAAACGCGCGTCGTCGCCGTTGATGAGCGCATGGGCATCGTCTGGCTGCGCATGGCTTGGGGCGTGCGCGAGCGCGGCGGTGACCAGCTCACAGTGTGGGAATCGTTTAAGGTCTACGACGGCAAAATCCACGCTGTGGAAGCGTTCATGAGAATCCTTCCGGTAGAGAAGCGCAACGGAGGGTGGGAGTAGCGCCTTCTATTCGACGCTCCGGAAGAGTGGCCGGCAAACCGGGCGCAACTAAGAATTCGTCCCGCTTGGTCGAAACTTCCTCATTGCCCTGCCTAATCGACTTCTGCCATCATATCGGCATGCGGACGCTCACAGGCTTTCTGCTGGCCCTGGCCGCCTTCGCCCAAGTGCCTCAGTTCGAAGTCACTTCAGTAAGATCCTACGCGCCAGGCCAAAGCGGTATGTCCACTGTCACCACCGGCCCCAACCGGCTGAAAGCGGAATACGTCACCATTCAGCAGTTGATCGGATACGCACACGACGTTTCTCCCCTCGTGGTGGCCGGAAACGCTCCCGCCACGCGCTTTGACGTCGAAGGCAAAGCCGAAGGCGTCCACAGCCGCGCCGAACTCCGCCTGATGCTCCAGGACCTGCTCGCCGACCGCTTCGGCCTTCGGCTACACCATGAAACCCGCATACTCACCGTCGATGCCCTCGTCGTTGGGAAATCACCCAAACTCGAAGCCAGTGAGGTGACCGAGCCCGACCCTCGCGGTTTCCATCTCCATTCCGGCGAACTCCCCGGTCACGTGGCCGTTGAAGGCCAAGCCATAACTATGCCGGGTCTGGCAAATTACCTTTCCACTCACCACCGCGACCGCCTTATCGTGGATGCCACCGGGCTTAAAGGCGTTTACGATTTCTCCATCGACTATGAAGTCGACACCGAAAAGGTGAGGGACCGAAGTGTCCCGGTGTCCGAAGCGACGGCGAGCCTCATGGAAGACCTCGCCAAGGCGTTGGGCCTCAAAATCGAATCCGGGCGTCGGCTCCCCGTGGAAATGCTCGTCATCGACCACATCTCGCCGCCCGATCCGGATTAGGCTACTGGTCTGGTCGAAGTCGCACATACCAGCAAGATCCGCTGAGAAAATTCCGCGCGCTTGCGCACTACCAACCTTTATTGCTCTGCCGCTGGTTTGCCCGGAGAAAATCTTGATTTCGTTAAGAATCCGCCCAATATATCTACTCCCTTTTGTAGTTTGGTTTACACTCCAGGCGCAAACGCCGTCGATCTCGCCGAACGGCTTCGTGAATGCGGCTACCGGTAGCAGTTCGTCCAGCGTTCCCGTCGCGGCTCGCGGATCTCTTGTCACCATTCTCGGAACAAATCTTGCCGCTACCACGCTGACCGCCAGCGGCTCGCTGTTGCCAACGCAGTTAGGTGGCACGCAAGTGTTCTTCGGAGGTACCGCGGCGCCGTTACTATATGTATCGCCGGGTCAGATCAATGCACAGGTCCCGTTCGAGCTTATCGATGTAAGCACACTCGCTGTGGTGGTACAGACTGGCGGCGGATCAAGCACGCCCCTCCAGGTAACACTGCTTGCCCAGGACCCTGCCATCTTCGTCGCTCTCAAGAATGGGACAGCAATCAGCCCGTCTAATCCCGTTCAAGCAGGCGATTCGATTGTCATCTATGCGACGGGACTGGGGGCGGTTCTTCCTCCGGTTGGTTCCGGACAACCCGGCCCGTCAGCCACTCTTGCCGCAGCAGCTATCCCGCCTGTGGTCAATGTCGGAGGGGTCCCCGCGATCGTTAATTTCGCCGGGCTAGCACCGGGTCAGTTGATCTATCAGATCAATGCGACCGTTCCGCCAACTTTAAGCAGCCCGGCCAGTAATATCACTCTTTCCGCTGGCGTGATCCCCGCAGTTACGGGCCCTCCCGGACCCGCCGGAGTTACAGGAGCCGCCGGAATCCCTGGCGCAACCGGGGCGACTGGAGCAATGGGAGCGACAGGTCCGCAAGGCCCCGCCGGACTCCAGGGTCCACAGGGATTCGCTGGCCCGCCTGGAGGACAGGGGTTCCAAGGTGCGCAAGGAGCAACAGGACCGGCGGGTCCTTCAGGACCAACCGGTACGCCCGGCTTGAGTTGGAAGGCGGCGTGGGGCGGAAGCACCACTTATAACGCCAATGATGGAGTCAGTTTCGGAGGCAGCAGCTATATTTCGCTTCAGAATAACAACACCGGCAATCAACCCGGCACCAGCCCCGCGTTCTGGAGCCTGCTCGCACAATTAGGGGCAACCGGCCCGACCGGTGCGACCGGTGCAACGGGCGCTACCGGATCGACTGGTGCAACCGGGCCAACCGGATCTCAGGGCGTTACTGGCCCAACTGGTGCGATTGGTGCCACAGGCGTAACCGGATCGACCGGTGCGACCGGGCCAACCGGATCTCAGGGCATTGTCGGCCCGACGGGTGGGACCGGCGCAACAGGAGCCACTGGATTGACAGGACCGACAGGCGTGACAGGTCCTACCGGGCTGACTGGTCCAATCGGTGCGACCGGCGTTACAGGATCGACCGGGCCTACGGGAGCCCAGGGTAGCCAAGGCATTCAAGGTCCGATAGGCGTGACCGGCGCGACGGGAGCCACCGGCGCCACTGGTGCGCCGGTGAATTTCAGAGGTACTTGGAGTAGCGCGACACTCTATGCGGTCGGAGATACCGTGTACGAAAACGGGACAAGTTATATCGCGCTGACAAGCAATCTTAATGTTGATCCAGCCACAGATGTCGCGGGTATGGGCGGAACTTGGGCCGTGCTGGCACTGCAGGGTAGCACGGGAACAACCGGGGTCACTGGACCGACTGGTTCAACCGGGGCTACGGGAATTACAGGAGCCACCGGCGCGACGGGAATCACCGGACCTACGGGGATCACAGGCCCAACAGGAATCACAGGTCCTAACGGAACCACGGGACCCACAGGCGAAACCGGTACCACGGGAGTGACAGGTCCCACGGGAGTGACAGGTCCTACCGGTTTGACGGGTCCCACTGGGCCTACCGGTTCAACAGGCGCCACCGGTGCGACCGGCGTTACCGGCCCCACCGGAGTCACGGGTGCGACTGGAGTTACAGGTCCCACAGGATCTACGGGCGCGACAGGCTCCACCGGGGCCACCGGAACAACCGGCGCGACCGGAGCCACCGGCGCTACGGGAACTGGGACTATGGGCGCCACAGGCGCGACTGGTCCCGCGGGACCGGCCCAGGTGATCGTCGGCGGCTTCATATACCAGGGCTTCGGCAGTCCGAACTCGACATTCTTCCCCATTAGTTCCGCAGGCGATGCAACAGAGGGTGGGGGGTTTACCGATTTCAATTCCATGGCTGCTGTGATGCCGGTATCTTGCACCATCGATATTGTGCGCGTCTTCCAGCCGTCCGCCTCCGGGGGAACGACCCTGACCGTGAAGCTATTTAAAGCGAGTGGTGGGACGGGTACGCCGACCTCTGTGCTGACGCTCACCGTTGCTAACGGATCAAATGTGCCATCTACCGGAAACTCCATCAGCGTGAGCGCGGGCGATACGCTGGCCTTCCAGCTATCGGGCGGGAATACCGGAAGCAATTCCGGCAATATCATCCTGAACACCGGGCTGCATTGTCAGTGAGGAGCGAGTGACCGCAGCGCGCATTCGACTAAGAACCTGGACCACAGCCGCAGCCGTTCTGGCGGCAGTGACGGTGACGTATTCGAATCACTTCCGCAACAATTTTCAGTTTGACGATTTTCATAGCATCACAGACAACACGGCGATTCGAACCCTGGCAAACCCTGGGCGGTTCTTTCTCGATGCGAGCACATCAAGCGTCCTGCCTTCGCATCAGATGTGGCGTCCGCTGGTAACGCTGTCGCTCGCTTTCGACTATTGGCGCGGCGGAGGCTACAACCCTGTATCCTTCCATGCATCCAATTTCTTGTGGTTCCTGGCCGTTCTCGTTTCGCTGGGGTTCCTATTTCAAACCATCCTGGACCACGTAAACCCAGGACCCCTGAATTTCTGGATTGCGTGGCTCGCCGCAGCCTGGTTCGGACTTCATCCGGCGATCGCGGAAACAGTCAACTACATCATCCAGAGAGCCGACATCATTTCTACTTGGGGCATCGTCGCAGGCTTGGCGATTTACGCGCAATTTCCCGAATTGCGGAAATACGGTCTCTACTTGCTTCCAGTTGCGCTAGGGTTTCTTGCAAAGCCTCCCGCTCTCATCTTCCCCGCAATTCTGGCCGCATATATCGTTCTGATCGAGGGCTCCTCGAGCTGGAGGCGCGTTCTTCTGCAGGCCATCCCATCACTCGGACTCACATCCGTCTTCCTGGCGCTTCAGGCGTGGCTGACGGCGAAAAGTTTCGATCCTGGCTCAGTATCCGCCTATCGCTACCTGATCACGCAACCATACGTCTGGTTCCGGTATTTTGTTTCGTTCTTCCTGCCTCTGCACCTCAGCGCGGACACCGATTTGGAGCCTCTCTCTTCCTTGTTAACACTGGAAGCTCTCGGTGGATTTCTGTTTGTCGCGATTCTACTGTTATCAATCCACACGGCGGCAAAGCGTCCCGCGGGAAGGCCCGTGGCCTTTGGCCTCGCGTGGTTCGTCCTGGGGCTGATTCCTACGTCCGTCTTCCCCTTGGCGGAAGTGGAGAACGACCATCGCATGTTCCTGCCGTTCGCCGGGTTGGTGCTGGCGGTGAGTTGGAGCGCGGCGTGGTTCGCCTCGCGCTTCGCTTTGCATCGCAACGCCCGGGTCGTCACAGTCGCGGCCGCGCTCTGTCTCTTGCTCTTGTATGCGGGGGGAACCCGGCGGCGCAACGAAGTCTGGCGCACAGAAGAGTCGCTGTGGGAGGACGTAACGTTCAAGAGCCCTAAGAACGGACGCGGACTCATGAACTATGGTCTGGCCAGGATGTCACGGGGGGATTTCGGCGGGGCACTGACTTTATTCGAGCGCGCCCTCGTCTACACACCGAACTATCCTGAACTCGAGATCAACCTGGGCATTGACTGCGGCGCATTGGGCCGCGACGCGGACGCCGAACAACATTTTTCCAGAGCGATTCTCCTCTCTCCGCAAGAGGCGCAGAGCCACTATTTTTATGCGCGTTGGCTTAAGGGTAAAGGGCGAGCAGACCCGGCGGAGGCCCAGCTCCAGGAGGCGATCCGCCTCAATCCTGCCTATATACAGGCTCGCGTTCTGCTTCTCGATGCTTACGCCACTCTGCAGCAGTGGCCGCAACTGGATGCTCTGGCGCACGAAACTTTGCGGCTCGCGCCAGGAGATCCCGCGGTCTTGCGCTATGCGACGCTGCGGCACGAGACCCCACCTTCTGTTTTTCCGGCGCCGGAAACACTTCTGGACCGATCGCTTGCAGCTTATCGGAAAAACGACTTCCAAGGATGCATTCGGTTCGCTCAATTGGCATTGCAGCAGCGGCCCCGCTATGCAGAGGCCTATAACAACCTGATCGCCGCCTACAATTCGCTGGGCCAATGGGATGAAGCCATCCGCGCTGGTCAGGAAGCCCTCCGGATTCAGCCCGGATATGAGCTGGCCCGTAACAATCTTCGCTGGGCGGAGTCGCAGAAGAACAGGACGGCAACGTGGCAACGGTAATGCTCCGCCCCATCGTCCCGCCTGCGATAGGTCAGACGCCGGGAGAATCTGAAACCAAGCCGGTGATCCTCATTCCGGCCTATTTGCCGGGACACCAACTTACCCCTCTTGTGGCGGATCTCGCGGATTCCAACGGGATCGCCGGCATCGTCATCGTTGACGACGGCAGTGGTCCTGGGTCAGAAGCGATTTTTGCCGCGCTGACGAAGTTCGATCGAGTCTGTATCCTGACTCATGCCTCAAATCGGGGCAAGGGAGCGGCTCTGAAAACCGGGCTCAACTATGCGGCGCGAGCCTTTAGGGATTCCGCCGGCGTAGTCACAGCCGACGCCGACGGCCAGCACACAGCAAAGGACATTCTGCGCGTCGCCGCAACCCTTCGGGAACACCGAGGTAGTCTCGTGTTGGGCGCGCGGTCGTTTGATACGACAGCGCCATTCCGCAGCCGTTTCGGCAATACTGCGACTCGTGTGATTATGCGTGCCCTGACCGGCCAGCGGCTTCGAGACACACAAACAGGGCTCCGCGGTATTCCCATGGATTTGCTGCCGGATCTGGTCCAACTGCGTTCGACCGGTTACGATTTTGAGCTCGACATGCTGCTTGCCTGCCGGGACGCAGCCCGTGGGATACGCGAAGTCTCCATATCGACGATCTACATCGACGGCAACAAGTCCTCACACTTCAATCCGCTGTTGGACTCCATGCGGATCTACTTCGTCTTTGTGCGCTTCGCCGCGGCTTCGCTGCTTACGGCCGCCATCGACAACGGGATCTTTGTCACACATCTCTGGGGCATACATTTCTTGCCCCACTTGGCCGTCTGCCAGGCTGTGAGCCGTCTCGTCGCGGGCTCATTTCAATTCGTGGCAGCCAGACGCAGCGTCTTCCGTTCCGATGTTCGTATCACGCCGGCTCTGGCGAAGTATTGGGCGCTCTCGGCAGCATCGGGGATCCTCAGCTTTCTGCTCATCCAGCTATTTGTTCGCTACACGCCAGCCGGAATTGTCCCCGCCAAGTTGACTGCGGAAACAATTCTCTTTTTCGTGAGTTTCATCGTGCAGCGGGATGCGGTTTTTTCCCGACGCCCACCGCGGCCTCTGGCTGACAAGGTGCCTGGTCTGGTTCCTTGCCGAGAGTAGAGTCTTTCATTTCCATGATTGTGCAGATGTAGAAAGTCAGAGCGGCGAGGCGAAGTCGGCACCCGTTCAATGAGAATTGGTGAGCTCTTCGAGCACGGTCCGCATGGCCCGCGTGAACCTGGCCAGACGGTCGTAGTCAAGGCGGTCAGGAGTATCCAGCGGCGTATGGTAAGCCGGATTTCGGAAGGGGGCCGTATCTGTAATCTCAATTGCGGGGAAGCCCTGCTGCCAAAAGGACCAGTGATCGGACCATCCTGCTCCGGGAATTGCGTTCGGCACAGCGGCGCCTTCGGAGGGTAGCGCGTTGGCGTGACGAAAAGTCTTCAATGTTTGGTGGACTAACGGCCTGGAGAAAGTGTTCCCGACAAAGGCTACGAAGTCACCTTTTGCCGGGTACAGAAATCCGAGCCCTGCCGGGTAGTGCTGGCTCGAAGCTGCGCTGGAATAGAAGCCAACCGATTCTATGCTCAACATCGCGGCCACATGGTCTCCCCGTTGCCTGCACCGTCTGGCATAGACCATGCTTCCCATGTCGTCGCTCCAGAAGTAAGGAGGCTCTTCGTTTGCAAAAGCGACAAACCGAAGCGTACGAGGAGCGGGCGTTCCGCGTAAGTCCCGCGCCAGGGCAAGCAAGACCGCCACTCCACTTGCATTGTCGTCGGCCCCGGGACTTTCCGGCACGGAGTCGTAGTGAGCCCCTATAACTACTACTTCTTCGGGCTGTGCCGTTCCTCGAATTTCGGCTTCTACGTTTCTGCATGGCGTGCCACCAATTTTGTACCACTGCGACTGTGGCTGATACCCGGCAGCGCGGAACAACGTTTCGATGAACTCGGCTGCTGCCTCCAACTGCCCGGGCTTGTTCGAGACATTCCTCTCACCGATATCGCCGGCGAGAGAAACGATGTCGTCACGTAGTTGTTTCGCGAGTCTAAGCTCACCCGCGTTCAGCGGAGGCAGCGATCTGACAGAGCCCGTTCCCGGCATCCAGAACATCCACCACCAGGCGCATAGCAGAATTGATCCATAGAAGAGGAGCCGGCCCAAGACTGCTTTCAAAAGACTCCGGCGGGGTATCCACACATCTCCTTGACGCATTCCGCTGGTTATTCGCCGAGTGCGAAGTGAGCGGACACACTACTCCCACGGCGTTGCGGGCGGCCGCGTTTTTACACACGACCGCCAATGAATTGAGTTCCACCTCACGAGCCGTTCTCGTCTACGGTGTGCAACTCTCGGATATCTTGAGCCGTTAACCAGCCTTCAGATGTTATGAAATCGCGACTCCAAGATCTCCCGTCGAGGCTATCCCTATAGTTAGCTCTCGTAAGCCTTTCCAGGGGCTCCGGAAGTTCCGCTCCATCGTAGTGCAACGCTCCCAGGCCTGGAAGAAACTTGTTGAAGAAGGGCCGATGTAGATCCTCTTCTCGACTTGAAGATAGCACGGGCGTTCCGCGAGAATTGCGGAACTCCTACATTTTATTGGGGAATTGGGCTGTGACTGATTCTTCTTTTCAGGAAAGCCAGTCCTTTTGTCCCATCCAACCCAGGCAGGCGCCGAAGACGCCGTGCGATGTCAAGGCTGCCGGGACGAAAGTGTAGAGGGGAATCAGTGGATTGATCGTGCTCCAGAGTAAGGCATTGGCCAGGTAATACCAGAACATGCCAGCCGCTACGCCGACCAGGACGAGCCTGGAGCGGCCGGCCATGGCCCCGCATGCGAGGCCAAACACGACGCCGACGGTGCCTGTGATCACCAGGTGAAACGCGACCCCGGAAAGCGTCGCCATGCTAACGCCGGAGCGAAAGGCCCGGAGTCCGTAGAAGGTGGAACCTAGAAGGTTCGGGGTCTCCCACCACACGCGGCCACGCAGCAGGGAAAAGGCAATCAAGACGCAAAGCATCGCCAAGCCGCCCACCACTCCAGCCTCAAGTCCGCTGGCGGCCCTGGCCAACCACGTTGCGCCGGGTCTCCGCACACCGGTTCTCAGCGGGGACGGCGGAAGAGAAAGACTCGGCTGTGGGGACACTCAATCCTTAATGAGAATCGTCGTCCGGATGCCGCAGAGCTTCCGCTGAAATCTCGCGATCCGCTTCGGCCTTGGCATCTTCCAATCCGCGGCGTTCTTCGTCTTCCTTCGGCGTGTAATACGAGTGATAGTAGGTGTACTTGCTGTACAGTTCTCCACGCCGAGCGCCGTTGACTACGATACCAACCACGTTGTTATTGCAGAGCGACTGCATTGCACGGGTCACCGAGTCGATGGTGGTGTGGCCGATGCGGACCACCAGGAGGGTTCCATGGCAGAGCGTGGAAAGGAGGCTCGCATCCGCCGCGAAAAGCAGCGGAGGGCTGTCCAGAATAATCCAATTGAAGATAGACGGCAGACGATCAAGCATGAGCTTGACCTCACGCAGGTTCAGCAGTTCCAGGGGATTGATGACCGCTTCTCCGGCGGGCATGATGTAAAGAGTGGTGCCGGCAACTTTGCGGATGGCTTTTTCCAGCGGCACGCGGCCTAACAGATAGTCGGTGATGCCGGGGCTGCGGTCGATGCCGAAGAGCGTATGAAGAATGGGGCGCCGAAAATCGAAATCGGCCAGCAGAGTCAGGTTGCCTTCCAGGTGCGCCTGCGCCAGACCGAGGTTTGCCGCGGTGAGAGACTTCCCTTCGGCAGGTGACGGGCTGGTCACCACCAGCGAGTGAATCGGCTGGAGGCTCTTCATGTGATTGAGGCGCGTACGAAGCGTACGGAATTCTTCCATGGGCGCCTCATGCGGCCGGGTCACATCGATCAATAGCGAATCGGTGGCGGTGCGGAAGGGAATTTCTTCGATCCGCTCCAGCAGACCCGCCATGTTGGGTCCCTGATCCAGAACCGTGGAGTTGGTGGTCCGCGCTTCGCCCCCTAAAATCGGAGTCCGGGCAGCAGGCGGAGTCAGTAATCCCGCCTGTTCGGCGCGTCGCAAGGCATCATGAACTCGACTCATTTTGTTTCTCTTCTTCCTCGGGACCTTCTAAATCATTGAACGCCTGGCGAACCCTGGTGGGCTGCTAGACTCTGCTGACGTAGTAATAAACGACGGAGCCGGCCATGATCAAGGCCGCGGCGAGCGCGGAAGTGGTCCAGCCCAGCCATGCCATGCGCTTGCGGCGGCGCACGACAAAGTCGTTTTCGAGCAGCGGAACGCTGCCCAGAATCGCCATCTGCGTATAGGCACGGACGTCCTTCAGATTCTTCAGAGAGGTGTCTTTGATCTCCCGCGCGCCTGCGATCACAATCCCCAGAAGTAACCCCAGCGCCGCGCCAATGGAAATCACCAGGGGACGTTTAGGATCGGATTGAGTCTGCGGCAGCGAGGCGCCATCCAGCAACTCCAGAGTTTCCCCTTGCTTGCGCCCTTCCATGTCGGCGGCCAGCAGCGCTTTGGAATAGTTCAATTGCAGGCCCAGGTACTTGTCTTTGGCAACTTCCCGGTCCCGAACCATGTCTCCATACTGACGTGCGCCTACCGGCACGGATTCCAACCGGCCCTGATAGGCGCGCACTGAGTCGTCGGTCCTTTTCAGATCCTTGTTGGCCCCTTCGATTTCCAGATCTTTCGCCTCAAGGGAGCTCTGGATGCGCTGGATGTTGTTTTCCAAATCGCGCATTTCCCGCTGTGTCGCCGGACTTACTTTCACTGGAACGGGGTCCTTCTTCAAAGCAAGGGCGGCCGTTGCCAGCGCGGTTGCGGATTCATCCTTGGCGATTTCTTCGCGGCGTTTGCGCGCGGCGTCCAGCCGCCCGATAACGGTCTGAACGTCCGGGTTCTTATCCGTATAGTGCTGCCGCATGGTTGTCAGGGATGTCTCCAAGCCCTGAATTTCACGATCGGCCTCTGCCAGCCTGTCGCTCTTCTGCTGCTGTTGCTGCGTGACGGCCGGACTTTCCACAGGGTCCTTTTGAAGAGCCGCGAGCCGCTCCTTTGTAATCCGCAACTCCGTTTGCAGCTGCATTTTGGTTTCCTGGGCGCGAGAGATGGAATTGTCCAGGGCAGTGACATTCATCTGCAGCGATTGCAACTGGGCCATGTTCGAATTCACCTGGTCGGGAAGGCGGCCGTTGTTCTCAATGCTGAAAGCAGTCAGCTTACTTTCAATGTCGTCCAGTTCTTTTTTGGCCTGATCCACCTGGTCCTTCAGGAACTGCGACGTCTGGAATACGGTGTTTCCGCGATCACGCTGGTTCTGGTCGATGAACCGGCTGATCAGGTCCTGCGTCACGCGTTGCGCGATGTATCTGTTTTCGTAGGAAAACTGCACTGCAAAAGCGGGAACTTCGCGGCCGGGCCCTCCTACAGTCGAAACGGGCAGAATCTGAATCGCCTTCTTCATGTCGTCGATGACGTCTTCCAGAGGCTTGCGTGTGCGCTCGCGCTGGTAAAGGCCGAACGTATTGATGATCGTGGTAAGTACCGTACGGCTCAAAATGTTCTGTTCCATGGAGTTGATCCGGTCCGTCATCAACTGGTTGACGGCGTTAGGGACCATGCTTTGGGGAACCTGCTGCGGCGTTACTTTAATTGCGCCTTGAGAGATGTAGGTATCCGGCCAGAGATATACGCCTACCACGCTTGCGACCAGCGTCAATAGGAACGGTCCAAATATCCAGCCTTTATGGCGTCTGAGGATGTCGATATAGTCTTCGACGTCCAACGTTCTTCTGGGTATGTTGAACGATTCTGTGGGTTGCATGAACTTTGCCTCCGACCTGCTCTTTACTTTCTACTTGACGATGATCGTGTCTTCGTTTTCGAGCGGGATATTCTGCTTAAGGTTCTTTCCCTTGAGCACTTCCTCGTAGTTGAAATAAATCCGTTGATCGCCGCGGATGATCACGATTTTCTTCTTGTTAGCAAAATCACGAAATCCTCCCGCAGCGTTGAGGGCGTCGAACACTTTGATCGGGGTCACCAGCGGATACTGTCCCGGGCGGCCGATTTCGCCTGAAATGTAGAACTTCTTGCTGTTTACCTGGACCACCGAAACCGTGATTTCCGGCTTGTTAAAGTACTCGCTCAAGGCTTGCGTAAGCTGTTCGCCCAAACGCTCCGGTGTCAGGCCCGCGGCCTGAACGTCATGGATCAGTGGAACGGTGATCTTCCCGTCGGGACGAACGCCGTACTGATGGCTCAGGCTGTCCTCGCGCCAAACCGAGATCAGCAGGATGTCTTCCGGACCGATGATATAAGACTTGGTGTCGACAGCTAACCCTGTTGCCCCGTTCGAAGATGCAGTCGGATCGACCTTGGGAGCCAGTTGTTTAACTGGCGCCGAGGGAAGAGGCTCTGGCGAAGGCGCGGGAGTGCTTGGTCCTAAAACTCCTTGTCCGAACGCTCCGAGACTCATGAGCGACCCCGCCACAGAGCAAAGCACGAAACCTTTAAGAGAGGTTACTAAATTCTGGGTCACTCCGAGAGGCTCCTTGGTGAAAAGACGCAATATATTTCAGTGTACACCGTCCTATCGGTACTCAGTTTCTCGAGGACAAAGTACTCTCTTTCGATACTTGACACGGCAATCCTGTTACTATCTACAAAACACCCTGAACCCGCACGGGTCCAGATGCTGTGGTACTACAACTTACGATTGGAACACTGGATATGAGCTATTACCTTGCAAAGACAGAACCAGCCACCTATTCCATCGACAAATTAGCCCAGGAAAAGAAGACCACCTGGGACGGCGTGACCAACCCTCAGGCGGTGGGCGCCATCAAAAAGATGAAGAGCGGGGATAAGGTGTTCATCTACCACTCAGGTGGAATATCGGCAGTAGTAGGTTTAGCAATAGTACTTACTGAGCCAAAGGCCGATCCCAAGAACCCAAAATCGGCGGTCGTGGAGTTGGGGTACCTCCAGCACCTGGAACCACCCACGACCCTCAGGGATGTGAAGGAATCAAAGAAGTTCGACGATTTCGCCCTGGTGCGGCAGGGGAGGCTTTCCACCATGGAGGTGCCGCAGGCGTTCGTTGAGTGGCTGCGGAAAAGATATCCCACGGAACGGTTTTAAGGGTCTTCTTCAAAGATTTCTGGCCGGCCGGGCTTGGGAGTAAACTGAAAGCTCCCATGCTCCTGGTCGCACAATCGCTTGCGAGCCTCCTCAAACAGCCTGAGGTGAACACGGCCCTGGAATGGTTTCGGAAGGAGAAGGCTTGGATCGCAGAGCAGCACTTGGCCCTGTGCCGGATTCCTGCGCCTACGTTTTTCGAACAACAGCGGGCCGAATGGGTAGCGTCGCGCTTTAAGAGCCTGGGATGGGAAGCCAAGCTGGACCGGGCCGGCAACGTGATCGCGACTCTTCCAGGACGACGCGATTCCGATGCCGTGGCAGTCACGGCGCACCTGGATACGGTGCTCGCTCCGCGAACGGCCGACGATATTCGGGTGATGGGCGACGGCCGCATTCTAGGTCCTGGCGTCTCCGATAATGGCGCTGGTCTGACCGGCTTGTTGGCCTTGGCGGCCGTGTGGACGTCCTGCGCACCGCTTGCCGGCGCTCCCGCTCCTGTGCTGATCGCCAATGTGGGCGAGGAGGGGGAGGGAAATCTGTGCGGGATGCGTTACTTGTGCAGGGGCGCGAAAGGACCCCGGTACCGTGCTTTTCTGGTGCTGGACGGCCCGAATTCGGAACATGTCACCTGCCGGGCCCTGGCAAGCCGACGGTTTGAAGTCACACTCAACGGGCCGGGCGGACACAGTTGGAACGACCATGGCGCCCCCAACCCCGTCCATGCTTTGAGCCGCGCCATCACTTGGTTCACGGAGCAGGCTCATGAGATGGAACGTCAAGGAGACGAGCCCAGGTCGTCTTTCAACTTCGGGATCCTGCAGGGTGGGACCAGCATCAACTCCATCCCAGCGGAGGCACGAGCGAAGGTCGATCTTCGTTCGGAACGCCAGGACCGGATGGATCTTCTGGCTCGCCTCCTGGCGGCTACGGTGGAAAAGGCGGTGGCTTGGGAGAACGCCAGGTCGGAGCGAGGGGCT
Source organism: Terriglobia bacterium (assembly GCA_963766615.1). Taxonomy (GTDB): domain Bacteria; phylum Acidobacteriota; class Terriglobia; order Bryobacterales; family Bryobacteraceae; genus Palsa-187. Next base: position 1,059,459 of record CAVYBC010000016.1, read on the forward strand.
GGGGGCCGGGTAACAGCGCGGGTGAAGGAGATCGGTTCGCGCCCGGGAGGAGGACTCGCCGAGGGTGAGCCGCTTCTAGAGGTCCTGCTGGCGGTCAACAATCATCTGGGAATTCGAACGCAACTGGATTGCTCCTCCACCGATGCCAACATTCCCCTGTCGCTGGGGCTTCCGGCGGTATCGATCGGAGCCGGCGGGCAGGGGGGCGGCGCGCACACGCCTTCGGAGTGGTATTCGCCGGAGGGGCGGGAAATTGGGTTGCGGCGGGTTTTCCTGACCATCTGTCTGTTGTCCTCCATGGAGGACCAGAGTCCGGTTGAGACTTTTTCCCGGATTCCTCGTCTAAGTCATCAAGAATCATGAGAACCTGGCCAGGCTGTAATAAGTTCCCACCTGGGCGCTGAAACCGGCGTTAAACTGCGCGCATCCATTTAAGCGTGGTTGTGTGCAGGCAGTAAGCAGCAGGTTCCACCAGTTCGGATTTCAAAAGGTTGGGAGAGTTCCTATAATGAAAATGTGGGAATGTAGCCCAAGAGGATGTGTATGAATCTTTTTGACAAGATGCGCCAACAGAAGCTTTTCTCGACAACGCTTATGCTGTTCACGCTTTCCATCGGCATTCTTATCGGAACGCTGGTGAATACTCAGGTGAATGCCGCCAAGGGCCAGAACGTGGCTGCGGATGCAACTCCGCTGGTGGTTCCCAAGCCTGTAGAAATCGGCAATGAGTTTACCAAGCTGGCGAAGAAGCTGGATCCGAGCGTGGTGAACATTTCTGTAGAGTCCTCGGCCAAACCCACGTCGGCGGTTCGCGGACACCAGAACCAGGGCGGTGACGACGACGGCGATGATGACGGGTCGGATCTCTTCCGCCGCTTCTTCGGCAATCGCGGCGGCGGCCAGGGCTCGCCCGCCATCCCTCAGCAGGCCCAAAAGCGCGAAGCCACCGGGACCGGCTTTATCGTCGACAAGAACGGCTACATCGTGACCAACAATCACGTGGTTGAGGCCGGCGAAAAGATCCGGGTGAGACTCCACGGCGACACCAATGAATATCGCGCCAAAGTGATCGGCACGGACCGCGAGACCGATCTTGCGGTAATCAAGATCGACGCCAAGCGGCCTTTAACGGCTGTCTCCATCGGCAATTCGGAGGCGGTTCAGGTAGGCGATTGGGCGGTGGCCATCGGCTCGCCATTCGGGTTGGAAGCAACCGTGACCGCGGGTATCGTAAGCGCGACGGGCCGTGACAGCATCGGCGGACCGTTCCAGCACTTCATTCAGACCGACGCCGCGATCAATCCCGGCAACAGCGGCGGACCGCTGCTGAACATCAACGGCGACGTTATCGGCGTGAACACTATGATCGCCACTCGCGCCGGCGGTTCCGAAGGTGTCGGCTTCGCGCTGCCCGTGAACACGGTGGTGAGGGTTTATAACGACATTATTCGCGACGGCCGTGTGACCCGCGGGTCCATCGGCATCGAATTCCAGCGCGACACCAAGCCCGAGACGTTCCGGGCCCTGGGTGTAGACCATGGCGTCATCGTCACCAAAGTGGTCGGTGACGGACCGGCGTCCAAAGGCGGCATGAAGGCGGAAGATATTATTGTTGCCGTCAACGGCAAGGGCATTCGTGACGAGTCCGACTTTATGGATCGCATCGCCGATCTGCCTGTAGGAACGCCCGCGACACTGGCTGTCGATCGCGACGGGAAGAAGCTGGATCTTAAAGTCACCATCGAAGACCGAATGGTGGTGTTCTCCGACAAGCCGGAAATCGTGGGCGAAAACGCCCTGCCCGGCGGTAAGCAGCCCGAGGCCACCGACGTGAAGTTCGGAATCGGCCTGCGTCCTCTGAACGATCAGGAAGTTCAACTCTCTCCCGACAAGCGTGGAGTGATCGTCACGCGTATCGAGCCGGATTCGTTCGCGGAAGAGATCGGCATGCAGGAGAGGGACATCATTATGGCCATCAACCGGCAGCCGGTGAACTCCGTGGACGACGTCAGGAAGGTTCAGCAGAAGCTGAAACCAGGCGACGCGGTTGCGTTCCACGTCGCTCGGCCGCAGGTAACTGCCGGACGCTTGACGCGTGGAGGCTCGGTGGGGTCTGACTCTCAGTATTTGAGCGGCAGACTTCCGGAGTAATCAAAACTTTCTCCTTGTGTGCGCAGAGGGGCCGGGGCCGGAAACGGTGCCCGGCTCTTTCTGTTTGTGCTACCCATGAGCGCACAGCACGCGACGTGCTCCAATGGTTCAGTAAGTGATCTCACGTCGCGTGCGTTGTGCGCGGTGACTTAAGGAGGGATATGACGCGCCACCTGCTGATGCTCCTGCTTGTGCTCCCAGCCTTTCTTGGAGCCGCTCAACTTCAGGTCGATCACGCCACGGTCTGCGGAGCCGATCTGAAACAGATGCAGGCGGCCCTTACGCAGATCGGCATTCCCTCGGAATACGGAGGCCCGCACAGCAATCATGCGACAGAGATGGCGCTGACCAGCTTTCCCGACGGTTCCTATCTGGAGCAGATCGCCATTCAACCGAAAGGCGATGCCAAGGCGATCCAATCCCATGAATGGTCCAAGCAGATGAAGGGCAACTCCGGCCCGTGCGCCTGGGCAGTTCGATCCGGTGATATAACCGCCGAAGTGAAGCGCCTGCAGGGACGCATTCAGGTGACGCCGCCGGAACGAGCGGGTCGGAATCGACCGGATGGGACCAGGCTGGACTGGGAGACATCTCAGGTCGGCGCGATGGTGCGAGGCACTTTCTTTCCCTTTTTGATTCGCGATTTCACTCCTCGCGAGGCACGCGCGTTTCCTTCGGGAAAGCCGAGTACGGTTGAATTTTCAGGTGTCGCCAGAGTGGTGATCGGGGTAGGCGATTTAGGGGACGCCATCGCAAGATACAGAAAGACGTACGAGTTGCCCGAACCGAAACAGCAAACCGACACGAGTTTCGGCGCCAAGCTGGCCTGGTTTGAAGGCACGCCCGTCATTCTGGCCGCGCCGGTGGATGCACAATCCTGGTTGGCGACACGGGTCGAGCAGTTCAGCGACGGCCCCTGCGCATTGATCCTGAAAGCATCGAAGAGTCCTAAAGCCGGATCCAATTGGTTCGGCACAGCGGTTTCGTGGTTCGATGCATCAAAGCTGGGCTGGCGGTTGGGATCGGAATAGCTCAATCCATTAAAATCGGCAGGCCCGTGTACTGCTCGGCGAGGGACTTCATGGCCGCAGGCGAGGTCGTGAAATAGTCGAGCTCCGCTAGCTGCCGCCGCCGGTCAAAGGCAGAGTCGGAATCAAACCGGTGGAGCATTTGTGTCATCCACCAGGAGAATCGCTGGGCTTTCCAGACATGCCGCAGGGCGATGGATGAATAGCGGTTCAAGAGATCCTTCTTGCCGGTTTTGTAGAACTGTGTTAATCCGAGCGCAAGAATCTTGACGTCTGCGGCGGCCAAGTTCAGTCCCTTCGCGCCGGTTGGCGGCACGATATGTGCGGCGTCGCCTGCAAGAAACAGCTGTCCGTGCTGAATGGGCTCGGCTACAAAACTTCGCAACGGGGCAATGTTTTTCTGAACGACTTTGCCTTCCTTGAGCTTGAAACCGTCGGAGGCCAGGCGCAGATGAAGCTGCTCCCAGATCCTGTCGTCCGGCCAATCGGCGATGTCTTCCTCGGCGCCGACCTGAATGTAGAGCCGCGAAATTTCGGGGCTGCGCATGCTTAGCAGAGCGAAGCCCGCCTCGTGGCTGGCATAGATCAGTTCGTGACTGGAGGGTGCGGCCGCAGCCAGAATTCCCAGCCAGGCAAACGGATAGATTTTCTCGTAAAGGTGAAGACTTTGCTGCGGCATTGCTGGACGGGACACGCCATGAAAGCCATCGCAGCCGGCAACGAAATCGCATTCGATCGTTTGGTCGACGCCGCTCTGGGTGAAGCGGATCACGGGACGAGCGGATTCGATTCCCTCGATCGCGATCCCTTCGGCCTCAAACAAAAGCGGCTGTTTAGTCGCGAGGCGTGCGGCTACCAGGTCCTTGATTACTTCATGCTGGGCATAGACTGTGATGGTGCGCCCGGTCATTTCCTGGAAGTCGACACGCCGGCGTTTGTTTTGAAAGCAGAACTCAACGCCTTCGTGCGTCAAGCCCTCGCGCTTCAGCCGGTCGCCTACGCCCATGGAGGTCAGCAATTCGACGGTGCCTTGTTCCAGGACGCCCGCCCGGACGCGCTCTTCAATGTATTGGCGTGTGTGGGACTCGATGACGATCGATTCGATTCCTTCCAGGTGGAGAAGGTGGGCGAGGATGAGACCGGCGGGTCCGGCGCCGATGATTCCTACTTGTGTGCGCATCGGTACTCAGTGTAGCGGGGACGGATGCCATTCAATCCGGACCAGATCCCCTGGCGTGATCGAACCCAGAGCGCCAAGAGCAGCGGGAATGAGCCTTTGCAAGTGGCCTAACCTGTTGGTGGGCGCACAAAAGACCATAACCGAAAGGCTCCTGTCGGCGAGTTTCTGCTGAGAGGGCATATTTTGATCGACGGTAATAATCACGTCGAAGCCAGCCGCTTCCGCCGCCGTCAAAAGATCGCCATTTTTCAGACCAGCGAACCCGGCATATCGAGCGGATTGACAATCGAATGCCGGGAACATATGGCGCAACCGTTCATCGATGCATTCATCGATCAAAATTCTCATGAACAATGAGCAAGCAGGAGCTGTTTCGCTTCCTCCAGCGCGTCCAAGGCTAGCTGTCGAGGAACTGTTGGGAATCCTGTCAGGAAATCCTCCAGGGTATCGCCGCCTTCAAGATAATCGAACAGAGTCTGAAGAGGAACGCGGGTTCCTCGGAAGACAGGCATTCCGTGCATGATCTCCGGATCGCGGATGATTGCGTGCTCCATGTCGCTATTGTCTCAGCTTGGTGGCGCCCAACTACATGCGCGCGGCAGCCTTCTTGGCTAAATCGCGCACCCTCTGCCGGACCACATCGCTTATTTTCCCCGGCCCCGCATCCACGCTGACGGCAGATCCCCATGTGCCTTTCAGTATGAAGATCGTAAAGCCATGGCCATCCTTCGGGCTCACCGAATATGCCATTGCTCCGATTCCCGGCTCGTCTTTAACCATTGCGCCGTTCTGAACCGCCGTAATCTTCATGGCCTGGAACGGCACGCTTGCGTTCGCGTCGAGGGATACAGTCACCGTAGTCTTAGACGTGAAAATGCAAATGCCACCGGCGTCTCTCTGTTGTGTACCAGGTCCCAAGACTGCGCTGGCCTCGCTTAGCGTGACAATGCTGCATCCACTTCGGGCTGGCGCAAACGCGGACGCCGCCAACGGCAATACCAACAGCAGTCTCAGAGTACCCAAGGCCGGACCTATGCCAGATCCTCCGCACGAAGCGGTAGCCGCCTCAGCCGCTTGCCGGTGATCTTGAAGAGCGCGTTGCTCACCGCCGGCGCGATCATCGGTGTGGATGCTTCGCCGATTCCGCCCGGAGCCATGGTCGAGGCCACAATGTGCACGTCGATCTGGGGCATTTCGTCCATCCGAAGCATGTCGTAGGTGTTGAAGTTCTGCTGCACCACTTGGCCTTTTTCAATGGAAATGTTGCCCTTCAACGCGGCGCTCAAGCCGAACACGATACCGCTCTGGATCTGCTGAGAGAGGATGGCCGGATTGACCACTTGTCCGCAATCCACTGCGGCAACCACACGATGCACGCGAATCTTGCCCTTTTCCAGCGACACTTCCGCGACTTCGCCCGTGAAGCTTCCAATGTTATTTGAAATCGCAATTCCGCGCGCCTGACCGGCTGGAAGCGGAGTGCCCCAGCCGGATTTATCGGCCAGCACATTCAGCAGATTCAGCAGGCGCCCTGCTTTGGGATTCTTCTCCAGCAGTTTGCGGCGGAAGTCAACCGGGTCCTTCCCGCTGGATGCAGCCAGTTCATCCATGAAGCTTTCCAGGAAGAACGTGTTCTGCGAAAATCCGACGGAGCGCCAGTAGGAAACTGGAATGGGCAGCAGCGCCGCCCGATAATCGACCAGCAGGTTCGGGATGCCGTATTCTAAATCGAAAATTCCTTCGACGCCTGTGCGGTCCAATCCGTCGGCTGCCTGGGGTTTGCCGCCGCCCGCCTGAACGGAAGGGCACACCGCGCGAGCCGTCAATGCCACGGGCCAACCGTCCTGGTCGAGCCCCGCCGCAAACTGCGTTCGCGAAGCGGGACGAAATGTATCGTGCGCGATGTCATCTTCGCGCGTCCAGGTCAGCTTCACAGGTGTTCCCACGGCTTTGGAAATTTCAACCGCTTCGCCGACGAAATCCGCGCTGCCCCGACGGCCGAATCCGCCGCCGAGGAACTCGGTCTCGATCGCGACTTTGTCGGGACTGACCCCGGCGATCTGAGCAGCTATCCCTTGCGCAGCGGTTTGAATCTGCGTGCCGACCCAAAGTTGCACTCCGTCGCTCTTCACATGTGCCGTGCAGTTCACCGGCTCCATAGGCGCGTGCGCCAGGTAGGGAGCTTCATAAACCGCTTCGATCTTCTTCGCAGCGCCTGCCAGCCCCTGTGCAGCATCGCCTTCTTTGCGGGCTACCGCGCCCGGCGTCTGCGCCAGTTGCTCGAACATCTTGCTGATGCTTGCTGAATTCTGCGTCGCGAAGGCGCCTTCGTCCCATTTGATTTCCAGAGCCTTGCGGCCCTCCATGGCTGACCAGGTATTATCCGCAACTACTGCTACGCCGTTGGAAATCTGCACCACCTGTTTGACGCCTGGGACTGCCTTGGCCTTGGTCGCGTCGAAGCTCGCCACCTTGCCGCCAAAAACCGGTGTCCGCGCAAGCACCGCGTACTGCATCCCCGGCACGGTGACGTCGAGGCCGAACTTAGCGGTCCCGTTGACCTTTATAGAAGTGTCCACGCGCTTCGGCGAGGTGCCGATCAGCTTGAAGTCCTTCGCATCTTTCAGCTTCGGATTGGCAGGAGGCGTGAGTTTCGCGGCGGCTTCGGCAAGGCTGCCGAAACTGAGGCTTTGATTGTTTGCCGGGTTCACTACCGCGTTGTTTTGAGCCCGCAATTGAGCCTTGTCGACGCCCCACTGGCTTGCGGCGGCTGCGAGCAACATCTCTTTGGCGGAGGCCGCGGCTTTGCGCAAAGGCATGTACTGCGTGCGGATGCTCAAGCTTCCGAATACGCCCTGCAACGGTCCATAAAGCTTCGCGTCGGCGGGAGCAAATACGCGGCGCGCTTTGTTCCAGTCCGCTTCCAGTTCTTCCACCATCAATTGTGAGAGCGACGTCATCACGCCCTGACCCATCTCGGACTTATTGAGGATGAGCGTGACTACGTCATCGGAACCGATGTGAATAAACGCATTCAGCTTGGCTAAAGAACCGGCGTTGGAACTCTGCGCCCGAGCCTTTTGAGGCAGGTAAAAGCCCAACGTCAACCCTGCGGCGCCCACCATGCCGGTCTGCAAGAACCCGCGGCGATCTACTTTGCGAATCATGCCACACCTCCCCGCGCCGCAGGCGCTGTGCCGGCACGCTTGTTCTTTGTCGCCATGATGCTGGCGGCCCGGTGAATCGCTTTACGAAGATCCTGATAGGTTCCGCAGCGGCAGATGTTGCCCTTCATCACCTCGTCGATATCGGCGTCGGTCGGTTGGGGCGTCTTAGCCAGTAACGAGGTAGCCGCCATGATCTGACCGGACTGGCAGTATCCGCACTGTGGGACGTCCAACTCAATCCAGGCGCTTTGCACTGGATGAGAATTGTCCGTTGAGAGCCCCTCGATCGTCGTCACCGACTTGCTGGCGACGTTGGAGACCGGGGTGATGCAGGAGCGAATCGCCTGGCCATTCAAGTGAACTGTGCATGCGCCGCATTGCGCAATGCCGCACCCGAATTTTGTGCCGGTCATGTTGAGAGTGTCACGCAGGACCCATAGCAGCGGCATCCTGGGACTCACGTTCACCGTCTGGCTTTTACCGTTGAGGGTAAATTTAATTTCTGCCATAGGACTCCTCTAAAAACTCGCGGTTTTCCGGTCCAAGAATATCACACGGGCCTTCCAATTTCTCTTTCAGGATATATCGCATTGCGATTCATTCCGCCGGTAGCGTATCATGACCGTTGATTGTGCCCCCGTTAGAACAATCTCCGGAGCCGAAACATCCAGTTGAGCTGCTCTAGCCGTACTAGTTATGCTGGTTCTCTGCATCCTAACGGGGAACTGAACATCATAAGATATCTAGGAGGAGTAACTTGATGATAAGAAACATATTAACCGCGGCATGCCTGTTAACGGTACCGCTGGGCCTTTTGGCGCCATGCGCAAAGGCAGCGGATCACCGGGACGCGCCCGGTGTGGATGGCGCCGGTGAGGGCGACATCACGGATGTTTTTGCGTTCCTCGATCCGAATAACAGCGGCCGCCTGGTTTTGGCTATGGGGGTCAATCCCTTCGCGCTTCCAGGGGCTACCCCGAGCTATCGTTTTTCGTCCGACTATTTGTACCAATTTAAGATTGACCGGTTCGGCACCTTTAACGAAGATTTTGTGGTTCAGGTGCGGTTTGAAAATACTCCTACGGGCCAACAAGCTTATGTCAGCGTCGGCACCCCTGACCCGAACGCGCTTGGCGCGGTGAATCAGATTCTGTACAGCCCCAACAGCGCGATCGACGGTCCGTCGGGCGGCGTCTTCGGCGACGCGAATAGCATTCAAGCTTTTACCGGCCTTCGCGACGACCCGTTTGTGTTTGACCTGGCGCAATACAATCGCATTATTGGCGGAACTCAGGATGTTTTCCGCGCAATTGCATCCAGTCCTCTGGGGCCGCTGCGTGGCCGTCCTGTTCGGGCCGATGGAACCAGCGGTGTCGACACATTCGGCGGTTTCAACGCTTCCTACATCGTAGTGGAATTTCCCGTCGCATGGCTGGGTGTTAACTCCGTGATTCATGTTTGGGGTACGGTGAGCGCTCCCTCCACAGAAGCGGGCGGCTACACGCAGTTTGAACGCATGGGACAGCCGGCATTCAACACCATTTTCATTCCCAAGCCTTTGAAGGACGCGTTCAACCAGGGCATCCCCAGCCAGGATTTGCTCCGTTTCTCCCAGTTCGTTCCCGACGCTTTGACCACGACCGATAATGACGGAACGGGAAATACGATTTCAGGCCGGGCAGGCCTTCTGACCGCGCTGGGTGTAACCACGCTTCCCACCGGCGCCCCGCTGTTGTTGCCTGCGACTTTTGTTAATACCAGCAAGGATCTGCTTCGCAACGCTCTGCTTCCGGATGTGCTGCGTCTGGACCTGAGCCGCACTCCGAATGATCAAGCGATCGGGGCCAACGGAGTCCTCAATGGCCGCCGCCTGGGCGACGATGTCATGGACGTCATTCTTCGGCTCGGGCGCCAATTGGCCGACGTGAATTTCCCGGCCGCCTTGAAAGTTCCCGGAAGCGGTCCAGCCCGCCCCGGCGCGTTGGCGGTCACCGATCAGCGCCTCTTTGCCGTTCTGGAGGGGACAGACTTCATTCGTCCCGATTCCACGTTGACTGACGTTACCGGAAGCGGAAATGATCAGCCTTTCCTCACCACGTTCCCGTTCCTGGCGCCTCCGAATCCGCTGCCGGGTGAGACGGGGACCACAGCGTTCCCTGTGCTCGGCAATACGCCGGCCGATAACAGCGCCGGGTCGTCCAGCCAGCAGTAGCGGTTCTTGCAATGAGGCTTTGGTGTTGCGGCTTCATCCTGATGCGGGGGCCTCGGCGCAGGTCCCCGGCCCCATTTCAAATCGTGTAAGCAAAGACGACTTCGGCACGGATCAGCAAATTAAGCTGTATCAGGATTGGGTGTCGAAGGACCCAGCCAGCATCTCCAGCCGCACTCTTCTGGCTGGCGCCTACATCCAGAAGACGCGCGAGACCACCGACTTCGACTATCTGAACCGCGCCAAAAAGATTCTAGACTCCGTTCTTTCTGAGAAGCAGGACAGCGAAGCGCTGCATATGCGCAACGTAGTGGAGTTAACCCTGCACCACTTCTCCCAGGCCGCTGACGGCGCCCGCGTCCTGACCGATCATTACCCCGGCGACGTCCAGAGTTGGGGCACCCTGGGCGATGCCCTGATGGAGATGGGCCAATACGACGCGGGCCGCGACGCGTTCGCCAAAATGCTGGCCTTGAAGCCGGGTCTTGCCAGCTACAACCGTATGGGCTTTTACCGCTTCGTCACGGGCGACATTGAAGGCGGTATCGCGCTGATGCAGGACGCCGTGAAGGCCGCCGCGAAATATCCGGAGAACAAGGCCTGGTGTCTGGTGGAACTTGGCAACATGTACTTTAAAACCAACCACTGGGATCAGGCCGAAGCCGCCTATCGCGAGGCGATCGACACCTTTCCTGCTTCGCACACGGCACTTGCGGCGCTAGGATCCGTACAAGCGGCGAGAGGCGACCTAACCGGTGCGATCGCAAGCTATGAGCACGCGCAAGCCATCACTCCCATGGTCCAGTACGCCGGAGCTTTGTACGATTTGTGGACGGCGACGGGGAAGAAAGATAAAGCGAAGGAGCAAGCCGATCTGCTGGATGTGTCGGCAAAGCTGGAAGAAGCGGCCGGCTTTAAGTCGAACCGGACGCTTGGCCTGATTTATGCGAACCAGGACCGCAAACTGAAAGTGGCCCTGGAGCAGGTCCAAACCGATTTCGAAATTCGCAAAGATATCTACACCTACGACGCGCTGGCGTGGGTGTTGTATAAGAACGGCCGGTACGAAGAAGCGCGGCACGCCTCCGAGGAAGCGTTGAAGCTGGGAACGCCGGAGGCACTCTTCCATTTCCACGCCGGAATGATCGCGAAGTCATTGGGGGATTCGGTTCGGGCGAAAGCAGAGTTGGAACAGGCTCTCAAGCTGAACCCTGGTTTCGATTTCCGGCTGGCGGGAGTTGCGAAAGAGACGCTCGCAGCGCATTAGGGGTTTGTTTCAGCAAGCTCCTAATTCAGATCAGTCCGCCTCAGAATGTGGAAGTTCGTCAAGTTCGGCCGCATCCGTCACGGCGTCCTCCGCCTTGGGTGCCGATGTCAGGCTCCTGGAAACGATGTAGGGAACGCTGAACAGGCAAGCCGCGCTGAGCATCGATTTCAACAATTCCCCAACCACGGTGATCGCCTCCGGGGCCGGCCTTCGCATTTGGGCCGCGTAGTTCCGAAGCTGAATAAGCGTGTAAGGGGCCAAAAGTCCACGGATCAGGTTGAATGCCAGCCAGATTCCCCAAATAACGACGGCAGTCCGAGTTGCGGCGCGTAAGAACTTGGAGGCCGGAACATCAGTTCCGCCCTCCTCATCCTTGTCACGGTAAAAGGAAACCAGCAGGAGGATCATGGCCAGGTTGGATACTTCGGCCAGCAATGTACTGACCTGATAGATTGTCCTCGGGTCCAGCGCGACGTACCAATACACGAACAAGCCCGCAGTCCAATGCACTGTTTTCAATGCGGATACGTAGGGCCCCAGCGACCTGAACCACGGCGGCAGGCTTAAGACCAACAACAACGCCAGGCTCGCCGCTGCTCCTACCGCCAACAGGCGAAGCTTCCTGGAAAAGTGCAGCGTCGCTTCGTTCTTATAGAGCGCGAATGTATAAACGGGCGTCGTACACGTCGCCAGCAGCGCCAATGCGACCAGGCAGAAATCAAGAGGACGAGCCAGAGCCGCAGCGCCTATCATCATGACGCCATTCCAAAGAGGAATCAGAGTGCTGAGTGCTGCTGTAATGCAGGCGAAAAGAGCGGCTTTTTTTATAGCTGGTTGGGACACTACTTCGAGCGTAACCGAACAGGCCCTTCTGGAGGTAAGGAAATGGCGACAACGACCGGTTCCTCCAATTCTCCGGCGGCGCGTTCGTTGCTACAGCTTGCTGCTGCTCAAAGCTCCTCGCTCTCGCCCTAGAGCCCGGCTAGGACGAAGGAACAAGTGGATGGCCCAATCGGCGGTGTTTCCCGGGTTTAGCCCGGTTTCGAGTTAGGGCTCGATGAGGGGTGTTTGCGAGGCCAATTGCAGTTCCATCACCAGGCCCAGACGCCAATCAAGTTGAAAGAATAAAGCGGTCGATTTCCCCGACAACACTTTGCGAAAGATCGGAATATATTTCAGCCGCAGTTGCATGGTCGCTTCCTCCGCGGCCGCTCTTCCATCGAGATAATGCTCTGCCTGCGGACCTGTCAAGGTGGTGTAGTTCTGAGCGTACTCGTTAATCAGACTGTACTTCGCATCGTAAATTGCGCTCAGTTCGGCGGTGTAGCGGTTATAGATTGGCCAAAACTGTTCGGCTTCAGTATCGGTCAGTTCCATGTTTGCGGCGATAATCTGCTTCTTTAAGGACCTCACATCCTTGCGGAATAACTTGATGTCGTCGTCGTATCGCTGCTGCGAAACCAAATCTTGGGCAAGCGCGCTGCCGCCGGTAACACACACCATTCCGGCCACCACAGCGGCCACGGTCCATCTGTTCTTATGCAATGAATCCTCCCTAGATCGCGAATGCGCGTCTTCATCAGCGCACAGCACGTGACGTGCGTTGTGCGCTGGTTACAGTAGTGAAGAGTAGAAAGCTAACGTCTTTGTTGGATGGCTGCCGCTACCGGTGGCCGGCAAATGTCGCGGCAAGAAGGGTGCTGGCCCCATTCCAAAGAATCTGAACGCCGATGCACAAAAGAATGAATGCCGACAGCCGGATGATTACATTCATCGCCGTTTCGCCCAGGAAGAATCCGATCGGCTCCGCGAAACGATACATCAGATAAACGGTCACCCCCATGACGACGCACCCCAGCACCGCGGCCACTGGCACAATCCACGTAGGCTCGTTTCCGGGAGGCCGGTTCGCGCCCACGGCGATCGCCACGGAAATTGAACCTGGTCCTACAGTCAAAGGAAGTGTCAATGGATAAAATGCCCGGCTTGAGAGATACGAGGCTTTAGGAGGCTTGGAAGAGGGCTCGGGCCCTTTCTCATCATCATCAGCCCGGGTCAACAGCTTCCACCCGAATGCAAAAACGACCGAGCCGCCGCCGACCTGAACCACTGGCAATGAAATCCCGAAGAATGCCAGGATGTGGGTTCCAATCAGAACTGAAACGACAAGAAGAAAAAATGAATTCACCGCGATCTTGCGCGCCAGAGCGAACCGGCTGGCAGAGGATAGGCCCCGTGTCAGCGACAAAAAGATAGGGATGTTCTCCGGAGAATCGACGATTGGGAACAGTGCGCCGATAATCAGCAAGCCGGTTCGAAGCAGCGCGCCAATCGCGTTATGCATGGGCAGCAAACGCCGCCACGGTTATCGGAATCGAGCATTTCTTGGTCATTCACCCTCCGAAACCCGGCAGACACAAATCTCTCAAGCTGAGAGCGCCGGGGCAGCAAGTTTGTTTGAAATTCCGGCGGCTGCGTTACGCGGCTATCAAACTGCGACCCCGCGTATCGCGGGAGAGCGCCTTCCTCTGCCCCGCAAAGCACTATACTGCGCTAAGGAGGCTCTCCCTATGCGCACCTTGGTCGCGATCGTCCTTGGGTTCCTATCAGGCGTAATGCTTCTCCTCTTGGCGGCGCCTATCGGCTATACAATTTCCGGCGGCCCGGCCCTCACCGTGCCGTTCATAGCTTTGTTGGCCGGATGGGCGATCTCCGCGTATGGCATCCGCTGGAACGCCCCGGCCACTTCCGCGGTGCTGTGCCGGGGATTCTTACTCGGAGCCGCGGAGTGGCTGGCGGTAATTCCAGCAACCCGGACATCGCCGCAGGACTACCTGAATTTGCCCAATGCGGTACCAGCCGTTGTAGGTGAAGCCCTCATCCCTTGGCTGTCGGCCGCCATGGCGACAGGCTGTCTGATTGCCTTTACTGTCGTGTACTTCGTCGGGCGCCAGGTGAGAGCCTAGGGGGCAACCCAGATGCTCGCATTGACTCGTGGGTATATTCCACCGCTCATCGGCTGACTGAGGACTTGTACCTGCACTGGATTCCCGGTCGTCCCCGTAGGAACCGGAACGTTAATCTGCCAGACTCCCGCGACTTCGCCAGGGGCCGGGCCGGCGTACGGATACGAACCAAATAGTGGAACTGCCGGAACTGGAAGAGGCGACTGGTAAATGGATCCGTCAGGAACGGAGGGGATCGTATCGCCAAAGCCTGTCACGTAGAGTGTGACCGTCTGGCCCGCGTGCGCCGGATTGGATTGCGAATTCGCCGCCCCTCCCTGATTCGCGATCGCAAGCACGTCGGGCTGCGCGGAGACCGTTCTTACGGCAACACCAACTCCAGGCGCAGCGGCGCCATTCCGCTCAATCTGAACACTGGTGGCTGCGCGGCCGCCAATCGCAAAAGGGGTAATGCACACCACCGCGGATTCTTGCACCGAGATCAGTGGGGCGGGTACTCCATCGAACAAGATCCTGGTTCCGGCAACCGAAGTGGACACCCGACCACTCGAGTCAAGCTGAGCGCCCGCTGCTACCGCGGGCCCGAGACCGTGTCCGCTGATGCGGATCATCTCGCCTGGACCGATCCAAAAGAAAAGAGGGTCCTGATCGTATGCCGCGGGATTCAGGTTGGTGATCGACTCGATCACGTCGGTACGAGTGGCGCCCGTATCGACTCTTTCCACCAGGACAGAAGTCGGCCCTGCCACCCCGGTGATCTGGAGCGAATCCAGTTTCCGAGGGTACGGAATAACGGATCCTCCGATGTACAACGAGTCTTTCGGTCCCAATGCAAAATTGCCGACTACAAAAGACGAGAACAGGATTTTGGTTCCATCCGGGCTAAACTCCGTCACAAACCTATCCGAGACTCCGCGCACCAGGAGCGGCGAAACCATGGGAAAGTAGCTGGAGCGGGTCAAGCCGCCGGCCCAAATATTGCCATGACCATCCAGCGCGATCGAGCCTGAAACATTGTCGCAGCCCGCGCCCCACTTGGTCAGCCATAGTGGAATATTCGAAGACGGGCTTAGCTTCACCACGAAGGCGCGCGCAAAACTAGAACCGCAGGTTGCCGGGATCGTTAAGTCTGAGGTCGTCTGAATGGTGGACGGAAAGTCATTGGAGCCTCCGCTCACATAGATGTTGCCGGTGGAGTCGATCGCGATCCCGCCTGCGCTTGAAGAGCCGCCGCCGAGGTAGCTCAGGTAGGTGATGGCATCGCCTTGAGGTGCCAGGCGGGCCAGAAAACCAACGGTCGAATTGGCTCCTGAATAGAGCGGCTCGATTGCAGTGGCAGTCGTCGGCAGATCGGCTGCGGTGGTGGAGCCTGCAAGATACAAATCTCCCGAAGCGTCTACTGCGATCCCGCTCACTTGGGTGAGGCCGCTACAGCTTTCCGTGAACAATCTGGAGTAGATTAGATGTCCCCGGGAGTCCAATCGCAGTGCCAGGGGTGTAGGGTTTCCGGTATTAGTGCAGCCCGGCGCTGCGCCTGCCAGGAAGACGTCGCCGTTCGAGCCAATGGTGATGGCGGTGGGCCCACCGAGACCGAGCAATTCAGAAAATTGCAAATTTCCACTCGGATCGAATTTCGTAAGGAACAGGTTGCCGCTTCCGTTCGAGGGTTGAAGGGTCCCGCTGGTAACCGGAAACAGTGGAGAAGCCGTTACGCCCGTCACGTAAGTATTTCCGGCAAGGTCCTCTGCGGCGAACAGGTTCCGCGCTCCGCTTAAGAAGGTCGAAAAAAGGATCTGTGTACCGTCCGCACTCCACTTGGTTACGAATCCATCGGTAGAGGCGCTGGTTCCAGCGAAGAAGTTGCTTCGGCCCGCGAAGGAGGTGTTGAGATAGACCTGTTGAGCAATCGCCTTCCACGTGACGCCGCTGTCCAGGCTGGCCCACGCGGTTCCACGGGTGCTGGCCAGAATTCTTCCTTGAGTGCGACTCAGGGACAGCCACAGCAAACCCTTGGAGTTGAACACGACCTGGAAGGTCGCGCCGGCATCCATGCTCTTAAAGAGGTTGTCGCCGGCGACAATCCACACGGTATTCCGATCCAAGGGATCGACAGCTACCGCGCTGGCCATCGGGCTGGGATACGCATTTCCGAACTTCGCTCCTGAAGCCGACCACGTATCGCCTCCATCCGCGCTGCGATAAACCAAACCATCCGAAGCTACCGCATAGATAATATTCGGGTCCGAGGGCGCCTGGCCAAAAGCGTAGATGAAGTAACCATTGGGCCCCAAAGCGGTCCAGGTGGTCCCCCCGTCGCGGCTGCGATACAGGGCCTTAATCTGCGCATACACGGTGCCGGGAGCGAGTGGAGTGGTGGCCAATGAATATATACCGGCAGAGTTGGAGACACCCGCAAGATTTACCGGCGTCCAGTGCTGGCCGCCATCCACGCTCTTAAAAAATCCAGCAGCGCTTATGCCCTGCACTTGGGGCACCCCCGCATACAAAATATCGGCGCTTGCCGAGTCGACGGCCAGCGTGTTCGCCCCAGTCAAACCGGGCAATTGTTGCGACCACGTTACACCTCCGTCAAGACTCCGAAAAATACCGGAGCTGGAAGCAGCGTAGACTGCTGCCCCATCGGCGGATTCCGCCAGAGCCGTCACGTCCACGGCCGGACCGAGTTGTGGGTACGCCGACACTCCGTTGCCGGCATTGACGATTAACGGGGGCTGCGTGATTTTTGGCTGAATTGCGTTTGTGAGCGGGAAATCGGGAGAGTTTGTAGTGCCGGCAACCACCGCGTTCCCCTGCGAGTCAACTGCGATGCTATCGGCAAAATCCCAACCGCTTGATCCGCCGAAGACCTTGGAGAAGACAGGCTCGGGCGCCGCTATGGGTTGACCATACGCGGAACTGATGGCAATCAAGCTACCGGAGATTGAGGCGAAATGCCTCAGGAGTTGTGACATAAAGCAGCTCCTGAATGCTCGGACCCCTTCAAAATCGCAATTTTATCGATTAGCAAACGATGCCGGAAGCAACTGTCATTCCATCATTACGTGAGCTGGCTGCGGACCGTCTGGACTGAAACACAAACTTCATTTTTTAGCGACACGGTCCCGGTTCGTTGGCCCCTATTACCTCTTCAGCCAGAAACGGGACCAGCTTCATCGCCTTCTTGCTACGGAGTGGCGCGCCTATTGCAGCCGGAACTTGACTTCGACCGTTGCCATCACCGATGTCGGCCTGCCGTTCTTTATGGAGGGCTCGAAGCGCCATTTTTCGACGGCTTCAACGGCCTTCTCATCCAGACCGAGTCCAAGCGATTTCCACACACGAATGCAGCCGGGCACGGGCTTTCCAGTTTTATCGATCTCGAAGTAAAGCACCACGGAGCCTTGCAATTTTGCTTGGCGCGCTTGGTCGGTGTACTCGGCCTCTGGTTGATAGATCGGAACTGGCGCATCGAATGGTATTGCCACTCCAGGAACTGGCGCACCGAACGGTATTGCCACTCCGGAGCTGCACCCCGACGGCCCAGGCAGCGTCACAGGTCCCACATCGGGTGGGGGCAACTCGGGCGCACTCGCCTGAACAGGCGCTGGCGATGCTATCCCTCTAATCGGCAACACCACTGATGTGATAGCGTCTCGCGGTAACGCGCTGCCGCAGCCATCGCGGCCGTAAGACTCCGTTTCAAGGGTTAATTCCAGCGGATTGGCGCCCGTCTTTACAAAGAAGGCAGAGGTCCTATGGACCTCTACACCAGGCAGCAACTCCGAAATCGACATCGCCGCGTTTCGCACGATCAGACCGGAATCTGCTTTCAATGCACCTAGGAAAACAGCGCAGACAGCTTCCCGGCCCACGTTCCGGAAGGTCAACTCCGCTTGAACCCAGTGGTGATCCGACGGTAGACCGAGGGTGTCTGGCGTATTAACGCCAGTAAGCTCGATGAGCAAGTCCCCGATTCTCTTGGCATCTGGACGATGACCCTGGGCATAACCCAGCGCAGTAAAAACGACCAAGCCAACGAACACACAAATACGCATCAAAGCTCCAGAGCGAAACTTAAGAGGGAAATTTGACCATACGGAAGGCGTTGCTTCGCTTCCTTCCTGCCCGCACAAAAAAGGCCCGCCCAAATCGAGCGGGCCCAAAGAGCAAAGGAGGGCACAAACCAGATCGATCACTCGACTTTGACAGCGCCGTGATTCAGCAGTCCGCGTCCAAGCTTTTGCTGATCCTAGAGCGATCACTGAGAAAATCTTAGAGATTCATGCTTCTCAAGCATGCGGCATCGACGGGACATGCACCAGAGAGCTAACCGTTAGATCGCCGCTAGCCCACCAGGTCGAAGAGGCGGCAGGCGAAGCGTAGATCCGGCGCTCTTCGAATAATGAATCGCGTAATGAATCGCGGGCGACGAGCGCTGCACCATCGTGCGTGATCGGATGGCGTTGTCTCAGGAAAGTCGTCCTGCCCTCACGAGGCAGGATTGCTGAAAATCTCGTGAATGGACGCGGATCCGTTTGGGGCTCTTCCACAATTCACTGGTTTGACGAGACTTGCACCTCAACGGCATGTGCCCTAAGAGAACCGAAAGTCGGAATAGTAAAAAGTCTTCAAGCCTCCCAAGGCATCTAGACCCTTATGCGACGGCACGCCCGCGTAGGCAACCGTCGAATTCTGGAGGATTGGAATTATGAAAGGAGCGGCAGCTATGCATGGCAGAACGAGTTTAATCAGCGTGATGGCGTTGTTTTCCCTGGCATCGGCATCTCTGTTTGGAGCGCATGTCAAGGGCATGATTAATAACCGGACTGGAGAAACGATGACTGTAGCTTCCGACAACGGAAACGTTACCGTTCTTCTAACCGAGGGTACGACTACGAAAGATGACACGGGACTCTTTGGTTTGGGCAAAGAGAAGATGGCCGCCGTGGTGCTTATACCCGGACTCAAGGTGGACGTCGAGGGCGAGTCCAACGACCAGGGCCAGTTTGTCGCGAAGACCATTACCGTCGATGGCGACGACTTGGAAACCAGCGAGATGATCGAGGCCGGCATTAACCCCACTGCAAAGCAAGTCGAGGCCAACATTGAGGCTATAGATGCGAACAGGCGGACTTCCTCGGCCAACGCGGCGGAAATCGCGGCCCTCAAGGCGCAGCTCGCGGCCCTGATCGCGGAACATAAGCAGAATGCCGCGACTCACGAACAGAAGATTACAGAGACCATCAAGGTCATTCACGAGACCACGGACCGGTTTATGTCGTTGGCGGATTACGACGTGAAAGAAAAAGCCACCGTGAAATTCGGATTCGGCAGTTCGAGCCTTTCAAAGGAGTCCGAGGACGCAATCAAGAAGCTGGTGGACTCCGCCAGTGGGCTGAAGGGATACCTGGTTGAGGTGATCGGCTATGCCGACTCGACCGGCCATGAGGCTATTAACACGAAACTGAGTGAGGATCGCGCTAGAGCGGTAATCACCTATTTGATTCAGCAGGGTGGAGTGCCGGTGCGGCACATCGTTGCGCCGGGTGCGATGGGCGAATACGCACCAGTGGCGTCGAACGAGACTGAGGCCGGACGGGCCGAGAACCGTCGCGTTGAGATTAACGTCCTCGTCCACAAGGGCGTCGCCGCCGATTAGAGATACGCAGCCTCCCCCGAACAGTGGGAAAAGGGTTAAAGGGTGCCGGCCGACGTTGTCGCCCCGAACAGGTCCCTCTGACTGACTGGCGCGGATGAGACGCGTCCGCCGGCGGCCGGCCCCGCACCCTAAGGGGCCGGCGACGGCTTTCGGCTTTCCAACCCGGTCGTGCCGTCTGCCCGGCGGCCAGGTTGGACCCTAATCCTGGATAACGACTCTTTCCTCCCAACTTTTGAAAGACTCCACCCGCGCACATCGGTCCTGAATCTCCTGGTGCCCCGGGTTTCACTGTCGCAGTCGAGGGGTTGAGTCCCGTCCGTCCGGGTTACCCACAATCCCGCATTACCGCCTAATGATCGCCGAAGGTCTTTGGATACATGCGGGCTTCCATTATCTTTCAAGCGATAAGCACAAAATGTTTTGAATCTTAATCAACGGCTTTTCATCGCAGGTAGGGTTCTCCACGGTTGCTTGCGGCGAACCTCCATGAGAAGATTGACCGGTCGGAGTGAGTTGGCCAAAACTGCACAGTTCTATCTGCGCGGGCGCCTCGGAAAGGTGCTGCATGCTCTGCGCCTACGCGGAGCCCTGGCCAGCGATCCCATCGCGCGAATCCTTCATGCATATCTTTTGGGGGTCGCCCTCTGGCTTGGGTTCTGGACGATGGTCCTACTGCCGGCCTATCCGAATCCACCAGCGAGATTGCTTGGGGCTGCCTTACAGCTAGTGATTCCCTTAGCTACCTTGGTTTTGCTGCGCTTTGGATTTCTACGGAACGCCAGCTTGTTCTACCTGGCCGGCTTCTGGGTCTTTGCAACGTATTTGATTGCGTTCAACGATGGCATCCGAAGCCCTTTGTTGGCGAACTACGCGATAGTGCCGATTATGGCGTCTTGGCTTCTGGGGTTCCGGGGGGCAGTCTGGTCTATAGTCGCGTGCTCGAGTACTACGTTGGCCTTTGCCCTCCTCGAGATGGCCGGTATAGATCTTCCGCGGCCTTTTACAACACCGTTAGGTATATGGGTGACGCTGATGCAGGTCGGCTTCAGCGGAGCCATCCCGGTCGCCCAGATTTTGAAAATGCGGAACACGGCGTTGGAACGAGTGCAACGAGACGCTATCGCACTCCGGCAGCGCGAGAACGCGCTGCGTGAGAGCGAGGAACGATTCAGGAACATGGCCAATACCGCCCCGGTCATGATCGCTGTTTCGGATGCGAACCGGCAAGCCATTTTTTTCAACAAGACATGGCTGGATTTTACCGGCCATACCATGGAACATGAGCTGGGCCTTGGTTGGACGGCGGGCTTGCATCCTGATGAGCGCGACGAGTGCCTGGCCAAAATTTCGGCTTCGTATGATGCCCAAGCCACGTGCGAGATAGAATACCGTCTGCGTCGCGCAGACGGACAGCACAGGTCCGTATTATGCCGTGGAGTACCGCGCTTCGAACCGGATGGATCATTCGCCGGCTATGTCGCGTCCCTGATCGACGTTACAGACCTGAAGCAAGCGCTTGCCGGACAAAGACTGGAGAGTCTCGGAGTCCTGGCCAGCGGGATCGCCCACGACTTCAATAACTTTCTCGGCGGTATTCTTTCCAGTTCGGAGCTTATGCTGTTGGATGTCGACGATGCTTCGACCGTCCGAAGCGAACTGGAAAAAATCAAGTTGACGGCAATGAGGGCGTCCGAGATCGTGCAGCAGTTGATGGTCTACGCTGGCGAGGAAAGCGCCGGTTTCGAGGAGATTGATCTGGCGGAAGTCGTACGGGAAATGCTGCAACTGATGATGGTCTCGATTACGAAGAATGCCGCGCTGAAGATTGATGTTCCAGGGAATGGGACCTGGATCCGCGGGAATAAGGCACAAATGCGTCAGGTGGTGATGAATCTGGTCACCAACGCCTCCGATGCACTTGGCGATAAGGAAGGAACTATTTCGGTCAGCCTGAAGCATGCCCGCACACAGCCGGAAAAGATTCCCTTGGGCGTTCAAAAAGTCCCTGGCGAAGACTTCCTCCGGCTGGAGGTCAGTGACTCGGGATGTGGGATGTCGGAAGAGGTCCAGGCCAGGATTTTCGATCCGTTCTTCTCAACCAAGAGAGCCGGCAGAGGCATGGGGTTGGCCGCAGTGCGTGGGATTGTTCTGTCTCACGGGGGTACGATTAGCGTACACAGCGTCACCGGATCTGGTTCGAGCTTCGAGATTCTGCTGCCCTCTTTTGGGCAGGTAGAACAGGAATCCCGAGTCCCAGTGATCCCCATTCCGGTTCACACCATCGAAAGTGCATCTGCAACGGTTTTGATCATCGACGATGAAGATATGCTTCGTCGGTCCATCGCAACCATGCTCGCGCGAAAAGGGTATTCGGTCTTGGATGCGGCCGACGGCCCCACAGCTATAAGTGTTTTCAAAGCCCACCAAGAAGCGATAGACGTCGTTTTACTCGACCTGACTTTGCCCGGAATGTCAGGCCAGGAGATCTTGAAGGAATTGCGGGCGATCAGGCCAGGTATCAATGTGGTTCTGACCACCGCATACGGCCCGGAGAGAGCCTTGACGGATGCAGGCGAGCAGCCTGTCTACTATCTTCGGAAGCCATATGGAATCAAAGAACTCATTTCCTTGCTCCGGACCGTCTCCGGCGACGAACCAAAGCCGATGCGTGCCGTTAGGGCTCAAAGCGGTTCCTGAGAATCCTCACGGCTTCGTGCCGGAAGCGATGGTCAAGGTTGACTGGTGGTCAATGGTGCGCGCCCTTGTTTACGGTGCGTTCACCACGACGTACGTCGTGTTTCCGCCTGCAAACTGCGGCTGGTAGTACGTGCTTCCACATTTCTGGTAAGTGACGCCATTCGCCACAACCGCGGCGCATGAAGGTGGCAACGTATTCACCATGGCGCCCACCACGATTGCAGTGCCTACAGCGGCCGCCGTTATTGCGGCTGCCGTGCCGACGCCCGAGTGATAGCAGCAAGGGCCCCCGTAACCTCCGCCATAGTAGTTGCCGTTGGTATTCACGTTCACGTCCCGGTTTACGTTCACATTCTGATTCACATTTACGTTCCGGTTCACGTTGGTATTGTTGTTGACATTCGCGTTGCGGTTGACGTTGGCGTTGTTGTTCACATTGGCGTTGTTGTTGACATTCGCGTTGCGGTTGGCATTGGTGTTGTTGCTGGCATTGCGGTTATTGGCGGCATTGGCACTGTTATTGGCGCTAGCGCCGCGGTTGGCACTGGCGTTTTGGCCGCCGGCGGCCTTGTTCCCGCTTGGCTGGTTCACGCTGCCACGCGCGCTGGAACGCGTCGCTCCGCCACCACCACCGCGCTGAGCCATGGCCGGAAAGGCGGCGGCCGTCAGCAGCAAAACGAAAAATGGAGTGAAGATGGGTTGAGTGCTGTTGTTCATAAATGGGGCTCTTTACTTGCCGGAATTCGCCGCGAAGACGATCTTATGCGCGTCCTGCGGAGGATCGAAAACAAAAGCTTCGTCGTTATAGGACGGTGCCAGGTTCCACGTAAGCTCTGAGATGTGCTGCGGACGCGCTTCATCCGTAGTGGTGGTCAGAACCAGCTTTCTGGGCAGCGGGTGATCGCCCAACTGTATCCAGACCTGCCAGTCCAGACCGGGCTGCCGAAAAGCGTAGTGTTCGCAAGTCACTCCGTCGACGGCGCCAAATCCAAAGTCGCCCGCCGCGGTAATCTCATTGCTGCTGGCCTTTTCGCTGCCCCACAGGAACAGATCGACCAGAGGGATTTCGACGTCGTATTTTTCTCTCAGGGCTTCAATCAGCTTGCCGATGGTGTCGGGCGCCGGCACGGTTGCGTAGTAGCCCACACGGCGCGCGAAGAGAGTGAATGATTTCCCGTCATAAAAGAACAAGCGCGACTTCTGCTCTCCCTCAATCGAGACACGCAACTTTGAGGGAGCCTGGGCCAGGACGGTCGTCGTGCTTCCGTACTGCACCTTCTGGCCGTCTTCCAGAACGTCTTCACTTGTAATTTCCGCAGTCACCTGAAAATCTTTCAAAGTTCGAAGATAGGCACCCATGTGATTGAGCGCTTGCATCGCCGCCGGTTCAATAAGGTCTGATTTGTCCTGCGCAGTTACAGGCACCGAAAGGAGAGTGCCGAGGACAACGGCTCCGGCGATAGAGCCAATCTTTCGTTTCATCATCTGTACTCCCTTCCATTTTGCGAATGCAAGCGTGATCAACGGCGGAACAAGGGGACGATGGCAGCGCCAGAGATCGTGATCTATTCTTTTTGGCGCTCCGGATTGAGGCGCCGCCAAAAGAAAAGAATCCTTAATGGTGGTGGGGAATCAGCCCGGAAGATCAAATTTTGAGGCCCAACTCTTGACTTGCGTGGGAGACCAAGTAGTAACAACAACTGAAAGGAATTAGATCAACTATGCCAGTCAAAGATCCAAAGGAGCTATTCGTTTGGATGCTCAGCGACGTCCGCCTGGGGGCGGAACGGTCGGGAAAACTTTTTCAGGAACTCTCCCAGATTGCGCAGGATGCCGACATCAAGGAAGCTCTGGACGCACGGGTTTTTATCTACGATAAGATCCTGAATACGCTAGACGAGTGCTTTAAGATCATCGGTCAGAAACCAACGAAGACCAGCGCGCGCATGCTGGATGTTTACGCGGAGGACGTCCGCCGTGAGGTGGCCGAGATTGACTCCAAAGATGCGCGCCGTCTCTTTGTCCTCGCCAAGGCACTTCGGTTAATGCATCTTGGCATCGGCGAATACGAGGCCCTGATCGCAGCGGCGGACCTCACAGGCCACTATGGCGTGGGGGTGCTGCTGGAAAGCTGCCTGGCTGACAAACTGGCGTTCGTGGAGAGGACACGCCGGCTGATCCACCAGCGGATGCAACACAAGATGGCCGCGTAGGCCTATCGAGAAACTTACCGCACAACAGATCCACCAATTCCAATCTGTTGTGCGGAAAGTTCTCGGTTGTTGCCTCCGGGTTTTCGCGCCTCGATCCCGCTATGCGGCCGCTACTCCGAGACTGTCTTCATATCCATCAGTACCTGCAGTTGCTCCTGAACAGCCGTCCACTCCTTTGCCTTTTTTTTCGTTGAAATAGGCGCCGCCGGATCGGAATAGTAGGCGGCAATATCCTGCTTAAGTCCGGCTGGAATGGGCTGCGTGGGGACTTTCGTGATCCTGGCGAGGAGTTGGGCATACGTCTTGTCCGTCAGCAGATACCCGCCTGGAACCACCCGTTGTCCTGTATCGAGGTCGCGGTCTTCCAGACCCAGCTCGATCTGCGCTCCCATCAATTTTTGGAGGTAAACGGCCAGTGCCGCGGTGGAGAGATTTACGCTCGCGATGTAGGCCCGTTCCGTCTCCTCGGTCGGACCCTTGATGGCAAGCATCTTGAACATGCCGATTTTTGGCATAATCACGATGACTCCCGCCAGCAGGTGAATGCTGAAGCCGGGCTTTCTGCGGTACTCGTCCCACCCTTCTTCCTTCGGGAGTTGCCCAATCTCGCGCTCATACTGTTCCAGTTCCGGACCGGATGTATCGGCAGGAAACCCTCCTTTATGCAGCACTGCCTCGGCATAGGTGAACCTGGGCAAAAAACTCCGCGCACCGAAGCGAAACGTTTTCATGGCGGGAAGCGGCCCCTTTACGATTTCTTGGAGGGGAATTCCGTAGGTTTCATAAAACGCGGCGGCGAGTTGTTCGCGCGGCACTTCCAGGCCAACGTTCTGCACATAGGCCGCGGGAGCCAGTCGCAACTTGGCCGCCTGGTTGGCGTCAAATGCCCACTCCACCTGGGCGTGCTGGTGCTTGCCCTCCGCATAATTCACCGATGAGCCGTACTTGGCGCGGAGTTTCGGGTACATGGCCGCCACTGACGGGTTGGTTGCCTGGGCATGCCCAATACTGTCTCCCACGTAGTGCGACAACGCACCGATTGCGAAGGCGAGCTCGTTGGCTGTAGAGGCGTGCTGAAAGAGCTTCTGCACGAAATCCCCTGTGCGGACATAGTGGGTCAGATCCGAGAAAAACCCGTTTGCGAAGGGATAATACCCGAAGTCCTGAACGATGCAGCCGCCGTACGCGTACGCATGTGCTTCTCTCAGTTGCTCCGGCGTCAGCGAAGGGAAACGGCTTAAAAGAATGGGTACGATCACAGTGTTCCACGCCTGATCGATCAACTGATGGTGCGTCAAAACCCCATAGGCTTTGCCGGAAGGAGGCCACACTATCAGGAGCGGAATGAACAGCGTAAGCGGGGCTACCCATCTGGGAATCTTTAGCGCGTTCCTGCGAATAGCTGAGGGCGTTTCCGCTGGTGCGTCCACTACGCCTCCTTAATGTATGCGATGGACGATCAACCCGCCACAGCAATTGGCCGCCTACCCAAGCCAGGATCGTGGCGTTTTGATTCCTTTAACCGACATAGGGATTCTTAAAATCTGCTTAGCGCTCGTGGCGTGCCGAAAGGTATCGAGCCCGAAAGGTATCGAGATAGTGCGGGCGATCCTCAGCCAGCTTGACGCGTTGCCTTTCTACTTGTGGAGGGAAGCCGGCCAGTTCTGCACCAGAGTGAGCGCGGACGAAGAGGACTGGGCGGGCTCTACCAGCAGGAACTTCTGACCGTCGGGAGAAACGTCGTAGGCGCCTGCGATCATAAGCGCGCCCGGGAAGAGTTTCTGGACCTCGCCCACTTCGATCGAGTCTTTTCCGAGGGTCACTTGCGCCGCCATCATCGATACATTGTCCTGAGCTACAAAAAACAATTCTTTGCCATCGCGGCGCCATCTGGGAGCCAGTCCTTCCCCAGGCGATACCTGGCGTTTGCCGGCGAGGCTGGGATAAGGGGAAACATAAACGTTCCGCAGGCCCGGTTCGCTATACGTATAAGCGACCCAGCGTCCATCCGGAGAAACACTCATGGATGTAGGCACAGCAGGTTGAAGAGGAAGTGGAGCCGGCTGACGCGAATCCAAAGGAAGAGTCCATAGGATAGGCTGGTTTTTTCCCTCGGTCAGCCGCCCGTAAAGTAGCGTCTTTCCATCCGGCGTGACATCGTAAATTGTCCGAAGCGCCGGATCACTGAAGATAAGCTCCTGCGCCATCGCGCCATTTGACGAAGTGCGGAAGATTTCGGTCTTGCCGGGAGCAGTTGCGGAGACGTGGTAAAGGGTCTTTGCGTCTGGAGACCAAACAGGAGCCCACTTGAATTGACGATCAAAGGTAAGCTTGCTCGGATTGCCTTTTGCGGTATCGACGATATAGAGAGAGCCCGTTCCGTTTCGATCGCGAATGGTTACGGCCACCTGGGCGCCATCGGGAGAAAGCCTCGTCTCGGTCAACAACCCTGAAAACGTCTGAATCGTGCTGAGAAGGTTTCCCTTTCGGTCCCTCCAAACTAGCTTGGTTGAGGCCGAGCCACCTCCCACAACGTACGCCATGTACCCGTTCCTTGAAACCGTGAATCCGGCGCCGCGTGAGGGTTGCGGAAACGTAGGCACTCCTTCGGCTACCGTGATTGCTTCCCCGGTGGTTTCCAATTTATCCGTATCAAACGGCTGCGCGACTAGTGTCGCCTTCGCGCAGATAGAGGAGATATCCGTTTGAGTACATCGCGTTCGAATTGGATTTCGCGACTACTTTTCCGGGCTTGTCCGGCGACTCGATGGAGCCTACGCGAACCGCTAATTCACCCGTTTGCTGGTTCGTGTAGAGGAAATGGCGGCCGTCGGGCAAAAACCAGGGATATACATGACTGCCCGTATCGTTGGCTTGATCTGCCGTGGTGACAGGCGTGGTAGGGCCACCCGCGGCGGAAACGCGAGTCGCACTGCGGATGCCGTTCGTTCCGAAAACGATAACGCCTTGCGAGTTCCAGGTCCCGCCGCGAAATAGCCCATCGATCGGGGTGATGACGATCGGGGCGCCGCCCTGCGTGTCAATTTTCTTCAACGAACTGCCTTGACCAAACCCCACCCAGCGACTATCCGGGTCCCAGAACGGGAACAGCGCGCCCTCAGTGCCGGGAAGCGGTTGAGCAGTGGTCAGGTCCAGGCGGCGCAGCCACAATTGTTGCTTGCTTCCTTTGGTCTTTGCCCCAAAGACAATTCGTGTTCCATCCGGCGACAGAGCCGGAAGCGGGAAGGCGTCTTCGAAAGCGTACTCTGTGCCGTCCGGAGGCAGCAGGTCCGTAATGACAACAGCGGTTTCCGTCGCCGATTGGCGCAAATGAAGAAAGGCGAGCCTGGTCAATGCGAGCGCCAGAGTGGCGACCAAGATCCACGCAAGGAGAGAATGTTTGGGTGGAGCAGGCGCGGTCTGCTTTTCGGGATTGCTTAGCGAGCCGGCATTCGTTTCTTCAAGGACAATGCGGGCATCGCCGATATCGCGCAGCCTCTTCTTTGGATCGCGGTTCAAGCACCGGACTAACAGTTCGCGAATCGCGCGCGGAGTTCGCGCGGGCAGCTTCTCAAACGGGATAGGCGCGCGCAGCACGTCAGCGAGAGTGTGAGACATTGTTTCGCCATGAAAGAGTCGTTCCCCCGTAAGCATTTCCCACAACACCACGCCGAAGGACCAGATATCGGCTCGCTTGTCGACAGCCTTTCCGGCGGCCTGTTCCGGACTCATGTATCCGGCAGTGCCGAGGATCACCCCTGCGTGCGTGGACGCGATCGTGAGGGTAGGAGAGTCTTCGGGGTTGGATGCGCCTGCACGGGTAGGAACTGCCGCGAGTCCGAAGTCCAGCGCTTTAACGACTCCATCGGGCGTGACGATGAGATTGGCCGGTTTGAGGTCCCGATGCGTGATTCCCCGTTCGTGCGCGGCCTCAAGCGCCTCGGCAATCTGACGGGCATAATCGAGCGCGGTCTCCATCGGCAAAGGAGTTTGAAGCGTGGCGCCCGGAACGAATTCCATTACCAAGGCGCGAACGCCTGCCGACTCTTCTACTCCGTAAATTTGAGCAATGTTGGGATGATTCAGAGTTGCCAGCGCCTTGGCTTCTCTCTCAAATCGCACCAGGCGTTCGGGGTCCTGGGCGAAGGCAGCAGGCAGAATCTTGATGGCGACGTCACGGTCGAGCTTGAGGTCGCGCGCCCGGTAGACTTCTCCCATTCCCCCAGCGCCGATGTGCCCAAGGATTTCGTATGCTCCCAGACGCTCGCCCACAATGAGTGGCATCGATGTTTCAGTGTATCGGATAGGGCAGCATTTCAGATGCCGGGCACACTGCGGGTAGAAGTTCGGCGAAGTGCGCGACTACTCATATGAGGCTGGATAGGGCCGCTCCCTAAATTTGGATTGGGCAGCGTACTCTCCTGCACCGAAGAGTACATCGCCATCAAATTCGACGATCACGGCGAAAAGAAGTTCGTGCTCACGATGGTTCTGCCGAATCTGAAGAAGAGCGACCGCCAGCCTCCCGCCGAGAAACGCCGCGCTACAAAGAAGAAAACGGTCCCGGCCGCGGTTTAGTTTACACTCCAAGCACTGACGCTCCCGTTCGTCCCTCTTTTTGCGAACCCGTGCCCGTTCCTGCTCGCGTCGCCTCGGAGCCGCGACACGTGAGGTGCCAGTCCCAGCGCCCAACGACGCATAAGCTGCGCTATTCAGCTCAGTGAACCCGTGCTCCAGCACTTACATCTATTCCGTAACTAATTGAAAACATTGAAGGATTAATTATGGTAATTCGACTGCCCTAAGGCATGTAGAGGAGCCACCATGCAACCGATCAAACATATTCTTTTTCCGATAGATTTTTCAGAGCGCTGTGCAGCCACAACTCCCTACGTGGCGGCGATGGCACGAAAATTCGGAGCCAAAATCACTCTTCTGCACGTGTTGCAACCTTATTGGTATGCTCCCATGGCTGAAGCTCCGCCGGTCTTCATAGATATTCACGAGATCCAGCGCGACGTAGAATCCGAGCTCGAACAAAGCTTCTCGGAGGAGTTTGCCGGCTTGGTGGTTGAGCGTTCGGTGGAGATCGGCGACCCCGCTGAAGTCATCACTCAGTTTGCCCACAATCGCGCCGTAGACCTTGTGATGATGCCAACACACGGGCGAGGCCTCTTTCGCGAACTTCTTCTGGGATCGGTGACCGTAAAAGTTCTGCGAGATTGTAGCTGCCCCGTCTGGACCAGCGCGCACGTTCAGGAACCGCCCAAACTACTTCACATGGAGATCCGCAATATTCTGTGCGCAGTGGATATCGCGCCGAAATCTACAGACCTCCTTAAGGCTGCTGCTCAATTCGCGGAGGAGAATGGCGCAAGACTGCAATTGATGCATGCTATTCCCGCTCCAGCAGGCTGGCCGGACAAGCTGTTGGACGCCCCTTACGAGGAGGCGCTCATGAATGAGGCGCGCCGGTCGATTGGCGAGTGGCAGAAGACGGTCCACGTTAATGCGCCCCTATGTATAGGTCGGGGAGATGTTGCATCGGCGGTCCGTGAGTCAGCGGTTCGCCATGCGGCCGATTTGGTGGTGATAGGCCGAGGTGTTATGAACGAACGGCTCGGACGGCTGCGAACAAATGCATGCGGAATTATCCGGCAATCACCATGTCCGGTTCTGAGCTTTTAACTAACGTAAGCCTTAAAGCGAAGTGCATGGTCCTGGTTGCGCCGGTTTACGGGGTCCAGCGTGACCAAGGAACGTCACTCGCGCGGAAAGCGGCAACACCGCCAAGGTGTAAATGCGCGGCTAAGCAGTTCATTCATGTGGTTAGTGGCCGCGATGGAGGAAAGGTCCGTCGCGTGCCTCGGCTAATAAGGAAAGACGATCCGCGAGAACCATCGCGGGTGTTGAAGCGTTCTTGTACCAGCACACAGAATGGAGGCCAATCTTGAGATTTAGTGCTCCTTTGTGGCGAGCTAGCTGCCTTGTGGCGATCGTCGCCCTCAACATGGCCAGCGCGCCACACAAGCCATATTCTATCCATGAAAAAGCTTTCTTCGCGGACGACGCGAGCGTTGAGTTCGTACGCCCGGGGCTGAATATCAAAATCAATTCCGCGGCTATTACATCCGACGGCACCATCACCGTCCTCTACACACTGACCGATCCGAACGGCCTTCCGCTGGACGCGGCCGGTGTCACTACTCCAGGCGCGGTCAGTCTGAGCTACATTGCGGCAGTGCTGCCGAAAGATCAGGAAGACTACACCGCATACACCACTCGCGCGGCGACAGGGACGGTGATCGCCTCGACTCTGCAACCAGGTGCGGATTCAGGCGGCGTCCCCACACCTGTTTCGAGCGGGCAGTATCAATATGTATTCCACACGAAGGCTCCCTCAGGATTCGATGCGACGGCCACCCATACCATCGGGATCTACGGCTCCAGAGATTTGACCACGTTTAACCTGGGCACCAACTACGCCAGTGCCAGCTTTAACTTTGTCCCGAACGGAGCCGCCGTGACCAAGGTTCACGACATCGTCGCGGCGGCAAGCTGTAATGGCTGTCACGATCAGTTGTCGGCGCACGGTGGTTCGCGGCGGGGCATGAACATGTGCGTCCTCTGCCACACACCACAAAACCTCAACCCCAATACAGGCGCCACACTGGATGCCAAAGTCTTCTTTCACAAGATCCACATGGGATCGAATCTCCCCAGCGTCAAGGCCGGTACCCCCTATGTGCCTGTGATTAACCGCTTCGGCACGTTCGACTATTCGACCGTCGCATTTCCGGCCGACCCGGGCGATCCGCGCCGGTGCGAGACCTGCCATTCGCAGACTGCGGGAGCCGCGCAAGCAACTGCATACTTGAAAAATCCGACAGCGGCCGCGTGCGGTTCCTGTCATGACGATGTCAACTTCGCCACGGGTAAGAATCATGCCGGCGGTCCTCAATTTGACGACAATCGCTGCTCCACCTGCCACATTCCTCAAGGCGAGATCGATTTCGATGCGTCCATCATAGGGGCACACGTCGCGCCGACCTCGTCAAGCCTGCTATCAGGGCTCGCCGTGAATATTACGAAGATCGACAAAGGCACGGCGGGAACAGCTCCCGTAGTGTCGTTTACTGTGCAGAACAAGAACGGAGCATCCGTTCCGCTTTCGTCGCTCGGCTCGATCTCGTTCACCATGGCGGGACCGACCGGCGATTACGGCTACACCAGTTTCGGCACCGACGTGACCACTCCTGGATACGTCACAGAGAGTGCTGCAAAAGCGGCTTGCGACGGAAATGGCAATTGTACGTACGCGTTCACCCACGCGGTGCCCGCGCAGGCTAGCGGCACTTACGCGATTGGAGTCGAGGCCCGCCGCACCGAAGTGGTCTTGGCTGGCACAACTTCGCAGCAAAGCATTCAATACGGGGCGCCGAACAAGGTCGCCTATTTTTCGGTAGACGGCTCCCCGGTGGCGGCACGACGTACGGTTGTGCAGATTAGCAATTGCAACCAGTGCCACGTATCGCTTCAGCTTCACGGCACCCTGCGAAATAACACCGAATATTGTGTCCTATGTCACAACCCATCCACCACCGATTCACCTGTCAGATCGCAGGCCACCGTGCCGGCGGATAAGGCAGCGCCGCCACAAGGTGTGAACTTCAACCTGCTGGTGCATCGGATTCACTACGGCATCAACATGCAGGCCTCTAAACGAAGCTATGTCGTGGTCGGGTTCGGCGGAAGCCACAACGATTTCAGCGGGACCCTGTTTCCCGCACTTAGTCCGACCGGCGCAGCCACCGATACCCGCAACTGTTCCCTCTGCCACGTGAACGGCAGCGAACAGAACCTGCCCACCGGCCTGAACGCGGTAACCGATCCACAAGGACCCATCAATCCGATTCAGCCCGTCTCTTCGGCATGCAGCGGCTGCCACGTGGATCTTCCAGCCGCGTCGCACATGTTGTCGAACACCACTTCGTTAGGCGAAGCTTGCACGGTTTGTCACAGCTCCGATGCCGCGTATGCTGTCGACAAGGTCCATGCGCAGTACTAATCGGCGGCTGTACTGCCTGCTGCTTCTGGCAGGGGCGGCCTCGGCCGCTCCGGCGGCGCTGCCCGCGGGTTATGTGGGGTCCGAGACGTGCCAGGTTTGCCACGAAGATATCTACAATGCCTTTCAAAAGAGTCCACATCACGCGGTGGAATCCAACAAGACGCACGGCTTCGAAGGACGAGCCTGCGAGTCCTGCCACGGCCCGGCGCAGAAGCACACGGAGTCTCTCGCGATAACCGATATAAGGAATCCCGCGCGGATTGCGGCAGCCGCGGCGGACAAGGTCTGTCTCACTTGCCACCTGAATCAACCCACCCACTTGGGGCGGCTGGAAAGCAGTCATATGAAGGATCAGGTCGCCTGCACCACTTGCCACAAAGTGCACGCCGATAACGGCACCGCGTTGGTAGTCCGCAAACCTGCCGCCATCAACGAACAGTGCGCAGGTTGCCACGTTAACGTCTGGGCACAGCTTCAAAGACCGAATCATCATAAGCTTCCCGAAGGTGCGATGAGCTGCGTGGATTGTCACAATCCTCACGGCTCCATTCGCCCTGCGATGGCCCAGTCCTTTGCAGCCAATGAACCGGGATGTCTGAATTGCCATGGCGACAAACGCGGACCGTTCACATTTGAGCACGCGGCGGTGAGGTTTGAAGGCTGCGGCGCGTGCCATGAACCGCATGGCTCGGCCAATCCTCGAATGCTGATCCGCCAGGAAGTGCGGCTGGTCTGCCTGGAGTGTCATGCCAATTTGCCCGCGTCTGTGGACAAGGCGGTGGTATCCGGGGTCGTGCCGCCCGCCTTTCATGACCTCAGGTCGCCCCGCTACCGGAACTGTACGGTCTGCCATCAGAAAATTCATGGCAGCTATGCGGACAGGAATCTTCTGCGATGAAGTCTCTACTCTGCTTCGCTCTGGCGGCGCCGTTGTTTGCTCAGCAAGCCGCGTCTCCGGTCCCGTCCGATGAACCGTGGTTGAGCGGCTCCATAGACCTCGGCTACCGGTGGCAGACGGGCGTCGGCGGTAGTGAGGATACGTACCGCAGCATCGTCAATCTGGGCTCGGGCCCAAAGCTCCTCGGGGCAGATTTTACGATCACCGATCCGAAGCACCGGCTGTTCGACCGCATCCAGGTGCGTGCCTACGGCTGGGGTGACGAGCCTTACTCCACGCTCCACGTGGACGCCAGGAAGGCAAAGCTCTACGACTTCAACGCCGATTATCGCGATCTCGCGTATTTCAATTACCTGCCTTCCTATGCCGACCCGTTGCTCGCGCGCGGCATCGTGCTGAATGAGCAGTCGTTCGACACGCGGCGGCGGCTCGGCAGCTTCTCTCTCGATTTGCTCCCAGGGAATTGGATCGTTCCCTACCTTGCCTATGATCGCGATGCGGGCTCTGGTACCGGAACGACCGTGTTCGTCTCCGACGCAAACGAATTTCCCGTACCTAATCTTCTTCGCGACCGGACCAATCTATATCGCGGCGGCGTACGCATCGAGTTGAAGCACTTTCACGTGACGCTGGAAGAGGGCGGCACCAAATTTGAAAACGATCAGACCCTGTATCAGGGGAGCGGGTCCGCGAATCCCGGCAACAACCCCAATCCATTCCTTGGACAAAACATCACACTGAACAGCCTACTGGCTGCCTATGGCATTAACGGCTCCGGCACATTCAGCAAGGGGCTCCTGACCGCCAACGTCACCTCATGGCTGGATGTTTACGGCCAGTTTCTGTTCAGCCAACCGAGGACGGACGTCCGATACCAGCAGTACGATAGCGGAAATCTGGTTCTGCAAAACCAGTTGCTGTTCTATTCGAGCCAGCAATATCTTGTTTCATCGGCGGCGAAGGCGCCCCACACGTCGGGAAGTTTTGGAGCGGAGATTCGGCCTCTACGCCGCGTGCGCGTTGTCGAGTCCTGGCTGACGGACCGGCTCCATGAGAACGGCTCGGCGAGTTCCAATCAATTGTTGACCGGAGTAGGCGCGTCCACGCAAATCGCGGCGATGCTCTCCTCCTCGCTGGTCACAAACTACAGCCAACAGGAAGTGAATGTGTTCTACGATCCTCTTCCCAAGCTCGTGCTTCGGGGTGGATACCGCTACGTATGGGGCGACGCCAGCGACGCGGTTCTGCCAGCGGCAGGCCTTGCCAACGCCGATCAGGGCAAGCTTCGCCGCAACGTAGGGATTGGCGGGATCACGTACCGGCCCTCCCAGAAATGGTCGATTTCGGGCGAAGTGGAAGCTGCGTCTAGTTCAGGAGCGTATTTCCGCACCAGTTTGTACGATTATCAGAAGGTCCGCGCGCAGACGCATTATCAGGCGACCAAATCCTTAAACTTGGCAGCCGACTTCACTCTGTTGGCCAACAACAACCCACTGGCTGGAACCAAATATTCTTATCAGGCGCAGCAGGAATCACTTTCGTTCTTGTGGACTCCTAAAGGCGGGAAGGCGTGGGATGTGCAAGGGTCCTACAGCCGGTCCACGATGTATTCGGATAT
Organism: Terriglobia bacterium; assembly: GCA_963766615.1. Classification (GTDB taxonomy): domain Bacteria; phylum Acidobacteriota; class Terriglobia; order Bryobacterales; family Bryobacteraceae; genus Palsa-187. The sequence goes on from CAVYBC010000016.1 coordinate 1,094,580, forward strand.
CGGGTATCTGGATCCGGGAACTCTCGCTCCGCAGCAATCGGTCTATCGCGACAACTCGCACGCGGTCACAGCGCTGGTCGACGTGAACTTGCCGCGCTACTCCGGACTCACAGCGAAGCTCAGCGCGGGCGGCTCGATGTTCCTTTCCTCTGGCAGCCGTCCCACCAGCTACTATCAGCCATACGCAAAACTATTCGCGCCAGTCCGCAAGAACGTCAGCTTATTCGCCGAGTGGAGCTATTACGGCTACGGCGAAGCTTTCTATTTGTACGAGGGTTTTCGTTCGAACCTTGTAACGACTGGACTGAGGTTCACGCGATGAGACTGCTAGGAGTAACGCTGCTCGCCGTCGGCTGGCCCGTTCTAGGCGCAGTCGACCAAATGGATTCAAATCGCGGCGGCGAACTGTTTTCGAGTCTCGGCTGCGTCAGGTGCCATAACATCAACGGCGAAAGCGGCAAAGTCGGACCAGATCCCGGGCAAAGAATCGACCGGAATTTTACTCCTTCGGTACTCGCCAGCATTATGTGGAATCATGCTCCGGCAATGTGGGCGACCATTCAGGACCGGCGAATACTATCCGGGGACCTCAACGAACAAGGCGCAGCGGATCTCTTTGCCTGGTTCTACTCCATGCGGTTCTTCGAAAGGCCGGGCGACGCAGGCCGAGGCAAGCGGCTGTTCTCCGAACGGCATTGTGCCGATTGTCACGGCCTGACCGAATCGAAGCTCGCGGCGGCAAAGCCCGTTTCGCAGTGGGACGCGACAGGCTATCCGGTGACGCTCGTCAACGCGATGTGGAATCATGCCTCCACCATGAAGGAGGAGTTCGCGCGGCGTAAGTATGGCTGGCCCACCGTGACGTCGCAGGATCTGGCCGACATGCTGGTCTATCTTCGCCACATTCCCGGCGCGCCGCACGCTGAGGGTCGCCTGCAACTCGGCTCGGGCGAACGCGGACGGGCTCTATTCATTTCCAAGGGCTGCGAGGCTTGTCACGCTTCGGGTCCTCGGCTCGAGGGGCAGACGTTGACCGATATTGCCGCGGAAATGTGGAATCACTCGCCGCGAATGGGCGCGGCTGCCACGTCGTTTGAACTGGAGGAAATGCGCGATCTGACCACCTTTCTTTGGGCGCGGCAATTTTTCTCGAGCAGCGGCGATGCACGCGCGGGCAAGCGCTTATTTGCGTCCAAAGGTTGCGGCGCTTGTCACTACAATGCAGCCGGCAGCGCTCCGAACATAACCGGCCGATCCTTCAATGGAGCTTCCATGGTCTCGGTACTTTGGCGGCATGGGCCGCAAATGATGGATCAGATAAAGGCCACCGGAATCTCCTGGCCCCGGTTCAATCGCGATGAGATGTCAAATCTCATCGCCTATCTCAATTCGGTGAAATAGCATGCCTGAGCGACAAAATCAGCCTGTCCTTCTGCTCCTGACAAGCCACTGGATCAGCATGGCCGGCGTTACGCTGGTAACTCTGGCGGGCTTTGCATGGCTCTTTGTTCTGCCCGCGAACATTCGTGGTCACGTCGATAATCCCTATATCGGACTGTTGGTATTCATCGCGATTCCGATTGTGTTTTTTGTGGGGTTGATTCTAATCCCAGTTGGAGTCGCGATCACAAGGCGCCGGGTAGCGAGCCAGCTTGAAGCTGTGTCGGACCGCAAAGCCGCATGGCGGCGCGCAGGACTCTTCTTCGGCTTAATGACGGTCGCCAATGTGATCCTGGGCAGCCAGTTAACCTACCGCGCGGTGGACCACATGGAGACCGTGCAGTTCTGCGGTCAAAGCTGCCATGTGATGAAGCCCGAATTTACGGCTCATCTTCTCGCCCCGCATCAGCAGGTGGCCTGCGCATCCTGCCATATCGAACCCGGCGCGGCGGGTTGGGTACACGCCAAGATGGCGGGCACGCATCAGCTCTTTTCGGTGACCTTCAACAGCTTCCCGCGTCCGATCGAATCGGGCCTGGAAAGCAACCGGCTGGTCTCTTCGGAATCCACATGCGAGCAGTGCCACGCACGCGAAAAGGTGATCGGCCCCCGCCTCCGGATTCTCACCAAGTATAAAGATGACGAGGCAAACACGCGCACGGAAACCGTCCTTACCATGATGGTTGGCGGCGGAAGAGCGGGCGGCATCCACGGAGCGCACATGGGACCCGGCGTTACGATTCGTTACGCGGCGCAGGATAAGAAACGGCAAACCATTCCATGGGTTGAATACCGAAACGCTTCCGCCGGCCTCACAAAGACCTATATTGCTGCCGACGCCAAGGGCAACACACCCGGAAGTCTCCCCGTCTTCGAAATGCAGTGCGTGGATTGCCACAACCGCGCTGCCCATTCCTTCGAGTCCGCCGGCCATGCCATCGACGGCGCGATCCGTTCGGGCGAGATCGCCGCCGATCTTCCCTTTATCAAGAAGACAGGCGCTGCATTGATAAAAGCCGCCTATCGGAGCGATGACGAAGCCGCGCAAAAGATTCCCTCCGGATTGACGAGCTTCTATCACGAGAAATATCCCGATATCGCAACCGGCCGCGCTTCTGATGTTCAGGCCGCGGGCCAGGCGCTGCTTGCCGCGTATCGCAATAACGTATTCCCAGATCTCAAAGTGTCTTGGGGGACCTATCCCAACAACCTGGGCCACGTCGATGATCCTGGCTGTTTCCGCTGCCACGACGACAGCCATGCTACGTCGGACAAGAAGACCATCACGCAAGACTGCAGCGCGTGCCATCAGGCCGTAGCGATGGAAGAATCCTCACCTGAAATTCTGAAGACGTTAGGCATAGCGTATACGCCTGCCAAAAAATGAAAAGGAGAAATTACATGATGCGAAGGTTTCTGACAATCTCGATTTTTGCGGCCCTTTCAGCCGGTGCTGGCTTTGCGGCGGATGCCAAGGCGGGTCAGGCCGCGTTTGATAAATCGTGCAAGTCCTGCCACGGAACCGACGGCACGCCTAACCCGGCTGTGGGGAAGATGATGAAGGTTGAGATGAAGGACCTGAAGTCGGCTGAAGTACAATCGCGGAGCGATGCCGACTTGAAGAAGGTGATCACGGAGGGACAGGGCAAAATGAAGCCGATCGCAGCAGTGACCGGATCATCCGTCGACGACGTGGTCGCCTACGTCCGCAGCCTCAAAAAGTGAGTCTTGCGCTCTTCCACCCGGATTTTGCGTCTCCTAACCCAGTTGTTCCGCCCCCATTTCGCTAAGTCGTTAGATGTACACGACTAACTGAGCGGCCCTTAGCCTGCACTTCTTCCGGGCGAAAGCTGACAGGAGGAAGTACAATGCGCGGTATCGAAAAGTTGTTGCTGATTGCGGGATGGATGTCACTCTCGCTTTGCTTGCCGGCGATAGCCCAGATTCAAAAGACGCCGCCGCCTGAGACGAGGTTGATCGATTCCTTGGACGGCTTCTCTCTCTTCCAAAGTTATTGCGCCGTCTGTCACGGAAAAGAAGGTAAAGGGGACGGCCCGATGGCGCGAGCGATGAAGGATGCTCCAGCTGATCTCACGCAGATCGCCATTCGCAACAGCGGGGTGTTCCCGGAACGGAAGGTCCAGCGAATTATATCCGGAGAATCCGACATGACCTCGCATGGCACTCGCGAGATGCCACTATGGGGTCCGATCTTTTCGCAAATCGCTTGGGATCAGGACCTGGGGCGTGTCAGAATCGCCAACTTGACGAAATACATCGAATCCATCCAAGCGAACCTCAAGCCTGGCTTTGGTCACGGCAAGTAGCCTCTACGCCAAAGCGCGCAAGCCAAGAGTCCATTCCTGAATAGTTGAGTGAAATGGCCCAGGCAACTCCGATGAATGCCGGCCAACTTCTTTCTTTTCTTTAGCGGGCAAATGGCAGGGCCGTTGCTCTTTTCATAAACCACAAAGGAGATTAGCAAATGGGAAAGATTGTCGCCTCAATGGCAACCATGCACGCACCGCAGTTATTTACCCGGCCGCCCGAAGAGGATCCAAAACAATTGGACGCGGGCATCGAAGCGATGAAGAAGCTTGGCGAGACGCTGGACGAAACCAAACCGGACGCCCTCATCATTTTCGCAAGCGATCATCTGGAAACATTCTTTCTCCATTCCGTTCCCACGTTCGCGATCGTCGCCGGGGAACGGGCAACGGCTTCGTTTGGAGGACGCAGATGGGCGCCACGCATTCATCAGGATCTGGCTCAGGGTCTGCTCGACCAGTTGGTGCGGGGCGGCTTCGACATGGTGTATTCGCAGGATGCCGAGCTCGGGCATTCTTTCGCTGCGCCATTTGAGTGGGTGCTGGGGGGGCGGGACATACCGGTAGTGCCCGTCTTTGTAAACACCTACCTGCCTCCGCTTCCTTCGCCTCGCAGGTGCGCAGCCCTCGGCGAAAGGATCGCGGAGATCATCGGAAGCCGTCCCGAGCGGGTGGCGATGATCGCCAGCGGAGGAATGTCTCACTATCCCGGCACTTGGAAATATTATCAGCCGGCCTTCGGATTTGACCGGTGGTGCATCGATCAGCTCGAATCTGGTCATAGCGATTCATTTCTGGACCTCACTGTAGAGCAACTCGACGAAGTCGGCAACACAGAAATGTTGCCATGGGCCCCCGTCTTGGGCGCGCTAGGCCCCCAACATATGGAGCTGCTTTCTTACCAGGAAACAGCGCACCACGGCCATGCCGTCGCACGCTTCCATCCCGGCTTGCCAAAGGAGCAAGGAGCGAAATTGCCTTACCATTTCGAAAATCATCCATTCTGCTTCTATGAACATCCAACGGTGAACTCCTACAATTTGAACAAACTGCTCTATGAATCGCGCTTCAAGGCGCAGGTGCGGCTCAAACTCCTCGCAGACCCGCGAGCGGTGGCCCACGATTACCACCTCGGCCAAGAGGAGACCGCGGTCCTGGTGGAGATGTCTCGATTGCCCTACCGCAATTCGAAACAACCCGCTAAGGACGCCGAGCCTTTGGTTAAGATCGGAGCCCACGCGCTAGGTGCGTTGATGGCTGTTCATGTGTTGCAGGCCGAACAGCGCCGCCTGGAAACTCCGGGGATAAGAAAATCGGCGTAACAAACGCCCAAGGAACCCCTCATGAAGTTTCTGGTCTTGGCACTCGATTTTGACGGGACAATCGCTCAGAACGATACTCTGAATCCCGAAGTTCGAACGGCAATCGCTGAACTTCGAGGACGTGGAATCATCGTCATCCTCGTAACCGGCCGCATCCTCGATGACCTGCGGCGTGTTTGCGGCGACCTGCATTTCGTCGATGCCGTCGTTGCGGAAAATGGCGCTTTCATTGAATTCCCAGCTACTGGGTGCACCATGAGGCTTGGTGACGCGCCGCCTAAGGTTCTGACGGAAGCCTTGCATCGAGACGGGATTCCTCACTTAGTCGGGAATTCCGTAGTCGAGGCGGATTCGTCCATGTCCGGAAAGATTCTGGCCATCTTACAACGGCTGGAACTGCCTCTTGCGCTTCTTTTCAATCACGGCCGAGTGATGATATTGCCGCAGGCAATTAGCAAGGCCACGGGTCTTCAACAGGCCTCAAAATTCTCCGGTTATCGGCCCACAATGCGCTAGCCATCGGCGACGCGGAAAACGACCACGAATTATTGCGCGTTTGCGAGGTCGGAGTCGCAGTGGGATGGGGAAGCGATGCACTGAAGCGGGTCGCGGACTATGTTCTTCCGGGAGAGGGGCCTGCGGCAGTCGCCGTTTACATAAAGCGGCTCGGTGAACAGGGTTATCTGCCGGTGCCGAATCACACCCGCAGGCAACTGTTGTTGGGACACACCGACGATGGTGAGCCTCTTTCACTCGCAGTTAGGGGACGAAATGTATTGGTTGCCGGCGACCCGAAGTCGGGCAAGTCCTGGGTCGCCGGGCTGCTGTGCGAGCAGCTCATTCTTTACGGATATTCGCTCTGCATTCTGGATCCCGAAGGCGACTACGAATCTCTTGAGGCTCTCCCCGGCGTGGTGGTCTTCGGCGGAACAGATCCTCTCCCCCACCCTCGGGATCTGATACGTGCGCTTCGGCACTCAGATTTAAGCATCGTCATTGACATGTCTCATGTTCCTCAGGAAGAGAAGCTTGAGTACATGCGAATGGTGCTCCCCGCGCTCGCTAAATTGCGCCGAAGAACAGGATTGCCCCATCGTATCGTTTTGGATGAGGCCCACTATTTCTTACAGGATCCCGAATCCCGCAAACTTCTCGATTTGGACCTGGGCGGATACACCCTCGTGACTTACCGTGCTTCAGACCTTTGCGAATCTGCGTTGAAGGCTAGCCAGGCGATCCTGGTCACCCGGGAATCCGATCCTGAGGCAATCCAGTCGCTTCGCGGTCTCTGCAAGACTTGTTCCCCCGACAGGACTGAGGCACAGTGGAATGAATTATTTCAAAACCTGGTAGTCGGCGAAGCGGCCGCGCTTCCCATTACCGAAGAGGCGCAAGGGGAGGTTCGCCGCTTCCGCCTCGCGCCACGATTGACTCCCCATGTGCGTCATCTATCGAAGTACATCGATATCCCCATATCGGAAACCCGAGCTTTTGTCTTCGGGCGCGGCAGTGCAGCGGCGGGAGTCAAGGCGCGCACACTTCGCGAATTCGTGGCTGTTATCGAACACTCGCGTGTGAGCGACCTCGACGGACATTTTCGTCACAAAGATTTTTCGCGCTGGATCGTAGGGGTATTCGGAGACTATCAGCTTGGCTCGGCGGTGAGCGACTTGGAGGAAGACTATGCCCTGGGCAATCGGGAACAAATCATAGCGAATCTGGCTCGTGAGATTCGGTTCCGTTATGATTTTACCCAGGATGACGCGGAGTCCCAATCTAACGCGGCGACGGCGGCCCATTCCGGCCGATCATGACGAAGTGAAACCGGAAGGGTCCGCTAGCGGTATTGTAAACGTGAACCGGGACCCCTTGCCGGGTTCGCTCTCCAACCTTATGGAACCGCCGTGTTCCTCAACAAGTCGCCTTGTAATCGCAAGTCCTAGCCCGGTGCCTTCGTGGCCGCCAGCTTGCCTCTGCCCTACTTGATAGAATTTGTCGAAAACGGAGTTGTGCTCCGACGCCGGAATACCAATCCCTGTATCAGATACACAGATGCGCGCGGAATGCCCGTCAATGGACACATCCACTGATACCTGACCTCTTTCTGGCGTGAACTTAACGGCATTACTAAGTAAGTTATATAGGATTTGTTTAAACCGGAGCCGATCTGCGTAAATATCCAGTTGTGCGGGCCCCCGGCTTTCAATCTCGATTGACTTGGCCGCAGCCCGAGGCCGTATCGAGGAAAGTGTCTCTTCCAAGGCCTCCATCAAGGAGAAGACATCTCGTTGCAGTTCCAGCTTGCCGGACTCAATCTTACTCAAGTCGAGCACATCGTTGATCAGCGCCAGGAGGTGCTGCGAATCTCTATGAATGTGGCCGACGAAGCGCTGCTGCTTCGCATTCAGCTCTCCCTGAATGCCTTCCAGCAACAGTTCGGCAAAGCCGATAATCGTATGGAGCGGAGTGCGTAACTCGTGACTCATCCCGCTTAGAAATTCGCTCTTAAGTTTGTCGGCCCGCTCCACTTCTTCGTTGCGTATTTCGAGTTCGCGATTTTTAGCGGCCAGTTCAGCAGTGTATGCGGACTGGATTGCCTTAAGTTGCTCGTCCGCCCTTTGTCGTTCGCTTACGTCCCGAATGATGGCCGATACTCTAAAGCTGTCTTCGAATTCGACGGGGCTCAAACTTATTTCTACAGGGAATGTTGACCCGTCTTTGCGTTGCCCTTCCAGCTTGAGCCCAGTCCCCATAGGACGCCTGGACGGCTGTTCCCAGTAGCTCTTACGATGTAGGTCGTGCCCGGAACGCGATCCAAGGGGAATCAAGATCTCTACCGGCTGTCCCAGGAGCTCGGCTCGTTGGTAACCAAAGAGCTGTTCCGTAACTTTGTTGAGAAGTACTATCTTGCCGTCGCGATCCACTTCGATAATTGCGTCCGGCGCCGCCTCAAGCAACTGGCGAAACCTGAGATGTTCACGTTCGCGATCCTGAGATTGTTTGCCCTGCTCGGTTAAATCCTGGATCGCGCTCTCCGCCGCTCGGCGCTCCGTGACGTCCGTCAGAATGATGAGAGCTCCGACTTCGATTCCGGCCGAATCGTGCCAGGGGAGCGTGCGTACCTGGATCCTGACCGGCTGGCCATCCTTGCGAAACCGTTCGAGCTCAATCTCATTTGTAGTTGGAACAACCGGTAAGTCGATTGGCGGATGGCCGCCCGCTACTTCATCGGCACTCCACCCCAGAATGCGCTCCGCGGCGAGATTCCATGATTCGATTTCACCCGCCCGTGAGACCGCGATGATGCCGACGGGCACGGACTGAACGATATCCCGAAAAACGTTCGGATTGAATTTTTCTCTGGTAATCAAGGTCTTCCTTAATTAGAAGACGAGCCAATTTGTTTCAACCCAGGCGAACCGCCTGTTTTCGCTATGATGCGATGTCTTCGAGTCCGTATTTTTTCATTTTATAGCGCAGCGCATCCCGGCCGATCCGTAGCTGACGTGCGGCTTTCGATTGGTTTCCGTCGGCCTCTTCTAAAGCGCGGACAACTAACAGACGTTCGTTTTCTTCCAGCGCGCCAAGGCCCTCGGACTCTTTGAGGGAAGCAGCGGGATAAGGTTGCTCCCGCTTTTGACTTAGATAGGACGGGAGGTCTTGCACGTCGATCATGTCGCTCATGGTCATCATGGCAGCATGGCCGATTACGTTTTCCAATTCACGTACGTTCCCCGGCCAGCAATGGGCAGCCATTTGAATTTCAGCGCGACGGGTGATGCCGCGGATTTCTTTTGCGTACTGTGTCGCAAATTTAGAAATGAAGTGACGTGTGAGTAGCGGCAGATCGCCCTGTCGATCCGCCAGGTGAGGGACCTGGATCTCGACCATGGAGAGCCGGTAGTAAAGATCTTCACGAAAACCTTTTTCCTGAATTGCGCTCCGTAAGTCGCGGTGAGTGGCGGCCACCACCCGGATGTCAATCTTGCGCGGGGTTAATGATCCCACCCGCTGCACTTCCTGGTTTTGAAGCACCCGCAGCATCTTTGCCTGCGTTGCAAGGGGCATATCGCCGATCTCGTCCAGAAAGAGAGTTCCTCCGTGAGCCTGTTCAACCAGCCCGGGTTTGTCGGCGGTGGCTCCCGTAAAGGAACCACGAACATGACCGAAGAGCTCACTTTCAAAGAGCGTTTCTACCACCGCCGAACAATTCAGCACCACTAGCCGGCCTCGGGAAACTGGGCTGAGGCGGTGTAACGCATGCGCGATCAGATCCTTTCCCGTCCCCGTCCCTCCAGTGATCAGAATCGAGCGATAGTGGGGAGCAACTCGCCGGATTCGAGAGAACATATCCCACATAAGTGGGCTGTTCCCGATGATTCCCTCGAATTCCGCGTTGGCAAGGACTTCATCCTGAAGACGAGAAACTTGCCGCCGCTGCCGTGCGGCTTCAATGAGTTTGCCTATCTTGTCGCGGATCAGAGCGATTGACACAGGCTTGTTGAGATAGTCGGATGCGCCTTTCTTAATCGCCTCCACTGCCGTTTCGGTTGAATAGTGCGCGGTCATCAAGACGACGTCGATAGACGGATCGATTGCCATGATGTGACTCAGGACCTCAAGTCCATTCATGCCAGGCATCATCAGATCGGTGAGAACAATCTGGGGGTGCCTGCTAACTACAAGTTCGAGCCCGTGTTCCGGATCGGAGGCTGTAAGGATCTCTACCCCGGGCTGTGCAAGCGCGTTCTGCAGAAGTTCAAGGCTTCCAACATTGTCGTCAATGACAAGTACACATACCGCGGAATTGTGCGTCATCGTTCGGTTAATGCTAGCAGACGCTCAACTTCTGAGCGAAGGGTCTTGAGCGATACTGGCTTGCTTATATAACCCGTAAAACCTGCCGCCAATGCGCGCTGGCGATCGCCCTGCATGGCGCTGGCGGTAAGCGCCACTACGGGCGTAGTGGCGAAATTCGAATCAAGGCGTAACTCCTTAATGACGCCGAAGCCATCAAGGCCGGGCATATGCAGATCCAGAATGATGAGATCAGGCTGAATCCGATGTGCGACCTCTAAGGCCTCTACTCCGTCACGAGCCTCGAAAACGGTATAACCACGATCTTCAAGCACCGTCCGGACGAGCTCACGCCCGGTTGCTTTATCATCCGCAACCAGCACCTTGCAGTGCATTCCGCCATCGTCGTTCTTTTCAGCCATTATAGAATCGCGTTGACACAAGCAAATTAAGTTCCAACGCGGAAGCCGGTATCCCTAAGGATACCGTTGCGAGGTTTAACATGTTTTGCGCCATCACACCCACTTCCTGCGCCATATGCCACCTGCATGCCCTTCGCGCGGACTCGCCGGAATTACATGGATACTGCGCAATATCCGACCAGCCGACCCAGATTTCCCCTTACGCCTCAATCCTTTGCCGTTTCCTTCCACCCCAACCCATGGAGTTGCCCTCTCATCCTGAATCCAGAATGGCAACACCAAACCAAATCCGCGCCAACCGCGCCAACGCCCTCCGTTCCACTGGACCCAAGACTCCCGAAGGCAAAAAAGTCTGCGCTCAGAACAGCATCCGCCACGGCATGATCTCTCAAACCGTAGTCCTCGAAGGCGAGTCACAAGACCGCTTCATAGATCTCCTCACCAGCCTCCAGTCCCAGCTCAAACCCCGCTCCGACGCCGAAGCCGCCATCGTCGAAACCATGGCCATCGCCCGCTGGAAGCAAATGCGCATCTGGGGAATTCAGAAAGCCGGTTTCGATCTGGAAATGGCCCGCCTAAACTCCTCCTGCAACATCCCCGCAGCACGAGCCTCCATCGTCTTCAAGAACCTCGCCGACAATTCCCGCGTCCTCGACCTCCAATACCGCTACGAAACCGGCTACGACCGCCAATACTGCCGAGCCTACGCCTTCTTCCTCAAACTCCGCGCAAAACCCGACACGCAACTCGAAGACACGGAGTTCCAATCGGCGCAATTCTCCTCCGCCATCGCCACCTGGGAACCCGCCCCGGAACCTGACGAACCACCCACTACAGAGAACCGGCCAGCCCCCGAGACCGCGGAAGCAATCGAAGATCAGAAAGAGGTTCCATCCGAAAATCAGAAGCAGCTCCCGGGTAGCACCGCCGCACCTGGCGCCACCGAAACCACTCAAACCGCAGCCGTTGCCTCCCCACAACCCGTTTTGCGAAACAGACCCAATTTCTCGCCGCAAGAGCCGATGACGCGGGCTAATCCACTGCGCACAGCACGCGACGTGCTCCCGAATTGTTGAACTTGCGGAACCCCAACAGGATCTGGTGCGTAGAGAGTGCATATGGGAACACTAGGCGCCGACCTTCGCTTTGCCATCCGCATGCTGTGGAAGAGCCCGGGGTTCACCATTGCGTCCGTCCTGGCCCTTGCTCTGGGCATTGGCGCCAACACCGCGATTTTCTCGGTGGTGAACGCGGTCCTTCTGGCTCCTCTCCCCTATCCTGAACCGGACCGCATCGTTATAGTGGAGCGCAGTTTCCAGAACGGCAACGGCCGCTCGGTCTCCATCCCCAAGTTCACCTTTTGGAAGGCGAACAATACGGTTATCGACGACCTCACCGCTTATGACTTCGGCGGCCCCGGCTATAGCGTCTCGGGCGGAGACAGGCCGGAACAAATAAAAGGCATTCACGCGAGCCGCGGCTTTTTCAACGTCTTTCGAGCGAAGCCTCTGCTGGGACGCGTCTTTGCGGAAGACGAAGACAAGCCCGGCGGTCCTCGCGTTGTGGTTCTCTCCGCGGGAATCTGGAAGCGCCGCTACGGCTCGGACCCGCAAATCATCGGCAAGAGCGTAGTCCTCAATAGCGATCCCTACACTGTAATCGGTGTTTTGGAGGACCAGTTCCGCCCCGATCCCCCCGCCGAAGTCTGGCTCCCGCTCCAGGCCGATCCACAAAGCAATAACGAGGGCCATTACCTGATGGTGGCGGGACGCTTGAAATCCGGCGTCTCGCTGGCACAGGCAAACGCGGCCCTGAAGGTGACCGGGGAAAATTACCGCAAAGCACACCCGGATGGCTCCATGGGCGATAACGAGACTGTCCACGCGGTGACGTTGTTGGCCGGTACGGTCGGACCGATCCGGCCCATGCTCCTGATTCTCACCGCGGCGGTCGGTCTGGTTTTGCTGATCGCCTGCGCGAACGTAGCGAACCTCCTGCTCGCACAAGGCGCCACGCGGCAAAGAGAACTGGCGATTCGGACCGCAGTGGGTGCCGGACGCGCGCGGATCGTAAGACAACTGCTGACGGAAAGCCTGTTGTTGGCCGCAACAGGAGCACTGTTCGGATTGTTGATCGGGTATTTCGGCTCGCGTGCCCTCATCGCGATGGCGCCTGAGGGTTTGCCCCGCCTCGCCGAATTCACACGCGGAGTTCCAATGGACGGCCGCATTCTGGGCTTCACCCTCCTGGTAGCGGCGGCGACGGGAATCCTCTTCGGAATGATCCCGGCCCTTCAATCGTCGCGGCCGGACCTCAATTCGACTCTCAAGGAAGCCAGCGGACGTTCCGGCAGTGGGCTCAAGCAGAACAAGGCTCGCGGCCTTCTGGTGATTGGCGAAACCGCGCTCTCTATGGTCCTCCTGATAGGAGCCGTGCTTCTGATCCGGACCTTCGTCAGCCTCCGCAAAGTCGACCCCGGCATTAACCCGCACAACGTCCTTACGATGGAGACCTCACTTACCGGCAACCGTTACGCCACCATCGGCAACGTGGCTCGGCTGGAGCATGACGTGGTGGAGCGTATGGAGGCCATCCCAGGCGTGATCGCAGCTTCGCCGGCAGTCCAGTTGCCCGTGGCGAACCAGGGTCTCGACTTGCCTTTAGTCATCGAGGGCCGGCCGCTGAAGGACAAGTATCATGGCGACGAATTCTGGCGTAGCGTGGGCCCCCACTATTACGACGTCTTCCGCATTCCCCTGGTCTCCGGCCGCATTTTCAATGACCGCGACGTCGCAAACAGCCAGGCGGTGCTCGTAATTAACGAAGCATTCCAGACCAAATACTTCCCCAAAGAGAATCCCTTGGGACAGCGCATCACCATCGCGCGAGGGTTGGGCAAGGAATTCGAGGACCGGACACGAATGATTGTCGGCGTAGTCAAGAACGTGCGAGAAGGCGGCCTCAATAACGATCCGATGCCAGTAATGTACATTCCCTCCACTCAGGTACCCGAATTAATGCAGCGTTTTGCGAATAACGTTCTTCCCCAAATCTGGGTGGTGCGCACCCAGGCAGATCCGTTAAAGATGACGGATGCGATGCGCCAGCCATTCCTGGCTGTCGACAGCCAGCTTGCCGTCGCGGAGTTCAAGACGATGGACCATGTGCTTGAGGGCGCGACCTCCGTCCAGAATTTCAGCATGACTCTGCTGGGCGCCTTCGCCGTCCTCGCACTGGTCCTGGCCGCCATCGGCATCTACGGCGTTGTCTCTTATATGGTGGAGCAGCGGACCAATGAAATCGGGATCCGCATGGCCCTGGGCGCGGAGCAGAGTTCAGTGCTCGCCATGGTAACGCGCCACGGACTTCTGCTTGCTTCCATCGGCGTCTTGGGGGGACTTGCCGGAGCATTCGGGCTAACCAGATTCCTAAAAACGCTGCTCTACGGCGTGCAGCCTGCCGACCCAACCACGTTCGCCTCCGTCGCCGCCACCCTGCTTGTAGTGGCCGCGCTCGCGTCGGTGATTCCGGCGCTGCGGGCCACCCGAGTCGACCCCGTTATCGCGTTACGGTCCGAGTAATTGGGCCGCCTGATGACACTAAAGATGCCTCTTAAAGCTGTCGAATTAACGTGGGATGCCGGGTAATCTCGTTCTGCCACTGCTGAGCCATGCCGCGGCCCATCCTGAGCGGTTGGCACTGGAAGTGGCGGGGGGACAGGATTTCCTATGGCTCGCTGGCTGCATCGGCGGGTCAGATTGCCGGGTGGATCGGCCGTGAGGTCGAGCCACGCACCGGGCGCATTACGATTCTCGCGTCCAGAACCCGGGAGGCTTACGCGGGGTTATTGGGCGCGGCCTGGGCAGGCGCTACTTATGTTCCGCTGAATCCGCATTGGCCGGCGGGGCGAGTTGACCAGCTTATTAAGATCACCAAACCGGATGCCATTATCGCCGACGAGGCGGGACTTGCTCTGATTGAGAGTGGCGGAATCACAGCTTGTCCTTCTCGCGTGTTAGGTCCTGGCCGCGACTCCATGACGGGCAACGTTCCGGAACCCGTCGCCGTGGAGCCGGAGCGGAACGCATACATCATCTACACCTCGGGAAGCACTGGAACACCCAAGGGCGTGATGGTGAGCGTCGCCAATGTGAATGCTTTTCTGGCTGTCATGCGGGATCGCTACACTCTGACCGAAGACGACCGGCTCTCGCAGGCGTCTGAACTGACGTTTGACGTTTCCGTTTTCGACATGTTCATGGCGTGGGGGGCGGGGGCTTCGGTGCATGTCGTGCCGAAGTCGCAGCTCATGGCGCCGAGGGATTTCATTCGCGACAAAGCACTCACCGTGTGGTCCTCGGTTCCTTCGATCGCCATCTTCACCGAACGCCTGAAGATGCTTGCACCGGGCGTTTTTCCTCATCTCCGGCACTCGCTCTTTGCGGGGGAGGCTCTGCCCGAGGCGGCGGCGATGGCCTGGCGCAGGGCTGCTCCTCATAGTTCTGTCGAGAATCTATACGGTCCAACGGAAGCGACGGTGGTCTGCCTGGGTTGCGAATTTAAGGGCTCCGAGGACATCACTCTGATCCAACTCGACGGAGACTCCCGGCCGCGGCATTGTGGCGACCGGCAGGCCTTTCGCCGGAGTTGACGCAGCGATTCTGGCGGAGGATTTGAGCAGCGCTGCCACCGGAACTCCCGGGCAGTTGGCCGTGTCCGGCGGTCAGATCGCGCAGGGTTATCTCGACGACGAGGCATTGACGGCGCAACGATTTCCTACCATCGACGGCAAGCGTTGGTATCTGACCGGCGATCTGGCTTATATGGATGAACGGGGCGTGTTTCATCATTTTGGGCCGCATCGATAACCAGGTCAAGGTAAACGGGCACCGGGTCGAGTTGGAGGAGATCGAATCGCGGCTGCGCGCGCATGCGAGTACGGATGCTGTGGTCGCTGTGCCGTGGCCGTTTCTGCTCGGCTCGGCGCGGGGAATCGTGGCGTTTGTGAGCGATAGCTCTGTGCCGATCCTCCAATTGCAACAAGCCCTCAAAAAGGACCTGCCGCACTACATGGTTCCTAACGAAATCCGCAATCTGGACAAGATTCCGCTGGGTCCGAGTGGCAAGTTCGATCGCAAAGCGCTGGCGGCGCTTCTGGAGCAGGGCTAGTGAGCACTGTTTCCATTCCTGCGCCTGGCGCCGTGTCTCACTTGCGCTGCAAGCCCCGGCTGCTTCCCCAATGGGACAAAAATCCGAATCTGGTGCTGCAGGCGGCGACCTCGGACGGCAAGCTGGCGATGTTGGGGGTGTTCGGCCTGCTGCTGTATTTCAGTACGCCGATGTGGTGGTTGACCCTGGCGCTTCTGACTGCGACCTCGCTACTGCCTGAGCGGCGCAGAGATCTTCTGACGTTGGGAGCCTTGGCCACGGTGGTTCTGGGAGGGTCGTCGAAATTTGAGGGGCTACTGGAGTTGCATCTAAACCAGGGACCGTATCTCGTCGCTCTGGCCAGTGTGTTTCTGTTCGGCGCGCTGCTGTTCAAGGCCGCCGTCCTCTGGCCTCGTTCGCCGTTGATGCGGCGGCCGGTGGTGATGCTCAATATTCTGTTCGCAGCGCTCACATTGATCGCGGCCCTCGCACCGATGCCGGAGTATCTGCGGCCAAGCATGCAACTGGCTGTCCTGATACTCGGCGGCTACCTTTGGTTTTTCGCCTACAGCCTCCAAGACCGGCTCGCGCCAGCGAACAACTTGGCTCAGCAAGTGGGGACGTGGGCACCCTTCTGGACCAATGCCGCCGGAGCGGGGACGCCGTTGTGCAAAGGGGCGGCCTATCTGCGGCGCATCGAAGCTAAGAATCCGAAAGAGCTGGCGGTTACGCAACTGAAGGGGCTGCAATTATTGGTTTGGTGCGTGCTGCTCAAGGTCATCTGGGCCGCGGGACACCTGCTGGCCTTCGGAACCACCGGTTGGGGCATGGGCATTCCGGGCCTGGATGCGGTGATTGCGTCGAACCAGCTTCCGGCACCATATCTATGTTGGGCCAGCCTGCTGACGGGATTCGCGGATACCATGCTCGCGATGGCTGTGTGGGGCAATACGATTGTCGCCTGCTGCCGCATGGCTGGGTTCCGCGCGCTTCGCAACACCTACCGGCCTCTGGAAGCCACCAGCATCGCCGACTTCTGGAATCGTTATTACTACTACTTCAAAGAGTTGCTGGTCGACTTCTTCTTTTACCCGACCTATACGCGGTACTTCAAAACGAATCGCAAACTACGGTTGTTTGCCGCCACACTGGCCGCGGCCACGTTTGGAAACATGCTGTACCACTTCTTTCGCGATATCGACTTGGTGTGGAAGTATGGCCCATGGAAGGCGATTGTGGGGTTCCGCGTCTACGCGTTCTACACGCTGCTGCTGGGATGCGGAATTGGTATTTCTCAACTTCGGGGCACCAAACCTAAGACCGACGGCGGATTTCTGCGAACCAGGATACAGCCCGCTGTGGCGGTCCTAAGCTTCTTCTGTTTGGTTCATATCTTCGACTACACGGGCCGGGACCACACCATCACGCAGCATGTCCGATTTCTTCTGCACCTGTTCAATCTCTAATGGAGGCGCCTTTATGAACCCACGATCCGAGGTACGCGACTTCGTCGCCATACTGCTCCAGAAAGCCGGGGATCGCGATCCTTTTTCCGATACCGACTCGCTGATCCTGAGCGGACGGCTGCAATCCATTGATGCGCTGGAGCTTATCATCTTTCTGGAAGGGAAATACGCGGTCGACTTCGCCGACCGGCCCTTCGACCAGGGCCAGATCGATTCCATCGACGATGTGATGCTCCTGTTGGCGGAGACATGCGCGGCTTTAGGCATCCCCAACAAGACCTGAGAACAGGCGGGAAGTAGCTTGTTTTACAACGTCCTATCCTTTTCGGCCTAATTGACACCCCCCCCTTTGCACGATAGTATTTGGGGGCTGCCAAGTGCACACTAGAGATGCATACTAGAGGTGCGCGCGGCTGAATCGGTTTCCTCGAGGCGGGTTGGGATGTGGTGGGTCACTCAATGAAGAAAACACTAGCTTTAACTGGTTTTACGGTTTTAGGCACGGCTGCTCTCTATGGCCAGGCTGCAGCGCCTGCGGCTCCGGGTTCGCCGCAGAAGGCGGTGGTTACTCAATATTGCGCCGTTTGCCACAATCCTAAGACGCAATCCGGCGGGCTGGTCCTCTCAACGCTGAACCCCGATAACGTGAGCGAGCACCCTGAGATCTGGGAAAAGGTGGTTCGCAAGCTGCGCTCCGGCATGATGCCTCCCTCGGGTATGAGGCGGCCTGCTCCAGCCGCTTTGGAGACCTTCATCACCACTCTGGAAACAGACCTTGATAAGAGCGCCAAAGTAAGTCTGCCTCCCCCAGGGCTGCATCGCTTGAATCGCACGGAGTACACCAACGTGATTCGCGACCTGCTGGGCATGGATATCGATGCCACCAAGTTCCTGCCCGCCGACGATTCAACTCGCGGTTTTGACAACATCGCCGGCGCCCTTCAGGTATCCCCGGCGCTCCTGGAAGGCTACACCACGGCGGCTGGTAAAATCAGCCGGCTGGCTATCGGCGACGTTACGGCTCCCATTGAAACCACGTACCGCGTTTCGGAAGACACTTCTCAGGACTATCAGATCGAAGGGCTTCCCTTTGGGACACGCGGCGGCATGATGGTAAAGCATCTCTTCCCGGCCGACGGCGAATACACCATCAAGATCACGCCCATCAGCAAGGGCAACATGGGCAACACCAACCCCTTTGGCGAAATCAAGGGCGAAAAGCTCGAGTTGCTGGTGGATGGCGAGCGCCTGAAGCTGTTCGACTGGGACACAGAACGCGCCCGCGCCGACGGTACATTGAACCTGAAATTCCCGGCGAAGGCCGGTCCTCACGTAGTTGGCGTGACGTTTATCGCCACCAATTACGCTCCCGGCAATGACCTCAACAAGCACTTCATGCGGGAGACCATTGAAACCGGCGGATTGCCCGGATACGCGTTCTTCCCTCACGTGGGAAAGATCACGTTGAACGGTCCTTTCGACGCGAAGGGAGCGACGGATACTCCGGCTCGCGCCAAGCTGTTTGTGTGCCATCCGGCCAATGCGTCGCAAGAGACCGCGTGCGCTAAGCAAATCGTCAACACCCTGGCTCGGAGAGCCTATCGCCGGCCGGTGACCAATCAGGACACCGAAGACCTGATGAGCTTCTATCAGAAAGGCCGCAACGAAGGGAACTTCGATACGGGTATCGAGATGGCTCTTCGGCGCGTGCTGGCCGATCCGGATTTCATCTTCCGCAAAGAGCCCGAGCCTTCCAGCGTAAAGCCTGGCCAGCGGTATCGGGTGAGCGATATGGAGTTGGCGTCGCGGCTTTCCTTCTTCCTGTGGTCCAGCATTCCCGATGATGAGCTGCTGACTGTCGCCGAGCAGGGCAAGTTGAAAGATCCCGCGGTGTTGGACGCGCAGGTAAAGCGCATGCTGGCCGATTCGCGGTCCTCGCAGTTGGTTACCAATTTCGCAGGTCAGTGGTTGAGCCTCCGCGCCCTGCAAACCCAGGTTCCGGCGACTTCGGTTTATCCCGATTTTGACGACAACCTCCGCCAAGCCATGCGCAAAGAGACCGAGATGTTCGTGAATAGCGTGGTGCAGGAAGATCGCAGCATCGTAGATCTTCTGGATGGAAATTACACATTCGTGAATGAGCGGCTGGCCAAGCACTACGGCATCCCGAACGTCTATGGCAGCAATATGCGCCGCGTGGAGTTGACGCCGGATCTGGACATGCGGCGAGGTCTGCTGGGCAAGGGATCGTTCCTGACTATCTCGTCGGCGACCAATCGCAACGCTCCGGTGATTCGCGGCAAGACGACAATGCAGATTTTCCTGGGCGTGGAGCCTCCTCCTCCGCCTCCCAACGTTCCCGACCTGCCTGCTCAGGCCAGCACACTGCGCGGCGGCGTGAAGCCCACCATGCGGCAGCAGATGGAAATGCATCGCGCCAATGAGCCCTGCGCGAGCTGCCACAAGATCATGGACCCGATCGGGTTGTCGCTGGAAAACTTCAACGGCATCGGCCAATGGCGGACCACCGATGATGGCAGCCCCATCAATGCCTCCGGCACTCTGGTTGACGGCACGAAGTTGAATGGCGTCACGGAACTCCGCGGGGCGCTGGTGAAATACACCCCGCAGTTTGCGCGCGTGCTGACCGAGAAGCTTTTGATTTACAGTCTGGGCCGAGGCACTGAATATTTCGATATGCCTCTGGTCCGCTCCATCGTTCACTCGGCGGAGAAGAACAACTACAAGTTTTCCTCCTTCGTCCTGGGCGTCGTAAAGAGCGATGCGTTCCAGATGAACGAGAAGATGCAATTGAGCGAGAACAAGGACCCCCAGCAACGGGCCTCCCGCTAAATTTCGCCGTGTTCTTTAATATAGATAGAGCATTCATTTAGGAGATTCGGTATGTTCCTTACTAAAAAGCACATCTCGCGACGAGCGGTGCTTCGAGGCGCTGGCGTGGCCTTGGCGCTGCCCCTGCTGGACTCGATGGTCCCAGCACAAACCCCGTTGAGCAAGACCGCGGCTGCTGGGAAACTTCGCTTTACAGGTATCTTCGTTCCGCACGGCATGGCGCCGGGATATTGGATTCCGGACGGTCCAACGCTGGATCCCGCGAAGCTCCCGACGATTATGGAGCCCCTGGCGCCCTTTGTGGATGAGACCACGATCCTGAGCGGCATGTGGACCAAATCGGCCGAACCGCCTCCGGGAGTTACGGGCGCGGATCACTGGGTGGCTGCAGCTTATCTGTGCGCCAACAAGCCGAAGAAGACCACCGGCTCCGATATTGAAGATGGCACCACCATCGATCAGTTGATCGCGCAGAAGATCGGGCAGGAGACGCTGCTGCCTTCTCTCCAATTGGCTATTGAAGATCCCGGCGCTAATTCCAGCAACTGTGGCGAAGGCTATAGCTGCGCTTATACGAATTCTATTTCCTGGTCGTCACCGAATCGTCCGCTGCCGATGGAGTTGAATCCTCAGGTCGTGTTTGAGCGCCTGTTCGGCGACGTGCAGGCCAAAACTCCCAAGGAACGCGCCGCGCGCCGTGAGGAAGACCGCAGCATTCTGGATGCGGTGACCAAGAAGCTCGCCTCTTTCAAGAAGGATTTGGACCCCGCCGACAAAGCCAAAGTCGACGACTACACCGATAGCATCCGTGAAATCGAGCGGCGGCTGGAGATCGCCAAAAAGGCTACGGGCGAAGTCAACAGCGAAGGCGTGGTGGTCCCGGCGGGCGTACCCGATTCTTTCGACGAACACTTAAAGCTCCAGTTCGATCTGCAGGCTCTGGCGTTCAAGGCGGACATCACGCGCGTATCGACCGTCCTCTATGCACGCGATCTGACCGGCCGCAGTTTCCCGGCCAGTGGCACCACCACCAGCTTCCACGGTGGTTCGCATCACGCCGAGAACCCGGATCGCATCAAGGATTATTCCAAGATCAACCGCTATCACGTGCAGTGCTTGGCCTACTATCTGGACAAGCTGAAGAACACGCCGGATGGGGATGGTTCGCTGCTGGATCACTCGCTGGTCCTCTACGGCACCAACATGGGCGATTCCAACCAGCACTTGCATTACGATGTGCCGCACATTCTTGCCGGCGGAGCTTCGGGTCAATTGAAGGGCGGCAGGCATCTCAGCTTCCCCACCAAGACGGTGACCACTGGTAATCTGCTGTTGAGCATCCTCAGCATGTACGGGATTCATCAGGAATCCATTGGCGACAGCAACGGAATGCTCGCAGGTCTGGTTTAGCGGAGGCTTCAGGAGACGGACATGAGACAGGTATTTTGTATCGGTGTTGCGGGCTTGGCATTGGGCCTGGCCGCGTGGGCCGCGCCGAGTCCGGTGGCCGATGCGGCTGCCAAGGGCGATGCGACAGCTCTGAAAACTCTGATTCAACAGAAGGCCGATGTGAATGGCACGCAGCCCGATGGCGCAACGGCGTTACAGTGGGCTGCCTATAAGAATGATCTCGCAATGGCCGATATCCTTCTGGCGGCGGGCGCAGATGCGAAGATCGCCAATCGCGATGGCGCGACTCCGCTTTCGCTGGCTGCGATCAACGGCAGCGCGCCCATGATCCAGAAGCTTCTGAAGGCCGGCGCCGATCCTAACGAAAAGCATCCCAAGGGCGAGACGGCGCTGATGTTTGCTTCTCGCAATGGGAATGTCGACGCGATCAAAGTGTTGCTTGACGCCAAGGCGGACGTGAACGCAAAGGAGTCTGTTCGTGGAACTACGGCCCTGATGTGGGCCGCCGAACAGAGCCATCCGGCCGCAATCAAGCTGCTGCTCTCCGGCGGAGCTGATGTGGCGGCTGAGGACTCGGTGGATACCAAGGGAAACAGGGCTTACCTCGCACCTACGGTTCAGGCTCGCCTGAGTTCGGCACAGGGCTCGGGTGGATTAGGTAACGCCGGTGGCGGGCGAAACGGACGCGGTGGAGCGCCCGCGGCAGGTGCGGCTCCTCGTGCAGCTCGTCCCGCACGAACCCCAGGACCTCCTGGAAATGGCGATGCCGGTGAAGAGGATGTCGTCGCTGCTGCCGATGCCGCTGCCGCTCAGTTCTCTTTCGGACGGCAGACTGATAAAGACGGGGGTGGAATGACGCCCCTGGTGCTCGCCGCCCGCGAGAATTGTTTGGAGTGCGTCAAGGCGTTGCTGGAAGGCGGCGCTAATGTGAACCAGACCACTCACTACGGCTGGTCGGCTCTGCTCACCGCGACCAAGAACGGCTTCTACCAGGAAGGCGCATATCTTCTGGATCACGGCGCGGATCCCAATCTGCAAAACAAAGGCGGATGGTCGCCGCTCTACCTGGCGACGGACAATCGCAATATCGAAGGCGGCGATTACCCGGTTCGGCCCGCCGACATGGACCACCTGGAGTTCATCAAACTTTTGATCGCCAAGGGAGCCAACGTCAACGCGCGCGTGTGCGGCGTGCAGTCGACTCCGGCGAAGTGCGTGGGCGACAGCACGGAAACGCGCACCAACTTCACTATGCAGTGGCTGTATGAAGACGGCGCCACCGCGTTCCTGCGCGCCGCTCAATCCAGTGATACCGAATTGCTGAAGCTGTTGCTGGCCCACGGAGCCGATCCTAAGATCGCGACGTCCAACAACGTAACCGCTCTGGCCGTTGCGTCGGGCATCGGCTGGGTGGAAGGTGTCACCTACGAGTGGTCGCGTGAGCAGAATCTGGAAACCGTGAAGATGTGCCTGGACGCTGGTATCGATCCGAACACGCACGATGTGGAGGGTCGCACGGCTTTACATGGCGCGGCACACAAGGGCCGGAACGAAGTAATCAAGACGCTGGTGGATCGCGGAGGGGATTTGACCGCTCACGACCTGGGCAGCCGTGATACAGTGAACGGCGCGATGAAAGGGATGACCTGGGTTCCCGTGCATTATTCCGAGGGCTTGGTTCGCGTCGGCGTGCAATCGGCGATCGCGCACCCGGAGACCACGGCGTTCATCAAGAACCTGATGAAGGAAAAGGGACTGCCCATCCCTGCTGATATCACGTCGTCGATCTGCTTGACCAAGGGTGTGAACGGCTGCCAATAGATGTTCAGAGGGTACCTGCGGCGAGTTGCGGTCCTATTGGTGCTCGCCGCGGCGCTGCTCTTTTCCCAACGCTTCACTTCCCGCGAAGACAATCCTACTTCGGAGCTGCCTAAGGACGGCGACTTCCATTTTGTCCGCGTCGAATATACGGACCTGCCGGAATATCACCGCCGGTTCGGCTTTTCCTCCCGTAGCGGACGCGGGACCGGATGGTGGCTGGTCGATTGGCCCGAGGCCGATGAACATTTCTCGATCGGCATCAAACGCCTGACCCGTATCGAAGTCGGCGCTCCTCATACCGTTCGTCTAACGGACGACGCCCTTTACGATCATCCCTGGATCTATCTCACCCAAGCCGGCTACTGGGGCATGACCAAAGAAGAGGCCGCGCGCCTACGCGAATATCTGCTGCGGGGCGGCTTCCTGATGGTCGACGATTTCTGGAGCCAGGAAGAGTGGGAAAACTTCAAAGGCGGGATGGAGCAGGTGCTGCCCGGCAAGCCCATCGACGATATCGCGCTGACGGATCAAGTCATGCACGTCCTCTATAGCATCGAGGCGAAGGATTTGACGTTCATACCTGGCTCGCGGCATCTGCGGCAGGGTCCCGACGGAAGTGTGGTGGTCCAGCAGCCGTACGGCTCTGCACCTGCGTGGCGGTCGATTATGGACGACAAGGATCGCATGGTGGTCGCGGTCAATTTCGATACTGACATCGGGGATGCGTGGGAGTTCGCGGATGTGCCGTATTATCCGGCGGCGATGACGACATTGGCGTATCGCTATGGGATCAACTACATCATCTATTCAATGACGCATTGACGCATGACGCATTGACGCGCTTGCTCGCCAGCGCCGGTGAAGATAAACTACGCGTTGATGCGGTTTCTGGCACTCTTAGTCCTTCTTGCGCTAAGCGCATCCGCGCAAACCTTTGAAGTCGTCTCCGTTAAACCTTACGTTCGAGGCGACCCCAATTTTCAAGGAATACAGCCGGCTTGTAACGGCGGCCGCTTCTCGGCAATCACTCCGGTGTTCATCACCATGCAGTGGGCTTACGACATCACCTCCGCTCAAGACGAAGAATTTCGCGCCAAACTTCCGCAATGGGCGCAATCCATCTCGGGATCGTATGTGCTTCAAGCGACGACCCGACCGGACGTGACCGTGGAGGAGTGCCGGAAAATGGCGCAGCACCTGTTTGAGGATCGCTTCCATTTCAAATACCACTTGGAATCCGTCACGGGAAAGGTATACGAAATGGTGATCGCCAAGGGAGGGTTCAAGATGCAGCCCGCCGACGACTCACCAAGCTGGAGCGTGACCATCAATGGACGGGAATTGCCGCCATTGCCGGGCATACCTTTGCGGCTGGGTATAACGATGGATCAACTGGCGAACTGGATCACTGGGTCCAACCCCGAACGCATTCCCGTGATCAACAAGACAGGTATTCAGGGAACGTACAAATTCAAAATCGCCTACTCTGTCGGTATGGCCGCGAATCGCGACATTGGAGATCCCGAAGTCGTTACTGCCGTCGAGCGACAACTCGGGTTGAAGTTAGTAGCGAGCCGCGGTCCCATCCAACACTTTGCTGTGGATTCCATCGAAAAGCCGGACGAGAATTGATGATCTTTAGCGGCTGACTACCTTCAGGAACAACCGGCCAATGATTTATCTATTGCTGCCTTCTGCGCGCCAGGAGGCCGAGGGCCAGAAGCGCTCCGCCCATCAACCCGAGTGTGGCAGGTTCGGGTGCGCCTGTGTCCCCGGCCTTGCCGTCTGCAATCGGCGTTTCGCCAAAATCGAGGGCCAGGATAATGGCTGCTCCTATAACGCCGCCACCAGTAACCGTGTTGCTGCCGTTTATCAGCCCAATGGTGTAGGTGGACAAGTCGAGGCCGGTCACTGTACTGGATGGCAGAATCGTAACGTCGCATGGTTGGCTGTGAGATAGACTAGTTGTCACAGCGCAGAAAACAGGAGTCGTAAAAACAGGGTCGCTTTGGCTAAATGTTGCCGCGTAAGATACGATTGGATTCCCGAACAGGTCACCAGCATAGTCATCGGTCCCAGTGAGAGTCAGCGAACTGATGAAAAATCCGGGATCGGGATCGACCGTGCACACAGAGCTGAACACCGTAGTCGATGAGTTAGCTTGCATAAGAATGCCGCACTGCACGGGAGTCGCGCTAGCCAAGCCGGCAAGCGCTACCAAAAGGATAGAAAGCACTAGTATTTTTTTTATTCCATCTTGCTTCAGGCTCAGCTCCGCGCCCTGCCGCACGAAGAGTTCCTTTGGTGTTGCAAATGTCATTTGAATTTCCTCCTACATGTGTCCGGTCCCTGTCGGCGGGAATGAGCGCCTCGCCCTTTCCCGTCACGCTCGCCGCCGATGCAAGGGATGCTGGTTCTTCACCCCAGATTTACTTTTTTTAAGGCGCGCCAGATCATGCGGACGGAGAGAAGGATAGACTGACTCTTCGGGGCTTTAGTTTGAGTGACTTGCCGAAGATCCGGAGGGCACGAAGTGGGGCTTGACGGATTGTCGCTATTCCGCTTTAATCGCCTTCACGTAGGGTGGGCGGCCAGTTTTCAGAAACGGCTCAGATCTCAATCCAGCCAGTTACCGACTCGTCGCTTACTGATTCTTGATCTGCTGCAGCAGCGGAATATCCTTTGCCGCAGGAGAATCGGGCAGAGTCTTAAGATACGCCCAGACGTCGGTCAGTTGCGCGTCGGTGATCACTTTGGCCGAATAAGGCGGCATGCGATTGGGCTGGCTTGGACTCCGCACCATGTTGATAAATGTGGCGAGCTGTAATCTTCATAGGAGCCAGACGCATTCCAGGACCGTTCTGGCCGGAGAAGCCGTGGCAACCGTAGCAAGTGTAGGCGAGGAAGGCTTCCTTGCCCTTCTTGGCATCGCCCGAGTCCTGCGCGCTTGCGATCGTCACCGGTAGAATAAGCGCCGCGGCCAGAAGCGCGGCTCGTAGAGATAAGTTCTTCATAATGTCTCCTGAAATTAGCGAGGCTGCGTGATGACGTCCAGCATTACGGGCTCGCCAGCTTTCACCCGGTCCACGCCGCGCTTGAGGGCAGCGCCCAGGTCTTTCGGATCGCTGATGGGGCCTTCGCTATACATGCCGTAGGCTTTCGCCATCAAGGCGTAATCGATATTGGGTTCGTTGATCTTGGTGCCGATGTGGGCCCTGTCGCCGCCGCGGTTGCGAATGGCGCATTGCTGCTCGACGAACATTACTTCCTGGTGATAGCCGCGGTTGTTATGCATGATGGAGAGCAGCGGAATCTTGTGGTGCACCGCCGTCCACAACACTCCAGGAGCGTAGTTCATGTCGCCATCGGTTTGGATATTGATCGACAGGCGTCCATGCTTACGATTCGCCAGCGCCGCGCCCACCGAGGCCGGAGCGCCATAACCCATGCCGCCTGCGCCTTGGCCACCAATGTAGTGATAGGTCTTCTTCATGTCCCACAGACGATTCGGCCAGTTCCCGACGAAACCTTGCGGCGATACGAAAGACCAGTCTTCATTCTTGACTAAAGGCCACAGCTCGGCTGCGATGCGCGCGAGACTGATCGGGCTGGCATCCCAACCCCAGCGAGCATCCTCGATCACCTGAGCTCGAGCCCGCTCATTGGCCTCGGCGTGCTTCTTGCCGCGCGCCGCAAAGCGATTCTTCATGTCGGGCGTGACCAGCTTGCGAGTCTCTTCGATCAGAGCGGGTAAAGTAGCCTGCGCGTCCGCCGCTACTACGATGTCGCCTTGAGGAGCGTTGCCGTTCACATTGAAGTTGTGCGTGGCCAGCAGTTCCGCGGAGCTGATGCTGATCACTTTGGCAGTGTTCCCGCCTCCGGCGCCGCCCCGGCCACCGCCGCCTTCCAGGTTGAGAATCAGGTCGGGTTGTCCATCGCCCGTGCCCGCCAGCGGATGGCGCGAAGGGAAGTTGATGCGCTCGCCTACGCCGTTCACGGGGAGCTGCAGAAGCTCGGCGAGCTCCACCAGCCAGGTGATTCCGTCCTGCGTTCTGGCTGCGCGGGTGGCGTTGATTTTCGGATTCTCAGCGCTCACCAGCGCCTTGGCAATTTCACGAACCGTGGCCTGGTCCGCGCTGGGAATGCGGGGGATTTCCAGCTTGGGAACCCTGAGGCCGGCCGGAGCCGGCATTTCCTGATGATCCGAATTCGCCACAACCAACACGGGCGCCATGGGAGGCGTGACGGCCTGTGTGTAGGCACGCTGCAATGCGGCCGCGAAGCCTGTAATTTTATCGGGCTGATGGTCCCACTTCACGTAGTCGCGAACGGTGGTGGCCAAGTCGACCGCGGTGTGCGCGGGAACGGCTGTATCGCCCACGCCGGCGATCATGATGATCGGCACGCGGTCGCCGTAAGCGTTGTAGACTGCCATGGCGGCGTGCTGGACACCAATAGTGCCATGCAATAGAGCCAGCATCGGCTTGCCTTCGATCTTGGCATAGCCATGCGCCATCGCCACCGCCGACTCTTCATGCAGGCACGTGATGATCTCCGGCATGGTGTTCTTGCCGTAGTTGATCAGCGACTCATGCAGGCCTTCAAAACTGGAGCCGGGGTTGAACGCGACGTAATCGATGCCCAAGGTCTTGATCACGTCTACCATGTGGTCGGAACCGGGATTCTCGATGACGCGCGCGGCGGGACGCGGGCGGGCGTTCCCATTCTCGCGGGCCACGGTGGCCTCTGCAGGAACCGCGGCTGCACGCCTTCCACCTCGCGCAGCAGGCTCGGCTTCCTGCGCTTTTGCCAGCTCCGGCTTGGCGACAAGGGCAGCCGCGCCGGCGGCGGCACCCTTCAAAAATCCACGCCTTCCAACGGGGTTTTTCTTAATTTTAGGCATGAGGAAATCCTTCGAAAAATTGAGGCGCCTTTAATTGTATATCAAGTGGTGGAACGGTTCTTGCTATTGATTCGCAAAGAAAGCGGCCACATCCGGTCCCTGCGCTGCCTTCCGCGCCTCACACAACCGGATGCCTTCCAGCACTTGCGCATAGGTACGTTGGCCACCAGTCCAGTCCTTCACTTTGTCCTGAAAGAAGCTCACGAACTCCTGGCGTGAATCTTCGTCGCAGAAGAATTGGCCCATCAACGGCAAGTCAGCGCGAGCGTCGAAGCCTTCACTCGGGAGGCGCTTGAGGATTGCATCGTAGTTAGATTTCAAGAACTCGAACGGCAGCTTTTCGGTCTCGCGGTTGGTTAGAGGCCCCATTAGTTGGCCGAAGCTTTCCTTCATGTCCATTTGAGGATCTAACAACAGTTGGAGAAATTGCTGTGCGATACCGGGATCCCGAAATTGCGAGAGCGCCGTCAGAATGGCACGGCGCTGCTGCCGGTCCTGAGTCTTTTTCAGCTCGGCCCACAATGCGTCGAAGAGATCCTGACCGCCAGCGAAGACGGCGGTGTTGAGGACCGCCGTAAGCATGTCCGGATCCACTCCCTGGCGGTTTTTGAGCCAGCCATCCGTCAATCGGCGCGCCTCCGCTTGCAAGGGAAGATCGTTGCCATCCCGCGCGACAAATTGGACCAGCCCGCGGCGGAGTAACCGGGTCTCCTGGTCCTCTCCGGGTTTCGCCGCCCAGCCCATAGCAACAGCGCGCGCCCCGAAGAGGCGATGGACGAAGCTTGCGTAGTTGGGCAGCAAAGCGAGGGGCAGCAGACGCCGGCTATCAGCCACGATCCTGCGGGCCCCTCCGTTCAGCCTAGGTTCCGGTGAATCCGCGAAAGCCTGCACGGCTTCCAGGGCCTGGCTCTCTCTTGAGTCACCGGCTTCGGCAAGCTTTTCGATGTCGTGCAACAGCGTCATGCGTTCGGCTTGGTTCAAAAAAGCATTGCCTTCCGCCAGCAACTTGGGCAACAGATCGCCTTGGTAGGAGGACACATAGTAGCCTGTGCCGCTGTCGTTGGCGGAAAGATACGACGGGCAGGTAGTGGCTTTAGAAAGGCTGAATTCAGCTGAGTTGCGGTCCAGCAGGAAGCACTCGCGTTGCGGACCGCCAGGGCCTTGGTAGCGGATGCAGACGGGCGTCTGCCACTTCTGATTTTGCGCCCCGTCCGAGCCGATGGGCAGATAACGCTTCTGGGTCAGTACCACGCGCGGGGATTTATCGCATTTGAGCTCGACGGATATTTCGGGGAGGCCGGGTTGTTCCAGAAAACTCGAAAACGCGCGGGGCAGCTGCGGCGCGCCGGCCCCTGCGATCGCGTCCAGAAAATCCCCAGCCCTCGCGTTGCGGTTCGAATAGCGCTTCAAATAAGCCGTAACGCCTTGTTGAAAGCGCTGCTCGCCCACCCAGTTCTCAAACATGCGGATCACAGCCGCGCCTTTCTGGTATGTGATGCCATCGAAGGCGTTGACGATGTCGTCCTGGGATTCGATCGGCTGCCGAATCTGGCGCGAGCTCACCAGGCTATCCGTCTCCATGGCTCCGAACTTGTTATCCAGATCGGCTAGGCGGCCATTCCACTCCGGCTTCCATTGGGCAATGATCTTGGACGATGTCCAGGTGGCGAAGGCTTCGTTCAGCCAGATGTCGTCCCACCATGCGGTGGTCACCATGTCGCCGAACCATTGGTGGGCCAATTCGTGAGCAGCTACCTGGGCGTATCGGCGCTGACGGGTAATGGTGTCCGTAGCGGGATCGGACAAGAGAATGTTCTGCTCATAGGTGACCATGCCGGCGTTTTCCATGGCGCCGAAGCCAACGGTAAGCGGGACGGCCACCTGGTCCGCTTTGTCGAAAGGAAAGGGAAGGCCGAAATAATCTTCCAGGCGCTGGATGATGGTCCCGGTCACCTCGGCCGCATACCTAGCCTGATTGGCCTTGCCTTTCGGTGTGATGATGCGGACAGGAATATGATTGCGGCCGGTCTTGCCGCCATCTACGATGTCGAACGGTCCCACGGCCACGGCCACCAGATAGCTGGGCAGCGGCTTGGTAGGCGCGAACACTACGCGCTTCATATCGCCGGCTTCATCGCTCTGAGCAATCTGCGCCGTGTTACTAACGGCGGTGTCGCCGCGGCGCACATGAAGGGTCACCTGCCATGGTGTCTTAAAGCCTGGCTGGTCAAAACAGGGAACCGCTCGACGAGCCTCGGTGGGTTCGAACTGGGTGAACAGGTACGATTCGTTTCCGTCCAGGCCGCGAAACACGCCCGCCGTGTCGTTGTCACTGATCTTGCCTTCGTATTCGATGTGCATGCGAGCGGGGCCCGCGGGTACATCGGCGGGAACTCGCAAGGCGATAAAGTTCTTGTCACCCGTCTCGACCGTCGCGATTTGAGTCTTGCCTGAAGCAGCGATAGTGGCTTTGTGAATCGTGATTTCGAGTGCGTTCAACCAAACCAGCGACGTTGGCTTGGTGATAGAGAGATCGATATCGACAATGCCCTTAAAGGTAGTAGCGCGGGGAACTAAAGTGAGATCGACCGCGTACTGAACCGGGCGGACATCGTCACCCAACATGAGCTTGGGCGGCGCGGATGCTGCCCAAACGGGACAGCAGAGCAGCATCACAAGATATCGCATAGGTGTGGTTTTATGCTAGTGCGCGGCTGGCTCCGGGTCGGGCATCTTGCCGCGAAGGGGAATGTTCTTCAGAAACACATGCAGCAGAATCGCCAGAGTCATTAACACTGCGCTGGAAATGAAAATCAACTGGAGGCCGTGGATCAGCGATGTTCGCACATTGGCCAGCAAGGTCTTCAACAGATCCTGGCCGTTGGGGCCGAAGGCTGCCTCAAGCTGAGGCCGCATCTGCGACAGCATCAGCGGGTTGGAGAACAACCGAAGACCCTCCGCGGGCGCCCCTGGTGGAACTCCAGCGGCGAAGTCGCGATGGTAATTGGTGAGCAGCACGCTGCCGAAGATCGCGACACCCATGGTGCTGCCGATGGATCGGAAGAACGTGGTGGAAGCAGTCGCTGCTCCCATTTGGTGCCGAGGCGCGACATTTTGCACCGCGACCGTGTACACGGGATTCAGCAATCCCATCCCGAAGCCCGCCAGAATCATCCCCAGCACCACCTGGAGCCGGACTGTATTGGCATCCATTTGCGCGAAGACAATCATGCCCGCAGCCACCAGAATCGACCCCGCCACCGCGGACGG
Source organism: Terriglobia bacterium (assembly GCA_963766615.1). Classification (GTDB taxonomy): domain Bacteria; phylum Acidobacteriota; class Terriglobia; order Bryobacterales; family Bryobacteraceae; genus Palsa-187. Next base: position 1,125,759 of record CAVYBC010000016.1, read on the forward strand.
CTTGTAGCTCTTGAGCCTCAGGTTCAACTGCCCCGTAATGATTGAGCCCGTCACAGCGCCCATCATCAAGGGCGTCAGCAGGCTGCCGGACGCGGTCGCCGATACTCCCAGAACGCCCTGCAGAAACAGGGGCAGGTACATGATCACGCCGAACATCCCCATGCCCAACAGGAACACTGCAACCGAGCACAATGCGATCACGGGATGCCGGAACAGGGAGAGCGGGATCAGCGGTTCCACCGCCTTGGTTTCCACAAACAGAAACGCTGCCAGCATCACCGATGCGATTCCCAACAGCACTTCCACGCGCGGCGACGACCAGCCGTAGTCGGTGACGAATGTAAACGCGAGCAGCAAGGGGACGATGCACGCGATCAGTGTCGCGACACCGGCCCAATCGATCACCCTCTTGGCGCCTTCCGGACGAAAGTCGGGGAATTCCAGATAAATTGCCGTGACGGCGATGGCTCCCACCGGCAGGTTCACGTAGAAAGCCGCGCGCCAGGAGTAATGATCGGTGAGGATTCCACCCAGGGTCGGGCCAATGATCGACGCCATGCCCCACACAGCGGCGAATAGACCCTGATACTTGCCACGTTCGGCGGGAGAGAAAATATCGCCGATGATGGTGAAGGTCAGTCCCATCATCACGCCCGCCCCCACGCCTTGCAGGCCGCGGAAGACGATCAACTGATTCATTCCGTCCAGCGGCAGCCAGGTCATCAGGCCGGAAGCTCCGCAGAGCGCCGATGCAAGGACAAAGAATAAAGTGCCGCCCAGGAAGATCCATTTACGACCGTAGATGTCGGACAACTTCGCGAAGATGGGGACGGCCAGCGTTGAGCTGAGCAGATACGCGGTGGCGACCCACGCATAACGGTTGAATCCCGAAAGCTGTGCGATGATGCGAGGCTCGGCGGTGCCGACAATGGTCTGATCGATGGCGGCGAGCAGGAGCGCCAGCAGCAGGCCGGCGAGCGTGCCTGTCAACTGCGGACGGGTGAGGCGGACCAAGCCGGAGGTGTGCGGCGTTGTGTCTACAGCGGTCGCCATTGCCTTATGTTAGCAGCGCCCTAAGAATTGGGCAGCTGCGGGAAGGCGTTGGAGACCAGGAATTGCGCGTTTGGAGCGCTAAGCGGAGACACCGTCTCCTCTCCGCTGTAAATCTCTACCGAACCATACTTGCCGGAAGCGGGATCGCGATGCACGTAGATCCGCCGCGAGGTGATATCGGCGACCCAATATTCGGGAATTCCGGCCCTTGCGTAAAGCTGTGCTTTTACGGTCAGATCGAATTGCCGACTCGAATCCGCCACTTCCACAACCAGGAGCACATCTTCTGGACGAGGGTTAGAAATGAACTGGGAAAGATCTTTGCGTAGGACAATGATGTCCGGCTCGGGCTCGTTTGTTGGGTTGTCCTCAGGAGCGACATCAATAGGCGCTTCGGGATTGACAAAGTCCGAGCCATAAACCTGGACCAACCAAACGTACAATCTGGTCAAGGTATTGACGTGAGGACGGTTCTTGCCCATTTTGCTGATCAGTTCTCCCTGCACCAGCTCAAGTCGCTGTTGGTCCCAGATGCCGGACTCTTCAAGCGCAACGCACTCGGTCCGGGTCCAACGCTTGCGCGGCGGCTCTTGCGGTGGAGGAGCAGCGGGAGTTTCGGTCGCTATTGGCATGACGCCTCGTTCACCATCCTACTATCTAATCCCGCGGTTCGGTTCCACCGATTCTTCCGAATAGAGTGCAATCGGTCTTAGCGAACGAAACGCCGGCCTTGAGCCCGGGGAAATCCGTCCCGGAACCCCGCAATTCGTTCACGCTTCTCCGGCTCCTGCTCGCCTCGCTTGTCATTGTCGCGCACGCCGCTGAACTGACCGACGGCAACCGCTCCCATGAAATATTTCATGGGTTGGGCTCCCAGATGAGCGCGGGCGAATTCGCCGTGGAGGCATTCTTTGTCGTAAGCGGATATTTGATCCTGCAAAGCTGGAGCCGCCAGCCGAAGCTCGGCGCTTACTTGATGAAACGGCTTCTAAGGATCGTTCCAGCATTTCTAGTGGCTTATTTGATCTGCGTGTTTCTGGTTGGGTGGCTCGGCGGAGGGCCAACTTATCTTACAGACGTCCTGCGGCCGCAAGGCATCCGGGGATTGCTTCCGGGACTGGCTCTGTTGACCTACCCAGCCACGCCGCCCGTGTTCGCCGGGTCGCATTATCCGATGGTCAACGGAGCGCTGTGGACCATTACGTATGAGTTTCGCTGCTACCTTCTGATTCCACTGCTGGCTTCGCTGGGGCTGTATTGGAAACGAACCATCTTCCTCGCAAGTTGGATAGCGGTTGTGCTTGGCGCGGGAATTTACAGCATCGTTCATTTAAGGGACGCGATGTCGCTCGGCCTTCTGCGGTTTGTGCCGTTTTTTCTGGCGGGCAATTGCGCCTACCTCTATCGCGACCGCATCGGCTGGAATCGCCTCCCCGGAATTGCCACGATAATTGTGGCCACAGTGTCGATGGGTTCGATGGCCGCTACTCGATTTGTGCTTCCAGTTGCGGGTAGCTACGCGATCCTGTGGCTGGCTCTTTCGGCGTGGTCGCCGCTACGTTATTTTTCGCCGTCCAGCGACATTTCTTACGGAGTCTACCTCTATGGCTGGCCGGCGCAGAAGCTGCTGCTATGGTTTTTCCCGACGCTTCCCTTGGTCGCGCAAATCCTTTTGACGCTGACCGCAAGCTTGGCGCTTGGCTGGATCAGTTGGCACCTCATCGAAAAACGATGCCTGAAGTGGAAACCTACCGCGGCTGCGTGACGACGTCCAGCAGCACCGGCTCGCCCTTCTTTACGCGTTCAATTCCGCGCTTCAGCGCAGGGGCCAGATCGTTGGGATCGGTAATGGGACCTTCCGCATAGAGCCCGTACCCTTGCGCGATCTTCGCGTAGTCGATATCCGGCTTCCATAACTTGGTACCGATGTGCGCATTCTCCGCACCGCGATTGTGCAGCGATGCCTGCTGCTCCACGAACATCACTTCCTGATGATAGCCGCGGTTGTTATGCATGATCGACAGCAGCGGAATCTTGTGATGCGCCGCGGTCCAGAACACTCCAGGGGCATAGTTGAAGTCGCCGTCGGTCTGGATGTTGATCGAGAGCCGTCCATATTTACGATTCGCCAGCGCCGCTCCCACCGATGCAGGCGCGCCATAACCCATGCCGCCCGCGCCCTGACCGCCGATGTAGTGGTACTGCTTCTCCATGTTCCAAAGACGGTTAGGCCAGTTGCCGACGAAGCCTTGCGGCGAGACGAACGACCAGTCTTCATTCTTAATCAGCGGCCACAACTCAGCGGCGATGCGGGCGAGGCTGACCGGGCTCGCATTCCAGCCGTAGTGCGCTTCATCGATGGCGCGGTCACGGGCCTGCTTGTGGGCCTCGGCCATTTTCTTGCCGCGCTCCGCTATGGCGATCCTTCGGTCGCTGGTGATCAGCTTCTTGCAGGCTTCAATCAGCATGGGCAGCGTCGCTTCGGCATCGGCGCCGATATCCAGGTCGACATCGGCATAGTGGCCGAAATCCTGAATGTTGGACTTATGCGAAAGCGCTAGTGACGAGATGCTGATGATCTTGCCGTTGCGCGCCCGCGCAGCCCGCGTCTCGTTCTGAAGATCGTTCATCTCCAGGCACAGCGCGACATCGGGTTGATAGCCGGTCGGCCCCGTGCCCGCCAGCGGATGGCGGTTCGGGAAGTTCATCCTTTCCAGGTTGTTGACCGGCGATTGCAACGTCTCGGCTAACTCAACCAGAAGCTTGATGCCATTCGGAGTCCGGACAGCTCGTTCCGGAATGATGATGGGACGTTCGGCATCCACCAGCATTTTCGCCGCTTCGGCCACCGCGCCGGAATCGCCCGCGGGAGGCGAGGTCATCACCAGCCTGGGAACGCGAAGAGCCTCCTCGCCCATCGGATGGGCCTGAATTTCGTTATTGGCGACGATCAACGTCGGGCCCATGGGCGGGGTCATCGCGATCTTGTACGCCCTCACAGCCGACTGTGCGAAATGGCCCAGCGAATAGGGCTCGTCATCCCACTTGGTGTAGTCGCGAACCAGAGCGCCCAGGTCCTGCGCGCTGTGAATGGATTGCACGCCCTGGCTGCGTTCGGCCGCATCGGCGTGGTTGCCCACCATCATATAAACGGGCACGCGATCGCAATACGCGTTGTAGATCGCCATGCCGGCGTGCTGCAGGCCGATGTCGCCATGGATCAGCGCCATCATGGGCTTGCCTTCAATTTTGTAATAGCCGTGGGACATCGCCACCGCCGATTCCTCATGGCAGCAGGTCAGGAACTCCGGCATCTTGTTCTGGCCGTAATTGATCAGGGATTCGTGCAGGGATTCGAACGTCGACCCGGGGTTGGCAGCCAGATATTCGATATTCAGCGACTTGATCACGTCCACCATGAAGTCCGACCCGGGATGCTCGATGACTTCCGCCACCGGCCTAGGCCGGGCCGTCCCGTTTTCACGCGCAATCAGGTTTTGCCCCGGCGCGCCTGCGCCCTGGCGTGGAGCTCCGCTCTGAGCTTGCTGCTGCTGCGCCTTGACGAGCTCGGGCTGGGCGACCAGTGCCGCCGCTCCGGCTGCCGCGCCCTTCAAAAAACCGCGACGGCCGACGGATGGTTTCTTCAATTTAGCCATGTGACCCTGTTCCTTTCGCCAATAGGCTCTTTATATGTATACACCCGTTTCAAGCGCTCATGGTAGACTGGTTGGAGTCCATTTCTGGAAGTTTCTTATGGGAATCCTGCTAACAACTATTCACGTGCTGGTGTGTCTCTTTCTGATCGTCGTGGTGCTGCTGCAAAGCGGCAAGGCGGCCGATCTGGCGGGAGCGTTTGGCGGGATGGGTTCGCAAACCGTATTCGGACCGCGAGGTTCGGCCACGGTGCTTTCGCGAGCCACCACCATCGCAGCTGGCCTGTTCATGGTGACCTCGCTGACGCTTTCGATTCTCGCGACGCGGGCAGGCGGCGGCGCCGCGCCATCGATCCTGGATAAGGTCGGCAAGCCGGCGGCCACCAAGAGCGCTCCGGTAACCAGCCAGCCGGCGGCGCCTCCCGCTCCGGCCGGAACTGCTCCCATCACAGTGACTCCCGAAGTCGGCGGCGTGAAACAGGCTCCGCAGACCGTTAATGTCCCTGTCCTGCCTCCCGGCCAGGTCGGGAAGCAGCAACCGGAGCAACAAAAGAAGTAGTTTTGCAGTCGATTCCAACGGATCTGCTAACCGGTTGGAATTCTTAAGATGTGCGGTCATGGCGGAATTGGCAGACGCACTGCCTTGAGGTGGCAGCGGGAGCAATCCCGTGGAGGTTCAAGTCCTCTTGACCGCACCAAAATCTACATAGCAGTCCCATGACCCATCACCGGGTGCCCCGCATTGATCAGCGTGCGTTCCTGGCGAGCTAATTCCAGATCGTGCTCCACCATCAGCCGCACCAGCTCCCGGAACTGGACCTTTGGCTTCCAGCCCAGTTTAGTGCGGGCCTTGGTGGAGTCGCCCAGTAGGTGATCCACTTCAGTGGGGCGAAGGTAACGGGGGTCGGTCTGAACGTGCTTTTTCCAGTCCAGTCCGCAGTAGCCGGCGGCGGCGTCTAGGAATTCGCGCACCGAATAGGATTCGCCGGTCGCCACCACGTAATCGTCGGGCGAATCCTGTTGCAGCATCCGCCACATCGCTTCCACGTAGTCGCCCGCGTAACCCCAATCGCGCCGCGCGTCCAGATTGCCCAGAAAAAGCGTCTTTTGCAAACCCAGCTGAATGCGAGTCAGAGCACGGGTGATCTTACGCGTCACAAACGTCTCGCCGCGGCGTTCCGATTCGTGATTGAACAGGATGCCATTGACCGCGAACAGATTGTAAGCCTCGCGATAATTCACGCAATACCAATGGGCGGCCACTTTGCTGACCGCATACGGACTGCGGGGATGAAAAGGAGTGCCTTCGTGCTGCGGCGGCGCGGTAGAGCCGAACATTTCCGAAGATCCGGCCTGATAGAAACGGATCTCCTGTTTGCTGTATAGCATCACGTCGCGTACGGCTTCCAGCAGCCTCAACGTGCCCAGACCGACCACGTCGGCCGTGTATTCGGCCTGGTCGAAACTGACGCGCACATGCGACTGCGCGGCCAGGTTGTAAATCTCCTGAGGGTGGATTTTCTCGAGCAAACGGCGCAGAGAACCGCCGTCGGTGAGATCGCCGTAATGCAAATAGAAATGGACGCCGCGCTCGTGGGGGTCGACGTAGATAGGGTCCAGGCGCTCGGTATTGAGCGTGGAGGCACGGCGGATCACTCCATGCACTTCATACCCTTTAGACAGCAATAATTCGGCCAGAAATGAGCCGTCCTGGCCGGTGATCCCTGTAATCAAAGCTTTCTTCATCCGATATCATCTATTATGCTTCCTGCAGGGGCTCCAGTTTGCATGGAACAGACCATTCCACGGCCCATTCATGAAGAGGAACGCTTCCAGCACACCGCGGCTCGTGTTCGGTATTGGGAGCACTATGCGGTTCAGCCGGGCCGTTGGGAACGCACCCGGCGTTACTATCATCAGCGGCTGCAGGAGATTTACCGGTTTCTGATTCCGCCCGGGCTGCGCGTGCTGGAACTGGGTTGCGGAACGGGAGACCTACTGGCATCGCTCAAGCCGTCGCGCGGCTTGGGTATCGACGCCTGCTCCGCAATGGTGGAACGCGCTCGTGCCCACCACCCCGGGATGGAATTCCGGACACTCGACGTTCACCAGATGGATTCGGATGAACGGTTCGATGTGATCATCTGCTCCGATCTGTTGAATGAGCTATGGGACGTGCAGCAGGTGCTGGAGAAAGCCCGCAAGATGTCGCACGGCTCCACTCGGATCGTCATCAACAATTACAGCCGCTTGTGGGAAATCCCCAGACGCATTGCTGACAGGCTCGGGTTGGCTAAGCCGCAGTTGCCTCAAAACTGGCTCACCGTGGAGGACATCGCGAATCTGTTGCATCTGGCCGACTTCGAGGTGATTCGCACCGCGGCGGAGATCATGTGTCCGTTGGGGATCCCATTGGTGGCCGGCCTCTGCAACCGGTATCTGGTGAAGGTGTCGCCGTTCCGGGCCCTGGGGATTACCAATTTTGTGATCGCGCGCCCGCGGCCCAAGCCTGTGGAAACGGAACCGGTGGTGAGCGTGATTGTCGCGGCTCGTAACGAAGCCGGGAACATGCCCGCGCTGTTTGATCGCGTCCCGGACATGGGTGCCGGGACCGAGTTGATTCTTGTCGAAGGACATTCTTCCGACGGGACCTATGAGGCCATTGAGCGCGAAATGGCACAACGCAAGCGGCCGATGACGAAGCTGTTTCGTCAAACCGGCAAAGGCAAAGGCGATGCGGTGCGGCTGGGTTTCGCGCACGCAACAGGCGGGGTCCTGATGATTCTGGATGCCGACCTGACGGTGCCTCCCGAAGACCTGCCGCGATTTTACGAAGCGTGGCGCACCGGCCAGGGGGAATTTATCAACGGCGTGCGGCTGGTTTATCCCATGCAGGATGGCGCGATGCGGTTCTTCAACCTGGTGGGCAACAAGTTTTTCAGCCTGGCGTTCAGTTGGCTGCTGGGGCAGAGCATAAAAGATACTCTGTGCGGGACCAAAGTCCTGAGCCGCGAACAATACGAAGTGATCGCAGCTAATCGAGGATACTTCGGTGAGATCGACCCGTTTGGCGACTTCGATCTGATTTTCGGGGCGGCCAAATACAATCTGCGCATCGTCGATTTGCCGATTCGCTATCGCGAGCGGATTTATGGCGAGACCAATATTCAGCGCTGGACTCATGGCGCGCTGCTGCTAAAGATGGTGCTGCTGGCGATGCGAAGAATCAAGTTTGTTTGACGTGGCGCACGCTGAAGCGCGCGCCACCTCTAAAGCTCGAGGATGCGGCGGGCGGCTTCCTCTATCGAATGTTCCGGACTGACATACAGTCCTACGCATCCGGCTGCATGGGCGGCTTCGATGTCGGATGGTGAATCGCCGATCACGAAACATCGATCGGGCGCCACGTTATGTTCGCGGAGTGCACGCAGGATCAAGCCTGGAGCGGGTTTGCGGCAATCGCAAGACTCGCCCAGGGAATGAGGACAGAAGTAGATCTTCGAAATCGCGATCCCTTCCTTGCCCAGCAGCCGTAGCAGTTTTTGGTTGCCTTCCACGAAGTCGCGATATCCAAAATAGCCGAGGCCGATTCCCTGTTGGTTGGTGATCAGGCATAGCCGCAGACCCGCTGCCTGCAAATCGCGCAACGCTTCTACCACTCCCGGCATCAGCTCAACTGTGGAAGGATCGAAGGGCGAATTGCGGATCAGCGTGCCATCGCGATCCAAGCAGCACAAGGCCGGTTGGCTGCGAAGCATGGGAAGGCTCAGGCGAGGCATGAACGGCCAAGGTTTGAATCCGATCCATCATCGCGCTCGTGCTGGCTTCGAACTGCGCGGGAATCACAACGACTCTGCCGCCGTAGGATTCCACTGCCGAGGCGGAGCGCAACGAAGAAGCCTGATAGTCGCCGCCCTTGATGTAGAGGTCGGGCTTCCATCGCTGAATCAAACCGAGCGGGCGATCTTCGTCGAGCACGGTGACGCAATCGCTGCTGGCCAAAGCCGCAACCAGGAAAGCTCGCTCCTTCCATGAGTTGATGGGCCGCAGCGGATTCTTATAACTCTGGATGGACGCGTCGCTGTTTACCGCTACCAGCAGACGGTCACAAAGGGATCTCGCCTCGGCCAAGTATTGCGCGTGTCCCGCGTGCATCAGGTCGAAGGCGCCGCAGGTAAAACCGATTCGATGTCCGGCCGCCCGTTCGGACTCCACCCAGGAATCCACTTGTTGGTGGGACAAAATCTTCTCCGCGGGGCTTTTTCCAGCCGATTCTTGCTCTATCTCGCGGATAATTTCAGAACGGTTCACAACCGCCGTTCCCACTTTGCCCACCGCGATTCCGGCCGCGATGTTTGAGAGTTCGACGGCGTCTTCAATTTCCGCTCCGGAGCCCAGCGCGCCTGCGAGCACGGCCGCCACTGTGTCGCCCGCGCCGGAGACATCGTAGACTTCGCGAGCCAGCGCCGGGAATTCGGCTCGCGGGCCTTCGCGGGGAACAAGCAGCATTCCGGCCGGGCCACGAGTCAGAAGAAGAAAATGCGCTTCGGTCACATCGAGGAGCTTGCGTGCCGCTGCCTCTTGCGATGCCGTGTCGCCAATCGGCATGCCGGTGGCTTCTGACAGTTCCTTCAAATTGGGCTTGATACCTGTGACGCCGCGATAGCGCTCGAAATCGCGGCCCTTGGGATCGACGACCACAGGCTTTCCCGCGGCCTTGGCCACGCGGATGAATTCCGACGCGTGAGAGCCGCTGAGCATTCCCTTGGCATAGTCGGATAGGAAGACGATGGAGCACTCGGCCACGTGTGCGGTGAAGTGTTCCAGCAGAGCGCGAAACACTTGCGGATCGGCCATCTCAGCGGTCTCGTTGTCGGCTCGCAACAATTGTTGCCCGTGGGCGATGTAGCGGATCTTGACTGCGGTTTGACGTTTCGCTTCGGTAAGAAGGTAAGCCTGGCAGTGGCGGACCTGCTTTACCAACGCATTCACTTCGTCGCCCGCTGCATCTTGCCCGGTCACAGCGAAAAGGCGGATCGCACAGCCCAAAGCTTCCAGGTTACGCACGACGTTGCCGACGCCGCCCAGCATGGATTGCTGTGACTGAATGCCGAGCACGGGAATGGGAGCCTCGGGCGAGATGCGCTGGACGTCGCCGTAGACGAAACGGTCGAGCATGATGTCGCCGGCGCAGCCGACTACGGCGGAGGTGAAGCGGTCCAGGGACGGAATCAGGGGATGCCGGCGCCCGCTCATAGAAGCTAGTGGCGATTCTGGAACCAGAAGATGCCTACCAGGGTTTTCGCATCCTGAATTTCTCCGGCGCTGACGGCTTGCGCGACTTCCTCGGGCGAATACCAGACGCTCTCGATATCCTCATTCTCTTCCAACAGGCCGCCCCCGCTGGCGATCTTGTCCGCCGCGGTCACTTCCACATAGAACAGGGCGATGCGCTCAGAAGTTCCACCCGGGGAAACGTAAAACGTCGCGATGGGCTCTATGGAGGACGTTTGGAAACCCGCCTCTTCCAGAATTTCACGCTTTAAAGCTTCTTCCGCAGGCTCTCCGTTTTCCTGCATGCCCGCGACTACTTCGGTGAGCCAGCCCGGACCTTTTTCGTAGGTGGGAAACCGGAACTGGCGCAGGAACAGGAGCTTTTTTTCTTCGCGATGGTACACGATCGCGGCCACGGAATCGCCTCGCTCAAAAACCAATCGCTTCACGGGCGGCGTCATGGACCCGTCGAAACGTTCGTAGCGCACTTCGGTCTGGTCGATCTTGAAAAATCCGTCGAAAACGCGGTGGCGCTCCAGGATTTCGACCTTCTTGGGCCCTTCATGAAGCCCGTGTTTATCCATGGATGGTTAGTTTAACATGGGGTCGCGGATTAGCTGGAACAACCGGCGCGATTTACACGTAGATTAGTGAGGAGGCCGTTATGACCTTTGAACAGGTAAAAGAAGAATTCCAAGTGCGGGGCGCGCATCTGGTGGAAGAAGTGAAGAAACTCATCCACGAAGGCAATGTCCAGCGCATCATCATCAAAAATGAGCAGGGCCATACACTGGTGGAAATTCCCGTCACTCTGGCTGCGATTGGCGTGATCGCCGCACCAGTGCTGGCTGCCGTGAGTGCGATTGCGGGTATTGTCGCCAAGTGCACCGTGGTTGTGGAACGCCGGGAACCGCCCACAGCGACGCCGCCTCCAGCGGAAGAAAATCACCCTCCGCAGGAATGACGCAAACGGTCCATCAGATTTTCGGGAATCTGTAAATTTTTTGCGCGGCCGGTTCCAAGTTCCAGGCCGGGCTTGGCAAGGCCGTGAAAATCCGAGCCTCCAGTCACCAGCATTCTGTAGCGTTGAGCGAGGCCCAGGTAAAATCGAGTGTCCTCCGGCGAATGATCGCTGTGGTACGCTTCGATCGCGTTCAAACCTGCCTCGCGCAATTCCGGTAAAAGCGCCGCGAGATCGCCTTTCACGCGAATCGGATGTGCCAGGGACGCGACCCCGCCCGCACGCCGAATCCGAGCGACGCCTTCGGCAAACTGCGGCTCATCGCGAGTGACGTAGCCTTTCGCCGACGCGTCCAGGTAATCGTCGAAGGCCTGCTGCATGTTGTTCACGTAGCCCTTTTCGATCAAAAGCTGAGCGAAGTGGGGACGGCCCGTCATTCCCCTGCCGCGCGCCTCGGCTTCTTCAATCGTGATGTCGACTCCTAGTTCTCGCAGCCGCGCTGCCAGTCGCACGTTGCGGTCGCGCCGCGAGGCCTGCATCTCCACCACCCAGGAACGAAATTCGGCAAGTTGATCTTCCTTGAAGAAGTAGCCCAGCAGATGCACCGATTGCCCATGCAACTTCGTCGAAAGCTCGATTCCGCGCACCAGGTCGACGCCCGCATCCTGAGCCGCCGCGACGGCCAGATCGTGACCAGCGAAGGTGTCGTGGTCCGTGATTCCCAGGGTCTTGACGCCCATGCGCACTGCCTCCGCGATCAACTCGGCGGGCGAGAAGGTGCCGTCGGATTCATTGGTGTGAGAATGCAGGTCAATCATAATTACCAACCAAACCCAGGCGTTCAAGCGCGGCCCAAACCTTGGCGGAGGCTTCCTCCGGGCTCTCTAGCGAAGAATCAATGGTCACTTCAGGATGGAGGGGCGCCTCGTACGGGTCAGATACGCCGGTGAAGTGCGAAATCTCTCCGGCCAGAGCCTTTTTATAGAGACCCTTGTCGTCGCGAGCCACCAGCACATCCAAAGGGCACTTTACATACACTTCGACGAAATTCTTAATTTTGGCGCGCATCTCATCCCGAGCTTCGCGATACGGCGCGATGGCGGCCACAATAGCGACCACTCCGTTGCGCGACAACAACTCGCATACAAACCCGATGCGCTTGATGTTCTCATCGCGATCCTCGCGCGTGTAGCCGAGGCCCTTGGAAAGGTAGGCGCGAATCAGGTCGCCATCCAGGACTTCCACACGCGCGCCGGCTTCGCGAAACCGGTGGCTAAGCAGTTTCGCGGTGGTGGTTTTACCGGCGCCGGACATACCGGTGAGGAAGACTGTGAAGCCTGTAGGGGGCAAACAAAACTGTACCAAAGTGTTCCATTCGCGTGTCAAGACCAAAAGTGATAGGATAGCCGCAATGCGCTACTTCGCCGCTATTGCCACGTTTTTAGGCGCCGCCGCCGCGGTTGTTCTGCTCGCTCAGACGGCCCCGCCGAATGCTGCGGGAATTTCAATGGGCCATATCCACCTGGTTGTGCAGGACCCTGCCGCGATGCAGAAGGTTTGGGTGGATGTGCTGGGCGGCAAGCCGGAGAGCGCAGGTCCGTTGACGATGGTCAAGTACCCGAACGTGTTCGTCATCCTCACCGGAGGCGCCAATGCGGCAGGTCGCGAAGGGACCGACGGTTCGGTGATCAATCACGTGGGATTTTCCGTGAAGAGCTATGCGGCGACCAAAGCGAAAGCCGAGGCTGCCGGCTTGGCCGTGCGCGAATTGACACCGAATCAACAGGCATTCGTCACCTTTCCTGGCAAGGTCACGGTGGAGATTCAGGAAGATCCGACGATCTCCTCGGATACAGAGTTCAGCCACTTCCACCTCTCCGTTCCCGATCCGAACGCGGCGCGTGAATGGTACATCAAGATCTTCGGCGCCGAGGAAGGACAGCGCCGTAAAGGCGTGAAGGGCGCGAAAATCCCGGGCGGCTTTGTCGACTTTCTGAGCTCAGTCCCCCGTGGCGGAAGAGGCGCCAAGGCGGATGATGGGCCACCTCCTTCGCCTCCAGCCGCATCAAAGGGTCGCGTGGCGGATCACATCGGATTTGAGGTGAAGGACCTGAAGACCTTCATTGACCACCTGACTGCCGATGGCCAGAAGATGGACATGGCATATACCGATGCGACGAGCAAAATGGGGCTCAAGATCGCCTTTTTCACGGATCCGAACGGGACCTATATCGAGCTGACTGAGGGACTCAGCGCGAAGTAGTTGCTAGCGCGGATGGGATGTTGAAGGTCGCGTCTACAACCTCCACGAAGTTTCGTTCTTCGCGCAAGATGAGCCGTTTCGATTGGGCCATCTCGAAATTCTCCCGAGCTTGCGGGTCTGACTTTAAACGGGTCTTGTAGGTTTCGTAGGCAGCAAGGCTGTCGAACGCAATCAAGCCCCACGCAACATTGTTGGTGCCTTCATGCGGCAGAAAATAACCCACCAGGTGGCCGCCGCATCGCGGAATGATGTGTCCCCAGTTCTCAGCATATTTTTGAAAGCCGTCGCGCTGGAAAGGGTCGATTTCGTAGCGGATGACGCAGGTGATTTTCATTTGTGTTCTCCTTGCTGGTGAATCGCAACCGGCTGTAAGCGCCAGACCAGTGGCGGCAATCAGGCCAAGGGCCTCGCGGCGGCCGATCGGCCCGGTGGAAGATTCCGGCGGTTGCATATCTGGCAGTATGCCCGTTGTCTGACAACAACACTTCGTCTACCATCGAAGTATGGATGTTGAGAATTACCCGGATGCAGCGGTCTCACGAATCGCCGCTGCCATCGGCGAGCCGGCGCGGGCCCGGATGCTCTATTCGTTGCTGGATGGGCATGCCCGAACCAGCACGGAACTCGCCACGGTGGCTGAGGTGACGCCTTCCACAGCCAGCGCGCATTTGAATCGCTTAAAAACGGAGCGCCTGGTCAAGGTGTTCGTCCAAGGGAAGCATCGCTATTACAGCCTGGAGGGCCGCAATGTGGCCAGCGCGCTGGAAGGGCTCAGCGTGCTGGCGGGCGGATCTTCAGCCAAATTCGTGCCGAATACGCCGAGCCGTCTTCGCGCCGCGCGCACCTGCTACGACCACATTGCTGGTACGTTAGGCGTGCTGCTGCATGATCGTTTGACGGCGATGAATTGGATGGGGGACGACTACGAACTGACGGCGAAAGGAACGAAGGCGTTTGAATCTCTGGGCATCGATCTGGAGGCGACGCGGACTCTGCGGCGGAGGTTCGCTTACGCGTGTTTGGATTGGAGTGAACGGCGACCTCACTTGGGAGGAGGACTGGCTGCCGCGGTATTGAAAATCGCGCTGAAACGAAGATGGGTGGTTCAGGATCTGGATAGCAGAGCATTAGCCGTAACAACTCTGGGACGGCGCGAAATTCTCGTGCGGTTCGGCGCCCAAGTTTGAGGGTTCACTTTCACGGGAAAGAGAGTTAGGATCAAAGCAAGGTTCTCTCTAAGGAGTAAGGAATGAACTTCCAAAAGGAATTACAAAATTCAAAACAGACTGTCCGCGAGTGGGTTCGCACTAATTTCTCTGATGAAAAACTGGCTAGCGTCGCGGCCTTCAACGCCGACGGCAAAATGAGTTTCCGCAATCCGTGTGGATGCCTGATGGGTGTCACCCATAGCGAATTTCTCCACTCGGGCCATGGGTGCGATCGAAAGCATTATTGGCGGGCACGCCGGCAGGATTTGTCGCAAACGCGCCGTTTCGCTTCGTTCTTCCCGTCGACGCGGATCGGCAAGGCGGAAAAGGCTTACAACTTCCTGGGCTTCACCGCCGCGTTCAACAATTGCTTCGGAAACGACGACCTTCGGCGGCGGCGATTTTCTGCGATGCTGCGCGCGGAGATGCGACGGCGGGAGCGGCTGAACGGGTTCACCCGGGATCAGGCGATCGCGCTCGAAGAGTCGCTGCGGTAAGTCTCAGCCGACGTGGGGCTCCCAGCCCGGCGGCATGGAGGAGAAATCGACCATCGCCTCGCGCTTGTCCGCTTCCGTCTTGTCCGCGAGCATGGCGTCTTGCGCCTGTTGGTAGAGGCCCGTTCCAGCCTGGCTTGAGAACGATACCTGAGGAAATGCCTCGCCCTTTTTAAGTGGGCGTTCGACAAATTCCGGAAAGCCTACCTCCGCCGGATTTGCGGATGCATCGTAGCCCTTGGCGAAGACCTGACGGACCCAGCCGAAGCCGTCATCGCGCTGCAGGATTGGTCCAAGCAGGTGCAGATTGCACTGCTGCACCATCGCGTCGCGAAAAGCGCCGAGGTCGGGCACCTGAAACGCGACGTGCTGGACACTGTGGTCGCCGTGGCGCTCCACGTAAGCCGTAACGTGCGATTTTTCCTCGCGGTCGATGCCAGCCACCAGGGCGATTCCAAATTCGCCGAAGTCGACGCACCACAGCATCATGCTGGATTTGCTATGCGGGTTGGTGTCGTCCACGCGTAGCACCATCTTGCCTCCGAATTTTTCAATGTAGAGCCACGCCCATTTGCGAATGGTGTCGGGTCGCACTACGTAAGTTACGTGATCTACTTTCTGAAGCCACTTCATGGAGGCTCCTTTCACTTCCATTTTATGGGGCTGTTTATACGCGGCTCACTGGTAGGATGCTGCCTGAATGGAATAGAGTTCCGAGTAGGGACCCTTCCTCGCCATCAATTCCTCGTGCGTGCCGACTTCCGCCAGCTTGGATCCGTCCAATACTACGATGAGGTCCGCCATGCGAACCGTAGAAAAGCGGTGGGAGACCAGAATTGTTATGCGGCCTTCGCCCGATGCTCCGTGCGCGGCTGCGGCGTAACGCTCAAATAGAGCGTGTTCTGTTTCGGCGTCCAGAGCGGCGGTGGGCTCATCCAGCACCAGCAGAAGAGGCTGGTCGCGCATGAAGCCGCGCGCCAATGCGAGTTTCTGCCACTGGCCGAAGGACAGCTCAACTCCATTGGGCCAGGTGGGACCGAGTTGCGTGTCGAGGCCGGATGCGAGGCGGGCCAGCACGTCGGCGGCTCCCGCGCGATCGACTGCCGCGACCACTGCGGGTTGGTCGTCCAGGCGTGGAACATCGCCCAAACCGACCGTGTGGGCGGCGCGGAATTCGAAGCGGAAGAAATCCTGGAAGGCGCCGGCCAGTCGAGCGCGCCACTCCGGCGCGGGCATGCGGGCAAGAGGTATGTCATCCACCAGGATGGATCCGGAGGTGGGCTCGTACATCTTAGCGAGCAGTTTCACCAGTGTCGATTTGCCTGCGCCATTTTCGCCGACGATGGCGATCACTTTTCCCGCGGGTAGCGTGAGGCAAATATCGTCCAGCACCTGACGCGACGTGCCGGGGTACGTGAATGACACATGCTCGAGCCGGATGCCTCGCTGCAATACCTGCGGAACGTGCAGATCGCCAGCGGCAGCGATGGAGGCGGCGTAGTCCTCCAGCCACGCGAGCCTTCGCGAGCCATCCATCCAGAATCCTCTCAAGAATCCGATCTCGCCTACGGTTGCGCCGATGTAGGCCGACAACCGCGCACCGGCCGCGAGCACCAGAAGCACGGAACTGGCAGGGGCGCGGAGCCGGTAGGCGACAAACACCACCGCACCGACATAGGCGAAGCCGAAGAGCGCCCAACCCAGCGCATACCACCACGCTGAACCCCATCGGGCGGATGCGATCGGGGCGTACCAGCGATCCCATGCCCAGCGCCGGTCGCGAACGAGGCGCTCGCCGATGCCGGTGACGCGAACTTCTTTGCCTGGAGGCGCTGTTGTGGCGATGGTAAAAAGGTGACGGGCGAGCCGGCCGGTTTGCGCGCCACGCTCCTGGGCCGCGCGTTCGACCTCCGGCCGCCATGTGGACGCGAAAACGGTGGGAATTGCGAATGCGATCAGCAGCAGCAGCGCTGGGTGAATGGAGGCCAAGAGAGCCATCGTCACGGCAAGCCGTAAGATCCACCCGGCGGTCGAGAACACCGACACATACATGTGATCAAGAACGAACACCTGATCCCGCAGCATGGAGAGGCGGTCGAGATACTCGGGTCGTTCCTGATGCGCGACCGTCGCCACTGTTGCCTGCAGTCGGGCGACGTGCGATTCGAGCGCGATGGTGACCTTGTCGCGAAAGCGGCGCTGCAGGCGGGTGCTGGCAGTGCGCAGCAGCCATGTCGCGGCAGTGGACACCGCGAGTCCGATAGCCGCGCCCTGCACCAAAGCTGGGCGATGTTCGAGCACTCCCTTACCCAAGAGCATTAACCACAGCGCGAGCAATGCATCCGGCAGCGCGGCGAGCTGCGAGAGAATGAACGACCCCGCCATCAAACGAGGCTCATGGCGATACCCCAGCTTGCACAGACGCCACATGGAAGAAAGCGCCGGCGGCAGCGGCGTCATTGCTTCCTTCTTAGGAGAGAACGTCATACGTTGCGCCCTCCTCTTCCGGAAGCTGGAATCGCTGCGCCTGCAGATCGAACATGGTTCGGTAACGGCCGTTGAGCGCGATCAGCTCGTCGTGTGTGCCGAGCTCAACCACGCGCCCATGTTCCAGCACGCAGATCCGATCGGCATGGCGAACTGTGGAGAAGCGATGCGAGATCAGGATGGTGGTGCATTGCCTGGTGGCAGACAACAGGCGATCGAAGATTTCAGATTCTCCTCGCACGTCGAGTTGCGCGGTGGGCTCGTCCAGTAGCACGACGCCTGCTCCAAACTTCACCGCAGCCAGCGCGCGTGCGAGGGCGATGCGCTGCCATTGGCCGCCCGACAGGTCGGTGCCACCGTCGTAGCCACGCGCGAGGATTGTATCCAGTTCGGCAAGATTCGCGGCGCCCGCCGATTCGAGAGCGGCGCGTATGACTTTATCAGGAGCTCCCGCCGGCGCGACATTGTCGCGCAGAGGCAGCTCCAGTCGAATAAAGTCTTGGAACACGGCAGTGAGGCGGCTGCGCCAGGACGCGAGATCGAACTCGCGAAGATCTTCGCCGTCAATTTCGATCAAGCCCGATTGCGGATCGTATAAGCGGCATAGAAGCTTCGCAAGCGTCGTCTTCCCCGCGCCGTTCTGACCTACGATGGCGAGCGATGAACCGGCCGGGATGGTTAGATCGAAGTGCTCCAGCACCGGCGATCCGCCGGGGTAGGCGAACGTCACATCGCGAAAACGAATTTCGCGCGCGGGTTTTGCGTCGGCCTGACTAGTGCCTGAGCACAGCTCGCCCGCGACCTGCATCGCCGATTCCAGCCGAAGCACGGCCGCGACAGGGGCCGAGGCTCCGTCGAGCGCCCAACTGAATCCTCCAAATGCGATCATCGATACGCCGATGGCGCTTTGAAGATAGACGACGGCGGTTCCGAGGGTGAGGCTGCCCTGGATGAGGGCGCTAGCCAGCATCCAAAACACCAACAGGTTCGCGGCGATCACCAGAAGCATGCTGAGGAAGACCGGCTTTTCGCGGAGCCGCGTGGCGATGTATTGCAGTTCGTGCAGGCGGGTGCGGCGGGCGACGAAACGTTGGAGGGTCCAATCGGCGAGGCCGAAGAGGCGGAGTTCCTTGCTGGCGGGAGGGTCGACGGCAAGGCGATAGGCGTAGTCGGCATCGCGCTGCGCTGCGCGAACCTCGTCGGTGTTGCGGTCGAACCAGATGGCGCTTTCGCGCAGGAGCCAATGGGTGGCAAGCCATGCGGCCAACAGCAGGATGGAGGCCCACCACGAGTATCGGGCAAGGATCAACGCAGAGGCCGCGCCGCCGATCATTTCCACCATGCCGTTGGCGATGAAGTCCAGAGAGATGGCGAGCGGGGGCCCGGTCATGCCGAGGTCGAAATCACGAGCGACGGTGAGGTCGGCGGTAAGCGAAGGATCTTCCAGGTGACCCATGCCAGGTGGACGCACGCACGCTTCGGTGAGCCGGTCATAGAGCCATGCGGCGGTGCGGTCGCCAAGGTTGGAACTCACGGTCTGATGAATCGGACTGAGAACTTGTAGCAGCACGAAGATCGATCCGGCAAACGCAAGGGGGGATGCGAGGGAATCGCCGCGCTGCACTGCGCCGACCAGGAATCCCATGGCGATGGCGAAACCGGCGGGCAGAACACCTCTCAGCAGAAGAGCCATCCACCAGATAACGGCGAGGCCCGGCCCGGCTTTCGGCAGGACGCTGAAGAATTTCCATTCCTTGCGCTGGGTCAGGCGTTGCAGCACGACCGTATTTTGTCACAGAAGTCGAGCCCAGAAAATCGCGGCCGTGGTTTTCGTGGCACGCCAATTGCTCAATACAAGCCAACGACTGGCAAAGCCAGCGGAGAGGAACACAAATGAAAAACAGCACAAAAGATCAAGTGCAAGGCAAGGCGCATGAGATCAAAGGAAAAGTGAAAGAGACTGTAGGCCGCGCGACCAATAACCCCAACCTAGAGATGGAGGGGCAGGACGAAAAGACGGCCGGTAAGGTGCAAAAGAAGGTTGGGCAGATCGAGAAGGTGTTCGAAAAGTAATAGCGGTAGAGGCAACTTTACCCGTTTTCCAAAAGCAATAAAGGAGCTGAAAGTATGCTGATTCTTTTGATTATCCTGATCCTGTTATTGGGGGGCGGGGGCGGTTACTACGGCTATGGACGGTGGGGCTGGGGAGGCGGCGCGGGCGTCAGCCTGACCACCATCCTGTTGATCGTGCTGGTGGCGTATTTGCTAAACCTGCTTTGAATCAGGACCGTTTTTCCGAAGTGTTCTGCAGAAACATATATGGATAGACGGTCCACAACCCAGCGGAATATCGACGCGATTTCGGCGATGGAAAGAGACGCTCTGGACCAGCGTTCTCTTTGGGCGCGGATCGGCGATTCAATCGCCATCCGCGCCGGGCAGATGTGGTTCATCGTCCTGCACGCCGTTTTCTTTACAGGCTGGATCTGGGTGAACCTCAAGGCCCACCCGCCTTTCGATCCCTTCCCATTTCCGCTTCTGAGCCTGGTGGTGGCTCTGGAAGCGATCTTTCTTTCCTTGTTTATCCTGATGAGCCAGAACCGCTCCAATTTGCAGGCCGAGCAGCGGAATCACCTGGATCTTCAGATCAATCTTCTGGCCGAACACGAGAACACAAAAATGTTGCAGATGCTGCATGCCCTGTGCGCGCACAACGGGCTGATGATCAGCAAAGATCCGGAGATCGCGGAGCTAAAGGTTCGGACTGAACCACAGGAAGTACTGGATCAGTTGAAGAGCACTCTTCCGCAGCAGGAGTAAAGTTACTGCGGAAGGCCCTTTTTGGCTTCTAGATCTTGTTCGCCTTCGATGCAGGCGAATTCCAGATGTTCGAAATTCTTATCGAGAATGCGACTGTAGAAGAATTGGATCGTCCACGGTCTGGTGTAGACTTTCGGATCTTCGATGGTCGCTTCGTAACGAAGATTGTTGGAGTCGATGGGCGTGATGCGCTCCACCACATGAATCGCGTCGCTATGGAAGTTGGCCGATTGATCGAGCCAGGTGCGTCCCACCTGATTGGTGACGTCGATCACCAGCGTGTCGCCATCCCACTTGCCTCGCGAATCGCCTTCCCATAGGTGCACGCTGGGGTCGACGTGCGGACGACCGTCCAGCGGGATGATGCGGTAGGCGTGCATGAATTCCCAGGTCATCACGACGAAGCCCGGCGGTTGCAGAATGCGCATGCCGAACGGAGTGTACATCTGGTGCGGAAATCCGCCCAGAAAGCAGTGTGCGTCCGACTCTTCGATCATATGATTCTCGCCCAGATCGATTTGCTTCTTGCGCGCCCAGTCCTGATACGGAATTACACCATCGGGAGGATCGGTGATGATGCCGGCGGTGCGAGGAATGCTGGTCTTGGGATGCCCGGCCGTTTTTTCGACCGAGAACATCGACATCGAATTACCGATGGTTCTTTGCGACCATGCGCCTTGTAAGTCAGGCTTGCCGTCCGGCAGTCGAACGATGGGGCCGCCCTTCACCTCCTGCGGCGATACATAGGGATTACCGTTCAGCAGCGGATTGACGGGCCCTCGACCCGGGCCTTGCGCTAAGGCCGCCCCTCCCAGCATCAGCAGAATAGAGGCGGGCGCGATGAGGTGTTTAGCGGCCATGGTCAGGGTCCTTCTTATCGCCGACCGTGATCGTCGGTCCTTCTTTCGTTGCGTAGCATTCGTATTCCATGATCTGGAAATTTTTCTCGGTATGAAGCGATAGCGGCACGCGGATCTTGAATGATTTGGTCAGGACCTCGGGATCGGTAATGGTGGCCTCATAGGTGATGGTCTCAGGACCGGTGCGCGTGTAGCGCTCCACCACATGAAGCATGTTGCTGTGAAGCGAGCCCGCGCCGTCGAACCACGTCATATCGTTGAAGTCGGCCACGTCGACCACCAGCGTGTCGCCCTCCCACTTCCCACGGGAATCTCCCAGCCAAAGTTCCAGGCCATCCAGATGCTCGCCACCCATGTTGATGTTGCGAACGGTGTGGACGTATTGCGAAAGAAACGCGATCACCGGCTGGTCGGCGGCCTGAGCGATTCGGAAAGGATACGACGCGTAGACCAACCGCGGCACGCCCTGCATCCAACATTTGGTGCTCGGGTCTTCTGTGGCGCGCTTTGCGTTCAGCTCTTTCTTTTTTGCAAGCGCTTCGGGCTTGTACGGAATCTTCCCGTCGGCCGGTTCGATAATGACGTTCTTGCCGCCGAGCTTCGCCTGAATGTCGGCGTCCACTTTGCCGCGGACTTCCCAGATGCCGTTCAGGTCCGGCTTACCGTCGGCTAGGCGCGGCGGCGTGTAGGCTCCCGGCTTGGTCTGGCCCACGGCACACGCTGCTATGGCCAGAACGCAAATGGTCGAAGACAGAATCTTCATTACTGCTTCGCCCCTGTGGGCGGCGCAGTCTGCGGACCATTACCTTCCGACGAACCTGCCAACAAAGTCTTGCCGTCCGCCGTCTTCACGGTGCGGGCGTTCACTGTATTGGTCCCGTTCTTGGCGAGCGTGCCGACCACCACGATCTCAGAGCCCTCTTTAATTGCATCTTTACGCCAGCCATTGCGGTATAGCGTGTTGGGCGGTCCGGTTTCAATGGCCCAGCTTTCGACCTTGCCCGTGGCGGGGTTCATGGCGTCCATATGAATCCAGGAGTGGGGGTTTACCCAATCCATCTTGGTAAAAGTGCCGGTCAAAGTAATGGGTTTGGTGGAGTCGAATTCCGCGGCGAAAGAGTGATGCGCCGCAAGTGGCCAAGCGGCCAGCACGAGGCTCGCGGCAGCCACAATCAGCATCCTATTCTTCATTTTGCTACTTTATCCTATCTCTGCATGCAGACTAAAGCTGCCGAATGACATAGGAAGAGGTCGCGTCAGCGCGGGCGACTCATTACAAGCACTCTCGCTCCATAAAGTAATACCCGATCATGTGGCAAACGATCATGTGAGCGTCTTCAATCCGTCCCGTGTGCGGATCGTCCACATGAATGTTCAACTGCGCGATGGGAGCCAGCTTGCCTCCATCCCGCCCGCTCAATCCGATGGTGCGGCACCCGATGGAGTTCCCATATTCCACCGCGCGAACCACGTTGGGTGAATTGCCGGAACTGCTGATGCCCATCACCACATCGCCCGGCTGCGCGAAATTCTTCAGTTGTTCCACGAATACCGATTCATAGCTGACGTCGTTCGAGTAAGCCGTCAACGTGGGCAGGGAATCCGTCAGAGCCATGATGCGAAAACGCTTGTCCTGTTTGTAGCTGGCGCCTTTTACGATGTCGCACGCGAAATGCGAAGCGGTGGACGCGCTGCCGCCGTTGCCGCAAACGAAGATGTGCTTGCTCTGATCGCGGGCTTCCTTGAACCATTCCACTGCTTGCGCGACTTTGGCCGCATCGATGTAGGCAAGGGTCCGGGTTACGCTGAGACGATAGTTTTCCGCGAAGTCGGTAATCGCGCGTGTAGTCAACATGGAGCTTTCCTCCATGATAGCTTCACCTATCGCTGAGCCCAATACTGGCGCCGCGCCTGCACCTTCAGATCCTTCTGCTTCAGCGTTAATCGCAGCGTGCGAAACTCTGACACCGCGACCGGCTTATCGGAAACATAGCCGAGGCTATATTGGGTGCGCAGTTCCTGCTGCAGAATGTCGAACATTTGCTCCAGCGGTTGTTTTTTCGAAACCTCGAAAAAGCTTCCTCCACTTTCGTCCGACATCTGCCGCAATACTTTATCGCCGTCGTGACCTCCTCCAAAGATCCCGTAAGCGCCAGCGTCCGAATACAGAATGGAATAGATGAGCGTGTCGGCTCGCTGCGAAGCCTCCAACGCGTCTTGCAAGGCGGCCGTGCTGCCGAAATCCACGCCGTCAGAGAGCACAATCAGAGCCTTGCGGCCGGTCTGTTTGCGCATCACTTCATTGGAAGCCTGCAACACCGCGTCATAGAGCAACGTGCTTCCTCCGCCCTGCGCGCGCAACTGGCTGTTTGATTCCGAGTCGACGTAAGCGAGCGCATCGTCCAGCTTGCCGACCGAAGAAGTCAGCGACTGCCGCATCATCACGTTGGTATCGAACTGCATCAGGAAGACCTTGTCTTTCTTCTCCCTCACCACCTGATCCAGAAAGCGCAAAGTGGCTCCGCGCTCGGCATCCAGCACCTTCCGCTGGCTAGCGCTGGTATCCACCATCAGGCCAAGCGTCAGAGGCAGGTCGGTGTCGCGCGCGAAATATTTGATGGTTTGCGGGCGCCCATCTTCGGAAATAGAGAAGTCGTCCTGGCTGAGGTCGCTGATCAGCGCGCCCTTCTTGTTCCGCACCGTGGCCAGGATGTTGACGACCTTGACTCCGGCAGAAAACACCGGATCGTCCTGGGCGCGGGAAGTCCCTACGGTGCTCAAAGCCGCCATCGCCCGGAGAATCTCGCGTCTGGTCACAGCAAAATTGTACCGCCCGTGACGTTAGATGATCGTCAATTTTCCTGCTTCGCTGTCTCCGCCGCTTTACGATCCGCCCTCGCCCCGGCCTTATCGCCCATAGCCTGCTTGGCCGCGGCGCGGTTTCGGTACGCGATGGCGTTATGTGGATTGAGGTTCAGAGCCGCAGTGAAATCGCGAATGGCGCCTTCATATTCTTTCCGGCGTAATAGAATTCCGCCGCGGCCATTGAAGGCGGCTGGAAGATCCATTCGCAGCTCCAGGGCTTTGTTGAAATCTGCGAACGCCTCATCGTCCTTCTTCAGCCGGACATAACAAATGCCGCGCTCGACGTAGGTGAAGGGATCTTCCGGCTTAAAACGAATCGCTTGCGTGTAGTCCGCGATGGCGGCGTCGTTCTCTTGTGCAAGCTGATGGGCCTGGCCGCGATAATAAAATGCCTGGGCTCGCTTTGGCTGCGCAGTGATCACCGTGGTGAAGGACTGAATCGCTGCCTGGAAATCGCGGGCTTTTAACTGCTCCTGGCCTCGGGCGAACGCTGCCGCAATCTCCGGGCGAACTTTGCCGTTTGCACCTTCCGGCTGCTTTTCTTCTTTCACCGCAACGGGAGGTTGTGAAATCGCGACAGGAGGCTTAGCTTCCTTTGATGGCTCGGCTTTAACGGCGGGTGGAGTAACCGGAACGATTTTGGGTGCCGAGGTATCGGCCTTTACCGCAGGTTCGGTCTTGGGTTCGCTCTTAGGTTCGGTGATGGCCGGTGATGTGGTTGCCGCCGTATTTACAGGGACCGTTTCGGCAGGTCGCATCCGCCATACTGCCAGCCCACCTCCCAATACCAATACCCCTAAACCGGCCGCCAGCCATGGGGCTTTGGAGCTTTTGGGTGGAGCAAGCGCAAGCGCGCCCGCCAGTTCCTTGGAAGGATGCTTCAACGTCATTGTAGGGCGATCATCGGAAGGCGGCAGCTTCAAGGTCCGTCCTGCGATTGCATGATCCAGTTCTTCTACGAACTCCGCGCACGTCCGGTAACGCGCCGCAGGCGATTTCGCCAGAGCCTTCGTGAGCGTAGCGTCCACCGAGGTCGGCAACGACGCATTACGCGAACTCCCCGCGGGTGGCATTTCGTTGACTGCTTTGTAAGCCATTACCGGCAGCGGCTGATCGCCGAACAGCGTGCTGCCGGTCATCATTTCATAGCCCACCGCGGCCAGCGAGTATTGATCCGCGCGCCCGTCCAGCGCCGAGCCCATGAACTGCTCGGGCGACATATACGCCGCAGTGCCGACGATGAAACCGGCCGGGGTGCTGGTCTGCATGTTGCTCACGCGAGCAATGCCGAAGTCCACAATCTTCGCCACGCCGCCGGAGCCCAGCATGACGTTGCCCGGCTTGATATCGCGGTGGATCACGCCTTTGCTGTGCGCGTAATCGAGCCCGGCCCCCATCTGGCGCAGAACCTGAACGGTGAACGAGGGGTCGGGCAGAGGAGTCTTCTTAAGATGCGCGGCGAGCGTGTCGCCCTCGATGTACTCCATGACGATGAACGCCGAACTGCCTTCTTCCACCACATCGTGGACGGTAACGATGTTGGGGTGGGAGAGGTTGGCCACTGCCTTGGCATCGCGCAACAGGCGTTCGCGCGAGTCTTCCCAATTGCCGCCGTCCTCGGCAAGGTCCACCATCTTGATGGCGACACGGCGATTGAGCAACGGGTCTTCGGCGAGATATACCAGGCCCATGGAGCCGCGCCCCAGGGTGCTTAGAATTTTGTATCTTGCCACGCTTTCGCGCATGGTGATCGATTTGATTGTACGAGAACTAAATCACGCCCCGACGCCGGAGGTCTTGAATGCGCTCCTCGGAATACCCCAGCAACCCGCCGTAGATGGCGGCATTGTGCTCGCCCATTCGCGGCGCGGGTCGATCGAAGCCCGCCGAAGCTTGCGAAAACTTGATCGGCATGCCCATCCCGTACACATCATCTACGTCACCGTATTCGGGATGTGTCAGCTTGACTGTATCCTCGCGCGCCAGGGTTCGAGGATCGCGCAACGCTTCCGCCGGAGTGCGAACCCGGGCCGCGGGAACGCCTGCTCCTTCCACAACCGCGACCGCTTCATCGCTGGTTATCCGCGATGTGTAATCTTCGATAATCCGGTCCAACTCGCGCACGTGGACGACGCGCTGGTCGCGTGTGGCGAATTTTGCATCCGAGCTTAGCTCAGGCCGGCCGATGGCCTGGAATAGAGCTTGGGCGAATCGCTCCGTGTAGGCGCAGATGGAAATGTATCCGTCCGACGTCCGGTAGATGCCGAAGGGCGAGAGTCGCGGGACCGTGAGGCCGGTGCGCTGCGGGACGCCGCAGCGCTGCATGACGTCGAACGGTTCGCCTGCAACCATCATGCTCATCACACCGAGCATCGATACGTCGACGTGCTGGCCCAAGCCGGTGCGCCGAGCCTGATGTAGCGCCGACAAGACTCCGATTACGCCGAACAGAGGCGTGCACAGGTCGGCGAACGGAACGCCCACGCGGACGGGAGGGTCGCCTTCCTGGCCGGATGTCATCATGACGCCGCTTAAAGCCTGGATCATCGAGTCCAGAGCCTTGCCAGAGCCGGAGTCGCCCTGGCTGCCGTAGCCGGTGAGGGAACAATAAACGATGCGCGGATTGGCTACACGGGCCTGAGCGTATCCGGCGCCTAGACGGTCCATCACGCCGGGGGTGAAGTTTTCAAAGACCACGTCGGCTCGCTTCACCAGGTCGGCAAAAATTTCACGCGCGGCGGGATCCTTCAGGTTTAGCGTGATGGCTTGTTTATTCCTCAGGCGATTCAACTCGGAGATGGAGATGTCGCGGGGATGCTCGCGAGTGAGCGTTGCGCCGTGTTCGCCTAAATAGGGAGCGTTGTCGCGGCAGGTATCGCCCGCCAGAGGATTTTCGATTTTGATGACGCGCGCGCCGAGTCCGCCCAGGAGCAGCGTGCCGAAGGGACCGGCGAGCGCCATGGTGAGGTCGAGTACGGTGACGTCTTCAAGAGGTGACATTTACGCGCGCGTTGACCGCAGCGCCGACGATGGCGGCTTCGTTGGCATGTTCGAAAATCTCGAAGTTGTAGCTTAACAGCGGGCTCATCTTGACCATTTCCTGCACGGCGCGATGCAGAAATTTCAGATTCACGTAGTGCGCGCTGGACCCTGCGAGATAAAACTTGCCTGGGCCTTGCAGATGGATGCTGGTGGCGATGGCGGCTGCCAACGCTCGATGCCATAGCAACCGAAATTCCACGCAGCGCGGGTCTTCTCCCGATTCGGCCAGAGCGAAGACTTCTTCCGGTTCCAGATCCAGGAAGCGCAGCCGCATGGAACGGTAGCCGAGGATGCCTTCCAGGTGTCCCCGGCCTCCGCAACCGCAGAACGTCTCGCTGGGGTCGAGCGAGACCACGCTGTGGCCGGCTTCCCAAACGCCTTCGCCCGAGGGGTGGTGGCCGTAGCCGATGCCGATGCCTAGAGTCCACACTCGGGTGAGCTGATGCAGGCGGCCTTCCAACGCAGCAATGCCGGTGGCGATGGCGCGGGCATCATTCATAGCGGCCAGCTCGGCGCGGATGCCGCGGCTCTCCAGAGCTTTGCGCATCAGGTCGAGGATCTTGATGCCTTTCAGTTGGCCGAGGTTCGGCGAGTCCTCGATTTCTCCATTGCGGACGATGCCGGGGAAGGCTAGTCCAACCGCGTCGACAGGGCTGCCCGCGGCGATCGATTCGGCGAGGCCTGCCAGCAGGTCCACCAGATCCTGCGCGGGCATGGCGAGGAGCGAATCGCGATCCTCGTCGGGGCCCGGAAAGACGCGCAGTTGGGAAACCTGGTTGGCGTCGTCCACGGCTCCGGCGGCGACGTTTTCGGTGATCACCAGTCCGATACTTTTGGGCATGGATTACATCCGGCTCAGCTTGTTGAGACCGTTAAACGCCGCGGCTTTGTAGCATTCGGCCAGGGTGGGGTAGTTGAACACGGTCTCCAGGAAGTAATCCATTTTGCCTTTGAGGATCATGACGGCCTGGCCGATGTGCAGGAGCTCGCTTGCGCCCTCACCGATGATGTGGACGCCCAGAATCTCGCGTGTTTCGCGGTTAAAGATTAGCTTCAGGCGGCCGGTGGTATCGCCGCGAATCTGGCCGCGCGCGATCTCGCGATAATACGCTACGCCCACTTCGTAAGGCACGTCTTCGTCGGTTAACTGTTCCTCTGTCTTACCGATGAACGAAATCTCGGGGATGGTGTAAATTCCGTACGGATAGGTCGCGGGGTTGGATTGAATTTTCAAGCCGCACACCTGGCCGGCGGCGATGCGGCCTTGTTCCATGGAGACCGAAGCCAGGCTGGGGAAACCGATCACGTCGCCGACAGCGTAGATATGGGGCTGGCTGGTGCGGAACTCGGCGTCCACTTTGATGCGGCCTCGCGCGTCGGCTTCCAGGCCCGCGGCGGCAAGGTTCAGGTCGTCGACGTTTCCCTGCCGGCCCACCGCGTAAAGCAGAGCGTCGCCATAGATTTTCTTTTTGCTTTCCAGGTTGGCGACGACGCTGCCGTCGGGCATTTCCTCCACGCTCGCG
Source organism: Terriglobia bacterium (assembly GCA_963766615.1). Lineage (GTDB taxonomy): Bacteria > Acidobacteriota > Terriglobia > Bryobacterales > Bryobacteraceae > Palsa-187. Next base: position 1,154,262 of record CAVYBC010000016.1, read on the forward strand.
ACCTCTTCGTTCAGCCGCATCGTGACGCGGCTATCGCGCAGATGGTAGGAGAGAGCTTCCACCATTTCCTGATCGGCGAATTCCAAAAGGCGCGGTCGCTTTTCCACCAGAATCACGCGCACACCCAGGGTGGCGAACATGCAGACGTATTCCACTCCGATGACGCCGCCGCCTACGACGATCAGCGTCTTGGGAATTTCTTTCAGCAGCATGATCTGGTCGCTGTTGATGATGTTGCGGTCGTTGAGAGGGACTTTTGGGGAGACGGCGGGCTTCGTGCCTACGGCGATGATGATGGAATCGGCCTGGTGTTCCACGGTCGCGCGGCCATTGCTGACCCGGATGGTATGAGGGTCGACAAAAGAGGCGCAGCCGAATAGCGTCTCGACGTTGTTGCGGGAGAGCTGCGAGTAGGTGACGTCGACTTCGGTCTTGATGACGTGCTGAACCCGGAAGGCCAGGTCCGGCATGGTGATCTTTTCTTTGACGCGGTAGTTGACGCCGTAGACGTTCTGGTATTGATAGCCGGAAAGGTGCAGCACCGCTTCGCGCAAGGTCTTCGACGGGATGGTGCCGGTGTTGATGCAGACCCCGCCGACCACGTCGCGCTTTTCCACTACCGCGACTTTCTTGCCCGATTTCGAGGCCTGGATTGCCGCCCTTTGGCCGGCGGGTCCGGTGCCCAGGACGATCATGTCAAATTTATCCATTGGTTCCTATTATCGGTTTCAGACGTGGATCGCGATACCTGTGAGTATAGTGGGTGGCGCGGCGGAAACGCTCAGGAAAAGTGTTTATCTGCGGTTACAGAATCGTGTCCCAGAAGTAGCCGAAAATGCTCGCGTAATTGCGCTACGGCGAGATCGAAAGGTTCCACCGATCCGTAGGAGCGGCCGATCATCACGCCGCCCTCCATTACCGCCAACACGTAGGTCGCGAGCGCGTCCAGATTGGTGCCTGCGGGGAGTTGCGCTTCTTCGAGGCAGGATCGCACGGCTCCAATCCAGCCTTTGAAATTTTGGGCGATCAGGTCGTGGGCGGGGCGGTTCTCCGCGTCGATTTCCAGAGCGAGGCGGCCTAGGGGGCAGCCGTAGCGGAATTCGGTTTGGAGGATTCGTACGCGGTAGCCGGCCAGGATGGCGAAGATGCGCTCGATTGGTTCGCTGGTCTGGGCAAAGGCCGGGTCGACCACCATTGGCCGGAGGGCGACCAGATACTCTTCCAGGACGGCCCGCAGCAGGGATTCCTTGCTCTCGAAAAAATGATAGAAGCTGCCGCTGTTGACCTCGGCGTGGGCCAGAAGCTCGGCCATGCTGGTCCCGGCGAAGCCTCGATCCCAGAAGAGATAGCGGGCGGATTGGATGAGACGGTCGCGGGTGTCTGCGCCCCTGGGCATCAAAAAAGTCTTGCTTTTTAAATGGTATTACGATTTACTTGAATGATCAACCAACTATGAGGACGATCTTATCGTTCTTCTTCGTTGCGGCGCTGGCGATTGCTGAAAGTCCGGTTCATGTCACCAAGGATGTCTGCTCCGCATAAATCGCTGATTTTTGAGGTTACTGTTCCTGCGCCGATGGATGCGGTTTGGAACGCCTTCACCACGAGTGCTGGTTTGAGCACGTGGCTGACGCCCGGCGCTGTGGTGGATTTGCGTCCTGGAGGCGAATGGACTGCCCACTTTCCAGGCGGGAGCACCGGCGGCGGGACGATCGTCAGCTTTAAGCCTAAGAGCGAGGTTGTGATGTCGGCTATGGCTCCGGAGGCTTTTCCGCATGTGCGGGCGGATCGAACGACGGCTCGGTGGGAATTCAAAGCGGTGGATAAAGGCTCGACTTTGGTGCGCCTGACGCAGACCGGCTGGAAAGAGGGCGCGGAATGGGACAAGGCTTACGACTACCTGGCGAGCGGCAACGCTGAGTTGCTGGAGACGTTGAATCGCCGGTTTGTTAGCGGTCCGCTGGACTGGGCCAAGGAGTGGGGGGGCGCGAAATAGATGGATCTTCGGCAACTCAATCTGTGGGCGATTCTGGCCGCGACTGTCTCGGCATTTGTGGTCGGGGGGCTCTGGTATTCGGTGCTGTTTCGCAAAGCTTGGATGAAGGCGAATGGGTTCACGGAAGCGGACGCGCCTCAAGGAAATGGGAAAACATTTGGGATCGCATTTGTTTTGACGCTGGTGATGGCGTTTAACCTGGCGATGTTCCTGAATGACTCGAAGACGAATGTGAGTTGGGGCGCTACCGCAGGGTTTCTGGCGGGGTTTGGATGGATTGCGATGGGCATCGGAGTGGTCGCGGTGTTTGAAGGAAGCCGCTGAGCTATGTTCTGATTAACGGCGGGTACATGACCGTGGCGCTGGTGCTGATGGGGGCGATTATCGGGCTGTGGAGATGAGCGGGCACACGTCGGCTGCGCGACGTTGCGGGCGGCCGATTTCTTAGGTCGGCCGCCAATGAATTGAGTTCCACCTCACGAGCCGTTCTCGTCTACGGTGTGCAACTCTCGGATGCCTTAAGCCATGTCTAGCTGTCAGACCTTGTGAAATCGATTCCAAGGTCTCCCGTCGAGGCTATCCCTATAGTTAGCTCTCGTAAGCCTTTCCAGGGGCTCCGGAAGTTCCGTTCCACCGCAATGCAACGCTTCATGGCCATGAAGAAACTTGTTGAAGAAAAGCCGGTGAAGATCCTTTTCTCGATTTGAAGATAGCACGGGTTCCGCGAGGAATTGCGGAACTTCTTGATTTTATTGGCGAATTGTGGTGTGACTGGCTATTTGCAGAGCGACACTACGGCCTGGTCGTAGTTGCTCTCGCACATTTTGCCGTCGGGGAAGATTTCGCGCTCAGAGATCCAGTCGATGGATTGCTCGTAGACTTCCTTGGTGTAGGGCTCGAACACGATGCGCTCGCCGGGGCCCCAGCGGCGGGTGTCCATTTGGGAATGGAAACGCAAGGGGAATTCCTGACGGTAGTAATGCGTGTACAGATCGGGGCGGAGATCGATGTCGCGTTGGGCCCGGCGAAGAGCGGCAAAATACTTGCGCACATCTTCGGCTTCGGGGTCGCCGGTGAGCATCGTTGCGATCATGAACGTCGAATCGAGCACCTTGCGGAAGCCTAGCTGTTCGACAAAATAATACGGACCGCTGAAAAGGGATGCGGCGGGGATCTTGCCGTCCACCAGTTGCTCCATGCGTTTGAACAGGAGACCTTCAGAGAACGACAGGTTGATCTCGGAGGGCTTGAGATATTGCTCCAAAGCCTGAATGGTGGAGTAGTGGCTGCCGGATTGATAGCCGACCGAGATGGGCACTCCGGCCAGATCGGCGGGGTCCTTTATGAGCGAGTCCGGGGGGACGAAAATACCGGCGGGGGATACCGAGTAGGCGTCGCCATAGAGCTTGCCGTGACCGTTGGATGCGGCGACGTTCACCGTCCAATGGCAGGCGCAACTGATGTCGGACTTGCGGCCTTCCTCAAAGCTCTGGTAGGCGCCGTACTTGGAGCCCAGGTCGTGCTGCTTGGCGTCTTTGGAGCCTAAGGCTTCGTTGAATTCGTAATCCAAGCCTTCCTGCGTGAAGTAGCCTTTTTCTTCGGCGACCCATTCCTGGAGCCGCATGTGGGGAGAGATGACGAATTTAGCCATAGGGGTTTCTACAGAGAAACAATGTCCATGTTATCAGCTATGATGCTCGGCATGGACGCGCAGCCTGAACTGGCTTTGGTCGCACGGCTTTTGAACGAACATCGGCTGGAGGCTGTGTTGATCGGCAACATGGCCGCTGCCCTCCATGGAGCTCCGGTCACCACGCTCGATATCGACTTCTTCTTTCGAAAAACGCCCGGCAATTTGAAGAAGTTGAAGGCGGTCGCGAAGAGCCTGGGAGCGGTGATTCTGCGTCCCTATTATCCGGTTTCCGAATTGTTTCGCCTGCAGCGAGACAACGATGTGCTGCAATTGGATTTCATGGGGTGGATAGACGGTGTGAAGTCGTATGAGAGTGTTCGCGGGCGGGCGAGCACATTCGAATTGCAGGGCATCCGATGCTGGTCTGTGCTTTGGAAGATATTATTCGCAGCAAGCGCGCGGCAGGTCGCGACAAGGATCGGGCGCGTTCTCGATATTCTGGAGAAAGGCGGCGCATGAAAAGAAGAGCGGCGAAAAAAATAAGCCTGGCACAGAGACGCGCGGCGCTCGCAAAAGAGAGCGACCGCGCGCTGATTGAGTTGATTCGTTACCGGCTTTCGCTGCCACCGGAGAAGCGGCTGAACGTCCTGCGAAAGAAGATCGGGCTGGTGGCTACGGCGTTATAGAGTGGTTCCCCCGGGCTTCACGCCCAGGGGCTGGCTCGTTTATCGGTGACCGCCGCCACCGCCACCGTGCGATCCACCACCGCCACCTCCACGCGATCCGCCACCACCGCCTCCTCCATGAAATCCGCCGCCTCCACCGCCGCCGCGCGGGGCTCCGCCGCCTGAAAAGCTACGCTGCGGTGCGGGTGCGCTACGGAAGGATTGTTGGGGCGCGCTGGCGTACGAAAAGACTGTTGCGGAGCAGATCGGAAAGATTGCTGCGGGGCGCTTCGGAACGATTGCTGAGGTGCGGCGCGGAATGACTGTTGCGGTGCGCTGCGGAAAGACTGGCCTCCGCCAAAGTTGCGCTGCTGCGCTCCGTTCGAGAAGCTACGGAATCCTTCCGAGGGTCTCGCTTGCGACTGGCCGCCTGAGAAGCTCCGGAAGCCCTGTCCGGTGTTTGACCTTTGATTGGCGAATCCCTGGGTGCCGCCTCTGAAAGACTGGCCGGAATAAGCTCCTCCGTTGAAGCGGCCGGCTACCGATCGATTGGGATACGGAATGCCTTGGCGATGGCCGGGATCGTGAGCCCAGTTTCTATAGCCACCGTTGCCGAATCCACGATATCCATTGCCAAATCCATTGCGAAAGCCGTAGTGGTTGAAAAACAGACTATTCACGAACAGCCCGTGATTGAACCAGTTGAATCCCCAGCCCCAACCGAAGCCGAAGCCTCCAAATCCGCCAAAGTAGGAATCCAGATAGACCGGCGGATAGTAACCGTAACCGTAGTTGGGATAGAGCAGGTCCGGGTAGGCGCCGTATTGCGGCGGCCCCCACACATATCCTGGATCGTATTGAGGCGGGTAGATGACGTCGGGATTGGTGGGCTGAATGTCAATGGCCTGCTGGTCGGGATATTGCGGATTCTGCTCGACGGTGACGTTCTGCTGCGGGTTGCTTTGCAATCTGCCGTTGGCTTGTGCCGAGGCGCGCATGGCCTGAACCGCGTTCATGACGTCGCCCTGTTGCGCCAGGAAGGCGTCGCCTAAAGCTCTGGTCCAGCGGATGTCGCGGGTAAGAAGGCTCAGTACATCGGGAAAGGCGACCAGCGCCTGAACGCTGGGGTCCCAGTTCTGCTCCTTGGCGGCATCCATCAATTGCTGGCCGCGCAGGTTGCCCGCTTGCCGCACCCATTGCTGGGCCTCGATGATTTCGAGTGGATAGGTGCTGGCGGCCAGCACTTGGCTGAGCAGCGGGTCGGGGTACAGCGCGATGGGGGCGACCAGGTTGTTGAGATCCTGAGGAGAGAGAATCTGAGGGGCTTGCTGGGCCGCGGTACCAGGCGGAGGAGCGACCGGAGGAGGCAAGGGAGCCTGTTGAGCGAACAGGGCGGCGGAGAGTAAGAGACTCACCGGGAATAGAACGGTCTGAATTCGTCTCATAACGCCTCCTCACACTATATTCGACGCGTGGCGGGGAAAGGCGGACTCTGCCATTTGGTCGGGCAGGGGATTAATTTAACATAGGATTGCTGGGGGAGCATCATCCAGAGTTTATGGCGATTTTGGACGGACGGGCAACCGCTCCGTGACCGTCGCGGCTCCGAGGGTCGCGAAGAAGCGGGTGTGGTTGAACATGCGGGCTCGATCCAGCGGCGTTTGGCCTTCCTTTGTCTTAACGTCTTTGCGGGCGCCGTGGGTTAGTAGAAGATCCAGCACGGTGGAGTCCCCGTAGTCGACGGAAGCGGCGTAAAGCAGAGCCGTCATGCTGTATTGGTCCACGCGGTTGGGGTCGGCGGCGCGGTCCAGCAGCAGGCGGACTACATCGATGCGGTTGGCCAGGGTTGCCCAGGTTAGCGCGGTGAGCCCTTCTTGATCGGGTTTGTTGATGTCGGCTCCCAGGTCGAGCAGGGTGCGGACGGTTTCCTTGTCGCCGGTCATGGAGCTGACGATCAGAGGGGTCGCGTAGAGGACGTTGCTTATGAGTCATCGGCTGATCGAGAGAGACTCCTTTCAAGGCTCGCAATGCTTCGACATTTCCGGAGAACGCTGCGAGAACCGCAGTCTGGGGGGTGTGGGTATCGGGTGTCGAAGATGGTTGGGCTCCGCGTTCCAGCAGGAGACGGAATGCCGGGCCGGAATCGTGGTATTGCGCTGCTACGTCCAACGCGGAAAATTTGGACCGGGCTCGGGTGTCTGCTTTTGCGCCCCGGTCGAGCAGGAGTTTGGTCTTGGCCAGATCCGGGACGGCCATCATCAGTAGCGTGGTTCCTTCGGGCGTGGCAGTGTTTGGGTCCAGGCCGGCGTCGAGGGATTGGCGCAGATCTTCGACCGATCCGAAGAGGGCCGTCTCCGCCCAGTGCGGTTGTGGAGGCGATTTCGTGACGGGCAGATCGGCCTTGTGAGCGGGACCGAGCGCTCTAGCCAACGCCATGACGGACCAATTCGCGGCGAGCATAGACAGGTATTGGTCGTGCTCGTAGGGGTAGCCGCTTTCGAAGTATTCGGGACTTAACGGAGCGGGAGGATGAAGGCGGGTGGCGACGTGCCAGGAGCCGTCCTTTTGCTGGGTTCGGAGCAGAAATTCGATGCCTCGCTGCCAGGCGGGATCGGTTATGGGAATCTTGCCGGCATCGGATAGCGCGACTAAAGCTTCGCCGGTGGAATAGGCATCGCTGGGGCGGCCTTCGATGGAGTTCCATCCGCCGTCGGGTTGCTGAGTGTGGAGGAGGGCATCGGTGGCCGGGTGAGATGCGCCCGCCCAGTACAGGCCCAGAAGCTGGAAGGCGCGGCCTTCGGTGTCGGCAGGTTGGTGGGTGCGTAGCCAGGCTTTGGCGCGATCGATACGAATGGCGGCAGCGGTGGCTTCGTTGGGGTGGCTATAGCGGGTCAGCGACCGGATGGCTAACGCGGTGGCGGTGAACGGGCTGTTGGATTGCGGGGGGCGCTGATCCATGCTGGCCCAATGACCATCTGTGTATTGGCGAGCGGCCATGAGTCGGACGTCGGCCTGGATGGCGAGATTGGTTGGGACCCCTGCGGCTTCGGCTGCCCACAGGCGGTAGGAATCGGCCAGGGGGACGTCGAGAGGGCGGCCAGCATGAAGCGCGGCGTCGATGCTGGAGAGGCCCCGGAATGCCATTTCGGCATCGGTGCGGGCGGCTTTCTCGTCGACCGGGAGGCCGTGTTCCCGCGCGGATTGGAATGCGATCGCGGGCAAATATTGGTGATGGCAGGACGCGCAGGCCCAGCCGTCATCCCATTGCTGTTGTGAGGACTGGATGAGCGCCAGGGCTCGGGTGGCGGCTTCGCGGATTTGGGAGGGGGTCGCGGCGGGGCTGCAGGCTTGAGGAACCGGAGGCTTAGGGCGGCCAGGGTCCGGACCATGGTGATAAGTCTAGCAATGCTAACGCGTTGTTATCGGCTCCCAGGCGTCGAGAAAGTCTCGACGCGGCACGCAGAGTGCGTGCGCCACGTCCGGTTGTACACCTGCCTGCGATTTAAAGCGTCATAATTAGAGCATCATGCGACCTGCATTACTCGTGTGTGTTTTGTCTCTGCCGCTTCTGGCGCAACTTGGAGGGCCGTATCCGACCGGAGGTCCTTTCCCTGGCGGGGGCATCCCCGGAACTGGACGCAGAAATCCAAACGGGGGCGTTGGCTCCAACGGCAACGGGCGGGAGACTGGCCGCGGAAAAGACAAGAAGTCCGAAGCGGCGGTGGTTACTACTACTGAAGGACTGTTGCGCCGCGCGACTTCGAACCAGATCGTGATTGAAGCCGACGACCATCGCGTCATCTGGTATCACGTGCCGGACAACATGACTTACGAAGAGGGCGGGAACACCCTCGACCCCAAGAAACTTGCCGTGGGCGATCATGTGAGCGTCGATTCCACGTCCAACGATGAGGGCGTGTTTACGGCGACATCGCTGACGAGGCGCAGCGCAGGGTCGGCGGAGGACAGAGCGGTGGCGTCGCGCGATTGGGACTTGCCTCCGCTTTTCAGCGGACGGCAGACAGCCAGCTCTTCGGCTCCCAGGCCTGTCAGGAGGGAACCCGGCGACGATCGGCCGGTTCTGCGGCGCAATAAGCCTGCTTCCGCTGACGATTCACAAAAGGCCGACGATCACGAAAACGCGCCTGCGCCAGCAGTGAAGCAGGCTTCTGCTCCGCCGCCCGCGGCGCCGCAAGCTGCTCCACCGGAAGAAGCGGAGGACACGCGCGCGGCTACTGTGGATCGTCCTCCTGATCCGAAGCCCGATGCAGATGATCCAGGCAGGCCTGTGCTGAAGCGCGGAGGTCCGGCGCAGAAGCGAGTGGCGCAGACGGACACGCCGCCCGTGGCTCCCGCGCGCGCTCCTTCTGCTCCGACAGACGGTTGCGTCAACAGGCGGACCCGGTCCGAAGTTGGGAGAAGCCGCGCCGCCCGCGCGAGATCAATTCTGGTGGCGGAGTTCCTATCGAGGACGATCCTGTGATCGCCAAAGCAAGGGAAGCCGCGGCGACGTATCTGGAAGGTCTGCCAAATTTCTTCGCCAAGCAGATGACCACTCGCTACATGACTGAGAATGTCAGGCAGGGTTGGCAGGCTCAGGATGTAGTGACGGCCGATGTCGCTTATGAAGAGGGGCATGAGAGCTACAAGAATATTAAGATCGGCAACAAGGCCACGGCTCAATCGATGGAGGACCTGCCGGGAACACGGTCGTCAGGCGAGTTCGCGACGCTGCTGATTGAGGTGATGGATCCGGGCGCGCAGGCGGCGTTCCGTCGCACGGGTACGGATTCGGTGCGTGGGCGATCGTCTTACACGTATAAGTTTGAGATCAACAGGACGCACTCGCGATGGAGAGTAGAGTCGCCCTCACAACTTTATTACCCCGCTTACGGTGGAACGATCTGGATCGATAAAGAAACTTCGCGGGTGTTGCGCATCGAGATGGATGCCCGAAAGATTCCAACTCTGTTCCCGTTTGACACAATCGAGACGACAGCGGACTACGACTACGTGCGGCTGGAATTGCAATCGTTCCTGTTGCCGGTGGACGTCGGAAATCCTCAGTTGCCAGCGGGGCTCAAGCATCTGCTCTCGCAACAAGATCGAGTTCCGCAACTATCGCAAGTTCGGCGCTGAATCCGATATCACATTTGATAGCGACGTAAAGTGAACGTGGTCCGCCATGCGTTTGGACCGCAACCTGCAAACGCCGTAGCGCGTCCCTAGGTTGTTATACTGAAAGGCAATCCACATTCGCTTTTTTTCGATGCTCAAATACTGTGCCCTTTTTTCACTGTGTGCCGGGGTGAGCCTTGCCGCTGACTTTTTAACCGGCCAGGCTGCCCGTCTGGTTATTGGCCAGACTACCTTTACCCAACAATTAGCGGGAACGGCGAATACTCTGCTGGGCGGAGTAGGCGGTGTTGCTTACGCAAATAATACGTTGTTTGTGGCCGATGCTAATCGAATCGGTCTGCTGCCGGATAATAATCGGGTTCTGATCTACAACAACCTATCTTCGAACTTTCCTGATCCTAACGCTGTCTTCGACCCCACCAAAGGTGTGAGATGTCCGGTGTGCGGCGGGCAAGCGAACCTGGTTCTGGGTCAACCCGATTTCATCAGTTCCAATCCCGGCCTAACGTCGAAGGGGATGCAACTGCCCACGGCGGTGGCTTCGGATGGGACGCATTTAGCGGTGGCCGATACTTCCAACAATCGCGTGCTGATCTGGAACACGATTCCAACGCAAATGAATCAGCCGGCGGACGTCGTGGTGGGGCAGAAGGATTTCACCAGCCTTAAGCCGGTGGTGGCGGATGCAACCAGCGTGCGCGCGCCGCAGGGCGTTTGGTTGTACAACAACAAGTTGTATGTCGCCGATACGCTGAATAACCGGATCATGATCTGGAACAACGTTCCGACGCAGAACAACCAGGCTGCGGACGTGGTATTGGGACAGGCGAATTTCACCACCGTGACTGCGGTGCTTCTGACGGATCCGACTTTAGGCGCGCAGCAGAACACGATACTCAATCCATCCTCTGTGACCACCGATGGTGTCCATTTGTTCGTCACCGACCTGGGCCACAATCGCGTGATGATCTGGCAGAAGATTCCGACCACTAACAATGCGCCAGCGGATGTGGAGCTGGGACAGAAAGATTTTCAGAGCGCGGTGGCCGACGATGTGGCGGGGTTGGCGGGGATCGCCACGGGCGGCAAGACGTGCGCATCAAACGGCTCGGACAGCTCAGGCAATCCTATCTATCCTTTTGCGTGCGAGAAGTCGATGAACTTTCCGCGTTTTGCGCTTTCCGATGGCACGAGGCTTTTCGTCGCCGACGGCGGCAATGACCGGATCCTGGTCTACAACACGATTCCCACCGTCAATGCGACTTCGGCGGATGAGGTTCTGGGGCAGATCGACTTTGTGTCCTCGAAGATCACCAGCGCGGAGGACCTGTTCACTCCGAACCTGGACCGGTCGGCGTCCAATGCGACCGCGACGCCCACAGCGCTGGCCTGGGACGGAACCAATCTTTACGCCACCGATCCGACCAGCCGGCGGATTCTGGTGTTTACTCCGAGTAATAACAACATTCAGATCAACGGCATCCGTAACGCGGCCAGCATTGAGATTTTCGCGTTCGGGACATTTGTCTTGAATGTCACGGCGATTAAGGCAGATGATCAGATCACGCTGACCATCAACAACACGAACTATGTTTACAAGGAAGTCGCCACCGACTCCGTGGACACGATCGTACAGGCGTTGACGAACCTGATCAACGCGGGCGACGGCGATCCCAATGTGATTGCCACGGCGCAGCTAGGAACGGGAACGATTGGTTTGAAGGCTCGCGTGTCGGGCGCCATCGGCAACAACATCACGATAGCGGCTACGGTATCGACCAACGCGCAGGTAACCGTGAACCCGAGCGGCGCAACGCTCACCGGCGGAGAGGATGCGACCACACTCGCGCCGGGGACGTTCGTCTCGATCTTCGGTCAGAATTTGGCGGATAACACAGTGTCGGCGCCCGGCAACGCCAGCCCGTTGCTGCGCGATCTGGGCGGGGTGCAGGTGTATTTCGACGGCATCCGGGCGCCGGTGACATTTGTTTCGCCGACGCAGATCAACGCTCAAATCCCTTTTGAAATCGTGGATCAGGACGGCACGATCTCCAATAGCGTCAGCGGCTATGTGCGAACGCAGCACGCCGATGGATCGGTGACGACCACGACGGCCATAGGCGTGCCGATTGCCCCGCAGAATCCCGGAATTTATACGGTTCAAAGCGATTCGGATACGCGTCCGGCGCTGGCGTATCACGCCTCCAGCTATGCCACCGGCACGATCGTACTGAATGGCGCGACGACGGCGGGCGACGTACTGACGATCATGATTGAGGATCGGCTGTACGGATATACGACTCAGGCGACCGACTCGCTGGCCGATGTTCGCGACGCTTTTGTCGGCTTGATTAATGCAAACCCGAGCGAGCGCGTAGTGGCTACTGCCGGGGCGTCGTCGGCCACCAACATCCGGCTCCGCGCTAAAGTGGCAGGCCCGGAGGGGAACGGCATTCCGTTCAGCGCCTCGGTATCGACCAACGCCACAACGAGTTTGGGCCCCACTAACACGATGCTCTGCTGCGCCAACATCGCCGGAGCGCCTTTGACGGTGGACAATCCAGCGGTTCCCGGCGAACAATTTTACATTTTTGCAACCGGCCTTGGTCCGGTGATTCCGGAAGACGCCGCGCTGGCAACGGTGACAGGAGCTGTCTACAACGGACCTGTGCTGAACGATCCGAATGCGTTTGTCTCCTCGCTGGCCGGTGGGTTCACCGCGGATGTTCTCAGCGCCGGGCTGCAAGTGGGAGCGATCGGAGTCTATCAGGTCTTCCTGGAATTAAATACCGGAGTGGCGGCGAACTCGGCCGCCCAGCTCACCATTTCGCAGGACATCTACACCAGCAACACGGTGACGATTCCCATCGGTAACCCGGCGGCCACTTCTCCCCTGCAACCGAGCGCCCAGCCCGAGAGCGCGGCGCACAAGGGTCAGGTTCCCTCGCCGTAAGGCTTGTAGCGGGCCGAGATCAACAGGTTCCTGGCAGCATCGGTGTCTTTAGGCGCGACGTAGAAGAACGCTCCTACGCGCTCGGACACGAAAATGAGGCCGCCGCGATACTTGTCGGGCTCAACCAGATATTCGAGCCCGCTGTCGGTAAGAAGCTTTTCCAGTTTCAATGCTTCTTTGAGTTTTTTCGCGATGTAGATCAGCGTGAGGTCTTCGTCGCCGAAATATTCAGGGGCTTGCCGCATGATTCGCGCATGATGGCCGAAGGCTATCCGCCGATGCGGGCCTTGAACGCAGGGAATGTTTCCGGGTCGATCTTGTTCAGGTATTCGACATAGGCATTAGCAACCGATTGCAGGTTCTTCATGTAGCTGGGATCCTTGAACGCGGCCCGCACTTCGTCGACGATGGGGTGGACTCGGACCCAAACCACCAGCAGTTCGCGATTGGTCTGAAAGAACAGGTCCTGGTTCAGGACGCCGGCCTGAATAAAGGAAGCGACCATGTCCCAATAGCTGGTTACCTGGCGGGCCATGGCGTTCTGATCCGAGCCGGGAGGGCAGAGATGGTTGAACTCGGCCATGGTCTTGGGCTTGAAATTAGCCACAAACCAGTTGCGAGCCATGCGCATTTTTTCCTCTCGGCGCATGTCGTAGAGGCGGAGCATCAGGTTAACGTCGTCGTAGGTGGAGTGAGCGGCCATAAGTTATAAGACTAACGCAGGGAGGGAGGGATGGGAAATCTGAGAATTCCGAGCCCTTCCCGCCACAGTACTACTACGATGGCGTCCCTCTCCGCGTTTGTTCACTCCCTAAATAAAGACGACGAATTGTTTTGGCTTGCCCTGCGTATGGTTCCTGGCCTGGGAACTCGCAAGGCCGGATCGCTGGTCCAGATTTTCCGGACGCCACAGTCGATCTTTCGCTCCTCGCGCAGTGAGTTGGAAGCTGCAGGGCTGGCTCCGGCCATCGCCCAGACCATCGCTTCGGGCTGCACCTTTGAAGACGCTGTGACGCAGCAGCAGAAGGCGCTGCAGACCGGGACGGAGATCATTCCTATTACCGATCCTCGATATCCCCAGAGGCTGAAAGCCATTTTCGATCCGCCGACGGTGCTGTTTGCCCGGGGCCGGGTGGAGCTGCTGGGATCCCTTATGTTGGGAGTGGTGGGGACGCGCCGGCCGACCAATTACGGAACCACGGTCGCCCACAGGCTGGCCCGTGAGCTTTCCGCTGCCGGGTTGACCATCTCGAGCGGCATGGCCAGAGGGATAGACACGGCCGCGCATAAGTCCGTGCTGGAGGTGGGGGGCGACACGGTTGCGGTGTTCGGCTGCGGGGTCGACGACGTCTATCCTGCCGAAAACCGGAAGCTGGCGGCGCAGATCTGTAAGGAAGGCCTGGTGGTATCTGAGTTCCCTATGGGGACGCCGCCCTATCCGCAAAACTTCCCCGTCAGGAACCGGATCATCAGCGGGATGTCCCTAGGAATTCTGGTGGTGGAGGGTGGCGAGTACTCGGGTTCTGCGATCACCGCCAAATTGGCTACTGAGCAGGACCGGGAGGTGTTCGCGGTGCCCGGAAACATCACCTCGAAGCAGAGCTGGGGGCCGAATCTGCTGATCAAACAAGGGGCCAAGATCGTCCAGGAATGGAACGATGTTCTGGCCGAACTGAAGGTCGACGATCGCAAAGCCCTTGCCGCGAAGATGCGCAATCGCTTGGAAATAAATGAGAAAGAAGATCCTGAATCCTCCGCCTCCCATCCCTCATCTGATCCCAGCGAACGGCAAAGTAGGACGGCTAAGGCGATCTTGAGGGCGTTGCGGCCGGATGCCGCGGTATCCTTGGAAACGTTGGTTGCATTAGTGGAAGGGACCTCGACCTCAGATATCCTGGGAGCCTTGTTCGAGCTGGAAATGACAGGGCAGGTCCGCCAACTTCCGGGTAAGCAGTTCCTGAAAGTCTGGGTCGATTAACGCAGGCTTCAGACCAGGACGTGGGCCAAGGCCCGGCACCCCCGAGCTACCGCTCGTGCTAAGATTCGGGTGTTCTTTTCATACAGTCGCATATATAGGTATTGGAAGCATAAAAAATGGCAAAGAATCTCGTCATCGTCGAATCTCCGGCGAAGGCGAAAACAATCGGGAAGTACCTGGGGAAGAACTTTACAGTGAAGGCGTCCCTGGGCCACGTGAAGGACCTTCCCAAGAAAAACCTCTCGGTGGACGTCGACAACGACTTCCGGCCGGTGTATGAGGTGATCGAGGGCAAAAGGAAGCTGATAGGTGAGTTAAAGTCTGACGCCAAGAAGTCGGAATCCGTCTATCTGGCGGCTGACCCTGACCGCGAAGGGGAAGCGATCTGCTTCCATCTGCAGGAAGAGCTGACCGAGCAAAAGCCGGGGAAGAACGGTAATCCGAAGTTCTTCCGGGTGATGTTCAACGAAATTACGAAAAACGCCATTCAGAAGGCGTTCGAGAAGCCGACCGCGGTAAACCTGCACCTGGTGGACGCCCAACAGGCCCGGCGGGTGCTGGACCGGCTGGTGGGGTACAAGATTTCGCCCCTCCTGTGGGACAAGGTCCGGCGAGGACTTTCGGCCGGCCGCGTCCAGACGGTGGCCCTTCGCCTGATTGTCGATCGGGAAAAGGAAATCCGCGCGTTCATCAAGCGGGAGTACTGGACCATCGACGTAACCCTTGGCGCGAATGCCAAGAAGCCACCTCAGTTCTCGGCTCACCTGGCTAAGAAGGACGATCAGAACGTCGAGATCGCCGACCAGGCCGGGGCGGATTCGATCGTCGCGACGCTGGACGGCACCTCCTACGTCGTCAAGTCGGTTACCAATCGCGAGAAGAAGCGCAACCCGGTTCCGCCCTTCATCACCTCCACGCTGCAGCAGGAAGCCGCCCGTAAATTGCGGTTCAGCGTGAAGCGCACCATGATGCTGGCGCAGAAGCTCTATGAGGGCGTTGAGCTGTCGGCTGAAGAGGGCGCTACGGGCTTGATCAGCTATATGCGTACCGATTCGACGCGCGTCTCCGCCGATGCCCTGGACGAAGTTCGCAAGATGATCGAGGAGCGCTACGGCGCCGAGTATCGGCCCGCGGCACCCAACGTTTATAAAAGCAAGAAGGACGCGCAGGACGCGCACGAAGCTATCCGTCCTACTTCGGCCATGAGGACCCCGGAGAGCGTGGAGAAGTTCCTGGCCGAAGATGAGCTGAAACTTTACCGGCTGATCTGGATGCGCTTTGTCGCGTCGCAGATGTCGCCCGCGGTGTTCGATCAGACCACCATCGACGTGGAAGCCAAGGGCAAGGACAAAGGTCTCTACCTGTTCCGCGCCACCGGCAGCGTGCCGAAGTTCGACGGCTTCCTCAAAGTGTACGAAGAGGGGAAAGACCAGAAGGACGAAGACGACGATGAACTAAAGAGCAAGCTCCCCGCGGTGACGCAGGGCGAGGTGCTGAAGTTCAAGTCGATCGAGCCCGAGCAGCATTTCACCGAGCCGCCGCCCCGCTTTACCGAAGCGACGCTGGTGAAGGAACTGGAAGCCGATGGCGTGGGCCGTCCGTCCACCTACGCTTCGATCCTATCGACCATTCAGGAGCGCGAGTACGTCCTGAAGGAAGGCGGCAAGTTCCGCCCGACGGAGCTGGGCATGGTGGTGACCGACCTGTTGCTGGAAAGCTTCAGCGATCTTTTCGATGTCACCTACACAGCTCGGATGGAAGCGGAGCTGGACGATATCGAAGAGGGCAAGCTCGATTGGCGCATAGCGATGAGTGAGTTCTATGAGCGGTTCGCCAAGAACCTGACTCATGCCGAACGCCACATGACCGACATCAAGCGCATGGAAACGCCCACGGACTTCGTGTGCGAGAAGTGCGGCAAGCCGATGGTCATCAAGTGGGGCAAGCACGGCAGCTTTATCGCCTGCACGGGATATCCCGAATGCACCAACACTCGGGAGGTCGCGCAGGAAGGCGCCACCGAGCAGGACGAGGCCGAATATTGCGACAACTGCGGCCGTCCGATGGTGCTGAAGAAGGGCCGCTTCGGCCAGTTCATGGCATGTTCGGGCTACCCGGATTGTAAGAGCACGAAGCAATTGGGCGAGGCTCAGAAACCCAAGGACGTTCCTCTGGACGAGAAGTGCCCGAGTTGCTCCAGCAACATGGTGAAGAAGTACGGTCGCTACGGCGAGTTTGTGGCCTGCTCGAACTATCCCACCTGCAAATACGTCAAGCAGAAGACGATTGGCGTGAAGTGTCCCAACTGCTCCGAAGGCGAAGTGGTGGAGCGGCGCTCCAAGCGCGGCAAGACGTTCTTCGGCTGCAACCGTTATCCCGATTGCGATTTCGTCGCGTGGGGGAAACCGCTTCCGGAGAAGTGCCCGGAGTGCGGCGGGAGCTATCTGATCGAGAAGTTCCTGAAGTCGGGCGCCTTCGCGCAGTGCCCGAACAATGAGTGCAAGTTCAAGAAGCCTCTTGAGGTGACGGCTCCTACTGAAGAAAACGCTCCGGCGGGGGCGAGCGTTTAAGATGGCGACAGCGCAAGTGGATTATGGGCTGGACGCTCCGGGCATCGTAAAGGACATGTTCGTGCGGGGCGGATGGTTCCTCGCTTTCGGGTTCGCACTGTGGTTCATGAATCACTCCGATTTTCCCGGCCCGGCCATGTCCCTATTGACCGCGCTGGGATTGGTTGGCTTGGGTTTTGTGGTGGTCGGCGCAGTGATGGTGTGGTCCAGCCGCACGGCCAAACCGAAGTTGCGCGATGAAATTCTGGAAGCCGCACAGATCAACGGTGATGAGAAAATTCTCGACGCCGGATGCGGGCGCGGATTGCTGCTGATCGGCGCGGCGAAGAAGTTGAAGTCGGGGCGCGCGACTGGGATAGATATTTGGGATGCGCGCGACCTCAAGGACAATTCCTCGGAAGCAACGCGCGAGAACGCGAAGCTTGAAGGCGTCGCCGATAAGGTTCGCGTGGAATCAGGCGATGTGCGGAAGCTGGTCTATCCGGAAGCGAATTTCGATGTTGTAGTGTCCAGCATGGTGGTCCACAATCTTCCCGGCGCAGATGAGCGTGCACAGGCAATTCGCGAGTTGTACCGCGTGCTGAAGCCCGGGGGGAGACTCGCGATGTACGACATTCTCAAGACGCGCGAGTACGCCAAGGTGCTGGAGTCGTGCGGTGCGCAGAATGTAACGCTCGGGTCGATGCGGTGGTTGTGGTTGGTGCCGGGGTGGATGTTGACGGCGAAGAAGTAGTCGCGCACAATTGACCGCGTGTTTATCCGAGCCGTCTCGGGCGCCTCGGAGACGATTTAAAAGGGACGCGAGTTTAACATCAACCGCGCGGTGCGGGCTGGGGTTGACGATTCCAATACGCAGGCTCGCGTGCCTTCGCGGCCTTCTACTCTGAATGCGCCTTTCCTGGTGGAGACGCGGAATACGGAGCGGGCTCCGTGATGTAGGGCTAGAGAATCCAGGGGCCAGTCGGAGTCAACCAATAGCTGGATCGCGCCGTCCTGACCGATGAGGATCGTCATGGGCGAGCACGCCTCGCCATTCGATGCCGCGGCTTCCGCGGTTGCGAGAATTTCTTGAGCGTGTTCGATCAGCCTGCTCACAAGTCCCATATCGGCAACCGATGTTAAGTATGTCAAGGAAATTCGAAGTAACGCGGCGAGCGGAAGAGCCATCTGATTTGTCGTAGGCCCGCGTCAGAACAGAACCAATCACCATGAAATTGTTTTGGATCAAACATGTAATCCCTGTCCTACTTATTGCTGTTTGCGCGGAGGGGCAGACGCCACAAGTCCAAGCCCCACAGGTACAGAGCAGACTTCGGGGGCGGATTAATCGCGATCAGGCTACCGTGCTCGCCGGTCACATTCATCCGCTGGCTCGCGCGGTGTTTGACCAGGGACCGGTGGCGGGGTCCTTTGTGCTGCCCTCTGTGACAATGTACATCCAGCCTTCGCCGGCGCAGAAAGCGGCGCTGCAGGGGTTACTCGCAAGTCAGCAGAACCCGAAGTCCCCACTGTTTCATCAATGGCTGACGCCGGAACAGTTCGGCGACCGTTTTGGAGCCTCGAAGGCCGATTATCAGCAGCTCCGCGACTGGCTCACTTCGGAAGGGTTTGTGCTCTCGCCTGAGACCCGTGGGCGGCGCTGGATTACCTTTCAGGCAACTGCATCTCAAATCGAGAACACGTTCAAGACTTCCATTCACCGCTATCAGGTGAAGGGGGAATCGCATTTCGCTAACGCTACCAATCCGTCCATTCCCGTTGCGCTTGCCGGAGTGGTGGCGAATTTGCGCGGCCTTCACGATTTCCGTATGAAGCCTCTGGGGAAGCGTCTTGCCAAACCGCTTCTGAATTTCAGCGATGGCACTCATGGCATCGCTCCGGACGATTTCTCTACCATCTATGATGTCGCTCCGCTTTACGCGGCGGGCATCGATGGCACGGGCCAGACCATTGCGATTCCGGGGCAGAGCGCGATTCACGCGTCCGACCAATCGCGATTCCGCACGACCTTCAACCTGAGTACGCAAACGCTGAAACAGATTTTGGTGCCAGGGGAAATGAATCCTGGGATTGTAGATGGCGACGTGGATGAATCGAGCCTGGACATTCAGTGGGCCGGCGCAGTGGCGCGAAACGCGGTCATTGACTTCGTGTATTCGGGCGATGTGCAGACCTCGATCGACTACATTGTCGATCAGAATCTGGCGCCGGTTTTCTCCTCCAGTTACGGAGCCTGCGAGGCATTCGACCTTGTCGATCTCCCCTCTACCCAAATGACGGCGCAGCAAGCCAATGCGCAGGGCCAGACCTGGGTGAACGCGTCCGGAGATGCGGGAGCCGCCGATTGCGATCAGCAATTTGTCGATTTTTTCGCTCAGTCCGGGCTGGCCGTGGACGCGCCCGCGAGCATTCCGGAGGTCACCGGTGTCGGAGGCTCGCAATTCAACGACGCCGGCGGCAATTACTGGTCCACCACGAATAGTGCCACTAGCTCTTCGGCTCTCTCTTACATTCCGGAGACCGTCTGGAACACCACGATCGCAGATCAGATCCTATCGGCTGGTGGAGGGGGCACCAGCCTGATCTTCCCCAAACCTGTATGGCAGTCCGGTCCGGGTGTTGCTGCTGGTGGCATGAGAAATGTGCCCGACGTGGCGCTCAATGCGTCCGACCATACTCCCGTGCCGGTGATCAGCCAAGGTCAGATGGGTTCTTTCTATGGAACGTCGCTCGCCAGCCCAACCTTTGCCGGAATTCTGGTCCTGCTCAATCAGTATCTGGTTAAGAGCGGCACGCTGAAGCAGCCGGGCCTGGGAAATGTTAACACGGCTCTTTACCGGCTGGCGCAAACCAATCCGGAGGTTTTTCACGATATCACCACCGGCAACAACATTGTTCCCTGCGCCGCCGGATCGCCCAATTGCGTCAATAGGCAGATGGGCTTCAGCGCGGGACCAGGCTACGACCAGGCGACCGGCCTGGGTTCGGTGGATGCAAACGTGTTTGTTCACACCTGGTCGAGCTCGACTCCAAAAGGTTCCGCGGTAGTTCCGTCCATCGATCAGATCCCCGTGTTCCAGCAGGCCCCCGACGCATCGGGCAACCAGTGGACCTTCACCTTGACCTTGGACGAGGAAGCCGGGGTTGCGACTACGCTTACGTCCATGACCATCGACGGCCATTTCTTCGATCCGCAGGCTTCCTTTGGGACGACGGCCATTCCGGCAGGAGGGGCGATTGTTTCGAACGTTCTCGGCTTGGCCCAAGTGGCCGTGCCGAAAACGGTTTTGTTCACCTTCACCGGAAGAGATGTTGGCGGCGCGACCTGGTCACAGGACTTTTCGATTCCCTTCCAGAGGTTGATGGTGAAGCAGACTGTGGCTGGCTCGGGCAATGCGGCGTCGGGCAGCCAATCCTACGCGCCTGGAATGTTGGTGAGCGTTTATGGAACCAATTTTGGAGCGTTTGCGCAGGCAGCGGGGGCAATTCCGCTGCCTTTCATCATGGCCGGGTTCGAGGCCTATGTGGATGGGGTTCCAGCACCGCTGTACTACGTTTCCCCGGGACAGGTGAATATCCAGATTCCGTATGAGACCCAGCCGGGTGGGCAATCCATGCTGGTGACGGGTAATCCGTATGACGATGCTACGCAGACCATCGCGATCTCCGCATCCGCTCCGGGAATCTTTTCGTCGGGCGGGGCGACTGTCCCCTTCCCATCGGCCCAGCGTGGGCAAACCACAACCATTTTTATCACCGGCGAAGGGATGGTGAACGACCCCAGTCTGCAGGACGGGCAGACTCCCGATCCGTCCACGCCCGTCAGCAAATTGCCCAAGCCGATCCTCCCCGCGAGCATGACGGTGGGCGGACAGACGGCCAACATCGCCTTTATCGGGATTCCAAGCGGCCTGGTAGGGGTGACGCAGGTCAACTTTGTGGTGCCTGCCAATGCGCCTTTGGGATCGCAACCGGTTGTGGTCACCATCGGAACCTCGTCTTCGCCGTCGGTGAATATCACCGTGACTCAGTAAAATAAGGTCTTCCCCCAGGCTCTTCTAGGGTGATTTTCCAGCCGGGCTGGGCCACCCCACTGATCTTGTTAAGCCTTTATTAATTAATAGCTTATGAATGTTGAGAAAGGCTTGACGAGCGCCCTCGACTTACCCCACAATGACCACTAAGACGCCCGGAGGACTTGATGAAACGGCATTTGCCAGTAGTACGGTTTTCGTATGTCGCGATGACGGTCGGATTAGGATTGCTGGGGGCCTTGCCTGCCCACGCCACCATCAGCTATTCCTGCGATGCCACTATTGATGCTACGCAGGCGGGTACGTGTGCTTATCTCAACAGCACACTCGCAGGGCTGTACAACAGCACGTTCTCCAACGTCAATGCCAGTATCTACATCAAACAGGGTGTGACGGGCCTTGGTTCCAGCACACCAGGATTTTACAACGACGTTTCCTATGCGACATATTTGGCGGCGTTAACCTCCCATGCGAGTGGTAACGCGGTCGACACCGCCGCAATAGCAGCCCTGAATAGCATTGATTCGTCGATTTACGGCGGGAATAACGTGGTGATCACCAGCGCGCTCGGATTGGCGCTAGGGATCAATCCCAACCTTTTAACTGGTACAACTTCGGGCGGCTCGCCTTGCACACCGGGGACTTCTGGCTGCTACAACGGCATTATCACGGTGACGACACCCGCAAACCTATCGTCGGAGACAGGGGGAACGCAGATCTTGTATTGGAACCAGACTGGGGGCAGCCAGCCAAACAATGCCTACGATTTCTACAGTATCGTGGAGCATGAGACGAACGAAATTCTGGGGACAACATCTTGTGTCGACACGCAAACAAATCCGTTAAGCAATCCCTGCGCTTCCAATTTCGGAGCCGGAACGCCTTCAGCAAACGATTTGTTCCGTTATGCAGGTGTGGGGAGTCTGGTGAACCTGCACAACGCGCTCAGTACTGCGCCCGGCCAATATTTCTCTTACAACGGAGGCGTCACCAATGGAGCTAACGGTTCGGCCTTCAATACTTTGGACAATGGCAACGACTATGCTGATTTTGCGACCAACTGCAAGGAAGTTCAGGACGCAACGGCTTGCCTGGGAACCGAACTGGACATCACTACTGACGGCAAAGCGGAAATCAATATGCTTGATGCAGTCGGGTTTAACCTTAGTAATCCAGTTCCAGAGCCGGGCACGATTTCGTTATTTGTTGTTGGGCTGGCGGGCCTGGTTGCCTATGGGCGCCGGCGCAGGGCGTGACGACCTGCTTCTGCCTTCGAGTGTTCAGTAATCCTTACCAGATCCTGGATAACCTTTCGTCCCGCCCGTCGTAACGAAGCCCCTGACGTAACCCATAACGTAACAGCGGAACTCCGGTGTCTTCGACCGCTACGAGCTTGTCCAGGTCGGATCGGAGTCTGTTCGTTACCCTTTTGCTTTCCTTCTCAAACTCCTCGGGATCGACGATGGGTTTAGGGCTCTCGGAGGTCGCCATAGCGATCTAGAGTAGTGCAAGACGGTTGCCGAAAGGCGTTAAGGAAGTCTCAAGATTTGGCCCTACGCGCTTCGACGCAGGACTTGTGCCGTCTTACTCTCAGCGCACCTATGGCTCTGGTCGTGTTGTTCCAGGGCATCCCGCGCCTCAATACAGGACTCGTACAGCGCCTGCGTATCCTTTCTAGCCCTATCGGCGGTCAGCACTTCCAGCAGCGCAGCTGTGTGTTGGTCGAGGAGTTTCCTATATCGCGATGCTAGCTGAGCTCGAACAGCACAGGCCGTTGTCGGAAAGTACATGTACAAAAGATACACTAAAGTTACCCACCGTTAAATCTCCCGACCGGCGTATCTTTACCAAACAAAGTGGGCCCATGCTCAAACGGGCCCCCACTACCCTCTAACCGCTTCCCCGCTCACTCAAAGCATCCATGATCCAGCTCGTGGTCGTGCAGGGCCTTTCTCGCCTCAAGGCACGCCTCGTACAGCACCTGAGTTTCCTCGCTGGCCCTGTCTCCGCCCATCTTGTCAAAGAGCCCTAAGAACGTTTCGGTGTAATGGTCCAGGTGTCTCTCAAACTGCGCTGCGAGTAGCTCACGAACGGGGCAATCTGTCAGATTCCTTCGCTCTGCCATGGGCAGGAGGTCTATCGCCTGATTTGTCGGTGTGAAATAGAACACGGGCTATCTTTACCAAACAAAGTAGATCGATGCTCAAACGGACCCACTACCCGTAGAATCCCCAGTTTGACAACCCTCCTCACAGTTGTGCTATCCTAGTCAAGGTTTTTAGGCGAGTTGTCTTCTGCCTCCACGCTACCCCTCTTCGCGTTGCTGTTTGACAAGGAGAGTCCGGCTGGAGGCCGGCCCCGAGGCTCTGAAGGATTCTAACGCTTTCAGTAGTATGGGCTAGTCCGAAGTCTCTTACCCTCGCAGGTTTTTTGGAGCTGGCGTAAGCATGTAAGTGTGTTTTTGGCTGCGCTCAGTTTCTTTTGGGTAGTTTCAACAAACTGGGAAAGGCCCGTTTTGCGCTTGGATGCGTTTTTGTGTGTCCATCTTGCCGCAGGCGGGAGGAGAGAAAGCTAGTGCCGACGTTTATTCAACTCGTGCGCAAGGGTCGCCGTCCCACCAATTACAAGACGGCCAGTCCGGCTCTGCAGGCTTGTCCGCAGCGCCGCGGCGTGTGTACTCGTGTGTATACCACCACGCCCAAGAAGCCCAATTCGGCGCTCCGTAAGGTCGCCCGCGTGCGCTTGACCAACGGAATTGAAGTCACCACGTACATCCCTGGCGTAGGCCACAACCTTCAGGAGCACTCGATCGTGCTCATCCGCGGAGGTCGTGTGAAGGATCTTCCCGGTGTGCGCTATCACGTTGTTCGCGGAACGCTGGATACGGCCGGGGTTTCGGGCCGCCAGCAGAGCCGCTCCAAGTACGGAGCAAAACGGCCTAAAGGGCCCGCAGCCAAATAATAGGATTTAAACCATGCCACGCAGACGCAGACCTGAATCCCGTGAGATCCTGCCGGATCCGGTGTACAACTCGACCCTGGCCGAGAAGTTTGTAAACACCATGATGTGGGATGGCAAGAAGGCCATTTCGCAGAAGATTTTCTACGAAGCTATGGACACCATCAAGGAGCGTTCGCAGGACGATCCTTTGAAGCTGTTCAAGAAGGCCGTTGAGAATTGCAAGCCTCTTCTGGAAGTGAAGACCCGCCGCGTTGGTGGCGCCAACTATCAGGTTCCGGTTGAAGTTTCTAACAATCGCCGGACTTCCCTGGCGATTCGCTGGATTTTGCTCAACGCCCGCAGCCGTCCGGAGAAGGGCATGCCTGAGAAGTTGGCCAATGAGCTGAACGATGCCTCCAATATGAGGGGCGGGGCAATCAAGAAGAAGGACGATGTTCATCGTATGGCGGAGGCCAACAAGGCCTTTGCGCATTATCGGTGGTAGTCGCTGGTAGGTTCCTAGGGTTAGGTAAGGATTTTTAAGGAGTTATGGCTCGTACTGTACCGCTCGAGAAAATGCGCAATATCGGCATCATGGCCCACATTGATGCTGGTAAAACCACAACTACGGAGCGTGTGCTTTATTACACCGGCCGCACCTACAAGATCGGTGAAGTTCATGAAGGCACGGCCGTTATGGACTGGATGGAGCAGGAGCAGGAGCGTGGAATCACCATCACCTCCGCTGCGACCACCTGCGAATGGCGCGATTGTACGATCAATATCATCGATACGCCGGGCCACGTCGATTTCACTGCTGAGGTCGAACGCAGTTTGCGGGTTTTGGATGGTGCTGTGGCGGTGTTTGACGCCGTAGCCGGTGTTCAGCCGCAATCGGAAACGGTATGGCGGCAGGGCGATAAGTATCGTGTCCCACGTATTTGCTTTATTAACAAGATGGATCGCGTGGGCGCGGATTTCTTCCGCTCGATCGAAACCATCGTCGATCGCCTAAAGGCTCGCCCGGTGGCGATTCAGCTTCCTATCGGAGCGGAGGATCAGTTCAAGGGCATCGTCGATCTGGTCACCATGAAGGCTCGGGTGTGGCTGGACGAAACCCTGGGCGCCAAGTACGACGAGGTGGAGATTCCGGCCGATCTGCTCGATCAGGCCAAGGAGTATCGCGACCTGCTGGTGGAGGCTGTTTCGGAGTCCGACGATGTGCTGATGCATAAGTTCATCGAAGGCGAATCGATTACGGAAGCAGAACTGGCTGCGGGGATCCGCAAGGCCACCATCGCGCAAAAGATTTTCCCGGTAGTTTGCGGCACGGCATTCAAAAACAAGGGTGTTCAGAATCTTCTCGACGCCGTGGTGGACTATCTGCCTTCTCCGTTGGACGTCCCGCCCATGATGGGGACCGATCCGGACGATAAGACCAAGGAGCTGGTTCGCAACCCGGACGACAAAGAACCGTTCTCGGCGCTGGTCTTCAAGATTATGACCGACCCCTTCGTCGGTCAGTTGGCCTTCATTCGCGTCTACTCAGGACGCCTGGCGGCCGGCGACACTATCTTAAACGTCGCGAAGGGCCGCAAGGAGCGCATTGGCCGCCTGGTCAAGATGCATGCCAACAAGCGCGAAGAAATCCAGGAAATCCTGGCGGGCGATATTGCCGCCGCGGTGGGTCTCAAGTCGGTTTCAACCGGTGATACCATCTGCGACGATCGGGCGCCGGTAGTTCTGGAAAGAATCGACTTTCCAGCTCCGGTGATTCAGTTGGCCATTGAGCCAAAGACCAAGGTCGACCAGGAAAAGCTGGGCATGGCCATCGCCAAGCTGGCGCAGGAAGATCCGACCCTCAAGGTTTCCACCGATCCCGATACGGGCCAGACGATCTTGGCCGGTATGGGCGAATTGCACCTGGAAATTATCGTCGATCGCATGAAGCGTGAGTTCGATGTCGGGGCCAATGTCGGCAAGCCGCAGGTTGCTTATCGCGAAACGGTTCGTAACAAGGCTGAATTCGACTACACCCACAAGAAACAGTCGGGCGGTAAAGGGCAGTATGCGCGCGTAAAGCTGCGTATTGAGCCTTTGCCGGGCGGCGAGTACGAATTCGATAACGACATCAAGGGCGGGTCGGTTCCGAAGGAATTTGTCCCGGCCGTCGAAAAAGGCGTCAAGGAATCGCTGGAGCACGGAGTGCTCGCGGGTTATCCGATGTCGGATGTCAAAGTCACGCTGTTTGATGGCGACTATCACGATGTCGATTCGTCGGAGATGGCCTTCAAGATTTGCTCTTCCATCTGCTTCAAGGAAGCTGCCCGCAAGGCCAAGCCGGTACTGCTGGAGCCGGTGATGAGGGTGGAGGTCGTGGTGCCGGACGAGTATATGGGTTCCGTCAACGGCGACCTGATTTCGCGGCGAGGCCGTCTGGAGGGTACCGAAATCCTGGGCTCCACGCACATCGTAAAGGCGATGGTGCCGTTGTCCGAAATGTTTGGCTACGCCACCGAGTTGCGCTCCCGTACACAAGGTCGAGGGGCGTTCACGATGCACTTCGGCCAGTATGAGGAAGTGCCCAGAAGCGTGGCGGAAGAAATCACCAGCCGGGCGCAGGGTAAGGGCGGCGAGGCCGCTTAATGGGTTCAAGTTTTTAAAAGAGTTCTGATCAGGAGAGCGAAACATGGCGAAGGAAAAATTTGATCGCAGCAAGCCGCACGTAAACGTGGGGACGATCGGACACATCGATCACGGCAAGACGACGTTGACGGCGGCGATCACCAAAACGCTGGCCAAGCACAATCCGAAGGTAAAGTTCCGGAGCTTCGATTCGATCGACAATGCGCCGGAAGAGAAGGCTCGTGGAATCACGATCGCGGCGGCGCACGTGGAATACGAAACCGCCAATCGTCACTACGCGCACGTGGATTGCCCCGGCCACGCCGACTACATCAAGAACATGATCACGGGTGCCGCGCAGATGGACGGGGCCATTTTGGTTGTGGCAGCGACCGATGGTCCCATGCCTCAGACCAGAGAGCATATTCTGCTGGCTCGCCAGGTGGGCGTGCCCTACATCGTGGTTGCGCTGAACAAGGTCGACATGGTGGACGACCCGGAACTTGCTGGAACTGGTCGAGCTGGAAGTGCGCGAGCTGCTCACCAGCTACGGCTTCCCCGGCGACACGCTGCCGGTAGTAAAGGTAAGCGGGCTGGGCGCGTTGAACGGGGAAGCGAAGTGGGAAAAGACGGTGGACGAGCTGATGGAAGCCGTCGACAAGTACATCCCCATGCCGGAGCGCATCATCGACAAGCCGTTCCTGATGCCGATTGAAGATATCTTCTCGATCCAGGGTCGCGGCACGGTGGTGACGGGCCGTATCGAGCAGGGCATCTGCAAGGTCGGCGAGGACATGGAAATCGTTGGATTCCGCGATACGCGCAAGACGGTGGTCACGGGCGTGGAAATGTTCAAGAAGTTATTGGACGAAGGCCGCGCCGGAGACAACGTCGGGTTGCTGCTGCGCGGTATTGAAAAAGATGACGTGGAGCGCGGTCAGGTGATCGCCAAGCCGGGCGCCATTAAGCCGCACAAGAAGTTCAAGGGCGAAGTGTACGTTCTGAGCAAGGAAGAGGGCGGCCGTCATACGCCGTTCTTCAAGGGCTACCGTCCGCAGTTCTACTTCCGCACCACCGACGTGACGGGCGTAGCGCAGTTGCCGGAAGGCATGGAGATGGTGATGCCGGGCGATAACGTTCAGCTGGAGATCGAGCTGATCACGCCGGTCGCTATGGACAAAGGCTTGCGCTTCGCAATTCGCGAAGGCGGCAGGACGGTGGGCGCGGGCACGGTGACGGAAATTATGGCCGATGCTCCGGTGGCCGGCAAGAAGTAAGTAAGAAGAACACATGAGCTCCTTAAGAGAGAGAATCCGCATTCGCCTGAAGGCGTACGATCACCGGATCCTGGACCAATCGACCACGGAGATTGTCGATACGGCCAAGCGGACCGGCGCTACAGTGGCGGGGCCGATCCCGCTGCCCACAGTAAGAAACTTGTACACCGTGTTGCGTTCGCCGCACGTGGACAAGAAAAGCCGCGAGCAGTTTGAGATTCGGACGCACAAGCGTTTGCTGGATATTCTGGAGCCGACGCAGGACACGGTGGATGCTTTGATGAAGCTCGACCTGCCGGCTGGGGTGGACGTCGAAATCAAGGCGTTTGGAAAGGGAAAGTAGCCAGGAAACAGAAGCGAGCGGAGTCGCAATTACGACTCTCTGATTTCTGAATTCTGACTCCCGGAGATTTAAGATGAGCCCAGGAATTTTAGGGAAAAAAATCGGGATGACGCAGGTCTTCCAGGCCGATGGCCAGGTGGTGCCTGTGACGGTTCTCAAGGCTGGCCCTTGCGTGGTAGTACAGCGCAAGACGCCCACCACCGATGGGTATGACGCGGTGCAGTTGGGCTTTATGGAGTACGCCAAGAAGTCGCGCATTAACAAGGCGCAGACCGGGCACTTCAAGAAGTCCGGAGCCGAGGGCGTCAAATTCCAGCGCGAATTCAGGCTTCTGGAAGGCACTCAGGGCGATTTGAAGGCGGGCGACCGCGTTCTGGCCGGCGAGTTCAAGCCCAAGGAAAAAGTGGACGTGATCGGCATCAGCAAAGGCCGAGGCTTTGCTGGTGTGGTGAAGCGCCATCACTTCCGCGGTTCGGACGCCACCCACGGGTCGATGTTTCATCGGGCTCCCGGGTCCATCGGCGCTTCGAGCTTTCCGTCGCGCGTTTTTCCTGGAATGCGCATGGGCGGCCATATGGGTACGGATCGCGTCACGGTGCGCAATCTGGAGATCGTTGAAGTGGACACCGAGGACAACGTCATTCTGGTCAAAGGCGCGGTGCCTGGCCCCAACGGTGGATACGTCATCGTACGGAGGGCAAAGAAGTAATCATGCCGAGCGTAGACATCATCGATTTAAGCAACAAAGTAGTGGGTTCGGTAGAACTCTCCGAGGAAGTATTCGGGGCGCCGGTGAATAAGGCGCTGCTGTATGAGTCGGTCCGCCACTATCTGGCTTCGATTCGGCGCGGCACGGCTTCCACTAAGACGCGGCACGAAGTGGCCGGGTCGGGCAAGAAGCTGTGGCGGCAGAAGGGTACAGGCCGGGCTCGTGTAGGTTCGGTTCGCAGTCCTCTGTGGCGTCATGGCGGCACCACTCATGGACCACAACCGCACAGTTATGCGTACAAGCTGCCCAAAAAGATGCAATTGGGCGCGCTACGCTCGGCTCTTTCAGCGAAGCTTCGTGACGGCGAGTTGAAAGTCGTAAATCAATTCGCGATCTCCGAGCCCAAGAGCAAAGGCATGCGCCGGACGCTGGATGGTTTGGAAATCAAGAAGACGGTTCTTCTGGTGGACAACGGCGATAATCGGAATCTGGATTTGTCGAGCCGCAACCTGGAAGGCGTCAAGCTGGTATCCAGCCATGAAGTGAATGTGTATGACCTACTGGGTCATGAGCAGGTGCTGATGAGTGAAGCGGCCGCAAAGAAACTGTCGGAGGCCTTGGCATAACATGTCGGAACTCTACGCAATCATCAAGCGCCCCATCGTCACCGAAAAAGGCGTCACCAAGAAAGACGACGAACGGACCCTGTGTTTTGAGGTCGCCGTGGATGCGAACAAGACTCAGATCCGCAACGCAATTCAATTGCTGTTCAAGATCAAAGTGGAAGATGTCCGCACCTCCACCACCGCAGGTAAGCTGCGGCGGCGCGGCAAATACGCCGGCTATCGTTCGGACTGGAAGAAAGCGTATGTAAAGCTGAAGGCCGGCCAAAAGATGCCGGAGTACGCGGAGATTTAAGCGATGCCGATTAAGAGCTATAGACCCACTACTCCCACGCGCCGGTTCACCACCGTTGTTTCCCGCGCGGACCTCACCAACAAGGCTCCCGAGAAGAGCCTGACGACGGGCAAACCCAAGACTGGTGGACGTTCTTCAACTGGTCGCGTGTCGTCGCGCTTCATCGGCGGCGGCCACAAGCAGTCGTATCGCGAGATCGATTTCAAGCGCGATAAGCATGGCATCGTCGGCGTGGTGGCTTCCATCGAATACGATCCCAATCGCAGCGCGCGCATCGCGCTGCTGCACTATGTGGATGGCGAGAAGCGCTACATTCTGGCTCCGGCGGGCCTGGAAGTGGGACGCAAGGTGACCTCGGGACCGAATGCGGACATCCTGGTGGGAAATTCGCTGCCGTTGAAGAATATTCCGGCGGGCACGGTGGTTCACAATATTGAGCTGAAGCCGGGCAAGGGCGGACAGATGGCGCGTTCGGCTGGCGCTCAGGCGCAGTTGGTTTCCAGAGAAGGCGAGGTGGCTCTGTTGAAGCTGCCTTCGGGCGAAATTCGCCGAGTGATGGCGTCCTGCCAGGCCACGATTGGCCAGGTGGGCAACGTCGAGCACGAAAATGTGAGCCTGGGCAAAGCCGGACGCAAGGTGTGGATGGGCAAGCGACCGCACAATCGCGGCGTCACGATGAACCCAGTGGATCACCCGCACGGCGGCGGCGAAGGCAAAACGTCGGGTGGCCGCCATCCGGTTACTCCCTGGGGCCAGCCTACACGCGGCTTCAAGACGCGCAACAACAAGCGCACCGATAAATTTATCGTGACCCGTAAAGCGAAGAAGCGGTAGCCGAGGATATTCATGGGACGTTCACTACATAAAGGGCCGTTCGTCGATGACCACCTGATGAAGAAGGTGGGCGATATGAACACCAAGAACGAAAAAAAGGTCCTGAGGACCTGGTCGCGGCGTTCGACCATTCTGCCGGAGTTTATCGGGCACACGCTGGCGGTTCATAACGGCAAGAAGTTTATCCCGGTGTACATCACCGAAAATATGGTGGGTCACAAACTGGGTGAATTTTCACCCACCAGGACCTTCAAGGGGCATGCCGCCAAGGCTGCGCCGGAGAAGACCTCCAAGCCAGCGGCATAAAGGAAACGAAGACTATGCAAGCCAAGGCAGAAGCAAGATATATCCGGACGTCGCCGCAGAAAATACGGCTGGTGATCGATTTGATCCGCGGCCAGCGCGCGGGCGACGCCATCAACATTCTGCGCACCACCAACAAGCGCATCGCGCCTTCCATCGAGAAAGTGCTGCGGTCGGCGATCGCCAATGCTGAGAATCGCAACAACGATGTGGACGTGGACAAGCTGATGGTCACCGAGTGCTACGTCAACGAAGGGCCGCGCATGAAGCGCGTTCGTCCCGCGCCTATGGGCCGCGCGTATCGCTACCAGCGCAGGATGGCGCACATTGTGGTGAAGGTCGGAGACGGCCAAAAGGAAGAAGCTTAATGGGTCAGAAAGTTCATCCCTACGGATTCCGGCTGGGCGTCACTAAGACCTGGCGCTCGCGGTGGTTTGCCAAGCAGGATTACGCCAAGCTGCTGGCCGAAGATCTGGAATTGAAGGATTCTCTTCGCGAACGTTTGAAGGCCGCCGGCGTCAGTTCCGTGGAAGTGGATCGTCCGGGCAACAAGCTTCGCATCACCATTCACACTTCACGCCCCGGAATAATCATCGGCCGCAAGGGTGCTGAGATCGAAAAGCTCAAAGGCGATTTGGCCAAGAAGACCAAACGCGAAGTTTTCATCGACATTCAGGAAGTCCACAAGCCGGAGCTGGATGCGCAACTGGTAAGCGAATCGATCGCGCTGCAGCTTGAAAAGCGTGTGGCGTTTAGGCGCGCGATGAGAAAAGCCGTTGATTCAGCGCTGCGGTTTGGTTGCAAGGGAATCAAGGTTCGCGTGTCTGGCCGTTTGAACGGGGCGGAAATCGCTCGCACGGAATGGTATCTGCAAGGGCAGTTGCCGCTGCACACGTTGCGCGCCGATATCGATTACGGATTCAGCGAGGCCTTCACCACCTACGGCGTGATCGGCGTGAAGTGCTGGGTTTATAAAGGCGAAATTTTGCCGGGCGGCCAGCGCAGAGGATTGCGCAACGATCCGGAGCCTCGGCGCGCTCCTTCACGCGACCGGCGCGACCGGGATCGAGGGGACCGTGGGGATCGAGGCGGGGATCGCGGGCCTCGGCCGGGCGGTGGTCAGGGTTTTGGCGGACCTGGAGCGGGTGCTCCCGGTGGTGCGGGGCAGGGAGTCGTGCAAGCGCCTCCGGGCGACATGCCGACGCGCGGATCGTCTCCGATTTTGCCGCCCATGGCGCCTCCGCAGCCAACCTGGAAGCAGGAGTCCAAGCCCGAGGCTGGTCCAGCTGCTGAAACCGAGAAGAAGTCGGGTGAACCCGAGAAGAGCGAATAAGGCGAGAGGGAGTTTAGACCATCATGTTGATGCCTAAGAAGGTGAAATACCGCAAGCAACAGCGCGGCCGCATGACCGGCAAAGCGTGGCGCGGTTCTTCGCTCGCCTTCGGCGACTACGGTTTGAAGGTATTGCGGTGCGGCTGGATCACGGCGCGGCAGATTGAAGCGGCCCGTGTGGCTATGACCCGTTCGATCAAGCGCGGCGGCAAGGTGTGGATCCGGTTATTCCCGGATAAGCCCATCACCAAGAAGCCCGCTGAAACTCGTATGGGTAAGGGAAAGGGCGCGCCAGAGGAATGGGTTTGCGTAGTGCGGCCCGGCAAGATTTTGTTTGAGATGGAAGGCGTGTCGCGCGAATTGGCTCAGGCCGCCCTGCGGCTGGCTGCGGCGAAACTGTCGCTGCCGACCAAAATGGTCGCTCGCGACCATGTAGATTAATGACGGTCGCTGCGCGATCACGTCGACTAAGAGGATCTGATTCATGAAGGAAAACGCCGAAAAAGCGCGGGCTCTGGACGGGCCGGAAATCAATAAGCAACTCCGTGAAGGGGCCGAGCAGGCTTTCCGGATCCGCTTCCAGATGTCGATGGGGCAGGCTGAGGGAATCAAGAAGCTGCGCAGTCTTCGCAAGGAGAGGGCTCGCATGCTGACCATCCTTCGCGAGCGCGAAATTGCAGGGACTTCGGCGCCGGTGAAGGCGCCCGCCAAAGCGGCAAAGAAGACCGCCGCGCCGGTGGCAAAGCCGAAAGCAGCAAAGCCGGCAGCAACCAAAGCAGCGGCTTCGGCCGTAAAGGCGCCCGCGGTAAAGAAGGCAGCGGCGAAGAAGGTTGCGGCGAAAACTTCAGACAAGGCGAAGGGCAAAGGATAATCACTGGCCATGACGGAAGCCAAACAGCACAGTAATAAAAACGAAAAACTTGGATCGGTTCTGCCCTCCAAGATGGCCAAGACGATTGTGGTGGAAGTGATCCGGCGCGTGCCCCATCCGCTCTACAAGCGAATTGTTTCCAAGAAAAAGAAGTTCTATGCGCATGACGAGCAGGGCCTGGCGAAGGTCGGCGACGTGGTGCGGATCGTGGAATGCCGGCCGCTGTCGAAGTTGAAGCGCTGGGAGCTGAAGGAAGTGGTTCGCAAGGCGGTCCAGGTGACTACCGATTTGAGCTCGATCGGCATTCAGACCGGACCGGAAAAGCGCGTGTCCAAGAAAAAGGGCAAATAGGAAAAAAGGGAAGTAGTTTAAAACCCTTTCTAGGAGATTTGAATTTATGATCGGGATGCGGACAATTCTGGAAGTCGCCGACAACAGCGGCGCGCGCAGGCTGCAGTGCATCTTGCCGCGCGGCGGCGACCTGGGTCTGCACGCGGGGCTGGGCGATATCATCACCGCCAGCGTGAAGGAAGCCGCTCCGGATTCGGCTATTAAGAAGGGGAAAGTGGTCCGCTGCGTGGTGGTCCGGATGCGTAAGGAAACTCGCCGCAAAGACGGCACCTACATCCGTTTCGATTCCAACGCCGCGGTGCTGATCACGGAACTGGGCGAGCCGGTAGGGACGCGCGTGTTCGGGCCCGTTGCCCGCGAGCTGCGCGATAAGAGATTCATGAAGATTGTTTCCCTGGCGCCGGAAGTAATATAGGAGCCATTCAGGTAAAGTCATGGCAAGAAAAATTCATCAGCGGCATCAGAACGAGCCCAAGGTCCGGCTGAAACTCAAGATCAAGAAGGACGACACCGTAAAGGTGATCACCGGCAAGTATAAGGGCAAGACCGGGCGCGTGCTGGACGTAATTCGCGAAACAGGCCGGGTGCTTGTGGAAGGCGTGGGCATGGTGAAGCGGCATACGCGGCCGAATCCCTCCAAGCAGATCAAGGGCGGTATCGCGGAGCGGGAAAGTTCCATCGCGATGTCCAACGTGATGGTTGTCACTTCCGGCGGCGTAGCCACACGCGTGGGCTACAAAGTGGAAGGCGTCGGCGCGACTGCGCGCAGGGTGCGAGTGGCGCGCAAGGGCGGAGAAATTTTGGATAAAAAGTCGTAGGGAAAAGGCGTAATATGGCGGCCAGGTTAAAAGAGCTGTATCAAAAAACGATCGTGCAGTCGCTCACCAAGGAATTCGGCTATACCAATGCGATGGCCGTTCCGAAGGTCGAAAAAATTTGCGTAAACATCGGCATGGGCGAGGCAACTCAGAACGCGAAGCTGATGGACGGAGCGGTGAACGAGCTGGGCCAGATCGCAGGACAAAGGCCGGTGATCAACAAAGCGCGCAAGTCGATTGCGGCTTTCAAGCTGCGCGAAGGCATGCCCATCGGCTGCTCGGTCACGCTGCGCGGCGACCGGATGTACGAATTTCTGGATCGCCTGGTGAATGTCGCGCTGCCTCGTGTTCGCGATTTTCGCGGCGTGTCGTCGAAGTCGTTTGACGGGCGCGGCAATTATACGCTGGGCATGAAGGATCAGTTGATTTTCCCCGAGATCGATTACAACAAGGTCGACAAAACCAAGGGGATGAATATTTGCATTACCACCACCGCGCGGACCGATGCCGAGGGTCTGGCGTTGCTGAAGCAGCTCGGCATGCCTTTCCGGGCGCAGTAGGAAGAGGATTGAACAAGAACCATGGCCACTACCGCCAAGATCGCACGAGATGAGAAGTTAGCCGCCGCAGCAGGCGGCGGGCACAGCGAAGTTCGCGTGCCGGCACCGGAACCGGTGCTTCCGTTGCGGACGCCCGCGCGGATTCCTGCGCAAGTTCAAGCTGTGCCGGATCTGTTTCCGGAAGCTCGCGCTGGCGGGAGAAGTCCCCGGCGTGATTAAGGCGAGCTGGTAGAGTGGCCCGGCGCACCATTGTGCGCGGCTAAAGAAGGTAATTAGGGAGTTTACAGGAATGACGACATCTGATCCGATCGCCGATATGCTCACCCGCATCCGCAACGCTTTAGGTTCGCGCCATGCGAAGGTGGACGTGCCGGCATCGCGGTTGAAGACCGACATCGCCAAGATCCTCAAGGACGAAGGCTACATCGCCAACTACAAGCTGACCGAAGACGGCTCGCAACGCTCCATTCGCATCTACTTGAAGTACACTCCCGGCAACGTGCCGGTGATTTCGCGAATTGAGCGGGTGTCGCGTCCGGGTTGCCGTGTGTATGTCGGCTCGAAGAAAGTGCCGCGCGTGCTGGGTGGCCTGGGTGTGAACATCCTGACGACGCCACGCGGGGTGATGACCGGCAGTGCGGCTCGCAAAGAAGGCGTAGGCGGAGAAGTTCTCTGCCACGTTTGGTAACAGAAGAGAATACGGAGTTTCAGGCATATGTCACGAGTTGGAAAAAAGCCGATCCCGCTGCCCAAAGGTGTGAAGATCACCATCGGCGGCGAGCTATTGGTGGAAGGCCCCAAAGGCAAGCAGACCGTACCGATACCGGCCGGCATCAAGCTGCGCCAGGAAAACGGTGTTCTGGAACTTCAGCGCGATGGCGACGATAAGGCCGCCTTGCATGGGCTGACGCGCGCTTTGGCCGCCAACGCGGTGCAAGGGGTGTCGACTGGATTTACGCGCGAGCTCGATATTGTTGGCATCGGCTATCGCTGCGATGTCAAAGGCCGCATCGCAAGTTTCACCCTCGGCTATTCGCACCCGATTGAATTCTATTTGCCTGAGGGGATCGATCTGAAGGTCGACAAGCAGACGCACCTGGTGTTGACCGGAGCCGATCGTCAGGCATTGGGGCAGGCGGCGGCCAACATGCGCGCGCTGCGTCCGCCGGATCCATACAAGAACAAGGGCGTCCGCTACACGGGCGAGCCGTTGCGCAAGAAGGTCGGCAAGACGGGCGCCGGCGGCAAGTAACTAAGAAGGATATATGGCAAGAGATTCCAAAAACATTATCCGGTTGCGAATTCACAAACGCATTCGGCGCCGTGTCTCGGGCACACCGGAGCGGCCCCGTCTTGGCGGTATTTCGCAGCGTGAAGCACATCTACGCGCAGGTGATCGACGATTCGAAAGGTCACACCGTAGCGGCGGCTTCCTCGGCCGAAGGCGAAGCCAAGAACGGCGGCAATCTGGCCGGGGCGAAGTCGATTGGGAAGCTGGTAGCCGAGCGGGCCAAAGACAAAGGCATTAAGGCCGTGGTGTTCGATCGCGGCGGTTATCTGTATCACGGACGCATTAAGGCTCTGGCCGATGCGGCGCGCGAAGCAGGGTTAGAGTTTTAAAAAGGAAACTATGGCGATTGCAACAAAGCGTATCGATGCCTCCACCCTGAACCTGAAGGAAAACGTGGTGTCGATCAACCGCGTGACCAAAGTGGTAAAGGGCGGCAAGAACCTCAGCTTCTCCGCGCTCGTCGTGGTTGGCGATCCAGGTGCCCGAGTGGTCGGCTTCGGCACGGGCAAGGCTAAGGAAGTCCCGGCGGCGATCAAGAAGGGCATTGAGGCGGCGAAGAAGAATCTGCGCAAAGTGCACGTGCTGGCGACCACCATCCAACACACGGTGCTGGGGGAATTCGGCAGCGGACGCGTGCTGTTAAAGCCCGCTCCGGCCGGAACCGGGGTGATCGCGGGCGGACCCGTTCGCGCCGTCATTCAAGCGGTTGGAATCACCAACGTGCTCACGAAATCCATTGGTTCGCACAACCCGCACAATGTGGTGAAAGCCACGATCGACGCGCTGGAGCAGTTGCGGGATAAGACCGAGGTCGCCACATTGCGCGGCCTGGCGCAGGAAAAGGTCGGATAATCGCCATGCCAGGGACCATCAAAATCAGGCTGATCCGGAGCATCATCTGCACTCCGGAAAAGCATAAAGTAATTATTCGCGCCTTGGGTTTGAAGAAGATGAACCGCGTTGTGGAGCGGCCCGACACCCCCGCATTTCGCGGCATGGTGAAGAAGGTTCCGCATCTTTTGGAACTGGTGGAAGACGATAGCCGGGTGCAGGGCACGGTTCGCGCCAAATAAGGAAATCCAATGAATCTCAGTCAACTTAAACCACCTAAGGGCCAGAAGCAAAAGAACCAGCGTATCGGCCAGGGTATGGGTTCGGGCCGCGGAAAATATTCCGGCCGCGGAGCCAAGGGCGCCAAGTCGATCTCCGGCTATTCGCGTATGCGAGGGTTTGAGGGCGGCCAGATGCCATTGCATCGCCGTCTTCCCAAGCGCGGATTCACCAATATTTTCGGATCCGAGTATACAGTGTTGAACCTGGGCCGGCTGGAAAAGCTGGAAGGGACGGAATTTGATCCCGACACTTTAATCAAGGCTCGGGTCATCCGCAAACTGCGGGACGGATTGAAGATCCTGGGCACGGGCGAGCTCAAGCGGGCCATCACCGTGAAGGCCCACTTTTTCTCTCAATCGGCTCTTGATAAAATCAAAGCCGCGGGTGGAACAGCCGAAGTCATTCCTGCCTTCAAGCGGGCGTTGAAGACGCCGGAAGAGAAGAGGCAGGAGCGGAAGCTGGCAAAGAAAGAGAATAAGGCAGACGGCAAGTAAGCACCAGCGGCGGATGTCGAGGCGGAGATTAGTGGGGGGCCTATGAAGTTTTTCGAAGCGATAGCGAACATGTTCCGTGTTCCGGACCTGCGCAAGCGGCTCCTGTTCACGCTGGGTTTGCTCGCGGTCTACCGTCTGGGCGGCCATATCCCGACCCCCGGCATCGATACCAATCGTCTGGAAGACTTCTTCCGCCAGAATCAGGGCACGCTGTTCGGGATGATCGATCTGTTCAGCGGCGGCATGTTCCGCCGCCTGACCATTTTCGCGCTGGGCATCATGCCCTATATCACCGCGTCGATCATTTTGCAGTTGCTCACCGTTGTTGTTCCCACCCTGGAGAAACTGCAAAAAGAAGGCGAGCTGGGGCGGCGCAAGATCACCCAGTGGACCCGCTATCTGACCATCGGGCTGGCAATCATGCAGAGCTTTGGAATTGCGGCGACCCTGCAGGGCGCGCAGCAGGGCTTTGTAAATAACCCGGGCGTCTCCTTCACTCTGCTTACCATCATCAGTTTGACCGCCGGTACGGCCTTCATCATGTGGCTGGGCGAGCAAATCACCGATCGCGGAATCGGCAACGGAATGTCGCTGATCATTTTCTGCGGCATTGTGGTCGGCCTTCCCAACGCCATCTACGAAATTATCACCAAAATGCAAACCGGAGACTGGCCGGTTCTCCAGGTAGTAATCATCCTGGTCATGATGGTGGCTGTGGTCGGCTTCATCGTATTGGTGGAGCGCGGCGAGCGCCGCATTCCCGGTGCAGTACGCCAAGCGAGTGATCGGCCGACGTATGATGGGCGGCCAGTCGACATTTCTTCCTTTGAAGGTCAACGCGGGCGGTGTGATCCCGGTTATTTTCGCGAGTTCTCTGCTCGCGTTCCCGCAAACGCTGCTGTCGGTGGACTTTGTCAAGAACAGTCCCATCCTGTCGGCGATGCTGACTTCCATCGGCGGGGCGCAGCCGCTCTATTATCTGCTCTATTGCGTTCTCATCATTTTCTTCTGCTTCTTCTACGTATCGATTATTTTTAATCCCAACGAAGCGGCCGACAATATGCGTAAGTACGGCGGGTTCATCCCGGGCATCCGGCCCGGCAAGAATACAGCCGACTACATGAACAAGATCCTCACCAAGATCACGGTGGTGGGCGGCTTGTATTTGTCGATCCTCTCTCTTATTCCGCAGATTATGATCTCCGGAATCAAGCTCCAGCGCCTGCCCCTGGTGGGCAACTGGATTGACGCGCATATTCCGCGTTTCCTGCTAGATGGGCTTGGTGTGAATTTTTACTTTGGCGGCACATCGCTACTGATCGTGGTAGGCGTGGCCATGGACACCGTGAATCAGGTCGAAGCGCAACTGATCATGCGGCACTACGAGGGGTTCACTCCTCGCGCGGGAAGGATCCGGGGCCGCCGCAGCACGTTCTAGAAAAGCGTTTGGGATTCGCACTGGTACGTTGTCACGCTGCTAAATGTCGAGGCTTTGCCTTATTTTGTTTGGAGCCCCCGGTTCGGGCAAGGGTACGCAGGCCAAGTTGCTAAAGCAATCCTTGGATGTTGCCCATATTTCCACCGGGGACATGTTGCGGGAGAGAATTGCTTCGGGGGACCCGTTGGGCCTTGAAGTCGAATCGATCATGAAGGCCGGCAGCCTGGTTTCCGATGAAACGGTGAATCGGCTGGTGGAAGAACGGATTGAAGAGCCGGATGCCAAATCCGGTTTTATTTTGGATGGGTTTCCGCGGACGGTGAACCAGGCAAAGCTGCTGGGGCAGGTGCTGGCCGCCAAGGGGATCGTCCCTTTAGTGGTGCATTTGAAAGTGGACTATAATGTTATTATTGCGCGACTTTCCGGCCGCCGGTTGTGCCCCACTTGTGGGAATCTTTATAGTGTGACCCCAAACGTGCAGGCGGCTTCCGAGGTTTGCGATTACGACGGCACCAAGTTGGTAGTGCGTGAGGACGACCGGGAAGATGTGGTCCGGGCCCGGCTTCTTGCGTATGAGCAGCAGACCGAACCGGTGCTGGCATGTCTCAAGCAGGCGGGGTATCCTTCCTGGGATCTGGAAGGGGCTGGGAGAATCGCCTCATGCGATTGCGCGCAAGATTGAAACGCTGATTCGGAATTACCAATCGGGCGCAGAGGAAGCAAGAGCATGATCGTGCGCAAGAATTTGCAGGAACTCGAAAAAATGCGCTGTTCGGGTTTGCTGGTGTGGAAGATTCTGGACGCTCTGAAGAAGATGGTGCAGGAAGGCGTGACCACATACGATCTGGAAGTGGCGGCGGAAAAGATGATGGGGGAAGCTGGTGCTCGACCGGCCTTCAAGGGCTATTCGACACCCAGCGCGGGGACGAAATTCCCGTTTGTTCTTTGTACGTCGGTGAATGATGAGATTGTTCATGGGATGCCGTCGGCAAAACGCCATTTGAAGGCGGGCGATATTGTTTCGATCGATACGGGCGTGCAGTTGAACGGGTATTATGGCGATTCCGCGGTGACGGTTGGCATCGGGCAGATTTCTCCCGAGGCGCAGCGGCTGATGGAAGTGACCCGGGAGTCGCTGGAATTGGCAATCGAGAAAGCCCGGCCGGGAAACCGGCTGTTTGATATTTGTGGCACTGTGGAGCGGCACGTGACCGCCAACGGTTTTTCGATAGTGCGGGAGTTTGTGGGCCACGGCATCGGAACGCAGATGCACGAAGAGCCGCAGATTCCTAACTACGTCGACCGCCGGAGCGAGAATCCGCGGTTGAAAGAAGGCATGGTGCTGGCGATCGAGCCGATGGTGAACGCGGGAAAACCCGGCAGCCGTGTGCAGCCGGACCATTGGACGGCTGTGACCGAGGACGGAAAATACTCGGCGCATTTCGAACATACGGTGGCGATCACGGCAAACGGACCTTGGGTTCTGACCCGGCCGTGACGGTTAAGGCGACGGTAGTGGAATTGCTACCGGCTTCCGGCTTTAAAGTAAAGCTGGAGAATGAAGAAATCGTAGTGGCGCATGCGGCCAGCGCGGTTTCCAGGAATTTTGTGAGATTGCGTCCCGGCGACCGGGTGGAAGTGAAGCTTTCGGAACGGGACCGGACGCGCGGCAGAATCGTTGAGTTGATTGGTAAGGAAGGCAAGGCATGAAAGTAAGAGCATCGGTTAAAAAAATGTGCGACAAGTGCAAGCTGGTTCACCGCGAAGGCGTGGTGCGCGTCATCTGCACCAATCCCAAACATAAGCAGCGGCAGGGTTAAAAGGAATAACGGAATATGGCTCGTCTGGCAGGCGTTGATTTACCAGCAAAGAAGCGGACAGAGATCGGTCTCACCTATATCTATGGCATCGGCCGCACGCGCAGCAAATCGCTGTGCCATCGCGCCGGTGTAAATCCGGACAAGAAGGTGGCGGACCTCACCGAAGACGAGGTGAACAAGATCCGTACGATTCTGGAAGCCGAAGGGTCGGTCGAAGGCGATCTGCGCAAAGAGATCTCCATGAACATCAAGCGCCTGATCGAAATGGGCGCTTACCGCGGTCTGCGTCATCGCCGCAATCTGCCTGTGCGCGGCCAGCGCACCCACACCAACGCGCGCACCCGCAAGGGTCCGCGGCGCGGCACTGTGGCCAACAAGAAGAAAGCCAGCGCCAAGACTTAACGCCGGGCTTTAAGCGACTAATTTATAAGGAACCTACATGGCAAAAGCAGCGGCGAAAGCAGCCGGAAAAGCTGGGGCGAAGGCCGGCAAGAAGAAGACCTTCAAGAAGAAAGAGAAGAAGTCCGTACCTGTGGGGCTGGTCCACGTGCAGGCTTCTTTCAACAACACCATCATCACCATCACCGATCCGATCGGTAATGTGCTTTCCTGGTCCAGTTCCGGTTCGCTGGGCTATCGGGGTTCGCGCAAGGGGACTCCGTTCGCCGCGCAGCAGGCCTCTTTAACCGCTGCCAACAAGGCCAAGGAATCCGGTTTACGATCTGTTGAAGTTCATGTCAGCGGGCCTGGCGCAGGCCGCGAATCCGCAGTGCGCGCTCTGGCCACGGCGGGTTTGGATGTCCGCACTATTAAGGACAAGACACCCATTCCGCATAACGGTTGCCGGCCGCCTAAAAAGCGCCGGGTGTAGTCAGAAGACAGTAATCTAGAAGGAAAGCAGGACGAAGGCGATTCGCCGTAAACTGCACCTCTTGTGAAGTAACAAACCAAGGAGGTTTGATTTGGCACGATATACAGGTCCCGTCTGCCGGCTTTGCCGTCGCGAGGGGATGAAATTATTTCTAAAAGGCGAGCGTTGCCATACCGAGAAGTGCGCCATCGAAAAGCGCAATTTCGTTCCCGGCCAGCACGGCAAGGACCGCAAAGCCAAGATCGTAGGTTACGGTCTTCAGCTTCGCGAAAAGCAAAAGGCGCGCCGGTATTATCAATTGCTCGAAGGCCAGTTCCGCAATCTCTTTGAGAAAGCCAGCGCCATGAAGGGCATCACTGGCGACAACATGCTGAACATGTTGGAACGCCGCCTGGACAACACCGTTTACCGTATGGGCTTCGGCACCTCCCGCGCGCAGAGCCGCCAGGTGGTCCGCCACGGTCATATTAACGTCAATGGCCGCCGCGTCAATATTCCTTCGTTCATGGTGAAGCCGAACGACGTGATTGAAGTGCGCGAGGGCTCTAAAAATCATCCTGCAATTCTCCACGCGCGCGACGCCACGGCACACTCGCCCAGCCCGAATTGGCTGGAAGTGGACCGGGAAGCTTTAAAAGCTCGCGTAATTGCCCAGCCCAAGCGCGAAGAGCTGGTCCAGATTCAGTTGAACGAACAGTTAATCGTCGAGTTGTACTCGAAGTAAGAAAGGGGACAACAACAGAATGTTCAAGGGATTTCAAAAACCGAAACGTCTGGTCGCCAATACAGAAACACTCAACGACCGGTACGGCATGTTCACCGCGCAGCCGTTTGAGCGCGGCTTTGGTTCCACCATCGGCACGGGCCTGCGCCGCGTGCTATTAAGCTCCATCGAAGGCGCGGCCATCACCGCAGTGCGGATTGAAGGCGTAGCGCATGAATTCAGCCCGATTCCGGGTGTGGTGGAAGACGCCACCGATATCATCCTTAACCTGAAGCAGATTCCCTTCAAGATGATGGGCGAGGGAACCCGCACCGTTCGCATCAAAGCGGACCGGCCCGGCGAAGTGCTCAGCGGTCAGATTGAAACCGACGCCGACATCGAAGTGCTGGACCGCAATATGCACGTCGCCACCATCGGCGAAGGCGGTAAGCTTTCCATCGAAATGCGGCTCAAGTCGGGACGCGGTTATGTCGCCGCCGACCGCAACCATGACGAAGATCTGCCCGTCGGCTACATCCCCATCGACTCGGTTCACTCGCCTGTCCGCAAAGTGAACTACGCGGTGGAAGCAGCCCGTCTGGGCCAGATGACGGACTACGACAAGCTCACCATCGAAGTGTGGACCAACGGAGCCATCTCTCCTGCCGACTCCATCGGTCAGGCGGCGAAGCTTCTGAAAGACCACATGAGCATCTTCATCAACTTTGAAGAGCTGCCGGAAACCATGGAAGAGCCCATGGAGCGCGGCGCGGGCCAGATGAACGAAGTACTCAGCCGCTCGGTGGAAGAACTCGAACTGAGCGTTCGTTCTTACAACTGCCTGAAGAACGCGAACATCCAGACCATCGGCGACCTGGTTCAGAAAACCGAAGCCGAAATGCTCCGCACCAAGAACTTCGGGCGCAAGTCTCTGAACGAAATTAAAGAGATTCTGTCAGGCTTGAATCTTTCCTTCGGAATGAAATTCGACGCGCAGGGCCGCCTGGTGGCTCCTGCCGGTGGTTCGTCTCTGCCCATGACCGGGCCTGAGATGGACGACGTAGACGATGATGACGAGGAAGGAGACTTGGCGGCGGAATAACCTCCTTCCCGCGAGCATCATATGCGACACAAAGTATCCGGATATAGACTCAAGCGCGACGGTGGTTCGCGTAAAGCCCTGTTCAAGGGCTTGGTGACCAGCGTCATCGAACATGAGCGCGTGGTCACTACCGTACCGAAGGCGAAAGCCGTCCAGCCGCTGGTGGAAAAGATGATCACGCTCGCCAAGCGCGATACTCTGCACACTCGCCGGCAGGCCGCGGCATTCCTGGAAACACCCGCCGCGGTGCAGAAGCTTTTCGATAAGCTGGGCACCCGTTTCGGCCAGCGCAACGGCGGCTATACCCGCGTCGTGCGCCTGGGCTGGCGGAAAGGCGACGGAGCGGAGCAGGCCATCATCGAGCTGGTCGGTTCCGAACTGGTCAAGCGCGCTGCCGATCGAGCCAAGCGCCGCGAGGAGCGCCTCAAAGCCATTCAACAGGGCAAGGACGAGGGCGAAACTCCCGACGAATAGATTTTCCCGCAATAAGCACGTAATTGCAGGGGTGTCGCTTACAAAGCGGCGCCCCTTTTTTCATTTTGTAATCGGGAGTTACAGCTCCGGTTTCCCGTTCAGCATCAGATCCTTCACCTTGAACTGGACCTCTCGCACGGGAATCGGCAATCCGGGAACATAGATGACGAAGGTCACTACCTTTTCGTCCTCCAGCGGCTGCCGCGCAAAGGCGATCCGAAGGTAGGGGTCTCGCGTGCGTGGGCGGAAAGTGTCCGGTCATCTTCACCTTCTTGTGTCCCACCTGCATGTAGCACTCGTCCTCCATGTGCTTCATTTCGGCTG
Source organism: Terriglobia bacterium (assembly GCA_963766615.1). Classification (GTDB taxonomy): domain Bacteria; phylum Acidobacteriota; class Terriglobia; order Bryobacterales; family Bryobacteraceae; genus Palsa-187. The sequence continues at coordinate 1,198,741 of CAVYBC010000016.1, forward strand.
CGTCCGACAGCTTCTGATTCAAACCCAATCGAACGGCGACCACGATCTGGGTTGCATGATTGTCTTCCAGCCAAGCCCGATAGTCCTCTTCCAGAGGGTCCTCATCTTCCTGACCCTTCCTGCGCGCCTTCAGGCGTCTGGCCCGCTCCTTCTCCGCTTCGGCCATGGGAGCGGCCGTGGCCAGATACATCGGCACGGACGGCGAGGGAACAGCCGATCGCGCGGGGGCGCTCAATGGCTGCGACCACGGCGACTCCACAAAGATTTGCGAAAGCTCGATATCGGTCCATTCTGCGGGCATTTTATCTACCCAGAAAGGACCCGCGAACATGAGCAGCAGACAAGGTACGCAAAGCATCTAGAAACTCGCAAGCAAATCGAAATCCACATTGCCGCCGGAGATCATGAATCCCACCCGCCGCAATCCGGCTGGCAGCTTCTTGGACAAACCAGCGGCCGCAGGGACAGCGCCACTCGGTTCGGCCAGAATCTTCAAGTGCATCAGAAGAAACTTCACCGCATCCCGAATTTCTTGGTCGTCCACCAGCACCACTCGTTCCACATTGCGCTGGATGATCGGAAAACTTAATTCACCCACCATGGGCGATCGCAACCCGTCGGCGATGGTCGTGGGTGGAGGGATCTCCACACGCCTTCCGGCGGCAAGCGAAAGGTAGGTGTCGTTGGCATCCGCGGGTTCCACTCCAATTATTCGAATAGACGGGTTGAGACTCTTCGCCACAATGGACGACCCTGAAATCAACCCACCGCCGCCAATCTGAACCACCAGAGCATCCAGGTCGGGAACCTCTTCCACTAACTCTAGTGCCGCTGTCCCCTGGCCCGCGATAATGCGAGGATCGTCGAACGGAGGCACCAGCGTCGCGCCTGTCTCCTGAGCGATCCGCTTGCCGATAGCCACGCGATCGTCCTTCATCCGGTCGTAGATAACGATGTTGGCACCGCGCGCGCGTGTTGCCTCTACTTTGGATTGCGGAGCATCCGCCGGCATCACCACAGTGGCGGAAATTCCGCAATACTGAGCCGCCATCGCCACAGCTTGCCCATGATTCCCTGACGAAAACGCAACCACGCCCCGCTTTAACTGCTCCTCAGGGAGACCCAGAATCAAATTGGCCGCGCCACGAATTTTGAACGCGCCGCCGACTTGCAGATTTTCGCACTTGAAGAATGCCTTGAGGCCCGATTCGCTGTCGAATCTCTCCGAGGTCATCACTGGAGTCTTCCGGGCGATGGGAGCGATGCGGCCCGCAGCCTGCCGGATATCCTCCAGCGTGATTTCTGTAATGGCTTCAGTAACCGGCATGCTTGTCGACCACATTTTCCAGTGGCTCGCCTTTCCGAAAGCGTTCGAAGTTTTCTACAAAACTTTCCGTGGCGGGTAGCAGGAAGCCTTCCACATGATCCGCGGTGTGAGGCGAAAGCACGACGTTAGGCAGCGTGTAGAAACGATGAGGCGCCGGAAGCGGCTCCTGTTGGACCACATCCAATGCTGCCCCCCGGATAGCCCCGCTTTCCAGCGCTTTCACCAGTGATGCTTCATGGATCACCTGCCCGCGCCCTACATTAATCAGTACTGCGTTAGGCTTCATCGCAGCGACTTGTTCGGGGCCGACCAGTCCATTCGTGTCTTTGGTAAGCGGCGTAGCCAGTAATAAATAATCGCTGGCCGAGATTAGTTCGTTGATCTGAGCAGGCGCATAGAATTGATCCACCACCGAATCTTCCTGCGATAATTCAGGCCTTCTGCGCAAGGCAAGAATCTTCACGCCGAACGGCTTGGCTCGCTCGGCCGCAGCGCTGCCGATCCCTCCATAGCCGATGATCCCCAGCGTTCTGCCCTCGATTCCTGGCGCGGTAAACGGCTCCCATCGCTGTTCGCGCTGCTGCCGGATCACGCGAGGAATATCGAAGGCGAAGTGCAGCATCATCGCGACGGTCCAGTCGCCAAGTGGACGGCGAAAGACTCCCCGGCCATTGGTCATGGTGGCCGAATGCGCTACCGTTTCCGGCGTCAGCAGCTTCTCCACGCCGGTGCCCATGGCGTGAAACCAGCGAGCCTTGGAGGCAAAAGGTACCGTCTTCGCCCACAAGCCGCCGCTGAAGACTCCGATCCCGATCACGTCGGATTCCGGCGCCCGTTCTTTTAGCGTTTCGAAGTTGTCTGTTACCGTGAGGTGAATATCTTTGGGAAGCCTGTCCAGGGGCTTGAACGATGGATCGGCAGGATTCCCGATCACAGTGACCGTCAGCATCGGCATAGCGAAGCTTCATGATACCGTGCCACACTTAAATTGTGCCTGAATTTTGCACTTGTGGAGCCCGGCTCCCGGAAGACGCCCGCTTCTGTCATAAATGCGGAAAGCCGCAGCGGGACGAACCCTTGATGGTGGAAGAGGAGCCACTTGTAGCGCCCCCTCCTCCGCCTCCTCTCCTTCCCGAACCGCGACCCATCGGGTTAAAGAACGGATTGGCTGTACGCATCGCTCTTTCTTCCTGCGCCATTTCATTTCTGTTGCTGGTGGTTTCCGGACAGCTCGGCCTGCCACCGGCGCTTTCGTTGTTCTGGTTTGTGGGCGCCGGATTTTTCGCCGTGTATCTTTATAAGCGCCGCACCGGCCAGCACCTTTCCACCATGAGCGGCGCAAGACTCGGCTGGATCTCAGGCCTGTTCACCTTCGTCCTGGTGACCGTGATTCTAACCATCGTCGCCACGTACTTGTCCGATCCCGCCGGCCTCGCCGCGATTCGGGAACAATGGAAGGCGCAGCAGCGGCCGGAGCAGGAACTCAACCAGATGATCGAAATTCTCCGTAGCCCAGCCGGCATTGCCGCGGGCCTGGCCGGTTCATTTCTATTTCTGACTTCGTTGCCCGCTTTCGGCGGCGCCATCTGCGCGAAGTTCTTCGACCGCGACTAATGCCTCCGCGTCGCTCCTCTGTTGGGCCTTCTTCACCAGGTACACGCCTAGAAAAATAACCACCACCGACGCGCTCTCCCATTTCCCAAACGGCTCGCGGAAGACAATCCATCCCAGCACGACCGCCACCAGCGGATTGATGTAGGTGTAGACGGAGGAGATCGCCAGCGGCAGATGCTGGATCGCGTACAGATACGCGCTATAGCCGACCACGCTGCCGAACATCGCCAGGTAGACAACGGCTCCCACTGCTCTCGGCGTCCAATGCGCCGGGTGTGGATCAAGCCATGCGGGAACCACCAGCGCGAGTCCGGTAACAAGTTGCTGCACCGCGCCGCTTACAAACGGATGCGCTCGCGAAGCCTGCCGGCGTTGCAGTAGCGCTCCCATGCACCACGCCGCACAGCTTAGCTGCAGCAGAAAGAACCCTGGAATGATGCCGATGGCCCCTTGCTCGGGATGCCCCAGCAGCGGAATGGCCAATAGCGCCACGCCTACGCAGCCTACCAGCATCGCCAACATCGTCGGCAGGTGCAGACGCTCGCCTCCGGGAAGCAGTGCTTCCAGCCCGACCATCCAGAAGGGCGCGGTGGTCACCATCAGCGCGGCGATCCCGCTCGGCACCAGCAGCTCGGCAAAGGAAAGGCAGCTATTGCCGATCGCTAGAGTAAGTAGTCCGATAGCCCGCCGTCTCCCAGAGTTCCCGCCCGCGAGGCAGTATCGCGCCGCTCAGTTTGGCGCCGATCACCATCAGTCCGCCCGACAACAGAAAACGCGCAGCGACCAGAGTCAGAGGTGGAATGTCCTGCAATGCAATTCGAATTCCCAGGTAGGTCGTGCCCCAGAAAACGCACACTGCGGCGAGAGCCAGATACGCGTTGAATTGTGGATGCTCGCGCATGTGTGCCCTGGAACTCTTAATTTTAGATACCGATTGCTACCATGTTAGCTTGATCCTCACTCTCACCATCAATCCCGCCGTGGATCGAACGGTCACCGTGGACAAGCTCGTCTTCGAGGACCGCGCCTACATTTTGGATCGCGCCGAAGCCGCGGGCGGCAGGGGAATAAATGCGTCGCACGTAATCCACACCTTCGGTGGGAAGACATTAGCGCTGCTGACTTCAGGCGGCGCGCCCGGTGAAAAGATCGAAAAATCCCTCGCCGGTATGGGTTTTCCTTTCGAAGCCGTGCGCGTCCGCTCCGACAGCCGCCTCAACTTCACGATCTCCGATAAACAGGGCCTCACCGTCAAACTTAATGAGGTTGGGGCTCCGCTGGAAAAGCATGAGATCGATTCCGTCCGTAAGCTGGTGGAGGCGCGGCTCGCCAAGGCGCGCTGGTTAATGATCTGCGGCAGCATTCAGCCGCACGTCCCGCCCAGTCTCTATTGCGAGCTGATCGAACGCGCCAAGAAGGACGGCGTGAAGACTCTGGTCGATACGGATGGCGCCGCGCTGGAGCATTCCCTGGAAGCCCGGCCTACCGTGATTACTCCGAACCAGCCCGAAGCCGAGCGCCTGCTAGGCCGAGCCCTGCTGACTCGCGGCCAGTTTCTGGAGGCCCTACGGCGCATGCAGGCGATGGGTCCCGAGTCTGTGATTCTATCTCTGGGCAACCGCGGCGCTGTGGCATCGGGCCCCGAGGGCATCTTCGAGGCGATCCCACCTCGCATCGAGCCCCTGTGTCCGATCGGTGCGGGCGACGCCATGGCGGCCGCCTTTACTTGGAGCATGGACAAGAAAAAGAGCTTCCCGGATTCGCTGCGCTGGGGCATTGCGGCGGGTACGGCGAAGGCGGCTTTGCCGGGGATGCAATTCCCCACGCTCGATCAAACCCGTGCAGTCTATAAAGAGACCGAAGTCAGGCCGATTTCTTGAGCGTTTCTTAAGAGGAGAACTACGACGGTCACGCGATTCTTCGCCAATAAAATCAAACCTTTACGCAAATCCTCTTGCGGGCGTCTGATACATTGAAATCGAGAAGAGTTTATTTTCACCCACTTTTCTTCAACAAGTTTCTTCCGGGCCCGGAAGCGTTGCATTGTGGTGGAGCGGAACTTCCGGAGCCCCCGGAAAGGCTTACGAGAGCTAACTATAGGGATAGCCTCGACGGAAGACCTTGGGATCGCGATTTCATAACATCTGAAGGCTAGAAATGGCTCAGGATATCCGAGAGTTGCACACCGTAGACGAGATTGGCTCGTGAGGTGGATCTCAATTCATTGGCGGCCGACGTAAAAAATCAGCCGCCCGCAACGCTTTGGGATAGCCCCGTCGCCTAAGCGCGACGATTCTTGCATTGGGAGTAGTGTGTCCGCATCTGGGTGACGGCCTTCATCTCTTCGTCCGCCTCTTGAAAAACAACCCCGGCTTCGACGCCGCCATCATAAAGAACAACACCACCAGCGAAACGAGAGTCGAAACCGAACCAACCACCAGATAGTCGGAATCTTTCAGAGGCTGCGCCATGAACTGCAACATGAGCGCCGCGACTGCCGCGAAGACTAGTATCACGACCAGTCCCAATAGCACCGCGCGCTTCATCAGTCGTATTTCTCGTAGAAAATTTGCTTGCGGTCGAAGCCCATTTCCTTCAGCAAGGCGCGGCGTTTCGTTCACCATTTCCTTCAAGCCGCACAAGTAGACGTCCATGTCGCGCCGATCGCCCACCAAGTCCCTCAAATGCGGCTGGACACGCCCGACCAGGCCCTGCCAATCCGGCTCCGGTCTGCTCAGCACGGGCCGGAAATGAAAGCTGCGGATAGTCGCGAGCCATTTCTTCGAACTCAGCGCGGTAGAGCAGTCCCTGCTCATAGCGTGTGCCGAAAAGAAGCGTGATGGCGGGCGTCGACTCGTGTAAATGAGCCTTCAGCATCGATCGGAACGGCGCGATTCCCGTTCCTGTGGCGACAAACAAAGCCTCCCGCTCCGGATGATGCAGCGTAAAGGTTCCCATCGGCGGCCGCATCTCTACCGCTCCGCCCGGCCTCAACTCAAAGAGCCATTCCGAGAAGTGGCCGTTCGGTACGTGATTGAGGCACAACTCGAATCTGTTGCCCTGTCCCGGCGCCGACGCAAAAGAATACGCGCGTGTGATTTCTCTTCCCCCAATGATTTGCGAAAGAGAGGCGAATTGCCCGGGAAGAAACTCGAGGGTCTCCACCTCCGAAGCTTCGAAAACGAAGTGCCGCACATCGGGCGTTAATTGCTTGGTGTCGACCAGCGTGGCCTTCATCGGCGAGCCCCCGCAAGAGCGCGATCCAGCAGCATCTCCGCCATAGCCGGATGCCCGTCCAAAGGATCGCCAACCACAACCTCCAAACCCGGATGCGCGCTTCGAGCCGCGTCGACCAACTTCGGCAAGTCGCGCTGCAAGTGCAACCCCAGCGTCAGGAAGTAAGGGATAACGATCACCCGGTTCACGCCGCTCGCAACCAGATGGTCGATCGCATCAGGCAGGCTCGGGCTGTCCGCCTTCCAGAAATGCCGCGACCACCAATCCGCCCAGCCGCGACCCGCCCACACGTGCCATGTCCGCCGCCACGATCCTGACCGCCTCATTCGCCGACTCGATGCTCGACCCGTGTGCGAATACGATATATCCGACATGGGTCATAGCACGACCCCTTCAGGCAAAGGAGGCTTGGGCCCGGCGGGGAAGTAGCTGCGCAGAAAGTCCAGGAAGGCTCGTCCCTTGCGCCGTCCATTGTTGTGCTGCAGCTCAAGCCGCTGCATAAATACCAATACGCCCAACAAGTCCTTGTCGCGAAGACTGGGGGCCTCAAGACCCGCCGCCTCATGAATGCGCTTCTTCAAGTCCTCAATCGTGGCGTTTAGCGCTTCTTGAAGACCGGCGGCGTATGTGTTTTGAGGCTTCGATTCATAGATCAGCCCGGATTCCAGGGTCCGGTAGGTCTTAATCATGGCCTCTAGCGCCTCGCGAGCGTCCCCATCCACGGCCTTCCCCGCCTCCATGGCGCGCGCCAGGGAGTGTGAAAGCAAGATGATCAGGTGGTCCTGGTTCTTCAAGAACTCCTCGGTAATGCGGATGTCCTTGTTGGGCAGCTCGTGGTTGGGAAAATCCCGTTCAATGAGCGGCGCGGGCCGTTCATGTAGCCGGGCTGCCTGAAGATGTTCGCATTCCAGCGGGCAATCGATGGTATTTTCCCGCTCCTCGCCGCAACATTGGGGGCAAATGTCGCCTTGGACGCCGGGGCAGGCTCGGCGTGCACGCCTCTTTTCACACAGCTTACAGGGAGTGTTCACCAACGGAATTCACTTGCGGGCGATCGCGCCTGGAGCGCGGGCGGCCCCTTACTGCTTCTCTATCGTATCATCGAGAAATGGCGCGAATAGATCTTTATCTTAAGGTGGTAGTCGACACCGATGACCAGGAGCCGCCTGAACGCCTAGCCCAGGAGATCTGCCGCATCGTCCGAAGGATCTACGGAGTACGGCAAGCTGAAATTTCAAATATGGTGGAGAGAGAATCCTAACCGGACCCTCCCACGTGAAAACCCACAAGGAGACTATGAAACGCAATCTAACTTTTCTGACACTTGCCACTGCCGCGCTGCTAAGCGCCGCATCCGATGTCAACCAGCGCCTGGATGTCGCCGCCACGACCTTTAAAGAGGTAATGGACACTCCTGACAAATCGATCCCTCAGGACCTGCTCGCCAAGGCCCAGTGCATCGTCATCGTGCCCGGCCTTAAGAAGGGCGCCTTCATCGTGGGCGCCAAGTACGGCAAAGGATTCATGTCCTGCCGCAAGGAAGGCAACGTCGGCTGGTCCGCTCCTGGTGCGATCCGTGTGGAAGGCGGAAGCTTTGGTTTCCAGATCGGTGGCTCGGAAACCGACGTCTTCATGCTGGTGATGAGTGGGCGCGGCGTGGACCGTCTGCTTTCTTCGCAGTTCACGCTTGGTGGTGATGCGACCGTAGCGGCCGGTCCCGTAGGCCGTTCCTCGCAGGCTGAAACCGACGCCGCCTTCACAGCCGAGATTCTCACATGGTCCCGCTCGCGCGGCCTCTTTGCCGGCATCTCGCTCAGCGGCGCGACTCTTCGCGAAGATTCCGACTGGATCAAGGACATGTATGGCAAGGAAATGAGCAACAAGCAGATCGTCCAGGGAAACACCCAACCGCCCGCAGCAGCCAAGAACCTGATGATGGAGCTCAATCGCTACTCGCTGCGTAAGTAAACATGTCCGATTCAGAAGTCAGCGCACGCATGCGTGAGGATTGGAACTCCCGGGCGCGGGAGGACGCCGGCTACTATGTAGCCTTCGGACGTCGCGATCAGGACGACGCCGGATTCTTCGCCACAGCTACGGAAGTCATCAATAGCCTGGAGTGGGAACTGCGGCGCGTTCCAGCCATGGAACGCGGCGGCTGGCATGCGCTGGAAATCGGTTGCGGTCCTGGCAGGCTCATGCGACCCATGAGCCGCCACTTCGCCGAGATCCACGGCGTCGACGTCTCCGACGAAATGATCGCCCGCGCCCGCGAAAAGCTGGCCGATATCCCCAACGCCCATCCTCACGCCACCGACGGCGCCAGCCTCTCGCAGTTTCCTGAGGCTTCGTTCGAGTTCGTGTATTCCTACGCGGTTTTCCAGCACATCCCCAGCCGGGAGGTGGTCTATCAGTATCTTCGCGAGATCCAGCGCGTGCTGAAGCCCGGCGGCTTGGCGCGCCTGCAATTCAACGGGCTGCAGCGCAATGAAGCCATCGATGCGTCTTACAACACCTGGGCCGGCGCCCGTTTTTCAGCGTCGGAGCTGCTTGAGTTCACCCGGGAGCGCGACTTTCAGGTGCTAGCCCTGGAGGGAACCGCCACGCAATATATGTGGACCACATGGCGGAAACGACCCCAAGGCTGGCACGCCGCCCAGGAAAATCGCGAACCCGACACGACGGTCAAAATCCGCCGGATCACCAACGCGAATAGCTCCGAACCGGTGGCGCCTTCGCGAGGACGATTCGCTTCTATTTCCATCTGGGTAGAAGGCTTTCCCGTTGACGCAGGGCTTCATCACCTGCGGGTGAGGATCGGAGACTACTTCGGAACCCTAACTCACATCGCGCCGGTCGATTCCTCCGGGCTGCAGCAATTGTGTGTGATCCTGCCGGAACTGGAAGCAACTGGACTTCTGCCCGTGGAACTGCGATGGCTGGGCCACCCGATTTCGGTGCCGGCAACCTTGCGAGTCATCCCACCCGGCCCAACAGTGCCGCGTGTTCATTCCTTGAGCGATGGCGTCAATCTGGTATCCGGCCCGCGCATCGAGACACGAACCGTCAAGATGACGCTGGAGGAAATCGGCAAGCCTTATGAGATCGAAGCGAGCGTGGACGGGATTCCTGTGATGGGTCTCGAATATTTCTGTATCGACCCGCGGCCGCAGCGCTACGAGGTAAATTTTCGTCTCCCTGAAGAGATCGCGCCGGGAACGCATTCACTCAGGATCAACATTGGTAGACGGAAGATGGCTCCGATTCCATTGGAAGTCGTCGCGTAGCCAAGAAGGTCCGCCTTGCATGAATCCTTTGAATCCCTTACCTTGAAATTGTGACTGCGGAAGAAAAACGCTTGTTCGAGCAGGCCGTTTGGGTGAGCCCCCAACGCGTGAGTGGAACACCATGTTTCCGCGGGACGCGCGTGCCTGTTCAAAGCCTTATTGATTTCCTGGAAGATGGCGAAACAATCGACGCCTTTTTGGGTCTCTATCCATCCATCACCCTTGAGCAAGTTATGATCGTGCTTGACTTTGCCAACCGCCAAATCCTGGAATGCGCATCCTCATTGACGAATGCGTAGACCCGCGAGTTAAGCTGCTCTTTCCCGATCATCACGCTGAAACGGTGCATGACCGCGACTGGGATGCTCTTGAAGACAGGCGTCTGCTTGAACTTGCTCAGAATGAGTTTGATGTATTCGTAACGGCCGATCGTAGCGTGGAATTTCAGCAGAACATTCCTAAGTTCAGCCTCGCTATTGTTGTCGTGCAGGTTCCGAAGAATCAGATCGGCTTCTACCGGATACTACAGAACGAATTGCTTCAAGCGATCGAGCATAGTCAGCCAGGCACGGTGACTCATGTTCGATCGGATGCTAGGTGATTCAGCTACTTCTCGGCCGCGTGCACGACATCCGACGTCCGGTGCGCCGTCACATAGCTGGAGTAATACTCGTTAAAACTCTTCCACGATAACTGCGCCCCAATCACCACCAGAGCAACACACAATGCGAATTTCAATTTCTTCGACGGCATATGCGCCGCAATGGACGATCCCAACAGGGCTCCCGGAATTCCGCCTACCAGTAGCTTCCACAACACGGTCGTGTTCAGGCTACCCATCGCCGCATGAATCCCGCCACCGACTGTGGATAGAATCAGCCCGAAGGTAAGATCCGTGCCGACAATCATCGCCGGGGCCATTGTCGTCAGGCTCATTAGCGCCAGAGCTCCCACCGCGCCCGCTCCTGCAGAAGAGAAACCCATTTCAATGCCGATAGGGAATCCCACCGCTGCCAGCCACGGCTTTCGGTCGTGCCGCGTCACGTGCGCGAAGCGGATCAGATTCAACAGCGCGATGCTCATGATGGTCAACCCGACCAGGCCGGTCATGAGTTGCATCGGAATTTTGTGCAACAACACGGCGCCGATGAATACGCCCGGCAGCCCCGTCGCCACCATGTACATTAGGACCTTGTAGTCCACCTGCTTGCGCATCATGTAGGTGGGAACCGTGAACAACTTCACCACGGCTCCGAAAATTAGAGCCGTTCCGACCACTTCGCCCGCTGGCATCCCTAGCAGAAGAATCAGCAGCGGAGTGGTGAGTGAACCCGCGCCTACGCCCGTTAGCGCGATAAAAACTGAGATGACAAACCCTAGAGCGAATTCCATGTAAGTCCGTTAGTCCGCCTGAATGTGAATCCCGCATTCCAACTTCTGCTTGCCCTGCCAGCGCCCACTCCGGATATCGTTCGGATCAATGGGCAACTGAGTACACGGTTGGCAGCCGATGCTGGTGAAGCCTTTTTCGTACAGCGATAGCTCCGGAATTCCGTGCGCTTGCATGTAAGTCCAAACGTCACGAGTCGACCAATCAGCCAGCGGACTGATCTTCTCAATTGTCTTTCCGCCAGGCAGTTTGAACGGCTCAACCACCTGCAGGTTGGCGCGCGTCTTGGACTGTTCCTTGCGCAACGCTGTAAACCACGTGTCGTATTCGGAAAGTCCGGCAAACAGCGGACCCACCTTGCGCAGCTTGCAGCACTGGTCCGGAGCAGTCTGGTTTAGTATTCCGAACTGAGCCTCCTGATCGGCCACACTCTGAGCCGCTGCCAGGTTTCGAAGATTCAGTTTCCACTCGGCGGTTAAGCGGTCGCGATACTCTAGTGTCTCCGGAAAATGATAGCCGGTTTCCAGAAACAGCACCGGAATATCGGGCTTCTGCTGGCGGATCATATGCACCAGCACGACGCATTCCGATTGAAAACTGGAAGTCACGCACGCCAGGTCCTGACGGCTAAGCGCATCCGAAATAGCAGACTGGGCTAATTTGGTTTTCGCTTCGATCATCCGATCACTCCCTGCAATTTGTCCCTTAAGACACCCACAGCGGCTTCATCATCTTCAGGCAGCTTCAATTTCGCTCCCGACCGCACCAAGCCCCGTACCAACCTCGCCAGCCGGTCGGCACTGCTTTCCGAGCCTTCCACCGCAGCTCCGCGAATCATGCCAGCGCCTGCGGTGGCATTCGTCTCGCGATCAATGAGGATGAAACTTCCAGTCCCGCGATTGATGGCATAGCGATCGAAGAAGAGTGGGCGTGCGGCGGCAATCCTGACCACGCCGATTTCATTCATCGCTAGTTCTGATGCTGCTTCATGCCCCAGCGTCGCGACATTAACCTTGTGGTGTACCGACTCGACGCGCACGGGAATCACCTGCGTGGTGTGCTTCACAAAGTAGTCGCGCGTCGTATCCAGAGGCTTTCCATCGAACCACACCATGGTGGCCTCGAAGTTCCGCGCGCTCTGCGGATCGTCGCTTGCGGAAATCATATCGCCCCGGCTGATATCGATTTCGTCGTCTAAGGTCAATGTTACGGATTGAGGCGCATGAGCGAATTCCAGATCGCCATCGAACGTCACCACGCGGCGAACCTTCGTGCGGCGGCCCGAAGGGGAGGCCAACACTTCGTCGCCGGGACGAATGATTCCCGAGGCAATCTGTCCTGCATAGCCTCGAAAGTTTTGATCCGGCCGAACCACTCGTTGGACCGCCATGCGGAACGGAGCTTCAATAGAGAGCACCGTCGTCTCCACCTGCTCCAGGTGTTCCAACAGGCTCGGGCCCTTGAACCAGGGCATGCTCTTGCCGCGCTCCACTACGTTGTCGCCTTTGAGGGCGCTCAAGGGCAAAAAGAAGGGATCGCGTGCGCCAATCTGCTGCAGGAAAGGCTCGAACTCTGCGCGAATTGCGTTGAAGACCTGTTCGTCATATCCAATCAGGTCCATTTTGTTGACCGCGATCACGAAGTGCGGAATCCCTAATAGCGCCGTAATGTAGGCATGCCTGCGGGATTGCGTGGTCAACCCGCGCGCGGCGTCCACCAAAATGATCGCGAGCTCCGCCGTCGAAGCCCCCGTCGCCATGTTGCGAGTATATTGCTCATGCCCCGGCGTGTCGGCCAGAATAAACTTGCGTCGCGGTGTAGCGAAGTAGCGATAAGCAACATCGATGGTGATGCCTTGCTCGCGCTCGGCTCGGAGTCCATCCGTTAGCAGGGAAAAATCGATCTCTCCGCCCCGGCGCGCCGACTTGAGCTGATCTTCATAGGCTCCCTTGGCGTCATGCAGCATTCGCCCGATCAGCGTCGACTTTCCATCATCCACGCTGCCGGCCGTGGTCAGCCGCAGCAGGTCCTTGGTCTGCTCCTGCGCGAGAAATTCGTCAATATCGAACGGCAATCCCTCCGCGACTGCAGACATTAGAAATAGCCCTCACGCTTTTTTATTTCCATGGACCCTTCCCGGTCATGGTCAATTACCCTGTTCTCGCGTTCCGAATTGCGAACTGCCACCAACTCCGCGATGATCTTGGGAATCGTGTCCGCGTCCGATCGCACCGCGCCCGTGCACGGCGAGCATCCCAGGGATCGCATCCGGCACTTGACCACCTCAAACTTGTCCCCCGGCTGAGGCTGCACAAAATCCTGCTCCGGCATCACCAGCGAATTGCCGCGCACCAGCATCTTCCGCTCCTTGGCGAAATACAGCGGCACAATCGGGATGTTTTCGACGTGAATGTACTGCCACACGTCGAGTTCGGTCCAGTTGGAAAGCGGAAAAACACGAATGCTTTCGCCCGGTTCTACGCGGCCGTTGAAGATGTTCCACAACTCAGGCCGCTGATTCTTGGGATCCCACTGCCCCAGCCTGTCGCGAAATGAAAAGATGCGTTCCTTGGCCCGGGACTTCTCTTCATCTCTGCGCGCGCCACCGAATGCCGCATCGTAACCGCCGGCGCGCAGCGCGTCCAACAGCGATTGCGTCTTCAGCAATCCGCAGCAGCGCTCCGTACCCAACCGGAAAGGGTTCGCGCCCGCGTCGAGAGCCGCCTGATTCGAGTGGACAATTAACTTGAAGCCCAGTTCCGCCGCGAAATGGTCGCGGAACGTGATCATCTCTTTAAACTTGTACGTAGTGTCCACATGCAGCAGTGGAAACGGGATAGGACCGGGGTAGAACGCCTTCTGTGCCAGGCGAACCATTACAGAAGAATCCTTACCGATGGAGTAGAGCATTACCGGCCGTTGAAACTCGGCGGCGACTTCCCTAATAATCTGGATGCTCTCAGCTTCCAGCGCCTGCAAGTGGCTGATTTTCCAAGCCATGATCGAAGAATACCACGTATAGGTCCCATTGTCTATCTGGAAGGTTGTATTTCAATCCCGTAAATGTAACTATCGCAAACGACTGTACTGTATATAGATAGAGTTCTTGACGTACTACTAGCTATAGTGGCATTCTTACCAAGCAACGGTCTGGCCCAGCGAAGGCTCTCCGTAACAAGGAAGAAAAAACCCATGGGACAATTATCAGTAGGCGTAGCTATGAAACTTAAGGATCTGCGTCGGCCCATCCCTGTGGAGGAACGCGTGGGCGTCGAATTCCCGCGCTATTTTTCAGCCCGGCTCGAAGCGGGAAAGACCCCTTTTGACGAGGTTGGCTGGGAACTGCGCACAGCTTCCATCGGCAACGACAAAGGGGCCGTGATTTTCGAGCAGAGAGACGTGGAAACTCCTGTCGACTGGTCGCAGACCGCCACCAACATCGTCGTCAGCAAGTATTTCTACGGCAAAATCGGCTCTCCTGAGCGGGAATCGAGCGTCCGCCAGTTGATTGCCCGCGTTGTCGACACCATCGCCGGACTGGGGTAAGGATCAGCGCTACTTCAAGACTCCCGTCGATGCCGAGAACTTCCGTCTGGAGCTGACCCACCTGATGGTCACCCAGAAGGCCTGCTTCAATTCGCCCGTCTGGTTCAACGTTGGCGTAACAGAGCCGCGCGGCTATGGCTGGTATTACGACGAAGCCACGGACGGCATCAAGAAGCTGAACCCCGGGGAGAACAAACCCCAGTGCTCGGCCTGCTTCATCAATTCCGTCGGCGACACGCTGGAATCCATTCTCGAATTAGCCAAGACCGAGGGCATGCTGTTCAAATGGGGCTCCGGCACAGGCTCCAATCTGTCCACTCTGCGCGAAGAGAATGGAATGCTTTCCGGCGGCGGCCGAGCTTCCGGTCCGCTCAGCTTCATGAAGGGTTTCGACGCCTTCGCGGGAGTCATCAAGAGCGGCGGCAAGACTCGCCGGGCGGCGAAGATGGTCATCCTGAACACCGACCATCCCGACATCGAAGGCTTTATCTGGTGCAAAGCCAAGGAAGAAAAGAAAGCCCACACGCTTGATTGACGCCGGCTACGATTCATCGCTGGACGGCGACGCGTACGGCTCCATCTTCTTCCAGAACGCCAACAACAGCGTTCGGGCCACCGACGATTTCATGCAGGCGGTCCAAAACAACGGCGACTGGTGGACCAAATCACGCGTGAACGGCCAACCCGTGAAGCGCTACGACGCCCGGGAAATGATGCGTCAGATCGCCGAAGCTACCCATCAGTGCGGCGACCCTGGCATGCAGTTCGATACCACCATCAACAAGTGGCACACCTCCAAGAACACGGCGCGCATCAATGCGTCCAACCCGTGTTCGGAGTACATGTTCCTGGACGATTCGGCCTGCAATCTTGCATCGCTCAATCTGATGAGGTTCAAGGGCTCGGATGGCCTGTTCGACGTCGAAGCATTCCGTCATGCGGTGGATACCATCACGCTGGCGCAGGAGATCATCGTCGACAACGCCACCTACCCCACCGACAAAATTGCTAAGAATTCTCACGATTTCCGTCCGCTCGGCCTTGGTTTTGCGAATCTGGGGGCGCTGCTCATGTCCATGGGCATCCCTTATGACAGCGATCAGGGCAGGGATTGGGCGGCAGCCATCACCGCGGTCATGTGCGGGCAGGCTTATCTAACCAGTGCGCGAATCGCGGCGGGCTCCACGGGGCCCTGCGCCGGATACAAAGTGAACGAAGAACCGTTTCTCGATGTCATCCGTATGCATCGTGACGCGACTCTGGATATCGATAGCCACCGTGTGCCACAGGCACTGTACGAAAACGCTCGGAGGTGTTGGGAGGAGGCCTATGTTTTAGGCCGGACCTCCGGTTTTCGGAATGCACAGACCACGGTGATCGCCCCGACGGGCACCATCGGCTTCATGATGGATTGCGACACCACCGGCATTGAGCCCGACCTCGCTCTGGTGAAATACAAGAAACTGGTCGGCGGCGGAGTCATCAAGATCGTCAACAACACGGTCCCTGCCGCGTTGATCAAATTGGGCTACAGATCCGAGCAGGTTTCCAAAATCGTCGATCATATCGATTCCACGGGAACCATCGAAGGCGCTCCCGGCCTGAAAGACGAGCATCTGGCCGTGTTCGATTGCAGCTTCCGCCCACAGAACGGGACGCGATCCATCCACTATATGGGCCATGTCCGCATGATGGCGGCCACGCAGCCTTTCATCTCCGGCGCAATTTCGAAGACCATCAACATGCCGGAAGAGTCGACGGCCGAAGACGTAATGAACGCCTACATCGAAAGCTGGAAGCTGGGGCTGAAAGCGGTCGCGATTTACCGGGACAACTCCAAGCGCGTCCAGCCGATGAGTTCCGGAACCAGCAAGGGCGCGAAGGCCGCCAATGGAGCTCCTGCGCCCACGGTTCAGGTGGAAGAAAAAATTGTGTATCGTCCGGTGCGCCGCAAGCTGCCGGATGAACGCCAGGCGCTCACGCACAAGTTCTCCATCGGAGGCCACGAAGGCTACATCACGGTGGGTCTCTATGAAGACGGCAGCCCGGGTGAGTTGTTCATCACGATGGCCAAGGAAGGTTCGACCATTTCAGGCCTGATGGATTCCTTCGCCACTGCGATCAGCTATTCGCTCCAATACGGTGTCCCGCTGAAGTTCTTCGTGGACAAATTCAGCCATGTCCGTTTCGAGCCCTCGGGCTGGACCGGCAATCAGACCGTGCCCTACGCCAAGTCCATCATGGACTACATTTTCCGGTGGCTGGGCGCAAGGTTCCTGGGTCCCGAATTCGCCGCTGGCGATGCTGGGGATTCCACGAAGCTCCAGATCACCGAGCCGGACCCGCAGCAGAAGCTCCAGTTCCCGGCAGTCGCAACGGATGCCCCGTCGTGCTCGGAATGCGGGGGATTGATGACACGGAATGGGTCGTGCTACAAGTGCGAGAATTGTGGCGGGACTAGCGGGTGTAGTTAGAGGCTAAAGCCCATCGCTCAGAAGCGCTGCTAACATTCTTTCCAAGGCAGGGACATCACGCGAGACGATGTCCCAGACCACCCCAAGATCAACGCCCAGATAATCGTGCACGAGGAAGTTCCGAAATCCGGCGATGCCAGCCCAATCGATTCCTTTGTGCTGCTCTTTAAGTCCGGGAGACAACCGTTTTGTGGACTCCGCGATCACCTGCAGATTCCGTAACACGGCGTCTTGAATCATATGCGACGCATCAAACGTGCCCTTTCCTCCGGCAACATCTTCGTTGATGTGACGAATGCACTCAAGAATATGGAGGACGTATTTAAGATCGTCCTTCACAGAGGAACTGCTTCGCTTATGACGTCTTCTCGCAATAACGGGTTCAGAGACCTCTCGACCACTACATCTACGTGTCGGCCCAGTAGTTTCTCGAGGTCATCCAGCAAACCACCCGGGAACCACGGCGATGTTGGCCCAACGATATCAATAAGCAAATCAACATCGCTGTCTGGACGGGCGTCTCCCCGGGCGATTGAACCAAATACGCGCAAATTCCCAGCTCCGTGACGGGCTGCTACCGCTCGAATCTCTCCCTCTCGGGCGCGCAATGTCTCTAGGTCCCGCATCTCGACACCATTCTAACTGCTTCCTGAAACGAATCTACTCCTAACACCACTTTTTAGTGAATCGTCCGTCATCGTACCGCGTCTAAACCTTCCATAGGAGGTCAACTTGATAACTGAGCAACTCATTCCCCACGACGAACTCCTCAATGCTGTTCACGAGGCGAGCATACATTACGTCGAGGCGGATTCCGCCCTGCGAAACTACCGTCTAAGCGGCGCGCATCCTGCTAAGCTGGAACAACTTAAGAGCAATCTGGCCGCGGAAGAGCAATCCCTCCGCCGGGCACAAACGCAATTAGTCCTTTCCAAATCTCATTAAGCTCCTGTCGATGCTGTAGAACCCAACCGATCAGTGTCTTGTGTTCGTATCATAGAAGTAGAAGGAAGCAAAATGCTGATCCGTAAGTCCCCCGACCTGCGCTATTCCGAAGTCACTCCGCGCAAAGAATATCTCAATCGCCGCAGCTTTCTAAGCGCGGCAGGAATAGCCGCAGCCGGGGCCGTTGGTTTTCTGGGAACACAGCAGAAGGGCCAGGCGATCGCGCCCAAACTCCCCAATGTGGCGAAAAGCCCTCTGAGCCTTACCTCTGAAAAGCCCACGCCCATCGAGGCCATCACAAGCTATAACAACTACTACGAATTCGGCACTGGCAAAGACGAGCCTGCCAAGAACGCCGAGAAGTTCCGGACCAACCCCTGGACCCTGACCGTGGATGGTGAAGTCGGCAAGAAGCTGAGCTTTACCTATGACGATCTCTTCAAGATTGCTCCTCTGGAGGAGCGCATCTATCGGATGCGATGCGTGGAAGCGTGGTCCGTTGTCGTGCCTTGGGTCGGATTCCCTCTAAATGCCCTGATTAAACAGGCCCAGCCCACCGCAAAAGCAAAATTCGTTGCCTTTGAGAGCTATTACGACACGAAGCAAATGCCGCAGGGCCGATTCGCCGGTCTCCAATTCCCCTATGTGGAGGGTCTGCGCATGGACGAAGCCATGCATCCGTTGGCGATTCTGGCGGTTGGACTCTACGGCGAATCGCTTCCCGAACCAGGATGGCGCGCCTATTCGGCTGGTGGTGCCGTGGAAGTACGGATTCAAAGGCATCAAGTCAATTGTGAAAATCCGGCTGGTCGGGTCGGAACCGCCTTCCACCTGGAACATCTCCGCGCCCAATGAATACGGTTTCTATTCCAACGTCAACCCGGCCGTGGATCATCCGCGCTGGAGCCAGGCAACCGAGCGCCGCTTAGGCGATCTTTTCCGCCGCAAGACCCTGCCCTTCAACGGCTACGGCGATCAAGTGGCCAGTCTGTACGCGGGTATGGATCTCAAGAAATATTACTAGTGCGGATTCTGCTGGCCAGTAAGTGGACCAAGGTCGCGCTCTTCTGCCTTTGTCTGGTCCCTCTGGGTAATCTGCTTTGGGGCGCGTACGCAACCTACTCCGGTTCCGACCCGCTCGCGCTATCCGCGAACCCAATAGAATTCATCACCCACAAAACAGGCGACTGGACCATCAGGTTTCTGCTGATCACTCTCTGCATCACTCCTCTACGCCTGCTGTTGAAGGAGCCCCTGTTCGCACGCTACCGCCGAATGTTGGGGCTGTACGCGTTCTTTTATTCCGTGTTGCATTTCAGCGTCTGGTTTGTGCTCGACAAGTCTTTCAATTTTTCCGAAATGTGGGCCGACGTTTTGAAGCGCCGATTCATCACCGTAGGCATGCTCGGATTGCTCTGCATGATCCCCCTGGCGATCACATCCACCGCGGGCTGGGTTAGGCGGCTGAAGTATAAGCGCTGGCAGGCATTGCATCGGCTGATTTATGTGGCTGCCCTGGCGGGCGTCATTCACTACTATTGGCTGGTGAAATCCGATATCCGGCTACCGCTGATGTACGGCACTATGCTCGCCATCCTGCTCCTCTACCGTGTTGTTCATGCAAGACTGACGGCCCGTCCAGCTCCACGGCCCGCTACGGCCACAGCCCGGTAAGACACCCTAAAGACATCTCAGGTGGCCCCTAGGGGTTCACCCGTAGTCAGAATTGGTACTTTTGTTGCTTGTCCGTATCTACCGAATGACTCATCCTGACTAGGATGAATTCCCGGACGCTAATAAGCACGCCCACCGAGACGGGGTGCGACACTGAGCGGCGCCGCGAGACACGGGTTCGCGTGGACATCGCAGCGCGCATGAAAAGCATAAATCCATTAACTTCGACTGGTCCATCCAGCCGGGTTCGGATCGTTGAGATTTCCTACCAAGGGATGAAAATTCGAGTCCATCGCGAAATGCTGCCCGGCGGATTGGTTCAAATTATTGTGGGCGACCAGGTCGTGATGGGAACCGTACGCCACGCACGCCGCTGCGGGAGCGACTTTGAGGTCGGAATTCGCCTGACAGAACGCATTCCAAGCTCTTTAATCTAGCTTTGCTAACTTCCTGACCGTTGGGTTAGTATACACTGCCAGCACAGAGATGCTGACTCGTGCCTAGTCAACCCGTTAGCGCGAAAACTCGTCTACGTGAGCAAGGCTGTGACTAAATGCTTTCAGCATCCCTGGCTCTGGATTGTCCTATGCCCGGCAGCACTTACGGGCCAACAAACCGGGTCGGTCCGCGCCGCCGACCAGTTTATTCCGGGTGCCACCATTACCGCCACCCAGGACGACAAGAAGGTAGTCGCCTACACGGACGAATCCGGGCAGTACAAGCTGAATCTGGCTCCCGGCGTGTGGGACCTTCAGATCGAAATGCTTGGGTTCACTCCCGTCCACGGCCCGGTGACCGTCGGAACCGAACCTGTCTATAAGGACTGGACCCTGGAGATGCCCCGTGTGCAGGCCGCTTCTTCTGCGCCAGTGACTCCTCCGGCGACGACCGGGCGGGGCGGCCGCCGCGGCTTCGGACAGAGGCAATTTCCCAGGCCCGAAGGAGCAACTCCGCAGGCTGGTCCGGGCGGTCCCCAAGCGCGAGCCTCCGCCGGACCCCCAGGATCCCCGCCTCAACGTCCCGGTTTCCAAAGCGCCGTTGCCAGGCCAACCCAGCAAGGTCAACAGGATTTAGCTGCGGCAGCCGACCAGGCGTCCCAAGGACTGGTGGCTGGTGACGATGCCGAGGATGCATTCTCCATCAACGGCAGCACCAGCGGCGGATTGGCTCAGTCGAGTGACGATGAGACGCGCCGCCAGAGACTGAACCAGGGTGGTCGAGGTGGACCTGCAGGCCTGGCAGCGGGCATCGCCGGAAATGGCGCCGGACTCGGACAGAGTCTTGGACTGCCGCCAGGCATGAGCGCCACAGGGACGGAAGACCTAGGCTTGGGCGGACTGGGCGCCGTCGCGGTCAACGGCGGATTCTCAGACGGACTGGGCGGTGCGGGGCCAGCAGGTGGTCCAGGCGGTGGCGGTCCTGGTGGCGGGTTTGGTGGTCCCGGCGGCGGAGGCGGTTTTGGCGGAGGAGGCGGTAGAGGTGGCGGAGGGCGCGGCGGCGGTGGAGGAGGCCGAGGCGGTCGCGGAGGAAATCAGAACCGGCGCGGCGCTTTCAACGGACAATTCGCCAACTTCGGAAATCGTCGGCGCGCGCAGCAGCCTGCCTATACAGGCTCAGCCTTCATCACACTGGCGAATTCCGCATTGAACGCAGCGCCTTATTCGCTGAATGGCGAATCCAAAGCCAAGCCTTCCTCGGATCGCGCCAACTTTGGAGTGAACTTCGGCGGACCCATGGTGATCCCAAAATTGCTGAACTGGCAGCGCGCCAGTTTCTACATTACCTATCAGGGCATGCAGAGCCGCAATCCCTACAGTCAGGTGTCGTCGGTCCCAACGCTGGCGGAGCGCGATGGCGACTTTTCGGCAGCGGTAGTCAAAACCCCCGTCACCATTTACGATCCCCTCAGCGGGGCGCCTTTTCCCGGCAATATCATTCCGATGACGCGATTCAATTCCGCCGCCGTTGGACTTCTGCAATACATCCCGCTGCCCACGTTCTCCGGAAGCGTCCAGAATTACCGCATTGTCAGCTCGCTTCCGGGAAGCAGCAATAATATCGGCGTGCGCCTGAACGCTCCCCTCAACAACAAGGACCGCCTCAACTTCAATATTCAATATCAGAACCGGTCTTCCGACAACGAACAGCTATTCGGCTTCCGCGACCCCACCGATGGCACTGGTTTAAGCGCCTCAGCAGGCTGGAACCATAGCTTTGCGACGCGATTCAATAACAGCGCCAACGTCACCTTCAGCCGGAACCACAACACGACGACGCCATTCTTCGCCTACTCGAGCAACGTGGCTGCCGAATTGGGCATTACCGGCACGTCGCAAAATCCCATTAACTACGGTCCTCCGAACACTTCTTTCACCAACTTCGGAAGTCTTTCCGATGCTTCAGCTTCGGTGACCAGAAATCAGACAACGAATTTTACGAACTCGATTACCTACGTCCTGAAGCAGAAGCACAACCTGACCATGGGCTATCTGTTCCGCCGTCTGGATCAGGACAGCACCAACTTTCAGAATGCCCGTGGATCGTTTAGCTTTAGCGGTCTGCTCACCAGCCAGTTGAATGCCCAAGGCCAGCCGGTGCAGGGAACCGGCTTCGATTTCGCCGACTTTCTTCTGGGCGCTCCCCAATCGAGTTCTTTGCGCTTCGGCAGCTCCAATACCTACTTCACCAGTTGGGCGACCAGCGTCTACGTCCAGGATGACTACCGGATCTCCCGTGGATTGTCGATCAACGCCGGCCTGCGCTACGAATACTTCGCTCCATATAGCGAAGAGAACGGCCAGCTAGCGAATTTGCTTCTGACTCCCGGCTTCACGTCCGCGCAAGTAGTCACTGCCCAAAACGCAAGCTCCTTTGGATTGCCCACCAGCCTCATCAATCCCGATCGCAAGGCGTTCTCGCCTCGCTTCGGAATCGCGTGGAGGCCGACGGAAAAGAACAATATCGTCGTACGCGCCGGCTATAGCATTTTCTTCAGCGGGTCTCCTTACGCCCAGATCGCAAGCCAGATGGCGGCGCAGCCGCCTTTTGCAACGACGGCTTCCATCACCACCAGCCCAGAAAATCCCCTTACGCTTCAGAACGGGTTCGCGCCGTCGCCTTCGCAGACCATCACCAATACTTTTGCCGTCGACCCGAACTATAAGCTCGCCTACGCACAAACGTGGGTGGCCGCGCTGCAGAATACGTTCAAGCGGACCACGGTGGTCGAGCTGGAATACATCGGCACCAAGGGGACCAACCTGAGCGTCGCTGAGATTCCGAATCGCGCGCCGCCCGGAGCCGTCCTGGACGCTCAGGAACAGTTGCAGATCGCGAACGCGAGCGGGTTCAATTATCAAACCTTCGGCGCGAATTCGATTTTCAACGCAGCCCAGGTTCGCGTGACCAAGCGATTCGCGCGCGGCATGTCCTTCGTGACTCTTTATACGTTTTCAAAATCCATTGACGACGCGTCCAGCTTCAGCGGAACGGGCGGCACCACGGTCCAGTTCATCAACAACTGGAGCGCGGAGCGCGGCCTATCCTCATTCGATCAGCGCCACAAACTGTCTTTCACCTACACGTTGTCGTCACCCGTCGGCGTTCGTGGAATGATGCGCAACGGAGGTTGGAAGACTCACGCGCTCGCCGGCTGGACCATGAACGGAAACTTGACCGCCGCTACCGGAATGCCGCTTACGGCAACCGTCTCAGGCAATCTCGCCAACGTCGGCGGCGTCGGGGCTCTGGGAACGCTGCGAGCTGAAGCCACGGGCCTGCCCGTGACAGGCGGAGATAATCCTTTCTTCAACCTGCTCGCCTTCACCACGCCGCCCTCCGGCGAATACGGCAACGCGGGCCGCGGCACCATCACTGGACCTTCACAGTTTTCTCTCAATGCATCGCTGAATCGCGCATTCCGATTCGGCGAAACCCGGCGTCAGCTTCAATTGCGGCTGACCGCGAATAATGTGCTCAACCACGTCTACATCAGCGGATTCGGCACCACCGTCAATTCGCTGAACTATGGATTGCCCACCGCGGCCTCGGCGACACGCACCGTCACGCTGCTACTGCGGTTTAATTTCTAGCCAGCCAATGCAACTCTTCACCTGGGTCCTGATCACGATGCTGATGCAGCAGCCCGCGGCGCAGGCGCCCGACACCGGCCATCCGACGTTTACCGCCCGAAGCAGCCTGGTAATCGTCGACGTAACGGTTCGCGACAAAGCCGGAAAACCGATTGAAGGATTGAAGCAATCTGATTTTGCTGTGTCTGAAGACGGCAAGCCTCAGAAAATATCGGTCTTCGAATATCAGAACTTGTCGAGCGACCCGGAGCCACCGGCGACTGTCTCTCTTTCGGATCAACTCGCGCTCCCCGAGGCGCCTAAGACCAGCATCACTACGCACTCACCGGGCGAAATCCAATACCACGGCAAAAGGCTGCTCGTGTTTTATTTCGACTTCTCCTCCATGGCGATACCGGAGCAATTACGCGCGCAAACCGCCGCACTGGAATATCTGAACAAGCAGATCACCAAAGACGACCTGGTCGCCATTCTGTTCTACTCGAGCACGGTGCAGGTGCTGAGCGATTTCACGGCCGACCGCGACGTGCTGGGCAATATCGTGCGAGGCTTGCCGATCGGCGAGATGAGCGAAATGGCGGGCCTGGCCGACACAGGCGACGACAACAACGAGGACACGGGCGCGGCCTTCGTTGCCGATGAGACCGAGTTCAACATCTTCAATACCGATCAGAAGCTCGCCGCGCTGGAACAGGCCTCGCGCATGCTCTCCGCACTCCCCGAGAAAAAGTCCCTGATCTACTTCGCCTCCGGCGTCAGCAAGACCGGCATCGACAATCAGGCGCAGCTCGAAGCCACCATCAACGCTGCAATGAAAGCGAATGTAAATATCTACCCCATCGACGCGCGCGGCCTGATGGCCGACCCTCCCGGCGGCGGCGCAAGCAAAGGCGCCTCGCGCGGGACCGGAATTTTCAACGGATCGGTGTACAACTCGCAGCGCGCCCAAATCAACGATTCGCAGGAAACCCTGGTCACGCTGGCAGCGGATACCGGCGGCAAGGCGTTCCTCGATAGCAACGACCTCGCGCTCGGAATCAAGGAAGCGCAGCAGGATCTGCGCAGCTATTACATCCTGGGATACTATTCCACGAACGCCGCCGAAGATGGAAAATACCGGCGCATCAGCATCAAGCTGACGAATGGAATGCAAGGCGTCAAGCTGGAACATCGCCCCGGTTATTATGCGGGCAAGGTCTGGGGCAAGATGAACGGGCAGGACAAAGAACAGCAATTGAAAGAAGCGATCTCCGCCGGCGATCCCGTCACGGACCTTCCTCTCGCCCTGCAAATCGATTATTTCCGCGTCGGCCCCACCGCCTATTTCGTTCCCATTTCAGTGAAGGTGCCCGGGTCGGTGATCGCTCTGGCGGCCAAGGGCGGAGCAAGCGTCACCCAGTTCGATTTCCTCGGCCAGATTCAGGATGAGACCCACGCCGTGGTCGGCAATGTCCGCGACTTCATCAAGATCAAGCTGGATGAAGACAAAACCGCTTCGGCCGGCCGCAAGAGTTATCAGTACAACGCCGGCTTCACACTGGAGCCAGGCCGCTATCACGCGAAATTTCTCGTGCGCGAAAATGTCAGCGGCAAGATGGGCACCTTCGAAACCCGCTTCACCGTTCCCGACCTCGCTGCCGACACATCCGGACTCAAGCTCAGCAGCATTATCTGGAGCAGCCAGCGCGAGCCGCTGAAGGCCGCGGTTGGCGTCGCCGAGAAAACGACCAGAAAAGAGATTGACGCGAATCCGCTCATCGTCGGCGAAGAGAAACTGATCCCGAATATCACCCACGTCTTCCGCCGCAGCCAGAATCTTTATTTGAGTTTCGACGTCTACGACGCCCAACCCGACCCTGCCAACACAAAGCAGAGACGGGTGAAGGTGAGCATGAGCCTCTTCAATCAAAAGGGCGCCAAGGCCTTTGAGATTGGTCCCTTAGATGAAAAGGATTTGGCCGAAACGCGGCCGGAAGCAGTCGCGGTGAAGATTCAGGTCCCGTTGAAAGATCTCGCCCCGGGCAAATACACGTGCCAGATCAACGTTATCGACGAGGTGGGACGGAAGTTCGCATTCCCCCGAGCGCCGATGGTGGTGGCGCCTTAGAGACCAGGAGCGGCGCCCAATTCCTGTAGCAGCGCCGTGGCCTTATAAACCTTATCCAGCGACTCCGCAATTCCTATCACCGACACATGCACCGCACGGGCCTGTTCGTCACTGTACAAAAAAATATCGGGCAGGCTTTCCAGATTCCCATCGAACGTCACACCCACCAGTTCTCCCGCGCGATTCACCGTCGGACTTCCATGATCGCCCCCGCCAATGTCGCATGTACTTACGAAATCCAGCGGAGCTTCCGGGTTTAATTTCGGCTTCAGGTCGACCCATTTCTGCGGCACCTGGTACGGCCCCTGATTGTCTTTGCGGTAGTAAAGGCCGCCGAACGTGGAAGCGTAGGGCATCGAAACACCCGCGCGATCCGTGTACCCTTTCACCACTCCGAATTCGACACGAGGCGTGCCCGTAGCATCCGGATAATCCGCCGCTCCAAAAAGCTTGAACCGGTATTGCGCGATCTTCTCCGCCGCCGAGGTTTCCAGCGTCTCAATCACCTCTTCATGCCTCTTGGCCAGTTTGCGCGAAGGCTCTTCCAGCATCAGAGCCAGACGAATCATCCCGTCTTCGGAGTTGCGCACGTCTGCAGGATGCCGTGCTGCCGGGTCTTTCAGATTCGACGATTTGACGTAAGCCTCCGCCGCCTGTTGCGGTGTGCGCCCGTCCAGAACTGTCTTCAACGGCACTTCTCTCTCGCCCAGCGATCTGAGCTCTTCCAAATACTGAGTCAGCATCAGGATTTCCAGCGGTTCGTTGACCCGCTCCTGCCCGGGATCTTCATGACGAACGATGTGCCGAGCGATGGCGAACAGCGCCGAGCCCGGTGCGGCCGACGCTTCCAGGATCTGGTGCGGCCTCTCATTTAGCGTCCAGTTTTTATACGCCGTTGCGACTTCGTCCCACACCTTGGTCCCATCGTTTCCGGCCTTGGAAGCCTGCACCGCGCGTTTGATCTTACCTTCAAAGACATTCTTTCGCGTCACCAGGCGATCGTCGCGAAGCCCAATCAGTTTCCCCGCGGCAAGCTTATAGCTGGAGAGAAAAGAGGTAAGAAGAGCCTGCTTTTCCGGGCTCTCCGGCGCAGCGTTCACCTGCGCGATGCGCGTCTGCAACCGGCGGATCGTTAAAGGAAGCGCAGTGTCCCGATAGAAAGCCAGTTGCGCCGAGGTTGCCAGGCGCGACGTCGCGGCAGGGTTTCCCACCGCAAGCACCAAGTCGTCCTCCTTCACCGGGTCCATGCTCCACTTGAAAAAATGGGGCGTCGCAGCGGGTTTTCCATTTTCGTAAGCCCGGAGAAAAGCGGCATCCAGACCGTAGCGCAGATACGTGATGCTATCGCGTTCGCGTCCGAAAAAAGCCAGCTCGCTCTCCGGCGCGAAGACCAACCGCAGATCGTTATAGGTCTTGTACTGGTAAAGATCGTAGCGGCCACCGGAAAACAGCTCCACCACCGTGCAGCGATTCCCGGTTTTTGCGGCGCATTCCTTCTCGATTCGTTCGATAGCCGCGTTTCGTTGCTGAATCCCCTTGCCTTGGGTTGCTTCGCTCGAAACGTCCGCGATACTGATCAGGACCTCGGCTTCCAGCGCCGGACACTTCATCTCATCGCCCTGCGACGCAGCATAGAACCCATTGCTCAACGAATTGTGTTGCGTGAGACATCCCGAAACCAGGTGTTGGTTGGTGAGGACCAATCCATTCGGCGAAACAAACGACCCCGAGCCGCCAGTGAGCCTGACCGAGGCCATCCTAAGGCGATCCAGAAAATCCGCGCTCACGTCGAATTTGTGCTTCTGTGCGACCGCCTCTTTGGGGAACTGATTGAACGGCCACATCCCCTCATCGGCCCAAGCGCTGGGCAGGCAGACAAGCAAGATGGCGAGGAGCCTCATTGAATGAAAGACGTTAGAAACATGGTCGCAGTTTACGGCGATCTAGAAGAACACGTGCTTGGTCCAATCGACCATCGTATGCAGCGCCGCCGATGACAGCACCGTAGAAGACCTTTGGAACACGAAGCCGTAAGCCCAGCCCGCGATAGTCGCCAGAATCATGTAACGCCAGTTGGGCAATGGCTGCGGCCCATTATTGAGGTGCGCGCAGCCAAAGATAAAAGCGGCCACCAGCAGCATGCGAACACTCGACCCAAAACGAAGCATGAGAAGATTCTGGATCAGCAAACGAAAGAGGATCTCTTCGGGCAGCGCTGTGCCCGCGAAAATAAGGCCCGAGCTGAAGATCATCTTGCCTGCCGATTGAGAGGCGGCATGCGGAAACGGTATAAATCCCAGGGCGATGCCAACGATGGCGAGAATCGGCGCGGTGATGGCGAATGCGGCGAAAGGCAGCCAGTAGTCCCGAGCGTGACCTGGCAGATTGAAGCGCATACCCTGGAAAGAGCGAAATCCCAAGAAAATTACTAGGCTGAGAAGAATCGCCACACCATAGGCGACCGCGTGAAGAAACCCCTGCGCCGGCCGAGGAATCAGGCTGGCCCCGGCGGCGAATTCAAGCGGCAGCCACAGCAGCAGGATCGTAAGGAAGTCCAGTATGGATGGACGCGATGCCGGCCCCGGGCCCTGCACAAATGCGCAAACAACCGGTGCCGCCGTGTAGCCCAACATCAACAGCGCAAGACGCAAAGTGGACGCGTCCACCAGCGCCGCTGCCCCCGAAAAGACTGCGGCTAGCAAAATCGGCGCCAGAAAAATGCTTGCGGGCTTGCGATGGAGGACACGTTCCAGGCCCTGCCGCGGACCTGACCCAAGCAAAAACAGAATGAGCCCGAGCAGAACCACAAGAAGCCCCGCTTGCCCCGCCGATAGTCCCATACGCCTATCTTGCACGAAGGTGGGTTCCCAGGGGTCGCGCGGAGTAACTTCGTACTGCTAAACTCATTTCAAAGCCCGAAATCTTGGCGTTTTCGCGTCTGGTAGCTAGCCCTTGGTAGAGCCCCTAACTCAACCCGATGCCCTGTTGCAGGCCCAAGCCGAGATTCGTGGACTACGCGAAACCATCGTTGGGATGCGAACCGCGCTGGAACGTCTCAAAGAAGAGAAACTGCAGGCAGTGCAGCAGGCCACCGGCGAGGCCGCGATGCAAAGCGCCCATTTGCGCGAGACCATTTCCGCCATGCGCGACCAATTGGAAACCCTCCAATTCGAGAAGCGCAGCGCCATACAGCAGGCTGCCACCAATTCCTTCAACGA
Organism: Terriglobia bacterium; assembly: GCA_963766615.1. Classification (GTDB taxonomy): domain Bacteria; phylum Acidobacteriota; class Terriglobia; order Bryobacterales; family Bryobacteraceae; genus Palsa-187. The sequence goes on from CAVYBC010000016.1 coordinate 1,227,651, forward strand.
CGTCCAACAGTTCACCATGACGGTCCGCAACTTGCGCGACGAAATGGAAAAAATGCGCGAAGCGCACGCCAAAGAACTGCAGGAAATGCGCCGCACTACACGCGACGAAGCCCGCCACTTGGAAGAGACCATCGTTCGGCTGCGCGAACAACTGGAGGCCCATTCGCATGGCCGCGTTTGATAAACCTGAAACCAGACTTGAGGAAACCGGAGCCGTGCCTAAGAAGCCCGCGGGTAAGGCTAGAAAGCCGACTACCAGGAAAGCTGCGCCCCTGAACGCCCGCAAGCAGTTTCGCGAGATGGAACTGCTGCTCAACCTCTCCCGCAAAGTCGCGGAATCGGACAATCTCGACGACGTACTGCGCACCATTGTGGCCACCGCGGCTACCGAAACCAACTCCGACCGCGGCACCCTCTTTCTCAACGACCCGCGAACCGGCGAACTATACTCGCGCGTAGCGCAAGGCGTGCGCATACGCGAGATCCGCATCCTGAACACCGACGGAATCGCAGGCCATGTTTTCACCAGCGGCGAGCCCCTTGTTGTGGACGACGCCTACAAGGACCCTCGCTTCGACTCGGCCGTCGATCAGGAAACCGGCTACATGACGCGCAACATGATGGCCGTTCCTATTCGCGTGCGCGGCACGGTGATCGGAGTGCTGGAAACCATCAATCGTCGAGATGGCTCGTATACCGCCGAGGACCAGCACTTGCTGGAAGGCGTCGCCATGCAGACCGCAGCCACGCTCGGCAGCATGCAACTGGTCGAGAGTATCAAGGCCGCACGCGATCAGGAGATGCGTTTTCTGCACCTGGTCAGCGATGTCACCCGCGAGATCGACCTCGGTTCCATGCTCACAAAAATCGTGAGTGAGGCCGCGCGCATCCTCTCGGCCGACCGCGCCACGCTCTTCCTTCACGACGACAAGACTAAGGAGCTCTTCTCGCGCGTGGCCACCGGGGGATCCATCGGCGAGATCCGTATGCCCGATCATGTGGGCATTGCCGGCGCGGTCTACACCAGCGGGCACAGCATCAACATTCCGTACGCCTATGCCGACCTGCGCTTCAACCCCGCATTCGATAAGAGAACCGGCTACTTCACGCAATCCATTCTCTGCGTCCCAATCGTCAATGAGGCGGGGCGCATCATCGGTGTCACCCAGGTGCTCAACAAGCGCGGCGGTCCCTTCAGCGATGACGACGAGGCCCGGCTAAGGGCTTTCACCGCCCAGCTTTCCATCAGTCTGGAAAACGCCCAGCTTTTTGACGACGTCCAGAACGTCAAGAATTACAACCAGAGCATGCTGCAGAGCATGTCCAATGGCGTCGTTACGCTCAACGAAGACGGCCACATCAACACCTGCAACCAGGCAGGCTTGCGTATTCTGCGAGTGGCACCAAAGGCGATCTTGCAGCAGACGGCGACTCAGTTCTTCGGCGAAGCCAACCCCTGGGTTCTGGAACGAATCAAGGTAGTGGACCAAACCTTGGCTAGCGACGTTCTTATGGACGCCGACATGATCGTGGAAGGCGAGAAGGTTTCCGTCAATCTGACGGTGCTGCCGCTGATGAGCGAGGAAGACAATGGCGTCCGAAAACGTCTGGGCACGCTGCTGATGATTGAGGACATCAGCACGGAGAAGCGCATGAAGTCCACCATGTCGCGTTATATGGACCCAGCCGTCGCTGCTCAATTGCTCTCGGGTGGCGAAGACGTGTTAGGCGGAAAGAGCGTGACCGCCACCGTGCTCTTCTCCGATATTCGCGGTTTCACCACGCTCAGTGAAGAACTCGGGCCCATCAAGACCGTCAGCCTGCTCAACGAGTACTTCTCCATCATGGTTGAGGTGATCACAAAGCAGGGAGGCATGCTCGACAAATTCATCGGCGACGCTCTGATGGCCGCGTTCGGCCTGCCCGTTGCCCACGATGATGATGAAGACCGCGCAGTCCGGGCCGCCATCGGAATGATTAATGCGCTGAAGCAATTCAATGAGACGCGCGCCGCCGCCGGCAAGTCGCCAGTCGACATTGGTATCGGACTCAACACCGATAGCGTAGTCTCCGGCAACATCGGATCGCCGCGCCGCATGGATTACACCATCATCGGCGACGGCGTGAATCTCGCCTCGCGCCTGGAAAGCGCCTGCAAGCAGTACGCATCCCGCATCCTCATCAGTGAAAACACCTTCAAGAAACTACGCGGCACCTATCGCATCCGCGAAGTGGACTCAGTGGTGGTGAAAGGCAAGCACCAGCCGGTCGGCATCTACGAAGTGCTTGACTATCACTCGCCGGAAACCTTCCCCAACCTGATGGACGCGGTCAACTACTGGAAGAGCGGTTTGGAATATTATCGCCACGGCGATTGGGATCGTGCCATCAAAGCATTCGGCGAAGCCGGCTCCGCCAACCCCCACGACAAACTGCCGCCCATGTATATCGAACGCTGTCAGGAACTCCAGGAAAATCCTCCCGGCGCCGAATGGACCGGTGTTTGGGTGATGAAAACGAAATAAGCGTGCGAATCCTGATCCTTTCGGCATCAGTCGGAGCCGGCCATGTCCGCGCAGCCGAAGCTGTGGAACTGGCGCTGCGTCGCGACATCGCCGGCGTCACCATCGCAAATCTTGACGTGCTAACGCTGATGCCGCCGCCTTTCCGTAAGGTGTACCGCGACGGCTATTTCGATTTGGTCGCCCGAGCCCCTCGAGTTCTCGGATGGCTTTACGAAGCGACTGATAAGCCTTTTCACCACGATCGCCTGCAGCGGCAAGTGGAACGTGCTGGAGCCACCAAGCTTCTCAAGAAAATTCGCGAATTCAAGGCTGACGTGGCGATCTGCACGCATTTCCTGCCCACCGCATTGCTGGATCGCGAACGCCGTAAAGGCCGCAGCACGGCTCGCATCATCACTGTCGTAACCGACTTCGAAGTTCACGGCATGTGGCTGGGCGCTCCGTCTGATCATTACTTCGTCGCCACCGCGGAAGCGCGAGCTCATCTGGAGGCCCTGGGCATCGCGTCCTCCATCATCACGGTCTCGGGCATCCCCACTCACCCGATATTCGCCGAAAAGAAAGACCGGCAGGCCATGCGTCGCAAGCACGGCTGGCGCGAAGATCTTCCTGCGATTCTGGTTTCTGCCGGCGGATTCGGCGCAGGCAACGCGACCCGCATGGTAGAGGCGCTGATCGCCGCCAAAATTCCCGCGCAGATCGTCGCGGTATGCGGCAAGAGCGCGCCGCTAAAAGCATCTCTTGAGAAGATCGTCGCGAAGCAGAAGGCCGATTCGCTCCCCCTTGTAAAAGTAATTGGATTTACAACCGACATGGACGAACTGATGGCGGCCGCCGACTTAATGATCGGCAAGCCTGGCGGCCTGACTACGTCCGAGTCCTTGATCAAAGGACTGGGATGGGTCGTCGTGAATCCAATTCCCGGACAGGAAGAAAAGAACGCCATCTATTTGCTCGAACACGGCATCGGAGTCTGGTCGGACAACCTGCACACGCTGGCCTTTAAAGTAGGATCGCTACTCGCCGAACCCGGACGACTCGAGGCGATGCGAAGCAATGCCTTACGGCTCGCGCGCCCCGATGCAGGCAGTCTCATCGCGCGATTCGCCGCCAGCCAGGGAGCCTAGCGTCGAATGAAGCGCCTGCTTGCGCTGCTGGAAAACCGCGAACTTGGTGTCCTTCTCGCCTTCGCGGGAATCGTCGCAGGCATCTGGTTGTTTGCCGGAATCGCAGGCGAAGTCATGGAAGGCGACACGCAAGCCTTCGACCGAAAGCTGTTGCTTGCCATGCGCCACAAAGGCGACCTCTCCCCCATCGGACCGCCCGAGATGCAGGATGCCGCACGAGACATGACCGCACTCGGCGGCGTAACCGCGCTGACCTTGATAACCGTAGTCACTGGGGGATTTTTGTTCCTCGATGGCAAGAAACACATGGCCTTGTTTCTGTACGGCGCAGTGGCCGGCGGGACCTTGCTCAGCCTGATCCTCAAGAGCCTGTTTCAGCGCCCCCGCCCCGAACTCGTGCCCCATGCAGCGTACGTTTCCACGACCAGTTTCCCCAGCGGACATTCGATGCTATCCGCGGTGACCTACCTCACATTGGGAGCACTTCTGGCTCGTTCTAATCCGAGGAAACGCCTCAAGACGTACTTTCTGCTGGTCGCCGCGCTCCTTACCTTCATGGTTGGAATCAGCCGTGTCTATCTGGGTGTCCACTGGCCCACGGATGTGCTGGCAGGCTGGACGGCCGGCGCCACATGGGCGATCGTCTGTTGGCTACTGGCCCGGCGGCTGCAAATCAGTCACACAATTGAGGCAGAAAAAGAACAAACCCCAGAGTAATGCCCGGAGGGTGGACTTCAGTCCGCGCTTGGCTTCAGCCAAGCTGTGTGAAGCGAGACTCAAGCCAAGCGCTGGCTCGGCCGCCTTCCCCACTCGCTCCACGAAACCACCCCCAGCTCCGGCCGAGGAGCCTCCGCAAGCATCGCGAGGAACTCCAACAAATTGCCGTCGGGATCATGAAAGTAAACCGACGCAGCCGGCATCCACGCCAGCACCGTCGGTTCGTCGCAGGGCGAGCCGGAAATATCCAGCGGCACGACGTTCGCGGCCCGAAGCCGTCCCGGAGCCTCCAACAAATTCGCAAGATCGGTTCGAAACGCAATATGAAGGCTCATGCGCTGAGGCGACGATCCCACTTCCCACACACCCAACATAGAAGTCCCCGCGCCACCCAGCCAATAGAACGCCACCCGGCGTTCAGGCAGCACATAAGCCAGCTCCAGTTTCAGGACGCCTCCGTAAAAAGCCATCGACCGCTCCAGGTTACTCACGGTCAGATGGCTCTCAAACAAGGCTTCAATAGGGATCATCTCTTGCTACGCCTCTCCGCCAAGCACCGGAATCACAGCTCCGCTGATCTGAGACGACGCATCCGACATCAAATGCACCAGAAGCTGTGCGACCTCGCTTGGCTGCACCCACTTGGAGAAATCCGCCGAAGGATCCGAGGCTCTGTTTGCGGGCGTGTCCATCGTTCCCGGCAACAGGATATTCGCCGTGATCCTCTTGTCTACATTTTCGCGCGCCGCCGTTCGGACCAAAGAGACCAACGCGGCCTTGGTAGCCCCATAAATGGCGACCATCGGCGCAGGCTCCAGCGCCGCTTTGCTGCCGATCGCCAGTATCCGCCCAGAGCCTTGTGCCCGCATATGTGGAAGCACCGCGCGCATCATTAGAAACGCCGTCCGGAAATTCATATCGATCATCTTGTCGAAGGTGGCGTCGTCGGTCTCCGCCAGCGATTGGCCACCAGCGAATCCACCCACAAGGTGGACCAACCCATCCACACGTGAGAACTTCGCGAGTACCGCTTCCACTAAGGCACTGGCGTTGTCACGATTCTTAATTTCCCCCGCGATTGCCGTGAACCTCTCATTGGCGAAGTCTGAGCTGCGTATCGACGGCGACACCCCAACCACCCGCGCGCCCGCCTCCAGGAACGCATTAGTTACAGAATTCCCCAGGCCACCCTTCGCGCCCGTCACCAGGACCACTTTTTCTCGAAGAATCATATTTTAAACCTCGTATTGTCTACAATCCTCTCGACCCATGATAAACTTAGGACTTTGGTTTTCCGTGCCGGATTAGAGTGCGTGCCTTACTGCCCCCCTCTCATTCGTGGAGATCCGAAGTTCGTGTAATCATCACTGGGAGGTACGAATTCGAATGAAGCACATTTTCACGTCCGAATCGGTGAGCGAAGGCCACCCGGACAAGATGGCGGACCAGGTTTCAGATGCGGTGCTGGATGCGGCGCTGGCTCAGGACCCCATGAGCCGCGTAGCCTGCGAAACCTTGGTCACCACGGGTATCTGTGTGGTTGCCGGTGAAATCACCACCAAGGCCGTCATCGACATCCCGAAACTGGCGCGTGAAGTCATCGCCCACATCGGTTTCACCGATGCCAAGATGGGTTTCGACGCCAAGACCTGCGGGATTCTCAATTGCGTCCAGACTCAATCGCCTGACATCGCCATGGGCGTGGACACCGGCGGCGCGGGCGACCAGGGCCTGATGTTCGGCTACGCCTGCGACGAAACCGCTGAATTGATGCCCCTGCCGATTATGCTTGCCCACAAGCTGGTGAAGCAGCAGTCGGACGTTCGCCGCGCCGGCAAACTCACATACCTTCGCCCCGATGCGAAGAGCCAGGTCAGCGTCGAGTATCACGGCAACAAGCCCATCCGCATCGACGCCGTGGTTCTCTCCACCCAGCATGACGACGACGTCACCACCGAACAGCTCCGCGCCGATGTCAAAAAGTACATCATCGATCCCATCGTACCCGGCGCCATGGTGGACTCGCATACCAAGTACCACATCAATCCCACTGGCCGCTTCGTAATCGGTGGACCCCACGGCGATACTGGCCTCACCGGCCGCAAGATCATCGTTGACACCTACGGCGGCATGGGCCGTCACGGCGGCGGCGCCTTCTCCGGCAAAGATCCGACGAAGGTGGACCGCTCTGCCTGCTACATGGCTCGTTACGTAGCGAAGAACCTGGTGGCCGCCGGATTGGCCAGCCGTTGCGAAGTTCAACTCGCCTACGCCATCGGTGTGGCCGAGCCCGTTTCGGTCCTCGTCTCGACGTTCGGCACCGGCGCCATTCCTGAGGAACAGCTCACCGAACTGGTGCGCGCGCATTTCCAGCTCACGCCCAAAGGAATGATCGAGTCCCTCAAGCTGCGCCGCCCGATTTACCAGAAGACCGCTTCGTTCGGCCACTTCGGCCGTACCGAAGAAACCTTCACCTGGGAAGCCACCGACAAGGCCCACGCCTTAAAGGAAGCCTCCAAGGGCGTCGCCGCCGCGAAGTAGCCTCGGCGTTTTAAGATAGGAAGAGACGGGGACAGATCATCTCAGGTCTGTCCCCGTTCCTTTAGTTATCCGGAGCGCACAGGGCGCGGTGCGCACTTCATGATTCAAGTGGGAACAATCGCACCGCGCTCCGTTGTGCGCGATTAAAAAGAGGATTCTATTTGTGGCTCTAGTTGAAGGTTGTAAGCATTCCCTGGACATCACCGTGCCCCTGGAGGACGTGGAGAAGGAGACGGAGCGCGCCGTCGTCAATATTCAAAAGAAGGTTCGCCTTCCCGGCTTCCGCCCCGGCAAAGCGCCCATGAGCATGGTGCGCACCCGTTTCGCCGGCGACATTCGCCAAGAAGTGCTGGATCATCTTCTTCCCAAGTTCTTCCGCGCTTCTGTCGAACAGGAACATCTCGAAGTAGTCGGCCAGCCCAGCGTATCCGACGTCCACTTTCACTCGGGCGAGCCACTCAAATTCAAAGCCGAATTCGAGGTAGCCCCCGTCGTCGAATTGAACGACTACCGCGGCTTGGTATGTACCTACGTCGAACCGCAGGTATCGGACGAAGACGTTGCCCAGCGCGTGGAGCAGGTCCGTGAACAGAAGGCTGAATACGTCAACGAAGACCCGCGTCCCTTGGCCGCAGGCGACTACGCTGTGATCTCGCTCGAAAGCCTTTCCGGCGTCGCCGAGAAGGTCACCACGGATGAGCTCATGCTCAAGTTGGGCGACGAAACCACCATGCCGGTTTTTACAGAGAACTTGGTAGGTGCATCTCCCGACGAATCCCGCGAGTTCGACGTAACGTATCCGGAAGACTACGATCGCAAAAATCTGGCCGGCCGCACCGTGCGTTTTAAAGCCACCGTGAAAGCCGTACGCCGCAAGGAACTTCCCGAAGCCAACGACGAATTCGCAAAAGACCTGGGCGATTTCCAAACCATCGACGAGCTAAAGGAACAGATCCGCAAGAACATCCTGCGCGAACGCGAGCATCGCGCCCAGGAAGACGCCAAGAACCAGCTTCTAGACAGGCTGGTGGAAGCGCACGATTTCCCCGTGCCCGATGCTTACGTCAATCGCCAGATCGAAATCAACGTCGAAAACCAATTGCGAAGCATCGCTCAGCAAGGCGTCGACCCGCGCAGCCTGAAGCTGGATTGGGACAAACTCCGCGAGTCGCAGAAGCCTCGCGCCACCAAGGATGTCCGAGCGTCTCTCTTGCTCGATAAGATCGCGGAACGCGAAGCAATCGGTGCCACACAGGACGAAGTAGATCGCGAAGTCCAGAAAATCGCCCGCCAACAACGCGAAGCAGTAGCCGTAACCCGCGCGAAGCTAGAAAAAGAAGGCGGCATAGCCCGAATCGCCGGTCACATCCGCACCGATAAAACCCTCAACTTCCTGTTCGAACACTCCCGCAAGGAAGCCCCGAAAGAAGTCGAAGCCGCCCCCGAAGTCAAGGAATAACCGTGGCGCACGCTTCAGCGTGCCGGGCCGAGATTCATCTCGGCCTTTCTTGGAGGGTGGGCTTTAGCCCGCGCGAGGCTTCAGCCTCGCTCCACACAGGTCGACTAAAGCCGAGCACGGGCTCAATCCCATCTCCGAGACGCCTAAACCTACCAGCCAGCTCCAGCGCGTAAGCGCGGGGGGCTTGTCCTGCAAACCGCCCACATTACCACTGAAGCTTCAAACTAAGTTGAACCTGCCGCGAAGTAGTCGTGGTCGACGTGATCAATCCCGCAGTAGGCGACGCTCCGCCGGTAGCTGCAGTAAACACAATCGGATTAGGAGCATTAAAGTTGGTGTGATTCAGCACGTTGAAAAGATCACCCCGGAATTGCAGATGAATCCGTTCGGTGATCGGAATTCTTTTCGCCAGAGAAAGGTCGACGTCAGTCAATCCAGGCCCTTCCAGCGTATCCCGGCCCACATTGCCGTAAGTGCCATTCAAAGGCACAATGAACGCGTTGGGATTGTAATACTGGTTCGGATTTCCCGTAATCACGCTGCCGGAAAACGCCGGATTCCATGAAGGCCGGATAGGATTACGGCTGTCGCCATCATTGGTCGGGTTAAATCCGAGCTGAGGCGAGAACGGCATGCCCGATTGAATCGTCGCGATAACGCTCGCCTGCCAGTCTGAGATCAACCGGTTCACAAAGGCTTTCGATCCGTGCGCGCCTCGAATCCCGAAAGGAAGACTATAGGTGGCGTTGATCGACGCGGCATGGCGGACATCGAAGGACGAACGTCCGTAGTCCAAATGCGGTTGCAGCGGGTCCATCGTGAATGCATTCGTGGTTCCCGATATAGCATTCGCAAGAGAGGAACCCTCATCCAGGCTCTTGGAGAATGTGTACGCGCCACGAAACTGTAGGCCGTGGCTGAGACGACGAGTCAGGTTGACTTGCAACCCATTGTACGAACTGCTCCCCCACGAGAACCAGTGAGTAGTGTTTGCCAGATTCGGATTGGCCAGCGGCGCGTTGGGTGCGAAATAAGTGGTTCCCGCGGGATATCCAGCCGGGCAAGGAGACGCGGGGCAAATGGTCGGCAGCGGTATATTCGCATCGATCGAGAGCAACTCATGATATCCATGCGAGCCCACGTAACCCAGAGACAGAACGGTCGCCGGTGTCAACTCCTGTTCCACGGTAAACGAATAAGTGACCGATGCCGGAGTTGCTAAGTCCGGCTGCACACCGGCAGGTGAAATCTTGGAACCCGAAACGGCTGTGCTACCGGGAACGATATTAATGCTTGAAACAGGGATGTTCTTCTGCACCAGGACAGAATTAAACGGTGCGGTTTGCGTCAGACGATAGCTGATGGAATCGTTCAGCGAATAGTAGATTCCGAAGCCTGCGCGGAAGACGGTCTTCTTTGAAAAAGGAGAATAGGCGATGCCGACTCGCGGAGCCGGGAGAAACTTTGCGCGATTTTCTGTATAGGGAGATTTGCCGACCAGCGGGTTTGTTTGAATAATTCCCTTGGCGTCGAATAGCCAATTTGACGAGCGATTATGCGACTCGTTCCAGCCATTTGTAAACTCACCGCGGAAGCCGATGCGTACTTCCAGGTTCGGCCGCACCCGGATGGTGTCCTCGGCATAATAAGCGCCTTCCAATTGTCTAAACGACAGCGCCGTAGGGGAAGGAATCACGGTGAACGTGGCTACGGTTCCCTGCAAGAAGCTCTGCAGATTCGTAAAGACGGCCTGACCATACTGAGTATTGGCCAGGTTGTCGTTGCTCTGGAGCTGTTGCAGCCAGAAACCGGCGCTGATGGTGTGGATTCCGTGCGTGATCCCGACTTGATCGCTCAGCTGGAACAGATTGCGAGACGACCGAAGATTACTGCTCGCGTTGGTGCCAGCATTCGAAATTTGCGAGGACGAGTTGATTGCGGTGCTCCCGCCGATGCTGACCGTGCCGATGGGCCGCCCCTGAACAAAGCCGGGAATGTTGACAGGCGTCGATCCTGTAAAGAAGAACGAAGCGCGCGAATATCCCGCAGTCAGCTTATTCACGACGGTGGGAGAAAAAATGTGCGATTCACTGAGACTCGCCACTTGGTTTTGCAAGGCAACATCCACCAGGCTCAGAGGATTGACCGAGGGAGTGTGCGCCGCGCTATTGTCCACGGTGTAAACTCCCGCCAGAGAGTCTTTGTCAGAAAAAATCTGATCCAGTCGCACAGTTCCAAAGTCTTCGCGGACTGCCTGGACAGGATTGTTATAGGCAATTGCGATCCCGCCTCCGAGTTCGGGACCGTTTGCCACCGGCCACAAGGCAAGCAGCGGCTGGACGCTCGCCACGGCACTAGCGCGTGAGGCGTTGTCGGGCACCAGCGTCACATTGCTCAAAGCAAGACGTTGCCGAAATCCCTCGTAGTTTCCGAAGACGAAGGTCTTATTCTTTTTAAGAGGTCCTCCCAGCGCTCCTCCAAAAACGTTTCTCTTAAAGGGCGGCGTTGAGCCTTGGTCGAAGAAGTTTCGAGCATCCAGCGCGCTGTTGCGCAGGAACTCGTATGCACTCCCGTGAAAATCGTTGGTGCCGGACGTGGTGACAATGTTTACCTGGGCCCCGGCACGTTTTCCATACTCGGCGCCATAGCTATCGCGAACTACGTCGAATTCGCGAACTGCATCTACGCCCAACAATTGTCCGCTCGCCCCGCCCGGCGTCACGTTCACTTGCGAAGAGCCTGTATATTCCACTCCGTTCAGCAGAAAGAGATTCGCTTCGGGACGATGACCGGAAACAGAGAACATATTGCCGACCGCGGACGCCGAGTTTCCCACTCCACCCGCGCGTTGCGCAGTGACATTGACAATGCCGGAGTTCAGCGTCAACAGATTGTCGAAACTGCGTCCGTTCAGGGGAAGATCTTTGACCTGGCGCTCACCCACAAGGCCGGAAACATCGGCTGTAGACAAAGCGACCCCTGGAGCCTGCTCGGTTACTTGCACGGACTCCCTGATTTCGCCGACCCTGAGCACAAAGTCCACGCTGGCGCGCTGGCCCACAACGAGTGTGATGCCCTTTCTGGTCTCCGTCTGGAATCCAGGTCTCTCGACGGTCACCTCATACCCTCCAACACCCAGTAAAGACAATTCATAGTGCCCCGATGCATCCGTCGAGGCTTTACGATTTGCACCGGTTTCTTGACTCTTTAACGTGACGGCAGCGTCCCCAATGGGAGCGCCCGTCGAGTCCAATACGGCTCCGGTGATAGAAGCCTCACCCTGGCACCAAGCGTTGGAAACTATCAGCGCCATACCCAAGGCGTAGTAAATGAACCGCGTCGAAAATCCTGTGTTGCTACTCATTCTTCCTTCTCCACTTATCCGATTTAGCTTTTATGTTTGAAATCGATCCGTAGCCGCGACCCAGTCACCGCTACGGGAGCGAGGGGATGCCGTTCCATTGGCTTCGACAACCCAAGTACTCAACCTGGCGGCATGCTGAAGCAAGGGAGATCTTGTCGAGGATGGCGGCAGCAGCTTCATGGACCTGTGCCATAAAGTGGCGCGTTTCACACCCTGCAATTTCCCGGCAATCGGCGCATGGCTTGGCATTGCTTTCATCCCATTGGTCAACGACGCAAGGAAGGTTGATCAGCGGTCCATCCATCAGGCGAATTACGGAACCCACGAAAACCTGATCCGGCGGAACCACTAAAGCGTAGCCGCCACGGCGACCTCGCCGGCTTTCCAACAGGCCCGCATTCTTAAGCTCCAGAAGAATGATCTCTAGGAACTCAGGCGGCGCATTCGAAACGGATGAAATCGAGGACACCTGGATCGGTCCGTTGCCATAGTGGTGCGCCAGGCAATAGAGTGCGCGCAGGGCGTACTGGCACTTCCGGGTCAACGCTTTCATGAGGCCTCTTACTTTGAAGAAGTAAAACATAGTTACTTGATCGAAATAGTAGGGTATCACCGGAGGCCGAATGTGTCAACACGTTTCTACACATAAGCCAAATGAACCATACAGTGATGTAAGTGATTTATTATATTAATCTTACGGTTAAATTGGCCCTGGTCTCCGGAAACATGAGATAGCCCCGGGCGTGAGTCCGGGGATTCTACTTGATCCAGAACTCCTCGTCCGACTGACTACGCACTCGCAATCCCACTACAGAAAAGCTGGCCTTTAGCGATAGACTAACCAAGCTACCCCAAAAGATGCGATTCTTCCTACTCCTGGCTCTGTTTGCCGGTTTTATCTGCCAAGGCACACTTCTGGCGCAAGGTCCCATCGATTGTCCCGTCTCCGCCTCGGGCGCGTCGTCCGCACAGGTTCCCGCTAATGGATCCATCAATTCGTTTCTTGTCATCACCACCAAGGCCGGATGCGCCTATAGCATCCAGGTAGGGGCAATAGGAGCGAATGCGGATCTTTCGGCGATTCATCTTACCAACGCGGCCTCCGGCGTCACACAGGCCAGCCTGCCGGTCCTGATCGACTATCAAATTGATGCCAACGCAACGCCGGCCGCACGACACTTTTCGCTGACCTTCGTGATCACCGGGACCAATCGCTTACAGTTCAACATCGACCAGGATGCCGCGGGAACCCCAACGTTTTACATTCACTGCCCGATCTTATACGGCCCTACCACGGTTGGGGTCCCTTATTACAACTACTGCAATCACGTCGGCGGAACGTACCCCTATACAGGATCGGTCACCTCTTCGCCGCCCGCCGGTGTGACCGCATATCTCGACGGCACTGATTTCGACATTACCGGTACCCCGACCGCACCCGGCCCCTATAACTTCACCATTAATATGTCCGATAGCGTCGGCCACACGGCCTCCCAAACCTTTAGCGGAACGGTCGTTTCGCCACCCGTCGTGTCCTGCAACCCCTCGACGGGACCGCCGTGGTAGGTGTCGCATGGTCGAGCACCTGCACCGCTACCGGAGGCACGCCTCCCTATAACTGGTTCATCCCCCCGTTTCAAACCACCCCAGCCGGACTCACGTTAAATCCCACCTCCGGACAAGCCGTCACCCTCAGCGTCACGCCGTCGGCAGCGGGCTACTACAATTGGCAGATCACTGCGCTGGACTCCGAACCGGGCGGCGGCATTCAGGCAACCGGCTATTTCATGGGCCAGATTGCGTCTGCTGCGACCTCGTGCCAAACTCCTCTGCCCGTGCAATCAGTGTCCGGCGTGTTGGCGCCGCCTCTGGGAGGAGATCAGGACTTCGGCATTCAATTCACCCTCGTAGGCTGCAACTGGAACATCACCACGAACACGCCGTGGCTTTCCATCACTGGTCCCAGCTCCGGCACGACCGCCGCGAACGTGGTGCTAACGAAGTATCACGCTCAGGCGAATCCCGGAAACACCACGCGCCACGGAACACTGATCATTTCCGTGCCTCCCAGTATCACGACCCCGGTGGACATCTCGCAGGATGGCAGCGGCTGTGTGCTCGCGATTAATCCCTCAGGGGTCCAGGTCCCGGTTTCGGGCGGCAAGGGGACGTTCACTGTGACCACGACTCCCTCCACCTGCGTGCCAACTTTTACCGTCGAGAGTCCATGGCTCACGTTATCCGGTCCCGTCGGCAATGTCTATACCTACACCGCTACGGCGAACGCCGGTGCCGGCCGTATTGGCGCTGTTCTGTTCGTGCCTCCCGGCGGCGGCAATCAAGGCCTTCTTTTTTCGGTCAATCAGGACGGATCGGCGCCGGCGCTGAGCGTCTCGTGTACACGCAACAGCGACGCGGGTGTTGGACTCGCGTTCGAAGTCGATTGCACCGCCTCGGGCGGCCTCCCCCCGTATCAATTTTCGACCATAGGAGCATTACCCGCGGGGACCACAGGCGCGGTCTCGGGTGCAACCTACAAGATCACCGGCATCATCACCTCCTCCGCCAGTTACGATTTCACCGTGATCGCCACCGACGCCAATCAGCAGCCAGCGAACTCGCGGCTCACCGGATTCGTCAAGCCCGCGCCTTTGGTGATCTCGTGCAGCAGCGCCGTCGGCCCGGCCTCCACGACCCCTTTCACCTTGACGTGCACTCCCGTGGCAGGCGTTGCGCCCTATACATGGAACATCAGCGCGGGAGCCCTTCCCACGGGCCTCAGCGCCAAGCAAACCTCGACCGGCAGCAGTTTCACAGTCTCCGGCACTCCTTCAAACGCCGGATCGTATGCATTCACGATTCAAGTCGCCGATGCGAATTCGAGCATCGCCACGCAGAACTTCTCGGGCACCATTGTTTCCGTGAAAGTGACGCTGTCGGTGACTCCCTCGATCGTCTCCCTCACATATCGGTTCGGCGACCCGCCTCCCCAACCCACACTCCTCCAGATCAGTGCCGCTCCGTCCAACGTGTCTTTTCAAGTTTCGGTGGTGAACGCACCGTGGCTCTCAGTGAGCTCGCCCGGCCAGACCCCCGCGACCATCAGCCTCAACATCAATCCCTCGACGCTGACCCCGGGCGTCTATAACGCGACCCTGTTGATCTCAGCGCCTGACGCGACCCCGTCCTCCCTTCAAATCCCTGTCTCTCTTACGCTGATCAATCCACTTCCCCCACAGCTCTCCGTAGCGCCACATCGGCTCTTTCTCACGGTCGCCGAAGGCTCCGCCGACCTCACGAAACAAATCGCGATCTCGAATCTCGGCGGAGGCAGCCTGGATTATTCAGTCCCCACGCCGAATACTTCCTGGCTTACGATCACCAACACTACAGGACACCTCAGCACCGCTGGACCTGCTTCCCTCCAGTTCGTCATCCATCCCGCCGGACTCGCCAGCGGCGCCTACTCCAGCCAACTCAACGTTGCCAGTACCGACGGCACGCAGCACACCACGGTCGAGGTCGATCTAGCCGTCGAACCCTCTTCGCCGTCCCTCGCGCTTTCTCAATCGGGTGTCCAGCTGGTCGCCGCCGCAGGCGCAGGCCCCGCGACATCAGCCGCGATTCAGGTGTTGAACACGGGATCGGGCACCCTGCATTGGACCGCCGAGCCCGCCGTCGCCTCGCTGACGCCTGGCTGGCTCCAACTCAGTGCGGCCTCCGGCACCGCCCCCGGTTCGACCGCCATTCATATCGATGCCTCGCAGCTCGCGCCCGGCCTGTATTCCGGCCGAGTCGTCGTCAAATCCTCTGACAGCCTCAACTCGCCCGTCAGCACCTCCGTTCTGCTCACCGTCGTTGATCCTGCTCAAAGCCCCGCGCCCCTTGCGGCGCCCTCCGGCGTGACGATCTCGGGACAAAGTTCCACCAGCATCACACTCACCAACTTATCCAGCAAAGTTCTCAGCTTCACTGCCACAGCATCCACCGACGATGCCACGAATTGGCTGTCCGTCTCTTCTGGCCCGGCGTCCGTTGCCGCACGTCAGACTTTGAGCGTGACACTGAACGCCACCACCAACACATCCTCCGCCCGCCGAGGCTCCGTGCGATTCGCGTTTGATGACGGCAGTTTCGCGACGGTATCCGTATTGCAGTTAGCCCTCGTCGTCCTGCACCGCCACCAAGCTCGTGCCGCTTTTCACGACCCTCCCATCGGGCTTCGCCGCGAAAACCGGTCAGCCGGAGGCACTCTCTCTGTCCCTGTATGACGACTGTGGCAACCCGATCTCATCCGGCGGCGTGTCTCTGACCTTCACGAACGGCGATCCGGACCTCGCGCTTCAATCTTTAGGCAGCGGCATTTGGACCGGCACCTGGGTGCCTCGCAGCAACGGCGCGACGACGGTCCGCGCTCTAGCTCTCTCCAATCTAAGCGGCAGCGCACAGCTTTCCGGCACCGTCGCCTCCGCAACGCCCTCCTCGCCTCCACTGGTGACTCGGCGATCTTCAATTCCGCCAGCTACGATCACGAGCGCATCGTCGCCCCTGGAACCTGGATTTCGATTTTCGGCTCGCAACTCGCAAACTCATCCGCCACATCATTGGCGCCTTTTCCCGCGAGCCTCGGCGGCCTTCGAGTGACGTTGGGTGATCAAGCCTTGCCTCTCCTCTACGCGAGCCCAACACAAGTCAACGCGCTGGTTCCCTTGAGTTCGACGCCGAACCGCTCGGGACAACTTGTGGTGGAGCGCAGTGGAAGTCTATCCGTGGCGAATGACTTGTTCATCACCGCGCAGCTTCCCGCCATCTACACCATTAACGGACAAGGAACAGGCCAGGGAGCGGTCCTCATCGCGAACGCGGAAATTCTTGCCGCGGCAACGCGTCCCGTGAAGCGCGGCGAATATATCGAAATTTACTGCACCGGCCTGGGAGCCACCACGAATCCGCCCGCGGATGTCGCACCCGCACCTTCCACTCCGCCACTCGCAACAACAGTGGTCACCCCTACCGTCACGATCGGCGGCATCGCCGCTCCTAACGTGGTCTACGCGGGATTGTCGCCCGGACAGATCGGTTTGTATCAAATCGACGTGGAGATTCCAGCCGGCGCACCTTCGGGTAGTGCCATTCCCATTCAGATCGCGGTCGGCCCCCAGCTCTCCAACACCGCCGCTATCGCAATTCAATAAATGTACATCTCAAATAAATGGCGCCACTTTTGTCATTTATTTTTAATGGGATCGCACTCCGAACCCGCCCTCTTTGTGAACCCGCGCCCATACTATGAGCATCATGGGTTCCCCTAAACAATGGAAGCGTCCCGCATCAAGCGCGATCGAAGAACAGAAAGCCTGCAGCCGAGCCGTACCGGTCAAACCTGACAGAATGAAGAAATCGGCGGTACCATTC
>CAVYBC010000017.1:0-89799 GCA_963766615.1 Terriglobia bacterium
AACCCAGGAAGTTGATGAAAAGAAATGAGCCGGTCTCGGGCCAGTCCCAGCTCGGGGGACTTCAGACGCCCCCGTAATCACTCATGCCGAAGCGCGACCATCGGATCCACCCGAGTAGCCCGCCGAGCCGGGATATAACTCGCCAGCATCGCCGCCGCCACCAGTATGACGACCATTCCAGCGAAGATCATCGGATCGAATGGACTCACCTCAAATAGCTGGCTCCTCAGCAATCGCCCGAGAGCAAGCGAAGCAACCAGTCCCACACCCGCGCCGATCCCCGCCATTCGCACCCCTTGCCCGACCACCATGCTGAGAATCTCACTATGCCGCGCGCCCAAAGCCACCCGAATACCGAATTCCTGAGTCCGCTGGCTCACGGCATAGCTGATCACGCCGTACAATCCCAGCACCGCCATGAACAGTGCCATAGCCGCGAACACGCCCAGCAGCGTAACCACGAACCGCCGTGGTGTCAGCGACTCGGCCACCGCTTCAGACATCGGCTCGAAGTTTGAAATTGGCTCTGAACCATCCACCGCCAGCACCGCCTCCCGAATGGCATTACGCAGACCTGCCGGATCGCCCTGTGTGCGCACAATCAGCGATGCCCGCATCACGGGCATCTGGTAAAGCGTGTAGTAATACTTGCCCTTCACGGTATCGCCGGCCAGATCGGAATTCTTGACGTGGGCCACCACTCCCACAATGGTTGCCCAAGGCGCTTTGGACCCCTGCCGTATATGTTGCCCAACGGGATTCTGGTCCGGCCAATACTGCCGCGCCAGCGTCTCATCGATCACCGCGACCCGCTCCGTATCCTGACGATCCCCATCCGTAAACACGCGCCCGGCTCGCAATGAAACCCTCAGAGCCGTGAAGTAATCCGGCGTCACGACAGCGATGTCCCCATGAGGTCCCGGATCTCCGGGGGGCGACGGCCGGCCTTCGATCGCGAACGACGCTGAGCCGCCATCTCCGCTAAAAGGAATCGGCGAACCCGCCGCGACTGAGGTCACTCCCGGGACACTCGCGAGCCGTCCGAGCACCGTTCGAAAGAACGCGATCCGCCGGTCCGCGTCGCCATACCGGGCCCGAGGCAGGGTAACGCTTGCCGAAGCCACGCCCGCGGGCTGGAATCCTGGATCGACGTTTTCCAGCGCGGCAAAACTTCGCAGGAACAACCCCGCGCCCACTAACAACAACAACGCCAGCGCAACCTCTCCCACCACCAGAAGCCCACGCAATCGTTGCCGCGCCACGCTGGCAGTCCCTGACCTGCCACCCTCTTTGAGCCCCTCATAATGAATCATCCGCGAGCTCTGCCACGCCGGCGCCACACCGAAAAGAATACCCGCTGCGATTCCAGCCAGCGCGGTAAACAGCAACACGCTCGTGTCCATCCGAACGTCGAAAAGCACGCTCGAATTCTTCGGCGCCAGCAACAACAGTCCCCGCACAGCAGCGTAGGCGAACCCAAGCCCCGCCACCGTCCCCGTCAACACCAGAAGAAGGCTTTCCGCCAACGTCTGCCGGATCAGGTCCCAACGGCTCGCCCCCAACGCCGCTCGCACCGCGATTTCTTTGGATCTTCCCGATGCCCTTGCCAGCATCAGCCCCGCGATGTTGGAGCATGCGATCAGCAAGACCAACCCCACCGCCCCCAACAGGACCAGCAGCGGCGTCTTCGTATCGCCCGCCACAAAATCGGTGAACGGCACCAGGAACATACCCCACGCCGAATCCTTCGCATACGCCCCGGCGCGAGTACCCGAATTCCGGACTCGCATATTCAGCGCTTCCACCACAGAATTCGCCTGCGCCAGCGTAACGCCGGGTTTCATTCGGACCTCGGCCTCGAAGTTTTCGTTGAATCGATTGTTCTCAACGAATTGATCCTGCGGAATCCCCAGCGGCGTCCATAGATCCATCCCGGAGGGCCATTGAAACTCCGGCCCCATCACTCCGATCACGCGATACAGCTTTTCGTTCAACTCCACCGAGCGCCCAAGAACGCCTGGATCCTGACCAAAGAGGCGCTTCCAGGCGCCGAACGAGAGCACCACAACCTGATTCGCGTTGGGCTTATCCTCCTCCGCCCCAAAGACTCTACCCATTCGAGGCTTAGCCCCAAAGGTATCGAACCAGCCAGACGTTACCGAAGCCCCGCGCAGCCGTTCAGGCACCCCAGAGCCGGTATAGTCGAAGTCGCCTCCGGTCTGCATCGCAGCCGTTTCAAAGAACTGTGTGCTATTCAGGACGTCTGTAAAGTCGGGGATCGAGACCGGAATGCTCTTGAGCGCGAGCTTATCGTACTTGACGCGCAGCGAAACGATCCGCTCCGGGTGCGTCACCCCCTCAGGACTCAACAGCACCTGGCTGACAATGCTGAAAATCGCGGTGTTGGCTCCGATCCCCAGCGCCAGCACGGCGACGGCTGTAATCCCAAACCCAGGACTCTTTGCCAGAGTCCGCATAGCGAAACGAAGATCGGAGAACATGGCTGCTTCTCTTAACTACGTTGGATTCTGAGACCGGTTCCCAATTTTTAAGGCGATCATTCGGGATAGAAGCCTTCCCTGGCTCTAACCTTGTGGCCACGGGAATCCTTCAATTGCACCTCAATCGCTCGCCATTCGTGGTCCAGGGCGGGAGCGGGTTGAAACGTCAGTAGGTAGCCGTGGGACAAATCCTCGGAAACCTTCACGAACACTGCGCCTATCTCACGCGGCTCGCGAATGACGAAGGCCTCCCCGCCAGTGGCCTTCGAAACTCCGGCCAATTGCTTCAGGAACTCCGGATGATCCAGCGCCTCTCCTTGCGCAATCGTATAAACAGGCACCCCGGCAGTCTTGGCCCGCAAAATCGCTGTGTCCGATGTCAGCATGCTGAAATTGTCATTGCCGTCGGTGAAAACCACGATCACCTTCTTGCCTGCACGGCCCGAAAAGTCCCGGCCAACACGGGTGAGCGCATCGTAAAGCGCCGTGGGACCGGAAGCCTGCGTGCGCAACACTGCACGCTTCGCCAGTCCCTTATCGGTAGTGAACGGCTGCAACTCCGTCACGGTCTTGTTGAAGCAGTACACGGCAACCGAATCCTCCGCCCGAAGGTCGCCGATCAAATCGAGCGCGGCGTTCTTCAAAGACGGAAGCGAGTTCTGCATACTGCCGGTGGTGTCCAGAAGCAGCGCCACCGAAACCGGCGACGATTGCGACTCAAATGCCGCCAATGGCTGCGCTGTCTTCTGTTCCAGCACCGTAAACTGATCGCTGGTCAGATTATCGATGTGCCGCCCGCGATTGTCGGTCACCGTGGCCCAAACTTCCACCAGCCTCCCACTCGCGCGGAAGACCACATCGGTTTCCGGCGAAGGCTCACTGCCGGTAGAACTCGGCGCGGGTGCACCTTCAGCCGCGGTTTTCACTACCGGACTCCCAACCGCAGCGGCTCGACCTCCCGGCGCAAGTCCCCGCACAACGTCGTCGAAGCCGGAAAATCCCCCCACAACATACGACCCTGGCGCGTTGCTGGAACTCACTAATGCGGTCTCCACAAACGCCGGCGTGTGCTGGCCTCGCGATGAAAACTGATGCTTGCTGACAAACTTCGGATCTTCATTGATGAGAAGCGAGTAGCCATCCACCGACGCTGCGTAGACCAACCCTGATAACGCCGCCGCCACCTGCGCGGAATCTTGAGCCGCTCCGTCAAGCCGGGGAACGTTCTGCAGCTCCAACACCCGATCGAACGACGCGCGTTTATCGCCCGCCAGCCGCAGCACCTTATCAGCCACCGCGGCATTCAAATCCGAAGCCCCTCCGGCCATCTCCGTCAGTATGGCCATCGCGCGAGCAGCATGATCCGGCGCCGCCAGCGCGCAAATTCGCCCAAACAACCGCGTCGCCTCTTCAGCCGTCAAAGCGCCGGAATTCGACCCCTGCGCAACCAACTCCAGAAGCGAATGCCATTCGGCGAGCAGGCTGTTTCGCGCCGCCGGTTCAAACTTGTCCACACCAGCTTCGAACGACTCAAGCGCCGCGAACTCCGCGTGACCCAACCGCGGCATCTTTTCGAAATACGCAAATAACGGGCGCCATTCTGCGTAATGACGCGCAAGCAACCGGGCCGACTCCTCATCCAGCGGAGCCTTCCTCTTCGCCTCAACCCTCGCGACCACAACAAGAGCTTCCAGCGAAGGCAGCGCGAACAGGACATCTTCCTCCCCGGTCGCCGACGTTGTCCACGCCATCCGCCCGCCCGGGAATCGAACATTGCCGCTCGCATCAAGCGGTAGATCGCGGAACAACTCCGTGTGCCACCCCTCGATTTGCCGATTTGCACCGTGAGCAAACTCCTCGGAACCTCTGTACCAGTTGTAGAACCGTTCCAATCTGGCCGGCGTCCTGGTGAAATATCGTTGATGCGCCTCATCGCCTTTGGCCAGCGCCGCATAGAATGCCGCTGCCGGACCCACTTGTCCCATCTTGTCCTGCTTATCCAGCAAAACTCGAAAGAATGCCGCGCCATTTCGAGGAGCAATTCCAACCAATTTCGTCCAAGCCGCTTCGGCCTCAGGCCCGCCCGGCGCCAGCGCTTCCCCATGCAACGCACGAAACGTCCCCGCGTTGCGAACCATCGCATCCGAGTACCGCGTAATCAATTTCCGCAGTCCAATTCCTGACAGAAAAAGCCGCGCTGTCTCTGGCTCCATCGATCCCAGACCCGCGCACACGCGGGCGAACTTCAAATCGGCCGGGAATGCCGCCGCGAATCCTCCTGGCGGAATGGGAAGGTCTCTTAAGAGATCATTCCAGGCATCCGCCTCTGCCAAGGGAGCATTCTCTGAAGGGACAAGGAACGAATACTCTTTGCCGCCTTCAAGAGCTTCCTGCATCGCGATCTCATCTATCCCGAACAAGCCTGGAATTTCCTGACGCAATCCGTCGGCCGGCTGATCACCCGGCTGCACCCGAATCGAGTCATTCCGCTGAACCAGTCTCCATCCAAAAAGTCCCAGAATATGTTCGGTCAGCTTGCGCTGTTCATCGTTTGCTAATGACAAAGTCACCGCGATCGCGTCGCCGCGCACCGTGCCTAAAGGTCCCAAGCTCCGTCGCAGCGGCAAGAAATGCCTGTAAAGTAGCGAAATATTCCGGGATCCCCTGCGAAGTGCCTACTGACTGTTCGGCAACGATAGCCTGGCAGTATTTCCGATAAAAAGTGCCCGAGTCATAAGGACCTTCAATATGCGCCACCGCTGCCAGCGCTTTCATGCCGCCCGGCACCCACGCCTCTGGATCGGCGCTAGCGGCAAGTTCGGGAAGTAGCTCGGCCACCGAGGCGGCTGCGATGCTCTCCGAACTCCCCAGATTGTCCATCTCAGCTCGAACCTTCGCGGCATCCTCAGCGTTGGGAACAAGCCGCAAATAATTCGCCATATGTGTCCGGGCGGACAAATAATCGTGGCGAGCGTCCAGAATCAGACCGGCTACATATTCCGAGCGAGGCAATTGATGCCTCTCGTCCAGCGCCAGAGCGTAGCCGATGCTTTTCTCCGCCCCATCCCAATCCTTTAATTCATAGCGCGCCACGGCCTTGTGAAGATAAGCCTCAGGAAAGTGCTTCCCGTCGATTGCCAAAAGCGCATCCGCCGCTTTCGTGGCCGCAGCCCAATCCTTCGCGTCCAGGCCCAAGCGGGCCAGCCGCAAATACGCGGGAAGAAGATTCGGATTCGCCTCGACTGCATGTTGATAGGCGATACGGGCGTCATCGAACTTCTTCTGACTTTCGCAAACGGTTCCTAATTCCCTCCATGCGTCCGCGAATCGAGGAGCCGCTTTCACGGCCAGCCGCAATTGCTGTTCCGCCTGACTCCAATTCTGCGCGGCCATTGCCGTTTGCGCTTTTCGCCAGGGCACGTCCGCAGGCAGTGGCACTCCCTGCTGGTTCGTCGGAGCAACCTTCCGGCTCAACACGATCGGCGGAAGAATCGGGTTGCTGAAATAGTTCAGATTTGTGACGTCAACTTCCGACGAATAATATCCCTTCGATGAACCGCGCAGCTTGCAGATCCGCGGCGCCATCGGATCGATTGCCACGCGCCAGATAAATTCACCCTTCTTGTCTGGCGTCGGTCCCAGTCCGGGGGCGAAATGGTCGGTGCAGACCAATTCAATCAGAACCCCCTTATCGGGAGGAGAGCCTCCCTCAAGAACAACCTTCCCGCGGAGAATGAGCGAATCCACATCCGCGAAGGCAGGAACAAGGCATAGCAATGCCATTGCGAACAGAGTTCCCGCGCGCGCGTTCATTTCATCAATGTTACTTGAGCAGGTAGCTGTAGTGGTCGGCACCTTAGATACATCGGCATTGCGGCCCTAAACAGCACTGCGGTACCGGAACCCGGTACCGCGGCATTGTTTACTATCGGTCTGCTTGTGACAGCTCTGGTTCTCTTAGTAACAGCCCGCAAAACGGAGCGCGGCGGCATCGTTACATGGCTGAACTGAGGGCGCCGCCGCACCCTTTGCGGGCTAGTTAGAACAGGAACTTCACCCCTAACTGAATTTGCCGCGATGTTCCCACAATCGAGGTAATCTGCCCGGCATTGGCTGCGTTGCCCAGGCTGCCGGTAGGCGCCGAGACCAGCGAAGTTGGACCCGATCCGATGGCAGTGAATGCGTTCAGGGCGGGGATTCCGAAGTTGGTGTGATTCAGGATGTTGAAGATCTCAGCGCGGAATTGCACGTTCAGCCGTTCAAAAATCCTGGTGTCCTTGGATAGAGAGAGGTCCAAGGTCGTATAGCCAGGAGCAGTGATTGTGTTCTTCCCCAGGTTCCCAACCGTTCCCGGCGCAGGTAGCGTGAAGCAAGATTTGTTGAACCAGTGTTGCGCGTTTTGGTTCGCCGTCACATCGCAACCCGCAATCACGTCCGGCCGAACGGACGCGAAGTTGTTGGAAAGCAGCGCCCGGTCGTATCCGATTCCAACGGAAAGTCGGGACACCGGTGCGATAGCTCTCGATGCCGCTTATCTGCCAGCCTTCGATCGCCCGATTCCCATGGAAAGGCAGCCGGTAGACCACGTTCAGCGTCAGGTTGTGACGAATATCGAAGCCGCAGTTGCCTTCCTCCCGGCTTCCATCGTAGGGGTTGGTCCAAGCCGAGGTTCCGTTGTTGCCGCCCAAACCGCCGTAGGTGTACGCGCCGTCGGTGCAGTGCGAATACACATACGAGAAGTTGCCGACGAAGTTGTTTCCGAAGCGGTTGTTATAGCTCATCTGCATCGAATTGTAGTGAGACGAGCTGCCCGGGATTGGTCAGCACCTGCGTTCCGAAAGCGGGATTGATGCGCTGATAGGAAATGCCGGTGAGCCGGATTGCCGAACTGAAGCTGACCGCTGGGAAGAGTCACAGGCACGGGCGGATTATAGTCGCGGAACGACAGCAGGTCCACTCCGCGCGAGCCGACATACCCCACCGTCAGCACCGAACCATTGAAGATTTCCCGCTGGATGTTCAGGTTGTACTGCATCTGGTAGGGAGTCCGGTGAATACCGTAATCGGTTCCGAACGTCAGGCTCGGCAGGGGCGCCGCTACCCCTGAACCCTGGAACGGAATCGGATAGGAGGGGTTCACCTGGTTCAAAGAGTTGAAAGGAGGAGTCCCCACATATCCGGAGAAGAATACGTAGGTTTGCGCGGGATCGTGGAACATACCAAAACCGCCGCGCAGTGAAGTCTTGTGGTCGCCAAAAACGTCATAGGCAAACCCGAACCGCGGGTCCCAATTAGCCAGGTTGGGGTTGCTCTTGAACGCATTGGGCACCAGCGAATAGGCAGCGCCATAGGGCGGGTTTACCAGGTTGTGCAGATTGTTGTGCTCTTCAATCGGGTTGGTCTGGAATTCATAGCGGAGACCCATGTTGATGGTAAGGCGGCGCGTTACTTTCCAGTCGTCCTGAATGAAGGGTTTCAGGCTGATGTCGCGGAAATCGCGATTGCCGTAGGCCTGCCCGTCCATCGCGCCAGTAAAGAGCGTTGGCGATGCGGTGAGCAAAGACAGCAGCCCGGGAAAAGTGTAATTCCCGTTCCAATACGTGTAGCTATAGGAGTTGATCTGATGCCGCCGCACGTGCATTCCGAACTTGATGTTGTGGCTTCCCTTGGTCCATAGCAGCTCGTCTTCTTCGGTGAATTTGTTTTCCAGGAACCGGAATGGGTTGGTGAAATTCGCACCCAGCGAGGTGAGCCCGTTCACGGAGATGGTCACATCCTGGCGTCCCGGGAAGGCCTGCAAAATGCCGCCAGGAGCGTTATAGGGTTCGCTTTCTGTCTCCAAAGGCCGGGAGAAAGAAAAACTGAACTGGTTCAGAAGTGTGGGCGAAAACACGTGCCGCTCCTGAATGGTGGCGAACTGATTGTGATTGTGGTCGTTCACCGGCCAAAGCGGGATCGCGGTGGGGAAGGTCGCCTGTCGCTACGTCGGAGACATAGCGCGCAAACACCGAGTCCTTGTCGGAGAGAGTGTAGTCGATACGGAACAGAACATAGTCTTCGTGGACGATCTGGTTCGCTACCGTGCTCGCGTTGCCGAGTCCATTGGCCAACTGCGTGGTCGCCGTCGGATACAGTGCGAGTAGAGGAGCAATGCTCTTCGCCACGCCGACATTGGCCAATCCGTTGGAGCCGCAGGGGTACGCCGTGGCCGCCGCGCAAGGCAGAAAACCATTGCGGGCGTTGGCGTCCGGCACGGTAACCAGCGAAGTCCCGCCTAGCAACTGGCGAATTCCTTCATAGTTCACAAAGAAGAAAAGCTTGTCCCTTTTTACAGGACCGCCCACGCTTCCGCCATATTGATTTTTGCGGAACGCGGGAGGCGACTTCAGATCGAAGTAGTTGCGGGCATCCATCGCGCTATTGCGAAGGAAATCGAATGCCGAGCCATGAAACCCGTTGGTCCCCGACTTGGTTACGGCATTGACCACCGCGCCATTGCCGCCGTATTGCGCTCCATAGGTGTTGGTCAAGGTTTGAAATTCGGCGATGGCTTCCACGCCCAGCGACGTGCCTGAGACGTTGGCGCCCGAACCACGCTGCCACCAATCTTGCAGGTTCTCGCCATCCAGAAGAATCGCGTGCCCCTCCGGCCTTGCGCCCGATATGGAGAAGGTGGCCGCGCGTCCAACCAGTGCGCTGCTTCCGCCCGCTGGATAAGAGACCGCACCGGGAGCGAGCAGGATCAACTGTTCAAAATTGCGCCCGTTCAAAGGCAGTTCGCGCATCTGGCTTTGATTCACCAGCGAAGAAACGAGACGATGTTTCGGTCTCCACCTGCGAAACCGCACCCTCCACGTTCACGGTCTGGTTGGTTTGGCCGACAGGCAATTGGAAATCCGCGACCGGCGTGCTGCCGACGGTCAGATTCACGCCTTTTCGCACCACTGATTGGAACCCTACCTTGGTTGCCTGGACGTCGTAATCGCCGATGGCAAGATCGGGAAGGACATACCGGCCCTGTCCATCGCTCGTAGTGGCGAGCGTGACAGAAGTACCGTTATTTTTCGCGGTTACGGCCGCCCCGGCAATGGCTGCGCCGGAACTGTCGGTTACTGTGCCTGTTACGGTTGCGGTTGCTGCCTGTCCGTGAAGGCGCTGAGTGCCCAGGACAGCCAGAAAACATAAAGAAAGTGTAGATATAGCTCGAACGCTAACAAGGCGTGTTAAATCCACGTTAAGGCTCCTCTCGTTACCCCGGCTTTGGAATCGACGAGATCCTCCCAAAGCACAATAAAAGCTGTGTAGATTATGGTACTGAAAGTACCTAGGTGTCCATGACTCAGGGGTGATAGTCGGAATCAACAGAATTGATATCAGGTTTGCCGGATCCGCGGCAGATCACTCCGCTGATGTCGCCATCACATCAACTTGAACGCAACGCCTCCAGGCGCCCCTTCATCTTGCACGCGACTGCACATAATATGGTTCTTACTCTCTGGCGCCAGGACGTGATGAATGAGAACTTTGTGGCAAGACATTATCTATGGCTTCCGGATGCTTCTCAAGAAGCCGGCCTTTACCATCGTGGCCGCTATGTCGCTCGCGCTGGGTATAGGCGCGAACACCGTCATTTTCAGCCTTATCAATACAACCCTTTTGCGGCCTCTTCCTTATAACGAGCCCAGCCGTCTGGTGATGATCTGGTCCGTTCCGCTCGATCATCGCGATCAGCTCAACGGCGTCACCGCTTTTAACTATCTTGTGTTGCAGGAAAAGGCCAAGTCCTTCGAGACCATGGGGGCCATTCGAAATAACGTCTGCAACGTCGGGGCGGACGAGCACGGCCAAACTCCCGAAAGAGTCGATTGTGAGAACTTCACTCCGTCGGTATTTAAAACGCTAGGCGTCAAGCCCGTTCTTGGGCGTGTGCTGGCGGAAGATGAAAACCCTGTCGACACGATCGCTCCCGTGCTCTTAATCAGCGATCGTTTTTGGCAGCGGCGCTTCAACGGCGACGCTCAAGTGTTGGGGAAAACGCTCCGCGTGGACGGAGTGGACAAGACCATTATCGGGGTAATGCCATCCAATTTTTATCTGTTCGACGACCAGGCCGACTTCTGGACCCCTGTCAATTGGACGCATACGGAGATGCAGAGCACCCAATACAACATGGGCGTTGCCGCTCGACTGAAGCCGGGTGTGGATGTAAAGCAGGCTCAGGCCGAGATGGACGCGCTGGCTGCGCAGCTCGCCACGTCTGACCCAACCCGTAACAAGAATGTTGGCGCCGTGGTGCAGACCATAACGGAGTCTCTCTACGGACAGTTGCGGTCGCCGTTGCTGTTGCTGCAAGGGGCGGTCGGCATTGTGCTACTAATCGGCTGCGCCAACGTGGCCGGCCTGTTACTGGCGCGTGCAGCGTCGCGCCGGACCGAGATCGCGGTTCGTACTGCGATAGGCGCGGGCCGCTGGAGGATCGTTCGTCAATTGGCGACCGAGAGTCTGCCTCTGGCGTTTCTCGGCGGACTCGCGGGAATCGCACTCGCGTGGGGAGGATTGCGCCTTTTCGTGGCCGCTGCCCCGCCTGGCTTTCCGAGGCTGAATGAGCTGTCGCTGGATCTTCCCGTCCTGGGATTCACAGTAGTGGTTTCTATCTTCACTGCTGTGCTGTTCGGGATTGTGCCCGCCATTCAAGCCTCCAGTCCCGATCTGGTAAGCTCTCTCAAAGAGAGCGGCCGGAGCGGCACCGATGGAGCCGCCCGCCAGCACTTGCGGAGCGCGCTCGTCACGGTCCAGATCGCGATGGCGCTGGTCCTATTGATAGGCGCAGGGCTGATGATCAATAGTTTCGTGCGGATTCAGAGAAACCCGCTAGGCGCCGATCCCAAAAATCTGCTGACTTTCGATTTTCGCTTTTCTCGCGACGAAGCCATCAAGCCTTATGCAAGGTACAGGAACGCTGGGCTGTGGGACATTCTGCCCGTGACCACTCTGACGTTTCAGCGGGTCTTCGAGCGGATTCAAAACCTTCCCGGCGTTGTGTCCGCGGCTGGGGCGAGCGCGCCGCCGTTGGCAGGAGCGCTCACTATGGGCTTCCTGATCGAAGGACGTCCGGCACCTCCCCTTGACTCGAACGGCCAGCCTTCGCAAACCGCCAGTTACATCGCCATCACTCCCAACTATTTCGCTACCTTGCGAACACCAATCCTGCAAGGCCGCGAATTCAACGATCGCGATACCGCCGCCGGCTCTCATGTGGTGGTCATCAATCAAACTATGGCCAAGCGCTACTGGCCGAACGAAAGCCCCATGGGCAAGCAGATCCGGCTGGATTACGTTCCCGACGAGCCGTTGCGCGAGATCGTGGGTGTAGTCGCCGACATCCGTTTGAACCGCCAGCAGCGCCAGCTCAGGCCTGCGATCTACGTGCCTCACCTGCAGCAGACTCCTCGCTGGATGGGTGCGGGCTATGGGACGCGCGCGGGTATGTTCTTTGTGCTGCGGACCAGCGGTCAGCCTATGACGATGGCCGCCAGCGTGCGTCAGGCGGTGGCGGAGGTGGATCGCAACAAGCCGGTCGCGAATCTGCGGACGGTGGAAGATTATCTGGATCAACAAGTGCAATATGTCCGGTTGTACGTTCTGTTGCTGGGTATTTTCGGGGCAATTGCGGCGGGGCTTGCGGCCATCGGGATCTACGGCGTCATGGCTTATTCGGTAGCGGAGCGAACAAGGGAGATAGGAATCCGCATGGCCCTGGGCGCGAAAGCGGGAGACGTTTTCAGGCTGGTGGTGTTTCATGTGCTGATCCTGTTTTCTATCGGGTTGATCCTGGGGCTGGCGGGCTCTTTTGCACTCACCCGATATCTCAGCTCGGCTCTGTACGAAGTCACCGCGACCGATCCGTCCACCTTCGTCGCAGTCTCGCTACTGTTAGCCGTGGTGTCGCTGGTCGCGTGTCTGGTTCCAACTCGTCGCGCCGTATCGGTGAATCCGACCGAGGCGCTGCGATACGAATAGGTGGACATGCTATTCGTGGCGGAGTGCGATTGCGGGATCAACGTTGGCCGCGCGGCGTCCGGGAATGGCGCATGCGGCCACCACAGCGGCGAATAGCGCCAAGGTAACCGCGATGAACGTTTCCGGGTCGCTGGTGCTGACGCCGTAAAGAAGCGCTCGAAGATAGCGGCTCAGGGCGAACGCGCCCGCCAGGCCGATGATTACCCCGATCAGGGCTATGGTTGAGCCTTCGCGCAGGATCAATCCCAAAACCTGCTCGCGCCGCGCTCCCAACGCCAGCCGGATTCCGATCTCGGAAGTGCGCAGCGCCACCAGGTACGACATGACGCCGTAAACTCCGATGCATGCCAGAAACGCCGCGATTAAAGCAAATGCGCCCGTCAACGCCGCGTTGAACCGACGAGAGCCGAGGGAATTCGCAAGGCGCTGCTCGATGGTTTT
This sequence comes from Terriglobia bacterium, assembly GCA_963766615.1. Taxonomy (GTDB): domain Bacteria; phylum Acidobacteriota; class Terriglobia; order Bryobacterales; family Bryobacteraceae; genus Palsa-187. Next base: position 12,963 of record CAVYBC010000017.1, read on the forward strand.
GGTGTCGAATACCGGCTCGTCGCGATCCATCGAAGTGACTAGCTTCTCAAGAGAGGGCGCCAGAGGCACAGGATCGCGCGATGCGCGGATCAGCAGATTGGCGCGCGTGAGCATGGGGACGCGCTCCTGCAGGTAGGGGCGATACACCGCGGGCGTCACGTCCTGATCCAGTCCCCGGTCCCGCATATTTCCCACCACGCCCACGATTTCGGCCCATCCAGGATCTTGCGGTTCGGGTTGAATGGTGCTCACGCGATGCCCCAGCGCGCTTTCGCCGGGAAAATACTTTTGCGCGAACGCCTCGTTCGCTATCACGACCAAGGGCGTGCCAATCGAATCAGCGGCGGAGAGCGCCCGCCCTTCGAGCAGCGGGACGTTTAACGCATGAAAATATTCCGGACTGACGTCCAGCTGCGACGCAGTCGGCTCTTGACCCCGCGCCGGTTCTGGCTGACCCTGAATCGCGATCAGGCCGTAGTTTCCTGCGAGACCCGGTGGAATTCCTCCGATACCCACCGCTTCCACCCCGGGCAACTTTCCAACTCGTTGCAGCAAGTCGGTAATGAAGTCTTTTTGCCGGTTGACACTCGCGTAGCTGGCCCCTGCCAGATTGATACGCGCGGTCAGCACGTTTTCCGGCCGGTAACCAGGGTCAGTGGTGCGCAATCGATAAAAACTCTTGGCGAGTAGCCCCGCTCCAATCAGAAGCGTTAGCGACAGGCCCAATTGCGCGACCACCAGCGCCTGCCGAATCCGGCGGACCACGGTCCCGCTACTCATGGTGCGCGTTTCGCCTTGCAGCACGTCGCGAACGCCAAATCCGAGAGAACCGAGCGCGGGAGCCAATCCAAACGTCAATCCGGCCAGGATCGTGACGATCAGCGCGAACGCCGCGGTGGTCCAGTCGAGAAATACCTGAGGGAGTCCTTCGAGTGCGGTTTGCCTAGTAGCGTTCAACGCGGCCAAGGCACCCTCAGCCAGTGCTAACCCCAAGCCACCGCCGGCTAGCGAAACCAACAGGCTCTCGGTAAGCAATTGGCTAACGATTCGGCGCCGCGGAGCTCCCAGCGCGACCCGCACCGCAATCTCACGCCGCCTTACCGTGGCTCGGGCGAGCGTCAAATTTGCCACGGTGAAACACACGATCAGTAACATCAACGCCACGGCTCCGGAAAAGACCAGCAGAGCGGGCCGCATATTTCCCGTCAACTGTTTCTGCAGCGGCTCAGCCGAAAGGCTAGGGTGTGGCAGAAGGCCATGCTGCTTGTATTGATCGATAATCGCGTGCGTCCGGAGCTGCAACTCGCGATTAAGCGCAAGTATGCTTGACGAAGGCTTCGTTCGCGCGATCATGCTAACCAGCCGCGACGTCTTGAACTGCCGTTGCTCTGGCTCGTCAAGAGCGAGGGGAATCCATAAGTCCGAGTCCTGCGGAAAATCGAACCAGCGTGGCATGATCCCGATCACCAGAGCGGAGGCGCGATTCAGCCGGATCTGGCGGCCGACGATAGCCGGGTCTGCTCCAAACCTGCGCTGCCACAACGCGTAGCTCAGCAGAGCGACCCTTTCCGTGCCTGGCCGGTCTTCCGCCGGAACAAACGCACGGCCGTAGAGTGGTTGAACCTGGAGCGCCGTAAAAAAGGACGCGGTCGTCTCTGCCGCGACCCATCGCTCTGACCGGTCGGTTCCCGTCCAATTCACGCCTGCGCTGTCATATGCACCGATTTCATCGATGGCAGAGTTCGAATCGCGATGCACGATCTCGCGAAGTACGAAATAGTCCGGCGCAAGTCCGAGATCTCCCAGCTTGGTCCTCCCTTCGGTAATGCTATACAGTTGGCTCGGGTGCGCGAAAGGCAGCGGCCGCAACAGCACTGTATTTACGACACTGAAGATCGCCGCCGTGGCTCCGATGCCGAGAGCCACCGTGAGAACGGCAACGGCGGTCCAACCCGGAGTCTTCGCCAGCAGCCGCAACCCGAGCCGCACATCCTGTTTCATCCAGTCCCACCAGAGCCATCGCTGCGATTCGTGGAACCGCTCGCGGCTCGCGGTTACGTTGCCGAAGGAGCGCCGCGCGGCGGCGATCGCCTCCTCCTCAGTCATGCCACGCTCCCGGAGCCGGTCCGCTTCCAGGCGGATGTGTGCGTCAATTTCCGCGGAGAAATCGTCCTGGGGGCGCTTCGGATGCATAGGTCACGCCTGTTCGGGTCCTAACACGCGGCCGATCGCGCCGGCCAACCGCCGCCATCGCGAAGTTTCCACCGTTAACTGTTTCCGGCCGGCCTTAGTCAGCTTGTAGAACCGCGCCTTGCGATTGTTATCGGAGACGCCCCATTCGGCCGAAATCCACTCGCGGGCCTCAAGCCGCTGTAAGGCCGGATATAGAGCCCCGTGCTCCACCAACAGTTCGTCTTCGGAGTTGTCCTGAATCGCCCGCGCGATCCCTTGGCCATGTTGCGACCCCAGCATCAGGGTTCGGAGGATCAGCAGGTCGAGAGTGCCCTGCATCAGCGTGAGGCGGCCGGGCGAGTCTTGGGTCGACATTTGACCCAAGTATGCGCCGACTCGGGTAAGATGTCAACCCGAAGATGGAAGTTGCGGAGGCGATCCGCGCGAAGCTGGGTTCTCGCTTTGGGCACCGCTCCATTATTGTCGCGGTTCCGAGGAGCTCCGGATGGGCATTGAAGGCGTTTGTGTTTTCATGGCACCAAGCAGACCGCTACAGGCGAAGAGGTTCTATGTCGCGCAGGGCGGCGCGGAGAAGGTCGGGGTTGAACATTCGGCGGGCGTTTTCGGTGAATTCGCATAGATATTCCTGACGGAACGAGGTGCTCCCGGTGGCTTTTAGCTCTTCGTCCAGGAAGTGTTTGGAAATTCTCGGGCATTCGGTTGCGGGGACGCTGACGCGGTGCCATTCTTGGCCGCCGTTTTGCCAGGTCTCGTAGAAGAAGCCTTGTTGGCCGCAGGGGGTGCTCATCATCCACAAGTCGCCGTCGGCTACCGCCAGCATGGGGCGCAAGGCTTTGTACATCGAGTCGGCTACGCGGGCGGCTTCATCGATCAGCAGAAGTGCGACGGAGGAAAAGCCTCGGACGGTCGCTTCGGTGCCGGGGAGGCCGATAATTCTGGAGCCGTTCGGGAGCAGCAGACTGCAGGAGTTCTTTCCGTCGCCTCGCGGCTTGATGTTCAGGCGGAGGACTAATTCTTCGGTTTTATTGAGGAATTCGGCACTCTGGCGCTCGCCTGGGCTGGCGACCAGGACCAGACTTCCCGGTTTTGAGTGGGCGGTGTGAAGAGCTTTGATGGTCGCAACGGTGGACTTGCCCCATTGGCGGGTGCAGTTCAGGATGCCGCGTTTCGCCGTGCTTTCCAGAACTTCGGTTTGGCGAGGGTCGGGGTCGAAATTGAGTTGCTCGCGGGCGAAGGACACGATGCCTGAGGGGATCTGCGATTCCCTGGCAGCGGGCTCGGTGCTGATCGAGATGTCTTTGCGTCCATAGCTCTTCACACTACAGTAGTTACTACGCGCATAGATGGAAATGACGCGAGTTAAATCGATATAGCTAAGAAAATAGGGCCTTAATAGCTCGGCTGAACATGGTTTGTGCGAGGAGCCTCCCAAACAAATGAGGATCGAGGGCCTATTTTGCCTTTGGCGGCGTTGGCCGCACGGTCTGTGGCGGTAAAACGGGGCGGGTCGGAGTAGGAGAGGTTGCGACGGGCGCGGAAACTGGCCTGCGGCGGAGGATGTCTACGGTTTTTCTGGCTGATTGGGGAGTCAAATTGGGTTCCTTTGGTAATGCTTGTTCTGCTTGGGTCTCGACTTCTTCGGCGGGGTCTGGTTCGACTCCCGCTGCTTGCATGGGGACCTCCGGCGGTGGCGGGTCTTCTGTTGGCGCGGCGTTTGCCGCGGGGCTTCGAGCGGCGCGGACTTTCAGTAGGTTGTTGAGGGCGCGGGAATATTGGCGATCAAGCGACACTTCGTAGCGGTGAAGGAGATGGTGCGAGGAATCGGCTAGGCTCTTGAAGGCGAGCGCGGTGATGACGGGGTCACTGCCGATGGAATGATCCTGCTTCACTGTCTCCAGTTCAAGCAGGGCGGTGTGCATGATCCAGTTACGCGTCAGCTTCCAGCTGGCTACTGCCATGGTTTCGATGAGGGCGTTCTCATTGGCGGTACGAGGTTGAAACTCATCGATCAGGGAGTTCATCAGTTCGTCGAAGAGCGGGGCGGATTCGGCCTTCAGCACGATGCAGCTAGAGAGCTGGTCGTGGCGGCGGGCGTTTTGAGAAGAGGCTTGCTTGCCTTCTTCGGTAACGGGTCCGGTGGAGCGTTTTGCGTTGGCGCGGTTGGCCTGGATTTGACGTTCGGTTGCCATAGTTTTTTGGGTAGGCGGACGGGTCCGCTCTGAGGGAATGATCTACCCGAGGGTCGCGCGGGTGGGGGAGCGGCGGGTCGTAAATGGATGATTGCAGGGAAGGAAAGAAATTTGGAAGGATCGTCGTGATCGTCATCGGCCAAACTGCCCCCGCCTGATGTCTTTCATTTTCGTTCATCGTTTCTTCCCCCCGACAAAGGGGTTCGCGGCTGCCTGCTTCATCCACGAGGCTACTTGGTGCTCGTCGAGATCGTCCACGGATGCCAGATCTACGCCTCGTGTGGACTTGCCCATCCCAATCGGCGTCACAGGCGGTTTCAGGCTTGATCTCCGTGCCGCGTATGAACATTAGTTTCACGTGACCGACGAAAGCACCGGACGAGAAGCACCAGCCTCCGCCCACACCGTAGTACGCCATCCCCCACTTCACTGCGCGTTGGAGGTTTGGCAACGTATTGGCAGCCAGAGCATCGACACGCTCGGCGATACTGCGCCGCGGCTGCGGCAAGCTCGCGATATAGGCGAACACGGGCTCGTCGCCTTCCGCGGCCTTCGCGGCGCTTGCCTTGCCGATCACGGCGACCAGCAGCTTCGTGCCAGTTTGGCCTTGGGCATCAGGCTTGAGGGGAGGCTTTCTCATGATCTCACCAAGGTGACGAGAAGTGTGTCCAGCTGCTCGAACTGCTCGCCTGACCCGGTCCGATAGGGCGCGGTCCAGTCGCTGGAGGGAAAATCGCCGTCATCGGCGGAGTGCGGGATCACGCGGTCCAGCGAGATGTGTTCCATGATTTTGAGCTTTCTCATTCGAGGTCTCCGTGTTCTGGGGTTGGGGTTTCTATTCCGTTGGCATTGCAAGGAACTCGCTCACCTCGACCGATGCGCGGCAGGCGCCGACAGCTTTGCGTCCTCACGCCACGGCCTCATGGATGTTAGCTGCGTCTAGTATCCAAAAGCCGCCAATGTGCCGGGCTCTATATCATCCTTTTGATGAGCGTCACCGGCGGCGTGCTGGTTTATCGCAATGAGCTTTACAGGGCCGCGAGGCGCAGGATCCATGGAGACTCCATACCGAATGACGAAACTAACCTCGACGAAATTCGAAAGGATAACGCTCGCGCCTTCAATGACATAAAGGGAATGATGGAAGATTTCAAGGCCATCGTTGCTCCCGGTCTCCACGGTGTTCAGGTGCCAATGGCATCCGTGCTTCTACATCTTGCCTCCACCGACCTAACATGTGTTATACTTCGTCAGCCGCGATCTTCCGGAGGAAATATGAAAGCTCGCCGTCGTGCGATTCTCTCTGTTGCAGCTTTGCTTGGCCTCTGCGTTCCCGTCCGCGCCGGCACGATTTCCTTCACCGGCGATCTGGCGACCGACGCTACGTTTCTGCCGCCCTTTAGTCCACCCTACGTCGACGGCGACTACGCACAGTACGCAGCCGCGGTTCGGCTATTTCATGTCACCTCCAGTTCTGCAATGCAGGCGATCACGTTCAGCTATGGTGGCGGCGTCAACGGCGCGGGTTCGACCATCACCGACAGCGGCTTTGAGCCTTACCTGAGCCTGTTCGACGCGGCGGGCAATTTCCTGGCCTCCACGTTCTTCGCCGCCACCTGCCCCTCAGGCGCCCATACCAATTCTTCTACCGGTTTCTGCTTCGACGTCCTGCTCGACGGCGGCGTCCTTGCGACGGGCGACTACCAGATCGCCATTTCTGCCTTCGAGAACCTGTCTTCCGCTGAGAACCTCGGAAGCGGAACCCTGGCTGACGGGTTCACCGGTCTCGGTAACCTCGCCCCCGGCGAGGATCTGCACTACGCGTTCGATGTCATTCTCACCGACACAAGTGGTGTTCCCGAGCCGTCGACTCTGTTCTCTACCACGGGAGCTTTGCTTGCTGTAGCCGTAGTCTATTTCTTAAATCGGAAGGAGAGATCCAATGAAGGTGTTAAAGAATAGGTTGACGCTGGCGTTTGGAACCGTTTTATCCCTGGCGGTTCTGGGACATTTTTATAGCAAGCCTCTCATGGCTCAAGTACGAGCCGCGCTCGTGCAAAACGTAGACGAACCGGGCCGCAATCCATTCCAGGACAGAGAGCTCTTCAGTTGCACGGTTGGCTCCACGTTCTGCAACGGCGACTTCCCCATCGTTCCCGCGGGCAAGAGGCTGGTGGTCACGAGCGTGTCCGCCTTCGTCGATTCCTCGGGCACGGCGCCCAACTGCAATCTCAGCTCGAGCTCCGGTACTGTCGCCTTTTTTACCGGCGTCCGGGGTCCGGTTAGTGTTGGATCCTCCCGATACTTCGTCAATCAGCCTCTTCAGGCGTATTTCAATACCGGTGAAATTCCGCATCTTTTCTGCGGACTGAACAGCACGCCGGACACCTTTACCTCCGGGTTCGCCAGTGCGGTGCTGACGGGATATTACATCAGCCTTCCCTAGTCCGGCTCACTCGAACGGCGGGCCGCAAGCCTGCGCTTTGCCGGAACAGGAAGTGCCAACCATAATCTGATTGCTGTCGAAGTACACCTGGGCGTAGTCGTCGCCATCTCGTAGAATTGCCGTCGACTCTTACGCTTCGCGCCGCTTTGGGAAGTAGAACAGCCCCGGACTCGTGGCTACGGATATGGGTGGATAACGCTGGAGGAAACGTCGACTTTGCGTCTGGCCGCTCGAAACCAGGCCGCATGCTCTTGATCCGGTCGCGAGTCGACTTCACGCCCGCTTTCGGGCCTTTGGCTTGGCTTGTTCCTTCTCTGCCCCTTCCTCTTCAACTCCTCAGCTAATTCCAGGGAGGGCTGCCCGTTGCGATCAGTCGCTCGCAAGTAGAAATGCTGGCTATCTTCGGTAAGAATCTTGCCCCGGCGGAGATCTCCGCCGCTTCCCTGCCTCTGCCGTTGCAACTAAACAATACGGCCATGTTGATCGGCGGCCAGTCTCTCCCGCTGTTGTTTTCAAGTTCGGGACAGGTCAACGCCATGTTGCCTTTTGACCTTTCACCCCAAACGGTCTATAGCGTGGTTGCCAGCAACGGTTCCAAATATTCGGTTCCCACTCCTGTGTCCATAGCCACCGCTAACCCGGCCGTCTTTTCCACCAACGGAATGGGGACAGGGCAGGCTCACGCCTACAAGGCAGTGCCAGGGGGAGCACTGATCGTGGCAGATGCTGCCAATCCGGCAACCGAAGGGGATGTGCTGGTCGTGATCGCTAAGGGGCTTGGAGCCGTGGACGCTGTAATCAGTCCTGGTTCATCCGCCCCTGCGAACCCACTGGCGCGCACGATGGGGGACGTCGGCGCGACCATAGGCGGAATTAATGCCCCGGTGCTCTTCTCGGGCCTCGCTCCAGGCTTTGCAGGGCTATTATCAGGTGAATCTTACGGTGCCGGCGAGAATAGCTGCCGGTGCGAGTGTGCCGGTGGTTCTAAGTGTGAGTGCCAATTCGAGTATCCCCGTTGTCATTGCGATTAAGTAATGGATGGCTGGTCATTCGCTGCAAAGGAATATGAGCCGTTATGCGCGGGAATAGCCCAGAGTCGAGATTCAGGATAGCGGGCGATAATGAGGGCGGCATCCGCATGATCCCTTCGTGGTGAAGCCCTAGCACGCCTTGAGGACGGGCCTTCAGGGGACGGCGCTACTTGGCGAACAAGGCTGCTGACGAGCGTGAGCGGTGGACGACCAGGGGGGCCCGCCGTGACTTCTAATTAATTGACGAGCGGTTTCATCCTGCTCTTCGAGAACAATGGCTAGCGCTTGCCGGACGCGAAGTGCGTGATAACGTGGAGGCCATGCCTCGACGGATTGTGCTCCTGGCGATTTTGCTCGCTCCATCGCTCGCCGCGCAGTTCTCGGGACTCGCGTCGACGGCTGACGGCTCGTCGCTCTACTTCGCTTCTAACCTTCGTCTGAAAAACCTGGCTCAACCGCTCAACGGCAAAATATACGTGGCCGGCCCGAACGGAGTCAGTCTCTTTCGGGCGCAGCAAGTCTCCGCGGCGCCACCATCGAACAACCAGGCGTGTTTGGCCGTCGGTTTCTCCGACTATCTCGGCGCCGATGCTTCTTCCGCAGGTGTCGTCGCGCTCTCCTACTCTGCGCAGCGGAGTGGCCAATGTTCGTACCCGCTAAGTACCTATATGACCCAATTGGTGACAGCCTCGGGAGAAAGTAATGTGGCCGGCATCGCACGGCTCAGCTCAGGTGGCCGGTACGCCATCGTGTTCCTCCCCGCTACCGGGAGAGTTTACGATCCCGTGACCGTATCTTTCCTGGACCTGCAGAGCGGCGTGCAAACGCCTGTTGGTGTGAACGGTGCGCCTATGCCGCAGATTTTCGCGGGGCCTAACGCTGGCGGCCGCGTCATCGCAAACGACGGTACCGCCGTTCTCACGAATTCCGTCGCGGGCGGCGGCTATATCGTTAGACCGGGCATGGATCCAATGCCTTTTCCCATCGCCAATGGCCAGCCTCTGATCATTGACGCGGGCGGATCGAAGGTCATCTATCAGCAACAAGGATTAAACCTGTTGGATCTGCACACGCTCACGTCGACTCCTTTGATTCCTTCCGATGTGACCGTTTCTATGCTCGCGATGAGCGATGACGCGAGCCGCGTTCTCTACGTCCGCGATGGACAGGTACACCTGCTGAATACAAACACACTGGTTGACCGTACTCTCACCAACGACCCCGCGACGATCACCCAGGCCACTCTTTCCTCCGATGGCAAGGTCATCTTCGCTGTGACCGGCGTCGGGCGCCTTTTGAAGATCAATGCGGACGATGGCTCCCAGGTGGAACTGATCGGGCGCACGCCGTATTTGTACCCTTTCAATGGGCTGATTATGCCGGGCTTCAACACGACTCTTCTGGGGAGCGGCCTCGCAGACTCCACCCTGTATGGCACTGTCCCTCTCAACGACTTTCTAGGCAATGTGACGATGTGGATCGGCGACCGCAAAGTCCCGATGACGCAACTCAGTCCCGACAGGGTGAGTTTCATCGTGCCGTGGGACGTTCAGTCGGAGGGTGGGTCCATCCGGATGCTTGCCGAAGCGGCAGGCGAAAACACCCCGTTCTATTTCCCCGAGGCTGAAGGCTCCCTCCTGCCGCCGCCAAATTTTCCCCAAGCCGGGGTGATCCTGCGGCAAGACTGGTCGCAGACGTATGTGGGTCCGATCAATACAGGCGAGATCATCCACGTATACGCCGCCGGCTTCGGCGCCGTTTCGCCTGTGGTGCCGGACGGAGCAGCCGCACCCTCGAGGGAACCGCTTTCGCGGATCACCCAAACCTTTAACTGCTCGAACGCGGAGATCCTCTATGCGGGCCTCGCCCCGGGCGCGGTCGAACGCGTTTACCAGATCGACATCCGCATCGGACCGACACCGGGGTATCAGAAGTTCAACTGCAACCTCGGTGCGCAGGCATTCACTTTCCTCACGCTCAACATCGTGCTTTCGTCACCATGAATTGAGCCCCGCGGGCCGCCGTGGACGCCACAGGATCCAGCAGAAATATCGGACTGATCGAGGAGTCTCTCTCCTTTTATCCCATTGCGAGCGGTGCTACCGCTGGAGGTGGGAGACGTCCTTCTCGTTTTCGTTGCAGACGTACTCCTGGATCTCCTCCTGAGGTGCGAGGTCCCAGGTGGTTCGCATCTTCCAGGGCTTGGAGTAGGCGCCTGGGTCTTCGATGGTTACTTCCTTCTCAATGTGCCCCAAATCGGGACGCCGGTAGCGCTGGATAACGTGCAGCTTCTCGGTGTGCGGGTAGAGTCGAAGCCAACTAAGGTCGTTGAAGCCGACCGTGTCCACCACCAGCGTGTCGCCGTCCCAGGAACCAATGGAATGGCCCATCCAACTGGGAAATGGATCTTTGGGATGCTGGCGACCGTCGAGGAAAATCTGCGTGATGGCGGGAACGTTTCCTTCCCAGAGGAGCGCGATGACGGAATGAGTTTGAATCACCTTATATAGGAACGGGCTGACCAGAAGTACATCGCCAGGCAAACAGGATTCGCCGGGGTTGCCTGCGCCGCCTTTCGCCTGTCTCTGTTTGTAGATGGAATCGGCCCATGGCAGCAGAACCGCATTTTCGGACTCCGAGGGGTTTCCGATCCAAACACCCGAAAAATCGGGCTTGCCGTCGGGTGTTCGAGGGGTTGGCCCGGTGGGACGACCTTGGCTGCGCACGAGGGAAGAGATGTCATCGCCCGGCGTGCCCAGGTTGCCCCCCCAGTTGAGACGAAGGTCGAGACGGAGCGATTGGGCGGATTCGAGCATCAAACCTTTTCGCTCAAGCCGGGGGAATGTGAATCCGATGGAAGGCACGACTAAATCGTAGGTCTTCGCGGGGAGTTGCGAGACAGTGTAGGTTCCGTTCGCCCCGGTGGTGGCTTTGTATACGACTTGAGTGGCGACATCGATGACCTGCACGATGGCGCCAGGCACCACACCTCCGTCGGGATCAGTGATGACACCCGTAATCATAGCGGTGGGTGTTTGCGCTACAAGGGAGCTAGCCATCCACAAAGCGAATAGGCAGAGAGCAGCGGGTCGCATAGCTCATGCTAGCTCAGGTGCCCGGGCCAGGCGTGGGTGTAATCGACGCCCTTGCTTTGCGCAAGTGTTTCACACACGTCAATATGTACGTACTGCCTTCATAGGGTGGATGCGACGCGCAGGTAGGGTCACTTGTGGCCCGATGACTTAAGGCAAACCAACAGTGCAGGCAAGAGTCCGCGGAGTCGATCTAAGATTCGAGGAGAATTCAATGTCGTCCAAATTCTTAGTTGCCTCGCTTGTATTGATCGGCGGAACGATTCGGGCGCAAACGGGCTGCACACCCGGCTCCAACGCGTCGAACTTCAACGGCACGCCGATTAGCCCCGGCACTTTCATCTGGTTCAATGCCAATTTTTCGGCACGAGGCATTCCGAGTACGGGAGCAACAATCTCCTTCAGCAATTCGACCATCACCCTTACCGCGGATCAACCGTACACGATAAATGTCCCCAACGCGCAAGTTACTTTCGATCCCAACGCGGCCTGTTCTTCAACGACCTTCAACTCGGCGACCAATACATGGACCACCACTGTACCGCTTGCCGGAAGTGATGAGATCTTTCTTTCGGGAGTATCATTTCCGGTGCCTGCCGGGTTTGCCGCAGTTGGTGGCCACGTTCCCGGGGCGGTGACATGGCAGGGCACTTTCACGTCGGATACCGCGGGTCTCTCGGTAAGTTGGAAGTGGGGAGCAGCCGTCTATTCGAGTTTCACCATGGATTACAACGCGCTAGGTGTGAAACCCACACATGCGCAGACGTGTCTTTACCGAAATGGGGATCACGCGGGTACTCCCGAAGGAACCGATCCTTCCAGCGGCCAACTCTACAAGTCATTCGTGGTGGGCGGCGCCAGGGGTGGCGGCGGCTCCAACTGGACAGGCTCATGGAGCGGAACTCAGAGCGTGAGCGTGTGCCTTGCCACGATCAGCCGCAGTTTCTGTCTAACGATGCAAAAGCAATTCTTTGATCCCGCAGCCAACACGACGTCCCCCGACGTGCTTGGGTGGGGCATGAGCCTCACGAACTCATCCGGAGTAGTAACGCAATTCACGACGGACGGGTCCGGCCAAGTCACTGCCTGCCAGCTTCCAGTCGGAACCTACACCGTAACCGAGGCCCGGAGCGGACCCGTTCCGACGGCCACGGGCTGCACTGCGGATTCCACTATCCCAATCCCGTTTCAGGTATTTCTAAACGGTGCAGCACAACCGCTCGGTCCCGTGACGTTTACGGAGACCTCCGCGCAGCCCATGACGGTGCTGTTCGTGAACGAACTTGTTTGCTCAGGTTAGCTGGTTTGAGAAGAACGACTCGCGATTCCTGCTTTGGTTGTCTATCATCCTCGGGTCGACGCAAGACGGTTGCGCCCGAGGAACCCAACTCCGACAAGTCCGCGCGCCGAGCGATCGCTATCGATCCTATTCTTGCCTTGCGCTCTGAATATCGTGGACGGATGAGCTGGTAACTTCGATATCAGCGCTCAGAGCAGATTCCACGGCGATTCACTCTGACGGGGAAAACTGTCTGATCTGAAGCCAGTGGAACCCGATAGACACATCGAGTTGTGGTCTTGGGCTTTTGGAGTTGCCCTGAACCCTCCACTGTTAGGCTATGCGGCATTGTTCCTCGTTGTGCCCTGGATCTATCGTGGTTTCCGTCCCGCAGCCCCAAAATAGTTCCCAAACGCACCTTTCAGCAGCACCAGCAGCGACCCCTGCTACGATCTGACGTGAAAAGAGGTAGAACCAGATGCGCGTCCGGCGTCTTAGATTGAGTTTTTGTACCCTGTTTCCGTTGGGCTCCTCGACAATGAAAATTGAGAAACCGCGAAACGAACCGAAGGCTCTATGCACATAAAGAAAGAGCCCGAGGGCGCTGAGAGTGACTTGGAGAGCTAATTGGAGGAGCGGCGAGAGCGAACTCATGCTGAAGAAGTAGATTGAGCCCGAAATCCTAAACCACAGCCCAAAGACAAACAGGGGATTGGTGAAGATCGAAAACAATTGGGCGGGCCAGTAGATGCTCCAGTATGCTTGGAGGGCTTCAAGATAAGTCAGTTCCATGGAGAGAAGAGACTGCTTATATTGATAGCCGCAGGGACACGAGGTGGCACCAAGCATCATGCTGGAACCACACGACGCGCAGATCATTGGGCTATCGTAGCCTGATCACGTTCTTGAAAGCACTGAAAGGCGGGAAGCTCGATGCGACAGCCCACCGGAAATACTCCGTTACTGCCAGGGTCCTTGAAAAACCTGTTCTTTCCACCCGAGAAAGAAGAGTTCACATATTTCGCCCGCGCCAAGGATCATCCATTTGCCGGCGGCGATTCTGTAGTCAAAGGAGCCTGGGCCGCGGACGCGTCTATGCTGGCGTACGCGCGGTACGGAGCGACGCGCATGTCTGTGGCGGAGTTCCAGAGCAATCTTGCGCGCGGCGGCCTCAGCTGTTTGAATCAGATCGGCGATTGGAACGCTCATGGAACGCAGGCCTACTTCGCCGCCAACGATCAGTTCGCGATTCTTGCCTTTCGAGGTACCGAGGCGGACGATCCGGTGGACGTAGCCGACGATGCCGATCTGGTGCTGGTACCGGAGCCGGATCATCGCGACGGCACGCCGCGATTTGTCCTGGGGATTCCTGCGCTGGTGCATCACGGATTTAAGCGCGCCCTCGATCGAGTATGGGACGACGTGCGCGCGTGCATTACGAATTACCGCCAGAGTCATCCACAGGCGGAGATCTGTTTTACGGGCCATAGCCTGGGCGCGGCTCTGGCCGAGCTCGCGTTCAGCAGATTCACTGACGGGAATATTTCTCTTTACACCTACGGTTGTCCACGGGTCGGCGATCAGCCATTCTGTGACCGGGTTCTTGCAGACCCACGCCGGAAGCTGATCCGCTTCGTAAACGTGAACGATTCCGTGGCGCATGTTCCGCTGGAAGGTGCCCTATACCGGCACGCACCGCAGAATTGTGTCCGGATTGACGAGAACGGAAATCTGGGCGAGGACGACGGATCGTTTCGAGAAGACGTGGCTGCTCTGGCCACCGTGTTCTCCATGTTTTCGGTGAACCTTAGTCTCGACCTGGCAAAGATCCCGGCCGCGCCCGGATTAGTCGACCATTCGCCCGCCCGGTATTGCATTCGCCTCTGGAATTGCGTGTGAGGCTTAATTCTTCAACGCAGACTGCCAGTTGAGTATTACTGTAAACGGAGGCACGCCCTGCTCAACGGGCACGCTTACAAGGAACCGATTTCCGTCACCAGTTACTTCCCACAAACGATCGCTATGGAACAGCAGCTTCGGGACGCTAGCCTGGAAGGCGGGTTCCGTCCTCAGCGAAACGGACATTAGATTACCGTCGGACGCGCGGTAGAAGATTTCTTTTCCATCGGCGCGCCAACGAGGACTCGTCCCGCCGTTCTGCGAAATTTGAACCTTGGGGCCGGGTGAGGCCGATATTGGGAACGAGAATCGTTGCACGTACACCTCGGGTTGGCCCGACTCATTCGAGACGTAAGCCATCCATTTTGAATCCGGGCGTGAATCCGGCCGTGAATCGGGGGAGAACACTCCGGATCGCTCGTTCGCCTGGCTTTGCAAAAGAGAAACAGGGGTTTTCTTCCCGGCTCCTTCCAATGGCAGGACCCAGATGCCATCCTGCTTGTCGGTGCTGAATAAGATAAATCGTCCGTCGGCAGACCAACTGGTCGCGTACTTGTTCTCGCCGGATGTGTATAACAGTTCCTCTCCGCCGTCCCCGTTGGAACTCACTTGATATAAATCGAAGTGTCCGCGGCGGGACGAGCTGAACACGATTTTCTTACTATCGGGAGACCACACGGGAGACTGATCGGGGGCCGGGTCGAAGGTAAGCCTCTGGGTTATGTCACGCGATAGATCATGAACCCAAATATCGGTACTTTCAGCGCCGTATCGTGTCAGTGCGATCTTCGATCCATCGGGAGAGATGCGAGGCGGAATATCGAAAGAGTCGACGGGCGTGCCCAACTTCCCGAGGGTTTGCCCACGCCGGTCGGTCCAAGTCAACTGCGCAATATGCGTCACTCCACTACGGTGTATGAGCACGCCGCTGGATGCGGCGAAAAATCCGAAATTGCGGGTGTTTCCAATCCGCTCGGCTACCATTTGGGGTTCGCCCAACAGACGGAGAAGAGAAGTGTCGAACTTCTGCGCCCAGAGTGTTGTATCCCGTTGAAAGAGGATCACGCCATTGCCATCGTTCGACGCGGCGAACTCCGCGGCAAATGGCGTCGCGATCAGCGGAGTGAGACTCTGTTGCTCGGGTTTGACATCCAGAGATCCGATGAAAACACCCGTCTTGCTGACATTCGAGGACGCCCGGGTGTACAGAAAATGTCTGCCATCCGGCAGGAATACGGGGAAGATATGAGCCCGCTCGCTGGACGCATCACGGACCGTCAGGGGGACCAAGTCGGTGGTGGCAGGATTGGAGCGAATAATCGCCCTGGTTAAAGTGCCGAAGATCATCGTCCCATCTTTGGCCCAGGTACCTCCGAGCCCTCCAGGACCCGGCCGGATTTCCTGTGCGGGACCGCCCATAAGATCCGCTCTTTTGAGTTTTCCATCGCTTTCGAAGGCAATGTACTTACTGTCCGGCGACCAGAATGTAACCGCGTCGTCGGCCTGTTGAATGGGCAGCGATCGTGGCTTGATCGAATCCAGAGCCTGAACCCATAGGATGAACGGACCTCCACCGATCTTTCTGGCAAAGTATGCCAGATTCCTCCCATCTGGAGAAATCGAGAATAACTGGTCCGGTGGAAGCTCCATTCCTTCCGGAATGGCAATCTGGTATCGAACCGCCTGGGTAACGGAACTGGCCGCCTCTCTGGGCGTTTTGGTGGAGGGCACGAAAAACCATACGCCTGCGGCAATCGCGATCCCTGCACCTAGAACAAGCGCTGCGCGTAAAGAGGGTGTTCGTTTCTGGTGATCCGGAGAAATGCCGTTGGATCCGGCTACCAAGCCGCTGGGTTCCAGTTCCGTGGGGACCGGAACGGAGTCGTCTTTCGCCGGGACCGGAATGGAGTCGTCTTTCGCTGGGACCGGAACGGAGTTCCTGAGGGGCAGGCTTGGAGCCGCGGTAGACGTAAGCGGTTGAAGGGAATGATGACTGAGTGGAGCAACGAACCGGTAGCCCTTTCCAGGAACGGTTTCCACGTAGCGCGGCTGATCGGCGGAATCTCCCAGCGTCTGGCGGAGCCTGTTGATGGCCGCATTCAGCCCATGGTTGAAGTCGACGAAAGTCGTACCATTCCATAAACGCTGTTGCAGATCTTCGCGAGTCACCACATGATTCGGGCATTCCAGCAGGACTTCAAGAATCTGCAAAGAGTGGCCTGTCAGCCGCAAACGGGTTCCATGCTTGCGCAGTTCCCCCGACGAGACGTCGAGCTCAAATGGACCGAACGCTACTCGCGGGGGTAGTTTGGGTTCGCGGGTCATTGAAAACGCCACTCTCCAATAGGCACAACGCAACGCGACGTGAGATCAGTTACTGAGCCATAGGAGCACGTCGCGTGCTGTGCGCTGTTGACGAACCCCAGCGTATCAAAGTTAGCTCAAGGATATGATGTGGGCCGGCAAGCACTTAAGTTTCAGCTGTTTACCCGGTGAGCAGATTTGCACACGCAACTTATCGCCGATGCATTGAGTTCTGCCGCCATTCGGGATCAAATGGGGCACCCTATGACGGGTGAGATCGAACTAAGGAGAAAAAACATGAAACGAAATGCGATTCTTGGGACAACCGCATTGCTGGTGCTTGCTGCCTGCGTGCAGGCTCAGGCCGACGATAGCGGAAAGTGCAACGCCGCGACGCTGACGGGCGCCTACGGAGTTCAACTCATTGGAACAGGCCCCGCGCCCTCTGTGGCTGCGGGTAAGCCTGGGTTTGCCGGTCAAACGCAAATGGTGGTCGGCATCGTCGTTATAGTTTTCGATGGTAAGGGAAACTTCACGCAAGTAGATAACGTAAAAGGCAGTGTTGCCGGTTTCACCCCGGACCGGCCGGGCAAAGGCACCTACGTCGTCAATCCGGATTGCTCCACGATTGCAACGGTCCAGGCTGCCCCGGGAATCACCCTTGTTACCAAGAGCGTAATCGTTGATGGAGGAAAGGGTTACTTCGGATTCACGCTCACTCCAGACGACAGCTTCATCAACGTGGTCGGTCGCCGAATAAACTAGTCTTCGCCGATACCACGCGAACCGTGGTTCGGCCCGTGCCGGATCACGGTGATCGTAAGTATGGTACTGCACGCTCGACGTGCTGACGGCGTCTTCGTATCCGAAGGGAGACGTATGCGGATTGTATCCATATCTTGCGCGATGACGGTCCTTTTCGCTTTGACGGCGGCGGGCCAGGCACCAACAACGGGGAACGTTTTACATTTCGCCCACACTTCGACGGAGCAGGCGGCGAACGAAATCGCTACCTCGATACGCACCATTGGCGACATCAAGGAAATGTCAATGGACTTCGCGGGAAAAACGCTGACAGTGAAGGGGACGGCCGATCAACTGAAGCTCGCCGACTGGATGTTCGTGGGAATGGATCGCTCGGTCCCCCTGCCAGAGGAGTCGGCCATCCACGAATACCGCTTGCCGGAGGGTACCGACAATGTCGTCCGAATGTTCTATCTCGATCGCGGTCAAACAGTGCAGGAGTTTCAGGAATTCGCGACCTTGCTCCGGACCATCGCGGAAATCCGACGGGTGTTTACCTACAACGAGGGCAAGATCCTGACCATGCGCGGAACGGCCGACCAGATGAGCATGGCCGATTTCTTCACCAGCCAACTGGCCAAAACATTGCCGGCACCCCATCCTCACTCGGTGACGGCCGAATACCTTCTGCCCGCCGACCCCGCGCCCCGGCCGAATGAGAATGTCACGCGGATCTTATTCGTGGCCAATGCTCCCACGATTCAGGATTTCCAAGAAGAGGCCACCATGTTCAGGACCATCGCGGATATCCGGCGGGTTTTTACGTACAACACGCCGAGGGCGATTGCGGTACGGGGAACCTCCGCTCAGCTTGCTCTGGCCCAATGGTTGTTTAACGAGATCGACCAGCCCAGAACCGGCGCATCGGGGAACGCTTCGCCCAGTTATGATTTCCAGGATTCGCCGCCCGTGACAAGTGCAGGCGGCGTGGTTCGAGTTTTTTACCTGCCACATACCGCATCTGTTCAGGATTTTCAAAAGATCGCCACGACTATACGGAGCACTGCCCAGATTCCGCGGGTGTTCACCTGCAATACGCCTCGGGCTCTGGCACTGCGCGGAACTGTAGATCAGGTACAGCAGGTTGGGCGATTGCTGACGCAACTGGACCCGGCGGATTTCCCGACAGTGCCGTAGGTGGGTCGTCAACACGCTTGCTCCTGATGGAATACTATGTCTACATTTGTACTAGTATGCCGTCAGGAGACACTTCTGTTCCGTCCGAACTTACACCGTTGTCCCCCGCTCTCTTCCATATCCTCCTTTCGCTTGGGGTGGGCGAGAGGCATGGTTACGCTCTCAAACGGGAGATTGCTCAGCGCACGGAGGGCAAGCTAAAACTCGGGCCCGGTGTGCTCTATGGGTCGATTAACAAGATGCTGGAGTTGGGGCTGATCGAGGAATCAGACGACCGGCCCGATCCACATCTTGATGACGAACGGCGGCGCTACTACCGGATCACCCCGTTCGGCCGCAAGGTGGCGCAAGCAGAAGCGGCTCGGATGCGGGAACTGGCGGCGTTGGCTGCGGCAACATTTGGGGGGCGGAAGCATGCCTGAGGCTCCCTATGCTTTAAGGCTTTATCGTTTGCTGCTGAAACTCTACCCGGCCACTTTTCGCGAACAGTATGCAGCGCCAATGGAGCGCGCGTTTCGAGATGAACTCGCTGAGTCAGATAACGTTTGGGCGTTGGCAGTCCTGTGGCTGCGGCTTTTCTCGGATTTGGCAAGGTCGATTCCGATTCAGCTTGCGCGCGAAATATTTCAGGACACCAGACACACCTTGCGGCTGTGGGTCAAGAGTCCAGGGAACACAGGCTTCGCTATTCTCGCCCTTGCGATCGGTATCGGTGCAAACACGGGAATGTTCAGCGTGGTCAACGCGCTGGTTCTGCGCTCGCTGCCTTTCGAGGATCCAAGCCGGTTGGCGTCCCTTCATACGTATCTGGTTCCTCACGACAGCGCCCAGCAATTTCACGATTGGCGCAGTCAAAGTACCTATCTTGCCGATGCCGCGCTGGTGGAGCAGACCGACGCCAATCTCGGGAGCACGGACGGAGTCGTGCGGATGCATGTGGCCCAAGCCTCCTGGAATTTTTTCCCGATTCTCGGGGCGCACCCCGTGATCGGAAGAGCATTTAACGTTGGCGAAGACAGCCCAGGACATAGCGCTGTCGCGGTGATTGGCTATGGCCTGTGGCAGCAGCTCTTCGCCGGAGACATGCGAGTGCTTGGCTCCAGGTTGCGCTTGAACGGCATGCCTCTCACTGTGATCGGTGTGATGCCGCCCGGATTTGATTACCCTAACCATGCGGGTCTGTGGAAGGTCGCCGAGTTTTCGCCCGGTAACAATGGGTGGGAGACTATTGCGAGGCTCAAACCCGGCTTCACATGGCCTCAGGCGCGCGCCGCATTTGGCGCGGACATGGACCGCCGATCCACCCCACTTGCGCAAGGCGCGGACCGCAACAGGGTCAGGAAATTTCCCCCACAGATGATTCCACTGCAGGATGAACTGATCGGGCCCGTGAAGAACGCGTCCCTGCTACTGATGGCGGGCGTTCTGCTGATCCTGCTGATCGCATGTAGTAATGTTGCGAATCTTTTGCTCGCGCGAACCACCGATCGAGCCCAGGAGCTTTCCGTACGCTCGGCTTTAGGAGCAAGCAGAGCGCGGATCGCGCAGCAGTTATTCACGGAGTGCCTGCTGCTCTCCTCGGTTGCTTCGATCGCCGGCCTGGCGGTCGCCTTCTGGACGGTTGCTCAAGCGGCGAAGGTCCTGCCGGGCACGCTCGCCACTCAGTCCTACTCCATCCTGGATGGGCGCGTGTTGGCCTTCGCAATGCTGACCGCGATGCTGAGCGCGACTTTCTTCGGCCTCTTGCCGTCATGGAATGCCGGCCGCGTGCATGCCTTCGTGGCTCGCGGCTCGGATGGCACCCGTCAGTCCCGTGTGACGCGTGACATTCTGGTGGCTGGACAAGCCGCACTCACAATCGTTCTTCTCACGGCATCGGTTTCGGTGGGACGCGCGTTTGTCAACCTGCTGCGAATGGATCGGGGCTTTGACACGAGTGGCCTGATCACAGTTAGCGTATCTCTGGACGGCACCACTCGTCAGGTTGCGGGACGGCAGCTTCCTTATTTCGAGGAAGCGCTCAACCGGATCCGCCGGATTCCGGAAGTTCGCGACGCAAGCGAGACCGAGTTTCTTCCGCTGAACTCCCCGGCGTTTCTTGGCGGCCCGCACGGTCTGGACGGAAGGCCAGCGAAGGAGAACTCCATGATCGTGCCGGTGTTGAGTGGTTATTTCCAAACCATGGGAGGCCACATATTGTTCGGTCGCGAATTCACGGAGGCGGAAGTCCGTTCGGACGCGAAGGCTGCGGTTGTGAGCGAATCATTCGCGCGCCAGTTTGGCGAACCAGGAGACGCCATTGGACATGAAGTCACCCAAACGGGCAGGGCTCCGTTGAGGATTATTGGCGTCGTAAGGGGCATGGACTACATGACGGACGGAGCCAACTCGACGCAGATTTTCGTTCCCGCCCATTCCCCAGGCGGGTTTTACTCGACTTTCGTGGTTCGGGTAAACGGGCAGGCGAAGGACCACCTGGCAACGATACGCGACGCGATCCGGTCGGTGGACCCGCAAGTTCCCGTGTTCGACGCGAAGACGATGGAACAGCGCATGGAGGACGCTCTTGGCAGGCCAAAGTTCTACCGCACCGCTCTTCTGTTTTTCGCCGGATTCGCGTTGCTGCTGGCCGTCGTCGGCATGTATGGCGTCGTTTCGTATTCGGTCGCTCAGAGGACTCGCGAGATGGGGGTCCGGCTGGCGCTGGGCACCACAACTGGAAAACTTCGAACGATGCTGCTTTGGCAAGGCTTAGTCTCTGTTGCCGCGGGGGCAGCTATGGGGATCGCAGGAGCGACGCTGACTGGACGGTATCTCGAGAGCCTGGTGACTGGGGCCAAGCCGTTCGATCTCGCAACTTTCATATTTTCGGTCGTGCTGCTTTTATTAACTGCAGCGCTAAGCATCTGGTCCGCTACGCGCCGCATTGCCGGGTTAGACATTATGGACATCCTGCGGTTCGAATAGGCTGTAAGCTGAAATTGCTGGTTACGTGCCGCAAATTCACGCTCACCTGCCGGGTTCTTGTCCTGGCGCTACTCGGTTCTGCTCTACCCCGCACTTCCGCCCAAATGAATATGGGCTCGCACGTGATGGAAATGCAGGACGAGATTCCGCCGGAGAAGCTGCCGCCGCCCGTTCGGATCGCCGGGATCGGCAATGCCCACATCCAGATCACTGCGGCGGCAGAAGCACAGATCTGGTTTAACCAAGGGCTGAACCTTCTTCACGACTTCTGGGATTATGAATCGGCTCGCGCTTTCGAGCAGGCGGTACGTGTGGACCCCGAATGCGCAATGTGCTTCTGGGGTCTGTATCAGGCAGAGTCGTTTTATCACAGCACGGCACAGGGACTCGCAGGGAATGCGCTCCGACGGGCCGCCGAGTTGAAGGAGCATGTCAGCTCGCGAGAACGCCTCTACATTGAGGCCGCGGTGATTCGCGAGAAGGCCACTCATGACCCGAATCCGCGCCCGCTCTTCGAGGAACAGCAGCGGTTGCTGCAGAAGCTCGTCAAAGACTATCCGGAGGATGTGCAGGCCAGAATCTTTCTTTACAATGCCGGGGGCAAGGACTCACTGGCAGTGCTTGATGGCGTGCTGAAAGACTATCCGGAGGATTCCTCAGCCAATCACTATTACATCCATAGCCTGGAGGCGTCCGACCATCCGGAGAAAGCGCTCCACAGCGCCGAAATACTGGCCCGACTGGCTCCGTCGTCGGGTCATATGGTCCACATGCCAGGGCATATCTTCTTTCGGGTCGGCGATTACGTGCGGGCCGAAAAGGCTTTCGCCGAATCGCTTGAGGTGGATGAACGCTACATGCGGGAGCAGCACGTTGACCCAGACAATGACTGGAATTACGTTCACAACCTGATGTATTTCGTTGCGGATCTGCTGGAGCAGGGTAAATTCGGTGAAGCTACTCGCATTTCAAGTAAGATCACAGGGGCGCGGGGAAAGTTGGAGTCCACGCTCTACATCTCTGCCGCCCGCGATTCCATTTCACGCCTGGATCCCCGCCTGCCGGTCGCGCTGCGGATGGCCGATTTTCCCCGCGTGCTGACACTACTGAAGGCGAGCACGGTGCGGCCGGGAATGCCGAACCTCGAGTTTCTGCGCCGCAGTCTGGCCGATGTCGCGTCTGGGATGGACTCCGTAAGTCACGGGGATCTCGCGGCCTCCGAGCGGATGTCGGAACGGCTCGATGCCGAACTATACAGGACGTCGCAGGAACATAAGCAACCGGCATTTATGCCAGCGATGCCTCCGGCGCCAACGGCGGCGCCAAGTGGGCCGCCGAAGCTCGTCGTGATGCCGGACGCTCTTCTAGACCCGTTGCTGAGTACGCTTTCGATCATGTCGCTGGAACTGCGAGGGTCTGTAGCAGCTGCGCAAGGGAAATTCGACAATGCCAAGGCGCTATTTGCCCGGGCAGCTACGGAAGAGAAAGCGCTGGGATATCGCGAACCACCGAATTACATCCGCCCGGTGGGGGAGACCGAAGGGGCGGCCATGCTCCGCGCCCGCAGGTGGGACGATGCAAAGGCAGCATTTGAAAAGGCATTATCAGAGCGACCACATTCCGGATTCGTACTGTACGGCATCGCGGCGGCGAATGAGCAACTGGGTGATCGTCAGGCTGCCTTCGCTGCATACTCCGATTTCCTGACCGCATGGAAGGACGTCGACGCCGGCCTTCCGCAGGTCGCTCATGCTCGCGCTTACCTGACTGCACATCCCGCTTAGGTCAGCGGCAGCAGACTCAAAACGAGCCGCGAAATCTGGAGAAAACTCTTCCCCTTGCGGCACTCAATTAGTACTCCGCATGGGATACCAGCGCATCGGAATAGTCCTGCTGCTCACGGTGCAGATGCTTTGCGCCCAGACTGCGGACCCTCTGTCGAAAGCCTATGAGGCGCTGAAACTAAAGGACTATCCGCGTGCCATTGATAATTTTCAACAGGCGATCGCTCTCACTCCGGACCGGCCTGCCATCCATACCGACCTGGCCTATACTCTGCTCAAAATCGGGGAATCCGAGGCTGCGCGCGACCAGTTTGCTGAGGCCATGCGCCTGAATCCCGCCGATGACCATGTCGCGCTCGAATACGCCTTCCTTTGCTATGAGACCAAACAGGAAGTCGCCGCGCGCCGGACTTTTGAAAAGCTGGCCGTGGCCGGCAACCCGACCGCCCAAGAAGCCTTTGAGAATATAGACCGGCCTCTAAGGGAAGGCATCGCGCGGTGGGGCCAGGTGGTTGCCACCGATCCTCAGAATTTCAGTGCGCAAGACGAGCTGGCTCGGCTGGCTGAGCAGCGCGATGAGCTGGAGCTTGCTCGTACACATTATGAGATCGCCTGGCATTTGAAGCCTGCCAGACGGGATCTCCTGCTCGATCTTGGACGCGTGCTCAAACAGCAGGATCGTTTGGAGGACGCCAATGCTGCGCTGCTGGCGGCTTCGCATGGGGCCGAGCCTCGGGTTGCGGAAGAGGCTCATGAACTGCTCCCGGCGCGGTATCCATATGTGTACGAATTCGAGAAGGCGCTGGCGCTGGATCCTGCCAACGTCGAATTGCGGCGCGAGCTTGCTTACCTGCATCTGGCTATGGATCACCGGCCCGAGGCTGAGGCCCAGTTTGTGAGCGTCGTCCAGAGCTCGCCTGACGATTTGCTGTCAGTGGCGCAGCTCGGGTTCCTGCTGCTCAAGCGCGGCGACGATGCCGAGGCTAAGCCACTGCTGGATCGCGTGCTGGCGGGTCCGGATGAGGAATTGGCCGATCGTGTACGGTCCACGCTTCACATGCCGCAGGCTCTGAAGCGCCGCGAAGAAGAGCCTAAAGCTCAGGTGCTGAATGAGGCGAAGATTCTGGCTAGCAAGAGTCTGGAGAAGGGGTACCTGAAAGACGCCCTGAAGTATCTGCGGGTGGCCAATGAGAATGACCCGGTGGATTTCGAAGTGATGCTGCAGCTCGGGTGGACGAATAACATTCTGAAGAACGATAGCGAGGCGCTGCGATGGTTTGATTTGGCTCGGCGGAGTCCCGACGAGAAGATCGCCGTGGAAGCGTCCAAGGCATATAAGAACCTGCGGCCCGCTCAGCAGCGTTTTCGGTTTACGGTGTGGGCGATGCCCATGTATTCATCGCGCTGGAATGACGCATTCACCTATGCGCAGGGGAAGGTCGAGATGCGGCTCAACCACATTCCTCTGCGCCCTTATTTTTCGGTCCGGTTGATTGCGGACGCGCGGGGGTCGGTCGAGCTGGGCGCGAATCTGGGGCCGCAATATCTTTCCGAACGAAGCATGATTCTTGCGGCAGGTGTTGCGACAGTTCCATGGCGCGGGATCACGGGCTGGTTTGAGGCGGGCGAAGCTTTCCGCTTCCGTACGACGCCCACGGATCTGGGGCGAGCCGTTCCCGATTATCGTGGTGGTATTTCGTATGGCAAGGGTCTGGGGAATCTGCTCGCCACCGGATCGCACGGAAAGTTTGCCGAGAACAACACGGATGGTGTCTACATCAGCGAGTTTTCCAACGACTTGATTCTGTATGTCCAGGGCAGGGCCGGATACACCTTCCGGGGCATGGAGACCCTGAAAGGATTCCATTCGCAGATTCTGTGGAACCTGAATGTTACGGCGGATCTGAAGTCGCAGTATTGGGCCAATTTTGTGGAGTCGGGCCCAGGCTTCAAGTTTCGCTTCGAGCAGCTTCCGCCATCGCTACTTTTTTCCGTCAATTTGTTGCACGGAGTGTATCTGATCAACGAAGGGAATCCGCGGAGGCCGAATTATAACGAAGCGCGGGTGAGTGTCTGGTATGCGTTTACTCATTAATTCGCTCGCGTTGGTCGCGCTGACACTTGAAGCTCACGCGGCAACGGTCTCGTTTCAGATCGTCGGCGACGACCCGGGCGCGTGGCGACAGATCCTTTCCTCGATTGGACTCACTGAAGGTCCAGTGTCGGCGCTCAAGACTAATAGCGTGGTGGTGGTGCCTAACGGAGTGACTGCTCCGGAGGCCAACTGGAAGCAGCGGGTGGAGGACGGGACGATTCTGGTTCTAGAGGGGGATTCCGCCCTGGCTCAATCCTTTGGCTTCCATCCCACGGCAGCGCGATTGACAGTGCGGAGTGTGGAGGACGCTCGCGCTCCCAAGCTTCGGATGGTCTGGGAGAAGGCGCTGGATTTGCCGGTTTACGAAGTGCCCTCGACCGCTCGCGTCTTTGCGCGGGAGCGATGGCAAGGCTCGGCGCTGATGGCGGGTTTCAGGCTCGGTTCGGGTGCAGTCTTGTGGATGGCTGCTCCCCCGGGTCCGCACGGATACGAACGGTTTCCCTACGTCCCACAAGCCCTGATGGAGTTGGGCATGGAGCCTCGTTTCCGATCGTCCAATATGTGGGCCTTCTTCGATTCTTCTTATCGTGCGCGCGTGGATCTGGACTATTTTGCGGCGCGCTGGCGGGCGTCCGGCATTTCGGCCTTGCATGTCGCCGCTTGGCATTACTGGGAGCGCGATCCGCAAAGCGACGAATACCTGCGCAAGCTGATTGACGCCTGTCATCGCAATGCGATTCAGGTTTACGCGTGGGTCGAGATGCCGCACATCAGCGAGAAATTCTGGACTGAACATCCCGAATGGCGCGAGAAGACCGCGGTGTTGCAGGACGCGCAACTCGACTGGCGCAAGCTGATGAACCTGACCAATCGTCAGGCCTTCGCTGCCGCGTCCTCCAGCATGCGGGATCTGGTGGAGCGCTTTGATTGGGACGGCGTGAATCTGGCTGAACTGTATTTTGAATCGTTGGAGGGCTATGCCAATCCGGCTCGGTTCACGCCTATGAATGACGACGTGCGATCGGAGTTCCGAGCCAAGGCGGGCTTCGATCCACACGACCTGTTTGACTCGACGTCGCCTCGCTATTTCGACAAGCATCCCGAAGGCCTCAAACAGTTTCTGGAGTTCCGCGCCGATCTGGCTCGCCGCCAGCAAGCTGAATGGATCGGCCAGGTGGATGAGATCCGCAAGAAGAAACCTTACCTGGACTTGACCCTGACTCACATCGACGATCGATTTGATACCACCATGCGCGACAAGCTAGGGACGGATGCATCCCGGGTCCTGCCGCTGCTGGCGGAGCACGATTTTACGTTCCTGATTGAAGACCCGGCGACGGTCTGGAATCTTGGCCCCCAGCGCTACCCCCAAATCGCGGCGCGATACCAGCCGTTGACGGAGCGGCAGGACAAGCTCGCCATCGATGTGAACATAGTGGAGCGCTACCAGGACGTATATCCGACCAAAGCCCAGACCGGCGCCGAATTGTTCCAGTTGGTGCATCTGGCATCGCTCGCGTTTCCCCGCGTCGCACTCTACTTCGAAAACTCGATTACTCCTACAGATCTTCCGCTGCTGACCGCGGCCGCATCCACGGTGGAGAGGGTAGAGCAAGTGGGACCCAAGCTGGTGGTCGATTCGCGGCGCGGCACAGGGGTGGCATGGATAGGACCCGCGCTGGTCGACGGCCACCTGTGGCCTATCGCGAACAGCTCCACGGTATGGCTGCCGGCCGGCAAACACTCCATAGGCCCTGCGCCCGCGAATGCGCCAATACTGCTCGAAGACTTCAACGGCGAAATTAAGTCAGCAGGAGCGAGCGCGAAATCGGTCGACTTTTCCTACCAAAGCAGCGCGCGAGCGTACGCGGTGGTCGGCACGAAGCCGGGCAAGATGGAAATCGACGGAGCGCCGGCGGTGCTGGAGTGGAATGGAAATGTGCTCACGCTTCCGAGGGGTCAGCACCTGGTGACTCTCACGCCTTAGCGCTTTACTTTTTGATAAAATGTAAAGCATGGCCGAAGCGACTATTTCATCCAAAAATCAGATCGTGATCCCAAAAGAAGTGAGGAAAGCTCTCGGTGTTAAGGCTGGTGACAAGCTTCTGGTGCAGGTTCGCGGAGGAACCGTGGTCATGATGCCGAAACCCAAGGATCATTTAAAGGCCCTCAAGGGCATTGTGCCGCCCGGGTTTTATGGGGACGATTATGTACGCAAGGAGCGGGATAGCTGGGATTAAAGGAACTTCGCAAATTCCTTAGTGGACATCAGCGGATTGCGATCGATACCAATATCTTCGTTTACCTACTACAGGAGGGTGAACGTTACAGTGAGTTCGGGGACGCGGTATTCGCTTGGGTTAAGCAGCCCGGGCATTCGGCAGTGGTCTCCACCATTGTCCTGACGGAACTTCTGGTGCCCTTTTACGCGGAGTCCCCTGCCGGCGATTTCCTGCTTACAAAGCTGACCTCTGTGGATGACCAGAGAAACAACCCAGACCTGCTCCTGGTGCTTGCAACATATCCAAATTTGGAATGGATCGCCGCCGATTTCGGTATCGCCGATCTCGCCGCGCGGTATCGTGCCCGCTATGGTCTGAAGACTCCGGACGCTCTTCATGCGGCGACTGCCGTGCGAGCGGGAGCGACAGCGTTCGTGACAAACGACAGCGCGTTCGACCGTGTTCAGGAATTCAAGACCGTACAGTTTGAGAAGCTGCTCTAGAAATGGCTGTAACCCAGCGGCTTTACCAACTGAGCGTCTAACCTGATCTCGCCCGGTGGGCCGTCGATCATGTGGCCGATTAGAAACGTCCCGGCGATCGGCTTCGCTCGCGCGGGGAGCGTGAACAGCAGCTCGTAGTCTTCTCCGCCATGGAGCGCGCGTTCCAGGCTCGCGCCATTGAAGGTGGGCACCCGGTAGAGATCCGCAGCGACTCCCGAAGCTGCGCACATGCGGTGCAGGTCGATGGAGAGGCCGTCGCTCAAATCCATGCATGCGGTTGCCCGGCCTACTAACGACTGGCCTAGTTGGAGGCGAGGATGGATCCGGCTCTCCCACGGTCGGCCAAGACGGCCCGATACATAGATCGCGTCGCCAATGCGCGCTCCATCGCGGCGCAGAGCTTTTCCTTTGGCGACCGATCCGCACACCATGACGTCCAGATGGACCTGATCATCATGCGCAAGATCGCCGCCTGCAAGAGCCGTGCCCGTCTTGCGGGCAAGCCGCATTAGTCCCTGATAAAACGACCGGGCCCAGGCTCCACTGAGGTTGTCGGGGAGAGCCAGAGTCACCAGGCAGAAGCGGGGCTTGCCGCCCATCGCGGCGATATCGCTCAGGCTTCGGGCAAGCGCTCGTTCCCCAACGGCCGATGCATTGGCGGACGAGAGGAAGTGAATGCCCTCGATCATCTGGTCGGTGGTGAAGAGGAGGTCTTCGCCGGGCC
Organism: Terriglobia bacterium; assembly: GCA_963766615.1. Taxonomy (GTDB): domain Bacteria; phylum Acidobacteriota; class Terriglobia; order Bryobacterales; family Bryobacteraceae; genus Palsa-187. Next base: position 41,632 of record CAVYBC010000017.1, read on the forward strand.
GAGGCCGGTAGATGGCGCAATCGTCCCCGATGCCTGCGACTAACGGCAGAGCTGGTTTCCCCGCCATCTTCTTGATGGATTCCACCAAGTCTAATTCATTCATGAAATACTAGACCGCTCGGCAACTCCTCGCCGAACACTCTGCCAGCTTGCGCCAGTTGGTCAGCGGGTTCGCTGTCCAGGTCGAGATCGGGGAAGGCCCGCCGCACGGTGTCTAGCGTTGCGGGCGGGAGATCGCGGGTCGAATCGCCGGTGTGCCGCGCCAGAGAGAAGATGGTGTCGGCGGCTTTGGGGATCTTCATTAAGGGCCCCAGCCAGCGAGCCGCAACGCTCGAGGGAAGAACCTGGTTGATGGGGCCATAAAACAGTTTGCGCGCGCCCAGGCGAGCCAAACACCAGAGGCCTGTCTCGACGAAGTCGCCTTTCACGACGCGGGCAAGCAGTTCATCTCCTAGCTGCGTTCTGATGGGGATGGGCAACAGCTCCAGACTCGCCGCGGCTCGCCACATTTCGCGCAGCAGGCTAGGGTTTACGCGAGGTCGCTTGGCTGCGCGTGGCAGAAGAGTGGGCGAGAGGCGCTGGAAGACGTCGGTCTGTTGATTCCGGTTGAGCCCTCCGGCCACGCGGCCCCAAAAGATCCACCATTCGATCTCGTTCTGCACTGAATTGGGGAATTGGAGTCCGTGGGCGTAGATGCGGCGGGCCTGTTCGATGCGGTAATCGTCGGTGGGGAAGCCGAAGCCTGGGCGAAGGCAGAAGCCGCACAGGTTGAGCCAGCGGGCTTCATGAGCAGCGCTGCGCTTGCGGCCTTCCGACAGCTCGAGCATCTGGTCGGCGAGCTTGCGAATGGCCGATACAGGCCACGAGTTCCGGCCCAGGCCTAGAGTCTGTTCGAGCCGAGCGGGCAGATTTTCGGGCTCCAGGGTTCCGTCCACGAACGTGGCGGGCAGTAATGCTTCTGCCGCGGTCAACGCCTCGTCGCTGATGACGGCAGCGGGTCGTTGCGGGGCTTGGGTCTTGGCGGATTTACGCAACTCGAATTGCAATCGCCAGCGATGCTCGCTGGCTTTCGAGTCGGCCCAGATTTCGAGGGTTCCCACTTCAGTGAGCTTAGCGCCGAGCTTTATGGGCACCAGCCGCTCCCCGGCTTTCCCAAAGCGGAGCACGGCGTTTAAGGGCGCGTGTAGATGGGGATCGCCCTCGGGGTGGTCTTTCGGAAACTCGACTACTTCGCCGGGTTTGTCTTCGGTGCGCGTTCGGGAACTATACAAACGGAAGGACACGGGCTTGTTGGCGAGCAGTTGAAGATTGCCGGGGTCGAGTTCCAGAGTCGATCCCTCTTCGGCCCCGCGAGGAACAAGGCACAGAGTGCGGAGTTTGTCTTCGTCTTTTGAGCTCCCTGCAGGGCCCCCGAGGCCGATGAAGTATGCGCGAGGCAAGCCACCGCGGACCAGCAATCCTGCGCCGGTCGCGCGCACCCATGAATAGTAAGCTGCGCCGACTGCGACGGCGAGGTCCAGATCACGATTTTCGAGGATAAGGGGCCGTTTGCCGTACCAGTGCTCCATCACGTCAGCGACGCGCTGACGCAAGATTTCTGGAATGAAGAATCCACCGTTGAAGAGAATTGCGTCGGGCTTGGCGTCGCCTGCGGATGCGAGAAACGCGGCCAGATGACGAGTGACCGCGGGGTCGGAGACATAAGGTAGGCCTAGCTCCCGGAACACGCTCTTGTCTTCGTCCTTGGGCCGGTCGGTCAGTTCGCAGGCGGGGAGAAATCCGTCGAGTGCGAGCTCCAGAACTTCTTCGCGCAGGATCTCCGTCTTCAAGGTTCCACTGACGAGCGATGAGCCGCCGCCCAATACGGTGATGTCTACCTTCTTCAGGTCCGGCTCTGAGAGAAGACGCTCTTTCGCCGCGGCACACTGGCGGCGCAGGCCGGTCCGCTGACGGACGGAGAGGGTCTTGCCGAGTTTGGCTTCCACGAGCCACCCCAGCGTGAGATCCAGGTTGTCGCCGCCCAGCAGAAGATGCTTGCCGACGGCTGTACGCGTGAAATCGATTTTGTCGCCTTCGCGTGAGACGCGGATCAAGGTGAAGTCGCTTGTGCCGCCGCCGACGTCGCACACCAGCACCGTCTGGCCATCGAAGAGGCTCTTTTGAGATCGAGCCAGATCGTTGGCGATCCAGGAATAGAAGGCTGCGGCGGGTTCCTCCACCAAGGTGAGTCTTTCGATACCTGCGTCGCGAGCGGCGGTCACGGTCAGCTCTCGGGCCTCTTCATCGAAGCTGGCTGGCACGGTCAACACGACATCGTGCTCACCGATGACGGAGCCTTTTTCTTTATGCCAGGCTTCGGCGATGTGTTTCAGGATCCTGGTGGAGACTTCGACTGGCGATAGCACACGCCCGCCTTCCTGGGCATCCCACGGCAAGATCTTCGCGGTGCGGTCGACTTCGGGATTGGAGAGCCAGCTCTTGGCGGAATGGATGCTCTTGGTAGGAACCAGCGCACCCTGCTCACGGGCATAAGCGCCAAGGTATTCATGGTCGCCCAGGTAGAGGAACGATGGCAACGTCCGGCGCGATTCCACGCGTCCCTGAGACACATACTGCGGAATTTCCAATACCTGGATCGCCGGGGCGTCCGACTCGGACGCCTGTTGGGGATCGATATAAGCCAGCGCGGAGTTGGTAGTGCCGAGGTCGATTCCGATGTTCATTTAGGATTCGCTCGTGCGAACTACTCAATCTCGATTTCGGCTGGAGCGAGGATGGAGCCTGGTTGCGTCTTGGGGAGGTCAACCTTTTCGGCCTTCCAGCCTTTATGGCGCAGCAAGCCGCCGGGAGCCTTACCGCTAGGCGGAACCTTGCCGATCAGACGCAGCAATTCCGGCGCTAAGCCTTGGGTCTTAGTGTACTCGCCTTCGATGGAATCGATCACGGGTGTGAGGCGCATGTAGCGCTGAAGGCTATCGCGCGATTGCGCCTGGACATCGCGGACGGCGGCGCCCACTTGCTCGTCTGCGTATCCGCTCAGATCTTCCATGAGGAAGTCCACTAATCTAGCGTCACGTTGGAGCACCGATAGAATCTGCACCGCTCCATCGGCAGGTCCGGCTTCGGCTTTGGGAGTCGCGACAGGAGCGGCCTTCACCGGAGCTGCCTTGGAGTATCCGTAAGCCTGGGCGATGTCGGGCGGAAACTTGCCGCCCAAGAGGGCGAAGAACGCACGGAATGCGTTGGATATATTGCTCAAATTGATTTCCTTGTGTGATGGCGGCACGCCGGTACCGCCTCTATCTTTATTCTAGCTGCGCGTGCGGGTCTAACCGCGCGTGCCGGGCAGCACCGCCGCCCTCCGGAGCTTGGTGAGTTCGCGGCGCGCGATGTTGGCCCACTGGCTCGAACCGTCGAGCTTCAGATAGGCGGTCCAGTGGTGCACTGCCTTCATGGTTTGATTGGATCCCTGGTAGAGCAAGGCCAGGTTATAGTGAGCGTCGGCGTAACTGGGCGACAGGCGCAGCGCAGCGCCGTAATGTTCTACAGCTTTCGCGCGATCGCCGCGCTCATCATAAAGATTGGCGAGATCGAATTGCGCTAAAGCGTAGTCCGGGTCCACTTCGATTGCACGGACGTAGAACTGCTCGGCTTCTTTCCATTTGCGAGCGTTGAAGTAGAGAGTCCCAAGGTTGACCAGAGCGCCGGCGGATTTCGGATCGAGCTCGAGAGCTTTGTCGTAGGCTTCGCGAATTTCCTCCAGTGGGGCGGCAGACTGTTCGAGTTCGAGACCGCGTTGGAACCAGCGCTCAGCCTCGGCTCGACGCTGACGGTCTGCGTTGCCGTTGTCTTTGACACGAAACTCCAGCAGGCGCTTGAGCTCGACCTGATCGAAGTTCAGGAGCAATTGGCCGGATTCGGCCACCATGGAGTTGCCGTCCACTTCGACGTGAATTTTACCGCCGTCGGCATAGAGCTTGAGTTGGACCAGAGGATCGTCAACGTGCGAGAGCTTTTCGCTGATGGCTGCCACGGCGCGGCGAATTTGCGCGGCCGGGACTTTAGCTTCGCGGAGTTTTAGCAGCGAACGGAGCGCGATGAGTTCGCGGAATCCATATCTCAAGGCAGGGGGGATCAGCTTCTGCTTTTCCCAACTTTTTAGTTGGCGTTCCGGGATCTGGAGAAGCCGGCGCGTCTCTTCCCGGGAGTATGCCTGGTCCATTGCGAAAGCTGCCACATCTGATCTTATCAACTGCCTGAGAAAAATTGAGATTGAAAGAGGGAGATGCCGGCGATTCCCTTAGCTCCGGCCGCTTCGCAGAGCGGTGTGTTTTCCCTGGTGACGCCGCCCAAGGCGAACACCGGAATGCTTGTTGTCTTGACTGCTTGGGCCAGACCGTCTAGACCTCGGGGCGAGAGATGGGAGCTTTTGGAGAGCGGGGTGAAGACGGGTCCGAAGACGACGTAGTCTGCTCCCTCTTCGGAGGCGATCCGAACTTCTTCCGCTGTGTGGCAGGACACGCCGATCAGGAAAGCTCCTGGAGCCGATTTTCGCCACATTTGTGGGGACGGAGATCCAGCAGGGAGATGCGCGCCGGAAGCGCCAGTGGCAATGGCTATGTCAACGTGCGTGTTGACCAGGATCGCGACCTTGCGGGGGTTGGGGAGGGCCAGGGCTGCTTTCACCAGCGCGTAGAGATAGCTGGCGGAGAGGTCTTTTTCGCGGATCTGGATTTGGTCGGCGATGCGAAGATTACAGGCGATCGAGTCCAATAGAGTTTGCCCGGCGGGGAGGGTGTGGCGGTCGGTGATGTAGTGCCGGACCATTTTTCTTGGCAGGTCGGAAACCTGCCCCACAAGCCAGCATAATGTACATAGTTTACGCGCGGGGCTATCATAAACAACAGCCCTATGGACGAGAGAGCTTTTTATAAAGAATCCCCGACCACGAAGCCGGTGACTTTGAACTGTCCTTATTGCCGCACGCAGGATACATACGATTTGCGGTGGCTGGTTCGCAAGAAGGTGGACCGTCTGCCGGGCGGGGCCGATGAACGGGACCGGGCCAAGTTCGCGAAGGCGGCGAGCTATATGGTGCTGATGGACGATAAGGCTGCGTGTAAGAATATGCGGTGCCGGAAGACGTTTGATATTTCGGGGGTTAAGACGACGGCGTTTATTTAAGGCACTAGCAGCCGAGGTCGAGCCACCCTTCCGAGGGAAGGGCTTGTGAAGGCAAACCATCCCTTGCTACCGTAATCCGGAATCGAGGGCCCACTTTAGGGGCTTCCATTTCGATTACCCGTCCTCGCACGGCGCGCACTTCTACGGGACCGCTTTCGAACTCGATGCCATACACGCCTTTCCCCGCGCCGTCGAGCCGGACAAAGACGTCGGCGCCGTTGCAGCCGAAGTACACGTCGCGGGCTACGATCTCTCCTCCATGCATCGCACCGGAACGCTGATCCGGGCGATAGTGCCCCGCTCCTAACCATTCAAAGGGCGACGTGATCTCGCCGTCGATGGTGACCGAGAGTGTATTCTTCGGGGCTTCTCGAATTTCACCGGGCTGGGCCGCAAGAATAGGGACGGAAAGATTCGACGGCGGCTCCAGGCCGAGTGCGCGGTAGACGTTGGACAGGTGATCGCGGTAGAGTTCGTCGAACTCGGGGCGGTTATCGGAGCCGTGCTCTGGGCCATACCACCAGCACCAATCGCTCCCCTCGGCAATGAGCAGTTCTTCGTGCGCCAGGGCGCGCGCATCGGCCGAAACGCTCTCTTTGTTTTTCTCAAAGGCCGCGCGTGCATCGGAAAGCCGTTCCCAGGCCTGATTGTCTTCCTCAGCGCCGATCCAGATATCGAAATTCGCGTTGATCCAGGAGCCGGGGAAGATTCGTTCCAGCGGTTTCGCGGGAAAACGCTCCAGCGCTTCTGAGACGGTAAGGGCCTCCAGATCGGGATCGCCGGAAATCTCGTGGTACAGGCGGCGCAGGAATGGACGACCGTTGGCTTCATACCATTCCCACGCGTTTTCGCCATCCAGAATGACGGGCACAAGTGCGTCCCGGCCGTAGGTGTTGTCGCGAATACGCGAAAGAAAATGGTGAGCCGCCTCTTCAGGACCCATGCGCGAATACTCGAAGCCGATCAGGTCGCTTAGGTAGTGGTCGCGGAATAACATCTTCACGCGTCGATCGTGCTGAACCCATTCGTAGGCGTTATAGGTGACTTCGGGACTGGCATCCTTTCCCAACGTGCGGGCTAGCACGCCGTTATCGGTGCCGGCCCATTTGAATCCGCAGGCGGCGGCGAGCGCCAAAGTCTCATCGGATACGGAGCCCTCGGAGGGCCACAGTCCAACCGGCGCAACTCCCAAGGTTTTCTCCATATAGGAACGGGCGCGAAGGAGCTGTTCGCGGGCGTCTTCGGGATGCTGGAAACGAGTCGGCAGAGTTATCGAGGGGTTCGCCACACGCGCGATATCGGAGTCGCAGAGCAAGGGAAGAATGGGATGGTAGAAGGGCGTGGTGGAAATTTCTATCTGTCCCCGAGAAGCGAAATCCCGGTAGACAGGCAGCACGCGGGCCAATGCGGCACGCTGCTTTTGCGCCAGCATCGCCTGATCGGCGAGCGAAAAATCGCGGCCCTTGCGAATGAGCTCCTGTATTTCAAGATCGCGCGCTACGACGTCTTCGTCAAACCAGACCAGTTGGCTGAAGATCTGGAGGTCGCGAAGGTCCTGCGTGGTGAAGGCCGCTTGGTCGTGACGTTTCTCATACAATTCCCCGTAGCGCTGATAGCGGTAGATCATCCGCCCGACGTTGGCATAAAAGAAGTAGCGCAGGATGAACGCGCGCTGGGCCGTGCTGATGGATTCGGCTGGCATGACGGCGCAATCAAAAAATACATCGGATGCTTCGCCGCGCGCATAATCATCGATCTGCATCACCATGGACGGCACCAGGTTGAAGGTCTGATGCACGCGCGGAAATTCCTGCAGGATCTCCACCATGCCGGCGTAATCCTTCATGGCGTGAAGGCGGGTCCAGGGCAGCTTATATTGGCCGTTCCACAAGTCCTTGTAGAACGGCTGGTGCATGTGCCAGAGAAAACAGAGAGTGGTCAACGGGCGAAAAAGCTCCTGACCGGCGCGGGCGGGTCGGTGCCTTTGATGGCGCGCCAGAGAATAGCATTCAGCTCGTCATCATCGATGCGGTCGGCGTCGCTGAAATCGAGCTTTGCGGAGCGCGCGGCAGTGGCGGACTGTGCCAGGTTTCGCTCCTGGAGCGAAATGCGCGGCGATTCAGCGGCGTACGGAGCCGGGTTGGGGGTTGAAGCGAAGGCTCCAATCAGGGGTCTGGCCCCTGCGTCAAAGTGAGTCATGGGGCGCATGCCGAGGATCAACTCCATGGTGCGGATGACGGAGGCCTGATTGTACATGGTGCTGTCGACGATGGCTCGGCGCGTGTAGGGAGAAATCGCCAGCATCACGCTGCGGTGCGAATCGACGTGGTCGGGTCCATTCTGCGCGTCGTCTTCGAGAACGAAGATCGCCGTCTGCGTCCAGAAGCGGCTCTTGGAAACGCCTTCCACCAAAAGGCCAAGAGCATAGTCGTTATCGGCAAACATGGCGCGGGGCGAGGGCTTGCCCGCGGTGGTCCCCTGCGTGTGATCGTTGCCCAGGCGCACGATGCTCAGGCGAGGCATGTTCCCGTTGCTTTCGAATTCTTTTAAATCGGCCAGCAAGACTTTGATGCGGTCGGTGTCGAGATAGTCGCCGTCGAAGCCGCGGTAGTTCATATTGGTGATGTTGCGCAGGGACGGGTCTGTGACGCGTTCCACTTGCCGCGCATCGGGCGTGGGAGATTTTCGGTTTTCGACGAACTCACCGTAGTTGCGCACGGAAAGCCCGGCCGATTGGGCGTTGGTCCAGAGGTAGCCGGCGGGAGGAGTGTTGGCAGGCTCGTCGCCTTCAAAGCCGTAATATTTTGTTCGGCCCGCGTATTCGGGTGGCCACAGACGTTGGGTGAAGTCCGGAGCAATGGCGGCGGTGGCCCAGTTGTGGCCGTCTGCGCTGACATCGGCGTTTACGTAGAAATTGTCGAAGAGCACAAACTCGCGAGCCAGCTTGTAGTGATTGGGAGCAGCCGATTCGTCAAACAGAGTGAGCGAAGGGTCGCCATTGCCTTTACCGAGGCTTCCGAAAACCTGATCGTACGTCCTGTTTTCCTTGATCACGTAGATCACATTGCGGATGGGGGAGGGTTTTCCGGGTTTCGAAACGACAACGCTATCGGGCTCCGAAGTGGCCGGGTCGAGCAAAGCATCGCGATAAGGCGAGAGGCTGATCACGGTGCGCGTTGCTTCCTCTAATCCTTCATCGGTTAAAGCGGGAATCACCGATAGAGTGCCCGTTTGGATGGAGGCGACGAAGCCGGGTGCGCGGTCGCCTTCGCGGGTCACGGCAGGTCTCTTGACGGGTCCGGGATAGGTGGTCGGGTGGCTGCCCGTGCCGCGCCCATTGAGCACCAGCAGGCGGTCGTCTGCCAGAACCCGCGCGGCGGTGGGATACCAACCGGCTGGGACAAAGCCCATCAAACGGCTGCGGGGCGCGGAGATATCGGCGACGGCTACGGCATTGGCATCGGAACAAACAATGATCAGGCGGGTCTGGTCGGAGTTCAGGGCCAAGCCGCTGGGGGTCATGCCGGCGGGCTCAAGGGGCGTCATGGAAACGTTCAAGGTTTCCAGCAGTTTTAGATCTTTGTCATCGCTCACTCCAACCACGAATACGCTGTTCGTGTTGCCGGCGGTGACGAAGAGACGGTACTTCGCGCCGTTGTCCGCTTGCCCGTCGTCCGCGTCGCGATCGGGCTTGCGGCTGCTGAGGATCATGTCGGTGGCGTGAGGACCTACGCGCACTCTGTTGATCTCGCTTCCATTGGTCGCGTCGTATTGATAAACGGTGGAGTCGGCCCAACTGGAAACGAAGAAGGACTTGCCGTCGGGGTGAAACAGAATCCGGTAGGGCCGCCGCCCGGTTTTAAAGCGATCGATGACGCGGCCGGATTGGGGGTTGATCACGTCGACGGCATCGTGATAAAGGTCAGCCGCGTAGATCAGATGACCGTCGGGAGACAGCGCCACGTCGCCGATGAAATCGCGCTCGCCAGGTTTTGCGCCGGGGTTGATTTCGAATTCGCGCGCGGGCTTGAGATTGCCGTCTGCATAGGAGAATTCGCGCAGGCGATAGCTGCCTCCGCCGCCGAGATAGACGAACTTGCCGTCCGGCGAGAACGCCATGCCCAGCCATGCATCACCTACCTGAACGCGCGAAGTCTCGCGCATGCTGGCTGTGTCAATGACGCTGATGGAAGGCGGGTTGTAGCCGCCGTTGAGCACCAGCAAAAATTTTCCATCACGCGATAACACCGAGGACATGGGCAGAGTGTCCAGGGGGACCTGCACTCCCGCGGGTTTCAGGCGCCAGCCGGTGGGCAGAAGAAAACTGCCATCCGGCAACTTGCCGACCTGCTCGCGCGAAGAGGGTTGGGAGCACAGCACTCCCGCGATTGCGGCGATAAAAAGAAGGCGTTTCATTCGGTAAACCTCTGCGCGATCGGGTAACGGCGTCCGACGCCAAATGCTTTGGTTGTGACCTTCAATCCCGGGGCTGCCTGCTGCCGTTTATATTCGGCCAGATTGACTTTTCGCGCGATATCCTGGACCAGCGCCAGAGGCTGCTTCAGGCTTGCCGCAATATCCTGAGGGGCTCGCTGCTTTTCCACGTATGCCTCCAGAATCTGATCCAGGATTTCGTAATCCGGCAGGGAATCGGAGTCCTTCTGGTCAGGCCTCAATTCAGCCGACGGCGGTTTGATGAAGACGTTTTCGGGAATGGCGTTAGCCAGTCTCTTGTTGGCGACGCGCGAAAGAGGATAGACCAGGCTCTTGGGAACATCGCTGATGACGGCGAGTCCTCCGCACATGTCGCCGTAAAGGGTGCAGTATCCAACGGCGATCTCGCTCTTATTTCCAGTGGTCAACACCAAGGCTCCGGTTTTGTTTGAAAGCGCCATTAGAGTGAGCCCACGAAGACGCGACTGCAGATTTTCTTCTGTGACGTCGGGCTTGCGGCCCTCAAACAGCGGTGTGATCTCCTGCAGGAAGCGGTCATACGTCCCGCTGATGCGGACGACTTCGAAGCGGATGCCAAGCCGCTCGGCCATGTCTCTCGCGTCGGACAGGCTATGGTCGGAGGAGTAGGGCCCGGGCATGCCGACGCCGGTGACGTTTTCGCGACCCACCGCTTCGACGGCGATGGCCGCGGTGAGCGAAGAGTCAATGCCGCCACTCAGGCCGATCAACACTTTGCGGAAACCGCATTTACGGATGTAATCCCGGGTGCCGAGAACCAGGGCCTGGTATGCTGCGTCGTGCTCGTCGGCGAAATCCTCATGGGAGACGCCTGTGCCTGCTTCCGTATCCGCAACGATCAGATCTTCTTCAAAGGATCGGGCCGAAGCGATGATGTCGCCTCTTCCATCCATGGCGAAACTGGATCCGTCGAAAACGAGTTGGTCGTTGCCGCCAACCTGATTCACATATACAACAGGTTTCTGGTAACGCTTGGCCGCGGCACGATAGATTCTGCGCCGCACTTCGCGCTTTTCCATTTGATACGGCGAGGCGTTGATGCACAGCATCAATTCCGCTCCGGCGGTAAACAATTCTTCCACGGGGTCGCGGGCGTAGAGGCGCTCGGTCCAGTAGTTACTGTCGTTCCAGGCGTCTTCGCAGATGGTCAGGGCGACGCGGCGTCCACGCAGCGTGCACAGTTCTTCTCGATCGGCGGGCCGAAAATAGCGAGCTTCGTCGAAGACGTCATAGGTCGGCAGCAGCATTTTGTTCTGCCGAAACACAACCTTTCCCGCTTCCAGAACCGCGGCACTGTTCAGCGCGCTCTTTCCTGTTTGGGCATGGGAACGCCCCACGTATCCGCACACCACTGCCAGGTCGAGGTTAGCCGTCTCGCGGGCCAGACAGTTCAGTTCCTGCTCATTGCGATCCAGAAATGCCGGCTTCTCCACCAGATCGCGCGGAGGATAGCCGCAGAGGGACAATTCGGGGAACACGATGACGTCGGCGCGTTCTTGCGCTGCTTGTTGGGCGGAGCGGACCATGCGGGCCACGTTCCCCGAAAAATCGCCGATAGTTGGATTGATCTGGCCCAGCGCGATGCGCATTGATTTTCTAATTGTACCTTTGACCTTTGGAAAATCCTGGCTCGCTTATCGAGTTGCGCTGGCGAACTTGCGTTTGGCGGCCAACGCGCGCCGGTCGAACGCAGAAACGGGGGCGGTGCGATATCGAACCAAGGTCCACAACGCCTGAACGCCATCCTGCCAGCGAATCTTTTTGCCCTCCAGAATGCCGCGAGGGTTGTAGGAAATGGGCACTTCGGCAATGGTATAGCCGAGGCGCAGCACCTTGGCGGTGATTTCGGGACAGAACTCGAACCGGACACAGCGGAGGTCCACCGCGTCAATCACTTCTCGCGAGAACGCTTTGTAGGCTGTCGCTTCGTCGGTAATATGTGCGGCGTAAAGCAGATTCGCAGCCCAAGTCAGCCAGCGATTAGCCAACCAGTTGGCCCACTTCATATCGCGGATCCCCCGGCGGGAGCCCGCATGAAAGCGCGATCCGTAGACGATTTTGGCTTGGCCGCGCACGATAGGCTCGAGGATCTTGGGGTAGTCTTTGGGGTCGTATTCGAGGTCGCCATCCTGAACCAGGATAATGTCGCCGGTGGCTTTGGCGATTCCAATGCGAAGCGCGGCGCCTTTCCCGAAGTTGACGGGCGAGTGCTGGACGACGATTACGGGCGAGTCTTTATATTGGCCGAGAAGTTCCGTGGTGCCGTCGGTAGAGCCGTCGTCGATGATGATGACTTCTTTTTCGCAACCGTCCGGTATGGGAGCGGCAAGGACGCGCTGCACCACCAGTGGAAGCGTGAGAAATTCGTTGTAGACGGGAATGAGGATGGAGATCTTCACTTGTAATCTCCAGCGATGCCCGCTTGGGCAGACCCCTTTTCCAGCACCGTGAAAATGGACTGCCCTACAGGCGGTTCGATCCAGGATTCGATTCTGGAAGTTAGAGGGACAATTTTGGAATCGAAGAAGTCGATTTGTGGCGCCGATTGCCGGGTCTTTTTGAAGACTTTGGCGTTTGCCCACCACGCAAAGAAGCCAGGGAAGTTGAAGTATCGCGAGAGGCGCACTCTGAATCCCGCCGATTCGGCCAGCGCTTGCCAGCCCGATTTTGAGTAGCGCCGAAAATGGCCCAGTTTTTCATCGATGGGTCCATAGAGCCCTTCAAATGCGGGAAGCAGGAAAATCGCCCTTCCGCCGGGCGAGAGTACCTCTTCCATGTGTTGCAATGCGAGGCGTTGGTCGCGGATATGTTCCAGCACATTCAGGCAGACGATAGTATCCGGCTTGAAATGCTTGAGGTCCAGGAACTTGCGATCTTGAATGTCCAAGACCATGGCTTCGACGTTGGCGGGATTTCCCAGCCTTTCCCGCAGATGGTCGACGCAATCTTCCACCACATCCAGGCCGACAACCAGTTCGCGGTCGAGCAGGTGCCGGGTAAAGTTTCCAGTCCCGCATCCCACTTCAATGACGCGCTGTCCAGTTTGCTTGAGAGCCATGCCGGCCTGCCAGGCGAAGTAGCGCTCCGCCTTCTGCATTAGCCGCTGATCCAGCATCGTGTAGTGCGGGGTTGTGCTGGCCTGGCGAGACATCGCGGTTTACCGTAACGATAACATGGCGGCCCCAAACCATGAATTCGCGCGATGTTACTTCGGGCGCATTCGGCCATACATCAAACGGTAGATGTAGGCCAGAATCTCGGCCACGGCGCGGTACAGATGGCCCGGAATCTCGTGGCCTACCTGGACCGATTCGTACAAGGCCCTGGCCAGGGGCGGATTTTCGACGATCGGAATCTGGTGTTCCAATGCCTTCTGGCGGATGCGCAGGGCCAGATAATTTTTGCCTTTGGCCACCACGCGCGGCGCGGAGGACGTCCCCGCGTTTAACTCCATCGAATACTTGATCGCGACGGCGTAGTGGGTGGGGTTGACGATCACCGCGGTGGCTTTGGGGATCTCCTTCATCATCTGTCGGCGGGCTAGGTCGCGCTGGATGCGCCGTATGCGCATCTTAGTCTGGGGATTGCCTTCCTGCTCTTTCGACTCCTGCTTGATTTCCTGTTTGCTCATCCGCAGTTGTTTCATGTAGCGGCTGCGCTGCCAGAAAAGGTCGATGATGCCAACCACAAGGAACACCGCCGCCGAACGCCATAACAACGTTTCCAGTACGCCCCCGACGCGGCTCACCGCCACCGGCGTGTCCACCCAGGGGAGTTCCAGCAGCAGCCCCAGGTTCTCCGTGACTTCGTAGTAAATCACCAGGCCCGCAATGGGAATCAGCACCAGTGCCTGAAGCAACATAGGCAGATTCTGGCCGGGAAGAGAGGTCAGGCGACTCAAGGGGTTCAATCGCTTGATATCGGGTGCGAGCTTGGAGGGCGAGAGGCCCAGCCGCGTCGAAGCCAGTTGCGCGGCCAGCATCAACAGGCACAATGTCAGGCCTGCCAGGATGATGGGGAGAAAGTGAGGGGCCAGTACTTCCCAGCCTAAAGCGGCCAGATTTTGTGGAGACAGATCGATGCGAAACGCAGCGTGAAGCAGAACGCGCATGAGCGTGGCAGTCTGGAGCAGCCACGCACCGGCTAGGCTGGCCAGCATCGCCACGAAGCCCATGAAGTGGACTGCGGAAACGAACTCCCGGCTGGCCGGAAAATTTCCTTCCTTGCGGGCCCTATCGAGGCGCCGCTGAGTAGGTTTCTCACTATGCTCGGCGTCGGGCATAAATCGTTATCGTTCGACCAGCCGCCACAGAGCCGCCATCGTGTGCCCCGCCGAGATTTGGAACAGGCGTGGCATGGCAGGGGCGAGAACGGTCAGGAGAGCCAGGGCAGCGAGCATCTTGGCCGGGAACGCCAGCGACAGAAGCTGCAGTTGTTGCTGAATGCGGCCCATCAGACCCAAGGCAACATCGATCAGCAGGAGCAATGCGATTACGGGGAAGGCCAGTCGCAGGCCTGTGGAGAGCATCCCGCTTCCCAACTGCAGGATTCCGTCCATGCGCTGAAGCGACGGAGTCCAGGAGCCGGCGGGAAATCGGACGAAGCTGGCGGCAAGAATGCGGATCAACTGATGGTCGATGCCTAGAGAAAAGACCAACAGGTTGGTGACCAACATCGTGATCACCTGCAATACGCTCGCGTCGGCCTGGCTAGTGGGGTCGATGGTGGAGGCGTAGGCGTAACCCGCTTGCAACCCGATGCTCTGGGCCGCCATTTGAAATCCTTCGGTGAGAAACGCGACCGCGAGGCCTACGGCTAAGCCGAACCCACATTCCGAGATGGCCCAAACCAGCAGTTGACCGAAAGAGACCTCGACCGGCGCCAGGACGGGCCATACGGGAAAGAGCGCAACCGTAATGAGAATCGCTAGCAGGATGCGGGCACTCTGCGGGGCTGCGGGCAACACGGGCAGCGGTAGGAAGACGAACAACCCGGACACTCTTGCCAGCACGAGCACGAATGCGTAGAGCGTCGCGAAGGGAACCTGAATCGTCAAGGTGATTCTAATGCGCGAAGCGGCTGAGATTGCCCAGGAGCGATGTGGTGTAGTCCATCAATTGCGTGAACATCCACGGCATGGCGATCAGAAGCGTCACCAGGAAGACCGTCAAGCGGGGAACGGTCGAGAAGCTAGAATCCTGAATCGAGGTCAGGATCTGGGCGAGACTCACCAGAATGCCTATGACAAATCCGGCGGCCAGCACCGGCACACTGAGCCAGAAGGTGGTCATGAAGGCGTGGCGCATCAGGTCTACTACGGCGGAAGAAGTCATGTTGTTTTTTAAGAAAAGCTGTGGATCAGGGACCCGACGACGAGATTCCATCCGTCCACCAGGACGAACAGAAGAACCTTAAACGGCGCTGAGATCATCACCGGGGGCAGTTGCACCATTCCAGCGGAAAGGGTCACCGAAGCGACCACGAGATCGATCACCAGGAAAGGGAGAAACAGTACCGCGCCGATTTGAAACGACACTTTGAGTTCACTTAAGACGTAGGCAGGCACCAGCGCGCTCATCTGAACGTCGGAAGGCTTGGCCGGAGGGGGCGAGTGAGATACTTCCAGAAACAGCCGGATATCTTTCTCGCGGGCGAACTTGAGCAGAAAAGATTTGATGGGGATAGAGGCGCGGTCCCATGCTTCTGACGCGCTGATCTGTCCGTCCTCCAGTGGCTGCCAGCCCTGATGGTAGACCTGCTCTGTAACGGGCTGCATTACCAAGAACGAAAGAAACATCGCCAGGGCCACCAGCACCTGGTTGGATGGGGCGGTTTGGGTGCCCAATGCCTGGCGTAAGAAATGCAACACGACAATGATCCTGAGAAAAGGCGTCACCGCCATCACGATCGCAGGGACCAGAGCCAGCACGGTGAGCAGCAGAAGGATCTGCATAGGGACGCCCAAAGCGGTCCCGTTCTTGCCGGGGACAAGAGTAATTCCGAGGAGGGAATCCTGCGGCGCGGCCTTAAGGGGTCCGGCCAGCAGGGCCAGCAGAAGCGCGGCGGGGATCCACCGGCTGATCATGCTCCCGCTCCGCGCGCCATCAGGTCTTTGTGAGCCGGTGAGGTGTCCAACAACGTACATCCCTGTGGATGAGTCGCCACCAGAATCTCCGTGTCTCGCAGGCGGAGAACGTGAAGCGTGTGCTGCGGCGTCAAGGCCAGGCGCTCGACCGTTTCCAGGGCGCGGTCTCTGGCGAGTCCCCTGGTGGTAAATGCCCTCCCCAAAATGGCCTTGTTCAAGAAGTTCTCTCTCCACGTTCTAGGCCACCATATAGGTGTCCCGCTACCACGCAGCTTCCACACCGTAAAGCCGAGCAGGGAAAACACCACGAATAAGCCGAGAATCTGGCGTCCGGATCCGGCGATGATGTCCATGTCTCTCCTTTTAGTAGTGCCGCAAAGCTATTCCATTTCTCTGAAATCTGTGATGCGGACGGCGACCGTGTCTTCGATCACCACGATCTCTCCGGAACCAATCAGCGCGCCGCCGGCGAGAATGTCGATGTTCTCGCCGGCCGAACGCGGCATCTTTATGACGCTCCCCACCGACAAGGCGAGGATGTCGCGCAGAGGCATGGTCTTGCGCGCCAGCTCGATCTCCACGGCGATAGGAACGTCGGAGAGGTGTCCGATCTCTTCGAGAGCGGTCATGGTCTATGGGCGCTTGTCCTTACTGCTTGAGAGCGATGGTGTCCTGGCTTAGCTGGTCCACGGTGGTAACCACGCGAGCATTGGCCTCATAACCCCGCTGGTAGACAATCAGATTGGTAAATTCGGTGGCGATGTCGACCGTGGACGACTCGACCGACCCACCCAAGATGGTGCCTCTCCCGCCGGTCCCCGGCAGACCCACCGCTGGCAGCGCCGATAGTGCGCTGAGCTGATAATTGCTGTTGCCCACCGCCAGCAGGGATTCCGGATTGCGGACGGTTGCCATGGCGACCTGACCTACTGTGACTTGGGTTCCACTCGAGTATTGGGCAATAATCTTGCCGCCGTCTGCAATGCCGACGCTGACCAGGCTCGCCGCGGGAGAGCCGTCCTGCGCCAGAGCCGAGGTCGCCGAAGTCTGAGAGAACTGTGTCATCCGAGGGGTGGTTCCGTTGTAGAAGCTCCACGTCAGATTCAGGTCGGAGGCTCCGTCGTTGAGTCCGGTCACATTCAGCACGGGGGGGGGATCGGTTGCGGCAGGACTGGTCAGGTTGCCGTTCCCATCAAACTGAAGCGTACCAGTGACTGGTGTAGTTGGAGAGGAAGTGTCCGCGTCCGTGAAACTCATGGAATAACTCCATTGGTTGGCGGTGGATGTCTTGGTGAAGTCGAAGTTGACCACGTGAGCGTTGCCGAGCGAATCATAAATCTGGACCGAGGTCGAAAAGGTGCCCGGAGGAGGGCCTGCCGTGTCGGCGGCATCGAGGTTTAGATCGACCGAAACGTTCTTGGTGGCCACCGGCGCATTCAGCGAGCCGACTGGGACCGTGATGTTGCTTACCGGCAGGTTCGTGTTGACGACGCCGTCGGAAAGCGACCAGCCCTGCACCAGTTCTCCGGTCGAAGTGGTCAGGTTGCCTGCTGTGTTTACCTGCAGGTTTCCGCCGCGCGTATATTCCGTCGCGCCCTGGGAATTCTGAACAATCAGGAACCCGTCGCCTTGAATGGCCTCATCCAGAGGCCCTCCCGTGGATTGAATCGCGCCTTGCGTGAATTCCCGCAGTGTGACCGGTGCTCCCACGCCGAAGCCCACCTGGGTCGAGCCCAGGCCTGCTCCCAGCGACTGAGTCACCAGATCGTGAAAAGAAACGACGCTCTCCTTGAAACCTGTTGTGTTCAGGTTAGCGAGATTGTTCCCGACCACATCAATAGCGGTGGTGTCCGCAGAGAGGGCCGATAGTGCTGTAGAAAAAGATGTGAAGCCCACGAGTTCTCCTCTTGTTTATGAATTAGGAATATTGCTGGTTGTGCCTGACCCTGTGCCCGCAGCCGCGCCAAAAGCCTGCAACTTAGCCAGGATTGCATTTAGATCCCCGGTCTGCTGGGTGCTTTGCTCCAGGTTCGTGAATTGCGCTAACTGAGTGACGAACTGGGTTGGGTCTGCCGGTGTAGTGGGGTCTTGATTCTGCAGTTGGGCGATGAATAACTGCAGAAAGACATTCTCGGACGCAAGCGGGTCCACAGCCGGTGCGGATGAGTTCGAGCCATTCCCCGGCTGGGATCCCGAAGTGCTGTTCGCCTTCGGCGTCAGAGCTGGAGAGGTGACTGCGGGGTTGAGGTTAATGTTCATGGTTGGTGCTCCTGTTGCTGGTCCTGAGGATTAGTCCATGCTTCGAATTGGGGATCGCGTGAAGCATTGCCGCGAGAATTTCCACCAGAGCCTCTACCGCTGTTGCGTCCCTGGTTCTGGCCACCGCCCTGGCCGAACGATCCGTTTTCGGAGAAGTTCGGTTGCTTGTGTTGAGAGTCTGCGTGCGAATTCATCCGCGAAGACTCGGACGCGTTTGGTATGAAGGTTTCCGCTTGAAACCCGGCGCGCTCCAGTGAATGAACCAGAGTGCCCAGATCCTGGCGGAGCGCGGTTTCTAAACCCGCGTCCGACGTTCTCACCACTACCTGAATCTGCCCGGCCTTCTGCGCCACCTGCAAATCTACTAGGGGCGCTTGGGGCTGGGAGATGCGTACGTCGATTTGTTGGGTTTGTCCGGACGAGGGCGGCGGACTGGCTAAGCCATCCTTCGCGTCGGGCACCGGGGGGGCGGCGGGCTGGTCAATCGACTTAGGCGCGGCAGTACCGGAGTGTGACGGCGCTGACTGGGGAGGGGCCGGAGCGTGTAGGACGGGGAAGACGGATCCTTGAATTTGATTGCCGGCTGGTGCTGATGGAGCGGCCGCTACAGGGTTCTTCTCCGGTTGATCCTGGGCTGTGCTGGGCTCGGCATCCGATTTTGTAGCGGTGTTTGATTTTTGCCCGCTGTCTTGTTTGGTCTGATCTGTGACGTTACTGATCGTTCTTGCTGCGATGCTCGGAGCTCCCTGGTCAAGCTCATCCGGATTCTTTCCCTCGTTTAAGGCAGGGCCTTTGAGAGCTGTGGGGGTAATCGCTACAGAAACTGGGGCGAACACCGGGCTTGAGACAGAATCAGCTGTAGACGATGCTGGCGTCGGCGTTTCGGCGGTGGGTATTGTCTCAGGTGGGATCTCAGAGGCGGCGGAGGTTTGCGGGACCGCGAGGGAGTCTGGATCGGACTTCGTTTGAGGATCGGGAATCTCCTGCGAATTGACGGGCGTCAGTTGCATCTCAAATGCGACGGGGGCCATGGGGCCGGTCAACCTCAGGTTCGGGGAGGTAGAGCCCGAAAAGGAAGGATCCGGCAAAGAAGGATCTGGGGCAGATGGAACTGGGAAAGGTGGGGCCGGCAGAGACGGGTCTGACAAAGACGGAACGGGCGACGCGAGACGTGTTAGTCCGTTGGTCACGGCTTCATTGACCGCGGGCAGATCGCTAACGGGTCCGTTGACCATCTCCGCCTTCGGCGCCGCGGCTGTGGGAATGGGAATCGTTTCGGCTGCCGCCTGCGGATCCACAGGCGCCGCGGGTTGCGGCGCGACTAATGCGATCGCAGCTTGGTCCACCGGAAACAAAGGCAACGCGGTTGTTTTAGAGGTGTTGGCGCTCCTCTGATCAGACGATGCCTTCTTCGCTGCGGCGGCGGTTGGCGGGCTGCCTGCGGACGGCCCGGCGCCCCTCGCCATGAACCTGATCAGCGCGGATGCGATCTGATCCGGAGTGGCGTTAGTAAAGGGTGGCGGTGGGGCATTGGTTAGAGAAGGACCGGTCGAGGTGAACTGACCCTTATAGGGGACAGCCTCGTAAGTGACACGCTGCGGCGGGGCGAGCAGGTTGGCTCGGGCATCCCCATTCAAGAAAGCGGCGTCGTTAAAGGATACTGCGTCACTAGATGAAGCGGACGTCGACGCCGATGGTTCCGAATCGGTGCTGACCGTTGCGAGGAGAAGACTAATAAGGTCTACGAAACCCCCGCCCGCAGTCGCACCCTGGGATACTACCGCTGGCGATAGTGCCGCGGGGCTGACCTGATTTGGGGCGTTGAGTGTGACTGCGTTCACAGCAGCCCATATTGCAGGTGGATGCCCAAACGCTACGCCTCAATTTCAAGGGCTTAGTGTTATTTGAACCGCCAACAAATTAGCGCCGCGTTTCAAGACGGCACAATCTCGCCGTTTTGGAACCGCGCTCAATTGCTTATCGGATTGATTCAAGGCGTTCTTACCACTGGAACGCAAATTGCAATGATCCCACGCGAATCATATGGACTCTCTACTCCTCTCTGCCGCCAGCGGAATGAATGCCCGCATGGAGTCGCTGGACATCCTGGCGAACAATATGGCCAACACAAGCACTGTGGCGTATAAGGCGGACCGCGAATTCAATAACCTTTATCAAGCGCAATTTCCTTATGTGCAAAGCCAGTGGACGGACTATTCCCAAGGCAATCTCACGCTCTCAGGGAACCCGCTGGATCTAGGTTTGGCAGGGACCGGATTTTTTGCGTTGAATACGCCCACCGGTATTGTCTACACGCGCAATGGAACGTTTCAAATTTCGAAATCCAACCAGCTCCAAAGCGCGGAGGGCTACACGTTGCGCAACACGCGCGACCAGGGGAAACCGATCGCAGTCGATCCCGCGCAAGCAATCGATATCGATAAGGACGGCGTGGTGAGCCAAGGCGGCCAGGAGGTAGGACAGATCGAAGTGGACACCATCGATAGCCCGCAAAGCTCACTTAAGAAACTGGGCACCAGCTATTTCGCTCTTACAGGAACTTCGGTTCCCAAACTTGTGGACGCAACGGATGTGCGCCAGGGAATGCTGGAACAATCCAACGTTCCCGCATCGGACCAGGCAGTGCGGCTGGTGAGCATAATGCGCCAGTTCGAAATGTTGCAGCGCGCTATGCGGGTGGGCAATGAGATGGACACGCAGGCGATTCAAGAAGTCGCCAAGGTTAGTTAAGCGGAGACGACAAAACAAAATGATCAGAGCTCTATATAGCGCCGCCAGCGGCATGAATGCCCAGGACATCAGCATTGATAACATTGCGAATAATCTGGCCAATGCCAACACGGTGGGATTCAAGACGCGCCGGACGCAGTTTCAAGATCTCCTGTACCAGACTTTTGTGCAGCCTGGGACGGCCGCCGGGTCGCAGACTGTGGTTCCCAGCGGCATGCAGTTGGGCTTAGGTACAAGGCCCGCCGCCAACACGATCGTCCTCACACAGGGCAATTTTCAACAAACCGACAACCCCTTGGACGTGGTGATTCAAGGGAAGGGATTTTTCCAGGTTCGCCGGCCGAGCGGGGACACCGCCTATACACGCTCCGGCAATTTCCAAATGGATAAGGACGGTAACATCGTCACCGGGAACGGCGATCCCGTCCAGCCTCAAATTACGATTCCTCAGCAGGCCACCGCGGTCACCATCGCTCTGGATGGAACGGTGAGCTATTCGCAGCCAGGGCAAACCGCGGCCCAGGTGGCGGGCCAGCTTCAGCTCGCCGGATTCACCAATCCCGGGGGGTTGAACAGCATCGGCAACGGCTTGTTCCTGCAAACCGACGCGAGCGGCGATCCGACCGTGGGTAATCCCGGCGGACAGGAAGGTCTGGGAACGCTGCAGCAAGGTTACGTTGAGGCTTCCAACGTCAGCGTCACCGATGAGTTCATCAATATGATCATCTCCCAGCGGACCTATGAGGCGTGCAGCAAAGCGGTCAAAGCGGCCGACGAGATGTACACGGACGTGAACAATCTCACACAATGAAGCGGCTACTGCTTTTGTCATGCGTGGTCCGCTTGTCCGCGTCATCCTGCCAGCCCGTGGAAGGGGCTTCGATTCTGGCGCGGGATATGGCACACGTGGTTCCAGCCTTCTCAAAGACCGCTTCGGATTCGGAGATGCTAGTCGCCCCTGTCGCTGGTGCGCGACGCGTAGTGCCTTTGGGCGAGATGGTGCGTTTGGCGCGGAAATTCCAAGTGGACGAAGCAGGTCTGCCTGCCTCGGTATGTTTCGAGCAAGCCAGCGAGCCGTTGACTGCCAGCCAACTTCTTCCGGCGCTACAGGCAGCGTTCGGCCCCAAAGATGTCAAGATCGAGATTCTGGAATTCAGTAATGCACCGGTACCGCATGGAAAGTTGCAATTTACCCGCGGCGGTCTGGAGGCTTCCGGGTTATGGCATGGGCGAATGGTCTATGGAACCGGACGAAGCGTAAACCTTTGGGCCAAGGTTCGCGTGGAGGAAGAGCGAACTTGGGTCGAAGCCGCCGAATTACTCCCGGCCGGTAGGATTATTAGCGCGGATCAATTGGTCCTGCAGACCGGGATCCGGTCGCCTCTGGATCCCACTCCAGCAGAAACGCTCGAAAGCGTCGCCGGCAAGAAGCCACTCCGCACGCTGGCGCCTGGCGTCGTCATACGGCCGCAGCTATTGATTGAGCCGCCGCAGGTGGAGCGCGGAGATAAAGTTGACGTCCAGGTGCAGAGCGGCGACGCTTACCTGGAGTTTCAAGCCGAAGTGGAAAGTCCCGGCCACGTTGGAGATCTGGTGTTTCTCCGCAATCCGGAAAATGGACGCCGATTTCAAGCCAGAGTAGAGGGAAAAGGGAAGGTTGCGATTCGAAAATGAAACTGGTCCTATTTGCGATGGCTGCCTCTGGCGTTTTTGCCCAGGTGGTTTCCTCTCCAGGCTCTCTCTATCAAGCGGGCACCCGGTTTGCGGATCTGGCCAGGGACGTGCGCGCGAATGAAGTCGGAGACCTGGTGACGGTGCTGGTAAGCGATACGGCATCGGCTGTCGCTTCGGGTGTCAGCAACACGTCTCGAAAGGCTTCTTCGGCGGCTACAGTAACCGGCATTGCCGGTCTGACGAGTCCCCGTTTGTCGAATCTATTGAACCTGAGCAACAATACTCAGCTTCAAGGCCAGGGGCAGACGTCACGCGCCACCACCATCACAACGACGCTCACTGCCCGAGTGACTGAAGTTTCCCCCAACGGAAACCTGACCATCGAAGGTTTGAAGAATATTGGAGTGAATTCGGAAAAGCAGACGATTGTCTTGCGCGGGGTCATCCGCCCCGCTGACCTCACCGTGGGCAACACGATTCGTTCAGATCAGGTCGGCAACCTGACCCTTCAGGTGAACGGCAAGGGCGTGGTGGGGGATGCGATTCGCCGGCCCAATATTCTCTATCGCATCCTGCTCGGCCTGCTTCCGTTCTAAGGATGCCATTTTGAAGCAAGTAGGAGTCGAATGAAGATTGCCGTGCAGTTTTTTACCGGGTTGTTCGCCCTATTGGCTTTAAGCAGTCCACTCGCCGCCACCGGGACCCGCATCAAAGAGATCGTCTCACTGGAAGGCGTCCGCGACAATCAGCTGGTGGGCTTCGGCCTGGTGGTCGGCCTGAATGGCACGGGGGACAAACTGCAAACCATCTTTTCAGCGCAAGCGCTCACGAACATCCTTCAGAGGATGGGTGTCACGGTTTCACCGACCGCGATTCTGGTGCATAACATGGCCGCCGTAATGGTGACGGCGACCCTGCCACCGTTTGCGCAACCGGGGACGAGGATCGACGTAACCGCGGGCGCCATTGGCGACTCCTCCAATCTGCAAGGCGGCCTGCTATTGCTGACTCCACTAAAAGGCGCCGATGGGCAGGTTTACGCCGTGGCGCAAGGATCAGTTCTAACCGGTGGCTTTGTATCGGGCCGAGGAGGAAATTCCACCACCGTGAACCATCCCACGGTCGGACGCGTCCCAGGCGGAGCCATCGTGGAGAAGGGTCCGCCCTCGATTGCTCCTACGACAACACTCCGGCTGCAGCTGAATCAGGAGGACTTTACCACGGCGGCGCGCATCGCCGAGGCAATCAACGCTCACTTTTCCGGCGACGGCGAAAAGATCGCACACGCGGAGAACGCGGGTGCCATTGCGGTGGAGTTACCCAAATCCTACGCCAACCGATCGGTCGAGTTCGTGGCGGAGTTGGAGGCGCTCACCGTGGAATCGGACCGTCGCCAAAAGGTGGTGATCAATGAAAAAACGGGAACGATCGTACTGGGCAAAGAGGTAACGATTACGCCGGTCGCTATTGTGCACGGCTCACTAAGCGTTGAAATTCGAACTCAGCTTGAGGTTTCCCAACCCGCGCCGCTGGCACAGGGAACCACTACAGTGACGCCGCAGACCGCGGTTGCGACCAAGGAAGAAAAAGCCAAGAGCCTGGTCCTCAAGAAGGGCGCTACGGTAGAGGATCTGGTCAAAGCCCTGCAATCCATCGGCTCGGCGCCGCGCGACATCATCGCGATTCTAGAGAGTATGAAGTCGGCAGGCGCTTTGGATGCGGATATCGAGGTGATTTAATGGCGGCACCGATATCTTCACTTTCTGCTTCACCCACGCTGACCTCTCCCGCCGCCGGTAAGCCGAAGGACGCAGCCGAGGCCGCCAAGCAGTTTGAAGCGATGCTGATCGCCCAAATGCTTCACTCCGCGAGAGAGGATGACGGTGACGATGCGCTGAGCGGCGAAGACTCGGGTGCTTCCACCATGCTGGATATGGCCGATCAGCAATTCTCCAGGCTGTTAGCCGACCGCGGAGGTCTTGGTCTGGGTTCGATGATTGCAAAGAGCCTGAAGGCCGGGCCGGCCGTTACGCCTCCAGGGAGAATTTCGACAGGCAAGCCCGCAATATAATACTGGGCATGCGATTCTGGCTCCGCGCCTCGGCGACCTTTTTCTTACTTGTCGGAGTCGCCGGAGCCGAAGTCGCACGCGTTGAGATCCAGAGCCGCAAGGACGAAGGAGCCTATGAGCGGGTCCTCGGCCGCGTGTACTTCGCGATCGATCCAAAAGCAGCCGCCAACCAAAACATCGCCGACCTCGCCCTGGCCCCCCTCAACCCGCACGGAAAAATCGAAGTTTCAAGCGACCTGCTGCTGATTCGTCCCAAGCCTTCTGAAAAAGACCGCAAGACCGTTTTCTTCGAAATCGTAAATCGCGGCGGACCCCAATCGCTATACCTATTCAGCGATGCGCGCGGAGGACGCTCTCCGGATACATGGGACTTGGGCGACCGCTTCCTGGTAGAGCAGGGATTTACAGTAGCCTTCCTGGGCTGGCAATTCGATGTCGCGAAGAGCCAAGGGCTTACGTTCCAGACGCCCGTGGCCCACGTGCAGGGCAAGGTTCGCGAAAGTTATATCGATGCGGGGCCATTCGATGACCGAGCTGTTTTCGGGCTGTCCTACTGCGCCGCGGACCCGGCAGACCAAAGCCCTCGGCTGACATTTCGGAGCCGCATCGATGGGCCTGTCAAGGAACTGCCACGCGATCAATGGCGTTTCGCAAACAGGGGCTGCGCCGTTGTGCGCGATCACGGCTTGGGCATGGGATTGTATGAGGTGGTCTACGATGCTAAGGACTCGCCCATCGCAGGACTCGGGTTGGCTGCAATTCGCGACTTCGCTTCCTATCTGAAACACGAAAGTCCGGATGGTCCCAAGAAAGTGATTGGATACGGATACTCGCAGAGCGGACGTTTTCTCCGCCAGTTCCTGCGCGATGGGTTCAACATAGACGAAAAGGGCCGGCAGGCGTTCGACGGGATGATGATTTCTTCGGCAGGCGCAGGCGGGGGAAGCTTCAATCATCGGTTCGCCGTTCCAGGGAACGCGGGTAATTCCGTGCTCAGCCCTTTACGACCGGTAGACATTCCTCCTTTCAACGACGCTGGTTTGCTCGAAAGCTCGGCGCGGTCGCACGTCGTCCCGAAAATTTTCTATACATTTACGTCGACGGAATATTGGGCGCGAGCGGGCTCTCTTACCCACACCAGCGAAGACGGCAAATCCGACGCTCCGCTGGATAGCAACTCGCGTCTCTATTTCATCGCCGGGACGGAACATAGTGGCGGCCCATTCCCTCCGGCCCGGCGCTTTGGGAGCGGCCAGGGATTCCAGAATGATGCCAACTTTGCCCAACAACGCTGGGTAGATCGCGCTCTCTTGCTTGATCTGGACGCCTGGGTTCATTCCGGGAAAGAGCCCCCGGCCTCGCGCTATCCGAGCATTGCAAAAGGCGAGTTGGTGGATCGCACCTCCGTGCATTTTCCTAAAATTTCCGGGTTTACGTTCCCCGACTATATGCCCCAGGTCTGGCGAATGGATTTCGGCCCGGAGTTCGACTCCAAACACATCATCGCCAACGACCCGCCGCTGTTAGGCAAGCCCTACGAGGTTTTGGTGCCGCAAGTGGACTCAAGCGGCAACGATCTGTCAGGCGTAAGAATTCCAGAGGTCGCCGCGCCGCTGGGAACACATATGGGCTGGAATATTTCCATCCCACAGCTCAAAGATTTGCACTATCTGTCCGGGTTAGTGGGCTCCTTCATTGCTTTCCCGAAGACACGGCAAGACAGGGAGGCGACGGGCGATTCGCGCCTATCTATCGAGGAAAGGTATAAAAGCCGCGACGAGTATCTCAAACAAGTCCGCCAGGCGACCACTCAATTGGTCCGGGAACACTTCATGTTGGCAGACGATGTGCCTGCCGCTATGGAGCGTGCCCGCCAGACCTGGGACTTTTTGCAGCAGAACTGAAACATGGGCGCGATTTTTTTTTGATATCCTCTAGCTAGATGTTTCTGAACCTTCCGCGCCAGCGGATGTCCGTGTTTCCTCTTGTAGTATCCAACCGTGTCTCCCTGCAAAGCGAATGAAATCCAGCATACAAATTGTCCGCGGGATTGAGTCGTTGTTCGGTACGCGTGATGAAAATATCCGGCTGCTTGAAAGTGGACTGAACGTCCGCGCCCGGCTGTTGAATGACGCATTGGAGATCGAAGGCGACGACGCGGGAGTTCTGCGCGCCGAAGGTATCCTCAAAGACTACGCGTCTTTGGTGAAAGAAGGCCACGTCTTCAACAACGGGGACCTCAATAGTTTTCTGCGCGTGGTTACATCCGACCCCGGCACCAGCCTGCGCGGCCTGGTGGAGAGCGGCAAGCAGCGCAGCTTCGGAAAGAAAGTAGTCGCGCCGAAGACCATCACGCAGCGGCGTTATGTGGACGCAATTGAACATCATGATTTGACCTTCGGAGTCGGGCCGGCGGGCACTGGCAAAACCTATCTGGCCGTTGCCATGGCCGTTTCCGCGCTGCTGCAAAAGAGGGTGAGCCGCATCGTTCTCACGCGGCCCGCGGTGGAAGCCGGAGAACGATTGGGATTTCTGCCGGGCACGATCCAGGAAAAAGTGGATCCGTTTTTGCGTCCCCTCTATGATGCTCTTCACGACATGCTGGAGCCGGACAAAATCGAGAAGCTGTTGGAACGGAACACCATCGAGGTCGCGCCCCTCGCCTTCATGCGGGGACGCACGCTGAACGATAGCTTCATCATCATGGATGAGGCACAGAACGCTACGCCTGAACAGATGAAAATGATCCTCACTCGTCAGGGGTTCAATTCCAAGATGGTTGTGACAGGCGATCCCACGCAGGTGGACTTGCTCGCCGGGCAACGCAGCGGCTTAATTGAGGCCATTGACGTGTTGCGCACCATCGAAGATATTGCGTTCATCCAGTTCGACGACCGCGACGTCGTACGCCACAATCTGGTGCAAAAGATCGTAAAGGCGTACGAGCGTTATAACGAAATCATCGGTGCAAACCGGCAGCTTTCCTTGAAGCTCTCGGAGCCGCCTTTGAAGCCCTCCGATGCTACTTTAAAGCTCGGCGAGCAGGCGGTGGAACCGCTCCGGCCCGAAGCAACTCCGGAAACACGGCTGGCTTAGAACGAATCATGTCCCGCACGCCGGACCCCGGTCCCTCATCATTGCTTTTGTTCCGTCATTCTTCCCGCAAAGTGCTGCGGACGCCCCTGCGCGATTTTCTCAGCCGCACCGTTAACCGCATTGCGCCCGGCCGCGCTGTCACGTGTCTGATTACGACGGACGAAGAGCTTCGCAAATTGAATTGGCGTTTTCGCCACAAGAACTACCCCACCGACGTGCTGTCGTTTCCGGCGTCCGCGCAGTCGGGCGAGCTGGGAGAAATGGCGATCTCCTTCGATCGTGCTTCTGAGCAGGCTGCGCGTCAGGGCCACGGCGTGGATGAGGAGCTTCGAATTCTGATCCTGCACGGCGTTCTACATCTGCAAGGGATGGATCACGAATCCGATTCGGGTGAGATGGCTCGCGCCGAACGTGCGTGGCGAAAACGGCTGGGCCTTCCCAGCGGTCTGATCGAAAGAAGCCGGCCGGCCTTGCGCGAAGGAAAGCCAGCGTGATCGCCGCTCTTACCATCGCCGCGTTGGTGCTGACGCTTTTATTGACGCTGGTGACCTGCATTCAGGTCCTGTATCTGGAATCCCTGCGGATTCGTGCGCGTGAACTGCCCGCGCTCCAATTCTTTAAGGAAACGATGGAAGCCAAAATTGGTCTCTCCACCGAACGGGGCGCGCTGACATTCTCCCTGGTGAAGCATGCCGGCCTCGCGATCCTGGGCTGCCTGATCGGCGCGATCGCCTTCCTGACGGCCCCGCTTTGGGAAGCCCTGATCGTCTCCATTTTGATTTCGAGCGTCGCGACTATCGTGGCCACGTTCATCGTGCCGCAACTGGTCTACCGCAAGAGTAAAGGGCGCGGGCTGATGCCCTTGGTGCCTCTCTTCGGCATCGTCGCTATAGCAGTGCGTCCGCTGATCTGGCTGCTGGAGTTTCTGCAATCGCTATTTGAATTAGGCGGCCAGGAGCAGCCCACGGTACCCCCGACCCCTGAAGAACACATCGAGGCGTTGATCAGCGCTGGTGAAGAAGAGGGACTGATCGAAAAGGGCGATCGCGAGCTGATTGAGTCCGTTGTAGCTTTTGGCGATAAGACCGTGCGCGAGGTGATGACGCCCCGTCCCACCATCGTCGCCATCCCACAGAGCGCCTCGCTCGAGGAATTGCGGCAACTTGTCATTCACGAACAGTTCTCCCGCATCCCCGCCTACGATGCGGACATTGATAACATCACTGGTTTTGTTCACGTCCGCGACATGTTTGAGGTGGATGAGGAGGCCCGTAAGGTGCGGCGCGTGCAGGATGTGATGCGCCCCATCCGGGTGATCCCCGAGTCCAAGCCCGTGAACGATCTCTTACGGGAAATGCAGGAAGAAGGTGCGCACATGGCGGTAGTAGTAGACGAATACGGCGCAACCGCGGGCATCGTCACCATGGAGGACATGGTGGAAGAGATCGTCGGCGAAATTCACGATGAACACGAGCCCGGACGCGACTACCGGCTTGGAACCGGACGGCAGTTATACGATCTCCGGCAGCTTCGACCTGGGTCGCCTCGAAGATCTTCTGGACTTCAAGGCGCCGGAATCAACCGAGTCGACCACCGTCGGAGGGTTAGTGTCGGAGTGGCTTGGGCACGTTCCCTCGGTAGGGGAAGAGGTGTCGCGCGACGGCATTCTCATCAAGGTGCTGGCAGCGGACAAACGCCGCGTGGACCAGGTCCGTGTATCAAAAGTCGAACGCCCGTCGGAGGCCGCGTGAAGCATCGTGCCGGCTTCGTTGCGATTCTTGGGAGGCCGAATGCGGGCAAGTCGACCCTCCTAAATGCGTTGCTGGGCCAGAAAGTTGCCATCGTCGCGCCGCGGCCTCAAACAACCCGTACCTCCATCCAAGGCGTGATGACGCAGCCTGAGGCACAGATTGTATTTGTCGACACACCAGGCATTCATAAATCGGATACGCTCCTGAATAAGCGCATGATGGATTCGGTGCGCTCGTCCTCAGGGGCGGACGTCGTCATCTTCCTGGTGGACTCGCTCGCTCGGCCTTCGGAAGAAGATTCACAGGCGGTGGATCTGGTGAAGAAGGTTCAAGCACCGGCTCTGCTGGTGTTGAACAAAGTGGATAAGCTCGCGAAACCCAAGCTTCTGCCGTTAATCGAGCGCTACCAGGCCCTGCACCAGTTCGCTGCTTACATTCCCATCTCGGCGATGAAGGAAGAAGGCCTGGATGTATTGCGCAATGAGATTGTCGCGCGGCTGCCCGAGGGACCCAGCCTATATCCGGACGACTATTTGACCGATCAGCCCGAAAAATTTCTGGCGGCGGAGATCCTGCGGGAGAAAATTTTGCGCCTGATGCATCAGGAAGTCCCTCATGCGACCGCCGTGGTGGTGGACTCCTGGGAGGATAAAGGGACTCTGATTCGTATTGCAGCGACCATATACGTGGAGCGGCCTGGGCAGAAAGCCATTATCATCGGCGCCGGCGGAGCGGGGCTAAAGAAGATCGGCACGCTGGCCCGTCAGGAAATGGAGAAGGTCTTTCAGAAAAAGGTCTTCCTGCAAACCTTTGTTAAAGTCCTGCCGAATTGGCGCGAAGATCCTGAATTTTTAAGCGCGGTAGACTGGCGCAACATGGCAGGAATGTAGCTTAATAGGGATATGGTTTCACGCCGTGTAGCTGCTTCTCTGATTATCTTTTCTCTAACCCCGTGCCTCTTCGCGCAAGCGGCCCACACCGAGGACGACCGCATCTACGACGAAGTTCGCCGCAAGCTTGCAAATGACGCCGATGTCAAAGGCGCGGCGTTTGAGGTCATTGTGAAGGACGGCAACGTGACGCTCCGGGGGCGTGTCCACACCGCGAAAGATAAAGAGAAGGCAACGCGGTTGACCAAAAAGATCAGGGGCGTAACGGGCGTGAACAATGAGCTGAAACTCTTTGAGGAGTGAATGCCTACTTCCGCTTGATGACCCTCGTAGCCGGGTAGTGTCCTAAAAGTGCGTTGACTCGTAATCTTTATATTGTGGGTTGGTAGCAGCCGTGCTTGCGCTCGTGCCGCTGGAGTGCCTTCTTGGCCGCTGCGCACTCGTCATGAAGGTCCTCGACTAACCAAGTGGCTCCGGCAACGCTCGTCGTTCTGAGTAAAGCGCACAACGTCTGATTGTAATGATCATGGCACCGCCGGAATTGCGATATTAGCTGCTCCCGAATCGGACAAGCTATGCTCAGGTTCGATGCCGCCATGGGTGGCAGAAAGTCTAGCAGCAAATTCTTAAACTAAGCTGAAACAATCCATTTCGCCGCCAAAAAAGGACTACCCGTAGCCAGTAGGTCGCGAAGCATACAAGCGGGTTGAGGACCCCCTCGGAGCCAAGAGCCGCGGGAGCTTGTTTGGTGCAGAAGCCCCCCTTGCGACACAGACCGCTCTAGTGTCTGAAATGGCGGAGGCCAGTGAACGCCATCGCGAGCCCTAGTCTGTCCGCCGCTTCCACCACCTGAGCATCGTTGACCGATCCTCCCGGCTGGATCACCGCAGTGACTCCGTGCCGCGCCGCTTCTTCTATTCCATCGGGAAAAGGAAAGAATGCGTCGGAGGCGAGGACGGTGCCTTTCAAAGGCAGAACCGCTTTCATCGCGCCTACCTTCACGGAATCCACGCGGCTCATTTGTCCCGCGCCGACGCTTACGGTCTGGCCGGACCGCGCATAGACGATCGCATTGGACTTCACGTGTTTGGCGACCTTCATCCCAAATTCAAGGGCTTTCCATTGTTCTTCGGTAGGCGCGAGTTTAGTCATCACCCGCGAGTCCGATCGCGTCAGAACTCCCAGGTCTGGTGTCTGCGCAAGGTATCCGCCGGTGATGGACTTGAGTACTAAGCCGGGCGCCGCGGTGCGCGTGCGCAGCAATCGAACATTCTTCCGGCTGGAGAAAATGTGCAAGGCTTCTGGCGAGTAGTCCGGTGCGGCGATCGCCTCCACCATGGTCCTGGTCTTCAGAATTTCTTCCGCGGTCTTCTGGTCCACCGCACGATTAAATGCCAGAATGCCTCCGAACGCGGAGACCGGATCGGCTTCAAAGGCCATGCGGTAGCTTTCGGCAAGTGTCGCACTCTCCGCGCAACCACAAGGGTTGGTGTGTTTGATAATCGCGGCGGCGGGCTCCATAAATTCGAGGATCAACTGCCAGGCGGCGTCCAGATCCACCAGATTGTTGTAAGAAAGTTCCTTGCCTTGAAGCTGCTCAGCGCCGGCGATACCGGTTGAGCCGCTCGAATAGAGGGCGGCATGCTGGTGCGGATTCTCGCCGTAGCGAAGTACAAATCTCCGGTTTGCGCGCACATCCAGAACCGCAGGCATGTCCTGACCGTCCGGCGGAATTTGGGCGAGCCGGGCCGAGATCGCACGATCGTAGCCAGCCGTTGCCGAAAAAGCCCTCTTTGCCAGCGACCAATGTGTGTCGCGCGAGAGCTCACCCGCGTGGGACTGCAGCTCTTCCAGCAACGCCGCATAGTCCACAGGCGATGTGACCACCGCCACGTCCTGCCAGTTCTTCGCGGCCGCGCGGATCATGGTCGGGCCGCCGATATCAATATTTTCGATTAAGTCTTCCAGGCTCGCGTCTGTTCGGGCGGCGACCTTTTCAAATGGATACAGATTCACCGCCACCAGATCGATCAGCGGAATATCGTGCTCGGCCAATGATTTCAGGTGCTCAGGGTTGGACCGGACAGCCAGCACTCCTCCAGCGACTCTGGGATGAATGGTTTTTACCCGGCCGTCCAGCATCTCCGGGAACCCGGTGACCTCCGCAACTTCGCGTAGCGGCGCAATGCCTGCCTCTTTCAAAATCTTGAATGTTCCACCGGTGGATAGAATCTCCACCCCAAGTCTCGAAAGTGCCGAGGCGAACTCGACAATCCCACTTTTATCACTCACGCTGAGCAGAGCGCGTCGAATGCGAGCCATGAACCCACATTGTCCCATGGCGGCTTTGAGAACTCGCTATGATTGATCGACAGGACGTGGATACCTTTTTTCAAGATGTCCGGTTCGGGGTTCGCATTCTGCTCCGAACCCCCGTCATTACCTCGGCGATACTGCTATCTCTGGCTTTGGGAATCGGGGCCAACACCGCAATGTTCAGCATTCTGGATGCGGTTTTTCTTCGCCCTGTCCGGTATGCTGATCCGGCGAACCTCACGCTGTTGTTTGAACTGGAACCACAAGGCGGCCTGCGGAACGCATCGGCAGCGAACTTTCTGGACTGGCGCGAGCGGTCCCATAGTTTCACGGAAATGGCGGGGTGGAGTCCCGTTTCCTATGTGATGACGGGGGCGGATCATCCGGAGCAGATCTCCGGCGCGGCGGTCACAGCAAATTTCTTTCACGTACTGGGTGCAAGGCCAGTGTTGGGCCGAACGTTTCTTCCGGGTGAGGACGGAATTCCCAAGCCGGGCGATGCCTCCCAGGTCGCCATCATCAGCTACAACATGTGGCAGGAGAGTTTGGGGGGAGACCCAAATGTGATTGGTCGCATGATTCGGTTGAATCAGGTGCCGCATGCGGTGGTCGGAGTAATGCCCCAGGACTTTCGGTTTCTTTGGCTGAAACAGGCGGTCTGGGTACCCATGAC
The DNA here is from genome assembly GCA_963766615.1 of Terriglobia bacterium. GTDB lineage: Bacteria > Acidobacteriota > Terriglobia > Bryobacterales > Bryobacteraceae > Palsa-187. Next base: position 74,855 of record CAVYBC010000017.1, read on the forward strand.
CATTAATGGGGCCAATCGGGACTATCGCTATCTGACCGTGGTGGGGCGGTTGAATAAGCCGCGCACGATTGCCGCCGCCGAGATGAACACGCTGGCGACCTCCCTTTCGGAAACCTATCCCAAAACCAACAAGGGCTGGAAGATTGAGGTGGACGACTTTCGCGAGTGGCTGGCAAACACATTTTACCGGGCCCGCCTGCTGCTGTTAGCGGGTGCGCTACTGCTGATCTTGCTCATTGCCTGCACCAATATCGCGAGTCTATTGCTGACTCGCTCCGCCGCGCGAGCCAATGAATTGTCGCTAAGAGCAGCGCTGGGCGCGACCCCGGCCAGGATCGTCCGCCAGTTGATGATCGAGAGCCTTCTGCTAGCTGCGTCGGGCGGAACGTTGGGTGTGCTGCTAGCCATGATCTTCATCCGCGTCGCACCGGCAATTCTTCCCCCGGCGGTGGTTCCCACCGGCGTGCCTCTGGAGATGAGTCCCATGGTGCTGCTCTTTACCGCCGCCATTTCTCTCTTAACGGGCGTGCTGTTCGGTGTGGTTCCGGCCGCCTCCGCAAGTCGCATCAAGCTTCAGGAGACGCTGAAAGATTCGGGCCGAAGTTCGACCAGCGGAGGCACGCAGCGGTGGTTTCGTGAAGGGATGGTGGTGTTTGAGATCGCCGTGGCGCTGATGCTGGTCGCCGGCGCGGGCCTGTTAGTTGCCAGCGTCCGGAAACTGGCTGGAGTGGACCCCGGCAGCCGAGTCGACCATATCCTCACATTGCGAATCTTTCTGCCGGTGACCCGCTATGACGCGCCGCACGCCCTGGCGTTGCACCAACTCGCACTCAAGCGCATTAGGGCCTTGCCAGGAGTCGAAAGCGCGACGATTGCCACGAATCTTCCTCTGCGAAAACTCAATATGACGGTGCCGTTCGATCTGGAAACGGCTCCTCCCAAGACTCCCGAGGAAAGACCAGAGATTGGCTATGTCAGCATTGACCCCGACTACTTGCCTATTCTCGGTATTCCCTTAAAGCGAGGCCGTATGTTCACTGACGCGGACAACCAAAACGCCCCGCCTGTGGTCATCGTCAATGAGGCCTTTGCCGCTCGATACTTCCCGAACGAGGATCCAGTGGGAAAGACCCTTCTGCTCAACCGGCCCATTTTAGGTAAGGACCATTTCGAGGACACCCTACACCCGGAAATTGTTGGCGTCGTCGGGAACGTGAAAATGGGGAATTTGAACGGCCCGCTGGAGCCCGTTCTATACGGCTCGCACGCGCAGAACGTGTGGTCCGCTACGGCTTGGCTCGCAATTCGAACCAATGTGGATCCGGCGGGATTGACCGAGGCAGTGCGCGCGGAAATACTGGGGCTGGATAAAGACCTGCCCACAGAACAGGCCGGCACTATGGAGCAGACCTACCTCGGTCAGTTCGCCGAGCCGCGTTTTGAATCGCAGCTCATGGGAGGGCTCGCGGTGCTGGCTTTGGTGCTTGCCGGAATTGGGATCTATAGCGTGAACGCCTACTCGGTTGCGCAGCGCGGCCGGGAAATTGCACTTCGAGTCGCGCTGGGAGCTTCGCCAAGGGTAATCGTCTTAAACGTTCTAGGCCGCGGTTTGCTGCTTGCTTTCGCTGGCATCATGGCGGGCCTTGCGGGAGCATTTGTTGCAGACCGCGTTCTGAAAAGCATCCTCGTGGGGGTCAGCGGCGAGAATCCCTGGACGCTCTTCACTGCCGCACTTGTCCTGCTGTTGATCTCGGCGGCGGCGTGCTACTTCCCGGCTCGCAGAGCGATTCGAATCGATCCCAGCGCGGCGTTGCGACAAGGCTAAATCGGATAAACTTACCTGCATGCCGCAACGTCTGATTTTCCTGTTGTTTCCGCTGGCATTGGCTGCCGCTGCTCCGCAGCCGTGCGAAAACATGACTAGGCTTAGCCTGCCCAACGTCACCATCACCTCCGCGAGTCCGGTGACTGCGGGAGTGTTTTCTTATCCCGGCAGCCGGGCCCCTGTAACGGTCTCGGCGTTCTGTAGAGTGTCCGGCTTCGTCAAACCGGAAGTCAATTTCGAGGTGTGGCTCCCCGCGAACTGGAACCGGAAATTTCTCATGGTGGGCAACGGAGGCCTGGCGGGAACCATCGCCTACAATGCGATGCTGACGCCGCTGGCTCGTGGTTACGCGACGGCCAGCACCGACACTGGTCACGTTGCCGATACCGATGGACATTGGGCGGAAGGGCACATGGAGCGCGTCATCGATTTCGCGCATCGTGCGGTTCACGTCACCACCCAGGCGGGCAAGGCGATCACAAGCGCCTTCTACGGCGCCGCGGCTGAACGAGCCTATTTCAGTGGGTGCTCGCAAGGAGGACAGGAGGCTCTGACGGAAGTGCAGCGCTACCCGCAGGATTACGATGGAGTGATCGCCGGAGATCCCGCCAATTATTGGACTCACCTCTACATGGGTGGTCATTTATGGGTCGCCCTCGCGATGGACACCGATCCGGCCGGCTACATACCTTCCAGCAAAGCGCAGGTGATCGGCGAGGCTGTTTACGCGGCTTGCGACACTCTGGACGGAATCAAAGACGGCATTCTGAACGATCCCCGAAAGTGCCACTTCGACCCAGGAACATTGCTCTGCAAGGACGGGGACGCTCCCAACTGCCTTACCGCGCCGCAGGTGGAAACGGTGCAAAAGATCTACCAGGGCGGACGGACTGCGGACGGCAAACAGATCTTTCCCGGCATTCTGCCCGGCAGTGAAGCGGGGCAGGGAGGCTGGATGACCTGGATTACCGGCGCACAGCCAGGCGGCGGTTCCCACATCACACTGGGGATGCCTTTCCTCCGCTATGTCGCGTTCGAAGATCCCAACTGGGACTTTCGCAGCTTCCGCTTCGACCGGACGCAGGGCATTGACAGCGACGCCGATTTTATCGATGCCAAGCTTGGGCCGATCTTTAATAACATCAATCCAGACCTAAAGGCGTTTCAGTCTCACGGGGGCAAGCTCATTCAATACCACGGTTGGAGTGACCCCGATATTTCGCCTCTCAACAGTGTCAACTACTATCAGAGTGTTGAGAAAACGATGGGCGATCCCCGGAGCTTCTATCGCCTCTTCATGGCGCCTGGCATGTTCCATTGCAATGGCGGGCCGGGACCGAACGTGTTCGATGCAGTCACCGCCTTAGAGCAGTGGGTAGAAAAGGGTGTGGCTCCGGACCAGATCGTGGCGACGCACGCCACCAATCGCATTGTGGATCGGACTCGCCCGTTGTGTCCCTATCCTCAAGAGGCCCAATGGAAGGGCTCGGGCAACACGGATCAGGCTGAGAATTTCCTGTGCGCGCTGCCTAAGCCCTAGGGAAGAACTACTGTTTCTTTGCAGGGGCCGGAGGAGGAGCGGCCGGGGGCTTTGCGGGCGTCAGGCCGGCAGGTGGGCGCGCCACGTTGGGAGCTCCGGCTCCGGTCTTCGTGCCAGGCCCTTGCTTGTCGTAAATATCGATGATGTCCTTGGTGATGTCCACAGTATTCGACGCATAGAGCACCGGCGTATTGGGATTGCTCACGTCCAGGATCACCGAAAACCCATTCTGCTGGGCATATTTGTCGATTACCTGCATCAGTTTTCCGCCCAGGTCGTTCACCAGCTTTTGTTGCTCGCTTTCAAACTCAGCCTGCGCGTCTTCCATCTCACGATTGAAGCTCTTGGTTTTGGAATCGATCTGTCGTTGCAGATCGTCCTGGGCGCTCTGAGACATGGTGTTCTTGCCGCGCTGGAGTTTGTCCTGCAGATCCTTAACATCGGCCTGCTGCTTTTCCAATTCCTTACGCTTGGGACCCAGGCGATTCTCCAGGTCCGCTGCGGCGGCCTGTCCGTCTTTGGTACTGACGATGGCGGCCTGAATCTGAATTACACCGACCTTGGTCGGGGCCATGCCCGCGGGAGCCTGAGCTGGGGCTTGGGCGGGCGCTTGCGCCGCCAGGATTCCGGCTGCGCCCAACATCAGGCAAGGCATCCATTTTATATGCTTTTTCACGTCAAAAACTCCTCAAGAATTCGGTTTTCTTATACTATCATGCGTCAGGCAGGACCTTCGTCAAAAAGTCCGGCCGACAGTAAAGCGGAACATCCCACGCTTCTCAAAAAACGGCTGCGCCTGCCCATAGGTGGCTAAGGAGCCCAGGAACGTCGCGTTATTCGGGAAATAGCTTCGATCCGCCACAAACGGCGGCTGGATATATTCCCGCACCGTCAGCGGATTGTACGCATAATATACGCGGAAGGGGGCATTCACCACTGGCATCAACACCTGAAGTTCCAGCCCGGTGGACATGCGGGGCGCCTGCGTTCCGGGAGCCACCAGCGCTTTGTCGGAGAAGGCTGCTTCCGGGAAGAGGCCGTTCAGTTGCGTGATGCGGTCCGGATTCAGTTTCAAGCCGCCGGTTAACGCCAGCTTGTTGATTCCGGCGTCCAGAAACGCAGCCAGAGTGACCGGTCCAAAGATGGGAATGCGATATTCGAAGTTGGTCACTACGCTCGTGTCGCCGCCGGGAAAGACAAGCTGGTAGGACGGGATGCTCTGAGTCACGTTGGTGTAGCTCACCGTGCCATCGGTATTAAGATACTTTTGCTGGCGTGGGCTGCCGTCATTGTTCAACACATTGATGGTGCCCTGGGTGGGCACGTAGGCGATGGGACTGATGCCCCAGATATCGAAGCCGCGAATATCGTTCTCTCCGCCGATGTAGAAGCGATTGGTGGGGGACGCAGTCTTGCCGCCGTAGCCGGTGAGAAACCGTCCCAGTACGTGCATTCCAATCACATGGCCCGGTTTGAATCCTTTGCGGAAATACTTCGCATCCAGAATGGGCTCAATCTGGTTTACGTTACCGCCCAGAGGGCCGCCGGAGAATTGCAGCGACAAGGACAGGCTCTTGCCGCCAGTAGGCGTGATGGGATGGTTGACCGAGTTATAGGTATAACTCGGAATAATGGTCGAAGACCGGATGCCGTCGAGCTGATTCGGTCCGTTGATGTGCAGGAAGTCAATGTATTGGTAATACTGCGAAGCAGCGTCCGTAAGAGTCTTGACGTTCTGGATGGTGTACCCATAGCTGAGTCCCAAGCGAGCAAAGCTCCGCTTTAAGGGGTAGCTGCCCGACACCGTGAATCCGTAGGAATTGGAAACGTAGTTGAGCAGGTTCTGCGTGCCCAATTGATTGTAGAGCGGGATCAGGTTGGTTCCGGCGAGCACCGAGGCTTCACGAGCCTGATTGTAATCGAATCGTTGTAGGAATACCGAAAAGCCCAACTGGAGGGGGCGGTCCAGGAAGTAAGGTTCCGTAAAACTCAGCGTCACATCGTCGGTCCGGGTTCCCACCTGTGTGGAAAGAGTGAGTGTCTCTCCCAGCCCCAGGAAGTTGTTGGTGGAATACGAAAAGCCGAGGAAGCTTCCGGAGATGCCGGAAACACCGCCGCTCAACTGTACGGTGTTTTTGCCGCGTTCTTTCACTTTAAGCGTCAGGTCCACGGTGTTTGTTTTCGTGTCGCGCTTCACGTCGGCAGCCGTATCTTCCTTCAAGGTTTCGAAATAACCTAGCTGGTTCAACCGAAGGATGCTCAACTCCCACAAGCGGGTGTTATAAATGTCGCCTTCGTCAATCAACAACTGGCGGCGGATGACTTTGTCGCGGGTGGTGGTGTTGCCGGAAAAATCAATGCGGCGCACGAAGAATTGCTTGCCTTCATCGAAGGTCAGCGTAAGGTCGATCTTGTCGCTGTTAGGGACCGGCTCGAAACTGGGTTCAGCGACGAAATCGATGTAGCCGAAACCGCCATAAAGTTTGCGCAGATCCTCGAAGCCTTTGCGCAGTTTCGCGGTGGAGAACACGTCTCCGGTGCCCATTCCGAAAACCGGCTTCATCAATGTTTCCGGCGTGCGGAACAACTTGACGCCGACGAAGTTGATCGTATTCAAGTGATAGAGGCGGCCTTCCTCAACGGTGACTGTGATATTGGCGCCCTTGCCCAGCTTGTTGGACTTGAGTATTGGAAATTTGAACTTGCCGCCGCCTACGTCGACGATCTGAACCTTGGCGTCCACAGTATGCGCGGTGAAGTAGCCCTTGTCCTGATAGAACTGCTGGATGCGCTGCTGGTCTTCCTCGAGTTTGGTGGAGTCGAAGGTCTTGGGGAACAGGTTCTCGAAGAAAATGGAATTCGGAATGCCAATGGGCCGCAGGTTATGCATCGCGCTTCGCACCACGCGCGTGGGAAATACATTGTTGCCAACGAAGGCGATGGAGTTGACCTTTACCTTAGGTCCCTCATCCACTTTGAAGGTGATTTCCAGCGACGAAGGGGGGATCTGTTTGATCTCCGGGTCTACCGTGGCGAACTGGCGTCCGCGCTCGGCCAGGTAGTCCTGCAGAACGTTCTTGGCGTGTTGGACTTTATTGGGATCGTACTGCGATTCCACGCTCAGACCGACCTTACGTTCTTTGAAGCGATCCAGAATTTCGGACACGGTGATCGACTTCATGCCGTCGTATTTAATGGACCGGACTATACGCCGCTCCACTAGCACGAAGCGAACGATCCAGCCGGTCTTCCCCGCCTCGCGCTCCATCGTGATGTCGTCAAACCGGTTTGTGTTCCACAAGGCCAGGAAGTCCCGATGCAGGGACTCTTCGTCGTACTTGTCGCCTTTTTTGGTGAAGATCAAAGCGCGCAGCGTATCTTGCGGCACGCGGCGTGCTCCGCGGAACTCGATGGACTCAATTACGTCTTCGGGAGGTTGGTCGCCTGTGCGGCTTTGCGGCCTCCGGCTTGGCTGGAGCCGGCTGAGCGGGGACGGGTTGAGGAGTCTGTTCCCCAGCTTGAGGCACAGTCTCAAAAGGATTGGCCTTCTTTTGCTGGGGCGGTTTCGCGGGTTGAGCCTGCGGAGGGTTGGGTTGCTGGGCAAATCCGGGGAGAGCCAAAAACAACATGGCCCCACCTAGCAACACAACACTTAACCTTAAAGGACGGGGCAGGCAAAGCGCGAACGCGCGCAGGCGTCCAGGCCTGGAAAACTCCATTCTAAACCGGGTTCCTTTCCACTCTGCGCTTTTTGTCAGACGTCTTCACTACAGCCCTGGTTTCAGCAACCTTAAGGTCAGGGGATGGTTATCACCCAGTGCGGGCACAACCTTTGCCTTGTCCAACCTTCGATTCGACCCAACCTTAATAGGGCCCGGAACCGGCGACTGAAGTGAGGCGTGTCCTAATAGTCTAGCGCATCGGAGGAGAAAACTGGATTTGAGAATTGTCCAGTCGCTTTTTACCCGATGGGCGCGGTGGAGGGATGGGGAGAGGCGATAAATTGGGTCCGTTTCGCAAAACGGGTTGTGCGGAAACAATGGCTGCGGTTTGAATGGTTTCGCAGGGGATCGGCGGCTCGGCGGGGGCGGTTTTGACTGGGAGTTGGTTCCGAGTTTCCTCCTGAATTTCTTGTTGATCGTCGATTGCTTCGCTGGGCTCGGCAGGTTCCCAGGTGGCGGTGGCGGAGGAGAATTGCGTGGCCGAGAACTCCGTGTCTTCGAGCTGCGTGTCGGGTTTTGCACGGAGCTTGAGGAAGAAGGCGTAGGCTCGGCAGAACTGGCGGTCGTAGCCGGTTTCGTAGCGATACTGGAGGTCGAGGACTCGCGAATTGTCGGCCAGGTTTTTGAAGACCATGGAGGCTCGTGCGGCGGGGATGTTGCAAGACGAATTCAGACGGGCCATTTCCAGGTCGAAGCCGGCTTTTTGGATGCCCCAGATGCGCATTTGCTTCCAGCGGGCGATGGCCATGGTTTCGACGATGGCGGCTTCGGCGAGGGAGCGGGGTTTGAGCTGGGCGGTCAGGCTGGTGACGAAGATCTTCGAAGCGGTCCTGCGATTCGCCTTCGAGGACCACGGTTTGAGAGAGCATGCCGTGGCGGGTGCTGTTCTGAGCGCAGACTTTTTTGCCTTCAGGAGTCTTGGGTCCGGTGGAACGGAGGGCGTTGGCGCGGTTGGCGCGGATTTGATTTGGTGTTGCCATGCTGATTCAGGATGGGGGAACTCCGCCTTCGGGCGGGTCGGGCGAATCGGTAAAGGATTGAGGGGGAAGGGGAAATTAGGGTCGAGTGAGCGGTTATTGCGGAGGTTGGCCGCCCTTCTTCTTCTCCAGCTTTTCGATGGCTGCCACCACTTCGTCCTCGCAAGGAAATTTTTCGTATTTGGCCGTGGTAGATCAGGGATCTCAGCGTCGAGCGCCTCCAGAAGCGCGCGTGATTTGTTCAGAGCGTAGCGCCAGACGAAAGGCTCGCCATCGGACCAGGCGTGGCGATAGGCCTTCAGAGCCCAGGCTTTTGCCTTTTCGCGATCGCCGATGGCGAACCACAGTTCGGCTAGAGCGAGAGAGTTGACCAGTTTCGCGTTTTCGAGCTGTTCCGCTTCGTGGCGTGGGTTGGCCAGGGTGCTTACGTGAAATTGGGCGAGCTTGAGATAGGTTTCTGCTCCCGAATCGTACTGCCGGGCGGACCGGGCCATTTGGACGGCTTGGTTCAGGGTTCCGGCGGCGCGGGCCCACATCTGCTTTTCAAGCAACCATTCGCCGCGGAGTTTAAGAATGTCGCGAACTGACGAACGGATTGTTCCCCATCTCCGCGAGTTCCTGGGCACCTGCGATCTGTGATTCGTTCAAATTTCCCTGCCAAAACTGTGCAGCGGCGTGCCACATTTCTGCATACCCAGGGCGGTAGACGGCTCTGCTCCAATTGCGGCCCATAGGATCCAGAAGGTCCCACATTGTTTCGGCTTGCTCCCCATCGACCGAGCCTCGCAAACTGAGCGAACAGATCAAGCCGGGCGCGAAAGAGGCGTTCTTCGTTATGGATCAGTTCCGCGAGCCGCAGCCCCAACGATACTGGCGCATGATCTGCTTGGTGAGCCGGTTCTGCCTGCTTAGGCTGTTCGCGAGATTTAAAAGGTAAATCGACGCATCGCTCCACGTTTCGCGCCCTAGAGTGCTCGACAAGGTGGCGCTGCGGGCCGCAAGTTCTTCAGAATGAGCGCCGATGCGGGAAAATGCCATTGAAGCACTATTTAGCAAGTACGAACCGGCAGACTCCTCTACATCCTTTGGCGAGCCATTCCAGCCGTTGGGGAAAAATGGACGAAGCAGGGATAAGATTTCCGGATAAGCCTCCAAGTTGAAAAAGAGGGCGTGGAAAAGATCGCCTCTGAATGCGTTGCAAGCCTCTTTATAGCGACCCATTCTCAGCCATGTACGCACTACGTGAACTCCATCCTGGATGTCTTCCATAGTCTTGGCTTTATGCCATGGGCTGTGTGGGCGGGCGGAAAGGGCGTCGACGACGCGCCGGCCATCGCGCTCGGTTTCCTCGGGATTTAGCAGCCCGCCGGCGACTGCTCGAACAACGGGATGGAGGTCGTAGCGATTCCCTTCACATTGAAGAAGACCGCGATGCCGGAGGTCCTTCACTGCTGCGGCGAGTTCTTTGGGGGTGTATTCTTTCGATTCAAACAACGCCAGAGTCGTGTAGTCCACCGCCTCCGACAGAATCGCTAGCATGGACAGAAGGCGGCGGCTGCTGCTTGGCGGGACGGCTTCCAGGCTTGCCTTCAAGATATGATTCCGCCTTTGGGTCAGGTCGAGCTCTGCCAGATTGAGACGGGCTCCCCCTTGGCCCACATCCTTGACCCACGCATCGAAATTGCCTGGGTCAGGAAGATATTCATTGATCAGGCCGGCTAGAACGCCGGTGACCAGGGGGTGACAATCGCAATTCGTTTTCAGGTAATCCTGGATGGCTTGCGAATCGCCCTTGACGCCGCAGGATTTCAGAAGAGCTTCGGCATCGGGAGGCCGGAGACCGGGGAGGGCTTCGCGGCGGACTCCGGGGATGGCCTGCCCGGAAGGATTGATCAGCGTGCGCGGAACCAAGCGCGAGCTGATGAGCACCTTGGATTTTGTTGCGCCAGCGAGGGAGCGAAGGAGGTCGTCGTCTTCGGGGCGGATGGCGGCACAGGGGTCGCGGTCGGCGATCTGGTCGGTGGCGGTGTCTGCCTTTTCGTCCGCAAGCTCGGCCGCGTCAGGGCGGTTGTAGGCGACCAGGACGCGCTCCAGGCCGTCCAGAATCAGCAGCCACGATTCCTGCTGAAGATGGCGCAGGAGAAAGGTGGCCAGCTCTGGGGTTTTCAGCTCCCTGTACTCCTCAGGCATCACGCGATTCATATAGGCCAGCGCACAGCGGCAGAAGTCCTCCATGATCGCGCCGCGCTCATAGAAGGAGTACCAAAAGCGGCCGGCCCAATCTTTGCGGACGGTAGTCGCGTGATTGTTGGTCCATTCCCAGGTGAGCATGCTCTTGCCGTTCCCGCCGACCGCGTCAAACAGGAGGACGGGGTTTGGGTCGGAGGCGGCCGCCCAGTCATCCAGAGTGTCAAGCTGAGCTTTCCTGCCGACGAATTTGTGGGAGCCGATGTAGGGAGGTTCAGCGTAGAGATCGGGCGGATAGGGGATCGGGTCGCGAGTCCCAGGGGGCGGCGGGGGATCTGCGGTGTCCTCGGCGTCGTCCAATATGGGACGGAGGTTCGCGACGGAGTAAATGGCTTTTTCTTTGAAATCGTCGAGGCTGTGGAATTCTACGTAGATGCGATGAAGTCCCGGGTCTGGGCCAATTTGCTTTGCTCGCTCGCGAAACTCGTTTAGCTTTTTCTCTTTCGCCGCGTCGCGCTCGATGTCGGCCTTCGTGATCGAGTGGTCATCCGCCATCAGGAAAAGCAGGATGGGACGTTCCAGACGTATCGCTTCGTTGAATTCGAGCTCCGTGATGGAGAGACTCTCGGGGTTCTTCGCGCAGAGGGGAACTTGTCCATACTTCATGCCGATGACCACGACGAAAGCAGCGGAGTCCCGGACCATCTTGAGCGAGGATTGGATTACGTCTTCTGGCTTCGCCGCATCGTTTTCCATCGCCACAGCCTTGAAGTCATGCTTGTGAATCGCGTCTATTAACGCGGCGCGGTGCTGTTTGAGGTCCGTGAACGTGCTGGAGATCATAACGCGCTGGGCCGGGCGCGGCGCTGGGAGCGAGTCGTTCGGCATTAGCGTTTAATATGAAACAATTTGTGGCGAAGTTGCAATAACAGGCTTTCATTGCGACCAGCTCGGCCATTACGACAATAAACTCAATGAGGCTACGGCGGGAGGGCTATGCGAAAATGTCAGTGGTTCAAGACAGCCTACGATGACCCTATTCAAGTGGGACGTTTTCATTAGTCACGCCTCAGAGGACAAAGAGTCCGTCGCCCGGCCGCTTTCGGAGAAGCTGAAAGTTGCGGGACTAAGGGTTTGGCTCGATGAGAATGAGCTGACGATCGGTGACAGTCTGCGGAGCAAGATTGATCATGGGTTGGCCGAATCCAGATATGGCATTGTCATTCTCAGTCCTGCTTTTTTCGGCAAGGAATGGCCGCAGAGTGAACTCAACGGCCTGTTTGCCCTGGAGTCGGGACGCGGCAAGGTAATCCTCCCTGTTTGGCACAATGTCGACAAGTCATTCATCGCAAGATATTCGCCCCTGCTCGCGGACCGCCTGGGAAGTTCAACCTCACCGGACCTAAACAGAGTGTGCGACGCGATACTGCAGGCAATCCGCTCGGACAAGAAGGTTCTGACTATAGCGTCAAGTGCACCTGCGCAAGCCGTGGCGTCGAAGCGATTCCTACCCTTCCGTTGGTTGCGCTGGATGGTTCCCATTCTTATCTTGGCCGCCATCGCCGGCTTGTGGGCGATTCGCCATGACTGGACAGGGGATAAGTTCGCCCACCTTCGAACGCAGGAGATCGCGGCAACCGCTGCCGAGTCCTTCCGCACGCAAGCCAAAGCGGCTGGATACGCCGACGCGGAAGTCTTGGAGTCATGGTTCGGCGATTTCCTTTTTGAACATTGGATCGGTGGGCAGACGATCCATGAACTCCTGACACGGAAAGCTGTGTCGCACGAGCATGGCGATACTGCAATCGGTATCTGGAGTAGCACCGACGACGATGCCCGTCTTTGGAATGTTCGAGCCGGCTTAGCCCGCCCGAACGAGCGTCCAGTTTTTTCGAGTGGGCTATTGACCATGAGGTCGCGCACGGTCGAGCCACGATCGGGACCCCATCGTGAAAACGCGGCTGGTCTCTCCATCGTCGGCTCACAACTGGTTCTTGGCGTCTATACCGATACCTATCGAGCGTCCGCCGATTGGATATGCGCCAACTTCGCTCCGCAGTCCCCACCATTCATCGATCCACGCCCCATTACAAGTGATTTTGAAAAGTTGGCAATCAGGCCGGAGCCGTCCCAGTGTCCGCCAATCAATTTTTTATCCGTCAGGAAGAGAGATAGCGAGATGCCCGTGGACCGGTTTAGGACGCTGCTGAATCTTCCGGTGCTGGCTCAGGGACAAGAGCCGGAAGAGACAATTTACGTGTCCATCTCCAAAGCCAGCGACTCATATCCTACTCCCGTCCGCGCGTTCTTGCTTTGGCTACGCCTGCCCAAATCCTCTGCGGAGTAATTCTGGTTGGAGGTTCATCTCGCCGACATATTCAGCGTCAGCCTGGGCTCTCTGAAAAGTTGCGACATGGACTTCACCATACGAATCCACGACCGCTCTTGGGCGTCGATCTGTTCCCGCACTCGATTTAGCGTTTGGCTGGGGATTCCGGCGAAGCCGAACGCACATTCCGGAAGGAATCCGAACGGCATTCCGGAATGAAGCCGAACACCATCGGAGCGTAGCGACGCTGGCATCTCGATTGTGCAAGAAGTGTTCGGTTTCGTCAAGAGATACTTGTCCGGAGTGCAGCGGAGGAACAGCGCCGCAAGCAGAGAAAGGGGTGCGGGGAGTGCGTCCGAGAGGACTTGATGGACTTGTTGATTGAAAGGAATCAACTCGGGTAATGACTCGCTCACCCGATAGCCTGATCCCTTCGGCCGCTGGGCAACCGGCGGCGGAAAAGCGGGATGACAAAGCCTTCAGCTGTCGGCAGGAAGGCGAGGCGAATCTGCGGGCCGCAACAGAAGTGAACGTCGTTTCAGCATCGTTAACCCCACCAGTAAGTAGGCCGATTCAACTGGAGTTATTCCCGGGGCGAGCCTGTTCCCCAGAGGCGAAGCCTGCTACCGCTCGGAATACAGCGAGAAAGGATCCGAGAGGCCGGGACGGTGTAGAGGACGGCAGCACGCAGAGACAGACCATCCAGTTAACCGGAGAGACCCTGCACGGTCCGGCGGAGAAAGCTCCGTCCGGTAGGGAAGCGCATAAGGGTGGAACCCGAAAGCGCGGTAACGAAGCCAGGCAGGGAGTTGGAGGTGGCCATAGTACCGATGAACTTCGGGACAACCGGAGGGAGGGAAGGGCCGCTACTTTCATCCAGCGAACGAAACAGGGAAAGGCTGCCGGACTGCCCCCGCAAGGGACGGCTCAACCCCGGCGCAAGCCAGCGGAGCGCAAAGCGCCCGTGCGGCTGAACAATGCCCGCAAACTGCAACGGACGCTATACCGGGTGGCCAAGCAGCAGCCCAGAAGGAGGTTCACACTTCTCTACGATAAGGTCTGTCGGCAGGACATCCTGCGGGAGGCCTGGCAACGGGTGGAGTCCAACAAAGGGGCGGCGGGCGTGGACAAGATCGACATTGAGGCGATCCGCGACTACGGCGAAGAGCGATTCTTGCGGGAAGTCGCGCAGGAGCTACGGAGCCGTTGTTACCGGACTGCGTTGGTGCGGCGGGTTCACATACCGAAGCCCGGACAGCCGGGCAAGACCCGGCCGTTGGGCATCCCGACGGTGAAGGACCGGGTGGTGCAGATGGCAGTGAAGATCGTGATCGAGCCATTGTTCGAAGCGGACTTCCTGCCCTGCTCATTCGGATTTCGTCCGAAGAGGACGGCTCGAATGGCGCTCAGCGTGATCGTGCAAAGCGTCAACGAAGGCTGTTCTCAAGTAGTGGACGTGGATCTGAAGTCGTACTTCGACACCATCGATCACGAGCTGCTGATGCGGTTGGTGGAACGGCGGGTCGGGGACGTACAGATTCTGCGCCTGATCCGTGCCTGGTTGAAAGCAGGAGTCATGGAGGAAGGCAGGGTGACGCATCCCGACCGCGGTTCGCCGCAGGGTGGGGTGATCTCGCCGCTGCTGAGCAACATCTTTCTACACGAGGTGGACCGCAGATGGTGCCGGAGCGACGGTGTCGCCACCGGTGCTGTGCGGCTGGTTCGTTATGCGGACGATATGGTGCTGCTGGCGCAAACGGAACCACAGGCGCGGACAGCGTGGGATCAACTGCAACGTGAGTTTGCGGAACTTCATCTGGTGGTGAATCAGGAGAAGAGCCGGCTGACCACGCTGGTAGAGGGTTTCGCGTTTCTGGGCTTCGAGTTTCGGAAAACTCCTGGCCGGATGCTGTTGATGTGGCCACGCTCCAAGGCGTGCCGCAATATCCGGCAGCGAGCGCGCGAAGTGGTGCGATCGTTTCCCAGTAATGGTCCCGTCGATGCGGTCATCCGGAAGCTGAACCCGGTTCTGAATGGGTGGTGTACGTACTTTCGGGTCGGCAACAGCAACCGGACGTTTCACAAGATCGATTGGGCGGTACGGAGCGAGATGCAGTTATGGCTCCGGCGCAAACATCGATGTCCTTGGCGAACGGCCCGTGGGAGGTGGAACTACCATGTCCTTCATGAACGCTGTCGATTGTATCGGATGGTCGGGAAGGTGAGTCATCTGGCAGGGCTGCGGCGCACGCCACCGGAAGAAGATGATCGGAGAGCCGGATGCGGGAAATCCGCACGTCCGGTTCGATGAGGGGAGGCAGGAAACGTGCGTTTCGCGCGGCGCGCCTGTCTCCTACTCTACAAG
>CAVYBC010000018.1:0-167929 GCA_963766615.1 Terriglobia bacterium
GCTTTCACGGCACTGTCGGCATAGACGTTCATAGGCTGGTCTACTGGCCTGCGGTTCTGGCGATCTTTTTAGCTGGCTTCCTTTTGACATATCGACGATCATCAAGACGGCGTTCAATGTGGACTTCATGAAATGCACCATCTACATTGCGATGTCCGTGGGCTTCGGTCTATTGGCTTTGGCGCAGGTTCCGGCTCCAACTGATCCCAAATCCATCCAAGACGGCTTGGCGCTTTGGAATAAGCTGAAGGCGCAACTTCAATCCCAGGATGGTGACAACGATTTCAAATCCGGCCTTCAGAATGCGTTGGTGCCGGGTGGGACAAATGGAGTTCATGCGTTGATCGGAACCGTCGTTTCAAGCCAGCCCCCCGAACACCCAAACGAATTCGTACTGGCTATCTCGGCAAGAACACATCCCCGAAGTGACCCTGAAGTTCATGGACAAACCTGAGAAAGACGGCCAGTTCAAAGGACCCATTGCGCCCGGTGCGAGGATCCTATTCGCAGGTGTCGTCACGGCGTTTACGAAAGATCCGTTCATGCTGACTTTTTCGGTAGGAGCAGGGGACGGACCAGGAGCAACTTTTGCGGTGATCGTGGAGGCCCAAGAAGACTCATTTCCCAATCCGGTCATATCGGTAAACTACCCTTCAAGATTGAGCACTCGATTCGTCAACATCGACCTTTATCGTTTGCCACGGCATGAGTTCACGGTCAACGAGAACGGAGTGAGCACAGAGTTGTTCGGCGTTCATCTGGTGCTTTCTTGAGACGGCTGGCTGGCACAGCGACCCCTTGAAGAATCCTGTCCACTACGCCGTCGAAGATCCGGGGTTCAATCGGTCGTCACCTTGGAGGTATCGAACCCTGGTTCATTCGAGCAACAGGCGTGGCTCGTTGCGAAAGGCAAGCCCGAATCGAAACCGGAAGCATCGTTAGTGGTCGTCACGGCAGGCGGAACGCTGATTCAACGAGTCGAAGGTATTCAGAGTCCTGGTTTCCGAGAAACAATGAGGTTCACGCTGCAAGGAATGTGAGAGGGACAGCCTGAATTCGGCGTCGTTAAAGATTCACTTTCGATGGCTTATGAAAGATGATCCTTCGGCAACAGACGAAAACTCCGGTGAAAGCAAGAACGGCGGGAACCAAGCCCATGACACTCCAAACCGCTTTCGTGGCCAATTGAATCTACCAAAATGCAGATCGGCCAGCCATAGCAAACCAATTGAGTACCGGAAACACGGCGTTAAACAAGTTCGGGAAGGCGAAATAGGCTCCGAGATGCCCAAACGAGGACGAAGGGGAAGCTCCAGAATCCGAGTGCGCTGTGAAAATCCCACTGGATTCGGGTGAGGTTCATATCAAGCTAACCTTTAGACTACGCCGCCAGTTCTTGATTCCGGGCCACCAGATGAAAGCACCCGTCAGGCAGAGCACTGTGAGGCACGCTGCCCCACCACCGTTCACGTAACGGCCAATGGGTCCCGCCAGGAAATTGGAATGGAGTTTCACCAGCCATTCAACGTGAATCCACGCCGATAGTTCGTCCCGGTAGACCAGGATCGCACCCGTCAGGCTCATGAGTCCGATGTAAATGCCCAACACAATGCCGACCATATAGTGAACGTTGAACAGAACGCTGTAGAGCCAAAGCCGTTGGGGTTGGTGAATCGATTGTTGCCAACTACTTTTCGCTTCGGTCCCTTTGGAAGAGAGGGCCGATTGGTTCGTCGCCACGCAATCAAGTATAGTTCCATTGAACAGCGTCGATCCCTTCTCGTGCATTCATCCAACGCCGTCTTCGGATTCGGCTCCAGGTCCAGCGTCTCGACAAGGATCTTGGCCGCTTTCTGAAGCGACCGGGCGTACATAACGATTTCGACATCAGCGCCGTTGTGCCAGCGGCGGTCGTCGGGTTGGGCTATCCTGTCTGCCACGACACCGCCGTTTTTTGCTGATTTTGCCAGTGCGCATTTCATCCAGCTCTATTTGTATGCCCATCGCGTCGACGGTCTGCAATCGGGCGTGTACCGGCACTGGCCTGATCCTGCCGAGTTGGAGCAGATCAAGAGTGGCGACCAGCGAGTCGCGGCTGCGGGCCTAGGCCTCGGGCAGGATCTCGCCGGTAACGCATGCGTGGCGCTCTCGATGATCGGCGATCTCGAGCGTGCCGTCCGCGCCCATGGTGACCCTGGTTATCGCTATGTGCATTTCGAAGTAAAACGCTGCGCGACTTGTCGAGAGGAATCGAATGGGTACGTGGGTTCTGGCCTCTAAACAACGATGACCACATTTCCTCTCTTGTGGCCGGCCTCGACATATCGGTGAGCCTCAGCGATCTGCTCCAGAGAATAGCGCCTATCGATCACGGTCCGCAGCTTTCCGGCCTCAATTAGGTCCTTGAGGAAAAGCTGAGCCTCCCGGCCGCCTGCCGCTACCCCTCCAACGAATCTCGCAGCGCCCGTGAGGGACATCCACGTCCCCGCAAGGATCGATACAAGAATGGACGAGAGCGCACCAGATCCTCCCACTCGAACATAGAAACCTCCGCGCTTGAGGGATCTCAGGCTGCGCAAATAGCCGCTCTTGCCAACCGTGTCGAAGACGATGTCATAGACACGGCCGGTCTTCGAGAAGTCGTCCTTGGTGTAGTCGATGACCGCGTCTGCACCGAGGGACGTAACGAATTCAGGTTCTTCGTGCTGCAGACGCCCGTGACACGCGCGCCGAAGTGCTTGGCGAGTTGAACAGCAAAGACACCCACACTCCCGGAGGCGCCATAGATCAGCACGTTCTGTCCAGGCTTGATCTTCGTTTGCTTTAAAAAATGTACCGCTGCCACACCGCCGTAGAGGACTGCGGCGGCTTCCTCAAACTGCATGTTCGTTGGCTTGACCGCTAGCATGCCGTTCTCACTCACGCGGACGTATTCAGCGTGAGCGCCCATTGTGAAAAAACCTGTTGATCCGAATACTGGATCACCTGGGCGGAATTTGGTCACCGACTCCCCTACTGCCTCGACGGTTCCGGCGAACTCCATCCCAAGGATTCGAATTTTCGTTGGCCTTAAGAGCCCACTGAAGAGCCTTGAGAGAGCTGGGTCAGCTTTCCGATAGCGCCAGTCAGCTGGGCAAAGCGTTGTCGCGTGAACGCGAATGAGAACGTCGGTAGGCCCGAGCGTGGGCTTCTCCACCTCCTGAATCTGGACAACTTCCGGTGGTCCGTATCTGCTATAGACGGCCGCCTTCATGGCTCGCAACTCCTCCAATCTACCGCCAGACATCCTCTCAAAGACTCTACACCCGTCGCGGGCCGCGTTCATTTCTAGCCCATTACCGGAATCTGGCTGCTGTTGCATGGACAATTTACGCGGTTCGACATCCATCACAGCCTGGTAAATCCCAGGCACCCCTGTCACATCGAACACTGGGCGATCCAGTACTGGTCAATACTTCGGCTAGCGCTGTAAGACTATTCGTGACTTCAAAATGCAGGCTGCGGTCCGGCTGTATTGCGTATGGAGTGCAGTATTATCAAGTGTTCATCCTGCGCTCCCCCTCCGTAAGCGGCGCCCAACCCCATTTTGGGTGGACGAAACGCAACACTGGACCTCTTGTGTGGTCGCTCAGCAGAAAAAGGTCGCTGATCCCGTTTCCCAACGGTTGACGCATCCCGAGGCAGAGAACGCCACGGGTTCTCAATTCGTCGATGGAGGGAAACCATGAAAGGATTCGTACAACTCGGTGCACTTATCTCGCGTGGACAGGTTGGAGCGGTGGGCTCCGGGGCCGCCATTCTCAATCCAGATCCTTCGCGGTTTCGTATAACTAACGCACATAGGACGAATCCAGGTTTAAGCAAATGCGGTTTCCCTCCAAGGCCGGCGCAGTGAAAGTCCATCTGAAAAATGCCCCCACCGATCACCTGTCGTTGTGCAGGATGTGGCCGGAAAAGAACTGGGTCTTAAGGACGTCTGCCCTCGCGCAGAATGCAGGGTACATCTGCAAGACTTGCGCTCAGGTTGCTCACCTTCCCGAATCACGAGACGCAAGCAGAGCCGCTTCGGCTTGATACCTGCGACGAGTGCGGCGAGCCGGTTGAAGTTGCCCGTCGTCCCGGATCAGACTTGGTGTCGCCGTCAGCCCACGTGAGCCCGATGAAGTGCTTCTTGGACTTTGATAGAGCCATCAATGCGCCAACCCCCAAGCTGTGGGGCGAGCCATCTCAGAATCGGGCTTTTGTCGGAAATTCCCGCCACGATCGGAACACCCGCGTCTGCGTTAGGATCACCCCGTCCGGACGTCGAGGGCTTTCTGAAGGTCTGTTACGGGAGTTGGGGACAGAAGGGGTGCTTTTCGGTGAACTCCATGCGCGAGTTTGCGGATCTTCCCCCCAAAGCCCGCAAGATCATGATTGCGAATATGACGAAAGCCCATCAGCTCCTGATCGATCCGGTGCTGTCGCAGTGGGGTAAAACGTACCGGACTGGAATGCTGGCCGGTTGGGGTGAAGATCTCAGCTTGCATCACGATTGCCTCCTGTGACTACAGGCGCGGAACGGCGGCGAAAACCAGAACGAAATCTTGCGAATAAAAGTTTAGGCAGGGTGGGGGCATGGCACGCCCACAACGGCGTTAGCCCGCCTGAAATAATCTCCATCGTCGCCCGTGTTTCAGCGTTACCCGTCGAAGTGGCCGTCCCAAACCCCCCCTTCAGGTTTTCCGGCTCAATCCCTGCTAAACCGTCGAAGTGACGGCATCGAACAAATAAAAGAAATCGCGTCATTGTTGAACAGAATCTCTCCCCCGGGGGATGATCATGTCGTCACCGGGCAAGACCGCCGGGCATTGTTCGCGCGTCACGGTCGCGCTTTTCTCTTCGCTTATAACGTTGCTTGTATCTTTGTCAATGCTCGCGGGCTGCGGCAAAAGCGACAATCCCGCATCGTCAAATTCTGCTGCATCCGAGACCGCTTTCAGCGGCGCGACCAATGCGGCGGCGCCTACCTCGGCACCAGCGCCGACCAAGCCTGTGCCGGCCTATTCCGCGGCACAGAAGGTCGGGATGTTTGTATACCCAAAAAACGCGCAGAGCCGCGACCAGCAACTTATAGATGAACTCGATTGTTACAACGAGGTCCAGCAACAGACCGGCTTTAATCCTGAAACCCCACCTCCGGTTGGTCCTTCCAATGCAGACATACAGGCCGCACAACAACAGGCTGCGGGAGAGGCTCCGCAGGCAAAGGGCGGTCGGGTGCGGGGCGCCGCCCGAGGCGCCGCCGGTGGCGCAGTGATTGGCGGAATCGCCGGCGACGCCGGCACAGGAGCAGCGGTGGGCGCGACAGTTGGCACGGTGCGCGGCGGCAGGCAACAACGCCAGGCTAACGAAGCTTCCAAAGCGCAGGCGGCCGATTCGGCGACTGCTCAGCTCCAGCAGCAATCGCAGCAAGCGAAGGCTGCCTACGACCAGAAACAGAGCACCTACAAACGAGGATTTTCAGCCTGCATCGATGCCCGCGGCTACTCGGTAAAATAGCCGACCAGGCACGTGATCGCGCTGCCAAGTCTGAATCCGAAGATCAAGCCAGAAGAGTTCACAGAGCTTGTGGAGCGATAACCTGCCAGAGTAGCCTCACAGCCCGGCCCAAAGGTATACTTACGCATGCCCTGGGGAACGCGGTGAGCCAGGAGACTTCTAAAGCATTCTTCAGCTACTCGCGTGAAGACTCCGCCTTCGCGCTCAGGCTCGGCCGGGACTTGCGAGACGCCGGTGCGCCTGTCTGGCTCGATCAGATCGACATCGAACCTGGCCAACGCTGGGATCGTTCCGTGGAGAAAGCGCTTGGGCTCTGCACCCAAATGCTGATCATTCTCTCCCCGTCCTCTATCGCCTCCGACAATGTGATGGACGAAGTCTCATACGCGCTGGAGAGAAACATATTCATCATCCCTGTGCTCTATCGCGATTGCGACATTCCTTTCCGGCTGCGCCGCTTGCAATACATTGACTTCCGCTCGGATTACCAACAGGGGCTGAAGACGATTGTGCCGATCCTGGCCAGCGAGGTGCACCCTGCGGCTGCCGCGGAACTGGGGGAGCAGACGGCAAATACGAAATCCGAAGTTACGCGGCCTTTCGTAACGGTGGCGCGGAAGGCGAGCCGCCTAAAGCCAAAAGTTTGTCTCGTCGGCGCTGATGGCGTGGGCAAGACAAGCCTCGTTAGACGATTCATCCAATCGATCTTCAGCGCCTCGTACCTCACGACCGTCGGAGTGAAGATCGATAAGAAGATCGTGACGATCGGAGAGAGTGAAGTCACTATGATGATTTGGGACATCGCAGGGGAGGAAGCAAGCGCTCCCATTAATATGAACCATGTCCGGGACGCGCGAGGTTTGATCTTAGTCGCTGATGGCTGTCGGTCGTTCACGTTGGAAACGGCCTTAAATCTGCGTACACGTATTCATGACAAGATTGGCCGCTGCCCAACGATCTTGGCTGTAAATAAAGTTGATCTTCATGGTGAGTGGGAGATCAAGATGGAGGCGTTAGAAACGCTTGGACGCGACGGATTGGACACCTTCACCACCAGCGCCAAGACCGGCAAAGGCGTGGAGGAACTCTTTACCCACCTGGCAAGACTGCTTGTGGAAATGCAAGAAGAAGCCGAGGAGTGAAAAGACGTCCCGCCGAACAAGCTGAGTCAGCTACTGGTCGCCTTTGAAAACCACAAGGCTATGACTATTCGTCGCGGGACTGGGCTTATTCTGGCGGGCATTGCGTGCGCGCTGCTCGTTGTGCGGACGCTGTTAACCAATGGTGCGGGCATCGGAGAGTTTAAGAGAGTGCGGGCGGTTGGAGTCTGAATTGGCCGCCCATTGTGTCGGGCGTAGCGTTCAGTTATTGGCGGAGAGGCGGCGGACTCGCGTGAAAGCGCCAATCCGCGCCACTTTGCGGCGGTGGCGGCCGCCAGCCAGTTAACCGACCAGCACAGACAGTTCGAAGGGAGATGTTTGGCTCCTCGGGCACGACTCGAACCTGCAATATTTCGGTTAGCTGCCATTCCTATGCCATCCTGGCATTAACGAGTCTTGAGACAAAAGTGGGAAAAGCGTATTTCTGGGGAGCCGAACTCTTGGCGCAACTTTATGGGTTCCGTTGTCGCCGCCGCTGCTGCTCCTACGGAGAGCGCAAGTGCCGCAGAAAGCTTCACTTAGAAACAAACCCTACAAAGATAGGGTTAGTGTAGTTGCAAACTGCACGGGTGCCCGTGCAGATAGCAACTGACGGAGGACCAAATGTGGAGATCAACATGGCGGCATGGTCGTCAGGTTCAGTATCTTCATTCGCGCAGGATATTTCGGTTCTGATGGTTCTTCAGGCCAGCTCCGCGACAACACAACCTGATGGCCCTAAGTGGTCTGATGGATTTTCCAAGCTTGTTACGGATACAATTCTGGCTTGGCAAAAATTGGCAGAAATGATCCTTGCCCCTGCGGAAGCGGCAAGAAATACAAGCACCGCCACGGGGCGGTCCGCGATTCACAACCAGCCGAATCACGACCGCAGCCGCCCATCGCCCCTCTGAAAGCCTCGTCCAAGCCTGAAGGCAAAGAGGTGCAACTAGAATCGATGGGAATGACCGGGCTGGTGCAGCATATCATCACCGTGAATCGGTTCGCGGATCCAAATGATCCGAGAAATCAAAGCGGGCCGGCGGGCAAGCCTGGTAACTACAAGGTCGTTTTTGTTTTTGGAAGGCCAGGATATCCACTCATATCTGAAAACAAGTTTGTGTTCGCTCACGACCTGAAAGGGGACTCCCATCTAGCAATTCTTAGGCCCGCATTTTCCACTCCAACGAATGAGGGCATGGATCAAATTCGGGTTAACGGCAACACGTCCGAAGGGCAGTTTACATTCGATGGCTACCCTAATGAACAAGGGTTCCTCGGCAAGATCGTCATCGAGTCGGTGACCGCCAGGGATTTTGACGATGCAGAACTCAAAGCTTATCGGGCGTTGGCACCTTCACTGAGTATCTGGTCTCTTTACCGCGATATCCCGCTCCAAATCTCTCAGACAGATAGCGTGGAACTCGCCACAGGAAACGCGCGAACGAGCTTCGTCAATCCGGTTGTGGAGGCCGCATGGGCCGTACCGGCAAGCGGGACAATTAGTGAAGAATTCAGACGATACGCCAGCCTGTATAGGGAGGCCCTGAACAGCAATACCCCTGCGTACCAATTCTTGTGCTTCTTCAAAATCATTGAAGGCGTGCAGGGTAGGAGAGCTAGAGTCAGCGCATACGCCAAGAGCAAAGGCCAACAGCCCAAGCGCTATGATGAGCGGATTCCAGCCAATCGGTCAGACTGCGAGTTGTGGCTCAAGGCGATCTTCTACGGGAGGCAACCCTGGGACAGCCTGTCGCTTGACGAGATTTTCCGTCCTGAGATCCTTGGAAAGAAAATATCGCGTGTGATCGAATCAGAGTTACGACCGCTCCGCGTTAGGGTTGCCCATGCGGTCCTCGACTCGGGGGAACCAACGCTCATGGCTGATGAAGGACTGGATGTCCAGAAGATCACGAAATGGATTCCTCTGGCGAAATGTATCGCACGTCGTATGCTTAGGAGCGAGTTCCCAGAGTTTCTTCCTTCGTCGATGAGGATGGCATGGTGCGGGAGTGAGAACCGGTTCAATGGCTTCCCGCTTGTAGATGATCGAGTGGTCTGCACTCAGAGCCGTCAGGCCAACTCCATCTTTAGACCGACACGACGGAGAAAGCTTTGTGGGTCGCGCATTGTCCACGTTTGGCCCGCCCCCGAGCGACTGGACGGTCTGTCCTACCAGTGCACGCCCCGGGTTTCGGGCTGGAGCGTTGCGCGTCATGACCCGTCATGACCCGTTGCCCGTAACTCTATGAGGAATTGGTAGCGCTAACGGGAATCGAACCCGGTAACGCGAGTCAAAGGAATCCTTCAAGCGTAGACGAACTTGAATAGTTCAACCCCGACCGTCCAACGCTCAAGATTACGGCCTCGTTTTCTTTTAAACCGTCCTTAGTAACCGCTTCGGGCTCTGTGCCCGCCGGGATTCTGTTTTTCGGGGGTAGCTCGCTTCACGTTTGGATCGGTTGCCACCAGCCCATCCGAAAAAGTAGCGCACGATAGTGGGCAATATCGCTAGCTACGTCATGTGGACATTACCTCTGGACAGCGGACACATCAAGTCAAGAAACAACGGGCCAGTGGGGAACCCACCGCAACGGTGGGAGCCTCCAGAAGTGCGGCCTTTTTGCTAGACCTGACATTCTTTCTCGTCTAGCAAAAGAGGTTAGAGGCACGCTGAGCGCACGAGCCAGAACGGGCCGCCGTGTAGCAGGTTTGCCCGTCCGGGCGTCTCTCCCCCCCTTTTTTACTTGACGATACAAAGTACTTCACATAGGATAGACCTGTGCCTGTTATTCGCGTGATTAAACGCCTGGTCAAAATGATAGCCGCAGTGGCCCTGTTCGCGGTTCTTGGAATCGCAGCCCTGCTGGGATGGATGTTGCTGGACCACAACAGGGAGACGACGCTTCCCTCGCCTACCGGCCCGTTTGCGGTCAGCCGCACAACTTCCGTTTGGAGCGATGCCGCGCAAACTGATCCACTCGCGCCGCAGCCCGGCACCAAGCGGGAGCTTTTTGTCTGGATCTGGTATCCCGCAGCGCCTCCACAACCGTCCCAGATGGTCGACGATTACTTACCGGTTCCATGGCGGACGGCCGTTGAACATCAGCGGGGCGTAATGAAGTTCCTCGGGCGAGATTTGTCCCGAGTCCGGGCGCATAGTATCCGCGACGCCGAGCTGTCATCTCATCAGCGCTCGTATCCCGTGGTACTGATGCTAGGGGGATTTTCTTTTACGAGCCTTGCCGAAGACCTTGCGAGTCACGGCTATGTGGTGGTGAGTTTCGAGGCACCCTATCGAAGTTCCGTGGTGTTGTTCCCCGACGGAAGGGTGATCAGGGAGGCCCCCGAGAACAATCCAGAGCTGTTCAGTGGGCCTGAGTTGGAACATCTCGCCAACAAGCTGGTACAGGCAGGGAGCGCGGACATGGGCTTTGCGCTCGATCGGCTTGATCGGATGAACGTCTCTGACCCCTCCGGCAAGTTCCTGGGACGACTCGATATGCAGCGGGTCGGAGCGTTCGGCCACTCGATCCGTGGCGCCACAGCCCTACAGTTCTGCCATGACGATTCGCGATGCAAGGCGGCCATCGACGTGGATGGGATTCCCTTCGGCAGTGTCGTCCAAGAAGGAGTCGCTAAGCCCGTGCTGTTCCTGATGAGCGACCATCGCAGCGATTCGAAGGATGAAGAGACCTCTATCGCTCAGAGGAACTTCGGCTCCGTTTTCGCCCGACTGCCTAACGACCGCTGGTCGGAAATCACGATCCGCGGAGCAAATCACTACATGTTCAGCGATGACGCGGTCTTAAGGAGCCCTGTGATCATGCGCGTGCTGCGCACGCTGGGCATTGTGGGAATCGATGGCCGCCGCCAAGTCGCCGTGGCGACGCACTTCATCGACACTTTCTTCGACGTACACCTGAACGGGGCGCCCGATTCGGAGCCCAGGAACGGACTGGAGTATCCCGAGGTCGAACACGTCCATTGAGCACTCGCTTCTGGCGCTGCTCCGGAACGCTAGGCTAGCTGCCTGATGTGCAGCATTGTCGGTAGCCTACATTCAGTTCTCCGTGCGGCGTTGAGAAGTCGGATGGCTGATACGAGAGCCGCGAGCAATCAGGGCTTTGCGTAGTCGCGAACGAACTGAACGAGCAGTCCGCTCACTAGTTCCGGCTGCTCCTGTTGCACCCAATGTCCAGCGCCATCGAGAAGAGGGAATCCGGCCATATGCGTCGACCGCGCCGGGCGTTTGATAGACACCCCAGTCTAGGCCCGCCTACACGCTGATTGCGGGCACATGTACACTGGCGACATGACGAAGCGAGCTACTTGTACTTGCAACTATTGCCGCTATAGAGCCACGGGATTGGCCGAACTCCAGCAGCACGAGGCGAGGAAGCACCCGATTGAACTGTTACACGACAAGCAAAAAGTGCGAATGACGTGTAAACAGTGTAATTACGCATTTCCAAGTATGGCTGCACTTCATGCTCATGTGTGTCCAGCTTCAAAGAAGAAGGTAAACGCCCAAAACAATAAGGTATTCGTCAAGCACAAGATGAAAAAAGCCCCAACGAAGATCGCTATTCCAGACCTCATATCGAAACGGACGGTCTCGGCCAAGCAATCCTCAGTGCCGGCCAGGGCTTGGACCGCCCAAAGCACACCTTCAGCAATAACCCGCCTCACCCGGAGGGAGTTGGAGGCGAAGTTGGTAGAGCAAGAAGCCCTTATTGCTGCTCTGAGGGCTAACCACCCCAAATCGCCTCCGCCAGAGAGGGCTAAGCGCACAATTCCAATGGCAAAGCCCACTCCGGGTCTCCGTTTACAAGAAGATCTGAAATCGTCGTATCGCTCCAACTCGAAGAAATATCTGCATTGAAATTGACTCTTGTATTCGGTGTGAGTAGTTATGTTGGCAACTGTTATCCACCCATATCGGTAGCCACGGTCCCGCTTCTACGCGCGGGACGGGTTTACTTGGTAATTGTGCCGCAAGCGATTCGATCCCCCGCGTTGCCCGTGGGATCGGTCTTATAGTCATCGGCTTTGGCGTGAATCATCAGAGCGGTGCCGCCGTTGGCGAAAAGCGAATTGTTCCCCGTGCCTAGGTTGACCATCGAGTTCGCTACGGTGACCTTCGCCGTGCCTTTGGGGCCTACTGTGAAGTTGAGCATGTCGCCCGCATGCGAGCCCATCGGGTTATCCTTGCCGTGTTGCTTCATAGCTGGATTGAAGTGGCCGCCAGCGGTCGTAAACCCGGGACCTTCGCACTTCGCGTTGGTGTGAATATGCACAGCGTGTTCTCCCGGAGGAAGATTCTTGAGATTCAGTTTGATCATGACGCCATTTCCACCCTTGTTTTCACTGATGGTGGCGGCCCCGACGCTCTGACTCTTACCATCCGCTAAGTTCACGGTAAGCGGGCTATTTGCACCGTAAGCTCCGGCGGCAGCAAACGCAGAGACAAGAACGATTCCAAGGACGGGCTTGATCATGACATCCCCCATGGGTATCTTCTCACGATTCTGACCTGGCCTCGAATCTGCAGTCTGTAGTGAAGTTCAATCCACTACAGGGTCGGATCACTCTCCGGGCTTCAACCCCGGCCGTTCGACGATTTCGATCTTTACGCCAGCGGGCCCGGCCACATAAGAGAAGTTGATCCCAGGGCCGTTCTTGAGTGCGAGGGGACGCGGCTCAGTCAGAATGGTCACACCCTGACCCCGCAGATTATCGATGGTTTTAGCGAGGGCACCGGTCGAGCGCCAGCCGATGTGGTCGATGGCGCGGCCTTCGCTGGGCTCGGAGTTGCCGCGCGCCACCATAATCCACACGTCATTAAAGCCGGGCGAGCTGTATTTGATGGCGTCGGCTACGCCTTTCATCTTGGTGCGCTGGCCTCCGAACTTCGCCAGCAGCCAGGTGAAGATTTCCTCGGGGCTGGGGCCGATGAGATGGAGGTGGTGCAACCCGAGCAGTTCCGGGTCCTGCACGACCTCGATGCGTGTGCCCCAGGGGTCCTCCACGATCGCGATTTTATTGAGGCCGGGGACTGAGCGCACCGGCGTGACGATCTTGACACCGGCCGCCTCGAACTCCTTCATCTTGGCATCCAGGTCGGCGAAGGAGAATCCGATGTGATCGATGGCGCCTCCGGTGCTGGGCTTGGCGTCGGCTTTCTGGATGAAGAGGAAGCGGGTGCTGCCGAACATCAAGCGGTCGGCGCCTTCGTTGGTGCGGGTCGCGCCCAAGTTCTTGACATACCAGTTGGCGGCCGCGGCGGGATCGGGGACGTTCAAGTGGATGTGGTCGTAGGGGAAGGTTTGGCAGGCGGCGAAGCTCGACGTGAGAGCAATCGAAAGCAGGACGTGTCGCATGCGGAACTCCTTGAGATCGACGTCCCAGTCTATCGTAGAGCCTCGTGCGCATGGGCAAATGATCCATACGCGATGGAGACAGTGAGTGCTTAGGCCCCGTTTTCTACAATCCAGTGGAGGCAGATATCGTGAACCCGCCGGGAAACGCCCTGCTGATGCCGCGCGCACGATGAATCAACCGGTAAACCAGGTGCGACCAGATCGAGTCTGAGGTTTTCGCGCGTCGGCCGCAGTCCCTCGTTAATTCCTAATATCAGTTACCCATTCGACGTTGATTGTTGAGGTCGCTAGACTCCCTGCTCAAAAAGCCGATATCGGAGAACCGTCAGCGCGAAGGGGTGACTGTCCCTATTTAGGCCGCGGAACTCTTGCGCTCTTCAATTCCGCCAGACGCGCCAAAAAATCCCGCCGGTCGGCAACGTAGTGGAACTTCACTTGGCCCTCTCCGCCGAGGATTTCAACCAATTGCTCCAGTGCCTCCGAAGGATTCCCAGCCGCTATTCCCATCTTCCGCAGATACCCTCCTCCGCGCAGCCGTTGGAATAGGTCCATGAGCGTGAGACGGCCTTCGAAAGTCTGCCCCCCAGCCTTGCGCGACCGGCTTAACAAATACTGGATCAACAACACTTCGTCAAACAATGCGGGCGTGAGATAAAGACACTGCCCTTCTACTTCAAATCCCTGTTCCAATCGCCGCGACCGCCGCACGAAACGGATCTGTTTGAAAATCGTTGTCCAATCCTCTTTAGGCAAACGCCGTCCTAACCAATGGCGCGCGGCCTCCAGCAGCCATCCGCGCGACTCCATATCCAGACTCGCGCTAGTTTTCGCTAGCCATTGGTAGAGCGCGTCCCGCTCCGTCGATTTTTCTTCAATCACAGTAAAGTTTGCGCCCTCGCCGATTTTCTTGAGGAGTGTCCGCCGGGGTGCGTCTGTTGTCTTTCCTCCCTCGATCCTTACGATTCCCAGTGGCGCGTGCCATCGGGACGACGCTCCGCAATAGGGGCATTCATCTGCGGGCCACTCGAAGTAGGGTCGCGCGGGCGCCGTCGTCGATAGCTCCGCAAGCGACGGACTGTGACGTCGGATCTCCGACCGCGCGCGTTCGGTACTAAGCTCCATATGCCGCGTGAGCACATCCAGCGCGCAAGCCAGGCACGGGCCTACCTTCCGCGTTACGATGGACTCCGCAGGAAAGTGGCTCAGATCAAGCTCCGCAGCCTCGGACCTTTTTCTCGACTTGGAGACTGAGGTCTTTGCCGCTTTCCTCGATGCCTCTTTGGCGACACTCTTGTGTGCGAGTCCTCTCTTGGAGGCTTTGCCAGCCATACGTCCAGCGTCGTGCCAGAGGCCTACGTTGTCAACTTGCTTTGTAATTGGGCGACATCAAGCGCTCGGGTCCAGAAATCGGTTCCGGGAAGTCTGGCTGATGTCGGACATTATCGCGAGTCTGATCCAGTTTCGGCCCCGTCCGAGTGCAAGGCGAAAATTCGACTTCCAATACCGAATCCACCCTACTTCCCCAATCTAACGTATCTGGATGAGCGCCGAAATCAGGGACGTAGGTTTTCGATCCTCAAAACTCAAGCCGTGCCTGAAACGCGATCATGCGTGGAGAGCTATCGCCACCTAAACCGACTCCGAGCAAACCTGTCGGTGGTGAGGTGGTGGAAGTGAAGGCACCAAAGCCTGTCTGGGTGGAAGGCTTGCCAGGGATACCCGCGGTCACATTCGAGGGAAGGCTGAAGTTCGGGTGGTTGAATAAGTTGAAAAACTGGCCATCGATGCGTAGTTTTGTTTTTTCATTCAGAGTGAACCATTTAGTGAGGTACAGGTCGCTCCAAATGAAATCCGGGCCGCGCAGGGCGTTGCGTCCCAGATTTCCAAACTGACAGTTCTGCGGCGAATTGCCGCCCACGCAGGCTCCGGTGCTCGGATCGACGCTCGAAACGAAAGCATTCGGATTAAGCCATTGGATCGTTCCTGGCTGGGTGACACCCGGAATCGCATTGTGTTCGTAGAGTGGAACGCCGGGAACGACGCTCGCAAATTGTGGGCCGCTGCCATTCACGATGCCATTTCCATTGGCGGAATAAGGCGCGCTCAGAACAGAGAATGGAATGCCACTGTGCCAAAAAACCGTTCCGGAGACTTGCCATCCGTTCAGCAAACGGCCGAGCGGGCCGCGGATCTTAACCGGCAGCTCATAGAGATAATTGGCTGTGAAGTTGTCGCGCACGTCATAATCGCAGGGGCCGCGATCTCGCTGCACATTTCCGGGAATCGGCGAAAGGATTCCCCCCGCGGAAAACGGCAGGAAGCCACCATTGGATACCGTATCGATGCAGTGACTCCAGGTGTAGTTCACCTGGACCTGCAATCCGTGGCCGAGCCGTTTCTCGGCAGTCGTTTGAAGGCCATTGTAATGGCTATTGGCACCGGTGGTCAGTTGCGTGACCGTTCCGAATCTCGCATCAGTTGGCCCGCCGTAATGGAACGGCGCAAAGCAGCCCTGACAAACCGTCTGAAAACCATTCACCTGAGTCGTGTACGGCTGGTTTACCGCGCGGGTGCCGACGTACTGGGCCCGCAGATTGATTGTGCCGCCGATCTGTTGTTCCAGCGCTAAGCTCCACTGCATGAAATAGGGCGCGCGCAGCTTTCCCTCCGGCACCGCCGTAATCGCCACTGGTTGCAGACAGGTACTCGGATGGGAGAGCGGCGATGCGCAGGAGAGTTGGCCTTTGGTGAAACCCGTGTTGAAGATCTGACTTGCGGCGACGGTCGCATCGACAGCGCTGCCAGGTACTCCGGGGGCGATGGTGGTTCCTCCGACGGTGCCCAGGAGTCCGCCTTGGAAGGTTTCGGAGTAGGGAGGATTGACGCCCACCAGATCGACTACGCTTCCTGGCAACAGATCGCTGAACAGGCCGAATCCGCTCCGCAGGACCGTCTTTGGCGTGACCTGAAAGGCAACGGCGGTCCTGGGTTGAAGAAGAGCGAGCGGCGTCGATTCAAAGATGTTTCCGAGGCCGGTTTGAATCGTCGCGTTTAACGGTTGATTTACATCATGGGAAATCGAAGCGAAAGAAGCAGACAGTCGCGCCACCTCATCGTGCGGATTGACGGGATTTGCATTGTGAGTGCTGCGGATGCCGAAGGTCCAGGTGAGCCGCGATGTCACTTTCCAGGTGTCCTGCGCGTACAAATCCAGATTCAGGAAATTGTACGGCTCGGAGTTCGCCAGCGGAAATGTTTTGGACACGGTCGACGCCACGCCATAGATGAATTGCGGCAGCGTCGTGTAGGTGACGAGGGGAACAACGCCTTCCCCGAAGTCATGGTCATTTAGCCGGAAAATACGAGTGTTGGTTCCAAACCGAAGCTCATGGGCGCCAACCGTCCACGCCAGGTTGTCATTGATGAAGAAGCGGGAGGCCTTCCGTCCCTGTACCCACGTATTATCGAGGCCGCCGATGGTTGTAAAGGGTGCATCCGCGCCAATGCCCTGGAGCGTGACGGGAAGGGCCGACAAGGTCTTCTGAAAATCGCTGGGTCCGAAGAGACTTTCGTACCAGGAGAACGCCGGATTGAAATAGTTTACTAGTCTCGAAGAAAAGATGTGAGTGTAGCCGGCCGCCAAAGAGTACAACGGCTGTGGAGAGATGGCGTCGAACAAGGGATGGATCGGGTCCGTGTAGGCGGCCTGCAGGCCAGTGTCTGCCTGAAACCGGAGCCAGGTGATGTTCTTCTCGTTAAGGTTGTAATCGATCCGGGCGGTCTGGACCTGTTCATGATCGTCGCTGGAATGGGAGACACTCTGGCGATTGCCGCAACCGTTGCCATTGGGCGGAACGCCCGGCGCGGGGCTTCCATCGCTGTTGAACGGACAGCCCAGCATCGCTAGCGGTGTTCCAGCCTTGATTCCATACAGGCTGAACATTTTCTGATAGAAGGGCACCAATTGAGGCGCCGGCCGATAGGTGGAACCCGTTACTGCGTCTGAGCCGCCTAACGGCAACTGCTGTAGGACATAATTCTGAAAAGCGGACGTTGGGACCGTCGTGGCGGACACGATTGGCAGAGCAATCCGCACCCATTCGCTGTCGAAGAAGAAGAACAGCTGGTTGTGCAGGATCGGGCCTCCCACGCTGCCGCCAAAATGGTTCACTGAGGAGCGGGGCTTGTGATTGCCTAGCGTGGAATCAGTGAAGAAGTCCGCGGCGTTGAATCGCGACCCGTTCCATAACTCATACAGGTTGCCATGGAACTGATTGGTCCCGGATTTGGTGATGTAGTTGATTTGCGAGGCTCCATAGCGTCCCTGGTCCACGGCATACGAGAGCGTATTCACGGTGACCTCGGCGATGGAATTGAGACCCAACACCAGGTTTGTCGACAGGCCGCTGTTGAGGTTGGTGAGCGGGTCGTTGGTTTCGAGCCCGTCGACGATGTAGCCGTTGGCCAAGGACGGCAGACCATTGAATTGAACATTGCCGTAGCCGTTCGTGCCGCCCACGAAGTCGTTGCCGCTGCCAGCCGTGTTGATCAGGGCGCCCGCCGCAAATTGCAGGGGATAGGTCATGTCGCCGCCGGGATTCGGCAGGTTCTCCAGTGCCCTTGAGTTCAGTGTCGTCACAGTGTTCGCGTTATCGGGATTGACCAGGGCAGTCTCGCCGGTCACGGTCACCTCTCCTTTCGCCGAAGCAAGCTTTAGGACAAAGCTAACGGTCTGCTTTTGCCCCAAACCGGAGGAGACTGACCCGTTAACTTGCCGCTCGAAACCCTCCGCATCAACCCCGACGGAGTACGAACCGGGCCTCAACTGCGGGAAATTGAAGCGTCCGGCACCGTCCGTTTTTGCGCTGCGCTTCGAGCCCGTTTCTTTACTGATGATCGTCACCGCGGCGTCCACGATGGAGGCTCCGGTGGGATCGACCACTGTGCCCACAATGGCGCTGGTAGTCTCTCCCTGGGCCAGGAGGCGCTCCGGGAAACAGGCGACAAATACCAGGCACGCGAGGAGCGAGAGAGTAAGATTCCGACTCCCTGGATTAGGCATACCTAAATATTAGCTATCGCCTCACTGACTTGCAATTAGAGGGGATCGGTTGCACATGATGCGAGACTAGCTTACGATCTGGATTAGTGGCAGCTAAACAATTCTCTCCCGGCACGTCGGAATCCGTGGACGATTACCTCAAAGCGATCCTGGAATTAGCTGGCGCGGAGGGCTCGCGCGTCACGACAAACGCTCTGGCCCAGAGGCTCGGAGTTCGCACGCCCTCGGTGACTGGAATGCTGCAAAAGCTTGCCGCACAACGCCCGGCCCTGATTCTGTATGAAAAACACCGCGGCGTCCGCCTGGCAGCGGCTGGCAAACGGCGTGCGTGGGAACTGGTCAGGCACCACCGGCTCTTGGAATTGTTTCTTCACGACGTCCTAAAGTACTCCTGGGACGAAGTGCACGAGGAAGCGGAACGGCTGGAACACTTCATCTCGGAGCGATTTGAGGATCGGGTCGCGGCGATCCTCGGCGATCCGGAAGTCGATCCGCATGGGCACGTGATACCCCAGAAGTACGAAGCTGGAGTGTTCCGCGAGGAAGTACCCCTGGCCCGCTGGCCGTTGCGGACGCCGGCTATTGTGAGCAGCGTTTCGGACCGCAGCGCGGTCGCGCTCCGCGAGATCGAACGACTTGGATTGATGCCGGGCACCGCTGTTGTGGTTGACCAAAGGAACTCCATGGGCTCGCTTTCCATCCGGCTAGCGGACCACGCAAATCACATTCGTCTCAGTAATGATTTGGCTGGTTGTGTCCTCGTAGCTCCAAATCCTGCTTCCTAAGCTTCTAGTTCAGGTAGCCTTGAAACTCGGCCTTGAGACTAGCGGCGGCGCCCTCTGAGCAGGTCACATGCGAGCTGCCTGGTTTCCCATCAGGATCTTTACCTCCAGAAACGTTAAACAGGCGGGTAAGAGTAAACATGCTGCGACAGGCCAAGATGTCCGCACAAGCACGTCGCCCAATGCGCTGTTATGAGCCGTCTGCAACGCTCGGGTTTCCAAAACGTTATGAACAATTATCGCCCGCTACTCCCGTTGGCGGCCGCATCGGCATCACCACCTCAGCCGCGGACAGCCTGCAAATCAAATTATTTGGGCGCGGCGCTCACGGCTCCATGCCAGAGGCGAGCATCGATCCTGTTGTGATGGCCGCGGCAACCGTGTTGCGGTTGCAAGGCATTGTATCGCGTGAGGTGCCCCCGACAGGCGAAAGGATGATCTTGACAACCGAGACTTCTCTAGTACGATTGCTGCGATCTTTGTAGCGAAACAATGGGCCGGGGATCAGACAACCAGACCCAAGGCTTATCCTTTCGATCTCTGCTCCCCTGGTGTAACCACTATTTTGCTTTCTTCGATCGCCAGGAATGGCGCGCTCTCAAATACAACGGAATAGGCGCAGTGTGATCTGGGGTGGAAGGCTGAGCGGGTGCAATAATAGCTGCGTCGACATTCTCGCGCCTAAGGAGTTCCGAGCAATGGCTGCGAAATCCTCGCCTTCTGAGCCCATACTTGCAAATCTCGAAGGTCTGCTTCCGGATCTAGAGACGATCTATAAAGATATCCATTCTCATCCCGAACTCTCGATGCAGGAGGTACGCACAGCGGCTGTTGCTGCGGACCACTTGCGCGCCGTCGGCTATGAAGTAACGACCGGCGTTGGCAAGACTGGCGTTGTGGGTGTGCTGCGCAACGGCGATGGACCAATAGTGATGCTCCGCGCCGACATGGATGCCTTGCCGGTTCAGGAAGCTACCGGCCTTGCCTATGCCAGTAAGGTCACGGCGACGGACAGCACCGGCAAGAGCGTGCCCGTTATGCACGCCTGTGGTCACGACATGCACGTAACCTGGCTGATCGGTGCGACCACACTCTTTGCGAAGTCTCGCGACGCATGGAAGGGGACGCTGATCGCTGTCTTTCAACCGGCGGAGGAGACGGCGCAGGGTGCGCAGGCGATGATTGACGATGGCCTATTCAAGCGATTCCCGGAGCCGGATGTCATCCTCGGCCAGCATGTGATGAGCATGCCTGTTGGCGAGATTGGCGGCCGCATCGGCGTCACCACCTCAGCCGCGGACAGCCTACAAATCAAATTATTTGGGCGCGGCGCTCACGGCTCCATGCCAGAGGCGAGCATCGATCCTGTTGTGATGGCCGCGGCAACCGTGTTGCGGTTGCAAGGCATTGTATCGCGTGAGGTGCCGCCGACAGAGTCCGCCGTACTAACGATCGGCGTGTTGCAGGCGGGGACGAAAGAAAACGTCATCCCCGACGAGGCAATCATCAAGCTGAACGTACGCACTTTCGATGAGGGTGTCCGCAAGCTGGTGCTTGCCGCCATCGAGCGTATTGTAAATGCTGAAGCTGCAGCCTCAGGCGCGCCGAGGAAGCCGGAGATTACGCAAATAGACCACTATTCACTGACGACAAATGATCCGGATGCGACCCGGCGTGTGCGGGATGCGCTTCGCGCGCATTTTCCAGCCGACAACGTGCAGGAGACGAAGCCGACGATGGCGAGTGAGGACTTCGGATGTTTCGGCGCCGAATGGCACGTTCCGTCGGTCTTTTGGTTCGTCGGGGGGGTGGATCGTGATGTGTACGCGAAGGCGAAGAGGGACGGCACGATCGGTGCACTCCCAACGAATCATAACCCACACTTCGCGCCAGTCATCCATCCAACTGTGGAGACCGGCGTAGAAACGCTGGTTGTCACCACGATGGCCTGGCTGGGGAAGTAAGCGGAGAGAAACGTGGACTCCTTTCACCTTGCAATTCGGATGGACACGTTTCACATTGTCCTCGACCTGGCGGGCACCTTCGTGTTCGCCCTCAGCGGCGCCGCGGCCGGGGTCAAGTACAAGCTTGACATCTTTGGCGTGCTCGTATTGTCCTTCGTGGCTGCCAATGCCGGCGGGATCGCACGCGACGTAATGATTGGCGCGACTCCGGTCGCGGCGCTCAGCGATTGGCGGTACATCGCCGTTACGCTGCCTGCGGGACTGCTGACGTTCTATTGTTATCGGTTCATTGACCGTTTGAGCGGTTCCGTTCTAATCTTCGACGCCGCTGGCCTGGCGCTTTTTGCTGTTACGGGCACGACGAAGGCCCTGACCTATCACCTTGATCCGGTTGCGGCCGCGCTGCTCGGGATGGTGACGGGAATTGGCGGGGGCATGATGCGTGACATCCTGATCTCGGAGATTCCAGTGGTATTACGCGCGGACATTTATGCCATTGCTGCTCTGGCGGGCGCGGCCGTTGTAGTGATCGGACCGCTGGTGCATATTCCGTCCGCTGCCGCTACGACAATAGGCGCACTTCTCTGCTTTGGGCTGCGCTTTATGGCGATCCGGTATGGCTGGAAACTCCCCGTTGCCGTCGGAGGAAGCCGGAAATAGCCGCAAGCAAGCCCTCGGCATTTCTGTTTTCTCGTTGAAGAGGATTCTTCCAGAGATGCTGGCAAAGGAGGGGAGCACCATGCTTGTTCGGGTAGCACCGCCCTAGTGCGCCGCCTGCGCGCTCCTAATCGAAGATCCACCCGTGGGTTTGCGATCTGGAGGATCCCGCCTTTGGCCTCGCCGAGCCCTTGGGCAGACCCTGTACCAAGAGTTTGGAGTGCTTGACGCGGAGGAACCAGTCCGATACTGCTAATGGAGGGTGAATCATCCGGGAGGTTATCGTGATGAGGTCCACGCAGGCTGTTCTGATTGCGGGCGTGAGTTTGCTGTTCCTGCCAACCGTCGTCCTCGCGCATCATGCCTTGCAGGCGCAGTTTGACACGGAAAAAACGATCACCCTCACGGGCACCGTCACAAAGATTGACTGGAGCAATCCCCATGTGCGGCTCTATTTGGACGTTAAGGGTGAGAAGAACATGGTGAGTTGGGAGTTGGACATGGGTAGTCCGAACCTGCAAATGATGAAAGGCTGGAAGATTGACACCTACCGGCGCGGAGACAACGTGGAGGTAATCGCCTATCCAGCTAGGGATGGCTCCAACGTTGGATACGGGAAAAAAGTCACAGCTCTGCGAACTAATCGGTAGAAGAGATTAGATCGGCGCACCCCTACGAGCTTCGGACTCCGGCTAATGTACGAAAGGAATTCCGTTCCGCATACGACCCCTTCCAACAACCTCAGTTTTCGGTCGGTGTTTTCTCCATCGAGTCGACAACTAGGACTTTCACCGAACCTTTTTGGGCTTCGAGCCTTAGACCCAGTTGCTCCTGTACGGCGGTGAAGAGTGAAACTCCATCAGGGTCAGCCGACCAATCGAGCGTGAAGTCGTAGTTCCCCTGCAGGCCGGTGCGATCAACAACCTGACGACCTAATTGATACTTCGGGCCGGACAAATGATCGGCGAGAGCGGAGACAGGTACTCCCATGCCCAAAAGCCGGCCCGGGCTCTCACGTACCCCACGTTGCTCGTTCGAACCTGGCACTTGAAGCTTTGGTCCGTTCTTCGCCGGGAGTAAAGCGTAGATCTGCGTCTCGCGGTCTTCCCAGTGGACTTTGAGCTTGAACCGCTCAGCGAGCAGGTTCTGGAACATGATGCGCGCCTGTTCTGGGTGAACGTCAGGGGGGATCTTCGCAACGATGTCATATCGAGTCTCCCCGACCCAGTCAGGCGCTACGATGGCGCCGCCGCGATCTTCACTAATGCCATATGCCAGCGCGATGCATTTCTGAAGCGAGACGTTTTCGATAAACAGTTCGCCAGGAGTTAATTTCGAGGAAGAGCGCCCGCCATCGGAGGTGTTTGGCTTGATGGAAGCCACTTCGAACGTCTGGGCGGAAAGAGTACGGGTCAGGGCAGCCAGAAAGATGACGCTTGCCAACAGAGTCGACAAGCTCGTTCTCTGTTGCGCCCTCCGATGTGACGCTATTCGGATCATGATGTTGGTACGAGGAAAATTCGCCGCTAGTTCAAAGAAATACGACTCCCTCTCTCGGCTGTTGTTCGCCATGTCTGAAAGCGCCACGAAAATCAAGCTGTTTTTTCGTTCCACTATTGCTCCACACTGCCTTTGCGGATACACTACGAGCGGCCGGAGCGGAGGATAAGCCTTATAGTGGCTCCGAAGGAGAGATGTTGAGACAAGGGTTTTCCACAGTAGTCGCGGCCGCGCGTTGTGGAAATCCCACTGTTATCCGTGCTGAGCCGCATCACCAGCTCAGATGGACGCAGCCGTTACGAATCGCAGAGCGAGACATTCGATGTCCGAGGATAGAGCTCCGAGCGGCTGTCGCACTTTCGCAGTTTTTAAGAATACGGTTGTCTATCGCTGTGCAGTATGGCACGTTGGACAGCGCAGGCGTCCCGCGGCCACGAATCGCGTTGCCAGACACTCGATGTCCGAGGATAGAGCTCCGAGCAACGGGGTGCACTTTGCTTCCAAAACGAATACTCAGATGTCGTCTGGAAATGGGTTGAAAAGACTCTCCTATAAGGCCTTCGCGGAGGCAAAGCTGCCTGTCCCATGTCTATTTCATTTTCGAGGGAGGAACCATGACGAACGAGTTTGCGGCCCTGGTCGCTATCGACTGGGCTGACCAAAAGCACGCGTGGGCGCTGCAGGCCGGGATATTGAAGGTGGAGACCGGCACCATCGATCACACTCCTGAGGCGATTGAAGTCTGGGCCGCCGAACTTCGGATGCGGTTCGGTGGACAGGCGGTCGCTGTGGCGCTCGAACAATCGCGAGGATCTCTCGTCTTCATGCTGACCAAATACGAGCACCTCGTGATCTTTCCTGTTCACCCAACGGTCCTTGTGAACTACCGCAAAAGTTTTCGGCCTTCTGGAGGGAAGGACGATCCTAGCGACGCGCGGCTCTTGCTGGACATCCTTACGCTCCACCGCGACAAGCTCCGGCGGTTAAACCCCGATACGCCAGAGACGCGTACCTTGCAATTTCTGGTCGAAGAACGACGGAAGTTTGTGCACGAGAAGACTCGCTATTCGAATCGGCTTACAGCGCATCTCAAGATGCACTTTCCTCAAGTGCTCAACTGGTTCGACGAAGTCGGCTCGAGAATCGCCGCCAATTTCCTGGAGCGCTGGCCGAGCCTCGATAAGGTCCAGCGTGCCAGGCCGGCGACCATCGAGCGGTTTTTCATCGACCACAACAGTCGTGATCCCGGCCGCATCAAGGAAAGGTTGGAGCAGATTCGGAAGGCAGTTCCAGCAGCTACGGATACAGCGGTGGTCACCTCATCGATCGCCGCGATCCTCGGATGGACCGCCCTGCTGAAGCAGGTTCTGGCCGCCATCACGGCATACGACCAGCAGATTGAAGAACTGGCCCGAGCGCATCCCGATTACGCGTTAATAAAGTCTTTCCCGGGAGCCGGTCCAGCAATGGCGCCGCGGCTCATTGCTGCGATTGGAAACCAGCGCGAGCGATACAAGAGCGCGGCCGAGATTCAGCAATACAGTGGAATCGCTCCCGTGGTCGCCAGCAGCGGCAAACT
The DNA here is from genome assembly GCA_963766615.1 of Terriglobia bacterium. Lineage (GTDB taxonomy): Bacteria > Acidobacteriota > Terriglobia > Bryobacterales > Bryobacteraceae > Palsa-187. Next base: position 24,608 of record CAVYBC010000018.1, read on the forward strand.
GCGGTGGGTGCACTGGCGGTGGGCGTGCCCGAAGTTTCTACGCCAGACGTTTCACGAGTGGGCTTTGCATTCCATCGCATATTCCGATTGGGCCCGCGAGTATTACGAGTTGCAGCGAGCCAAGGGCAAGCGCCGCAACACGGCCATCCGTTCGCTGGCATTCAAATGGATTCGAATCTTGTTCCGGTGCTGGAAGACCAACACGCCGTACGATGAGCTTGCCTATCAACAGGCGCTCGCACGACGACGAACACCGGGCCCGGACCAACCTGTGAAGACGCAGTGGAAAACTGTTGCCGGCTTTAGGAAAATCTCTGCCGCTGAGGCTTGACAGAACACCTCAGATGTCTCTGCGGGGACGCAAGCTGAGCGCCGACTCCGGGGTCAGGACCAGGCTGGGGTTCTGAGAAACACTGAGCCCCAGCCGCGAAATTGATTTTACTGGGATTGGCATCAAGCGGTAAATCCCAGGGGGCTAGGGGACAGAGTCCCCAGAACAACGTTGCTCCTTTGCTATCGACCGGTTTCGTCGATTCCGCTCCTTCTCAGATATCGCTCTTTCGTCGTATCCATGTCTCCGCCCTCAACTTCTGCATGAGCCTATTCCGCTTCGTGGGTGTCGCAATCATTATTCAGCCTCGATGGGCTAGGCGAACAACCGCGCTTACCCTTGCGTCGACGAAAGAACTTGCTGCCGCGGGCCTTTGGGCTCGCGATAGACCTCCTGCTTGGTCAGTACCCACCAGCGGCTTCGGCCAGATGGCGCCCGACGGCGACCACAGCCTTCTGATGGTTTTTGGCGCGTTTGATCCGCTGATATAACCGCACCACGTGGGTTCCCGCGAGCCGGCGTTGGTTGATCACGATCAAGTTGCCCGTCTCTACGAATGCCCACTTCAGATTCCGGTTCACATTGGCGCACACCTGGCCCATGCGCGTATGACCACCGCTGGAATGCACGCGTGGCACCAAGCCCGCATAGCTGGCTAGATGGGATGCGGTCGGAAACCGATCCACTCGACCGATTTCCAGCATCAAAACCATGCTTAAAACGGTGCCTACGCATGGCAGGGTCTTGAGTAAGTCTGCCTCCGCACTGACTTTCATGATCGCTTCCAGTCGTTGCTCGGCTGATTTGATCTGCGTTTCCAGAAAATCCAGTGTTGCCAGTTCTTGCACCACTGCCTCGCGGCTGTGCTCGGGTAACTCCGGCAACCGGGCGGTAAGTTGTAACCGACCTTCGCCACCGAACAAGTCCGCGCCCGCAATCTGGATATTTTGGCGCGCCAACGCGGCGTGGATACGATTCTTCACTCGAGTACGCAGTCTGACCAGGAAAATACGCAATCGCAGCAGCTCGCGTTGATCGCGTAATTCGCTTGGCGGAATCCACACTTCCGGCAGAGTGCCGTTGCGAAGCAAGATGGCCAGCCCTTTGGCGTCCAACTTGTCGGTTTTATTAGTGAGCCCCATGCGCCGCTTTGACTCTAACGGGTTGCATAGTTTGGGGTGGTGACCCGATCGCTCCATCTCATCCACCAACCAGTTGTAGGTCCCACTGGCTTCTACCGCGATCGACGAGCCAGGGGGCAGTCGCGCTAAAAACTCTCGGTACAGCGGCCGCTCATGGTTTACTCGTAACGCTTCACCGGCCTGACCTTTTTCGTTCACTGCAACGAACACCGAAAACTTCTTGTGTGCATCGCATCCGATAAACTGTTCCATATTGCTGCAGAACCTCCTTCAAGGGGTTCTCGCAGTCTACGCGAAACCCCACTGCAGCGCTTTCATAGCATCATTATCGTCCGCTACTGTCGCGCCTAGCGGCGGGCATTATCGTCCGCTACTGTCGCGCCTAGCGGCGGGCACTATCGGGTGCAGAAGTTTCGACGCGGCAGGGCGAGTCCACGCGCAATGTCATGCCGGCAACGAAGGGTCGCATAAATCAGATGCCCAGCCGGCTGATTACTCCCAGGACTACTTCGGGCCTCACGCGTACTCGTAAGTCATCCGTCAGGTTAGCCCAACGGATTGTGCCAGAGGGATCTACCAGAAACTCCGCTGGACGCGCAATATCCTTCCCGTCTTCGCCGCCCTTTGGATGCAACAACCCGTACTGCCGGATCACCTGCGCGTTTGGATCCGAGAGGAACCGGAAGCTATACCCCCTCGACTCGCAGAGCTTCCGGGACTCTGCTGGCGAATCCACACTTATCGCGACAACCTCGACGCCGCGGTCATGGAAGTCGCTCAAGTGCTGCTCGAAACCCCGTAACTCGGAGTTGCAGAATGGTCACCAATAGCCGCGGTAGAAGACCAGCACTACTGCGCGATGGCCCTTCATCAACTCCGAAAGCGCCACCTGTTTCCCTGTGATGTCCTGAAGAACAAACGGCGGCGCGGACTGGCCGGGGCGTAGCGCCTGTTCTGCCGATGGGATTTGCTTCCCAAAGTAGAGGATGCTTCCTACGAAGAACCCGCACAGAAGCACGCTGAGCGCGGCCAGGATTGAACCGATGATCTTGCCACGGTAGTGCTCTGGATTTCGAAAGGCTCGCCTTAAACCAACCGCGAGCAGCCCGAAGCCGAAGAGAAACAGCAGGTAGTTGGCCCAGGGGATGTCGCGGGTAAGCGGGAACAATGTGAATATCGGGACATAGCTGACCAAAGCAGCGATCACGATCGCAAACCCAGCCCAGATCGGAACGTTTGGATGCCGTTTCAACAAAGCGATTCTCGTCTTGAGTGTATTACATAGGAAAGCCTAGCATCCATCGGACGCGCAAGCGCCACGAGAGCGTTAAGTGCCATTGTCGGTAGCTACCTCCGCACGGACGGTTGGGCGATGCACACAGACTAACGCGCCGCCGCTCAACCGGGCGCGAAGACTCCCATCACCATCGTGACGAATTAGGAAGATACAACGAACGCTGAGCCCGCACCAATCGCCCGCCATTGCGAGTACAATCATCTGTCATGAAACTCCGTGCCGCGCTCGCTTTCGTCGCCGCCTTCTCTGCGTTCGTCGCCCTTCTTGCACAAGCCCAGCAACCCGCCGCTGCGCCCGGCGCCGCTCCCGGCAGCGACAAAGCGAAAGCCAAGGGCGGAGGTGCCCCGAAAGGCATCACCTGGCCCTCGCCCCCGCTTCCCGACTCCCCCTACAAATTCGACACCGGCGTCGAACGCAACCTCACCCTTACCATCACTAAGGGCCTCCGCACGCCCTTTAGCATGGTGTTCCCCGACGCCAACACCATCCTCATCACCGAACGCGGCGGCAAACTCCGCATCGTACGCAATGGCGTCCTCAATCCCACGCCCGTCCCCGGCCTTCCACCCATCCAGGCCGTTGGCCTCACCGGCCTGATGGACATGGCCCTCCATCCGAACTTCGCGCAAAACTCGCTCATCTACATCTGCTACAGCAAGCCCGCCGGCGACGACGGCAAAGCTTACGGCCTCACCCTCGCCCGCTTTCGCTGGAACAGCGACGCCATCAGCAATTGGCAGGATCTCTATTCCACGGGCGTCGCCGGCGGTGGCGGTGGCTCACGCATCGTCTTCGGCCGCGACGGCATGGTCTATATGAACGTCAGCGCCAGTGGCGATCCGCCCGCCCCCGCGTCTATGGACGCCCAGGATCCCGCGAGCCTCCGGGGCAAAGTGCTCCGCCTCCGCGACGACGGCACCATCCCGCCCGACAACCCCTTCGTCAATCGGCCCGGAGCGAAACCCGAAGTCTTCACCATCGGCCATCGCAACATCCTCGGTATGGACGTCAATCCCGTCACGGGCGAGATTTGGTCCTGCGAAAATGGGCCCAACGGCGGGGACGAAGTGAACATCCTCGCCGCCGGCAAGAACTACGGCTGGCCCATCGTCAGCAACGGACGCATCTACTCCGGCCCGCGCGTCTCCCTCGATCCCTATAAAGAAGGTATGGAGCCGCCCGTCATCTACTGGGTGCCCGCCATAGCCGTCTCCGGCCTGCACTTCTATACCGGCGACCGCTATCCCAACTGGAAAAACAATTTGTTCATCGGCGGCATGCGCGAAGGCGAAGTCCCGCGTTCCGGTCACCTAGAGCGCATCGATTTCAACGACCAGTGGGAAGAACTGCACCGCGAAGGTATCCTCCGCGACCTCCACAATCGCATCCGGGACATTCGCCAAGGCCCCGACGGCTTGCTCTACCTGCTAACCGACGAAGCCGACGGTGCGCTGCTCCGCATCGACGTAGCGAAGTAGCGCAACCCGCGCGGCTGATCGGGCAGACTTGGGCTAAATCATTCGCATGCCCCTATCCGTCGGTGGCAAAACCGTTTAGGCTCGCGGGTTCGCAAGCCTTGGCGAATCCGACTCGATAACAACAAATACCGGAAGCTATCCGCGAGCGTTGGAAGCCCGGTGCTTTGTGCATCTCTGGTCGTCGCTTCTTCGCCCATCGTATCTCTTCCGGTATTGTGAGATATCGAGTCGGATTCGAGCAGGGCTGAGCGAACCGGCGCGCTCGGGTTGTTGTGTCCTTCGATCCTCCCGTTACCGTTGATAGCTGCCGGTCCCGCTATTTGGAATCCAGCTTGATGCCGTGGATCATCTCGAATAAGGAAGCCGATCGGACAATAGCCCATCGCCTGCACGAATCGCGGCGTCAAATCTGCATATGGTGGCTTAAGACTATGGGCAGGTGGTCGATACCATCTTGATCCCAGACAGCTTCATGTAGTGTGGGGCCTTGGGTACGTTCTTGTCCGTCTCCGCCTCGGCCGCAGGCACAGCTACTCCTGTGACTTCGATCTTGTGGCCGACATGAGGTGCCAGATTAACGGTGGACGATACAACCCCGATCATCTTGGGACCATTGCCTTCTACGTTGTCGATCATGTAGCTATTGGGTCCGCTACCCTTCTGCAAGCAGCCGGTCATGCTGTGCTCACCGGGCACCTTTTTATCCTGGGCGCCCACTGTAAGCGCAAATGCCGCCATCAAGGCTACGACCACTAGACTCTTCATCATATAAATCTCCTCAGAATGGGGAATGCCGGAGAATCACTGAAAATTAGACCCCCGGGGAGGGTGGACGTTACAGTAAATACTCGGTAGAGCCTTAAGGGCAGACGTGGTTGCAACGCCCCGGAAGTAGCTACCGACAATTGTTCATAACGCACCGAAGCATTCAGTGGAAGTACGGGCGGGTGTATTGGGCTATAGTCGTGCGGAACGCGATAAGCGCTCATCAATCGGGACTCGCGCGAGTAATCAACACTGCGCGTTTTGCAGGTTCGATATCAATCCTAGCTATCTAAATCTCGAAAAGCGACACTCAGGCCTTTTCCGACATGCAGCACGAGATGGGTAGTATGATCCAGCCGCGCGACGCTTGCCAAGTAGTCATGGATTTGTTCTGGGTGAGACAATGCGTTGTCAGCCAGCAGCAGCGCCTTTCGCGAGAGCTTAGGGAGCAATAGGTCCAGTTGTTGGGGAGCGCTTACGCGGTCGGCGTCGAAGAAGACACAATCAAATGGACCGGGCACGGAGGCTACTATTTCGGTTGCGTCGCCGAGCCGTAAGTCCACAAACTGCAAAAGACCCAGGCGTGCCAAATTGTCGGCTGCCTGTCGATGTTTCTCGGCATTTCGATCTATGCTGACGATTAGGCCGCCCACGGGTCCCACTATTGCGGCCATCCAAATTGCGCTGTAGCCGTTCGAAGTGCCAATCTCCAGGACACTGCGAACCCCTGCGATCTTCAGCAGCAAAGCTACAGTTTCGGCTGTTTCCGGCTCCAGGTTCAGGCATTTCTTCGAGTGCTCTGGTTCTGCGTCGTCGTGTAACTTGCCGGATTCTTCCAGTTGATGAAGAAAGTTACGGATCCCGTGCTCCATGACCTCTAATAGTAACTTCAGTCAAAAATTGCGGCCTTTCGCGTTCATAACGCTCCAGCCGACGTCCAAGCGTTCCGTAACGAAGTAGGACTCGATCGGAAGTTTCGGGAGCGTGATGTCGTCGCACCGCAATGGGATAGCTTGTGCGCCGATCCGCGGTTCAACCAGTGCCTGATTCGGATGGGCCTGTTCGTGTCAACTGATGTGATCAGTTGTTGAGCGAAGACTCCAATGCATACGAATCGAGCACGCCGAGACGCTCAAAGTCCTGGCTTATTGGCAAGAGGTGGGCTTCCGCATATAGGTGCGCCGCAAGCAACGTCTCGTTTGCTTTTGAGTCCCATGCGTCACTCAGATGCGACCTTATCCAGGGTACGACGGGCGCGAGTGACTTTTTCGAGGATATCCGAGGCCTTCGCCGTCCAGATGAAGGGTTTTGGCGCTTGGTTGTAATTCTGGATGTAGTCTTCGATAGCGGAGATTAGTTCGGGGACGCTTCGGAAAACACCACGTCGAATCCGGTTCTCTGTGATGTCGCGAAAGAAGCGCTCGATCATATTGAGCCAAGAAGCACTGGTTGGCGTGAAATGCATGTGGACGCGCTTGTTCCGCCCCAGCCACGCTTTGACCGCCGGGTGTTTATGCGGTGAGTAGTTGTCGGCGATCACGTGGATGTGCTTTTCCTTGGGAGTATTACGGATGATCAGGCGAAGGAACGCTAACCAGTCTTCGTTGGTATGGCGGGGACGGCACTGACTGAGGACCTCGCCGGTGAGGACGTTGAGAGCCGCGAATAACGTGGTGGTTCCATGGCGTTTGTAGTCGTGCGTCATGGTGCCCTTGCGGCCTTTCTTCATCGGCAAACCGGGCTGGGTACGATCCAAAGCTTGAATCTGGCTCTTCTCGTCCACCGAGAATACGATGGCCTGCTGCGGTGGGTTCAAGTACAGCCCGACGATGTCTTCGAGTTTTTCAACGAACTGCGGATCGCGGCTGACTTTGAAGGTATCGACCAGATGCGGCTTGAGCCCGTGGGCATGCCAGGCGCGTCGAACAGTAGCCTCGCTGATTCCCAAAACGCGGGCCAGGGTGCGGGTGGTCCAATGGGTCGCATGCGCTGGCTTTTCCTGCGTTGTTTTCCGGATGATTTCGTCCGGATTGATGGTTCGAGTTCTTCCTGGTCGGGGCGCATCTTTCTCAATTCCGGCCATGCCGTACTGCAAAAATCGCGCTCTCCATCGTGCAACCGTGTGGCGCCCGAGTTGAAGCGCAGAGGCGATTTCCTGGTCTCGCTTTCCTTCGGCTGCTTGCAGGATGATGTTGGCTCGCTCCACCAATCGCAAAGCAACTGACCGGCGCCGCGCGTAGGCTGACAACTCGGATCTTTGCTCCTCCGTCAAAACAACTTGGGCGGCAACTCGCATTCGGGCTCGTCTCCTATTAAGACAAACCCGATTGGTTTGTATAAGTAGCGCTATTTACGACGCACTACACTAGCAAGATTCCATGCCGAAGTCCGCATCGCCCGCCGGGTCTCGCACCCTAACGTCTGCCGCGTTTACGATATCGGAGAAGTGGATGGCAGCGCGTTCATTTCTATGGAATACGTCGATGGCGAGGACCTGAGCAGTCTGCTGCGCCGCATCGGACGGCTGCCCCCCGACAAAGCCATCGAGATCGCGCGCAAGTTGTGCGCGGGACTCGCGGCGGCACATGCCAAGGGCGTGCTGCATCGCGATTTGAAACCAGCCAACATCATGATCGACGGACGCGGGCAGGTGCTCATCATGGACTTCGGCCTGGCGGCTCTCACCGACCAAGTCGCGGGAACCGATCTGCGCAGCGGCACGCCCGCCTACATGGCACCCGAGCAACTAGCCGGGAGAGAAGTCTCCGAACGCAGCGATATTTACGCGCTCGGCTTGGTCCTGTACGAAATCTTCACCGGCCACCGTGCCTTCAAGACCGCTGACCGCTCGGTCGTTCCCAGCACGTCCAGCGTCGTGGGCGACGTGGACCCGCTGGTCGAGCGCGCGATCGCGCGCTGCCTCGAACCCGATCCTGCCGCGCGTCCGCAATCCGCGCTGGCGCTCGCGCGAATGCTACCCGGCGGCGATCCGCTGGCCGAGGCTCTCGCCGCGGGCGAGATGCCCTCGCCGGAATTAGTCGCCAATTCCGGGTCGGCCGAAGGCCTGCGCGTTCCCTCGGCGGTGGCGTGTCTGGCCGCGGTGATCGCCGGGATCATCGCGCTGTGCTGGATCGATCAACGCCGCTACTTCGTCAACCAAACACCCATGGAATTCCCGCCGGAAGTTATGGCTTCGAAGGCTCGCGAGATCGCGGCGAGTCTCGGCTACACGCAGCGGCCCATGGATCGCGCCTTTGGATGGTTCATCGATCTTGGTTATTCGGACTACGCGAACAAACAGCCCGATTCCGCGGAGCGCATGACGCATCTGGGGACCAATCGGCCGCCAGTCCTGTATTTCTGGTATCGCGAGGCTCCGCGCTACCTTGTGCCGGCCGCAGGTGGGGCCGTGAGCTTAGACGACCCACCCGCCGCAGAGCGGGGGAATCTTCAGATGTTTCTGGATTCCGAAGAGCGGCTGCTGCAGTTCCAAGCTTGGCCGGAAAAAATGCCCGCGGGCGGGACGCCTACATCCGCAGTGGATTTGCAAAGACTACTGGCTGTCGCCGGATTTGAGCCCGCGCGAATGACCGTGGCCGAGCCTGCGTGGGTTCCTCCCTCGGCCTTCGATGCCCGCGCGGCTTGGAGGGGCACGGAAGGTTTCGACACCATTCGCGTCGAAATTGCGACATGGCAGGGCCGCCTGGTTGCGTTGGAACGGCAACTTCCCTGGAAGGTGACCGCATCCTCCAACCTCTTAGCGAGCGCTGCGGTGAGTGGCTTCTTCTTGCTGTTCCTACCACTGGCAGCGGCCGCCGTGGCATGGCGCAACCTCCGCCTGGGCCGCGGGGACAAGCGAGGCGCGAACCGCCTGGCTGGGTTTGTGTTGGTGTGTGAGCTCACATATCAATTCTGTAGCTCCCACCATGTACCATCAGGCAGCGAGGTCGGAGTCTTAATTCAGGCGCTAGGCGATTCCCTGTTCCCCGCGGTCGCGTTCTGGCTGGTCTATATTGCCTTTGAGCCTTACCTCCGCCGTTATGCGCCGAATACCTTGATCGGGTGGAGTCGACTGCTGGGGGGCCGCTGGAGGGACCCGCTAGTAGGAGGTCATCTGCTCGCCGGCGTCGCGATCGGCCTTGGCGTAGTTGTTGTCATAGCCCAACTTCCAGCAGTCCCCAACCCTGATCTTATCCTGCCAGTGGATGCCATCCGCTCGGTCGCATGGCTCGCCGGTGGGGTAGCTACCGGGATCGGCTCGGCATTGCTGCTCACGTGGGTTTGGCTTCTGTTCCGGATTCCGGCCCGCCGCAATTGGCTGGCGGCGGTGCTGATGGTCGGGGCCGCTGGTGCCGCCTTCGTGCCGGCGCTTGGACAAGCCGCCCTTTTCCCCGGTATTGTGATTAGCGTGGTCGCTGTGGTCATCGTGCGCTTCGGCGTCTTGGCGGCGGTGGCCTACTATTTCACCTTCTACTGCGCGGAACTTGGGGGCGCCCCCTGGACCACGTCTGTCTCGATGTGGTACGCAAAGACCATGCTTCTCGGCATCGCTGCGATTCTAGCCTTAGCACTCTACGGCTTCCGCACCACGCTCGCTGGACGCCCCTTGTGGCGTGATGAATTGCAAAAGGACGTCGCTTGACGGCCGTAAACTCATGCGGGCTTGCGGTGCGCGTGACAAGGCGACTAGGAACCACGTTTGCCCAGCGATAATTGGTATTAACGAGCCACAGGGTCAACGCCTCAATTCACGCCCTAATCTCGTTGGAGCCGCGCGCAGCTGCGCCACGGCGACAACGTGGTGCGCTCAAGTTTCGGATGGACGGCAGATTGTAGGTCGTCCAGTGGTGTCCCGATTTCCGGCCATGCCATGTAGGACGCTAGGGCAAAATTAAAACAGCTGTCCCAGAGCGTCACAATGCTGGGCCTCGGTTCCGCACGCGCGAACCCTCACCCACGCCGGGCGGACAGGGCGACAGGAAACTTCTAGCGGGTTGCAAAAGGTTGCAAATCAATTCAAGGTGCGTAGAATTCAAATCAATGAGACGTTTGCAGTCACGCTGACTATAACTACATCCGCACCAGCGACCACGGCTATCGTAACCAGGGGATTTGACCGCCGGGATGCATTGCGAAATGTTCAAGCAACTACGTGCGTATGTGCCTTTATGAGCGCCTCAGACAATGGCCCTCGACCCGGTCCGCCCACCGAGTAGGCGCAAAGAATCTTGATCGAGTAATCCCTGATCACCTTGTTCCCCAACTCCTCAAGACGTTCCGCGCCTGCACTGTTGGTCGGCCACAGAATGTCTACCATTTCCCCAAAAAGCCACACGTCGCGCTTAAGGCCCGTGCGTTCATCGCGTTGAGCGTGCTCAATGGACGGTCCAAAACACGCCTCGAAGAGGCTGGGATCTGGATTATCATTTACGATAAAGCGGCCCATCGTCTCGAAGACATCCAGGAAAAAGAGCTGACCGCTCGCCTCAAGAGCTTCGACCTTGTAATCAGCTTTCAGAGATCTCTTGATCGCGTAGCGGTGGGCTTCCGTGGTGATGAGAATGACGGCACCGCTCCTCTTGAGACCGTTAGACGCGAAGTAGCTGACCTTATTCACCAAGGACCGGTCATCAGTATAGGGATACACGATGTGGGCGTCCCTAGCGGGATCTGAAAGAATCCGCGCTGTTCTTGGGTCCATAGGGGCTGGATCATTCTGGAACCGCCCCAGGTGTTCGGTCGAAAGGCGGGGACTGAGATAGATGCGGTCGTCCAGGACGCTCTGGACCGCATCCAGAAGATCTTCACGCATGCGGGATTTCACCACGTATCCAGTTCCTCCCACCTCAAAAATGGCTTTCAGGTACGCAGGGCTGGAATGCATCGTGACAAATAGCAGCCTCGTATCAGGCAGGTGTTTCTTGATCTGGATAGCGGCTTCGATACCGGTCAACAGCGGCATCGTGATGTCCGTGACAATCAGGTCCGGTTTCAGCCGCAGCGCCGCTTCCACCAGTGCCCGCCCATCCGCCACGCTCCCGACAATCTCGTAATGTGGCGCAAGAACCGCTCGGATGTCTTCGAGTATCGCTGGGTTGTCTTCGGCCAATAAGATTCGAAAGCGGTTCATTTCACGGCCTTAAGGGGAACTTCCACGGCAATTTGAGTGCCGTGACCTCGTTGAGCCATAGTCAGTTTTCCCTTTACCAAACGCGCGCGTTCCTCCCATGCCAAATCCGAGCCTTCCACGGCCCATGAGCGCCTTCGGGTCGAAACCAGCGCCGTCGTCCTCGATCGCTAACAAGGCCGCCCCCTTCTCAAAACCGAGACAGGCCGAAACGTTTTTGGTGCCGGAATGCTTGGCAACAACATTCTGTAGACATTCCTGTCCTTGCCGCGCTTCGTCGGTGTACTCGGCCTGTGGTTGATAGATCCGAACTCGCGCACCGACACCTATTGGTACTCCGGGAGCTGCACCCTGACGACTGAGCAGCGTTGCAGTTCCTGGCCCCGAATTGGGCAGACGAGGCGGATCGGAAGAGGTCAGCGGCGGTGGTGGTGGCAACTCGGGCGCACTCGCCTGAACAGGCTGTGGCAAGCGATCACTAAGAAGTTCTTAGAGGTTCATGCTTTTCAAGAATGCGGCAAAGACTGGACATACACCAGAGAGCTAACCGCTAGATCACCGCTAGCCCACCGCTAGGCTCACGAAGTCGTGCCAAGTCATTTGAGCGTCTCCGCTCGCCCTTTCCATCTCCATCAGCATTGGTCGATCTCGAAGTGAAGGGAAGGCCGCGTAAGGTCGCGCTCTGGGCTGCGAGCAACGGCATTTTTTACGTCCTCGATCGAGTGACGGGCGAATTTCTCCTCGCGCGGCGGCCCGACTTCCGCAAAGCCGACCACACAGGAGTTCACCCGATTCTTTCACAGTGCGCGGGTGGCGGGCCTTGTTGAAAAAGAAGCGCTCTCGATTATTAAGGGTTTCGGATTGCAACGAGAGTCTAGACCGGGTTCATCGCGACCGATCCCGGAAGTGTAAAGATAAACACTGAGCCGACGCCGACTTGGCTCTCCACCCAGATGTGCCCGCCGTGCCCTTCCACGATTCTCCGGGAGATCGCCAGGCCAAGCCCGGTGCTGCGCTCGCCATTGGTGCTACGGACGCTGGTCCGCCCGAAGGGCTGAAACAGCCTTCCGCGTTCGGCTTCAGGAATGCCTGCCCCCTGATCGCGAATCGAAATCCGCACGCCGCCATCTTCGGCCACCGCGCACACTTCGACCGCGGTTCCCGGCTGCGAATACTTTACGGCGTTAGAGATCAGATTGTTCAGCACCTGCGCGATCTTCCATTCATCGAGCGAGAGTCTGGGCAGTACGCCTTCGATTTGAACACTGACGTGAATATGCTTCTGCCGCGCCAACCCGGCGTTGAGGCCAACGGTGTGTTCGAGCAGCTTGTGTGGATCCGACGGACGGCGGTCCAAGCGCAACATGCCGGCCTCGATCGAAGAGATGTCCAGTAGCTCGTCGATCATCTGCAACATGAACTCGCTCGACCTCTGGATGTTGGACACGAATCCAGCCTGTTCCTCGTTGAGCCCGGCGCTGGCGTCTTCGCGCAGAAGGTCACTGTGGACGAGGATGGTGGCTACTGGGTTGCGTAGGTCGTGCGCCACCATGCCGAGAAACTGATTCTTGAGCCGGTTGGCGCGTTCGAGTTCGAAATTCTGTTTGGCTAGCTCGCGGTGCGCGTTGGCAAGTTCGTCGCTGACGCGAGAGAGTTCGTTGTAGAAGTTGTGTTGATAGCGGCCTGCCGCGGCCTCCTTCAGCAACATTTCCAGGAGCGCGCGGCGAACCTGACTATCCTGATAATTGTGGATGCGCATGAGGTCTTCGAGAAGATCGAGCAGTTCCCGGCTCGATGCCGCCCCCAGAATCAGCAGGCAGCCGTCCACGATGCAGCCGTCGAAGTAGAGAGCGCGTGCAACCCCGTCTTCCGCGGCGAGTTGGAGCTCCCATTCGAAGGAGGCTTGGCTTGCCCGGATCTTCTGCAGGAAGCTGAAGCTCTTCGCCAGGCTGGCCGAAGTAAGGCAGGAGCTGAACAACCGCCCTGCGGGAAAGCACCCGGCCAAGCCGAGTGAATCGGCGAAAATCTCCTGGATACGCCCTTCGGCGTCGCAGCGGAGGGCGATACCAGCGGGACTCTGGGCGCCGGGAATCACGTGCTCCATGCCTCCACTACGGCGACGGCCTCGGCGGCGTCGTGGGCGCAGCCGTCGGCGCCTACGTCATTCCACAAGCCGGGCAGGGAGTTGAATGGCGCCCCGCCGACCAGAATGCGCGGTGGGCTACCAGCGGCGCGCGTGGCGGCGATCAGATCGGCAACGGCTTGTAAATGAAACGGCATGGAGGCCGAGATCGCTAGGACGTGCGGCGCCCGTTCGGCCACCTGCTGCAGCGTGCCGGAAATGGGGGTGTCCGCTCCCAGAAAGAACGTATCCCATCCCGCCATTTCGAGAAAGTCGGCCAGCATACGTGCCCCAAGCTGGTGCAACTCTCCGCTCACACACGTCACTACCACCCGGCGGCCGTTCCTTTCGGCCGAAAGAATGCGCGGAAAGAGCTGCGACATGATCAACTGTGTGCAGGAGGTGCAATAGTGCTCCTGACCGACGCCGATCCGGTTCGTATGCCAGAGCCGCCCTAGCTCGTACTGCGCGCGTTGGAAGACGAAGAGGTAGATATCGTTGATGGAAGTGCCGCTGTCAGCCGCACCAAGGATGAGGCGGCTTGCAGTGTGCCGTTCTCCCCGCAGCAGGGCCGCCAGATAGTCGCGCGCCAGAACGTCGAGCGGTTCGCTTCCCCCGATGTAGCTGGAAAGCTCAGGCGTAGCACCTTCGATCTTCGCACGTGCGGCGTCCAGGTACTGGGCGGCAAGCGAACCGCCCGCGACGTCCAGTTCTAAAGCCAAAGCGGTCCGCAACAGTTCCAGATTGAACGCCAGAGCTTCGCTAGGAATCTTCAGACCCGCCAACAGCGAAGCGGCCCAGGCGGCGTATTCGGCAAACAGCGCAGGACGCGCCCAAAAAAGGGCTTCGCCCAGATGTGTGAGATGGCTGCGATTATCCTCTGTAAACTCTTGCCGGTCCCCTTTCCAGCGCGGTGCGAGTAGCGGGTGGGCTTCGAAGTAAAGGCTGGCAACGCGTTGGGCTATTGCCTCGCGTCGTCCCTCCAGGACTTGGCTGGCCGCCCGTCCCGCCGAATTCAACTGCATTGATGGAGTCCTGTCTACCAGTTCACCACATTGCACCTCGCAAAGATCATGAGCGCTCCCCTCGGTCGTTAGCATAGCGCCTATATATCATGACGTTTTTGCCTTGGGGCGTAAATCGGCTGGCCACTGGACAAAAGGTGGGCATCTCTTCCATTGGGCCGAAGCGGCATTCCCGCGATAGCTCCTACGTAGTTAAATACCGGCCAATGGCAAATGGCGCAACCAACTAGCGGCGTCGCTTCCGCAGCGTGGGTTTGGGCATGGACCCAAGAACGGCGCGTAGCGGATGAACGGGCTTGGAGATGCCCGCTCGCCGCGTGGCTGTGCGACAAGCCATAAAGATGGTCTTAGCCGAGATGGGTCGAGCGGAATCGGCTGCGGGAAACAACCAGCCGCTGGGCCGCTGGTTGCGCCAGTAGCAGCGCAGCAACTCCAGCAGCTTGGCTGGTAGAAGGGTCTGCCGATCCTTGCCGCCCTTGCCCTGACGAACTCGCAATATGTTGCGGGCGCTGTCGATGTCGCTCACCTTGAGCTGCGCCACTTCCGAGACTCGGAGCCCACAGCCGTACAGGATCGCCAGCAGAGTGCGCGTGCGAAGATTACCGGGCGCTATCAGAAGTGCCTTGACTTCCTCGCGGCTGAGGATCAACGGCAGTCTCCTTTCTCGCCGTGGAAACGGAATGCGTTCGATGGCGATCTTTCGGTTCAACGTATGGGTATAGAAGAAGCGCGACACAAATTTCAGGCAGCGGCAGCTTTCCCCAATGGCGCAGGGATGGGAAAGAAATCGTGTATTACAACTCGAACCAGATCTGGTGGGTCCCAGTTGAACCCTCGCCCGGTGACCAGTTGCGCTTCGGCTCCCCAGTCGCATTGTTCTCTGTAAGTCCCGCCCCCTGGCTGGTCGCTGGCGCAATTCCCATTGCTGTGAGCCGTGATGGCTCCCGGATCTATTTCCCGCAGGCGGTAGAGCAGCCGGAGTCCAACATGATTCATGTCTTGAGCGGCTGGATTAAACCGTGACGACTACCTTCGCTCCCGCCGGCCCGCCGCCGAATCTTCACGCCGGAAGGCGTCTCCGGTGGCAGCGTCAGAACCAACGCCCATCAGCGTCGGCAAACCGGAAGTTACTATTTGTTTGCTTCCGACAATGTCCGTTAACGCCACATCGTTCTGAAGTATAATTCAGCCCATAGGCGAATGCAGAGAGCGACGCAATCTACAGAACTGACCGTCGGGCCGGTCGATGGATTCTGAACGGTGGAGACGGGTTGATCATCTGCTGCAGGCCGCTTTGGATCTACCGCTCTCATCACGAGCCGCGTTCTTGCGGGAGGCGTGCGCCGGCGACAAAGCCTTGGAACTGGAAGTTGGATCGCTGCTGGCCTCGCGGCAAGAGGCCGGAAGCTTTCTGGATAGCCCAGCGCTAGAAGTAGCAGCACGGGCCATCGCGCTTACGCCAAACACGACCGCAGAGAGCGCCAGTTCTCTCATCGGCCAGACGATAGCCCATTACCGGATTCTAGAGAAGCTGGGAAGTGGCGGAATGGGTGTGGTTTACAAAGCCGAGGATATCCCCTTACACCGTTTTGTCGCGCTCAAGTTTCTGCCCGATGAAATTGCCGGGGACCCAAAGGTGCTCGGTCGCTTTCAGCGCGAGGCCCGCGCGGCTTCCTCACTCAACCACCCCAACATTTGCACCATTTATGAGGTCGAAGAACAGAATCACCGGCCGGTGATCGTCATGGAGTTGCTGGAAGGTGAAAGCCTGAAGGACAAAATTCGAGCAGGAGTCATCGCCACCGACGAGCTCTTGAACTTTGCCATACAGACATCCGATGCTTTGGCGGCCGCCCACGAAAAGGGAATCGTCCACCGGGACATCAAACCTGCGAATCTCTTCCTCACCAATCGCGGGATTGCCAAGATTCTGGACTTCGGATTGGCAAAAGTCGATGCTTCCCACGATAGCCGGGGAAACTTGGGCGAAACCGCCACCATCGAAGACCCACTGACTGGCGCCGGGAACGCAGTAGGAACGGTATCGTACATGTCGCCGGAGCAGGTCCGGGCGCAACACTTAGACCCACGCACCGATCTCTTTTCGTTCGGGGTGGTGCTCTATGAAATGGCCACCGGCAAACAACCATTTCGCGGGGAAAGTTCAGGGATAATCTTCGATTCCATTCTCAACCACTGTCCTGTAGCTCCGGTGCGCCTGAATCCTGACTTGCCCGTGGAACTGGAGCGCATCGTCAATAAGTGCTTGGAGAAAGATCGCAATCTGCGATACCAGCACGCTTCTGAAATTCGAACCGATCTCCTGCGACTGAAACGGGACTCGGATTCGGGCCGGGCGACAATTGTTGCGAGTCCCGCCGCTCTGGTCCATATCGCCATCCGTCGGAAGGCGATGATTCTTGCGTTCTCTGCCGTCCTTGCGCTTGTTACCGCTGGTTACTTCTACCTGGTTCGCTCCCCAAAGCTCAGTGACAAGGATACGATCATCCTCGCGGATTTCACGAACTCAACCGGCGACGCTGTATTTGACGAAACACTTCGCCAGGGGTTGGCAATACAGCTTGAGCAGTCGCCTTTCCTAAGCATGGTTTCCGATGAGACGATCCAGAAGACGCTGGGTCTGATGGGTCAGCCGCCAGCGGGTATTCGGCTGACTCCTAAAGTCGCCCAGGAAATCTGCGAGCGAACCGGAAGCGCCGCAGTCCTGGAAGGCTCCATTGCAAGCCTCGGAAGCAAGTATGTATTGGGGTTGCGCGCGAAGGATTGCCGCACTGGTGCTGTCCTCGATGAAGAGCAGGTACAAGCCGCCAAGAAAGAAGACGTTCTGGATGTCTTGAGCCAAATTGCCATTAAATTCAGGACCAAGGTGGGCGAATCGCTCGACACGGTCAAGTTGCACAGTACTCCGCTGGAAGAGGCCACCACGACGTCTCTAGAAGCCTTGAAAGCCTACAGCTCGGCTTCGAAGCATCTGAACTCAGATCACGATCTTGAGGCTGGCGTGCCCCTTTTCAAGCGTGCAATTGAGATAGACCCAAAATTCGCACTGGCCCATGCAGCGCTGGGGTTGACGTATGGCTTTCTGAGCCAGCCTGCTCTCTCCGCAGAAAGTAACCAGAAAGCCTATGAGTTGCGGGATCGCGTCAGTGACCGGGAGAAGTACTTCATCACGGCTACTTATGAAACACAGGTGACCGGAGACTTGGAGAAGGCGCAACAGACATGTGAGTCGTGGGTCCAAGCTTATCCACGGGAGGTAGCTCCGCACGGAATCTTGGGCGCACTTGTGTACCCTACACTCGGCAAGTACGAAAAGGGAGTCGAAGTAGCCAAGCAACTGGTCGAGATTGATCCGGGTTTTTCCATTCCTTACCTTCAGCTCGCCTTCAATACTCAATTCGCTGGCCGCGTAGATGAAGCTGAGAAAGTTCTTCGGCAAGCGTCTGAGCGCAAGCTGGAAATTCCTGATCTTGCGGTCCAGCGATATGACATCGCTTTCTTGAAAGGTGATCAGGCGGGAATGGACCGGGAAGCGGCTCTGGCTCAGTCCGCAGCCGACGACTTAGTCTATGACCGCCAGGGTTTTGTCTTGGCATATTCCGGTCGTTTGAAAGACGCAAGATTGATGTCCCAGCGTGCGGCGGACTTAAATCAGGAGCCGGCCCAGCGGGGAAAGAAGGCTCTATTCGAGATCGGACCGGCCCTATGGGATGCCTTTTTCGGAAATGTGAATGCAGCCAGGAAAAGCGCGGGCGCAGTGGCGAATCTTTCCATGAATCGGGACGTGGAATACGGTGCTGCCTTCGCTCTGGCCCTCTCTGGGGAGGTTCTTCGATCGCGGGCGCTCGCGAAAGACCTGGAAACGCGCTTTCCAAAGGACACAGCGGTGCGGGTTTTTTACTTGCCTGCAATTCGCGCACTTCTCGAATTGAGCGGGGGCGAGCCGTCCCGAGCGATAGCCCTGCTGCAAGTCTCCCAGCCCTATGATCGGGGCGTACCACCTTCCATCGCTCCAGCTTTTATCGGACCATTCTTTACAGTCTATGTGCGGGGGTTGGCCTATCTGGCCGCACACCAGGGTGCCGAAGCCGCAGCAGAATTCCAGAAAATTCTCGCTGGCCGCAACATCGTTGTCAGCGATCCCATCGGCGCACTGGCCCACTTGCAACTCGGTAGAGCGCTTGCTTTGCCGGGGGGAGATAAGACCAAGGCGAAAGCTGCCTACCAAGATTTTCTCACCCTCTGGAAAGATGCCGACCCAGACATCCCAATCTTTAACGACGCCCGGCTTGAAAACGCAAAGTTGCCGTAATTCGCGATTCGACCCGGCCACCGATGCAGCGGGTGCATCCAGCTCCTGAAAACAGAAGGATTTAACTTCTGGAATAGGTTAGTCGGGCGGAAATTCGGAAACTATCGTTATTAGGAATTATCGAGCGCCTAAACTTCCTCTCTCCGTTCCTCCAATGCCCGTCGAGCCCAGTTCGTTGGGTAGCGTTCCCGTCAAGCGGATGTGGCGCCGGACTTCACCTGAGTCACTTCCCAAAGCCCCGTTTGTGGCCAGTGCCCGCATCCCGAGCCGCCCACAATCCCTGAAGAGCAAGTGCTAGCGCCCATCGCCGGAAACGCCCTAACGCGTTAGATAGAAGACGATGGCAAACAAGAGACCCCGGCAGTCGTGAGCGATGGCGCCCGCCAACGTTGTGGAGGTTCCGCGGTTCAGGAAGAACCGCTTTTTTTGGTTCGCGATAAGATTAGCAGATAACAAGGCGCCCACCGACCATGAGCCAGGAACTTTGGCAGAGAGTGGAGGAGAGCCAGCCAACCAAGGGTCATTAAGCGCCCTTTTTCAACTCTTGGTAGACGACTTCGGTAAAGCTCGGGAAGTTCGGCCCACGCCCGCCGCCCTTGCCCGCGCCGCCTTGAACCGGAGGCGGGTCCACGGCAGTTCTAATCTCATCCAGGGACTTACCTTGCGCGACTAGTTCTTTGATCTTCTCTCGCTTGGCGGTTACAGCGGCCAGCCTATTCTGGATGTCCGCTTTCGTTTGCGTATTTCCATGGCCGGTTACGAACAGATCCGCATCGAGGGCGGCGATTCCTTTAACTGTAGTAATCCATCCTTCCGATGAGCCGTTCTTCTCCCGGTGAATGAGAGGGTCGCCATTTCCGGCGATGATGTCTCCCGTCGCGACAATCTTTTCGTTCGGCAAATAGACAACCAAATCCCCGCTTGTGTGGGCGGGCGCCCAATGGAGTAATTCCAGTTTCACGCCGTCGATCTTAACGTCTTCTTTATTCTTGGATACAACTCGCGTGGGAAGATGACCGGCGGGCGGCGCACCGCGACCTCCGGCAGCAAGAGCCGTTTCCTGCTCCTTCTTATTGTTTGCCTGGGCAATAATGGTAATTCCCGCTGGGAAAGAAGCCAGCCCATTGACGTGATCACCATCGCTGTGTGTGAGAATCACAGTGGTGACCGGCTTGGGAGTGATCTTGGCAATATCGGCCAGTAGTTCCTTTCCCTGATCGGGCGTGGTCTTGGCATCTACCACGATCACACCCTTGTCTCCGATGATAATGGTGCTATTTCCACCCCCTCCTTCAATCCAATAAACGTTGGACTTCAATTGATGGGTCATGAAAGGCGCCGCTGGTGGCGCCTGGGCGTAAGACAAACTGGCGATCGCAATTGCCGACAACACAACGAGAATCGTTTTACGAAGATGCATCCGAAGCACTCCTTCCCGAAAGACTCTATCACCTTTGCATGATCGGCGACAGTGCACAGCTGATATCGTCACGGCGCTCGCCACCTATCGGGCCACGAGAGGTGGCGTCCTACGCCATGTCCGACCTAAATAGCGATAAGGGTGGACAACGCATAAACGTGTTCTGGGCAAGAAAACGCGTGTCTTACTACCCGTCAGCAGGGTGAAGGTCAATTTCCACCCCGGCGCTTCCGCTGGGCCCCAATCTGGCTGGAGCCACCGTGCTGATGGCGGGCAACCTATCGGCCCGCGTCCGCGCAATCGATCAGGCACGTAAAAGGACTAATGCGATATCTGCATGAAAGACCCCGCAAATTGTCAACGGTAATTGGTGTCGCGTGATACGATGTCCGTAGTTTACGGATGTTTCGGAACATTAGGTATGCCCATGAGTAGTCAAATCTCTGTGGGAGCGATGCTTGCTTTTCAATTTACTTGGAGGCATTGCTGAAAGGTCGAATTTGAAACGAGCACATCTGTATGTGGTCTGCGCGACGCTTGGAGCCTCTCTTGCGGTCGCGCAATCCCAGGTCAAGAAATCGACGGTCGAGGGCATTACGAACTTCGCCCAGGTGGAGACAACGGTTGCATGCGCCGGCGCGGTAACACCAGAGTCTGTGGCCGGGATCAAAAAGATGGGATTTACTTCCATCATCAATCTTAGGCTTGAAAACGAAAAGGGAGCCGACATCGACGCGGAAGCAGCGGCAGCCAAGGCCGCTGGCATCAACTTCGTGCACCTCCCTTTCAATGGGTCCATGCCAGACCCAGGCGTGGCCGATCGTTTTCTTAAGATAATCGTGGAACCCGGCTATCAGCCGGCGTTCATTCATTGCGCCAGTGGAAACCGCGCCGCGGCGATGTGGCTGATCAAACGCGTCCTGATCGACAAGTGGGACAACGATCGCGCATTGGAGGAAGCTGCGCAACTCGGCCTGACCAGTTCGGGGCTGAAGACTTTCGCTCTCGATTACATCCAGGCCCACAAGAAGTAAGACCACGGGCTCGTTCTTGGATGCTTAGAAAGTTTCGCGACAGGGAGCCCGTGTGAAGGCCGCCGCGGGGTCTGATGTATGTGTGTGGCCAGGCGGGCGCGCCCTTCGACGAGAGCCTCCGTCCGTTCTTTGAGCGGTTCGGGAGTCAGGACATGAAGGAATTGCGCGCCGCGTGGAGCGAGTTGCGTGAGCGAACAGGCATTTAGCTTAGAGCTTTTTGGGTTTCTTTGGGCCGGAACGAAGAGCCGGCCAGATGCCGGCCACTAACGGTGAGACAACGCTCGGCAGTGACCTCGACTGAGATCAGCGTTTACGCGAGAAACAGCCCGATCTCGGAGGTTGCGCCAATCGCGGTTCGATCACGCCGCCCGGCGCCCAATGGCGAGCCAGGCCCTCAGGCACTTGGCACAACCGGCGGAAACCGTCGGTTCGGAAGTCAACTTCTGTGCAGGGACAACACGCCCACACAACGCAAGCCGGTCCCCCTTCGCACCGACGGCCTTCGGATTTCGGGCGACGTGAGAAACACGCCATTGTTTTTCCGGTTCGGGCAATTTGCCACCTCTTCTCTCGGTTCTTCCGCTGTTGGATCTATGGTCGTCTACTTGAGCCATCCTTGAAAGCCCCCGGGCCCGCGCGATTATGAGATCAACAGATTAGTTTTATCTGGTTTCGGTTGTTGACTTCACAGCGAAAGCTTTGTGGCTCGGAGTCAGAGTCTCAGCGCGGGCAAAGCAAGCGGCTGTTGCAAAGTCACTGGCCCTATTCCTTCAACAACTCCGCGACGCGCTTGAGGGCGTCGGATGGCTCCCGATGGTTTTGTTTGGCGTCCGCCAAATCTTCCGCGACGCGGCGGTCGATCCATCCTCCGTCGCGATCTTCGCGCAAAGGCGCTCCAAACTGGTGCAGGTAGAGCACGGTTTCCCACTTCCCGTCGGACGCGACGCGGGGAATCGCTGGAGACCAGTCACCCCTCAACGTGAAATCTGCGCCATGATCCTTCAGGAGTCGCAAATTCTCGAGCCCCACCGCTTCGCTGCGCGAGTCGAAGCAACCGTAGAACGCGGGCGGCGCCTTTCCATCCGGTTCGCGGTTGTTGGGATCCGCGCCGGCGTCCAGCAGCATACGCACAAGATCGGTGCGGGTCGATAGGTAGCAGGCCGCATAGAGCCCGGAGTTGGGCTTGGCTCCCGACTTTAACAGCAGACGAACGATTTCCAGGGCAGGAGCGGCTTCCGGTTCATCTTCCGCCTCCCTGGCTCTTTCCACCGCCAGCTTGAGCAGAGTGTAATCACCCGAAGCCGAAATGGCATTGATGTCGACCTGCGGCGAGAGTGCGAAGACCTTTTTCAAATTATGTTCGTAGATTGCCGCCGCGAACGTGCTGAGCCCCGGATAGCCGCTGAAAATCAGCAGGCGGGCATCGTTGTATTTCCGAATGAGGCGCTCATTCGGCGGCCCGCCGAGATAGATGACGCCATATGTCGCGGCCACCACCAGCGGCACGGCCGCCACAATCAGCAGAAACACGTGGACTCCCGGAGACCGCGTGTTCCAGTAGGCCAACCCGGCGGCTACCAGGAGGATCAAAACTAAGGCCGCCACGCGACCGATGAAAGTGTCGAGGATGTTCGGCCCGCTCTTGTTTGGGACGAGGAGCAGGAAAGTTGGCACGCCGATAGCGAGAACCCCGTCGATGATGAGGAGCGACCAAAAGAGTTTGTTCATATTGACGGTTGGCGCAAGCAGCCTACGGCGCAATTTCCGGGAGAAGCCTCTGCGGCGGCGTGTCTTCTGGCATAGACAAGTTGAATAGAGTTTACTTTATCGGTGCGTTGTCCGAGCAGGCCGAAACATCTGCCACCCCTGATAGTCTTTCGGCAATGCTGACAGGATCGGATCAGGTAGTCCAGCGAACTTGCCGCGGATGCCGACTGGGTTTTGCATTTCGATCTCCTGGCGGATCACGCGGCACTCGTAGAATGCTCGTCCCCGCGAAACGCCTCACTGCATGCACTCCCCTCCACGGAACGTCGGGTTCGGTGCTGTCCTCTTCGGTCTATCCTAATTGATGTGTTCGCCACGCGGAGGTAATGTTCCACATGACGTAGCCAACGATAATGCCCAAAGCGTGCCATAACTAGTCGTCGAAACGCTTTGGTCGGCCACTGGAGCAACGCAGCACTCGTTCTAAGCGCAGCGCCTCGGAAGCGTTTTGTCGGCCCGATGCACTGTGCCCTTGGACCCGACGTTCCGCGAGTTTTGGGACACTCTTCTTGAATATTGGGACGCACTCTGGGCTCGGCATGCCGCGAGAGGTGCCTGTGTGAGATGGAGTCTCAGGGCGAGAGGACGCATTTCGGAAGCCGCACGCGGTAACGCGTCTACCAACGAACTACAGGGCTATGTCGTGGATCAGGTCACCGCGCTCAAACACACGTTGAGAAAGATGAGCGGGGTCGACACAAGACAAACCGGGAAAGAGGCGAAGGGCAGCGTCGCGGCTTCCGCGTACCAGTTGTCGGCAAGATGGACGGGTTTTCCTGCGGTCACGTCGCCTCGCGCAATGCGATATAGGTTTACATTACTCGCGCGCGCGAGGAGCTAACCACCCAAATAACTATAAAGAATCAAGGAGTTAACGTGCACAGTCGGTTTTCATGAAAAACGCTCGCTTCAGAGCAATAGAACTGAACCGAAAGCGGCAAACGGAGGCGAGGTTTTGGACATCCAAGATCGTCAGCCAAAGTGTCCCCGTCAACGGACTGTGAATGGGCTTGCCCATCTGGCCTCTGGTGTGCCATCTCTATGCCAAGTTTCCTAAACAAACGGATGCAAAGTACCTTGGGCAATATACAGTATTGTATTGACGACCACGCCTCATGTAGGGGGATGTCCGCGATTGCGGGAAGCCGCTAGTTAGATCCGGGAAGAGGTATGCTCGCCGATTCCTATTTGAGAGTTAACGACCGATACCCACGTGTTCAAGAAACTCAATCTTTCTGTCCCGGCGTTTGAAAAGCACAATTTCAGCGTCGTGGACGGACTCCGCAGAGAGTCAGACCCATCGATGGATTGTGAAACAGCATTCCGTGCACGGCGCGGAACTTTCGTAGATCCAACCTTGCTGGATACCCTATCCTTCACGCTATCCCATGAATGTTTTGAAAGTTTCAGCCGTGCCAATCCTGATCTTCCGATTAACTGGCGAGACTATTCCCTGAGCAAAATGTATCAGTTCCTGCTGGTTACTTTGCTGGATGAGGGAGATCCTATCGACGGTGTGCCGGAAGAGTTAACCCAATGGCTTGACGAGGCCCTGCCCGAATCGTCGGATCTCTGGAAGCGACTTCCACAGTTGGATTGGAAGAGGTTTTTTGCGGCTTACCGTGAATTCCCAATGAGCGAAATGATTGCCTCGATAGCGACCTACTTGTCAGAACCCGCTCCCGAAGGGCCTCCAAAACAGGCCAAGAAGCGAGGCGCACCGATCAAGATTAGTAACAGGCTCAAGGAAGCCGCACTTGCTGCTAAGGAAAAGGGAGGAACCAATAGAGACGCTGCCAGGATTCTCTACCATACAGGGGAGCCAACGCCTCAGCAAGTCAGGAACGTCCCGAGCACATTGAGGCACTATCGGAGGCAGAAGCTCAAGTCGTGAGTAGAGTCGTTCGGTGTTGAAAAAGTAGCTGCCACCACTCCATTTATTCGGTAGTTATTAATTCCTCCAAAACAGATTTATGCTAGCCTCAGCGAGCAATTCGCTCAAGTTGGCATGTGTCATTCAAAGATCTTCGAGGAACCAAGCTCACTGGGGATGGATGCGCCGCTTCCCAGGGCTCGGGGTCAAGTTGCTTATCCCAACTCCTCAAGATTAAGACGAAGGCACAGGACCGAAGGCGTGGCCGGGCCGCAGTCGAGTGGCGAAATAGTAACGAGTGAGACCCCCATCGAGGAGTGGCCTCGCGGTAAGGGTAAGAAGGCATGAACCGCGCGATCGAGCCTCCCCAGGCCGTGGTCATTGACCAGCATTATTCTCCCCAGTTTTACGCCGAACTCTGGGGCTTGAGCTCGTCGACGGTGATCCGCTGGTTCCAGGACAGGGAAGGAGTTCTTAAGTTTAGCCAGCCGGTGAAACAGGGAAAGCGCGTCCGTGTGGAATTGCGCATTCCCTTTTCTTTGGCCATGAGAGTGTACCGCGAGCATACGTGCGGGAGCTAGAATAACCTCCATGCTTACACTTCAACGACGGCACAATACCAAATGCCCCAATCACAACAATTCCCCTAACCGCAGACAGACAAAGTGCAAGTGCCCTTTGTGGGCTTGCGGCACGGTCGATCAACGGAGAGTCCGGCTCTCCCTCAAAACCCGCGACCTGCAGCGCGCGGCGCGAAAACTTACGGAGTTTGAAGACCGAATCTCGGGCAGACCCCGCAAGACAATCACGGATGCGGTCGCTGCATTCCAGGCGCAGCATGAAACCAAGGCAGACGAGACCAAACGGAAGTACAAGCGCATCGCTGGTTTCTTTCTCACTTTCTGCGCCGACGCCTCGATCCACTACTTGGATCAAACGAGTGTCGAAGCGATGGACCGCTACACGATCTGGCGAGCGAAGACAGGCTGGGCCTGGAACAAGGAAGTCGAACTGTTAACGCAGTTCTTCGAATTCTGCCGCGATCGGGAATGGATTGCGAAGAACCCGGCACGAAGCCTGAAGCGCGTAAGGATGATCGAGGCCAACAACATCGTTCCCTACTCGAAACAGGAAGTCATCGCGATCATCGCGGCGTGCGATCAGATGGGCCGAACCAACTATGAGCGCCGCCGTGCCCGGGCAATGACGCTCCTCATGCGGTACGCCGGCCTGCGCATCAGCGACGTAGTCACCTTGTCGCGCGATCACATCCGAGGCACGCGGCTCGAAAAGCGCGCCATCAAGAATCACAAAATGATTCGTGTGGAATTACCCAGCACCGTAATAGACGCGCTGGAAGTACTGCCGCACCCCAAAGGCGCGGCGGCCGACAACCGACGATTCTTTTCCAAGGACACGGCCAACCTGCGCAGCCTGGTGAAGGGTGCGTGGAGGACGATGGCCGCGGTCTTTAAGCAAGCCGGCGTGAAGCATGCCCATCCGCATCGCTTTCGTCACACCCTTGCATCCGAGCTTCTAGGGAAAGGTGGAACCCTTGGGGAAGTAGCATCCATCCTGGGGGATAGTGCCGCCACAATCAGTCGCTACTATGCCAAGTGGACTCCGGAGTATCAAGACCGGCAAGACGTGTTGATCCGGAAAATCCACGGCACAAATCTGGCACAGACAGAAGAACAGGCAGTTAAATGCTGATTATAAAGACTTTAGTGTGGTGGCCAGGGACGGAATCGAACCGCCGACGCCAGCCTTTTCAGGGCTGCTTACCGACAATGCTAAGTGGTTCAGAATCAGTGCAGGTGTTAGTTGGAAAAGGAGTTACGAGATAGAGTCTTTAGGACTGATTGGGATGATTTAGGCTGTTTTCGCCTCGCCGATGTTCCCGTATTGTTCCCGCCTACATGGCGCTGCGAAATTGTTAGAGGGTTCCACGGACTTCTAGTTTCGCGCTTTCCCCAGCGAGGACGACCGTGATAACTACGGCGCTCCTCACCCCGCGTGCGGCAGCCTTTGCGCGGATCAAAGCCCTGGTTCTTGACACGCTTCCCTCGCCTGAGAGTAAGCGAGCGTATGGCCAGGCCCTCGATGATTTCTTCCATTGGTGCGAAGTGGCGGCTGTGAGTGAATTTACGAAGGCCGCCGTTAGCGCTTACCGGACAAGTCTGGAAGAACGGAAATTATCAGCTTCGACGATCAATCAGCGTCTGTCGGCCATTCGCAAGCTCGCCTTGGAAGCTGCTGACAACGGACTCATGCCGGCCCATATAGCCGCTGCAATTTCGCGGGTGAAAGGGGCAAAGCGAGCAGGCGTTCGAACCGGCCACTGGCTTACGCGTGAGCAAGCCGAAGACTTGATCTCGGCACCCAATGGGTCAACGGACCACGGTAAGCGTGACAGAGCGTTACTCGCGGTACTGATCGGATGTGGGCTCCGTCGTCGAGAAACTGCGGCGCTCACTGTTGAGCACATTCAGTTGCGCGATGCCCGATGGGTGATTGTAGATCTTGTCGGTAAGGGTGGGCGGGTTCGTAGTGTACCCATGCCGAGTTGGGCCAAGAGCTCTATCGATTCGTGGACCGACACTGCGGAGATTGTCAGCGGGCTTGTATTCCGCGCGGTCAGCAAAGGTGGGCGGGTCAACGCGACAAAAATTACGCCGCGGGGGATCTTCGCCGTAGTCAAACGTTATGGTGCCGAGATTGGAGTTCCCAAGCTGGCTCCTCATGATCTCAGACGCACATTCGCGAAGCTTGCCCACAAAGGGAAGGCGGGTCTCGAGCAGATCCAATTGAGCTTAGGACACGCTTCCCTCATGACAACGGAACGCTATCTTGGCGTGAGACAGGATCTCACAGACGCTCCCTGCGACCATCTGGGTCTGACGGTTGAGGTGCTCCGATGATCGCATCCGCGGCAGCTTTGAACAAGTGCGTGGGACGTCCTCGCGTAACAGCCGAATCTGAACGCGTCTACGAATTGAGAAGTCAGGGCGAGAGCTGGCGGCGGATCGCCAAAGTGTTGGGAATTGGAACGGCGACTGCGATGCGTTTGTTCAAGTCGTGCGATGGAGGCCGTCTCAATATTCAAGAGATAGGTCCCAAAACCTCTAACCATGTCTGATGGCTCTAGCTCCTGGCTCCAATAGCGGCAACACCTGCACCAGAGGGCTCTCCCCGCTTGCCCCGAGGTAAACCGAAATTGCAGGTATTGCGGATTAACAGGCCACGCCTACGATTCGATCTCAGACGATTGGTCGGTATGCGCATCGGACGCACTTTGGTTCGCCCAGTCGAGCAAGGCTCGAACCCTCCGCTAAGCCATTCTTGTGATGCGACCGGTCCGTGACGTCACTTAACGGTGCGAAACGACTCTCGTGAGGAGAGGACGGCAGGTATTCTGCAGGAGGGTTCAAATCCGACGTCCGGTGTTTACAACAAGGTGCGGGGTAACACAATCGTCGGGGCGGGTTCCTTTTTATGAACCCGACAAAACCACCTGCGGCGGGGCGGGGCCTGCGGTGGGATGATCCTGTTCTTCCTTGGTGTTGGCCTATTGCCCGGCAGCGTGTCTGGGCACCGGCGCTCCGTAGATTTCGATCCAGTCGATGCGGGAAGCGCCGCTCGTCCCGTGCCCTCGATCCGCCGCGGCACCTGGCATCAAGTCTGTGAACCCCACCTCATCAACCTTACTGAGGTCGGGGGGGGGCGCCCAATCGGAAGTCTTCGTCGTTACCACCTTCTCAATGTTCAAAAAGTGCCACCGAACGTCGGTAAAGGCGAATTCTGTTTCGCGCCAATCTGTACTTGGAGGTTCGGCATAATCGCCGACAAGCCAAGTTCCGTCAGAAAGCTTGATGATAGGACGAAGATAATGGAAGCCCGTCTGCTTGGTCCGCCAGCGGATCTTGGCGAGGCCTGTCAAATCGACGAAGTTATTGCGGTCGCGCAAGGCCAGTGCGCAGGGATTCAAACACGGCCCGGTATAGATGAACGTAGGATCGTCTTTCGGTGAAGCGCGCTGAATTTCCCAGACCCCGGTATCGGGACTGATCCCCTGCTTGTTGTCGCCGTAGATTTTCAGCTCAACGTTCGGATTCGAGATGTTCGCCTGTGTTACCGGATGTTCCGGAGTATCGGCGGGAACGTGCTTCCAGTCCTCCCTGATGAACAACGGCGGCCGATGATCCTCCGGCACGTACCGCGGCGTTTGAGCAATATTACCTTGCTGCGCCGGCCTGTTTTGCTGCGCGGCAAGCGGCCAAGCCAGCGCCATGACAGTCAGGCTTCCGGCCACCACGTATGAAATCCCCATAACCACGATCACCCCCCATGACTTTGTTACAAATATCCACGTCTAGGGGCAACTCGCCCCCAGGACATCAATTTTCAAAACGTTGATGCGATCGCGGTTCGCCTGCCGGATCAGCACACCTTTAACCTGCACCCACAAAAGTCTAGTCGTCCGTAACTAGCTAATGCTCACTGTTGGCGCATATTGCTAATTTGATTCCGTACGTTTTCTTGGACGAATCCGGACAAATCTTCGGCGTTCTGCAGCCGGAATTTCTGCGACCCAAGCGGTTTCGACATCGCCTGTTTCAGCTCTTCGTGAGTGGTTTGTTCCGGAGTTCTGGTCCGAACCGGCTCTGTCGCGTTGATTACCAACCACGCCTCACCATCCTGAATCGCACATCCGGAGACTTGGACCAGCGTATTGGTCGACAACGGCTTTGGCCCAGCTTTGCCAACCAGCGTAATAGGAGCCGCCGCAGCCGCAGTCAGTTCCTTTGATCCTGGCGGAATGGAATTCTGTTGCAGCACGAACGCCAGGATATCTACATAGGTGCTTTCGCTTAGGCTGCCTGGTTCGGATGCGGGCATCTTTGTTGCGATGTAATCGAACAGAAGTCTGAGGCTATCCTCGCGCCAGCGGTCCAGAAACCTGTCGCCCCTCAGCGGTCCCATGGCACGACCGGACAGATCTTCGCCATGGCAGCGTGAGCAATGCATCTGGTACTGTGCTTCACCCCGCATCGCTTGAGCGGCCGTATAAACGCCATCCAGAACGGTTCCAACAGGCGCATCCTGCGCAAGTAGATTGGCGGAACAAAGAACCCACACAGCCGCTCTCATGGCGCGCATTTCAAGCCGGTGGATTCGAGCGACAGCACGTTAATCCGATCGCCGCCAGACTGTAGGAGGACACCCTTTACCTGAACCCTCTGACCGCTATAGATCTCCGGCTTGGAACTTGGCTTGAGCTCGTCGAGTTTTTGCAAGTGGAACGCCAACGATCCCTGCGGTTCTTGCGCCGAGCTTCTCAGGTCTTCCGAAGCGGTCTTCTCCACATCCCGAGTACGGACCGGGTCAGTCGCTTTAATCAGGCTCCATGCGTTCGCTACGCCCGCCGAAAGGCAACCGACAACCCGCACCAACGTATTCGCGGGAAGCGGCTTGGGACCGGCTTTCCCGACCAGTAGCGCGCCTTCGATCAACTCGGCCGATAACTCACGTTTTCCTGATGGGTAATCGTTCGATTTAAGCAAATAGCTCAGGATGTCCCGATAAACCGAGTCGCTAAGCGTGCCTGGCGAATCCTGCGGCATTTTGGTCTTGATGAAATTGAAGAGGGATGCAAGCGAATCCTCCCGCCAGCGGTCGATGAACGGATCGCCTTCCAGAGGCGGGCCATCCACGTCGGCTCCCACGTGGCATCTGGCGCAGTTAGCATGAAACTGCATTTCGCCGCGTTCCGCCTGCGTCTCCGTGTAGACGCCTGCGAGCACGGTTTGCGCTGGTTGGCCGGCCGCTCGGGTTGCGAACAGCGCCGATAGCGACAGGGTCAAACTTGCTGAACCGAGCACGTTCAAGGCTCGCATTCAACCCCAAGCGATTTCAAAAACGTCAGGTTGATGCGCTCCCTCCCCGGCTGCCGCACCAGTATTCCTCTCGCATTTACTTTCTTTCGCGCCATCTGGTCCGGATCAAACCCCGGCACAGTCGTGATGTTCTCTAGCCGGAACAGTTCATCGCCCAGCGGTTTTTCCCGGGCTTTCTTCAGCTCCTCCAGGCTTGCCTCCCACTGATTCACGGTTCTGGCTGGCTCGGTAGCCCTCGTAAGAAACCATCCATTCCCGGAATCCAGCGTCAGGCAACCCACCGCATCTACGGGTGCGCTACCGGGCAGCGGTTGAGGACCATTTTTACCGACCAGCAGAGTGCTCTCGATGACCGCTGCGGTTAGTTCCTGCCTTCCGGAAGGAATCTCGTTTCTCTGGAGAAGGTAAGCCAGAATATCGTGATACATCTCGTCATCGAGTCCGTGCGGATCATCCAGCGGCATCGTAGCCTTGATCAGATCGAAGAGCACGCTTAGGTTGAATTCACGCCAACGATCTATGAACAGATCGCCCTTGAGCGGTGGACCGGAGAAGCCGCTCAAATCAGAGCGATGACAAGTGGCGCATTTCGCCTGGTAAGCTTTTTCACCGCGCATCGCTTGGGCTTGGGTATAGACGCCTTCTAGAACAGTCTTGCTGGCGCGCAGGGCCGGCGTGAGCGCCAGGCTCAGAATCACCGGGATAAAACGACTCCAACCGGCGAGGGCCATAATCGTGGCGAACGCCTTCTATCTCGCGACTGCCTTTCCGCCGATGGTTCGGGTGGTCTGCGGAATGGGAATGCCGCGTTCCTTCATCAGTTTCGTAATCAGATCGACGGCTTCGGCGTGATAAATGGCGGACTGTACGCCGATTACCACCCCTTGCGCCCAGTCGAGCGGCAGGAGTCCCGGAGCATTCGTGCCGAACGCCTTGGTCTTGTATTGATCCTTCGCAGCGAGATCCGCCCCGCGATCTACGAGCAGTTGAATCTCGGCAAGCGAGGCTTTATGCGCAGCGCCATGCAGTGCAGTCAAATCCTGCTCGTTTTTTGCGTTCACATCCCCGCCGAGATCCAGGATCAGCTTCATCGCTTCTATCGTCTCTTCCTCAGACCGGTCGTGAATGAATCCATCCGTGTACCCGACGCCGGCGGCGGCCATCAACGTGGTTGTTTTGTCATCGGTCGTTATCTTCGGGTCCGCTCCATGCGCCAGAAGAAGTTTCATGACTTCGATATCCCCGCACAAGGCTGCCCGCAGGAACGGCGTCGCGCCAGCTTCATTCAGCCAGGTGGCCCGCTGGCCATTGCGAATCTCCGTGTTGTCCTTCAGCCGCAGATTTGTATCGGCGCCCTTTTCAAGCAGCTGTTTAATGAAGGGCAGAGCTTGCACGGCATTGGGGACAGGAATCGTCCCGGTCTCGAGGTTGCGGTTTTTCACGGCCAGATAGAGCGGGCTCCAGCCCTTTTCGTTCTGGATGTTGGGATTCGTCCCATGATCGAGCAGGTATTGACCGACATCGTAGTGACCGTTTTGAATGGCAACTAACATCGCCGAACTGCCGTCAGCCGAGACTTGGTTAACGTCGGCTTTGGACTCGATCAGAGCCATTACTGAATCCAGCGCGCCTTCGCGGGCGGCTATAATTAGCGCGTTCAAACCGCCCGTATTCCCGGAGACTTTGCTGGTGTAACTGACGCCATACCGCTTCTTCGGCTCAACAACAACCGAGCGTGCGTTGACATCGGCGCCGCGGTTGAGCAAGAGTCGGACCACCTCCGGATGGTTCTGCTCCACTGCCCACATTAGGGCGGTGGTCTGCCGCAGGTTTTCCTTAGCGTTGACGTCCGCGCCGTGATCCAGGAGGACTCGTACCGCAGCCATATTTCCGGTGCGGGCAGCTTCCATAAGGGGCGTCTCGCCGTGAAGCAGAAACGTCGCATTCGGATCGGCGCCTGCTTTGATGAGATTTTCAATTGTCCGCGCGTTGCCATTGATGCAAGCGAGGTACATGGGCGTGGCGCCTTCGCGGTTCGCGGCTTTCACGTTAGCGCCGGCCCGGATCAGCGTATCCACCATTTCGCCGTCGTCATAGCGAACAGCCCAATGAAGCGCTGTCGCGCCATCGGATTGGGCCGCGTTTACGTCGGCCTTTTTCGCCAGCAGGGAACGCAGCGCAGGCTTGTCTTTGTTCATTGCCGCATCGGCGACCTCGCTGAACGCGGCGTATGCTACCCCCGCCAGCAACGTTGCAACAAAAAAGCTACCGATAAGTCGCTTTAACATAGTCGCTCCCAAATGTGCCGTTAGATCGACAGCGTTCCGGTGCTGTCGCCAATGCTGTTCTGCTCGATGCCCATCATGTGGAGAGCGGTCAACAGAACATTGGCGGTTGGACCCGTTTCTTTCACGTTCAGTTTCGGCTTGTGTCTGCCGGAGGCGCCGCCCGCGAGCAGAAAACCCACGTCGACGTGACTGTGTTGATTCGCGTTGCCCATATTGCTGCCCCAGACAATCAACGAATGGTCCAGCAGATTGCCATCGCCATCCGGGATCGCTTGTAGATTCTTCAGCAGGTACGCGAAGCACTTCGCGTGGTACTGGTTTATCTTGGCCCAGCTCTCTCTTCGCTTCGGATCTTCGCCATGGTGCGAGGCGGGGTGGTTCGCCGTGGTGACGCCCGATTCCGGATAACTTCGCAAACTGACGTCGCGCGCGTACATCAGCGAAGCGACTCGCGTAATATCCCCCTGAAAAGCCAGGACCGCCAAATCCATATGTAATTTGATGTGCTCGTCGAACGATTCCGGAATGCCAAACGGAACTTCGAGCGATGGCGCCTCGCCTGAGCGCTGCTGCGCGATTTCCAGGCGGCGCTCCATTTCGCGGATGCCTTCCAGATAATCGTTCAGCCGGTTTCGATCGCTTGCCGGCAACGTCTTCTGAAATCTGGTCAGCTTCGCCGTGACCGCGTCCAGAATGCTGGCGCTGGTTTGACGACGCGCGATCCTCTCTTCCGAAGTGCTCCCATCGCCGAACAAGTGCTCAAAAACGACCATCGGGTTGATCTCATGCGGCAGTGGTTTGCCGGGTGAAGCCCAGGAAATAGAATTCGAATAGGCGCAGCTATAGCCCCACCCGCAGATGCCCGTGTTTGCGCCCGGATCTTCGATTGCGAGTTGGATCGAGGGCAACAGCGTATCCTGGCCGAGCTTCTGCGCGACGATTTGATCGACACTCGTTCCGCAGTAAATATCCGCTCCCGCAGTCTTCTTAGGAGGAGCGCCGGTAAATGTCGCAGCAGCACGAGAATGGTCTCCGCCGCTCGATCCAGGCGGCGGCATCGAACTGGTCGCATCCAGGCCGTTGACGATCGTGATCTTGTCCTTCCAAGGGGCAAGCGGCTGGTGAATGAATCCGAGACCGGTGTTCCGGCCTTCCGTCAGAGGAATATCGGGTCGGCCATCCGCCCAGTATGTGGGCGACCATCCGTGTGGCGAAAACACCGTCATCAGGCGCGTCTTCGGACTTGTGGCCGCGTGCACAACCGGCGTGAAGGCTGGAAACATCGAATCCAGCAGCGGCAACGCAAGCGTCACCCCCATGCCCCTCAAAAATGTTCGCCGAGGAAGATGCTTTTTCGTGACAATCACTGTAAATCCGGCCTCCTTACTTGGTTCGAAATGCCTAATGCCACTGCTTACTGTCTCGGTTCGATAAGCCCGCTCCGGTGGACGCTCGCCGTAGGGGTTCCGTCTTCCGCCCGGATATTCATTTGAAATGGCTCACTCTTTACGATTCCAACGATCAGCGATGTCAGCTTATATTTGTCGGCGGCCGCGGCGCGCACGGTGGACCGGACCGCAGGCATGTCGTAGTACTCCGCGCCGCGTCCCAGCGCGTAGGTCAGCAGCTGCTCGGTAACCACACGCACAAATTGTGGCGAATATCGGAGCAAATACTGGCGCAGGCCAGCGGGACCATTGATCTTCGCACCATCCGTGACATTGGAACTCACGTCCAGCGTCTGCCCGAATTCAACTGTTCGCCACTTGCCGATGGCGTCGAAATTCTCCATCGCGAACCCGATCGGGTCCATCATTTTGTGGCAGCTGGCGCACGCCGGATTCTGCCGGTGCTCCTCCATCCTCTGCCGCATGGAAATTTCGAGCGGCACAGCCTGGCCGTTGGCCATTTTGCCGCTCTCCCGCAGCACGGGCACATTTGGCGGAGGATCCGGAGGGATGATCCCCATTAGGTTCATCAGTACCCATTTGCCGCGCTGTACGGGTGAGGTCCGGTCCGGAACGGATGTGACCAGATGGATCGCTCCTTTGCCCAACAATCCGCGACGCGCGTCCAGGTCCCCCGTGAGGGATACCTTCCGGAATTGACTGCCGTAGACGTTCGGAATTCCGTAATGGCGAGCCAGGCGCTCGTTTACAAATGTGTAGTCCGCGTCCAACAGATCGAGCACGCTGCGATCCTCGCGAACTATGCTCTCGAAGAACATCTCGGTCTCGATCCGGAAGCCCTGCCTAAGGTTATCGTCGAAATCCGGGAACATCTGCGTAATCGGCGCCGTGCTCGGAAGATTCCGCAGTTGAAGCCATTGCCCGGCGAAGTTCTTAACCAGTTCATGCGACCGGGTATCGGCCAGCATGCGGCGAGCCTGCTGCTCCAGCACTCTCGGGTCGTGCAGTTTTTTCTGGCCGGCGAGTCCGATCAGTTCGGCATCGGGAGGCCCACTCCAGAGAAAGAACGCCAGCCGCGAAGCCAGTTCCAGATCATTGATTCGATATGGCTGGCCCGGTTTGACGTTGGCCGGATCGCGTTCGCCGCGGAATATGAACTCGGGATCGGCCAGGATATATTGCACGGCCATCTCTATTCCGTCTTCGAAATCGCCACGATTCCGGCCCTTCTGGTAAAGGCTTAGCAGATACTCAATATCGAGGTCATTCACGGGCCGCCTATATGCACTGGTCGCCAGCTTGGCTACGATTTGCTTGGCGCAAGGGACCTCATCGGTGTTCGTGCTGGGCCGGCACGCGAATATCTTCTGGCGGCTGGCCGTCTCTTTCGGCCGCGTCGCATTGTAGGGACCCATGATGATTACCTGGCTCACTTGCGGCGAAAAAATGTAGCCCGGAATGGGATTGGTATCTAACACACTGCGGAGGTAATGCTGGTTCAAATCGTCAAGCGGAATCTCGGTGGTGGAGAGAAAAGCCAAGCCAACCTTGTGTGTTCCGGCCTTCAACTTCACGCGAACTTCATTCTTGTCGTTGTCGGTGCCATTGGGGATCTTGGCTATATCGAACTTACCGGCCAGCTCGCCATCTACCAATACTTCAAGCCGTTCGTCTTTCCGTTCGGACCCGTACAGTTCGCCGGTGTTGCCGCGGACCGGGAACCAGGAAATAATGTATTCTCCGTCCGCCGCAAAATAGTGATTGATCAGCATCCCGCCGCGCGTGCCGAACGGCAACCCCTCGACGTGGCCTTCCTGGGAATAGTCCTGCGCAGCGATATACTTTTTTTCGCTTGGGGCAGTCTCATGCCCCACGGCCAATCGGCTTATTTTTGCGGCCGCCGACATATAGCCCTCCACCAAAGCTGGCGAAATACCTAAACTGCTGGCAACATTATCAAAGCCGTAGCTCGAATCGTCTACCGGGAGGAACTCGCTTACGTCGAGATTCAGGCCGAGGACCTCGTGAATTGCGTTGGCGTATTCGGTCCGGTTCATCCGGTGGAGCCCGGGAGAAACGTAGCGGGGCTTTACGGCAGCAGCACGGTCAAGTTCGCTCTCCAGCCATTCCGTAAGTCCTTCGTACGTAACCGTATCGGGGCGCCGCATCCCCATGGGAGGCATCATGCCGGCACGAAGTTTCCGGACGACTGCTTCCCAAGTCTCCGATCGGTCGCCGAGATGATTTGTATCAAGCTGGTCGAGCATCAAACCGGCCGTTTTGGTTTTGACGTTATGGCAGCCGACGCAGTACTGATCCAAAAGCTGGCGGGCAGCTGAAGCCGAGGCTACGGTGGTAGCCTTCGATTGGCCCTGACCGTATCCGGCATAAACGGCCGTCCCCAACAAGACTCCTACCCTTAAAGCTCTGCTCATTCGGATTATTCGACCTCGCTGCGGGTAAACGGAGCCCGCTCCCCCGATGTAAACACGATTCCGTATCGTTGTCAGGAGTCGGACGGTATTGAACAGGTGACTCACCGTACCGCGTGCTACAAACCTCACTTCAGTAAGACTACTTTTCCGCAGGCGTATAGTCGTCGGGCTTGTTGTTCTCCGCGCAGTTATACTCGAGTAACTTGTCGGCCGCAGGACGGCGTTTCAGTGTCGTCGCGAAGTGCCACGGCTTTGTCCATGCTTTGGCATCGTCCGCCACCGCTTCGTAGCGGATCGTATTTCCGTCCACCATAGTGTAGGTCTCAACGATGTGCAGGGCATCACTGTGGACTCCCGCGTTCGTATCAATCCACGTATAGTCGCTTAGTCCAGCCACATCAACTACAAGCGCGTCGCCGTTCCATCGGCCGACAGAATGGCCGAGCGACTGCGGTGGGTCGGGGTCCTTTTCCTGCGGTCGGCCGTCTGTTGGTATGACACGGAAAAAGTGATCCCATTCGTATAAGATGACCATCTGGCCGGGTGTTTGGACAAATTGAAGCGGAAAGAATGCGGTGGAAGTGAGCCGGACGACCCCTGCGGACAAACAGCGCGCCGTGGGTTCGTCTACTCTCTGACGCGCTACGAATTCTGCATTCTTCTTCGCCGCCCACGGCTGAAATGCAATCGGCTCGCGCCGCTCACGGACGCCGGCGACGGCGGAAAAGATTCCAGACAAATTCGGCTTGCCGTCTGCCGCGCGCGGGATTGGAGCCGACGGGTCAGGCTTTGGAGCAGCCGCGGCGGGCTCCGATTCGGATGGCGGGCGCTTTCCGCGTTGAGCGAAGGCGCTTCCTGTAAGCGCTAACGTGGCGACCACGAGAAGCGTGATCCTCATCCTATTGACCTCCAATCATCATTACTTCGAGAACGGTCCCGTCTGACTTCGTGATTGCCCGGACAAACCCCGCGTTTTTCCCAGAATCCTTGTGGCGATACAGAGTGACCGTTACGGGCTCTCCGACTTTGAGCGTATTCTTGGTCCAGCCCATTCGAACCATGATGCTGAGGTTACGACCTTCCACGGCCCAGTTAGAAACTCCGCCGTGAGGCGTCCGGCACGTCTACATAGAAGTAACTATGGGGATTCATCCATTCGAATTTCGTGATGGTGCCTTTGATGGTGACAACGTTTCTTGCGTCGAATTCAGCCGCGAAGGAATGATGCGCGCTGCACATTGGGGCAATCGCCAGGAGGCCGAGAGTGAATCGAATTAGTGGTTTCATTTTGTCTTCTCTTTCTAGCTTTTATCCGCTCTCTGGAGCGACTCTTTCATAACTGGGCGAACAACGGAAGCCGTGGGGCAGAGTTTTTGCTGCGGCGTTCTGGACATTAAAAGGTGACTCTCACAAGCGCCTGAGCCGTCCGCTGCCCGGTACCTGGAGTGAGCGTGTCGATACGACCGAAGCCGGACTGCGTAACTCCGTTGGCGGTGCGGACTGGAGTGGCAAGAGCATTGGTCGAGGTTGGCTGTGGCACTCGCAATCGATTGAATATATTGGTAAATTCGACCCGGAAGAGCATCCGGACCCTTTCTTTAACGGCGAATGTTCTCGATAAGGCAGCGTTCTCCTGGGGGATCCTTTGGTAGCGGTAGTCGTTATAGTAAGGAGCCGCCGTACCGAAATATCCCGCGGGAGGATCCTGCCAGGCAGCGGGATTAAGCACGAATGTCTGGCCGGGATCGAAGCAATGGCAGTTGAGATCCTGAGTGAAGAGGGGTACGCCTGGAACCCGGCTGCTGTTCACTGTAACACCCCGCAACTGGCTCGTCAGGGCGTTTTGCGCTTGCGGGACCCGTATTGGCAATCCTGACGAGTAATTCAGGAAGACACCTACCAGCCAATCGCGTGCGACGAGCGAGAGGACACGATTGGTTCCCACCCGAGGAGTTGCGTAATTTGCGGCGATACTACTGACCAGGGGCTGGCTGTAGGCCGAAATCTGCTTGTTAATTGCGCGATTGAACGGATCGGTGACAACTACGACGGGCCCTGGCCCGGTTAGGCACTGCTCACATACCGTTCCGTTATCCAGTTCCTTTTGCCAGGTGAAGGCATATGTGAAATCAAGCCCATGGCGCATGCGCTGTGTGGCTTTGACTTGCAGCGAGTCGTACCACGTATCACCGAGCGGTGCCCACAGACTGGTGAGGGTTCCATATTGCGGGAACGGCCGTAAGGCTTGTATCACGAGCTGATTGGTGGGGAACCCAGCATAAGGCAAACGCACGCCCCGGCTGATGGCGGTAGCGGAACCAATTGTGGACGTGAGGAGTGTCCGGTCGGCGGCCGACGTGATGTCGTAACCCATGGCCTGCAGCGCGCCCTGCCCGACGCCATTGACCTGTTGTAACGCGTTCGCCTGCCACCAGGCGCCTCGATTGCCGACGTAGCTTGCCTCCACAACCATGTTGGTCCAGAGCTGCCGCTGCAATCCCAGGCTCCACATGAATTGCCTAGCGGGACGGCCCGCATTCGGATCGATAAGGGTGGGAGTACTGTTAAACGGATACCGGGAGGGATCGAAATTCGGCCACACCGGCTTTATTGGGATGCCCGCGCTTAGTGTTGTGACCGGTTGGAAGGTCCCGAACGAGTTTGCAGCCAGCGTGCTTCCGGAGGCGGCCAAACCGATGGCGGTGTTGCTTCCTCCTATGTTGGTTTCAGTATAGGTGACGCCAAAACCTCCGCGAAAGACCGTTTTGGGTGTGATCTGATAGGCGACGCCGAGCCGCGGTCCGAATCCAAGAGGGTAGTTCTTGGCAAACTGGCAATCGCATTTTCCCGGTCCGGTTCCCTCGTATATCGGCGCACCCAGACGCCCGCCAAAGAGAGGATTCGGAGTGGTTGGAGAGAAGCTAGGCAGTCGTCCGTACTGCTCTTTGTAGTAGGTTCCGTAGTCGTAGCGGAGGCCGTACTCAAGCGTCAGCCTTCGCGTTACCTTCCACGTATCCTGAGCGTAGAATCCCAACTCGTGCTTGCCAATGCGCGGAAACGCCGGCGACGCCGCAGTCAGACTGTCGACGGCGCCCAGCAAGAAGCTTGCGTAAGGAATCCCCACCGCGCCGCCGTTGAGACTTTGCCCAACGGTGGATGGCAAAGACGTTTCGTTAGCGCTGAACGCGAAGGCACCCGCGCTATTGCTGTAATCCTGCCGGAAAATTGCTTCGGTACGGAACTCGCCGCCGAACCTGTAGGTATGGTTCGACTTCACCCACGTAAGACTGGCGGTCGCGGAGGGACGAAGGAAGCTGTTGGAGGATTGATCGCCCGGCCCCATATTCTGCATACCGCCAAATGAGGCTGTACCCGCAGGTGGCAGGAGCCCAGTAAAGCTTGGAAACTGATGGACGAAGGGGACACCTTGAATTCCTAATTCCTTTGTGGCGTCGTAGGGCGTGCTCAACGCTTGGTTCCATGCAGCGTAGGTTTGATATCCGGCCCCCAAGTGAAGAAGCATGCTCGGGCTCACCGTGTAGTCATAATTCAAACGAATGTTGTAAGATGCGTTGCTATTGG
The DNA here is from genome assembly GCA_963766615.1 of Terriglobia bacterium. Classification (GTDB taxonomy): domain Bacteria; phylum Acidobacteriota; class Terriglobia; order Bryobacterales; family Bryobacteraceae; genus Palsa-187. The sequence continues at coordinate 64,933 of CAVYBC010000018.1, forward strand.
TCACTCCGGCGGTAATTGGCGACGGCAAGCCTTCATTATTCTGAGCGGTTCCTGGGTTCCTTGGGTTTTCCAAGGTAAGCCTGGTCCAGAAGAAGCTCACCTTGTGTGCGTTGCCCAGCGACTGATCCAGCTTCAAACTGGGGATTGCGATGTCCGATGGATTGGCAAACGGAAGGGTAAGGTTGCTGATTACATTTGCGTTCGCCGGCGCTGGAATCATATTTTGAATTTTCAAGGCGATGGGATCCATACGAGTAAGCGGAATCTTGTTGCCGGGGAATGGATCGCGATTTGTGCTCCCCGGAGCTTGAGTGGCGGGGTCGTATATGGTGTTCTCCAGAATGGACCTGCCCAGAGAGTCGGTGCCAAGTTTTTTGCCGGTCAATGCGGAACTGAAATCTCCTGCGCGAAATGCGGCCGTCGGCACCGTAATTGATGTTGTGTTCACCTCGTTTCTTTGGCGGAATTTCTCCAAGTTAAAGAAGAAAAAGGTCTTGTTTTTACCGTTGTAGACCTTCGGGATCCACACCGGCCCGCCAAAACTGAATCCGTAATTGTGCTGCCTGTTGACGGGGCGAACATGACCTCCTTTTCCGTTGTCCGTCCAGGCAGAACCCGCCTCCAAAGCCTCGTTGCGGAAGTAATCGAAAGCGCTTCCGTGATACTGATTGGTACCGGATCGCATGGTGAAGTTAAAAAGGCCACCGCCAACCTGTCCATATTCAGCTGAGAAGTTGCTGGTTTGAATGGAAACTTCCTGGACAGCATCCACACTAGGTTGGATAGATGCCGCCACGAACGAAAAATAGGCATTGTTGGTTTCCTGCCCGTCAATCCGAATGGATTCGGAGTTCGCAGGCGCACCGTTGACGCGTACGATGACGTTACTTTGGGTCGCTCCAGGTATGGTCTGTGCCGCCGACAGGGGATTCCGGATCGCCCCAGATCCGCCGTTCGCGCCGGCTAATGACAGCACGGGCACGTCAAGCAGGCGCTTGGTTTCGATGTTCTGGCTTAAGGCCCCACTCTCGGTTTTCAGTAACGGTGTGGTCTCGGTGACCGTCACAGATTCCGAAGCGCTACCGACCTCCAGGGTGATATCGACCCGCAACGCGTCGGCCACGGCGACCTGTAGGTTCTCACGAGCATATTTCTTGAATCCAGGAACTGTGACCGTCAGCTCGTATGTGCCGGCCGGAAGCTGCGCAATAACGTAATTCCCTGTTTCCGAGCTTGCTACCTGAAAGACCGACCCGGTCTCAACATTTCGCGCCGCAAGCGCGGCTTTGCTGACGACTGCGCCTGCCGAGTCTTGAACCGTTCCAGTGATCGTGCCCCGGTCGCTCTGCCCAAAAGCGCTCGCGGCCAGAAAAGAGAAAACCCCCAGCACCCGTGCGATAGACATTCTTGATAACCCCTGTGGGAGGCTATCACCGTCCGAATCGAATCCACAGCACAAGCGGTGAGTCACCTCTGAATCCAATAAACTCAATTGGATACAGGCCACCGTTACACGCTCGCTAAACACTTTTTCCGGAGGTTGCATGGATGAACCAAGCCGCTGCCTCCCGCGCGGTGTGACGTGGCGCGGAAAATTGAGCCCTTGGCGGATGTACGGGCAGAGAACGTGTCGCCACAAGAGTGCGTTTTGCGTTGTCTTAATTGGGCGCGCAACGTTTAAGGGCCACCTCAGAGTCCAAATATCCACTGTAATGGCGGAAGGATGGCGGGTGCGCGCAACGGTTAAGGGGCCGCTCAGAGGTCAAATAAGACTTCCCCAGCCCGGAACATAAGTCAACTGAGGTCTCAGGCAAACACGACGGCAGGGGCGATCTGTGATCAAAGGGCCAGAGGTACCGTACTGTCCCCAAACTTCTCTTCGTGTACATCCAATTTATCGAGAACGCTCAACAACAGATTCGACATGGGCGTGTGCGGAGCAGATTTGATATGCCGGCCGCCTTTTAACCGTCCTGACGCTCCTCCCGCCACCAGAACGGGAAGGGGGTCGTGGTCATGCTGATTGCCATTGCTCATGCTGCTGCCGTACAGGACGATGGAATGATCCAGCAGCGTTCCGTCTCCGTCTTTCACCGACTTCAGCTTTTCCAGAAGATAGGCGAGCATCTGAACGTGGTACTTATTGATCTGCGCAAAGCGCTCCATGTTGGAACGGATATTCGAGTGGTGGGAAGCGGTGTGGAAGCCATCGCGAATGCCGCTCTGCGGGTACGTGGCGGGACTCAGATCGCGGGCGTACATCAAAGTTGCGATTCTGGTGATGTTCGCCTGAAAGGCGATCGCCTGCAAATCGAACATGAGTTTCAGGTGATCTTCAAACGACTCAGGGATGCCCACCGGCGTCGAAGGCTCAGTCAGGTCGCTATTGGTTTTTTCTTCCGCTTTTTGAATTCGCCTTTCGATCTCCCGGATGTTATCGAGATACTCGTCCAGGCGCGTTTGATCTACGGCCGGTATTCCACGCTTCAGCGTTGCAACTTCGCCCCGAACCGCATCGAGAATGCTTCGATCTTCGGCCCTGTTGGAAGCTCGATCCGCGCTACTGCTTCCGTCTCCGAAGAGTTTTTCGAAGACGACCTGGGGATTATTTTCCATCGGCAACGGCGCCGTCGGGCTCCTCCAGGAGATGGTGTTCGTGTAGGCGCATCCATAACCAGCGCCGCAATTCGAGCCAACGTCCTCAATGCACAACTCCAGCGAAGGCAATGGCGTGTCCTGCCCGATGCGATGCGCGGCAAGCTGATCGGCCGACACTCCCGCGCGCACCTGGGTTCCTCGCTCCGGACGCACTCCGCTCAGAAATACTGCAGCCGAACGGGCGTGATCTGCGCCCGCATCACTTCCTTGTCCACCGGCCTGCGCATGCGCGAGATTGCTGACAACAGATATTTGGTCCTTCATCTTTTCCAGTGGTTTGAGGATCTCCGGGAGTTCGAAGCCCGTACCTTCGGACGCGGGCGTCCACAAGTCCATCACCGCCCCGTGCGGAACATAGATGCAGGCCAAACGAGAGCCTGGGCTCGCAGCGGTTCGCGCCAATGGTGTCTGCGCGGGGATCATCGAGTCGAGAAACGGCAGGGACAGGGTAACGCCAACCCCGCGCAAAAAGGTTCGCCTCGGGATGTGCTTTTTCGTCAGAAACATGGGCATTCTCCACTATTTCGATAATTTGGGAATACTGGCTACCGCGCGGGACTCGGTCGCCCGTTTCGTGCGCATGCGGAACTGCGGACTGGACACAATCCCGGCGACCACGGTCGAAAACCTGTTGCCGTTGGCTCCGGCCTCGCGTGCAATCCTTCTGACCCCCGGCATATCACTGGTCCGGAGAGTTCGCCCCAGTCCGAATGTCATGAGCTTCGCGGAAAAAGTCCGGACAAACTGCGTCGAGTACGACGCCACCAAGGCGTTGCGCAGACCAACTGGGCCCTCAATCGCCGAGCCATCCACCAGTTGACTGGCTGCATTCACAGGGTTCGCACCGTCTCTCTCACGCCAACGACCGGTATTATCGAAGTTCTCGAGCGCGAAGCCGATCGGGTCCATAATTTTGTGGCAGGAGGCGCAGACGGCATTGGCGCGATGCTGCTCCATGCGTTCACGTACGGACACGTTTTCCTTCTGGCCTTTCCCGCTCTCTGGTAAAGGCGGTATGTTCGGCGGAGGTAAGGGAGCGGGTGTTCCGAGAATGTTTTCCAGGATCCATTTGCCCCGCGCGACTGGAGAGGTCCGGGTGGGTACCGAAGTGATGGTGAGAACGCTCCCCTCTCCCAAAATTCCCCTGCGGGTCGCATCCGGCAACGATACCCTGCGAAACTGGCTACCGTAGACGTGCGGGATGCCGTAGTGCCGGGCCAGCCTTTCATCTACGAAGGTGTAGTCGGCGGTCAGCAGATCCAGCACGCTACGGTCCTCGCGAACGATGCTTTCAAAGAGCATCTCCGTCTCCGTACGCATCGACTGGCGGAGGTTGTCATCGAAGTCCGCGGACTCGGGCGTCGCATTCTTCAGCTCGCGCAAGCCGAGCCATTGCCCCGCGAAATTCTCGACGAGCGAATGGGACCGCGGATCGCCCAGCATGCGCCTGGTCTGTTGGAGGATCGTGGTCTGGTCTTTCAGTTTGCCTTGAACGGCCGCTTGCAGCAGTTGATCGTCCGGGATATCGCTCCAGATGAAGAACGAAAGCCGCGACGCCAGTTCCAGCCCGCTGATTTCATACGCATCGCCGGCCTTGACATTATCCGGTTCGCGCTCAAAGCGGAAGATAAACTGCGGGTCCGATAAAATCCGGCGCAAGGCCAACTCGATACCTCGATCAAAAGACCCCTTGTTCCGGCCAGCCTGGTAAAAACTCATTACGGCCTCAAGATCAACGTCGGTGGCCGGTCTTCTATACGCCTTCCGGATCAACTCCACCAAAATTCGACGAGCGCAAGGCAGTTCTTCGTTTTCGCGTCCAGGGCTGCACACCAGAATTGTCTTGCGGCTAGGCGTCTTTCCGGCCCCTGTCCCATTGAAGGGCCCAGCGATCTCAACTCTCGACAAGTGAGGAACCGTTGTGTAACCGACCTGCTGGCCGATGGTGACGTCCCCTGTACTTTTTTTCGACTCCTGCCAAAGATCGTCCACAAGCGCCGAACTGTGATTCACAAATGCCACACCGATCGTATGAGGCCCTGCCTTAAGTGAGACTCTGGCCTCCAATGCCGGGCCTGCTCCCCGGCCGGGTGTCGCGCCACGCCCAGGGGCTTGAGTGCCTGCGGATGGTCCGCCGCCGGCTTGACTGGCACGCCCTCCGACTTGACCACCACGCCCACCGGTTTGTGGGCCGGAGGCTTTGGCCGCCGCTCCTGTTGACGCGCCAAACAGCGGCAACCGGCCCCCATTCCCCTCATAAGTGCCACCCGCTGGAGTGGGCGCCGAATTGTTAATGGAGTTGAGTTCGAACAGGTGGACCCGACTGCCATCCACCAGCAATTCGATAGACTCGCCTTCGGCCGCTTGGCCAAAAACCGCCCCCACACTGGTCCGTACCAGGGACATCTTGAATGTATACTCCGCGTCTACTGGGAACAGGTGCTCAACGAGAATTCCACCCCGGGTACCCAGAGGCAAGCCCTCGATATGTTCCGTCTGGGTCAAATCCCCTCGCACGCGATAGGTTACCGTTGACGGCGTGATACTTGGGTTTCCAATGGCCATGCGGCTGACCTTGGCAGCCGCACTCAAATAGCGCTCCAGCAGCGCGGGAGAGACCCCCAGTACGTCCGCGATGTTGTCGAAGCCGTCGCTGGCGTCGTCGGGCGGTAGAAGCGTGGCCGCATCCACGTTGAGCGTCGTTATGGTGCGGACCGCGTTCGCATACTCAGTGCGGTTCAAGCGGTGCAATGCCGTCACTCCTGGGTCCGCCCGCTCCGGCGAAGCCGCGTCCAGCCTTCCTTCCAGTTCCTCTAGGAAACGCTGTAACACGGCCTTCTCCGGACGCTTCATCCCGGCAGGGGGCATCATGCCGGCGCGCAACTTTCCGACAACCTTCTCCCAGGTTCCGGCGGCGCGCGCCACGTCTTCCGGGTCGAGCTTGTCCAGCATGAGATTCGCGGTCTTGAGTTTCTGGTTGTGGCAACCGACACAATATTGGTTGAGAAATTCACGGGACCTACCCGACTCAGGGGCGGTTACGCCTGCGGGAGTTCGTTGAGCGGCCGACGGCATGGTCGCCACCGTCAAAACCAGCGGCAGCAACAAAAGGGAAGCTCCCACAGCCCGCCAAAACCGGAACCGGAAACCCATGGACACGTTACCTCTGCGCTTTCGAATCATATTTCTCAGTCAGAACGTGAATCAGCTTTGCGGTCTCCGGCTTGGCAGCCGGTGGAGTCACGGCCAGGAAGACACCCTCGGCGAACGTCTCTGGAGTTCTGCCTTCTTTATCTTTAACGACAAGGTTCGCCCCATGATCGGCCAATAGCCGGAGGATATCGTCCAAGCCGCGGTTGGCGGCACCGTGCGCCGCGGCGAAACCCATTGAGTTTTGGGCGTTTGCATCCGCTCCGTTGTCAAGGCACAGCCTGACGGCTTCCAGCGTCTCGCCACGGGAGTGCGTGAACGTACGTCCGGCAACATAGTTGACACCGGCCGCGGCCATTAGCGGTGTAGTGCCGCCTTCTGTAGCAAGATTCGGATTGGCGCCATGCGCCAGCAGCAACCGCATCACCGTAATATCCCCAGCGAGTGCGGCTCGCAGAAACGGAGTCTGTCCCGTGAAGTTCACCCATGAGCCATCCGTTTGCTGCCATCCGCGATTAGGAACCACTGCATTCGTTCGAACATCCGGGCGAGCCCCGCGATCAAGTAAAGTCTTAATCACGTCAAGAGCGTCCGTTTCGTTCGGCCCAGCGTGTGGATTCGCATAAAAGCCGGCATTGCGGGTATCGATGGCCGCAAACAGCGGCGTGCGTCCGTAGCCATCGGCGGCATTGATATCCGCGCCCTGCTCAATCAGAAACCTGGCGAGATCGATGTGTCCATCCATAAGTGCCAGCAGAAGTGGTGTAGTTCCATTGGCATCGGGCTGGTTTATTTTCGCTCCGGAGGTGAGTAGAAATTTAACGATCTCGCGGTAGTCCTCTCGCACCGCGTATAGAAGAGGCGACATCGCTCCTTGGGGAGCAGCTGGCGCCTTTTGCCGTGTAATCCCTGCCCCAGCCGCCTGACCCAGTCGCTGAGCAGGAACGGGCGGGGGCAAATATACACTCGACTGCGCGTTTACGTCGGCCCCGTGAGCGACCAGAAACCGGACGGCATCCTGATGATTTTCGCCCACAGCCCACATCAACGCCGTCTGTCCGTGAATTCGCTCTCTAGCATTCACGGACGCCCCGCGCCCTATGAGCAGTTCAAGGGTGGGGAGAGAACCATTGCGTGCCGCGAACATCAGGGCCGTCTCTCCTGCAGAGTTCGGCGACTCGACATCGGCTCCTGCATCGAGGAGCGCCGCCGTTAGCTCGGCTGAGCCGTTCAGGCTCGCTAGGGCTATCGGCGTGATGCCGTAGCGGTCCACCGCATTGACCTTCGCCCTGTTCTTTATCAGAACTTTTGTCGTTTGCAGATCACCGCGTCTCACAGCCCAGTGCAGAGCTGTGGTTCCATCGGCGGCGGCTTCGTTGGGGTCCGTCGCTTTCGCCAGTAGTTCGGTAACTTTCGCCTTATCCCCGGCCTGCGCCGCACTAATGAGCGCAGGGGTCCCCGCTGCAGCCGCACTCGTCCAAACGAAGACGGCAACAGCGATCCTGCTTATTATGACGCGCATCACCTTTGGGTTCATTGTGAAGGGAAGCGTGGCCTGGGTCAATCCAATACCCCGCACAAGCGGTGAGTCACAACCGCACCAACTTATTGGAAACATTCAATAAACTCAAAATGCATTAAACTCCACGCCGTGGGATTTCATTCGTAATTTGTACATTCGTGTGATCCTCGTATGGTCCCGCCACGTCTCCGGTTCGTTTCCCGCCCGTCGGCCGAACCACCGAGCGATGGCCCCCGGTCGGGTTCCGTTATGCGGGCATCCATCTATCAGGACGATACGGAACTCCTGATTATGATCCGTATAAGCGTGGCTTCTTTCAGACTCGACCGGATAGCCTCTTCGACTACGAAGCGCGCTCACTTACCCTTGGAGGAGCCGAGCACGATCCGCACTTCCGACGCCAGCAGACTATCCTCATTATCCCCGTGAGCGTTGACGACGACACTTTGCCCTGCCTTCAGCTCCGATGCCTCGGTCTTCTTCTGGTCGCGCAGATATGCTGTGTGTTGATCAGTGGCGATCGAGATCTCTTTGCCTTCTTTAGTCTTCACTTTCAGGCTGGAGCTCTCGACTTGGGTCACCCTTCCAATCACGCGGACGTCTTCGTAGGCCAAGAGCGTCGTGGCAGCAGTTGCAACAATGAAAGTCAGCAACATCGCGATTCGTTTGTTCATGGGTCCTGATTCTTTCCCTTCGACCAGGGATGATGTTAGACTTGCGTCACGCACGTGTGCTAGTACGCGCTGCAACCCAATAACCCCGAAGGAAAGGAACAGGGCAATCCGACGGGTCATGACATGCATCGCCTTCGGCTCCATTGTGAGATGAAGCGCAAGGCGGCGTCAACCAAATACCCCGCACAAGCGGTGAGTCACAAGCGCAGCAACCTATCGATTCAACAAAGGACCGCGGCCCATTACTTGGCAATGCCCTGGGATTTCATCCGCAGTTCGCGGTGCGTGATGTACTCTATGTCCGTGGGCACCGCACTCTTGTATTTCACATTCAATACAACTTGAAAATAGCGGGGCAATTTACCGGAAGGCGTCCGGAGCTTTTGTACAAGGGAATTAGCATAGTGGGGCTCGGTGAAGGCTTTCACCGCTCCCAGCCGCGCTCCGCCGCGGTTCGCGCCGAAAGTGCGCACGACACCCAGTCCCCTTGGACCTGGCATGTGGGTAACAACAGCTATGGACTCCCCATCCTCTTCAACATCTGTGGGCGGGTGATCCAGGAAAACACCGGGTTCCGTGCCTTGTGGGCTAACGTTACGGAAGCCCTGTTTGTCGAAGCGAAACGCGAGATCCACCGGTAGCCCGCCCAGGAGATTCTCGTAGAATTCTTGAGAGCCGATGAAAATGATATTGTTATCGGCCATTTGCTGCCACGACATCTCACGAATGCTCAGTAGCGAAAGAGCGGGAACCCTCGGCCCCAGTTGTTTACCCAGTTGGAAATAAGTGTCCAGATCATGCCGCGGCGTGAAATAGAGGCGCCGAATTCCTTTGTCTCCATATTGGCCGCGGAGGTTCTTTACAATTTCTGACTTAGCGAGGGTATCCCAGTCTTGCAGCCGCAGGTCCGCGTAAATCCCGAAACCCTGAATCGCTGCCATTGGATAATCCAAAACAGAAACAAGTGTCGGTCGCCGGTGGTCTACGAACGCACTCCAAAGCTCGTCGAGCTCGGGACTCCAATTGGCTTTTATGTCTTGGGTCGTCAGACGCTCGCTCCACAGTGAATAAGCCAGATAGCCGGCCAGGGACAGCAATGCCACAAGCAATACCGCGAGTACTTGCACCAGGACTCCGCGTCTTGGTGGGAGGACCTCGATCTCCTCGGCCTCGGGTTCCGACTGCACTGGCTGGTTTTGAGCTTTGACCGAAGGTTCGCAAGTCAGGCCGAATTGCCCTTTGGGCAAGTCAATGACCCATTCATCGTCCTTGCCTTCCTCCCGGAAATACTGGGCCAGTTTTTGCCGAAGCCGCCCAACCTGAATCCGAGCAGTGGAATCGCTTCGAGGATCGTAGGAGGCTGGCTTACCAATTACGTCCAGGCCAATCGTGTATTCCTTGAGCTGTTCCGCCTGTCCTGCAAGAGTTTTGTCGGCTAAGAATCTTAGAAGACGTTTGAGTGCGTCGGAGTTTCGGAAGGTTTCGCTGGCCAGAATCTTTTCGACTTCGCCACTGAGCGGGTTCGCGACAGGTAATCTTGGCGTCTCCAGCCTGGATGCCCCTTCCTTAGGGTTCTATTCTATACCTGAACCAGACGCTTTGATGTTGACAATCTGAAAGCTAGGTAATGCTGCGACTGCCGACGGTCCTGTCCTTTTCCTGATCTGGTGGATACCGCTTTCAGTACAAGAACATCTTCGGCTTCGCCTGGTGCACAAACACTCCAAAAATGTTCCTCGGGACGATCGCCCCTCCGCGGTGCCGATGTTAAGTCGCCCCGCTTGTAAGGGTGCGCGACAGGCAAGCATCGCTCGTCGACATGTTCGACATGATCGCAGAATTCCGACCCGCCGGGAACCCATGATGGACTCTGCATAATGTCTTTTGACTTGCTCATGCCGTCGTTCTTCCGAGACGCACTCGTGGTGGATGGATGCACGGGGAGCGAAGTCGGTCGGGCTAGGCGTTGTTTTCTGCTGGCGCGTTGCGCGTCATGACCCGTCATGACCCGTCATGACCCGTGGCCCGTAAGTGTATGAGGAATTGGTAGCGCTAACGGGAATCGAACCCGGTAACGCGAGTCAAAGGATTCCCTCAAGCGTAGACGAACGTCTGTGTTCGTCCAACGCTCAAGATCACGGCCTCGTTCTCTTTTAACGGTCCTTAGTAACCGCTTCGAGCTCTGTGCCCACCGAGCTGTTTTTTCGGGTGTAGCTCACGTCACGTTTGGATCGGTTGCCACCAGTCCATCCGAAAAGTAGCGCGCGATAGTGGGCAATATCGGTAGCTTACGTCATGGGAACATTACCTCTGGACGGCGGACACATCAAGTGAAAGTTAGTGGTCGATGTAGGTTTGATGAGACGCAAATATCTTTATCGTCTATCAAAAAAGGGGGAATCCGCGTTCGGGTAGAGCCCGATGGCGGTCGGGGGCGCAGCGGGCGACAATATGAAGCATGAGTAGCCCAGGCATTAGCAGTCCTGAATTGGATCAACTCGTCCTTTTGAGTGCGATCGTGGATTCCTCCGACGACGCTATTATCAGCAAAACTCTTGATGGCATCATCACGAGCTGGAATAAAAGCGCGCAACGACTGTTTGGTTATTCGGCAGAGGAAGCGGTCGGGCAATCGATTACTATTCTTATCCCGCCGGACCGTCTCGATGAGGAGCCACAGATCATCTCCCGGTTAAAGCGTGGTGAGCGAGTTGAGCACTTCGAAACCATCCGCAGATGCAAAGACGGCAGCCTGATCGATATTTCTCTGACGATTTCCCCGGTACGGGATAGTAGCGGCAATATCGTTGGAGCATCAAAAATCGCACGAGACATCTCTGAAAGCAAAAAAATGAGAATAGAGTTGGAGCGGGCCAACGCCCTCCTTGAGCAATTCGCATACTCAGCCAGCCACGATCTGCAGGAACCATTGCGTACCGTAAAAATCTATGGCCAAATCCTCGCGCAAAAACATGGCGATCAGCTTGACCCCGAAGGTCTGACGGCACTTCGCTTTCTTCAAAGCGGGGCGACGCGAATGGAAACTCTCGTGCGTGATCTGTTGGCTTATACCCGGATCACAAAATTTGAGAAGCCCAGCGAAAAGATCGATTCCCATTTAGCTTTTGAAAGTGCGCTTCAATCCCTTGGTGCCGGCATTTCAGAAAGCAACGCTAGGGTAGACTGTGCAGTTTCCCTGCCTCGATTGCGGATGCACTTTGCCCATCTGCAACAGCTGTTCCAGAACATCATTGGTAATGCGATCAAGTACCGTAAACGTGGCATTCCACCAATCGTGCTTATCAGCGCGAAGCGCCGTTCACCCTATTGGGAGATCTCGATAGAGGACAATGGAATCGGTATCCCACCGGAGTACGCGAAGAGTGTTTTTGTTGTCTTCAAACGCCTCCACAGCCCAGAGGAATATCCTGGCACCGGCCTAGGTTTGGCGATATGTCAACGCATTGTCGAACAGTACGATGGTCGCATATGGGTCGAATCGGAGTCTTCTAAGGGATCGGTGTTCCGATTCATTATTCCAGACTGAAACCGTAATCAGACCTGATGTGCAGCATTGTCGTTAGCGATTCTCCGAGACGACAGTCCCAGAACGCCGTTTCGGGCCACTCTACGAAAACCTCACTTTCGGTCAACTGGACAAGGCGCAGATGACGCAGCGGGAGTGTAAGCGCGTTAGTCACGTTCAGCCGATATGGTATTCCGAAGCAACTGCACGAGGTCGCTCATCTGAAATGGCTTGCGAATAAAACCTTTGACTGCAGGCACGTTGAGAGATTGTGGCACCATTCCCCGGCCATAGGCGCTCATGAGAACTACTCTTACCCCCGGCCGAATTCGTTGGGCCTCCGCGACAACCTCACTGCTGGGCGCACCGGGTATGGTCAAGTCAAGCAGAATCACTTCAATGTTGTTCCTATAACTACGGACAAGATCAAGAGCAGTGGAGCCATTGCCGGCCTCGATCACGGAAAACCCATCTTTGCGAAGCATCGTTGAAAGCGCACGTCGAAGCATGTCTTCGTCTTCCACTAGAAGTACGGTCCCGGCTGTGTCGGAAATTCGCTCGTCCGAAGTGGCAATCTCGACATTCCCGTCTGGATTCGACGGCCCGCCCGTGGACGGCAGATCAATCTGAAAGGTCGTTCCCTGACCCGGCGCGCTAACCACGTTAATCGCACCTCCATGACTGCTGACGATACTATGTACCACGGCCAATCCCAGGCCACGTCCCGCGAATTTTGTCGTAAAGTAGGGGTCAAAGATTCTGGCCTGGGTCTCTTCCGTCATGCCACTGCCGGTATCGGAGACCTCCAGCCGCAGACAATCGTTTTGGCGGCAGTTCGCAGCGTCTTTTGAAACCAGATCCTGACCCAGGGCTACGCATGATAGGGTTACGCGGATCACCCCGTCCGTTTCGCCGATCGCTTCCGAGGCGTTGATCACCAGGTTCATGACGAGTTGCCGCAACTGTGGAGCGTTGCCTCGAACGGCAGGCAGGTCCTTGGGGAGGTCGGTCTTCAAGAGCGCGTGTTTCGACACGGAGACTTTCAAAAGCTCCAGCATTTCTTGCGCCAGTCGCGCTACATCCACTGGCTGGAGGTCTGCCTTGTCCTGTCCCGAGTAAATCATCAACTCACGAACAATTTCGGAGCCGCGTATTGCAGCTTCCTTGATTCGTTGGAGCTCTTCAATCTGAGGCGAACCCTTTGGCAGGTCCTGCTCTATAGATTCCGTTTGGGAGAGAATGCCCCCCAGTAGATTATTGAAGTCGTGGGCGATGCCGCCTGCCAGAACCCCGATGCTTTCCAGCTTCTGTCTGGCAAGAGCCTCCTCCTGCGCGCGCTTGATCTCCGTGATGTCCTCGACCATGGTAAGAGCGTGGATCGGGACGCCCTCCCGATCGTGGATAAGGGACTTAGTCAGGTTTACCCAAATGATGTCGCCATTTTTCTTCACATACCGCTTTCGCAGGCGGTAGAAAGGCACTTCGCCCCTGAAAAGCCAATCGGCCAGATTGACATGGGTCCGCTGGTCGTCCGGGTGCGTGATGTCGATAAAAGACATTTGGAGAAGTTCCGTGTCCGAATAGCCCACCATTTGACAAAGGGCGCTGTTGACCTTCACGAAACGGTGGTCCCTTCCTGCAAGCGCAAGGCCGAGAGGTCCTTCTTCGAACACCCGGCGGAACTGCTCTTCACTCTCGCGCAATGCCTCATCCATCCGTTTCCGCTCAGTGATATCACGAATGGCGGCCGAGACCAGAAATCCTTCATCGGTTTCCAATGGGCTAAGACTGATTTCGACCGGAAACTCCGTCCCATCCTTGCGCAGGCCGTACAGCTCCCGGCCTGATCCCATTGGCCGCACTGCGGGCTGAACGAAGTAATCCCTTCGGTGCCCGAGATGCCGACTCCGGAAGCGTTCGGGCATTAGGGTCTCAATCTTCTGCCCCAAAAGCTCCTCTCGTCGAAATCCAAACAAACTCTCGACCTGGGAGTTCACCAGAGTGATTTGGCCGTCCTCGTTCATTACGACCATGCCATCTGGAGCGGCCTCCAAAAGCCCGCTGAATTTCTCCTCAGAACGCTTGCGTTCCGTGACATCCAGAGTGGCGCCCGCTATGCGGACCGGCTGGTCCGATTCGTCAAAAAACACCTGGCCTTTTCCGAGCAGCCAGTGTACGCTCCCGTCCGGCCACACAACCCGGAATTCGTGGTCCCATGAGTGCGTCTTTTCGATGCTCTCGTCCAACCGTGCCTTCACGCGCTCGCGATCGTCCGGATGTACCAACCCCAGCCACTCCTCGTGTGTAAGCGAAGGATGGTCAGGCGCCAGGCCGTGCAACCTGGCATATTCCTGCGAAATCAGGGTTACGTTCGTGCGCAGATCACAATCCCACACTCCCACATGAGCCGCGCTCTGAGCCAACGAGAGACGCCGCTCGCTGTCCCGAAGAGCTTGTTCGGCCAGCATTTTCTCGGTGACATCCTCTATCACAGCGATGAAGTATTGGGGCAGATTGTCGTGATCCCGCGCCAACGATCGATTTAACCTTCCCCAAAAGACAGTTCCATCCTTGCGGATATAGCGCTTGTCCATTGAATGCGAGGAGATCGTTCCTTCCAGAAGTTGACCGCGCGCAATTGAAACCTCGTCGTAATCGGGTGGACGCGTGACATCCCACATCTTCCTGGTGCGCAGCTCGGATTGAGAGTAACCGAGCATCTGACAGTACCGTTCATTTACACGCAGGAATGACCCATCTAGGGCGATCTGGGCGATGCCGAGTCCCGCATGATCGAAGATCGCCTGGAGAATCGTGTCCCCCGTTTCGCTCACTCCTGTCGACGCGGCGATGCTCGGTCCCTCCGTACTCATGCCGATAGCCGCCAAAAGTAGATGTGCATGTAGGCCACTTTTAGTGAGCTAATACCCGCAACGGTGCGGACAAGCCACCCCCACGAACCGCCCCGTTTCCGCGCCACGCAATGTAGACAAAATCTCATATCCCGCTATCGTGATGGGTATCAGGCTGAAAAATACGACAGTTATCTTCGGGAGTCTCAACAAGAGTATACGCCAGCGGAATCTGTCGTAAGAGAGTAAGTTGACTGTTCCCACCAGAACCACCAGTTGATCTCCGGGATCCTGACTCGTTGGTATTGAAGATCCAAGGTTCCTGATTCAGCCCAACTGTTTCCATAACTATGCCGTTGGGCGAAGGACACCGGCAACGCAGGAATGCGACCAGAGCGCCGACACAGAAGGCGTGCTAAAAGCCGTCTGATGTCCACCCTTATCGTTAGCCACAAGGTGGGCTTAAACTTCCACTCTCTGCGCCGGCGTCGTAGTCGCCTGGAGGTGAGTTCCGTTGTCGGTCCTATGGTAAACACTGATTGGATCTAAGTGGAAACCCGGAGCGATGATTCACCCTCCGCACCGTAAACTCGGTAAGGAGCACCACACTACGATATGCGAACACTAATGCTTTTTGCGGTTGCCGGATGGGTCATCTTGTCGCCGCAAGCTGTTAAGGCCGGCGACCATGATGACGATCACGGACGCAAGCGTTGGAGCGACAATGAGGATGGGGACCGGCATCGCCTCCATGGCGAAGAGTGCTTCCGCGAAGAGCATCTGCGCGTCATTCGCGATTATTACCACAAGCGGGAGCTGCCGCCCGGACTGGCGAAGAAATACTATCGGACCGGACAACTCCCGCCCGGATGGGACAGGCGGATACAGCCCCTCCCTACCGAAGTGGAGCGAAGCTTGCCGCCGGCGCCCGCGGGCTACGCCCGAGGCTACGTCGATGGCTATGCAGTCGTGTACGAGCCGCGAACACACCTAGTGATCGACTTCCACGCCGTGTTCGGGAATTAAGTGGCAATCATCGCGGGCAGGCCGGCGTAACAGGGGTGTTTGGAGCGGTTAGAGCCGCTCTTCCAGGGACACTTTGACGGTCTGGCCGACCTCCTTCCCGATAGCTTTTCTGATCTCTGCCTTGACCGGCAGCATGTGCCGGCCGTCCCCCATAGCCATGAAAGAGCCACGGAAGGGATGGCCATCGATTTTGCCGCTGACTTTGACGAGACCACGAGTTTCGAAGAACTTCACTGACCCTGGCCAGACGACGTAGGTCCAACCGCCCTTATTGGGGCTCTTTTCCAGTTTGGCCGTAAAGGATTTGCTCAGCATGTTCGTCCTCGAAGAACCCCATCAAATTTGCCCACTGGGACCAGCATGTGACAACCATCCTCGAATCGCAAGCACGAGCCTGCGTCGATAATCGAGACCGTTGTCGGTCATTTGTCGGTAGTCAGAGGCCCCTTAATTATGTCGGTGTTTGCGTGGACGGCAAAATTCCATCGACAAGATTAGTTGGCGGATATTGAATTGTGGGTGTCACCTCACGAAAGGCAGCGTCAATTAGCCTAAGATAGACTTTCCATGAGCTTCGCCGCGTTTATCTCCTATAGCCACGCAGCGGACAACAAGTTGGCTCCCGCCTTGCAGAGGGGCCTTCACCAAATCGCAAGACCTTGGTATCGCTTACGCACCATGCGGGTTTTTCGAGACCAGACCAACCTAGGAGCCAACCCAGGCCTGTGGAATGCCATCGAATCCAGCTTGCGGGAATCTGATTTTTTTGTTTTTATGGCATCTCCCGCTGCGGCCCAGTCCCCGTGGGTGCAAAAAGAAGTGGACTGGTGGCTCACCAAGCGTTCGGCTGAAACGTTCTTAATCGTTCTAACCGATGGGCATATCGCGTGGGACCGGAGAAGTCAGGATTTTGACTGGGATAGCACGACCGCTCTGCCACGTCGCCTCTCTGGGGCATTCTCCGAAGAACCACTCTACGTGGATCTGTCTTGGGCAAAAACAACCGAACAGATGTCCAGTCGCCACTCAGATTTTCGTGCAGCGATTCTGGATCTTGCCGCCACAATTCTCAAGCGTCCGAAGGACGCTCTAGATAGCGAAGACATACGGCAACATCGCAAGGCGTGGCGCCTGGCCGTAGCCGGGATTGCGTCCCTAGTGGTCCTCTTGGCGACGGCGGTAGTTGTGGCATACATCGCCCGAGAGCAGAGAAACCTCGCTATTTCGCGAGAGCTTTCAGCTTGGGCGGCGCTGAGTTTGCGTGACGACCCAGAACGCACTTTGATCATTGGACTGTACGCTTGGGAGAGGCAGGGTGCGCTAGTATCTGGTCTGGAAGAAACACTCCATGAGGCACTTTTCCAGTCGCACAGCAGGCTCACCCTGGAAGGGCATCTAAGTGAAGTCACGAGCGTGGCGTGGTCCCCCGATGCTAGGAAGCTTGCCACCTCAAGTAAGGACAAGACTATAAAGGTGTGGGACGCAAGCACTGGCCTGTTGCTGGCTACGCTACGGGGTCACGATGAACCCGTTCGAAGTGTGGCGTGGTCCCCTGATGGCAAAAAGCTGGCCAGCGCGAGCGACGATAAAACGCTCAAGATTTGGGATGCGGGCACCGGCCTGTTATTGGTTACGCTAAAGGGTCATAGCCAGCCCGTACGAAGCGTAGCGTGGTCTCCCGATGGCAGAGAGTTGGCCAGCGCAAGCGACGATAAAACAGCCAGGGTGTGGGATGTCGGCAGTGGCCTGTCAGTGGTTACGCTACAGGGCCACAGCCAGCCCGTACGAAGCATAGCGTGGTCTCCCGATGGCAGAGAGTTGGCCAGCGCAAGCGACGATAAAACAGCCAGGGTGTGGGATGTCGGCAGTGGCCTGTCAGTGGTTACGCTACAGGGCCACAGCGAACCCGTACGGAGCGTAGCGTGGTCTCCCGATGGCAGAGAGTTGGCCAGCGCGAGCGAAGACAACACGGCAAAGGTATGGGAGGTAAACAAGCGTCGCGAGTTACTAACCCTGCGCGGTCACCAAACGTTCGTATCGAGTGTCGCCTGGTCGCCCAATAGCGGCAAGTTGGCGACGGCAAGTTTGGACGGCACTATCAAGGTGTGGCAGGTTGACACGGGGCAAGAGTTGCTTACCTTGCGGGGCCACCAAAACGACGTTGAAGCCGTAGCGTGGTCGCCGGATGGGGATAAATTGGCCACTGCTAGCGCCGACAACAGTGCCAAAGTATGGGAGGCGGGCATTGGCCGGGAACTCGTCGCGATTCACGCTGAGAAAAGCGTGGCTTGGTCGCCGGATGACAACAGACTAGCCGCCGGAAGTTTGGACGGCAGAGCTACGATTTGGGCCGCGAATAGTGGGCGCGTCTTGTTCACTCTCAGCGGTCACAAGGGCGATGTCAGGAGTGTGGCATGGTCGCCCGACGGCACCAAAGTAGCCACCGCTAGCGCGGACCATATTGCGAAGGTGTGGGAAAGCAAAACAGGGCGCAACTTGCTTAACCTTCAGCATGCAGACCGCGTCATGGGCGTGGCGTGGTCACCGGACGGGACAAAGCTTGCCACCGCGAGTGAGGACAAGACCGGGAAGCTCTGGGACGCCGAAACCGGCCGCCTGTTGCTCAGTCTGAATAACGCCGATCGGGTCCTAAGTGTTGCCTGGTCTCCGGACGGCCTCAAGCTTGCAACAGGCTCTGTGGATGACACAGCAACGATATGGGAGGTGCAAACCGGCCAAAAATTGATCGTTTTGTCGGGCCACATCAGTGGCGTTGCCGGCTTGGCATGGTCCCCCGACGGCAGCAAATTGGCTACGGCCAGTTGGGACAATACGACCAAGGTGTGGGAAGCGAGTACGGGACGAGAACTGAGGACCTTAAACGGGCATCAGACGTCCGTTGTAAGTGTGGCGTGGTCACCGGATGGCAGCAAGTTGGCCACGGCAAGCGGGGACAAAACGGTCAAAGTGTGGGAGTCTGCCACAGCTCGATTACTTTTTACGCTCGAGGGCTATCAAGCGTCCGTTGATAGCGTCGCGTGGTCTCACGACAGCAGGAAGCTGGCGACGGCCAGCGAAGATGGCACTGGGCAGGTTTACGCAGTCGACCACGCCGACCTAATGGGACTCGTCCGCGCACGCGGCACACGGTTTCTCATTCCAGAGGAATGCCAGCGTTACTTGAATAGTGATCAGTGTCCCGATCAAGTCGGCAAGCACTAGAATCGCGGCCGGCCGCGCAGTATCACCGTTCGCGAAAGTCTAGAACGGCGATCCCGTCGGTGGCGTTGTGTCACATTGTCGGCATATACTTTTCACGCTTTGTATGATGCATGGGAGGGATTAGATCAGCCGGGAGGCCCCATGAGAACTTGTCTATGCACATTGTTCGTGCTGCTGGCTCCGCTATTGTTTGCACAACAACGCGTGCCTGAAATTCCGTTCGACTCCGTTCCTGACTTTCCCAAACTGCCTGCGGGCTTGAATTTTGGGGAAGTTCCGGGCGTAGCTGTCAACTCGAGTGGCCACGTCTTCGTCTTCACCCGCTCAAATACGGCCGGCGGCCCGGCCTATGCGCCCGCCGCAGGGCAACTGCTGGAGTTCAGCGCCGACGGCGAGTTCCTGCGCGAAGTAGGCAAGGGCCTGTACGCCTGGGCGGAGGCTCACACGGTTCGGATCGACAAAGACGACAATATCTGGGCCATCGACAAAGGCTCCGATATGGTGATCAAGTTCAACCCGGCAGGCCGCGTCGTGATGGTGTTCGGGCGCCGGTCGGAATCGGCCGATGGAGCGAAACCGTGGGAGCATGTCGACCCTCCCCGTGCTCCTGTAGATGGACTGTTCCGCCAGCCGACTGATGTGGCTTGGGACTCGGAAGGCAACATCTATATCACGGACGGATACATCAACTCGCGCGTTGCCAAGTACGACAAGAATGGGGACTGGGTAAAGTCCTGGGGCGACTATGGCACCAAGCCCGGGCAGTTTAGAATCCCACATGCCATAGTGATCGATCGCAACAACAACATCTATATTGGGGACCGCACGAACAGGCGGATTCAGGTATTCGACACCGATGGCAAATTCTTGCGCATGTTTACTATTGATGTGCCACCTGCACCCGGAACCAAGCCGGTCAATGGCAACACTCCTTCAGGAGACAGCCTGGCTGCGGCTATTGGGGCTCCCAATTCGATTTGCATCACACCCAGTCCCAACCAGGTGCTGTTCGTGGGAGAAAGCACCTTTCCCGGGCGGCTCTTCAAAGTGTCGCTCGATGGCAAGGTGCTTGGCGTCATTGGGCGTTCTGGGCGGCAGCTTAAGCAGTTCTCCGGAATCCACCAACTCGCCTGCCCATCGGAGAACGAAGTGTACGCTGCGGAGACTTCCAATTGGCGCGTGCAGAAGTTGATCCTTCATTGAACTGCGCACTTGTTAGGTTCCTGAAGGACTCACAAGTTCGCTCCATGACTTTCGCGGCTCGGCTCGACCCTGCAGCTCAGAACTCGCGGAGCGCTGAGGCGGGAGACGCGATTACCCGACAGTCTCACGCGAGCGGCCCCAAAGAAGCCTCGGAACGGGCAAGCGCGCCGCTGGAGCGTTATGAACAATTGTCGGTAGCCACCTGAGCCCCGGCACCGGCTGCGCAGCCGTGAGCTTTGTCGGGAGCAATATCTTTGACCGGTGTTTATCGGGAGTTGACGGGCACGATCGCTGCGCTCAGCTTTGCGGGGGCTAGTCTAGGCGCGGCAGAACGTGCGGAGGAAGGTGATCGGGCGAGTACAAGTTGGGGCGAGGTCTTTTTTGGTACCAAATGGAGAAGGCGGCAATCGCGACAACCGGCGGAAGGAGGCCGAGCAACCAAGCAAGTCCGCGCGTGGCAGCGGAATAGAGGGAAAACACGATGACTGGTCCACAAAACAGGACAGCGATGGTGATAAGGCCGCCGCCGCCTTGGATACCGTCGAGAAAAGCGATTCGTGCCCGGGCTTCGGCATTGAGCGCAGCGTGCAAGCGGCACAGGAACGCAGCGTATGCAAGGTCGCGCTCGCGAGTGATGGCTCCGTAGCGCCCCATGCTTGTGATTCGGAGAAGAGCGCCGCCGGTGAAACGGATCTCGCAGTATCCTGAGGCTGGGCCATCGCTCTCACAGAATGGCCACACCTGAATGCTGACAATATCGAGCAGGGCCTTGCCGCTGGTATCGCCGCACCGGATTGACGAACCCTCCAGCGTCACGCCCTCTTGGATTTTCCGAAGATTCATCAAGCGTCCCGGGTTCTCGACGAATCCGATTGGGAAGCGGCTAGGAGCGCCTTCCGGCGTTGCGGAATTCATGCCGTCCATCATACGCCGCACGGGCGACCTGATTGACCAGTTCCTAGGGAGGCAAGACGGCTTGGAGATATGGTTAGGAATCAACTCGAAGGTGATACGAGCTAAAAACCTCAATCCATCCTGTGGTTACAACGAAGTTGGCTGATGTCTCACATTGTCGTCCGCAACTTTTGTGCGCAAAACCTCGAGCGCGCCGACCCTAGTGATCGACTTCCACGCCGTGTTCGGGAATTAAGTGGCAATCATCGCGGGCAGGCTGACGTACAGGTGTGTTGGAGCGGTTAGAGCCGCTCTTCCAGGGACACTTTGACGGTTTGGCCGACCTCCTTCCCGATAACTTTTCTGATCTCTGCCTTGACCGGCAGCATGTGCCGGCCATCCCCCATAGCCATGAAAGAGCCGCGGAAGGGATGGCCATCGATTTTGCCGCTGACTTTGACGAGACCACGAGTTTCGAAGAACTTCACCGACCCTGGCCAGACGACGTAGGTCCAACCGCCCTTATTGGGGCTCTTTTCCAGTTTGGCCGTAAAGGATTTGCTCAGCATGTTCGCCCTCGAAGAACCCCCATCAAATTTGACACCGGGACCAGCATGTGACAACCATCCCTGGAATCGCAAGCACGAGCCTGCGTCGATGATCGAGACCGTCGTCGGTCATTGTCGGTAGTGAGATGCATGCTAGCATCCTGGGTCTGCAACAAGAAGCCGACCCCGATTCTCGGCGCAGTCCGAGGGTCTGGGAACCATAGCCCTGCCGCATCTTCACAGGCATTTGTGACCCAACCTGGCGCCCCTTGCGATATACTGACTGGTCGTTAACCGGCGAGTTCCGCCGGCCAATAGAAGACCAGGCTGTGAGGAGAATGGTCATGCGCCACTGGACTCGTGGATCGGTTTTGTTTGCCGCCGGACTCG
This sequence comes from Terriglobia bacterium, assembly GCA_963766615.1. Classification (GTDB taxonomy): domain Bacteria; phylum Acidobacteriota; class Terriglobia; order Bryobacterales; family Bryobacteraceae; genus Palsa-187. The sequence continues at coordinate 86,598 of CAVYBC010000018.1, forward strand.
TTTTGGGGATGGTTACTATTAAGTCGATCGAGGCCCAGCAGGATAAAGGTATCGGGCTTCGTGTGAACCATGTCGGGATCTACGTGAGGAATCTGCAAGAGTCGATCGACTTCTACACGAAGACGCTTGGCATGCGCGAAGGGTTCGTGATGCGCGATAAGAGCGGCAACCCGACCACCGTGTACGTGCAGGTCGATAAGTACACGTTTCTGGAACTCGCCCAGGCCAACGCAGATCGCGCCGTCGGGATTAATCACGTTGGTTTCCAGACCGAAAACATGAGCGACACCACGGCGGAGTTGCGAAAACGCGGCATCACCGTGCCCGAACCTACCTCGGTCGGCAGCGGAGCGCCTCACTCGAGCATCAATGATCCGAACGGAGTGCGCCTGGAGATGCTTGAATTCGCTCCAGGGTCGATGCAACGCAAAGCGATCGAGGCTTACAAGTAGTCGGTTTGTTTGAGCATTCCTTTGGGGAGATGCGGCCGGCTGAAGATTCCTGATCTTGGACTTCTTCCGCTGATTTGCGGTGGCACTTCTAACCCACGTCTTGACGCTCCAGCACCCGAGTGTGCTCCCGGCGGCACCAACAATGGTCTGGGTGAAAGAGTTTGGTTTAGCCGATCAGGAAGCGACTAAGTCCTGGACGGGCATACGGAAGTTGTCACTACCGAACTACTCCGTTGAACGAGTTACCAACGGACCGCGAAGTCTGGTGCGAGGAGGTTTGGTCCCAGTTAATACCAATTATCGTCCGGAAACCCAAACCTCGACCTTGCTCCGGCAGTGTGGGTGTTCCAACTGCCCTGATCGGAGTCATTTCGCGGCGCGATTTGGGAACATTGCTTGTATTCGACGGTGTGATATCTCGGAGATGCTCGGCGTTAAATGATCGTCCATGGCTTACTCACACAAGCAACTGCCCACTCTACCAGCGCGCCTGCCTCCGTCCGCAACTGCCGTACGATTGGAGAAGATGGTGCGTTCCAGTATTACCGTGGTCGGTTTGATCGCGTACTTTCTCACGAGTGCTTCGGCACAGGACAAGAAAAGGGAGCTCACAGAGAAGCGCATCGTAGGGACTTGGATTTGGCGGTTCGACGACACCGGCCAAGATCTACAAGGAAGGCCAGTGGCCGGGACTGTGGAGTCTAAATGGACTTTTACAGAATCAGGGCGGCTCTACTTCACCTTCCAGTTCAAATCTCTTGACGGCCAAACCACCCGAAAGGCATCGAACGGCAGATACATCATCAATCCGAGTGGAAATATCGTCGTAAGCGACAGCGCGATTTTGAACGGCGACTATCGAATTGAATGGGTCGATGAAAACACATTGATGATGTACAACGGTGGCTCAACAGGGCCGTTCAAGAAGACCGATTGAAATGTTAATTCGTTGAAAGTGCGGTTGCCTCGCATGTCAAACAGACGAATGGCTAGCGGCGTGGAAAGCAAACGAGGACCGCATATATTGGGATGAGAATAAGCGCTGTTTCCGCGTATCGAAAGGGCCGGCCAAGTAGTTCGGAGCGCGACTCCTGCAGAATGGAGGCGCCAGCGGCGGGCCTAAGTCATTTGCGGCCCGCGCAAGTCCGAGACCGGGTCGCCTATGATAGCATCACGTCGTGTGAACGACTTCAAACTTCGTTCTCGGACAATCGAATCAGGCATACAGGCAGCCGATATTCTTCGCCCTCGGATTCAAACAGGGAACCGATCGCCGCTACATCGCCGCCACGGGATCGCCCCGGCTCTCGCCACCGCCATCGGCGTCGAAATCTCTTCCGGAGCCTTCAGCAACGTCCTTCTGGGAGATTGCGCCGTAGCCCGCTTGAGCCAGCCACCAATATGAACAGAGTCTTTTGGTCGCTCATCATCGTCGACGCAGTCATGGTTTTCGGCCTGGCAATCTTCCTGTTCCTCTTGCCGGATAAGGGCGGGCCGAACGTCATCGATAGTCTCATCGGTCCGGCAGCGGCCGTATTGTTGATCCTCCTGGCAGGCGTCTCGTTGGCCTATTGGAACACGCGGTCGCCGGGAATCCACCTGTTACTGCTGATTCTGGCGGCCGTGCCACTGGTGGTTGGCGCGGTAGGTGGCTTCATCTATCTCCGCGGACCGACGAATAGCCGCGCTCTTCAGTACAACGATGACCGCCTGCTGTTTTCCGATCCTATGCTCACTAGATTCGCGGTGGCAGTCTACGAACAGGATTCGAGCAAAGTCCGCTCACTCGCACGGGAGGTTGACATCAATGCCGTTTCGGCTTCGGGTGCCTCCACTCCGCTCAAGTTGGCGGTGGAACGAGCCGTTGAGGCGGAAGGTAAACCGGAAGCCGCCGCGGACCGTGCCCTGGAAATGGTTCGTCTGCTGCTGTCGTTAGGAGCCAAGCCCAACTCCGGGCTCTATGCGGCTTGTTACCACTCGTCCCGCACGGATGCGGTGCGTCTGATTCTGGACGCCGGCGCGGATCCCAACAACCTTGAACCAAGTGGTAAGGGGCCGCCCGCTTTCTTCGGCTGCTTCAACTCGCGGGGCGAAGCGGCGGGGCTTGAGAATTTGCGGCTGCTGAGGGACCATGGCGCGGATTTCACGTTGAAGGGGGACTGGACGCCAACAATTCCCATCGCCGCGTCCGACGGGAGGTGGGAAACCATGCTCTACCTCCACGAGTCTGGCGTGCCTTTGCGCGATGATCGCGACCGGGGATGGATCGGCAGGCGGGTTGAGGAAGCTTTGGCGGAGGCCAAGCAAAACCAGCAGGAGCCAACCGAGGCGCTCAAGCGCGTCGCGGAGTTGTTGAAGAAATAGGGCCAGTGGCTTTGGGAACATCCCTTTTCCTGGTGCGTTATGTGCAATTATCGTCCACTACCGTCCGCGGGCACCATCGGGTGCGCGGTCGAGATGCTTCCGCTCACCCAGCAGGCGCGGCACCGCTTCCGCGCTGGTTGCATCCCATTACTTGCCTTTCTTGGCCAGCCATCGATCAACCTGTCCTCGCGACGCGAGATCCGTCTTTAGGGACTCTTCTTTGTAATGAGTGCTTTGCCCAGGTTCATCCAACGCCGCCCGGTATGCGAGGATTGCCGCCGTATAGTCCACGCCGTAGCTCGCGAATTTATCGGCCACAACAAGCACCTCGTCGGCGTCCGAAGTAAATTCGAAGCCGCGAGGGTTGAACTCCGTATGCATGGTGTCGCGGACGCTTTGTGCCACCAGGACGAAGGCATCGCGAACCGGCTCGGCCAAGGCGGCCTTATCGGGAGGGTCGTTGTCGCGCAGGAAGATCAAGGCCACATTGAAATAAGTTTGCCCGCGAAGGTGGGCGGCCATCATAGAGGTGAAGTTGGTGTTCGAGAGGACCTTCTGTAAGGCAAGGGCCCGAATTTCCGGCTTCTCGAATCGGCTCGTCTGGCCGAGTAGGGAACCGAAGTCCTTTTCCGGATCCGCAGCCTTGACCTGATCCAGAATCATGCGATCGCGATCGTTCTCTCGTTCTGTGATTTCGCCAATCCGCTGATTGGTACGCTGCTGGTTCCAGTAAACAATCTCACCCAGCAATCCCAACCCGGTGAGTAGGCCTATCGCGCACAGGCAGACGAAAGCGCCGCGCAGCCAAACGATGGAGGCTCCCAGATCTCTGTTTAACCAGAGGAAAGAGACAGCGATCAGAACGGGCGGCAATACCAGTGGCGCCCAGGGAATAAAGGGGCGGATGGCCCACGGAATGTCGGAGGCTGGCTCCTTACGGACAAGGGCGCTGAATCCGATTATGATTGTCAGGGTCAGGCAAGAGACAATCACACTAAAGTATTGGGTCCCACGCGGCCAACCGATCCAATCCAGCTTCCCGTTAGCCGCGACGGCACAAAATGCCGTACTGAACAGGATGAACAGGAGCAAGGAAAGAATCGGGAAGATGACAACGCCCGACAAGTCCGACCGGCTCGCCCCCATCTCCATGGAAAGCGTCCCGAGAAACAATATGTACAGCAGAGAAGCCAGGGCTAAACAGATGTTGCCGATCATTGAATCCTCGATTCCTTGCCAATAAGAATTGTCCCGCACCGCAGAGGTGCCTGGGCTTTCCTTAGACAGCGCGTGGTGCGGTACCGGCTTTTCCTAGGGTTCCGGGCCTGCGCTGCTGCTGAGCGAGCCCGTGCGCCAATCTCTGATTCTGCATTTAAAGATCGCACGTTACCAAACTTGTACCCTTTTTGGACTTTATTCGGGCTTTTTCGGATCCTCGCGGCTAATGAATCGGGCCTCTGCCGCGTATTTCTGGCGGCTCGCCTAGCCAATCCGTAGTTAGTTCCCAACTCTAGCGAGGAAACGGCACCTATTAGAGTGTAAGAAATCGCCATCTCCGGCGACTATTCCCGGTAGAGGTCAAAATAGAGCGACAGTGGACCGCGCCCAGCAAGACGCATTGTATGCGGAAGTTACCGCAGCCTACGGGGCCACCATAAGGCGGCTCGCCAAAGGCTATGAGGCCGACCCTGAGCGGCGGCGCGATCTCCTGCAGGAGATTCATCTCGAGCTTTGGCGCAGCTTAGAGCTATTCGATCGCCGTTGCGGCCTAAGGACGTGGATCTACCGCATTGCCAACAACGTCGGAGCGTCGCACATCATACGAAGCCGGCGGGCGTCGGCCCGGTTGGTGGACTTGGAGGCACTCGATACCGAACCGGCTGTCAGCGAGGCGCAGGCAGACTGCCAGTACTCCGCGACCAAGATTCTCGGTTTGATTTATCAGCTACAGCCGCTTGATCGCCAGATCATTTTGCTCTATCTCGAAGGTGAGGCGGCTGGGTTAATCGCGGAGGCGACCGGTCTTTCGGCGTCGAACATCGCAACTAAAATTCACCGGATCAAGAAGCTGCTTAACCGTCAATACGTTGCAGGAGAGAATCATGCACGAAGATGAGCGTCCGTCTACGCCCGAGGGTGTCTGGAAATCGATTCATGAGAAGGAGGAAGAAAGTATGGAGATGACGATCACGCCCGATCAGCTATGCGCAAAAGCACGATGGCGCGAGAGGGAAAATGTATGGGCGCTCAGATTAGTCCTGGTGCTTCTGATTCTGTTGGCTGGATTTTTTGCCCATAACGTCTACGCAATGACGCAGCCGTGGGTCCGGTTGGGGCAGTTCTGGATGATTGGTGTACTGTGCTTTTATTTTGTGAGGTTGGTCCGACAAAGCCCTCGCCGAATGAGAGCAGATGAGAGTTGCGCGAGTTTCCTGGAGCGTGAGTTCGAGGGTAGCCGAAACACAGCGTTGGAAGCCCGGCGGGCCATTTTCCTAATGGTTCCTGCCATCCTGGCCTCCTGGTGGGGGGGCGGGCCGGCGCTCCGATTGAAGGCGCTGGGAGTCGATCCTTCTTCGCCGCAATTTCAGTTTGCGAGCGGACCGGGGCCGTTCATCGTCATCGGATTGGTCTTAGCCTTCGTCTGGTTCTCTTTCGGACACACAGCGAAAAAGGCTAGCCGCCAGATTGAAGAGCTACGCCGCGCAGTTAAGGGCTAGCGGTGTACTCGGCTCCACTAATCCTTGCTAACGGCACAATGTTGACCGATCGGTCCTGGTAAGTCGCCGTCACATCACCTTGGGGAAACGCGCCAAAACCATTGAAAGAGCCCTTCATCGCTCGCTTTTGGACCACGAGAGCGCGCCGACGCCGTTGGAGCGTTATCAACAAATACCGGAAGCTATCCGCGAGCGTTGGAAGCCCGGTGCTTTGTGCATCTCTGGTCGTCGCTTCTTCGCCCATCGTATCTCTTCCGGTATTGCGAGTTATCGAGTCAGATTCGCCACGGGCTAGCCAACCTGCGCGCCTAAACGATCAAGTTGACGTGGTGGCGACTTCAAAGGAGTAATCCACCCCAATGGTTACTTCCCGCTTAGCGAAGGCTGCCACGCAGGCGTGCCGTCTTCATCTTTGTTGTCTGTCAATGGTCTTTGGTTGGTACCGTCGGCGTTCATAATAAACAGTTCACCGTAGGGCTGAAACTCAGGAGGATCGTAGAGGGGCGATTCGTCCTTGAATCCTAAACGCGCGCTGCTGAATACGATGTGCTTGCCGTCGGGTGACCATCGACCGTGCGCATCGTTGCCAGGAGCACGAGTCAGGCGCTTAAGACCCGTACCATCGGCATGGATAGAGAAGATATCGTAAGCGCCGTCGATAGGGCGCGTAAACTCAATGACATCGTCGGCTGGAGACCAGGATGGAAAGTTATCAGGCTCGGTTGTAAGCGTTCGGACCGTGTGGTTCGCAAGAGAGAGGATACGCAAGCCTTCGCCCGATACGCGGTAGACAATCTGCTTCCCGTCCGGAGAGAAGCTTGGGAAACCACTATTGGAGGATCCGTCTGTCAATTCCCGCCTCTCAGACCCATCCGCGCGCATCATCATCACTCGAGCGGGCTGGGTTCTTCCCTCAAAGAAAATGCCGAATCCGAAAGCGATCCATTGTCCGTCCGGTGACCAGGAAGCGGCAAATGCCAATCCGACTTTTTCATCGAAGATGGGCCGTGGATGCGCACCATCGGCGTCCATCACTGATAGAGAGGCGTGGTGGACTCCATCAAAGTCCGTGGTCGTCACCAATTTTCCAGCCCTCGAAAACGCGGGAAACAATTCCGACCAGGCAAACTCGAAATCCTGGGGATTCTTGCTAAAGAGTGGTTGGTTCTGGGGGCGCTGCGCATAGCCGAGCTTCTGGTAAACCACGTGAGCGCCATCGGAGGACCAGGCCGGATTCCGCATACTTCCCGCCGCCCCGAATCCGCCCTTAATGGTAGCGAGCCCGGCGTGATCGCTACCCTTGAGCAGGTAGCCCACGTCGTCGCGCACAAATTGTGGAGAGACCTTCACTCCCGGACCGGTGGAAAGTTGTGTAAGCAGGCCCCCGGCGACATCCACGGATACGATCTGCGATACGGCGCCGGGCCTGAAATCACCGAAGCGGGCATCTAGTGCATGCGCCACCGTCATTTCATAGAAAGCGACTTTTCGCCCATCTGCGGACCACTTCGGCGAGCCCGCAAACAGACCTGCGGGCGTGAGTCTTCGCAGACCGTTCCCGTCCGCCCGGATTATATAGATGCTCGCCTCCTGGACTTGTTCAAATTCGTTGGGGCCATCGCCGCGAGGTCGAACGAGGGTATTCCGGTCAGAAGAAAAAGCGATCCATTTCCCGTCGGGCGACCAACTTGGCCGGAAGTTGCCGCCCGCCCCAGGGGTCAAGTTGTGTAGCTTGTGACTCCCCAAATCCAGGGTCCAGATGTCAGCAGTACCCGCGCTACGCGTGGAGACGAAGGCAAGAGTGGTGCCGTCAGCAGAGAGCGCGGCCTGATCGTCAAAGGCAGGATTATCGGTTAACCGCTCAAGCCCTGAACCGTCCAGGTGCGCGCGGTAAATATCGGCGGAGCCTTTGCGCTCTGAGGTGAACACAATCCACTTCCCATCGCCCGAAAATGAGGCGGAGTAATCCATTTCGGAGGTTGACAGCAGTCTTCGTTCACCAGTTCCGTCGGCATTAGCGATAGACAGTTCAGAGGTCGTTGGCCCCAGGCGGTTGAGAATGATCTTGTCTTTGGCAGCGGCCGGTAAGGCGATTGCCGATAGCATCAGACTAACTATCGTTCCCACGAGCATCTTGCGAGGCTGAGCCATAGGTACCCGCCATACTAGCACCCCTGGACGGATAGATCCTGGTAAAACGCCGGTCAGGGAAATTGATCCCGACAAAGCTCACCGCCGCGCAGCCGATACCAGGGATCGTGTGGCTACCGACAATTGTTCATAACGCTCCCGCGATGGCCGCGTGGTCCGCCGGACCCGTTGTCGTCGGCATGACATCCCCAAGCGCCGCAGAAAAGGGATATTTTCAATGCTCGAGCCTGCTTATCAGCCATGCGCGCGCAACCTTCCAGTCTCGTTTCACGGTGATCGTCGAAACGCCGAGCACTTCGGCGACTTCATCTTCTTGAAGCCCGCCAAAGAAGCGCAACTCGACTACTTTCGCCGCACGGGGATCAGCCTTCTCCAACTTCGAAAGTGCCTGGTCCAGCATCACCACATCTTCGTTATGCGCAACCGGGTTCCACCCTTCAACGGCGCTCAGCGTGACGCGCTCCATGCCGCCGCCCCGCTTTTCGGCGATCCTGGCTCGCGCATGATCGATCAGGATGCGCCGCATTGTCTGCGCGGCAATAGCAAAGAAATGGGCCCGGTTGTGAATCGCGATTGGATCGCCGCCCAGCAGGCGCAAGCACAATTCGTTGACCAGCGCGTTCGGCTCCAGCGTGTGGTCGCCGCGCTCGTTATGCAGGAAACGCGCGGCAATGCGATTCAATTCCGGGTGGACCACCGTAAACAGGCGGGCAGGGGCATCCTGGTCCCCCGCCCGCCAATTCGCAAGCCAAGTCGTAATCTGCGCCGAGGATGGCGCTGCATCACCCATACCGTTATCCTACAGAGGCCGCCTTAGCGATGCGCCGCAGTGGTAGGACCATCCAGAGAAAGCGCCAGGGCGTTGGCCGCCCAAGCGGTACCGCTCGAAGAGATCCACTGGTCGTGCCCGTAAGGGAACCCGCCCTCAAAGTAGGGCTGAATTTTTGCAGCACGGCTGAGAACGTGCCACGACCCGTCCATTGCCTGAGTTGCGAGCAGGTAATTTAGTCCATTCTTATACGCTGCCGACCCTGTGGAGAGAACACCCGCTTCCGCCAGCAGCGAAAGTGCCATGCCAGTCGCATACGCGTCGCTCGAGAGCCCTTCGCGCTGCGCCCAGCCTCCATCGGCGCGCTGAAGTTTCAGCAGCGGTTCAGCGAGCCGGGCCAATTCAGACGAGCTCGCGCCCGCAGCCGCGACTCCTTCCACCCGCATCGCGAAATCCTCCGTGATAAGAGGCTGTGACTTGACCAGCCACGCTTTGGCGCGCCCGATCCGATCCTGGAACTCTGCGGAGCGTCCCGCCATTCCGTAGTTTTTCAGCAGCCTTATCGCCATCGCCGTTCGCGAAAAATCATCGTCCTCAAGCGGGGATCGCGCGAGGCCCGTGCCACCGTGCCAACCGCCGTCGGCCCCTTGCTCCGACGCGGTCTCCGCTGTGAGGAAGTCGGTAGTGCGGCTGGGAGCGTACCCGCTGCGAGCCATCCCTTCCAGGGCATAGGCGATCCCGTCTCCTCCGAAGGGTCCTGCGCGTTCCATGATAATCGCGGGGGGCGGACCGGCCAGGATCTGTTGCACACGCTCCTTGGCCAGCGTTTGATTGATTGCAACTCCCTTCGCCTTGGCCGCCGCGACCGCAAACTGCGCTGGTCCCTGCGCGTGGCAGGCGAAACATCCGCTGCGAACGAAGAATTGAGAGCTGCTGGTTTCAAGCAGCGAGACACTCCGCGTTAGCGCCGTTCGCGGACTGATTTCCGTTGCCGCGAGCGCTTCGAGCGCAGGCGGAGACAACTTGCCGCCCATAGCTTCGATCGCCTCGCGGCGGGCGTACCTGTGAGCCCATTCGAGCGCTGTCTCGCCCACGGCGCTCTTGATGCTGGCATCTGCGCCGCGAGCAAGCAGAACTTTCACCACCCCCGGATCGGGCCGATCGGATGTAATGGCGAGCATCAGCGGCGTCATGCCCCGAACGTCGACTTCATCGATCTTCGCCCCTGCATCCAGCAGCGTCGTCACCAGTTCCGCCGGACCATAGGTGCTGGCCAGCATTAGGGATGAAAGCGAGCCCACCGCGATTGTGCCATTCTTCATCTTAAGAACAGGCAGGTTGTCATGGGGCGATACGGCGTTCACCCTCGCGTCCTTCGCCAACAGCAGCTTGACCACTTCGAGATTACGCATCTCGACGGCGCGCATTAACGGCGTGAAGCCGAGCAGCTGATTTGGCTCATTTACGTCACCGGCGAAGTTAGCCAGCATTTGGATCGTTGCGGTGTCGTTTCCTCCCAGCGCGGAAAAAAAGGGAGTCACGCCGAGTTGATCCTTGGCCTTAGTATCCGCGCCTTTCGCGAGCAAAAGACGCACCACCTCAGCGGAGGGATTCGACATCGCCGCGATAATCAACACCGTTCGGCCGGTCTTAGTGACCTTGTTAACATCGGCCCCGTGGTCCAGGAGCAAGCGGACCTTCCGGACATCGCCGGCGGACCACATCAGCGCCGTGGAACCGAAATCGTTCTGAAGGTTCACCTCCGCCCCGCCCTCGATCAGAGCCTTCATCGCTTCAATGGACCCGACGGCGGCCGCGTTCATGAGGGGAGTTACACCCTGGCGATCCACACCGTTGGGCAGGACTCGATGTTTCAACAATGACTTCAAGCCATCTAAATCTCCGGCTCGAATCGCCGAATAAAACTTCTCTGAGTTGTCTTGCGCCCCTGCCGCGGCACCTGCCACTACCATCAGGATCATCGTCAACGTTGCAAATCGATTCATAATAACTACCTCGCCCTTGATAGCGGAGATAGAGGGGCGTGCGTATCAAAGCGCCCTGATTTCCTCGGCTCGAATCTTGAAAACCCGGCGGAATTCTCCACTAACGTTTTTGGGAATGCGATATGATACGCGCACACGAGCATTTCCGCTATCAGAATCGGAAGAGCCTATGCCGGAGCCTCAGGAACGCGAAACCATTACCGGCGACGGGTCGATCTCCCCAGAGCGTTTCGCCCGCGTCCGCGAGGTTTTCGAAGCGGCCTTGGACCGTCCCGCTACCGAAAGGCGCGGCTACGTCGATGGCGCCTGCGGCCAAGACGAGGGATTGCGCAAGGAAGTCCGCCGCATGCTCGCCGCCGAGGCTAAGGCAGATCCATTACTTGACCGCAGCCCTCCGTCGAGCCCTCCCCCGTCTAGCGCTCCAGATGAAGGCCGGTTTCCGGCGGGCACAATACTCGTGGGGCGTTACCGGATTCTCGGCGTGCTGGGCAAAGGCGGTATGGGCGAGGTATATCGCGCCTTCGACCTCATCCTGAACCAGACCGTCGCTCTGAAATTCCTCTTGGCCGCGCATTTCGGCAAGGCGGCGCTGGAACGCTTTCGCAACGAAGTTCGCGTGGCTCGGCAGGTGTCGCATCCCAACGTGTGTCGCGTGTACGACCTCGGCATGGTCGAAGGTCTGCACTTCCTTTCGATGGAATACATCGATGGCGAAGATCTGGCATCTCTGCTTCGTCGAATCGGCCGCCTCCCGCAGGACAAAGCCATCGAGTTCACTCGCAAGATCTGTGCCGGACTCTCCGCGGCACACGAACGAGGCGTGCTGCATCGGGATCTGAAGCCTGCCAACATCATGATCGATGGCCGAGGGCAAGTCCGCATCACCGACTTCGGCCTCGCGGGACTTGCTGCCGAAATTCCCTTGAGCGATCTGCGAAGCGGCACACCCGCTTACATGTCTCCCGAGCAAAAAGCAGGCAAAGAAGTCACCCCGCGTAGCGACATCTACTCGCTCGGACTTGTTCTGCACGAAATGTTCACGGGAAAGGCCCGGAAAGACACTCAAAGCAACCCTACCGAAATCGTAAAGGATCTCGATCCGAATGTGGAGGGTGTAATTCTTCGCTGCCTGGAAGAAGATCCCAAGCGCAGGCCGTCTTCGGCGCTAAACGTAGCGATGGGGTTACCGGGAGCCGACCCGATTGCTGCAGCGCTGGCTGCGGGCGAAACCCCCTCGCCGGAAATGATCGCGGCGTCGGGTTCCAATGAAGGGCTGCATCCCAAAGTAGCGGTGGCTTTTCTAGCGGCCATCGCAGTGGGACTAGCGGCGTTCTGTCTTCTGGTGCCAAACTTGCACATGCTAAGTCAGCTTTCCTTGGAGCATCCTCCCGAAGTGCTGGCGGAGAAAGCGAGGGAGATTGCACGCAGCCTCGGATACACGGAACGCCCCGCGGATTTCGTGCAGGGCTTCGAATATAGCGACGGCCAAGTCGCGTATCTGAAGAAGAAAATCCTCGGCATAGAGGCATGGAAACGCACCCTCGCAAGTCCCCCATCGCCGGTGACGTTCTGGTATCGTCAGAGCCCTGCCCCGATCACGCCGCTAAACAACCCCGCCGGTGGAATGCTGTCCCCTCCGCTCTACAATGTGCCCGATACTACTTCTGGCGCAGTTTCGGTGAGGCTCGATTTGAACGGAAAGCTACTCAAGTTTTCATCGGTGCCCAAAATGCAGGATCTCGCGCCATCTCAGTCCGCTGTTCCGTTTTCGGACTGGTCCCCATTATTTACCGCCGCGCATCTGGACATGGCCGCCTTTGCAACTGCCGAACCGCGGATGACTCCTCCTCTTGGCTCAAATGCGCGTGCAGCGTGGCAAGGCACCTACCCGGGCCGCCCCGACCTCCCGGTGCGAGTGGAAGCTGCAGCAGCCAGCGGCAAGCCTATCTACTTTGAAATCGTTTGGCCATGGACCAAATTGAATCAGCTTGGAACAAACGGGGTTCCGCCTCTTTTTCCTTTAGTATCCCTAGTGTCTTTCATCGCTTTTGTCATCGCTTGCCAGGTGGCTCGCTACAACTGGAGAACCGGCCGCGGAGACACACGAGGCGCCCTGCGCGTGGCGGTGTTTTCAACGGTCGCGGGATTTTTGATATTCGGTCTTCCCATTAAGTTCGCGGGGGCCGGATTCATCGGCGGCCTTCTATGGACCGCTATCGGCGACGGCGTCATTCTGGCTATGTTCTATCTCGCGGTGGAACCCTGGGCTCGCCGGCAATGCCCGGAAGCCATGATTACCTGGTCCCGGATTCTCGCAGGGCGATGGCGCGACCCGGCCGTTTCGCGGGACGTGCTCTTGGGATTGGCCTGGGCTATGGCAGCGGCCTTGCTTTTATTGCTCTATTATTATGTGGATATTCGACTGGGCGACGCGCCGGCATGGCTGCCGGGGATGACTCTAAGTACTCTAACTGCGGAAGAGAATCTGGGTGGCGGTCGCATGGTGATTTACTGTATTCTTTTCTCCCTGCGGATGGGCCTGGTGTTGCCTCTGTTTACATTCACGCTGCTTGTTTTTCTGAGAATGCTGCTCCGCAATCGCACCGTCGCCACCATAGTGCTGGCTGCGCTCGTAACTCCTGTAATTTACGGGAATTCCACTCACGCGGTGGACTGGCTGTTCGCGGCCGCCCTGGCAGCGGTTTACATCTACGCGATGCAGAGGTTCGGTGTCTTTGTCGCGATGGTCTACACTGCTGCCAGTAGCCTCATCGCCGGCAGTCTTCTGACGGCCGACTTCGGTGCCTGGTACGGCCTCACCTCGATGATGGTTGTGCTTGTCATCTCAGCCCTGGCGCTGGCGGCATTTCAACGCTCGCAGGATGGACGCGCGATGTTCGAGACCTAATCACAAACCATCCGTTTAGTCGACGCGATGTATGTCGTACTGGGAATCCGGGTCCCTTCACACGGTAGCTGAACCGGCCGAAGGCGCTTGCAAGCAAAGTCGAGCTGTCAGTATTGGACGATAATGTCCGACAACGGCCCGGATCTGCCGCCCGGTCGAATCCAAATCGCGCAGAGTCCGTGGGCAGTTCAGTTCTCGTCGGGACGTTCGATATGGTCGATGACGAGCACATCGGCAGGGGCGGTTGTCGCAACGAGTCTAAACCCCAATTGTTTTTGCAAGGCTTCCAAAAAACTAGGCCCGGCGGCCGGAGCCTGACCGGGCGTTCCCGTGATATCGCGTTCAGGGGACCATTCGAGGCTAAAGTCAAATGTTCCAGATAGGCCAGTTCGATCTATCACTTGGCGGTCCACACCGGTGAATGGATTCTTCAGGAATCCTGCAATTAGCTCGACGGTTACCTTTCTCCCACCGATACGTCCCTTGTCAGGCGCGCTCGCCGAAATTTGGCCTATAGTGCCACAGGGCATGGGTGGGAGCTGCACTCCCGATTTCGACGACGGCTCATTCGGTCCTAACGTTGAAGCGGCGCCTGTAGGCTGCTGGGCCGAGGATCCTGCGCACGCCTTGTCGTCGGTATTGGCTTTAAGCTGCGGTCCGAGCCGGTCCGCCCTTGCTAGCACCAGGTTAAAGGCGGGTTTGGCACGTCTTTCTCTATGTATCTTCAACCTAAAGCGCTCGGCCAATAGTGATTGCATCATTAGCCGCATCTGGTCTTTGGTCGGACTCTCGGTAGCGCGTCCAGCAATATCAAAATGTTCGTCGTACACCCAAGTCGGCAAGTCAAGAAGTTCTCCCTGAGAGAGCTTAAATGCAAATCTGAGGTATGCGATCAGGGGCTGGTTCGTCGCTGAGAAGATGTTTCCGGGAATATACGCGTCGCCAGGCCCCAAGGGAAATCGAGACAAAGGCTGAGTGGTGGAATTATTCGCTTTGACCGAAGCGATTTCGAATGCAGGATTATCTGGAGCCTGCGCCCGAACTGTTGCGCAATCACCAGAAGTAAGCCACAGCACTACTATCAAGACGCCAATCCGCAAACGTCACCCCTTGCTCAGTTTATCTAGAACGGCATCTGGTCAAGAAATGGACTAGCGTTACTGTGTCAAAACTGGTCGTTTGTGCAATTCGGTACGGCGAAGAGCACGTCGCGCTAGACTCCATCGTCCATCCGCAGTGACGCGACGATAATAGGAATTAACGTAGCTATGCTCCTCCCGCCGACCCGACTACATGCACGGTGAAAGGTGGTTACTAGCTCAAAACTCAGTCGATGTTTGGAGTTCACTTCAGGCCTGGTGGCGCGTTTCCATTCCTTGGGATCCTGCGACTGAACTGGCTGATGCTCATGCAAATCTGGAGGATCTCTGGGGCAGGCAGACTGGTGATCTCCAGGGAAACTTGTGTGAAGCCACAACAATGCACGAGCGCCTCCACATTATGCATGAAGCTCTACGTTCTGTGCAGCCGCAAACACATCGCGTGCGGACGTCGTACCCGCTACGTGCTCCGTACCCTCGATTCCGAGGTCCATCCATCCCGCGTTAACGCTCTCAAACATTTCTTCGGCAGGTCCAGTGTGGCCCTTCGGGATGCCGAACTGCTCGAACGCTTCGGCCCACCCTGCACGCGGGACTGCAAAGGCTTTTACGTCGAGTGCCAGGACTTCACCTAATTGTCCGGCCACTTCATCCGCGCTTACCATCGAACCCAGCTCGATGACGCGATGCCCTGACCACGCCGGCCCGGTCAGAACCGTGGCCACCTCTGCGCCGATGTCGTCTGACGCGACCATTGTCGATTTCCGGTTTGTAGGATTGTAGAAGACCGGTAGTGTTCCCCCTTGGGCGGCCTGTAAGCCGAAAAGAAAGTTTTCGAAAAAGCCGCCTGCGCGCACAAATGCGATCGGAGATGGCAGGCTGCGAAAACCTTGCTCCAAAAGTGATAAGGCCGTGATCATCCCCAGCCCTCTTGTTCTATTCGCGCCCATCGACGAGAGCGCTACCACCCGCGGGGGCACAACCTTGGTCAGCGCCTCGACATAGTTCGCAATCACGCCCTTTGCTTCTCTGTAGTCAGGCGAGGGTGCCCATACAGCCGGCAACATAACAAACGCACCCTCAACCCCTTTGAGCGCTGCCGCTATGGCTGTCGCACCGTTCCAGTCTCCATCCACCAACTCCACGCCTTGGTCTGCCCACTTCGCCGCTTTCTCGCGATTGCGCACAAATGCTCGCACCTGCTTGCCTTGCTTCAGTAGATGCCGCGCGGTGGCGCCCCCAACTTTTCCAGTAATGCCCATGACTAAATACATGCTTGTTTCTCCTTATTGTTCTTGCAGCGATACGGTACCGTAAGTGAAGCACGAAACTCGCCAAAGCCCCAATGGAAGGCATCGTCGTTGACTGGAAACGGATTGCATCGAGCTTGAAAAAGCCTGAAAGAAAGATCCCGCAAAAGTTACCAACCCCCTTGTAGATCTTCCTGAGTACATCTAGCCAGAGCTCTCATGCGGCGAGACACTCTCGCTGAAGTGCCGCTGCCCGCGCGACAGCGGACGATAAGTGTGGATAACGGGGCTGAAACTTCCCATAACCGGACTTTGGCTCGTGCCTCGCGCAGGCGACTCACGTAACTGTCGGATACGCCATCATCCAGGAGTCTCCGGTTCTTAATGGGGTAAACTTCGGCTGTCAACAAGAAAGCTTAGTCGATCTTGAAATTGTCTTTGCGGAGCCTCATACACGTTCTCGTGAGCGCGCTGTTGCTTCAAAGGCTGCAACCGCCTGCTCAACAGTGAAGAACATCCGTTCGCGCCCTAAGCGCTCCCCGAGCATCGTCCGCTGCACGACTGCCAAGGCCTCCGGGTTGAGTGCTGCGAGCCACAAATCGACGCCCCTCTCCCGGAATTGCGCTTCGGCCTGCATCAGCAGCTTGAGCGCGGTGTATTCGAAATCGGGTGTCGCGGAACAGTCAAGCAAAACCACCCGCGGGGAGTTGGCGGCGATCAGAGTCCTCAGCTTGCCTCCGACGTTTTCCGCGTTTCCGAAGTAAATGCGGCCCACAGGACGGACAATGAGCAGGCCCGGGAACGACTCGTCTTCCGCATGCTCACTGGAGCGTGGCCGGAACACATTTGTACCGCGTTTGCGAGCGATCTCGTCGACATGCGGGTCATTCGTAAGGCGCACGAGGCTCACCAGCGAGAGCAGAATACCAACCAAAATACCTCTGAGTGTTCCGAGCGTCATTACGCCAAGGCAGGCAATCAAAGCCCAGTGGAACTCCATGGTGCGGACCTTGCGGATGGCTAACATTTCCGCAGGATTGACTAACCCGATCGAGTAGGCGATGACCACGGCTGCGAGTGTTGCGTGAGGCAGGAGCGCGAGCACGGGGGAGAGAAACAGCAAGATCGCCAATGCCGCAGCAGCGACCACCAGCGAGGTTGCCTGCGTGTGCGTGCCGGCCTTGAGGCTCACCGCCGTTTGGGACGTTCCGCCGCCAGCGGGAATGGATCCGATAAAAGCTCCCGCGAGATTCGCTGCACCGACGGCTAACATTTCTCGATTCGCATTGACGGGCGGGTCAGAAGGCGCTGCGAAGGCCCGCGCCGCCGCGATCGACTCAGTGAAGGAAATCAAGGCGATTCCGGCGGCTGCCGGCCACATTGTCGAGAACAACGAAGGGATTGGCAGCCTGGGCATCGGCAAACCGCCTTGGATCTTCCCGACTATACTCACCCCGGCAGCTTCGAGTCCCAAGACGGCCGTAGCAGCGATCCCCAATGCCACGGCGATCAGCGGCGCCGGGAACTTGGGCAAGAAGCGCTTAGCAAGCGCTATGATGGCCAGGGTTCCCAAAGCGACTGCCAGCGTAGGCCGCGAAAACTCCGGAACATGCTGGGCGATGGAGATCACATCCCGGAAGAAACCTTCCTTCTGGATGTGGATCCCGAGCAGCTTTGGCGCTTGATCGACCACGATGACCAAGCCTACTCCCGCCTTGAATCCGGTCAGGACTGGATCCGAAATGAAGTTGGCCAGGAATCCGAGCCGAAAGATTCGCGCAGCGAGGAGCATGGCGCCGACGAGAACCGAGAGCGTTGCCGCTACGGTCAGCGGATCAAGTGACGGGTTTGTCCTCAAGGCTTCCCCGATCGAAGTTGCGCACAGGATTGCGATTGGTGTGGTAGTGCTGACACTTAGAAGGCGAGAGGTGCCGAGAATGGCGTAAACCGCCATGGGCACGATTGCAGCGAATAGTCCCGCCTGCACGGGCAACAATGCGATGGTCGCGTAGGCTAATGCTTTGGGTAAGACGACGGCCGCAGTCGTCAGTCCCGGGATTAGATCGTTGGCAAAGTCCCAGCGGCCCTCTTTCTCCACTTGTATCCTAAAGTCCATCTAGCGTCCCATCAGGAACAGAGATATGAGAGATATTGTCTTGCCGTGTCGGAGTCCGGTGAGAACGATCTCTCTTCGTTCGCCCCTCCTGGGAGTCTCCGAGCTATTCCTCGATTTGCTATTGATGAAGGCCTTCGTAAGCCGATATAAAATATTGCCGCCCAGCGAGCCCAGGAGGCGGTTTGGCTCATTCACCGGAATCAAGGGAACTCTGGAATCCGTTTCACGGCGAGCCAAGAATCTGAAGGACCTTGTTGCGTCCACGCTGGCGTGCCTAACCTACCGACAATGATGCACATCAGGCAGCTATCCTGGCGTTCTCGGAGCCCAAAAAGCGGAGTTTACGCACCCTAGATTATCGGAGGCTCGCCGCGTTCACTCTACGCTGCGCGACTGGGCGGGAGATATCACACCGCTACGGATTGTTTCCTGATGGCCTGACTACACACTCGGAATGGTGCTCGCCCCTCTCTCGCCATCATTTCATGATGATCCTGTCGCTTGGCTAAAGTGTTACGCTTCGAAAGGCACGAGGATGTGACTTGTTCAATCAGCTATGTACAGCGATTCTATTGGCCGCGTGTCTTTCCCTGCGCGGGCAAAACGTCGATCTAAAAGGACCCTCTTCCGATGCCTCAACTCTGAGGATCACGGTACTCGGTTCAGGCGCCGGGCCTCCGGTCAACCTCCAGCGTTACGGCGCCAGCATTCTTGTCGAAGCATCGAGCGAAACGCTGCTCTTCGACTGCGGACGCGGCGTGGCTTTTCGTCTCGCGGAACTCGGCATCCGTTATGGCGACGTGGACAAGGTATTCCTGACCCACCTCCATTCCGACCACATTATCTCCTTGCCAGACTTACTTCTGACAGGCTGGTCGGGAGGTATGCGCACAACGCCGTTCCGAGTGTGGGGCCCACAAGGGACAAAACATATGATGGACAAGCTGCAAGAGGCCTTCGTATTTGACATTCACGTCAGGCGCGATGTGGCCGAGAAATTCTCCAAACAGGGCATTACTGTCGTGAGCACAGATATCAAAGAAGGCGTCATATACGAAAGAGCGGGCGTTAGAGTGACGTCATTCCTTGTGGATCATGGGCCAGTGAAGCCCGCCTTCGGATATCGCGTAGATTACGGTGGCCGTTCTGTTGTTATGTCGGGGGATACACGTTTTTCGGAAAATCTAATCAAGTTTTCGCGGGGCGTCGACGTCCTAATCCATGAAGTACTACACACGACTCGGTCTGCGCTCTTGAGTGCTGGTCTCACTCCAGAGCAGGCGACTTCCGTCCTTGATCACCATACTTCCGCTGAGCTGACGGCGGAAGTATTCAATCGCGTGAAGCCACGCTTGGCTGTTTACGCGCACGGAGGCAGTGACGCCATCGTCGCGGAAGCTCGCAAAACCTACTCAGGTCCTTTGGAGATCGGTGAGGATCTGATGACCATTGAAGTCGGCGACAAGATCGAAGTCCGTAAGCGGGAACGCTGACCGCCCGCCAAACCTCCTTTATGGATCCGTTCCCGAAGACGGCACATTTGGATGTCGATCGGTCTATCACTATAACTCCCGCCTAACGGCGTAGTGTAGACCGATCCTGTCGGACGCTCGTTTGATAGACGATAAAATATTTTGCCGTCTAAAACGCCCGCAGCACGAAGGCTCGCGCGTTCCGGCCGTACCCCCGTTCCCTCTGTTTCTTCACTTGATGTGTCCGCTGTCCAGAGGTAGTGTCGTCCATGACGTAGCTTCCGATATTGCCCAATAGCGCGCCATAACTAGTCGTCGAAACGCTTTGGTCGGCGCGCTGGAGCAACGCAGCACTCGCTCTCAGCGCAGCGCCTCGGCGGCTTTTTGTCGGCCCCGATGCACTCACCCTCGGACCCGACGTCTCGCGAGTTTTGGGACACTTTTCTTGAATATTGGGACGCACTCTGCGCTCCGCATGCCGCCTGAGGTGCCGTATGAGATGGAGTCCCGGGGTGAGAGAGGACACATTTCGGAAGTGGAATGCTAACGCGTCTGCCGACGGACCACCGGGGCGATAGTCATGGATCAGGTCACATTGCTTAAACACGGCGAGAAAGATGAGCGGTGTACGCAATGACAATCCGTGAAAGAGGCGAAGGCCAGCGTCGCGGCTTCCCGGTACCAGCTTTTGTCGCCCGAGATGGACGGGTTTTACTGCGGTCACGTCGCTCGCCCCAATGCCGTTAGGTTTACATTACTCGCGCGCGCGAGGAGCTAACCACCCAAATAACTATAAAGAATCAATGAGTTAACATGCACAGTTAGTTTTGCAAAAATTTCCGTTCCAGAGCCTGTAAAACTGAACCGAAATCGGGCACAAAAAGCGGCGCTGAACAGGAGGCTTCGCGAGCCTTTAGCACGTCGAACGGGATCCAGAACCGCTCGCCACCACGCGGTTCTCTCATGGAACAAAATTCATGGAGGTTTGGCCAGGTCCGTCGGGCCCGCGCTCGAAGCGCCCGAACGAATACTCAGCCAATGAACTCCTGCGGCGGGTGAGAGTAGGAAAATGATCGCGGGTTACGAAATCGGGTCAGTACGGTTCAAGTGTTATTAACGCATTTCAGGTGGGCGAGTTCCTTCTCTAGCGCCGGAATTGCGGCGGCCTGTACATGGGGCAGCGCAATCCCCCGTGCTTTCCATATCTTGAGTGCCCGCTCAAGCAAAGCCTTCGCTTGTTGCGTTTCCCCAATGGCTGCATGAAGGCGACCGAGCTCCCACAGGTCAGTAGCCAAATGCTGCCAGTGCTCGAGCGGATTCCAGTAGTCGGACTCAATGCGGGCTCTCGCTTGGGCGCCGGGCTCTAGAAGCCAAGCCCGATTGCGCTCCTTTTGGGTTGGATCGCGCTTGATAGCCCCAACTAGATTGGCATGAAGTTCACGGCTAGGCTTGCCAAAGGTTTTTTGGTAGTCGTTGAGAATGGATTGAAGAGCCTCTTCTTTGACCCTGAACATCGACTCGCGCCAAGTGAAGAACTGCGACCGAAAGAATCCCAAGTCCAAGTTTTCGCCTGTGCACTCGTGGTAGTCAACACGGATGCCATTAACTTGGGCAGCGGTTCCCGGGTTGAGAATAGATGCGACCTCGGCTGCAGCCCCGAAAACATCCCTCCCCCCGATAGTGTGTAAGGCATGTACACAGATGTTTCGGCGGAGGCGTTGGTCAGAGCCGCGCATGTTTAGTTTCCCTCCACGCTCCATCCAGAAGGCTTTCATCGGTTTGGTCTGGCGTTTCCCGGATGGAGGCCGCGATGCCTCGTCCAATAGGACGAAGCGGACAAAATGCGGCAGGTCATCCCGATTCAGATCCATTGCGCTTAGCCTACACTCATTTTCTTGAAATTTAGATCCACACGGGCATAATCGGGACAGGCCAAACGGTCCGTTGAGGTCCTTCAAACAGTATGGCCCAGGGACACGCTTCGTATCGTTTCGGTAGATCACGTCAAGGCGGGGAAGTGAAATCGGGATCGTCGATGTTGTATAACGGTGTCGTCGGTAAGCGGCTCCTGAATGTCGAGGAGGCTGCCGAATACCTGGGACTGAAAGTAGACACCGTTTACAAGAAGGCCAGGCTACGGGAGCTTCCTTACGTCAAGGTGGGGCGAGCGTTGCGGTTCGACGTGACAGCGCTAGAGCGCTTCGTTGAGCAGCACACAATCGAAACCATCGACTGAAGGAGCAATGGATGTCCATTCATAGAGAAGCTGACGGAGTGTATAAGATCCGTTGGCGAGAAAGGGGCAGGAATCGAAGCCTGATCGTTCATGGTCCGCATGAGCTGGCCAAGAAAATCCTGCGCAAGAAGCTGTCAGCCAGAGATGAGAACCGGCATCTGGATGTCAAGAAGGAGGTCAACTTTCCAATGTCGGCTCTCATTGACCGTTACTGGGAGCAGCACGCATGCAAGAAGAAATCCCAGGACCGGGAGAAAAGCATCCTGGAGGGGATCCGCAGTGGAATTGGGGGGAACCGATTCGTTCGAGAGGTTGAGGGCATGGTCATTGATCAGTGGTACCGAAATCTCATGATCGAAAAAGGACTCTCAGAAGGGACCGCGGTGCGGCACTTCAATGTCATGCATCACATGATGCATAAGGCATGCACGATTTGGTCCAAGGAAACCGGGATCGACCGGAATCCGGCGGATCAGGTCGAGGTGCGGCGGCCCAATGACCAGAGGGAGCGATATCTTGACGTGGATGAAATCGTCAGGCTGAAGCCGGCTCTGGACGAGAAGATGTACCGGAAGGCAGGCAAGGGCATCAACCAAACATTTTTCCGTTTGCGATTGATTGTCCTGACCGCGCTGACCACAGGCATGCGGATCGCGGAGATCTTCGGGCTGAAGTGGAATGACGTGTTGTACAAGGAGGAGTTGATCGCCGTTCGGGCAATGCTGAAGGGTGGCAAAGTCCGGTACGTCCCGATGCCGCGGGAACTTGCCGCAGAGTTCAGACGTTACCCGGTCGTTTTAGGAGAGGAACGAATTTTTCCTCCCGAGCCGGGAGCCAGGGGTGAACGCCAGAGAGTAGACAAGAGCTTCGAGACGGTCCTGCAGTTGGCCGGCATCGAAGAGTTTCGGTTTCACGATCTCCGGCACACGTTCGCGAGCTGGTACATGATGAACGGGGGCGATCTGTATGAACTGGCCAAGATATTAGGCCACTCCAACATCAAAATGACCGAGCGCTACGCCAAACTGGCCAAGAGTCACATTGCCAGGACGGGTGGGACGGCTCGTGAGATGTGGAGATTGATGGAGAAGACAGGGCAGGAAGAAGCTCGGGGAGCCTGTTGAATGTTCCCGTATTGTTCCCGCCGTTAAAAACCAAAGTTTCTGGCTGCTACTAAGTGCTTTATTTTGTGGTGGCCAGGGACGGAATCGAACCGCCGACGCCAGCCTTTTCAGGGCTGCGCTCTACCGACTGAGCTACCTGGCCGATGGTGTGGACGGGGCTGGAATTTCTTTATTGTATCATTGCTGCTCCGTCTTTCTTAATTCCGTGCTCCAATTGTTGCGCGGTTCGACCCCAGAAACCTGCTAGCACTGTGCCGATCAGGATCAGTCCTATAGTCAAGCCGGTCCACAATCCCGCCGCTCCCCAGCCCCGGCTGAAACAAAGTATGGCGCCGATCGGTAAGCCGATTACCCAATAGCCCGCAAAATGGCACAGCATTGGAGTCCGGGTGTCGCCCAATCCCCTCAGCGCTCCGGTGGCTACCACTTGAAGTCCGTCGAAGAGTTGAAAGAAAGCGGCGATGCGGAGCAGGGTGGAACCCGCCGTCAGGATCTCGGGTTCCGGTGTGAACAGGCGGACCACCATTTCCGGGGCCAACAACAGCACCAACGCGGCTGTGCCCATCACGCCTGCTCCCAGTGCCAGTGCGATCCAGCCGGACCGCGCCGCCCCAGCGCCATCTTCCCGACCGAGCGCGTGGCCCACGCGGACCGCTGCTGCTGAGCTGACTCCCAACGGCAACATAAACGTGGTGGAGACTGTTGTCAGTGCGATCTGGTGTCCAGCTAGCGCTGCCGCTGTTGTTTTGCTCACTAATACTGTTACCGTGCCAAATACCGCGACCTCCAGGGCAATTTGACCGGCCGCTGGAACGCCAAGACGCAGTAATTCCGTCATGCGTCCCCAATCGGGCTTCCACCGGTCGCCGCGAAACTCCGGGTCTCTGCGAGCCGTCACCACCACCAAGATCGCCGCGAGAAACATTCGGGAAAGAAATGTCGCCCATGCCGAGCCCTCGGCTCCCATGCGTGGAGCGCCCAGATTGCCGAATACCAGCAGCCAATTGCCAGCCACGTTAATTAAATTCGCAAAAGCCAAAGCGAGCATCACCGGCCTGACGCCACCGGTCGCCTGCAGGTATCTGCGTACGCCAAAATACACGATGAGCGGCGGAGCGCTCCAGGTGAGCGTCGTTAAATACGGACGGGTTTCCCGCAGAACTCCGGGGTCGATTCCCAGCCGCTCCAGCAAAGGCAGGAATGCCAGGACACACGCCATCACAACCGGAATCAAGAATAAGGATAGCCAGAGGGCGCTGATGAGCGAATGCCGGCAGTCCTTGCGGTCGGCCGCGCCAAAAGAGCGAGCCACCAAAGTGTCCAGGCCAAGCAGCAGCCCACTGGCCGATATAACGACTCCGTAAAAGATGGACGTGCCAAGACCCACCGCCCCTATCGCCTGTGCGCTGACGCGGCCCACGAACATGGTGTCGACAATGCCCATGGCCATCCAGCCCATTTCGGCGGCGACAATAGGAATAGCCAGGCGCGCCATGGCCAGAATCTCGGAGCGAAAATTCGCACGTTTGCGCACAGTTGTCTTGAGCCCGAAACTAATACGTTAGGGTGGGGTTTCTAGAAAAGGGGAAAAACTTGTTGCTTAGGGTTACACGGCTGAGATGAGATTAGCATATCTATACTTCGCTTCGGCGTTGCTTTGCACCGTGGCGAGTGGCCAGGTCTCCAGCAATCAGTCGCTCAAAGGGAAATACAATTTCCGTCATCTGCTGATTTCCGCCGATACTTCGGCGAACCTCACGGACCTTCGCACGGGCTCAGGAACCATAACGTTCGACGGTAACGGCAGCTACACAGCTACCGGCATTCTTCTGCTGAATGTCACAACTTCGCCTTTGAGCGCAACGGGCGGGTACGCGGTGAGCCCCGGCGGTTTCGTCACTCTGGACAATCCTGTCAAGGCCGGGAAGGTGAACGCGCGGCTGGGCGCCACGGGACTGGTGGGTGCTTCCACCGAAACCGTCGGCGTCTTTGATATGTTCATCGCTGTTCCCGCGGCGACACAGCCCGTGTCTGGGTCTATCTTCTCCGGACCCTATTGGATCTCGACCCTTGAGTTTCAAGGCGGAGGCATCAACAATTTGCGTGGTGCGAACTTTAAGCTCACTGCCAACAACGCCGGGAGTTTTACTGAGAACACGATTCACGGTCAGGCCCACAACCTGGGCGACCAGCTTCTTACACAAACAGTCAGTCCGATGACCTACTCGGTCACCCCCGACGGTCTGGGAACATTGACCTTTCCTTTGACTGGGTCGCTCGACCAGACAACGCAACTGGTCTCCGGCACCAAGGAGATCTTCATCTCGCCCGACGGATCGTTCTTCGTTGGAGGATCGAACAACACCGGAGGCCAGGGAATGATTATCGGCGTCAAAGCATTCGCAAGCGGGGCTACGTTTAGTGGCTTGTTTGTGGCTGCGGGTCTTCGCTACGATATTTCTCTCGCTCGTCTCACCTCGGCAGTTGGGATCCGTGAACGCGACCAGTCTGGGTTCAGTCTGGGCCCGGCGCACACACCAATCTGACGGCTTGTTGGACGCTTCAGAATTGATCACCTATACGCTCAACGCGGACGGTTCGGGCCTGTGGACGTCAACTACCGGAGGCTTGTCTGTAGCATCTACAGGGCAGACCTTCGCGACCACCGGAGTTTCCTCTACCAGCTCAAACGACTACGAGCTCTATTTCGGTTCGCAAATGGTTCCGCAATCGCAATCGGGTGTTTTTCTCAATCCGCAGGGCGTTTTGAATGCGGCGAGCTTCGCTCCTCCCGGCTATCCCATTTCACCGGGAGGCTTCGTTACGCTATTTGGTTCCGGCTTCGGGACCCAAACCACAAAGGCATCCGCGTTTCCCTTTCCTCCGTCGCTCGGCGGCGTGCAGGTTTCCATCAATGGAACCACTGCTCCGGTTTACTCGGTGACGCCAACACAAATAAGCGCGATAGTTCCTTATGCCGCCACGGGTTCTACGGCCAACATCGTCGTCACCGTGAACACGACCAAATCCAACACGGTTTCCGTACCGCTGGCGCCAACGGCTCCCGGTATTTTCACGATTTCCAATAACGGCTTGGGCGACGGAGCGATTCTGCACGCCGACTATTCCGTGGTAAGCCAGGCCAATCCTGCGTTGGCCGGTGAAACGGTGCAGGTGTTTCTGACAGGGCTCGGCGCGGTGAGCCCTACAGTTCAGGATGGCGCCGCGGCTCCCGGCAAAGCTCCCTTGGCGCAGGTCGTCACGCCTCTCAATGTTTATGTGGGCGGTCTGCCGGCTTCGGTTCAGTTCAAAGGTCTGGCACCGGGACTGGCTGGACTCTATCAGGTCAACATTCAGGTGCCGGTCAATGTCGGGCCAGGCCCGCAAAGTCTTGCGATGCAGACGTCCGGACGGGTTCACTGATATGGTGAATCTTTGGGTTGGAGCGCCCTTTTAGGCCACTCATTTTCCGATACAGAAAGTTGAGAATATGCGATTGAGAATATCGTCCGCCGTTGTCGCGCCGGTTACGGCGTCGATTGGCGCGAGCGCAGCGTAGAGGTCCAGTAACAACATCTCGTGCGGAATGCCGACCATCGCGGCTTGGCGTGCATGACCCAGCGCGACCGCTGCTTCCTTTAAGAGCTGCTCGTGGCGGAGGCTGGTGAGAAAGCCTCCTTCCTGTTCCCAGCGTCCGCGCGGCGCGACACTCTCAACGATGGCCGATCGCAACACGGCAACCCCTTCTCCCGTTAAGGCGGACACAGGCACGGCCTCTTCCAGTCCTGCGATCTGTGGCAAATCGCACTTGTTCCCGGCAATCAGAAACCGCCCTTGCTGCCGCCCGACCTCAAGGATTGTCTCGTCTTCGTGCGTCAGCGGCATCGATGAATCGACTACGACTAAGGTTAGATCCGCATCCGCCATCGCCTGCCGGCTGCGTTCGATTCCCAGGCTCTCGACTACGTCGTGACTCTCCCGAATCCCCGCCGTGTCTACAAATCGTACAGGAATCCCTTCGATGGATGCGATTTCCGAGACAAGATCGCGAGTCGTTCCGGGAATATCGGTGACAATGGCGCGATCCTGCTCCAGCAGCCGGTTGAACAGGCTGCTCTTGCCAACGTTGGGTTTCCCGACGATGGCCAGCGTGAAACCGTCATGCACCAGTTTGCCGAAAGCGAAGCTCGCAACCAGGAGTTGGATCCCTGCTTCAATCGGCCCGAGCCGTCTTAGAATCTCTTCCGCCGGTGCGACGCTGATATCGTCTTCCGCAAAATCGATGCCCGCCTCCAGCAAAGCGATCAACTCCAGCAGCTTCTCTTTTAGAGGCTTGATGCGGCGGGAAATTGCTCCCTCGGCCTGCCGTGCTGCCACGCGCGCCTGATACAGCGTGGTGGCTTCAATCAGGTCGCGAATGCCTTCGGCTTGAGGCAGGTCGATGCGGCCATTCAAGTAAGCTCGTAATGTGAACTCCCCCGGTTCAGCTAAACGAGCCCCAGCTTCAACGGCCCTTTGCAACGCGTAGTGGAGCACCACCGGCGCGCCATGGCAGGCGATCTCCACCACCTCCTCCGCGGTATAGGACTTGGGCTTGGCAAACCAAGTGAGAATCACGTGATCCACAGGCTCGCCCGAAGAGTCGGGCAATGCCGCCATGGTGGAAGTCCAAGGGGTCCATTCGAAGGAGGGCGGCACACGCAGCACACGCTCGGCGATAGGCCGCGACTCGGTTCCGGAAATGCGAATGATCCCGATGCCGCCTCTTCCAGCAGGGGTCGAAATGGCGACTATCGTGTCGCGAAGCAGCACTTGGATCAGAGCTTAGCGGCGCGGCCCGCGATCCCGATTAAACCCGCCGCCCCGGCCGGGAGGACCTCCGCGACGATCCCTGAAACCACGGTCTCTCGGGCCGCGATCGTCTTCCGGTCGCGGACGCGGCGGACGGATCGGCTCGGGCAGTATCTTCAGATCGGCAGGCACCACCACTACCTGGCGAATCGGGCCTTCGCCCACGCTTTCGCTGCGCACTTCCTTCTCATCGCGCAAGGAAAGATGGATGATGCGCCGCTCGCGGCTATTCATAGGGCTGAAGTGGAAGGGTTGATGCGATTTCTTGACTCTGTCCGCAGCAGCCTGCGCGCTCATGCGCAGTTCTTGAATCCGCAGCATCCGATGGTCGTTCGCATCAAAACAAATCCGGGAATGCTCTTCCGGGACCATGCCGAGCGCTTCCATGGTGAGTTGTTCCAGGGCTAACAGCAGTTCGGCTTTATTGCCTAGCAGCAGGTCCACGTCGGGGCCCGAAAACCGGACCATCAAGTCAGGATTCTCGAAGTCGGGATGAAGCGTCTCACCCTCCGTCACTTGAAACTGAAGCGAGAACCCGGCAAGCCGGAAGGTCTTCTTCAGAAACTCTTCAATACGCGGACCGGATTCTTGAAGGGTATACTTCGTGTGCGCCAAGGTCAGCTTCCTGTTCGGGTCATTTCTTTTTGGGAGGCCCGGTCTTTGATGGAATTACCGCAGGAGCAGAGGCCGGCATGACCCGGTTCAAAGCAACCTGCTGCAGAATCTGTATGATATTGCCAGTCAACCAGTATAATACGAGTCCCGAAGCGTAAAAGTAGAATACGTAGCCCAGGAACAGAGGCATGATGTACATCATCTTTTGCTGCGTCGGATCCATGCCAGGAGTAGGCGTTATTTTCTGCTGCAGGAATTGCGTGACAACCAGCAAAATGGGCAGCACGCGCAAGGCGATGGTCTCCGGCTGGGAAAGATCGCCAACCCACAGCCAACTGGCGCCGCGCATTTCGATGGTGACGCCCAGCACCTTGTAGAAGGCGTAGATGAAGGGAAGATTCAGCAGCATTGGAAGGCAGCCGCCGACCGGGTTAATTCCGTTCTTCTTGTACAGATCCATCATTTCCTGGTTCTGCTCCGCCTTGCGCGGATCGTTCATCTTCAGGTTTTTGTACTTTTCGTTGAGGGCCTTCAGCTCCGGTTGGATGCTCTGCATCTTTCGCGAAGATTTCATGCCGGTGATCTTCAGAGGGAAAAGTAGGATATTAATGGCGACCGTAACCAGAATGATCGCCCAGCCCCAATTGTGCGTAAGCTTGTCGGCTGTATAGTTCAGCACAAGAAACAGCGGTTTCGCGAGGATTTCGAACCAACCCCAGTCGATCAACTGCTCCAGTTTGGGGTTTACGGTTCGCAGCAGATCCATGTCCTTGGGACCGGCGAAGAACTCAAAGTTGTTGGTGCCTTCCCCGCCCACTGCCGCGCCTACACGCTGCTCGTCTTTGCCGTCCTCGTCAGGAACGGTATCGGAAAAGGTTGTCAATTCCACCTGCGACCGGGCATTGGTCGCCAGGAACACCCCTGCGAAGTATTGATCGTTCAGGCCGGCGAAAGAGAAATCGCCCCGTATGGCCACCGGGCCGTTCTTAGCATCTTTGGCGTCTTTGGTGTTGAGCTTTGAATTGGAGACATCGTAGTACAAGGCATGCTGATTGGCGGCCGCCTTGACCACTGATGAATCGCCGAATCCGCCGCGCCACTCAAGCGAATGCGCTTGCGGAGCGCCGTTCAGCGTAACCTGAGAACTGAGGGCGACCTGATAGCTCTTCGGCAGAAATTTGAAGGACTTCTTGACCGCAACATGACCGTCGGAGTAATCGAAAATGACGGTCAGGTCATCGGGCTTTTCCACCCTGAACAGCGCCATATTCGGATCGGGCTGCGGAGCTTGATTGGGGAACTGGATAGAAAAGGGGGCTGGCACCTTGCCCGCAGCCTTCTGATAAAACAAATCGACAGGCTTGCCCGAGTGATAATCTGTGAATCGCTTCAGAACCCAACTCCGAACCACAGCGCCTTTGTTTGAAAATGTGACCTGGACCAGATCGGTGTTGATGGTCACCGTCTCTTCTTTATCCGCCTGAACCTGACCTGCCTGAGCCTGACCAGGAACTTGCGCGGCTTCGGGCGTAGCCTGAGGGGTCGGGGCCGTTGGAGGAACCGCGGGAGCCTTTCCTTCCTGCGCGGTCGCGCCAGGTTTATTGGCAGCCGACTTATCCGCGGTGGGACCGGCCGGCTTGTAGAAGTACGGAGTGATAAAAATCACCGCGCCCATCAACAGAAAGGCGAGCAGTAACCGCACCTCCATCGATATTTCTTTTTTTTCCATATGGACTTCTAAGTAAGCCGCTCACAACGAAGCCGCGCTTCTGTGAGCTCAACGAACCGGGTCGAAGCCTCCTTCATGAAACGGATGACAACGCAAGATCCGCAGCAAACCACGTCCCGTTCCGCGCAGCACGCCGTAGCGCTCAATCGCGTCCATGGTGTATTCCGAACAGGTGGGGTGATACCGGCATGCCGAAGGAATCATCGGCGAAATCCAACGTTTGTAGAAACGCAGAACAGCAAGGGCCACAACTACAGTACGCTGTTTCCTGTTTGGATGTTCTAGCGGCTGGTCGAGTTGCATCGTGCTATGACCTTTTCCAAAGCCCGCTCGACTTCCGGAAACGTGGCGCGAAGCACGGACGCTCTGGGATTGAGCACCAAGTCCCACTCCGGCGCGAGCCTGCCTCGATGCAAACGAAATGCTTCACGAAGCCGGCGCTTGATGCGGTTGCGCTGGACTGCGCCACCCACGGCGCGCGGCACGGTAAGCCCAAGCCTCGGCCCCACTGCAGGCCCTGTTGGTGCCCGCTTAAAACAAAACGCGGCGAACAAGGAGCTGGAGACGCGGAAGCCGTTTTCATAGATGTGCCGGAACTCGGCGGAGCGCAGGATTCGAGAACTCTTCGGGAATGTGCGCGCCCGGTCCGAGGAAGGCTTAACCACTACACCTTAGCTGGCCTTGGCGTGGCGGACGGCTCTCTCATCGCTGACCGTCAGCTTGTGACGGCCGCGGGCGCGGCGGCGCGCCAAAACGGCCCGTCCGTCCTTGCTCTTCATGCGAGCGCGAAATCCGTGGGTCTTGGCTCGCTTGCGATTGTTCGGCTGAAATGTGCGTTTCGGCATGGTCTTTTCTTGCTTTCAACAGCGCGCAAAACGACTCGCGTAGGCGCACTTAGGATTGTTCACTGATGTAACGCTATCAAGTATAGCAAACCTACTCAAGCTTTCACTTGGTCCACGACACTATGTCGATCCGTTGGCAATCCTTTTGCCTGAAGAACACGTGTCCATCTTTACCGCCGAGAACGACCTCGCGCGCCGTGTACTGATGACCCCTAGAATACGGGTCTGTATAGAAAACGTTAATCTCAGGGAGTGTATGGGTGTCCTCAGCATCTTGTGTGTGTCTGACTTCAACCGTGCAAACATAGCCATTCACAATCCACTCCGATTTCCAGCGGTACTCAAAAAGGGAATCGTTAAACTGCTTGGGTTTCAATGGGTTAAATATGCCGTCCCTGAGGAGGAAAAGGGCCTTCCAGTCCGTAAAATTCGTTGGACCCGCAGGAGATGTACTCTTCCCGGTGGAAGCTAATTTGCCGTCGGGAGCGGCCGTCGCCGACACCGCCAGGATCAGCACCAGACTTGCAAGCTTGGTCACACGCGTCTCTCAATCCCTCCGCGGGGGAATTCTGGGGAGCGTGAAATAAAAAGTCGACCCCATCCCGGGGTCCGAGACCACCCAGATCGATCCCCCACAGTCCTCGATAATTTTGCTGGTTAAGGCCAAGCCGATTCCACTGCCTGGGATCTCCTTACCATGGCCGCGATGGAACATCTGAAATATATGATCCTTGTCAGCCGGGTCAATGCCGATTCCATTGTCCCGCACCGAAAAAACCCACTCCTCGCTGCTGGTTCTGGCCGTGACGTGGATCTCCGGCTTCACCTCGGGACGCCGGTATTTTATCGCGTTGCTGATCAGATTCTGGAACACCTGTTCCAATGCAAGGTCGGCACTGATCTCCGGCAGCCTGTCATGGGTGATCACGGCGCCACTGGTCGCAATTGAGGTTTTTAAGTTTTCTAGAACCCGAAGAAAGATCTTCTCGCAGTCCAGTTTTGTGTGCAGGCTGCTCGCGTGCGTGGCGTGAGCATTTTCCAGAAGCCCGTCGATGAAGGCTTTCATTCGTCTGCCGGCATCGATCACAAACTGAAGGTTTCTTGCGGTGCCCTCATCTATATTGGGACCCATACTGCGAGCGATCAGTTCCGTGTATGTCGTCATGGTGCGCAGCGGTTCGATCAAGTCGTGAGCTACTCGAAATCCAAACTGTTCCAACGCCTCGTTAGACCGGCGCAGCGCTTCCTCAGCCTGGCGAGCCCGGAAAAACGCCTTTACGGTGGCGATCAGGACCGATGGATCAATCGGCTCCAACAGGTAGCTGTCCGCGCCGCAATTGAGCCCCTCCACTTGATGGTGCGATTGAACGTTCGTGGCCGAGATATGAACGACCGTCGTCGCGAACGTCTTGGGGTCGCCTTTGATCTGTTTGCAAACCTCGAATCCGCTCATGTCCGGCAGATTTACATCCAGAAGAATGAGCGAGGGATTGTGTTCGGAGATTAACCTGAGCGCCTCTTTCCCGGTGCTCGCCTCTCGCACGTTGAACCCGGCCTGTTGCAGCACCTTAGTGCGGGCATACCGGCCCGGAGTGTAGTCGTCGACGTTTAAGATGGAATCCATGTTGAGTACCTTTTAGGCGGCGCCTAAGCTCAGCTTCCTTTCCTCTTGCGCCCTGCGCATCAGTTCCGCAAAGTCGGCTTCTGCAAGATCACCCTTGCCCACGATTGCGACCACCTTTCGTGACATTGCGACTTTCTCTGCCTCCGTCAGAACGTGGGACGTCACCAGAATCACAGGGATCTCTGCCAGCGCAGAGTCCTTCTTCAGCCTCTCCACCACCTCAAAGCCGGTGATATCCGGCATGCGCACGTCCAGAAAGATGACATCCGGCATGTTCGTATACGCCATGCGGATCCCTTCCTGTCCATTGCTGGCCTCAGCGATGAGGAGAGACATATTCCGGAGCTTCTGTTTGATAAGATAGCGATCACGCTCTTCGTCGTCGATGATCAGCACTCGCGGAATCGCCGGTTCGCCGGTCAGGGCGGTTAGTTCTCGAATCAGACTCGCCCTCTCAATCGGCTTGAGAAGATATCGATCGACGCCTAGACTAAATCCCTTGGCTTGGTCCTCGATGCTGCTCGCCACCAGCACAGGAATATCCCTGGTAGAGTCGTCTTGTTTCAATCGGGCCATGAACGCCCAGCTATCTTCCGCGCGCAGAACGATGTCCAGAATTATAGCGCTCGGCCGAATGCGTTCCAGAATTTCCTCGGCCTCGCGAGTGGTTCGCGCCGGCAGCATTTGAAACCCGGAACCCTTTAGATAGCTCTTGTACATCATCATCATCTCGGCGCTGTCTTCCACCACCAGCACCGCGATGCTGTCGGGATCGCGAATCCAATCCACCAGCGGGCCGGCCGGCTCCTGGATGTCCTCCCGGCAGCGAAGCGGTATTCGAAGTGCGAATTCCGATCCAGCGCCCACCTGGCTTTTCACTTCGACGCTCCCACCCAGGAGGGTCGCAAGTTTTTTTGAGAGCGGAAGACCCAGGCCAGTTCCTTTAACCCGCTTCTGTATGGGATGGTCGACCTGCGCGAAATCCTGAAAGATCAGATCCAGATTTTCAGGCGCGATTCCGATTCCCGTATCGGCAACAGAGAAGCGCACCTCGTCATCGCCCACCAGATCTTTGCCCACCAGCGATGCTGAGACGCGAATCTCGCCGCGCTCGGTAAATTTCAATGCATTGGAGATGAAATTCCTCAGAATCTGCGACACCTTGCCCTCGTCGGCGTAGAGATGCGGAAGATGCGAGACATCATCGAAGATCAAATCCACGGACTGATTCAGCAAAAGCGGGCGAAGCATGCCTCTCAACGCCGCAAACAGATTTGCCGCCTCGAATTCCAACGGCTTAGCCTCCACTTTTCCGGCTTCCACCTTGGCCAGGTCCAGCAGATCGTTCACCAATTCAAGCAAATCCTGCGCAGCCCTCTTCACATAACCCACCTGTTGGGCTTGTTCCGAGGTGAGATCGCCATCGCTGCGGTTCAGCAACAATCCGCTCAAGGCCATAATGGAATTCAGGGGCGACCGGAATTCGTGGCTCATGTTGGAAAGGAATCGCGACTTCAGTTCGTCCGCGCGGCGGAGATGGTCAGCCTTCTCGTCCAACTCGGCGTACAGGGCGACTACGCCGCGATTGGTATCTTCCAGTTCCCGATTGACGCGCGTTAGCTCCAACTGGCGGGAGCGGATTTCCTCCATGGCGCCAAGAAGCTCCTGATTCTGGTGCTGCAATTCTTGAAAGGCGTCCTGGGGCCTTTCCTGCATTAAAGCGGTCGCGATGCGGGAAAGGTCCGCGGGCCGAACTACTCCCGCGCGCTTCGGGAGCAGCTTCTTCAGCCAGACTGTGGTTCCCTTACCTGGCGTTGTATCGATCTGAAATTGGTCCATCAGCCGCCGAGCGCCGATGATGCCCAGGCCCATGCCTGTGGAGGACTGATAGCGGCCTTCCAAAATCGTGCTGATGTTCTTAATACCGCCACCGGCATCAGACACTTTTACGATGAACAACTGCGGCGCGGTCTGGCCCTCCAGCAAATATTCGACTTTACCGCCCCCACCATAATTGAACGCGTTCCGGGCGATCTCCGAGACGGAAGTCGAAATTCGGGTTTGGTCCTGAGCATCGAATCCCAAAAGCCGCGCGATCTGCCGGGCACGCTGCCGCGCCGTGACCGTGTCATGCTCGTAATGAATCGTAACGGAGAGAATGGACAGACTCACCGAATTCCTTCAGGCCGATTTAGCTACCACCACGGTAGCATCGTCGCTGCGGCGGGCAAAGTCCCTATAGAGCACCCCAGCGATCAGACTCGGGTCGCGCAATGCCAATCCGGCATCCCCCTCGAGTCCAGCTTGGCTTGAAAGGCCGTCGGAGTGCATCACCAGCATTCCGTTAGCTGGCCAAGGATAGGAAAACTCGCGAATTCTTTGCGATTGGTGGCCGGCTGTTCCATTTACCGAGACGAGGTGTTGACGCGCTTGGGCGCCGGCATAGATTTGACCCGAAATGTTCCCCACTCCGGCGAAGACCAGCATCTGGTCGGCATAGTCGATCCGCGCTACCGCAACGGCCGCGCCCCGCGAGCTTCTGAGCGCCTGATGAGTTCGGTCCAACAATTCCCCGGGCGTAAGTCCCCCGTTCGAGTGCAGGATTCGAATAGCCTCCAGCGAAGCCGCTTGGGCCTCCGGTCCATGGCCCAATCCATCCGCCACCATCACCGTGGCATGCGACTCACATTGCCTGGCGCCCCACGAATCCCCGCACACTTCCTGGCCCGGCTTACTTACATTGATGGCCCCGAACTGGAAGGGCTGTCGTTTTGAAGACCCGACCGTCCAGCGAGCCAATACCGCAGTGCCACGTCCGCCCTCGGAATAAAAATCTGTCACTGTAGATAGGCGTACGATCGCCCCTAAGCCCTGACCGGGAGAGCTTCCCGTGCTGAAGCCATCTCGAAGGCACTGCTCCAGATTCCCAATCCCCGGCCCGCGGTCCAGCGAGAGTAGCTCCAATTCGGGAACATGATCTGGATCAACACCGATGGTCTGCAGCAGGATTTCACCACCACCGCCATGCTTGACCAGGTTGGTGCAGACCTCCGTGACCACAATGGCTACTTCTTCTGTGCGGGTTTCGTTGAACCCGCACGCCTGAGCGAGCTTTCGGGCGGCCCTTCGGGCCTCTCCGGTTTGACTCGCCTCTTCCACCACGACGCGAATAGATGCTGACAAACGTTACTTCCACCTCAATATGGAGACTCTTGTGCCCTCGCCTAGTTTCGAAAATATTTCAAATTCATGTGATAAACGCTTTGAGCCGCCCAATCCGAGGCCCATGCCGCCGCCCGATGTATACCCGTCCTGCAGGGCCTTGTCGATGTCCTCAATCCCCGGGCCTTGGTCCTCAAAGGTGAGACGCACGCCCGCGCGGCGGTCATTCTGAACCGTTTCAATCCGCACCGTGCCGCCACCGCCATAGTCAACGGTATTGCGGGCCAGTTCGCTGGAGGCAGTGACTATTTTGGTTTGGTCTACGATTCCAAATCCCAGGGCCACGGCAAATTTGCGAACTTCCTGGCGCACCCGAACAATGTCCTCCGACGAGCGGAGTTCCATCAATTCAGACTTTACGACCTGCATCCGCGCCTTCCTTTGTCGCGGACACGGCGGCCCGCAACGCGGTCATCCCTTTCTCTACATCAAGCGCGGTTCGAATCCCGTCCAAGGAAAGGCCCAATTCCACCAGCGTGATGGCTACCGAGGGGCGCATCCCCACCACTACTGTCTGGGCATCCAGAAGACTAGCCATGGACGCGATGCTTCCCAGCATCCGTCCAATAAAAGAATCCACCATCTCCAGTGACGAAATGTCGATCAACACGCCGCGCGCCCGATGCTTTACGATCTGCGTGGTCAGGTCGTCCTGAAGAGTCAAAGCAAGGCGATCATGCATGTCCACCTGAATGGTGACCAGCAGACAATCGCCCATCTTCAAAATAGGGATTTTGTCCACGGTTCTACTTTGCCTCGACGGAGTGCCTTACTACCATTTGACCACTGCGCCGCAAAGCGATGGCGAATGCGTCTGCCAGCGTAGCCTTCGTTGTTACGTTGCTCAAATCTACGCCCAAATGGATGATGGTCTGCGCGATCTGCGGGCGGATTCCGCTAATCAGGCAATCGGCACCCATCAGCCGTGCCGCCGCCACGGTCTTCAGCAAGTGCTGCGCGACCAGGGTATCCACGGTCGGAACGCCCGTGATATCAATAATGGCGAAGTCCGAGCGCGTCTCCACAATCGCGTCCAATAGATTTTGCATCACCACCTGCGTCCGGGCGCTGTCCAGCGTGCCGATCAAGGGCAGTGCGAGGACGTTCTCCCAAAGCCGGACCACCGGCGTGGACAATTCCAGAAGCTCTTCTTGTTGCCGCGAAATCAGTTCTTCGCGGGTTCGCTGAAAAGTGTCCGTTGTGAGCAGCGCCAGCTTGTCTAAAAGCTCGGTGGTTTGCCAGACTGCATCTGCAAGCGCATCCGCGTCCGTGCCACTCTCCTCACGAAGCGCTGCAAACAAGGGTTTCTTGAGCGATAGGACAAACGTCGCCGTCTCGGTGGGGCTATAACCGCCCTTCGCTCTACTAGTGGACAACTCCACCAGCAAATCTCTTACGGTCGCCCAGTCAGGACCCGAAATATCGTCGACAGACCCTTTTTTGACCGCGGCCTTAAGCCCCGCCAAAAAGTCCTTTGACTTGCTGGCCGATTCCTGCTGTTCCGCGGCCGAACCCTTTCTTCCGCTCGCGCTCTGCTGTTGCAGCCACTTGGAAAGAATTTCGCCGTCCTTTTTTTGCAGAACTTCAGCCAATTTGATCGCCATCGTCTCTCCTTTAGGAAGAATCTCGCCACGAGTGCTGTTCCGGAACCTGCTAAGTATACCTCGCACCGTGCAAGTATCCATGTAACAGGTCGCTGGCGAAACTTGAGGAAGGTAGAACTCTACGTGTTACGCAGGAATCGCGGTCCGTAGCGATAAGCTCTCGCCGTAAGCGTCTCGCTATGACTCAATTTCCAATACTTCGCCAGGAGAGAAACACCTTCCCTTATATTTTCCTCAGTGGTCATGCTGGGAGCGGTGGGATAGTAGTACCGGTTCAGTTGCATCACGCCGTAATCGTGTGTGGGGCTGACCTTATGCTCCTGAAATCGCGACTCCGCCCAAGCGACATTCAGAGCGATATGTGGAGGCAGTCCCTGTGCGGTGGCTTCCTTTATTAACTGCTCCTCGACGGACAGGACATGGATCATGGAGACTGGACCCAGACGCGAGGGCGTTACGGCCACGTCGCTCCACACCCAGTCTGAGACCAGGAACCCGAACAAGAGCAATAGAGATATTCTTGAAAACATAGCCTGAACACGGCTTTAGACTCCAGCCGCTCTAATCCATGCAATCATTAGGCCGTGACCGTTAACCCTTTTTTATTCACCGGCGGAATACACGGGGGCTGCGACAAGTGTAAAGATCTCT
The DNA here is from genome assembly GCA_963766615.1 of Terriglobia bacterium. Taxonomy (GTDB): domain Bacteria; phylum Acidobacteriota; class Terriglobia; order Bryobacterales; family Bryobacteraceae; genus Palsa-187. The sequence goes on from CAVYBC010000018.1 coordinate 124,404, forward strand.
TCATAAAGAGTGACTTATTTTCCCAGCGGTCCAATTATGAATGACGAAACGATTTTGGCTTGTGACGAATCTACTTTCGCGCGTCCTCATATGCCCGAACTGTGTTTTGGGCCCGCAGGAGAAATATCGTGACTACTTATGAGATGACCGCGCTGGTGCTAGCCGTGGTGGTGAGTGCGATTATTTACGCAGTCTTTCGCCCCCGTCACCATTGCAGCCAACACGATCCTCTCTGCCGGCGCGGCCGCCCCTGCCTTCACTGCTACAGAGAGCTGTTCAAAGAGACCATAAACAAGTGATGCCGATTCAGCGGCGCGATTTAGGTTTGACTCGCACAGCGGTGAACTGCTTCGCGCCATTCACGCCGTAAATACCATTGAGCCCTGGATCACCCTCTCGAAATATTTTCGCTGACCGCAGGAAATAGATCTTGTCGCCGTCGATCTTTCCCGTGAAGGTGACCGTGCGTTGTTCACGCGCACCCGGGCTATCCACCTTGAAGAAGATCGTATCGCCCTCGATCGTCCCCATATAGATCTCCGTCGGTTTCGACAGTGTGGTCCCCACGCGGGTGGGAGGATCGTAGTCGGCCTGCTGCACGGTGCCCGTCAACTTGCCCCCTTCAGCTTGCAACTTAAAAATCCAAGGGGCGAAATGTACGTCTGTTGCTTTCCATGTCCCGGTGATCTCGACGGGCGAAATCGCACCCACAGGGAACACGGAAACCAAGGCCAGGGCGCACACCTTTCTCATGGCGCCATTATCTCTCGTATCGGCTCACCGCCTCGCGCGAATTATTGGATGGCGAGGGGAGCCGATGGCCCGGTTTGCCCCGCCACCGAGATCGACAGCGGAACCGCTGCGCCCGTGCTTACACCCGCTGGCACCACCGCATTGATCTGATACAGCCCGACGTAGCCGGGAACGAGGCCCGCAAACTGCACCCCCGCATCCTTCCCGCCGATGGACACCGTAACCGCAGCAGTGGTGTTCGCCGGAGGAGACGACGGGCTTGCCGCGCCATCGGCAACGTTCTGATCGGTCGTCCCTAGGCCGGCACAGTAGATCACCAGAACGTCACCGGCCTGCGCGGGACTTGCCGTTGTGACCAGAAATGGAGGCGCACTGCCGCGATAAGCTTGCGCGATCACGTTGCCGCCGGAAAGAAACGACGCTGGCTGCGCTGGACCCACGTCAACAGAAACTGGCTGCGAATAGGTTGCTTCGTTTTGCACCAATACCTGTTGTCTCGTGTTGGGATTTATACCGTACGGAACCAGTGCATTGATCTGCGTCCTACTCACATAGAATAACGGCACGCTTTGTCCGGCGATGAATACCTGCGTGTTGGACAATTGCGCAGGCAGAGGCAGGCTCTTATTGGAGTCTGTGAAATCCGCCAGCCGATCTCCGTAAATGGAGATGATTCCACCCGGCGCAAGCGGCGAATACGCGACGGGGCCTGCATTGCTCACCACCGAACCAGAAGTCAGCATCGGCGGGTCTACATGCTGATTCAAATTCGCGGCGATGTCTTTCGATCCGGCGATGTTGAGCTGCGGATCCATGGCGCTCACATGGACCGACACAGGAGCAGTGGAGGCGTTACCAGTCTGCCAGGTCGCCTGCCAGGTTCCATCGTTCAACGATTGAAGCGAAAGGGGAGGGTCTCCGTTGGAAAAACTGGCCGTAACCGCGCCGTTACTCAAAGGGGTCCCGCAGTCGTTCTTGACGTCCACACCGACCGCCGCAGGCCATCCCGCCGAAGCGGAAAGCGACTGTCCCAGAGCCGTCAGCGAAACAAGCAGCTTGGAAGGCTGGCAGGCGTCTCCCGCCGCCCGCGCCGCAGAGTCTCCCACAGAACTTACGCTGCCGATCGCACTCGGGGCCGAGATCACCGTGGCCTTCACGCTTTGGACTGAGCCATCGCTGAACTGAAAGGTAAGTGCTCCGTTGTAGGTTCCCTGCGGGAAATGATAGAGGTCCGTCCCTATGCCCACCGGCTGAATCAGAAACCGCGAAGGCTGAGCCGGATTCAATATTCCATCCGCAGGAAGGACTTCAAACACGAAATCCGATGCGCTGTGATCGGTGCGGAAAAGCTTGGGAGTGGCACCCACGCCATACGCCACTAATTCCTGCGAGCTTGGACGTCCCGAAGTTGTCAAGAACACTAGCTCCGGTGGTTGAACCACCGCGCCGGGGTCGGATCCGGCAGGCAGCACTTGCAGAAAGGCGGTTACCACTTGCGGCGTATTCGCGGCCCCCGGCGCTGTCACCGTGACTAGGCCATAATATAGCCCCGGCGCGAGGCCTGCCGGATTCACCGTTACACTGACCTGAGGCGCCGCGAGCCCCGCCGTGCTGGTACCGCTCGCCGGAGAGACGTTCAACCACCCTGGTCCTCCGGAAAGCGTCGACGTCGACGCCGTCCATGCCAGCGACCCCGAGCCCGGATTCACTACCCCAAATGTTTGCGGAGGAACCACACCGCCTTGCGCCACGCCCGTGAAGCTGAGTCCCGTTTGCGTCAGCAATAACGCCTGCGAAAGCGAGCTGACGGAGATGGTCACCGGAATCGAGAGCGACTGTCCGTTATCGGCTTGAATAGTGATCGCGTCGCGATAAGTTCCGGGCGCCAGAGTCCCCGGATCGCCCGTTACAGCGAGCGACACTGGCTTGCCCGGCGAAACCGACCCCGTCGACGGCGCGACCGTTACTCGGCCCGACGAGGCAGCGTTGAATTTCAAGGTCCCGCTTCCGTTATTTGAGATGGTCAAGCTCAGGCTGCGCTTCGCAGCTCCCTTGGGAAAGGTGAAAGAGAGACTGGGCTGGTCCGCAGCTAACTGCGCCGGTTTCGAAGCCCCTACCTGCAGCGTAACCGCCACAGTAAAGCTCGCGGGAAGAGCCGCGGTTGGATGAACTGTGATATTTCCCTTATAGTTTCCAGGAGCCAGAGTGGTCGGGTCGGCCACCACGTTGATCAATCGCGGTGTCGCGCCCACCGCGGGATTTACAGTAAGCCACGGGCTGTCGGACGAGACCTGAAATTCCAAACCCGTAATCGATCCGATCACGGAGAAGCTGCCCTGCACCGGCGCGCCCCCGCTGGACGCGTTAAAGGAAAGCGAGGTCTGTGGCACCTGCACCGTAGGCGCGGTGACCAGCACTTCCCGCACACGGCTGTTGAATACGTCGAGAATAAAAAGGTCACCCGCCGAATCCAGGGCCAGGGAGATGGGGCGAAAAACCGAAGCCGAAGTGGCCGGTTTGCCATCTCCCGAAACCAGCGGAGGCCCACCGCCCGCCACAGTAGTGATCACGCCGTTCGTATCGATCTTCCGTACACGATTCCCATCCAGGTCGCAAATAAGCAAATTTCCGGCCGCATCCAGAATCAAGGCGCCGGGGGTGATCGCGGCGTTCTTGGCTGGCCCACCGTCGCCGGTGCTTGCATCCTCGCCTGTTCCGGAGATGGTGGTGATCACGCCCTTGGAATCCACTTTACGGACGCGTTCATTTGTGAAATCAGAAATGTAGATCGTTCCGGTTCGGTCAATCGCCAGGCCTTCGGGAAAACCAAGCAAAGCTTTAGTAGCAGGGCCGCCATCTCCACCAAATCCCATCGTTCCTGATGTGCCCGCGACAACCGTTGAAGTGCCGTTTGCCGCAAACTTCCGAACCGTGGCATCGAGACAGCCGCCGTAAAGCGTTCCACTCGGATCGGTGGCAATCACAGGACAGGGCACCTGATCTGCGAAGGTCGAGATTACGCCGTTTGGCGCAACCTTACGGATTCGCCCAATAGAAATGCCATCCCCCTCGGACACATAAATGTTCCCCGCAGGATCCTGAGCCAGGCCCGCCGGCATCAGGACACTTGCGTTGGTAGCCTGTCCCCCATCGCCCGCCGAAGCAGGCAATCCGTTGCCGATCGCAGTAGTGACGACGCCGTTTGCGACCTTGCGCACCCGGTTTCCCCGAATCTCGGCGACATAGAGAACTCCGGAAGGGTCCACCAGAATTGTCGAGCCGCCCAGGAAGTTGGAAGTGACAACCAGATCCGTGGCCAGCGACGTCGCCAGCGCTGGAGTTCCTTCGCCGCCGTAGCGAAACTGTCCATTTCCTGCGACCGTGTTCACGATTCCATCGCGGCCAATTTTACGAAGCCGCGAATTGCCGGAGTCGGCCACATAGATCGCGCCCGATGCGTCCAGCGCGAGATCGGACACGCCGTGAAACAACGCCTGAGTCGCAGGCCCTCCGTCTCCCGAAAAACCGGCCATATCCGAATTCGGTCCAGCCGCAATCGAGATCGCCGGGCCGTTCACCTTAAGCACAGCATTCAAAACCGCCACATAGGCGACAGTGCCGGTCGAATCAAATCGAAGTGTCGCCGGAAAAGGGACTCCCTGCAGCACCGTTGAGATGGTGCCGTCCAGGTTGACCCTTCGCACACGCCCGTTATGCGAATCCGCGATGTACAATCTGCCGCTTGCATCCAGCGTCAGCCCGAGCGGCGTATCCAATTCCGCCGCAGTCGCTTGACCGCCATCGCCGCTGAAGCCCTCCACGCCGTTGCCGGCAAAAGTGGAGATCGTTCCATTGGGTGTAATTCTTCGCACCCTTTGATTGGAGGAGTCGGAGAAATAGAGATTGCCCGCGTGATCGACCACAATGCCCTTCACCAGAAGCACCTTGGCTTGCGTCGCCGGACCCCCGTCTCCCCCGAAAGTATCCTCGCTGGAAGCATCGCCCGCGATCGTGGTGATGATGCCGTCAGGAGTAATTTTGCGAATGTCAAAGGGTCCGCCGACGTAAAGGTTGCCCTGAGAATCCAACGCAATGCTGTAAGGAAACCCGAGGCCGGCGACGCGAGCTGGACCTCCATCGCCCGAAGGCTCACAGAACCCGTTGCCCGCGATATCGGAAACCGTGCCATCGCTATTGAGCCGCCCCACAATACAGTTGTCTTGATCGCCGAACAGAACGTTGCTGGACCAATCGATGACCACTCCCGTCACAGTCCCCAAGGGCGCAGCCAGAGCCGCTTTACCGTCCCCCGGAAATACCCAATCCGTCCCCGCAACAGTAGTAATGATCCCCTGCGCCTGCGCGGTTATCGCCACCGCAAGCGCAAGACCCATGATTCTGGTCATGCCTAAAAGTATACTTTTTGTTAAATTTTGCTGTGCGCTAAGGTGTAACCAGAATCACGACGCGCCGCCGACTCGGGTCCATCAAGCCGTCCCCCGGCTCCGCGTCGCTCTTCCACTCAACACTCACGCCTGCGACTCCTAGCCCGCGTAGCAGAGTCGCGATATTCTGCGCTCTTTTCTCGGCGAGCCCAGCCTTCTCCACCATCCGCTCACCATTAGTGAGCAGGCTCGTCGCGCGGTATCCCGAAACCTTCACGCTGCTCGCACGGATTCGCTTGGCGTAATCCGCCGCTTGGGTAACCACAGCATCGCCCGCGAACTCGAGATAGTCGTCGTTGAATGAGTATTGAATCTTGAATTCGTGCGGGCCCGCCAATGGCTGTTCCGTCTTCACGGTCTTCTCCGAACGTGGCGACGACGGCCCGGCCCCCCGCGCCGCCGGAGGAGCATCGATACCAGGCTCGGCGGGCAGGAGCGTGTTGCATGACAGATTGACTTCCTTCAGCACCGAGACCGAGACCGGCTGCAGCGGAATCCCCCCACACACGCGCGGCCCAGGAACTACCTTACCCTCCACCAACGCCTCGTGCTTCAACTGCGGAGGATGGAAGTCTGCCGTGATGTCCTGCTGGATGCCCAGATAATACAGTTCACCGTCGTACTCCGCGAGAAAACAGGGTACCGTTTTGGTATCTCGAACAATCGGACACGCAACGAAGCTGCGTTGCTGTCCCAACGCGACAACCGCCGCTACAAATAATCCCAGGCAACACCAGCGCCGCAACTAAAGAGCCCCCAGAAAATTGATGAGGTCCTCTTTCTCTTCGTCGGTAAGCTTCATCTCAAAACGCCGATCATAGAAATCCACCACTTCGCGCAGCGATTTAGCCGATCCATTCACGAAGTAAGGAGCCCTGGCAGCCAGCCCGCGCAATTGCTGCATCACGATCGAGCCGACATCCACGCACTTGCCCGAGATCAGCGCGCGGCCCGGGTCCGTCGTATAGATGACGCGCCCAAGATAAGGATGCGGATCGGCATCTTTGGAACACGTGATCTTGAACACAGGCAATTCGCTCGACTCCGCCCAGGTCGCAGGCTCGGTCCAGGTCGGGAAATTCGTGGTGCCTACATCCACCCACCCAGCCGAAAGATCCTGACCCGTCATTTGCGCATTGTGGCAGGTAGCGCAAGTGCGCTTTAGCGGATTGCCCAAGCCGATCGAGTTGATATGCGCCGCATCGCGCAACCAGAATTGGCGATACATAAAGATGTCCGCGCCCCTGGCCACCGATGACTTGTAGTAGTCAGGCCCCTTCCATGCCGTGAACTGCCCAAACACCGGATCGTAGTTGTTATCGCCCAGCACACCGGCGCGATGGTCGCGCAATGCTGCAACCCCCAGCGCCGCGGGTCCACCGGGAACCGCCAGAGGACCGCCAAAAATATGCGCAGCCTGCGCCGAATAAACCTGCGACTCATACTCGACAATCTTCTCAAGCTGCTCCCGCGACGGAGCCACCCGGGCCTGCTCATGGCCCATAACGGCGTCCAGTGCCTGAGTCGTCAACGTCGCCTCACGAGCATCGCTCATCAGGTTCATCGCCACAGGCTTCTTCGTTTCGGGATCGACATCGGCCAGCATGCCCGTCTTCAGCACGATAGGCTGTCCGCCGGAAATAACGTACTTCAGATTCGCAACGGGCCGCGGCCGCCGGTAAACGGAGATCGTCGGCTGAGCGCTCTTGAGACCATACTCACTGCTGAGATTGCAGCCGGTCGGGTCGCGTACCACTTCAATCGTAAACTCCACCTGCTTCTTCGACCCATCCGTATTCTGCGGAGGCCAAGGAAGCGGAATGCGAAACAGCCCCCGCTTCAGCAACAGCGAATGCGAGCTTTGTTCTTTCTGCGGGAGCCCCGGACAATTCGACCCGTCGAACGCAGCAAATACCGGGTCCTTTCCGTCGGTCGCCCTCCACCGGTCCAGCAGCCCCGTGGTGGAAACGCTCATTGAATAAGTAGGCTGATGACAGTTCACACAAGCCCGTCCATTGGTACCCAGCGCCGTGAAGAAAGGATGCCTGTCCGTATTCACCGGACCGGTAGCATTCAGAACACCCAAGGTGCCGTTGGAGCTGTCAAAGGCGTCAAACTCAGGCAGAATGCCGCCCGCACCCGGCTCAATCCAGGTATCCTTAAAACCCCCTTGATACTGCGCCGTCAAAGTGAGTGCGATTCCGAAGAGAAGGAACAGTCTGCGCATAAGCGTTGGCTCGTCTTTGTACAGGATAACGCGCCCCGGCGGGGAAACGGTTTCGAACGGGTCGGAGTATAATCGAGTCAATTCAAATCGCCATTCGCCGGCTGGAGGAAATATGCGATCAGCCTCTCTTTTTATACTCGTGGCAATGGCCGCCACACCTGCTCTAATGGCCAGCCCCTGCGTGCCGGACCAGCTATCAAACTACATCCTGCTAGGCGGTACTGGTTGCCAGAACGGCGCGTTTAATGTCACCGACTTCAGTTTTAATTTCGTCTCCGGCAACGTCACGATTCTTGCCAGCGACATCACAGTAACCCCGTTCTCCGGGACCGATTTCTACCGCCTGGACTTTACTTCGCCAAAGTTCAACCTCACTAATGGGACCGATGCCGCCAAGTATCTGCTTGGCTACACCTGGGACCCGGGCGATCTTCGCAGCCTGGAAGACGTCATGAATGCGACCTCTCCAGTATTCCCTGGATTTGCTTCCGTGACCACGGACGGCTGCGTAGATGCGGCGTTTTCCGGCGCGAGTTGCTCTACCAGCATCCAGACCGTAACCGTGACTGATGATGGCCACACTGCGGTGCTGACCGACATCACCAATTTTTCGCCGCCGATCGGAACGCTGGGAGTTAGAAACACGCTCGAGTTGGACGCCAATGGCTCCACTTCGGAAATCGCGGGATTTCAAAACATCGTCTTCACGCCAGAACCGTCGACACTCGGCGCCGGATTACTTGCCCTCGCGCTGGCGGCTGGCCGAAGCCGTTTGAATCGCATCCAAAGTGGCCTGCAATTTCTGTCGCGTTTCTGGCACCGGCCGGCCGGATTGGGCGGGCGGTAGTAACGCCAGCGCCTGTTTTTCGGTCTCCGCTGCTTCTTCAAAATTTCCCGCCCGCTTCAACGCGCGAGCCAGCAGATCCAGTGTCTCGCTGTCCTTCTTACCGGTCATCTCAACCGCATGACGAGCCAGCGCGACCGCGTCTTCGCCTGTAGTCAATTCCGGGAATGGCGTTTCATCCAGCAGGGAAAGATAGTCGGTCAAATAGTAAAGGGATGGATTCCCTGCGTGCGCCAGAGGCTTTAACCACGCGAGCGTGGAGGCGGTCTCCTTGCGCGCTTCTTCACGCTGACCCCCGGCGAGCAATAAATCGATCAACAACACCTTTTCCTGCACGATGTCAATTGAGAACTGGCTATTCTTAGGATCGGCAGCGAGAAGTGCCTGGCTGATATCCAGGCTCTTTCGCAAACTTTGAAGCGCCTCGGCGGTTTTGCCGGCGCGCTTTTCCACCTCCGCCATCGTCTTATACGCCATCGCGAGATTCCGTTTCGACCTGGGCGTGGGCGCTGCAGCTTCGTACGTCGCGATCGCCGCGCGAATCGCATCCTCCGCGCCTTCCGGCTGGCCCGATAACACCGCGTACCAGGCTACCCGTTCGCGCACAAATGCCAGCGCGTTTCGAGGCCCATTCTCATCCGGATTCTTTGCCGCCAGCGCCTGCGCCGTACGCTCGCCCTCGCGATAGCTTTCCAGAGCCGCCGCCGGATCCCCGCCGTCCGACTGCATCTGCGCGACCTTGGTCAACACCCGCAGGGTAGGAAGCGGATCGCCTTTCGACGCGGCAATTGCCGTGCGGTAATGCTCCAGAGAGCCGGCGCGATCTCCCGCGGGACCTAATAGATCGCCCATTCTTTCGTGCGATCGCGCCGCGGCGGAGCGCGCAGCGGGATCTTCCAGATCCTTCGCCGTCAAGGTCGCGGCAATGGCCAGTGCCTTTGCCGCACTCTCTCGAGCCGCTCCGATCTCTCCTAGGTTAGCCACGAACAAGTTTCCCTGAATCTCGGCGACTCGCAAGTAGCCAGCGATCAAATCGAGCTTCAACGAAGTGTCTCCGCTGGCCTCAGGTGCGAGCCCATCCAGATACGCGATCGCTTTCGTCGAAAGAGCCTTGCGGGCGGGAGTCGGCCCGTCTTTCATCGCGTTATCCAGATCCTGAATCACGAAATTCGCAAACGACCGCAGATCCCGAAAGCGCCTCTCCGCGCTCAGCCGATCGATGTGATCCCGAATGGCCAGGCCGATCAAAAGAATCCCCGCGGCAGCAGACAAAGCTAATTGGCGCCTTGTGCCTGCCCACAAATTTCTGCGTGCGATAGAGCAGAGTGTCCGGCCGGGCAGAGAGCGGCTCCTTCGCCAGATAACGGCGGACGTCCTCGGCCAGTTGGTCGGCCGACGCATAGCGCCGCTGTGGCTCCTTGCACATCGCTTTGAGGACGATGGTTTCCAGATCCCCACGCAGTTCGCGAGCCAGCGCGGGCGGCGCGGCTTGAGAAGGCTTCACCGGGTCGGCCTCGCAGATGGACCGTTCCAGCTCATGCAGCGATTGCGACGTTCCCTTATAGGGATGAACGCCTGTGAGCAGAACATAGAGGATCACGCCCAACGAATAGACATCGCTCGCTGTCGTGATGGGCTGGCCCAAAATCTGCTCCGGGCTCGCATACTCGGGCGTCATCGGCTGCGCATTCGTTCGCGTAAAGCCGACCGTGGCAGCCGCGTAGGCAGGACGCAGAAGTTTGGCGATTCCGAAATCCAGCAGCTTCGGGACACCCTGCGGAGTAACCAGAATATTCGCGGGTTTCAAATCCCTGTGGACCACCAGGTTCTGATGCGCGTAGTGCGCCGCGCCGCAAAGCGTGCGGAACAGGTCTAGCCGTTCCGCGATAGTGAGCGAACGGGAGCCGGCGAACTGATCAATCGGCTGACCCTCGATGTAATCCATCACCAGGTACGGCCAACCGTCTTCCGTAGTCCCTCCGTCCAGCAGCTTGACGATGTTGGGATGCTCCAGCGCCGCCAGCGTGTTCCGCTCGTTCTCAAACCGCCTCCGCGAGCTCTCGTCCAGCACATCGGGCCTGATCAATTTCACCGCCGCAAGCCGCCGGAATTGCGCATCGTCGCGTGAGGCGAGGTAGACCGCGCCCATACCACCAGCGCCCAGCCTGCGCAGAATCCGATAGGAGCCGATGTGCCGGCCGATCATCGGGTCCTTCGATGTCCCCGAGACAATCGGCGCATCGTATCGACTGCCCGCATCCTCCTGCGCAGCGAGCAGAGAGTCGACTTCTTCACGCAGCTCCAAGTCGCCCGCGCAGGCCTCATCAAGAAATGGCTGACGCTCATGCGCGTCGCGGTCCATGGCTTGATCGAACAGCCCTTTCACTTTTTTCCAGTGTTCGGGCGTCATCTGAGGTTTCAAGGCGTAGGCCTCGGGTGACCGTCTGTCAATTCGCGATGCAGCCACGCCTTCGCCGAACTCCATTCACGCTTCACGGTGGGCGTGGAAATCCGCATCACGTCGGCGATTTCCTCTACGTTCAACCCTCCAAAGAATCGAAGCTCCACAATGCGGCCCTGACGTGCATCCATCGCTTCCAGACGCTCCAGGACTTCGTCCATGGCAACCACGTCTTCCACGCGGTCTTCATGGATGATGAATTGTTCCTCAAAGGTCACGCGCTGGCCGCCGGAGCGTTTCCCGGCGCGGCGCTTGCGGGCGTAATCGACCAGAATCTGCCTCATCAATCGCGCGGCGACTCCGTAAAACTGGGCCCGGTCCTGCCATTCGACTCCGGTAGTCCCCACCAGCCTCAGAAACGCTTCGTTCACCAGGGCGGTCGGCTGCAGGGTGTGGCCCGCCCGCTCATTCCGCATGCAACGCGCGGCGACCTTCCGCAGTTCCCCGTAAGCTGCCGCAACAACCTTAGCGGCGGCATCTTCATCTCCCGAGCGAAGCCGCCTCAGGAGCTGCGTAAGATCTCCAGCTTGATCGGACAAAGGTTCTCCGATGCCCGAAATTATATCAAGCGACCTGAACAAACATAATTGATCCCGTTTTTTCCCACATGGCGCATCTGGAGGTGAAGGCGCAAACGCCTGACATCAATCAAAAGGAGAATCTATATGAAAAACGTTACCCGCTCATGGATGAATTTGGCCTTGCTTGGCGCCATGCTGATCCTTCCTGGAATCGCCAGCGCCACCTGCTACGTCAGCGCCGGGTCCGCGCTTCCCTACAGTGTTCCGGCCTCCGGAACCACCGCCACGGTCGCGATTTCCGCTCCCGCCGGTTGCCCCTGGCTCATCGACTCGCGCGGCTCTTCGTGGATTCAGATCCTGTCGGCTCGAAACCAGACCGGCTCAGCGGTGGTCTATTATCGCATCCTGCCCAATCCAACCGGGCGCGCACGGGTAAACCCCTTCGGCCCTCAAGGTATCACCAATGTCTCTCCGGAAACTATCGGCGGCCGCAGCAGTAATGGCGGTGGAGGTACAGTGGTGGTCTCCACCGGATTCACCATTAGTGTCACTCAGAGCGCCCGCTAATGGGAACGGGCCAGAACAACGCCAGCCAGCGGATCGGAGAACAACACCTCCATCCGCTGCGCCTGCGGGGTCTGAGTGTCAGGTGCATTCAGAACGTAGTAATCGAAGCCCTCAAGCACAGTGTTGTCGCGGCGCTCGATAGGCTGAAGGGCCGCGATGTTTTTGTGAATCCTGTAGAACTCAAGGGCGGGCTGTTGAATCCAAGTCGCGCTGATGCGAATGGACCCTGGCGGCCTTCCGCGAGTTTCGCTGGCCAGCATCTCGGCGATTTCCTTGGTGGAGCGGTCAAACCACCAAATCTGAAACTGGCGGGTTTGAAGTTGTGTGAGCGCTTGTGCGAAGAGCAGCAGGCCCAGAACCACATTCGCCCATGTGAACCAGGCATTCTTGAATTCCGGGATCGCGATGGCCCAGGCCATCCCCGCCAGAACAACGAGCGGAAGGCCCGTCCGATCCACTGGGTAATTAAGACCCAGAAGATAATGTCCCGCCACCAGGCCTGCGCAAGCAAATCCCAAGGCTCCCGAGGTCTGCAATCGGACGCGAGCCTCTTCGGTTCCTCGCCACATACGAAAGCCCGCGACGGCGACTACGATCACCAGGACCGGGACCATCACATATTCTAAGAATCGACCCACCGGCACGTACCCAAATATGCCCGGGGGAACGATCGCCCGGATGGACGTCATCACCAGGCTCTCCACCGACCTTTGGATTGTGGGCAAGCCAGCGGAGACGAATACCCCCGTCGTCATCGAACTCACCACTCCCCCACACACCGCGGCAAAAATGAGGATCATTAGCGTGCACGCGCTCATAGCCGCCACGACTTTCTTGGCTATCGCCTCCCGGGAAAAAACCAATCGCGAGAGAAGTAAGCCGAGTGCCGGAAGAGCCACCACCAAGTTCGCGGAAATTCCCAGCCCGAGTAAGAGTCCGGTCACAACGGTGCTCCCTCGCATGGAGAACACGATGGCCCAAACTAAACAAGCTAACGCGAGGCTGTACCCTCTGGCGGCCACGCTGAAATCCATCAATAAAGGATGTGCGCCGATCGCAAGCAAAGCAGCCCAGCGAATCGCAACCGGTGTTTTCGCTGCCCGAAGCATCTGATAGATTCCCAGCATCAGAAAGAATCCCGCGAGTACGCTCACCAGCCGGAGCGAGAATTCGGAGAGGCCGAAAATGCCGATCGACAACTTGGTCAGGATCGACAGGAGAACGTGATTGTTGGCGTTGAATTCGAAGTAGAGCGTGTGCCAGGAGCCGTGCAGAAAAGCAAGATAGGTAAACGCTTCGTCGTGTACGACAGATTGCGTGGCCGCGCGATACGCGCATAAACCGGTACGCGCTAAGGCAAATGCAATCGCGGCCAGGTTTTCAAGCGGCGAGTTGCCGGCTTCTATAGCCGGTCGTAATCCGGACGCCAATTCTTCACCAGTTGTTTGATCGCTTTCATCGAGAGATTCTCGTCAGCAGCCTTTTGCGCCAGTTGAGGAAACTCGGCGTCGCATGCGAAACGAAGACCGATGATCTGCGGGATGGTAAGGCGAGGATCCATCCGCTTGCCTGTAAGGATGAAGTAGCGCAGCCCCTCCTCGGCGCGAATCGCACGGTCCTGCGCCTTCAGCGGAAAGGTGCGCATGAAAACGAACATAATCATCAGCGCGATCACAATGGCAGTGATGAGGCCTGCACTGTACTCGCGCGCCGGGTCGCCCCAGGAATAGTAAAGGTTCACCAGAGAGCCGATCAAGGTCAATAGGATCACTGCCGTCAGCACGAAATGATACGCCGGAACGAGTTTGGCGTGCTTTTTGAAGCTTTGTTCTTCCATTGGAATTCTCCTTATCTTTTCCATGCCGCGGCGTGCAGCCGTGGAGGCAGCTGAGCGTGCGCAGGATCGAGGTCGTCGCCCGCAAGCGGAATGGTGACAACCACCGGATTGGGAGGCGAGGGAAAGTTCTGTCGAATCGTGAGACGTATGGACCGGACTACGCCGTCCTTCTCGACTCCTTCAACCGTACGCGAACAGTCCGCATAGGAACGTAATAGCTGCGCCTGTTTCGGATCGTCCGCGGTGATCAGGGCCTCGCGAATTACCTTGGCGGCCGACGCATAGGTCACCACGGCCACCACATGCGCTTCCTTCAAGCGAGCATCCTTAACGTCGTCCTCCGGCGCGTCCAGGCCCACGTATCGCTGCGCCACGGTCTCGCGCGAAATGGAGAATTTCAAGAGCGGCGTGTACGTATCGAACAGATGCTCTCCGTTTGCGAGCTTGTAGATGGACCACCACTCCACTTCCTCCAGCCCGCGTGAAATCTGCAGGACTTCGCCATCCAGCACAATCGGATCCACACCCTCGGCCTTCACAACATAGAGCGGCTTCTGTTTGAAATCCGTACCCAGCGTCCAAGCCTCCACCGTCGTCGACGCTTCTTCTCCGATGTCACCCATCACATGTTTGTGTGCGATGGTCTTCCGCAGTACGATATCGCCTGTGGGACCGGGAGTCGCCGTCCCGGTGAGTTCGTAAGTCGACATTGGAAATCTCAATGGTTTGATCCTTGCCCTTAACAGTGGAGGAGAAGGTTGAAGCTAGACTGCCCCTGATAGGGCTTCGGCGCAGTCTTGCGCGAAGATCCCAGGGGCAGACATAGCGAGTAACGCGATCGTTTGGCGAATCATTTCTTGGTCCTTAGTATTCAGGCTACGGCAGGGCTTCTCGATTCGCGAGCCGGATTAGCCGTGGAGGCGAGCAGCGCAGTGGCAATCAAGCCGAGTGCAGCAGCCAGCGACAACCACAGCCCTGGAATCGCGCGGTTGCCGGTGACTTCAATGAAATAAGTGCACACCGCGGGAGTAAAGCCACCGAAAATAGCGGTGGCAAGGCTGAAGGCAACCGAGAAGCCAGACGTGCGGACTTGCACCGGCATGATTTCGATCAGGTACGGAATCATCGCTCCGTTATAGGCTCCAAACAGGAATGATAACCATAGCTCTGCTCCCAGCAGCCGACCCAATGAGGGAGCGTTGACCAGCCACGCGAGAACGGGATACGCGGTAAGCAACGTCAGGATGGAACAAGCAAACAACACCGGCCTTCGCCCCACGCGGTCCGACACGGCCCCCATCACCGGAAGCCATATGAAATTGGACGCCCCCACGCACAAGATCACCCACTGCACGCCCGACCCTTCCAGATGCAGCACCGTTCCTCCGAACGTCGGCGTGTACGCGGTGATCAGATAGAAGCACACCGTGGTCATCGTGGAAAGCATCATTCCCAACACCACAAGCCGCCAGTGCGTGAGCACGGTAGAAAGAATCTCCTTCACGCCCGGGTGATGTTTACGCGCCAGGAATTCCGGCGTCTCCTTCAACGATCGGCGCAGAAGAAACAGAAATGGGATGATCGCGCATCCGGCCAGCAGCGGGATTCGCCAGCCCCATTGCGACATCTCCGCCGGCGAAACGTAAGCTGCAAGAATGATCCCCGCCAGCGCAGCGAGCATTACCGCAACCTGCTGGCTGGCCGATTGGAACGCCGAGTAAAATCCTTTCCGCCCCGGCGTCGCGATCTCGGCAAGATAAACGGAAACGCCACCGAGCTCAACTCCGGCCGACAGCCCCTGCAGCAGTCGCCCCGCCAATACGAGCAGTGGAGCTACCAGCCCTATGGTGACGTACGAAGGTGTGCACGCGATGGACAAGGTCCCCAAGGCCATCAGCATCAAGGTCAGCAGCAACCCTTTGCGGCGTCCGTGCTGATCGATGTAGGCCCCCAACACAATCGCCCCCAGGGGCCGCATCAGGTAGCCCGCTCCGAACGTCATCAAGGCCTTCATGAGCGATGCGAACTCGCTGCCGCCCGGGAAAAATGCCCGCCCGATGGAAGCGGCGTAGTAGCCGAACACCATGAAGTCGTACATCTCCAGCATGTTGCCCGAGGCGACCCGAATAACGGGCCACACCTTGGACGGCTGGCGGACAGAAGATGTCATGGCTGTTCCTGTTCCCGAGCATATCGAATTAGCGCGAGCCAACGGTAGAGCCCATGCACGAATTTCCCGTAAGGCAACGTGATAAACAACCCCGCCACTAGAGCGAGGTGAATCATCAGAAAGTTCGGCATGTACTGTGATTCGCGAACCCAAAGCAGCAGCAGTCCGGTGAGGCTGGTAAGAAACAGCAGCGCGATGAACTCGAAATCCAAGCCGCTCTGTCCGGCATTGCCCGTCTCGGGGTCCTGCCGACCCTTCAACCAGCCCAATCCCATTGGTCCCACCAGAAGCCCCACGCCGCCAATTATTCCAAGCAATACCGGAAGGCTGAAGTATGGATAGGGCGCGAGCCACGCAAATACATAGTGATCGATGGCTGCCACGGCAGTGGATGCGAAGCTCAGAAAAAATCCATAGAAGGTCAAGTGATGAAACCATCGGCGAGCCCCGGAGTGACGCTCGTCAGGATAAGTACATCCCGCTCCGCCACTAGTTAGGTATTTCAGCGTGAGCACGTCAGCAAGGGCTTTCTGCATCGCATTCCCCGAGATCGACAATCCTCCTTCGTTCGCGCATCGCATCACGCCAGTCAAAATCGCCAGCAAAACAAGCACCGCGATTCCCCCAAAGAACGCGACCATTTTCTGATGCGAAATGACGGAATAGAAATCTCCACTCGCCGGTTGCGGCCACAGCGACCGCACGACAGTTGAGACGATAATCAACCAAGCGACTACAGAAGCAGATCTCTGCAACCACGAAGGCCACGCATACTGCCGATACGAAGCAATCCGGATTTTCGCGAGCGTCTGTGGAACATTGACCGCGAACTCATGCGGAGGAGCATACTGGCACGCGTAGAAACACTCCCCGCAGTTATGACAAAGGTTGGCCAGATAATTAAGATCCGCCCGAGGGAACTCAAGTCGCTTCTCCATGGCCGGAAACACCGCGCAAAATCCTTCGCAATACCGGCACGCATTGCAGATAGTCAGGATGCGCTCGCCTTCTCGCAGGTGCGCCTCAGAGTCGTGCGGCAAGAGCGGCCTCTTTTCCGGCAATGCGTCCGAACACCGTGCCGATGGTCATCCCGAATCCGCCCAGGTAGCCTTTACTCAAGATATTGCCCGCCATGATCTCGCCCGCCGCGAACACGTTTGAAGCAGTCGACCCATCCTGCATCTTGAGCCGAGCATTCGCGCCGACCTCGACCCCCAAATACGTGAATGTAATCCCCGGACGAAGCGGATAACCCAGGTAAGGCGGCGTATCGATCCTCTGCGCCCAATGCGTCTTTTCGATAGCGAGACCGCTTGTGCGGCAATCGTCGAGGCAGGTCAGGTCGAACGTGCCCGGCCTGACCGCCCGATTGTATTGCGAAATCGTTTCTTCGACGATCTCCGGGCGCAGCCCCAACTGCGTTGCCAGCTCCCCAATCGTGTTCGCGCGAACCGCCGGGAACACCGAAGGCATGTACTTGCCCACAAGCTTCGAATCGACAATCGAGTAGGCGATCTGATCATCCTGCTGCGCCACCAACCGGCCCCAAATCGCATAACGGCGAGGCCACAAATCCTCTCCTTCATCGTAGAAACGGACGCCGTGTTTGTTCAGCACGATTCCCAGCGGCAGCGAATCCAGCCTTGTTACGATCCCGCCATCGAACTTTGGCGCCCGCGCATCGATGGCGACCGCATGGCACTGCTTTGGGTCGCCGACGGCCTGCGCGCCGTTCTCCAGCAGGAGTTTCAGCACTCGGCCCTTGTTGTAAGGCGTGCCGCGAATCAAAAAGTTTCGCGCTGCGGGACCCCATGCCTCTTCCAGCCATTCCAGGTTTGACTCAAACCCACCCGACGCCGCGACGAAAGCCTTAGCTCGGATCTCAACCTGCTCGCCTCTCACGGATACGAGGGCGCTCTCGAATCGTCGGCCCGACATTTTCAGCCCAATGATCTCTGCGTCATAAATCACACGAATATTCTTCGTCGACGCCACAGCATAGTAAACGTTCAACAAAGCCTTGCCGCCGCCCAGAAAGAAAGCATTTGTGCAACCCAAATGCAGAGTACCCCCCAACGCGGGCTGGAACCTCACGCCATAACCTCGCATCCACCGCATCGCCTCCGGCGACGACCCAATAGTCAACCGCGCCAGTTCTTCATTCGTATTTCCCCCGGTGACACGGAGCAGGTCTTTAAAATACTCTTCTGCGGTGTAGTCGCCGGTGAGGACATCCATCGGAGCGTCATGCGCGGCTCGCAGGTTGCGCGTGTGGCGACTATTTCCCCCGCGAAATTCCTTGGGCGCGCTCTCAACCACCAGAACGGCAGCCCCATGTTCGGCGGCGCTCAACGCTGCGCACAGTGCGGCGTTTCCACCCCCCGCCACCAGCACGTCCACTCGATTCAAGTCAAGCAAATGGAATTGTAGCCTGTAAATACAAAAGGCGTCCCGGCCTTTATAAAGACCAGGACGCCCTGATTTTCTAAAGTAGACTCGACTACTTCTGCAGTTCGCTCAAATCGGCGAGCACGGCAGCCGAATGCGGATTCGGGTCGACCTTGAGGTATTCCTTCACGATGGTCCCCTTCGGGTCGACAATGAAAGTGTTGCGGGCCGCAACCGTGTTCTGTCCGAACTTCTGAACCGAGCCATACTTCGTGACGACTTCCTTGTTCACGTCAGAGAGCAGCTTAAAGGTGAGGTTCTCCTTGGTGCAGAACTCAACGTGGGAATCGACCGGATCCACGCTAACGCCCACGATAGCGGCGTTCATCTTGTCATACATCGCCTGATCGCGCTGGAAGTTGTGGGCTTCAATGGTGCAGCCCGGGGTCATGTCTTTCGGGTAGAAATACAGAACCACCCATTTGCCGCGGTAGTCTTTCAGGCTGACGGACTTGCCTTCCTGCGACTTCAGCGTGAAATCGGGGGCCATGGTTTTCACCGCCGGCGGCTGAGGAGCATCCTCGGCAGCGACGATAACAGCACCGGCGAACAGCAAGGCAGCCGCGGGCACTAAAGCCAAAAGAGTACGTCTGAGCTTCATTTCATTTCTCCTTTAACGATGAACCGAGTTCGAGGCGCGCCGGACAATCCCTGGCCCTGGCGAGTTATGCACCCGGGGAACTATCTCTTAAAGTCTCCCAGAAATCGCGCCGCTCTGCCACACTTGCTTTTATGACGATCCTGGGTGGAATCGAGGGCGGCGGTACGAAATGGGTCCTCGGAGCAGGATCCGGCCCGGCCGACTTAGAGACAATCTCGATCCCCGCGACCACCCCCGAGGAGACCTTGCACCGAGCCGCGGAATTCTTTCGCGGGCGCGGCATCGCGGCCCTAGGCATCGGATGCTTCGGCCCCCTCGACCTCCGCCCGTCCTCGCCCACATATGGCTACATCACGTCCACGCCCAAGCCGGGCTGGCGCAACACGGACGTCCTGGGCGAATTGCGGCGCCAGTTGCAAGTGCCAGTCGCGCTGGATACCGACGTTAATGCCGCCGCGCTAGGGGAAGGCCGCTGGGGCGCCGCACAAGGCTTGACCGACTTCGTGTATCTCACCGTCGGCACCGGGATCGGAGGAGGCGCAATGGTGAACGGTCGTCTGCTACACGGCCTCACTCATCCCGAAATGGGTCACATGCCGATTGCCGCCCACCCTCGCGATAGCTTCCATGGATGCTGCCCCTTCCATCGCGATTGTCTGGAGGGCATGGCGTCGGGTCCCGCGATCCGCGCTCGTTGGGGAATCCCCGCCGACGAGTTATCCGACAATCACGAAGCGTGGTCTTTGGAAGTCCGCTATCTCTCAGGCGCGCTGGCGACCATCGTATATACGTTGTCTCCCATGCGAATCATTCTGGGCGGTGGTGTAATGCGCAGACGGCAACTATTTCCCATGATTCGCCAGGAGCTGGTGGAGCGATTAAGCGATTACATCCAGGCGCCAGAAATTTTGGAAGACATCAATACTTTCATCGTGCCTCCCGGGCTCGGCGAACTGTCTGGTGTAGCGGGCGCGCTGGTTCTTGCAGAACAAGCTACCGGTGCGAAAGCTCAGGCTCCGGAATCGACTGCATGATTTTCTTCTTATCCGCCTTGCGCCGACCCGTGCGCAACCGCTCCATATAGATGTAGACCACCGGAGTGATGTACAGCGTGAGCAATTGCGAAACAACCAGACCGCCGACGACAGCCAGTCCGAGCGGACGCCGGGCTTCCCCGCCCGCCCCTAATCCCAGAGCGATCGGAAGAGTCCCCATCAGCGCCGCCATGGTAGTCATCATGATGGGGCGGAACCGAACCAACCCGGCTTCATAAATCGCATCCGCCGGAGCCACACCGTTCTTGTGTTGCACTTCCAGCGCGAAGTCGATCATCATGATGGCGTTCTTCTTCACGATACCGACCAGCATGATGATTCCGACAAACGAATAGATGTTAAGCTCTTCATGGAAAATCATCAGCGTCAGCAGCGCGCCCAGGCCAGCGGAAGGCAATCCCGACAGAATCGTCAGCGGATGGATGAAGCTTTCATACAGGATGCCCAGCACCATGTAGATCACCAGCACCGCCATCACCAGCAGCAGGTTCATTCCCGTCAGTGACGATTGGAACGCGGCCGCGATGCCCTGGAATGACGTTCGCACCGAATCTGGCAAGGTTTCTCGAGCCACATCTTCTACCTTGTCCACCGCATCGCCGATCGCCACTCCCGGCGCAAGATTGAACGAAATGGTGACGGAAGGAAGCTGCCCCAGGTGCGTCACGGCCAGCGGTCCCACCGTGGTGTAAGGTTTGGTGATCGTGTTCAGCGGAATCAGCTTGCCACTGCTGGAGCGGACCTGCAGAAGAGACAGCGCATTAGGATCCCGCTGAAACTCCGGCGCGAGTTCCAGAATCACCCAGTAATCATTGGTCGGCGTGTAGATATCGGACACCTGCCGGGTGCCATAGGCGCTATAGAGAGCGTCCTCAACCTGGCCGGCCGATACACCAAATGATGACGCGCGGTCGCGGTCGATATCGACCTTTACCACCGGGCTGGCGATCAGCAAATCGCTCGAAACGTCGGTGAGTTGAGGAATCTCCCTGAGCTTCTTTTCCAGATCAGCCGAAGACCGGTAAAGAGCCTGCAGATCCTGCGACTGCAGTGTGTACTGATACAGGGCGCGCGTGTTCTGACCGCCAATCCGGATCATGGGAGGATTCTGCATGTACATGCGCATTCCGGGAATCGCGTTCAGCTTCGGACGAAGATCCTCGATCAATTGCTCCGGCGTCAGTGTCCGCCCTTCTCTGCGGTCTTTCAGACGAAGCTGGAAGCGGGCAGAATTCCCTGTCCCGCCGTTACCGCCCTGCGCGTTGAGCCCCGAAAAGAAAACGGCTACGTTGGGATCGTTCGCAAACACGTTCATCGCGGCTTGGGTGGATTTCACCATGGCCTCGAAGGACGCGTCCTGGGGAAGTTCGGAGCTTCCAGACAACTGGTTGGTATCCTGGCTGGGGATGAAGCCCTTGGGCAGGATTCCGAAAAGGAAATAGGTCGCAACCACCGTACCCAATCCCACCAGGATGGTCACCGATTTCATCCGGAGCACTCCGCGCAAAGTCCACCCATAGAAGTCGCGCATGCCGTCGAACACCCGTTCGGTCGCGCGATAGAAAATGTTGTGTTGTTCTGTATGAGAATGCTTCAGAAAGCGGCTGCACAACATGGGCGTCAGGCTGAGCGATACAAATCCCGAAATCAAAATGGCCACCATGATGACCACGGCGAATTCGTGGAACAGCCGGCCCACCACCCCGCCCATGAACAGCACGGGAATGAAAACCGCGGCCAGCGAAAGCGTCATGGAAACAATGGTGAAGGAGATTTCCTTGCTGCCATCAATGGCCGCCTCCATCCGCGATTTGCCCATTTCCATGTGGCGGACTACGTTTTCCAGTACGACGATGGCGTCATCCACCACGAAGCCGACAGCCAGAGTTAAAGCCATCAGCGACAGGTTGTCCAGGCTGTACCCGAACAGCGACATCGCGGCAAAGGTTCCCACAATCGACAACGGCAGAGCGAGGCTAGGAATGATGGTGGCCGAGACGTTCCGTAGGAACACGAAAATCACAAGGACTACCAGCACGATGGCCAGTTCCAGAGAAAACTTAACGTCGTCCACCGACTCCCGAATGGAAACCGACCGGTCGTATACCGTGTCCATTTGCACCGCCGGCGGAAGCTGAGCCCGGAATTCCGGCATTAACGCTTTAATACGATCCACTACTTCGACCGTATTGGTCCCCGGCTGCCGCTGGACCTGGAACATGATGGAGCGCGTGTTGTTGAACCACGCAAAATTCTTATCCTGCTGAACGCCGCCGAAGACGTTCGCCAATTGCTCCAGCCTGATGGGCACGCCGTTGCGATACGCCACAATCATCGGGGCGTAATTCTCGGCCTTCATCAACTGGCCGTTGGCCTCCACCGTAAAAGCCTGCTTGGACCCCCACAAGGTGCCCGACGGCATATTCACGTTCTGCGTCTGGACCGCGTTGTTCACGTCATCCATGCCGATTCCGTGCGCGGCCATTCGGTTGGGGTCCACCTGAATATGGACGGCATACTTCATGGCCCCGAACACCTGCACCTGCGCGACTCCATTGATAGTGGAAATGCGAGGCGCGATGAGAGTATCGGCGAATTCCGCGATAATTTGCGGTGAAACCGTGGACGAGGTCAGCCCCATGAACAGAATCGGTTGATCGGCCGGGTTCACCTTCTGCACAGTGGGTGGCGCGGGCATGTTCAGCGGCAATCTGCGAAGCACCGCCGCAATAGCTGACTGCACGTCCGCGTTAGCGGCGTCGATATTGCGCTCCAGCACAAATTGAAGCGTGATATTCGTCTGCCCGCGGCCGCTCGACGACGTCATGGAGTCCAGACCGGGAACCGTCGAGAACTGACGTTCCAGCGGTGTAGCGACCGATGCCGCCATGGTCTCGGGACTAGCGCCCGGTAATTGGGCCTGCACCTGGAGCGTCGGGAAGTCGATCATCGGCAGATCGCTCACCGGAAGCCCCCGGTACCCGACCACGCCAAACAGCAGGATCGCCATCATGACCAGGGCGGTCATGACGGGCCGCTTAATGAATAACTCGGTTAGATTCATCGCGCCGTTCCGTCAACGCGCCCGGATGTGGCGCGACCAGCTACCAGTATGATCACGAAGTTACTTCCTTGCCAGTGCCAAAAGGTACATACCGATAACTAACAATTTCAGCAACTTACCAATTCCTGCGCCGACCAATCCAGGTTATCCCATCACTGCAGCAGCGTGCCATGCCCCAAAAGCCCCTGAGGATCGAACTTCCGCTTGACCGCCCGCATCGACTCTATGACCTCGGGCTTGTATTGGACCGCCAACAGGTGCGCCTTCCGTTTTCCTAAACCGTGCTCCGCGCCCACCGTCCCGCCCAGTTCCACAACCGGATAAGCAAGATCATTCATCACTCGCTTGGCCCGCTCGTATTCTTCCTGGTTCGAAGGAAACGTGTTGAGATGGACATGCGCATCGCCGATGTGCCCATAGCAGACGTAAGGCAGGCCCAGATCGCGCGCCAGCGTCTCCCGGTAAATGCCTAGAATCTTTCGACCCTGTTCGATCGGCACAGCATAATCGGTCCCGACTTTCGTATAGCCCTGGCGCCGGATTTTGTCATTGACGCGCTCGCCCAATTGGTGACGAAAGCGGCGGAAGCGCTCCCGATCCGCGACCGACGTAGCGAACCAGGAATCGGATTCAATGGCATCCTTCATATCCAGATTCGCTTCGCCCTCTATTTCAATCATCAAGGCCGCCCGCTGCGGCACATCCATAATCTCCAGCGAAGCCCGATCCAGGTATTCCAGCAGCCTCAAGCCCGGCGTCGGACGCCAACGGTCCACCGCATCCAGCGCCGATTCCTCGCTTGGAAAGAAGACCACGCCCCCCAGGATTTCTCGCGGTGCCGGCAGAAGTTGAAGTTCCGCCTGCGTGACCACGCCAAGAGTCCCTTCGCTACCCACAATCAAATCGACCCAATCCATTCCCGGCGCCAATCGATAACCGGCTGAATGCTTAGTGGTGCGCGGAATAGGAATCTGCGGGACCTCGAAATCAATCGCCTCGCCTCGGGCGTACGTAGAAATGCGCCCATCCATCCAGACCACCCTAACCGCGCGGACATGCCGCCGCGTAGCTCCATAAAGAAAACTGCGCGACCCGCTGGCATTGGCGGCAATGTTGCCCGCCAATAGAGGACGCGTTCTCCGTAGGGTCGGGCGCATAGAATTGGCCGTGCGAAGTAGCCGACGATTGCACGTCTTTCAGCAATGCGCCACACCCCACCTCCGCATAGCCCGGCTTTACTTCAATCCGCCGTGAAATTCCGCATGGAGATGGCCCAGCCGCCATCAGGCGCAGCCCCACCGGTCATGCCGGTGAGCGCTCCAAGAATCGTCACCCGTATGTTTTCAGAAGACGCCCGCCGCAGCAGAACGGAAAGCTCTTCTTCGTCCTTGGGAGCAAGCAACTCACTCGCATGGCCTGGATAGCCAGAGACGTCGGTAATGTCCATGAGAGCCGCGAAACGCTACACTTCCAGAATAACCGGCATGATCAACGGCCTTCGCGACGTTTGCTTGGTGAGAAACCGCTTCAAATCGGCGCGAATCTTTTCCTGCATCACGCCCCAATCCCCGCGCTCCTCCGCGGTCGAGTTGTCCAGCGTCTTCATCACAATCAGACGAGCGTCCTGAATCACAGTGGCGCTTTCTTCCAGCGACATGAAGCCCCGGCTGACGATTTCCGGCAGCCCCTCGCTGCGGCCCGTATGCTTATTGATCGCGATAATCGGTAAAACAAATCCATCTTCCGAAAGATGGCGCCGGTCGCGAATGACAATGTCCTCCACCACTTCATCCAGCGAGCCTGAATCGATGCAGACCCGGCCCACGGCAACCGGCTCCCCCTTGCGCGCGCCTTCGCGGTCGATCTCCAGCGTGTCGCCGGACTCCATCAGAAACGTCGCTTCCAGGCCCGAAGAGTGGCTCAAATGCTGCGCCAGTTGCGCGTGCCGAGCCAACTGCCTATATTCGCCGTGAACCGGAACGAAGAAGCGTGGCCGGACCAGATTCAGAATCAGCCGCAACTCCTCTGCCGAGCCATGACCCGAAACGTGAATCGGCGGATTCATCGACCCGTAGACAATGTCCGCCCCGCGCCGTGCAAGGTGGTTCATCATCCGGTAAATTGCTTTTTCATTGCCTGGAATAATGCGGGCGCTCAGCGCGACCGTATCGCCCGCCTGAATAGTCAGGCTCTTATGGTTATCCACGGCCACCCGCGATAAGGCCGACATCGGCTCGCCCTGCGTACCCGACACCACCACCGCGAGCTTGCTGGGCGCGGTCTGCATGATGTCCTGCGGCCGAAGCAGAATCCCGTTCGGAATGGTGAGCAATCCTAAATCGTGAGCGATCTCCGTAGTCGTGTTCATGCTCCGCCCCAGGAACGCGACTTTACGGCCGTGCTCTTTGGCCAGATCGAGAATCTGCTGCAGCCGGTGTATGGAGGAACTAAAGCAGGAAATGATCAGGCGGCGATCGGAGCGGACGAAAAGATCCTCTAAACGCGGCCTTACCGCGCGCTCGCTTTCGGTGTAGCCGGGCCGGTCGACATTGGTCGAATCGGAGAGCAGCAGCAGGACGCCGCGCTTGCCATATTCGGCGAAGGTGTGCAGATCGAACAGCAGGTTGTCGGTAGGGGTCGGATCGACCTTGAAATCTCCCGTGTGAATGATTACACCCAGAGGAGTGGTAATCGCCAGCGCGACGCAACTCACGGTGGAGTGCGTGACGTGGATGAACTCGATCGAAAACGGTCCCAGGACAACTTTATCGCCCGGCTTCACCGTGTGAAGGACAGTGTCGTTAAGCATCTCATGCTCTTCCAGCCGCCGTTCCACCAGCGCCAGCGTGAACGCGGTCCCATAGATGGGAACCTGGACCTGACCCAGCAAAAACGGAATGCCGCCGATGTGATCCTCATGGCCATGCGTGAGAATCAGGCCCCGGACCTTCGAAGCGTTCTGTTCCAGGTACGTGAAATCCGGGGTCACAATGTCGACGCCCAGCAGTTCGTCGTCCGGAAACATCATTCCGGCATCCAACACGATGATGTCATCACCGTAGCGGATCGCCATGGAGTTCATACCGAACTCGCCCAATCCACCCAGGGGAATAATTTGAAGTTTCTTGTCTGACATTAAAAACTCAAGCGTAGCAGGATATGGCGCTGATGGTCCTCTATACTAAACAGATGCAAGAGGCGAAGGTGAACCTGGATCATCTTCTCCAGGAATTTCTAAATTCGCCCCAGTCCAGCGCGAAGGCTCTGGAATCGCTGTTGTTTGAACACGCCGAACCCCTGATTCGGCGGATCGTCTCGCGCCGGCTGAGCGGGTCGGTCTCGGCGCAGGATCGCGAAGACACGGCCGGCGATGCTGTACTGGAACTGCTGGGACGGCTGGAATCCTGGAAACATGGCGGCGCCCGCCCGATCGACGACTTCCTTGCCTACACTGCCGTCATCGCGCGCCATAGTTGCGACCACCATTTCCGCAGCCTGAAGCCTCAAAAATACCGCTTGCGCAATCGCATTTTTTATCTGCTGGACACATCGCCCGACTACGACGAATGGGACAACTCCCTTGGCCGGTCAGTCTGCGGCTGGGCCCGCCAAATCGGCCAGGACGCGAAGAAACTTGCGCCCGGCTGGTATCATTCCGTCTCCGTCCCCGCCGGGGCCAGCGAAACAGAAATCGTCGCGCAAATCATCGCGGACGCTTCACCTCTTCTGGTGGACGATCTGTTGGAAGCCACCGCCCACCTGGCCGGCTTGGGCGACGAGTCTTCCGTCGAATGGGGAGAGATCGAGGCCGTAATGCCCGCGCCTGAGCCGGATTACGAAGAAAAGCTTGATCTTCAGCGCGAGCTAACCAGCCTGTGGGAGGAAATTAAGGATCTTCCCCAGGCCCAGCGCATTGCGTTGCTGCTAAACCTCCGCGACGAACAAGGTTGTTCTGCGCTCGCCAGTTTCCCCGCCTTGGGCATCGCCTCGATGCGCCAGATTGCGGAGACTCTGGGGATGCCGGCCGCCGAGTTCGCGGCCCTATGGAACCAGCTGCCCATCAGCGACCTTGAAATTGGGAAGCGATTAAAACTGGAACGTCAGCAAATTATCAATTTGCGAAAAGCAGCACGCCAAAGATTGGCTCGCCGCCGCAGTGGTAATATCACCCCGATTTCGACATCGTCGACAAATAGGAGCGGAAGCATTAGAGTACCAACGCCCCTACCCGAGAAATCCCGTGGTTGATCACCTGACGCCGGAACAACTCGAACAATATCGGCGCGGAGCCGCCGCTCCGGATCAGTTGCTGGCTTTCGACGATCATTTAAGCGAGTGCGAACAATGCCGCATGGCGCTGGAAAAACT
Organism: Terriglobia bacterium; assembly: GCA_963766615.1. GTDB lineage: Bacteria > Acidobacteriota > Terriglobia > Bryobacterales > Bryobacteraceae > Palsa-187. Next base: position 151,765 of record CAVYBC010000018.1, read on the forward strand.
GGTCACACCGCTCGTGCTAACGACGTGGGCCGCTGGATTAGCCCGCTACGAAAACGCACAGGAAGAAATCCTTCCAGAAGAAGTTCACCAAAAAAAAGTCGACACGCGGCAAGCTCCCTCTGAGCCCGTTCGTGTTCGATTCCAATGGCCCCGGCTTTTGTGGATCCCCGCCTTGGCGGCAGCGCTCGTGGTCGGCTTCCTGCTCTGGCAGCGTCAGGCTCCCCCGCCCGGGCCGAACACCGCTTCAGCGCCTCGAGCCCAGAAAATGCTGGCCGAACTTCGTGATGGGAACGGTCCTGTGCAACTGGATTCATCCGGCGTATTGCACGCAGCGCCCGGACTCGACGACGCAGATCGCATGGCTTTGACCGAGGCTCTCAAATCAGGCTCTCTTCCTCTCGCCGCCATACCTTCGGACCTGGCCGCTCCCCCCGGAACTCTGCTGGGATCGTCCAAGCCCGACGAGTTCGCCCCTCTCGCTCCCCTTTCCGTTACGGTCTACTCCGACCGGCCCCAGTTCCGCTGGCAAGGCCTCAAAGGCGCCCTAACCTACGAACTGCAAATCTTCGACTCCGAATTTCGCGAGGTGGATTCCAGCGGTAAGATTCAGGCAACCGAGTGGACCCCCGTAAAGCCCCTCGCAAGAGGAGCCCTGTACCAATGGCAGGTCATCGCCTACCGCGCCAATGACTCAATTCGTACACCCACCCCACCGGCTCCCGATGCCCGGTTTCGAGTTTTGAATGCAGAATCGTTTCGCAAAATAGAGTCCGCGCGCGAGAGGAAACAGCTCTTTCTGGTAGCGGTGTTGTTCGCCAAGGCGGGCATGAAGGAAGAAGCTCGCACGGCAATGAACTTCATCGTGACCACAAATCCCGATTCGCTTCTGGTCAAGCAGCTCGCCGCAAGTCTCGACCAGTAAATTACGGCAGTTCAGCCACAGGCTTCAGGCTCCGCACGATGGCCGCGTGAAGCTCATTGTATTCCAGAGGCTTCGATAAGTAGGCCTGCATCCCCGCCGCACGGCACTGCTCGCGAACCTGGTCGGAAGAATCCGCAGTCAGCGCAAGAATCGGCGTCGACTCGTAGCCCGGCAATTCGCGAATCCGAGAGGCCGCCTGGAATCCGTCGATCCCCGGCATCTGTAAGTCCATCAGGACCACGTCATAATGCTGCCGGGTCGCAGCCGCGAGGGCTTCAAGCCCCGACGATACGCACTCCACATTCTGGTAGCGGCGCTCCAATGCGTGACGCAATACTTTAAGCCCCACCGAATTGTCGTCCACTGCCAGAATCGCGGGACCTTCTTGAAGATTGCTGGATCGCAGCGGTGGCGGGGAGGAAAGTCCTCGTTGCAAGGGCAATTTCACAACGAATGTCGACCCTTTCCCAACCTGGCTTTCCACGCCGATCGTTCCCCCCATGGCCTGAGCCAGTTTTCTGGTCAGCGCCAGTCCGAGCCCCAGACCTGGGTAGCCCCTGGACAGGCCTCGCTCCCCCTGTTGGAACGATTGAAAAATGGCGTCGAGTTTTTCAGGAGGAATGCCGATTCCTGTATCGGTGGTGCTGATCACCATCCATTCGCGCACGCCAATCGACTCCAGGCCGACCTTTATTTCAACCTTGCCCTGCCGCGTAAACTTTGCGCCGTTGCCTATCAATTGACTCATCAACTGGCGCAGTCGCGGCGCATCTCCGATCGCTGTTTCCGGAAGCGAATCACCCAGCCGAAGGTTGATCGCGACATTCTTTAGCTGAGCCTTGGGAGCATGCTGGGCTATGGCCGCCTCAAACACTTCCCGCAAACTATACTCGCTGGAATCTAGAACGAAATGCCCAGCCTCAAGCGTCGAATACTCCAGCGTCGCGTTCAGGATCTCAAAGAGATTCTCCGCGCACAGACGAGCCGCCTGAACATATTCAAGCTGCTCTTCATTTAGGGCAGTTTCCAGCAGCAGGTCGGTCATCCCGAGAATCCCGCTCAGGGGAGTCCGAATCTCATGGTTAAGACTGGAAAGAAAGGTCCCTTTAAGCTCTTCCAATTCATTCTTCGGCGCCACGGGAGTCATAAACCGGCCTAAGGATCTATCGGCGGACCGGCACGCTGGGAATAGGTACTTTCGATCAGGACAGCCTAAGGCTTTTTGACTCGTTTTTCTTTGGACCCCGCCTCGGAGATAGAATGAGAGGGCCGATCCCCCTACGGGATGCGATAGGCTCCCAATGGATGTGCAAAGGAGACCGGCCATGAAGAAGAATAGCAAGGTTAAGCAGAGTCCGAAACGGGCGACAGCCCAGAAGCAGGGGCCGATCACAATCGGGATGGACCTGGAGACAGAACCAGCCGGTATTGCGTGCTGGGAGCGCAAGGCGAGGTGGTGTCGGAAGGCAGCGTGGCCACCACGCGCAAGGCGATGGTGGAGAAGTTTGGGCCGCTGCAGCGTTGCCGGATTGCCATCGAAGTGGGAACGCATTCGCCGTGGTTGAGCCGGATGCTGAGCGGGTTGGGCTTTGAGGTAATCGTGGCCAACGCGCGGCAGGTGCAGTTGATCAGCGCCAGCTCGCGCAAGAGCGACCGCATCGACGCGCAGACGCTGGCGCGGTTGGTGCGTGTGGATCCGCAGTTGTTGCGGCCCATCCGGCATCGCAGCGAACAGGGGCAAACGGATTTGCTGACCATCCGCATGCGGGCCGCGCTGGTGCAACTGCGTACCAGCGCAGTGAACTCAGCGCGAGGGTTCGTCAAGGCCATGGGGGAGCGCCTGCCAGCCTGCGATGCCGAGGCGATGGGCGTGGACAAGATGGACGCTCTGCCCAAACCAATGCGCGAGCAGTTGAAGCCGCTGCTGGAAGCAGTGGAATCGTTGACCGAAAAGATTCACCAGTTGGACACCACCATCGAGCAGATCGCCCGGACCCAGTATCCGGAAACCGAACTCCTGGAGCAGGTCAGCGGAGTCGGGACCTTGATCGCTCTGACGTTTGTGTTGACGCTGGAAGATGGCCAGCGTTTCCGCAAGAGCCGCGATGTGGGCTGCTTTGTGGGCTTGCGGCCCCGACAAAGCGAGTCAGGTCAGAGCCAGCCGCAGTTGGGTATCAGCAAAGAAGGCGACCGGTATTTGCGCTGGCTGCTGGTGCAGGCCTCGCAATGCATTCTGCGCCAGCGGGGGCCGGATACGGATCTGAAACGGTGGGGGCTGAAGCTGGCCGAGCGCGGCGGCAAGAACGCGAAGAAGCGCGCGATCGTAGCGGTGGCGCGCAAACTCGCGGTGTTACTGCACCGGCTGTGGGTAGGCGGAGAAGTGTACGAACCGCTGCGCCACAGCCAGGCCACGGCGCTTTCCCGTCAGGCGGCCTAAGAACGTGTCGTCGGGTTTTGGTGAACCCATCGCCGGGTTCGGGTGACTGCGATGTCGCGGCGGAACGAGCGTTCCCGGCAACGGAGGCGATTCAGTTCGGCTCGGAGAAGGCAGCCCCGTTAACTAGAAGAAGGACTCCAACTGGCACCGGAGCGCAAGCTCCATAACAAGAGTGCGAATGGAAGCAGGGCGAGTCGGCGAGGGGAAGAGAAAACCCTTTCTAAGAAAAGGAAAACGGAAGGACCCTGTGGCGCCTCCCGTTGGTCGGCCACGCCATTGCGGGTGGCCAAAGATTTTCATTGACAGAGAGTGGCCCTCTCATGGAAGCCGCGACGGTCACGGAGCGGTTTTTATGTGGTCCAAACCGGAGACATGGGTGACACTTTATTGCAGATGAGATTCTGAGCCCTCTAAAACGGCAAGCTAGAAAGCGATGCCGTGGAAAGAGAGCAACACCATGGACCAGCGAGTCCAACTGATTCAGGATCACCAGAACGGCCATAGCATTTCGGAACTGGCCGACTTCTATGAGGTGTCACGCAAGACGGTGTACAAGTGGCTGGAGCGTCATGAGGCGGAAGGCGTGGCCGGCCTGGCCGACCGCAGCCGAACGCCTTTGCATTGCCCGAATAAAGTAAGCGAAGAGATCACCGCGCAGATCATCGCCGCGCGCCAGCGCTGGAAGTGGGGTCCGCGCAAGTTGCGAGTGAAGCTCGCGGCGGCGCAGCCGGGGGTGGAGTGGCCGGCGGAAAGCACCATCGGCGATGCGTTGCAGCGCGCCGGGCTGACGCATACGCGCAAGAAGCGCGTGCGCACGCCGCCCTACGCGCAACCCTTTGCCGCGGTGGAGGAGGCCAATCAAACCTGGTGCGCGGATTTCAAGGGCTGGTTCCGCACCGGCGACGGCACGCGTTGCGATCCGCTCACCATCACCGACGCGCACAGCCGCTATCTGCTGAGATGCCACATCACGCCCAAGACCGACGGCGTGCACGTGGAGGCGGTGTTCGACGCGGCCTTTCACGAATTTGGTCTGCCGCGGGTGATTCACACCGACAACGGCGTGCCCTTTGCCAGTCGCGCACCCGGCGGGCTCAGCCGCGTATCGATGCGTTGGGTGAAGCTGGGTATTGTGCCCGAACGCTCGCGGCCGGCCTCGCCGCAGGATAACGGGCGGCATGAGCGTATGCACTCCACCCTCAAGCAGGCCACGCTGAAACCGCCGCAGCGCACCGCGCGGCGGCAGCAGGAAGCGTTCGACCGCTTTCAGCAGGAATACAACCAGCAGCGCCCGCATGAGGCCTTGCAGGACCAGACCCCGGCTAGCTTCTATACTCCGTCGTGCCGGCCGATGCCGCGCCGCATTCCTGCCTTGGTGTATGGCGATGACGTCGCGGTGCGCCGCGTTTCCCAACAAGGCAGTTTCCGCATGCAGGGCCAGCGCACGTTTCTGAGCGAGATTTTCGCTTATGAATGGATCGGTCTACGAGCTGTGGATGAACGTTACTTCCAGCTGCTGTACGGACCGGTGCGGCTGGGCTATCTGGACAGCTTCCGCCACGTGTTTCACCGCGTGCTGAGCCCCGCTCTGCGCCATCGGCTCGGGCTGAACCACTAAAACCGCATGTGGAAATGCCGGCCGGTGGAAAGCCTGGAAATCCAAACCCAGGATTTCCACCCTTCCCCCCGTCCTTGGAAATCGCCAGAGCGATTTCCACATTCCCACACGCTCGGCTGTTTCCCGTATACTCCCGATGAGGACTCCGAACGAACTGTAAAAAGTGTTACCTATGTCTCCGGATGCACAACCCAGAGGCGTAACGGACCGCTCAGTCAGCCGTTCTTTCCGAGGACCTCAAGCGCGTTTGGACCGGGGGCACTCCGGGTTTAAGGCTTCTTAGGCTCGTCCTTCTTCGAATCGTCCGCCACATCCCCAAAGGTGATCGTACTATCCGCCTTGAACCGCTTGTAGTCCTCGTACTTCACCGTTTGCCGCATCCGCACATCGTTATCTTTGAAGTGGAGCGTGTCATTGGCGATCGTGTAGGTAGGGAACCAGTACTTGCCGTCAATCTGTTCGCGGTAGGTTTCGAACTTGGGAAATTGCTGGTTCTTCGCGATGCCTATGCCTCGGCCATAGCTCTTGACGATCTGCAAATCCTGATCGTCCACCCAAACCTCACCCTCGAAATAACGCTGCGTCCCTTCCAATTTCTTCGGCTTCACCGCAAAAACATAACAGGGGATCTCATCCAGCGTCTGCCTGCCCAGATAGCGAATAAAATACTTCGGCAACTGGCTGGTGGTGAGCACAAAGGGTTGTACGCTCCGAAGATCTTCCATATCTTCCGGAGTCAGTTGAATCGACTCCAGCGTCGACGGAGGCGCGTGGGTCACATGCTCGGTCCGCCTTCCCTCACCCGTGAAGATGATGTCCGAGGTGGTCTCCCACTTCTCGCGAGGGGTGCCGGCGTCGTCCAGTACCTGTATGCGAGCCGTCTGCTTGTAAGTGTAGAGTTCGCGCGCCTGAGAGAAAGCCGCTTCCTTGGCTGCGAATTTCTGGATGATGTCGTCAATGCGGTCCTGGGAAAGTTCCTTCGGATCCGCCGCGGAAAGGACGGTTGCGATGAAGAGTAGCAGACCAAACAGACGCATTAGTCACCTCACACCCCTATATTGTATAGGTAGGGCGGACCATCGTTTTTCGTGGTCTGCCGAACGCTCAACGAGTCGCTTTTTTTGCGCTGCCGGCAGACCACCAAACCGATGGTCCGCCCTACCCCAACAGCTGTTTAGCAATCGTTACCCGCTGCATGTTGCTGGTCCCCTCATAGATCCGCCCGATCTTCGCATCCCGATACAACTTCTCCACCGGGTAGTCTTTCGTAAACCCAACTCCACCCAGCACTTCCACAGCCCTGAGGCGACCCGTTCCGCCACCTGCGAAGCGAAATACTTCGCCATGGCCGCCTCCGCAATAAATGGCCGACCCGTGTCGCGCAGCCGCGCCGCGTTGTAAGTCATCAGCCGCGCCCCTTCCACGTCGATAGCCATCTCCGCCAAGTCGAACTGTACGCCCTGAAATTCTGAGATCACCTTGCCGAACTGCTTCCGCTGTTTGGAATAGGCCAACGCATGCTCCAGCGCTCCCGCAGCCAGCCCCGTCATCTGCGCCGCGATTCCGATCCGGCCCTCATTCAAAGTCTCAATCGCGATCTTATACCCTTTGCCGATTTCCCCCACAATATTGATCTTCGGAACGCGGCAATCCTCCAGAATCAACTCGCATGTGGAGGATGCTCGAATCCCCAGCTTGTCTTCTTTTTTCCCGACCGAAAACCCCGCGAACCCGCGTTCCACCAGGAATGCCGTAATGCCCTTGTAACCCGCTTCCGGATCGACGTTCGCGAACACCAGAAAGAATCCCGCTTCGCCCGCATTCGTGATCCACAGCTTGCGCCCGGTAAGCCGATACGCGTCGCCATCTTCCACAGCACGCGTCTGCAGCGCAAACGCGTCGGACCCCGAACCCGCTTCCGAGAGCGCATAACTCGCCACAGTGTCCGTGGCCGATCGAGGAAGCCAGCGGCTCTTCTGCTCTTCCGTGCCCCACCGCACAATGGCATTATTGAATAGCGTGTTTTGAACGTCGACGATCACCGCGGCCGATGGGTCAACCCTTGCTAGTTCCTCAATAGCCAGAATGGATTGAAAAAAATATCCGCCCTGTCCCCCATACTGTTCCGGAACATCAACCGCCATCAGCCCAAGATCGAAAATCTCCTTGAGAAGGTCTTTCCGGAACACCCCCTCTTCATCCATCGCACGCGCATGAGGAGCCAGCCTCTCCCGCGCAAAACGCCGCACGGAGGACTGAAATTGTGATTCTTCCTCGGTCAACTGCGTAAGCGCCGCAGGCAACGACATGGCTTCGATTGTATATTGGAAAACATGGCGGATTGGAAAGCGCTGGCGAGTGCACAGGAACCACCTCAACCCGAAGAAGAACTAAACCGCATGCTGCCGGCGCTCGAAGCACTCGACCGCACGTTGCGCCCCCATTTTGAAGCGCTCCCCCATGACTCGATGCCCTGGACGGGACCAGAGTGAACATCCAGGAAGCCGCCCAGGCGCTAAGAACAAGAAAAATCTCCGTCTCCGAGTTGACCGAAGAAGCCCTCCGCTCCATCGATCGAGAGAATCCAAGGCTCAACGCGTTTTTAACCGTGACCGGCGACCTGGCCCGCCAGCAAGCCCGTCTACTCGATGAAGAGTTAGCGCGGGGCATAGATCGCGGCCCCCTCCACGGCATCCCGATCGCGCACAAAGACATCGTCGACACCCAGGGCATCCGCACCACGGCTGGCTCAAAAATCTTCGCCGATCGCGTGCCCACTGAAGACGCGGAAATCGTCACGCGCCTGACGCAGGCAGGATGTGTGATGGTCGGCAAAACCAATCTGCACGAGCTGTGCTACGGCATCACGTCCACAAATCCCCACTACGGTGCCGTCCGCAACCCTTGGGACACAGACCGCATCCCCGGCGGTTCCAGCGGCGGGTCCGCAGCAGCGGTAGCAGTGGGGTCGATCTTCATGGGATCAGGCACAGACACCGGCGGCTCAATAAGAATTCCCGCATCCATGTGCGGAGTCGTAGGATTCAAACCGACGTACGACTACGTCAGCAGAAAAGGCGTAGGTCCCTTAGGTTTCACACTCGACCACGTAGGCCCGATAACCCGCACCGTCCGCGACGCCGCAATCTGTTTCGCCGCAATGTCAGGCCGACCCATCGCTCTCCCCAAACCCTTGCGCGGTGTCCGCATCGGCATCCCCAAAACATTTTTCTTCGATCGCGTAGATGCCGAAGTTCAAAACTCCGTCTCCGCGCCGCGCAAAAAACGGAGCCGAACTAGGAGTGGATGTAGGAATAGAAGGCGGGGCGGGGGGGGGGCGGGGGGGCGGGGGGGCGGTGCGGGTGGGGTGCTGCGGGCGCGGGTTGGGGAGAGCGTGGGTCGGGTGGCGGCGCGTGTGGCGTCGCGGACGGTGCGGGTTTCGGCTACGTGGTGGTGTGAACCTAGGGACCACGCCTTTTCTGCTGTTCTACGACTACGTCAGCAGAAAAGGCGTAGGTCCCTTAGGTTTCACACTCGACCACGTAGGCCCGATAACCCGCACCGTCCGCGACGCCGCAATCTGTTTCGCCGCCATGTCAGGCCGACCCATCGCTCTCCCCAAACCCTTGCGCGGTGTCCGCATCGGCATCCCCAAAACATTTTTCTTCGATCGCGTAGATGCCGAAGTTCAAAACTCCGTCTCCGCCGCCGCCGCAAAAAACGGAGCCGAACTAGTCGACGTGGATGTACCGGACATAGAAGCAATCAACGCCATTGGACGCCTGCTCCTGGTAGCCGAAACAGCCACGGTGTGGAGACGCTATCTGAACCGCCGCCAGGATTTCGGCGCAGACGTATTAGCCGGTATCGAACAAGGCCGCCTCATCCCCGCCACGGACTATTTAGACGCCCAACGCCTCCGCCGCGTACTAGCCAAGGAATTCGAGCAGGTATGGAAGCAAGTAGATCTGTTACTGACTCCCGCAACCCCGACCACCGCCCCAAAAATCGGCCAAACGACCCTCGAAATGGACGGAATCGTAGAAGACATCCGCGTAGCCAGCACCAGATTGGTTCGCCCCTTCAACGTTCTAGGCTGGCCCGCATTGTCAATGCCGTGCGGGAAGTCCCGCGACGGCCTACCCATTGGTCTGCAACTGATAGCAGCCCCCGGCCACGACGACGAACTGCTAAGCGTGGGGCAGGTTACCGACCTGCCGCCAGTCACAGCCTAATTCCCCAATAAAATCTATAAGTTCCACAATCCCCCTTCGGCGCCCATGCTACCTTCAAGTCGAGAAAGGATTTCACCAACAAGTTTCTTCCAGGCCTGGGAGCGTTGCATTGTGGTGGAGCGGAACTTCCGGAGCCCCTGGAAAGGCTTACGAGAGCTAACTATAGGGATAGCCTCGACGGAAGACCTTGGAGTCGCGATTTCATAACATCCGAAAGCTAGAAATGGCCCAGGATATCCGAGAGTTGCACGCCGTAGACGAGAATGGCTCGTGAGCGGATCTCAATTCATTTGCGGCCGACCTAAAAAATCGGCCGCCCGCAACGCCGTGGGAGTAGTGTGTCTATTTTTTGGCGACAGCCACCGTCGGCGGCAGCAGCGCGACCTTAGCAGCCACCGGCACGCCGTTAATCACCGTACCAGCCGGCAACATCAAAGGCGTCCGAAACATAAACGGATGACCGAACTGCGGCTTATAGTTCTCCAGCCACAAAAGCGGTTCCAGCCTCCCATCCGGAAAACTCGCCGTTATCCGCAAAGAAGCCTTCGCCGGCACAGTCACAGGCAGCAGACCGCCAAGCCTCAGCTCGTGTTTCAGCGTGAAAGCCCCGCTAATCATTCCGATTTGTGGAACCTTCGGCGGGCTCTCCGAATCCCATTTAGGCGCCGGCGGGATATCCTTCTCCAGGCCCTCGGGCACGCCGCCCTCTACCCAATTGGTGATCAGTTCCAACTGCTCCGGCGTAAGCGCCTGTTCATTTTGAAAATCGCCAAACCCCTTCACCGCGCCCCACGGCGGCATGCGACGGCTCAACACCTCTTCTTTGATCGCCACCGCCCAAGGCCGAGCCTGCGTATAAGTCATTAACGAGAAAGCCGATCCGCCGTCATGATGGCACGATGCGCAGCGCGAATCGATGATCCGCAAAATCTCGCGATCAAAAGTAATCGGCGTAGTGATGATGTCGTGTGCCGAGAGCGCAAACGACATTCCCAGAAGCGAGGCAACCAGGCCAATCACCCTCATGTCCTTGATTATAGGACGTGCGCGCTGATGTATAATTTGGTGTGCCGCACCGGCGACGCATTTTCAAAGTTTAGGGAGTAATACATCATGTCCGACACAACTCGACGGAGCTTTCTTGCCGCCGCAGCGACAGCGCCTTTCATCATGGGCGCCACCGATAAGGCAGGAACCAAGAACCCGATCCTGGGAGAAGGCGACCACCAGTATGAAGCCATTCATGACTGGGGCGAAGTGCCATCCAACATCAAGTACGGCAACACGCACAGCGTAGTCGAGGACTCGCAAGGCCACATCTTCATTCATCACACTGTTCACAAAGACAGTCCGAGCCTGGACGCGGTAGTCGTGTTTGACGCCAAGGGCAAGTTCGTCCGCTCTTTCGGCCCCATGTTCCACGGCGGCGCCCACGGCATGCACTACGCCAAAGAAGGCAAGAACGAATACCTGTACTTCTGTGACGAGAAGCACGGCATCGTCACCAAGCGGACCATGAAGGGCGAAGAAGTCTGGACCCTCGGTTATCCTCAGGACTCTTCGGTCTACATGAAAGGGCTTGGCGCCAGCGGCCCCGGTGGCGCGGCGGGCCTGAATTATCGCCCCACCAATATCGCCATCGCTCCGAACCTCGACTTCTGGGTCGTGGACGGCTACGGTTCCAATTATGCCTTCCACTACACGCAGAAAGATGGCTATCCCAAACTGCTGAACACATTCGGCGGACGTCCCGCCCCCGCAGCGGGTGCGGCCGGTGGTGGCCGTGGCAAACAAGGAGGCGGCGCTCCTCCGGCAGCAGCAGGCGGAGCTCCCCCGGCAGGCGGACCTCCTCCGCAACGCGCTGCGGCTCCTCTGGACCAGATGAACAATCCTCACGGAATCTGGATGGACATGCGCGATCCTGCCAAGCCAATGTTGCTGTTGGCCGACCGCGGCAACCGCCGTATTGTTCGTTACACCTTGGACGACAAACCGGTAGATGTCATCGAAGGAACGCTTGCTCCGTGCCATTTCCACGAGATGAAAGACATGCTCGTGGTGCCGGATCTCCAGTGCCGCGTGACTCTGTTCGACAAGGACAACAAAGTCATCACTCATCTTGGGGATGGCGCTTATGCCGGAAAGCAGAATCAGTTGCGCATCTCTGAAGACCGCAGCGTATTCGAGCCCGGTAAGTTCATCACGCCTCACGGAGCGTGGTTTGACCACACCGGCAACATCTTCGTGACGGAGTGGGTCGAAATCGGCCGCGTCACCAAGCTCCGCAAGATCGCATAAAATCTCATCCTGCGAAATGGCGCGCCCAACCGGTGCGGCCATTTCTTTATAGTTCCTTAACGCCCCCCACCCCCATCTTTACGAAGCTTTAACGGCATTCCTTCTAGTCTTGACACAGAGAGCCAAGCTTCTCTTGTCATGACTCCAACCCTTCCCGCTACCGAATCCTCCACAACCAATAAAGTAGTCGTCGCCACCACCGTCGCGCTGACTTTCATTACCTTCTGGCAGGCCGCCGCCATTGTCTTGAGCGACTTGGCCTCCACCATGTATTACATCGGCGGCATCACCGAACAGGCCATCGGAAAATCCGCTCCCTGGCTGGTTCTGGGCGTGATGATTTTCAGCTACGCCGTGCGATCGGTGTACATGGAAAGCTGCGGTATGTTTGTGCGCGGCGGCGTGTACGTGGTGGTGCGCGACAGCATCGGTCCCACGGTCGCCAAACTTTCCGTTTCCTCACTGGTCGTCGACTACATCCTTACCGGTCCCATCAGCGCGGTCAGCGCGGGCCAGTATCTGGGCCACCTGGTGAACGACATCGCGGCGGCGCTTCATCAGCGCGACTGGATCGGCAACGTGAACTGGTTTTCGGTTTTCTTCAGCGTTGTGGTCACCATCTATTTCTGGTGGAGCAACATCAAGGGTGTTCCCGAATCGGGCCATAAAGCTCTCCGCATCATGCAGATTACGACCGTCATGGTCGCGATTCTGTTGTTCTGGGCGCCCCTGACCCTGATACTCCGCGGTGGCGCGCCGCTGCCTCCTCTGCCGACTCCTTCCAATATTCACCTGACCAAAGAAGCTCAGGGATGGCTGTACAACACCTGGTTCGCGCAGGTTTCTTTCGTCGTCATCATCGTTTCCATTGGACATTCTCTGTTGGCGATGAGCGGATTTGAGACGCTGGCGCAGGTATACCGCGAGGTCGGCTACCCCAAGCTGAAGAATCTCCGCATCACCGCCAACATCGTCTGCACCTACGCCGTCATCTGCACGGGCGTCATCTCGGTGCTCGCTGTAATGATCATTCCTGACGCGACGCGCAGCATGTATTTCGACAACATGATCGGCGGCCTGGTGATGAACCTTGCAGGACCGGAAGTGCTGAAGCTCGGCTTCCACGTCTTCGTCGTGATTGTGGGCGTGCTGATCCTGGCTGGCGCGGTAAATACTTCGCTGATCGGCGTCAACGGCGTATTGAACCGCGTAGCCGAGGACGGAGTGCTGCTGGACTGGTTTCGCAAACCGCAGAAGCAGTTTGGAACCACCTATCGGATCCTGACCCTGATGGCGCTGTTGCAGATCGTTACCATCGTGGCCAGCCGCGGCGACGTTTTCTTATTGGGCGAAGCCTATGCGTTCGGCGTGGTGTGGAGCTTCTTCCTCAAATCGCTTGGAGTTCTGGTGCTCCGCTACCAGCGGCACAATCAGGAATACAAGTTCCCCTTCAACTTCACTCTGGCCGGCAGAGAAATCCCGGTGGGCTTGGGCCTCACCACTTCGGTACTGTTTCTGGTGGCCATAGCCAATCTCTTCTCGAAGAAGATCGCGACGATTTACGGCGTGTCGTTCACCATCCTGCTCTACGTTCTATTCCTGGTTTCGGAGCGCGTGAACGCGAGTAAGAAAAAAGAAGAGCGAACCGACCTTGAGAAATTCAACCTGGACCATCAGCCTGAAATCGGCTCGGAAACGTTGAAGGCTCGCCCGGGGTGCGTGCTGGTGGCAGTGCGCGATAATCGCCGCTTGTGGCATCTGGAAAAGGTTCTGGAAAAGACCAACATGCGCCGTCACGACATTGTCGTAATGACCGTGCGGCAGCTCTCCACCGGGGACGCCGAATATCAGCTTCGCGACGATCAGGTTTTCGCGGGCTATGAGCAGGACCTGTTCTCTCACGTCGTGGCCTTAGCTGAAAAAGAAGGCAAGACGGTGGAGCTTCTGGTGGTCCCCGCCGTAGACCCGTTTGACGCGACCGTTCAGACCGCGGCCCGGCTTGCAGGCCTCTCGGCTCGTGGTTGGCGTTTCGGCCCGCATGGCGTCGGAGGAATTAGCGCGCCGGATCGGTCTGGCTTGGGAAAAGCTGCCGGAGCCTCGTCACGCCTTCTCGCTGGAAATCACAAATCCGGACAGGCCGTCGATGTTCGTCAACCTGGGCCCTCATCCGCCGCGCTTGTGGCCGGAAGACGTGGACCGCTGCCATCGCATCTGGCTGAAGCTTTCTGAGCAACCCGAGATCGGCGCGAAGCTTCATCATCGCGACGTGGTCGGCGCAGCGTTGAGGCTTCTGGAAGAAGAGATCGGCGAAAGGGACCTGGCCGGCATTGTGTCCCACGTGAAAGAAGAGATGCATCGGCCGGAATAAAGCTCACAAAAGCTGCTAACGTAGCGGCTTGGACGAATCGCCAGACAAGCCGCCGCAAGAGGACGCGTATCCCCTCACCGTGTTTCGTTCCCGGCCCGCCCGCCTATGGATCGAGCTCGCGTTTGCCGCCGCCACGCTGACCGCCGCGACGCTGGTGGTTCTGCCGTTGCGAAGTGTTCTGGCCCCCACCAATCTGGCGATGTTTTACACGCTGGGCGTGGTCATCGTGGCCCTGCGCGCATCCAGCTACGTCTCGGTGGCGACCTCGGTCCTGGGAGTGGCCGCCTTTGATTTCTTCTGCGTTCCGCCTTATTTCACCTTCGTCGTGGAGGACACCGAATATCTGGTCACGCTGGCAGCCATGTTGGTGGTCGCGCTGGTGATCAGCATTCAGAGCGCCCGCATCCGTGCGCATCGCACTCAGGCCCGCGAGAAAGAGAGCCGCGCCGAGGCTCTGTATCGACTCACCCGAACGCTTTCTTCGGAGACTCGCGTGTTCGAGGCCGCGCGCGGCGCCGCCGCGTTGGCGGGAGAAATATTCGGGACGCCCGTGGAAATATTTCTTCCCGAAGACGGCAAGATTTCTTTTCGCCGCCGAACCGCGGATCAACTTCGCATTCCCGTGGCCGAGGAGTCCACAGCCCAGTGGGTCTTCCGCCGCGGCGTGAAAGCAGGCACAGGAATGACGCGCCTCACCGACACCACCGCGTTCTATCTGCCCCTGAAAGGCACCCGGCAGACGTTTGGCGTGATGGCGGTGGTGCCCGATCCGGAAGGCCGCGTCTTTCTGAAAGAGCAGCAGGAATTGCTGGAGCTGTTCGCGCAGCAAACGGCGCTGACTCTGGAGCGCACTCTAAGCCAGCGCGCCGCCGAGGAATCGCACTTGCGAATGGAGACCGAACAGATGCGCAGCGCTCTGCTGAGCGCCGTATCGCACGACTTGCGCACGCCGCTTGCCTCCATCACCGGCGCGGCCTCCACGCTGCGTTCGCAAGGCGACAAGCTGGAAGCGGCGACACGGCAAGATCTGCTGGAAAGCATCTCCGAAGAGGCGGAGAGGCTGGGCCGCCTGGTGAGCAATCTTTTGGACATGACGAGGTTCTCCTCGGGCAGCGTCGCTCTTCATCGCGAACTGGTCCCTCTGGAAGACATCATCGGCACCGCGCTTTTACGGCTGGAAACGCGACTGGAAGGCCGGACTGTCAGCACCGAGTTCCCGGAGGATCTGCCGCCGGTCAGCGTCGACGAGGTTTTGTGGGGACAATTAGTGTTGAACCTGGTGGAGAACGCGATAAAGCACACGCCCGCGGGCGTGCCGATCGAACTGGCGGCGGGGACCACAGACCGCGAAATCTGGATGGATGTGCGCGATCGCGGACCGGGGTTCGACCCGGAAGAACAGCAGCACATCTTTGAGAAGTTCTATCGCGGACAAAGGACCAGAGCCAGCGGCGCAGGTCTCGGACTCGCCATCTGTCAGGCGATCGCGCAAGCGCATGGAGGCAGCATTGAAGCATCCAACCGCATAGGCGGTGGAGCGTCGGTGCGAGTCCGTCTGCCGAAGGTCGCCGAACCCGTGGGGACGCTTCCATGAAGGCCCTGGTGCTGATGATTGAAGACGACCCGCAGATCCGCCGGTTTCTGCGCGCGACGCTGGCCGCCGAGGGCTACAGGTTTCAGGAAGCGCTTACGGGTGAAGAAGGATTGGCGCAGGCTGCTGCTCACCAACCGGATCTCATCTTGCTTGACCTGGGGCTTCCCGACATCGACGGCATCGATGTGATCCGCCGGCTGAGGGAATGGAATCGCGCACCTATCCTGATTTTGTCGGCGCGCGGCCAGGAATCTGACAAGATCGCCGCGCTGGACCTCGGCGCGGATGATTACATTGGCAAGCCGTTCGCCGTTGGTGAACTATTGGCCCGGATTCGAGCCGCGCTCCGGCGATCGGCCGCGGTCAGCACGGAAGGGTCGAGCAACATTGTCCGCTTTGGTCAGGTGGAAGTGGATCTGGAACGAAGACTGGTAAAAGTAGACGGCGCGGAGATTCACCTGACTCCCAACGAGTACAAACTGCTCCAGGTCTTCGTGAAATACGCGGGAAAGGTTCTGACGCAACGCCAGCTTTTGTCTGAAGTGTGGGGGCCGAATCAGACCGAGCAGGCCCAATATCTCCGCGTGTATGTCGCGCAGCTACGCCGCAAGCTGGAACCTGATCCGGCGCGGCCGAAGTTGCTGCAGACCGAGCCGGGGATCGGGTATCGGTTGGTAATCGGGGATTAATAGA
>CAVYBC010000019.1:0-98029 GCA_963766615.1 Terriglobia bacterium
CGCCGACTCGAACGAACTGCAAAAAGTGTTACCTATGTCCTCGGATAGAAGTGTTACCTATGTCTCCGGATGCACACGCCGGGATCTCCTCCACCACCCGGGGCAACAGAATCCGAAACGTAGTCCCCTTGCCAGGCTCGCTTTCCACTTCAATCGATCCCCCGCTCTGCTTCACGATTCCGTGGACGATCGACAGCCCTAAGCCCGTTCCTTCGCCTAGCTCCTTTGTTGTGAAGAAGGGCTCAAAAATCAGAGCCTGCGTGTCGGCATCCATCCCGCTTCCGGTATCGCTGATGGCGAGCATCACCCCGCCTTGGTCGTTCCGCGTTTGAATCCGCAGTTCGCCTCCGGATGGCATCGCGTCGCGCGCGTTGACGCTCAGGTTCATCAGGATCTGCTGAATCTGCCCCTCGTCCGCCTTCACCTGACCTAGGTGCGAATCTTTGTCGATCACCAGCTTCACGTCGGAGCCCAGCAAGCGGCTCAGCATATTAATGCTCGAGTCCACGAGTGCATTCAGATCGAGCACCTTGGGCTGGCTGACCTGTTTTCTTCCGCTGGCCAGAAGCTGCCGCGTCAGAATGGCCGCCTGTTCCCCGGCCTTCCTGACTTCGTCGATCTTGCGGTAACTGGACCCATCGGGCGTCATCTCACGCAACGCCAGATCGGAGTAGCCGTTGATCACCGTGAGCAGGTTGTTGAAGTCGTGCGCCACGCCCGCGGCGAGCCGCCCGATCGCTTCCATCTTCTGTGAATGCCGAAGCTGTTCCTCCAGATTTCTTCGGTCGGTGATGTCGCGAATGATTCCTTCAATCGCCATGGGGCGGCCCTCGGCGTCACGGAGAACCACGTTGCGCTGCTCCACCCAGATCACGCCGCCATGTTTGCGAACCCAGCGCGTGGTCACCAGGTCGCCGCTGGCATAATCGCCGCAAAGAATCGCCTCGGTCACAGGGCGATCGTCGGGATGAGTCATTCGCGCGATCAGGTCCGGATCTTCATAATGTTCTTCGGGCGAATAGCCGGTAAGATCTTTCATCGCAGGATTCACAAAGGTGAACAAACGCCGCGGGGAGATTTCGCAGCGAAACACAACGTCGGGTGCGGTCTCCGCCAATCGCCGGTAGCGCTGCTCGGCTCCGCGCAATTGTTCCAGGAGCGATGCCGCCTCCAGCGCCGAGGCAGTGGATCCGGCCAGAATCGAGAGCGCCTTAATCTGGCCGGGAGGGATCGCTCTGTGCACTCGGCTCGACGTGAAATTGAGAATGCCGATTAGTTTACGGCCGGTCACCATGGGTATGGAGACGCCTACGTGCTGGGTCTCGCCCGGCGATGGAGAAGGTCCGAAGACCGGCTCCGGGATCACGTCACGGCCCTGCGCGATCCAACCCGACACCATATCACCCACCGGGACGATCTTGCCTTGAACGCGGCCCGCATCATTGCCTCGCGCTACGGCCACGCGAAGTTCATTTGCCCGGTTGGTGGGCAACAGGATAGACACGTCGCGGGCAGAGCTCTGGCGGAAGGCGGCGTCGGCCGCTTTCTCCAGAATGGTGGCGAAATCGGGCGCGAATGCGATCTCGATTCCCAGTTCATGAATTCCCAGCGCTTCCCGCAACTGGATATTTTCCAGGCGAAGCTGCTGCACGGCGCGGGCGCGCTTCAACAAGGGAAGAATCGTGCTCAATCGGAAGGGCTTCAGAATGTAATCCAGGGCGCCTGTCTTCAGCGCCTCAATGGCCGTGTCGATGGTTCCATGCCCGGTCATCACAATGCCGACCAGGTTCGGATCGATCTCAAACGCGGAGCGCAGCATGGCAATGCCGTCCATTTCAGGCATCATCAGGTCGGTCAGCACCAGGTCGAAGTCGCGCTGGCGGAGCGTTTCCAGAGCTTGCCGCGCGGAAATGAAGCCGGTGGTCGAGTATCCTTCCGCTTCCAGCGTCTCGCACAGAGCCCGCATCTGTGCTGCTTCGTCGTCGACAATAAGCAATTGGGCAAGCGGGGAGTCTGGCATTTGTTTTTAACTCACAAGTGATGTTTGCGCCCCTACATCGGTCAATTCCGCCAGCGCGTTTCGCAGGTCGCGAAGTTTAGGCGGTTTGTTTAAGACGCGGTCGACATGCGGCGGCACCTCACCGTCCGCAACCAGGCGCTGGCCCCATCCGGTGAGGAGAATGACGGGAGTGGTTGGAGACGCAAGTTTGACGGCGCGCGCCACCTTGCGGCCATCGACGTAAGGCATGCCTAGGTCGGTGATGACGGCCGCGAACGATTCGCCCAGCGCGATCGTGTTTTGAAAAATGTCGATCGCTTCCTGGCCGTGGTTGGCGGTGGTCACCGCATGGCCATCGCTCTCCAGAATGTCACGGATGGATTTGATCAGCAGAGGATCGTCATCCACCACCAGAATTCGCAAACGCTCCGCGCGCCGGCTTTCAAACATCACTGGCGTGGCATTAACGGCGGTTGCGGCGAGGAGCGGGAAGCCCACGCGCACAGTGGTTCCCATGCCCGTGGCGCTTTCCATTTCAATTTCTGCTCCATGCCGTTGCGCGACACCGTATACCATGGCCAGGCCGAGCCCCGTACCGCGTTCGCCCTTGGTGGTGAAGAAGGGCTCCAGGCAGCGGCGGCGTGTTTCCGGATCCATGCCAATTCCCGTATCGCCCACTTCCACGTAAACCTGATGGGATTTCATGGTGCTGCCGGGGCGATTGGCGTTGCTGGTGCGGAGCGTGAGGATGCCCCCGTCCGGCATGGCGTCCACCGCGTTGAAGACCAAATTTGTAAGAGCCTCACGGATCTCGCTTTCGATTCCGGCGACGTGCGGCAGATCTTCCATCAGCTCCAACCGCAGTTGAATCACGATTCCTCTCTGCTGCGGCATATCGCTCCAGCGAGCGCGCGTAAGATCTACGATCTGCTCAACAAGACGGTTCAATTCGACCGGCGATAGGACCAGTTGGGCCTGATGCTGGCGATAGAATTCGCGCATGCGCGCCACGGTGTGAGCAACGTCTTCGATGGCTCTCTGCGTGGTCTCCAGGTACTTGCGCGTGCGAGGGCTCAGGTTGGGCTCATTTTCGAGCAGAGACTCCGTGTAGAGCGCGACCGGAGAAATCGCATTATTGATGTCATGCGCGATCCCGCTAGCCATCTGGCCCAAAGCGCGCAGACGTTCATGCTGCATCACGGTCTGCTGAGTTTGCCGCAGATCTTCGTAAGCCTGCTGCAGGGCTGAATAGATCTGTGCCTGATGGGCTGCCAGCGCGACGTGTTCGCTCAACTGGCGAAGGAATTCGCAATCGCCGCTCGAGAAACCGTCGACCTGGGTGCGGGCCGCCACGAGGATTCCGAACACCTGGCTTTCAAAAAGAAGCGGAGCGGCGACCATGGAGCGCAGGCCTCCGCCGGCGACCTTTTTTGGAAACGGATAATCCAGCGCCGCCACGTCGGCCTCATATACAAGTTGTCCGCGCACGCATAGCGAAAGCCCATTCTGCCCGACGTCGACGTGAGCCTGTTCGGTCAAGGCGAGTTCCATTGCCAGCGGCTCACTCTTCACGCCCACGCAGGTGACGGTGAGGTTGTGCAAGGCGGCATCAAAGAGACAGGCGCATCCGAAGTCGATGGGCATGCTGTCTTCCAAGGTGCGGATCACGGCTTGAAACACGCTGCGCAAATCCTGCCGCTCCGCCACGGCGCGCGTGATCTGATCCAAGAGATTCATGCGCCCCAACTGGGTCTGGACTCGCTCCTCGGCTCGCTTGCGAGCGGTGATGTCGCCGATGCTGCCCAGCATGCTCACCGGGTTGCCCGCGCTGTCGCGGCGTATTTTGCCTCGCCCCCAAATCCAGCGCAGATCACCACTTGGCCTGCGGATTCGGCACTCGAATTCCCAGACGTTTTCTCCGGCCAGAGCGACTTTGAATTTCTCCTCTACGCCAAGCCGGTCTTCCGGAACAATGTGCTCCAGTAGAATGTTGTAGGTCCACTCGGGGAGCATGGTTTCATGCCCGAAGATGCGGTCGTGGCGGAGCGACCGGTTCGCTTTCAAGGTCGTAAGATCCAAATCCCAGCGGCCGATCTCCGCCGCGTCCAACGCGAAGTCGACTCTCTGCTCGCTTTCCCGCAGAGCGTCCACGGCTTGCGCCAGGTCGCGTGTTCGTAGTTGAACACGCTGGTCCAATTCGTCGTTGACGCGGCGGAGGGCTTCCTTACTGCGGCGCTGCGCGTGAGCCACTCCGCTAACGGCAAAAGAAATTCCCAAGAGCAGCAAGATCCGGCTCCCATCGGCATGCGCGAAATGATGAGCGACGGCGGAAGGCAGCCCTACCAGAGTCAAGAGGCACGACAGGGCGCCGGGACCATAGCCGCCCAACCAAGCCGATGCAAATACGGCGATCAGATAAAAGAAAGCGTACGGAAAGTCGTTATTCTTGGGCCATAACGAGGCAATTGCCCATTGCAGAAGAAGCGACGCAGCCATCCCCGCCAACGGCAGCAGATAGCGGAAGGTTCTCGATTCGCGCTTCGTCTGAAACCACTCAAGGGCCCGCCGCGCTTTTGGAAATCGTAAGGTCATGGCTCAAGTCAAAATTCGAACCGTGCTCCAAGCTGAATGACTCGTGCGGGACCGGCCGAGGTAATGCTTCCTAACGCCGGCGAATCGGTGGAGTGAATAGGGACGCCCAGGTTGGTATGGTTGAAAGCGTTGAAAACCTCCCAGCGAATCTGCACACGGCGGGTATCGTTATTGCTCCATCGAAAAGACCTGGCAAGCGCCATGTCTGAGTTGACTAAGCCAGGCGCGCGCAGGATATTGCGGCCCGCGTTGCCGTAGGCCGCCGGACTGGGCGTTACAAACGCAGCCGGGTTGAGCCACAGCGCGATCGAGCGTTGGTCCGAAGGCAGCTCGCCACTGGAAATACGATTGGGCCGGCAATTGTTGCCCTGCGCGTTGATGGTCGCGCAAGGCATCAGAACGCTGAACGGCGTTCCCGTTTCGGCCTCGAAAATTCCGCTCCATTGCCAGCCTTTGGCGATTTCGCCGATGGCCTTCAAAGCGCCGCCCGCGTCGCGCAGACCTCGCAACGTCGGAAGCTGCCAGACAAAGCTGCCGGCGAAGCGATGGGTCCGGTCGAAACTGGACGGCCCGCGCTCCAGCG
The DNA here is from genome assembly GCA_963766615.1 of Terriglobia bacterium. Lineage (GTDB taxonomy): Bacteria > Acidobacteriota > Terriglobia > Bryobacterales > Bryobacteraceae > Palsa-187. The sequence goes on from CAVYBC010000019.1 coordinate 5,175, forward strand.
AGAAGTTGGAAGGATTCTGTGGGAACTGTCCGCCAGAGGCGGAATCGTCGGTTCCATTACTCTGGTTGTCCATCGACTTGGACCATGTGTAAGACCCTAGAAAATACAGCCCTTGAGAAAGACGTTTTTCCAGTTTCGTCTGCAGTCCGTTGTAGGTGGAATGCGCGCCGTTGGAATACTCTTCCACCTGCCCCAGCGCCGCACCAAAGGGCTGTCTGGTGGTGGGATCGGTTGTGCCCGGGCCGGCTGCATTGAGGTTGGATGTGTTCAGCAGCCGCACGCCGCTGGTGCCAACGTAGGCCACTTCGAGCATCGACGACGTGCTTAAAGCCCGCTGAAGGCTTAGGGTCCAGGTTTGCGAATACTGATTTCTATCGTTGGGAACAAGGTAGCGCTGGTCGCCTGTGGGAGCTGTGGGAGAAGGCACCACCAGACCGGGCAAAGGCTGGCTGAGACTGTAGGCGGGAGGCAGGAACGGGAACTCCGTAATGTTATTGCGGAAGTAAAACGGAATATTGAATTCCTGGCTATTCAGGACGCCCGCGCTGCCCACGGGGTCGACAAAGCCGATTCCGTATCCAGCCCGAATGACAAAGTTCTGGCTTACGCCGGGAGCCCACGCGAGGCCGATTCGCGGGGCCAGATCTTTAAAGTCGGTTTTTCGCAGAGTCGGGATGGTGTTGACGCCCGCCAGCAGCATGGTCCTGGAGACGGGATCGAAATTCGACAAGCGGTCGTGCATCTCATGACCGTAGGGCATAATGTCGTAGCGTGCGCCGAGGTTCAGTGTGAAGCCGCGGGTAACTTGGAAGTCGTCCTGGATGAAGAATCCGTAGCGATTGGAAATGAGCCCGATCTCGCCCGGAGGAAAGCTATCGCGCAGGATCTGAAACGGCGCGCCTACAAGGAAGCTTCCGAACGCGTTTCCTCCCGCGGGCCCCACGAGCGTGCTGGTGCTCAGATTCAAAAATGTGAAATAGCCGCGACCAAAAACCAGATAACCGGTGCTGCCCAGCTCATGCTGGCTGTCAAACCCGAATCGCAACGTGTGGCGTCCCTTCACCCACGTCAGCTTTTCGCTGAAGTTCCCACTGGTGGTGGCGAGCCGGAGCGGAGTGAGAATGCCGCTGCCCAGCGAAAACAGGCCGGAAACATTCAAGACGGAAAGCCCCGAGGTATCAGCGCTGCGGTTCTCTCCAGGAATTCCGAAGCGCTGGGAAAGATTCTGGCCATAGTCCTGCTGGACGAGCGATGTGGTCTGACGATTCAATCCCATTCTAATTTCGTTAATGAGGGTCGGGCTGAACTGATAGAAGTGGCCCAGACCCGCATTCTGATTGCGGGCACGGGTGGTGCCGGCGAACGATGACGCGCCACCCAGCGGCAAGCCGAAAATCGAGGGCGTAACAGAGGACGTGTTCTGAAACGAATGCCGCGCGAAAACGCTGCTCTTCTCCGATAGTTGGCGATCCAGGCGGATATCGAAGGAGTGAACCGCCGACGTGGTGACGCCTGTGGCGGCATAGTTATTAAAGGGCAGCGGATTGCTCTTGGCATCGAACAGATTGGGCCCAGGAAGCAGCGCCGTGATTGCCGACGCGGCGGGGTCGATGCGGGTCAAAGGGATCACGTTGTGAGGAAACTGAGTGCGCGCCAGCCCCGCTGAAGTGGGATCGTAGATCGGAGTCGTCAGACTGGAAAAATCGCCGGTGCGCTGGACGCCCACAGGCACGCTGGTCAACATGGGAGCGGCGTTGCTGAGGATCGTCGCCTGATAGTCGGCAAACAGAAACGTTTTGTTTTTCTGCAGTGGCCCGCCCACGGATCCGCCGGGCTGATTGTAGCGGAGAGCATTCTTTTTCTGCCTCGTAGCATTGGAAAAGAAATTCGCCGCGTCCATCGCATCGTTACGAAAAAACTCAAACGCCGATGCGTGCCAGATATTGGTGCCGGACTTCGACTCCAGATTGATCACCCCTCCGGCAACATTGCCGAACTCGGCGGAGTAAGCTCCCGCCTGCACGGAAAATTCGCGGACGGCTTCCAGTGGAATGTTGAAGCTGTTGGCCCGGCCCTGGGTGGATGAGGTGGTGGAAATGCCATCGACCATATAAAGGTTGGCTTTGTCGCGCTGGCCGTTGACGTTAACGGCATTGGGGGAGCCGGTCTGAGAGGCGGCTCCCGGATTCACGCCCGCGCTCAGCCGGATGAGATCCTGCCAGTTGCGGCCATTCAAAGGAATCTGGGACACCTCCGTACTGGCGATTACTTGAGATACCTCGGCACTCTCCGCGGAAAGCAGTTGCGTCGCGGTGGCCTTCACCTCGACAGACTCGGCCGGCGCACCTACGTGCAGGCTGAAGTCCACGCGCACCGTCTGGTTGACGGACAGGCTCACCGGGCCGAAAATTTCAGTCCTGAATCCCATTCTCGTGACGGTCAGCAGGTACTACCCCGGGGACTAAGGTAGGCGTGATGTAGATCCCCTCGCCATTGGATTCCGTCGCGATTTCGGTACCGTTGTCGGTGGAGCGGATCGCAACTTTGGCTTGAGGAACAACAGCGGCTGAGTCGTCATGCACCTCGCCTCGAAATGCGCCTCCGGAAATCTGGGCGCTGAGCGTTGCCAATCAGAAAAGCGCGGCTAGCAGGATGTGGACGGACTTCTGACCAAGCATCGTGTGTGATGGTACAGATCGGTCGGGGATTCCCCGGTCTTAGCCGTCGTCTGCAGAAAGTGTGGATTCGATGCAGTACCGGCCTGGGAGTAGGATCGAAAGTACTGCACCCTCTACAATAAATAGATGGGAGCCCCTTCTGCTGATGTCTCGGAATTGCAGTTCGGGGCGCAGGGCTTGGGCTCGAAGTTTTGGACGCTCATCGCCGCCACCTTCCTGGCTTTCCTTGGTATCGGGACCGTGCTGCCCGGCATGGCCCTGCACGTCATCCATGACTTGGGTGGAACCGATCAAACAGTAGGCTTGGTCATCGGCATGTTTTCCGCCGTCGCGCTGGTTTCGCGTTTCATTTCCGGGCCGCTGGCGGATAAGAAAGGCCGCAAGCTCGCGTTCCTCACCGGTCTGGCCAGTTGTGGGGCCGCGGGGCTCGCCTATCTTGCTCCTCTTGGTTTGACGGGAGCATACCTGGGGCGCTGCCTGCAGGGTTTCGGCGAGGCTTGCCTGTACACGGGCGCTGCCGCGTGGGCTGTGGAAGCCGCGGGCATTCACCGCAGCGCACGAGCGCTTGGATTCGTCTCGACCGGAATCTGGGGCGGGATCTCGGCTGGACCTGTGATCGGCCAATTCCTGGGAACGTTTGAGCGCGCCGCCGCTCTGCAGGTGATCGCCGCAGTTGTCGCATTCCTTTTGCTTTCACGCGTGGAAGAGAACTATACGCCGCATCCTGCCTCGGGTCCGCGCATCTGGCTGCCGAAGTCGCTGATTGGTCCGGGGCTGGCAGTCGGCTTCAACAGTGTTCAATACCCTATCGTGGCTGGATTTCTAATTTTGCATCTAGCCCAGCATGGCGGCGGAGGACCGATCGCTTTCTCGGCGTACGCTTCGATGGTCCTGCTCTCGCGATTCTTTCTGGGCGGATTGCCGGATCGGTTGCAGCCTAGCGTTACTTACTATCTAGGATTGGCCGGCATGGCCGTAGGGTGTGCCATCATCGCGTTTACACCAGGGCCGGTTGCTTCCATTGCCGGCGCGGCGATTTTAGGTTTGGGCTTTTCTTTCCCCTGGTCGTCGGTCGCGTCGGTTGTGTTGAGAGGAACACCCAGCCATCGACATGGATCTGCGATCGGCGTCCTGAGCGCCTTCTACGATCTCTTTGTGGGCATCAGCTCCTTTCTTGCTGGCACACTGGCCGACCATTTCGGTTATCAATCGGCTTTCCTGCTGGCACTCGGCGGAGTCATCGCGGCGGTAGCAGTCGGGAAAATGGTTTTCGTTTCGCCCACGAAATAAAATCCCGCCCTGTATACTGTTTCGAGCAACAATTTTTCGCTGGAGGCCGAATGGCACGCAAAGCCCAGATAAGTAGATGGACTAGAGGGATCGTCGCACTCGGATTAGGCAGCGCGCTGGTGTGGATATTGCCGGCCCAAAGCGAGCTTGCAACCGTGGTGAACAATTCCATGAAAGCCATGGGAGTGGAAGGCGTCAAGACCATAGTGATCTCCGGAGATGGCGGCGATGGCTTTGTGGGGCAAGGTTTCAATCCTCAGTTCGACCATTGGCGCTGGTACAACGATAAGAACACGGTCCGCTCGATCGACTTCGAGGCCAAAGGTTGGCGCGTCGAGAGGATCCACGGCGAAGGCGAGAATCCTCCAGGCGGAGGAGCGGGAACCACCACGCCCGCGCCTGACCAGATGCAGAATCAGGTGACGATGGTCGGCAACAATTTTACCAACGAGATCGAATACGATCTGCTGCCGTTGGGTTTCCTGAAAGCCGCGCTCGAGAAGAACGCGACGGTCAAGAAGGAAACCATGAAGGGCAAGAAATATACGGTGCTGACGTTTCCGATTGAAAACGCGGCTCCCACGGGCGGCTACAAGACGTCGGTAAGTGGCTGGATCGATGACCAGGGCTATGTGGATCGGGTCGCCACCACTATTGACAACAACGTGCTGGGCGATATCACCTGGGAAGCCCTTTACTCGGATTGGAAAGATTTCGGAAACGGCATGAAGTTCCCGGCGCACATCGTGCAGAATCAAGGCGGCAAAAAATATTACGAGCTGAACGTCACCGACGTGAAGGTTGGTGTTCCAGTCGATCTGACTCCGCCGGCAGGCAGGGGCCGGGGCGGGCCGGGAGCAGCGAAAGGCGGGGCGAAGGGTGGACCGGGGGGCGCTCCGGCCGCGCCCGCGGGACCCACGTCAGAAGATTTGGGTGGCGGCTTCTGGCTGATCACAGGAGGGTACGGGTCAGTTGTGGCCGACTTTAAGAACTACATCGTGGTGATTGAAGGTCCGCAAAACGACATGCGCGCCGAACAGATTATTGCCGAGGCCAAGCGTCTGGTTCCTGGCAAGCAGATCCGCTATGTGCTCAACACGCATGCGCACTTCGACCATTCCGGCGGACTCCGAGCGTTCGTCGCCGAAGGAGCCACCATCGTTACCAATCAGGGAAACAAGGGCTTCTATGAAAAATCGTTTGCAAACACCCACAACCTGGTGCCCGACCGGCTGTCGCAGATGAAGCCGCAGCCCAAGATCAAGGTTGAATATGTGGGGGACAAAAAGACTCTTAGCGATGGCACACACGTAATTGAGATGGATCGCGTGCAGGGCTCGACTCACGATGCATTCGACATGACAATCTATTTGCCCAAGCAGAAGGTCTTCATCGAAGCGGACGAGTTCAACGTGCCAAATCAGGTAGCCACTGCACCTCCGGCGATGCCCAATACGTATCAGACCAACTTGCTGGCAAACGTGGAGCGGCTGCACTTGGACGTCGACCGAATCATTCCGATTCATCTTCCGCCCGACAATCGCAAAGTTGCGCTGGAAGAACTAAAGATGGCGGCGGGAAAGCCTTAGGTCAAACGGCAGTGCGGACTGATTCAGCACGGAAAAAACGTTCAGAACATTCGCGCTAGTACTATCCACCAGCCCTGCAATTTCGCATGCGGGTGAAAAACGATTCGCCCGAAAATCGCACAATTCCATTAGCAAACTTACGCTACATACATCGCACTAATCTTTGGTGATGAACTTGCTTCCGCGAAAGCGGAGATGTGTACGGCAACGAAAATGTAGCAGAAGTTAGGCACCTGTAGAACGAAGCGCGTGCGAATATGGACGAAGCAGACAAGAAAAACCTTATGATCGAGGAGCGCCCGGAACCTCTTCAAATTGCTCCACCCGCGCCAATGCGTGAATTACCGGCTCCTGGTGCTCCCGTTCGAGGAAAAACTGAGCCTCCTCGTTCCGAACCTCCGCGCAGCAAGCGGTGGGTGTGGATCCTGTTGGCGATTCTTGTCGTGCTCGGTGCGGCGATATATTTTATCTGGCCGAGAATTAAGGCCAAGGAAGCCGCGGGTGCTGCGCAGAAAAACGCCGAGCCCCCCGCCGTCCCGGTAGTCACCACGACGGCTCGCAGAGGCGACATCGGCGTGTATTATTCGGGGCTCGGCGCGGTTACGCCACTTGCTACAGTGACCATCCACAGCCGCGTGGATGGTCAACTGATGAGCGTCCGCTACAAAGAAGGTGACACAGTCAACAAGGGCGACCTGCTGGTAGAGATCGATGATAAGCCTTATCAAGCTGTCTTGACGCAGGCCGAAGGGCAACTGACCCGCGATCAGGCGAATCTGGAGAACGCGAAGATCGATCTCGCCCGGTATCAAACCTTGGTCCCGCTGAAAGCGATTCCGGAACAGCAACTGGCGACCCAACAGGCGTTGGTGCATCAGGACGAAGGCACCATCAAAGTCGATCAAGGACAGATTGAAGCCGCCAAGGTGAATATCGGTTACACGAAGATCACCGCTCCTGTCGGCGGACGGATCGGCCTGCGGCTGGTGGATGTGGGAAACATCGTTCACGCATCGGACACCGAAGGTCTGTTGGTGATCACGCAGATGGACCCCATCAGCACCATCTTCACCATCTCCGAGGACCAGCTTCAGGTGGTGCTTCAGAAGATGGCCGCGGGGCAGACGCTGGAAGTGGACGCCTATGATCGCGATGGAAAGATGAAGCTGGCGCAAGGATCGCTGACGACGCTGGACAATCAGATTGATCCCACCACCGGCACGCTGAAGCTGAGGGCGACGTTCGAAAATTCGAAAAATACTCTGTATCCCAACCAGTTTGTCAATGCGCGGCTGCTGGTCCAGGAAAAGCACGGCGTGACGCTCATCCCGACTGCCGCGATTCAGCGCAACTCCAACGCGACCTATGTCTACGTCGTCAAGCCGGATTCAACGGTCACCGTGCGCCAGCTTACGATCGGCACAACGGAGGGGGACGACTCCGAAGTCACCATGGGACTGATGCCCGGAGAGGTAGTGGTGATGACGGGCGTGGACAAATTGCAGGAAGGCAGCAAGGTGCAGACGCAGAACCCCGCCACAAATGCTGCCCCCTCACCCGCTTCAGCCGCCAAAAAGAGCGGCAAGACGAAAAAGGGCAAGTAGATGAACCGGCTACCGAGCCCTTGGGCAATGGCCCTGCTTGCTGTGCTGTCGGCTTTGACGGGCTGCATTGTGGGTCCTAACTACAAACGGCCTGCCGCCGTCACGCCGCCCGCATTCAAAGAGCAGCCGCCCCCGAACTTCAAGGAAGCGGAAGCGGCAGGATGGAAGCAATCGCAACCGGGCGACGCCTATTTCAAGGGGAAGTGGTGGGAACTTTACAATGATCCGGCGCTGAATGCTTTGGAGGAGCAGGTCGCCGTCTCCAACCAGAACGTGCAGCAGCTGGAAGCGCAGTATCGGGAGGCCAAAGCTGTGGTGTCGGTCTCTCGCGCGGCGTTGTATCCCGTGGTCACGACATCTCCTTCTATAACTGCAGCAGGAAATGGCGGGTCGACCGTCAACAATATAGCCTCATCTGGGAACGCCGGAGGTGGCTCCAGCAGCCGCAATAGCTTCAATCTTCCTTTCAATGTTTCCTGGGAGCCCGACCTGTGGGGAAACATTCGCCGCGGCGTGTCGGCCAGCACGAATACCGCTCAATCGTTGGCGGCTCAGGTCGCCAACGCGCGGCTGCTCTATCAGGCCGAGCTGGCTCAGGACTACTTCAGCCTTCACGGAAACGACGGAGAGGCTGAGTTGTTGACCAACACCGAAGCTTCCTATGAGGAATACCTCACGCTGACGAAGAACCGATTCTCGGTGGGGGTCGCATCAGACCTTGATGTGGCGCAGGCGGAGTCGCAACTGTATACCGTGCAGTCGCAGCTCCTCGACCTGGGCGTGGAGCGCGCGACCTTTGAGCACGCCATCGCGATCCTGATCGGCAAAGCACCCGCTGAGTTAACGGTCCCCGTCGTGACTTTGAAAGCGGAGCCTCCTCCCGTGCCGGCGGGTGTTCCATCGGAATTGTTGGAACGCAGACCGGACATCGCCAGTTCGGAGCGCCAAGTGGCGGCGGCGAATGAGCAGATCGGAATCGCGATGGCGGCCTTCTATCCGACGTTAAGTTTGACGGCCAACGCGGGCCTGGAAAATTCCAGTTTCACAAAATGGTTCACCTGGCCTAGCCGCTTCTGGTCCGTGGGGCCGGCGCTGGCTCAGACGCTGTTCGATGCAGGGCGGCGCCGCGGTGTGGTGGCCGAACAGCAGGCAGCCTACGATGCCACGGTCGCGTCCTACCGGCAAACTGTGCTGACCGCGATGCAGCAAGTGGAGGACAACCTGGCGGCATTGCGCATTCTTGAAAACGAATCCGCGAAAGTGCAGGAAACCATCGCGTCGGCGGATCGAACTCTCAAGATTTCCGACGCGCAATATAGGGCCGGCACGGCTGCCTATCTGACGGTGATCACTTCGCAAGCCGCGCTGCTGAACGCCCAGGTCACGGCGACTAGTCTTTTAACTCGCAGGCTGACCGCAAGTGTCACGCTGATCGAAGCTTTGGGCGGAGGCTGGAACGAATCGGAGTTACCCACCAGGCAAGATGTCGCTTCCCGATAGGCGCTTATGAATCCTTCGCGGATTTTTATTCTTCGGCCCGTAGCTACCACGATGTTGATGGTGGGGCTTCTGCTGGCCGGGGCCGTGGGATATACGCAGCTTCCCGTTTCCGCGCTGCCGGAAGTGGATTATCCGATTATTCAAATCACCACGTTCTACCCCGGGGCGAGCCCTGACGTGATGGCGTCGTCGGTGACCGCCCCGCTGGAACGGCAGTTCGGGCAGGTGCCCGGACTCCAGCAGATGACCTCCACAAGCTCCGACGGCAGCTCCGTCATCACGCTGCAATTCAGCCTGACGCTGAGTATCGATGTCGCCGAACAGGAAGTGCAGCAGTCGATCAACGCCTCGGGCACATTTCTTCCCACCGACCTGCCGACGCCGCCCATCTACAGCAAGACCAATCCGGCGGATACGCCCATCCTGACGCTGGCGCTGACCTCGTCGGAGTTGCCGTTATCCAAAGTGGAGGACCTCGCCGACACCAGGCTCGCGCCCAAGATGTCGCAATTGCCGGGGGTTGGTCTAGTCAGCATCAGCGGTGGACAGAAACCTGCCGTGCGCATTCAGGCCAATCCAACCGCAATGGCATCTTATGGGATCAACCTTGAGGATCTGCGTACGGCGCTGGTAGCCGCCAACGTCAATCAGGCCAAGGGCAACTTCGACGGCGAGCATCAGGCGTATCAGATTGGAGCCAACGACCAGTTGCTCTCCAGCAGCGATTACGCTCCGCTGATCATCGCCTACAAGAACGGCGCGCCTGTGAAATTGACCGACGTCGCCACTGTGATGGATGACACGGAAAATGTTCGCCAGGCCGCGTGGATGAATGAAACTCCCGCAGTCATCGTGAACGTGCAGCGGCAGCCCGCGGCAAACATCATTTCCGTGGTCGACCGGATCAAGCAACTGCTGCCTCAACTCACTTCGACGCTGCCCGCCTCGGTTCACGTCACCATCCTTACTGATCGAACCACTACGATCCGAGCCTCCGTGAGCGACGTGCAGTTCGAACTGATGCTTACCGTAGCGCTGGTAGTGATGGTGATGTTCCTGTTCCTGCGGAATCTGGCGGCGACCATTATTCCCGGTATCGCCGTGCCCCTGTCGCTGGTGGCGACGTTCGGCGTGATGTACCTGTTGGGCTATAGCCTCGACAATCTTTCGTTGATGGCGCTGACCATTTCCACGGGCTTCGTAGTGGACGACGCCATCGTGATGATTGAGAACATCAGCCGCTACATCGAAGAGGGCGAAGAGCCTCTGGAAGCCGCGCTAAAGGGTCGGCGCAAATCGGCTTCACCATCGTTTCTCTTACCGTGTCCCTGATTGCGGTTCTCATCCCGCTGCTGTTCATGGCCGACCTGGTGGGCCGCCTGTTTCGCGAATTTGCAGTGACGCTGAGCGTCACTATTCTGGCCTCGGCTGTGGTTTCGCTCACTTTGACGCCCATGATGTGCTCGAAATTGTTGAAGTATCAGCCCGCAGAGAAGCAGGGTTGGTTCTACAAAGCATCCGAGCGCGCATTCAATGCGGGCGTGGACTTCTACGGGCGGACTTTGAAATGGGTATTGGAGTGGCAGATGACCACGCTGCTGGTGGCCGCGGCGACTCTGGGCCTCACCATTCTTTTGTTCATCGTCATTCCGAAAGGATTCTTTCCGATTCAGGATACGGGCGTAATTCAGGGCGTTTCGGAAGCGTCCCAGTCGATCTCCTTCCCGCAAATGTCCCGCCAACAACAACAGTTGACCAAGGTGATTCTGCAGGACTCGGCCGTGGATAATCTGTCTTCGTTCATCGGCATTGATGGGACCAACACCACGCTGAACAGCGGCCGTATTCTGATCAACCTGAAGCCTGAGGCGACGCGGAAAATCAGCGCCAGCGATGTGATTCGCCGCTTGCAGCCGGAACTGGCGAAGGTGCCGGGCATCACGCTATTCATGCAGCCGGTGCAGGATCTTTCCGTGGAAGATCGCGTGAGCCGCACCCAATTTCAGTACACGCTGGAAGATCCTAATATCGACGAGTTGAACACAGTACGCGCCGCAGATGCTGGCACAGGCTGCAGAAGCTTCCGGAGTTGAGCGATGTCGCGACCGATCAACAGACGCAAGGTCTTCGGGCAACGCTGGTATTTGATCGCGCGACCGCCTCCCGGTTGGGGATCTCTACATCCACTATCGACCAGACGTTGTACGACGCGTACGGACAGCGTCAAGTGTCCACGATGTTCACGCAGTTGAACCAGTATCACGTCGTGCTCGAAGTGAAACCCAATTTCGGGCGAAACCCGGCGTCCTTGAATGATCTGTTTATCCGGTCCGGCGGCAACATTTCAACAGGCGTTCCCGCGTCCAACACGACGGCAGGGGCAGCCGCGCCTACCGGTTCAGGTCCCGCCGCTGGCGCGGTCGCCACTACGATTCAATCCAACACCGCGTTTCCGAACGGCGGCCAGATTCCGCTCAGTACTTTTTCCAGGGTAGAGACCACCAGCGCTCCGCTCACGGTGAATCATCAGGGCCAATTTCCCGTCATCACGCTTTCTTTCAACCTCGCACCCGGGGCATCATTGGGCGATGCGGTGAAGGCCATCAACAAAGTGCAGGCCGATATGAACATGCCGCAGAGTATCCAGGCGGCCTTTCAAGGGACGGCCGAGGCGTTCCAATCGTCGCTGGCGAACGAATCCATCCTGATCCTGGCAGCCTTGATCACGGTTTATCTTGTCTTGGGCATCCTTTATGAAAGCTACATCCACCCTTTGACGATTCTTTCCGCGCTGCCGTCAGCGGGTGTCGGGGCACTGCTTGCGCTTATCTTATTCAGAAACGACTTTAGTGTGATCGCTCTCATCGGAATTGTGCTGCTGATCGGAATCGTGAAGAAGAACGCCATCATGATGATCGACTTCGCCCTCGCGGCCGAGCGCAAGGAAGGCAAGCAGCCGGAGGAGGCCATTTACCAGGCTTGCCTGCTGCGCTTCCGTCCCATCATGATGACCACCATGGCGGCGCTGCTGGGCGCGGTTCCGCTGGCCTTCGGATCGGGCAGCGGCTCGGAGTTGCGCAGGCCTTTGGGAATTACGATTATCGGCGGCCTGCTGATCAGCCAGGTTCTGACGCTGTACACCACGCCGGTGATTTATCTCTGGTTCGATCGGCTGGCTACGCGATTCTCCGGAAAGACCGAGAGCCAGCACGCCCACGAGAGAGAGCCTGTTCATGCGGAGTAATCCATGAACATTTCCGAGCCGTTCGTAAAAAAGCCGGTAGCGACCACACTCCTGTTGGCCGCCATTACATTGGCTGGAGCTACCGCCTACACACTGCTTCCTGTCTCGCCTCTGCCCGAGGTCGAGTTTCCCACCATCTCTGTCAGCGCGGGGTTGCCCGGTGCGAGTCCCGAGACAATGGCCTCATCCGTCGCGACTCCGCTGGAGCGCCAATTCGGGAGAATCGCGGCGGTGACTGAGATGACTTCCTCCAGCGCCCTGGGATCCACGAGCATCACGCTGCAATTCGAACTGGATCGCGACATCGACGCGGCCGCGCGCGACGTGCAAGCCTCCATCAACGCCGCGCGAGGTTATCTGCCGGCCAATCTTCCCAGCAATCCGAGCTACCGGAAAGTGAACCCTGCCGATTCACCCATCTTCATGCTGGCCCTTACGTCGCCGACGCTTACACGGGGACAAATGTACGACTCCGCGTCGACCATCATGGCGCAGAAACTTTCCCAGATCCGCGGAGTGGGGCAGGTGACGGTCGGGGGAAGCTCGCTGCCCGCGATCCGAATCGAATTAAATCCGACCCAGTTGAACAAGTACGGCATCGGACTGGAGCAAGTGCGGACGGCATTGAGTGGTGCTAACGCGAATACTCCCAAGGGCCATTTTTCCGACGGCCAGCGCATGTGGGAAGTGGGCGCCAACGATCAGATCTTCCACGCCAGCGACTACACTCCGTTCGTGGTCGCGTACCACAAAGGGTCGGCGGTGCGAGTTTCCGACATCGGCGTGGCACAGGATGCCGTGGAGGATCTTCGTAATTCCGGTTACGCCAACGGCAAGCCTTCGGTTCTGGTGATCATCTTCCGCCAGCCGGGCGCGAACATTATCGATACCGTGGATCGGATCCGGGCGGTGCTTCCCCAGATTGAATCCTCTATTCCGCACGCCATTGATGTGAAGGTTGCCATGGATCAGACGGTCACCATTCGCGCGTCGGTTCACGACACGGAAAGGACTCTGGTGATCGCGGTGGGCCTGGTGATTCTGGTGGTCTTCGTGTTCCTGCGAAACGGGCGGGCCACCTTCATTCCCAGCATCGCGGTGCCTGTATCGCTGGTGGGCACCTTCGGCGTGATGTATCTGCTGGGCTACAGCCTGGACAATCTTTCGTTGATGGCGTTGACCATCTCCACGGGGTTTGTGGTGGACGACGCCATTGTGGTGATCGAGAATATCACCCGCTATCTGGAAAAAGGCATGCATCCCTATGAGGCGGCGCTGAGAGGGGCGAAGGAAGTCGGCTTTACGGTACTCACCATCAGCATTTCGCTGATTGCAGTGTTCATCCCTCTGCTGCTCATGGGTGGCATTGTAGGCCGCCTGTTTCGCGAATTCGCGGTTACGTTATCGGTCGCCATCGGTGTTTCCATGGTGGTTTCACTCACCGCGACGCCCATGATGTGCGCCCATCTTTTGCGGGATGTAAAAGAGCATGGCTGGTTATATCGCACAAGTGAGAAGGCATTTGACGCAATCGTGAATTTCTACGGCCGAACCCTGAAGCTCGCGCTTCGATTCAAGCCGATCACACTGCTGGTGCTGCTGGCCACCATCGCCCTCAATGTGTACCTGTTCACGAACGTGCCCAAGGGGTTCTTTCCTCAACAGGACAACGGCCGTATTCAGGGGTCGATCACCGCCGATCAGGACACCTCGTTCGAGGCGATGGATAAGGTCCTGCTGCCCATGATTAACGTCGTGGCCGCCGATCCGGCTGTTGACACAGTGAACGGCTTCACGGGAGGCAGCACCTTCAACACTGCGCGTTTGTTCATTTCGCTAAAACCGCCAGAGGAACGCAACATCACCGCCGACCGCATCATCGCGCGCCTGCGGCCCAAGCTGGCCAAGGTGCCCGGCGCAACGCTGTATCTGCAGGCGGCGCAGGATGTCCGCGTGGGCGGCAGGCAGAGCAATGCTCAGTATCAATTCACCATGCAGGGCGACAATCTGCAGGACCTGAACGCGTACGCTCCTAAGATGCTGGAGGAGTTCAAATCCATTCCCATCATTGCCGACGTGAGCAGCGATCAGCAGAACAGAGGCCTGCAAGCCATGGTTCAGTACGATCGGGTGACGGCGTCACGCTTCGGAATTACGCCATCGCTCATCGACAATACGCTGTACGATGCATTTGGACAGCGCCAGGTCTCCACCATGTACAGCACTCTGAATCAGTATCACGTGGTGATGGAGGCCGCGCCGGATTTCTGGCAGAATCCGTTGTTCCTGCGCCAAGTTTATGTGAATTCGCCGAGCGGAGAACAAGTGCCCATGAGCGCGTTCGCGAAAATCGGCACTGTTACGGCTCCGCTCACCGTGACGCACCAGGGCCTGTTCCCCTCCATCACAATCTCTTTCAATCTGAACCCGGGCGTCGCGCTGGGCGATGCCGTCAACGCGGCTAACGCGGCTGCCGCCAAGATCGGACTTCCGCCCACTATCCACACGCAATTCGCCGGCACCGCGCAAGCCTATCAGGCATCGCTGGCAAGCGAGCCAATATTGATCACGGCGGCGCTGATTAGCGTCTACATTATCCTGGCGATTTTGTACGAGAGCTACATCCATCCCATCACCATCATTTCGAGCCTGCCGGCGGCTAGCGTCGGCGCGCTGCTGGCTCTTGAGCTCACCCATACCGAACTGAGCATCATCGCCATTATCGGGATCATTCTGCTGATCGGCATCGTGAAGAAGAACGCCATTATGATGATCGACTTTGCGATCGCGGCCGAGCGAATTGAGGGCAAGAATTCCTACGATTCCATCGTCGAAGCCAGCATGCTGCGCTTCCGCCCCATTCTGATGACCACCATGGCCGCGCTGCTGGGAGCGTTGCCGCTGGCGCTCGGGACGGGGACTGGGTCGGAACTGCGGCGGCCGTTGGGGATTACGATTATCGGCGGGTTGATCGCGAGCCAGTTATTGACGCTGTACACGACACCGGTGGTGTATTTGTATTTTGATGCTTTGCATCTCTGGTGGGCCAGGGTGCGGGGGAAGAGCCCCGAGCCGGTGCCGGAGTTGGCGTAGCGGCTCGGAGGTTTGTGTTTTCAGCGACCTGCTATCCTACCGGCGGCGTGCCATAGGTGTGGAACGACTCAATCGTCTTCAGCCCCCACGCCTGACCCTTCTTTCGTTCCGCTTCGGTCCATCGGATCGGCTTCCAATCCGGTGCCAGAATCAGGCGAGCGCCCGCGTTGGCGACCTCCACCCGGTTCCCGCCCGGCTCGTACACATACAAAAAGAAGGTCTGCTGAATCGCGTGCTTGTGCGGACCGGTCTCGATGTAGACGCCGTTTTCAAGACAGATATCGGCGGCCCGCAGGATCTCTTCCCGGCTGTCCAGCGCGTAGGTGACGTGATGGAATCGGCCCTTGGTTCCCGTGTGGTCGCGCGTGTAGGCGAAGTCGTAGCTCTTATTCGTGCAGGTCATCCACATGGCGGCTTCGCTGCCGTTATCGAGCACGATCTGCTCGGTCAGCCGGAAGCCAAGGTAGTCTTCGAAGAACTTTCGATTGGCTTCAATGTCGACTGCGAGGCCGTTGAAATGGTCCAGCCTGCGAACGTTCGCTCCGCGCGCAGGAAAGCGCTGGGCTTGGTTCTTTAACGCGGGTTTCGAAGCTCCGGAGGAGCCTGATACCACTGCGTCTCATAGTAAAGTTCGATCTTGTGACCGTCCGGATCCTGGCAAACAAACGCCGGGCCATGGCAGAGATCGCCATCGTTCCAGCCGATATCAAAACCCGACCCCTTCAGCGCCGCGACTCTTCGTTCCAGCGCTTGCGGGCTGCGGGTACGGAAGCCGACGTGACCCATACCGGGCAGCTTGTTTGCCGTCAGCTTCAGGG
Source organism: Terriglobia bacterium (assembly GCA_963766615.1). GTDB lineage: Bacteria > Acidobacteriota > Terriglobia > Bryobacterales > Bryobacteraceae > Palsa-187. The sequence goes on from CAVYBC010000019.1 coordinate 20,991, forward strand.
TGTGCCGCTCGTAGTCGTCCCAGGCGCGCAGATAGACGGAGTCGCCTTCCCTGCCGCTTTCGGTCATTCCAAGAACATCAATAAAAAATCGGAGGCTTTCATCCGGTTTGGGAGTATAGATTTCCAAGTGACCCAGATGAGCCACATCCATTAGGGGCTCGTTATGCATACTAGAGAATTCTAACGCAGAGACGGAAAACCCCGGGCTTTCACCCGGGGCTGACCGTACGTTAGTGATGGATGCGAGCTTCTAGAACGTGAAGCGGCCTGAGATCTGCAACTGTCGCGCGCCATACAACCCGTTGTTGGAGGCGCTGGGCGTCAGGAATGACGATACCGGGACGAGGCAGTTGTTGCTGCCATGAACCGAGCTCAAGCAAGCTCCCGTGGATCCCGCCGCAGTGTAAGTAAACTGTGTTGTATTCACCGAGAAGAAGTTGGTGAAGTTGAACAGGTTGAATGCCTCGCCCAGCAGCGTCAGCTTCATGTGCTCCGTGAATTTGAAGTCGCGGCTGATGCGGAAGTCGACATTGCCCAGTCCGGGGCCGGTGTAGTTGTTGCGGGGAATCTCAGGAGGACGCCCGCCGAGCGCGGTACCGGAGTTATTGACCGTGCCGCCCGTAGGACCGCCCGCGATCGCGCCCGCCGGGTTCCCGCTGATGCTGCCCGTAACCGGCTGTCCAGTGGCGACGGTCACGATGGTGGACATCACAAACCCATCCGCGATCAAGCGAAGCGGCTTGTTGGAGATGTTTCTCGTGAATTGCGGAATGTACACCAGGCTGGTGACGAAACGCTGCCGCTGGTCGAGATCGGAGAGCGCGTATTCCAGCTTCCTGTTGTAAGGATCGATGGGCGAGTCGGTTCCATTAAAGGTTCCGAACTGTCCGGGGACCTGTCCGCCGTCGGTGGCCTTGGACAAAGTGTAGTTCGCCACCACTTCCAACCCCGCGCGCATGCGGCGGCGGAGAGTAATCACCAGGCTGTTGTACCAGGCATTGATGTCGCTAGACCCTGTAAGCACCGGACCCGTGGTGGGGTTGAGCCGCGTGGTGTAGAACGGAACGGTGAACGAACTCACGGTTGCTCCGGACGCGTTGGTGACGTCATAAGAACGGGTCGTGGTGGAAGGAGCGATGTTGGAATCGTAGAACATGGGCAGGCGCAGCGTGCGGCCGACCACGTAGGACGCCAGGATCGTCATGTTGCCCGGGAGTTCACGCTCCACCGTCACCTCACCCTGATGAGACAGCGGATTCACAAAATTCGGAACCTGTCCGCGTGCGGTCTGCGTGCCTGAGGGAGGGCTGAATGGAACAACTTGCGGGACCAGGGCTCCGGCAAAAGGCGCCACCGGGGGAAGGCCGGGCGGGGTGAAGATCAAGTTCGGAAACTTGAGCGCCGGGCAGGTGGTGGTATTGCAATTGAAGGTCTGCTGAATGACTCCGTTTTCCACGCGTGTCGCGTAGAACGTGCTGTTCGTGGTCTTGGCGTAGAACATGCCGTATCCCACACGCAGCACCGTGCCCTTGGCGAAGCTGTAAGCCATGCCGAGGCGGGGAGCGAAGTTATTGCTGTCGATATTGATCTTGGTTGTGTAGAGCGCGGTGAGCGGAGTGCTGTTATTCGGCATGGTCGGCTGCGGAACATGCTGCAGGTCGTAACGGACGCCGAGGTTGAAAGTCAAATTGGGACGAGCTTTCCAGCTATCTTCGAAGAATCCTGCGAAATCGTTATCGTAGAAATCGTCCTTACCGACGCCGGTGACAGGATCGTTTACCTGCACGAACGTCGTGAAGTGCCGTCCGGTGAAGCCGTCATTAAGATTGACGCCGGCGACGTCGGCCACCCAGTTGGAGTAAGCGTTCGCGCCGGAATACGTGTACACGCCGCCGCCCTGGAACAGGTTAATCAGCAGTTCGTGAATCACGTTGACGTCCACGCCAAACTTCAGCGTGTGTTTACCGGTGGTCTTCGAAAGCACGTCGGCAAACTGCAGCCGGTGTTCATCCGGGAATGCGGGACGCGGCAGGGCGTTGGGCATGCCATAGGCGAAGTAATTCGTGATGCTGACGCTGGGGCCGGAACTGTTGGCGCCGATTACTTCCAAGTCCCGCGACCATTGGAAGCGGAAGTTGTTGGTCATGGTGGGAGTGATGGTGGAGTCCCAGTTGAAGACCACAACGCGATCGTGCGTGACCGCGCTGCCGTTCGCCGTCAGCGAGTTGTTGGCCGACGTTGTCGCCGTGTTGTATGTGTTGGGTCCTTTGTAATCGAGCAGGTCATACGAGGCGCTGATGCGATTGGTCGCGTTCAACTGGTAGTCCAGTTTTCCGAAGCCCACGTCCTGAGAAATGGTGCGTGCGAACGCTCCCAGTTGCGAAGCGATGTAGGCGTTTGCCGCGTTGCAGGTGGCCGTCGGGATCGCCGCCAGGCAAGGTGTTTGCGGGCCCGCGAAACTGGTGCTGGTGTAGCTAATCGGGTTAACCTTGCGCGAGCCGTCGTAAGTCAGGAAGTAGAACAGCTTGTTCTTGATGAAAGGGCCGCCGATGCTAGCGCCGAACTGCTGCTGCTGGTGGATAGGCTGCGTGTAGATGCCCTTCGATTTCTGGAGAGGGTCCAGGGCGTTCCATGTGGGATAGCGCAAGTAATAGAACGCATCGCCGTGGATCTGGCTGGTTCCCGACTTGGTTACGGCGTTCACAACGCCGCCCGCGGCTTGACCCAACTCCGCGCTGTAGTTGCTGGAGTTCACCTGGAACTCCTGAATTGAATCCATGCTGTAAACGTAGGCCACGGTGGTGCGACCCTTTGTCTCGGAGAAAAAGGCCTGGCTGTTGTTGGTGCCGTCCACTGAGCTTTGGTTGTAAAGGCCGGAAATGCCGCGATAGGACACGAGTCCCGAGCCACCGTCGGTGGTCACGTTGGGTGTCAACAGAGAGAAGCCTTCCCAACGGCGGCCGGCGATCGGCAGGTTTTCTTTCTGGACCTGGCTCACCACCTGGGACATTTCCGTCTTGTCGGTGTCGACCAGGGAGGCAACCCCACTCACCGTGACCGCCTCACTCGTGGTTTGCACGGTGAGCGGGAAGTTCACGGTAAGCGTCTGGCCAACCTGAAGTGTCAACCCAGTCCGCACCGTTTTGGCGAAGCCTTGTTTGTTGACCGTAATTTCATATCCCGCGGGCGGCAGAAACGGTGCGACATAGATTCCAGCTTCGTTCGTGGCTAAAGGAAGCTCGGTTCCGGTGGAAGTATTTTTGATCAGCACCGTCGCGCCCGGTACGACGCCTCCGGTGGGATCGGAAACGGTGCCGCTGATGGTGCCAGCGCCCGTGGTCTGGGCAGATACAATCGTCACGCACAGACCGGCCAAAGTGAGACAGAGCAAAGCTGGACGGAGCCAGGATGTGCCCGGGATGCGAGCGGATGTGGTTAGGTTTGTTTTGGTCATCGATATCCTTTGCACGCCCTCATGGTTTGAGGGAGGTTGACTCGGACAGGGGTCAATTCTGAAGCTTATCCTTTGACGGTAATCTATCCACTGTTACAGGGTCAATAAAGTTGTATTAAAAGATGGTATGAAGTCGATAGAAAAAACTGACCTGCCTGCCTTAATACTTTGGTTTCAGCAACTTCCTTCCGCTGCCACCCACATTCACAATTTCGACCAAATCTCCTCTGGTGGCGGAACACACTTCCCTGACGGCTCTCGTAGGTTCTGACTTTGTTCTAGAATCGGTGGGTGATGACAACCCTTACGTTTGCGCTCCTGGCGGCCCTGATGATCCCTCTGGCAGGCGCGGCTCCCGCGGAGAAGCCGCTGGTGCTGGCTTCGCAAGGAAGTTTCTTCGTTGGCGGCGAATCCAAGTCCAACGGAGCCGCCGGACCGGCTGCGGGCAACATCACCGTCAATCAGATGTACGTCTCTTACCAAACGCCCACCAACGCGGGGGCGCATGTGCCCATCGTGATGGTCCACGGCTGCTGCCTCAGCAGTAAGACCTGGGAGACGACACCCGATGGACGCATGGGTTGGAATGAATACCTTGTGCGCAAGGGCCGACCGGTCTACCTGGCGGAGCAGGTTTCACGCGCACGCTCGGGTTTTGACGCGACGACGCTGAACGCCGTTAAGGCAGGCACGGTTCCTCCCAGCAAGCTTCCCAACATTCTTTTCGCGACCCACGAAATCGCGTGGACTGTGTTTCGCTTCGGTCCCAGTTACGGCAAGACATTCCCTGACGGCCAGTTTCCGATTGAGGCCGTCGACGAACTCTACAAGCAGATGATTCCCGACTTGAACGGGCTGCTTCCAAATCCTAACCCGACCTGGACCAACATGGCCGCCCTTGCGGTGAAGTTGAAAGGCGCGATTCTTATGGGACATTCCGAATCGGGCTTCTTTCCCGAGGAGGCGGCCATGATCGACCCGTCGGGCGTCAAGGCGATCATCTCGATTGAGCAGCCCTGCACTACTACGCTGTCACCTGAGAAGATCGCGGGGCTGGCGAAGATTCCCACACTGATCATGTTCGGAGATCATCTTGCCGACGTTCAAGGCGGACCCGCCAACTGGAACACCTCCTTCGGTTCTTGCCAGACCTTCGTAAAGCAGGTAAACGATGCCCATGGCGATGCTCAGATGATGCATCTGCCTGAGATGGGTATCAAGGGCAACAGTCATATGCTGATGCAGGACAAGAACAACCTCGCGCTGGCGGACCTGATTCTTGGTTGGGTGGATAAGCACGTGGAAGGCAAGAAATCGGCGAAGCCGTAGCGGCATCTCATGGACGAATCTCGACCCTCCAAAACCTGCCTCTACACCGCCGCAGGACGCGCGTTAGGCGCGCGCGATCCCGACCCTGCGGTCCGCAACCCGGATTATCTGGCGGAGAGACTTCTTGGCCCTGAGGAGCGTGCTCTTGTTTCCGAGCAGGCTTGTGTCCAGGCGCTGGATGATCCCGGGGTCTCCAAAAATATGGAGGCGCTGAGCGCGGCCCTGATGATGCAGGTCCGCACTCGATTCATTGAAGACCGCCTGGCTGAGGAAGTCGCAAAGGGAGTCAGGCAGGTTGTGATTCTGGGCGCGGGCTTCGATACCAAGGCGTACCGGTTAACGGAGCTGTTGAAGGATGCCCGAGTTTTCGAGGTCGATCGCCCCACTACGCAGGAATATAAACGCCGCCGGATTCGCGAGGCCGGAATTGAAATGCCGACCAACCTCACCTATGTTCCGGTCGACTTCCGCAACGACTCCCTGGGTCGCGTGTTGGCGGCCGCCGGTTACGACGCTTCACAGGTAACGTTTTTCATTTGGGAAGGCGTGACTATGTACCTTCCCGAAACCGCCGTCGCCGAGACATTGCGTTGGATGGCCTCTCAGGCGAAGGGGAGCACGATCATCTTCGACTTTGTTTATCGCGCCGCACTCGACTTTCTGAAGGCGCTGCCAAACCTGGAAAATTTGCCGGAACAGGCCAGGCAGGCGATTGGCCGTTTACAGAAACTGGAGTCCGGCGAGCCTTGGATTTTCGGAATCCCCAATGGAGGCGAAAGCGAGTTTCTCGGAAGCTTTGGACTTCAGGTGCGGCAGCTGCTCCCAGTGGGTGGGGAAGAGTCGAGAGAGCGGTATTTGATTCGCAGCGACGGTTCGTTCTATGTGCCCCTCCCACCGGGAATGACGAGGCCTCCGGTGGGGGCAGGTGCGAATATGTCGTATTGTTTGGCTGAGGCGGGTGTATAGAATTTAGGGAAAAATTTAGCCGCAGAGGAACGCCGATAAACGCGAATTGAAAAAGATGTTTTTATCTGCGTTCATCCGCGTTCATCGGCGGCCATTTGCATTTTTTACAGCGGCGACGCGACCAGACGCCCTTCATCGCCACGATCCATTTTTACGGAATGGATGAGCGGCCTTCCCAAGCCTTCCCAACTCACCTCGCACTTGTCGCCATCCTGGATCTTGGCGTTTTGCCGCTCCCCGAACAGCCTGGCGCCGATGAAATGTACGTGCGCGTCGCCGGGGCGATGATGATCGGAATAGCGGAAGTGGTCGGGTTCCAGAGCGGCTAAAGCATACAGCAGTGGCGCGCCGTCACTGGATAGCGGTTTAGACCATACAGGGGCTTCGTTTCGATACACGGTCGCCGATCCCTCCACGCTAGCAACCGCTGGATCGAGGACCAGCTCCGGACCCACTACATTGCTTCGCACTCGAAAATCGGGACCGCGCAAACCATTGCTGGTGCTCACGCCTACTCGCCTGGGGGTGCCGTCGGGACTGATGATGTAGAGCGAGGCGAGATCGCCCATGGCTTCCGCTTCGATAGATTGTTCAGGAATTGGCACTTCATCGCCGTGCCCACGCAGGCTGTTGCCGGAGCCCAGATAGGACCACTCGCTGCGGGTCGGGCCAGCGGCGGAGACTAGGCAGCGCGAAGGCTCCTCGGAATGATCGAAACTCGCGAGAAAGCGCCAGGGAGTTGCCAGGCGATACGTCTCTTCGTAGTCGAGCAGAATGCCGGACAGGTCCGTGCTTAACAAGTCGCGCAATTTCCATCCGAGCTCGATGGCGGCCTTGGCGAAGGAGTAGGCGGATCGGTAGCTGGCCAGCAGATGCAACCGGTTTCCATCGACGAGAGCGACGCGCCGCCCTTCTCTCGGATGGATCAATTGGACCAGCCTGGTGGATGCCTCCGTCAGCATGGACACTAATGTATCAAGGTCGGAAGGTTGAGCTGTTTTGATAGGCTCAAATCATGCGTGCGCTCGTTGTTCTGGCTTCCGCTTCTTTTCTATTAGCTCAGGATCCTTCGTCGATGCTGTCCGACCCGGCCATCAAAGCGCGATGAACGCGGCGGAGCGTAACGAATCGCATTTATTGATGAGCAGGTCCGGATCTGCGAAATTCCTGCGCCTCCTTTTATGGAGCAGGTGCGCGGCAAGGAACTCGCGCGATTGTTCACGAACCTGGGGTTGGAAAATGTTCGCATCGATAAAGCAGGAAACGTAATCGGCGTGCGGCCGGGCGGGGCTCCGAGACCCAATGTGGTGTTCGCCGCGCATCTGGATACCGTGTTTCCCGAAGGCACAAATGTTAAGGTCACGCGCCAGGGAACTGTGCTGAAGGGCCCCGGGATCGGCGACGATTGCCGCGGATTGGGGGCTCTTCTCGCCGTGATTCAGGCGCTTGAAAGGATGCCTCGATTCGCACGACCGGCACGCTGACCTTTGTCGCCGACGTCGGCGAAGAGGGCTTGGGCGACTTGCGTGGAATGAAAGAGCTTTTCGGCGTAACACTAAAAGATCAGATCGATAAGTTTGTATCCATTGACGGCACAGGCCTGGGTGTTACCAATACCGGCGTGGGCAGCTATCGTTACCGCGTAACATTCAAAGGACCGGGAGGTCACAGCTTCGGGTCGTTCGGCATGCCCAATCCGATACAAGCCATGGGGCGCGCGATCGCGAAGATCGATGCGTTTGACGTTCCTTCGCATCCAAAGACGACGTTCAATGTTGGGCGTGTGGGCGGCGGGACCTCGGTCAATGCAATTCCTTTTGAAGCCTGGATGGAAGTCGATATGAGATCTGCCGACAAAGCGTCGCTGGAGGCGCTCCACTCCCGCTTCAAGGCCGCTGTGGCCGATGCGGTGAAGGAAGAAAATGAGCGGTGGAAAGGCAAGGGCCCTGTAACGGTTTCGCCGGAACTGGTGGGATACAGGCCAGCCGGTATGACGCCTGAGTCGTCGGCCATTGTGCGTACGGCCTTGGCGGTAACGAAACTTGTGGGCGGGTCACCGACGCCGGGAGAGAGCTCGACAGACGCGAATGTGCCGATGAACCTGGGAATTCCCGCGATCACGATCGGTTCAGGCGGTGTGGGCAACGGGGCGCATTCGCCCGACGAGACATATGATACAAAGGATTCGATTTATGGGACCCAGAGAGCTCTGCTGCTGGCTATCGCCTTGGCCCAGTAGAATGAGGTTAGAACCGGCGTACTGGAACGTTGGTTTTTGTAGTGTCCCTTATGTTCGGTATACTGAGGATGTCCCGCTTAGAAGATGTCCGATCCGTTGAGGAGGCCCTCTGGTGAAACGCGCTGGCTCCGATGATTCCTTGCGTTGTTCTTTTTGCCACAAAAGTCAGGATGTAGTCGGAAAACTGATCTCCTCCCCGTCAGATTATCCGCGCGCCTACATCTGCGATGAATGCATCGCCGTATGCAATTCGATTTTGGAAGACGACCGTCATGAATCCACCTACGGCGCTCCGCATAAGCTCCCTAAGCCGCTGGAATTAAAAGAATACCTGGATCAGTACGTAATCGGGCAGGATGCTACCAAGAAGAAGCTCGCAGTAGCGGTTTATAACCACTACAAGCGGATTCAGATGAACAAGCAGCGGGCTGGTGAAGTAGAGCTTTCCAAGTCCAACATTCTGCTGATTGGCCCGACGGGTACCGGCAAGACACTACTGGCTCAGACCCTGGCTCGGATTCTGGACGTGCCGTTTGCCATCGTAGATGCCACGACGCTGACCGAAGCCGGTTATGTGGGCGAAGACGTAGAAAACATTATCCTGCGGCTGTTGCAGAACTCCGACTGGGACGTGCAGCGCTGCCAGACCGGGAATCATCTACATCGACGAAATCGACAAGATCGGACGTAAGGACGAGAATCCGTCCATCACCCGCGATGTGTCGGGCGAGGGCGTGCAGCAGGCGCTGCTGAAGATTCTGGAAGGCACGGTGGCTAACGTTCCTCCGCAGGGTGGCCGCAAGCATCCGCACCAGGAATTTACGCCCGTCGATACCACCAACATCCTCTTTATTTGCGGAGGGGCGTTCGTGGGCCTGGAAAAAACCATTTCCCGCCGCGTGGGGACCGGACCATCGGCTTCTCCAATCCCGAGGAAAAGGAAACGCGGGAAGCCAGCTCGCCGGCCCGGCAGTTCCGGCCGCCGCGACCTGACGATGCTCGAACAGGTTCAGCCGGTGGACCTGATCAAGAGCGGCTTTATCCCTGAATTTATTGGACGTTTGCCGGTGGTGGCGGTGCTGGAAGATTTGACCAAGGAAGCCCTGGTGCAGATTCTCACGAAGCCGAAGAACGCCATCATACGTCAATATCAACGGCTGTTCGAATTCGAGAACGTTCGCCTGAAGTTCAGCGATGACGCCCTGGATGCGATCGCTCAACTTGCCATGGAACGCCGCGTGGGCGCGCGCGGTTTGCGCATGATCCTGGAAGACCTGATGCTCGATCTGATGTACTACGTGCCTTCGTATAAGAAGGTGCGGGAGTTCCTGGTCACCAAGGAAATGGTCATGACGCAGAAGATCAACGTTCAGCTCCTTGAAAAGGCGGGATAATAGAAATAGCCGCTTAGAAGTCGTGGAGCGCTTAGCGTCGCGCCCATAGTATAGTCAGGAGCCAACCTGACCGATGGATTGGTGTCGGAGTTTGTAAACAGAAATGCTCACCTCTAAAGAAAAATCGGATACTCGGCGTTTGCCGATGATGCCTATTCGGGATCTGGTCATCTTCCCGCACATGATGACGCCGTTCATCGTTGGACGGGAATCAAGCGTCCGGGCGCTCGAAGAAGCCCTGGGATCGGATCGCAAAATTTTCCTGGCCACGCAAACCGATGCAAGCGTAGACGAGCCGCGTCCGGATGAAATCTATTCGGTCGGCACGGTGGCCAATATCGTCCAAAGCGTGAAGCAGTCCGACGGCAACATCAAAGTTCTGGTGGAAGGAGTGGAGCGGGGGAAAGATCATCTCCGTTTCCGAAGACGAAGGCTATCTGAAGGCCACCATCAAGACCTTCGCCTTCCGCGTGGACAACGGGCCACAGTTGGATGCTTTGGTGACTCGGGTCACAGGCTTGTTTGAGCAATACGTCAAGGTCAGCCAGAACGTGAACTATGACTCGATGGTCGCGGCGATCCGCGGCGACGATCCGAGCAAGCTGTCTGACACCGTTGGCGCTAATCTGCAGCTTTCCATTGAAGAAAAGCAGGAATTGCTGGAAATTTTCGATCCGGTGGACCGGCTTACGCGTGTGGCGGAGATGCTCGATATCGAAATCGAGAAGTTGAACGTCGACCGCACGGTGCAGGGCCGCGTGAAGCGCCAGATGGAAAAGGCGCAAAAAGAGTATTACCTCAACGAGAAAATCAAAGCCATCCAGAAAGAACTGGGTAAGGGCGAGAAGAGCGAATACGACGAGCTGAAGAAGAAGATCGACGCGGCCGGCATGTCCAAGGACGCGCACGAAAAGGCGATCTCGGAATTGCGCCGCCTGGAGCAGATGCCGCCGATGTCGGCGGAATCGACCGTGTCGCGCAACTATCTCGATTGGCTGCTGGCGGTGCCGTGGAAGAAGAAGTCCAAGGAAATTCGCGATCTTCCCTTCGCACAACAGGTGCTGGAGAGCGACCACTACGGCCTGGAGAAAATCAAGGAACGCATCCTGGAATTTCTGGCTGTGCGGCGCCTGGTGAAGAATCCCAAGGGCTCGATTCTGTGCTTCGTCGGACCTCCCGGCGTGGGGAAAACCTCTCTGGGAATGTCGATCGCCAAGGCGACCGGCCGCAAATTTGTCCGGTTGTCACTGGGCGGTGTTCGTGACGAAGCCGAAGTGCGCGGTCATCGCCGCACTTATATCGGAGCTTTGCCGGGCCAAATAATTCAAATGATGAAGAAGGCGGGTGTTCGCAACCCGGTCTTCATGCTGGACGAAATCGACAAGATGTCCACCGATTTCCGGGGCGACCCATCGGCAGCGCTGCTGGAGGTTTTGGATCCGGAGCAGAATTACATGTTCCAGGATCATTACCTGGACGTGGAATACGATTTGAGCCAGGTGTTCTTTATCGCCACGGCCAACGTCCTGCACACCATCCCCTCGGCTCTGCAGGATCGCATGGAAGTGATCCGGCTGTCCGGCTATACCGAGCTCGAGAAGACTGAGATCGCCAAGCGCTTCCTGGTGCCCAAGCAATTCAAGGCCACCGGCTTGAGCGATAAACAGATCGAGTTTACCGACCCTGGCCTTCAGGAACTGATTCTTCACTACACGCGCGAATCCGGCGTCCGCAATCTGGAGCGGGAAGTCGGCAACGTGTGCCGCAAGATCGCGCGGACCGTGGTAAATTCGCAAACCTCAAAAGATAAGAACGAAAAGAAACTCGAAAAGGCAGTGATCGACGTTGCGAAGGTGCTGCAGTTGCTGGGTCCGCAGAAGTATCGCGAGCAGCCCGCCGATACGAAGAACGAAGTTGGAGCCACGGTGGGTTTGGCCTGGACCGAAGTGGGCGGATCGATTCTAACCACCGAAGCCGCGATCATGGAAGGCCGCGGCCGCCTCACCACTACCGGCAAGCTGGGCGACGTCATGCAGGAGTCGGCTCAGGCCGCTATGAGTTATCTGCGCAGCCGGTCTCATGAGATGAATCTGCCGCGGGATTTCTACCGCCACGTGGATATCCATCTGCATGTGCCGGAAGGCGCGATTCCGAAAGATGGCCCCTCTGCGGGGATCACCATCGCCACCAGCATTACCAGCGCGCTTACCAGCATTCCGGTTCGCGCCGATCTTGCCATGACGGGTGAGATCACGGTGCGGGGGAAAGTGCTGCCCATCGGCGGCCTGAAAGAGAAGCTGCTGGCTGCGCATCGCCACGGAATCCGTGTGGCGATTCTTCCCGCCGACAATGAGCGGGATTTGCCGGACATTCCGGAAAACATCCGTAAGGATATGAAGCTGCACTTTGTGTCGTCGATGGACGAAGTGCTCAAGCTCGCGTTAGAGCGGGAAATCGAAATGGCGCCTCTAAGTGGCATGCTGAATGCTGCTGAAATTGTGGCGCGGTCCCGCGAAGAAAAAATTACGCACTAGCCCGCACGTAGAAAGATTGAAGTTTTAAAGCGCACAGCGCGGGAAGCGTTCCTGAAGGTCTGAGACAATCGCGGCCCGCTGCGTTGTGCGCGATGTTGGTGGAGAGTACCTTTCCCGCCGGGCTGGCGATACCAGCCCGATACATTCACATGCCCGCCCGTTTTATAATGAGTGCAGCCCGGCCGGAGCAGTTCCCCCCGGAAGCCGAACCAGAAGTCGCGTTCCTGGGCCGCAGCAACGTCGGCAAATCCACTTTATTGAATGCATTGGTGGAAGCAGGCGGACTTGCGTTTGTGAGTTCCAAGCCGGGTTGTACGCAGCTCATCAATTTCTACCAGGTGGACGGCGGGTACCGGTTTGTGGACTTGCCGGGGTACGGATACGCCAAGGTTCCCCAGGAAATCCGAAGCGAGTGGAAGGGTCTGATTGAGTCTTACCTCAAGGAGCGGGAGAGCCTGCAACTGGCGGTGCTGCTTCTGGACGCGCGGCGCGGGTGGATGGAAAAAGATGTGGAACTGCGGGAGTGGCTCGAGTCCGAGCACCGCCCCTATGTGGTGGTTGTTACCAAGTTCGACAAGTTGAAGTCTCAGAAAGAAAGACACGAAAGCAGAAAAGCTCTTCGCGAGGGTTACTCCGGAGAGTTGCTCGAATGCTCGGCTGTGACGGGCAAGGGAGTGAGGGAAATTTGGCAAGCGATATCGAAAACCCAGACCAGGCCGGTAAGGACCAACCCGTAAACAACGGGAGCGTCGCGGCTCCTCCGAAGGCGGAAACCGTCAAGGAATCCAGGCCCCGCGGGAGGTCTGCCGCTGAGAAAGCCGACAAGACGGCACAAGAGAAACCCGCGGCCGAGGCTAAGGCGGACGCCAAAGCGGAGACCAAGGTAGAAGCCAAGGCCGAGCCGAAGGCCGCGGAAGAATCGAAGCCGGCTGATGCTCCCGTGCCAGTGCCAGAGACACCCAAAGTGGACGCGCCCAAGGCGGCTGCGCCTCCTGCTGCCGTACCGCCAGCGCCGGCTCCTGCGCCTGCGGCAACTGTCGCGACGCCTCCGCCCGCCGACGGATCGACGGCTCAGACGAAACCTGCCGACTCCGGTCCTGCTACAGCGGATCGTCCTTTCGATAAGCAACGCAGAGCCGCGCAACAGCAGCAAGGCAAGAACGCGCTGGACCTGGTTGAGCTGAAGGACATGAGCATTCAGAACCTCAACCAGATCGCCAAGGATCTGAATGTCCAGGGCTTCGCAGGCTTCCGCAAACAGGAGCTGATTTTCAAAATCCTCCAGGTACAGGCGGAAAAGAGCGGCCTGATCTTCTCCGAGGGCGTGCTGGAATGCCTGCCTGACGGCTTCGGCTTCCTGCGCGCGCCCGAGTACAACTATCTGCCCGGCCCCGACGACGTCTACGTGTCGCCCTCGCAGATCCGCCGTTTCGACCTGCGCACCGGTGACACGGTGAGCGGCCAGATTCGCCCGCCCAAAGAAGGCGAGCGATACTTCGCGCTGATCAAAGTGGACGCGATCAACTTTGAGCCGCCCGAGGAAGCTCGTAACAAGATTTTCTTCGATAACCTCACGCCTCTCTATCCGCAGTCGCGTTTGAAGATGGAAACCGCGCGGGACAATTATTCCGGGCGCGTGATGGACCTGGTGACGCCGATCGGCAAGGGCCAGCGCGGGTTGATCGTAGCCGCTCCGCGAACCGGCAAAACGATGCTGTTGCAGTCGATCGCGAACTCGGTGACCACTAATCATCCCGAGGTCACGCTGATTGTTCTGCTGATCGACGAACGTCCGGAAGAAGTTACGGACATGCAGAGGTCAGTGAAGGGCGAAGTCATCTCCTCTACCTTCGATGAACCGGCGCAGCGCCACGTGCAAGTCGCCGAGATGGTGATCGAAAAAGCGAAGCGGTTGGTGGAGCATAAGAAGGACGTCGTGATTCTGCTGGATTCCATCACACGTCTGGCGCGCGCTTACAATACCGTGGTCCCGCCGTCGGGCAAGGTGCTGTCGGGCGGCGTCGATTCGAACGCCTTGCAGCGTCCCAAGCGGTTCTTCGGCGCGGCACGCAACATTGAAGAGGGCGGCTCGCTGACCATTGTCGCCTCGGCGCTGGTCGACACAGGCAGCCGCATGGACGACGTCATCTTCGAAGAATTTAAAGGCACCGGCAACATGGAAATCCATCTGGACCGCAAACTGATGGACAAGCGTGTGTTCCCGGCCATCGACATCACCCGCTCCGGCACCCGCAAGGAAGAACTGTTGATGCCTCGCGACGAACTGAATCGCGTTTTCGTACTTCGGCGCGTGCTCAATCCCCTGTCACCGGTGGAGAGCATGGAACTGCTGATCGACCGTCTGTCAAAGGTCCGCAGCAACGCCGAATTCCTCTCGTCCATGAGTAGCTAGGCGAGCAGCTAAACCGCAATGGGGCGCATTCGGATTCTCTCCGATACCGTGGCGAACAAGATCGCCGCGGGAGAGGTGGTGGAGCGTCCGGCCAGCGTGGTCAAGGAACTTCTGGAGAACTCGCTGGATGCGGGTTCGACGGAATTCCGGCTGGATGCCGAGGCGGGTGGCCGCCGTCTGATCCGGCTGGCGGATAACGGCAGCGGGATGTTGCGTGACGACGCCATGCTCGCGTTCGAGCGCCATGCCACCAGCAAGCTGTCCGACGTCAAAGATCTGCTGTCCATTTCCACGCTGGGATTTCGAGGAGAGGCGCTTCCTTCCATCGGCTCGGTTTCGCGGCTGCTGCTGGAGACCAGGGCGGCCGAGGATCAGGTCGGCACCGTGGTTGAGATCGCAGGTGGCACGCTTTTGCGCTGCGATGAGGCGGCCTTTGCCCGCGGCACTACCATCACGGTGCGGGATCTGTTCTACAACGTCCCGCGCGCAAGAAATTCCTGCGGTCGGACCAAACCGAAATCGCGCACATCGCGTCGCTGGTGACGCACTACAGCCTGGCGCATCCTTCCAAGAGTTTTGTTCTACGGCACAACGCAATTGAGCTGTTGAGCGTCACGCCGGTGGGAACGCTGCGGGAACGGGTCTTCCAGGTGTTCGGTAGCCAGATATTAGACGATCTGGTGGACCTGGGGGACAACGGGCGCGATCTTCCTCTGCCCGCGGAAGAAGGCGAGGAGCCCATGAAACGGCGATTCCGCCTGCGCGGTTTCGTAAGCGGACCGCAGGTGCAGAAGCTCAATCGCAATTCCATTTATTTGTTTGTGAATGGCAGGCTTATTCGCGACCGCCTGCTGTTGCACGCTCTTTCCTCGGCGTATCACAACCTGATGCCGCCGGCGTGTTTTCCTTTCGCGCTGCTGTTCCTGGATTGCGATGCGGAAGAGGTCGATGTGAACGTGCATCCTTCGAAGACGGAGGTGCGCTTCCGGCACAGTTCGTTGATCCATGACTTCGTTCGCGACACGGTCCGCGACGTGCTGATGGCACAAAGGCCAGTGCCTCGCCTTGCCTCCGCGCAGCCCGCGCAGGTGGGTGCGCAGTTGCCTTATTCCGAGTTCTCGCAGCGTATGGAGAGCGGGGGCTATTCCGTCCCGATATCATTGCCCTTGGAGCCCGCGCCGTTCGCGCCCACCGCGGAAGAATTTTCCGTTCAACCTCCAGCCGACTCCGCGGAGGTTCCCACGTTCAGATTGCACAGGCCTCCGTCTCCCCTGCCCCGTTTCGATTTTTCGACTGCGGCGGAATTAGAGGTGAACGGCCCGCGCGCCGAGTCGATGGAAGCGGGAATAAGGCTAGCGGTCCCCGATACGCATGGGCCGATCCCTGCCGATGCCTACATGCCGGAATCGGAAAGCCTGGACGCCTTGAAGGACCTCCGGCCCCTGGGGCAGATTCACGACAGCTTCATCGTCGCTGCGGGCCGCGATGGGTTGTGGATTATCGACCAGCACGTGGCGCACGAGCGGATATTGTTCGAGCAGGTTCTTGCCTCTCGGGCTAAGGGCAACGTGGAAGCGCAGAGACTGCTACTGCCGCTGGTGATTACGCTAAGCGCGGCGCAGCAGATTGAATATGCCCGCATCGCGGAGGAGTTGGAACCGCTCGGGTTTGAGACCGAGCCCTTCGGCAACCGCACGATTGCGGTCCAGTCCGCACCGGCGGGAGTCAACGCCGTAGAGGTAGAAAAGATTCTCTTTGAGATTCTGGAAATCTCCGAGCGCGAGTTGCGCAGATCATCGCTGGACGATGTGCGCCGAGCCATGGCAGCATCCATCGCCTGCCGCGCCGCTATCAAAATCAACATGCGGCTGGAGCCTGCCAAAATCGACTGGCTTCTGCGCGCGCTGGCGCAAACCTCTTGCCCGATGAGTTGTCCGCACGGCCGCCCTATTGCCATGCGCTATTCCACTCGCGATATTCTAAAGAGCTTTCACCGGATCTAAGAAATGGACCGTTATCTTCTGGTTATGCTCGGCGCCGCATTTGGCGGATTGGCGCGCTACGTAGTCTACACCGCGATCACCGAAAAGATGTTGAGCAAGTTTCCTTATGGCACAGTGATCGTGAACCTCACGGGCTGCTTTCTGATCGGGGTCGCCATGCCGTACTTTCTCAAGGTCGCGCCCGCGGAACAGAACTGGCGATTGCTCGTGGTCACGGGCGTTCTGGGTGGCTACACCACCTTCTCGAGTTTCATGTGGGAGGCCTTCCAGGCGTCGAGCGTAGGCGACCGGGCGATCGCGCTCGCCAATGTTCTGGTCAGCGTCACGGTGGGATTTCTTGCTGTCTGGTGCGGAACGCTGCTTACGCGGAGGTGAACGGTTGGAAGAACCCCAAAAACATGAACCTTGGATGAGAGGGCCGATCGAAGGAGTCAGCCCGCTGACCGCGCCGATCCTCTACACGTTTCAACATGCTCGCGAGGACCTCGCGAAATTCACTGAAGGACTGACAGTCGAGCAGATTTGGGCGACTCCTCACGGGTTCGGCTCAGTTGGGTTCCACATCCGGCACATCGGCGGGAGCACGGACCGGTTAATCACTTACCTGCGAGGAGAGCAACTAACGCCCGCTCAGTTGGAATTTCTGAAAGCCGAAAAGAATCCTGGTGCCGACACACCGGCACTTCTTGGTGAAATGGAGGATTTCTTCCGGAAGGCCGAGGTGACCATTCGTACACTGGATCCCGCGACCTTGACCGAGCCTCGGGAAATAGGCCGCAAAAGGCTCCCTTCCACGGTGAACGGGTTGCTGGTCCATACCGCGGAACACATCCAGAGGCACATCGGACAAGCGATCAGCGCCGCGAAATTAGCGCGGACCCTCTAGTACTAATTCTAGAGACGGTTCTCGCTATACTCAACAAGGGATAGCGCCAAGGCATTCCCGTTCATGGCAGAAGTTCCTGAAAAACTAGAAACACCTCGCCCGCGTGCCATTTATTGGATCGTTTCGCTGGGCTTGGCGGCGGTATTTCTCTACTACTCGTTGCGCGGCATTGAGTGGAAAAGCGTTTGGATTACACTTCAAAACGCCCACCCGATGACTGTTTTAGCCGCGGCGGGAATTATGTCCGTCGCGCTCTTTCTCCGGTCGTTCCGGTGGCGCGTGCTGCTTTCCGCGCAACAGCCGGTGACGGTGCCGCTGGCCTTTTGGGCGACAGCAGCGGGATATCTGGGTAACAACGTATTGCCGGCTCGCGCGGGCGAAGTGATTCGCACGCTAATGATCAGCCGGCGGTCGGGAATGAGCAAGGCGTTCGTGCTGACCACCGCTCTATCTGAACGCGTTGTGGACGCACTGGCTCTAATCACAATCAGCGCCGTGGTTTTGTTGACTCTGCCTGAACAACCGGGGTGGCTTGCGCATGCGGCGCGCCCATTTGCGATCCTCGGGCTGGCGGGTGCGGCCGCGATTGGATTGCTGCCGGCATTTGAAGCTTTCTGGTTCCGGTTCCTGGCTCGGGTCCCTTTACCAGCGCGGCTGCGCCACCCGATTGAAAATATTTTGGGGCAGGTGTTGAATGGGATTCGAAGCTTCCACGACCCCGGACGGCTGGCGAAATTCCTGCTTTTCACGGCAATCATCTGGTGCCTGGATGGAATCACTACAGTGGTGGCGTCGTCGGCCCTTGGGATTTCGATTCGGCTGCCGGTGGCGTTTCTTTTGGTCGCCGGGCTGGGCCTGGGAAGCGCGCTGCCTTCCACGCCTGGGTATGTGGGTATCTATCAATTTGTCGCCGTGGGTATGCTGGCGCCGTTTGGAGTGAGCAAGACGGATGCGATCGCTTACATCCTCCTGTTTCAGGCAATGAATTACGCCATCGTACTGCTGTGGGGCCTGATGGGAATTGCCGCCGAACGCCAGCCAGGACCGGAGGATGGCCGGCCGCTTGCGGTTGGGCCTCAGATCGAATCCGACTAAACATTAAACAGGTTTCGAGATAAGAAGGAGGAAATTTACGTGAAGGGTATTGTGCTCGCGGGCGGAACAGGAAGCCGCCTCTTTCCGCTGACTAAAATCACCAACAAGCATCTGCTTCCGATTTATGACAAGCCGATGATCTTTTACCCGATTCAGACTCTGGTAGAGGCCGGGATCAAAGACATTCTGCTGGTGACCGGAGGCCGTAATTCGGGGGACTTCCTGCGATTGTTGGCCAACGGCAAGGAGTTCGGGCTGGCGCATCTGAACTATACCTATCAGGAAGGAGAAGGCGGCATCGCTGACGCGCTTGGCCTGGCGGAGCATTTCGCCGATGGCGAGAAAATCTGCGTGATCCTGGGCGACAACATCATAGAAGGCTCCATCAAGGAAGCTGTGCAGGCTTTTGAGAAGCAGGAGAGCGGCGCCCGCATTATGTTGAAGGAAGTGACCGACGCCGAGCGATTCGGCGTTGCGGAAATGCAGGGTTCGCACATCGTCGGTATCGAGGAAAAACCTAGCAAGCCCAAGTCGAATTACGCGGTGATCGGCATTTATATGTTTGATGGCACGGTATTCGACAAAGTCAAGAAGCTGGTGCCCTCAGGCCGCGGCGAGTTGGAGATTACCGACGTCAATAACGCATATATTCGCGAAGGCACCATGACGTATTCGATGCTGGATGGCTGGTGGACCGATGCGGGGACGTTTGAGTCGCTGCTGCGGGCGGCGAATCTGGTGAATAAGACGAAGGGGTAGGTTCAGAACGGCTGGCGAGGGAAAGTGCTGAGGTCCGGCAGCGTGAACTTTTCCAGGGCGTCGCCGATCTCGCCGGAGTGCAGGTTGAGATATTCTCTGCCCTTTCGCAGGTAGTCCCGATCGCTCACTCGGACGCCATAAACCACCACGTAGGCATTCTTCGGGCCCATGGCCGCTTTGACGAAGTTGAGCTCAAAGCGGTTCCGGGCCGGCTCTTCGAATGCCGCGGCCATGTAGTCGTAGGCTCCCGCTGGCGACGGGAAGGTTTTGGCGAGCAGGATCTGTCCGCGGTTCGCTTTGTAATTCGCCATGACGCCCTCAGCGAGCCGGTCCAGGTCCTTGGGGCTGGCTGCGTCCGGGCGATCGATGATGGTGAAGATCGTGGTCCAGTTTTGCACGTCCTCTCCATCGGTGACGAATTCCCAGCTGGGATGCGCCGTCTGGTTGTAGGACGCCAGATGGTAATTCCGACCCAGCAAGGTGATCCTCGGCGACGCGTGCATTGAGGTTTCTCCGGCGCTCGTGGTTTTTCCGCAGGAGCAGGCGAACAGCAATAGCGCGATTCCCGTGCAGGTTTTCAGCATGGTTCTTCGTTTCAAATTAGCAGCTTCAATAAAGAGGCGGGATCGGAAGCGATATTCCGTCGAGCAACCTACGCGGCGGCGAGCGCGCCCCAGTGTAAGCCCGCGCCAAATCCGGCGAGCACGATTGGTTCCGA
This sequence comes from Terriglobia bacterium, assembly GCA_963766615.1. Classification (GTDB taxonomy): domain Bacteria; phylum Acidobacteriota; class Terriglobia; order Bryobacterales; family Bryobacteraceae; genus Palsa-187. The sequence goes on from CAVYBC010000019.1 coordinate 40,781, forward strand.
GGACATTTTTTCGCGCGACCATTCGGCCGCGGCGATCAGCAGCGATGCCGATGAGGTATTCCCGTAGCGGCTGACGTTGGAATAGACTCGTTCTGCGGGAACCTGCAGTGCCTTGGCGACTCTCGTCAGCAGATTGTGATTGGCTTGATGCACCAGGATCGTGCCGACCGCCGAAGGCGCGATGCCCTGGCTTTGCAGAACTTCGGAAATCACAGTGGGCAGCTTTCGGGACGCCTGTAAAATGACGGTCAGACCGTTCATTCTGAGAGGCGATTTCCAGTCATAGCAGAGGTCATCTTTAAATTGGCCGTCGGTATGGAGAGCGCTTCCCAGAATTTTGCGGCCTTCCGGTCGCGGGGAAACCACAGCCGCTCCGGCTCCGTCGCCAAACAGGATGGCCGTGTTCTGATCCAGTGGGTGCGCTTCGATAATGGCCGACATTTTCTCCGCCCCCACCACCAGCACGTTACCGTACACATCGGCGAGTTGCGATGCGAGCACTAAACCGAAAATCGATCCCGCGCTGGCCATGGGAAGGTCCAGTGCAGGCGCCAAATTGAGGCCCAACCGTTGTGCCAATTCGGCTGCCGGTCCTGGAAATCCAGGAGGCGCGCTGCCGCTTGCCAGAAGAAGCAGTCCGACTTGAGTTGCATCGATGCCGGCCCGGTCCAGGCAATCGCGAGCGGCTGCTTCGGCCAGATCGGTGACGGTCGTCTCACTGGATGCCCAGCGGCGCTCGCGAATTCCCGAGACCGATTCGATCCATTCCGCAGTGCAGCCTACGCGCGCGGCCAGCTCGGCATTGGCGACAACCCGAGGGGGAACATGAAAGCCGAACGCGTTAAGATACGCGCTCATGTCCGCGCGGCGATATAGCTTTCAATGCGCGCGATGGAATCAAATTTCCGGGGGTTCAAATCCGAGTCGGGAATCTTAATGGAAAACTCCTGTTCAAGCGCGCTCACCAGATCCGGCAGCGCGAAGGAGTCTAGCAAACCGCTTTCAAACAACGACTCGCTGTTATCGGCGGGCAAAGGTTGTGTGGTTACGGTCTTGAGAACTCCCAAGACACGATCATGGGTGGAGTCGGCCATCTGAAGACTATCGTGCCACAACGGCGGAAGCCGGAGCGTTGGCTTTGAACCAAGCGTATGTGGAAACGATGCCCTCTTCCAAACTGATGCGCGCCTTCCAACCGAGTGCCTCCAGCCGCGAGACATCGAGCAGCTTGCGCGGCGTTCCGTCGGGCTTGGAAGAGTCATAACGCACCTCTCCCGTGTAGCCAACTACTTTGGCGACCGTTGCTGCCAGTTCGGCGATAGAAAGATCGTGACCCACGCCCACGTTCAACGGCATCGCTTCTTCATAATTTTCGAGTGCGAAGCAGGCCGCCGAAGCCAGGTCGTCCACATGCAGGAACTCGCGCCGGGGTGTGCCCGTTCCCCACAGCGTGACTTCGGGAGCGTCGCTCGACTTGGCTTCGTGAAAGCGGCGGATCAGCGCCGGCAGCACATGCGAGGTCTGGAGGTCGAAATTATCGCCGGGCCCGTAAAGGTTGGTCGGCATCAGGCTGATGGCGTTGAAGCCATATTGCTGGCGATAGGCCGCCGCGAGCTTCAACCCGGCTATTTTCGCAATCGCGTAGGCTTCATTGGTGGGTTCCAGCGGGCCTGTAAGCAGATATTCCTCTTTGATGGGCTGCGGGGCGAGCTTAGGATAAATGCAGGACGATCCCAGAAAAACCATCTTGCGAACGCCGGTGCGCCAAGCCTCGTGAATCACGTTGGTCTGGATGGCGAGGTTATCGTGTAAAAATTCCGCGGGTTGCGTGGAGTTGGCCAGAATGCCGCCCACCTTCGCAGCCGCGAGGAAGATATAGTCGGGCCGATTGTTATTGAAGAAGTTGGAAACGGCGCGCTGGTCGCGGAGATCGAGTTCCGCCCGCGAGGAGAGTAGCAGGTTGTCGCACCCTCGCGATTGCAGGACGCGCACCAGGGCCGAACCTACCAATCCGCGATGACCCGCGACGTAGACGCGGCTGTGCGAGGTCAGCTTATGCATTGTTTCCCCTACCTGCGATATCGGCCTGCCAGACTATGCCAGCGAATCACCAACAGGTCAGTAAACGCCTTGAGCGCCTGCACGAGACTGACCGTAGTGCCTTCTACATTATTCCATTTTACGGGCACCTCAATGGAGGGAATTCCCAGCTTTCTGGCAATAAATAGATCCTCCACATCGAAGCCGAAGCCGTCCAGTTGCTGGCGCGGGAAGATCAGGCTCGCGGCATCGCGGTGATAGAGCTTGAAGCCGCATTGAGTATCCTGGAACTTCAGGCCGGTGACCAGGCGCATGACGCGATTGAACACCATCCCTGAAATCTCTCTCATGCGATTCTGGTGTACGCCAATGAGAGAGCGGTCCATCGCGCGCGAGCCAATGGCTACCTGCGCCCGCGCCAGGACGGCTGCATCCATCAGCTTTTGTAGTTCTTCAATCGGCGCCGATAAATCCGCGTCGGACATAAGCAGCCACTCGCCTTGCGCTTTTTCCATACCATGCCGCACGGAAAATCCCTTCCCGCGGTTGCCGGGATTGCGAACCAGCCTCAGGCGCGGCTCCGATTTGGCGCGTTCTTCCACCAGGGCGGCAGTCTGGTCGCGGGATCCGTCGTCGACCACGATAACTTCCGTGCTCTGTTCAGGAACGTTATCGAGATAACTGAAAATTTTGTCTAAGGTAGGAGCCAGACGCCGTTCTTCGTTGTAAGCGGGAATGACGATGGAGAGTTTTGCCAAAACGGCCATTATACCGTCCAAGCGAGGAGCGGGAAAATCTTGTCTGTGATTTTCCACTGCGATGACGATAAGCGAGTTGAGGACCAGCTATGGGCTCATCGGCCATTAATTCCGCTCTAACCCCGCTCACGCTCAACGGAGTAAGTAAGTATTCCAGCGATATGCAGGCGATCCTGAATCGCGCGGTGCAGATCGCGCAGATCCCGATCACGTTCCTGCAGAATCACGATTCGGACGATGCTTCAGCAGGAGTCGCTGCTCAGCGGGATCGGGACCGCTGTTTCCAATTTTGGCGACAGCCTGACGGCCTTGGGGACCGTGGCCCAAAGCCAGGCATTGAGCGCGACCAGTTCCAACACCAGCGTGGTGACGGCGACCGCGACCGGCGCTACATCGCCGGGGACCTACACCATCGATTCTGTGACGTCGGTGGCCACAGCGGCATCCGAGCGAACCAGTGCTTCTTTTGGGGATTCCAGTTCCACGCCTGTATCGTCCACCGGGACGCTCAACCTGGTGGTGGGCAGCAACAACTACAAATTCACGCTCGCCAACAATTCGCTGGTCGGATTGCGGGATCAGATCAATTCGCTGGGCGCGGGTGTGAATGCGTCCATTCTAACCACTTCGAGGCGGCAACTATCTGTCAATTTCCTCCAACGCCACCGGCGCGTCCACGCTGCAGTTGTTTGACGACCCTGACGGAGCCAATACGAATCTGCTGACCAGCACGAATCAGGGCTCCAATGCGGTGTTCTCGCTCAACGGCATCCCCATCACACAGCCGGGCAATGTAGTGAATAGCGTCGTGCCTGGCGTGACGTTCACGATCACGGGTCAGAGCGCTTCTCCCACCACTATCACGCTTGCCAGCGACGCGTCGCAGCTTTCCGGGGCTTTGCAGACATTTGTGGATAGCTACAACAGCCCTGACCACTCAGGTGCAGGGCCAAGTAGGTCCGGCAGGGGGCCTGTTGAGCGGCGATACCATCGTGAGCCAGCTCCAGGATCTGCAGCGGCAGATCACATCCTATACGGGCACCTCGGGAAGCATTAAATCGTTGTCGGACCTGGGGATCGTGTTTTCATCCACCGGCGTAGCGTCATTCAATCAGACCACGTTCAGCCAGTTAAGTTCGACACAGACTCAGCGACGCATTCAGTTATATAGGGTCGGCCACCACTGGGCTGGCTGGATTTGCGCAGCAGGTCAATGGGTTCACCGATCCGGTAAGTGGTTTGATCGCGGATGAGCAGACGGGGTTGAGCAATACGGATAAGGACATTCAGAACCAGATCGCGACGCTCCAGGCTCGCGCCAACCTGATGCAATCCAATTTGCAGCTCCAGCTTGCCGCGGCGGATTCCCTACTGGCAGGGCTCGAATCGCAACAGAACACGCTCACGCAAGTCTGCAGGGCTTGAGCCTGGTGCTGTACGGGCAGAACCAGACAAGTCGCCTGAGACGCCACTGGAGGCCGCGACGGAAAGAATTCTTTCCGCGATCGGAAAAAGAGATTTCGAGGAGTTGAAGCAGACGTTGCGGAATCGCGAGCGGCTGCTGGAGACCGGGGCTGAGGTTACACTCCGTGCCTGGGAGTTGGGCGAGAACGCACGGCTGGCTTTGGCAGATCTCAAAAAAGAACTGATGCTGCAATCTTCTCGCCAGGAACAAATTCTTAAGATCGCGGGAACGGTCTCCGCCGAGGTCGGGGAGCGGCAGGGAATATTTCGGATAGGTCCTCTTCTAAATGACTTCTCTCCCATCTTCCTCTGAAGACTCCGCCTCAGCCGACCGCCTGAATCGGCTGGATCTCGATTTTCCTCATGGGCTGCCCGGGTTTGAGACCTCGCGGCGATTTGTCTTGCAGCTTCAAACCTCGCTCGCTCCCATTGCCACGTTCCAGAGCGCCCAACAAAGGCCCAGCAGAGCGAAGACTCGTCTGAAGTCTGTTTCCTGGTGGTTCCGGTCGCCTTGCTGGTCAAGGACTATTCGCTGCTTGGTGACGCTGGAGGACCTCCGCACTTTGGGCCTGGAGGAAGATCGGCAGCCTCAGGTGCCGGCGCCGGGAACGGTTTCCAACGTCTTGTGTCTGGCCATTTTGACGGTGCCCAAAGACGGTCCCATCACTGCGAATCTGTTGGCTCCGGTGGTGGTGAACCTGGCCACCGGCGTGGCGGTTCAGGCCGTGCGCGCCGATGCCGCCTATTCCCATCGGCATCCGATCGCCACTCTTCAGCCGAACGTCTGGAGGGAGGCGTCATGTTAGTGATCCGGCGCCGCCCTGGCGAAGTGCTGCTGGTGGGAGACAACGTTGAGATTGAGGTACTCGATTCCTCTCCTTCTTATGTGAAGCTGGGCATCCGCGCTCCCAAAAGCGTGATGGTGATGCGCAAAGAGATTCAGATTACGCGCGAGCAGAATCTGGAAGCCGCGCATGCGGTGGCGGCATCGTCCTCGGTAAAACAATTCCTCGATTCTCTCAAGACAACCAAACCCTAACCGATAAGCCCCTTGATACAACACCGGGGAAAGATTCCCCGTGCAGCAAATTCAAGGAGAGAATGAATGTCATTTGCAATTAATACGAACATTGCGTCGCTGACTGCCCAGAACTACCTGCGCGTAACGAGCAATTTTCAGAACAAGACGATTGAAGAAGTAACCTCGGGGTTGCGCATTGTGAACTCGGGCGATGACGCCGCGGGTTTGGCGATTGCCAACGGTTACCGTTCCGACGAAGCAGTGTTGACGCAGGGCGTATTGAACGCCAATGACGGCCTGAGCCAGTTGCAGACTGCCGATGGCGGCATCAGCAACATTTCTCAGCTTCTGGATCGCGCCCGAACGCTAGCGACGCAGTCCGCATCCGGCGCCTTCACCGGCGACCGCACTGTGTTGAACTCGGAATTCCAAAGCGTGGTGGGCGAAATCAACCGGCAGGCGCAATCCATCGGATTGGTCAACGGCGGCACGCTGGCAAAATCGCTCAACATCTTCATCGGCGGCGGACAGAGCGCCAACGGAGTCACTGCCATTCAGAACGGATCGGTGGGCCTGGACCTGAGCAAGTCTACAGTAGACGCCGCGAGCCTCGGGCTGCAGGGCGTGCAGGCGATCGGCGTAGCGGGAACCGACATCGGGTCGGGTTCGGCGACCACCAGCCTGTCCCAGATTATCGCCAATTCCACCAACAGCAATTCGGTGAGCACCCCCGGATTTACCAACTTTATTGTGACCGGCCCGGGCTTTGCAGGAAACGGAGTCACGCTGAGCGTGAACACCGGCAATCTCGGCGGGACCTCCGACCTGGTTACGGCCGTGAACGCCGCCATTCAAGCGGCCAGCAATGGCGGCACGCAGCAGTCCACGGCGCTAAAAAACGCAAACCTCGTGGCAGCCATCAACACCGACTCGACCGGAAAGCAGCAGCTCACCTTTAGTTCCTCCAACACCGCGTTCCAGGTGCAGGCGGGCGACCGGACGGCCAATGCTTTGTTGGGCAACTTCGGAGTGAATGCGCAGTCGGTTTCGACCGATACCAATCCCACCGTCGACACCAGCACTAATCACAGTCTGACCTTTGCCGTTGACGGCGGTTCCACCTTCAACGTAAACGTCACTCAGGGCGTCGGGACCTCCAAAGGCCAACTGGTCGCCGATCTGAACGCCAACGCGACGTTTGCGGCATCGGCCACGGCATCGCTGAACGGCAACCAATTAGTAATTCAGAGCAAGAACAACTCGGCTACCTCCTCGGTAGCAGTGACGGGAACCCTGGCCACCGCGCTCGGTTTCTCGGGGACTGCCACTGCAGCCAGCGCTTCCACCGGCGCATCTCTGACCACCAGTGTCCAGGGATCCACGGCGGTCGACGCCAACGCCAATGTGATCGGAAGCGATGCGGGCGCGACGGCGAGCCTGACGGCCACCAGCGATCAGTTGTTTCTCACGGTTGGCTCCAGCGGGGCGCAGACGCTCGCCTTGCACGACGGCACCAACCTGACCAAGGCCGACATCGCAGCCAACATCAATGCCGCCATTACGGCCAATGGCAATTTCACCGGGGCCAACACGGTGACCGCGAAAGTGGTGAACAACAAGATTGTTCTGGAAGCGGGTACGCCAGGGTCCAGCATCGTCATCGGCGGCGCCGCCAACAATGTCAATACCGCTCTGGGCTTGACGGCCGCGACTTCCTCGACGCATACACTGGCCACCTCCGACACCATTTCGCTGCGGTTCCAGGGTGCAGGGCTGACAAGCCCGGTCGATATCACACTGAACCCGACCGTGGCTGGAACCACCACCTCGGCCGACCTGCTGGCGGATCTGCAAACCAAGATCTCCGGCTCCAGTGCTCTCGCGGCGGCGGGAATCAGCCTCACCAGCGGAACGCTTTCCAACAATCTGGTGTTTACGTCCAACAACGGCTCGCAGTTCTCGGTAACGGCCACCGGCGATACTTCCAATACGCTCGGCCTGGGGAGCTTCGTCTCCGGAGCCAACGGCGCCGTCGACTATTCCTCGGTGACCGCGGGCAGCGCCTACTCCACCAGCGCCGCCTCCGGGACCGCCAACTTCCAGGTCTCGTTGAACGGCAACGCTTCCAGCACCAACACGTTCAGCGCCAACCTGGCTGGTGGCGACGCCACCGCCGCCACGCAGTCCGGCACGGTCGTGTTTACCGCCGGCGGCCAGGTCGATTTGAGTGGCAGCGCGGGCAGCCACAAACTGGATCTACGCATTGATGGCGGCGCAACGGTTCTTACCGCCAGCCTGGGCACTTCGGCGACTACCTCAGTGACCAGCATTCTCAGCGCGATCAATACCGCGTTGGGCGCCACCGGCACCGCGTCTCTCGATTCCAACAACCACCTGGTGATCAGTTCGGCCACCAAGGGGTCCAACTCCAGTGTCGAAGTGGTCACCGACGACGCAGCCATCACCACCGCGCTAGGCCTTACGGTTGGGACCCAACACGGCACCAACGCCAGTGAGACGAACGTTATCCAGCAACTGAATAATTCCATCGCCTCGAATTCCACGCTGGTGGCGGCGGGTTTGACGGCCACCGACAACGGCGGCAGCATCAAGATTTCGTCGTCCAACGGAACCTATTTCCGTCTGAACGCCACCGGCGGCGGCAACGCGGGTTTCAATAACCTGGGGTCCACCTTCGCGGGGAACGCCCAATCCGCGGCGCCCGCCGTCTCGTCTCTATTCGATTCTCAGGGTTCCAACGCCAGCGCGGCTCTGGCCTACAACCCCACTCTTTACGCTACTGACACGCAGACGGTGAACATCACCGCCAACGACAACGCCGGCGTGAAGCACACCTTGTCGGTGAACATCGGCAACTCCGGCAGCAACCGCGATCAATCCATCGATCAGGTACTCAACTCCATCAACACCCAACTGCAGCAATCCAACGATCCGACTCTCAGCCAGATTGTCGCCGTTAAGGAAGACACGGGCGGGACGCAGTCCATTCGCTTCCTGTCCAACGTTCCCGGCTTCCAGGTGACGGTTGGTTCCGATCCGAACGGAACCGGCATCACACCTCCGGTCGGCAACCAGACCACAGCTACCGCGGTGGGAACAGGTTCCAACGCCGACATCAGCACCATCGGCGACGCCAATGCGGCGGTCACCGCTCTGGCCGGCGCGGTTACGGCTCTCGGTAAGGCGCAAGCCGTCGTAGGCCGTGGTGAGAATCAGCTCAACTACGCCGTCAACCTCGCCTCCAGCCAGTTGACCAACCTGGCCGCAGCCGAATCGGACATCCGCGATGCCGATCTGGCCACCGAATCAGCCAACCTGACTAAGTCGCAGTTGCAGCTTCAGGCCGGCATCGCCGCCCTGGCCCAGGCAAACTCGGCTCCGCAACAGGTGCTCAAACTGTTGCAGTAGAGCTTGGCTTTCCTCCGTTGAAGTAAACCTGGGGTTGGGCGTAATCGCCCCGCCCCTTTTTTGATCTAGATGGGCCTCAGATCAACGTTGAACCGAAAAGTAGAGACACTACTCCCAATGAAAAGAATCCCAGCGCTTTCGCGACGGGGCTATCCCAAGGCGCTGCGGGCGGCCGCGTTTTTACACACGACCGCCAATGAATTGAGATCCACCTCACGAGCCAATCTCGTCTACGGTGTGCAACTCTCGGATATCTTGAGCCGTTAACCAGCCTTCAGATGTTATGAAATCGCGACTCCAAGGTCTTCCGTCGAGGCTATCCCTATAGTTAGCTCTCGTAAGCCTTTCCAGGGGCTCCGGAAGTTCCGCTCCACCACAATGCAACGCTTCCGGGCCCGGAAGAAACTTGTTGGTGAAATCTTTTCTCGACTTGAAGATAGCACGGGCGGTCTAGGGGATTTGTGGAACTTCTTGATTTTATTCGGTGATTGCGCTGTGAATGACTTTTGGAGCGAGGCTGAAAGCCTCGCGCAGGCTCAAGCCTGCCCCACCTCAACGGCTAACAATCTTTGTTCGATCCGTTCGCACGCGTGCCCGTCGCCGTAGGGATTGTGGACCAACGCCATGGCATCGTACGCCGCACTGTCCTCCAACAAGCGAGCGGCTTCTTCAACAATGCGATCTTCATGGGTACCCACCAGCCGGACGGTTCCCGCGCGGACTGCTTCCGGCCGCTCCGTCTTTTCCCGCAGCACCAGAACCGGCTTACCCAATGACGGACCCTCTTCCTGAATACCTCCCGAGTCGGTAATTAGAATGTAGGCGCGGCGCATCAGGTCTACGAAAGGAACGTAGTCCAGAGGCGGCACCAGAAGCACGCCCGGCTGTCCTCGCAACCAGCGGTTCACGGGATCCTGCACGTTCGGATTGGGATGCACCGGATACACCAGTTGCACGCCCGGCTTTTGCGCGAGCCTCGCAAGGGCTTTGCAGATATGCTCGAATCCCGCACCAAAGCTTTCCCGGCGATGCGCGGTCACCACGATCAGCCTCGCCGATTCGTCCAAGCCGGGCAATGGAGCGGCCTTCAGCTTGCCGCATTCCAGTTGACTCCGTACCCACAGCACGGCGTCGATGACGGTATTGCCGGTCACCACGATGTTTGAGTCGGCGATGCCTTCCCGGCGCAGATTTTGAGCCGCCCATTCGGTGGCTGCGAAATGAATGGCAGTCAGGCGCCCTACCAGTATGCGGTTCATTTCTTCGGGGAACGGCTGGCGTGGGTCCCCTGTACGCAGTCCCGCCTCGACGTGCGCCACAGCCGCCCCTTCGTAGAACGCGGCCAAAGCGCCGCAGAAGGCGCTGGTGGTATCGCCTTGCACGATCACTACGTCTGGCTGTTCCTGCTGCATCACGCTTTCCAATGCCGCCAGAATCCGGCTGGTGGATTGGTAAAGAGTCTGACCGGGCATCATCAGGTTCAGGTCATGATCAGCGACCACCTGAAACACGCTGAGAACCTGGTGGAGCATCTCGCGATGCTGGCCCGTTGCGCACACTTTTACGCAAAATGCCGGCGATGCCTTCAGGCGCAGCGCCAGTGGACACAGCTTAATCGCCTCCGGCCTCGTGCCGAAAACGAAAAGAACTTTCAGAGGTGAGCCCACCTAAACCTTCTGCAGTTCGGTTCGCAGTTCGGACAGGTGCTCTCCGGTTTCCTTTTCTACATCGGCGTGCAGACTGTTTCCGTGCGCGTCCATGGTGACGATGGCGACAAAATCGTGGACCTGAAGATGCCACATCGCTTCGGGAATGCCGAATTCAATCAAGTGGACCCCTAGCACTTTATCGATTGCGCGCGCGTAGTACTGGGCCGCGCCTCCGATGGCATTGAGATAAACGGCTCCATGCTCTTTCAGGGCCGCCAGAGTCTTCTTCCCCATGCCGCCCTTGCCCATCACCACGCGCACACCGTAGTTTTTGATGATGTCGGCCTGATAAGGCTCCTCGCGGCTGCTGGTGGTGGGTCCGGCGGCTTTGACAGTCCACTGGTCGCCTTGCTTGAGCATCACCGGTCCGCAGTGATAGAGCACTGACCCGCTCAAATCCACAGGGGGCTCGTGTTTCATCAGATGCGCGTGCACGGCATCGCGGCCCGTATACATGTCGCCACTGATCAACACCACGTCGCCCACTTTAAGGGCCCTCATCTGGGCTTCCGAAAGTGGAGCCCGCAAGACCACTTCACGACCTGTGAGAGGGAATCCTTCGCCTTGAGCCATCTTCTGAACCGGTCTGGAGGGATCGCGGAACAGCCACTTGGTGATGGCACCCGATGAGGCATCGAGTTGCACCCCCAGACGCCGATAAGCCCAACAATCATAGGCCACTGAAACAAAGAAACTCGCCGGCAATCGATTGGCGGCCATGATCTTGCAGCCGATCAAAGACGACTTCCCGCCGAACCCCATGGGTCCGACGCCGATCCGGTTGGCTTCCTGCATGATTTGGGCTTCCAGTTGGGCCAGCACAGGATCGGGATTGGTATCGTCCAGCGAGCGGAAGAGCTGGTACTTGGCCAATAGGTAGCCGTGCGCCCGGTCGCTTCCGATGCACACGCCGACCGCTCCGGGTGAGCAGCCCTGACCCTGCGCCTGCCACACGGCGTGCAGGATGCATTTGTGGACTCCTTCCAGGTCGCGACCGGCCTTGCCCAGGTGGTCGAGCTCGGCGGGCAAGGAATACTGGATATTCTTGTTTTCGCAGCCCCCGCCCTTGAGGATCAGCTTCACCTCAATATGATCCTTTTCCCATTGCTCAAAATGGATTACCGGCGTCTCGACGCCCAGGTTGTCGCCGGTGTTCTTGCCAGTGAGGGAATCCACGGAATTGGGCCGCAGTTTGCCGCGTTTGGTCGCTTCGGCCACGGCCGAACGGATGGCTTTCCGGATGACGATCTGGTTGACGCCCACCGGCGTATGAACATCGAAGGTGGGCATTCCTGTATCCTGACAGATGGGTCCTTCTTCGGTTGCTGCCATATCGATGTTAGAAGCAATGATATTGAGCGCCTGCGAAGCCTGCGTGTGAGGCGTCTCGTTTGACAGGGCGAGACCCATCGCTTCCCGCACATCCGGGGGAAGGTTGGAGGAAGTCTGGGTAATCAGCTCAATCAGGCTTTCTTCTAGAAATTGCATTGGATTGTGTTTGCAATTCTATCAAGCCGGTGGTGCAGACGCGGTTTGGGATGTGTATGCCAGATGGCTAAAGCCTTGCAACCTATTGACCTAACTGCTGTTTCACCCGCAAAATCCTGTCGCGTCCGTGTAACCTTCAACCCCAGGGAGGAAGTCTTAGACAATATGCGATTGGAACAGCTTAGGGCTCTTACCCGGACCCTCGTCCTGGCTCCATTTCTGTTGGGCTGCCTGTTGGCCCAGACTCCTGCGGCGGTTCCCGGCGATCGCGCCCTGGGGACGGTCACCAAGCTGGACCCTGCCACCGGTGCGCTGACGCTAAAGACCGATGCGGGGCAAGAAGTTCCCGTTACGCTAGCGCCGAATACGAATTTTCGCCGTGTCGCGCCAGGGGAAACGGACCTGCGCAAGGCTTCGACCATCGCGCTGTCCGATCTGGCAGTGGGAGACCGCGTTTTAGCCCGTGGAAAACCCGCTGACAATAATGGCGTCACAGCCAATCTGATTGTGGTGATGTCCAAAGGCGACATCGCCAAGATGCAGGCTGATGAGCGCGCCGATTGGGACCGCCGCGGCGTGTCCGGCCTGGTTACCGCGGTGGCCTTGGACTCGATTACGATTTCGACGCGGACGCTGTCCGGCACCAAAGACGTCGTGATTCAAACCCAGCCTTCCACCGTCGTCAGGCGTTACGCTCCCACTTCGACCAAATTCTCCGATGCCACTGTGGCCAAGCTGGAAGAAATTCGTCCCCAGGATCAGGTTCGCGCGCGGGGAGACAAACAGGAAGACGGCGCCAAATTGAATGCCGCCGAAATCATTTTTGGGACGTTCAAGACCAGGGCGGGTGTGATTCTTTCCATTGACACCGCAGCCAACGAAATCAAGATGAACGATCTGGACACCAAGAAACCCATGGTGGTTAAGATCGGGCCGGATTCGATTGTTCGCAAGCTGCAACCGCAAATGGCGCAAACGATCGCATTACGCGTTCATGGAGCGTCGCCTGACGCGGTCGCCGTACCGACAGGCGCTGGAGTTATTCCTGCGCAAGGCGGACGAGGTGGGCAAGGTGGACCTGGTGGCGGCCGAGGCGGTTTTGGTGGTCGCGGCGGTAACGGCGATCTCTCCCAGATGTTGGAGCGCAGCCCCGTAGCTACGCTGGCGGACCTGAAAGCCGGTGACGCGATTGTGGTTCTCAGTTCGGAAGGCGCAGGCAATGTCACCGCCATTACATTGCTCGCGGGTGTCGAGCCAATTCTTACCCGGCCCGGTTCGAAGGAAATGTCCCTCGGCGGCTGGAGCCTTGACGTAGAAGGTGGCGGGGGCCAGTAGACCGCCAGTCCCCAATTTCACAAGAAGACGGAATCTAGAATGAATAGAACTTATCGTGTATTTAAGCTGGGCTGTGCCGCACTATTTGCCTGTTTGGCGCTGGTGGCACAGGATACAGGAGGGTTACGCGGGCGCGTGCTGGATCCTTCCGGCGCCGCAATTCCAAAGGCCTCCGTGGTGGTCTCGGGCCCCAACAGCACCGTGAAGGTAGTGGAGACCGACACCACTGGTACGTACTCCGTGCTGAACCTTTCGCCCGGCGCTTACACCGTGCGTGTGAATTCGGCCGGGTTCGGACTGGGCGAAAAGACGTTCGATCTTCCCGGCGGGCGCGTCACCACTCTGGACGTCACGCTTACCGTGGCTACGGAGAAGCAGGAAGTGACTGTTTCCGACACGCAGCAGGTTGCGCTGGACCCGGCGCAAAACGCTGGAGCACTGGTACTGAAGGGCACCGATATAGATATCCTTCCGGACGATCCGGACGATCTTCAGGCCGACCTGCTGGCCCTGGCGGGTCCTTCGGCCGGGCCTAACGGCGGACAGATTTTCGTCGACGGCTTCAGCAATGGACAGCTCCCCCCCAAGGATTCGATTCGCGAGATCCGCATTAATTCCAATCCGTTCTCTTCCGAGTTCGATCAACCTGGCTACGGCCGCATCGAGATTTTCACCAAGCCCGGAACCGATAAGCTTCACGGCATGGTGCAGTTGAACTATGGCGATTCCATCTGGAATTCGCGTAACCCCTATTCGGACAACAAACCTTACTACAACACTGAGAACCTGAATGCGAATATTAGCGGAGCGCTCGGCAAGAAGGCATCGTTCTTCGTGGATTTTTCGCGCCGCGACCAGAAGGACGCGGAACTGATCAACGCTCAGATACTGGACCCGGTTACGTTTGCGCCCGTCACGGTAAACCAGAGCATCATCGCGCCGAATACCCGTACCAATATCAGCCCTCGCTTTGATTATCAGCTCACTCCTAAGATCACGATCCAGGGGCGTTACAACCTCAATAAGACCGAGGCTGACAACAATGGCGTAGGCGGGTTCGACCTGCCGAGCACAGCGTCCACGAATCACGGGACCAACCAGAATGTTCAGCTCACCGAAACATGGCTGGTCAATACCTCCACAATTAATGAGAGCCGTTTCCAATATCAACGCAATCACAGCAATTCGATCGGGGTGGACCCGGAGTTGAATATTTCGGTAGCGGATGCCTTTACCAGCGGCAGCAATTACGCTCAGACCTTTTCTAATAACCAGACCTACGAGTTCCAGAACTATACCTCGATCACGCATGGTGTTCACTTCCTGAAGTTTGGCGCGCGACTGCGAGGATATGTACAGGAGAATCACTCCGAAAATAACTACCCTGGACAGTTCACATTTTTCTCCCTCGCGGCTTATCAAATCATGCAGAAGGGAATCGCCGCCCATCTTCCGCTTTCAACCATCATTGCCATGGGCGGCGGCGCTTCTCAGTACACGGTTGCGGCCGGAAATCCACTGGTGAACGTGGACCAGGTGGATGCGGGCCTTTTCGTTCAGGACGACTGGAAGGTGAAGCCGAACATTACTCTGAGCCTGGGCGCGCGTTATGAAGTCCAGACCAACATTGGCGACAAGGGCGATATTGAGCCGCGCATTGGACTGGCATGGGGCATCGGCAAGGGTCAGGGCCGCGCGCGTACACCGAAGACGGTTCTGCGAGCGGGTTATGGCTGGTTCTATAACCGTTTCGCAATCGCAAATACGCTGAATACAGAACGATTCAACGGTATCAATCAGTTGACCTATACCGAATCGTTTCCGCAATTTTACCCGGCTGCGGGAGTGCCCATTCCTCCGTTGGGCCAACTATCCCAGCAGGGATCGTCGACTTATCACACAGACGGGGATTTGCGCGCTCCGCTGCTCATGCAGACGGCGATTGGCATTGACCGTGCGTTGCCGAAGAACATTACGCTCTCCGTCAACTACATCAACACCCACGGCATTCACCAACTTCGTACCGTGGACATCAATACTCCTTTGATTGGGACCTACAGTCCGTCTAACCCGTCTGGGGCGGTGTATCCATTGGGATCGGCAGCCGGTCTCTATAACCTCTATAGCGGCAGCGGCACGTTCAAGCAAAACCAGCTCATCTTTAACACCAGTGCCCGTATCAATGCGCGATTTACGCTCCAGGGTTATTATGCCTATGGCCACGCCTCTACCGACGTCAACGGCTCCCCTTCCAACCCCTACAACTTCGGTCAGGACTGGGGCCGAGCAGCCTACGACATTCGCAACCGGTTCAACATTAATGGAAATGTCTCGCTTCCTTTCGGTCTGCGGCTTGCTCCCAATATCAGCTATAGCTCAGCGCCGCCGTTCAACATCACGCAGGGAATCGACGAGCTTGGCAATAAGCAGACCAACACGCGGCCAGCCTTCGCTCCCGTGGGATTTGCAGCGCCGGCCTGCACTTCTCAGCTAGCCAATGCAGGCACCGCCTGTCTGGCGAACGGGGGAGCGTACGGAATGTTTGTGATCAATCCGCTGCCGGGCATGAAGATCATTCCTTCCAACTTCGGAAACGCGTTTTCACAGTTCACCATCAATGCTCGCCTCAGCCGCACCTGGGGATTCGGCGAGCGGGTAACCCGTGACCCCAATGCTGCTGCGGGACAACGCAACCGCGGTGGGGGAGGCGGCGGTGGTGGCGGTCGTGGGGGTGGTGGCTTCGGCGGTGGTGGCGGCCGTGGGGGTGGTGGCTTCGCCGGCGGCGGTGGTGGCGGCGGTTTCTTCGGCGGCGGCGATACTAGCAACAGCAAATATACGATGACTGTCGGTATCGTGGCTCGCAACCTGCTGAACACCAACAATCCGGGAGCGCCGGAAAGCAATCTTCTATCGCCCAGATTTGGGGAATCGCTCGCGCTGGCGGGTGGGGGCCAGGGCCAGGGTGGCGCGAACCAGTCGGCCAACCGGCGGTTCGAACTCAATATACGCTTTAGTTTCTAAGAACACGCGCACAACAGGCAATCGCTCTGCGCAAGGTTAACCTAGGGAATGCCCGCTGATCACGAGCCCGAACCTACGGATTCCTTCTACGATCTTGCTCGCTACAGTTTTGGCAATCGTTGGCAGTTCGCCGTTGAGTGCGAAGTGCAGGATTGCGAACGCGATCCATGGGGGTCGCGAGAACCCTACGGCTCCTTCTGGCTCTGGGTGGGCGGCCGAATCGTAGGCAATACTGCGGCAGCCGAGCAGTTGGTGCATGGGTTTTCATCGCTCTCACATTTAGCTCGGCGTTCAGGAGACCGGCCGGATTCTCGGTTTGCAGGGATGACGAACCTTCAGAAACTGGACCTTGTAATTTGGGCACGGTTCGGCGAGGACGATGAGTTCGATGCCGAACACTGGGGAACTCAAGATCGCGAGCGCGTTCGGCACGAAGATCTGACAAAGTATGAAGCGGTCTCGCATGGCGCGTCGCCTTACACTGACGGATGGGAAGCGATCCTGGTGGAGCAGGATACAACCGAGACGTTTATTTGGCGCAAATGGCAAGACCAACAGGCTGAGGTGAGGGAGGCTTCTCTACCCAAGGGCTATTGCGGCAAGGTCGCCACACTGGCCTGCCAGTGGTTTGAAACATTTAGGGCCGAACGCATGGGGTCTGAGCTGCGTGATCCAACGGGCGAAATCCGACTTGTGTTGCTGAGGGAAGACCTTAAATAGCTGGAATCTCGTAGGCGGACAGCGACGCTCGGTGCCGATTTAAAATGCTCAACCAACTTTGTATCACTACCGATGCGTTGACAGCGCCCGCCCTCCTCTCCGACAATAGTAAAGCCCACCTTAATGCGGATGTGGCGGAATTGGCAGACGCGCATGGTTCAGGTCCATGTTCTCGCAAGGGAGTGGAGGTTCAAGTCCTCTCATCCGCACCAAGTTAGCTCTCTCACCATCCTTAAAACTGTCTGAACATCGTAGACTGAAGACTACGATATGAACCGGCTTTCCGCGCTGCTTCTCGCCGTCCTGCCCCTGTCCGCCCAAACCCCCGATACCGCCACCATCCAAGGCCGTGTGCTGGATCAGTCGAAGGCCGGGATCGCGGGAGCGAAGGTGATGCTCACCAATGACGACCTGAACCTGGAGCGCACGGCACAAACAAACTCCAAAGGCGATTTTTCGATCAGCGGGCTGCCCGTCAACGGCCACTACAACATTGCCGCGTCGAAAGACGGCTTTGCCGAAGGCCGGCTGGAAGAGGTCACTCTGGCCGCCGGAGTCACCGCCGACTTGAGGCTTCAGCTTAACGTCTCAGGCGGCCAGACCCAGATTACTGTCACCGGCATTCCGGGCGATGTGCGGACGGACCAGCCGCAGTTGGGGACTCGCCTGGGTGCGGTGGAAGTGCAGGAAACACCGCTGCTCAATCGCCGTCTTACGGCGTTGCCCTTGCTCAACGCCGCCAATCGGCCAGCGATCAGCCAGGGCGATATTTTCATGAACCAGGTTCTCTTCACTACCAACGGCGGAGGACGCCGTCAAGCCTGGTTTGAGGTGGACGGTTCCAATGGCAGCGATAGCTGGGGACGCCAGACCATCTTTACCACCGTCCCGATTGTCGCGGTGGAAGAGATGACCGTGTTGACAAATTCTTTCTCCGCCGAATACGGCGCGACCACGGGAGCCGTGATCAATGTGGTCACGCGCGCCGGCACAAACCGCTTTCATGGCGAAGCTTTGGAATTGTGGAGGCCCTCCGCCACGCAGGCAGCTCTTACGGGCTTCACCTCATCCAATGCGACCAGCGGAAACCAGATCACCAGCGACACGTTGGGCCAATCTTCTCTTTCTCTCTCCGGACCCCTCGGAAGCGGCGGTAAAACACAGTTCTTCGCAGCTGGGGAATTCAGCCGCCAGGATCGTGCCTCTCCTGTGACCTCGCCTGTTCAACCCGGCAGCTTTGTCGGGCACTACCGTGGAGGGCTCGCGCTTCTGCGCCTGGATCATCAGTGGAACGATCGCAACCAGTTTTTCTTCCGAGGCGATCTGGACGCGTTTCACGACACCAACCCGAACGGAACTGTGGGAGGCAATAATCTACCGAGTGTCGCTCGGGTCTTCAGGCGGCGTACGTACTCATTCGCTGTTGGAGAGACGACGGTGCTGAGTCCCTCGCTGACGAACAACCTGCGGCTGCAGTTCCAGCTCGCGTCGCCCATTACCGAATTCGATCCAGTGATTTACGGCACGCAATACCAAGTGCCTATCTCTACCGGCGGGACCTTCACCTCGGGCACCTCACAATCCGCCTTGCTGCTCAATCGCCAGTATGAGGGCAGTGACGTTATTTCCAGCGTTCACGGCCGTCACACTCTGAAGATCGGCGCAGATGTGATCTTCGCGCACAACGGCGGGAACAGCAAGGAGTTTGGCGGTCCGATTTACCTGGGCCAATTTATCTACAATACCTGCACGCAGGCGTTGAGTATCTGCGAAAGTCAGGCTTATTTACAGAACATCAACAATGTCAGGAGCTATACGCAGAGCTACGGCAACGCGCTCTATACCGTGGATGACGTTCTCTGGGGATTGTTTATCCAGGACGATATTCGCCTTCGCCCGGACCTGACAGTCAATATCGGCCTGCGTTACGAACGCCAGACCTTCACGGATTCCACGAAAAACTTCGCTCCTCGCGCGGGCTTCGCCTATAACTGGCGCGGTGACGGCCGCCTGGTAGTGCGAGGAGGATTTGGCATTTATCATTCCCAAGTGGTGGATAATTCCGCAGCCAATTACGCGCTTACCGGTCCCACGGGCGTATTTAATTACACCGCCACTCCCGGTCAGGTCGGATTCCCATCGAGCGTCGCCGCGGCTCCACTGCCTGCGTTTCCCGCGGGCGCCGTCGCCCCGGTTCGCAGCTTGTATATTCGACCTGGCGATAGCGCGAATCTCGACGCGTTCTTTCCCACATCGACGCTGGTTGGATATCCCAATCAATTACTTAACCCTTACTCAGAACAGTGGACTTTAGGAATCCAAAACCGGCTGGCGCCAAATTGGGTACTGAGTGTGGATTACGTTGGCTCCCACACCATCAGGATTGTCCGCCCTCTGGATGTGGATGCGCCCGCTCCCTTCATTCGGACCGCGCCCGGCCAGGTCCGCACCGCGCAGGCAGCCAACTGTACGCGGCCCTACTGGATCTGGTGGTATCAGCAGAACCATCTCACGTGCAATCCTTCCGCTCCGACCAACCCGCAGCCTCCCTACGCGCTGATTCAATCCGATGTGAACAACGGCTATTCCACGTATCACGCACTGGACGTCACTTTGAGCCACACGTTTTCGCATCATCTTTCCATGCTGGCGAGCTATGTCTGGTCGCACAACATCAATAATGTCGACCCGGATGCCCCGGGCGGCAACCCCAACGATCCGAACTTCACCGGCGCAAGCGAAAAAGGGCCCGCGATCTTCGACCAGCGTCATCGCTTCGTGCTGAGTGGCGTATACGTAGGGCCGTTGAAGATCAGCTTTGGGGGGATCACGTCTCTGGCTTCCGGATTGCCATTTAACTACGTGACCGGCGTGAACAACAGTGGCGACACAGGCGGCACCACCGACCGTCCCGTGATCAATGGCGTGGTGGTCGGCCGCAACGCAGGCCATGGCCGGCCCGTGTACGAAGCGGCCCCGTTCATTGAGCGGCCTTTCGCCTTCGGCGAGCGGTTCCGGCTCAACCTGCGTGCCGAAGCGTTTAACGTTTTCAATCACGCTAACTTTGTCGCCTACAGCGGGACCTATGGAAACGGCTCGACGGCGGGGCCGGGGTTCGGCCAGCCGCTCACTGGCATCACTGCGCAGCTCCCTGCCCGGTCGATGCAATTTTCGGTGCGTGCAAGCTTCTAACCCGATCGCTATACGAGCTTGCATCGTCATGACCCGAGTGGTCTAATCACTTAGTTGGTCGAAAAAATAAGAGGAGAGGCAAAGGATGGCTTTCAAGGGGCGCATTGCAGCCCGCGTAGTGGTCGCGGCGATTTCAGTATTGGCTCTATCGCTTTTCGCTGAGAGCGGAGAGACCTATAAGGCGCGGCTTTCGGCAGTGCCCGCCGACGCCAGGACCAAGCCCGCGCTTACCGGAATGGGGACAGCGACAGCTATGCTCAGCGGAACCAAGCTTACCGTCACCGGCAGCTTTGACGGTTTGAAGTCGCCAGCGACGGTGGCGCGTCTGCATAACGCGGTAATGGCCGGTGTGCGCGGACCGGCGATTCAGGACTTGACCATCACGAAAGCCGTCAGCGGCACCATCAGCGGGTCCGCCGACCTGACTCCTCCGCAATTGGAGAACCTGCGAAAAGGCGGGCTCTACCTGGAAATTTTCAGCGAGGCTGCTCCCGAGGGCGTCTTGTGGGGCTGGCTCACTAAATAAGGCAAACAGGATCGGTTCAATTTAGGAGATAAATTGTGACTCTCAACACTTTTTCCGTTGCGTTATTCGCGGGAGCTCTCGCGCTAGGCACTCAGGTCGCCCAAGCTCAGCCGCCCGCGCAGGCCATGAAGACCTTCGCCTCCTACGCCGACGTCTCCGCCCTGGCTGCGGAGGCGAAGAGTCAACGAAAAGAAGGCCAGGCTCTGGTTTCGAAGCCCATTCTCCGGCTTGCGCCCTACACGGCGAGCTTGGAGTACCGGGCGTCGGTCGGCCCAGCCGCCATTCATGAAAAAGAAGCCGAATTCTTCTACGTCATCGAGGGATCCGCCACCATGGTGACCGGCGGCAAGCTGGTGGGTGAAGCGCGGACCAACGCGGATAATCTGACGGGCACCGCCATTGAAGGCGGAACGTCGCGAAGTGTTTCCAAGGGAGACTTTATTGTCGTACCGGAAAACACGGCGCATTGGTTCAGCACTATCAATGGGTCCATAACGCTGATGTCGTTGCACGTGCCACGGACTGCGGGGAACTAACAACGCCGCACCCGTCCGCTCTCCCAACTCCGCTTCAAGGTTGCGCCAAAGTGGGGCGAGTGATCTAATCACTTAGTTAGAGTTGTTTTGCCGAGAGGGAGAAAATCTGTGCCGAAGTTTCGAAAGTTTTCCGTGACCGCGGTGTTACTGGCAGGTGGGGTGGGCGTCTTGATCGTCGCCACGCAGCAGGGCAGCGCCCAGCAGCCCGCTTCGGCAGCGCTGTTCACCGCCGCGCAAGCCACCGCCGGGCGCGCCGCGTATCAGGCCAACTGCGCCAGCTGCCACGCCGCCGACCTGAGCGGCACAGGCAACGCCTCTCCTCTCGCAGGCGGCTTGTTCATCGGAAGCTGGGGCGACAAATCGCCGAGCGACCTGGTCTCCTTTATGGAAGGCGCGATGCCTCCTGGCAACCCGGGCGGCCTTGGCGAGCCCACTTATCTGAACATCACCGCGTTTCTGCTGGAATCCAACGGCGGCCGAGCTGGCAACACGGCTCTTACGGCCGCCAATAAGACCGTCATCCGGACCGTGGCCAGTGGCCAGCGTGCTCCCCAGCGCGTCAACGCTCAGGCGGGTCGTGGCGGCGGTGCTGCAGCCGGTGGTCCTTTGGGAGGCCGAGCCGAAGCTCCTGTGCCTGCCACTCCAAGAGGCCTCACAGTGACCGGCGAGGTGAAGAACTATACGCCGATCACTGACGCGATGATGCGCTCGCCCGACCCAAGCGACTGGCTCATGCTCCGCCATGATTATCACGCCAACAACTACAGCACTCTGAATCAGATCAACGCTGGAAACGTGAAGGAGCTGCAACTGCAGTGGGTGTGGGCGATGAACGAAGGCACCAACCAGCCCGCGCCTGTCGTACATAACGGCGTGATGTTCCTGCAAAACGCCGGCAACATCGTGCAGGCCATCGACGCGAAGAGTGGCGATCTGATTTGGGAGAATCGCGTCGGCGATAACGCCCAGGGCAGTGCGCTGCGCGGGATGGCGATTTACGACGACAAGGTTTACGTCACCACCGGCCAGGCCCATATCTATGCGCTGGACGCCAAGACAGGCAAGAACGTGTGGGACACGCTGATCGGCGACCGAAGCTCGGGTGGTTCTTACTCCACCAGCAGCGGACCCATCGTCATTAAGGGGAAAGTGATCCAAGGCTTGGGCGGAGGCCTGTGCGACCAGTATCGCGAAGAGAAATGCTTCATCAGCGCCTACGACGCGCAAACCGGAAAGCTGGCCTGGAAGTTCTACACCATCGCCAAGGACGGCGAGCCCGGTGGCGACAGTTGGGGCAAGCTCTCCAATTTGTTTCGTGCCGGAGGCGACACCTGGATCACCGGCAGTTTCGACCCCGACCTGAACCTGACCTACTGGGGAGTCGCACAAGCCAAGCCCTGGATGCGAGCCAGCCGTCAATCCGGCAACGGCGGTACCGCATACGCGAACTCCACCGTGGCGATCGATGTCGACACCGGGAAGTTGTCCTGGTATTTCAATCACGCGCCGGGCGAGACTCTCGACCTCGACGAAGTGTTCGAACGCGTCCTGGTCGACGACGGCGGCCAGAAGCTGGTGTTTAGCGCAGGTAAAGACGGCATCTTGTGGAAGAATGATCGCAAAACCGGCAAATACCTGGGCCACAAAGAAACCGTTTTCCAGAACGTTTACGATTCATTTGACCCGGTGACGGGCGAGCCGCACTTCCGCAACGACATCGTGGAGAACCAGATCGGCCAATGGGTGCAGAGCTGCCCGACTTCGGAAGGCGGACACAACTGGCACGCCATGAGCTATCATCCGGGCGCCAACGAACTCATCATTCCCGTGGCCGAAAGTTGCCAGGAAATGAACGCGCAGAAAGTGGATCTGGTGGAAGGCGGAGGCAGCGCCGGTGGAGCATCGCGCCGCTTCTATGAATCTCCCGGATCGAACGGTAACGTCGGCAAGCTGGCAGCTTACGATGTGCGCACGCTCAAGGAACTCTGGAAGGTGGAACAGAGGTCGCCCTTCATGACCGCAGTGCTTTCTACCGCGGGCGGCATTGCGTTCGTAGGCGACATGAATCGTGTATTCCGCGCGGTCGATGTGAAGACCGGCAAGATGCTCTGGGAGACTCGCCTGGGCACTTCCGTACAGGGATTCCCGCTCACGTTCAGCGTGGGCGGACGGCAATTCATCGCCGTGTCCAGCGGGTTAGGCGGAGGCAGCCCGCGCATGGTGCCCACCGTCCTCGCACCGGAAGTGAAGTATCCGGCATATGGGAACGCTTTGTATGTGTTCGCGTTGCCTGAGAAAAAGTAGTTATGTATTCCAAAACCACCAACGGCATTAAAGTTACCGCGCTGCCTCTCTATCAGGTGGATCAGTCCGAGCCCTCTGAGAACCGTTATTTCTGGTCTTACACGATCGAGCTTGAAAACCATAGCACCAAGACCGTCCAGCTACTGAACCGCTATTGGCACATCACCGACGCGATGGGCCGGTCGCAGGAAGTTCGCGGACCCGGCGTGGTGGGCAAGCAGCCCGTTCTGAAACCTGGCGAAGCCTTCCGCTACACCAGCGGCGTGCCTCTTCCCACTCCTTCCGGCATCATGTTTGGAGAATACGAAATGATCCTGGAAACAGGCGTAAAATTCCAGGTCGCCGTTCCTGCGTTCTCGCTCGATTGTCCGCTCGCCACCAGCAAGCCCAACTGAACCTCGTCAATGAAAAATAATATCCTCGTCCTGATTTCCGCCCTTGCCGCCGGAATCGTCCAGGCCCAAGTGCCTGCCGACATTGAAGCCGGCCTCATGAAAATCGGCCAGATTGTCGACCCTGGCTGCACCGCCAAGCTCTACCGTCCACTGATGCCCGCAAATGACATCAATAGCACCGTGACGCCGCTCTATCCCGGCATCACCATCGCGCGCGACGTATCCTTCGGCCCCGATCCAAAAGATCTGGTGGATATCTTCACCGGTGCAAAAGGCGGAAATTCGCGCACCGTGCTCATGTACGTCGCCGGCGGCGCGGGAAACAAAATCGAGCAGCAAGTCCGGGAAGCGAACGCCTTCTACGACAACATCGCGCGCTGGGCGACCAAGAATGGAATGGTCGCCGTGCTGATGCAGCGCCACCCCGGCCAGAATTGGGACGACGGCGGCAGGGACGTGTCGCGCATGATCCAGTGGGTTCAGCAGAACATCGCCAAATATAAAGGCAATCCCGACCGGATGTTCATCTGGGCGCAATCGGCGGGCAATGGACCGCTCGGCGTCTATGTCGGCCGCCCCGAACTCCACGGACCCAAAGGCGTGGGCGTGAAGGGCGCCATTTTCATGTCCGGCCAATTCAATATTCAGCCGCTGCAGGTTCCTGCTGCAAGCGGACCTCCGGGTGGCGGCTTGGCTGGTGCGGGAACTGCTTGTGGCGGACCCGCTGCCGGTTCTACCGAAGGTGCCATCAACGGCCCCAGCAGTGCTCGTCCTGCAGCAGGCGCAGCGGCACCCGCACGTGGAGGCCGCGGCGGACAGGTCGACGCAGCCACGCAGCTAGCGCGATCCAGTCTGCCGGGTTTCAAAGAGACCAAGGTCGCGCTGCTGTTCGCGACTGCGGAGCTCGACCCCGGCATCCACGGAGCCATGGCGCCGTTCTACCAGACCCTGCATGACGAACTGTGCAAAGAAGGCCCAGCCCATTGCCCCACGATGTTGTTTGAAAAAGGGGAGAGCCACATGTCAGAAGTGTTCTCGATAGACACGCCGGACAAGACCGTCTCCGGCCCGATTCTGGCGTGGATGAAAAAAGTAAAGTAAACCTCTACCAGAGAGCTTCTGACGCCATGGCGGCACCGTCGGAAAGGGCCTTCAGCTTCATCCAGCAGATGGACGGATGCACGGGTCCGAAGCCAGCGAAGGTGCCGAAGCCGCAGTCGGTGCCCGCGATCACTCGTTCGCGGCCGACCGATTTTGCGTAGCGCTTGATTCGCTGGGCAACCAGCTTGGGGTGCTCGACGAAATTGCAGCTGGAATCGAGAACACCTGGGACCAGCACTTTGCCATCGGGCAGCTTGGTGCTTTCCCATACTTCCCACTCGTGTTCATGGCGCGGGTTAGCGCCCTCAATAAGCAAGGCCATCGGCTTGGCCTTGAATAACAACGGCAGGACCGATTCCAAAGGGATATCGTGCGTGTGAGGACCTTCGTAGTTTCCCCAGCACACGTGCATGCGCACACGGTCTGAGGGGACATTCGCCAGGGCATGGTTCAGAGCATCCACCTGAACCGACGCGGCATGCAAAAACTCCTCATCGGAGAGTTGCTTGAATCGGCTGTGGCGACCCATGGCAAGGTCGGGGCAGTCCACTTGCAACAGCAGGCCCGAGTTGACGATGGCCTCGTACTCCTCCCGCATAGCGTCCGCCAGCGCGAACATGTAGGCTTCGTGCGTCGGATAGTATTCGTTGGGCTGGAAGACCGCAATGGTGCCGGGCGACACGGCATTCATGAACGCATCCGCAGTCTTAGCTGCTGCGACCGCCTCCTTCATGTGGGCAATATCGGTGTGCAGCGCCGTAAGGTCTTTGACGCGGATCGGTCCTTTGCAGATTGGCCTTTGATATTTCGCCGACGCACCTTCTTTCACCAGCTTGTCGCGAAACTCCGGGACGTCGTCCAGGTCCTGCGGAGTCGGCCGGGCGGAATCTCCTTCAAAGCCGGTCAGCCGGTGACGGATGTAAGTGGCGTAACTGATCTTACTCATCTCGCCATCGCTGACAATGTCGATTCCGACATCGGCCTGCTGCCGCACGACGCTCGCGACAGAGGTCTGCATTACGTCGTCAAATGTACGAGGGTCGTAAGCTTCGCCCCGGTCCTGCGCGAATAGCAAATCGACTGCATTCTGGGGACGGGGCAGACTTCCCACATGGGTGGTGAGGATCCGATCGACACTAAGCTTCATTTGTTATTTTTTGGCGCCTTCGTTTACAGTGTAGTGCTTAAGGTCCTGCTCGCCTTCGACGCAAGCGAATTCCATCTGTTCGTATCTGGGGTCGGTATTCCGGCCGATATCAAACCGGATCTTCCACGGCTGCGTGAAGACTTTTGAATCGTCGAGGGTCGCTTCATAGCGGATGGTGTTGGCATCGATGGGTGTGTAACGCTCCACCACGTGCAGCGCATCGCTGTGAAAATTGCCTGCCATATCAAACCAGGTCTTTTCGTTTTGATTGGTCACGTCGACCACCAATGTGTCGCCTTCCCAGTGCCCACGCGAATCCCCTTCAAACATGCGGATCTCAGGAGGTGGATGCTGACCGGAATTAAGAGGAATGATGCGGAAAGAATGGAAGGCTTCGTATAGAAGTGTCACGTAGCCTGCGGGCTGAAGGATTTGGAATCCGAAGGGCGTGTACATCTGGCGGGGGACGCCTGAGAGCCAGCAATGCGCCTGCGGATCGTCGAACAAATGATGTTCTAAGATATCCTTCCTCTTTGCCAGGGCCCACGGCTGATAGGGAATCCGGCCATTGGGCGGGTCGACCACGACGCCCTTGCCAGCTGGAATTCCGAACTCCGCCACAGGGTGATCTTCCAGGTCGAACGCGCTAAAAAAACTGCGACTCTGCCAGTAGCCTTGCAGATTGGGCTTGCCGTCCGGCAGCCGCGTGAACGGACCCGCCGGTTTCGCTGGTGCCTGATTCGGTTGCGCAGCAACAGTACCGATGGTTACCAGAATGACCGAAAATAGCATGCTGAATCGCCGCATACTAATTCCCAGGGCCGGTTTCTTCAAGGTAAACCTCGCATTCGTATTCGTAGAGTTGCGCGTTCTTCTCCTCGTGCAGATAGAGCGGCATCCGAATGGTCCAGGGTTTGGAAAACGTCTTTGGATCCTGGATGGTCGCCTCATATTGAAGCGTCGTGGGCGAGGTCCGCGTATATTTCTCGACCACATGCATAGCGTCGCTGTGGAAGTCGCCCGACATATCCAGCCACGTCGCGGGGTTGTTGTCGGCAACGTCCACAACCAGCGTCTCGCCATCCCATCGCCCGCGCGAATCGCCCATCCAGAAATCGATGCCGTCCAGATGTTCCCCCTTCATGTGGACCGTGCGGGAGGCATGCACATACTCGTAGGTCATCGCCACGAAGTCAGGGGTCTGAAAAATTTGAAACGGGTAGGGCATGTAAGTGATGCGGGGAACGCCAGGCAGAAAGCACTTGCCCACCGGGTCCAGCGAGGCTCGCTTCTTAAAGTTCGCTTCCCTGGTAGCGAACGCGCTGGTGAGGTAAGGAATCTTGCCGTCCGCCGGATCCACGATCACGCTTTCGCCCGCGCGAAACCCCGCGGACGCGCTGTGGGCCTCGACGCTGCCTGCCGCAGTATTCCTCGCCTCCCATATGCCCTGCAGGTCGGCCTTGCCGTCGGGAGTGCGAGGAGCAACATACTGCTTGGCTTTGGACTGCGCGGCGAGCGGGACCGAAAGCAAGATGCTTGCGAAGATCGCGGCGGACCGAATTGCCATCTTCTTTTATTAAGCGGTTGCCGTTTCCGGAACGACGATGGTCTCCAGAGACTTCATCATCTCTTCTTGGCGGTCGGCCCACCACGGAGGCAGGTGCAACTTCTTGCCCAGCTCGCTGCGGGTTTCATCCTTTTCAAAGCTCTGGTCGATGTTGCAGCAGCTCTCTACCAGAATGCCACCAGGGCAGCGGCAATACATCGAATGAAAGTAGTAGCGATCCTTGATTTCCGATGCATCGGTATAGCCCAATTCCTCGTAGATAGCTTTTTGCGCGGCCAAGGCATCGTCATCAGCGCCCCAAAGAGCGATGTGATGCACGGTTCCCGCACCGAAGGTCCAGCTTCCCGCTGGTTTATCGGGTTCTTCGATCAGCGTGATGGTTTTGTTTGCCCCGCCCCTGCCCGTTTCGAAGCGATGATACTTGCCGTCTTGGCCGGTCTTCTTGAAGCCGAGCGCATCCACAAAAAATCGTTCCGTTTCGCCGACTTCGCGCACGGAAAGGACAGCGCCATGAAAGCCCCGAATCGCTTCTTTTTGGCTGATTTCCGGAGTAGTCCAGCCTTCCCGCTGGTCGTCCTTGTCCTCGATCACTTCAAAGGACAGGTCCGCGGGATGTTTGAAGCGGATGAACTTTTGGCCGAAGCGTTCCGCGACGGTATCCTGTTCCACGCCGTGACGCTTAAACTGATCCTTCCAGAAAGATAGCGTTCCTGCTGGGACCGTAAAAGCGGTGGAATGCACCTGTCCCGATCCAGGGCGCCCTTTCTTTTCGCGGTAAGGGAACGTGGTCATCACCGAACCCGGTTCCAGGTTACGGTTTGAGTAATAGAGGTGATAAATGGGAATCCGCCCATCCATCAGCACCGTCTGTTTGGCCATGCGCAGACCTGCCACGTTGGTGAAAAAATTCACGTCTTCCTGTGCCGCGCCCGCACAGGCCGTGATGTGATGATAACCAGTCAAAGGGTAGTTCATTGTTATTTACCTTGTAGATGTTGGACGTCGCGATTATTTTCCTGACAGATATATTCGATGAGTTCGCCCTGGAGCATGATGGGACGCGTGGTGAATTTCCACGGCTTGGAGTAAGCGCCGGGGTCGTCGATCGTATGCTCAATTTCCAAATGTCCGAAGTCGGGCCGGCGGAAACGCTCCGTCACTACCATCTTATTCGTATGCACGTGACCGTCTTCGTCGAGCCACGTTGTCGCGTTCTGTCCGACCGTTTCCACCACCAGGGTGTCATTGTCTTCCCAATGGCCGATGGAGTCGCCGAGCCAGGTCTCGACCGTATTCGGATCGTGCGCGCGCCCGTCCATGAAGATCTTCCTCCAGATATGGGCCCCGCCTTCATAGACAATCACCATCATTTTGGGAGTCTGCACCATGGTCCAGGGATACGGAGTCGTGCTCATGCGAGGGACACCCGGGGGGAGGCAGCGTGCCTCAGGATCGTCTTTGGAAACGTTGCCTTTGTTGGTCTCGTAAGCTTTTTGCGCCCAAGGCAGCATCGGCGGTTCGCCGCCCACAGAGGCCAGGTTGATATTTTGCCGGATTGCGTTGGGCGCCCAGTTGCCGGAGAAGTCCACCTTCCCATCCGCCGTTCGCGGAGTGGGTCCGCTGGGTACTTTAGGCTCGGCTCGATTCTGGGGACTGAACGGACCCTGGCCGGTTCCGGCGGCCGCCGGTTGCTGCGCGAACACGCTGAGGCTGGAACAAAGAAAAGCGATTAGTCCAATATTGAGTTTCATACGAGCGCTCCTTAATAACCACGAGGCCCCAAACTTTCTGGGCGAACTCAACAATTCTACACGCTTACTTCGATGTCCTTTTAGGGACGTCATTTTGGGCAATGCTCAGCATAGCGGGAACGGCTTTCGCGGTCGATGGAGCAAGGTTGATACCAGTTATCACCCACGTTGATAGGATCTAAAGAGTATGCCCTTGCGCTTTGGGATTCGTGGCCCCTGTCATGCGAATCAATTTCGCGCCAGGAACAAATTTCGCCAGTTCGCGATTCTGAAGCGCAAACTCCAGGTTTCGCCACGCCAGGCGTGCGTGCTGCCGCATCAAAGCTTCGGCCTGATCGCCGTTCCCCGCCTGGACGGCGTCGGCGATGCCGCGATGTTGCTCCACTGCCAGCAGAAACATCTCGCGAAATTCGGGCGCAAGATAATGCCGCCGCAAAAACGAGCTTGGTGAGGCGAACGGCAACGTGCACACGTGAGCCATGGCCCTGCGAAAAATCCGGCTGCCGGAAAGGCGCACCAGCTCCGCGTGAAATTGCCCGTTGACGTCAATATAGGACTCCAGGGTTTCCAGAGTCGGGTGGCGGCCTTGCACCAGCGCGATCATTTCATAGGCGAGTGCTTGTAAACGCGCCGCTTCACGGGGGTCGGTGAGCCTCTCCGCCGCCAGGCGCGCGGCGGCTCCTTCCAGCAAGGCGCGGAGTTCGATCGCGTCATAAATATCATCTGAAGTAAATTCAGCCACCACGAAACCAGTGGTTGCCCGCACCTCCAGCAGCCCTTCGTGCGATAGCCGCTCCAAAGCGATGCGAAGAGGAATGCGGGAGACACCCAATTCGGCGGCCATAGGGACCTCACGGATGCGTTCACCCGGCTGGAACCGGCCTTCGAGCAGGAGTTCCCGTAGCGAAAGAGTCGCGCGGGCCGTCTGCGAGTCCGCGCCGGCACCTTCAACGATTCGCCGCGCTGGACGTTTTTCGGCTGCGGTCTTCCTGGAAGCCATGTTATTAGCTTGCTACGATTCTAACCCGTCGACACACCGACCGAAACTTCGGCCTCAGACTCGCACCTTTCTGGCCGATCAGGACTTTAGCAGGTAGCTGAATATTCTTAAACCGCCCCGTGACCGTCGCGGCTCCGTTGGAGCGATGCAGCGTGTCGCGGGGCGGTATTTTTCGGCGCCTCTTAGGATGTCCCTGATCGTGCTCAGAACCATCACTCATTTCGCCGCCGTCCTGTTAGGGGCCGCAGCAGCGTGGGGCCAGACGAATCCCATTGTGCTCAATCCGGCGGCGCTTCAATTCAGCTTCCAGGTCGGAAGCACGAAGCTACCCGTCGCCCAAACCATGCAGATTCAATCCACTCCCGCTGGAGCGAACTTTACGGCGGCGGTTTCGGGCAGTCCGTTTAATGCGGCCTGGCTACTGGTGTCGGCGTCGTCCGGCAAAGCGCCTACACCACTGAAAATCTCAGTGAACCCGACGGGCTTGTCGGCGGGCACTTACAGCGGGACCATCACTATCTCGGCCACCATCAATGCACAGGCGGTTACCCAAACGGCAACCGTGACGCTAGCCATCAGCACTCCGTCGCCTATGGTGACTGCGACTCCGGGTTCGCTGAGTTTCAGCTACACTACGGGCGGCCCGATTCCGGCGCCATCACTGGCGAGTGCGTTCTTGTTGAGCAGTAGCGGCGCGCCGTTAACGGCGACAGTTACCGTCAAGGGAGCCACATGGTTGACCGCAACGCCCTCTGGCAGTGTCTCGATTGTGGGACTGCTGAACACCATCTCGGTAAAGGTCGATCCCACGGGGCTGGCGCCGAAGATCTACACGGGACAGATCACCATAAACGCACCCGGCGCAACCAATCAGACGCTTACGCTGGCGGTGACGCTTACGGTAAACGCAGCCACGCCCCTAATCAGCGGGACTTGGCCGCCGGGTGTCATTCAAGGGTCTGCCGCGACGATCGCCACCGTGGAAGGCTCCAGCTTTTTTTCCAACTCGACCGCCAAGGCGACCGGATTTACTCCCGCGGCTACAGTCACGGTGACAGATGGAACTAATACAGCCACAGAAACCTTTTATGTCCCTGTCTATGCGCCGGCTGCCACCGTGTTGCGATTGGCTGTAGCCTCGCCCCTTCCGAATGGGACGGTCGGCACCGTATATGGGATCTCGCTGGCGGCCGCTGGCGGCACTGGACCTTACACGTACGGCTTGATGGGCGGCACTCTTCCGCCAGGTTTGTCGATCTCTGGAGGATTGATCCTGGGCACGCCCTCTGCGGCAGGTTCATACCTGGCTACCGTGCAGGTGGCCGATAGTTCGGCCACACAGTTGGTCTCTTATGGCCAATTGAAGCTAACCATCGACCCTTCTGGATCGACGGTCCTGCGAACTCGGATCGCCTCAGCGCCTTTGCCCTTGGGAACCATGGGAACCGCTTACGGTCCTGTGACGCTGACAGCGGCCGGAGGCACGGGCGGTCCCTACACCTGGTCGGCTGTGAACCTGCCGTCCGGCCTTGTCCTCAGCTCCGCAGGCGTGCTGAGCGGTACTCCGGCAACCGACGGCTCGTTAGGGCCTCTCACGGTAACCCCGGTAAGCGATACGGCATTGCTGGTAACGATTCCACCAGCGGACATGACCACCGAAGGGATCCTTCGAATCGGGGTGACAACCCCCGCGCCCGGCGGCGGATTATCCAACGAGGGGCAGTTTCAAGTCTATGGGCCAGAGCCTCAGGTGATGGCCGTGACCAATGCGGCGAGCCTTACGCAGGGAACCGTAGCGCCCGGCGAGGTTATCGCGATCTTTGGATTGGGGCTGGGGCCTGACACTCTGACGGTGTTCGATCCCAGCAGTCCGCCCATCCCGACGTCGCTGCCTTCGTCAGGGTCGGCCACGACCGTAACAATTAACGGCACTCCGGCTCCGATTCTCTATACCAGCTCGAGTCAGGTCGGCGTGCTGGTGCCCCAGTCGATCACGGGAACGGTCGCACAAGTGGTGGTCTCCTACGGCGCTCTCTCCTCGCAGGTCTCCTCGGCAACGCTGGTCGCGGTGGACCCTGGTGTCTTCTCCGTGGCGTCTTCGGGGCACGGCCAGGGAGCCATCCTCAACTACAATGCGACCACCGCCGACTACTCCATAAATTCCCAAGCCAACCCGGCCCCAAAGGGCTCCACGGTCGTGATCTACGTGACAGGAACAGGGGTCACCAACTCCCTGGTCGACAACCAGCTAATCCCGGCGAGTCTCGCGGTGGTGCCCCTTGTGACGCCAACGGTGACGATTGGCGGCCAGAGTGCCGTGGTCCTGGCCGCTCAGGCACCTCCTGGCTCGGTGCCGGGGCTGATCCAGATCAACGCCGTAGTGCCTGCCACACTTCAGGCAGGACAAGCTTTACCCGTGGTAGTCACCGTGGGCTCGGCATCCAGTCAAACGGGCTTGACCATGGCAGTGAAATAATAGCGGAGTGCTCGGCTGGCACATCAGTGTCTACAGACAGAAGGACGGAGGCGGATCGCCTGCAACGTGGGAGTCGAAGGAAGACACTCGCATTGCGGTCTGGCAGTCGGGCGTCGACGGACTGAGGTGGATTGATGATCTGGTTAAAGCCGGAAAGGCCATCGATCTCCGGGGCAATGGCTATCCCAACCGGTACACCGCCGCAGCCGAAAATCTGCTCCCGCACATGAGCAGCGATCCTCCCCTCGCCCGAACCCACTGGCTGCGCGAGGAGGGCGACATCGTCACGGATCAATGGGCCGGCAAAACGGTGATCGACTCCGCCGCGATCGGGGAATGCCGTCCTGATGAATGGCTGCTAATCGAGGCCTGGGACGAAAGCTAACGTCTTCCGTGTAATAACGTTACACTACGCTGTTCCTTAGAACCGTACTGAGGTGATTTTAGGGTCCGCGCGATCCATTCACGGATTGTTGCAATGTCAGTCATCTCCTACACTGAATCATCATGATTCGTTATTCGGCAATCGCTATTATCGCTGCGGGCCTAAGTCTACCCTCGAACGGCTATGCGGCAACCCTGGAAGAAATGAGCGGCACTTCTTTCGCGTCTACCTCGACTCAACAGCGCACTCAGGTACCTTTGTTTTCTCTGGCTCTGCGAGCCGGACTGCTTGGACTCGGCGTGATCGCAGTACGGCGCGTAGCACCATTCACCAAATAGTCCTAGGCTTTCGGCCCCCTAAGCTGGCAGTAAACTGGAAGCATGAAAGACGCACACCAGCGAGCCGCCGAACTTCACCTCCTAGCCGCCCATGCCCATCAGACCGCGGCTGAACATCACGGCAAGGGAGAGCACTTAAGTGGTCACGAACTCTCCAGGCAGGCTATGGAACACTCCAAGAAGGCGTGGGAACATTCGCAGGAAGCTCACAAGCAGTCGGTCGAGAGCACGAAGAAGTAATCTACTTCCCCTCGCCGATCTGGCGCAATAACGGAATATCCTTCGCCGCCGGTCCCTCCGGCAGCGACTTCAAATAAGCGTAAATATCGCCCAGTTCCGAATCCGGCAGGACCTTAGCCGAATAAGGCGGCATACGGTCCTGTTGACCGGCGGGTGACGATCCAGGCCGAGGTTCGCGAGGCAGCCGCACAAATGCCATGAAGGCGGTCTCAGTCATTTTCATCGGTACCAGCCGAGCCCCAGTACCGCTCTGACCCGATGTTCCATGGCACGCGTAGCACTTGAGCTTCTCGATAAAGATCGTCTTGCCGCGACCGGCATCGCCCTGCGCGAACATGACGGCGGGAATAAGAAAGAGAAGTAGCTTCATTGCGACTACCTCGGCTGCGTGAGGACGTCCAGCAGCACAGGCTCCCCTTTCATCACCCGCTCAATCGCGCGTTTGAACGCCGGAGCCAGTTCCTTCGGATCGCTGATCGGCCCTTCCGCGTACAGCCCGAATCCTTTGGCGACACTCGCATAATCAATATTGGGATCCATTAACGTAGTCCCGATGTGGCAGTGATCGCCGCCACGCCCCGTCAGTCCGGCCGCGCGTTGCACATGCATTAACTCCTGATGGTAGGCCCGGTTGTTGTGCATGATGGTCAGCAGCGGAATCTTGTGGTGGGCCGCTGTCCACAGGACGCCAGGCGAATACATCAGGTCGCCATCCGTCTGAATGTTGACCGACAATCGCCCATACTTGCGGTTAGCAAGCGCCGCGCCTACCGCCGCCGGAGCGCCATAGCCCATGCCGCCAGCGCCCTGGCTGCCGATGAATTGGTAATGCTTGTCGAAATTCCATAGGCGCGTCGGCCAGCTTCCCATGAAGCCTTCCCAGGACACCATGGACCAGTCTTCGTGTTCGATCAACGGCCACAACTCCGCGCACAGCCGGTTGAGACTCACCGGGCTCGCCTCCCAACCAATGGCAGCCTGCTCGATGTATTGCGCCCGAATGCGCCGGTGCGCCTCGGCGATTTTGGACGTCCGTTCCTCGATGGCGCTCTTGCGATCGGCGGTGATGAGCTTCTTGCACGCATCAATCAGAGCGGGGAGCGTAGCTTCGGCGTCGGCGCCCATGTCGATGTCGAGCGGCGCGTAGCGGCCCGCTTCCTGAAAATTGCTCTTCTGAAAGAGCCCACCGGCGGAGATGCTAATGACCTTCCCATTGCGCGCCTGCGCCCCGCGCGCCGTGCCGGAGACGTCGTTCACCTCGAGGCAAAGTGTTACATCGGCCTGATAGCCCGGTCCACCTGACCCTGCCAGCGAGTGCCGGTTGGGAATGTTCATCCTCTCCGAGCTGTTTACAGGAGCCCCTAATGTTTCGGCCAACTCCGCGATCAGATTCATGCCGTTCGGTGTTCGCGCGGCTCTCTGGGCGATGATCAGCGGACTCTGCGCGCCCACCAAAAGTCGCGCCGCCTCGGCCACCGCACCGCTATCGCCCTGAGGGGGCGCGGTCATGGAAAGCTTCGGCACGCGCAAGGGACGCTCGATGGGCGCCTCCTGCATCTCCTCGTCTAACACCACCAGCACCGGCCCGTAGGGAGGTGTCATTGCAATCTTATAAGCTTTGAGGGCCGAATCCGCGAAGCCGGCCAACGACCTCGGCTCGTCATCAAACTTAATCGAGTCGCGAATCATCAGAGCGAGGTCCTGCGCGTTGTGGGCCTGAACCGCATTGCCCCAATTGCCGGCGATCATGTAAATGGGCACCCGATCCGCGTAGGCGTTATAGATCGCCATCGAAGCATGCTGGATGCCGACCGTGCCGTGCAGCAGGACCATCATCGGCTTACCCTCAATTTTGGCGTAGCCGTGCGCCATGGCCACCGACGATTCCTCGTGCGTGCAAGTGAGGAATTCCGGGTTCTTGTTGCCGCCGTAGTTAAGCAGCGACTCGTGCAATCCACCGAAGCTGGTCCCCGGATTGGCCGCAACGTAGTCGAAATTCAAGGTCCGCAGGACGTCCACCATATGGTCGCCGCCGGGGTGCTCAATGATCCACTTCGGCTGCGTGACCCGCGCTGTGCCGTTGTCGGCGGCTAAGGCAGCATCGCTCGGCGCGGCTGGGGTGCGCGGAGGATTTGGTTGCTGCGCGTCGAGCATCGGAGGCTTCGCTACCAGCGCTGCCGCGCCAACCGCGGCGCCCTTCAAAAATCCGCGGCGAGCTGAATTGGGTTTCGAATTTTTAGCCATGATAACTTATTCTATCCGCGCAACCGGCGATGAAACAGCTCGAAACACCAGACCCCAGCAGATGTGCGCCAGCGCCGGATCGTAGCGATTCCCCTCGTCCCTCATGAACGCATGCGCCGCGTTAAATTCATGCCACGTGTAATCCGCACCGACCTCTTCTAGCCGAGCCTTGATCAGGGTCCGCCCCTCTAGCGGGACATGAGGGTCCTGCCTGCCCCAGATGTGCAACAACTCGCCCTTGATGTCGCCGGCGCGTTTGAGCGAATCGTCGCTCTGGCCCTTGCCCAAAGTTGCCGAATGAATATCTGTCGCGTAGAAACAAGCCGTTGCGAGAACGTCGGGATTCATCGCAGCCCGAAACGCCAGATGGCCTCCCAGGCAAATCCCCATCACCCCAAGCCGACCCGTGCAGTAATCGAGCGTCTTCAAATAGTCGAGCGCTGCCCGAGCGTCCCCATCGTATGACGACACTTCTTTGGCGAACTTATCCGCATTGCCGCGATCAGCGCCGGGCAGGTCGTAAGCCAGCACGGTGCCCGGGGCCTCCAGTTCGTGATAAACCTCCGGGACCGCGACCACGTACCCATGCCCCGCTAGCATCGCGGCCGTTCGGTGAATCGGCGTCGTCACCTGGAAAATTTCCGAGTAAAACACCACGCCGGGATACTTCCCAGGAGCGACCGGACGAAAAATATACGTGCGCATCGGCCCCGTGCGCGTGGGTATGTCGACGAATTCGGTGTCTTTGATTACCATGAGTTCCTACCATTCTACGCGCGAGCGGCAGCGGTTGACTTTGATGTGAGGGGAGGCATCTAATATGTAACTGTGCTCACACACGGAAGGCTGGGCGATAGTCTGCTTTAAAACCGAGCAGGAGTCGGGCCAGCCCCAGGGCGTGAGCCCGGGGGTTAGAGGAGAAAAAGCTTGAAACAACCGGCGCTTGGAATCGTGGCAGCTCTCGTCGTGATGGCCATTTCTCTTGGCTTTATCGCGATGTTTTCCTTCGGCGCGTTCACCGGGTGGGTCGCATTCTTCATCCAGTGCATGATCCCCATGCAGATTGTCATCGGCATCACATGGGCCGGGAACCATCCCGGATTCGCGCAACGCGGCCAACCTGTGAAGGGCCTCCTGCTGATTCTCTTATCCGTACTCGTGGGTGCACTGTTTTGCGCGATCTTATTCACCACGGTCGGCGGCAGCGTCAGCCCTCCTGCGCCCATGCCGATCATGTTCACCATCGTCTTCGTGCTCACCACGTTTTGGCTGGCGATCATGTGGGGGAACTGGCCTTTCTCGGCCTTATTCAAGAATCCGATCGCCTCAGGCCTCGCGATGCTGGTAGGGTGTTTCCTGATCGCCTGGGCGATCTTCCATTTTGGGTTTGACTATGGTTTCATGCAGGGCGCGCCCGTGTATGTGCCGGCACTCGACCCGCACGGGATGTTCAATGCCTGGAACATTACCGTGTGGTACGTCACCGCCATTGGCGTCATGTTCCTGATGCTACATTTCGACCTGTGGCCGCTGACCCTATCACCCACTGTGATGAAGCAGCCCGTGCTCGGCATCGTATGGACCTTGATCT
Source organism: Terriglobia bacterium (assembly GCA_963766615.1). Taxonomy (GTDB): domain Bacteria; phylum Acidobacteriota; class Terriglobia; order Bryobacterales; family Bryobacteraceae; genus Palsa-187. The sequence goes on from CAVYBC010000019.1 coordinate 78,559, forward strand.
GCGCGGCGGTAGGAAGTGCGATTTATTGGTTCTTCGTCACACTCCTCGGTATGGACGTAGTGGCATTCCTGGTCGCGGTGCCGATTTCGTTTATCTTCGGCACCATCATCGTTCTGAACATGTTGCAGGGTTCTTTGTTTCCGTCCTTTAAACAGCCCACGAAGGGCCTGATGAGCGCGACTATGGCCGTTGCCGTCGGAATCATTCTCGACCGGGTTTACGTCGCGCTTTCGCATTGGACAACGGGCACGATTCACCCCGGTCCGCCGTCCTACGACCTGGAGATCTGGACCGCCTCTGCGTTGCTGGGAGTAACTTTTCCGTTCCTCATCTTCAGCGCAGAATTCTTCAAGCTGTGGCCATTTAAGAAGGCCGACTAGCATTTCTTACTGATCCGCCGCAGGCGCTTTTTACTGACCTGTTGAAGGTGATTCCGGGATTTCCATCATGCTTTTCACGATGATGGTGTCGCGGAAGGCATCGCCCTCGACCGCCACCTTCTTACCCAACAGAGTTTCAATGCGAATCGCATCCTTCAGGTTGTAAACTCTTCGATCTGCTTCGTTTAAAAATACCGCCGGATTGTCGGCAGTGACGTGCGAGGTGTGGTCGCCTTCATGGAGGCCAGCCATCGCGCACTTCTGATCCAGAATCCAACCAGTGTAATTCGCGGCTAGCGCAACACTTGCGGCTATGGTCAGAAGAATAGCCAGCGGGAGTAATAGTTTTAGACGTTTCATACGCCCCTCTTTCCGTTTCAATGAGAGCAATTCGTCAGCCAAAAATGAACCCGCCAATTCGCGCGGGCGTACACTTGAGGGGGCGTACACTTGAGGTGATACATGCGCTACCTTTCTGCCCTTCTTCTGTTGACCGCGACCTACCTACAAGCGCAAACGGAAGCGGCCCTCAAGGCCTATTTCGAAGGCAAGAAGGCGACTCTCAAACTGGACATGCCAGGATCGAAGGAAGGCGTCGAGGTTTATCCTAAAACGCAGCCGATGGTCAACCCCAAGCACTACCAGTCGAGCCTGCTTCACTACGGCCCGTCCATGCGCACAGGCGATTCCTTTACCTTCACGGCCCTCCGCGTTAACGAGAAGAGCATCGAATTTCAACTACAGGGCGGCGATTACGGCATCCTGGGCGACGACACCAGTTCGTCACCCCTAACCACCAAAATCCCGAAGGAGCCGCATGCCTCCACAAGGCACGTTCTTGGCAACGGCCGATTCACCCTTTGGTATCCGGACAAATCGCTCAGGACCACCATCCCGGAACCCGTCGAACTGCAGCGTGTTTTGGGCGAGTATGTCGATTTCGGCCAAGGCTCATCGGGAACGCGGCCACAGATCTCGGCTCCTTCCCAGATCGGAACGAAACTCAAAAAGGGAATGACCGAGATTGAGGTTCTGCGCCTCCTGGGCACGCCTCGGCAATCACGGGAACACCAGGAAGGCGACCTCAAAATTGTCACCAACACATTCCTCTCCGCGCAGGAATCGATTGAAGTGGACTTCGTAAACAATACCGTTGTGAATTACCGGATTCGTCCACGGTAAGCCTTGACTGCGGCCCGGCGTATCCGTAGACTCTCCACATGCGGCTCAGGTTCGCAATCGCATTCTTCCTGTTGTCGATACTAAGCTCGGCCGAGCCTTATCAGGATCGGTTCATCACCGTAAACGGACTGCGCCTCCACTACCTGGATTGGGGATCTCCCGACAAGCCGCCCTTCATCATGTTGCACGGCATCGGGCGCGTCGCCCACTCCTTCGACCACATCGCACCACACTTCACCGCGCGCTATCACGTCATTGCGATGGATATGCGAGGACATGGCGATTCCGCCTGGTCGCCCGAAGGCGCGTACCTGGTGGAGGACTACGTGAAGGACCTGGAGGCCGTGGTCGACCAGCTCAACCTGCATGGTCTAACTCTGCTGGGAAACTCTACAGGCGGCCGGGTGGTGCAGGTCTACGCGGGGCTCCATCCAGAGCGGATGGCTCGCCTGGTTGTGGAAGATGTCGGCCCGGAGCGCACCAACGAAATCGCCAGCGCCTTCGCGCGACGGGTACAGCAGGAGGACAAAGGTTGGGCTTCGGAAGACGAACTGCTGGCATCGCTGATGAAGAACAGTAAGATTTCGGAAGAACTGCAGCGGAACTACGCGCATTTCGGAAGCAAGGTCCGTGAGGACGGCCGAGTGGTCTGGAAACGCGACCCCAACCTAGTGAAGGGCTTCGTGCCGACGGAGCTATGGCAGTATGTCCGCAAAATTAAGTGCCCCACGATCTATATTCTCGGTGGTGCAAGCACCATTGTTCCGCCAGAGACGCAGAAAGAACTAAAGGCCACGCTACCCTCCGTTGAAATCGTGACGATGCCGGGGTTGGGCCATTATCCGCATGTGGAATCACCTGAGGAGTACCTCAAGATTGTAACCGCGTTTCTAAATTAACCGTGAAAAAATCGATTAAAGATGCAAGAGTCGGAAAAATGGGGACTGACTTCGAATTTCGGCGTATCTCAAGCTCCTAAGACCTACGGATAGTTGGCGCGGAAATTCGTTGTCTGTACCCTTTTTTCCAGCCTACAAACTCCACCTAATGCGTCATCGCATACGTCACGTGATTCACCGCCAACCGAATCCCTAGCGCCGAATATCTTTCCGGATACTGCGGGTCATCCGCCCACTCCCACGAATCGCCAGTGTCGTTGTTCACCCACACAGCCATCCTCATGCGACCCGTCTTGGCATCCCAAATCCCTTGCCAATGCGGCACGATGCCGCCGTAGAGGTAAGGGACGCCGGAACCGAGAGACCACTGGCCCGATATCTGGTAGCGCTTGTCGAGGTCATAGACGGTGTGGAAGACCGGGTCCTTGTCGTCCACTTCAGTAGGCGAGGTTCCGGGAAAGATCCGTTGGACGTTTTGAAGACAAACTTCGTATTCCGCATCGCCCCACATGTCGTCGAGAATCAGAAACCCGCCGCGATCCAGGTAGTCGCGCAGCTTGGCGACCATCTCGTCGGTCAGCCACATGCTGCCCGCGCGGGCCGCGTAAAGAAATGGCCAGTTGTAAACGTCGTCGCCGTCTTCCAGATTTACTGGCTGCTCCACGGACCGCGTGTCGATGCGAGTGAGACGGCGGAAGGCAGTCAGTAGATGGCGATCGGCGCGAGGATAGTCGTTGGTCCAATTCGTGGAGCCCTGATGCCAGTCACCGAAACGTCCGAAGCCGCCGAAACGGCCGGGCGCGTTGGGATACATCATGCGCGCAAATACAAATTCAGCCGGCTCCTTGTAGTCTAAGGGGAGCTTAAAGTCGGTGTATTCCATGCCCGGATATTCGCGGAACTCCCTCTGAAAGGACAACAAGGCCGTCGCGAAAATGAGGGAGAGCGAAAGGGCCGCGAGATTTGCACGCGTGAGAAGCCGTGAAGACTTATGGCCGCCCATGAACGCAGATAAACGCAGATTGAAAAAAGAAATCTTATCCGCGTTCATCTGCGTTCACCGGCGGCCATAAGTCTTCAACGCTAAACGGCAATTCCACCAACCACAACGCGAGCATATCATCCCAGGGGCTGCTTGCCGGCACGCAGGTTGGCTACAATACATGTTTCCCATGGGAACCAGTCCTGTTCAAGCGCCCGCGATTGATGAACGTTATGCGTGCTTCAAACTCGCGATCCGGCGGTCGAAGATTCACCGCTTCGGAGTCTACGCGGAAGAGCGTATCCCTGCCAACCGGAAAGTCATCGAGTATCGAGGCCAGCGCATCAACCGCATCGAAGCCAAGAAACGCGGCGACGGCGACTTCACCTATCTCTTCGCCGTCGACCCCTACTGGACCCTGGACGGCAGCGTGAATGGAAGCGGAGCGGAAATCATCAACCACTGCTGCGAACCGAATCTCATCAGCCGCGTGATGAAGGGCCACATTCTGTACATGAGTCTTCGCGAAGTGCGGCCGGGCGAGGAACTGACTGTCGATTACAACTTTGATACCAAGATCGAGCGGACGCCCTGCCGCTGCGGCGCGCCGAAATGCCGCGGCACCATTAACAAGTACAAGCGTCCTCCAAAAGCTAAATGAGCCTGGAGCAAACCGCCCGGCTTCTGTCCAACGCTCGGTTCCATCGATCGCGTCTCACCGATTTACACCTCAGTTCGCAGGACGAAGCCTACGCGGTTCGCGAGTTGGTGGCAAACCGCTGGATCTCCCACTACGGCGGCCGCGTGCTGGGATACAAGATCGCCTGCACCAATGCGTCGGCGCAGCAATATCTGGGCGTAGACAGCCCTTTTTACGGCAATCTTCTTTCCGCTTTGTCCTATGAAAGTCCCGCTCGACTGAAGGCCGATGACTTCTTCATGCGCGTGATAGAAGCCGAATTTGGCTTTCTCATCGGTCGCGACCTGAGCCCAGGCCCCCACACACGAGACGAGATCGCCGACGCCGTCGAAGGCGTGCTTCCGGGGATCGAGATTGTGGACAGCCGTTATACCAGTTGGACCACCATGGGCGCTGCTGCGCTGATCGCCGATAATGCCTGCCACGGCGCATGGGTGAAGGGGGCGCTGGTTCGCGACTGGCGCTGGTATCGACCTGGCTTCGCAGGCAGTTCAGTTGATCGTAAATGAGAAGGTGGTCGCATCCGGGAGCGGGGCAGCAGTGTTGGGGCATCCGCTGAATGCGCTGGAATGGCTTGTGGGAAAGCTCGGCTCCCACAGGTTGGGTCTGTATGCGGGTGATTACATCACTACAGGCGTCACAACCGATACCTACATGGCCGAGGCGGGCGACACCGTCCGAGCAGAGTTCGGGCCGGTGGGCGCCGTCGAGTTGGTCTTCGAATAGCCCCGTCCCGTCAGGGCGGGGATTCTGTCCCTCTATCCTGTTCTGCCGCAATGACTTGCCGATTTTACAAGTTTTTTACAAGTCCCCAACGACCTCCCAGGCTCTTAGTCCTTAGGATACTTACATGACAGCAGCGGCCCCCTGTACAATGACTAGCGTTCCAGCGTGGATGGAACGGTCCGACGAAGACCTCATCCTCTCCCTACGCGAAGGTTGGGGCCCCACGCGCGCCGACCTGATGGAAGAGTTGTTCAAGCGTCATCAAGCCCGCATCATTCGCTGGTGCTATCGCTTCACTCGCGACCGCGAAGCGGCGCTGGACTTGGCTCAGGAGATCTTGCTGCGTGCCTTCCGCAACCTGGACAGCTATCGCGGAGAGTGCCGGTTCTCAACCTGGCTGTACGTGATCGCGCGAAACCAGTGCATGACTGCGTTGCAGAAGCGGGCATCCGAGCCGGTTTGGGTCGCCAATACCCTGGCGATCGACTTGCCTGATCGAAGCTCGCTCGATATTCTCTCGACGGTAGAACGCGAGCAGACCCGGCAGAAGAACTGGCGGTTCATCGTGGACACGCTGGATTCCACGGAAGCCAAAGTCATGATGCTGCACTACGGTCAGGAGCTGCCGCTGAATACAGTCAGCCGCATGTTGGGACTAACCAATAAGAGCGGCGCCAAGGCGTATGTGGTCAGCGCCCGCCGAAAATTAGACGCCGCTGTTCGGCCTCAGGCGTAATTTCGCTAGGCTACCCGCCGATCCCGGCTTCAAACAACCAGCGCCAGTTGGGCGGAAATTCGATTTATCGAATTCGCTTTTTCACAAACTCCTTAGCGGGATATAGCGCGTTATTCATCATGTTCGCCCAGCAAATCACTACCACTTACATCCAAAAGTGACGTTCTTGTGCTATTCTTTTAAGCCACATGAAATCTCTATTTGCCGTCACGATCCTATCTATCGCGGCTCCTATGTTTTCGCACGCTGGGGCGATTGTTTGAAATTCACCAACTTCAGATCCCACCGCCCTCCCTCTCGACTTTGCCAACGATATCAACGCCAACGGATTGGTTGGCGGAACCCTCAACAACCAAGCCGCCATAACGACTCTTGGTGGTGTTGTCACCACATTTGGAGTATTGGGATTGCAGTCAGGCATTCTGCGGATAAATGATTCAGGTCAGCTTCTCGGTTTTGCATATGATGGCTCGACGTTCGCCCCGTATCTTCAATCAGGCGCTACGCGGACTTTCATCGGGACGCTAAACGGGAACGATCTGAATAATGAAGGTCAAATCGTAGGACAGACTGTTTCGGGTGGCCTCCGAGCCTATGTGTGGTCCTCAGCAACCGGGGTTGTACTGCTTGGGGCATCCTCAACGTTCGACGCGACGGCGATTAACAACTCCGGTCAGGTTGCGTGCCAGGACGGTTTCGTGCAGAGCGACGCCCTTTGCAGCGCTACGACCCCATCCTTCTTTTTAGGGCTGGGGATTAGCAGCTACACGGAGTCCGCCATTAACGATAGCGGATGGATTGTCGGCTATAGCGGTAATGCTGGGTATCTATACGTTCCTGGGGAGGGAATTACATTCTTTTCAGATTTCGCGCCTATGGCCCTAAATAACGACGGACAAGTTGTAGGTACGCGCCCCACTGGGCCGGCCGTTTGGACCCAAGGTGGAGGCTTCCAGAATCTGTCGCAAGTCGGACTCTTGGGAACCATCAGGGTGACAGCCATCAATGATCAGGGCGAGATTGTAGGCGTCGCCAGTAGCCTTATACCCGAGCCGGCAACCGCAGTCCCTGTAGCCCTAACCTTGGCGTTGCTGCTGCGAAGGGCCAATCGCGCAAAACAGACTGAACGGAGTCGAACCCGAAACACCTTGTCGAGATGTGCGGGTAACTGGCACCCGCTCAGACACGACTCTGACACTCCCCTGGGGTGGCAGAACGCGCCTGGACCGTCAGGCCATTCTCAGGAATAGACGAGTTGCATGGGGTCATGGTCGTACAGGTTAAGAACGCGACACCTGCCGAACAACTCGCGCTCCTGCGAGCACATCCGGACCTGGGGACACGGGCGCGCATGAGTATCGCGTCCGTCAGCGCGCGGCCAGCCCCAGAACGTAAGGCCGGGGGTTCTCGACAGGTTCGTGATCTGCCAATTACGATAAAGCCTCTGAGGCATAAGAAGCCTCGGGTTGCCTGGTTCGCGTCGACGGGAAACACTGGCCCACAAACGGGTCGGCACCGATCGTACCCACAAGTTCCTGAAGATAGGCGGGATGGGAAACTCGCTGAAGCTCCCGCTCGATCAAAGCCTTCCGCTCCGGCACATTGATCACCGGATCGATCTCGTGCATGTGCGTCCGGAACGCCTCCAGCGCGGCTGCATGGCGCTTCCAAAGAGCGATGTCGCGCTGCTGCTTCACCAGCAGCCGTTCGCGGTACCAATCGCTTTCGAGCATCTTGTTGCGGTCAAACAAACCGCGTATAGCGGGCGCTTCAATGCCCATGCCCTCATAGTGTCCGTAGGCCATCAAATGCAGCAAAGCCCTCAAGGGCGGACAGCGCGGCCTGAATGCTTCCATCCTCAAAATAGTTCAGGGCGACGCGCCGTTGCGACTCGACGATGGCCTCCACGCCCTCGACGAACAGGCCGAGGTTCTGTCGCTCCGGCCGCAATACGTCATCCGGAAACACCGAGCCTGGCGCTTCGAAAATACGGCCCAGAAACCGATCGACGAACAGCGCCGTGATGCGATATCCCAGGCGGCTGGCGTTGATGCTTCGTCCATCCCACGAGAAATCGGGGACCTTCTCCAGGTATCCGTGCGAGATCAGAAATTGAGGGTCGCGCTCAGCCACGCGCATCCGGCACCAGACCTCTGGAGCAAGCAGGCTGACGTCGTGATCCACTCGCACCGTGGGACCAACATACCCTGCCGAGGTCGTAAACCCCGCGTAGCCGGTCACGATCGCCGAGACCAGCGCGTTGTTCAGATCCACCACGGGCCACAGCCCGTTGAAGGGACCTTTCGTCAACGCTCCCTCCGAACCAAACCCGACCATGGAGGGAGATTTCCCCGTCAGGCTGGACACAAATTCCATGAACAACTCAGGCAATTCCTGATAGTGCAGAGGGCCGTAGACGGCCAGAGGCGGCTGCCCAATCTTCGGATCTGCCGGATTGTTGCGACGCCCGCACAATACCGCATTAACCGGAAAAGGCACCGGGTCGCCCGCAGGTACGCCGCGCTCCAGGCGAGCCGCCATCTGCGTGAGGTGCACCTCCCTTGGCGCCTCAAGGTCGGGCCGCTTCTGCAGGTAGCGAGGGTTCTTGGAAAAGGCCCCTTCGACAATACGCGGATGAGAAGAAGAAACCACCCACCCGTCTTTACCCGAGCGGACGAACTGGTCGAGCACGCCTTTCATGGGCTCGGTGAATTGATCGAACTCGACCACATGCTCCACCATGGTTTGCGCCATGGACAAAGGGATCGGCTCGTAGTTGGAGAAGAACAGGTTCGATCCGGAGAAGTCCCGTTCCGCTTCTCTGTCTGCGCCGCGGTGGACGGCGTCATCAGGACGCTGGAACAGGAGCGTCTCACAGTTCTCCACCAGCTTCACACTGGGGTTGGCATATTCCGGGTCCAAACCGCTCAAGCTCTCGCGTGGCAGAACCACCGACGCTGTGATGTCGTCTTCCACCTGAACTTTCTCGGCGGGGTAGAAATCAGGCCGCAATTTGAAGATCCGCCAGGATCCATCGGCATCGTAGCCGACACGCAGATAGTTGGCGACCATCTTCTGGTTGTCGAATTTGAGCTCGTGCCCCAAGAACCCGTTGATGCGATCCACGGTAAAGTGTTCGCGCCAGTGCTCACCCCACTCGGGCCTGTAGTAGCGCTTTACAGTGAACACCAGTTGTCGCGTGGTCTGGGGCAACTGCCGTAGCCATTCGTTATATTGATCTTCGTATTCGGGCGACGGCGTAAGAAGCTGGATCACCGATCCGAGCGACCGCTCAAAACTCAGCAGCGGCCTGGCGGATCGCGCATCAGGTGTGCGCGACTTGAAGATCCTGGAAAAGTCCATCTTGAGAATCTCCGCCACCTGATCCATATCGCGATGGTAGTCGCGCACGAATACGGGACCTTTGAGGACGGCATTAGCAATGGATTTCGAGATCTCCGATTTTCCTCCGCCCGAAACTGTGCAGGGCTTGTGGCACAACGTGCCCCGAGGCCGAGTGCCGACCAGCCGCCACGTGGTCCCGGACATCTGCTTCTCCAGCCGCACACGGAAGCCGGACGGCAGAATGTAGCTCGCTCCCGCACGGAGAGTAAGCCTGCCATCGGTCCAATTAACTTCACCTTTGCGAACGTCGAAGGCCGCATTTTCGGGAACGTAGAAAACGTCGGAGTACGCACGGTCGATTGCATAGCCCTCGGGTTGCATCTCGACCAGACGGTCCAGCAGTCGGATTGCTTCGTCGAAATGAGTTTTCTTCAGGCTTACGGTGCGATCCGCATAGAATTCCTGCCCCAGGATGTAGCTGGGCGACGCAATGGCTCCGCCGGCGTGCTCCTCTTCACACAAGCCGAATAGATTGGCGGAGAAGCTGATCTGCGTCTTGACCTCCTTCTTGCAATAGCCGTAATAGTTATCGGCGATGATGGTGACATTCACGCCGCGATGGTCCCGGGCGCGAATCGCAAACGGCTTGCCTCCGTTGTAGAACTCCTCCGGATCGGACCAGCACATGCCGTCGCGCTTTTGCCGATCGGTCGCCTCGGAAATGTACGGAAGCCCGACCGAAGTCTTCTTGAGACCGGCGAGATGCGGCGCAAGAATCACGCAGCCTGTATGGCCCGTCCAATGTGACGCGTCAAGCGCAGCGTCATTTTCGGGAAGCTGAGGATCGCCCGCATTTCCGAAGATCGATTCCACAAAATCCAGATTGCTCACCAAAGTGCCCGGAGCGAAGAAGCGGATCTCCATCGTCTTCCTGGGGTCGCGGCCTGTGGCGGGACAAACCAAAGGTCGAAGAAGCAGAGAAACGAACATCCGCGCAGGCTGTGGATCGAGTGCGGTGAAGGGGAGAGTCAGCGCATCCGCCGGAGGATTGAATGCGGCGGCAAGCAGCGCTCCAAAGGCTTTCGCGGGCACGCTTTCCTTGTCCGCGGGAATGGGAAAGCCTCCTTCGGCGATGTGAAACACTCCGCGGGTGGTTCTTCGATCGCTCTTGGGATTGTGAAGAACACCTTGGGGCACTCGAAAAGAAGTCAGGTAAGGCGAGGAGTATTGCTGCGCGGCGGGCGGGAACGACAACAGACGCGATATACCGGGTCGATCCAGAACGAACGTGCGAGAGGGCAAGCGAGGGCCGGAATACTCGCAGAGATACGCGTCCAGAAAGGATTGAATTCTGCTATCAGCGGGCGATAATTGTTCACCCAGCCAACGGTCCTTATGAACAAAGCTGCGCAGCAGGGGTCCCGCGGTCCGGGCCAGAGACGCTTCTGGTCCCGTTGAAGCGGTCGGCACGCCCAGCGCCGCGAGCTTCAGATGAATATAAGGGATAAGATCGGCCTCGCTCTGAAGGGTCGCCATATGACCTCCTTTCGTCTGCCGACAAACGGGGTCTATACGGCGCAAAAGCTCGGCGCGCGTTTAACTGCACCCAAGAATAACATGACGCAGGGGCGCATTCCCTCAGTTTTTCGGTAGTGGGTCTAATTCGATCAAATTGACCCACTACCCAGTTTTCAGCAGGCTTTTCCAGATGATCGATGACGATCACGTCGATTGGCGTCTTCATCGCTTCCAGTTTCAAGCCCAATTGCTGCTGGATTGCCGTGAAAATATCCGGAAGCCCGTCGCCATCGCTTGGGGATGGTGCTGGGTTAGTTCCGGCGGCGCCTGCAGGAACTTCGGGCCTCCATAAGAGCCCGAAGTCGAATCTCCCGGTGAGTCCTGTCTGGTCGATCACCGGCCGATCGAGTACGCCTCTCTGCAGGAAACCCGCAAAATCGGCCATGGTCGCGTTCTTGGCATCAAATTTAGCCGGGCCGATGCGGGTGAATATAGAAGAACATGTTAGGATCCGCCTTCGGGTCGCCCTCAGCTTTGGTGAGCTTCGCGCCGCTCTTTGCGGCGACGATCGCGTACACGGAAAGCTCCTCTTCTCGCGGTGGAATTTCAGGCTGAAGCGATCCGCCAGCAGCTTCTGCATGAGCGCCCGCAACTGTCTATTGTTGGGCTGCCCCTCCACGTCCGGCTTGGTGAGAGCGCCACAAAGTGCCGAAGCGAAGCTTAGGGATGGTGTCTATCCCCAAAAATTTGGAGGGGAGTCGCGAACCACCAAAGGGAGGGCTCCTCCAAAGATCATAAATGTGCCTACGGGTCTACAGTTGCGGCGTCATGAGCTCCAGCCAATGCGGCGGAATTTTGAGAGCACTCCTCGGCTAACTGCGCAAGGACGCCGCGCACACGAAATAATGTTTCACCGTCGAGTTCGACGGGCGCGGTTATGAGCCTAAGTTCTCGTACCCGGTCAGCCGCGGGTTCCTGCGCGCTCAGGTGCGGAGCAGGCAAGAAACGAGACGAGCGAGCACAAGGGAACGCTCCAACCCCTTCACCCAGAGGGGAAGATGGGCGCCCTTGTGCGTCACAACTCGAGTCGAGTTAACGTGTGCTACGAACCTTTTCCCACGCATAGTGAACAACAGCTTTATTCTGATCCCAGGTTCCAGGATTCTTTTCTTCCCAGATACGTTTGGCATCAGCTTCTACTGCGATCCACGGGCTGCTCCGGAACGGCTCGCGGTTGGCGAGGCTGTGGCCGAAAGAGAAAGCAGGTTTTAGTGTTTCGAAGGTGACGCCTTTGCTGGCAAGCTTGTTTTTCACGAATGCCCGGAAGTCGACATCGTATTCCTGGAAAGGCTTCGCATTGCGTACTTCTTCGATTTCGACGTCCTGACGGCGAAGAGTCTCCTTAATCGTCTGGATTTTCGTGGCAACCTCTTTGCCTAACGAGACCTCTTCTACCACACGAGCGGTCTTGCCCACTAGAGCAATCTCATCCGTCTCGACCATCTCGTATGATTTTTCCTTGAAGAGGTCTGGGTTGATCGCGACATCGCGGTTGACAGGACGGCGCTGAACACGAATGGTTTCATCGCGCAAGCCGATGTCCTGCTGTACGTCGCGTTCGGTGACCACCGAGTAGATGCGCATCCGGCCGCGCTCCACTGCCGTCTTGCCAACCTGTAGGTCTTCTTCGATCACTTCAATCACGTTGTTGTCGTGCTTGGGATCGCTGAGGGCCAGCCCGTTTTGAACCTTTTTCAGTTCGTTGGCGCGATTTTGAATGTTCACCATATGAAAGCTGGACATGATTCCGGCGGCGCGTTCCACTGCGCTGTCGGAGACGTTCGCTGTGATGATGGTGCCTCCGCGCTGTACACCCGCAAGATAGACGTCAACATCCGGCATGGGTACAAACTTGCGCATATTCGCAAGCTTGGGCACATCGTCTTTATCATCGTTGGTAAGGATGTCTAGATCGGCTCGGGCGTATCCTTCCCGAAGCAGCGCGGCGTAGGCCCGGGACGCTTCCTGACTACCTTCAAATAATCCAATTACTGTTTTCATTTTGTATCCTCGCTCGGTGGGTTTAACAAACTATTGAGGTGGCGGTGAGCCGTCACTCTCAATTCGCTTGATGTCGATAATTTCCCTGCGTAGAGTGATGTGGTGCGGGACGGTCGCGGTAGTCCGGTGCTTCGTTATCCGGACTTCTTCCCGTAGAAAGAGCCGCTTTTCGGTCACCATTATTTCTTCCACAACAGGGATAACAAGGACGTCGCTCTCCTGCCGCATTGGCAGGAGCTTCTCGTCCACAAACCGTTTTACGGGTATGCGTTCCACTACAAAGTCGTAGCGAACCCGTGAAGTATCGATTGAGTCTTCGATGGTTTCGATGCGTTTACGTGCGTGAATCCTCGCTCGCGCAATTCGTTGCATGTCAATCGTGATTTCTTCGGCAACTACAGGGATCACGATCTCCTTCTCATTCGTTTCTACAGGATCACTGTCGTTAGTTGAAGCAAATTTTGCGACAGCTATTGGTTCGGGTTCAGATGCCGCGATGTCCGCTTCCGAAGAAGTATTTGTACCGCGCAAAGGCGGCGCTGCGAACGGAAGACGTTCGATCTCAACAAACTCGCGAAGGAGAGAGACCGTTTGCGAACTGTGCTCCGTCATGCGCCTTGTAGAAATCCAGATCTCTTCGCGTAGGAGCGAACGCTTTTCGGTTAGGAGAACTTCTTCGATCACTGGAATGACAATAAGCTCTCCCTCTTCACGCACTTGAGGAATTTCGCTGTCAAGAAATCGATTGATCGGAATTCGTTCGATTACAACGGATTCATGAACGGCGGGCGCGTGAAAGACTTCTTCACGGGACTCTACTTGCTTGAGGACCTTGACCCTACCGCGTTCAACCCGTTGCGTCTGAACAAGGAGTTCTTCCTCTACAACTGGAATAACAGCGTCTTGCTCTGACGATGGGGTTTGGTCTGAAACGTCCTTGGCTTTACCCATACTGCAACGTGGCTCTTACTGAATCGGTTCCGCTCAGTAACTGACGCAGTCTGTGGCGAACCGGTGCAAAATTATCGGATAAATATCGGAGGCATACAAAGTGGGCGACGCCGTCCGCATTGACAACATGTTCGGCCACGTCGAGAGAATGCGCGCAATTTACGCACTTATGCTCGGAGGAGAACGAAGAGATTATTACTCCTAACTCTTTGATCCTGAATACCACCGTAGTCAACTATTCCTCATTCGCGAAAGAGCTGGGGCTGATTGTTCACGCTTCCGTCACAGTGGACCATCACACACCATGGCGGCGCGTGAAAGAACTGCTTCTCGAAGCAGCGCGACGCAGCCCCGGAATTATGACTCGCCCCCTCCTTTTGTTCTCCAGCCCGGCGCGACCAATTGGTCGCGCTGGACCGAATTGCGTCGGCACACTCTAGATGTGCTGGCCGAAAACGGTGTCCAGTGGCCGGAAAGGGAGCGCGACTTCCGGCCGATGTCGCTTCCAGCATCAGCCAGATAGGTTTCCTAGTGGCCTGTCGCAGAGAAATATTTATCGTTGTTCCTGAATGGCAGTTCAGCCGTGTCCGTAAGGGCACGGGTTCCACCGGCGTCAAACGACCCGTGCCCTTACGGACACGGCTGGTCGGGACACACTAACGGATTCGCTGAGACAAGCCACTAGATCCATAGGCTTTCCCGTCTCTTCCCGCTATATGTTACTGTGAGATAAATGGTGGGGTCACAGGATGGTTAAGTGCCCAGTTGTATGACGTGTGTGATCTCTCCAACTCGCTATTAGAGAAGGAGGCTCATGGATCTAGACCCATTCCATTCTCTGCGTTCTGTTGACGTGCGGAAACTGGAACATCTGGACAAAGAAAGCCGCGACCGCTTTCTGCTGATGTTAGAGACGGTGGCAGAGCCGGACTGGCGCGATTCGCTAACTCTTTTGTTTTCTCATTTGAAGACGTTAGACGAAAGCCTTTCGCAGTACGACGAAGAAGGGGCTGTCATGCCGATTTCTTCGGTCCGGCAACTAGTCAATCGGATTCTTACCGATACCGAAGCCGCGGGCAATGCGTTCGCGTTCCTAGAACACAATAGGCGCGTAATGGATATTATCGCGCTTGAGCAGTTGATGACTCCGGATTCAAACTGAATTCGGGAATACGTATTACGCAATCTAATTCGCGGGACTCCAACTCCAGTGGCAATCCGCGAACCATCGATGCCGTCCTGGACCAGCATTCCCTTATTCTTCTCTGCGCGATCCAGCGATAGTGTACGATTCGCGGCTGCGTCGCTGGTGTTATCGGTGTGTCCCCCCAGCCGGACCTGCATGTTTGGATAACCCTTCATGGTTGCGGCGAGATTGTCTCCGTTGGATGCGACTCTGCTATAAGCTGCGTGGTAGCTGAATCGAGGTTTAGATGATCGAACACGATGCGTTTTGGCATCTCTGTGCTGGCGCCGTGGAGCATGAAGTTCGCGAGCGTGAAATTGAAGCTGCCTTCCATTACCTTCAGCGTCGTTCCGCACAGCAGCGCGATGCTCGCGAGGTTACAGTCGGTAGCGCTGAGCGGTTCCTATAAAAACCAGTAAAAACCAGAGTGCGCCCAGAAGCAGCAATGCGACGGGCAGGACCCACAACCACCAAGCTAAACCACGCCTCGGCTCCTCGTACTTGCCGTATCCCGGACCAGATGCCCAGCGGCAAGCGATGGCGAATCCGCCTCCTCAGCTGGACTCCTCAAGCCGCAATGCGCGAATAGATCTCAGACCACCCTTCAGCGGAGAGCACGGACGCTATCCACAATCTGTCGCTGAATGGCCTGCGTGTTTATAGTCGTCCTTCGAGAATTTCCTTTTCAGCCTCTAGCCAGTCAGGCATCTCGCTATCGGCGGGACTCCCGTTCTGGAGCCAAATCTGGTATGCACGCTGGCGAATTTGTTCTTCCAGCAGCAGATCCTCTTCCGGCAAATGCTGAGAGGTTTTAGGGTCGTACGCCCGCACAAATGCAGTACTTGTTGACATCGGATTTCTCCAATCTGATTATCGAAGGGAAATTAAATCCAAGTCAACCATGGGTAGTGTCCTAAAAGTGCGTTGGCCTTGAAATTCGCGGATGGCTCGGATTAGTTCTCCAACTCCGCGCGCGAAGTCGGCGGCAGTTTGCAGGCGACTGGTGATCAGCTTAAAATCGACCATATGAAGCGCGGCGCCTTCTGGAAGAAGTTTTGAGCGTCGTGCGCATACCCAGAGAATCCGGTTCGCAAAGCCGTTCCCCCCACAGCAGTGTCTGTTAACAACCGTTTCAGTTCGTCCTTGGTGATGTGCCCAATGATGCAGATGTGGGCTCCAGTGGCGCGCGCGGCCTGCCTCTTGGTCAAAATGCGCAGATCGCCGGTATCGTAGCCTTGGCGAATGATGGCACACAGTGTATTCGATTCGCGCTCGATCACTTGAAGCACACGAGCGAATTCGGTTCCACAACAAGCAGTCGTTTGTCTGTTTTGCCTTCATCAGAAATTACCTCTTCCTACCGAAGAAACACGCCCTTTCTCTCGAACTGGCGAGCGCTCGCGGATCTCATCCCGCACTGCCCAAATCAATCCCTCGCCGCTGGAAAGGCCGCTCATGACTCGGCTATCGGCCCATGCGCTTTCTACGCCCGCAAGAGTCTGGCGGATCTGTCCCCACGAGGTTCCTTTTCGTGCTTTCGAAGTCCGCCCGGCGGAGTATGCGCTTCCGCCAAACAGCAACGCTCTCGCCGGACATCTCAGCGAGATCCTTAACAGAGAAGAATTTTGATGACACTTGTCGCTCCTATGAGCGGGATGGGCAAGTTTGGCCGCAAGAATCCCGCGATGATTTCGCATGGGTTCCTCGCGTCCTGTGCTGCTCAGCAAGGAGCGTTACGTCGGTGCCTTAGGCGTATCGCCTGACCGACGTTTCAGGGTCGAATCCCCTTCGGGGAAGGGACCCAAGGTTGCCCGGAGGGGCCGCCTCTTTACAGCTACGTTTGCGCTGGCGGTCTCATTCGAGGCGTTAAAGACGCTTCCGAAAATCGCCGATTCAAGTGTTTTCGTCGTGGCAGCGGGAGCCCGCAACCAAAGTTCAGATTGCTACTGACTGCGCCGAGCTGCAACGAAAGGATTTTTGATGCAACTTTGAGCGTGGAGAACCGAGGGCAGGTTCCCGACCGGGGGCATCCGCGATTCTGTGTAAACGCGCTCGCGGCAAATCTGCGTTGAGCATGGCCAGAGAGAGCAAGAAAGCCATCCCGCCGGAGCCGCCCGTCGCAGAACAATGCTGGCAGAACGGAGCGCAGGGCGCAAGGGCGCGCGCCAGCGCGGCGCAGCGAACCCTTGCGCACGAGCACCGTTCTGCTACCGGCCGCGATTCCGACGGGCGGCTCCGGTGGGTGCGACTATCATCCTGCTGGTGAGCTTAGAGCGAAACCATCCGGACGCCAGCTTCGCGCATCCGTTCCCCGCACGCCGTCTCCAAATAGTTCAGCATCTGCTTGCAGTTCTGCACCGTGTGCCACTTTGCGGTGACCCGAGCTTCAGCCTCGCAGATCGCGGCGTCGGAAAGAGCTGCGCCTCGGACCTCAGCAGCGGCTGTAAATCCGGCGGTAGATATCGCCTTTGTTGCGATGCCTTCTGCGTGATCGCGCTCGTTTGTGGTGGAAAAAATCAGAGCACGCAAGTCGGTAAGGGTTTGCTCGGCGCTCTTAACCTTAATCTCACAATCATGCGCCAACTGACTTTGCCGCTTGTGCCGTTCCTCAATCACCGGGATTTCGGCTCGTATGGATTTCAGCTCCTGCGTAGGATTCTCCGACCCTGCGGCAGTGATCGTTTCAGCATAGGAGCTGATCTTGGCGTCCGCCGCCGCCACCTCGTTGGCCAGTCTTTCTACGGCTCCTTCGCTATCTCTAAGGTCACGGAGAGCGGTTTGAGCCGTAGCCTCGCGGCATCACCGCGCTATGGATTGGTAGGGAGAGTATTGATAGCAACCGCGGTGCAATTGAGCTTGGAGGAAGGTTTTCGAGGCCGCATCGCTCTCCATTCCCTCCCGCAAGCTGAGACGTTCTACGAGAAGAACTGCGAAATGACCGATCTCGGGCTAGATCAGAAGAAGGAGGGGTTGCGGTATTTTGAGATGACACCAGCTCAGGCAGCCGCATTCCTCCGTTGAGGTCCCATTATGAAATTCACGTTTGATAAGGACTGGCTCCAAAGAAACGCTGATCAAGACGACAATCTTGAGATTGCAGCCGGTTCATTTTCCTTCGATCAACTTCCTTCAGTAGAGGCTAACGCTAGCGGACCAACTGCCGTACCCGCATTTGGCCGCCTCGTCAACCTCTGCCGCCGCAAACAGGGCTGGACCATAGAGGATCTCGCCACGTTTGCCCGCATTGATGTGACGGAGGCCATCCGCATCGAACATGAGACCAATTATGTTCCGGGGCCGAGGACGGTTTACCAGCTCTCCACAGCACTTGGCTTGCCTCGCGAGCGAATGCTCCAACTGTCGGGAAACATGTTTGTTCGTGATCGCGGATTGGGCGAACAAGCAGTAAGGTTCGCGGCCCGATCTGAGTCAGTGGAGAAGCTAAACCGGCAAGAACATCTGGCGCTGGAGGAGTTCGTAAAGTATCTGAACGAGTCAAAGTAGAAGGTGGCGGCTTGCGAAATCTCATACTCGATCAATTTGCCGCAACGGATATCGACCAGTTTGTCGCCAAGGTCCTGACCGATCTTGGAAACCCCGAGCCGCCGCTGAAGCTGACGGATGTCCGGGAACTACTCAGGCTAGACAAAAGATTCTATTCGTCCACCGACGACAGCGCAATCCAGGAGGTGGTACACCAGCTTAGGGTTGCAGGACAGCAGGTTCTGGCACGGCCCACTATTCTGAAAGACGTCATTGGCAAACTCGGACTGAAGGCCCTACTCCTGCCTGATCGCCGCAGAATCTTGATCGATGCAGAAACCCCAGACCTGAAACAACGCTGGAGCGAAGCGCACGAGATTGGACATGACCTCATCCCATGGCATGCAGATACCATGCTAGGGGACAACAAATCAACTCTGACGCCGACCTGCCACGAACAGGTTGAAGCAGAAGCTAACTACGCGGCAGGTCAGCTACTATTCCTCCAAGGACGCTTCACTGAGGACGCTAATAGCCTCCCGCTTAGCTTTGAATCGGTCAAGAAGCTGAACGTTCGTTACCAAAACACAATAACGACGACCCTTTGGAGGTACGTCGAACAGAATCCCGGTCTCATGGTTGGAGCAATCAGCGACCACCCTCTGCGGCCCCGCGCAATGGCTTCCAAGAGAAACCCGCTGAAGCACTTTATTCGGTCACCCAAATTCGCCGATCAATTCTCAGGAGTGACCGAGAATGACCTATTCCGTGCGATGACTACTTACTGCGAAGGCAAGAACGGAGGATCGCTTGGCTTCGGCGAAGTCCGACTGTTCGACAGGCAAGGACTGAACCACATCTCCACTTTGAAACATTTTTCAACGGATACGAGGCGCTTACTCTGGGCTTCCAGATTAGGACCTTCTCCGCTGCGATAGTGATCTAGCACGGTGAGTCTGAAAAGCGTTACCAGCAAAGTCGCCTCAGACTTCAATACGTAGCAATGTCGCGGCCAACCCATCTTCTATGCGTTGCCCTCAAGAAGTCGTGCATCTCGGCGGAAAAGGCAAAGCGTCTGGTAGACCGAGGCTGGCATCTCGAAGAGCTGTAACTCTTGGTTTGATCGATGCGACGGCACCTTCTCCCGCGCAGAAGGGCCTGCAATAGGAAACTCCGGATACTAGGGTTCAGCCAGGAGCTTTTCCCGGCGCGCATTGACGCCTTCAACGATGTTGTCGACCGAATGACAGCGGCCGCTTCGGATCTCCCCCTAAATCAGCCGCTCGGTGTCTGGCTTTACGTTGAGGCCACACCTTAATGGG
>CAVYBC010000020.1:0-368244 GCA_963766615.1 Terriglobia bacterium
TGAGCGCGGAGGGAATCGAACCTTCAACCTACTGATTAAGAGTCAGTTGCTCTGCCAGTTGAGCTACGCGCCCATTTCAGGGAAAAAGTCGCGGTGGGGGATACGGCGACCTCCCCATTCTACACGAGCATCGTGGACACGTCCACCGTCGAACGCGATCCTTCCACCACTACGATCCCGGTCGGCGTCACGTAATAGAGCTGGCGATCGCGGTCCAAGTCGTACCCGATGACCGCGTCTTCCGGTATCCGAGCGTTCTTATCCAGAATCGCTCTTCGGATTTTCGCGCGCCGGCCAATGTCGCAATTATCGAAAATTACCGAATCCTCGATGAAGGCCCCGGAGTGGATCCTCACGTTACGTCCGATCACGGACGTCCTCACGGTGCCACCAGATAAAATCGTGCCGCCGCCGACAATCGAGTCGATCGCCTGGCCACGCCGGCCTTCCTGGTCGAAAATGAATTTCGCCGGCGGGTCCGCGTACTGCGCCGTGCGCAAAGGCCATTGGCGATTGTAAAGATTCAACGCCGGTGATACTGCGCGCAGATCCATGTTGGCGTCGTAGTAGGCATCCGTGGTCCCTACGTCGCGCCAATAGGGCTCTTGCGTGGGCGGATCTCCGGGAATCCGGTTGGTCTGGAAGTCATACGCATACATCTCGCAGCGTCCCACCAGGGACGGCAGGATATCGCGACCGAAGTCATGGCTGCTGTCAGGATTTTCGGCGTCGGCGTACAGCTCACGTAACAGAATGTCGGTCGAGAAAACGTAGTTTCCCATCGATGCGTAGACCCGATCCGGATCGCTGGGCATGCTGGGCGCGTCGGCTCGCTTCTCGTGAAAACCTGCGACACGGCCGTCCTCCGTGGTCTCAATCACTCCGAACTCAATGGCCCACCGCCTTTCGACAGGAATCGCCGCAATCGTGATTTGCGACCGCTTATGATTGTGGAACTCGATCATCTCGCGAATATTCATGCGATAGATATGATCGGCGCCGAAGATCACCACGAAGTGCGGATTGGCCTGCTCAATCAGGTTGATGTTCTGATAGATGGCGTCTGCGGTGCCCCGATACCAGTCCTCGCCAGGCGACCGCATCTGCGCGGGCACGGGAATTATGAAGTGTTCTTGTAACAACCCGGGAGCCTCCCAGCCTTCGCTGAGGTGTTGTAACAGACTTTGGCTCTTGAATTGGACCAGAACGTAGGTCGAATAGATACCTGAGTTCACCAGGTTACTAAGAACGAAGTCCACAATCCTGTAACGTCCGCCGAAAGGAACCGCCGGTTTGGCGCGCTCCTTGGTAAGCGGATAAAGCCGGGTGCCTTTCCCTCCGGCCAGCACGAAAGCCAGGACGCGTGCATGCATGGCACTCATTCTGGCAGACTCCCGCATTTTCTAGCAAATGTTTTTGTGCCTCCGGCACGTTTTTGTGCTGACCGGCGCTCGCGGCAAGCAATAAAGACCGTCTATAAGTTTGGCCGATAATAGAAACGGTACCCGGAAGAGCCCCAAGTGGAACGTGAGCAGATACTGGAGCGGCTGCGCGAAAGGATTGTGCGCTTCGCGGCATCTAGATTATCGAGGGATGGCGCGGAGGACCTTGCGCAGGAGGTCCTGTTGGTGTTGCACGAAAAGTATCCGTCGCTCGACCGGGTAGAGGATCTTCTCCCTCTTTCGCTGGAAATCGCCCGCTTCAAGATCATGGGCTCCCGGCGCAAAACTCACCGGCGTGGGGAGGATACTCAAGTTTCCGTTGACGACCTGCCTCTGGCCAGCCACGATGCGGACGCGTTCACCCAGGCTTCGCATCGCGAAAATCTTCAGCGTCTGGAAGAGGCCCTGCTGGAGTTGGGGGAACGGTGCCGTGATTTGATGCGCTGGAAGCTGGAAGGCTATAGCTTCCCCGAGATTCAAAAGCGCATGGGAGTGGGCTCGCTCAACACGCTCTATACTTGGGATTTTCGGTGCCGCAAGCAACTCCTGGAGCGGCTGGGCGGCGAGTGGAACACTCCGATTTGGAAAACCACAAGCGATCTTCGATTCCGGCCGCCGTTCAAACGGTGAAGAAGTCATGAGTCAGGACGAAATTCGCAAACTCGTAGGTGGTTACGCCACCGGCACGCTAACCGAGGCTGAGCGCAAAGCCCTGTTCGACGCCGCCCTTGACGATCAGGATTTGTTCGATGAGTTGGCGCGGGAACAGTCCCTGAAGGAACTCCTCGACTCGCCAGGTGCGCGAACTCGGTTGACTGCTGTGCTTGCCCCGCCGGAACCGAAATGGTCCGACGAATCGCCTTCGGTTAGCCATCGGTGGAGTGCTTGCGGCGGGGTTCGCAATCGCGTTAGGAGTCGTGCTGGTGGTCCGCAAGCCGCACACTGACGATTTCGCCGCCGTCATGAAGACCGAATCGCGACCTGCGATAGATGAGCCGCCGAAAGTAGCTCCGAACGCGGCGACCGCGCCGCCGGCCGGTGCGCCCGCTCCAGCGGCGCCCCAGCGGGTCAATCAGCCGAAAGAAGCGCGGAGCGTCAGCAATCCAACCGCACCGATACCGCCGCCCGTCCTCCTCCAGCCCCCTCCGGAAGACGCGCTTAAGAAAACAGAATCGGCCAGAAGAGACGAGCCTTCCAAGCCAGCCGGACCTGCTCCAAGACGATCGAGCTACTTCCGCGAAAGCATTAGCGGACGAAAAAGATGCTGCCCCACAGCAAAAGGCCCAAACGGCTCAGGTAGCCGAATCGGTAACAGTGCAGACCGAAACCGCTCAAGTGCAAACGCAATCGCTTCCGCTGCAACAAGTGCCCTCCGGTCTCGCCCGCCAACAGGCCGCGCAGGTCCCTAAAACCGCACCGGCGGCACCGCCTCCAGCCGTGGCGACGAACGGCGCGATAGGCTGCTTTATCCGCGGGCCGAGCCAGATTCGCCGCAAGGCCAGCCCCAACGCGATTCGCCTTTGACTACACCATCCGCCGTGACAGCCTTACGCTAAATCCACGCGCCGCCGGATTTTTGCGGGTGACCGCCGCCGTCTTGGGCGGACAGCAGATAATCCTGCAACAAGCTTCCAGGCAGGAAGCGGGAACCTCAGTGACCATGCCTATTCCCGCCGGATCTCTAAACCTGACCATCGAGTTTTCCGCCAGGCCCGAAATCCAAGACGTGGCCGCTAGCCTCGACAATCTGCAGAACAGAGGCTTCAGGGAAAAGACTGCCGCTCCCCGTGCTAATGCCCCAGCGATTCCCGCGCCTGTTTCGAAGGACAAGATCGGTCACGTCGAGGAGCAAACGCCCTCGCCCAATCCCCGCCTGACCATCACCGTCGCCGTGCCTCCGGAATAGCTCTGCGGGCGTATACTTGCAGAAAAGCTCTCCACGGAGGAAACCCTCATGACCGAAGCGCTCATGACCTGCTGGCAAGACTTGAAATTCGCCTTCCGCTCTCTCATGCGAACCAAGGGCCTTACCGTCACAGTCGTGGTCACCCTCGCCCTCGGCATCGGCGCGAACGCCGCCATCTTCAGCGTGGTGCGCGGCGTCCTGCTGCGCCCGCTGGCCAATCGGGATGAGGACCGGCTGATTTATATCCACCAGAGCGCCCGCGGCGACCAGATCGAGAACGCCGCCTTTTCGGTTCCCGAAATTCAGGACCTGAAGGCAGGCGTGAAAACCCTGACCGAGTTCGGCGACTTCTCCACCATTGGCTTCACTATGGTCGGCCTGGGCGAGCCGCGTGAAGTCCGCGCCGGAGTCGTAAGCGGATCGTATTTCGATGTGATGGGACTGCATCCGGTGCTTGGCCGCCTGCTGGACGCGCGAGACGATGGCCCCAAGGCCGCCGGAGCCATGGTTCTCACCTATCGCTTTTGGACCACGCAACTAAAGAGCGACCCCTCCGTGCTCGGCAAGGCAGTCCGCCTCGGCAGCCGCTCCGCAACCATTGTGGGTGTGCTGGAACCTTCGGTTCCCTATCCCGCGGAAACCGAAATCATCGCCAACATTGTGACCAGCCCGCACCACCTCTCCGCCACCATGGCCACCGGACGAGTCCATCGGATGACCGAATTATTCGGACGCCTCGCTCCCGGCGTAACCCTGGAGCAGGCCCGAGCCGAATTGAAAGCCGTCCACGGCAGCATGGTCCACGACCATCCGGAAGCGTATTCCGCCAAGGCCGACTTCAGGATTGAAGCAGTGCGTCTGCGGGACCAGATCACCTCGCGCGCCCGAACCGTGCTGCTGGTGCTGCTGGCTGCTGCGGCGTTGATCTTCGTCATCGCCTGCTCCAACGTCGCCAACCTGATTCTCGCCCGCACCGTGCGGCGCGAAGGCGAACTCGCGGTGCGTTCCGCTTTGGGCGCGGGCACTGCGGCTCTTCGTCGAACCTTGCTAGCCGAAAGCCTCTTGCTCTGTGGCGCGGGAGCGGCATTGGGCGTCCTCAGCGCAAGGCCGATGGTGGCTGTGCTGGCGCGTTATGCTTCCCGCTTCTCGGTCCGCGCGCTCGACCTCTCCGTCGATTCCAGCATGCTGTGGGTTGGTGCCGCGCTGGCCATGGTTTCCGCAGTCCTTCTGGCATTCGTCCCCCGGCTGCCCTCCGCCGAATCGTCGCATGGATCCGGTCTTGCCAGCGGCAGTCTGCGAATCACCGGCGGTACGCGCCGCCGCCAGCAGATCTTCGCAGTGACGCAGATCGCCGCGTCCTTCCTGCTTCTGGTAGGAGCCAGCATGCTCATCAAGACGCTGTTCGCCCTGCAAGCGGCCCAGACCGGTTTGGATACGCGCCACGTTCTCGCCATCAATGTGCCGTTAATGGGTTTTGGAAAAACCTCGGATCAGGTCATAGGCTTTTATCAGGAAAGTATCCGCCGCATTACGCAACTACCCGGCGTGGATGGAGTCGCGGTGGGAAGTTCTATTCCCTGGCGCGATGCCGGAAACTTCGGGCCAGGTTTTCAATTCTCCGCCGATGGGCATGTCCGCGCGCCCGGTGAAGAGGATCCTCGCGGCAGGTACCGTACCATATCACCCGGCTTCTTTGCGGCTCTCGGGCTCCCCATTATCGCGGGGCGCGATTTCAACGAAGGCGACCGTAAGGGCAGCGAGCCGGTGGCGATCGTCAGCCAGAGCGTGGCCCAACGCATGTTCCCCAATCAGGATGCCGTCAACCGGCATATCATGTGGACCGATCCCGTCATAAAGTTCGTTGGAATCAGCACTGCGCCCCAGCGAATTATCGGCGTCGTGGCCGACGTCGAAGATGAGAGCGTAGTGCCCGGTCCAGCCTTGACCGTGTATCACCCGTTCGCTCAGGAATTGGGCGGGCAACGCTTGTTCATCCACGCTCACGGCGACCCCTACTCTCTGGTGACACCCGTAACGCGCATCATTCGCGACCTTTCCACAGACCAGATCGTGGAGCGCGCCGCTACGTTGGAAGATATCCGCGCCGAAGTGCTCACGCCCGATCGTCTGAACGCAATCGTGTTTGGTGGCTTCGCAGCCGTGGCACTGGCCATCGCAGTGGTAGGCGTCGCCGGCGTTCTGGCATTCTCCGTGAGCGCCCGTACGCGCGAATTCGGAGTGCGGCTCGCAATCGGATCGCCCCCCCAGCAAATTGTAAAAGGGGTGATCGGCGAAGGAGCAGTGATGGCAGCATCCGGCGTGTTAGCTGGCGCACTCGTAGGATTCGGGCTGGCACGTCTGGCAGGCTCGTATTTCCCGGAGATTCGTTTACCGGACACAATCCCGCTGGTGGGGTCGATTGTCATTCTTGTCGCTGCCGCGGTGGCTGCGTCGGTACTGCCGGCCGCGCGAGCCTCTCGAGTCGACGTGATGCAAGCGCTGCGGTCGGACTGATGCGGGTTAACCTAGGAACAGAGCGATGAACGTGACAGTTCAAATTCCCGACGATCTCGCCCCGCGCATAATGGGCGACAGCAACGACCTATCTCGCGAAGCGCTCGAATTAATTGCGGCGGAAGCCTACAGGCAGGATCGCATTACCAAGCCAGAGTTGCGGCGGCTCCTCGGGATCGAGACCAGTTACCAGTTGGATGGTTTTCTGAAAGCTCACGACATCTGGATCGACTACTCGATGGAGGATGCTGAGCGGGAACGCCGCGCACTAGACCGCTTGGGTCTTTAAATGCGCCTGATTGTAGCCGACACCAGCCCGCTGGTGTACCTCATTCTTATCGGGCACATTGACATCCTGCCGAGGTTGTTCGAAATCGTGCTGATACCCCAAGCCGTGTATTCCGAACTCCGTCATCCGCTCGCTCCCGCCCCAATCCAGGCATGGGCTGCCGCGCCACCGTCTTGGTTAGAAGTAAGACAGGTTCCCGATGGGCCCGAGAATGTCCTTCGGTCTTTAGACGCTGGGGAACGATCGGCAATCATTCTTGCGCTTTCGATCAACGCCGATCTCGTTTTGCCCCATCTTGTTTTGATGGGCGAACGCAAAGGAACGCAAGCGGCAATCGACAACGGTCTGGACGTGACGGGAACGCTAGGTGTTTTACAGCGCGCCGCCAAGCGAGGCCTCCTCGATTTGGCGGATGCGTTCGATCAGCTTAAGAGTACGAATTTCCGCTATCGCCAAGAGACTATGGACAAGCTTCTAAATGAATCTCTGGCCAGTAGCAACATGTCCGTAGCAATTCATCCTGTGCTAACCTGCACGTTTACCCGCCATGGCTCTTACACGTGAAAAATCCCAATTGATGAGCGCGTCCGAAATCGACCGAACCCTGGTCCGGCTGGCGCATGAAATCCTGGAACGCACCGAAAAACTGGACAATCTGGTGTTCATCGGCATCCGCCGGCGCGGCGTGCCTCTTGCACAGAGACTGTCCAAAAAGATCGAAAGCCTGGAGGCGCGTGCAGTTCCCGTCGGCACTTTGGACATCACCCTCTACCGCGACGACCTCTCCACCGTAAGTCACGCGCCGGTAGTCAACTCCACCGACATTCCGTTTTCCGTAGTGGGCAAGGACGTAATCCTGATGGATGACGTTCTCTACACCGGCCGCACCATTCGCGCCGCGTTGGACGCTTTGTTCGAACATGGCCGGCCAGCTCGTGTGCGGCTGCTGGTGTTAATCGATCGTGGACATCGCGAGCTGCCCGTGGAGGCCCAGTTCATCGGCCGCATGGTGCAGACCACCGACATCGAGATCATCGAAGTGAAGTTTCAAGAGACAGACAGTCTGGAAAAAGTCCTGCTGGTGGAAAAGGTGGTCGCTTAGAGGATGCCCAAGCAAGGACTGCTGGGCATAGAGACTCTGACCCGGCCCGGAGATCGAACAGATTCTGGACCGCGCTCGCGATTTTCAACCTCGCCCTGAGGAAAATTTCCGAAAGTTCAATATCCTGAGCGGACGAATGGTGGTCAACCTCTTTTTTGAGGCATCCACCCGCACCCGAACCAGTTTCGAAATCGCCGCCAAGCGCCTGGGAGCAGATGCCGTTTCCATCACCGCGCAGGCCTCCAGCGTTTCCAAAGGCGAGTCACTGGTCGACACGCTCAACACTCTGGCGGCGATGCGCCCCGACGCCATCATCATGCGCCATGCATCTTCCGGCGCTCCGCACTTCCTGCAGCGCTATCTGGAAACCCCCATCATCAATGCGGGCGACGGCACCCATGAGCATCCTACCCAGGCATTGCTGGACGCACGCACGATTCTGGATCGCGGCGCGAAGCTGGAAGGGCTGCGAGTAGCCATCATCGGCGACATCGCACATAGCCGAGTGGCGCGATCCAACGTGTATCTTCTTTCGAAGTTTGCGGCCGACATCGTGCTTTGCGGACCTGCTTCGCTGTTGCCCAAAGAGCTTTCCCAGATCGCGCCAGGCGTTACGCTCACCACGGACATGAAGGAAGCCATTCGCGATGCGGACGTCATCATGATGCTGCGCGTCCAACTGGAACGGCAGCATGAAGCGTCCTTTCCGGCCAGCGAATATTTCCGCTTCTACGGATTGCGGCCGGAACATCTGAAGCTGGCCAAGCCCGATTTGATCGTGATGCATCCGGGCCCGATCAACCGCGGTCGCGAGATTTCTTCCGAGGTCGCGGACTCACAGCGGTCGGTGATTTTGAATCAGGTGGAGAACGGAATTTCGGTTCGCATGGCGGTACTGGAGCGGGTTCTGGCAGGGGAAAAGGTAAATGGCGGCGCTTCTAATTAAGAACGGCCACGTGATCGATCCGGCGTCGGGTCAGGACGGTGTCGCGGATGTCCTTATAGAGGACGGCATCGTTCGCCACGTCGGGCCGAATCTGTCCGCGCCTGCGGGTGCCCGCGTGATCGACGCATCAGGACTATTTGTCGCCCCCGGCTTCATCGACATGCATGTCCATCTTCGCGAGCCCGGCTTCGAGCATGCCGAAACCATCGAGAGCGGATCTCGCGCCGCGGCTGCGGGCGGCTTCACCAGCATCTGCCCGATGCCCAACACTTCGCCGGTGAACGATAGTGCGACCGTCACCAGTTACATTGCGGAAAAAGCCCGCAACAAGGCGATCGTGAATGTTTTTCCCATCGGCGCCATCACCAAAGGGAGCCTGGGTGAGGAACTGGCGGCGATCGGCGCGATGCGCGAAGCCGGCGCCGTGGCGATCTCCGACGATGGCCGCCCCGTCATGAACGCCCAGTTGATGCGCCGCGCCATGGAGTATGCGCGCGGCTTCAATATTCCAGTAATCAATCATTGCGAGGATCTCCATCTGAGCGCCGGTGGCGACATGCATGAAGGCCTCGAATCGGTGCGGCTCGGGCTGCGCGGCATTCCAGGATGCTCCGAAGAAGTCATGGTTGCCCGTGACATTCTGCTGGCCGAGGTTACAGGCGCGCGCTATCACGTGGCGCACATCTCCTCCCGCCATTCCGTTGAGATGGTCCAATTCGCGAAGAGCCGCGGAATGGCAGTGACCTCCGAAGCCACGCCTCATCATCTGGACCTGGCCGATCGCGACATGAAGCCGTACGACAGCAACTACAAAATGAAACCGCCGCTGCGATCTTGCGGAGATGTCGATGCGGTGCTGGCGGGAGTTGTCAGCGGTGCGATCGACGCCATCGCAACCGATCACGCCCCGCATCCGGGCAGTGAGAAGATGCAGGAATTCGAGAAGTGCCCCTTCGGCATCCTCGGATTGGAAACGGCGTCTGGGCGTAACAATGGAGCGGCTGATTCATCCCGGCAAAGATTTCTCTCAAACGCCTGGTGGAGATGTTCACAGTGAATCCCGCGCGGATTCTGGGGCTGAACCGTGGAACACTGGCCGCAGGTGCTCCGGGCGACGTAACCATTTTCTCCACCAGACGCGAATGGACCTACGACGTCAATAAATCGTTTTCCAAGAGCCGCAATTCACCCTACGACGGCCGAACGTTTCGAGGCGGGCCCGTGGCCACAGTTGTCGCGGGTGAAGTGGTCTGGGACTGCCTCTAGCACGCCCAGGCTCCAAAGAAACCAAGCAACCAACTAACAGCCGAATCCCCCGCGGAGCCGCGACAGTAATGGAGCGATGCCTGTAATAGCACGACCGGTCGTGCTACTATGTCAACACATGGCCCCCACCCGGGAAAAAATTCTCCAACATGGCCTGGATCTTCTCAGCCAAGCCGGCCTCTCCGGCGTGACTCTAGGGGTCTTGGCACAGGACGTAGGCATGTCCAAGAGCGGCTTGTTCGCTCATTTCCGATCGAAGGATGAAGTTCAAATAGCTTTACTGCGCCACACAGCCGAGGTGGCCAACCTGCACGTGGTCGCGCCAGCGCTGCGGGCTGCCGAAGGATTGTCCCGGCTGAAGGCGCTGATCAAAAACTGGCTGGGATGGTCGACCAAAGCGGGTCTGCGCGGCGGGTGCCCCGTGGCGGCCGCCCTGTTTGAGTTGGACGACGCGGAGGGCCCGATTCGCGATCAGGTAGCGGAGATGGAGGCTCATTGGCGAGGTCTGTTAACCAGGCTGGTCAAGGACGCTGTGCAGCTTGGTCATCTCCGGCGAGATCTGGACGTGGCCCAGTTCGTCTGGGAACTATCCGGCATCTATTTAACCCACCACGCGTCGCGAAGATTTCTGCACGATGCGCGATCTGATGCGAGCGCGCGCATCGCGGTGGATGCATTGATAGATCGCGCTCAGGTCAAAAAAGTCCGCACTGCGCGCAGTTGAAAGGGAGGTATCACATGATTGCAAGACCAGAATTGACGATTCCCGATCTGATCTTTCCGCTGGTTGCTGCGGCGATTTTCATCGCGGCATGTTCTCTCTTGAAAGAACCAGCCCGCCGCAACTTCAGCGCCATCATAATCGCAGGCGCGGGAGCGGCTTATCTCAATGGCGGCCTGGGTGGCTGGGAGTTCGGGTTCTGCGCGCTCATCACTTATCTTGCCTTCCACGGATTGAAGGATTACCGTTTTATAGGCGCGGGATGGGCACTGCACACGGCCTGGGATGTGTTGCATCATCTTTACGGAAATCCCATCGTCCCTTTTGTCGCCAGTTCGTCAGCCGGCTGCGCCATCTGCGACGCCATCCTCGCGATCTGGTATTTCCAAGGTGCGCCGTCCATCTTCAACCGTCGCCCTGTTTCTCTGAACCACTCTTAGGGTCTGCGCGTCTCCAACACCTGCCGCGCCACGCGCATGGAGGCTGGACTTCCGGCTTTCCGCGCGAACTCCAAAGTCTCCGGATCTGATTGGGTCAGACTCGCAAGCAATTGCTGCTCCCCCGCGGGATCGCCCAGATCTGCCAGAGCCTGATAGCACGCTGCGCGAACGTCGTCATCGGAATCCTTGGGTGCCTGAGCGATCAGAGCAGTAGACCCGCGCAGGTCTCCTAAAATCCCAAGCGTCTGCGCCGCCGCAACGCGCGTCTCTTTCTCCGGATTCGTAAGCTCAGCCGCCACGGCAGGCACCCAAGTCTCAGGAGCCCGGCGAAGTGCGCGAATCACCATTCTGCGGTCGAGATTATTGAACGTCCCGAGTCAGATCCTGAATGGCGAGGTCCTCCGTAGCCGCGTCCAGCTTGCGGCCGTCGTTCGGCCACCAGAACGCAACCATCGAATATGCACGGTTACGAGCCGCGGTGTTAGGGCTGTGCATCAGCTTCTGCATCGTGTCCCATGCCACCTGCGTATCGAGCCGTGCGAGCAACTCCATGGTGGAGAAGCTATAGTTTTCGTCTTCCGACCATCGCTCTGCCGCTATGCAAATGAGCTTCTCCGCTTGTGGATGCTGGATGGCAAGAAGGTCGGCGTAGGCGGTCATCTCTTCGCCCGGCTTGAGCCGATCAGCCCCTCCGGCCAGCACCTGTTCCACGGCCTTCTGTCGTAGCGGGCGAGCCTTCAGAAGAAATCCTTCAAACACGGCAGGAGAAAATTGAACGCCTCCCTTTTCGAAGCTTTGCGCCAGGACCGACAAAAAGCCCGCTAGCGATTCAGTCTGCACCGAAGAGCCCGTGTAAACCAACTGCACCCGCGTGTCCCTTTGCTCGACCAAATCCGCCGTGTACGTCGCGGAGCCGACGTTCGAACGAAACAGCGGCAGCCGATACAGGTCAGAAGAGTCCGCCTTGTGCAGAGCGTCGCCATACGCGAACGCCTCGGCAACGGGCAAGAAGCGGTACTCTCCGAAAAACGTGCTGCTTGCGCCCGCTCCGTCGTGCCAGGCGTACAGGCTATAGACCTCGGCGGGAACCTTGACGCCTCGCATCTTCGCCAGGGTTTCAATTTGCGCGCGTTCGGCCGGAGCATGCAATCCCTGCTCGATGCCAGGGGCGTTCGTCTTCATCCATGCATCCAGACGATTGAGTTCCCGGACCACAGGAGTGTCGTCGGTGCCCGCGTGTCCTTTCACCGCGATAACGACGATCATCGTGAAAAACGTCAGAACGGCAACAAGGAGGTTCATTCGCATATCTACTTTTCCGTCGTAGCCCGTATGGGAACAACCGCCTCTTAGTGCCAGAACTGTTCAAGTAGTACCGGGACCTGCATATCACCATTAACGTTATTTATGAATGTTGGATATTGCATTTACGCCACTGTTCCGTTATCCTGACTAAAGAGAAGACATGGTGTCTACGGAACTCAAAACGGCTCACCGGCTCGCGGAAGTCCATAACTCCAGTGTTCTCTCTGGTCTATTAGTAAATGGTATTGGTCTGCTTCGGGGCGTAGTAGTAATTATTCGGGTCGGTGTAACCGGCCCCGCCTGAACGGACAAGACGTAATCTTGGCCACTCGGAGCGGGGGAAACCAACCCCCGGTCGAGTGGCCTTTCTGCTTTATGGGCTTGATTTAGGAGAATCTTATGTCCGGAAACCTGATGAGCGGCGCGAACATTCTGCTGGAATGTCTGGTGCGGGAAAAGGTTGAATGCATTTTTGGATATCCGGGAGGTGTCACGCTTCCTTTATATGACGCGCTTTACGACCATCCCATCCGCCACGTATTAGTACGGCATGAGCAGAACGCCGCGTTTGCGGCGCAGGGCTACGCGCGCTCCACCGGGCAGACGGGCGTCTGTTGCGCGACCTCTGGACCCGGAGCCACCAACCTCGTCACCGGCCTGGTGGACGCGCTGATGGATTCCATTCCGGTTGTCGCCCTCACCGGCCAGGTTTCGACCAAGCTGATCGGAAGCGACGCGTTCCAGGAAGCCGACACGTTCGGCATTACTCGTTCCGCCACTAAGCATAATTTCCTGGTGAAGAAACTGGCCGACCTGCCGCAGGTAGTGCACGAAGCGTTTTACATCGCGTCGTCAGGCCGACCGGGGCCGGTGCTGGTGGACATCGCCAAAGACGTGTTCCAAGGACAGGCGCACTACGCGCCGGTCTCCAGCATTCATCTTCCCGGCTACAAGATTTACACCGACGGACATGCCGGCCAAATCCGCCGCGCGGCGCAGATGATCTGGGAAGCGAAACGACCGTTCGTGTACGCAGGCGGCGGCATTGTCGCTGCTGGTGCGTCGCAAGAATTGCGGCAATTAGTGGAGTACGTGGACGCTCCCGCGGTGTGCACGCTAATGGGTTTGGGAGGGCTGTCCAGCTCGCACCGGAATTTCATCAGCATGCCGGGCATGCACGGCAGCTACGCGGCCAACATGGGCATGACGGAAACCGACCTGATCATTGCGCTGGGCGTTCGCTTCGACGATCGCGTGACGGGCAGGCTGGCCGCATTCGCTCCGCACGCCAAGATCATCCACGTGGACATTGATCCGGCGGAGATCGGCAAGATCCGCACAGCCGACATCCCGATTGTGGGCGACGTTAAGAAAGTGCTGGACAAGATCATTCAGGCCTTGGAAGAGACGGCTCCCACGATGCAGGCACGCAATGCGGAGGCTCGGCAGGAATGGTGGGGACAGATCAACAGGTGGCGCAAGCAGCATCCTCTGGAGCCCGAATCGTCCAACGATGAGATCAAGCCGCAGCACTTGATGGCGGAGATCGATCGGCTCTCGCAAGGGGAAGCGATTGTTTCCAGCGACGTCGGACAGCACCAGATGTGGGCGGCCCAACTGATCCGCTTCCATCATCCGCGCTTGTGGATCAATTCGGGCGGGCTGGGCTCGATGGGCTTCGGGCTGCCTGCCGCGGTTGGTGCGGCGTTCGCGCAGCCGGACAAATTAGTCTTCGCGCTGTGCGGCGACGGCGGGTTCCAGATGTCGATTCCGGAACTGGCCACCATCGCCAATCATAAATTGCCGGTGAAGATCATCGTGATGAACAATGGCCATCTGGGCATGGTGCGCCAGTGGCAGGAAATGTTCTACAACAACCGGCTGAGTTCGGTGCAACTGGATTCCTTCCCGGAAGTGGAAAAGCTCGCCGGAGCATATGGCTTCACGGGCGAACGGTAGAGAGCCCGCGCATGCTGCGCGATGCTTTGGAAACCGCGGTGAATGAGCCGGGTCCGTATTTACTCAACGTGCGCGTGTCGCCGTTTGAGAATGTGTTTCCGATGGTGCCCGCCGGCGGCGCGATCAATGAAATGGTTCTGGCTCCGCCCAAGCCAGTGGAGGTTGGCTTAAGGAATGTTGCAGTTAATTTCATTATTGGTGGAGAACAAGCCGGGCGCGCTCTTGCGCGTCACGGGTCTTCTTTCGGCTCGCGGTTACAACATTGAAAGCCTGACGGTCGCGCGAACGTTGGATCCGGAGCTTTCGCGCATGAGCATCGTGGTCGACGTAGACGCGGTGCAGCGCGGGCAGGTGATCAAGCAGATGAACAAGCTGATCAACGTGCTGCAGGCATCCGATTTGACCGAGGCTCCCGCGGTGCGCCGCGAACTGGTGCTGCTGCGTGTGCGGTCGACCATGCAGAGCCGCGCGGCGATCCTGAAGGAAGCCGATATTTTCGGGGCGCGCGTGGTGGATTCCACGGTCGAGGGGTTTGCGCTGGAAGCCACCGGCGATCCGGAAAAGCTGGACGAGTTTATCGACGTAATGCGGAGCTATGGCGAGATTGACGTCACCCGGTCGGGTCTGGTCGCGGTATCGCTGGAAGCCAAGAAGTTGAAGCTCGCCCCGCCGGTGAAGAAAGAAGTGGAAGAGTCGAGAGTCTGAGGAGAGTTTGAAGAGAACATGGTAAAGCGTTATTACGAAAAAGACGGCAACGTTGGCCTTCTGAAAGACAAGACCATCGCCATTATCGGCTACGGCAGCCAGGGGCATGCGCATGCGTTGAACCTGCGGGATTCGGGCCTGGAAGTAGTGGTGGGCCTGCATGAAGGGTCCTCGAGCAAGGCCAAAGCGGAAGCCGCGGGGTTGCGCGTAACCAGCCCGGCCGAGGCCGCCAAAGAAGCCCAGGTGATCATGGTGTTGGTACCGGATCACATCCAGGGCGATCTGTATGAGCGCGACATTGCGCCGAACCTTTCCAAGGGCAAGACGTTGATGTTCGCCCACGGGTTCAATATCCATTTCAAGTTCATCCAGGCGCCCAAGGACGTGGACGTCACCATGATCGCGCCCAAGGCGCCGGGCCATCGCGTGCGCGAGGTGTTCACGGAAGGGCAGGGGGTGCCGGCGCTGGTGGCGGTGCATCAGGATGCGTCGAAGAAGGCTCTGAAGAACGCGCTGGCGTATGCGGCGGCACTGGGTTGCCTGCGCGCCGGCGTGATCGGCACAACGTTCCGCGAAGAAACTGAAAGCGATCTGTTCGGCGAGCAGGCGGTACTCTGCGGCGGAGCGTCGGAGCTGATTCGCGCCGGCTTCGAAACGCTGGTGGAAGCCGGATATGCCCCGGAAATCGCTTATTTCGAGTGCCTGCATGAGTTGAAACTGATTGTCGATCTCATCTATGAGGGCGGCCTGGGTTACATGCGCTACTCGGTATCGGATACGGCCGAGTATGGCGATTACACGCGCGGTCCCAGGATCGTGAATGCCAAGACTCGTGCTGAGATGAAGAAAATTCTCAAAGAAATCCAAGCCGGCAAGTTTGCCAAGCAATGGATGGAAGAGAACAAGGCAGGGAAGCGCAAGAACTTTCTGGCGATGCGCAAGGCTCAGCAGAATCAAAAGATCGAAAAGGTCGGCGCGGAGCTGCGCAAGATGATGCCATTTTTGAAAAAGAAGAAGGAAGCCGGCATACCGGCGGCGACGGCTTAAGAGGTCACGGGACAGGAGCCAGGAGCCAGAATGCAGCTGTAGATTCTGACTTCTGACTCCTGTCTCCAGGGTTTTAAATCATGCGGATCTTTACTTTCGACACCACGTTACGCGACGGCACGCAGGGCGAGAACGTCAGCTTCTCCGCCGATGACAAGATATTGGTTTGCCACAAGCTGGACGAGCTCGGTATTGATTACATTGAAGGCGGCTGGCCTGGGTCCAATCCCAAGGATAAAGAGTTTTTCGCGCGTGCGAAAGATCTGCAACTGAAGCATGCGCGCATTGCGGCGTTCGGCGCCACGCGTTTCGCTCGGAACAAGGTGGAGGAAGACGCGAGCGTCAACGCTCTGATTGAGGCGGGCACGCCGGTGGTAACGATTTTCGGCAAGACGCTGGGATCTGCATGTTCACAGGGCTTTGGGGATCACCGAGGAAGAGAACCTGAAGCTGATTTCCGAGACGGTCGCGTATTTGAAGAAGCATGGCAAGGAAGTGGTGTATGACGCCGAGCACTTCTTTGACGGCTACAAAAACAATCGCGATTTTGCGTTGCGAACCGTGGACGCGGCCAAGTCGGCAGGAGCCGATGTTCTGTGCCTCTGCGATACCAACGGCGGCATGATGACGCCCGAACTCGCGGCGGCCTGCGCCGATATTCGGAAAAGATTCGATGGCACGCTGGGTATCCATACTCACAACGACGCTGAACTGGCGGTGGCCAACTCGCTTGCCGCCATCGAGCAGGGCTTCACGCACGTGCAAGGCTGTACCAATGGTTACGGCGAACGGTGCGGCAATGCGAATTTGACCACCATCATCGCCAACCTGGAATTGAAGATGGGCCACACCACCATCGGCAAGGAACGGCTCGCCACGTTGACGGCGGCGGCGCGGTTCATCGCCGAACTGGCCAATCTGCCGATGCGCGGCGATCAGGCTTATGTGGGCCACAGTGCGTTCGCGCACAAGGGCGGGGTACACGTGGCCGCAGTGATTAAAGAGTCGTCTACGTATGAGCATGTGAGCCCTAAGGTGGTCGGCAATCGGCAGCGGGTATTGTTGAGCGATCTTTCGGGGCGGGGCAGCATTCTTTACAAGCTGAAGCAGCACGGCCTGGAAGAACGGCTGGACGATGCGGCTCGGCGGGAATTGCTGGACCGGATCAAGCAGATGGAGTTTCAGGGCTACGAACTAGAGGCTGCTGAGGGGACTTTCGAATTGCTGGTCCGAGAGGCTTTGCGGCCGGGCGCGCAGATGTTTGAAGTGGTCAACTATGAGACGACCAGCAAACCAAATCATTGCTCGGCGACGGTAACGCTGAAGGTGCAGGAGAATATCCTGTCTGCCACCGCTACTGGCAACGGTCCGGTGAATGCGCTGGACGTCGCGCTGCGGCAGTGCCTGTCTACTCTTTATCCGGCGATCGCCAATGTGCGGCTGACCGATTACAAAGTCCGAGTGCTCGATTTCAAAAAAGGCACCGCCGCTAAAGTGCGAGTGCTGATTGAATGGAGCGATCATCGGCGAAGCTGGGGCACGGTCGGGGTTTCGGAAAACGTGATCGAGGCTAGCTGGGTTGCATTGGTGGATGCGCTGCGGCTGGAGCTGATGCGGCTGAGTGAACAGGATCCGAATATCGAAAAAGCGGTTGAGGATTATTGTTGGGGCGTTTAGACACACTACTCCCACGGCGTTGCG
The DNA here is from genome assembly GCA_963766615.1 of Terriglobia bacterium. Classification (GTDB taxonomy): domain Bacteria; phylum Acidobacteriota; class Terriglobia; order Bryobacterales; family Bryobacteraceae; genus Palsa-187. The sequence continues at coordinate 17,344 of CAVYBC010000020.1, forward strand.
GGCGGCCGATTTTTTAAGTCAGCCGCCAATGAATTGAGATCCGCCTCGCGAGCCATTCTCGTCTACGGCGTGCAACTCTCGGATATCTTGAGCCATTTCTAGCTTTCAGATGTTATGAAATCGCGACTCCAAGGTCTTCCGTCGAGGCTATCCCTATAGTTAGCTCTCGTAAGCCTTTCCAGGGGCTCCGGAAGTTCCGCTCCACCACAATGCAACGCTCCCAGGCCTGGAAGAAACTTGTTGGTGAAATCTTTCTCGACTTGAAGATAGCACGGGCGGTCCAGGGGGATTGTGGAACTTTTAGATTCTATTGGGGGATTGGGCTGTGACTGACTTTTTATGAAGAGGGCTGAAGCCCTCTTGCAGGTCGGGAACCTGCCCCACGGCGGAACAGAGCGATGATGAGGCCCAGTTGTAAGCCTTCCGCTAGCGCGGCTCCGATGACCACTGCGTGGTTCGATTCGGTTGGCCGGCGCCCCGGGCTTGCTGGCGCTATTAATTCCAGCGTGGTTCTCACGTTCAAAATACTCACGTTCGCAGGCTCCGCTGCGCGTACCTCGGCTTCTGCTCGCCGAATATTTTCGTCAATAAAACGGCTTACCAGATCCTGCGTTACCCGCTGTGCGATTTGGGGATCTTGATCGTGGTAGGCAATCGAAACAAAGCCGAGGGCCGGCTGTTCGAGCAGGGAAGAAACCCCGACGCTTTTGCGTATTTTTTCCAAAGCTTTGGCGGTTTGTCCCTGGGCCCGATCCTCGTCGTACAGATGGAATGTCTCCATCACCTGACCCAGGCTCCCTGGCGAGAGCACCAGCTCAGTGAGTGAATTTAGAGCCGCCGGTCCGCGCGTACGGAAGTCCGGGGTCTGCACGGACAGAACGGCGTGCGATTCGTAGGGGGAAGTGGGGATTCTGAGCAAGGCGGCGGCGATCAGTGCCGCGGCTGCACCAAATACTAAGGGAGTCAGTAACAAGCCGTTTCTAAGTTGCATGGCGAAACCTTCTTTCGCGATGTCAAAGACGTCTCTCCAGCGCGTCTGAGCATCATCAAGAAGGGCGCGAAATTCGGCTTCGTACCGCGCCCGCCACTCGCGAGGATAGAGGTGAACCAGTCCAGAGAGGAGTTTCTTCATATGAGCTTCAGGCGCTCCAGTCCCGCCTTGGCGACGCGATCAAGCGCGGTCAGTTGTTCTTTGAGATGTTTGCGGCCTTCGGCTGTTAAGCGGTAGGGAATGCGGCGGTCGTCCGCGGCCAGGGGACGGATCCAGCCGCGTTCTTCCAGACGCGTGATCGCGCCGTAGAGGGTGCCGGGTCCGAGGCGGGCTCCTGCAAAGGCCTCAATATCCTGCATCATGGCGTAGCCGTGCTTATCGCCGTCGGCCAGGCTGGCCAAAACTAGAATGGTTGGTTCCAGCATTACGTATTACGGTATATCGTGGCACGTAGTAATGGGATTGTCAAGACGCTATTTCAGAATGAGGCCCTGGCCGGTGGGCAGGCTTTGGATTTCAATTCCCAGACGGTGAGCGACGCTGTCTAGCGCGTCGCCTTGGGGATTGCTGCGGAAGAAGGCGTAGTCGTCCAGTAAGATGAGGCCGCGCGCGGAAAGTAGGGGCCAGAAGAATTCCAAAGCGGCGCATTCGGGAGCGGCGGAGTTCATGTCGAGGTGCGCGAAGGCGATTTCTTTAAGGGGAATTTGAGGCAAGATCGTGGGCACTTCGCCCTGGACCACCTTTGCGTGAGGCCATTGGCGGAAGTTCGAACGGACGCGCTCGATGTCTATCACATACGCACCTGAGGCGGCGGCTTGGCGGGCCACCTGGTCGCGGCCTTGCTGAATCTCTTGCTCGGAGTATTGCGTCAAGGGCGGACCGGCGAACGTGTCGACCAGGTAAAACGTCCTTCCTGTGGATTCCCAATCGAGATATTGGAGAATGGCCGAGCTGATGAAGCCGGCGTTGACGCCGCACTCGATAAAATCTCCTTGGGCTTCTAGCGCGCGCGAGGCGGCCCATAGGGCGATGTGGGCGCGCCACTCGAAGTTGGGATCGAAACCCTGGCTTGCTTCTATGCCGCGGCGATAGGCTGCCTGGAAGCGTGGCGATTCCAGAAAACGGGGTTGGTGGGGAGTGAAGAGGCCATCGCTGGAATAGTAGTCGCGCGTGTTGAGAGCTTCGTAGCCCAAGCGTTTGACCAGGGGCTTCAAGAAGGTTTTGAGAAGAGAAGACAAGTCCTTACTTTATCCGGTCGTCGTATGGAGCGGGCGGGGAGAAGTGTGAAACGTCGGCAGGCGTCGAGACGAGTCTCGACGCGGCACGGACGAGTCCGTGCGCCACGTTCGCTACACTCTGGAAATGCTCCTTTGTCCGGTCCGCGATTGTCACCTCGCGCTTCAGCGGGAGGATCGCCGGCTGGTGTGCGCGCGGGGCCACTCCTTTGATGTAGCGCGAAGCGGATATATCAATCTGTTGCAGCCGCAGGAGCGCCGGTCAAAGCGTCCCGGGGATACATTGGAAGCGGTGGCGGCGCGCCGCAGGCTCCATGACCTCGGCGTGACCGCGCCGTTGTTGAAGGGCATCGCTGACATGATTTGCGCGAGTTCCACCGATGTTGTTCTGGATGCGGGCTGCGGCGATGGTTTTTATTTGGGCAGTCTCGCTCGGCACGCCGGTTTTGATGCGCATGGCGTGGACATTTCTACAGCAGCGGTGGATGCGGCAGCCCGGCGGTATCCGTCATGTGAATGGATCGTGGCGAACGCGGATCGCTTCCTGCCGTATGCCGAGCGCACCTTCTCCCTCATCTTGTGCATTACGGCACGGATGAACGCTAGCGAGTTCCAACGAGTGCTGCGCGAGGATGGCCGCGTGCTAGTGGCGCTGCCCGCACCGGAGGATCTGATTGAATTGCGCGGTGCTGGACGCGATCGCGCGGCCCGTACAATAGAGGCATTTGCCGGGGGGTTCGTGCTGGTAGATCAACGTCGCGTCACGACGGTGGCCGATCTGGATGCGGCGGGGGTGGATGATGTTTTGCACTCGATCTACAGGCCGTTGAGATCGAAGTTGGCCGAGGCGATGCGGGTTACGTTTAGTCTGGACCTGCTGCTATTTCGCGCCGCCTAGTGTCCTGTATCTGAAGTAAGCGTAACAACCATGACCCCGAATTCGCCTATACGATCAGAGGATCTGATCGATGGGACGACCGACTGCGGAACTGAAGCTGGCTGGGCATGAGCAGGAGGCGCTCGGGAATTGGGCGCGGGGTCCGAAGTCAGCGCAGGCGCTGGCGCAACGGGCGCAGATGATCCTGTTGTGTGCCGCGGGCAAAACGAATACCGAAGTTGCGGCCGAACTGCGAGTCACCAAACAAACGGTGGGCAAGTGGCGGCAGAGGTTCATCGACAAACGGTTAGACGGCTTGCTCGACGAGCCTCGTCCGGGCACGCCGCGCAAGCTGAGCGACCAGGAGGTGGAGCGTGTCTTGGCGCGTACGCTAGAGACGCTTCGGTCCGATGCGACGCACTGGTCGACGCGATCGCTGGCCAAGGCCGCCTGGTTGAGCCATTCGAGCGTGCATCGGATTTGGCGCGCCTTCGCGCTACAGCCACACCGGACGGAAACCTTCAAACTGTCCAAGGACCCGCTGTTCATTGACAAGGTACGCGACATCGTGGGTTTGTACTTGAACCCGCCAGATCGCGCCTTGGTGCTGTGCGTGGACGAGAAGTCGCAGATTCAAGCGCTGGACCGCACACAGCCTTTGTTACCGATGCGTCCCGGCCAGATCGAACGCCGCACGCACGACTACAAGCGCCATGGCACGACTTCGTTGTTTGCGGCGCTCGATGTGAAGACAGGCAAGTTGATCGGCGAATGCCATCGCCGTCATCGCTCGGTGGAGTTCCGCAAGTTCCTCGATACCATTGACGCGGCTGTGCCGCAGCGCTTCGACGTGCATCTGGTGCTCGACAACTACGGCACTCACAAAACGCCGATGATTCATCGCTGGCTCGTCAAGCGCCCTCGCTTTCACCTGCACTTCACGCCCACCGGCACGTCCTGGATCAATCAGGTGGAACGCTGGTTCGCCTTGCTCACCGATAAGCGCCTGCGCCGCTCCGCCTTCCGCAGCACACGCCAACTAGAAACGGCCATCCGCGACTTCATTGACCATCACAACCAGCAACCCAAACCCTTTCGCTGGACCAAGACCGCTGAAGAGATTCTCGCCAGTGTCGCTCGCTTTTGTATGCGGACTTCAGATACAGGACACTAGGAGTTTGTTGAAAAAAGAACCGCTCCATATTCTCGCGGCTTCCATGAGAGGGCCACTCTCTGTCAATGAAAATCTTTGGCCACCCGCAATGGCGTGGCCGACCAACGGGAGGCGCCACAGGGTCCTTCCGTTTTCCTTTTCTTAGAAAGGGTTTTCTCTTCCCCTCGCCGACTCGCCCTGCTTCCATTCGCACTCTTGTTATGGAGCTTGCGCTCCGGTGCCAGTTGGGGTCCTTCTTCTAGTTAACGGGGCTGCCTTCTCCGAGCCGAACTGGATCGCCTCCGTTGCCGGAAACGCTCGTTCCGCCGCGACGTCGCAGTCACCCGAACTTCGGCGATGGGTTTAACAAAACCCGACTACACGTTCTTCTAGGCTGCCTTTCGGGAAAGCGCCGCGGCCTGGCTGTTGCGCAACGGTTGGTACACTTCTCCGCCCACCCACAACCGGTGCAGCAACACCGCGAGTTTGCGCGCCACCGCTACAATCGCGGGCTTCTTCGCATTCTTGCCGCCGCGCTCGGCCAGCTTTAGGCCCCACCGCTTCAGATCCGTATCCGGCCCCCGCGGCGCAGAATGCATTGCGAGGCCTGCACCAGCAGCGAGCGCAAATACCGGTCACCTTCTTTGCTGATACCCAACTGCGGCTGGCTCTGACCCGACTCGCTTTGCCGGGGCCGCAAGCCCACGTAGCAGCCCACATCGCGGCTCTTGCGGAAACGCTGGCCATCTTCCAGCGTCAACACAAACGTCAGAGCGATCAAGGTCCCGACTCCGCTGACCTGCTGCAGGAGTTCGGTTTCCGGATACTGCGTCCGGGCGATCTGCTCGATGGTGGTGTCCAACTGGTGAATCTTTTCCGTCAACGATTCCACCGCTTCCAACAGCGGCTTCAACTGCTCGCGCAGCGGCTGGGGCAGAGCCTCCATCTGGTCCACGCCCATTTGATCGGCATCGCAGGCCGGCAGGCGCTCGCCTGTGGCCTTGACGAACCCTCGCGCTGAGTTCACTGCGCTGGTGCGCAGTTGTACCAGCTCGGCGCGTATGCGGATGGTCATCAAATCCGTTTGCCCCTGTTCACTGCGATGCCGGATGGGCCGCAACAACTGCGGATCCGCACGAGCCAGCCGCGCCAGCGTCTGCGCGTCGATGCGGTCGTTCTTGCGCGAACTGGCGCTGATCAACTGCACCTGCCGCGCGTTGGCCACGATTACCTCAAAGCCCAACCCGCTCAGCATCCGGCTCACCCACGGCGAATGCGTTCCCACTTCGATGGCAATCCGGCACCGCTGCATTGGCCCAAACTTTTCCAGCATCGCCTTGCGCGTGGTCGCCACGCTACCCTCCGACACCACCTCGCCTTGCGCTCCCAGCACGCAATACCGGCTGGTTCTGTCTCCCAGGTCCATGCCGATTGTGATCGGCCCCTGCTTCTGGGCTGTCGCCCGTTTCGGACTCTGCTTAACCTTGCTATTCTTCTTCATGGCCGGTCTCCTTTGCACTTCGAGTGCGTTATCCATTGGGAGCTTATCGCATCCCGTAGGGGGATCGGCCCTCTCATTCCATCTCCGAGGGGGGTAGCGAAAAATGCATAGTTTTTGAGGAGCCTCTCGCAGCCGCGACGGAACCGCTCAGACAGCTCATGCTAATCTCACCTTCAGAAATGTCCATTGCATCCATTAACCCCGCTACCGGGGAGACGCTCCATACGTTTCCGGAGTTGAACGATCAGGATCTCGAAGCCAGGCTCGCTTTGGCTGCTCGAACCTTCAAAGCGTACCGCCGGACGTTGCTGACCGATCGCAAAAAGTGGATCATCCGAGCAGCTGAAATTCTGGAAACGGAAAAACAACGTTTCGGACGGATCATGACGTTGGAAATGGGAAAGCCCCTTGCCGACGCCGTCGGTGAGGCTGCCAAGTGCGCCACGGCTTGCCGCTATTATGCCGAGCACGCGGAAGCGATTCTGAGAGATCAAGACGTCGCTACCAACGCCTCACACAGCTATGTCCATTTCCAACCTCTTGGCGTGGTGCTTGCCGTCATGCCCTGGAATTTTCCCTTCTGGCAGGTATTCCGATTCGCCGCGCCCGCGTTGATGGCGGGCAATGTGGGACTGCTGAAGCACTCCTCCAACGTTCCTCAGTGCGCGCTCGCGATTGAAGACATCCTGCGGCGGGCCGGGTTTCCTGAAGGGGCATTCCAGACCTTGCTGATTGGTTCGTCCCGAGTCGCCAAGCTCCTCGACGATCCTCGTATCGCCGCCGCCACACTCACGGGCAGCGAGCCGGCTGGAATCCAGGTGGCCACGGGGGCGGCGAAGAACATAAAGAAGACTGTTCTGGAGCTGGGTGGCAGCGACCCTTTCATCGTGATGCCCAGCGCCGATTTGAACGTCGCCATTCCTACCGCAGTGAAAGCGCGGTGTATCAATAACGGCCAAAGTTGCATCGCAGCCAAGCGCTTCTTCGCACCCAAGTCCATCTATGCGGAGTTCGAAAAGCGATTTGTGGAAGGGATGAAGGCCCTGAAGGTCGGCGACCCGATGGACCCGGCCACTCAGATCGGTCCGCTCGCCACGCCTCAGGGCGCGAATGACCTGGATGATCAGGTCAAGCGAGCCGTCGCCAGCGGGGCGAAACTGCTTTGTGGCGGGACCCGCATCGCCCGAGCCGGCAATTATTTTGAGCCAACGGTGCTGGCTGGAATCGATCGAGGCAACCCGGTTTTCTGCGAAGAGATTTTCGGGCCTGTGGCGATGCTGTTTGAGGTGAAAGACCTGGACGAAGCAATCGAGCTCGCCAATGACTCGCCGTTCGGCTTGGGCGCGTGCGCCTGGACGAACGACGCCTCCGAACGCGCCCGCTTCATCGACGAACTGGAGGCTGGGCTGGTTTTTATCAATGGAATGGTCGCCTCCGATGCGCGGCTGCCTTTCGGCGGCACCAAGCATTCGGGCTATGGGCGGGAATTGGGCGCGTTTGGGATTTTGGAATTCGTGAACGCCAAGACTGTTTGGATCGGCTGAGCGCGTGCGCTACATCCTGTTCAACAAGCCCTATGGCATCGTCAGCCAATTCTCGGGCGAAGGCTCAACGTTGGCCGACTACATCAAGATTCCCGGGATCTACCCCGTGGGCCGGCTGGACAAGGACAGTGAGGGCCTCATGCTGCTCACTGACGACGGAGCCCTCCAGCACCGCTTCACCGATCCCAAGTTTCGCCATCCGCGAACGTATTGGGCACAAGTGGAGGGCATACCGGACCAGGCCGCTTTGGATCGGCTCCGCCAGGGAGTCGTGATTCGCGCGGAGGGCAAGGCGTACCGGACGCTGCCGGCCTTGGTTAGGATGCTCGATCCTGCTCCAGATGTTCCGGCGCGCCAACCGCCGATCCGCTTCCGCAAATCGATTCCAACCGCCTGGGTCGAGCTTATTGTTGTGGACGGGAAGAACCGCCAGATTCGCAAGATGACAGCGGAGACGGGTTACCCGACTTTGAGGCTGATTCGCGCCGCCATCGGCAAGGAGACGTTGGAGGGCCTCCAGCCGGGTGAATGGAGGGAGGTGGATAAACCGGCCCTGTCAGTCCGTAAACCAGCACCTGGTTAGAATACGTCGGCACATAGACGCGGCCATTGGCGATCAGAGGCTGGGAGAACTTGCCCCAGAAGTAGCCGCCATCTCCGGTGGAAGGGTCGGCGTCGGTCCAAAGCTGCTGGAAGATCCCTGTGGACGACGCCGCATACGCCCGCAGTGCCGCCGGCCGGACCCAGCTATCGTTGTCGGTCGGTGTCATCGCCCAGATGATGCCTGATGCCGGATCGGTCCCGTTGGCCGACATAGAAATGCCCGCGCCCTGGTATCCGAGCCCCACGCTGTCGGTTTGTCCCCAGGTCACCTGATTCACAGTTCCGTCGGACGCAACTGAGTAAGCTTTCAACACATCGGTTGGATAAGTTGAATCAGAGCTTGAGCCTCCGCCTCCCGGCCATACAAAGAGAGTATTGTTCCAGAACGCCAACCCGTTGTAGATTCCGGTCCAGTCGTAGCCGGAGCTCAGACGGCCCGCAGCCTGGAACCTGGTGATCAGGCTCATATCGGAGCGCTGCATCAGGAACATGTCCCCAAGCTTGCTTCCCGCAATCACAAAGGGGGAACCCGGCAGCGGAATCACTCGTGAGGATCCCAGGTCGATATCGTTGGAGGTGTCCCATTGGGTGTCTTCCGCCGGAAAGCTGGTTTTTGCGACCACCTCTAGCGTGGCCGGATCAATCTGCAGGATGCTGTCTTCGTTATCGGTGGGTCCATCGGTCCCTTCCGCCGCGTTACCGGTGGTTACGTATATATAGGTTCCATCAAACGCAGGACCTCCACCCGATTGCCAGATCCCCGATCCCGACTTCTGCGCTGAGTAGCTGCAGACGCCCGTCTGGTTCAATTTGTCGTCATAAGAAAACAACCACCCGCGGTAAGGAATCTCATCCGTGTGTGAAGAAAAAGCTATGTAGACAAGGCCGTTGGCCTGCAGCAAGGCGGCTCTTTGAAGCTGGTAGCGGGCATCGAAGGTATCGCCCTGGGATTGGCCTGCAATCTGGACCGGCCCGACGACGTCCTGAAGGGTACCCAGGTCCAGTTTGTAGATCCAGGCCTGCTGGACTCCGGTGCTATTGCGCACGGCCGCAACCAGGTAGAGGGCGTTCTCGCCCACGTCGATCACAGGGGTGCCGCTAATGCCTACCGGACCAAACTGAGTCGGGTCCTCGCAATCGGGAAAATCGGCGTAGGGCCCTTCTGGATTGATTTCGGTTGTCGGGACCGGATCGGCCAGTTGGCGGGTGGCGTAGAGGGTGAAGTCGTCGGCGTCGAAGGCGTAAACCCGGTTCTCGGCGGTAGTGACATAAACCACGTTTTTTGTTCCCGGTCCGGGGACATTTACATTTGGCACATAAAGAGGTTGGGACACTACGCAGCCGGAAACCGGGAGCGCGGCCAGCCGCCCAAAGGACTGGGCATTGACGTTTTGAGGGGTCAGAATTGTTTCAGCCGCGTTGACGCCCGTTCTGGCCTGATCATAATGCCCAGTGGTGATCGCGGCTTGGCCGACCAGCACCAACCCCGCTACCGCTTGCAATATACAATGCTTTCGTAACAAGGAAGAGTCGGTCCCAGCCGTATAAACACGGGTTCTACCGGGAAGACGTGGGTAAGGAATATTTGTTACACTTATTTTTACTTGGCTCGAACTAGTTAGCATTGAGACAGCTAAAACATTTGCGAGTCAGAACCGCTTTTGTGGTTTCTGCGGCGTCCATCCTGTTACTGGGCGGATGTGTGACCACTTCCCAGCCGCAGCAGTTCCGCAGCTTCTTTCTTCCGCCACCCGCTCGACCGAAGCCGTCGGCGGAGCGAACCGTAGTAGAGGCTCCTTCGACCGGCGTAGATCGATTTAGCGGCGAATTTCCCCTTCCCACCTCGGTTTCCTCCTCATCATCCTCCCTTCCGTCGATTCCGCGGCCCACCGATGCCGATTTCCTGATCCGTAAAGCGGACAACTTCTTTAATGCCGGGAAAAAGGCGTTTCAGGCGGGCGATCTGGACACGGCCCGGGCGGAGTTCAACCGCGCGGTGGACACCCTGATGGGGGCCCCGCCAGCGGGCTCGACCCTGATCGGATCAGCCGAGGATTCGCAGGAACGGGCTCGCGTGGAGAAGCACCTGGATGAGTTGATCGAGGCGATTTATCGCTACGATGCCGACAGCCAGGCGGCAAGGCCCGCCCCGGAAGGTCCCAAAGAGGCCGCATCCCAGGACGCTGTCAGGTTCGACAAGAGCCCTATTGACGAGATTCTCGAGTTGACCTTCCCGGTGGACCCGAGCATGCGGAACAAGATCAACGAACAGATCCAGGCCACCGCATCGCAGCTTCCCCTGGAACAAAACAACGCGGTAGCAAGCTACATCAATTTCTTTTCCAGCGAGCGCGGAAAGAAGATCCTGGCATTCGGGCTGAAGCAATCCGGCCGCTACCGGGCCATGATTTCCAGGGTCCTGGCGCAGGAAGGGATTCCCCAGGAACTGATCTTCCTGGCTCAAGCCGAATCGGCTTTCCAGCCTCGGGCAATTTCCCGCGCACTGTGTGTCGGCATCTGGCAATTTGAAAGACATACCGGCGCGGAATACGGCCTGGTCCCGGGTGTGGCAGTCGATGATCGCATGGATCCTGAGAAGGCCACGCGCGCCGCGGCGCACCACCTCCACGACCTCTACACGCATTTCGGCGACTGGTATTTGGCCATGGCGGCCTACAATTGCGGGCCTGCCTGTATCGATCGTGCGGTGGCTCGGACCGGCTATGCGGATTTTTGGGAGCTTCGGCGCCTGAACGTGCTGCCTGCGGAAACTGCCAACTACGTCCCGGCAATTCTGGCGATGACCATTGTCGCCAAGAACGCCCAGGCATACGGATTGGAAGAGATCGAGCCGGAGCCGCCGCTGGAATACGAGACCATGGAACTGGAGGCTCCGACACACCTCGCCTTGGTTGCTGCCGCTATCGACCGGCCTTTGTCTGAGCTGAAGGACCTGAATCCGGCGGTACTCCACCAGATCGCGCCGGGGGGTTACGCACTGCATGTTCCCAAGGGCACGCGGGGCCTGGTGGAAGAGGCATTTCAAGCTGTCCCGGCGAGCCATCGCGACACATGGCGCATTCATCGAGTGGAGGCGGGAGACACTTTCGCCACGATTGCCAAAAAATATTCGACCACACCGGTCCAGATCGCTTCGACCAACCGCGAGGAACTTCCCGACGTCGGTCGGCTGGTTGCTGTCCCGGCGTCCTATCCGGTGGATCGCCCGGTAGTACAAAGAGCAACGGTTGGGAGAACATCCGCGGGCCGTGCCGCCGCAAAGGCGCCCGTACCGGCGGTTGTACGCAAGCCACAGGCACAAGTCCACGGTCCTGTGACTACGCGCGCAGCCGTTACAAAGCGGCCGGTCGCGTCCACCAAACCGGTGCTGCGCAGTGCTGTTCGACGGTCCGGCGTATAGCAATCCATTCTTTTGAGCTTTCGCTTAGGTCTTTTGAGCATTCGCTCCAGCTTTCCTTCGTTTTCCTCTTGCCAATGCAGGAAAACGCGATATTCTAGTTTCTAATCAGGTCGCACGAGGAGGCGAACGGATGCAGATGCTAGAGTACAGATGCGCGGAACTGGATGACGAGATGGACGAATTCGACGAACCAGCAGGCGTAAACCTAGACGACGATCTCGGCGAGTACGAGATGGACGACGACGATCCCGTCACTGAGATCATCGTTACCGAAACCCTCATCATCCCGGAACCCGTACCCGTGATGGCGCCGCAGGCGTCCGAGGCTCCTCCGGAAAGAATGCCGATGAAGAAGGCTCCGGCTGCAAAGAAGCCGGCCGCTCCAAAGGCTCCCGCGAAGGCGGCATCAAAGGCTCCGGCCAAAGCTCCAGCCAAAGCTCCAGCCAAAGCTCCAGCAAAGAAGAAGGCTGCCGCTAAGAAGGTTGTGGCGAAGAAGGCCACGCCTAAGAAAGCTGCTGCGAAGAAGGTAGTGGCCAAGAAGGCTGCGCTAAAGAAAGCTGCTGCCAAGAAGGTAGCGGCCAAGAAGGCTGCGCCGAAAAAAGCCGCCAAGAAGGCAGTGAAAAAGACTCCGGCGAAGAAGAAGCCGGCTGCGAAGAAAAAAGGTAAGAAGTAAGGCTGCTTACTTCAATCGCCAGTTACTGCCACGTTATGTTTTGAACCCGCAGGGTATCGCCCTCCACCTCGCCCGTAACTTCTATTTCCAGGTCGTCTATCTTTTTGGACGCTTGAAGAAGTTCGGCGGCCTTACGATTTCCGGCAGCGTCAAACTTCAGGTAGCGATTGTCATGGGTGGCCAAACCGTAGCCGCTGCGTTCGCATTCCGGCATTAGGGCGCATTTCCGGGTGTGGGTATAGGCCCACACTATGCCCCCTTCCAGATGCGTGTTGAGCCCGGAAACTACGCGAGTCTGGGCGTTGGGCGAGCACTTTTGGTCGATCAAAACACCTTGAATTTTCACTTGGCTGGGAGCGTCGGTTTTAGCTCCGCCAAGCAGGAGTGAAGTGGCTAAGCCGAGGGTGCAAAGTCCCAGGCAGGTCGAAATCCATCTCATTTTCATATGTCGTCTACCTCTGCAGAAAGCCTCCTAAGGATTGAAATACTCCAAATTTAGGGAGCAGTCAATCCAGTGGAGGGGGGAGGCGCGCTACACACCTTGACGTGCGTTGTCAGGGATGACAACATTTAGAGGGACTGAAAAGAGAAAAAATGGAGTTGGTACGGGGGAGCGGCAACGTTTTCCGCGATCTGGGCCGCGAGAAGGGCGATGTCGAGCAATTGAAAGCACTGCTGGCTTCCGCAATCATCAAGGCTCTAGATCGAGAGGAGTTGACTGTCCGCGCCGCTCACGCGCGGACCGGCTTTGCCGCCGCCGACTTCTCACGTATTCGAAACGCGGATCTCAGCAGGTTTACCGCTGACCGGCTTGTTTCAATCCTAAATCGCCTCGGATCGCAGGTGGAAGTGAAGATTCGAGTGCGGCCGATCTAGCCAGTTCGGGGAGAGGCGAGACCTCAGTGAAAGTCATGCGACGCCGTGCTGACCTCTTTCGGCCCCTCTAAAGAAGAAACCCGCGGGCCTTCACATGAATCACGTTGTCTAGTTTTGAATCTGCCCTTCCACATATCAGTGCCTCCAAGTTTTAGTGCATAAGATCAGATCGGGGATCAGCGTTCGATCATATTGGATCGGCCGAGGTTGTCCAGCATTCTGTCAGATCCCTTGACCGGAGGTAGGCCGATCACCAGGGCCAGCCATGGAAACTTCGCGGGCAGCCGAACTTCCAGTTTGAATCTTGGGTCAATTGGCGGGCCATCCCCACATGGGCCACACCGGGACGCGAGTCTGGTGAGTAGTGTGGTTCCGTTCTCTGGATGATAGAAGAACCCTCCCTGCGAACTCACTCCCCCAATAACTATCTGGGGAAGACCTAGTAGCTCCAATGCGAATGGAATATTGATTGGAGTTTTCGACGGGATCGCGCTCAGTAATGTATCTTCAGGTACAGAGGCGATTTTAGAGCCATTGGAAGAAGCTTTTACGCGTCCATCCGCTGCAAAACGAATCTCTGTCTCCTCTTCTTCCACGATGAACTGTTTATCGGCGAAGGACTCGGGAAAGAGGTAGCGTAAAGCGGCACCGTCATCGAAAACGCGTACTTCAATTTTCAGGGAACGTCTAAGCGGACTCTCCTCTTGGAATTCGGCCACCAAACCGTTGTAATGATTTCGTCCAGTTCCATCGAACGCCGGTATTAAATACGGCTCGTCCACTGACGTTCTCTTCGAGCTAATCAGGCGCATTCCTTCCGCCAGTATAGGAGTCTGTGAATAGATGCGGATTCCGAGTGGCGATGGAAGGACTATTGGGTTGCCTTCATAAGAGACTTGGAATCCAACGCGGGGGGCGGCAGATTGGCTTACCGGCACATTTTTCAATAGACGGAGTTCAATCTTCCCGCTAGGGGATGTCACTGTCAATTGACCTTCTTGCGCGGCTAAGAGGGGCGTTAGAACCAGCGGGAGGCAATAAAGTATTCTTGAGCAGTTCACCTTTGGAGGCTACCACGTCAAGAATGCAGAAGGTTTCCTCAGTGAAAGTCATGCGACGCCGTACTAACCTCTCTCGGCCCATCTAAAGAAGAAACCCTCCGGGCCTTTACATGAATGACGTTGTCTACGTTTTGAATCTGCCCTTCCACCATCACCCACGGATGGCTCAGAATATCCAGGCGCTGCTGTTCGAAGACATCGGGCATGATCACTACGTTGGAAATGCCCGTTTCATCTTCCAGGCTCATAAACAGGATGCCCTTGGCTGTCCCAGGCCGTTGACGGACAATCACGTTGCCCGCTACGCGCACGATGCGGCCGTTGGGAATTGCAGCTAGCCCCGACGCGGCCGTCACATCGAGCTGATTCATTTCCTCTCTGCGGTATGCCATGGGGTGGCGACCCAGAGTCATCCCGATGCCTTGGCAATCGGCAGCCAAACGGTCCTCCAGGGTCATCTGTTGCAGTGGAGATTGACGGGACGTTTCAGGAACCTTCTTCAAGAGCTCGCCCACTGGCATGGCTGCGCGCGAGGCTTGCCATAAGGCATCGCGACGATGCGCCGCGCCAATGGAGTTCAATGCGCCGATGGCAGCCAGTTGCGTGACTTCTTCTTTCTGCAATTCAGGCGTGCGGGCGACCAGGTCTTCAATATCTTCAAAGGGCTGTCCGGCTGCGACGGCTTCGGCGGCTTGTTTCCTCAACCCTCGCACATATCGCAGACCCATTCGGACCTTAGAATCTTCCACGGTACAGTTCACCTTGGAGCGATTGATGTCGACGGGCATGACTCGCAGGCCGTGACGCTGCGCGTCTTTGATGAGAGTCGACGGGTGATAAAAACCCATGGGCTGATTATTCAGCAGGGCGCAGGTGAACGCGGGAAGATAATAGGTTCGAAGATAGCCGCTGGCGTAGGCGAGCAATGCGAAGCTTGCCGCATGCGATTCGGGGAATCCGAACATCGCAAAGGAAGTGATCGACTTCACGATTCTGTTTTGTGTTTCGCCGGTGATGCCCCGGTTGGTCATTCCGGCGCGCAGCTTGATCTCGATTTCCGCCATTCGCTTTTCCGAACGCTTAAATCCAAAGGCTCGGCGCAGCTCTTCGGCTTCGCCACCCGAGAAATTGGCTGCCACCATCGCCATTCGTAAGAGCTGCTCCTGAAATAAAGGGACTCCCAGGGTGCGCTTTAAAATGGGCTCCAGATCCGGGTGAAGCGGTTCCGGTTTTTCACGATTCTGCCGGCGAGCCAGATAGGGGTGAACCATTTTGCCCTCAATAGGGCCGGGCCGGATGATGGCGACCTGCACTACCAGGTCATAAAATTTTTCTGGCTTCATGCGGGGCAGGGAAGCCTGCTGGGCTCGGCTCTCCACCTGGAAGAGTCCGATGGTGTCGGCAATCTGCATGGCTTTGTAGACTTCTTTGTCGTCGGCGGGCAAGTTCCCCAGGTCGATTTCTTTGCCGTAATGATCGCGAATCAAAACAACCGATTCTTCCAGTACCGCCATCATGCCCAGGCCCAGCAGGTCGACCTTCACAATTCCCATGTCGGCGCAATCTTCTTTGTCCCATTGCACGACCACGCGTCCAGGCATGGAGGCAGGCTCCAGAGGAACCACGGAATCAAGCTGGCCCTGGCAAATCACCATGCCGCCGGAATGCTGGCCCAGATGACGAGGCAGATCCTGCAGAGCGACCACCAGCTCCAGAAATTTCCGCACGCGCTGGTCGGACAAATCGAGCCCGGCTTCGCGAAATTGCTTTACAGGAGTGTCGGTGGAATCCACCCAGCCCCACATGGGGACAAGTTTGGAAAGCGTTTCCAGCGTCTGCTCATCGAAGCCCAAAACCTTTCCCGGCTTCTCGCGCGGCGGAGCGGCCACGGTAGGTGATGACGTTGGCCGTCATGGCCGCGCCCAGCTTTCCGTATCTGTCGTAGACGTATTGAATGGCGCGCTCGCGCTGATCGCCGGAGGGAAGATCGAGGTCGATGTCGGGCCATTCGCCGCGCTGCTCGGAGAGGAAGCGTTCAAACAGAAGCTCCATCTGTACAGCGTCCACGGCGGTAATTTCGAGCGCATAACACACCGCGCTGTTGGCGGCCGAGCCGCGTCCCTGCACCAGAATCCCGTTCCTCTTGCAGTGCTGAACGATGTCCCAGACGATCAAAAAGTAGCCGCAGAACTTCAGCTTTTCAATCAGCGCCAGTTCTTTTTCGATCTGCGGACGAGCCTTTTCGTAGCGGGCGCCTGTGCCGTATCGCATGCGGGCGCCCTCGTCGGTGCGCTTGCGCAGGAAGCTTGCTTCGGTCTCGTTTTCGGGGACGGGGTAATGGGGGAATTCGTAGCCCAGGTCGGCCAGAGTGAATTGAAGCCGGCCCGCGATTTCAGAAGTGTTGGCGATGGCTTCGGGGACGTCAGAAAAAAGGCGCGTCATCTCTGCGGTGGACTTCAGGTAGCGCTCTGAATTGTGTTCCAGCAACCGGCCCGCGCGCGCCAGAGTGGTTTTGTGACGCAGGCAGGTGAACACGTCCAGCAATTCGCGTCTTTTCGGATCGACATAGCAGGTTCCGTTGGTGGCGACCAGCGGGACATTCAGGCTGTGCGACAAATCCATCGCCGCCTGATTGCGAGCTTCTTCGTCGCGATGATAATGACGCTGCAACTCGAGGTAGACATTCTTTGCACCGAAGATCCGCTGCAATCGTTCTATCGCTGTACGTCCTTCGCCTTTCAGCAGGCCGTGTGCGAGAGGACCCTCTTCGGCTCCCGTCAAACACAACAGTCCTTTTGAAAATTCGGCCAGCTCCTGCGGTGTCACCGCGGCTTCTTTTCCTGGCTTGGGATGTTTGCTGGTGCGCAGTTTGGCGCGGGAGATCATCTGGCATAGATTCTGGTAGCCGGTGCGGTTTTCGATCAGCAAGGGATAGCGAGCCCCATCGGTGCAGGCTACTTCGGAGCCAAGGTAGGCCTTGAGATCCGCTTTTTTCATGGCCATGTGGAATCGCGGCGCGCCATAGACTCCATCAAAATCCATCAGCGCCATGGCGGGCTGGTTCAGTTCCGCGCATCGAAACGCGTAATCTTCGGGCACACAAGCGCCCCGAAAAAAGCTAAATGCCGAGCGTGCATGAAGTTCGATATAAGCCATTGACACCACCTCCAGTATAGGAGAAGATAAGGCGAAATGATGGCGCGTGCCGCAGTCGTCCCGGCTGCTTCCCTTGTTCGACCCGAACCCGAAATTTTAGAGTCAGTTCTGGGTGGAATTCCACGTGGGGCTTTAACTGAAATCGCAGGTTTCGGCCGCACAGCCTTCCTGTATTCGCTGCTGGCCACCGCATCTTCAGGCGAAGAATTCTGCGCATTGATCGACGCCGAAAACGCTTTCGACCCGGTGAGCGCAGCTGCGGCGGGAGTTCGTTTATCGCAAGTCTTGTGGGTGCGTTGCGGAGGCAATGTGGAACACGCGATCAAAGCCGCCGATTTGCTGGTGCAAGCCGGGGGATTCGGCATGGTGGCGATCGACCTGGGCGATACTCCGGTGAAGGTGGTTCAGCGGATTCCTTTGGCTGCGTGGTTCCGGCTCCGGCAAGCCATTGGGAATACAAAGACGGTCTTGGTTTCTCTGGCTCAGCGCATTCACGCGCGGTCGTGCTCAGCTCTCAAGATTGAGTTGACCAGAGACCGGGTCGTGTGGCGAGGGAGGTTTCCGGGTCGTTTATTGGAGGGCATGGGGGTGACTGCGCGGTGCGAACGGAATCATCGGAGTCAGAAAACAAATGTTTGCCTGTCTATACGCTCCTGGCAATCTTGACCTGCTGTTGGAGTGTGCAGGATATTTTTCTCCGCTCATTGAAGAGGAGACCTCACGTGATGATGTGGTCTTTGACGTTCACGGGCTCGGCCTGATTTATGGGGCGTCGGAAAAGATCGCGGCAGAGATTTATCGCCGCGTGGGGATTCCCGCCAATCTGGCTCTGGCTTCGAATCCCGATGCGGCGGTACACGCGGCCCGGGGCATCAAAGGAGTGACGGTGATTCCGCCGGGCCGTGAAGCAGCTATGCTTGCCGGCCTGCCTCTTCATTTGTTGGGCGGGTCGTCAGAACTGGCCAGAACGCTCAACCTGTGGGGGCTGCGGACGTTCGGAGAATTTGCGGCTCTGCCGCCGGTGGGAGTGGCGGCTCGCCTGGGCGATGAGGGCATTCACATGCAGCAACTGGCGCGCGGAGAAGGTCACCGCCAGTTGCGGCATCGCACGGATCCTCTGGAATTCCGTGAAAAAATAGAACCCGATACGCCAATCGATTTGATCGAGCCGCTATTGCTGCTGCTTTCCGTGACGCTACACCGTTTGTGTGAACGTCTGCGGTCGCATTCGCTTTCCACGAATGAAATCCGCATTTCGCTAATTCTTGAGCGGGCTTCCGCGCCACAGGAGGCCGGGGCATCCTCACAAAGTTTAAGCAACTCTGCCACGGCCTTCCGTTGTGGCGCGGGTTTCGGAAAAGAACATCCGGTGACGTTGCGATTCCCCGTCCCTCTGCTCGATCCCATGGTGTTTCTGAAGTTGCTGCATCTGGAGTTGAATAACCGTCCTCCCCAATCGCCGGTGGAGAAGATTCTCATTGAGATGATTCCGGTACAGGGGCGCAAGATGCAGCATGGGTTGTTTCTGCCTGCCACACCCGAACCTGAGAAGCTGGAAATCACATTGGCTCGCATTCGCAATCTGGTGGGGCAGTCGAATGTAGGGGCGCCGGAGCTGGTGGACACGCATCGTCCCGACAGCTTTCGCACCGTGCCGCTTCGGCTTGCACCCTGGCGGAAGTCGGGCAAATTCTCTCCTCAATTAGTGCTGCGAAGATTCCGCCCGCCGCGCCCGGTGCGGGTCTGGTGCAACGGCGACGGCCAGCCGGGGAAAATCATCTCCGCAAAAAAGGAGTGGCGAGTGGTAGCATGCGCAGGACCATGGCGCACGTCGGGCGATTGGTGGAAAGGCGAGCCCTGGGATTGCGAAGAGTGGGATGTGGAGGTGTCCGACAATTCGTTATTCCGGATTCATCAGGATCATCAGATGGGGAGATGGTGCGTGGAAGGCAGCTATGATTGAACAGGTGTAGACTCGGATCATGAAGACAGTGCATCGGCTGACCGCATTAATTGAGCGCGAGGACGACGGTTATGTGGCCTTGTGTCCCGAACTCGATATTGCGAGCGAAGGTGCATCTATTGAGGAGGCGCGAACCAATCTGATTGAGGCACTTACCCTGTTCTTCGAAACGGCCTCTTCATCGGAAGTAGCCCGCCGCTCTCACAATGAGGTCTTTATAACCCAGGTTGAGGTACCGGTTGGGTAAGCTTCGTGTTCTTTCGGGCCTGGAGTTCTGCCGCATTCTCGAACAATACGAATTCCTCCCTGTGCGCCAACGGGGCAGCCACCGGATTATGCAAAAGAGTTTGGAAACGACAACCATAACTGTTCCCGTCCCGCTTCACGATCCACTCCGGCGCGGCACATTGGCGAGTATGATTCGCCAATCCGGACTTCCAAGATCGGTGTTTGAAATGGAAAAGTAAGAAGGCACGGATTCGCTACATTGTCGCCAAGAGGTGTCGGACAATTCGTTGTTCCGGATTCATCAGGATCATTAAGATGGGGTGGAAGGCGCTATGATTGAGCCGGGCGTTAAACCGTTGGCTTGAAACAACCGATCTAATATCCAGCTGTAAAACCGCCAGCACATTTGTCATCAAAATGTTGCTAGGCTCTTCAAACTGGAGATAACATGAAATTCCTATCTGGACTTGTTTTGGGAGCAGTACTCTGCGGTGGAGCCTGGACGCTGTCTGCGCAAAATGAACGCGCGCTGCATCCGCGCATCGCAAAAGCAATTGAGGCTTTAAGAGATGCCAAGGCCTACATGCAGGCTGCGCCTCATGATTTCGGAGGCCATCGAGTGGAAGCCATTCGCGCCTCTGAAGAGGCTATCCACCAACTGAATTTCGCGCTGGCGTATCGCGGCAGAGAAGATCGCCGGTAGAGAAGATATCGAGCAATTCGCTGGAAACCGCTTCTGATCGCCGCATCTGAAGCGGTTTTTCGTTTACGACGCAACCGCCTCTGCCTCTACCGGATCAAGTCCTTCCTCTGGCAACTTGACTCCTTCCCACCGCGCCACCACAGCCGTCGCCAGGCAATTTCCCAGCAGGTTGACGGAAGTCCGAGCCATGTCCATTAATGTGTCCACGCCCAGAATCACGGCGATCCCTTCAATCGGCAAATTAAAGCTTCCCAGCGTGCCTGCCAGAATCACCAGCGATGCTCGGGGAACTCCCGCCACGCCCTTGCTCGTGAGCATGAGCGTCAACATCATCACGATCTGAGTGCCGAGAGGAAGATGGACACCCGCGGCTTGCGCTACAAACATGGCAGCCAGAGAAAGGTACAGCGTGGACCCATCCAGGTTGAAGCTATAGCCCGTCGGCAGGACGAACGACACGATATGTTTCGGCACGCCGAACTTCTCCATGTTTTCCAGAGCCCGCGGTAGAGCCGCTTCGCTGGATGCGGTGGAAAACGCGATCAGGTAAGGTTCCCGGACGTAATGAATGAATCGCCGCGCCGGAATGCGCGCGATCGCCACCACGGAACCGAACACTACGATCACGAAGAACGCCTCAGCTGCGTAGAGCGTCAGGACCAGCTTCCCCAGGTTAAACAGGACTTTCAATCCGTGTTCGCCAATGGTGGCGGCCATCGCGCCGAACACGCCGAACGGCGCGAATAACATTACGTAATTGGTGAACTTGAACATTACCTGGGCCAGCGATTCGCAGAACTCCACCATCGGCTGCGCCTTTCTTCCAATGGCGGCGCAGGCGGTCCCGAAGAGAAAGGTGAACACGACGATCTGCAACACGTCGCCTCTCGCCATGGAGTCGATGATGCTGGTGGGGAAGGTATGCTCCAGAATCTGAGCAAGCCCGGCCGAGGCCCGGTCCACTCCTGGCGCGGCGCCTTTGGTCAGTTCCACGCCCAGTCCTGGTTGCACCAGGTTTGCCGCAGCAAGCCCTACGAAGAGCGCGACCGTGGTGACGATCTCAAAATAGAGAATTGCCTTGCCGCCGATGCGGCCCATGGTCTTGACGCTGCCGGTTCCAGCGATGCCCACTACCAATGTGGCGAAGAGTAGCGGCGCGATGATCGACTTGATCAGACGCAGAAAAATGCTTCCGAGGATTCCGAATTCCTTCGCAGGCCCCGGAAAAGCGGCTCCAAACGCGACTCCAGCGACGAGTGCGATCAGAATCCAGGCGGTGAGAGATAGACGTTTCATTCTGGCTCCTTTCGAATCGGCGGCACTGGACTTGGGGCCGAAAACGTTTACATGAAAATCCGGGCTTGGTTTATCTGCCTCCCCACTTCAGTTTTTCACGCAGCACATCAAAAAACAGCAGGTCAGCCGGTCTGATCAATCGCGTGCAATATCGCGACTTCCTGCAGACCACCCGGTCTCCGCTATGCAATAGTTTGCCCACCTGTCCATCGATGGTCAGATACGTGGATCCTTCTCCCCGCACGCCGATTTCGATGACGCTCGAATCGGGCACGATCACCGGCCGGTTGGTGAGCGTGTGAGGGCAAATAGGAGTGATGGAGAACGCGTGCACAGTGGGCAAAACAATCGGGCCCCCGGCGGAAAGCGAATATCCGGTGGAGCCTGTCGGTGTGGACACAATCAAACCATCCGCCTTGTAGACACACACGAAATTCCCGTCGAGATAGACTTCCAGGTCGATGATGCGGGCGATTTCGGTCTTGGCCAGCACCAGATCGTTCAGGCCTTCGAAGCTATCGACGCTCTCACCATGCCGCTGGATCTGGGCGCACAGCATCAACCGTTGTTCGGTTTGCAACAGGCCCTGCAGAGCTAGTTCAAGCTGGGGATAGAGATCCTCCACTTGAATCGCGGTTAGGAATCCAAGGCCTCCCAGATTCACGGCGAAAAGCGGAACGTCGTGTCCAATGGATGCCCGTGCAGCGGAGAGCAAAGTCCCGTCGCCGCCCAGGACCACTACGAGGTCGGATTGCCGGGCGACCTGCTTGCGCTCCAGTCCGTCCGATGAGCCGACGTAGGTCGCGCTTTGCTCGTCTAATAGGACCGTTAGGTCGCGCTGTTTCAACCACGCAATCAGAGGGGGCAACAGATTTATGGCGCTTTCGCTGCGCGGCTTAGAGACGATGCCGACCGTCTTAACTTGAATGGATTGGTCGGGCATAGAGCAGGAATTCCCGATTTCCTTCCGCCCCTAGAATGGGGCTCTCGATGATTTGAGCCGTGAAGCCAAGTTGCTCTGCGCACAAACGCACGCGGTCACACGCCGCGTGATGCAGAGCCGCATCGCGAACGATGCCGCCTTTTCCCACCTCGTGTCTGTCAACCTCGAATTGCGGCTTCACTAAGATCACCATTTCACCATGCTCGGATAACAGCGGGCGCACGGCCGGCAACAGCAACGTGGTGGAGATAAAGCTAGCATCGCACACGGCCAAGTCAAAGCGGGCAGGGAAGTCGCCAGGTTTCAAATAGCGGGCGTTCACTCCCTCCCGCACATCCACGCGAGGATCGTTTCGCAGCGACCAATCGATCTGCCCGTGGCCTACGTCAATCGCACAGACATCGGGCCGCGCCGCGCTGCAACAGGCAATCTGTGAATCCACCCGTGGAAGCGCCGACGTCCAGGCAATTGAATCCCTTTACGCCGATGCTGAAATGATCGAGGGCATGGGCCAACTTCAGCCCGCCTCGGCTCACGTAGGGCATTCGCGCAGTGACTTCGATGCGGCAGTCCTCTGGCACGCTGTGCCCAGGTTTTTCGCTCTTTTGGCCTTCCACCAAAACGCTGCCTGCAAGGATCAGCGCTTGCGCCTTCTCCCGCGTGGGTGCAAGGCCGCGGCTCACCAGCAGTTGATCGAGCCGCACTTTGGCTGGACGTTTGTCGGCTGGACGTTTGTCCATTTCTAGAACCATCAGGCGCTGCGCGACACGATCAGGTCCGCGAGTTCCTTCAACCGCCCGGCGCGGCCGTCAATCGCATCAAGGGCCCGATGGGCAGCGAGCCGTTCTTCTTCCGCCATCGCCCTGGATTTCTCGAGGCCGTACACGGCGGGGAAGGTGATCTTCTGCTGCTGCGCATCTTTTCCGGCCGTCTTGCCGAGTTTTTCAGACGGCTGCTCTACGTCCAGAACATCGTCGACGATCTGGAACGCCAGGCCGGCGTGCTCACCGAAGCGCGTCAGTGCATCTAATTGGTTGGCGTCGGCGCCGGCATAGAGGGCTCCAATGCGAACGCTGGCGCGTAGAAGCGCTCCCGTTTTGGCGCGATGAATGGAGTCCAGCAGTTCCGCCGTTGGATGTTTGCCTTCGCCCTGAATGTCGTTCACCTGTCCGCCGATCATCCCGCCGACGGTGCCAGAAGCTCGCGCCAACTCTTCCACCAGGCGCACGCGGCGGTTAGGATCGATGTCTTCCAGCCGCCCGAGGACCTCAAACGCCAGCGTGAGCAGAGCATCTCCGGCCAGAATCGCCATGGCATCGCCGAAGACTTTGTGGCAGGTCGGGCGGCCGCGGCGCAGGTCGTCATTGTCGAGCGCGGGCAGGTCGTCATGAATCAGCGAATAGGTGTGGATCAGCTCCAAGGAACAGGCGGCATTCTCGATTCCCGTGGGCGAGTCCGAAATGGCTTCAGCGGCGGCAATTGCGAGCAGAGGACGAATGCGTTTTCCTCCGGCGAACAGGCTGTAGCGCATCGCACGGTGAATGAGGGCAGGGTCCTGGCCTTCCGCGGGCACCCATCGATCCAATGCGGCGTCCACCCGCTTTTGCTGGTGGGCCATGTATTGATCGAGCGTCATTTGTCCGGCTGGAACGGCACGGGCTGCATTTCACCGGCGCGGCGCATCAGAATCTCTACTCTGGTTTCGGCGGCCTCTATCTGTTTGCGGCAGGTCTCGCTCAGCTTCATGCCGTTCTCAAAGAGCTCAATGGAGCGCTCCAGCGGGAGGTCGCCGTTTTCCATTTCCTTGACGATCGACTCGAGTTGCTGCAGTCCAGCTTCAAAGGTGAGGGCAGCGGGCTTCTCATCCGGCATCGTTTTATTATAGAAGGCCGGAATCGCGCCAAAGCGTCGTTCGCACTTCAAGAGCAGGATCCGGAACTACAACTTTCGCGAGGCGCTGGCACGTCAGCACTTGGCAGGAGAGCCGTGTGTGGCTGCGTGCAGTTTGGGAGGCGTTGCGTTGCCACCGTGCTTCTCGAGGAAATCGCAGGCCGCCAGGATATCCTGGGCGAGGATCTCCACCACGTGGCGATTGAGGTGAGGCCGAACGACAATGCGGAGACTGTTGACCTTTTGCGCGTCAGGGGGCATGGAGTAAGCCGAAAGAATCCAGCCGCGCTCGCGCACCTTGTTGGAAATGTCGAACTCGTTGTATCCCTTAACCGACTTATCCAGGGTGAGCGCGACGACCGGAATGCGTTGGGTGGCGTTCATGATCGTGAACTTGCCACTCTGGATCAACCGGTCGCGCAAATAACCGGCGTGACTGAGCGCGTGCTGCATGATTCGGGTGTAGCCTTCCCGGCCCAACCGCAGCAGTTGATAATACTGGACCAGAACCGTGGCCGAACTCTTGCTGAAATTCAAGGTTGCGGTCGGGGCCTCTCCTCCGAGGTAATTCACATAGAACACCAAGTCCTCGTTGAATACCTTGCGGTCCTTAAAAACGATCCAGCCGAGTCCCGGGGGCACCAGACCGTACTTGTGTCCCGACGCATTGATCGACTGGACACGCGGCAGGCGGAAGTCCCATTTGTAGTCAGGATACAGAAACGGGTTGACGAATCCACCGGAAGCTCCGTCGATGTGCATGGGAATGGAGATGCCCGTCTTCTTTTCGTACGCGTCCAGCCAGTCGTGGATTTCCTGAATGTCGTCGTCTTCTCCAGTGAACGTCTGGCCGGCGATCGCCACCACGCAAATTGTGTTCTCATCGACATGTTTGTCAAGCCGCTCAGCGGTTAGCCGGTAATTGCCCGGCTTCAAAGGGACGATGCGCGGTTCGACGTCGAAATAGCGCATGAATTTCTTCCAGACTACCTGAACATTTCCCCCCGTAACCATGTTCGGCTTGCTGGCGTCTTTCCCAGCCTTTACGCGGGCCTGGCGCCAGTTCCATTTGTGAGCCAGCCCACCCAGCATGCAGGCTTCGGAAGATCCGATAGTGGCGGATCCATAGGGTTCGGAGCTCTTGGGACCGTTCCACAGATCGTGTAGCCAGCGGACACAAGTCGCTTCCGTATCCTTGGTGTGGGGATACATGTCCGGATCGGCGAAATTTCGGAAGGAACCTTGCGCAAAGATCTCGCGCGCTTCGGGTTCCGCGAAGGTCGTGACGAAGGAAGAGAGATTCAGCATGGGATTGGCGTCCGTCCAGCACTCGCTGTTGACGATCGCCTTCGCTGCCTTCGCCGTCATTATCTTCTCTGGGAATCTCACAGGAATTTCCAGGTTGAATTCGTCGTACGGAAGTTGTTTTACGATTTCCTCAGCTGCACTAACCTGCTGAGATTTGGGTGCGGTTGCCATGTGACATTCTCCTTGTTGCCCTGGGGTCTGGTTATGTCGCGGACGATTGAGAGCGCTACGTTTCGATCTTCCGCCTCCGACGTTGCCCGCCACTTCGATTCGACATGCGGGAACTCCGGTCCACGAATATCCTAGATGATGCTTCGGAACGTCTCGGGATGCCTCTTATATTTCCGTTCAAGATGAAGCACCCTCAAATGTTTGAAGGAATGCTGATACCACGCGATGGTTCTGGGCGAAACGTTTTAAGCTAGCGCCTTTCAGTGATAAACTGTTCTCTATGCGACACGAGCCACTTGGCTTCCTGTCGGCAGTGGCTTTTGTTTAGCAGTGTTTTCCGTAACCTATTGGAAAAAGGGCGCGTAGCTCAGTTGGTTAGAGCGCCTGCTTCACACGCAGGAGGCCCGGGGTTCGAGTCCCTGCGCGCCCACCATTCAAATCAGTCAGATAGCTACCCTTGCGACAGGTCCGATGCCACTCGTTCCGTGCTGGAAATGACGCGCGACAATCTGAACGGATAAAGTGACTATTTAGCCAGTCCGATCACGCCGGTGGAGCGTCAAGAAAAACGTAAAGAGCTGCGATCTTTTCATCCCGGACGATGATCACGTCCTCACCCGTATAGGCAGGCACGCCGCCGCGAGGGCCGGAGCCCCACTTTAGGCGACCCCCATTCTGAAGCGCTTGGGGAGCAGCATGGGGTGCGTAGGCGAAGTGGGGATGCGTGGCTCTCAAGTCACCCGCAAATTTATCGAGGGCATCGTGCCCAACGAAGATACCTGGGGGGACATACAACACACAGTCATCCGTGTAGAGCTCCTTGATGGCAGAGTGCCGCTTCGTAGGGTCACCCTCTCCAAAAACTTCTTGAAGGTTGCGGAGCAGTAGTTCATGAATTCTTTCGGCCATATTTTCTTCTCCTCCTAACACTAGGCCACACGAAGCACGATCTTGCCGTGTGACCTTCGTCTTGCCTTTCCCGGCCCATTGGGCGACATCCCATGAACCCCTGGCAGGTTCCCGGCGATGTCCTTCCAGGCCTGAGCGGCATCCTGGAGCGCGTACACGGTCGCGACGTCGGGTCGTATCGTGCCCTCTTCCAGCAGCCGCGCGATTCTGCCAAGCACGTCCGCTGACGGCGCGAGCCTCATCATCGCGCCCGTCACGCGGTGATTGGCGGCCTCTTCCTGCGATACGGGCTGGACGGCGGACACAAGATAGCCGCCTTCCTTCACGACGAGGAACCAGCGCTTCTGTGTATCTCCACCGACCAGGTCGAAGACCACATCGACCTTCTCCCGGAGAACCTTCTCGAACTGCGCCTCTCGGTAGTCGATAACCCGGCTGGCTCCGATGGATTTGAGGTACGCCTCATCGCCACCGCTTGCCGTGGCAATGACGGTCGCACCGGCATGCGATGCCAATTGCACCGCATAGGCACCCACAGCGCCGGCGCCAGCCTGGATCAGAATCGTTTGTCCCTTTTCCAGGTGACCGTGGGTGAAGATTCCGTGCCACGCAGTTTGGGCCGCCACCGGTACGGATGCCGCCTGTTCAAAGGAGAGGTTGGATGGCTTCTTTGCGATGACCGCCGGCCTGACAGCCAGGAACTCCGCGTACGAACCCATTCCACTGGTGGCGCCGAACACCGCATCACCTGGCGAATATGCCGCTACGTCACTGCCAATCTCTTCGACGACCCCTGAAAACTCATGACCAGGTATCCAGGGCAAATCGATCGGGAGTACCTGTCGTGCCGCTCCGGAAGCCTTAACAAGATCCACATGATTGACCGCGGTACTCTTGATCTTCACTAAGAGCTCGTCGCGTGCGATCGCCGGCTTCGGTACATCGTCGAACACCAACTGCCCACCGTATTCCAACACTCTGACAACTTTCATCGGTTCTCTCCTTTCAGTGCCCATTTGGTTACGCGTGCCGGTGTGCCCAGTCGGGGAGCTTCGTGAGCGTGCGGCCGAACTCGCGTTCCAGCCCAGCGATGTCGGCGCTGTAGCCGACGCGATCGAACCATTCGAGCATCACCGCCATTTCCTTGCTGTACTGCCGGACCTGTTCGATGGGCGTCTGCGTGAACGCAATCGGCCGGCCCAGCGCCTCCGTCAGGATCTTCGCCGCCTCCGGCATCGTTCGTACGTCGCCGGCGAGATCGATCTCGCGGCGGTTCAAGGCAGCGGCGTCGGTGAACGCGCGCGCGCCGAACCAGCCTATGTCGTCCACCGCAATCATCTGTAGCTTCGTGCCTTGGCCCAGCGCCCAGGCCAGCGTGGAGCCCTGGAGACTGAAAGGCGCCAGCAGGTTCTCCATGAAGAAAACGGGACGCAGGATCACATGCGAGGGGAAGCGCAGGCCGCGCACGGTTTCCTCGATGCGCCACTTGTTATCGAAGTGCGGGACGCCCGTCCCCTTGTGCGCCGATCCCACGGATGTGTAGACGTAGTGTTCGACGCCGGCCTCTCTCGCCAGCGTCGCAAGACGCTTGCCCTGCGCCTCTTCCCGCTCGACACCCGCCTCACCAGCGTTCTGCACGCCGAAGACGCCCCACGTGTCCGCCAACGCACGGCGCAGCGTCGCCTCGTCATCGAGATCGCCCTTGACGATGTCGATACCCTGGCGCGCCAGCGCCGCCGCCCGCTCGCTGTCCGGCTTGCGAGTCAGGCCGCGGAGATGGAACCCTGCGCCCTGCAGCGCCTGCGCGACCGCTCCGCCTTGTTGGCCTGTAACTCCGGTGATGAGAATCGTTCGATTGCTTGTCATAGTTGAAACCTCATTTCTTCTTGATGATGGCTCATGCGAATCGTGCTGGGTCAATCAGGCCCGCGCGTGCAAGCGCGGCTGGAACAACCCGGCGAAGGCCGGTCGCACGTCGATGAAGATCGCGGCCCAGAGTACAGCTACAAAGAGGGCCAGCGGAAGCCCGCTCGGGGCCATCAAAGCGTGGAAAACAAGAATGTTGACGATCACCGGCGCCAGCACGGCCACCGCCAACGGCACGTAACGGTTGGACAGCAGAAGTACCGCTGCGATGACCTGAAACGCGAAGATCACCCACAGGTAATGCGAGGCATAGAGGGCACCCATGAACTGTCCCGCAATGCCCCCCGGCGGGGGAAGCGGAATGAAGTTCAGGAAGCCGTTCAGGCCGAAAACAAGAAAGATCACGCCCGCCAGATATCGGGCAATTGCGGAAGCGGTTTTCATAACCCAAGTTCTCCTTTTTCGATTGGCAGCCATTGCATGGTGTCAAGCATATTGATGTCAATATAGTTGATGATGTATACTTCGGGGAGATTCAGGTTTTTTATGACCCGAGGTATTCAAGGGACAGACCACGTCTGGCTAGTCATGATGAAGGCGATGCGCGCCCTGACAAGGTACGCAGCCGCTGGTATTGAAGAGACCGGGCTCGGCCTCTCAGATTTCGGCGTGCTGGAAGCCCTGCTGCACAAGGGGCCTTTGCCCGTCAATACGATAGGCCCCATCGTCGATCTGACCCCAGGCTCGATCAGTATCGCTGTCGATCGTCTCGTCGCGAAGGGCCTGGTCAGCCGGGTCGAGAGCGCCGAAGACCGGCGCGTTCGGATCGTTGCCCTCACCCCACGCGGCCAGGATCTCATTGCTTCAGCCTTTCGAAAGCATTCCGGGCAGATGAAAAGAGTGTTCTCTGAACTGAGTCCGGAGGAGCTTCGTGGCCTCGAAACGGCACTTAAGAAAGTCGGCAAGCGCGCTGCCGCGCTGATGGAGGAGAGTTGAACGGCTACTTGGAGTTGTCAATGTGAGCCGGTCGATTTGATTGGCATGGGCGACAAATCGGCCGAATGCTTACGGCACTCGGCTCTTATGCTCGATCTAATGCCTCGTTCCCGGAGCTAGGCTGGAACATGGATCAACAGATAGTCAATCAGACTTCTTACCGATGGCAGCATTCCCGCGGCGTCGGAACCAAGTAGAGAATATTCCTCGCTCCCTACTGCGGCCGGCAAATTATCCGACGAACTCAGAATTGCGAATGCGATAAGAATTCGCTTCATACTTCAATGCACCTCGCGATCCTCGCACTTAACGCCGGTGGTCGAGAATAACAGGGCCCGCGCCCGCCACATTTGTCGATTTTAGATTACCGGCTAGGCGGACTTCAGCGCTCGGGTAAGGAATTCGAGGGGTGAGGCGGCAGGCCTGCCGGAGAGGCGCTGGACATCGCCCGTCACCAGATCAAACGCTCCGGCGCGGAGCCCTGCCTGAAATCCGAAGACGGCGTTCACAATGAAGGGCGGTAGTCCGGCTGCTTCGAGGCCCTGACGCTGCTGTGCTTCCGTCATTTTGTCGAATGCGATGGATTTGCCGGAGGCTTTCGCGATGGCATCGGCGACCTCGGGCTGACGGATCGAGACGGGGCCGGTGGCGTGATAAGTGATGCCGGCGTGGCCGGGGGTCGATAGAATGCCCGCAGCCGCGGCGGCGATGTCATCGCGGGTGACGTAGGCGGCGGGGGCTCCGGGAACTGCCGAGTAGGTGCCGGAAGCGATGGCGCGCCTGGCGGCATCCAGTAGGGTGTCGGCATAGATGCTCATGCGCAGGATGGTCCAGGCGGGCCCGGACGCGATCAATTTTTGTTCGGTGCGAAAGTGCGAATCGAACAGAGTATTGTCGGGGTCGGGTCTGGGGCTGACCGTGGAGATATAGATGATGTGCCTGACGCCGGCCGATACGGCCTGATCGATGGCGTCGGCATGCTGCAGGATGCGGACGCCGGGCGCTAGATCGGTGGTGGGAATAATGACCAGGCGTTCGATACCTTGAAAGGTGGCGGCAAGCCCTTTTGGCTGACTGAAATCGCCGGGGCGGGCGTCGATACCTTCGGAAGAGAATGCGTCGAGCTTCTTCGGGTCGCGCGTGATCGCGACGACGTTCGATCCTGCGGTGCGGGCAAGAGTGTAGCGCAGAAGAGCGGTGCCGAGTTGGCCGCTGGCGCCAGTGATTCCGAGTTTCATTGAGGGTTGCTCCAGGTTCTATCATCGCCGACTTAGGAGGTGCGGGCACGGGTGTTTGCGATATGATGCGCTCGTGCAAATGATTCGGCTTTTGACAATCCTTGGGATTCTAACGGAGGCGGCGCTCGCGCAGTTCCCTTCGCCAATTTTGACCGAGACAACGGCTCAGGTTTCCGATCACGTCTGGATGATTTCGGGGTTTCCGAACATCGTTTATGTGATTGGGGACCAAGCCACCTTGGTGGTGGATACGGGGCTGGGACTGAAAAATGGTGCGTTAGCAGCGCGAGTGGGGCAGCGCCTTTCGCGCGGTAAAAAGATGTTCGTAACGACGACCCACTATCACCCGGAACATGCGGCGGGGATCGGCGCATTCCCGCCTGAGTCGGTGCTGATCCGGCCACTGGTGCAACAGCAAGAGTTGGATAAAGAAGGTGATCAGGCGGTCGCGTCCTTCCGCAGGTCGCCACAATTTGGGCCATCGCTCGAAGGGGTTGACGCGCTGCGGAAAGCGGATGTGACCTTCGATGGAGAGGCGAAACTCGATTTGGGTGGCGGCGTAACGGTGCGTCTTATGTTTTTGGGCGCTGGACACACAGCCAGCGACGAGTTGATTTTCGTGGATCCGGATCGCGCGCTCATCACGGGCGACATTGTGCAGAACAAAGTGGTTCCCGCGGTATCGTCAGCGGGCGGGAGTTTCGCAAGCTGGCTGAAGGTGCTGGATAAATTGGCGCCGCTCCAACCGCGTGTAGTCGTACCCACGCATAGCAGGGTAGGCGATGGATCACTCATCACCGCGGAGGCTGCGTTCATTCGGGATTTTCAGGCGCGCGTAGCGGCTCTGAAGCAGCAAGGCGTGACGGCCCCGGATGCTGTGGCGAGGATGGCGGAGGTGTTCAAGACGAACTATCCGGAGTGGGCCGCGAACACCGACTGGCCGAATGGGAACTCCATGACCGGCTTCGTGAACCGGCTCTATCAAGAGGCGCCGGCCCGATAGGGTTCACGAGGTTCCGGGTGGAACTTTAGCGCGGCTATTTTTCGGCCGACTACCCGCCATGCGAGCACTAAGGATGTCACGCACAGCGCCGTACCACCCAGCATGAGCGAAAGGACCACGATATCCCACAGAGGGCGATATTTGTACAGCCACGGAAAATCCAGGGAATGGAGTCCGTGATAGAGCCAGCGCGTCACCCATCTGGACGAACCGTAACTGCCAACCAGGCGTCCCGTCTTTGGATCGATGTAATAGCGAGTTTTCTCCGCGTCATTGAGCCTCGCGAAGATAACCGGTAGAGGACGTTCGTGATGCCGGTCGAGATAATAGGCGTCGTAGTCGTTCATGACGCGAAGTTCGGCGAGGTTCTCTGGTCTAGCTGCCTTGCGGACGACCTCCATGACGCGGTCATTCTCGAACTGCCGTGTGATGTCTCCATCCAACGGGATAATTCGGGTGTCCCCGCGTTCGAGCGTTGCCAGATAAACAGGTTGGCCGGCGAAAGAAGTAAACTCCAGTTCCTTCGCCTTCATGCCGTCCATTTGGAGTAAAGCTTTTTCCGGAGGTTTCGCCTGGAAAGCAGACAACTGGAAACTGCCCCGGAGAGCGCTGGGAAGATTCGCAGGCCCGGTGTTTCGGCCCTTGCCTCGCGGGCTGCTTCCCGCCGGCCCGCCGGTCGAGACCGGAAACGGGTCCATGGAAAGAAATCCGCTAAAAACCCACGTTGCCGCGGACACTCCGAAAACCAAACCCAAAATTGTGTGCCAGCGCTTCTGCCCGCTATAGGGAATGCTCGAGGCCTCGCCTTGGTAGCGATAGCGCCTTGCCGGTGAGTACATCCAAATTCCGATCGCAATCCCGAGGATTGCGGACAAGGTGCCGATCGCTGACGTCCAGATCACGAACTCGCTCCATTGCGACTGGTGTTTTCGCAACGGCGTGAAATAGAGCCAATGCGGAATCGCGCCCATGTAGGCCCAGAATCGGGATGCCGATGTAGTGTACTGCACCACTTCTCCGTTAACGCCGGAAACATAAACCTGCTCACCGTTCGGCCACGAGTATTTCCATAATGGCCGGAGATTGCGAAGGCCTCCCGAGACGGTCCACTGGTCGACTTCTTCCACAGCATCTACCGTGGCGGCGCTGGCAGGCTGTCGGGTCCAGGCGGCTGCAACCCGTGCGATCATCTCCGCGGGAACAGTGGTTTGCTCCTCGCCCATATCTGCGTAAACCAGCCTCTCTCCACGCCCGGCTCGAAAGCGATACACTGGGCGTCCGTCGAAGGTATTGAGTCTAACCTGGCCGGCAGGTTGATCCGACTTCAATTTTGCGTACGCTTCCGAGGGAGAGATTCGAATCTGGGACGGATCCAATGCTGGCGAACGTTCCAGGCGATCCTGCGCCCCGACGGCTGGGAAAGTCCCAATACATCATGACGACACCCGAGGTGAACCACATGAGGAACAAAAGACACAGCCCGACTCCCAGCCAGCGATGAAGGAAGATCAGCGACCTTTTAAGAATCAGGGCGGGTTTGTCTATTGGCCTCAAATTAGTGGAACCGGAAGCGGATTGTCCCGAATACGTTGATGGGAGCACCAGGGTAGACCTGGTCGCTATAATCGGCTCCCAGAAAATAACGCTGCCGGTTAAACAGGTTCTCCGCGTTGACGCTCGCTTCCCAGAAAGAACGCCGGTAGCTTACGCCTCCATTGAACGTCGTGTAGCCCCCTAGCTGGTAAGTATTGTCGTTGTCGGTGAACATCGGCCCAACGTAGCGGGCCCCGATGCTCGTCGAGAATCCGGAACGCCAGGACTTCGTGAGCCACGCGTTCGCGGTGTGGCGAGGAACGAAATAGGGCCGCTTGCCCCTCAAATCGACCAGAAATTCGTTGCCGTTGTCATCCTCGCTCAAACTCAGATATTTGTCGAAGCGAGGCTGGGTAAAGCCGTAGTTCGCAAACAGACGCAGGCCGTAACCAAGATTTGCGTCCGTGTCGAAGTCGATCCCTCTTGAGGATTGCTGGCCCGCTTGGTCGTACACCCCCTGAGGCCTCGCGATCACCACATTTTGCCGATCGATTTTATAGGCCGCCAGGCTGGTATGCACGCGGCCGTGAAAGCCCTGCCAGCGGTGTCCGAACTCGTAACTGCGGCCCGTTTCGGGATCGAGAACCTTGCCATTGGCTGGGAGTATGGTGACCGGCTGGAACGAACTGGCCGAACTGAAATAGATTTGATTGTTCTGAGGAAGCACATAAAAGGCGCCTGCTCTGTAGGTGTAGGCGTTCTGCCCCAGTTTGCTGTCCGGCCCGCGGGAAAGGCGCTGCCCGTTCAGGAAAGGGTCCTTGTGCACCGAACGACTGTAGTCGTCATAGCGGCCTCCGATGTTGAGCATCAACCGCTTAGTCACTGCGATCTGGTCCTGCCAGTAGAACGCATTAATTCGAATATCGAAATAGTCGACTCTGACCACCGGAAAGTTCGTAATCGGAGTCTGGCTATCCACCAGCGGTGTAGTCAACTTGATGGGAACGGGAAAGAAATCTCCCCCGTCCGGCGTGCGATCGGTAAAGTTGTAAAAGTCCTGATATTCGTAGCCCAGCAACAACGTGTGCCGCATGCCGAGCACCCTTCCATGCCCGACCACGTCGGCCTGATTCAGCAGAGGCCGGCGGTGGTGCTTGAAGTACAAAGCATACCGATCGATTTCGTTCGCGTCGGGATCATAGCTTAGTCCTTCAGTGATGAAGTATTGATCGTTCTGCCGGCGGTAGGACATGCTGTCCCGCACTTCAAACGCAGGCGACAGGTTCATATTAAAGAAGACGCTGGTCTGGGAATCGTGGACACGGCCGAAGTCGTAAGGAGTGCTGAAGCGCCAGCTCGGATCGAAGTTCTTGAGCCCCGTAATGCTGATCGGCACTCCGCCATCTCCGTCAAACTCATCGCGATTAAAAGCTTGATGCACGGTAACGCGCGCATTCTCGCCCATCAACCAGGTCAACGCAGGCGAGACATTAAGCCGGCGCGCCCCGGCGTGCCGCCACGCATCCGCGTCGTCGAAGCTCGCGTCTACGCGGTAGAGCAGATGGTTGCGAATCAGTGGGCCTGTCGCGCCACCCGCCACTTGGTGTGTGTTGAACCTCCCGCCCCGATAAAAAAAATCATAGGCTCGCGTCCCCTGCGGATTCTTACGGACCAGATTGATCGCGCCGCTTAGCGCCTGCCCGCCGTAGAGGATGGAGCTCGGGCCTTTCAGCACCTGCACCTCTTGAATACTGTTTAGCTGCGTATTGGCGCGATTTCCTTCCAGCCGCATGCCGTCCACCAGCAGCACATCGCTCTGATAGAACCCCCGAACCGTGTAGTATTCGTAGAGTCCGTAAAAGCGTTGCGCTTCCACGCCCGAGGCGTTTCGCAGAGCCGTGACCAGATCGTTGACGCCTTGCTGTTCCAGAATGTCCTGTGGAATGGTGCTGACCTGGGCCGGAATATCGCTATCCGGAATCTCCAGACGTGAAGCGGTCGCCTTGCCCGCCACATCGGTTACTTCAAGCGTAGTGGAAATGCCTGCCACCGAAAGCACCACGTCCACCACCCGCGAATCGACAGCAAGAGACAACTCTCGCGTTGCGGACTGAAAGCCTGCGCGGGTAAACTCCAATTCGTACCGGCCCGCCTTCAAATTTTCGAATTTGTACTGCCCGGCTGCGTCACTTGACCGTGAATCCCTGGCTCCTCCAGGCGCGCGTAGCGTCACGGATACTCCCGGCACCACGCCGCTGGAATCCGAAATGGTGCCTGAAACAGATAGGCCCTGCGCGAACATGGCAACAGGGCAAAATAAGAATGCTGCAAGTTTTGACATCATGGAAAATCCGGAGAAAGAGAACCTCCTCCTGATCGTAGGTGTGTAACATTGTGCTAGCTACTTATCTTTCGGCCAGGTAAAGATGAATTGACTGCCCATTGGCAGAGAGCTACATGACGAGCTCTGGATTTCAGCCAAAAGATAGGCGACTCTGCTGATCGAATCACCAAGGGAACCTTACTGCAGCCTCCGGAACGCTTTCAAACCTGATTTGTGCCTGATAGAATGCCTTGCAAAGATGCGACTCATAGCCGTGCTCGCGATGGCAGTTGTGATGACCGGATCTCGGTCCTCGGCCGGCACCATCGTCGCTGTCATGAGCTTATGGAGGATCCTGCCTGAGCGAGCAGTTGCTACCAGATTGCAGCGGATTGCGGCAGATTCCGAACCGCCACTTCCCTTGCCAAAGCCAGTAAGCAAAAATTTCAAACTGGTTGGTGGAGCGGACATAATCGTTACAGATAAGCTTCCACTGTCTCGGTCGATGAAGGTTGCCGACATCCCAATTGAGCCCCCTTTAGGAGTACTCGTCTACCCTTTGGTGTCGCAGAAAATGATATTGTTCGACTTGAAAGTGTGGGTGGACTACAAAAGGCACACCGACAAAGATGGGCATGTGGAATACCGGGTGCGAGGTGTCTACCCGATGTCTGACGAACAAGAAAACATCTATTGAGTGTGGCGAGCCATAACGCCAACGAGAATGAAATGGCTACGCTGGAACTTATGCGACATTGCGGAGTCTATAGAGTTCACCATGGCACGAGTAATTCTGATGAATGGGCCAATCCTAGGCCTTATGATGACAGCGCTGGTCCTTGCGCAGGAGACCGCTGCGATAGGGTTTAACCCACGGAATTGCTGGGATTGCGAGCAACTTACGCTGGAAGGCGCGGCCAGTGCGATGATTCTGGCGGCCGGGATTGGTTGCGCCGTTGCCGTCTTTCGGAGCATCGTCACACGCA
Source organism: Terriglobia bacterium (assembly GCA_963766615.1). Taxonomy (GTDB): domain Bacteria; phylum Acidobacteriota; class Terriglobia; order Bryobacterales; family Bryobacteraceae; genus Palsa-187. The sequence continues at coordinate 53,791 of CAVYBC010000020.1, forward strand.
GGGAAGGGTACGAGTATCGTGGAATTTCATTAAAGCTTAAGTAATTCCTGTTTGCCCTGTTGACCTGGTACATGCCTCTGAACCCTCAGGGACGCAGCTGTTGGCGCAGCAGGTGGATTTCAATCTTGTTGCTTCTGTCTGCCCCGTTAACCCGCACCGACGTGACGCGATCTATGATGGATGAGACTCGCCACCGGAGGATTGATGAAGAGAATGTACACAACAGTGATGGCTATTTCCATTGCGCTGCTGCTAACGGGTGCCGCGCACGCTCAGGCGTCCCTCGACTCCGTGCGCATCGCCGCGAAAGACACGCCAGCTCTGGCGAAGTTTTACCAGGAAGTGTTCGGCATGCAAGAGGTCAATAGGGTCGTAAACCCCGGAGGCACCGAGATCTTCGTGAACTTCGGCGCCACGGTCGAAGCCGCCAAGGCAAACAAGAACCCGCTGATGATACTCTTTCACCGTGATTCGGACGACGTGAAGGACCCAACAACCCACATTATTTTTTCGGTGAAAGACATGGCGGCAACCGTCGCCGCTGTCAAGGCCGCCGGTGGGATGATGACGGGCGATCCACGCCCGTTCGGAAAGACCGGCACTGTCCTCGGTTTCGCGATCGATCCGGCGGGGAACCGCATTGAGTTGATTCAGCGCCCGTGAGCCCAACGTCAGGTTTGGCGAGGTTAGACTTGAGCGTGTGGATAATGCACACCCGTTAGGCCGCATCGTCATCGCGGGAGGATCAGGATTTCTAGGGATTTCGCTCGCCACACACCTTGCGGGTTGTGGAGCATCTATCGTTATCTTGTCGCGAAGCGCGCCTAAGCTCGCGGGAGCATGGAGGCATGTGCCGTGGGATGCCCGCACGCTCGGGGAGTGGAAACGTGAACTCGACGGCGCCGCCGGCTTGGTCAACGTGGTTGGGCGTACGGTTGATTGCATCAAGACCCCTGATCATCAGGACGAAATTCTCCGCTCGCGCGTAGAAGCTACACGAGTACTAGGAGAGGCGATGCGTTCGACGGTTTCGCCTCCGCCGGTTTGGGTCCAAATGAGTACGGCACACATTTACGGCGATCCGCCCGAGTTGGTCTGCGATGAAGATTCTCCCCACGGGAGCGGATTCGCCCCATTCGTAGGGCGGGCATGGGAGGACACGTTTGGCGCCAGCGTATTGCCGGATCAGCGAAAGGTCATTCTGCGGACCAGCTTCGTCATTGGCCGCGATCGCGGCGCGGGTTGCGGAGCATTTGCACGCCTCTTGCCCCTTGTCAGGTTTGGATTAGGCGGCACAATCGGAACAGGCAAGCAGGGTATAAGTTGGATTCACGAAGCCGATCTGAATCGCTTGTTTGAGCGAGCGCTAACGGACAAGAACATGCAAGGCGTCTACATTGCGACGGCGCCGAATCCGGTTTCGCAGAGTATATTTATGCGAGGCATGCGGAAGTCAGTGGGCATGCCAATCGGATTACCGGCGTTCCCATGGATGGTGAAAATGGCTGCACCGTTATTAGGTACAGATCCGGAGCTCGCCCTTTATGGCCGGTACTTGGTATCGCGGCGGCTTCGCGAAATGCAGTTTGAATTCAGGTTCCCGAACTTACCCAACGCACTCGCCGATTTGCTCACGCGCACGCCTCGTCCTTAAACTTAATCTGGCGAAAAGTGGTGAGTTTTGCGAGCGTCGCTGGGAAACAATCGAGATGCCAGAGTCGGAACAATGGGGACTGACTTCGAAACGTAAATACCATCTTTACGAAGATAATTGTGGCAGAGTCGAGTCCAGGCGCCCCCCGGTGAGGATATGTACGCACGCATCCATTTGTACACTGCCGTTTCGTTGTTGCAGGGAAAAGCGCGCCATCAATGACCGGTGCGCGTTATGAAACGCGTCGTTACCTGCTTCGGCAAGCAGCTCTGCAAATGAAGAAAAGGATGCCAGTGCGAAATTCGCCGCCTCCGCGGCCGGGAGCCCACCGCCAATAGGGAGCAGTCCTCGCCAATCGGTCACATTGAGCTCGCCGTAACCGGTCTGATCGAGTTGGGTGAGCAATTTATCGGCCTCGGCATAGCGGAACGGCCCTGGCGCTTCGGGGTCGACCGGCGGCAAGTCTATTATTTCGGCCACCACTTGGCGTACGGTCGCAATCCACGGATTTTCAGCCAGAGGGCCCCACACCGCGAAGGCGAAGCGACCGCCCGGAGCGAGCCAGCGGACCAGGTTGGAAAAGGCGGCGGGCGGATCGTCAAAAAACATAATGCCGAAGCGTGAGACCAGTCGGTCATAGAGCTCTTCCGGGGCCGGCGCCGTCGACATGTCCACAATTTCGAAAGCAATGGCGCGTTCATCGGTTCCTTTACGGCCGCGAGCCAATTCGATCAAGGCCGCAGAGAGATCGAAGCCATGAACCGCACTTCCCGCTGGTGCTCGGCGCAGGATCTCCAGAGTTGTCCCGCCGCCGCCGCACCCGATATCGGCGATCCTATAACGCGCGTCGAGATTCAGAGCGCGGATCAGCGGTTCATCGACGGAACTCAACATCGCTTCCGTGCCAGCGAGATGGGCACGCCATTTCTCACCGCGCGCGGCGCTCCAACCGGTACCTGTAGGATTCGTGTTGATCATAGTAATTTTACCGAATCTCGACCGCGCTGGCCGGAAAGTGGAAGAGAAGCTTTCCTGAACCGGGTGGCGCTTCAGCAACGCTCGGCTCATCAGTGAGCGCGGTCGTATCGAGCGTCGCCCTCCGCGGCGCTGAGGGTAAGGTGCGTCACCCGCCCACTCGAATCCAGGTGGAACTCAATCGTCCCGGCAGTCGAATCGAATGTGGTCTCGCTCTTCGGAATAAGCGGAAAATCTTTCATGTACAGTTGTCCCTGCCGTACGCTTACAATTTGAGCCGGACCGAAAAAGTCCCGGGAGGTCAAGACCCCGTCGCGAAACCTATATTCACCCGAGTACCGGTCCAGCACGGCCGCGCTGGGATGGGCCTGAGCTTTCGCCGTCCCCACTAGATGACGGGTATCCTGCTCGTCTTCGTTGCAAACATACTCCAGCATGTCTCCATCGGCTGCATAAGTGACGCTCACGGACATGTTGAGCGGCCGGGTCATCGTCTCGGGATCGTCGTAGGTGACCTGAACCTGCATGTGTCCGAAATCGGCGCGCTTGAACTTCTCGGTCACACGCAGACGCTCGGAATGCGGATGCCCTACCATATCGAGCCACGTTTTATCGTTGAAGCCCGCCGTTTCCACCACCAGCGTGTCGCCGTCCCAGTGCCCGACTGAGTAGCCCATCCAGGTTGGGTTCGGATCTTTCGGCAGTTCGCGCCCGTCTGTGTAGATCTGCCGAAAGCTGCCGAGCTCATACAGCAGCGCGATCACGCCGGGCGACTGAACGATTCGATAGAACCTCGTCGACCCCGCCGCGAAAATCGCCTGCGGTCCCGCCGGCAGACAGTGAGTTACAGGATTGTCGTGCCGCAAATTCACGGCCCGCTGGAAGAACAGTGCCTGCGCCGCCGGGCGGAAAACGTCTTCATCCTTCAGATCCTGGATCACGTCAAAACGATATGGAGTCAAATCGGGCTGCCACAGCCCGGAAAGATCCGGTTTGCCGTCCGGCGTTCGGAGGACGGGTGCTGTCAGATTCGGTTTTCCATCAGCTGTACGCGGAATTCCCGGAGTGGGCAGGTGCAGCCACTGGGCAAAGGCCGGCACGGTAAAGAGCAGGGCAAACGTAAGAGTGCGCATCGGCCTACATGATAAACCGATACGCTTACGGAAGCCAGCGAGGTTGAGATTTTGCACACGGAAGTAGCGGGCTATATAGCTACCTTCTTGGCTCATACCGCATCGCCACCTTCCCCGAGCCGAACTCCAGCCGGCTCACGAGTCTTAAGTCGACATACTTCGATAGCCCCGCGAATAACGTCGGTCCGTGGCCCACTAGCCTGGGATGCACCACGAACTCGTACTCATCGATCAATCCCAGCTCCGCCAACGCCAGCGGGAGCTTCACGCCTCCCACCAGCAGTCCCTTACCCGACCCCTGCTTGAGCTGATGAACCGCCGTCCCTAGATCCCCGCGCACGAGCTCCGCGTTCCAATCGACCCGGTCCAGGGTGCTCGACACGACATACTTCTTTGCCGCGTCCATCGTCCGGGCGAAGGGCTCCATCCACTCAGGCCTCGTTGTCGTCTGCGTCGGCGGCCCAAACGCCGCCTTCATCATTTCGTAAGTCACACGGCCAAAGAGGAGGGCATCGGCCCGGTTGAGGCTCTCCATCGCGTGGCGATGCAAGTCTCCGTCGGGAAGCATTGCACGATGATCGCAGCACCCGTCCAATGTAACGTTGATGGAATACCGAAGGGGTCCCATTCCGCAAGATTACCGCCGATGGGTAGACCAGGGCTAGTGGTCTGGGTCGGGACACCAGCCGGAACTTTCCTCACCGCCCTGGTGTCTACCCATTGATGATTGTCTCTACTGGCAGCCGTCCTCCCAGTGAGGGAAAGCGGACCGAGGCAAGGGAGCCAGCGGGGGTGATGCGATGACGCGGCGGCACGCATGTGCGCTCCTTGCAGGAGGTATCGGGATGCGCAGGGTGTCGGGGCAAGGGCCTACGTCTTCGCCCACGGGGGACGCCGTCAGCATTTCTGTCACGGTGCGTACCAAAACGGGCGAGATGGTGCGTGACCTCGGAATCGGCGACTTCACGTTGGATGAGGCCGGCGTTCGACAGACCATTGCTTCTCTCTCGCCGGCGGCGGATGAGCCCCTGACGGCCGCGTTGTTGGTGGACGCAAGCGCGAGCCAGATGCAGTCCCAGAAGCGGGTCAGACGCGCCAGCAGCACTTTTCTGGAGAAGCTGCTTCGCGCCGGCGATCAAGCGCTGGTGGTCCGCTTCGACTCTAACCTGGAATTGATTCAGGACGTAACAGCATCGCGAGCGGGGTTGGAAGCGGCATTGCAAATGGAGCCGTTCCATTCCCAAACACGGCTAGGGCTTTCGGAAGATTCCTTGCTGTACGACGCCGTGGTGCTGGCTTCGGAGCAGTACATTCGCCGGGGACGGCCTGGCCGAAGGGTCTGTGTTGTCCTCTCCGATGGGATCGACTATACCAGCCAGGCATCGCTTCCCAAGGCTATCGAAGCGGCGCAGCGCGCCGGCGTTTCCATCTATACGATCTTCTTTTCCGATTGGCGCTCGCGGACTGCCGATTCGCGCTCCCGGGTCCCCGATTCCAGCGCGAAGATATTACAACGCATGTCTCGCGAGACGGGCGGAGATTTCTTCGAGGCCGGCACAAGCACGATAGAAAGCATCTACGGACAGATTGAAACGGAACTGCGCGCCGCCTATCGTCTAAGCTACACGTCCCCGTTCGTCGGGGAGGGTCATCACGCAATTCGAGTGGATGTTCGGCGCGGGGACTTGGTGGTTCTTGCCAGCAGCGGACATTTCGGAGGCACTGGCAAAGCATTGCCGCACGCGATGAATTTGAGCAGGCTTAGTCCGCCGATCGCCAGTGTCGGCGACGTGGTCACGGCGACCGGCGAGGACCTCGACAATCCTAAGGTCAACGCCGTGTATCTAACGGATGGAAAGCATACATTCGAAACTCAGGCTCTGGAGCAGACCGGGAATACGATAAAGTTCAAGGTGCCGGAAGGAACACAGCCGGGTCCTTGGATCGAAGGAGAGACGCGGCCTCATTTTTGGAACCTGATGCTGCGTACCACCGATGGCGATCTGCTCCACTACATTGGATTGAAGATCGGCATCCAATAGCAAATCTGAGTGCACGGCTCCAGTCAAGCGCCTTAACCTTTAGAAAATGCATTCAACCAGAGCCGCTGCCCACCGGATGGAAAATCCGTACCTACTTTAATAAAGTACCCTTGCCAGGCGTCTTGGCTTCTGCGGCCGCCGCAACTTTACCGCCGCATGCGGTATAGACGAACGGCTGAGCGCCATATCCGCTCTCGTAAAACCACTCCGCTTTCGGCCAGATACCCTTGAGCTTGTAATCCGGCACGCAGCCCGAAGCGGGGCTGGGATTCCTCAAAGTGAATTCGACCATCGTGCCGGCCGAAGTTGCTTCAAAGCTTCCGAGAAGCGGCCACGTGGTGCCAGCGCACCCTTGATGATTGGTCGCGTGCCCGGTAATGTACCCGTGAGCCACATCCACGGTGTAGGTGTAACAGTTTCCATACTGGTCCTGGACGTTGTACGAGGTGGCAGGTACACTCATCTTTTTGAAGTCGTCATGCATGTGCTGTTCAGCCATAATTGTCTCCTTTCGAAGTAATTGTCACTAACGTTGGATATTCTTGGGTTTTCTAGACTCTTATTTGCTCATCGTTGACCTGTTCCCACACAAGTTAATGCCGTGAGGCGGCAAAGCGTATCAGAGGAAAGTTTGCAGCTGCCGGGGGAACTGCATGCGTCTTCGATGGCCACCGTCGTCTCCAAGAAGCCTATTGCGAAAGGAGTTGCGGTCGCGTAGTCTTATGACGATAGAGAATCGCGAACCTTCAACCGAAATCCGGGCAATCTGAGGAGTACTGTCATGACTCTGCACAGCCGTCTGGTTCAATTGATGCGGCCTGTTGTAAAAGACCGCCCACACTTGAAACAACGGCTAGTTCAGTTAGACGGAGCGATGACCCGGTTGCAGTACTCTGCCGCAAGGCACTTTCCTACCGCAGTCAGACCGCAACCTCGAGTGTTGACCGTCGCAATCACGGCCCGGTGTAACCTTCGTTGTATTGGGTGCCGTTATGAACGCGACTTTATGCTCGGGCAACAGCTGCCTGTAGGCATTGTTCTTGATCTGCTGCAGGATGCGAAAGAGGCTGGGTTCGAAAGAGTTCGCCTCTATGGTGGCGAACCATTACTTCACAAGGATCTGGCACAAATGGTGCAGACTGCGTCGGAATTGGGCCTCCATCCCTATGTGACAACCAATGGGTTGCTGCTCCGCGAAAAGATCGGGGAACTGTACAATGCCGGCTTAAGGTCCCTTACCATCGGTTACTACGGCGCTACCAACACCTACGATCATTACGTACAGCGACAAGGGTCATTCGAGCGTTTGGAGAGAAGCATAGCCGCGGTTCGAGACCGTTATGGAACACAGATTGTGATGCAGATCAATTTCTTGCTGAGCAGGCCGTCTGCGAATTTAAGGGACTTGGAATCGGCGTGGCGATTCGCGCTCCGTTACAACTTGAAGTTCCAGGTTGATTTAGTCCATTATTCGCTGCCCTACTTTTCGGAGGGCATTGATAAGGAGCTTCAATTCACCTCTTGGGATCGGGCTGCCCTGGAAGATCTCACCGCTGCATTGGCGGAAATGAAAACCGCTCGGCCCGACCTCTATCCCGAATCCATCCAGAGCATTTACTCAATCGCGGATTGGGCCATTAAGGGTCCGGAGATGCGGGTGCCGTGTACCGCTTCTCGCCTTATCTGGGTTGGCGCCGATGGCACGGTCCAGCTTTGCTATGTGACCTTCAAGCTCGGCAATTTGCACCAGCGGAGACTGCGAGACATGCTTTTCACGGATGCTCACTGCCAGGCATCCCGGGATGCATTTGCATTGAACTGCCCAAACTGTCACTGCGAACGCGATGATAGAATTCAGGCCGATAGCAACAGCAATCGGCTGTTCACACAACTTGCGTCTGAAAATCGGCATGCTCTCGCTGCCGCTCCGACCTTCGTGAGTGCTCGGTCAGCCGAGCCGCCTCCGGTGTAATGGCCTCTCGCGCACCGAAAATTACACAACCGTGTCCATCGGGCGAGGTAGAGTAGGTGCAGCTTGAGCCGCGACGGTACGGCCCACAGCGCACAGCACGCGACGTGCTCTCATGGTTCCGTAACTGATTTCACGTCGCGTGCGTTGTGCGCTGGTTACTGGAGAGAGAGGCCTGATCGCCGTGTGGAAACAGACGATATGATCGTACTCACCGGCATGCTTTACGCCGTTGCCCGTTTCGAAGTGTTCCTACACTCGCGCGAGCCGAGTAAAACCCTGCCGCAACCACCCGATGCGTTACCGCCTTCGTGCGTGCCTTCCGTCCGGCTTGGAGACCTGCGTGACCGGATACTGGCCGAAGTCGACCAAAACGGCCAATGCTTTGCGGTCGACCCAAGGGATCAGACACTTTTCAATATCGCTTATGAGAAGGAGCCAAGGCGATTTTCTGAAATCGACATTATTTTGAGAGATGGCACCGTCCGAGTGCGAAAGCGCCCGCTGCCAACCCGGGGCGGTAGTTTCGTTGCTCGCCTTCGTCAGCTGCTCGCCATTGAATTCTATTTTGAAGCCGCTTCTTTCCTTCGATTGCGAGGTATCCCCGGTGTCCCAACCGTACGCAGGATCGATACCCGCGGACGTACGATTGAAATGGATTACATCTGGGGTCGTGATATCCGGCAGGAGATTGGCAAAACAGGCGTGCAGTCCTGCGCACAGATCGACCGCATTTTTTGGAATGAGATCAAGGCGCCCGCAAGCGCATTCTGTCACGAGATATACCGTTTAGTGGATGCGGTCATGAGTCGAGGAGTAATCCCACGTGACGTACACGCAGCCAACTTCATCCGCGGCAATCATACAGGCCGCTTGTACATGTTCGATTATCAAATTGTGTACCTTCGGCCGGTACCCGGCTGGCGAACTCATCAGCAAGCGTTGGCCCTCCAATTTCAATGTTTTGACACCCGACAATCAAAGGGCAGCTAGCGGCGAGAGCTGTCCCATCACCAAGGCTTGGAAAAACAATAGCGTGATCGGCGCGGCACGGAGCGACAGCCCGCCCCTTACGGCCGCAAACGGCGACCTACGCGAAACCGATGACGTAGGGAGCGCTAGGCTGGTGCGACTTGACCAAGACAACTCCTACTTATATCAATCTTTTGGAGCTTGATCATGCTCCGAGGAACGCGGAGCAATCACTCGCCGTTCCTTTCTACAAAACTGCGTTGCTTGCCTTCGCCGAGCGGCAACACGACGCTAACGATAATGAAGAGCATTCTATCGGGAATGCCCAGGGCCACATACTCGTGGAGCATCGGGATGGTGGGCGTGGGCACTGCCAATAGAATGCTCTTCATTGATCGAAGATCCTGCAACACGCGGCAGCGGATTTCATTCGAGTTTGATCGTAGAATCTAAACCTCTGGTTAATGGTTGACCTGCACTTGATACAAGGCATAGTTGGCAGGACACTGCGGATCAAAAATGTCGAAGCGGCCACTGTCCGGCGAGACGGCCGAGACAATATTAGCACCGCCCGGCGGCCTCGCCGAATCGAACCTTTCGAATTGGCCTGCACCAATCCAGTACTCAAATCCCGGCTTGGCTACAGAGACGACGTAGGTCCCCACCACGCGCTTAAACGCGTCCATCCTGCTGCCGCTTTCGGGGCGCTCCCACGCGTCCTGTTCCACCAGGTTCCGGAGCACGCATAGCATTGCTTTGAAACTGGAAGGAGGTGTGATGAAGTCGCCTCCGCCAATCGGATCGTCCTCAGGCGGAGCGGGCCGGGTAGAAGCAGCGGGTTGAGAAGGCTGCGCGGGTTGAGAAGGTCGCGTGACCACCTTCGGCGGCGGGGGCGCGACAGGCGGATTGACATTAACGCTGGCAGCCAGCGGTGTTGAGCGTGGTGTTTACGGGGCGCCAGCAGCTGGCGGACTAGACGCCTATGGGATCCGCGGGACATCGGAGGAATTTCCCAGAACCAGATCGGTCAGGAAGTCCTGAATATTCCGGGGGATGAAATCGTCCAGGCGGTTCGCGACGTCGTCTTCGAGCGCAAATTGCTCGTGATGCGCCGTGACAAGACTTACCCACTTGCGGACCAGCTTGCCATTAAGCTGAAACACCACATTCGCTTCCCTCAAGAAGATGTCGTCGGACAGCGCGAAGTAGCGTGGGGGTGCGCCATAGGCGTATGCGCAACTGAAATAGTGGTTCAAGGAAATGGCCGGCGGTTGTTGCGGATCGGTCCAATGCAAGCGCTGAAAAACGCCTACCCACCGGCTACGCCACGCGGGATCCGCCTTGCAGTCGTCATGATCGAAATGGGGATCGAGAACAATTTCCGGGGCGCCGGCGAGCCCTTCGACGGGCGTCTTGTCAACCGGTGTACCCGGGCTCATGATCCGCGCGAACTCGGCGTCCACGGCGGCCTTGGCCTTATCCGTCCACGAATTGACGGCCCATGGCGCTGCAACCGCGGGAGGCGCCTGTCGCCGCGCCGCCGCCGCTCGAATCCCCTGCAGTGATGTCGGCGCCGGAGGGACCGCGGGAGCGAAGGCTCTCAGGCAGTCTCCCAGAACACTCACAAACATTTTTTGATTGTCCTGTAGCGTCGGATCTCCAAAGAGCAGCTTTCGCGTGGCGTTGTCTTCCGCCAGATTGCGCCCCGAAAACGAAGCCTCGGGAGCGGCCCACACCAGATGAAGTTTTCCATTCCGGAGGGCAGCGGCTTTCACAAAAAACCGCAAACTCATATAGATTCCGTGGACGACGATTGTTTCCTGGACCACGTTGGTCCTGGCATTCCTGTACTCGATCACCGGACGGTGGTCTGTCACCCTGACCGCAAGGGTGACCTGCGCGTTCGGACGCACGGCGATTCCATAGCCTGCCAGGGCATTCACGATTTCATTCCGCTGCGTGGCTAAAGAAATGTATTGCGCCAGCGAATCGTCAGATCGCAGATCGAGGGACACTTCCTTCACAGCACTCAGAAATTCACTATCGTCGATTTCGGCGGCTTGAGAATACCTGTTTTGCGCGTAAAGAGACGGGCCACCCAGCAACAACAGCCAGAAAAAAAAGTGGACAGCAGCCTTTTGCACCATATGTTGGCAGCGGGCGCTCTGCATGGTTCGAAGATTAGCACGATCCTGGTATAATCCGCGCAACGCCAGTATCCGTACTAGCTATGAGGAGGAGATCAAGCGCAAATGCGCTACGCTTTCTTACTATCGGTCGCGCTTGTGCCCGTCTTCGCGCAGAATAACAAAAGCCTCGTTTCTGAGCGCTTCACCGGCCGCTATCACTGCGGCGGCGCCTGGAGAGATTTCGAGTTCTTCGCCTCCCCAGTCATGGGCCTGCTGGGAGTGGTGGATCCGGATGAGGGCGTTACGGCAAGCATCAACATGTCTTTCCACTCCTTCAACGGCGTCGAAACTACCGGCTACCGATTGAAAGGAACGTATGACGAAAAGACCGGGCGCTTCCATTTCGAGCTCGAACCCCAGCCCGAACCTTGGGTAAGTCATCACCCGGCGGTGTATCAGGCCCTCGGCATCGATGGGACATTCGATGCGCACACCGGGAAAATAACCGCCAGGATGCTGAACGATAAATGCGACAAGGTGGAGATCGTACCGCGCGGAGAGAAACTGCCTCCCTTGCCGGATCAGCCGCCCACCCTGGTTGCGCCCCGCGACCCAAGCGGCCCGAAACGCTTCCGGGTGCAACCAATGTCACCAATTACCTGGATCCTGCCTCTTATAGTCCGGATTTCGAGTACCTGGTTCCAGCCTGGTATGACCCTCCCGGCACCGTGCACGACGGCGAACCGGTCGACGAAGTGGCCGACCTGATGAAAAAGGAAAAGTTCCTCTGCCTGGGCTCGGGTCGCGTGACGTGGGATTCCAGCGGAACGCAGGGAACCGCGCCTGGCCAACAGGACGGAGTGATCGGGCTTTCTGTCATCGAGTGCGTAGGCGATTGCAAGGGCCTTTTTTACCGGCCCATGGTCGCCTCGGCTGTGCACCTCGGCATGACAAGGCCGCTCCCCACGATGCAGATCAAAGGCAGGCTCGGGGGCACACTGAATTTCCAATGGAAATTTTCGCGTACCAACAAATCGCAGCCCCCACCAGAGATTTATGTTCATCAGTGGACCCCTCTGGTGGGTTTTGGGCCCTTCGATCCCGGCCCGGCGGAAATCGAGCGCCGAATGGCGGCGGCGCCGCCCTGCAAAGCGCACAGCGCGGGGCGCGCCCGCTAGAGCGAAGAAAACATCGCGACCCGCTGCGTTGTGCGCGCGGTTACTGAGGGGCTCCCCGCAACAAGTAAAATCAGAGGATCATCCGAGGAAATAAAATGAAAAGCTTCCTGTTGATGTCCGCAACGCTGGTCCTCAGCGCATCCGTTGCTTTTGGGGATGACCCTTGCAATCTGCACCCGCTCCGGCCGGACGGCCGGAAGAACTGCCTGGAAATTGGCGCCGCCGTTCTGAAGAGCAGCCTGGATGATGTGTTCGCCAAGGACAGCGCCAAAATCGACGCCGCCCGCAAGCGCTACTTCGCGCTGTGGCCGAGCGGTCCGGGAATTGACCAGGTTGAAAGAGACTTCCTTCGGGCTTTGCGGCAAAAAGACGCGTATTACCTGGCATTGTCCACAAGCAGCGTCATGAACTCGGTGTTCGTCAAAGCGGGCAACGCCCTGGCGGTTTTGGGCGGCGATAGTTCCCTGAAAGACCTCGACAAGGTCCCCGACAATATGGATGGCGGCATCCGGCCGTACGCTCGGCCTCTCTTCGCGCGGTGGGTCGCCGCGATGCGCCGTGCGGAAGACAAAAAGGCTTCATCGGGAAGCGCGGTGGTGGACGGTGCGCAAAACCTGATGCAGTTCGTCGCCAAAATGCTGAACGATCCTTCAGCCAACCCGAGCCTGCTGATAGACACGCTCCAGGATGAATCGAACTGGCGCACTGCTTACGAGGATGCTCGAAACTGGGCGGAGCTTATGTCCAGCGGCCTGAATCTTTCCCGGCTTATCACTCCCGACATTTACATCCGTAGCCAGATGGAAGCGGATGTGAGCTGGGCGCTGGGCCAGAACAAGCAGGATAATCTCCCCGACCCCGTCGCGTCGACGTTGGACTTCTACAACCTTTTCGTGAAGATATTCGGCGAGAAGGAGGTATTGGCGGCCGCGAATGTGACTTTGCTGGCGCCGAAGAATTCCGTGGGCGGGCTCGCCACGCGCTCCCCGGTCGAGATCGGCGAATTCGTCGCGTCGCCCTCGCCGAACCCCTACTATCTCTTCCTGAGCCAGGTGACTAAAAGCAGCCCTCGCGCGTATGCGATTGCGCTGGCTTTCGATCCCAACACGCTGCTGACCATGCAACCGGCCGCCGCGTTCAGCATGAAAGATAACTGGCAAAAGGCCAATTCGGTCTACACCCAGCTTGTGGCGAAATATGGCGAAGCGAACGTTCTAGCCGCGGCTGGGCGATTAAAAGATACGCCCAAAGATTCCGAAGGTAAGATTGCCGGGGACCCGCAATCACAGCCCTTGCGTGTCTGGTTCCAGGCGCTTTTGAAGGATCCCAAAGCGGCCATCCCGGATGGCCAGGTCGCACATTTCCGCGCCAGCTCCTACGATCCGCGCTGGGTGGGAAAATCTGTGATCGTGCGCGGCGCCGTTGCAGGCGTCGATGTCGACACACGTGGTACACCGCGTTACGCGACCATTCGCTTCAAGGACTCCCGCCCTGATGGTTTTGTGGGATTCTCTCCCTACCCTGACATGCTGCAATCCAGCTACGGCGACAATTTTGCCGGTCTGATCGGCAAGACGATAGAGGTTCAGGGCGATGTTCAAAGCTTCGGCGAGGGCGCCGGCGTGCGCATTCTGAGTCTCCGGCAACTCAAGGTTCTGGATGCGGGCGCACTAGCGAATTTCCGGGAATCGACGCCGGATTGGATGAAGCTGTCCGCACCTGCGCTTGTCGATTCCCCGAAATACCTTGCCTGGAAGAAATTCCCGCCAGGTTCGAAGGCCAGTTACGATAACAGCTTGTTGCACGAATACCAACCGGGCACCAATCAATACACCAGGACCAAAATTTCGCACGATACCTTTACGCTCGTGTCGATTGACGGCGAGCGGGCCATAGTAAAAGTGGAATCAACGTTGTCCGGAAAGATCGCAGGCAGGACCGGACCCGGCACCTCGTCCGGCGATCAACTGATCTTCAAAGCGAAAGAAACGGCGCCGGGCGCGCCGGTGGACGACCCGAGCACAACCGTCACCAGCGGTGAAGAGACGCTGACGATCAATGGGAAGAAGATCGCCACCAGGTGGGAGTGCGTTACCCGCGCCAGCGATCCAATGACGTTTACGAAGACGTGGATGAGCGACGACGTGCCCGGAGGTCTGGTACGCACGCAACAGCAGAGTCATTCGCAGATTACCGGCCAAACTTATAGGGACATCCGGCAGACCCTTTTGGCCCCCATCGATGGCGTCGATGCCCAATTGGGCGAAGCGACTTCCTCCGCGCCATCGCCGGCCGGTCCCGCGAGCCTTCCGGCAGGCAGGGGAATGCCCAGCGCTCCGGCGCAACCGTCGCCGAGCCCAGCGCGTCAGGATCCGTCCGCGGCGTCAACCACCGGGCAGCCGGAATTTATGACCCACTACGGCGCGGTAATGAGGCGCGCCGCCCAAGCCAGGTTTGCTTTGGCCCAGGCTCAAAGGAAATCATCCGTAGCCGGCGTGCCGCTTCCGGACGATATCCGCGCTGCCCAGGAGAGCCTGCCCAGCCAGCAACAGGCGGCGAATCTGGCGCTTCGCACGCGCGACTATGCGGCGGGTGAGCAAAGCCTTCGTGCCATGGAGGACACACTGATGGTCATCGAAGATTTCGTGGCGAAATCAGGCACAACCGTCAATCCCCAACGAAGATGACGTGTGTAAGAGGGCCATGGTCTCCTTACGGCAAGCTACGAACGATATCACAGCGACAGGTCACCGGGATGGGCGGGGCGTGGTCAAGAGCGATGACAAGAATTGACGAAGTACTGCAGAGGGTGGCTATGACGAGTCCCCTTCCATCATCAGTCACTCTGCAAACCGAGGCCCAAGGGCGGACCCTAAGGGTCCGACCATTCCAATTTCTCCGGCGGATCGTTAGCCATAGACCACTTCTGACCGAACGGCCACGCCAGTCCTCTTTTAGAATCTAGCTTTCCCAAGAGAAGAGAGCTCCTCCAGTGACTATATTGGCAACAAGTCCACAGGAACTGTTCCAGGCGTAAACCGTGGAATGGCGAGCGTACCGCTTGGTTGTCCAGCAGCCGCAGTTGTATAGAATGGCGCGAACCCCAGGGCCGCCTGCATTGTTCGATCAGGGCGGAATCCATGTGGTGCAATCATCGATAACCCGAACTGAACTAATGGGGGCCGACCGGGAGGAGGGGTGAGAACAAACTCCCAGCATGCTAAGTTGTTCTCGACTTTCACCATCGGGATGCTACAGTTCCACAAGAGTAGGGAAGCGTCAGATCTTACGCTTAGCCTGTAACCATTTGGGTCCGTACGGACAGCCACGGCGAGAGGCCGTGCTTTGGCTTCTTGATTCAACGAAGGCAGATCGCGGGCAGTCACAAATACTTCGAACCCGGTGGGGACAGAAGAAAGATTTAGCGCCAATAGCGTCCCAGCGCTCGCGTATTCTGGTTCGTACGCCTCTGTTGTTCGGGTTTTGAATGACTCGTAAAACGACCCAAGGCAACTAATCTCAAATGATTGAATGTAAGGTGGCTCCCGAATTCCCCTCGTTTCCTTTAGCTCTACGCTGGTGGGAGTGGCCGTCAATGAGAATTGCGTGGGATGGCGGACCACGGCGACAGGCACCTCGCCCGCAAGTAGAATCTTGCCGCCGGGGTAAAGGTATACTTCCACGGAAGCTTTGATCAACGCACGACCTGTCATTCTGTTGCTCATCCCCGTGGCTACTGCATTCACCCGGATACCAACAATCGAAAACCATTCGTTCATTAGGCCTTTGGATGGCTTTATGGGAACTGCCTCGAACGTTACGTTATTGAATTGCCCTGGATTGGGTTGGGTTCCGATTCTCGCTCTGCCGATGATCTTACCAGCGCTTGATATAAGTGCTATGTCGGTCATACCTGCGCGGTCGATCCGATTCGTAATGTTGGTCGATATTTGCACATTGATCTCAGCGAAGGCATGTTGCTTCGACGGGGAGCCGATCCTCCCCGAGAGGGCAAGATGAATTTCACCGACCAGTTCCGAATAGCCTTCGCTACGAACAGAGCGGGCGAATCCCGAGAGGTTCACCTGAAGAGGTGGCAGCGCATACTCTTTTATCTGACGCCCAGTAACCTGTAGTCCCGTACGGCGAGCCCAGGCCTCCAATTCCTTACGAGCTGCCTTGGCCTCACCTATGGTGAACCCCTTGTGCTGGCTGGTCTGAGAATCATATAAGCTGTGGTGTTGCAAACAGAGAAAGGCGAGGTTGTCCTCCGCATCGTTGGCGCGATTTCGGTCAAGATGTGCAACTTGACCCTCTTTCAGACTCACATCACCGTGCAGGTGTGCACACAGGGCGCACCGCCGACGGCTCTTTATTAGGACGTTTGTTTCGGTTCGTATCGAGACGCGTTTTCGGGATGACTTCATTGGTTTCATGGGCGAAACTCTGCAATTATATGTGCTCTAGTGTCAGTATTTTACCAGCGTGTCTACCGCACTAGGGGCATTATGACAAGCCAATTCGGTAGACAGCCAATTCGGTGACAGGCACGCTTTCACTATTTGCCAGAGATCTTTCCCAGAGCCCTTCAAGGAGACGCTTCTACACTCCGGAAGTGCTCCCTTGCCCTGTCAGGGCGCGTCGAGCACTCCAACACCTTTCTCTTCGCCAGCAGCTTATGGTGTTTAAGCTTGAGATCCTGATCTGACTTCAGGAAAGAGCGGCCCGAACCTCCCCCAGCGTCACCATCAGCATCATGGGTTCACGGGGACTTGGGTCGAAACCGAGCGCCAGATAGAAATTCTTCACCTCTTCGGAAATCGCCTGCACGACGATGCCACGAATCCCAATGGCATCGGCCGCGTTCGTTACTCGCCGCGCGGCATCACGGAACAGCGCGCGTCCCAAACCTTTCCCCTGCCAACAGCGGTCTACGGCATGGCGGGCGAGCACGGCGACCGGGATGGATAAGGAAATGTGGGGCAGCACACACTCAATACCCTCTGGAGAGAAGTAATTTGTGGCAGAAATCGAGTCCCTCAGAACAAATAGATCCCACTGATATACTCAAAGCGAAGAGGTAAACTCGTGTCCGAAGGTAATCGCCAGCATCGCGACAAGTCTAAGGAGGACGGACCCGAAGCCGTTCGCTATACGGCCACTGGCCACCCCTCGGTTCAGCAACTGATGGCAACTCAGGGTACGGGACCAATCGCGGACATCGCTTGCCTTCACGGCGATTTCTGGCCCCGCGAGGAATCCATGGAGGAGTTCCTGGAAACGCTCCGCGAGTGGCGTGGCCACAAGGGGACTGAGCCCGCTGCATGAGCCAGGTCGTCGTCGACACCGACGTCGTCTCATTCATCTTCAAGAATCACCGCATTGGCTCACTCTACGATCCGGAGCTTTTGAACCGCGTTCCACTGATCTCGTTCATGACGGTCGCCGAGCTGGAACGTTGGACGCTTCAGAACCGATGGAGCAACCAGCGAATCGAATGGTTGCGACTTTACCTCCGGAGGTTCACTTTGGTGCCCTCGAGTCCAGACCTCTGCCTAAAGTGGGCCGAAGTCATGGTCGCCGCCCAGGCTGTCGGCCGACGGATTGAGAACGCCGACGCTTGGATCGCAGCGACTGCAGTACTCTACGATGCACCCTTGATTACGCACAATCGGAGCGATTATCTGGGAGTTCCGGGCCTTACTGTAATCTCACGCTCGAAATAACAAACCCGCCCTCGGTCGCGTCTTGCGGATCCAAAGTCTTCTGAAATTCCGCCCGACCCCTTCGGAAATCCGTCCCTTCGGTCCCTTCATACCCTCAGGCCGCCCTCGAGCGCTATTGAGGCTGGGCAGGAACATGCAAACACTTTTCTCTTCGCATCAGTTCATGGTATTTGCATTCCAGGTCCCGAGTTGACTTCAGGAAAGAGCGGCCCGAACGTCCGCCAGCGTCACCATCAGCATCATGGGTTCACGGGGACTTGGGTCGAAACCGAGCGCCAGATAGAAATTCTTCGCCTCCTCGGAAATCGCCTGCACGACGATGCCACGAATCCCAACGGCGTCGGCCGCGTTCGTCACTCGCCGAGCGGCATCACGGAACAGCGCGCGTCCTAAACCCTTCCCCTGCCAGCCGCGGTCTACGGCAAGGCGGGCGAGCACGGCGACCGGGATGGGGTTGGGCATATTCCGCCGCAGGCGGCCAGTGGCGTTCTCCGCCATGACCGCGCCGGAAGCGAGCGCGTAGTATGCGACCACCCGTTTTTCTTCGCATACCACATAGGTGCGCGACCCGCCGCTCACTTGGTTCGCCCGTGCCCTGCGTCTCAGCCAGTCGTCGAGGGACTCCTCACCCGAGTTGAACTCCTGGATCTCGTGATGATCCGCCAGCGGCTCCGGCGGAGCCAACTCTAGATTCATTTTTCCCAAGGCGCGGGAGTCTTGAGAGCCCGGCGCAGCCTCGCATTGGGCTGTGGCGGCGCATCTAGCCGCGCCAAAAACTCGGTATAAGCCTTGGGGTCCAGCGCGAACACGGAGCGGTCCAGCAATGCATCCTCTGCCGCACGCCGGGCGGCGTCAAGGACAAAACTCGTCCGGTTTTTTCCCGTCAGCGCCGCCGCGCGGTCGATCAGCCCTCTCACCTCGGCCTTGATCCGAATGTTCAGGGTATCCCGCCTGCCGCCTCCCCCCTGAGTTTCACGCATGCTGATTCTCCTTCACTCCCAGCATGTCATACCGTAATGACGTTGTCACTACGACTCGGGGCGGTGCGGGTTCCCGGCTTTAGCCTGCGTGTAGTCACGCCCTCTTCAAACCCGCTATCCCCTTTCCCGCCAACCACATTTCTTCAAAATCCGCCGAAATTTTTGCTCCCCGGGTGTATGGTACCCACGCCATGAGAACTCCCAAACAGATAGCCGCCTCCCGCGCCAACGGAGCCCGCTCCAAAGGGCCCGTCACCCCTGAAGGAAAGCGCAATTCCTCCCGGAACAGCACCCGTCACGGTATGTTCGCGGACACCCTCGTCCTGGAAACGGAGGTCCCATCCCAATTCCACGAACTCCTCAATGAACTCCTGGATGAACACAAGCCCTCCACCCCGACGCAAACCATGTTGGTCGAAACCATCGTCGCGGCCCGCTGGCGTCAGCAGCGAATCTGGGGCATCCAGAAAACCAACTTCGATTACGACATCGCCTCTGTCGAGACCGACTCCGAAAATCCCGCCCTTCGCGCCGCCCTAGCCCTTCGCACCACCGAAGAGAGCATTCGCTCGCACGAACTCCTGCTTCGTTTCGAAATCGCCCTCGACCGCCAGATCTCCCGCTCCCTTCACCGTCTCCAGCAGCTTCAGGACAGGGGAGCACAGCGCCAGAGTGAAAAGCCGAAACCCAAGTCTCCTAAAGCACAGAGCCGGAGGACCCCAGACGCGAACGCGAAACCCGCAACGCCGAAGCCGAAACCAGGCCTCAAAGGCAGCTCCCGCAAGAACTGTTCTTGGAAAACGAACCCAGCAACCCATTGAAACCAAACACGAGGCTTCCCCGATCCCACCACCCCAACCCGCTGACCTCCGCCCCACATAATCGACCAGGCCCGACCGCGGCGGCCAAATTTTCATTGACAGGAGTAAAACACATGTTTTAATCTCTTGTTTAACCCCTTCGCGAGAACTCCATAACTATGCCTACTCAACCGACCAACGCGAAACCACCAGCCCCAGCGCGTGAGCGCGGGGGAACCAAAAGGCCTCCCTCCAACGGGCTGTTCCTGCTGCTCAAGCCTTACCGCTTGATGGTCGCGGGACTTCTCGGTCTGACTATCGTGGCCAACAGCCTGAACCTCGTCGTGCCGAAGCTCATCGCGCGCGCCATCGATACCTACACCCGCACCAACGCGATTCCAACTTCCATCACGACGCTATTCCTTATCGTTGCCGTGCTGGTCTTCTGTCTCACTTACCTGCAGAGCATCGTCCAGACCTACGCATCGGAGCGCGTTGCGAAGGACCTGCGCACCAAGCTCGCGACCAAAATCTCGGTTCAGTCCTACGCTTACGTCGAGAAAGTCACGCCCGCCAAGCTGCTCACCAACCTCACCTCGGACGTGGACGCCGTCAAGCTGTTTGTCTCCCAGGCCATCGCGTCGATCCTCGCGTCGATCTTTCTCATCATCGGCGCCAGCATTCTGCTGCTCTCCATCAACTGGCGTTTAGGCCTGTGCGTTCTCGCCGTCATCCCCGTCATCGGCGGGACCTTCGCCTTCGCGCTCTCCAAAGTGCGCAAGCTCTTCAAGAAGGGCCAGGAGGCGATTGACTGGCTGAACCGCGTCATCAACGAAAGCATCCTGGGATCTTCCCTCATTCGTATCCTGTATTCGCAGCACATCGAGTATCAGAAATTCATGGTCGCCAACGCCGAAGCGCGCGACATCGGCCTCAGCATCCTTAGCATCATGTCGGCTCTGATCCCGGTGATCACGCTCGCCATCAACCTGGCTACCGTCATCATTCTCGCCATGGGCGGGCACTTCGTGATTTTCGGGACCATGAGCCTGGGCGATTTCACTGCCTTCAACACCTATCTCGCGATCCTCGTCTTTCCCATCATCATTCTGGGATTCATGAGCAATGTCATCGCCATGGCCACCGCCTCCTACCAGCGGCTGGACGTAATTCTGTCTGCCGAAGCGGAACCCAAAACCGGAACCTTAGGCGCCAACCTCCGCGGCGATATCGGCATGGAACAAGTGTCACTTTCCTTCGGCGAAAAGCAGGTCCTCAAGCAGGTCTCTTTCTCCGCCAAGGCCGGCAGCACCACCGCCATCATCGGACCCACCGCCGCGGGCAAGACGCAGTTGCTGAATCTGTTGATCGGCCTGCTGAAGCCCACTTCGGGCACCATCACTTACGACGGCCAGCCCATCGACGATTACGATGCCGAGTTCCTGCACCGCCATGTAGGCTTCGTATTTCAAGACAGCATTCTCTTCAATCTGACGCTGCGCGAAAACATCGCTTTCAGCCCGGACGCCCGCGCAGCCGACATCGACAAGGCCATCGCCGCTGCCGAACTGCAGGATTTCATCGGAGCATTGCCCCAAGGGCTCGACACCGTAGTCTCGGAGCGCGGCACCAGTCTTTCCGGAGGCCAAAAACAGCGAGTCATGCTGGCCCGCGCGCTGGCTCTCAATCCGAAAGTCCTGCTGCTCGACGATTTCACAGCGCGGGTCGACTCCACCACCGAACGCGCCATTCTCAAGAACGTTCATGAGCAGTATCCCGGCATCACACTCATCTCCGTCACGCAAAAAATCGCATCGGTGGAGAACTATGACCAGATCATCCTCTTAATGGAGGGCGAAGTTCTGGCCCAGGGAACCCACGCCCATCTCATGGAAACGTCGCCCGAATACGTCCAGATCTACGATTCTCAACGGAGCACCAATGTCTACGAACTACAAGCTTGAGCTCACAGGATTCGGCAAAAAGCCCGGTGCAGCCAAAGGCTCCCTACGGGCCGGCATCAAACGCTTCGTGCCCTTGATGGAAGGCGAGAAGGGCACTGTGATTTTCGCCCTGCTGGCGATGTTGGTCAGCGCGGTCACTGCCCTTACTGCGCCGATCATCGTCGCGCGCGCCATCGACACGTACGTGCGCTTGAAAGACATCCACAACCTGAATCTCAGCGCGGCCATCCTGATGGCGGTCTATCTTTTTGGAGTCGCCGCCAGCTACGTCCAGATCCGAACCATGGGAGGCGTCGGACGCCGCGTCCTCTTCAGCCTCCGCAACGCGATCTTCACCAAGCTGCAGGATCTTCCCGTCGCATTCTTCAACCAGAACAAAGCCGGCGACCTGATCTCCCGCGTCAACAATGACACCGACAAGCTGAACCAGTTTGTCTCCCAGGCCCTGATGCAGTTCCTCTCCAGCCTCTTCCTGATGACCGGAGCGGCTATCT
Source organism: Terriglobia bacterium (assembly GCA_963766615.1). Lineage (GTDB taxonomy): Bacteria > Acidobacteriota > Terriglobia > Bryobacterales > Bryobacteraceae > Palsa-187. The sequence continues at coordinate 75,807 of CAVYBC010000020.1, forward strand.
TTCTTATTTCTCTAAACGTCAAACTGGGACTCGCCGCATTGCTCCCCGCCATCGCGGTATTCGCCATCACCAAGTTCACCGGCGCCTGGGTGAAGCGCAAGAACATGAAGAGCCTGCAGAGCCTGGGCGGCATGAGCTCGGAAATTCAGGAAAGCCTGAATAATTTCAAAGTAATTGTGGCGTTTAATCGCGTCGATTATTTCCAGCGCAAGTTCAATACTGCGAATCAGAATAACTATGGCGCCTCCGTATCGGCCGGCTTTGCCAACAACATCTTCATGCCGATGTACGGATTTTCAAACCATCTCGCGCAGCTTCTCGTGCTGGCCTATGGAATCTATCTCATCGGAGCGGGCCAAACCACGGTCGGCCTGATCATCGGTTTCCTGCTCTACGTCAATAGTTTTTATGGTCCGCTCAGGCAGCTCGCCACGGTCTGGGCCTCCTTCCAGCTTGCTTTGGCCGCGCTGGACCGGATCTCCGAAGTCCTCGCGCTGGAATCCGACATGCCGGTGATTCCAGCCTCGGCAGCCGACTCCACTTCGGTCCTATCTTTCCGTAAAGTCCGTTTCCGCTATCCCGATAGCAAGGACATCCTGCACGACGTCAGCTTTGAGCTGGAAAAAGGCAAAGCTTACGCATTGGTCGGACCCACCGGCGGCGGCAAAACCACCACCGCATCTCTAATGGCTCGCCTCTACGACCCCACCGAGGGTTCCGTCTATCTGAACGGCCAGGACATCCGCTCCATTCCTCACTCTGAGCGAGCCAAGAGGGTCGGCTTCATCCTGCAGGAGCCCTTCCTGTTCACCGGCACCGTTCGCGACAACATCGTCTACGGCCACGAAGAGTATCAGACCAGCTCTAGCGCGGAAGTTGCCGCTGTGCTGGAAAAGGCCAACCTGACGAGCCTTCTGGCCCGGTTCTCCGAAGGGCTCGACACCCAGGTATCCACCTCCGGCAACAGCATCAGCCTGGGCCAGAAGCAGTTGATCGCCTTCATGCGCGCCACGCTCAGGCAGCCCGACCTGCTCATCCTGGACGAAGCCACCGCCAACATCGACACGGTAACAGAGCAGATTCTCGAAGAGATTCTCGACAAGCTGCCGCCTGAAACCACCAAGGTGATCATCGCCCACCGCCTCAATACCATCGACAACGTGGATCAGATCTATTTCATCAACTCCGGCGAAGTGAAGCTAGCCGGATCGATGGAACACGCCGTAGAACTCCTCCTGCACGGGAAACGGGCAAGTTGAGCGCCGCCCGCCAGCCCGACGTTACCAAGCCTGACGACACCAGGGCCCGCCTGCTCAAAGCCGCCGTCGAAGTTTTCTCAGAGCGGGGCTACGAAGAATCCACCATCCGCGAGATCTGCACCCGCGCCGGCGCCAACGTAGCGCTGATTCACTATCACTTTGGCGACAAGCTGGAACTTTATACGGAGGTCCTGCGGTTCTCGATGAGTTGCGGTTCGCCGCCTCCCCCCGTAAACATTCCCCTGATGGACCCCGAACAGGCCCTGCGATTTGTCGTTGGAGCCATGGTCGAGCGCGTTCTCCAGATCGGTGACCAGGCCGACCTGCGCTATCGCTTAATGCTGCACGAATTCGCCCACCCGTCCACCGCCACGGCCCGTGTCGTTCAGGAAGTAATGCGCCCCATGTATGACCGTTTGCGCGAAATCGTCGGCGCGATTCTGGCCCTGCCTCCCGATCATGAAAAGACCCGCCTCTCGGTCCATAGCGTAATCGGCCAGATCGCCTATTACGCCCGATCCGCCCCCATGCTCCGCACCCTGTGGCCCGAGATGAAGATGGACGAGGCTCAACGAATCCAGATCGCCGCCCACATCACCGAATTTAGCCTGGCGTATTTACGCCAGACGCGCCCCCCGCCATGATGCTTGACCGGACCCGGAATCCCGCGCTCACACACGCGGGGCTATCCTTTCTCATTAGCTAAACGGCAACAGATAGCCCCGACCCGTGAGGGCGGGGATTCCTTGGGTACCAAGCTCGAATGTTTTCAAAGCTCCTCGGCCCGCTCCCTAACGCGAAATAGCTCTACCGTCGGGGCAGGCCCGCACGAGGACAGTCAAGTGGTTACACTAGGAAGGTATTTTTGAGACAAACCTTAGGAGCACAACGATGGCAGCAGCGAAAGTAAAGCCCCTCACCCGGCGTCCCGCATGGAAGGCATTGGGAGCCCATTATAAACAACTTGGTGCAACTCACCTCCGCCAGTTGTTCGCGGATGACCCGGATCGCGGAGACCGCTTTACCCTCGAAGCGCTCGGCATTCTGCTGGACTATTCGAAAAACCGTATCACCGACGAAACCCTGAAGCTTCTGCTCCAGCTGGCCGAAGAATCCGGCCTCCGGCAGCGCATCGACGCGATGTTCAAGGGCGAGAAGATCAACCCCACTGAAAAGCGTGCCGTTCTGCACGTGGCTCTGCGCGCCCCCAAAACCGAATCCATTATGGTGGACGGCGCAGATGTAGTCCCGCCGGTCCATGAGGTGCTCGACAAGATGTCGGCATTCTGCGACCGCGTTCGCAGCGGCGAATGGAAAGGGTCCACCGGCAAGAAGATCAAGAACATCGTCAACATCGGCATCGGCGGCTCCGACCTGGGACCCGTCATGGCCTATGAGGCCCTCCGCTTCTATACCGACCGTTCGCTAACCTTCCGCTTCGTCTCCAACGTAGACGGGACAGACTTCGCGGAAGCGGTAATCGATCTCGATCCGCTGGAAACTCTCTTTATCGTTTCCTCCAAGACCTTCACCACCCTTGAGACCATGACCAACGCGCATTCGGCTCGCGAATGGGCACTGAAGGGCTTCGGTGGCGACCAGTCCGCCATCGCCAAACACTTCGTCGCCGTCTCCACCAATGCGGCCGAGGTCACCAAGTTCGGTATCGACACCGCCAACATGTTCGGCTTCTGGGATTGGGTCGGAGGCCGCTATTCGATGGATTCCGCCATCGGCCTTTCCACCATGCTGGCCATCGGCCCGACGCATTTCCGGTCCATGCTGCACGGCTTCCATCAAATGGACGTCCATTTCAAGACCGCTCCGTTTGAAAAGAATCTGCCTGTGCTGATGGGCCTGCTGTCTGTCTGGTACAACGACTTCTTCGGTGCCCAGACTGTCGCCGTCCTGCCCTATGAGCAGTATCTGAAGCGCTTCCCGGCCTACCTGCAGCAGTTGACCATGGAAAGCAACGGCAAGCATGTCACGCTGGACGGCAAGGAAGTCACCTACAACACCGGCCCGATCTATTGGGGCGAGCCCGGGACCAACGGACAGCATTCGTTCTACCAGTTGATCCACCAGGGGACCCGAGTCATCCCTTGCGACTTCATCGGATTTGAAAAGTCGCTCAATCCCCTGGGCCGCCATCATGACATCCTGCTGGCAAACGTCTTCGCGCAAGCCGAAGCTCTCGCGTTCGGCAAGACCGCCGAGCAGGTGAAAGCCGAAGGCACCGCGGATACGCTGGTTCCCCATCGCGTGTTCGAAGGCAACCGTCCTTCTAACGTGATCATCGCGCACACGCTGACCCCTGAGACTCTCGGTAAGCTGGTCGCCCTCTACGAGCACAACGTATTTACACAAGGCTGCATCTGGCAGATCGACTCCTTCGATCAATGGGGTGTGGAGCTGGGCAAAGTCCTGGCGCAGCACATCATCGGTGAGATCGAGCACCACGGCGAACCCGCTCTCAGCCACGATAAATCGACCAACAACCTGATCACCAGGTATCGCAAGCACAAGTAGCCTACAAAGTTTTTACATTTTAGTCGCATCCACCCCAAGCCAGCTTGCGTAAACTCGGTTTTAGCGAGCTGGCTGAAAGGTGTCCCGTTCCGTGACCCTTGCAGCTCCGCCTTCATCGCGCCGTTCACTGTGTCGCGGCTGCGCTTCGGAGCCGCGACGGTGACGGAGCGGTTTTCAATTTTTAGGAGGACATCATAATGTTTACTCAACGGAAAGGATGGATCGCCTTCGCGATTGTTACATTGGCCCTGGGCCTGGTAGGCATCGCCAGATCCGATGACCCAGGCACATCCAACGGCCCCGGCCCAGACCTGCTCCCTCCCCAGTTTCAGCACGCGCTGGGAGATCCAGTCGCCGGTCAGACCACCTTCCGCTACGAGACCTTCGGCAACCAGGGCTTCTGGACCGACGCCATGCAGTTGCCTCAAGGCATCGCATCCTCCAAGGTCACTCCCTTGCAAGCTCTTCAACTCGGCCTCAGCGTAAACATCGACGCTGTGAACGCCGCCACCAAGACATCTTTGGGCGCAGCATTGCTGCAAGTGGCCGGTGGCGCCGACCCGTCCACGACAGCATTGGGCGATCCCAACGTTACGCTCTCTCTGATCAACCAGAATGCCGTCCTGGGCGTAGTGGTGTTCGATCCTCAAGGCAACATGAAGCCCCTCGGCAACAATGGAACCTTGAACCTCGCTGCCGGCGATAAGGTCGGGCTCACCTGCGCAGTCTGCCACTCCATTACCGATTCGAGCATCGTCCCCGCGAACCCGAAACTGAAGACCACCGGTACGGTGGGCAAGGAACTGGACGGTCCCACCAACCATGGCATCGATGTCGGCGCAATCTTCGCGGTCGCGCAGCGCAGCCTCGCGTATTACCCCATGTACCAGCTCCAGTTCAAAGCCCTGAAGAACGCAACCATCGGCCGCGGCGCCTTCCCGGGTCTTCTCACGACTCCGACGGCGCTACCCACCGAGGCCCAGGCAGATGCCTACCTCACGAGCAAGAATACGGACGGATCGCGCTACTACCCGGTGGGCCAGTTCGACGCCTTCCCCGATGGCATTGGCGCTCCCACTCACATTCAGCCATTCTTCCGCACCGATCTTTCGGCCCCTTGGGGAATCGATGGCGGCGTCGACAAGCTGGACGATTTCAATAACACTGTCTACACGGTGAGCCTGGACCCGACGTCGATGTTGACTCCCGGCGGCCGCGAATTCCTGCACGTGATCGCCGGCCCCGTAGGCGACGAGATCGCCAACGACTATGAGCAGGTCTTAAAAGGCATCGGTGTCATTCCAGCAGGCAAAAACACTTTGGATGTGGTCCCCTTCGTCACCGCTCAGGATTATCTTCCATCGGGAGAGCCAGGGTCTCTCTCTGGCCGCCGTGTCGACAACCAAAAACTGCTCAACCTCAATGCCTACCTGAACAGTCTGCAGCCTCCGCCGTTAGGACAGTTCGATGCCACGATGGCCGCTCATGGGCGAGACGTCTTCCGCACCACCAAAGCTGCCGGAGGAGCGGGCTGCACGGCGTGCCATCAACTGGACCCTAACAAATTCGTGCCTCCCATCATCATCCCGATCTCGTCGATGTATCCGGGCTACAACCCCACCGTGGTCTTCACCAGGCAGGCGCCGCTGTCACCCATTCAGAAATCGTTTGGCGGACCCAGCCCTTACTACGACAACCGGCTGGTGGTGATCGATGCGAGTTCCATCGGTGGCGCGCGCGGCTTCGCGCTACCGCTCAAGCTGGACTTGGCCCGCCGGACCTCATTGCTTTCCGATGACGAGATCGTAGGCACGTCATTTGACGACGCCGCCGACGCCATGATGAACTCGGCCCGGCGCGATCCCAAGGCGGCTCACCCGTTTTTCGTGGCCGACCCCAATGACCGCAAGGCTCTCATCGAATTCATGAAGAGCCTGACCACCAGCGCGCCCTCGTTCACTACCTCAGGAATCGCAAATGGCGCGAGCTTCATGGGCGGATCGGTAGCCCCAGGCGAGATCGTCGCCATCTCTGGCACCGCTTTGGGCACAGGCTTCGCCAATGCGTCCATGCAGAATACAACGGTGACCTTCGACGGTGTGGCCGCGCCGCTGCTCTCAGTCACCACCACTCAAATCACCGCCATCGTGCCCTTCGAAGTGAACAGCAAGTCAAGCACGCAGGTCCAGGTGACCACGGGCTCTCTGATGTCACCCGCCGTCGTGGTGCCAGTAGTCCCCGCCGCGCCGGGCATCTTCACGCTGGCCGGAACAGGCACGGGACAGGGCGCGGTATTGAATCAGGATGGCTCGGTGAACTCGCCCAGCAATCCCGCGGTGAAGGGATCCGTAATTTCCATTTACGCCACCGGCGGAGGCCAGACCAATCCGGCCAGCGCGACGGGCAAAGTAGTGTCTTCTACGCTGCCCTTTTTGACAGGAACGCCCTCGGCAACCATAGGCGGCCAGCCCGCCCAAGTCACCTACGCCGGCGGCTCACCGGGCCTCTCGTCAAGCATTGTGCAGGTGAACGCCATCGTTCCCTCGTCCTCCGCGTCGGGCAATGACAGCTTGACGATCAACGTCGGAGGGGTCGCAAGTCAGGCCGGCGTCACCGTATGGGTGAAGTAGCTTAAATCAACTCCGTAAGCAGCGCACGATCGAACGGCCGCAGCGATTCCAACAAGCCTTGCCGCACCTGCTTCGGCCACGACGGATTTGCGATCAACGCCCGCCCAATCGCGACCAAGTCAAACTCGCCGCGGGCGAGCCGCTCCTCCAGGTCTTCAATGCCTGTGACCGCCGCCGCTTCGGAGGACATGAACGAGGTCACGAAGTCCCTGTTGATACTGACCGACCCGACGGTGATGGTTGGCCGTCCGGTCAGCTTCTTGGTCCACCCCGCCAGATTCAGCGTGCTGCCCTCGAACTCGGGCTCAGCGTAGCGGCGGGTGGAGCAGTGAAACATGTCGACTCCAGCGGCCGTAAGTGGCGCCAGGAACAGCTCCAACTCTGCAGGCGTCGCTGCCAGACGCGCGGAGAAGTCCTGCTGCTTCCATTGCGAGAAGCGCAGCACCACCGGGAAATCCGGCGATACCTTCCTGCGAATCTCCTCGATTACCTCCACCGCGAATCGGGTTCGATCTGCATAGCGATCCGTACGCCGATTGGTGCCCTGCCAGAAGAACTGATCGATCAGATAGCCATGCGCTCCGTGGATCTCGAGCCCGTCGAAGCCGAGCCTCTCGGCCGACGCCGCAGCCTGACCGTAGGCCTGAACCACTTGATCGATGTCCTGTTGACTCATCGGAGCCGCGACCTGCTGGCCCGGTTTGGCGAGGCCCGATGGACCCACTCCGTCCGGTGTGAGCACTTCACCGGCTTGCAGCATCAGGCCCACATGCCAGAGCTGCGGCATGATTCTGCCGCCCGCGCTATGCACTTGTTTGAGCACGTTCGACCATCCAGCCAGAGCCTCGTCTCCATGGAAGTTCGGCACATTGGCATCAAAGCCCGCTCCCGGGTGTGGGATGTAGGTGCCTTCGGTGATGATGAGTCCTACGCCACCTTCGGCTCGGCGGCGATAGTAGGCGGCGACCGCTTCTCCAGGAACGCGGTGAGGCGATTTCGCGCGCGTCATGGGCGCCATGACGATTCGGTTAGCTAACGTAAGTTTGTTAAGAATAAAGGGTTGAAACAGCGCGCTCATGCTCTTTTATGGTCGCAGATGCACGTGGATTGGGTACAATGGGGTTAGCTCAGGGAAACCACGGGCCTCGCCAGTCCGTATACATATTGAATGCTTAAATTAGTGTTACTGGCTTCGGCGTGCTGCGCCGGGCTGTTTGCTCAGGATTCGGGTTCTTCCGGTCCAGACCAGCCTCCAGCGGCCCCAACCGTAACTGCCTCGGCTTCTACCCCCATAGATCATCGCGCTTATGGCATTCTGCCCAATTACCGGACTGCGAACTTCTCAGATCCGTTCGAGCCCCTCTCAACCAGCCGCAAATTCAAAATCGCTCAGAAGGACTCCTTCGACTATCCGATCTTCTTCCTCGGGGGAGTGTTCGCGGGCCTCGGGCAACTGGATAACGCGCACCCAAATTTTGGGCAAGGCGCGGAGGGATTTGCCAAACGCTACGTGACTTCTTTCGCGGATCAGGCTATTGGGAACTACATGACCGAAGGCCTGATGCCGGCCCTGCTCCATGAAGATCCCCGCTACTTCCGCCAGGGACCCGAATATGGCAGCGTGAAAAAACGCATTTTTTATGCGGCCACTCGAGTATTTGTGACGCGCACAGACAAGGGCAACTGGCGCTTTAACTTTTCAGAATTGTTAGGCAACTCCGCCGCGAGCGGGATCGCCAATGCCTACTATCCGCAGGAGCGGAGCTTTGGAGACAACGCGCAGCGCGTGGGTACCCAGTTCGCCACCGACGCTTTCTCGCAGGTTCTCAAAGAGTTTTGGCCGGATATCAAGAAGAAGTTCTTTAGCCGTCACTCCCAGTCCGCCGACTAGGCGCAGTCCGGCGCCTAGGCTACCGCCGCGCGGATCTTCGACCTCACCCTGTTGGGCGGCCTAATGGCGATTGGCGCGGCCATCGGGGCACGGTCGAACTCGCCGGGCGCCTTAAGGTACTCATCAGCGAACTGCTGATGCATAGGGGCGCACGCCGCCTTCGGGTACAAAAGCACAAAAATCTGCCCGATCCCTTTGCCTTTCAGGCCTGGGCAGACTTTCGCCGACTCTCTAGCCGTCTCTTGGACGCAGCTAATACAATCCATTCCGAGGTCGAAACACACGGAGGGATAGTTACTACCGCTAGTAGACATGTGCATTTTGAAGAAGGATTATCTCGTAAGAGCTATCCTACTCCAAGCTTTTCGAAGGGGGTATGGTGTGTCTCCTTTGGGGGTACTAGTAAGGTGGTAGGGTTAATCGCGATCAGTACCGGAAAGAGGCCGCGATATTATTGTAACTAAAAGGAAATTTTCAGAATCGAACAAGTATATGCGGCTACTCGTCTTCGCCGCTGTAGCCGCAATGGCTGCAGGAAGCCAGTTACCAGAGCCACAATTGTCCTTGGAAAGCCGTCCTGTGGGTACCGGAGCCGAGCTCCTGACGGTGTTCGGTACAGTCCGCGAGAAGGCTGGATCGACGAGCGTTCCGCTGATGGCTGTTCTGCGCGATACGCTGGGGGGCAACAATCCGGATAGCGACCGTCTGCGCTACGTTTGGGTGCTGAATTCAACGAGTCCCACTTTATTGCAAAGGGGCGCGGCTTCTATTCCTTTCTTTTACTTCCGTCCGGATTTGGGTAAAAATGCCGACCGGACTCCGACATCGGTGCTGGATCTGGGCGCCACGAGTCATCCGGTTTGGAAATCGCTGGCGGGCTCGGCCACGCAGGTAATGGCGCTCAACTCCAACGGAGCTATGTTGAGGGCGTCCTCTCAACGCTACCTGTCAAATGTTGAAAATTACCAGCGGGCGCAGTATTCGGGAGGGCTCGCGATCTTCACGCAGTTGGAGAAAGATCCTGAATCCGTCAAGCTATTGAGCGAATCGGAGCGAGTGGAAATAGAATCCAGGCTTACACTTGCAGGTCAAACTCTCGGGGGTTTGGTGAACTCTCAGAGGCTGCCCGAAGCCTATATCAAACAGCGGACCCAAACCAGCGAAACGCTAGGCCACAACTGGGAATTGCTGCGCCAGAGAGCGGAAGCCAATGGCCTCTACTTCGAGCCCCTGGGTATGAGTCAGCCCTCTACCCACGCCCTTTTGTGGGTAGCCAAGGAGGACGCAACCGCTGAGGGGGCTGAAAAGCGGCGTTTCGATAGCCGCTTTCTGGGGATCTCGAACCCTTATGGCGATGAACGGATCAAGAACTGGTCGGGATATTCGGTCCAAAGAATGTTCGACGCGGAGGGCCGGGTAGTGGAAACGCCAGTTCCTGGGGGCCGCGAAGTTGAGATGATTCCGTTGGCGCTGTATGCGCTGGATTATCCAAAGGTGCCGCTTCTTTTGGCCGATTTTCGGGTGTATCATTCTGCCAAGCGGCGCGAAATGCTACGCTATGCGGTGACCGATACGGTCTATGGGGTTTTGGGTGTCTCCAGGTGGAGTAACTGGCCGTATATGGCTGGGTCGTGGGCTTGGAATTTTATACGGACCCGCCATGGGGATGCAGGGAATCGGGCAGCCAGGCTCCGGGCTTATGCGGGCGTCAGACAGTGGCTCTCCTTAGACCAATCTCTTGACGCCGACCTTCGTGTGGAGCTTCAGAAGAGACTTGAGGTAATGGGGATTAACCCATTGGAACAAAGTGTATTTGCGCAATCGAGAATCGCCACGAAGCAATACGATGCGTTGTTGAGTTACGCTGATTCTCCTAAAGGATTGCTTCAACGTCTGAATCGCGACCGGCAATCGGAATTGACTGCGGACCGGCACAGCCTGCAGGCGCGAATCGGCCTGAAGGTGGCCCAGGTGGTGACGCTGGGCGCGTTCACACATAAGGAAGCGCCGGACGAGAAGACTCTGGCGTTTGAGCTGAGCCGCTATCGGAGGGCGCAACGCGACGAACGGTTCCTGGAAACGGTGGCTCGCTCCACCCCGCAAGTGGAAGTTGTGTGGAATCCGGAGCGAGTCGAGCTAGCGATCAATGATCTCATGGCTACCGGCCTTCTGCCCAAGAACCCGCAGGTGTTCCAGCAGGTCCTGCAACAAACACGGGACCAAGAAACACGGGCTCGCTTGGAGCGGGTAATGGAAAAGGCCGGGACGCCCGCCGGTGAGTAGGATCCTCGGCTTTCTCTTATCCTTTATCGCCCCCCTGTTCGCCAAGGTCGACCGGATTGTCATCCTGAAAGTGGACGGTCTGCCCGATGAGCTGGTGGAGAAGTACGTCCGGGAACCCGGTGGGGCGGGGAAGGAAGGGCGCAGCCGTCTTCCCTGGTTCGATCAGGTTTTTCGAAAGAACGGCGTGTGGATGGCCAACTATTATTCGCGCGGCCTCAGCCTTTCCGCCCCCTCGTGGTCAATTCTGGATACGGGACGCCACCTGGTGATTCGGGGAAACAGCGAAATCGACCGGTATACGCTACGTCCTTACGATTATCTGAATTTCTTCCCATTCTATGTGGGCTATGCGCGCAATAAGCGCATGGACATGCCAGGGGTGGAGGTCCTGGACGAGCAGGGTGTGCCTCTGCTGATCGACCGCTTCCCGCCAGATCAGAGATTTCAGGGCTTTCAGCTTTACCAACGGGGCGTAAGCTGGACCACTCTGCGGGACAGCTTAGGCCGGACCTTCACGGGGAAGCCGGCCAAGGAGTTGTTCGACGAATGGCAGACAGGGCTTGCCCTTGGGAGTTCCATCTATACCCAGACCGAGCGGGAACTGATCGCCAACCTGAGCAACCCGAACATCCGCTATTTGGACTTCTTCACGGGTGAATACGACCACACAGCGCACCTGAGCAATGACCCGATCCCGAAGTTTCACACAGTGGCACAAATCGACGCGCTGATCGGCCGCATCTGGACTGCGATCGAAAAGAGTCCTCTGGCGGAGACGACGGTGCTGCTACTGGTTTCCGATCATGGGATGAACACTTCCGAGGACATTTACAGCCAGGGATACAATCTGGTGGATTGGTTCAATAGCTCCGCGGGGCGGCGGGCAGCACGTGCTGACCAACCGGCATCCTTCGACCGAATTCAAGCTAAAAGGGCTAGATCCGTTTGTGTCCGAGGTGATCACGCCGAGTTCGGAGTCGACATACCTGGCGGGCCAAGCTTCGTCGTATCCCACGGTGATGCTGGACCTGGATGGCAACGAGCGCGCCAGCATAGGGCTGCGGAACAACACTCTCAACACACTTCAGGTTTTGCTCGATCAGATTCTTAATAAGCAATTCCCTAAAGAAGCCCGGAGGGCACTGATTCAATCTTTTATAGACGTTCGGGACGGAGTGCGCGCTTCGTGGCTGAAGGACCTGGATCAATTAGGCAAAGAGCTCAACGCGCTGGACGAACGGATCGCGCAGGAGCAGGCGGGGCTGCCGAGCAAGAAACCTCTGGACAAAGATGCGAAGCGGTCGGTGCGACGGATTGAGAACTGGCGGGAAGAGTCGCGGGGCTATATCGAATACAGAACTATTGTGGGCCGGCTGCTGGCGGTGAGTTCTGCTGACCTCGATGCCGGCAAGGTGAAGATTGAGGACGTGATTCCGAAGAAGTCGCTTGGCCCTTCCAATTCGAAAGCCGATATTGAACACTACGTCGTGGGGCCGGCCGCGGGCGGCCTCGTGCTGAATAGCCGGGGCAGTCTTGATTTGGAGCGGAGCCTGCAGCGGGTCGACTATCTGGCGAGCCTCGGGGCGATTCGTGTTCAGAACAATACGCAGGCGGAGGTGAGCAATCGTCCTGTGGACTTTATCGCGATGCGGGAAGGCAACGATGTGGTGCTGTGGTCGGCTCCGGATAAAGAGGTGCGAGTGGAATCCCGCATGGATGAGACGGGCAAATTATCGCTTCGCTATCTGCCCAAGAAAGAATTCGAGGCTGGGCTGCCGCTGGAATTGTGGGAGGATCCGAACCTGGAAATCGGGTCGGGAGATCGGCGCGAGTGGTTAAAGAACTGGCATTCTGAGCGCGAGTGGTTTCGCGCGGTGCATGCGACGCGTTATTCGAATGGAATTATCGATGTAGTCGAGGCGCTGATCCCCGCACCTTCGAGCGCTGTCACATTACTGGACGAATATCGCGACCATAAGGAACGGCTACGTCAGACCGACATGATCGTTTTCGCACGCAACCATTGGAATTTTAACGTGCGCGGATTTAATCCGGGAGGGAATCACGGAGCGTTTTTCCAACCGTCCACGCACGCGGTGATGTTGTTTGCGGGCGGTGGTGAGACCGGAGTGCCGAAGGGTTTGCGCGAAGAGGAACCCTATGACGGCTTGAGCCTGGTTCCTACATTGCTAAATCTCCTAGGTAAGGCCGAGGTTTCTCTGCCGGGGCCGTTGATTGAGTCAATTGTTAAATCAGCGAAATAGCAATTTGAGAGATTCGTCAGTTCCCCCGCGCTTACGCGCTGGCTGGTGACTGTAATGTTATATATATCTCGCTTGAATTGTTATTGAATTCCTTCTGTAACCCCTTTTTAAGTCTCCACGTCAGAGTGGAATAGGACATGCGACTTGTCCTTACCCGAGGCAGGAGGACCTTCATGAACCGCAGACAGTTGATGTTGATTCCAGGAGCCGCTCTTGTGGCGGAACAGGCGTTCGCACAAACCCAAAGCATGTCCAAGGCTGTGACCGGAATTTCGGCGCATCAGTCCAAGAAGCTACTTCTCAAGTTGAGCAGGACAAGGTCGGTAACAAAGGTTCCAAAGTCGGAAGCTAAAGCCGCAAAATACCTGAAATCTATTGGCGCATATCTCGGGCTTTCCGCGGACCAGAGCCAGCAGGCTTCGACGATCCTGGCCGCTGCCCGCGGTACCCTGACCTCGATCCGCGCGAGCCTGAAGCCTGCGCGGCAGAGCCTGAATGCAGCGGTGCATACCAACGATACCGCTGCGATCAATCAAGCTACAGCGCTGATCGGCAGTCTGACCGCGCAGCGCATCACAGCGGCTGCGGGAGCACATGCGGCGCTATACCAGATGCTGACTTCGACCCAACAGGCGAAGCTAACGGCGTTGCGCAGTTAAGTTAGTCCAGTTCTTTCGCACGGGATCCCCATTCCCACATACCAAACATCGCGCTCTGGGAGAGCGGGTGGCCGAGTCGTCGCGCGAGCGATGATATCTGCCCTCGATGGTGCGAGTCGTGGGAGATCAAATAGGCATAGAATGCCATCACGTCGGGCTTGAAACCCTTGACCTGTCCGCTTTCGAGCGATTTGGCCAGAACCACGGTCAACGCGTCGTGACTTTCACGGAGCGCTTTGAGTATTTGCTTGGGTGTTGCGCTGTCGTCGATTTTGGCGGGAAGCGCCGAAGCTCCGACGGCCTTCAGCCACATCAGTTTGACGTTATGAATGTGCGCGGCGATTGCGGCGATGGTTCTGCCTTTGCCTTCCGGAGGTTTGGCTGCCCAGGCCTCTTCTGGGATGTTCTCGATCAGGTAACGGTTGATGCGGTCATTGATGGCGAAGGCGGAAAGGACGGAGGCTTTCAGGTCAAAGGGAGGTTCGGATTTTGCCATGCATGATGATAAACCGGCGCGGCTACCCGATCAACAGCTCGGCCAACTCTGCCGCACGGTTGGCAAAGCGTTCCTGGCTTGCGAAAGCTCGTGCGGCTTGGGACATTTGGGCTCGGGTTGCGTCGTCGGAGAGGAGGCGGCGGATCGCGGCTCCCAACTCTGAGGGCTCGACGATTGCGCCGAATTCCGGGCGCATTACGCTACGGGCGCCGTGGTGGTCCAGGCATACGGCGGGAAGGCCCGCGCTCAGGGCTTCCAGCAGGGTCAGGCCGTAGCTTTCGTGGCGCGAAGGAAAGACGTACAGGTCGGCAAGGGCGAAGAAGGCGCGCTTTCTTTCGCCGGTGACGTAACCGGGGAACACTACTTTGGTTCGGTGGAGTCTCGTGGCTTTCGATTTGAGAGATTCCAGGAATTTACGGCCTTGCATGAAGGCGGCATCGCCGCAGATGAAGACGACAAGCGGGTGTTGCGAATAATCGGGGCGCTTCTCCCATTCCAGCAGAGCATCGAGAAGCAGGTCCTGTCCCTTTTCCGGTGAGATGCGGCTGAGCGCTAACAGCACGTGCGCGTTGGCGGGAATATCGAACTCGCGGCGGAGAGGCTCGGAGTCGGCGGGTTCCAGAGGCTGCCAGGAGCCCCAGGGCAGAACGTGAATCTTTTCTGGAGTGCACTCAGGATAGCAACGCAGCATGACTTCGCGCATCCCTTGTGAGGGCACTATCACGCCTGTAGAGTGACGCACGCTGGCTTCCTGTTTATTCCAGACCAACTTAGCCATTTCGGGCAGCAGGCCTCCGATGCGGCGATACCACTGCACGGTGGTTTCGGGCCGGATGCGTCCGCGAAAATAGATGTCCGCCACGTAGGCGACCACGTCCACGTGATAGATGGTGAACACGCGGTAGCCGCACTCACCCAGCGTCTTGAAGTCGGGACCTTCGGAGACGTCATTGACGAGGATGACCACGCTGGCAGGCTCGTGGCGAAGGATTTCGTCTGTTGCGGCACGCTCGAAGGCTCGGGAGAACTTTGCGTAGGCACGTTCGCCAAAGCGCACGATGTCTGTGGCGGAGGGAGCGGAGGAGCCTAGGATCGCTGGGGTGATCAAGCGGAAAGGGAAGGGGCGTGTGGCGGACCATTCGCGCACAAGCTGTTCGCAGACGGCAGCGCCTCCGCCTAGAGGGATCGCCTGTCCGGCGAAGCCGCCATGGGCGGCGGTGTAGAGGATCTGGCGTTGCCTAGGAAGGGACGTATTCAATGACTAACACAGTGATGTCGTCCCGGGCCGGCACTGCGCCGCGGAAGGTATCGACCGATTCCCGTAAAGCCAGGTGCATACCGGCTGCATCGCGGGCGGCATTTTCGCGCAGGCATACGCGCAGGCGTTCCGATTCATAGAATTCGCCCTTGGCGTTGCCCGCTTCGGTGAGGCCGTCGCTATAGATGACCAGCTTATCGCCGGGATCGATCTGCATTACGATGGGCTGAAAGGTGGCTTCCTCCAACATTCCAACGGGCATTCCAGTGGTGTGGAGCTTGCGCAACCTTCCATCGCGCGCTACCAGGTAGGGCGCGCAGTGTCCGGCGTTGGCGTATTCCAGCTTGCCCGATGCATCCAAGGTGCAATAGAAAACCGTCGCGTATTTCTCGCCTTTGGTGCGCTCCAGCAGGAAGTGGTTCAAGTGCTCCATCATCGCTTCCAGACCTCCGGCTTCCACCGAAGTCATCTGAAACGCGCCTTGGAGAAAACCGGCGAGAAGAGCGGAGCTGACGCCTTTGCCGCATACATCGGCGACCACGGCGGTCCACATCGTGGGTGAAATCTGCCGAGCGTCGTAATAATCGCCACCGACCTGCCGGGACGGCGTGCTGCTGCCGTCGGCGCGGAACCAGCCTTCCGATGGGAGCTGACGAGGGAGGAGGCCTTGCTGAATATCGCGGGCGAAGTTGAGCTCGCTCTCAATCTTGAGCTTGGTGCGCTCTTCTTCCATCAGCCGCGAATTTTCTAGAATCGTGGACGCCTCCATGGCGAGAGTCTGAAGCAGTTCACGGTTTCCAGTGGAAAGATCTGCAGGCGCCACGCGCGAGTCCATGTATAAAAGTCCGATGGTGGATTCGGCCGTTGAGGTGATGCGGGTCTCAGCGTGGTCTCCGCTGCGAACCTGTACCAGAGGCAGACACACGACACTGCGAAGTTCCAGCGCGGCGACGCTCATCTCCGGCCGGTAGCTTTGTTCTTCCAGCGGATCGAAAGCCATGGAAAGCAGTTCACGCCGGCTCTCTAAAGCTCTCTGGATCAGGGAGCGGGGCACTCGCAGATCCGCAGCATCCAGTTGCTGGCCGGCGCGATCCCTGGCCACGGCGATGTCGAGACCCTTGTCCTTGCGGAGCAGCAGGAATCCGCGCTCACAGGCTGTGACTGCGAGGGCGGCGTCGACTACGGCGGTGAGCACTTCCTCGGTGGACAGCGAATTGTGTACCGCGCGGGCCACCTCCACCAGAGAGCGGAGCTTGGCCAGGGCGTTGTCGCCCATGCTGCCGGAATGCGAGGAGGTGGCGAAATGCTCCAGCATCTTGGTGATCTTGCCGGTCTCGAGCGAAACGGTGATCTGGTAGGAATCTTCGACGCCGAAGCCGATGCGGTCGAGGTTATGCAGCAGGTGGCGCTCGATACGATGGCCGTTGACCCAGGTGCCGTGGCGGCTATTGAGGTCTTCCAGGATGTAATGCTCGTCTTCCTGAATAATGCGGGCGTGGCTGCGGGAGGTGCGGTTATCGCGCAGAACCAGATGGTTGTCGGGCTGGCGGCCGATCAGGAAAGGAAACTTATCCAGGTTGACACGGGATCGCTGGCCGGAAGGATCGAGGACGAAGAGAGCGGCACCCTCTTCGTCGGGACTCGAGGATTGGCGGCGTGGTGAGTCGGTGGCCACCTCTGCCTAATCTCCCGCGGTCTGGACTGTGGTGGAGGTTCGGTGCGCGTTTGTGGACGGCGAGGCTTCAACACCTTCCGCGGCCGCCTTCTGCTGAGCCCGCAGAGTCTGGCAATGAGAGCAATAGCCGCCAATCTCGGTGCGGGCGAAAACAATCTCAAATCCGAATTGCGAGCCGATCTGGTTGCGCATGTTCTGCAGCATCTCGCCGAAGAATTCTTCCACGCGGCCGCAGCGCAGGCAGATGACGTGCGCGTGCTCCTGCTTCAGGCGCGTTTCGTAGTAATGCTTTTCGCCGTCGATGTGAGCCAGGTCGAGTTCGTCGATCAGGCCGCCTTCTTTGAGGAGCTTTAAGGTGCGGTAGACGGTGACGCGGTTGAGCTTGGGATCACGCTCCTTGGCCATCTGGCACAGGCGCTCGGCGTCGAGATGGAGGCCGGAGCTGTCGATCAGATCGAGCAGCAAACGTCGTTGGCGCGTGAGCCTCACGCCCCGGCTACGTAAAGAATCTTGGTGCGTAGTGTCAGCCACTCTATTTCAGGGTAACAAATCCGCCGAATACTCTTTCTGTAATCTTATAAACTAATCGAATGATCCGCACCTATGGATTGACCCATGTGGCTCTCGCCGTCGGAGATCTCGACCGGTCATTGCGGTTCTACCAAACCCTGTTCGGAGTGGTTGAGATCTACCGTAACGAATCCTTTTTGCAAGTACAAACTCCCGGCACTCGCGATGTGATCGTGTTTGAGAAGAAACCCGAGCGGGCGGGGAAGTGTGGTGGCGTGATCCATTTCGGATTTCGCCTCCAGAATCCGGCCGACATCACCGAGGCTGCGCAGAACGTGATCGCCGGGGGAGGTACGGTTCGCGAACAGGGACTGTTTTGTCCGGGGGAGCCGTTTCTGTACGCGTTGGATCCGGATGGGTATGAGGTCGAGATCTGGTATGAACTGCCGACTCCTGTGGACCCCTAGTTAGGATTACGTTATCTCCTGACCTGTGCAAAGATTTTAATTGAAGCTGGGTGGAACCAATTTCACCCAGTCGACATCTTTTCACCGAGGGATGGAGAAATCTATGTACAAAGTTCTGATCGCCACTGTGGGTTTGTTTTCGCTGAGCGGGTTGGTAATGGCCCAGGCGCCAGCCCCGGCTCCCGGCAATCAACTGACTCCACAGGTGTTGGGCGAGATGCTCCGTTCGGCGACCACTTTTCACCAGTTGGTGGAGAATCTGAACCTTAAGAAGAACTTCGGTACGGACGATCACGTCACCGGGCCCGATGGGACGCCGCAGCATTCCATCACTCGCACAGCGGAGACCATCGGGGCGGGTGCGGGCGTGGGTGCGGCGATCGGCGGTATGACCAAGAACCAGAACGGCGTCCTCATCGGGGCGTTGGTTGGAGGCGCGGGCGGGCTGATCATCGATCAGATTCTGAAGCATAAGGAAGAAGCCCAGCAGAGTAAGGCCGTCGCGCCTGTGCCCACAGCGCAACCGCTGGATCGCGATGGAACGCCTTTGCATTTCCGCGAGCGGCCCACGAACCAGTAAACTCCAACCCGCCTGCGCTAGTACTGTAGAGCGATGGGTGGGGTCTTCGATTGGATTGTCCAAACGGACCGGCTGCTCTATTTGTCCTTCTGCTTCTGGGCGTTGTGGGCTTACCTATTCCCGATGAGACGCTGCTGGTATATTGCGGCTACCTAATCTCAAAAGGCAGGCTTTCCCCCATCGAGACGTTTCTGGCGGGCGTCGCTGGAACCTGGTGCGGCATTTCGCTGAGCTACGTCATCGGCCGGACTTTCGGGATCGGCGTTGTGCATCGCTTCGGCAAATATCTGCACATCACCGAAGAACGGCTGGCGAAGGTGAACCATTGGTTTGACCGGATCGGGCACTGGGCCTTATTTGTCGGCTATTTCATCGCGGGGGTGCGCCACTTTACGGCCATTGTCGCCGGGATCTCGCGGCTGAAGTTCACGCATTTCGCGATCTATGCGTGGACGGGGGGAATGGTTTGGGTCGGGGGGTTCCTGACGCTAGGATATTTCCTCGGGGAGCGCTGGAAGGAAGTTGCTGAACTGGTGCATAAGTATGTCCTGGAAGGCTCCGTAGTGCTGATCGTGGCCGCAGCCGCAATTTACTTCATCCGCTACCGGAAACGCCCGCAAATACAGGTTCAAGGCCCGCCTCAGAACTAATCTAAGTAACCCTAAGGTAGCTCAAGGATTCGAGTAGGGTATGTGCCTGAAAGGTATAGGAAGCATATCCGCGTAGACTGGACACATGTTCCACTGGATCTGCCCAGAGTGCGGACGCGAGATCGCGCCGGCGATGAAGGAATGCTCCTTCTGCGATGCGTCGAGCGCTGCGGCTCCACCGCCTCTTCCATCCCCCGCTGAGGTCGTTGCCGTGGCTGTTCCCGCTGGGTCTCCGGCTGCCCCGGTGGTCGCGGAGGTTGCCGAAATCGCAGCTGTACCAGTTAAGGAATCTGTCGCTGAGGCGCGTGTAGCGCCCGAGCGGGAACATAAAGAAATACACGATCCTCTGCGCGCGGCAGCCGAGCAGTTGCGCAATTTGCAGGCACAAGCTCACGCCAACGCTCTGGCCAATGGCGTAAACAGCAAGGCGGAGGCGAAGGCAAAGCGGGAAGCCGAAGCGAAGTTGGAAGCGGAAGCGGCGAAAGCCGAGGCAGAAGCTCGGCGAGCGGCGCAAGCCAAGTTGGACGCCGAAGCGAAGGCGGAAGCGGAGGCCCATCGGGCAGAGTTAGAGGCAGAGGCGAAGGCTGAAGCTGAGGCGCGTCAGGCTGTTGAAGCAAAGCGAGAAGCGGAGGCAAAGGCTGAGGCAGAAGCTAAGGCCGAGGCTGAAGCTCGTCAAGCTGCGGAAGCAAAGCGAGAGGCGGAAGCTAAGGCTGAGGCTGAAGCTCGTCAAGCCGCGGAAGCAAAGCGGGAAGCGGAAGCGAAGGCCGAGGCTGAAGCTCGTCAAGCCGCGGAGGCAAAGCGGGAGGCGGAAGCTAAGGCTGAGGCTGAAGCTCGTCAAGCCGCGGAGGCAAAGCGGGAGGCGGAAGTTAAGGCTGAGGCGGAAGCTCGTCAAGCCGCGGAGGCAAAGCGGGTAGCGGACGCAAAGGCCGAAGCGGAAGCTCTTCAATCAGCGGAAGCAAAGCAGGTAGCCGACGCAAAGGCTGAAGCGGAAGCTCGGCAGGCTGCCGAAGCGAAGCAAGTGGCGGATGCAAAGGCCGAAGCGGAAGCTCGGCAGGCTGCCGAAGCGAAGCGAGTGGCGGATGCAACAGCTGAAGCTGAAGCTTGGCTTGCGGCCGAGTTAAAGCGAGAAGCGGAAGCCAAGGCCGAAGCGGAAGCCCGGAGATCAGGAAAAGCGAAGCTGGACGCGGAAGCCAAGGCAGCGGCCGAGGCGCACCGGGCAAAGCTGGAAGCAGAAGCGAAGGCCGAAGCGGAGGCACGTCAGGCACAAGAAGCCAAGCGCCAAGCGGAAGAAAAAGCGGAAGAACTAGCCCGCCAGGCGGCAGAAGCCAAAGCGGAGGCGGACGCTCGGCAAGCAGCACAGGCCAAACTAGAGGCGGAAGCGAAGGCAGCGGAAGAGCAAGCACGAGCAGAAGCAGAAGCCAAGGCCGCGGCCGAAGCAAAGCTCGAAGCTGAAGCGAAGCAGGCTGAGGAAGCCAAAGCGCAAGCTGGTGCCCAAGCTCAAATCGAGGCTCAAGTCCAAGCTGAAACAGAGGCTGAGGGCGAACCCACAGTAGAGATCAAACCGAAGCTTGGGCCGCCTGCGCTACCGGGTGAACCGGGACCGCCGCCACTTGCGCTCCCTGTGCAATCCTCGGAATCGATGGTTCAGGACTTAGCGGCATTGGCCTCGATCAACGAGCCCGGCGTGGCTCCCGAACACGTTGAGGCGCCCCAGGAAGAGTCAGCATCAACGGAGCAACTGGTGCCCGCAGGCGTGACAACCTCAGGCCCGGTCATGGAGCCCTCCACCACTCCCCTTGGACCGTTGCAGATGGGCCTTCTGCAGGCATCGCCATCCGCGGTGGCCTTATTAGCGGCACCAGAGCCAGCCGCACCAGAGCCAGCCCTACCACAGCTAGCCGCACCAGAGGTAGCCCCACCAGAGCTTGCCGCGCCCGAATTGGAAGCTCGGACGCAGGCGCAGGAAACAGCACCCGTACTCGAGCCCTTGCCGCAAGTGCCCGGCTTAGCTGCACCGGTGGAAGTGCCGGCCATGAAGCCTGTGCCGGTCAAACGTCCAGCGGTCTTCGCGGAGCCCGTGGCAGAATTGCCGGAACGAACACCCGCGCCTGCTTCGGAACTGACCGCGACGATAATACAGCAGACGCTTGCCCCGCCGTCTTTCTCACTCGCCTCGCGCGAAGGGCATCCGAGCTCCGTGGCTTCCCGCATGAAAGCCAGGACATCGCGGCCCAAGGTGGCTGTACCGGAGAGCGCTCCGCAGTTCCATTTGCCGGGACCGTCTATACCTCCTCAGCTCGAATCGGTTTCCGAGGCTGGTCTGACTGCCGCGGCGATCGGCAAAATGGCATTTCGCTCTGCGAAGAAGGCTGCCGCAGCCCCGGGAAAGGGTGGCGCCGGTTCCGCGAAGGGCTGGCTGGTCAGCCTGTCGGTGACGACGGTGTTGCTCGCGGTGGCTAGTGGAGTGGTCTATTGGGCGACTCCGGCCCAGACGCTGGCCAGTATGCGGGGGCCTGCTGCCAAGACCGAGCCTGCGACACCCGCTCCCGATCAGGCAATTCCGGAAACACCGCAAACGCCCACCAATTCGCTTTCGAAACAAATCGAAGTGACGGGCTTCCGCTTCGTCACGCCGGCTAACAGGAAGCCTGAAATCCATTACCTGGTGGTGAATCATTCGGCGCTGGCGCTGAACGATGTGACGGTTTTTGTAACGCTCCACGCCGGTAACGCCAAGCCTGGGCAACCGCCGCTTTCCCGGTTTTCCTTCCGCGCCCCGAACGTGCCCGCATTTGAATCCAAGGAAATGTCGAGCACGATTGAGAAGATCTCGCAGCCGATGGCTCTCCCGGATTGGCAGGACGTGAAGGTCGACGTAACCATTGGCCAATAGGTGCGTCCAATAGGGCACTTTGTGCCCAAATGATATGCTGGGCTGGTCAGAATGATCAGCTTACGAAATGTCGAAAAATACTTTGAACACGGACCCACCAAGACGTTCGTGCTTCGCCGCGTCAACGCGGAGATCAAAGAAGGCGAATTTGTTTCCATCATGGGGCCCTCCGGTGCGGGCAAGTCTACGCTGCTGCACCTGCTGGGCATGCACGATGCCAGTTGGAGCGGCGAATACGACTTTCTCGACTTTGCCATTCATCGCCTGAAGAAGAAAGACCGGGACGAGATTTCCAAGAAGTATTTCGGCTTCGTGTTCCAGGCTTACCATTTGATCGATTCGCTGACGGTGTATGAGAACCTGGACATCCCGCTTTCCTACCGCAACGTCCGCAAGGGCGACCGGGAAGGTCTGGTGGCCGACACGCTGGACCGGTTCAATATGGTCGGCAAGAAGGATCTGTTCCCAAATCAGCTTTCCGGCGGGCAACAGCAATTGGTCGCGATCGCGCGGGCCATTATTTCCAACCCCAAAGTGATCCTGGCCGACGAGCCTACGGGGAACCTGCACACTACCCAGGCTAAAGAGATCATGAACGTCTTCAAGCAACTAAACGATAAGGGGACGACCATCATTCAGGTGACGCATTCGGAAGCCAACGCGGCGTATGGGAACAGGGTGATTCAGATTGAGGATGGGTGGATCGCGTAAACATCGCGCAGCGCGCAGGAAAGCCTTAATTAAAGCTTTCGCTGGCTTCGGCGCCAAGCCGAAGCATGAGCCGCGTGACCCTGTTCATCGCTTTGCCGTGCTTACTCAGCGGGCGGAATTTCGGACGCCGAACAACAACGGTAACTAACGGACGGTAGGGCATCTCTTTTTCCACTACTCCAAGCCACATCCGCGCTCCAGCAGCCAAGCTCAGTGGCCGATGGGTTTCTTATGGCTTTTCCGAATGCAGCTTTTTCGCCGCCTCGACGTACGCCTTCGCGGCCGACTTATCGTGCCGCCACTGGGGCGGCACGGCATCTGAGGCGAGTTCCAGTAGCCCTGCCGCCACTACAGCATCTACCGCAGCCATATTGCGATAGTTCAGCTTTTCCCACTCATCGCCGACCCGATGATAATCGGGAAATTGAAACGCGACGCACAGCGTGTGGGACACCACGCCCGCTTCGGCCAACGGAAGATTATCGCTCTGCTTGAAATAAGGGTCGCTCCCTTTTTCGTCTTTATAAACCCGAATTCCCAGCTCCTCTCCGGCTTTCTGCAAGCGCTCAGGAAGATCGGAAAAATCAAACCCGGTGATGGACGCGGTGCCGGTCATGTCGCCGTTGCTCGCATCGGTGCGGCCGACCTGTTCCAGATTCAAATCGGCGATTGTTTTTTCCAGGGGGACCACAGGGTGTCTGGTGTAATATTGCGATCCCACCAACCCAAGCTCCTCCCCGAAAAACGCGACGAACAGGATACTGCGCTTGGGGTGTGAGGGCAGGGCACTCAGCGCCGCGGCGATTTCTATCACGGAAGCGGTTCCACTCGCGTCGTCGTTGGCGCCATTGAAAATTCGGTCCGGCCCCGTGTTCGTCATTCCCAAGTGATCGTAGTGCGCCGACAGAATCACGTACGTCTCGCGCAATACAGGGTCGGATCCGCGCAGCAGGCCGATCACGTTGCGAATAGTGCCTGGATGCTGCGCCGCCGCTTCCAGCCGTGCCCTGGTGAGTGCGCTTTGCCTGGCAGCTCGGCTCATGTCCTGAAAAGAAGCGATCTGAAAGTATCCGCCATCGTCGCCGGCAGGCTCCAGGCCGGCGCGGCGAAATTGCGCGGCGATGTATTCGGCCGCGATTTCCTGGCCGGGTGAAGGAGTCGCGCGGCCCTCCAAGGCGTCCGATGCGAGAAACGATACATGGCCGCGAAGAGAATTCTCCGTGATGTGGTCTGTTATCGCCTGCTGTTCGGAGGTGAGCGGAGGCGCTGCGAACGCATAGAACCCGCACAGGAAGAAAAGGACCGGCCGCATAGCGACCTAATGATTATCCTGAAATTCTTCCAGCCACGCCATCTGGACCTTCTCCAGCTTGGCTTCGTTGGACTTCAGCGGATCGTCGTCAAAGTCTTCCAGCTCCGTGATCCACTTGTGGAGGTCGGTAAAACGCACGTGCGTAGGATCCAGGTCCGGGAACTTCTCGTACAACTCCAGCGCGATGTCGTCGAGATTCTGCCAAGTCAGCTTAGGCATCAGAGTTTGGTTCCTCGCAGGACTCCGGCGACCGCCGAGTTCATGATGGTCTCGGCCAGGCGCTGGGTGGCTTCATTCAATTGCTCGATCTTAGCGCGGATCAACAGGTGATCGTCGCCATGGTAGACCACCAAGAGCTCGTTGACGGAGCGGTCGATCGCCGCACGCTCTTCGTCGCTTAAAATCCCCATGGCCTCATTGCGGCGAGCCTTTTCGGTCGCGGCCAGAATCGTGTCGGCCTCAATGCGAGCTTCGCGTACCTGCCGCTCCTTAAAATCGTCTTCCGCTTTATCGAAGGACTCCAGAATCATCGCTTCCACCTGCGTGTCGGTGAGGCCGTAGGAAGGTTTTACCTCGACGCTCTGCTCCTTGCCCGTCCGAAGGTCGCGAGCCGTCACGCTAAGGATTCCGTTGGCGTCGATGAGGAAGCGGACTTCGATACGCGCCAGGCCGGCAGGCTGCGGCGTGATGTCTTTCAGGTCGAAGCGAGCGAGGCTACGGCAGTCCTTAACCAGTTCACGCTCTCCCTGCACCACGTGAATCAGTACATTGCGCTGACCGTCCACACCGGTGGTGAACTGTTCGGTTTCCGAAGCGGGGATGGTGGAATTGCGATGGATCAGCTTGGACACCAGGCCGCCCATGGTTTCAATCCCCAGCGACAACGGTGTCACGTCCAGCAGGAGCTGATCCTGCACGTCGCCCGACAGAATGCCCGCCTGCACCGCCGCACCCAGCGCGACCACTTCGTCGGGATTCAATTCGGTGTGAGGCTTGGCGCGGAAGAGCCGTTCCACTGCCGAGCGCACCAGGGGAATGCGAGTCGAACCACCCACCAGAACCACTTCGTCAATATCTTCTACAGCGACTTTGGAGTCGCGAATACAATCTCGGCAGGGGCCCAGAGTCTTCTCCACCACAGGCTCGATGATCTTGTTATAGACGTCGAGCGGAATGGTGCGCTGGTAGCGCTTGCCGTTGTATTCCAGATCGATCGCCGCTTGCGGCACGAAAGATAATTCTTCCTTGGCCTTGATCACCGCGCGCCGTAGAAGCTGCACGGCGGCGGGGTTGGATGAGATATCTTCCTTCCACTCCGATTGGATGTCTTCCAGCGCGATGCGCAAGAGAAGATTATCGATGTCATCGCCGCCCAGATGTGTATCGCCATTGGTGGCCAGCACTTCGAAAATGCCTTCGTGCAGGCGCAGGATAGAAATGTCGAACGTGCCGCCGCCCAGATCGTAGACTGCAACAATACCCTGCTTGCGCTTGTCGAGCCCATAAGCGAGCGCGGCAGCGGTAGGCTCATTCACCAGCCGCATCACTTCTAAACCGGCGATTCGCCCGGCGTCTTTGGTGGCCTGCCGCTGCGCGTCGTTGAAATACGCCGGCACCGTGATTACTGCCTGGGTGACTGGGGAACCCAATGCCACCTCGGCATCGCGCTTCAGCTTGAGCAGAATATGCGCGGAGACCTCGGGAGGAGTCATGGTCTTCCCGCCCAGGTCCAGCCGGATGACACTCTCGCTTCCAGGCGCGACGTGGAACGGGAAAAGTTTGAACTCCTTCTGAATATCGTGATCGTCCAGGCCTCGCCCCATCAGCCGCTTCACCGAATAGACAGTGCGTTCGGGATGAGTGAGGAGCATTTCGCGGGCTTCTGCCCCGGCCACGACTTCACCCGATTCTGCAACCGAGACCACGCTGGGAACAATTCCCGAAAGAATGCGCGGACCAGTCAGATCCATCACTGCCACCAAGCTATTGGTGGTGCCCAGGTCAATGCCTACGATTTTGGAAGGCTGATCAGACGGAGCATTGCCGAAGTCAATTTGAAAACTGGACATTCAATTCCTTTTCAACGTCCCGTACCAGGTTGGATACATAACGGCGGCGGTCGAGCACCTGGCGTATTTCCTGCAGCACCGCCCGATCCTGGTTTTGGTCGAACTTGCTGAACAAACCCTTCAACGCCTGACCGCTTTCGAGCAGCATGCCTGAAAATCTCTCCCGCGCCGCCTCCAACTGGGGTCGAGCCGAGGAGTCGCCCTCACGCAATTCCTCCAGTGCCATGTTCAGCTCGAAGACCTCCTCCAGCAACTCCGGGGGTGGGTTTTTCGATGGCGGAATCCCATCCGACTCCAGGAAGTATTCGGCCCGGGTAACGGGGTCTTTCAGAGTCCGAAAGCCATCGTTCAGCAGCGCCGTCATATCGAGGGACTGTTGTCGTTCGGCTTCCGCCGCGCGACCGAAGCGATCGGGATGCCATTGCCGGCTCCGCTCATAGAATCGCTTTTTTAGGTCCTCGGGATCGAGCGCAAGTTTGGGTTCCAGTCCAAGGGCTTGGTAGAACTTCATAGGAAGAATTTTTAGCCGCCGATAAACGCCGATTCAAAATTTCGTGTTATCGGCGTTCATCCGCGTTCATCAGCGGCCATAGAAGGTTGTTAGGCCGAAAAAGACGTCCCGCAGCCGCAGCTCTTCTTGGCATTGGGGTTCTCAAACACAAACCCGGAGTGGATCAGCGAATCCTTCCAATCCAAAGTCATGCCGTCCAGGAAGAGAAGGCTTTTGGGGTCGATATAGACATCCACATCGTCGAACTTGAGGACCTTGTCGGTGACTCGCGGCTTGGGGTCGAATTTAAACTGATAACTCAGTCCCGAACAGCCTCCACCCAACACACCCAGGCGCAGCCCGCCCGTGACACCCTCGCGTGCGAAGGCCTCACGAATTTTCTGAACGGCCTTGGGAGTAACGTGGACCGTCTTCTCGCCTGGCTTGTTTTCGACAGCGGTCACTGAACCCTCACGGCTCCCTGTTCAGAGGAATGTCCGGAAGCGACCGCCGCCTTCTTCTTGTAATCCCCGATCGCGGCCTTGATGGCGTCCTCGGCCAGCACGCTGCAATGGATCTTCACAGGCGGCAGGCTGAGTTCGTTGACGATGTCGGTGTTCTTGATTTCCAGCGCTTCGTCCACCGTCTTGCCGCGCAGCCATTCGGTGGCAAGCGAGGAACTGGCGATCGCGCTGCCGCAGCCGAACGTCTTGAAGCGCGCGTCTTCGATGATGCCCGTTTCCGGATTCACCTTGACCTGCAGCTTCATCACGTCGCCGCATTCGGGCGCACCCACCATGCCCGTGCCGACATGAGGGTCGTTCTTATCCATCGAACCTACGTTGCGCGGGTGATTGTAATGATCGAGAACTTTGTCGGAGTATGCCATGGGTATCTAATCCTTTAAGTTTCTGCTCTTTAATGAGCTGTCCATTGGACTTTCGTTAAATCGATTCCTTCTTTGTGCATTTCGTACAAGGGCGAAAGCTCGCGCAGCTTTCTTCACTACGTCGATCACCTTCGCCGTCACGTAATCCACTTCCTCTTCCGTATTGAACCGGCCGATGCCGAACCGGATCGAGGAATGCGCCAAGTCGTCGCCCGCGCCGAGAGCTTTCAGTACATAGCTCGGTTCCAGCGTCGCCGAAGTGCAAGCAGATCCGCTGGATACAGCTATTTCGTTAATCCCCATCAGCAGGCTTTCGCCTTCAACATAGGCGAAGCTGATGTTCAAGTTGTTCGGGAGCCGATGCTCCATGGTTCCGTTGATATAAACTTCATCAAGTGCGGCAAGCAAACGATCTTTCAGTTTGTCGCGGAGGTAAGCCATGCGCTTGCCTTCTTCCACCATGCTTGCCTGCGCCAGCGCACAAGCCTCGCCCAGGCCGACGATGCCTGTCACGTTCAAAGTGCCTGACCGCATCCCGCGTTCATGGCCGCCGCCATCCATCTGGGCCGTTAACTGAACCCTTGGATTACGACGCCTGACATAAAGAGCCCCAACGCCTTTCGGGCCATACATCTTATGGGCGCTGATCGAGAGCAGGTCGACGTTGTCCTTGATCACATCCACTGGAACCTTGCCGACCGCCTGAGTCGCGTCGGTATGGAACAAGACACCGCGCTCCTTCGCCATCTTGCCGATCTCCGCAACCGGCTGCAGCACGCCGATCTCGTTGTTGGCGTACATGACAGAGATCAAAACCGTCTTGTCGGTGATGGCGGCGCGCAGTTGATCCAGATCCACTAATCCATTTGTCTGGACCGGCAGATAAGTAACCCGCGCACCCTCTTTTTCAAGGTGCTTGCAAGTATCAAGTACAGCTTTATGTTCCGTCGCTGCAGTGATGATGTGATTGCCTTTTTCGGCATACATCTGAGCCACGCCTTTGATCGCCAGGTTATTGGATTCCGTAGCGCCGCTGGTGAAGACGATTTCCTTAGAAGTCGCGCCAATGATGCTTGCAACCTGCTTGCGGCCCTTCTCCACAGCTTCCTCACCCGCCCATCCGAAACTGTGATTGCGGCTCGCGGCATTCCCGAAAACTTCGGTGAAGTACGGCTTCATGGCTTCAAATACGCGCGGATCGACCGCGGTTGTGGCGTGATTGTCGAGATAGATTGGTAGTTTCATCGGCTTTCAGTTCCCGAAACAGATTGGATGCCTGACACCAGAGGTTGGATGCCACGTTGAATAGTGGAAAGCGCCGGGACCTGCATATCGCTGCTGGATAAATCCGCGACCGTAATCCCCGAGAGCAGCTTGAGGATCCCTTCGTGCACCTTGCGCAAAGGCTCCCGCACCGGGCACAGCTCGCTTTGGTCGCATTCCACGTGTTCGTCGTGTTCGGTAAAGCAATGGGTCAGAATTATGGGACCGTCGATGGTGCGAATCACTTCCAGCGCGCTGATCCGTTCGGCGTCCCGGGCCAGCCGATAGCCGCCATTGGTTCCTTGTTCGGAGATCAGCAGCCCTGCCCGCGCCATTTTTTGCAGGACCTTAGAAAGCAGGGGCAGTGGAATGCGATAGGCAGCCGCGATGTCCTTCGCCGATGCTGTACGAGCCCATTGTGTCTGGCCTCGCGCAGGACCGGCTAAGTGCCTCAGTGCAATCAGTCCGTAGTCTGCCTTTTTGGTGAGCTTCAACATCTTTGGTATAAAAAGGGGACTATTTCAGTCCTAGATACATGGTACGCTAGGCCAGAGGTAATAGTCAAGACTTCAAACCAGCTGAAAAAAAAGGATTTCCGTTTGCACCCAAAACCCGATTCAGCAAGTCTAAAGCCTTGTGGATCTGCGTCGGTGCCTGTTGCCCTCCATTTTAGTGATTCCTTTCACCGCGCACGCCCAATTTACAACCAGCCTGACGCCTGAGACCAATCGGGCCTTCGAAGAATACGTCAGCAAAGCCGAATCCCAGATGAGCTGGCATTCGAAACCCGCCTCTAACGAGATCGCTGTCAAACCAACCCTGGGTAAGGCGCCCCAGGACGTCGCTGACGGCATGATTCACGATTGGACTGCTTCCGTCATTGTTCCTCACACCACGGTCGACAAAGCTTTGGCCGTATTCCAGAACTACCCTGCCTACCAGACCATGTTCAAACCCGAAGTGGTCGAGTCGAAACTGCTCGCCCAGGATGGCCCCCACTGGAAGACATTCCTTAAGCTGCGTCGCAAGAAAGTTGTCACCGCCGAACTGAATTCCGAATACGACGTGGAATATCGCCCGCTGGGAGACGGCCGTTGGGCGATCCTCTCGCGCTCCACCAAAATTAGCGAAGTGGATGGCAACAGGGAACTGCCGCCAGGACAGGGCCACGGCTTCCTGTGGCGAACCAACGCCTATTGGCTGCTGGAGCCAAGACCCGGTGGGATTTACCTGGAGTGCCGGTCGATTTCTTTGACCCGCGATCTCCCCCCGGTGATCGGATGGATGGTAAAGCCAATGGTAACCAGCGTCCCCAAAGACTCGTTGCACTTCACATTGGAGGCTACGCGCGCCGCTCTCCAGTAAGCTGCTTAGTGGTGCCCCGCCGCCCTGATGACCGTCTTTTCCTTGGGAGCCTCTACCGCCTGCTTCCGTGGCATCACGATTTCCGATAGCCGGCTCACCTGCGCGGCCTTTTGACGCTCTCGCTTCTGGTCCCGATCCTTAAATTCCGGCAGGACTTCTTTGGTGAATAGTTCAATTGAAGAACACAATAATTCGTGCGGAATTTTTCCGGCCTGCGACAAGCAAACTACCTGGTCGATTCCCGCATCTTCAAATTCCCTGAGCCGCGTGCGCAGCATTTCCGGCGTGCCTACGGCATCCTGCGTACGTCCGTCCGGGGGGGCGAATTCGTGCGGGTTGGTTTTATATTCGTCCCAGATATCAGTGAGGCCGGGTTGGTGCGCGCCAAAGAAACTGTAGTGGCCCAGGCCATAGATGAAGAAGCCATAGTTCTCCATGCCGACAAGCTCTAGATGTTTCGCGTCCCGATCGCACAGGAACGGGCACGTGATGGCAACCTGCGGATTAATTGCATACCCGATCGGGTCGCACTCTTCTTCCAGAGTCTTGTAATAGTCCTTGACCCACTGCGCAGCCTGACCCGGGTCGACAAAAGAAAACGTCAGCGCTCCCACGCCCAGACGAGCCGCTTGAAGAATCGATTCGCGTCGCGAGCACGCCATCCACAAAGGCGGATGCGGTTTCTGCACCGGCTTGGGAACCACGTTGCGCGACGGGACCTGAATGTAGCGGCCTTCCGCTCCGGTGAACGGTTCCTCTACCAGCATGCGGATTGCGATGCGGAAGCCTTCCAGCATCATGTCTTTCTTTTCCGATTGCGGGACGTTGAACCCGGCCAGTTCGGTTTCCGAAGCGCCCGCTCCTGCTCCAAAATCGACGCGGCCATCGCTGACCAAGTCGAGTGAGGCGATGCGCTCCGCGACGCGCGCAGGATGATTGATACGCGGCGCCATGTGCACGATGCCATGGCCGAGGCGAACGTTCTTGGTCCGCTGGCTGCAGGCGGCAAGGAATATTTCGGGTGCGGAAGAATGTGCATATTCTTCCAGGAAATGATGCTCGGTGGCCCAGATGTAGTCATAACCGCCGCGGTCGGATAGCTCGACCTGCTCGAGTGCATTTTTGAATAGCTGGTGTTCGGATTCCTGCGTCCAGGGCCGCGGGAGCTGATGTTCGTAAAAGCCGCCAAACTTCATGGGATGTTGGACGTTCTACCTTTCGTTGTAGTAGTTATTGTGCCGTGCAGGTGGAGGGCGACCAGCCCCTGCTATCGGCTTGTTTGCGGAAGTGTGTGCTGGTGATGAAGGGCTGCGTGAGGTAGGCAGGATCTTCCACGATGGTCTGTAGAATTAACCACTGCACGCCGTCCGGTTCGGTGACCACATCATAATTCTCCGTGACTACAGCCTTATCACTATAAGGAACGCCGTTCTTGCGGAGATATCCGGGTTTCAGGTCGGTGGTCACTACTTTAAGGGATCCACGCGGCGCAGGAGGCGCTCCACCACGGCCAGCGGGCGGTAAACCTTCCCACGTGGCGACGGAATTTCCTTGTAAAGATGACGGTCCGGCCGCGACGCTCGGGCCGAATTTCAGCATGCGAGTTTGT
The DNA here is from genome assembly GCA_963766615.1 of Terriglobia bacterium. Lineage (GTDB taxonomy): Bacteria > Acidobacteriota > Terriglobia > Bryobacterales > Bryobacteraceae > Palsa-187. Next base: position 107,559 of record CAVYBC010000020.1, read on the forward strand.
GTGCCGGCGTCGGCTTCCACCTTCAGAATGGTGTCGCCATCCCAGGTGATGTGCAGGCGGCCTGGAACGCGCATCAGAGCTGCAGCGCCATAGGATTTGCATGAGTCGCCTGAGGCTTCATCCTTGGCGGGGTCCCACGCGTCGGCGACTCGCCGGCCGGCGGGGTTCAAAGGAACACTGGCCGTATCGCCTTTGGGAGGCGTCACCATGCGAAATCGCCAGTCCTCCGTGACGATCGAAACCCAGTAGCCCGTGAGGTCGATAGGGCCTTGTTCTTTTGGGGTTCGCGGCGCTGCCGCAGCGCCTCCGCGACCCTGGGCTGCCACAGGCAAAGGCGGAAGGAACAGGACCAAGCCGGCGCAAAAAAGTACGCCGCAAGATCCAAGGGTTGTTCGAGTTCGCATGAAGTCTCCTTGCGATCATACAGCATACCGGTCCTACTCAGTTTGGCCACCCGATTGCACCATCACAGGTCAGAGGACCGTATATGACCGAACTCCATTCCTTCTTTCACGGAGCGGACAATTATCTTGGAGTGTTCTATCCAAACGGATACCTTATCGCGATGTTCCCTGACTTGACGGCCGCCGATGACGCGGCGAAGGCTCTTCGGTTTTCAGGATTGTTTCAACCGGACGAGGTAATGACGGCGTCGGGAGTCGAGGTCATGATTCACGGCCACGAACACACCAGGAGCCCTTTAGGCGCGCTGATGACAGGCGTCTCGCGATTGATCGGCACCGAGGCTTACTGGGCCGATCGGGATATGGAAATGGCTCGCAAGGGATGCGCCTTGTTAGCGGTCCATTGCCCATCGCAAGAGACCAAGAATAGCGTCTGGGAACGAGTTCAGTCCCATCATCCTTTATCCGCGCGCTATTATTCAGTTGGATTGGGAGGCATTGAGCATTTAGCGGGAGATCCGCAGGAGGGCTAGTGGAGGCGTCAACGCGCCGGCGTGATCCGCGACATATTGTGGTGGACGTTTTGCGGGGCTGTATTGGTGTTCGCATTCACGCCTCCTGACAAGCGGCCGGTGCGCGGCAGGCATCACCTGACGGAAGCCGAACTGGACGAGATGATCGAAGAAACGTTTCCTGCCAGCGATCCGCCTTCGTACTAGCTGCCCCCTTGAACACCGCTTCAGAACGGAAGCCGCGCGCAAGTCCCCGGAATAAACGAGTCACCTCGCCTTTAAGAATTGTCAACTACTAAAACTGAAGTCTGAGGGCTAATTGGATTGAGCGGGGGCCGCCTATCTGATAAAGCGGGTTGAAGCCGCCGTTGGCTCCGCCAGTGCCCAAGCCGTTGGCTAAGGTTTGGGTGGAGCGGCCGAATAGGGCGCTGGTGATGCTGTTGGTGGGGTTGGCGAAATTTGGGTGGTTTAAGAGGTTGAAGAATTCGGATCGAAAGCGGAGGGCGTTACTTTCGGTAATACGGAACGCTCTTTGAAGACCGAGGTCGGTTTGCACGGCGTCGAAACCGCGGAGCACGTTGCGGCCGAAGTTGCCTTGTTGTCCGCTCGGCGCGGCGATGAAAGCTGCTTTATTGAAGATTTTGCCGCCGGGGTAGCCGTCACCGAAGAGTTCCAACGGGGCTCCCGGTACGAGGTTCGGGCGCGGAAATAGCGCGATGCCGCCGGCGGTGAACGCGGCGGCCACGACGTTGACGGGTGGCGCCGATCTGGCCAGGACAAACGCGTCTGCCGACCAGCCGCCCAGCACCTGGTTCACGAACTTGCCTGCTTTGAGCCTCGGCAAATCGTACGTAACGCCGGTGGTGAATGCATTGCGGATGTCGTAGTCGGAGTTGCCGCGGTCGATGCTCGGGCTCGCTAGATAGGTCGGCGTATTTAACCTCGATGCGAAGGCGTCGGTGGAGGCTGTGTCGATCGAATGAGAAAAAGAATAGGAGGCCAAGCCTTCCAGGCCGTGCAGGAGACGCCGCTGGAACTTGAGCTGAAGGGCGTGGTAGTCCGAGGTCGCGTCACCGGTAGTAAGAGAGATACCTACGAAGGCGGGGTTGACGTTTGCTAGCTGGCTAACGCGAAGCAGATCGCGACCGACAGCGCCGATGTAGGTTAGCGACAGACTCTGGCTCGACCCCATTGCCTGCTCCAGGGCGACATTCCACTGATAGCTCTTGGGGAGCTTCAAGTGAGGATCGGCCACCACAAGATTAGCGATCGGCGGATTGAACGACAACGGCGGCGGGGCGGCGTTTTGGGCCGTGAGAGGAAACGGCACAGGCGAGGGAGAAATGGTCTTGGTAGCGCCATATGGATAGTAACTGCTTACGCCTCCCAGCGAGCCTTGGCCGATATCGTAAAACAAACCTGTGCCGGCGCGAAGCGTCAGCCCCCAATTCTGTCTCCCGCCGAGCTGCCAGGCGATTCCGAGCCTGGGCGCTACATTTCCATAAGTGGTGTCATAGAGCGGCGTGCCGCGCGGCGCCAGGGCGATGGTGGCAAGACTGCTCAAGCCGGTTACCGTAAATGGCTGGTTGGCGGCATTCTTGCCCTCCAAAGGCGGGTTAACGTCCCACCGCAAACCGTAGGTCAAGGTCAAGCGGGGAGTGATTTTCCAGGTGTCCTGAGCGTAAAGCGAGAAGTTCTTGGAAAGAAGCGCATTGCCCTGTTGTATAAACGTGGCGGCCGACGATGCGGCGCTGGAAAGTGCGCCTCCCGGCGCTGTGCCCATTCCAGTGAACTGGACGAATTGGCGGTAGGTGAATGGGCTGCTAAATGGAGCCAGCCAGCGATAGTCCACACCGAATTTCATTTGATGGGCGGCGTGGGTGACGGAGACATTGTCGACGACGTTGACCTGGCGCTGCTCGCCCGCTCCGGAATAGCCCTGGTTCAGTTGTCCAATTCCTGTAATGTTGACGCTGAAAGCGCTATTGCTGGAACTAAATCCGGAAGGGAACAGGACAGAATCGGGGAGCGGGACAGCGCCTCCGAAATCGTCAAGTTGGAACCTGGTTCCGATGCGGTCGTTACTGTAGTTTGCGCGCAGTTCATTGCTGATTCGCGGAGTGATCAGCCAGGTAAGGCCGACAGTCCCGGTGTGGACGGCGGCCGAAAGAATCTGCGTGAAGCTCAGCACTGGTGCTGATACCGACGGCCCTCTCTGGATCAGATCGGATGGCGAGTAATTGTAGCGGCCGAACAGGCTCAGCTTCGAGCTGAGAGTATGGTCGATGCGGAGGCTGGTGGCGTTCAGCGAAGAAGGGTTCGAATAGCTGGCATTGAATTGCGCCGTTCCTGCTCCGGCGGAAGCACCGTTCGGTTTGGGATAGGCATTCAAGTAGGGAGCGATCGAGGCGGGAGCCTGCACGCGCGAGGCGGCGTCCGGCACGACGCTTTGTTGCGTCACGGGCTGGCGAACACGCTGGCCTTCGTAGGAGAAAAAGAAGAACGTTTTGTTTTTCAGGACGGGGCCGCCAATCACGCCGCCGAAGTCGTTCACACGCTCGGCGGGCTTGGGGAGGCCGTTGTAGTTCACAAACCAATCGCGGGCATCCAGCTTATCGTTGCGGAAGTATTCAAACAGCGCTCCGTGAAAGGCGTTGGCGCCGGAGCGTGTCACGACGGAGATCTGTCCTCCGGGGGTGCGTCCGAATTCGGGAGCGAAGGAGGAGGTTTGGATGCGGAACTCCTGCATGGCGTCGACGGAAACAAGGCTGTTGGTGCCGCCCGCGGCGCTTAAGGCAGGTAGTGCCCCGCTGGCGGTTTGCACCAATGCGATGTAGCCGGTGACGCCGAAGTTGGCGCTGACGCCATCCACGGTGAAATAGTTCGCGTCGGCGTGCTGGCCGTTGACGCTGAACTGGCCCTGGTCATTGAAGCCGGTTACCGTGAGCACAACTCCGGGCGTGAGGGTGATCAAGGTCTGGAAGCTGCGGCCGTTCAGGGGCAGGCCTTCGATGAGTGAGCGATCGACAACCGTGCTAACGGTGGCTGACTCGGTGTTCACCAGTGGCGTTCCGGCTTCCACAGTGACGGTCTGCGAGGCATCGCCGAGGGTCATTTCGAAATTGATCGCAAGGGCGTCCTGAACATGGAGTGTGACGCCGGGTTTTACGAGTTTCTTGAAGCCGGTTTTTTCGACTTCGAGGCTGTAGGTATTGGGCGGGAGATTGGCCAGACTGTATTCGCCGGAGTTGTCGGCTGCGGTTTCGTAACGCTGGCCGGTGGCATCGCTTATGGCGGCGATTGTCGCGGCGGCGATCAGGGCTTTAGAAGGATCGGTGATTCGGCCGGTCAGGGACGCGTTTATGGATTGGGCCCGAAGGGCACACGTGGAGAGACCGAACAGCAGGAGCACGGACGCAGAGAATGGGCGCACAGTGTGGAGAGTCCAAGTGAACAGACGCGGTTCGGTGCTCATAAGTTATCACAAGCCTCGGCGGAGGGAATTACACGAAAGGGGTATTCGCGTGGGCGGCTGCATATGAAAGAATTGACAGGAACCTATTGGAATGAGCGCGAGACATGGCTCTAGTGTTACAGCCGGGTGGCCGGCCAGCCAAGCAGCCGCTATGAAATTGGCTCCGTTCCGTAAATTGCCTATTTTAAGCATCCAATTGGCTTCGTTTGGTAATTTGCAGTTGGTGGAGCTGACCTCGCCCCGTTTTGGCAGATCTCATGGCTGGGCATAGTTTGACACAGGTTGCGGAGCACAGGGACCTTCAGACAAGGGAAGTTATTAAGGAGGATAAGGTTCGGGGTGGCGGGAACTAGAAAATGACAAGCAGGCGGGCTACTCGGACCTTGGTTTGGGGAGCCGCGCTGGTGGTGTGTCCACTAGTGTTCGGACTGGATCCGGCGCTGGATGTCAGCCAGTATTCGCATACCGCTTGGAAGAATCGGGATGGGCTTACCAAAGGCGACATTCGGCGTGTTGTCCAGACTCGCGATGGCTATATCTGGCTGGGGACTGGGCTCGGGCTCTATCGCTTTGACGGGGTTCGAGCCGTTCCGTGGAAGCCACCGGAGGGGCAGAGCCTCCCTTCGAATGACATTTTAGCGGTGGCAGCGGGGGACGATGGAACGCTTTGGATAGGGACGAGAACCGGGCTTGCGAGTTGGAAAGATGGGAAGCTCACGACATATGCCGAACTCGAGGGAGCTTTCAGCGAGCCCCTCCTGGTGGATCGCGAGGGGTCGGTTTGGGTGGGCAGGCAGGTAATCACCGGACCAGCGAAACTTTGTGAAATCAGGAATGGCCAGGTGCGCTGCACCGAGACTGATAGTCCGGTGTTTGGGCTACACGAGGACGCAAAGGGGACCTTGTGGGTGGGCACGTTGACGGGATTATGGCGATGGAGGCCGGGGAAGCCGGAATTTTTCGCGGTTCCAGGGCAGCCGAATGGGATTCAGGACATTGTGGATGGCGACGACGGGTCGGTATTGATTGCAATGAAGGGAGGAGTACGCCGAGTGGCGAACGGCAGAGTCGAAATGGCGTATCCGCTTCCGCGTTCGATGGCTGGGTATTTGTCGACGAGGATGTTCAAGGATCGCGACGGAGGTTTGTGGGTGGCAACTTCGGGCGGCGGCATTGCGCATATTCACCGGGGACGGACCGAAGTGTTTTCGCAACTGGACGGGCTCAGTGGAGATACGGTGAGCGAATTCTACGAGGATGCCGAGGGCAATGTGTGGGTGACGACGCTGGCCGGGTTGGACCGATTCCGGGAGTTTCCCCTGGTGACATATTCAACAAAGCAGGGGCTGTCCAATGCGCCAAGTGGAGCGGTGTTGGGGGCAAGGGATGGAAGCGTTTGGTTCAGCACCCCCGATGGGTTGAACCGGATTCGGCAAGGCGAGGTGACCGTCCAGCGCGGGGGCGGGGCTCCACAGCCGTTATTTGCGGGCCTGTTTGAGGATTCGCGCGGGCGACTATGGATCTCGTCGAGAACGGGGGCCGGGTATCTGGAGGATGGGCAGTATCATGTGACGCCGCTACCGAGCGGGATCGCGCAATCCATTACAGAAGATACGGCGGGGAATATTTGGCTCAGCTACGAGAAACTTGGCCTGACGCGATTGTCCCCGCAGAACGAGACTCAACAGATTCCGTGGTCCGTGTTTGGAAACAAGGGGCCCGGTGTTAACCTCGCCGGTGATCTGAAGAAGGGGGGATTGTGGGTCGGCTTCTTTGAAGGCGGGGTGGCTTTTTTCCGGGACGGGCAGCCTCGGTCATCGTACTCGAAGGCTGACGGACTCGCCGGGGGCAGAGTCTCCCAGATTCGATTGGATCGGGAGGGTGCTCTCTGGGCGGCGGCAGAGGGCGGGCTCAGCCGGGTGAAGAATGGGCGAGTGGCAACCTTGACGAGCACGAATGGACTGCCTTGCGATGCAGTGCAATGGAGCGCGGAAGACAATGCCGGTTCGGTGTGGCTCCACATGCCATGCGGGCTGGCGCGAGTGGCGCGGGCGGAGATGGAAAGCGCCTTCGATGGCGCCAGCCGGGTGGTTCATTCGACGGTGTTCGATGCGTCAGACGGCGTGGATGTTACCGGCAATATCAGCTATTACATGCCGGCTGTGGCGAAATCGGGCGATGGGAAGCTATGGTTCCGCGCGTCGGATGGCCTGAGTATGGTGGATCCACATCACCTGGCGTTCAACAAAGTCAAGCCGCCGGTGCGTGTGGAGCAGGTGACGGCGGATCGAAAGAGTTACGACGCGAGTACGGACGTGCGGCTGCCGGCGCTGGTGCGGGACGTGGAGATCGACTATACGGCCCTGAGCTTTGTGGCTCCGGAGAAGATTCGATTCCGGTACAAGCTGGAAGGGCATGACCGGGATTGGCAGGATGCGGGGAATCGGCGGCAGGCGTTTTATAACGATCTGGCTCCGCGAAACTACCGCTTTCGAGTGGCGGCCGCCAATAACAGCGGAGTTTGGAATGAGGAGGGCGCGTTTCTGGATTTTTCGGTTGCGCCGGCGTATTACCAGACGCGCTGGTTCCAGTTCTCTCTGGCGGCGGCCTTTCTGTTGTTGCTGTGGGGGGTGTATCGATTGCGGGTGCGGCAGGTGGCTCGGGGATTCAGCATGCGGATGGAAGAACGCGTGAACGAACGGACTCGGATCGCGAGGGATCTGCACGATACGCTGCTGCAAAGCTTTCAGGGAGTCCTGCTGAAATTCCATGCGGTGACCTACATGCTGCCGCAGCGGCCGGCGGAGGCTCAGAAGGCGTTGGAGGGTGCGATTGAGCAGGCTGGAAAGGCGATCGCGGAAGGGCGGGACGCGGTGCAGGGGTTACGCTCATCGACGTTGCGGACGAATGAACTGGCTCAGGCGATCACGGCAATTGGCGAGGGGCTTCGATCCGACGCTGGACCAGATGGTCCGTCGTTCGGAGTGGAAGTGGAAGGGGCACCCTTGGAGATGCCTCCGATCCTGCGAGACGAGGTTTACCGGATCGCGGTAGAGGCGCTTCGGAATGCGTTCCGGCATTCGGCCGCCAGGCGTATCGAGGTGGAGATCCGCTACAGTCAGCGGGAGATGCGCGTGCGGATTCGGGATGACGGAAAGGGGATCGACCGGCAGACTCTGGTTAGCGGCCGGACGGGGCATCATGGGCTCGCGGGGATGCACGAGCGTGCGAAGTTGGCGGGGGGGAAGCTCGTGGTTTGGAGCGAAGTGGATTCGGGCACGGAGATCGAGTTGACGATTCCGGGAGCGATCGCTTACGCTAAGACTCCTGTCCCTAGTCATACTGCGTAATGAGTAACCGCGCACAACGCACGCGACGTGGGATCGATTACTGAGATATGGGAGCACGCCGCGTGCTGTGCGCTAATGAGTAACGACCCGATTCGAATTATGGCTGTGGACGACCATCCTTTGTTCCGCAGCGGGATCGCGGCGTTGCTGGCTACGCAACCGGACATGGATCTGGTGGCCGAGGCTACCAACGGGCTCGAGGCGATTCACAAGTATCGCGAACATCGCCCGGATGTCACACTGATGGATCTGCAGATGCCGCAGATGACGGGGCTCGACGCGATGATCGCGATTCGGGAGGAATTTCCCGAAGCTAAGGTGATAATGCTCACGACTTACATAGGCGATGTGCAGGTGCTGCGGGCGATGAAACTGGGGGCTCGGGCGTATTTACTCAAGAATTTGCTGGATAAGGAACTGCTGGACACAATCCGGGCGGTGCATGCGGGGAAGAAGACGCTGGCGGCCGAGGCTTCGTTCGAAATTGCGGAACATGCCACGGATGAAGCTCTGACTCCGGCAGAGGTGGAGGTTTTGAAATTGATCGCAGAGGGCAACGCGAACAAGGAGATCGCGGCGCTGCTTTCCATAACTGAAGAAACCGTGAAAGGCCGGGTCAAGAATATTCTGTCGAAGCTGGGGGCCAACGATCGGACGCATGCGGCGATGATCGGAGTAAGGCGGGGCATTATTCGTCCTTAAGCGACTTGAAAGAGTGACTCCGCGCCCCTTTTTAGGGTTTTGCAAAGAAATGCGATCACCGATTCTTGTAATCGGAGATCTTTCTTGCGACGTCTATTTTCAACATTCGCTCGCGGCGCACCAGGAGCAGGCTTGTTATTGCTGCGCGTTGCCGCGGGAGTTTCAGCCGTTACAAATGCGTTCATAAGCCTGCGCGCAGGGCCGTCCGTGCCGCACTTGGCCCTGGATATCCTTTCGATCGCGGCCGGGCTGCTTATTATGGCGGGGCTGTGGACGCCAGTTTCCGGGGCTGTAGTTGCGGCTCTGGAGGCATGGGTCTTGGTTTCGCGACAACCCATCGACTTTTGGGCCACGATCCTATTAGGGGCTATCGGCGCCGGGCTGGCGCTGCTGGGACCGGGAGCCTGGTCCATCGATGCGCGGCTGTTTGGCTGGAAACGCATCGATATGCGAGACCGGGTGGGTTAGTTTTTTTTGAGACTCGAATGAGTCCTCAGGCGCCCACAATTGAGTCGGCGCACGACTCCCTCTAGGGTTTTTACGCGAACAGTGTTGATACATAATCAGGTCGCGGTATGGAGGAATGCATATGTCGAACGACACTCGGATTCGGGTTCTAAGCGTTGACGATCATCCGCTCTTGCGGGAGGGGATCGGCGCCATTATTAACTGCCAACCTGACATGGTTCTTGCCGCCTTTGCGTCGAACGGCCGGGAAGGAATTGAGACCTTTCGGAAGGTGAGGCCCGACGTTGTCCTTATGGATTTGCAGCTTCCCGACATCAACGGGATTGAAGTAATCATGGCGATCCGAAATGAATTTCCGGATGCTCGCATTATCGTGCTCACGACCTTTGAGAAGGATGTGGAGATCCAACGCTCTTTGCGGGCGGGCGCTCGCGGGTATTTGCTGAAGGCCACGCCGCCGAAGCAGATTCTGAACACTATCCGGCAAGTGTTTGACGGCAAGAAGTCGGTTGGGCCGGAGATCGCGGCAGGGCTCGCGGAGCATCTAGGGGATGAGTCCCTCAGCGCTCGCGAGGTTGAGGTTTTGAGGCATGTCGCGGAAGGCAATCGCAACAGGGACATCGCGGAGCGGCTGTTTATCGCGGAGGAGACCGTGAAGGTGCACCTGAGGCACATCATGGGGAAGCTCGGCGCAAGTGACCGGACGCAGTCGGTGGCGATTGCGGCGAAGAGAGGCATCATCTATTTATAAGGTTGTCCGAGGACCGCTCCAGAAATCCGCTAACAACGAATATCGCATCACGCGCCTTGTCGCAGCCATATCTCTCGCTGGTTGAAGCTCTTGACGGACGTAACCCTGGAGCGTTGGAAACTCGGCGCTAGAATCCTATCGCGGGACCCTGGTTTCTTCCGCTCCCGGCCGATCTTTCACAACCGAATATTTCCAATCGAAGCCAATTTCACGCGCGCTGGCCGGCGGGAAGCGGATTTTGCGGAACGAAGCCAATTTGAAAGTCTCGCTGAGGAACTAAAAACCTCGGAAGTTACTGATAAGAAGAGGCGTAGAGCATGATTGGGCCGTCCACCACTCGACACGTCTGAATCGGTCACTTGAGTCTCCCGACTCCCTGCGGCCAATTTGCGGAACAAAGCCAATTTGAAGGTCCCCGTTCCGAGCGACCTGCGGAAGTTATTGATAAAAAAGGGGAGCGATCGAGGAAACGTTTCCCGCGAGCGATCAACCTTACTAAATAGGGACGTTCCCGCCGATAAGGCGCACGAGTCTACCAACGCAAGGAGGGCGCTTCTCTGAGTGCCAGCTTAGTTCCTCTATATGGTGAACAGACCAGGCTTGCTATAGCCAATTTTGATATCAGCGGGCAGAAGATCCCGCGGGCATTTCTACGTGCTTTAGGGATGATTAAGGCGGCTGCCGCGCGGGTCAATCGAGAACTGGGACAGCTGGATCCGGTCATCGCGGTGGCGATCGAAAACGCCGCGAAGCAGGTGGCCCAGGGCGCCCATGACCAACATTTCCCGGTGGATGTATTTCAGACGGGATCGGGAACCAGCACCAACATGAACGCGAATGAGGTGATAGCCAATTTGGCGTCGCGCGCCGCAGGCGTTCAGGTCCACCCGAACGATCACGTCAATATGGGCCAGAGCAGTAATGACGTGATTCCGTCGGCGCTGCACCTGTGCGCGTACGAAGAAATTCACACTGGATTGCTGCCGGCGCTGGAACTGCTGCAGGACACCATCGCGTCCAGGGCCCGTTCGTTCGCTCATGTGGTCAAGACCGCGAGGACCCATCTGATGGACGCAGTGCCGATCCGCCTCAATCAGGAGCTATCCGGCTGGCAGGGTCAGATCGGTGACGCGAGAGAACGGATTCAATCCTCTCTTCCGCGTCTGGCGCGCCTCGCGCTGGGAGGCACTGCTGTCGGCACCGGCGTGAACACGCACCCGGAGTTCGGAAAGCGGGTCGCGGCGCGACTGGCTGCGGAGACGGGACTGCCCTTAGTCTCGTCGGCCAATTACTTCACCAGCTTGAGCAGCCAGGACACCGCTGTTGAAATAAGCGGCCAGCTTAAGGTAGCCGCGGTGGCGATGATGAAAATATCGAATGACCTGCGCTGGATGAATAGTTCCAGCCTGGCGGAGATTCGGCTGCCCGAGCTGCAGGCAGGGTCGAGCATCATGCCCGGAAAAGTCAACCCGGTGATTCCCGAAGCTGCCGCGATGGCATGCGCGCGAGTAATAGGCAACGACTGCACGGTTACCATCGCCGGCCAGTCGGGAAATTTTCAGCTCAACGTGATGCTGCCTCTGGTGGCTGTTTGCCTGGTGGAAAGCATCCAGTTGCTTGCAGGATCGGCGAGATCGCTTGCGCTGAAGGCGATCCAAGGGATGGAAGTAAACGAAGACCGGCTCCGGCGATTGGCGGAGAGCAATCCTATTTTGGCGACCGTCCTGAATCCATTGATCGGTTACGACCAGGCTGCGGAGATCGTAAAGCAGGCGGCCAGGGAAGGCCGGACGATCAAGGAAGTCGCGGAGGAACGGACCAGCCTGAGCCGGGAGGAATTGGATAAGCTGCTGGACCCCCTGCGGGCGACCGGCTCTTAGGGTTACGTACGGGTATATACTATATCAAGTCGCCTTAACTAGTTCACGCGAATCGCCATCTGGTTTAGTTTTGCTACGGGCGCCGCGGGGCAAGGAAGTTACTGGCGGTTGAATTGGAGAGATCACAATGAAACGCATAATTCCCATTGTTTTAGGCACCCTGGCGATTTCGGCTGGCGCATTTGCGCAATCGCCGGAAATTGACAAGGCCCTGATGGCCGCACCCGCTAACCTGAAAGCCGCGGCGACAGTCATCAAATGGAAGCCCGACTTTACTTACGAAACTCTGAAAAAGGGGACCAACAACCTGGTCTGCTACGACCGGTCGGGACAACCCGGCCAGCGGACGCCGTATTCGGTGGAATGCACCAGCATGGGCAACCTGGATCGAGCCGCACAGAACCTCAAGTTCGAAGCGATCGCAGACAAGGCCGCCCAGAAGGCCGCGTTCGATAAGGCCGAGGCAGACGGAACCAGGGTGAAACCCGAATACGGATCTGTGTGGTACCACCTGCGAGGGGCCGACGCGGACCACACCAATACGCACGTGACGATCGCCGTCCCTGGGGCCACTGGAAAAAGCCTGGGTCTGCCGGAAGACGGGAAAGCCGGCACCGTTTGGGTTATGAACGCGGGCACCACCACGGCGCACCTGATGACGCCGGGCGAGTAATAACCCTCCAAGAAAAACAACTGACACCGCTACGTGGCTATCGTTTGATCGCCGCGTAGCGGTGTTTTTGGAAAGGAGCGGTTATGAAGCCGCTAATCTTTAGTCTTCTGGTGCTTGCCTCGTTCGTCGCGGGCCAAGCCAAGCAGAAATTCACAGGCACTATCACCGACAGTATGTGCGCTACAGGCGACCATTCTTCGATGAAGATGGGACCGACCGACGCGGAATGCACGATGGCTTGCGTAAGGTCCCACGGCGCCGAGTTGGTTCTGTTTGACGGAAAATCCGCCTACAACTTGAGCGATCAAAAGTCCCCAGAGAAGTTCGCCGGCAAGAAGGTCACCGTCATGGGAACTCTGAACGCGAAGACCATGACCATCCAGGTCGATTCGATTATCGCGGCCAAATAGCTGGTTTTAAACCCCTACACCCGGATCTCCCTTCAGCCGATTACACAGGTTGATGGAAAAAACGATCCAGGCTGCCGATCCAACCGGCTCCACAGAAGACATCCATTCACTAGTTGAATCCGCTAGGCCGGAGGGAGCCTGGACCGGCGTTTATATCGGGTTGGGCTTAACCACGCTCGCGACGCTGATTCTGGAATTGTCGCTGACTCGTATTTTCTCCGTCATTTTCTATTACCATTTCGCTTTTCTGGCGATCTCTCTAGCGCTGTTCGGCCTGGGGGCCGGAGGAGTGCTCTCCTACCTGGTTTCAAAGAACCCCCGATCCTCGTCAGGGCCCGAGCTGTGGGCGAAGCTGGGATGGATTTCGGTGGCGAACGCGCTGGCTGTGACACTCGCAGTGTGGTACATGCTATCGCGGGGAAGCAGCCTTTCCGGGACGACTCTGCTGGGGGTCTACTTTGCCAGCGCGCTTCCGTTCCTGTTGTCGGGCATGGTGGTTTCGCTCGCAATTTCAAAAGCCGTCGAGCACATCGATCGCGCGTATTTTTTCGATCTTGCGGGCGCGTCCGCGGGCTGCCTGCTGCTGATCCCGTTTCTGAATGTGTTCGGAGGTCCGAACACGGTGATTGCCGCTGCTGTTATTTTCGCGATCTCGGCGGCGATGTGGTTTCACCAGGCGGGCTCGAACAAGGGTCGTGCGGCCGCGGTATGCGTAGCACTGCTACTGGCGGGACTGATGGTATTCAACGGCCAAAACAGGGTCATCGATATTCATACGGCCAAGGGGCAACCGCTGCCTCCTGAAAAGTTTGTCGCCTGGAACACGTTTTCGCGAATTGGTGTTTCTCATTCCGATGTGAGCTGGGAGAAAGATACTTACTGGACCATCCTGATCGATGGTGATGCAGGCACGGGAATTTCGCCTTTCGACTTCGATAAGCCTTTGACGCCCGATGTTCACAAGAGACTGCTATATCAAGGGCCCGGATTTCCTTACGTGATGCGGCCCGGGGCAAAGGCTCTGGTGATCGGGCCCGGCGGTGGTTACGACGTCGCTCGCGCGCTGGCTGGCGGGAGCAAAGACATTACGGGTGTCGAGATAAATCCCATCATCATCAACAAAGTGATGAAGGGCCAGTTTGCCACAGAGAATCACGGCCTGTACACAAGACCCGAGGTTCGCGCCGTAGTAGAGGACGGGCGATCTTTCGTGCGCGGATCGGCGGAAAAGTATAAAGTGATTCAGGCGACGCTGGTGGATACGTGGGCGTCCACCGCGGCTGGCGCATTTGCGCTTTCAGAAAACAATCTCTACACGGCCGACGCGTTCTACGACTATCTGCAGCACCTGACTGACGATGGAGTGGTCGCATTCACACGGTGGGGCTTCGACCCTCCGCGCGAGTCCCTCCGGTTGATCACGCTGGGGATGAACGCGCTGGACCGCTTGGGAGAAAAAGATCCGGCGCGGCATTTCATGGCGATTCGCGAAGAGTCTCGGCGAATCCAAGGCTGGGGGGCATTGGATACCGTGCTGATTTCCCGCACGCCGTTTTCCGACGCGGATGTGCAGTCGGCGCGTGAATTCCTGGCGACCTCGAAAATGGACCAGATCTACCTGCCCGGAGACGGGCCTGTGAATCCGTTCGGCCAGTTGTTGACGGCCCCCGATCCGCAGAAGTTCCTGGACACATACGCGTACGACGTTTCTTCGCTAGGCGACGACCGGCCCTTCTTCTTCTACACCGTGCAGCCGCGCGATTTGTGGAATTATCTTTCCAACGCCAATTTCGCCAACGTCGACTTTAAAGTGAATGTCGCGGTGCCGCTGCTGTTCCAGGTAGTGGGAGTCAGCCTGTTCGCTACCATTCTGATGCTGATCCTGCCGCGCTTCGTGCTCGGCAGTCGGTTGCCCAAGCAGAAGGGCGTGATGAAATTCCTGCTCTACTTCCTGTGTCTGGGAGCCGGATATATTCTCATCCAGGTCGCCCTGATTCAGAAGTTCGTGCTGCTGATGGGAAGCCCCACCTATGCGCTAACGGTAATCGTATTCTCCATGCTGGTGGCAAGCGGGCTGGGAAGCTACTTCAGCCAGAAGGTAATCAAGGACGACGACCAGAGACTGATCCGCGTGCTGCTGGCGATTGCGGGATTGGTGGCCGTGCTCGCATTCCTTGCAGGGCCGCTGGTGGCATTGGCCGCCACGTGGCCGCTTGCGATAAAGATGTTCATCACCGCGGTCTCCATCGCTCCGGCGGCGTTCCTCATGGGGATGCCGTTCCCTACAGGGTTGCGAAGGCTGGAGCGGACGCACTCGGCTTCGGTGCGCTGGGCTTGGGCGTTGAATGCCGCGGCCAGCGTATTGGGGTCGGCAGGCGCGATTTTTCTTGCCATTTACCTCGGCTTGCGCCTGACGCTGCTGGTCGGTGGGATGCTTTACATAAGCGCGATGGTTGTCATCTGGGCCACGCGGGGGCAGCTCGAACGTCAAGCCTAAGGCCAGCCTCCCAACCCCAGACGGTTTGATTCCTTCGCCCACCTGTGCCAAGATGTGACGTTGGTACCAACGCCACTAGGCAAAATCATTTAGAGGAGAATTTGTGCGCAATCCTATCAGTAAATCCGTAGCCGGCTGTTCGCTGGCTTTCGCTATGGCCGTTGCCGCTCAGGGGCAGCCCTCGGCTCCCGCCGCGGTGGCCGATGCCACCGTAGTCGCCAATCCAACCTACATTTCCATCCCCCTGGAAATCGACGTGAACAAACCAGCCGCCGAGGTATGGAAGCGCGTCGGCAAGTATTGTGACATCGGGGAATGGCTGCAGATCGCTTGCACGATGAGCTCCGGCAAGGAAGGCGAGTTCGGCTCGGTGCGGTCGGTGGGCGGCGAAATTATGGTGGGCAAGACCGACCTCTCCTACACCTACACGCAAACCGTCAAGGCTGGCCGGCCTTACAACCAGTATCACGGCACCCTGGAGGCCAAGCCCGTGACGGCGACTACGTCGAAGCTTATTTACACGCTGGTATTCGATAACTCGATGCTGGCCGACGATGCGGCTCGCGAAAAAGATAGGGCGCAGAAGGCCGCGACCTTCACGCGCGCGCTTCAGAATATGAAGACTCTCGCCGAAGGCGGCACGCTTCCTCCTCCCGCACCTCGCGGCGGCAAGAAGCAGTAGTCTTAGACGTCATGAACCGGCGTCAGTTTGTTGCGGCCGCCGCAGGTGCGGCATTCGCCACCCGTCTCCCTGCGGCGACGAAATACGACTTGATCGTCAAAGGCGGTAGGGTCATCGATCCTTCGCGCAAGCTGGATGCGATACGGGATGTGGCTATCGCCAACGGTCGCATCGCGGCGATTGAGGTCGACATCAAAGCGGACGCCGCCGAGATGATCGACGCTACCGGCAAGCTGGTGACACCGGGTCTGATCGACATCCATACCCATGCGACGCGCACGAAAGATGGCCCGCCGCTGTGCCTGGCCGATGGAGTTACCGGCCTGATTGACGCGGGGTCGCAGGGCGCGGACCATATTACTGACGCCATTGCGGTAGCGAAGTCGGCTCCGCAGACGTGCCGGGTTCTGATTAATATCGGGCACGCGGGCATCATCCCTGCAGGCGACACGATGGATCTCAACCTCGCCGATGTAGCGGCCGCGAAGAGCGCCATCGCCAGCAACCGTGAGATGGTCGTAGGGATCAAGGCCAGGCTTTCCCGCGATGTCGCGGGCCAGAATGATTACGAAGTGCTCCGGCGCGCCCAGGAGGCGGCGACGGCATTCAAGATTCCGGTGATGATCCATATGGGCCAAACCATGTCGCCGTTATCTAAGCTGATGCCGCTGCTGAAATCGGGCGACATCGTCACCCACATGTTCGCGCCCCCGCCGAACAGTATCATCGACGATGACGGCCACATTCTGCCGGAGGTCATGGCCGCGCGCAAGCGAGGCGTCCGGTTCGATGTGGGCAACGGCCGCACTGGACATCTGAGGTGGGACATGGCCGATCGCATTCTAAAGGCCGGTTTCCTGCCCGATACCTTTTCCACCGACTGGACCCAGGAAGCGCGAACGTCGCAGGTTATCAACTTCCCCAACGTGATGTCGAAGTTCCTGATGCTGGGTATGACGATGGACCAGGTGATCGCCTGCGCCACCCTTAACGCGTCACATGCCTTTCCCGCCTTCCACGATCAGGGCACGCTGAAGGTAGGCTCGGCGGCGAACATTGTGGTGCTCGAATTGAGAGATGGATCGTTCGAATTCGTAGACAATTTCGAAGGCAAGCGGACAAGTCAGAAGCGGTTGTTCCCCTTTACTACCTTGCTGGCAGGCAAGCAGGTCGCGGCGCGCGCCTGACGGTGTCATCGTTACCCCGCTACGGGTGAATCTTTCTATTCTCCAAGCTAGAATCGGGCAATGAGAGCCATTTTTGTCTATTTGGCCTTGAGCCTGGCACCGTTTGGATTTGCGCAGGTGATCGTTGGGGGCGTCTCCGGTTCCAGCACCAGCGGCGGAATCAGCACGATTAGCGGATCAGGCGCGATTGCCGTCGCCGGCGTTGGGGTTTTAAATGGCGGACGTCCGGTAGGAACAGGAAGCCTGCAAGTAAACCTTCGCGGCGACCCGCAATCGTTCCGCCGCGCGGGCCTCTCTACCTCCTATCGCGGGCGCAGCGTTCATGGAACCTCCTATTTCACACGAACCATCCTCGACAATTTCAGTCGTGAGTATTTCGGTTATGAAGTCCTTCTGGAGGAGCAACAGCCGGGAACATATCGGGCGACTTTCGGGCCACTAGGGGTCACCTCGATGGAAATGGCGAGTATGGACGCGTCCTCGAAGCCATGGTCGCTGCGGACTCCAGCATTGCCGCAATCCAAGATCGTTCACGACGGGGATGTGATGAGCGTCGATCTGATTGTGGATGCTGCGACGGGCGAAAAGCTGATCGAGGATATCACCGTGCAACCGTTCAGCCAGCAAGTTATGGCGCCGGGCGTCATCGCGGGTAGGACTGGGGCATTCAACCTTCCAGGACCAACCGGCGCTCGCGCGGTACCCACCGTAGAAGGACCGGCTCGCGACTTTTCGGCAGGAGATGCCGAAATGCGCCTCACCCAGCCTCGCCTGACGATAAATGGAGTCGAGGAGTCTTTCACTTCACAATCCCAGCCAGGTCTTCCCAGGCTCTCTGGCATTCCGTTAAACAGAAATGCCAGCGGATCACTGGTGTGGTTTTACATTCCGGGAAAAGGCAGGTACATTCTGTCGCTGGTTGCGCGGCCGGAACTCGACTTCAAGCAAGCGGGCGAGCTACGCGGAGGCTTGATCAAATTCACCCTGGATGGGGACACGTTCAGCGTGGAATGTCCGATTGAGATCGCCGAGGGGCACGCGCCGTACAACCTTTACGTGCTGCGCGACGCGTTATATGAACCGACTTCGCAGAGGCAGAAGGGCCAATTTGCCGTCGGATCGGTTGGGGTCGAAGAGTTGGTGATGCTTAAGCGACAGTAATACCTACTGATAATAGCCACGCGCCAAGTTAGGACTTAACTCGACCGCGGAGGCCCAGCTTTCACGTGCGGCCCCGGCGTCGCCTGTCGCCATCAGGGCGTGGCCCAGGTTGACCAGCGCAGCGGTGTAGCGAGGATCGGCAACGAGCGCTTCGCGATAGCAGGCGATGGCCTGCTGCAATTCTCCTGCCTGTTGATGGAGGAGTCCGGAATTGAACAGCACCGCGGCGGAATGGTCGCCTGCGTTGCTGAGCTTCACAAATCTTTCCAGCGCGTGGGCCGGATCGGCCGTGAGTGAAACCGCGGCTGAACCTCGTAGCGCTTCCAGTGCGCCGGGCTCTCGGGCGAGCAGGCGGTCGAGCACGGCCTGCGCCTCCTCGGGCCGGTTCGATTTCGAGTACGCCAGCGACAGATTGATCTCGGCCTCACGCCATTCGGGGCGCTGGGCAAGACAAGCTTCGAAGTCCTGGGAAGCGCTTTGATAGTCCTGACGCTCCAGCTTGGAATAACCTAGGCGGAAGCGTGCGTCTGAATGGGACGGATCGTGGGCAAGGACGCCTTCGTAGATGGCGATGGCTTCCTGGATGCGGCCCTGGCGTTCGGCCAGCACGGCGATGTGAATCTTTAGATCGGATTCCTGCGGGTCGAGCTTGTAAGGGGAAATTCGGAGGACGCGCTCCAGCGCCGCGGAGGCCGCGGCGTTATCGCCCATTCTTTCGTAGACCGCGGCACAGGCGAGATATGCGGCTGCGCTGGACGGCTGGGCCGAGGCGGCGTTTTCGAACGCTCGCGCGGAGGCCTGCAGATCGCCGCGGCGTTCTTCGGCCACGCCGAGGTTGTACCAGTAGTCGTGCTGCTCGGGGCGTAGACGCGCCAGCCGGGCGCAGTGGAGCGTGGCGGCCTCAAACGCTCCGGCCGCAAGCGAGACATTCGCTAGGGCCAACAAGGCGGGTTCGGAATCGGGGTCGAGCGCCAGAAGGCGGCGGGCATGTTCCCGAATAGAGGCGTCGTCTTTCTTCTGTTGACCCAGGATCACCATGTTGGTGAGCGCTTCTACCGAGGACGGATTGCGCGCGAGGACTTGCCGGTAGGCCTCCTCGGCGTCCTCGAGTTCATACGAAAGATGCAGGGCGGACGCCTCTCCTAGCAGGGCTGACTCCGTGCCGGGCGATTTGCGAAGTGCGGTCCGAAAAGCGATCAGAGCCTCTTCGGGCTGCTTCAACTGGAGCAGGCAGGTTCCCTGCGCCGTCAGGAAATCCACACGGGCGGGGTTGAGATGGGAGGCTTGCGCGAAACGTTCCAGGGCTTTCGCAAAGTGAGAAACGTGGAAATGGCACACGCCGCTTTGAAAATAGCCTTCGGGGTTTTGGGGCTGCAGGGCTTGCAACTGCTCGAAGTCGGCCGCAGCCTGCTCGTATTGGTGCATTTCCATTCGCAGCGTGGCGCGGGCCGTGAGGGACTCGGCAAAATCTTCCCCGGCCGGCAGGACTCGCAAATGCTCCAAAGCCTCTCCAGGGTTACCCCGCAGATGAGCGGTAACCGCCAGCGCGAGCCCGTTCAGCCCCGGGCTCTCGCCGGATCGCTGCGCTTCCGGTTCGGACAGGATCAACTCCGGCTCCGGCAGGATCAATTCCAGGGGACGGTTTGTTCCCTCTATCTCAAGTTGATTGGTAATCATAGATATTGAGTTTCGGCAGAACCTGCGCGGGGCGGCGACGCACGGTAGCGAACGGCCAGAGAACCGTTTCAGGAGGCGCGGCGTTCCAGGACAAGTGTGCCAGCGGCGCCGGAGCGAGTCGAAGAGTGGCGGTTCCAAACGCTGAGCCGCGAAGATCGAGAAGTGTTCTCAGGCGCAATGGCTGAGGCTGGGGTAAAGGGTCGACTGGCCCCGCTTGAGGAGTCAAGACCACAGGCGGCGCCTTTGCCGGTCGAGCTTCCGATTCAAATTTAGGCGCGCGATGCGGAGGCGGATAGATCAGCCTTGGAACAGCCACGTCCAGCGTGTAGTCGCGGAACGATCTATACATGTCCGGGTCGGCTAAGCGGAATGCCAGGGTCTGGACGGGATCTGGGGTTGTTACCATCGCTGGAGGCTCGGACTCCGGCTTGACGTCCAGGGGCTCGGTCTCAAGCCGAGGCAGGGAATTCCGGCGCGGTTCACCTGGCAAAGCGGAGATTTTCGCAGAGTGCACGCTGAGGTGCAAAGGCGCGAAAGCGAACAACGGCATCGGGAGACGCTCCAGAGAAGTTACCAGAGGCGGTGGCGGCGGGTCAGACTTCTCGGGCTCTATCAGCAAAGGTGCCGTTTGCGTAAGGGCGGGAGTGCGGCACGAGTAAACGCCTTCGAGCTGTATAGCTCGCGTCCACGGCACTGCGAGGAATGCCGCTAGCAAGGGGTCCCGGAAGGGAATGGTCGGGGCGGCGGACTGGACTGCATTCGCGCTGGAAATCAAGTAATCTGCGGGCGGCGGGATGCCATCCGAGGAATGCTGGGGTGGGCGACTGAAGATTTGAGCGGCTGCCCGAGGGGCGGGCTCGGGATCCTCATCGAAAAAACCAGGCTCAAGCTCGGGATAAGCGAATTGCTCGGGAGGCTTCTGTGCCGGCGGCAGGCTGGGCTTGACCGGCCGAACCGGACCCGTCCCCTCCTTGAACACGACGGTGTCGTCTCGCAGGCGGTCGAGTCCGCTTACGGCCTGACGTTCCAGGTACAGGTCCTCATGGGCGTCCGAACAGAACGGTTTCTTCTTCCCGTGAAACAGGCTCAGGCGTTTGTCGCAATAGAGACAACGCGAATTCATAACACTCGCATCGTCCAGAGGACCCGGATATGTTAAAAGAACTCTTCAGTAACCGCGCACAACGCACTTGAGGTGCTGTGCGCTCGCTATTTCCCGGCTTTGGTGATGTTGATCAGTGGCGACTGACCCTGCACATCGGGCATCTCCGCCCGCTGCGTCTGCTTGCCGCGGAAGAAATCGAAATAGGACACATAATGCACGCAACTCACGGTGCAGTAGGGAGCGCAGGATTTTTCGGTATAGTACTCGCGGCGGATATCCTCGCGCGTGTAATCGGCCAGAGGCTTGGCGGGCGACCCTCGCTGTTGCGAGCAGTAGTGCACCATCCCCTCTTCATCGACGTACATGTAGCGTGCGCCCGCGCGGCATCGCCAGTTGTTCGGCCGTCCTTCAGCGATGGCTTCTTGAAAGAAGTTAAGCCGCGCGAAGTGGCGATTCTCCAGACCTTTCATCTCGCGATAGACGGCTCTCTCGCGCTCGCTTAAAGGCCGGAGTTGCCCGTCGCCATCGTGAATAATGCCAATTGTGGCGGAAAAACCTAGTTCCACGGCGCGCTTCCCCACCACCAGCGCATCGTCGGGATTCCGGATGCCGCCGCCGACTACCGAGTTAATATTGACGTGAAAATCGGCGTACTCCGCCAGCCCCTGCAATTTCTTATCGAGCACTTTCAGGCTTTTCTTCGACACATCGTCGGGCATTACGTTGTCGATGGAAATCTGCAGGTGATCCAGTCCGGCCTTGTTCAGTTTTTCGATGCGATCCGGCGTCAGGAGGTAGCCATTGGTGATCATCCCTGCCAACACGCCGCGGCGGCGCATTGCGGAGATGATTTCTTCCAGTTCCGGGTGCAATAAGGGCTCGCCGCCGGAAAGGGTTACGATGCTGGTGCCTAAATCCGCTAACTTATTGATGCGGCTGACCATCACATCCACAGGCACGGGTTTGGAGAAGTCGTCGTACTCATTGCAGTAGGTACACGACAGGTTGCAGCGCCGGATGGGGATAATGTGCGCCATGATGGGATGGCTTGTAAATAAAGCTCCCTTTGCTACTAGGCGTAATTCCCGCATCCTGAGCGAAAAGGTTTTCCAGGTGCGACGTGGGCGTTCCGACATTATCGAGGCTTCTCTACATTAAAACACATGTCCACACGCGGGGTACGTTATGTTTCGACCAACAAAGTCAGGTTTGGCGAGCTCTATACTGAGGACAAATGACTGCGATACAGGATGTTAAAGATCCGGGGCCTCGCGTGAGTCCTCTAGCGGGCCATCCGGCGGAAGCGTCCATGCTGGTGAACGTACCCAGCCTGGTCGCGGCTTATTACACCAAGAGGCCTGACCCTGCGGTCCGTGCGCAGCGAGTCAGCTTTGGCACGTCCGGGCACAGGGGGTCGTCCTTCGATTCCGCGTTCAACGAGTGGCACATTCTGGCGATCACCCAGGCCATCTGCGGGTACCGAGCTCAACAGGGTACCGACGGTCCCCTATTCATGGGAATGGACACGCACGCCTTGTCCGAGCCGGCGTGGCGTAGCGCGCTGGAGGTCCTGGCCGCAAATGGGGTGCAGACCATGGTGTCCCAGGGCGATGAGTACACTCCCACTCCCGCGGTGTCGCACGCCATCATTACTTACAACAAAGGACGGAAAACGGGGCTGGCGGATGGAATCGTGATTACGCCGTCCCATAATCCACCCAATGACGGCGGCTTTAAATACAATCCGCCACATGGAGGACCGGCGGGGTCGGAGGCGACCGGATTTATCGAGAAGGATGCGAACCGGTTGTTGGAGGGTCAGCTAGCAGAGGTCAAGCGGGTTCTTTATGAGAAGGCTTTGGCCGCAACTACAACCCAACGGCACGACTACCTGAACGCGTATGTCGCCGACCTTGAGAACGTGGTCGATATGGGCGCGATCCGTGGGTCTGGTCTGAAGCTCGGCGTCGACCCGCTGGGTGGTGCGGGAGTTCACTACTGGGCGGTCATTGGCGAAAAGTATGGGCTCAATCTGACGGTCACCAACCCTCATGTGGACGCCACATTCCGTTTCATGACGGTCGACTGGGACGGCAAGATTCGCATGGACCCTTCCTCGCAGTACGCCATGCGGTCGCTGATCGGCCTGAAGGACAAGTTTGATGTCGCGTTCGCCTGCGACACCGACCATGACCGCCACGGCGTGGTTGCGAAGAGCGTCGGACTGCTGCCGCCTAACCACTACCTGGCCGTCTGCATTCATTACCTGTTCAGCAATCGTCCGCAGTGGAATGCTGGGACGTCCATTGGCAAGACGGTGGTGTCCAGCAGCATGATCGACCGCGTGGCGGGGAAGCTGGGCCGGAAGGTGTATGAGGTCCCTGTCGGCTTCAAGTGGTTTGTGGATGGGCTGGTTGGCGGGTCGTTGGGATTCGTGGGCGAGGAGAGCGCGGGTGCGTCGTTCCTGCGGAGGGATGGGTCGGTCTGGACTACGGACAAGGACGGCCTCATCGCCGCGCTGCTGGCCGCTGAGATCACGGCGAAGATGGGCAAAGACCCGGGCGAAATCTACAGCAACCTGACCCGCGAGTTGGGCGATCCCGTGTATGAGCGGATCGACGCCGCGGCGACGCATGAACAAAAGGCGGCGCTGGCTAAGCTATCGGCGAAGAACATCAGCGTTAGCGAACTCGCCGGGGAACCGATCCGGCAGATTCTAACGTCAGCGCCAGGTGATGGGGCGGCCATCGGCGGCGTGAAAGTGGCCAGCGACGGCGGATGGTTCGCAGCGCGGCCGTCGGGGACGGAAGAGGTCTACAAGATTTACGCGGAGAGCTTCCATGGGGCGGAGCATTTGAAGAGGATTCAACAGGAAGCTCAGGTGATTGTCGGCAAGGCGCTGGGGAAAGGCTAACCCTCGAAACGGTAGCCGATATCGCGGATGGTTTGGATGTAGACCGGGTGGTGAGGGTCGGGCTCGATCTTTGCCCGGAGGGTGGCGACGCAGCGGTCGATGCTTCTTGGGGTGACGATTACGGATCGGCCCCATACTGCATCGAGAATGTCGTCTCTCGTCAATGCGCAGCCGGAACGCGATGCAAGATGGGCCAGCAGACGAAACTCTTTGGCCGTTAGCTCGACCTCGGCGCCTTTGTGGAAGAGCCTGTGGGCGGTGAGGTCAAGTTCGAACTCTCCGAAGTGAAAGACGGTCGCGCCGCGCGATTTGCTTCTACGCAGAAAAGCGTTTACGCGCGCGACTAGTTCGGCAATGCGGAATGGCTTGGTGACGTAGTCGTCCGCGCCCAGGTTGAGTCCCAGGACAATGTCCTCTTCCTGCCCTTTAGCGGTCAGCATGACGATGGGCATTTCCAGGCCGCGCTGGCGCAGAGCCCGGCAGACTTCGTAACCGTTGACCTTCGGCAACATGATGTCCAGCAGGATCAAATCGGGATTATGATCAAGCGCGGTGGTGAGGCCTTCCTGTCCATCGCACGCAGCTAAGACGTCAAACCCCCGCGCGGAAAACGTATCTTTCAGGCCGCGCATCAGGGACGGTTCGTCTTCAACGATCAGAATCCGTCCAGCGGTCAAGCGGCCGCCTTTTGCCGGGGAATCTCGATGGGAAGCAATACTGTGAAGACACTGCCTTCTCCCGGCTGGCTGTGGACGCTCACGCGGCCTCCGTGGGCGCGAACAATGCTCGCGACGATCGCGAGCCCCAGGCCGCAGCCGCCGGTCTCGCGGGCCAAGCGCTGATCCACCTGATAAAACCGCTGGAAGATGCGTCTGTGATCGCGAGGGGCGATGCCGATGCCGTTGTCGCCGACTTCGAAGGCGATTGAGTCATCTGCACGAAACGCGCGAAGTACGATGGCCTT
The DNA here is from genome assembly GCA_963766615.1 of Terriglobia bacterium. GTDB lineage: Bacteria > Acidobacteriota > Terriglobia > Bryobacterales > Bryobacteraceae > Palsa-187. Next base: position 132,371 of record CAVYBC010000020.1, read on the forward strand.
ATCGCCTCGCGTGTATTTGTAGGCGTTATCCAAGAGGTTGATCAGCACCGTAACCAGCGCGTCGGGGTCGCCGTTAAAATTGGGGAGATTGTGGTCCACCTGAACGTCTAAACGGCACCCGGGTTGTTCAAAGCGTTCTTTCACAGCGGCGACCGCGGACTCGACCACCGTGGACGATTGAACTTCTATGAACTCGAAATGCTGACGGTTTCGTTCCAGGCGCGAAAATGTCAGGAAGTTTTCAATCAGCCTTGTCAGCCGTAGATTCTCACCGGCGATGAGCGCCAGATATTCCCGGGTTTTGCGCCGGTCGAACTCCTGATCTTCAAGCAGTGAATCGACCAGCAGCCGCATTGAGGCTAACGGTGTTTTCAATTCGTGTGAGACTGCTGCTACCAGGTCGGTCTTCAAGCGGGCGAGGCGAAGTTGGCGGCGGAAGAGTTGAGCCAGCACCAAGCCGGTGACGCACAGCGCGGCGATCACCACGTAGCCGATCCACAGGTAACGCGCCGTGCGCTGCCGAGCCGCTTTTTCCAAGGAGTGGTCCTCATGGAAAGTGAGGCCGATCTGCCACCCGGGCAGCATGGGGCCCGCCGGTATGGATTCCCCGACACCGTTCCCGCCCGGCAGAATGAGGCTGATAGATACTCCCAGGGATGGCGCCACCAGTGCGTTGGCCATGACTACGTTGAGTCCTTTGATGAGCCCGACTGCATGTCCTCCCTTTGCGGTGAGCTTCCACAGGTGGGCTACGCGCGTCTCCTCCAGGCCGAAGCCCGCGCGAATGTCGCCGGCCTCCAGCGCGCTGGCTGCAAGCGACTCGGCTTCGTAGGTTGGGAAGGTCCCGGGCTTGACGCCCATCGCTTTCAACTCGCCCATCAGGAAAAGCCTTTGCGCCGAAGGAATCGGCAGCCTATAGTTGTTGACCCAACCGACCAATCGCTTCAGCGTTTCGGAGCGGCGGGGATCGCCGGGCGGCATGAGATGGAGCGCAAGCAGGTTCTCGTCGGCCGCGATCATTCTTCCTTGCAGGTCCGCCGCGTTGACAAGTTTTCCGGTTGCGAAGTACTCCAGAATCGCCTGCGCTGCAGCCTGCCGCTGCGAAGCGACCAAGCCGCGGATCTGCCCTTGCGCGGCTCGCGCGGCCAGCGAAACGTCCGGGTCCGATTTGGCGATCACCAGGTAAGCTCCGATGGCTGCCGGCCAGTTATGCTTTTCTTCCAAGCCTTGGGCTTGACGCCAATCGGAGCGATCCACGAAGGGGTCACTGATCGGGGTCGAAGGCGCCGTAGGGTAGAGTGGAGAGCCATCGTCGCGCAGAATGATCACGGAATTGGCTGCTCCGGATTTCACCAGGCGTGCGAAATCTTCGGGAGTGCTTCGGCCCGGCGTATCCAGCTTCTCTGCTTCGGATTGCCAATAGGAATTGACCTGATCGCGCACCAGGCGAAGCTGGCCGCGATAGGCTTCCAGCACCTCCTGCCTGGCTGCGATCGACTGGCTCTCGGCTGCGTCGTTCATGAACCACAGCAGGCAGGCGGTCGGACACACGATACCAACCAGCAAAAAAAGCAGCAGGAGCCAGGTGCCTTGCTGAAGGTTCGCGGGTCGCCGGATTATCATGCTAGCGACTCATTGAGCCGGGCCATCGTTGCTGACCTGCTTCTTGAGAGCATCGACCGCGGCCTGCAACTGGGCAATCTGGGCTTTGGTTTTAACAATGTCGGGATGATTGTCGCTATCAGTTGACTGGATGGAACTGAGGTGCATCTGCAATTGGGCAAGCTGGAGCTGAACAACCTCCAATTTCGCTTGCCGCGCGTAGACGGCATTTCCGTAGGGTTGCCCTGTGCTCGCCACTAGTTTGGACCGGTCAAATACGATAATTCCGTTGAACGTGACCAAGTCGGCTCTGGCGGCAAGGGAGCCGTCGATATTCTGGCCTCCCGCGGCCAGAACGCCTGAGACCTCGACTTGATCGCCGGGGTCTAGGATCGATTTTACTTTATCGCCCGGCCCTAGGGACGTTTTCCTGAATCCCTTCCCCATGTCGAGGACGGAAGCTAGCGCGAAGATGTGGTACACCGGCCCGTCCACGATCATGGTGCTCACTGGATTTGAAAGGGTGAGTCTGGTAACCTTGCCGGCCACTTTCACGGGCTTGCTCTCATCAAACGTCATTCCCGCTAGAGCGGAGGGCGCTGGGGAATAGAGGAACTTGTAGGTCGCTTCGACGGCCTGTCGATCGAGTTCCGCGCGTTTAGAGGTTTGTGCCGAAAGTGAGCTGACCAGATTGCGATAGTCCGAATAATCCCTGGCGAGCTTGTCAAATTCCTGCGCGGCCGAGGTCAAGTCGCCCTTCTGGAGCAAAGCTTGGGCCAGCCGGAACTGCGCCTGCGCGGCAAGATCGCGTTGCGAGGGCGCTGAGTTTACGATCTGTCGATAAATCAGAATCGCGTTATCGAGGTTGCCCTCTGTTTCCTGGGTGTAGATCCCCTTCTGAAGAAGTTCAGTCGTGGTTTGGGCGAGGCTGGGAGTAATCGTAATGCAGACGGCCAGCATGAAGCCGGCGAGTTTCCTTGGCATGATGTTCTATCCTTTCTGTGCGCTCTTGCGCTCAACTCTCTTGCGCACATCTAGGAAGATCGTACAAGCCAAATATTACCGAATTGTTACCCCGATGTCCTTTCGCGGTTCGTGATATTCTCATGCAAACGTTTTCACCCGATGGAGGAACATCCATGATCAAGTCATCCGCTTACGTTCTTTGCGGCGCGCTAGCGTTTTACGGAGCCTTTTCGGCGGCCAGGACGGTGTTTGCGGCGGACACTACCTCGCCAGTGCGGCTCGACCGCGATAAGATGGCGGGTCTGGGCCTGACGGCGATTCCGCCGGATGCCTACAAGGACATCCTGGTCGCAGGTCAGTTGAACATGCGCGTTTCGACGCTCTTCGCAGGCAAAGAATTGCGCGCGTCCATCTTCGAGTCAACACCAGCCAAAACCAATCACCGCAACCGGCCGACCGACGGCGATGAGTTCGTCTACGTGCTGAGCGGCAAACTGATTCTCACCGAGCCAAACGGCACAATCCAGGAATTCCGCCCAGGCGATTCGCTTATGCTCCCGCTCGGCTACACGGGCACGTGGGAGATGCAGGGTGATTATCGGGAGCTGGCGATAACCATGCAAAAAGGGAAGTAGCCCGCGCACCTCCCCATATTCGGTGCGCACCCCGCGTACCCTAGTCCGACGCACACGGATTTCACAATGAGTTCACATCTGACTTCTGCGCACAGGGTAGTCTTCTCTCGTCACCGATAGTGACAGTACAAAACACCTCGGAGACCCTCTTGAAACTCAAAGCTCTACTTATGTGCATGGGAGTAGTCTGTCCCACGTTCGCTCAATCCACTGCCATCCTGATCGCTGCCGGCTACTCAACTCCTGCGCCCTTGCAGGTTGCGCCCGGTCAGGTGATGACGTTCTTTCTTCGTAATATCAGTCCTCTTCCCAATGGTGATTTGCGGGTCGCTCAGGCGTCCACGGTCCCGCTGCCGAAGACGTTGGGCGGGCTCTCGCTGCGGATCTCACAAGGGCAGTCCGCCGCAGTTGATGTTCCCATTTTCGCGGTCCGGCAAGAGAACGACTGCGACAATTCGGCAAACAACTCCGCATGCCTGCTGACCTTGGTGAAGGTGCAAATCCCCTTTGAAATTACGGCTCCAGCCCAAGAGCCGGTTGGGTCCGGTCCGCCGCTTCCTCCGCTTCCCCCAGCACCTCTTGCCCAATTCATTGTGAACGTAGATGGCCAGCCCAGCCGTGTTTTTCCATTGCAGCCTGTACCGGACAATGGGCACGTCCTTACGTCATGCGATATCGCATGGGACACAAAGTCCACAAGCGTCTGCGGACGCCAGGCTTATCATGCCAACGGCCACCCGATCACCGGCAGTGAGCCCGCGATGCCTGGAGAAACCATAACTGTGTATATTTTTGGCCTCGGTCAACCCTCGGGCGCCGTCGCTACCGGAGATGTTTCGCCTTCCGGAACCCCTTTGACGGGTTTTTCCGGCCGTGTGAGGGCGTTGTTCGATAATTTTGTGAACGCCCCGAGCTACCTGGCTCGATTTCCTGGTGCCGACGAGGCTCCCTCGCTCGCCTCACCCTATGTTTTGTCGCCCATCGCATTCGACGGACTGACTCCCGGCCAGATCGGCATGTATCAGCTGAACACGCCTGTTCCACAGTCGCTTCAATTGGCCGGGCCGTGTGGAGGGTTGAATGGATTCATCCAGACCAATGCCACTCTACATATCGGTACGCCAATGGGCACGGAATTGATTGCGATCTGTGTTCAGCCTTAAATGTAATGGAACATAAAAAAAGGCCCGCAGCCTTTTTAGGGGCTGCGGGCCTGTAGGAGTTGTCTAAGCTAGAACGTGAATTTCGCGATCAAAGTGCCGGTGCGGCCGGTGAAGATGGTGGACGAGCCGGGCGCCTGATAGGCGTTGATGATTCCGAAACCGGCCGTGTAGTAACCCAAGCCATTCTTGGTCAGCGCGTTCTGAGGAATGGTCGAAGTGCTGGGATTCGGCATGATGGTCCGGTTGAAGATGTTGACGAATTCGCCGCGGATGTAGAAGTCCATTCTCTCCTTGATCCGGAAGTGACGGCCGATATTCGCGTTTTCCTTCGGCTGGCGAGGACCGCGGAAATCGCTGTAGAGCGTTCCCACGGCTGGTCCGACGGAGTTGGTCGGCACAACCTGCCAGGCCGCCGGATTGAGGACCTGATCGTAATAGGGATTGTAGCTGTGAATATTGTTAATATCCTTCAGGTACAAGGGGACTCCTGGAACTCGTACTTCCTGGCTTGACAGCAGGTTCACCGTAGCACTGGTCGGCGGCGTCAGGAAGATACCGCTCTGATAGCTACCGAAGAAGCCGACCTGCCAGTCTTTCAGAATCATGTTGGCGTACTTCAGCTTGTCCAGGAACTCCATCTTCTGGACCGTGTAGATGGCGTTGAAGGTCAGAGTCTGCGGCGGGATATTCTGCTGGTCCCAAACCGAATCCTGCGGGTTGAAGAAATCCTGGCGGGGAGCCCGGACGAAGCCCTTTGCCCAAGTGTAAGAGCCGTTGACTTGCAGACCGCGCGAATAACGCTTGGTAAGTTTGATTTGTAAGGAGTCGTAGCGGGAGTTTCCGGTAGCCGACCCTGTAGGCAGAATTCCGGCGTTGGTGGTGTTCGGGAACTGCGGGAAGGGCCGGAGAATGCTCTGCAGCGAGCTGCTGGTGGGATAGCCGGAGTAGGGAAGCAGATTCTTGATTCCCGCTGCAGCCATCCTGTTGATCACGGCCGTGCTGCTGATCGACTGGGATAACAGAAGCTCGTCAGCATAGTTGTTATAGCTTGTGCTGGAGCAAACCCCAGTGCCTGAGGTGCAGGGTCCGGTTCCAGGATAAGGATACAGGCTATAAGCGGCATATTGCGCCGGCGAGATCTGGCTTTGATAGCCCAGAGGTCCGCTGGTGGCAAACGTCGCGCCTTGTTCCCAAACACCGCGATTGCCCACATAGGCTGCCTCGGCGATCAGGTTCCGGCTGAGTTCGCGCTGGAAGCCGATGCTCCACTGAGCCACGCGAGGCGGCCGATTCTGGTTGGCGTCGGGCATCACCGGGAGTCCGGTCGTGGTACCGAGAGTGGGGAAACGGTTGTTATCCGTGACAGGCCAAGCCGGAGCTACGATGGCTCCGGGAGCCTCGATGTTCACAAAGGGATTCAGCCCAGCCAGCGGATAGGCTCCGTTGGTGGTTACGATACCGCCCGCAGTCGCGTTGATGAACTGGTAGTTCACGCCAAAACCGCCGCGCAACACGGTCTTTGAATTTAGCTGATACGCGACGCCCAGGCGCGGCCCGACTGCGTAAGGATAGATTGGTTGATAGAACTGGCAGCCGCAGGTGCTCGCGAAAATGGTGGCTCCAGGACGTCCACCTGCATTTGCGTTAGCCAGATTGGGAGCGAATTGTCCCAACCGTCCGTATTGCTCTTTATAGGTGGTAGACAAATCCCAGCGTATGCCGTAATCGATGGTGAGCTTACGACTCGCCTTCCAGGTGTCTTGAATGAAGACTCCCCACTCCTGGTTGCCCTGGCGATAATTCAACTGCGGGGTCTGGGCGGTTGAGGTATAGTCGCCCAGCAGGAAGTTCGCATAACCGAAGCCTTGCGTAAATCCGTTGAAGCTGGCTGTGGGAGTGAAGGGCTGCGCGGTCGCGCCCACGCCGGTGCTGCCGGTGGTGGCGCCGGTGTTCAGCGTAACGCCGGCGAAGCTTCCGTTGAAGACCTGCTCCAGGTACAGTTCGGCTCCGCCCTTGATGGTGTGGTTGCCATGGACCCAAGTGATGTTGCTGGTGAAGCTTGGCTTTTCTTCGTAGTTCAGCGTCTGGATCTGGCCCGAGGTTCCGACGTTCTGCATTCCGCCGTAACCGCTGCAGGAGGTAGCTCCAAATGGGATCACGCAGAGTCCGGTGAAGCTCGGGAACTGGCGTGCGTTCACGAAGCCGGAAAGCCCATAGGTGGAGGGCACGAAGCTGGTAAACGGAGCATGATCGTCGAACCGCGTGTGATAGTAGCCCACGCCAACGTGCAGCAACAAGGTCGGACTCAGGGTGCGGTCATAGTTCAGTCTGGTGGTATACGTCGGAATGAACGTTCCGCGATATCCGCCGATTAAAGTTGGAAGGCCATCCGCGTTGCCCAGAGGAGCAGAAATCTGGCTTTCCGTGTTGATGCGCGTATAGAAGAAGGACAACTTGTCTTTGTCGGAAATATTCTGATCCACCTTGATGGATGGAATCGCAGTGTAGCGTCCACCGGAGATGTTCGCGCTGTAGTTGCCGAGCAACTGGCCGGGACTCGTGTTGGTAGAAGCGGGAAACAGAGCGGCGATCTTCTGCGCAACAGGGTCGAAGCGGGTTAGCGGAATCATGTTGTTCGGGAACGGATTGGCGTAGCCGAGATTATTCGTCGGATTGACTGCGCGCGTCAATGGGTCGTAAATTTCATTGGCGTACATCGGACGGCCCAGAGCATCGAGTTGAGCCCCGCCCAGCGGACCGGTCGGAATGCCTTGGGCTGCGCAGAGGCTGCAGTTCCCGTTCGGGGAAATCCCGGAGAAGTCGCCTTTCAAAAATGCGGCTGTCGGCACCGTATCCGTGAATCCGTATTGCGTAGTCTCCAGAAACTGTTCGTAGTTGAAGAAGAAGAAGCTCTTGTTCCGGCCGTTGTACAGTTTCGGAATGATGATTGGGCCGCCCAGGGTTCCACCGAAATCGTTGCGGCGGTTACGGGGCCGATACTTGCCGCCGAGGGTGCTGGCGCTGAAAGGATTGCCGGCGTTCAGATCTTCGTTGACGAAATAGTCATAGCCGGTACCGTGATACTGGTTGGTTCCCGACTTCATGGTCATGTTTATCACCACCGAACCGGCTTGCCCGAATTCAGCGGAGTAGTTGCTGGTCTGGAACGCGACTTCCTGAATCGAGTCGGCGCTAGGCTGCCCCATCTGCGTGTAGTCGTAGGTGCCGAACAGACGGGAGGTGGAATCCTGCCCTTCCACGCGCATCGTCTCGGTCATATTTCCGCCCAAGCCGTTCAAAGTGAACTGTCCGCTGCTGGCATAGGAACTGACGCCAGGCAGCGTCTGAAGCGAGTTATACGGATTGCGCACGCCGGAGGTGCCGGAGTTCGCGGTGCCGATTCCCAAAAGAGGCAACTGATTCAACGTGTCCAGCGACACGTTGTGGGTCATATCGCCGGCTTCGGTCTTAAGTAGCGAAGCTTCGGCGGTGACGGTGATCGATTCGTTTGCCGATCCAACCTCCAGCTTCACATCTTCTCGGAGGGTCTGTGTAGCTCCGATTGCAAGATTGGAGTGTGTATAGGTTTTGAACCCCATCCGCTTAACGGTCACGACGTAGTTGCCGATGGGCAACTCTGGGATTGCATAAGCTCCTGTATTCGTGGAGACCGCGGGAAAAACAACTCCTGTCTCCGCATTTTTCGCTTCCACAGTCGCACCGGGCACAACCGCCCCAGCCGGATCTGTGACCGTACCTGTAATGGTTCCGTTGCCGACTTGTGCCAAAGCCAGGGAAGCAACCATCACGGCAAACACACCGATCTTCAACAACCAAGCGCGCATGTTTCAGAAACCCCTCTCAAAGAAATGTGCCCAACCCCCACTCGAAAGGTCCAAAGCTCCCTTCGAGGTACCGGGAAATCATACTCCCCGGTTTTGAGGGTGTCAAGCATCCCAAGGTTAGGATCGTTTTCGCGGCACTCTATTCTCAGGCAGAGAGGGGATCTGCGAGCCTCTTGATCACAAGAGAAAAGCTCCGCTGCTGGTTTTCGAAGCGATCAACTCGCGGCATTCACGCGACCTTCGCATTCGATGCGCGCTTTTGCGGCGAAAGAATCCGCATGGTTACGAACACCGCAGGAGCCAAATAAACGAAGGTCACCCAAAACCACATCAGCGCCCCAGCCCATTCCTGATCCGCAAGGGGTGAGACTGCGTACTGATAGTGCGCGTAGACCACACGCCCGCAAAACGCAAGAAATGCGGAGAGCGCATCGCACGGCAAGGCCGCAAGGAAGAGGTACAAGGGGACCGACCATTCCGGCCACCTCGCGAGGCTCGGCCAAGGCTGGATTACGGGCCACCAGAACAAGATGCCGGCCGCCAAGAAGGTCGCGTGTTCGATGCCGTGCCGCTGCATCCCCACGGCGAACGCCGCAGGGACATGCCAAGCCAGCACAACGCCCGTTGAGGCGAGCCAGCAGAATACAGGATGAGTGATCACGCGCCCTAGCCCATGTACGGGCGGCCATCGCAGCGCCCGTGCTAAAACCTTTCCGACAAAGCGCTGTGGAAAGCCGTGCATCAAGGTGATCACGGGTGCTCCCAGCAAGATCAACGGTGCGGCTACTGTCATCAGGAGGAGATGCTGCACCATGTGGGCGACCAGGAATTGGTGATCCATCGCGGCCAGTGGAGATCCTACTGCTACCCAAACGGATATCACACCAGCCGCGAACGCGCCCAGCCGCCACAACGGCAAAACATTGGGAAGGGTCTTGCGCAGTTGTAGCCAACCCCACCCGTACATCGCCGCGATCGCGATCAGGCCGAGCGTGAGGTACTGCGAATGCATTGCGACCTACTTAGAAGCTTGGGATGCGTCTCGCGCGGGCGGCTGACCTTGCGGGCGAAGCGTTTCCAGAAACGCCACCAGAGCCGTAGTCTCTGCGGAGTTCAAATTCTTTCCATAAGCCGGCATGTTGCCGCCGCCCTGAATCACCTGACGAACCAGTTGATCCGGGGTCATTTTCACAGCGACCAGATCCAGCTCCGGCCCTCGCTTACCGCCTTCACTACCCAGCGAGTGGCAGTTGTGGCATTGCTTGAGCTGAAACACGAGAGCGCCCTGCCGTTGCAGCGCCGTGCGGCCTTTCAGGTATTCCGCCGGAATGGGTTCGCCGCTCCAGGCTTCCATTACGGGGCTCCACGGCGCATGGCCGGAAAGGTTCGTGAACGTACCGAGCGAGACAGCCGCCAGCAGAACGATCAGAACAGAAATGGGGCGTCGCCTCCAGCTCTTCTCGCCTTCGCCGGAGAAAAACGGCAGCGCGAAAAGTACGCCGATTCCGATCACCGGCCCAATCAGTAGGGCGGGAGTTTCCATCGACGGCGGAAGCAATGACAACACAGCGTAGAGCCAAAGGAAAAAATAGTCCGGCTTGGGGACGGTTTGGATGATGGTTGGATCGGGCTGCCCGCCCGGCCCGAAGGGCCCGAAATGAAAAGCACACAGCAGCAAGCGCTAAAAGAATGAACGCGGAAAAAAACAAGTCTTTCCAGACAGCGCCCGGTACAAACGGAATTCCATCTTTGTGCGTCAGATTGTGATAGTCCTGTACGTAGGTTGCGCGGCGGACCAGCCGGCCAGGCATCGGCCACTCATTCACTCCCAGCTTCAACACCAGCAGCAGATGCAGACCGATGAATCCAATCAGCGCGCCAGGAATTACGAACACGTGCAGAGCAAAAAATCGTGAGAGCGTGGCGCTCCCAATAATGGGACCTCCTAATAAGAGGTTCACGATAAAGGGGCCCATCACGGGGACGCGGCTGGAAATAGAGGCGCCGATGCCTAAACCCCAATAGGCGTCCTGATCGAACCGCAGCACCTGGCCGGTGAATGCCATGCCCAGCGTGAGCAGCAACAGAAGAACGCCGACTATCCACGTGAGTTCCCTGGGAAATTTATAAGCCCCGAAAATAAACACCTGCACCATGTGGACCAGCACAATGGCGAGCATGAAATTCGAGCCCCATCCGTGAAGAGCCCGAATGAACCAGCCCAGGGTGACCTGGTGATTCAGGACCTGCAGACTGTTCCACGCTTCTCCCGCCGAAGGCACGTAAAGCAAGGCGAGCAGAATTCCGGTGACCAGTTGCAGAATGAACACCGTCAGGGCCGCGCTGCCAAACACGTAGGCCCAGCTTGCTGTCTGGCGCGGAACCGGGTGTTCCATGGTTTCGCGAATCGGCGTGCCGAGTTGCACACGCTGCTCGAACCAATCCCCTACTAGTTTGATCAGGCGCATGGCTTCTTGTTCACCGATATATTGATCAAGCTGGCCGCAGTCACTCCGGGAGTCGGCATCGCACCCACCTCGATGACCAGGTTTCCGCCTTCTACTTTGTAGGCGTATTCAAACAAGCCTCGCTCTGGCGGTCCCGAGGCTCGAGCGCCGTCGGAATAGTAAACGCCTCCGTGGCAGGGACACATGAAAAGACCGGACTGGGGGAACCAACGTACAGGGCACCCCAGATGCGCGCAATTGATCGCAAAAACCTGAAATTTCTCACCTTCCACGTGACGGACCCAGCACGGAATGTTAGCGGTTTCGCCATCTGACGGATTCACCTGCGGGTGGCGATAGCTGGCCAGCCGGGTCTCGCCCTCTGGGAATTGAGCGAGCGCACCGAGAGACAGCCAGGACTCGGATCCGGCGCTCTTCTGACGCATAATGGGCGAAAGCAGGTAGCGCACAATCGGCACCGCAATAATCAGGCCGACAGCTCCATTAAAAACAATCCCGAGCTTGGCCAGCATCCCTCGTCTGGAAACTTCGTCGGGCACACTCATCGACTTCCTCCTTGGGGCCGCTGCGAGACGAGCCAAGCCACGACATCAGAAACATCTTCAGGCGACATCGGCTTGCCCGCCACGTTTCCGCGCCAATCCGGTGCGCCCATTTCAGGACGGCCCGCAATAACCGTGGTACGAAGATTTTGATCGCTCACCATGGAAAGATAAGCCGGATCCACGATCGAACTGGCCTTCGAGCCACCGCGCCCGCCCGCTCCGTGGCACGATGAGCAGTACATATCGTAGACTGCCGCTCCGCGTTTCGCATCGCCGGGTGTTTTGGGTTCGTAGGGCGGGGGATCGCCGCTCACCGCACCCGGTTTGGCCCATTGCGCCCGGATTCCCTTGGCGACAACATTGATTTGATCGTCGGTCAACATTCCGCCTGCGTGTTGCGCGAACGCAGGCATGGACGTTCCGTGGACCCCATTGGCGGTAACGCGCTGAATAGTGGCATCGTCGGCGATGGCCAGGTAGACCGGATCGGCCAAGCGCGATTGCCACGCCGCCTTTGCCGTCCTTTCCATGGCATCCGGCGCAATTCTTGGCATAGAGGAAGCCGAAGTCCATGATCATGTTTGGACGCACTACTGCTTCCTCGACAGGATCACGGTCGCGGCTGCAAGCCGTGAGAAACGCCAGCGCGACGGCGAGAAGCACCACTCCGCTGCGCCTCATGATTTCTCATCCTCACGCCGCTCTTCCATGATTCCGGGCGTTTCCATGATGAGGGCAAACGGCATTCGCTGTGAGGTGGGAATCTTTTGGGTGCGCGATACGACGATGCCCGCCACGATTCCAAAACCCATCTGCGAAATCACGAACCAGAGCCAGGATATGCGCTCATTCATCACCGGATTGACGATTCCGAGAATGCCGTAAATCAGGCCCGACCACATCAAGGGAGCGATGATGCCTCCCAACACAATCGGCTTGCGCGGAAGCATCGGCAGCATCGCGCCGTAGAGCAAGCCGACCAGCAGAGATGTAACCAGATGAATGGGAATGGCAATCAGCATCACATCCATCTGGAAGGCTGCAAGCTGTGCCGTGGTCTCGGTCCTGGTTGAAGCCAGGAAGCCGGCCGCAAGAAGATTGATCGGATACCAGATGCCGTTTCCGCTCGACAGACCGTAGATCATCGCGAGAACTGCCATGGCGACGCTCCCGGCGATTCCACCCTTGATACCCGCGGAAATCGGATGGATCTCTAGCGGGAGCCATGCGCGCTTCAATTCTTCGCCAACCACGGCATGAGCCACTTTGCGTGCCACTGGCTGGGTAACTGGAACCGGCCCTTCCAGGGGTAGCTCTTCATGAGCTTCGTGCGGCAGAACGTCGCGAAACCAGCCCACTACCGCCACCAGAGCGAGAAACCCGCCCAGGATGCTGATGACCCCGCTGGTCACCATGCCTGCAAACACCAGCGTGATTCCGAACGCAAGGATGATCGGCCAAGCCGTAGGAGCCGGGGCTTTGATCGTACCTGCGCGTTGATTATGTAGCTCGTCAGCCATTTTTTCCTCTAGCGCCCGATCACGTACACGACCAGGAAAACCACGACCCACACTACATCCACAAAGTGCCAATACAGTGATAGAACTTCCGTGCGCCCGGCGTGTTCCTGCTTCACATAGCCGAGCAGTGTGAAGACGGATACCGTTCCCAGCGCGAGCAACCCGACCGTAACGTGAAACGCATGCAGACCGACCAGGGAATAATAGGTGGTCCCGAACAAATTGGTCTGGATGGTCAAGCCTTCGTCGTTAATCAGGTGGCGCCATTCGAGTGCTGTGCCCACCAGGAAGATCGCGCCCAAGGCGATAGTCGCGAGCCACCAGATCGCGAAGGAACTTTTATTGCCCTTCGCGAGGCCCCTGGTGGCGAAGTGAATGGTAATGCTACTGGAGAGAAGGCAAATGGTGTAAAAGACCGGGATCTCCAGAACATCCTTCGGCTGCGGGCCGGACACGCTCTTGCCGATGTAAAAAATGTAGGCGACGACGAAGATAGTGAAGATCGCAGCCTCGGCGGCGATCAGGCTATACATTCCCACCGTTCCCCGGTCGGGAAGATTCCAGGTTGGAGCTTTGGACATCGGTATGGAGGGTGTGCTCATGGATGTTCCTTACTCGTAGTGCCAATCGGGATCTTCGGGATGCTTCAAGTCCCACAGCGGCCTGCGGCTTTTCACCTCGGGGAGCGTCGCGAAATTGTAGGCCGGCGGCGGCGATGCCGTGGACCATTCCAGCGTCCATGCATCCCATGGATCGTTGCCTGCAAGTTCGCCTCGCAGGTAGGACCAGATCAGGTTGAACACGAAGACCAGCATGCCGGCGGTCTGAAAGAACACGCCAACGGTGACGATTACGATTCCAGATGTCCCAACCGCGGCCTGGCTCGTAAGTATAGATACGGCGAGGCATTCCGAGGATGCCGGGAACATGCATGAAATCGAACGTCAGGTGGAATCCGATCAGGAACAGCCAGAAATGCAGTTTCCCCATCTTTTCGCTGTACATCCTTCCGCAGATCTTCGGGTACCAGTAGTAAAAGGCTCCAAACAAAGTGAAAAGAATTCCGCCCACGATGACGTAGTGAAAGTGAGCGATCACGAAATAGGAATTGCCGAGCTGCCAATCAAAAGGAGCGACGCTGAGCATCACGCCCGTCAGGCCCGCGATCAGGAACTGAAACAGGAATGCGACGCAAAACAGCATCGGGGTTTTGAAACTAATCTGGCCGCCCCACATGGTGGCCAGCCAGTTGAAAATCTTGATGCCGGTTGGAACGGCGATGGCCATGGTGGATAGCACGAAGAACGTGTTGGCCGCGGAAGTCATGCCAACCGTGAACATATGGTGCGCCCATACGCTCATGCCGATGAAGGCGATGCAGACCGTAGCCGCAACCATCACCGGATAACCGAAAATCGCTTTGCGGGAGAACACGGGAATAATCTCAGATGCGAATGCGAATGCGGGAATCACCAGCACATACACCTCGGGGTGCCCGAAGACCCAGAAGAAGTGCATCCAGATCACAGCCGAGCCTCCGGCCTGGGTGTCGAAAAAATGCGCGCCAAGGTAGCGGTCGATCAGCAGCATCACCTGCGCCGCGGTTAAAGGACTCACCGCCAGAATGACCAGAACGGCCATGGTGAGGTTCAACCAAACGAGTAGCGGCATCTTTCCCAAAGTCATTCCAGGGCAGCGCATGCACAGAATGGTCGCGATGATATTGATCGCGGTGCCGACGCTGCCGAATCCTGAAATCAGCAGCGACAAAGTCCAGAAGTCGGTCGAATGCCCCGGCGAAAATGTTTGCGCAGTGAGAGGAGCGTAGGCAAACCAGCCCACGTCGGGAGCGTTGCCCGCGCCGTAAAGCCCGTCGCCACCGATAAAGCTGTAATAGAGCAGCAGCCCACCGAATGCGGTCATCCAGAAACTGAATGCGTTCAGCCGCGGAAATGCCATATCGCGCGCGCCGATCATCAGGGGCACCAGGTAGTTTGCGAATCCGAACATCACCGGCATGGCCACGAAGAAAATCATGGTGGTGCCGTGCATGGTGAACATCCGGTTGAATACTTCGGGCGAAACGAAATCATTGTGCGGGCGCACCAACTGAATCCGCATGATGGTGGCTTCCAGCCCGCCGATCAGCAGAAACACCAGCGCATAGACGATGTACAGAAGGCCCAGGCGTTTGTGGTCGACGGTGGTGACCCACTCGTGAAGCGTTTCCGCCAAAGGACGCGATGTGGTTTCGGGGGCTGGCCAGGCGATTGATTCACTAGACATTAGCGAAGGGTCTCCAGGTAGGTGGCCACGGCGGCCAGTTCGTGATCGTTCAATCCCATGGCGGGCATTTTGGATCCTGGTTTAAAGATGGCGGGGTCTTTGATCCACTGCCGCAGATTCTCGTCCGTGTTCATCGCGACTCCCGAACCGATGGTTTCGCGGCTCATCATGTGGGTGAGGTCGGGACCGAACAGCCCTTTCGCTACGGTGCCGTTCACGGTGTGGCAATTCACACAGGCCGTGTGTTCGAAGATCCGCTGGCCTTCCGAAACGGTGTCGCCGGTGTGCGCCGGTTGGCTTTGCGCGGCGATCCACCGGTCAAAATCCTCGCGCGTATCGACGTAAACGCGCAACAGCATTTTGGCGTGCTGCGTTCCGCAATATTGCGCGCATTGGCCCAGGTAGAGTCCAGGCTCCTGGGGATCCATCCACATGCTGTTGGGGTGGTTGGGGATCAGATCGGTCTTGCCGGCCAGCCGCGGCACCCAGAAGCTATGGTCGGTGTCGGCGGAAAGCAAGGTTAGAAAGGTCGGAGTCGGATTAGCGGGATCACTCACAGGAATATGCAGTTCATTTGCGGCGACGACTTTCAGAGAAGGGTAACGATACTCCCACCAGAACTGGTGCCCGATGACCGTCACCTGAATCGCATTGCTGTTAGGCTTGGGATTCTGAATGGCAGCGATCACGCGCGCGGTGGCCAAAAACAAAACCACCACGATGAGAATCGGGATGACCGTCCAGGCAAGTTCCAACTGGGTGCTGCCGTAAACCTGCGCGGGCTCGCGTCCGTCGTTCGCGGCTTTCTTCCTGAACTTCACCACGGCGTAAGCAAGCAAGCTGAACACGACCGCAAATATCGCGGCAGTCACCGACAGCACAAAAATAGACAGGTCGAAGATGGACCGCGCATGCGTGGATGCGGGGGCGAAGATATTGGTGGGGCTCAGGAACGGAGCTGCCTGTTGTGCGAACGCGCCGGATCCACAGAGGACTGCGAATGCGAAAAGCGCGCCGCGGGTACACGCTCTTGTGACCCTACCTTGCTCGCTCATAGAAAGCCCTCCCGGCTGAATGAGTAGTATGTCGGAATTTTAGCTCAATTGGCTAGTGCGACGGGGCTAGACGTATTTCCCTAGGTAGAGATGATCGATTCGCCCGATTTGTTTGCTTTTTTATTTGCTTTGGGCGACCAGACCCTGTTGGGCCATCGCCTTCCTCAGGATCTGGGCCGCGGCGGGAAACTCTTTCTTGGAGTTCGCCATGAAGATGCCCTTGGTCACCATCAGCGGCGTCCAACCTAACCGATTCTTGATGTCGATTTGTGCCCCCTGGTCCACCAAGTACTGGACCAGCGATGGCTGGTTGGAAAGCACAGCCCCGTGCAAAGCGGTCATGCCGTCCCAGCGCGGATCGCCTACGCCCAGGTTGAGCAGGTCATCCATATTCTTCGGGTAGGTGAGCAGCGTGAACTCCGCGTCGCCGACCATGGGATAGTCGCCCAGATGAGTCTTCGCGTTAATGTCGCCAGCGAGCTTTAGAGCCAGCTTCAACGCTTCCAGGCGCTCCGCTTCAGGGACGCCCGTCAACGGACCGGGGCTTTCGCCTTCGTAGTAGTCGAGCCCGGCAGCAGCCATCAAAGGCGTGACGCCGACTTCGGTGTTGATCTTGGGATCGGCTCCGTTTTCAACCAGCAACTTCATAAAAGCGACGTCGCCATTGCGGGCAGCGCAGTAATAAGGAGTCGCGCCGACAAAGCTCAGGTGATGGCGGCCCAGATTGATGTTCGGTGGATTCCGGGTAGTGCCCAAGCCTTTGGTCATCGGCATTTCTTTCCACGTGATGCGAGCGTTCGGATTGGCGCCATGATCCACAAGTTTCTTGGCGAACTGTAGAGCGGTGACGGAGCCAGTCGGGTGCGGTACGGTTTCGGGCGTAGATGCCAGAGCCGCCGCTTCCCACGACGTGCCGGGCTTGCGCAGCCAAATTACGGTGAACAATGTCGCCCCGCGAGGATCGGCCGCATTCGGATTCGCTCCCAGATCCAGAAGAGCCGAGCCGAGGTCGTAATAAGCATTCACCGCTGCCATGTTCAGCGCGGTAGTGCCGTCAGGAGCCTGATCTTCAATATTGGCACCATGCGCGAGCAGCGCCTTGGCCGCTTCGATGTGATTATTGAGCACAGCGAACAACAGCGGCGTGTAGCCCGCTTTGGACTTCGCTTTCACATCGGCGCCGAACTCGACTAACATCGCGATCGCGCCTGCGTTGTTTTCGCCTGCTGCCCACATCAACGCGCTTTGACCTTTAAAAGGCTCCGTCGCATTTACTTTGGCTCCGTTCTTTAGAAGCACTTTGATCGCGTCAACGTTGCCATTCAGCGAGGCGGTCATCAGCGCGGTCTGGCCTTCTTCGGAAATGCCGTTGGCGTCGGCCCCGGCGGCCAGAAGATGCTCGATGATTTTCGCGTTGCCATTGGAGCAGGCCAGGGAAAGAGGAGTGATGTTATAGCGCGTGTTGGCTTTGACGTTTGCACCTGCGGCGATCAGCAGGTCGGCCATTTCGAGGTTGTTGGCTTCCACGGCCCAGTGCAAGGGGGCGGAACTATCCGCTGCGGCGGCGTTGACGTCGACTTTTTCGGCGATTAATGATCCGGAGCGCCGCGACATTGCCACCTTTGACGGCATCCATCAGGCTCTGTTCGCGAGCCGAGGGGGCGGCGAAGGCGGCGCTGGCCGCCAGAAAGGTCACCAACAATGTACTGCGAAAGCTCGTCATAGCTCGCACCTTTTCATAGGCCAAAAAGCAGCCTTGTGTTCTTGCATGCAATATATCATACTAACGGCTGGAATGCGCGGAGATCCTTTAAGAATCAGATTCATAAGCACTACAATCGCCATCGTGGGCGCCCTATTTTTCGCCACTCGGGGACAGACCCAAAATACCGATAATAAGCAGTCCTCTGCTGCCGTCGTCAAGCAATATTGTGCCACCTGCCACGCCGCCGCGGTCAAGACGGCCGGGGTGGTTTTGGACCCGGCCGAACTCGCCCAGGGCTCCGACCAGCTAGGGAAAAACGCCGAGCTTTGGGAGAGGGTAATTCGCCAGCTTCGGGGCAAGACGATGCCTCCGGTAGGAATGCCTCGTCCGGATCAGGTAACATATACCAAAGTCGCGTCGTATTTAGAGACCGAGCTTGACCATGCCAGTGGGATCAAGCCAAACCCGGGCGTGCAACCGAACCTGCATCGTTTGACGCGCACCGAATATAGCAACGCGATTCGCGACCTGCTGGCTCTTCAAGACCTGCCCAAGGAAATGGATTTCACCCTCCTGCTGCCGGCTGACAACGTCGCGAGCGGCTTTGACAATATTTCGGATCTCTTATATGTTTCTCCGACGGTGATGGAACGCTACCTGGATGCGGCTGGCAAAATCAGCCGTCTGGCCGTCGGCGACCCTTCCATGCCTGTGATGGTGAACATCCACCAGCTTCCTCTGGAGCAGCCGCAGGAAACGCGCGTGGAAGAGCTTCCCTTTGGAACGCGCGGCGGCATCGCGGTGCATAGCTATTTTCCGCTGGATGCTGAGTATGAGATCCAGGTGGAGTTGGATAACGGCGGTGGCGGATTTGGCGGGCCACCGAGCCAGCCTCATCAGCTCGAAATCACGGTGGATGGCGATAGGAAACAATTAGTGGGCATCGGCGGGCCTGCTGGGCCGGGTGCGGGACGCCGCAGAGCCGGTCCGACGGTTTTTCGGATTCCTGTAAGCGCCGGACCGAGGCTGATCGGTGTGACGTTCGTGCAAAAAACGGAGGCGTTGGACGAAGCTACCTTGAGGCCTCGTCAACGGAGCCGCGGCACACTGCCGGCGGTCGCTTCGGTGACGATTAGAGGTCCTTATAAAGAGTCTGGTCCCGGGAACACGCCCAGCCGGGAGCGGATCTTCACCTGCCAACCCAAGTCGGCGGCGGAAGAGTCCACGTGCGCGAAGCAAATCATGACCACCCTGACGCGCCGTGCGTACCGGCGTCCTGTGTCGGAGAACGATCTCTCGGAAATCATGTCGTTCTACGAACAAGGGCGGTCGCAGAGAGATTTCGATCTTGGAATTCAGACGGCGCTTGAGCGTCTGTTGGTAAGTCCGCAATTTCTGTATCGCATAGAGAAGGATCCCGCGGGAGCAGCGCCCGGAACGGTCTATCATTTGACAGACCTGGAACTGGCGTCGCGTCTATCTTTCTTCTTGTGGTCCAGTGTTCCCGATGACGAACTATTGAACATCGCGGCATCGCGCAAATTGAAAGAGCCGGCGGTGCTGGAAAAGCAAGTGCGCCGCATGCTGGCCGATGCGCGATCCGAGTCGATGGTCACGAATTTCGCTGCGCAATGGCTGTACCTGCGCGACGTCGACGTGAAGGATCCCGACCTGTTTCTGTTCCGTGATTTCGATGAGGGGCTGCGGAAATCCTTTGAGCGTGAGACGGATTTGTTCCTGGATAGCGTCCTGCGTGAGAATCGCAGCGTAACGGAATTGCTGACCGCCAACTATACTTTCGTGAATGAGCGGCTGGCCAAGCATTACAACATCCCCAATATTCACGGCAGCCAGTTTCAGCGAGTGACCTTTCCGGAAGGCAGCCCTAGGGGCGGCCTGCTGGGGCAGGGAAGCATTCTGACACTGACTTCCTACTCCACCAGAACGTCGCCGGTGTTGCGCGGCAAATATGTTTTGGAAAATCTGCTGGCGTCACCGCCTCCGCCTCCTCCTGCCAACGTTCCTTCGCTGAGCACAGCGGGCGAAAAGGCCGAGGAGCAGCTCTCTCTGCGTGAGGCGATGGTGAAGCATCGCGCCAACCCTGCCTGCGCCAATTGCCACGCGCGTATGGACCCGATCGGGTTTGCCCTAGAGAATTTCGATGCGGTAGGCCAGTGGCGGGACCAGGATGCCGGCAAGCCGATCGATGTATTGAGCAAGCTTTCTGACGGCACCGAGGTCAATGGCGTGGCCGGCGTGAAAGCCATGCTGCTGCGCGATCCCGGAGCGATTCGTGGATGCCGTCACCGAGAAATTGCTCATGTACGGCGTCGGGCGCAACGTGCAATATTTCGACCGGCCGGCGATCCGGAAGATTGTCCGCGAGTCCGCCGCCAGCGACTATAAATTCGCTAATCTGGTGCTGGGTGTAACCCAGAGTGCGCCGTTTCAAACCAGAGCAGTTCCATTATCTGAACCCGGGAGGAAGAATCCATGACGTTCATCACCAAGAAGTCCATGCGGCGCAGGACCCTGTTAAAAGGGCTGGGCGCATCTCTGGCGTTGCCTATGCTGGATTCGATGATTCCGGCTCTGAGCGCGGCGGCTCCCACCACGCCCCGGTTAGGGTGGGTCTATGTGTCGCACGGCATCATCTTCGACCAATGGAAGCCGAAGACGATCGGCGCGGGCTTTGAATTGACGCCCAACCTGAAGCCGCTGGAAAAACTAAATGGCCAGTTCAACATTCTTACCGGCCTCTCGCACCTGGAAGCCGATACGAAGGGCGACGGGTCGGGCGACCACACGCGCGCATCGGCGGCTTGGCTGACGGGCGTTCACGCTTACGACCGCACGCGGCCCGGCGTGGAAGTGAAGCTCGCTCCTACGGCTGATCAATTGGCGGCTCGTGTTCTGGGAAAGACTTCGCCGATTCCATCCCTCGAACTTACCGTCGATACTCCTTCGCAGGGATCGTGCGATTCCGGCGATTGCTTTTACGTCAACACCGTCTCCTGGCGCAATGAAACTACGCCGAACATGATGGAGAACAACCCTCGCGTCGTGTTTCAGCGTCTGTTTGGCGATGGCGGCACAGGGGCGCAGCGGCTTGCGCGTGAAAAGAAGAGCGGAAGCATTCTGGATTCGGTGGCTCGCGAGGCAAGCAGCCTGGCTTCGAGCCTCGGCAATAGCGACCGGTCCAAACTGAGCGAGTATCTTGATTCGGTTCGCGACGTGGAATTGCGCATCCAGAGCGCCGAAAAGCAAGACGACCAATCGTCGCTGGAACTGCCAGAGCGGCCCATCGGCGTGCCGGATTCCTTCGAAGCCCACACCAAATTGATGTTCGATTTGCAGGTTATGGCTTTCCGCGCAGATATGACGCGGGTCTTCACCATGATCGTCGCGCGGGAGTTGAGCGGGCGTACCTATCCGATGATCGGCATTCCAGGTCAGCACCACTTGATCTCGCATCACCGCGACGATGCGGAATTAATGTCGCAAAAAGCCCGCATCGATACTTATCACGTCCAGATGCTGGCCTACCTGCTGGAAAAGATGGCGGCCACTCCGGATGGTGACGGGTCGCTGCTGGATCACAGCCTGATCATGTACGGCAGCGGCATGGGCAACGGAAATCTCCATCGCCATTCCGATATGCCGGTGCTGCTGGCCGGGAAGCTTGGCGGGAAGTTCAAGACCGGTTACCACCTCGATTACAAAATGGACACGCCGATGGCGAATCTGCTGGTCACCATTCTGGATCGCGCGGGCGTACCGATTGAAAAGCTCGGCGATTCGACCGGACCGTTGAAGCTCGACCCGATCGCGGTTTAAATATTCGCTCTATAGATTCGGAACAAGAAAGGCTCCGCCATGCCGGAAACGCCCGAGAAGAAGAATTCTACGCGCCGTCAGTTGCTCGCAGGCACAGCCTTGGCTGCAGGCGCTGCTGCACTGATCACTAAAAAGGCTTCGGCGCAATCGAACGAACAGACCGCTTGGAAGAGGATTTTTCCGTCCGGTTTCCGCAACGAGCGGATTAAGACCTCGGGCGCGGAAATCAATGCGGTGATTGGCGGATCGGGTCCGCCGGTGCTGATGTTTCATGGCGCTCCGCAATCATTGATCACGTGGAGGCTGATCGCGCCGGATCTCGCCAAAGACTACACGGTCGTCATGTGCGATCTGCGCGGCTATGGTGATTCGAGCAAGCCTGCGGACTTGCCGGATCATTCGAGCCAGTCGAAACGTCCCATGGCTCTGGACGGCGTCGAGGTAATGGAGCACCTCGGATTCCGGCAGTTTCGAATGGTCGGGCACGATCGCGGCGGGCGCGTCGGCCGGCGCATGGCTCTAGATCATCCCGATCGCGTACAAAAACTCGCGGTGCTCGATATCGTTCCGGCGCACTATCTTTATTCGCACGTCACGATTGAATTTGTGCAGGCTTATTTCCACTGGTTCAACTATCTGCGTGCTGCTCCCGGCCCAGAGATCGAGTTGCTGCAACAAGCCTTCACCGGCGGGGGCCGTGGAGGGCCAGCGCCCGGGGGACGCGGAGGCGCAAAGGGTGGTGGAGACGAAATCGCCGCGCTGGTGCAGGCCGAATACGCCCGCCACAACAGCAACCCTGCGATGGTCCACGCTATGTGCGAGGACTATCGAGCCTCGGCGTCTGTCGATTTGAAAATTGATGAGGCGGACATCAAGGCCGGCAAGAAAATCCAGTGCCCGCTTCTGACTCTTTGGGCCGCTACGGGGGCAATGGGCAGGCAGTACGACGTCCTCGGCATCTGGAAGGACGAAGGCGTCAACGTCAACGGCAAGGGATTGCCGGGGAATCATTCGTTGCAGGAAAGCGCTCCCAAGGAGACGCTCGAAGAGTTGCAAAAGTTCTTAAAGGGTTAGGCATCCGAGTTCACCCGCGCTTACGCGCCGGGGCTGGCTCAATGGTCCCATTCCGATTGAATCAGACGTCGTCTGCCGTCGCTGGCTAGGGCTACCATATCAGTGTGAAGCCACAATTGCTATCCGTTGCTTTTCTGCTGGGCGCCGCGGCCTGGGCCCAATCCTCTACTGCTGACAAGCCGCTGTTAACGCTTCCCTACAGTGCCAGCCTGGATTTGTCGTCCATGGACCGGACTGCCAACCCCTGCGTTGACTTCTATCGGTTCGCTTGCGGCGGTTGGATCAAGAAGAATCCCATCCCGCCGGATCAGGCGCGCTGGGAAGTCTACTCGAAGCTTCAGGACGACAACCAGCGGTTTCTGTGGGGCATTCTTCAGCAGGTTGCCAAGCCTGATGCCAAACGAAATCCGGTCGAGGTGGAGATCGGCGACTTTTTCTATGCGTGCATGGATGAGGGCTCCATTGAGAAGGCTGGCGGGAAGCCGCTGCAGCCGCTGCTAGACGAGATCGCGGGGCTCAAATCGATTCACGACCTGCCGCCGGTGCTGGCGCATCTGCACCTCTCCGGAGTCAACGCGCTGTTCGATTTTGATTCCAGCCAGGATTATGCGGACTCCTCGCGCGAAATTGCATTCGCGAGTGCCGGTGGACTCGGACTTCCGGACCGCGACTATTACGTCAAGACCGATGCAAAGTCGAAGGAACTGCGCCAGAAGTACCTGGACCATGTCGCCAAGATGTTTCAACTGCTGGGCGAAGCGGCGCCACTTGCGAAGACTCACGCCCAAACGGTGATGGACATCGAGACGGCTTTAGCCAATGCCTCCCTCACGCGTGTGGACCAGCGCGATCCTTATAAGCTGTTTCACAAGATGCCGACGTCGCAGGTGCAGGCGCTGACGAAATCTTTTGGCTGGGATCCTTACATGGCCGCCGTGCAGGTGAAAGACATTCAGGTGGTGAATGTCACAGAGCCAGCGTTCCTGAAAGAGGTTGAAACGCTGCTCACGTCACGAAGCCTGGACGATTGGAAGACGTATCTTCGGTGGCATGTTGTACACACCGCCGCGGCCCATCTTTCTTCGCCCTTCGTGTCGGCTAATTTCGAGTTTTACAGCAAGACCCTGCGTGGGCTGGAACAACAACCTCCACGCTGGAAGCGTTGCGTGCAACGGGTGGACCAGGAACTGGGCGAAGCCTTGGGTCAGGTGTTCGTTCAGAAAACATTCGGGCCGGATACGAAGGCTCGCGCTCTGGTGATGACCAAGCAAGTGGAAGCGGCCATGGAAAGCGAAATCAAACAATTGCCCTGGATGCAGGAGGTCACTAAGACTCGTGCGCTCGAAAAGCTGCACACTGTGGTGAATAAGATCGGCTATCCGGACAAATGGCGCGACTATAGCTCCATCAAGATTCTTCGCGACGACTATTTCGGAAATGTTCAGCGCACCACCATGTTCGAAGCCCACCGGGAGCTGGCCAAGATCGGCAAGCCCGTGGATCGCACGGAGTGGGGGATGACGCCGCCCACCGTGAACGCGTACTACGATGCGCAAATGAACGACATCAACTTTCCCGCGGGTGTACTGCAGCCGCCTCTGTACGACACCAAAATGGACGACGCGCCCAACTATGGAAACACGGGCGCCACCTTCGGGCACGAACTCACGCATGGCTTCGACGATGAAGGTCGCCAGTTCGATGCCAAGGGAGACCTGAAAGACTGGTGGACCAAGGCGGACGCGGCGGAATTTGAAAAGCGCACCAAGTGCATCTCCGACCAGTATTCCGGCTATACGATCGTCGACGATATCAAGATCAATGGCAAGCTGACGTCCGGGGAAGACGCGGCGGACCTGGGAGGGACGCTGCTCGCGTATCTCGCCTGGCAGACTGCCACGAAGGACCAGCACCTGCAGCCGATGGACGGATTTACTCCGGACCAGCGATTCTTCATCGGCATGGCCCAATGGGCCTGCGGAGATGAGCGTCCCGAAAACAAACGCCTGAACGCGATCACGAATCCGCATTCTCCGAATGAATACCGCATCAATGGCGTGGTGTCGGATATGCCGCAATTCCAAAAGGCATTCTCCTGCAAAGCCGGACAGCCAATGGTGCGGACTCAGCAATGCAGGGTTTGGTAACGCTTCAGTAGCCCCGCGCACAAAGGACGCCGTGGCAGCTCGCTGAAACTTGTGTGCTTGGGCGCCGCGTCAGGCCGGCCACAGGAAAGAGAAGGTGGCGCCTTGGCCTTCTTCGCTTTCCGCCCAGATTCGGCCGCCGTGACGCTCGACGATATTTTTGCAGATGGCTAGCCCAAAACCGGCGCCCGAGTTGCTGCGATCCAGACGCCTGAGCACGCCAAAAATATAATCTTTGTACTCGCCGCTGAAGCCGATCCCGTTATCCACAACCGATACCTTCCAGTACAGGCCGTCGCGTTCGGCGGAAATATCGATGCGGCAGGGACGGTCCGGGCTCCGGTACTTCAAGCTGTTTCCGACCAGGTGCTGAATCAAATGCAGCAATTCCAGCCGGCTTCCAGTCAACGGCGGCAGGTTTCTATAGGTGATCCGCGCGCCGCTCGATTGAACTAGCGGGAGCAGATTCTCCTCCACAATTGCCATGACCTCGTCAAGCTTTACTGGCTCCAACCTGTCGTTCGAGTCGAGATTCAGGCGAGCGTATTCAAGTAACGCGGAAACCACCTCAGATAGCCGCGACGAAGCGTCGATGATGGTCTTGACGTAGGACTGCCCATCCTGGGGGAGCGAGGCGACGTAGCGATCGTCCAGTAATTCGGCGAAAATCTTGACGTTGCGAATGGGCTCCTGAAGATCGTGGCCGACGGCGTAGGCGAACTTTTCCAGCTCGATATTGGAGCGGCGGAGCGCATCCACCAGTTGTGTGAGGTCGGTTTTGGAGTCCTCCAGTTCGGCGTTCACCTTTTGCAGGGATGCGGTCCTCTCGGCCACCCGCTCTTCCAGATTTGCGTTAAGCTTTTCCAGCCCCTCTTCGCTGCGATCGCGCAGGTCACGGTACGTGACAATCGCCCTCTGGCCGACCCAAACCAGGGTGATGCTGGCTAGGAAACCGAACCCGCATAAGCTGAGCATCGCAATTTGAGTTTGCCGTCTTTGAGTGGTTCTTTCGGCCAGCTTGTGCTCCTCCTCGGAGCTCAATTCGTCGGCGAGCTGCTCGATCTCATTGCTTAACCGCCGTCCTTCATTCTTATGCCGCACACCTATGGCAAGGGGGCTTTCGCCGGCTTTGCGCTCCTCTATGGTCAGAAGATGGTAGCTGATCCGGCGGCGGACTTCTGCCAGCAATTCATCCACGCGATGGCTTTGTTCGCTGCTATCGCCGTCAAGCAGGGCGCGAAGGCTGATCGCGTCGGTCTCGGCCTGGGGCCGCCGTTGGGCGAATTGGTCGAGGAAGGTTTCGTCGCCGGTCACCATGAACCCTCGAACGCTGCTCTCTGTCTGTGTCACGGAGGCTTTCAGAGATTGAATAGCGGTGAGAATCCTATGCGAGCGCTCGACCTCGTTGACGTCGGCGCGAGTCCGCACCATCGCGAAAACCGTGGTTCCGCCTAAAAGGACCGTTATTAAGCCGAGCAGTGCGAATACGGTGTGGCTCTTGCGGGTGAGCGGCGAGTTATGCATCTGGCTGACTATGCTGCTACTGGCCCCCAGTGCATCGTAACAAATTCCAATGCTGACGTTTGCGGCAGTTTTGGAGGCCGAGGCGCTACCGCGCTTGCACCAGAGGCTTGTCGGTGTGGAAATATTTCTTGTAGGCCTCAATCCAATTCACCGCAATCTCGCGCTGCGCTGTGGAGAGGTCGAGGTTGCCTGCACACACCAATTGATGCAGATGATCCTCAAGCGCGTCCTTCACCTGAGCGTTCCAGACCGTATTGGAAAAGGATTGCGGCCACAAATTGTGAATGTCGTCCGCTCCGCCAAGCGCGGGAGTGATCAGATAATCGACCTCATAGGCGCGCGGTTCCGCAGCCGCAATCCCATATTCCGCGAAGACCTGTTTCCGAAGCGCCACCGGCACCACTTTGTTATTAATGGCTGGTTCCCCGCACAAGCGCCCTGGACTCATCAGCACTGTGGCGCCCGGTGTCAGGTTGGGATTGGGAACCGCCACTGCGGAGGCGCGCAGCACTCGAGCGGGACGAAAGAAGCTACTCCAGCCAGCAAAGAATCCTACGGCAAGCAGTGTAGCGGCTAGGGCGGCCAGCGCCCAGGAACCGGCGGGCGGAGCACCCGTTGCGGCGACTCGCGCGTTATGTGCCAATTGCGCTTTCAGCAATGCTCGGGGACCCTGGGAGGACGGTAGCCGTCCGTCGAAGCTGCTTTGGTGTGCGCGCAGAAAAGCGGCGACGGCTGCCTGTTGTTCTTCGCTTCTCACGCGGCATTCCCAGCACGCGTCAAGGTGCCCCTGCACACGAGCCGTTTCCGATGAGGAAAGCTCGCCGTCGGCCGCCTTCAAGAGATCTTGATCGGAGATGTGAATGTCTTCGTGCTTCATGCAATCACCGTTTGATGGCGCGTGCAATACGCGCGATGGATCTACCCAATGAAAGCGAGACTGCGCCCAGGGACATGTCCAGGACCCCTGCTATCTCGCGATAGCGAAGACCCTCGGCGCGCAGCACCAGGCAGCGCCGGTCTAGATCAGGCAGTGCTTCCACCACCGCCATCATATGCCGCTGGGCTTGGGTGCTTGAAAACTGATCCTCGGGACTGGGCGAAGGGTCGGCGACGGTCTCGCTGACCGTGATCATCGATTCGGTAAGATTCTGGCAATCGCGGCGCGACCGCAACCGTTTCTTCAGAGCCAGGTTATGGGCCACTCGAAACAGCCAAGCGCGCAGACTTTCACGGGACTTACCTCGCTGCAAATGCTGAAAGAGTGCCAGGAAGGTTTCCTGCAGAACTTCTTCGCAATCGGGTTGCATGAGTCCAAAGCTGAACAGGTAGCGCAGCAGTCGGATGCGAAGCTGGTCGAAGAGCTCGACCACTTCCTGTTCCAGAGGAGAAGCCTGCTCCACCGTTTTGGAAGCAGCGAGAGCCCCAATTAGCCCGGAGGCCGGAAGGAGGTTCGACTCTGGTGGCTGAGGCATGCCTTACACGCGTCCTGCCCTAGATATTCCGCTCCGCACGCATTTGTTCAGACTCTTTTTAGTCTAGTCGACTGACTTACTTGTGCGCGTGATCGTGATCGTCGTCGTGATCCGCCGCGGTCGTCACACCGATCTTCACCGAATGGGCCATATTGTCTTTGCTGCCTTCGGGAATGTCGACAACCACTCTGGCGCCCGTCTTGAGGTCCGCCTGCATGGCCTTCTTGGAATCCTTGGTGATCTCCGTCTTGTCATTTAACATCACGATAACCGGACCTTTTGCCGTGGTGACGGTGAGCATATTGTGGTCGACCTTCGCCACGGTGCCGATCACATGATCGAATCCTCCGTGTGCAAAAATGGGTGCGGCGGCAGCCAGCAGGAAAAGACCTGCGAACAAGGAAACCGCGCGGCGCGAGAATCTAGTGGTGATGATGGGCTGGTTGGGGTACATTGGAACTTTCTCCTTTTAAGAACTTCTCTTCTTCCTCTTCTTCTTTTCTATCGTCGGGACCCTTGGGATTCATCTTTTCCATCTCCTGGCGCTCTTCCAAAGTGAGCTTTGGCAGATGCCGTATGAAATGGACCAGTTTCCAGGAAGCGTCTTCCTGCCCGGCTGTTCCCCAAGCCGGCATGCCCGTCATGCGGATGCCGTTTTCAATCACGTAAAACAATTCCCCGTCGCTCTTCTGCTGCGTTTCGGCAAGCCGCATATTCGGAGCGCGGGGATAGAGATGTTGTCCCATTTCCGTTTGGCCGCTGCCATCGTTGGCGTGACACGAGGCGCAATGGTCGGCCCAGTGGGCTTGGCCTTCCGCTAGGACTTCGGGTGTAAGAGCGATCGGATTCTTCTTCGCCAGAACATCCGCGGGCAATGCCTGCGACCTCGCCAATTGCGCCATCGCCTTTTCGATTCCCGAAGGTTGTTCGCGCGCGCTGAATCCGTGCGACTGGGTAAGGATGAGAACTCCCGCCATGAGGGCCAACACCACGGATGACAGAGACCCGAGCAGATACCAGCGGAGGTTATTCACCGAATGCAGCGTAACATATTGAACACCATATACAATCTGCCAACCGGAGTAAGAGGTTGCGGCCAAAAGATACACGCGATGCCGTGTGCGAGACTGCGGCTCTTTGCTTACTTGTTATGACTCTTAATGGTGGTCGTCCCGGCGCTCTTCCCGACGTTCCCCTTCGTGCCGCTCATGGACCTCCCGGCGTTCCACTCCTCTGTCATAGCGATGCACTTCATAGGGGTGAGCATAGGTCGCGCGATTCACGTAGGTCCGCTCCCAGGCCCGGTTGTTGACGAATACGACGTGGCGATCCCAAGCAAATCGGGCTCCGCCGTCGTACCATCCCCATGGACGGAACCCCACACCGAGCGTGATTGCAGGTCCAAACGAGACGAATGCGCCAAAGCGCAAGCCGGGACGAATCGGGCCCGCGAAAATGACGGCGGGATTGTAAACCGGCACGTAGAAAGAGTCATAGCTGGCCGGTACGATCTCAATAAACGGGCCATTTCGAACAATGATCTGGGGCGACGTCCGCAGGTATCCGTAATCGTATGCCCGATGACGCATCCGCTGGACCGCGTCCATCACCGCGCTCGAATTGACCAGAAACGCGTCGCCCAATCGACGGGTCCACTCCATGTCGCGAGCCATCACCTCCAGCACAGTAGGAAACGGTAGCAGCGCCTGCACGCTGGGGTCAAAACCCAGGTGGTCCGCGGCGATGGCGTCTGCTAAAGCACCGCCGTGCAAATACTCGTGCCGATGAGCCCAACCTTCGGCATCCGGAATCTGATCGGAATAGGTCGCTGCGGCTAGAACGTTGCTAAGCAGCGGATCAGGGTAGAGCGCGATTCTTTCCACCAGCCGGTCCAACTCCGGTGGCGGTGGCAGGGGCGGTTGCGCCGAAAGGCGCGTCAATCCCGCACTTCCTAGTACCAAAAGCGCTGAAAAAAGTCTAATCTGTCGCAAGAAAGCCTCCCTGGTTCATTTGATGCGAGCTAGTTACACCCGGTTACTACGCCAAACTATTGTACTCGGATCGTCCTTCATGCTTCCAATAACGAAAGTAAGAATACAGACGCGTGGTATTATTCTCGCCTGACATGCAGTCAACACGGGTGGCCCCAACTTCCGCCGGCCGTTACGGTGTCCTCTCGCGCGCCTCTATCATTCTTCTAGTCGCGCTGTTGCTTGGTGAAACCACTGTCAATTACATCGACCGGCAGGTGGTCTCAGTGCTCGCTCCCACCTTGCGCTCGGAATTCAGTTTGACCAACAGCCAGTATGCGGGCATCGTGAATGCTTTTTTAGGGGTCTATGCGGTCGCCTATGCTCTTTCGGGATGGTTTCTCGATCGAGTTGGTGTGGGCCAGGGGCTGACCTGGTCGGTAATGTGGTGGTCCTTTGCGAATGCTTTTACTGGGTTCGTCAGGGGACCTTTCAGCCTAGGGGCCTTGCGAGGTTTGCTCGCCGTGGGAGAAGCGGGTGCTTGGCCTGCGTTCGCCAAGGCGGTGGCGATGTGGGTGCCGGTCGAAGCCCGGACGCTTGCCATCGGCATCTGCAATAGCGGGTCGAGTTTGGGCTCGGTGATTGCGCCGCCTATGGTGGCGGGCATCACTTTATTCTTTGGATGGCGAGCCGCGTTCGTGGCGACCGGCGCGTTGGGATTTGTGTGGGTCGCCGCGTTCCAGTGGTTCCGGCACTCCCATCCGCAAATTCCTCAGGAGGCGCAAGCTGCCGCGGGCCCGCGCGTTCGTTGGGCCACGCTGCTCGCCTATCGTCAAACGTGGGCCATCTTCTTCTGTAGATTTTTCGCCGATCCCATCTGGTACTTTTTCGTGTTCTGGATTCCCGAATTCCTGACGCGTGAGCGCGGGCTGAACCTTGCCGGTATCGGCCGCGTCGCTTGGGTTCCTTTTCTGGTTGCGGCAGCGGCGAACTTCATCGCCGGGTATGTCTCTTTAAGGATGCAGCGCGCCGGTTGGACGGTGAACCGCACCCGGAAAACATTGATGGTTGTCTCCACCATCTTCACACCGGTGGGAATTTTCGCGGTCTACATGCAGTCGTTATTCTGGACCATCACGCTGATTTCGCTATCGGTGTTTTTCTGGATCTTCTGGTCGGTGGCGGTCCACACCATGGCTGGCGATTACTTTCCTCCTCGCCTGGTAGGGTCTGTATATGGAATCGCAGGGTCCGGTTCGACCTTGGGGTCGGCCATCAGCACGGCTGTTGTCGGGCAGGTCCTGGACGTCACGCACAACTACACTCCCGTCTTTATTGGGCTCAGTCTGTTGATGCCTGTGGCGCTTGTTGCCGGCTTCTCGCTGATGGGACGCGTGGAGCCAGTCGATATGCTTGAACCCGCTTACTGAAGCACGAATGCGTACAGCGTGTCGCCCCCGCCGACCACCACGTATTGCTTTCCGTCCAACATCCATGTGGACGGACCATTACTGTGATTCACGTTGAGTTCGGCGTGCCATAGCGGCTTGCCGGTCCTCGCATTGTAGGCGATGAAATTGCCGTTGCCGTCACCGCCGAACAACAGATTCCCCGCGGTAGAAAGCAATCCCTGCGCGCCGACGTTGGTCTTGTGCTTCCACATCAGTTTGCCCGTCTTCGCGTCCAGGGCGCGCAGCGCATCTCCAGCAACTCCTTCGCCTCGCTCCGCCGCGCCGTAGCCCTCAGGATGATCGTCGACATCGGTCAGATAAAACAGGCTGAACGAATCGCGGGTGCCCACGTAAAAGAAGCCGGTGTCCGGGCTGTAGGAAGGCGCCGGCCAATTGGTGAACCCATTGGAATCGGGCGAGACGAGCACTCCGTCCACTTTGGGGTCTTTATCGGGATTGCGCACGGGTTCGCCCTTGGTGTCGACACCCACGTACCAGTTAGCGTAGTCGGAAAGCATTTTAGAGGTTACGTTTTTTCCGTTGGTGCGATCCAACACAAAGTAATAACCGTTGCGGCTCGCCTGCGCCAGAAGCTTTCGCGGCTGCCCGTTCAGGACTGCGTCAAAGAGAACAGGCACTTGCGTGGCGTCCCAATCGTGGGTGTCGTGTGGCGACGACTGGAAGTACCACTGCATTTTTCCCGTGTCGGGATTCAGAGCGACGATGGAAGCCGTATATAGATTCGATCCAGGCCGGCTCTGCGCCGCCATCACCGGATTGGGATTTCCGGTGGGCAAGTAGAGCAGATTCAGCTGGGGGTCGTATGTGGGCGGCTGCCAGGGCATTCCTCCGCCGTGCTCCATCGAATATTTGTCGGGCCAGGTTTCGGCGCCCGGCTCGCCTGGGCGAGGCGTCGCATTCCACTTCCATTGCACCGCGCCTGTTTCCGGGTCGCGAGCCTCAAGCCAGGCCGGAACGTCCAGCGAGTCACCGCCCATGCCCACCAGCACGTGATTGCCGATCACCGTCGGCGCGGGGGTGCAGAAATATTCCTGCTTCACATCGGCGATCTGATGATGCCAGCGCTCCTTGCCGGTGGTCGCATCCAGCGAAACGATGTAGCAATCCGGTGTTTCGAAATACAGCCAGTTGCCATACATGCCGAAGCCTCGGCTGCCAATGTGAATGCCGCCGAGCGTCTTCCAGTAGTAGTGCCAGATCTCGCGCCCTGTGCGAGCGTCGACCGCAAACGCGTGGTCTGGCGTCGTGTAGTAGAGGATTCCATTCACCATCAGCGGAATCGACTTGATGGTGGGCGAGCCGAATCCGCCCGCGCCCTGAGGCGGCGTATCGGGACCCTCCCCGCCGATGACCGCCCCAGCCGTCGAAGTGTTCATCCGGTGAACCCATGCCAGCGTCAGATGGTTCACGTTGAGATCGTTGATCTGGCGCAGTGTGCTGTAATGGCGGCCCGAGTAATCGCCGTGATAGGTGGGCCACGCATCCGTTGCAGGTTTGTGAAGCAGGGCGGGGTCCAGGCCCTGGGCCATCAGAGCGCCCTGAACTAGAATTGCAATGGCAAAAACTTTCATTTCAGGGTCACCAGATACGCAGTTATGTTATGAATGTCGGAATCCTTCCATTTCGAGAGCAGATCCATGTGCCCTTGCAACGGATCTTTTCGCTCGATCTTGGGATTGTCCTCCGTGATCCTTGCGAAGGTGTGTACGGCGTCCGAGGAGTCTTTGATAGTCACGTCAAAGTCCGTCATCCGGATCAGGACGCCTGAAAAGGTTTTCCCTGGAGCCACCGTAACAGTCGCGGTTGGACGAAGCGGTGAGTTCTCTGCATTGGGCCCGTTTCCTCTGCGAGGAGGCATAATCATTCGGGTCTGAAGAACCTCGACTTCAAATCTGGATCCGATTCCCTTCAGGTCGCCGGTAGGAGAGTGGCACGCGGCACACCCGCCCGCACCATTGAAATAAGCCTCGCCGGCCTGTGCATTGCCGGTCAGAACGTCGCGGATGGTGTAGGTCTGGCGAAAAGCCGCCTCGGTGATTCGTTTGTGGAGAAAAGTGGCGATGTCTGAAACCTGCTGCGGAGTCATGTCGAACTTGGGCATCCCCTGGTCGGGCCGGCCAGTCTTCAGCAGCGCGCCGATATCCCTCCCGCCTTCGTCATCCAGCACCAAAACCGAACGAAGCAGGTCGGGGCCGCTCTCGCCACCCTTAGCGTTAGCGCCGTGGCAAAACCCACAGGTTGTGGTAAAAACCTGTTGCCCACGATTCACCGCCGCCGCGTCGAAATCCGGTATGCGCTTGGTCTGCTGGGCTTGAGCGAGCATCGCCCCGAACCCCACAATCGCGCATAATGTCCTCACGCTCATAGCGCACCTCAACAGTAATCTAGAATACACCGAAGCTCTCTTAAAACATCGAACGCTGATAGACTATTGTTCTGAATCGGCGGCCATTTTTCCGGAAGGGAGTCTTTCAATATGCAATCCAGAAGGCAGTTTACTCGAGGCTTGCTTGCGGCCATCCCCTTGGCGAAGGCCTATGCCGCAATCAATTCGAAATTCGGCGGCGTCCAGATCGGCGCACAGAGCTACAGCTTTCGCGACCTTCCCGCCGACCAGATTCTTCCTGCCTTCGTGAAGTGCGGCCTGGGGGAAGTGGAGCTCATGTCCAACCACGCCGAGGCTTTGATAGGAGCGCCTTCCGGCCGCGGTCCCGAAGCGGCCGAAGCTTTGAAGAAATGGCGCGGCTCGGTTTCCATGGACAAGTTCAAAGACCTCCGCAAAGAATTCGACGCGGCAGGAGTGAATATCGAGCTGCTCTGCTACAACCTCAACGGCAATGTGTCCGACGACGAAATCGAATACTCGTTTCAGATGGCCAAGGCCCTGAGCGCGAAAGCAATTTCATCCAGTACCCATGTTTCCATTGCCAAGCGAGTGGCCCCCTTCGCCGACAAGCACCGAATGATGTGGGGCGCGCATGGGCACGACAACACGAAAGACCCGGACGAGTTTTCGACTCCGGAAAGCTTCGCCACCGCGATGTCGTACGGGAAATATATGGGCGTCAATTTGGACATCGGCCATTTCTGGGCGGCCAACTACGACCCGATCGCGTACATAAAAGAGCACCACGCCCGGGTCACCAACCTGCACCTGAAAGATCGCAAGAAGGACCATGGCCCGAACATGCCTTGGGGGCAAGGCGATACTCCGATTAAAGAAGTCCTGCTGCTTTTAAAGAAGGAGAAGTACGCTCTGCCCGCTAATATCGAGTACGAATACAAAGGCCCGGACGGCACCGTGGCGGAAGTAACGAAGTGCGTGGAATTCTGCAGAGCGGCGTTGGCGTAGAAGGAGAATCCTCTTGAAAGTTGGCGTTTTTACGGCGCTTCTCGCGAAGCTCCCGCTGGTGGACGTTCTTAAGAAGCTTGCGGCTCATGGCATTACGACAGTGGAACTCGGCACGGGGAACTATCCGGGCGGCACGCACTGCGACCTCGCGATGTTGCAGGACCGGGCCGCGCTTGGCAAATTCAAAGCGTTATTCGACGATCACGGCGTGAGCATCAGCGCGTTAAGCTGCCACGGCAATCCGCTTCACCCTAATCGGGCGCACGCGAAACACGATCAGGACGTCAACAAAAAGACGATCCAGCTCGCGGAGAAGCTCGGTGTTCCCGTGGTTGTCGATTTCTCTGGCTGCCCGGGCGATTCGCCTGCCGCGAAATATCCTAACTGGGTGACGTGTCCCTGGCCGCCCGAATATCTGGACATTTTGAAATGGCAGTGGGACAAGGTAGTGGAGCCGTACTGGATCAAACGCGCGCAATTCGCGGCGGATCATGGTGTGAAGATCGCGATTGAAATGCACCCGGGCTTCGTTGTCTACAATCCCGAAACATTGCTGAGGCTCCGCTCGATAGCCGTCAAGTCGCTTGGCTGTAATTACGATCCCAGCCATATGTTCTGGCAAGGAATCGACCCGATCGCCGCGATCCGCGTTCTGGGGGACGCCATCTTTCATGTGCACGCGAAGGATACGGAAATGTACAGCGCAAATCTGCCCAGCGCTGGTGTGTTGGACACCAAGCCTTACACCGATGAACGCAAGCGGTCCTGGATTTTCCGCACGTGCGGTTACGGACATGGCGAGGAGTGGTGGCGATCCTTTGTCTCCACCTTACGCATGTTCGGCTACGATTACGTCCTCTCCATTGAACACGAAGACAGCCTCCTATCCGCCGAAGAAGGCCTAGGCCGTGCGGCGGCGTTTCTGAACAAACTTGTGCCGGGTGAAAAACCTGGCGCCGCGTGGTGGGTTTAGTGCGCGCCGCGGTTGTTGGCACTGGCTTCATGGGACGAGTCCACCTGGAGGCTCTTCGCCGTTTGGGTTCGGTGGAACCGATCGTTGTTTCCCCGCGGTCCGATGCTGACTTCAAGCAGGCTCTCGCCGACCCTGGTATCACCGCCTTTCATATCTGCACGCCCAACGCTCTGCACTCTTTGATGACGCTAAGGGCTCTGGAAGCCGGAAAGCACGTGCTCTGCGAAAAACCTCTAGCGACTTCGGCCCGCGAAGCGCAACTCATGGTGGACTCGGCGCGGGAAAAAGACCTACGCAATTGCACGTGTCAGAATCTGCGGTTTTATCCGATGGTCCAGCAAATGCGGCGCATGCGCGAAGCGGGCGAGCTGGGCGAGATCCTCGTGGTGCAGGGTACATATTCGCAGGATTGGCTGCTGTACGACACCGACTGGAACTGGCGGATCGATTCCAAAGAAAGCGGCCCGTCGAGAGCGCTAGCAGACATCGGGTCGCATTGGTGCGATATGGCAGAGCACATCACCGGGCAGCGCATCACGCGGCTGTGTGCCGATTTGCAAACCTTCCACCATACTCGCAAGCGCCCCAAGGGGTCTATTGAGACGTTCGCGGGAAAAACACTGACCCCCAGCGATTACGACACGGTCCCTATCGATACGGAAGACTTTGCATCTGTGATCGTGCGCATGGGCGATCGCACACGGGGAGCTTTCACGGCCAGCCAGGTCTCCGCAGGCCGCAAGAATGGCTTGAGCATCGAAATCTATGGCGACAAGTCGTCGGTTGCGTGGAATCAGGAGCGCCCAGACGAGCTGTGGATTGGGCATCGCAATACTCCCAATCAGATCATCGTCAAAGACCCCTCTCTTCTGAATGAGCGCGCGCGCCCCTATGCTGATTTGCCCGGCGGCCACAGTGAAGGCTATGACGATACCTTCAAACAAATCTTCCGCCGCTTTTACGATTCCATCGCGCGGCCGGAATCGGAGCCCGAGTACCCTCAATTCGCCGACGGCCTTCGCCAATTGAAAATTCTGGATGCCGAGCTTGCCAGTCACCAACGCCAGGGTTGGATGGATGTCGAACCATGAGCCTTACCGCTTTGTCCCAAGCCGTCGGCCGCCATTCCGAATTTCGGAAAGGCCGGCTGTATGCGGTGAGCAGCCTGGCGTTGGCCATGGCCGGCATCAATTCATCGCTGCGCACAAACACAGGCGCCGATCTGCAGCGCCTTTTCCTCGATCGCATCGATAAGGTGCATTCCGCCGAGATGATCGCGGCCATTCTAGCGCTGCCTTTTCTAGGTTACGCCGTGACCATCGCCATCGGAAGCCCACTGCTTGACTACATCGGCATGGGACTGTTGCTTCCTCTTTCGGGTGTCCTTTTTTCGGCTGGCATGCTGTTGATGATCTTTGCGGGCAACCTCGCTTCTGGACCGAGCGTTTACAGTCTGCTTTGGGCTGCGGCGCTCGTGACGGGCATAGGGTGGGGATTGGTAGAGACCGTGGTCAACCCGTTAATCGCCACTCTTTACCCGGAGGAGAAAACCAGCAAGCTGAACGCGGTTCATGCCTGGTGGCCCGGCGGTCTGGTAATCGGCGGGCTGCTCGGCGTGGGAATGTCGAGCGCAGGGTGCGGATGGCAATCTAAGCTCGCGGTGGTGGTCTTACCCGCGATTCTGCTGCTTGCACTGTGCATAGGTTTGAAGTTCCCTCCCACGGAGCGTGTCGCCGCGGGAGTTTCAGCCAAAGAAATGTTTCGCGAGCTTCTGAACCCGCTTTTCTTCGTCCTGTTCGCGTCCATGTTTCTCACCGCGGCATCGGAGCTCGCGCCGGGGCAATGGGTCGACTTGGCATTGAGCCGAACCGTACACATGCCGGGTATTTTGCTCCTGGTTTACGTCAGCGGCCTGATGTTCCTGATGCGGCATTTCGCCGGTCCGCTCGGCCACAAGCTGTCGCCAATCGGCGTGTTGTGGTTTTCGAGCCTGGGCGCTGCGTTCGGACTGGTGGCATTGAGTTATGCGAACTCTCCCGTCACCGCCCTCCTGGCCGCAACGGTCTGGGGCACAGGCGTCTGCTACATGTGGCCGACCATGCTCGCAACGGCATCCGAACGTTTCCCTCGCGGTGGCGCGTTGCTGATGGGCTTCATGGGCACGGCGGGAACGC
The DNA here is from genome assembly GCA_963766615.1 of Terriglobia bacterium. Taxonomy (GTDB): domain Bacteria; phylum Acidobacteriota; class Terriglobia; order Bryobacterales; family Bryobacteraceae; genus Palsa-187. Next base: position 170,153 of record CAVYBC010000020.1, read on the forward strand.
TTTCCATCCAATTCGTTCTCCCGTTGATGGGAGCGATTTTCGACCAAAAGAAGGTTGAGCTCGCGGGCGGCGATGCGGCTTTCAAAGCCTTGCCTCAGGGCGCGGAGATGGACCGCATCTTAGGAATCGCCGCGCAAACATCATTCCGCGACGTGGCGATTCTTCCCGCGATTCTTCTTCTGGTTTTTGGAGCGATCTGGCTGTATGACAGATCCAAGGGCGGGTTTCGACCCCATCGTTTGTCGTAATTTATTTGAGCAGCGATTTAGGAATCATCGCATGCACGCCTTTCACCTGATCCACTAACTGGGTGATATGCAAATCCACGCCGATGCTCACCAGCGTGTAGGCGTCGGCGCGTGACATGCCTTTCTTCTCTATCAGAAAGGTGACCGCTTCTTCCGTTGCAAGCCTCACAGCCTTATTCAAGTCCTCATCCAGGCCCATGGCGATCCAGTGCGTGGGCGTCTCCGCTCTGGGCCATTCCAGCTTCATGTCCTTGCGCACCACGAAGCGAAATTCTCCCACTAGCGATGTCTCCAGCGCGGTCTGATCCACCTCGCCGTCGCCCTGTCCGGCATGCCCGTCGCCAACTTCAAATAGCGCGCCCTTCGTTGCGATTGGAATGTAGAGAGTGGTTCCTTCGACCAACTCGTGGTTGTCCAAATTGCCCGCGTGCCTGCCGGGCGGGGTGCTGCTGATGCGACCGATCGACTCTGGCGGGGCGACGCCCATGCTTCCGAAAAATGGATGCAGCGGCAACTCAATACCGGGCGCGAATAATGCGACGTTGCGCTTCAGGTCGAGAGGAATGACACGCGACCCACCTTGCGGAAACTGGTCGGCCAGCACGCCGTTTCTGCCGAATCCGTTATAGGCGTAAGGAAGAGAGACACGAATCTTGCGGATCTGTACTTCGAGAACATCGCCCGGCTCGGCGCTCTCAATGTAAATGGGACCAGTGAGATAGTGCCCTGACTTGCCCGGATTGGCCTGAAACACTTCCACACGCGCAGGTTCCATTGCGGCTTCCGGGAGTCCCGCGCGGCGCCACTGTTCCGGCGAACTCACGCCGAGCGTTTCCATCTCTACGATGTCGCCGGATTTGACGCGAAGCACTGGGGGAAGAGATGCGTCGTAAGAGCCGACGACAACCGTTTTTGCGGAGGCCTTAACCTTCTGGATGGTCTGAGCCTGAAGGGACGCAAGCGTCACCAAGAAAGCAACACAGCGTAACGCAGTCATGTTTCAGAATAGCTTGGTTCCGGCCGTAAGAACCGCTCGGTGACCGTTGCGGCTTCCATGAGAGGGCCACTCTCTGTCAATGAAAATCTTTGGCCACCCGCAATGGCGTGGCCGACCAACGGGAGGCGCCACAGGGTCCTTCCGTTTTCCTTTTCTTAGAAAGGGTTTTCTCTTCCCCTCGCCGACTCGCCCTGCTTCCATTCGCACTCTTGTTATGGAGCTTGCGCTCCGGTGCCAGTTGGAGTCCTTCTTCTAGTTAACGGGGCTGCCTTCTCCGAGCCGAACTGAATCGCCTCCGTTGCCGGGAACGCTCGTTCCGCCGCGACATCGCAGTCACCCGAACCCGGCGATGGGTTCACCAAAACCCGACGACACGTTCTTAGGCTGCCTGACGGGAAAGCGCCGTGGCCTGGCTGTGGCGCAGCGGTTCGTACACTTCTCCGCCTACCCACAGCCGGTGCAGTAACACCGCGAGTTTGCGCGCCACCGCTACGATCGCGCGCTTCTTCGCGTTCTTGCCGCCGCGCTCGGCCAGCTTCAGCCCCCACCGTTTCAGATCCGTATCCGGCCCCCGTTCGGCGCAGAATGCATTGCGAGGCTTGCACCAGCAGCCAGCGCAAATACCGGTCGCCTTCTTTGCTGATACCCAACTGCGGCTGGCTCTGACCTGACTCGCTTTGTCGGGGCCGCAAGCCCACAAAGCAGCCCACATCGCGGCTCTTGCGGAAACGCTGGCCATCTTCCAGCGTCAACACAAACGTCAGAGCGATCAAGGTCCCGACTCCGCTGACCTGCTCCAGGAGTTCGGTTTCCGGATACTGGGTCCGGGCGATCTGCTCGATGGTGGTGTCCAACTGGTGAATCTTTTCGGTCAACGATTCCACTGCTTCCAGCAGCGGCTTCAACTGCTCGCGCATTGGTTTGGGCAGAGCGTCCATCTTGTCCACGCCCATCGCCTCGGCATCGCAGGCTGGCAGGCGCTCCCCCATGGCCTTGACGAACCCTCGCGCTGAGTTCACTGCGCTGGTACGCAGTTGCACCAGCGCGGCCCGCATGCGGATGGTCAGCAAATCCGTTTGCCCCTGTTCGCTGCGATGCCGGATGGGCCGCAACAACTGCGGATCTACACGCACCAACCGCGCCAGCGTCTGCGCGTCGATGCGGTCGCTCTTGCGCGAGCTGGCGCTGATCAACTGCACCTGCCGCGCGTTGGCCACGATTACCTCAAAGCCCAACCCGCTCAGCATCCGGCTCAACCACGGCGAATGCGTTCCCACTTCGATGGCAATCCGGCAACGCTGCAGCGGCCCAAACTTCTCCACCATCGCCTTGCGCGTGGTGGCCACGCTGCCTTCCGACACCACCTCGCCTTGCGCTCCCAGCACGCAATACCGGCTGGTTCTGTCTCCCAGGTCCATCCCGATTGTGATCGGCCCCTGCTTCTGGGCTGTCGCCCGTTTCGGACTCTGCTTAACCTTGCTATTCTTCTTCATGGCCGGTCTCCTTTGCACTTCGAGTGCGTTATCCATTGGGAGCTTATCGCATCCCGTAGGGGGATCGGCCCTCTCATTCCATCTCCGAGGGGATGCACAGGGGTGCTGATAGTGGGCAACTCGGTTTAGAGTTTATCCCTCGCCGCGAGCAAGTCCCTCTACTGTTTTGCGGATAACGTGAAACACGGACGCCTGTATTTCCTGAATGCGCGAGGTGTCCTCGGAGCGGACGACCAGCGGAATGTCGGCGAGCCCGCGCCGCAGAATTTCTCCGCCGTCATGACCCAGCAGCGCCACTGTGAGTAATCCACGCTTGCGTGCCTCCTCCAGCGCTACAATCACGTTCCGTGACCCTCCACTGGTAGAGATCGCGATGGCTATATCCTCCGCCCGCGCTTGCGCGATCAACTGACGGACAAAAATAAGTTCGACTCCGACGTCATTGGCGATTGCGGTGAGATTGGCTGGTTCCATGGACAAGGAGATCGCGGGCACGGTTTTGTATCCAGCGGGTGGGAGCACACAGTTGATCGCGAAGCCGTTGGCGTCGGCGGCCGACCCGCCGTTGCCGAAAAGGATCAACTTACCGCCTTGCTGGATTCGATCAAAAATAGCACGGGCGGCCTTTACCATCTGTACTGACTCTTCCCCGGCGACTATGGCCCGCAGGCGCCCGCCCGCTTGTACTTTCATTTGAAGGGATGCCGCGATCTGATCCACCACAACGGCGGTTTCCTGCTGCCGTTGCTCTAAGAAGACATTAACGGTTTCCCACAGGGTGTGATTGAGGGTCCCGATCAACTCCTGATGCAGAAACGGGTCCTGTGTGGGAGGCTCCAGTACATAAGATCCGCCGATGCCTGGAAGCCCGAGAGTGAGCGCGCCATGGGCATGCGCCATTGCCAGAGCCTCTTCGATGAGCACGTCGCCTTGCGGCGGTCCTAACCCGACCACAATGTCGCGGGGCCGGAGAATCGCTTCCAGCCAGGGCCGGAAAAAAAGGGATAGATCGAGCGCGGGCAATGCTCGCTTGTCCACAGTGGCTGGTTGCATGAACTGAACCGAGATGCGCTGCGCATCGGCCGCATAGGGACCGCGGCCGAAAGCCAGTATCCGGCCACCGTTCGAGAAGCGCCCGGACATCTCCTGGCAGAGTTCTGCGAGTGGACGTGCTTCTTCAGCGAAGAAAGCTTCAAAGATTTCGTTCCGATGGTCAAGCTGCGCTTGGATTGCGCTTGCCAGACCGTCCGCCCCATCCTCCGTTTGGTTTGGCATGTTTCGAGGTTCCTAGCCAATCCCAGGCAAAGGACCCCCAACTATTTCCGGCGTGGCTGCCTCCTTGCGATCTTGGTCGTTACTCTGTGTGTGATCCGTTGTCACACATTTCGTTACGATTTCGAATGCTGTCAAACGCGTGTAACGGCCGCTTTGTTGCAGGAATCTAACGCTCCGCGACCTTCAGGCTGATGTAGAATGGCTGCTACACGCGGCGCGTAATTGAAAGGACAAAACGACGAAATGGCCAACCAGCTTCCGGCAATTAAACATATTGTGCAGCTAATGCTTGAAAATCGATCTTTTGACCAAATGCTGGGCTTTCTATACGCGCCTACCAATAGGTCGACGTCGAACCAGCCGTTTGAAGGGCTCACTGGAAATGAGTCGAATCCGGACGATACAGGCAGGGAAGTGAAGGTCTTCAAAATCGACCACACTTCCGCGCACCCATACCTGATGCCCGGCGCGGATCCCGGCGAGGGATTTCAAAGTACGAACTTCCAGCTGTTCTCCACCGATGTTCCCGCTGCCGCCGCAACGCCCACCAACAGGGGCTTCGTCCTAAATTTCAAGGCTGCCATTGCGTCCGATCTGGCCAAGCATTACAAAGACAGCCTCCCGGATACGGTCCCTTCGGACGTCATGGGCATGTACAGTCCGGAAATGCTGCCGATCATGTCCGGATTGGCTAAGGGCTTCGCCGTTTGCGATCACTGGTTCGCTTCGGCCCCAACCATGACGCTTCCGAACCGGGCCTTCGCGAACGCGGGCACATCTCAAGGTCACCTTGACGATAGCGTCAAGAGCTTCACCGTCCCCAGTATTTTTGGGCGATTATCACAAAACAATATTGACTGGGCAATCTACGGCTACAATGCCGATCCCAAGACTCGCCTCGATTTTCCGGATACGAAAAGTGCCGCTCCGACTCATTTCGGCCATTTTCGCGATTTTCAGGCCAGAGCCGCGGCAGGTACCTTGCCCGCCTATACATTCCTGGAGCCGAGTTGGGGAGCGGGCGGGAATAGCCAGCATCCCAACTACGACGTCTCCCTCGGCGAGCAGCTCATTCGCGATACCTATACCGCGGTTCAAACAGGCCCAGGCTGGAACGACACCCTGCTGATCATCACCTATGACGAACATGGTGGCAACTACGACCATGTTCCCCCTCCCTCGGGCGCGGCGAAGCCCGACGACACCAGTGGGGAGGAGGGATTCGATTTCACACGTTTCGGCGTGCGGGTTCCCGCTTTGCTGGTGTCTCCCCGCATTGCCGCGGGAACTGTCTTCCGCGCCAAGCGGGGAACGATAGATCACACGTCTGTCCTGAAGACCATCGAACTGCGATGGGGCCTGTCCGCGCTCACGGCCCGCGACAAAGCCGCGCCAGACTTGGGCGATGTCTTGACCCTGGCTACACCGCGAACCGATGATCCGCTCGAAGGTATTCTGGCGCCGGTCTCGGGCACTCCACATCCCAACCAGTCGCAGCCTTCGAAGATAGAAAAGCTTTTCGCGGCCCAGGTTGCTCTGCTGCCTTTGCGAAATGACAAGGGCAGTTACGATCGCCATGTACCTCCCGACTTGTCCACCAGTGCCGCGATCAACGATTACATTCAAGGCCGCACGGCGGCATGGACTGAACACTTGGCCCGCCTTCGCGAGCGTCATGGGGAGGCCCCGTTAGCAGGGAGTCCCGCAGTTCCATCCGCGAAGAAGGAGAGCCGGACGACGGCTGTTCCGAACCGCAAACGGCGATGACGGTACGTAACAGAAATCTGTTTCTTTTAAAGTCGCCTGCAGTCGGATATCCTTTGGCGGGCTATGAAAATTCATCTGAAGCAGACTGTGGAAGATCACCTTTCATTGTGCGGGAAATGGCCCGAAAAGAACTGGGTCCTGGCTTCCGCAGCGTCCAAGCAAAAGGCAGGTTCGGTCTGCAAGATCTGTGCTCAACTCGCCCAGGGTGACAAGAGCGGCGACGACAGAGGCAGGTAACAAACTGACGCTTTACGAGTCTAAACAGCGATAGCGATCTATTACATTTGGAAAAGGGATCAATGCCAGAACCAGCTACCGGTTTCGTGCGCTACTCAGACTCTGTTGAATCGCCGAAGGCCGATGAGGAGCACGTTTTTGATGAAATCGCAGCCTCCATGCGCCGCATCGCTGCGATGATCAACGACCGGTCACGCCACGCAACCCGCTCCGTTCACGCTAAGAGCCACGGCCTTCTCAAAGCTGATTTCATTGTTGCCGGCGGGCTTCCGGAACATCTGGCGCAAGGTCTGTTCAGGAGGGCAGGGAAGCTTCCCGCGATCATGCGTTTCTCCACCAACCCTGGCGACATTCTGCCGGATAGCATTTCAACGCCGCGCGGGCTGGGGGTAAAGATCATAGGCGTAGAAGGCGAGATGCTGCCGGAGCATCAGGGCGAAGTGACTCAGGATCTGCTCACGGTAAACGGCAAAACATTTCCGAATCATGATGCGGCCGAGTTTTTACACGGCCTGCAAATTCTCGAAAAACACGTCAACGATTCCGAAGCATTGAAGCAATTCGTATCCACGGGCGCCCGCGCCGCCGAAACGGTGCTGGAGGCATTTCACAGCCCCAGCGCAGCGCTGCTGGGCTTCGGTCACCCTGAAACAAACCTGCTGGGCGAGACGTTTTGTACGACTGTGCCTTTGCGGTATGGCGATTACATTGCGAAGATCTGCATTGAGCCGTCCAGCGCCAACCTCAAAGCGCTCACACATAAACGGCTGGAAATGAGCGGCCATTCCGCAATCCGCGATGCCGTGGTCGAGTTTTTCAAGAAGGAAAGAGCGGTATGGGATATCAAAACTCAACTTTGCTCGGACCTGACTAGGATGCCGGTCGAAGACGCCTCAGTGCCCTGGCCGGAGGACTTGAGCCCGTACGTCGCAGTCGGTCAGTTAGTCGCCGAACCTCAAGACGCATACAGTCCTGCTCGGCGGATCTATGTTGACGAGCTGCTCTCGTTCAACCCGTGGCACGCCCTGGCTGCCCATCGGCCACTCGGCAATATCATGCGGGCCCGCAAGAAGTCTTACGCTGCGTCGTCCCAATTCCGACACGGTAGCGAGTCCAGGCCCATGACCGAACCAAAGTCGATTTCCGAACTGCCGGCCTAATGGGCCATTGTTAATGCGCCGAGGGAGGCGCCCCCGCTCCCTTGACCTTCTTGAGCAGAAACAACAATGGCAGGGCCGCCAGCGTCACCCACGCAATTACGCGAAAACAATCCATAAACGAAAGGAAGTTCGCCTGACTCTGCAGTTGCTGATACACCCAGCCCTGCGCGTGCACCAGGGCATCAGGACCGGTAAAGCCATGCTGCACGAAATAATTCGCCATCGATGAAACGCGCTCCCCGAACTGGGTGGACGTCGAGGTGATCGACGATCCTAAGTTGGATTGATGCAGTTCGTGCCTGCGATCGAGCGATGTGCTGATGAAGGCGATTCCGAAGCTGCCTCCCCAGTTGCGAAACAGGTTGGTCAGGCTGGATGCTTTGTTGTTTTGATCCGGCCGCAACTGAGAATACGCAATCACGTTCACTGGAACAAAGAAAAATCCATAGCCAGCACCTTGAATTACGCGCGCGAGCAGGTAATGGCGATAGTCTGTGGCCAGATTGAAGGTGCTGTAGTACCACATCGCGACTCCGCCGATCAAGAGACTGATCACCAACAATACCTTGGCGGGAACGATCTGCCGCTGCAGCAATTGCGCGCTGATTGGGGCCAGCAGTGTGATCACCAGCGCTCCTGGGCCCAACACCAGCCCTGCATCAATGGCGCGATACCCATATAGCGATTGCAGCAATTGCGGAATTAGCGTCGTGCTGCCAAACAACCCAAAGCCGAATACGAGAAACAATACGCTGGCGATTGCAAAATTGCGGCTCTTGAGCAATCTGAAGTCGATCACCGGGTCTTCTACTTTCAGTTCCCACACCACCGCCGCGATCCATCCGATCACTCCGATGGCAAGCATCCAGCAGATGAGCGTGCTGCCAAACCAGTCTTCAATCTGTCCTCGATCCAGCGTTACTTCGAGTGCCGCCGAAGCCAGAGCGATCAACGTAATTCCCAGTCCGTCAATGGAAAGCTTTCCGTTGGGCCGGATAGCGGCGCGTTCGGCTGCCATCGATGGCGGATCCTGAATCACGCGCGAGCTCAGAAACAGCGCGATCAGGCCGATTGGAATATTGATAAAGAAGATCCACCGCCAACTGTAGTTGTCCGTGATCCATCCGCCCAGCACGGGGCCGATGGCGGGCGCGGTCACAATGACAATCGTGTACAGCGCAAACGCGGAGGCTCGTTTGGCAGGGGGAAACGTATCCACCAGAATCGCCTGCGCGACCGGCGCCAATCCTCCTCCGCCGATTCCCTGGAGCACGCGCGCCGAAAGCATAATTCCAAGGCTGGGAGCGATGCCGCAGAAGAAGGAGGTCAATGTGAACAGCGCCACGCAGCCTAAGTAATATGTCTTGCGGCCGAACACTCGGCTCAGCCAGGCGGACATGGGCAGGATTACGGCATTCGCGACTAAGTAGGTGGTCAGGATCCACGTCACTTCGTCGTAGCTGCGGCCCAACCCTCCGCCGATGTAAGGCAGCGACACGTTTGCAATCGACGTGTCCAGCAGTTCCATGAACGTGGCAAGCGTCACGGTTACCGCAATGAACCAGGGATTAATCGCCGGCTTTGTTGGCATAACGTTCCTTAGCGAACGGTCACCGTTGGCTCGACCGACATGCCCGGACGCAATATGTGGCCGGGATCTTCGCCCTCGTCAAAGCGGATCCGAACCGGGAAGCGCTGCACTACCTTCACATAATTGCCGCTTGAATTTTCCGGAGGGAATAGGCTGAACAGAGGGCCCGCCGCGCCCGGCAGGCTCTCCACCTTTCCTTTGAAGCTGCGGCCAAAGGTGTCGACATAGATTTCGACGCTCTGGCCCGGCCGCACCTTCTTCAACTGAGTCTCTTTGAAATTCGCGGTGATCCAGATATCGTCCACGGGCACGATCACCATCAATCCCTGCCCAGGCTGGACGCGATGTCCCAGTTCCACAGTCTTGCGTCCGATGACACCGCTCACCGGCGCATAAATCTTCGTGTACTCGACATTCAATTGCGCGCTGTGAACATCGGCCCTGGCGCGAGCCAACTGCCCGGATGCGGAAGCCGACTTGGCCTTGGCATCGGTCACCTGCTGGGGAGCCGTCTGCGCCGTATCGATTTGCGCCTGGCGTTGTGCCACAAGGCTGGTTGCTTCAATGATTCGCTGTTCGCCCGCCCCAATCGAGGCGCGATCTGACTCTACGGACTGTTGCGCAGCGACCGCGTCGGTCGCCCGAGCGTCGTACTCCGAACGCGAGATCTCGTGCTTATCCACCAGCGCCTGATATCGCACGCGATCTCGTTCCGCGCGTTCCGCAATCGCCTGATCCATCTGTAGCTTGTGACGGATTACTGCCAAGTTGGCCTTTTCCGTATCCACACTGGCCTCAGCCTGCGCCTTCGCTGCTTCCGCCGATCGAAGTTGTCCGAATGCACTCGCGGTTGTGATCGGGACATTCACCTGAGCCGAACTTGCTTCGGCGCTTCGCGTGTCCAAATTGGCCTTCGCCTGTTCCAGCTCTGCTTCAAAATCGCGCGGGTCGAGCTCCATCAACAGCATGCCCGCGTCAACCATTTGATTGTTCTCGACCTTGGGATTGATGTACGTCACCGTTCCGCTGATGCGCGAGCTGATGGAATCCAGGTGGCCTTCGATTTGTGCGTCGTCAGTCGACTCAAATCCCTGCGACTGGAGGTACCAATAGACTCCGCCTGCGATCGCGGCGACAACAACCAGCCCGAAGATCCACCGCGACAAGTGGGACTTGGGCGGTACTTCAACTTTCTGCGCTGGCTGATACGACGCCTCCGTGCGCAAATCTTCTGCAATGTCGATATCGGCAACTCGTGACATATTACTTTCCTCCCAACAAAACAAACAGCTTCGTTTCCGCGCCGCCCATGGCGCGGGCAAGTGAAATCATGGAGACGTTGTACGAATACAGGCTTTGAATGTAGTTATCACCGGCTGCAACCACCGCTTCCTGGGCCTGCACCACTTCCAGATAATTCGTTACGCCGTTGGAATAACGATCCTGGGACTGGACCAGCGCCTTTTCGGCCAGCGTTTTGTTACGAGTCGCTACAGTGACGCCCGAATCTGAGGCCATCAGGTCCAGCCAGGCCACGCGAACGTCATAGGCGATGCGACCCTTTAAATCCGCATACTCCGCCTCGCGGCGAGCTACATCTGCGCGAGCCTGCTCAATGTCCGCCCGAATTCGTCCGCCTGTATAGATGGGGACCGAGACGTTACCCGACACCGAGTAAACGGAATTGAAATTCCCAATGTTAGGTCCCCCGCCACCGTAATCGGCACTGAACGAAACCACGGGCAATCGCTGAGCTTTCTGACCCTTCAACACCTCTTCAGCGGCGTGCAGACTTGCTTCCGCGCTGGCAAGGTCGAACCGGCTTTTCAGTGCATCTTCGGTTGCCGATTCACTCGTCCAACCGGGCAGCGCGTGGTAATTGAGCCCCTCGGTCAATTCAAATGGCTGGTCTATGGCCAGGCCCGTGATACGCGCCAACGTCAGCTTGTCTTTCTCGAATTGATTGCTGGCATTGGCAAGACGTTGTTCCGCCGATTGCCTTTCTACCTGCGCTCGCAGCGAGTCGATTTCCGGCGAAACTTCGGATATCACCCGGTTTGCTGTTTGCTGATCCAGCGCTTTCGCCGAGTCAAGCTGCGCCTTTGCTGTCGCCACGCGTGCGTCGCTGGCGATCACCTGCATGTAGGCGGCGCCCACGGCGAAAACCACCACGTCGCGCGAGTCCTTTTGATTAAACAGCGACGCTTGTTCGAGGTTTTTGTTGGCTCGATACTTGTCGCGCAGAGTTGCGTTGTAGACCTGTTGTGAAACGCTTACGCGCGTATCCTGATAGCCGAAGCCTCCGCTGGTCGCCGGCAATTGAAAAGGCGCACCCGGAGGCAGCTTGATGCCGATCTCTTTAAAACTCAACTGTTGATAAACCTGACGAGCGTTTGCAGTCAGATCCGGCAGCAGCGCCGCCAGAGCTCTCAAACGGTCGCCGTGAACATCCGCGCTGGCGTGCTCCGATTCCACGAGGCCCAGGTTGTAACGCAGCCCTCGCTCGATTGCTCCCGCCAGCGACAGCCGTAACAGCGTTCCAGTCGATTGCTGAGGAACGCTGCCCAAGTAGGGATTCTGCCGCTGCGTCTCTTGCGCGCTGGGGTTGGTCGTGCTTTCGGCGGGATTGATCGGACGCGGCGTCGGGACCGAATAGCCCAACGGGTTGGCCCCATACGATTGGGCGTTCAAAGATCCGCCCGCCGCCAGCAGCATCGCCGTAACCGGAATCTTCATCAGGAGCTTCATACGCTATGCTTGGATCGTAAAAGAGACCGGTCGGTTTCAAGTATTTTGTGCGAATCTCGTAAAGCCTTTGCAACATCTTGTAAACAGAAAAGGTGCTACCATGGAAACAGACCGAATGGTCTCAAATGCGGTGACTTCGCCAAAGACGCTGACCAAGGGCGGGCAAACGCGCCAGAAGATCGTCGAACAGGCGGCCCAGATTTTCAATCGCCGCGGCTACGATGGCGGTTCTATGTCCGAACTCATGGAAGCCACTGGCCTTAAGAAGGGTGGCATCTACCGGCACTTTTCCAGTAAAGAGGAACTGGCGCTGGAGGCCTTCGACTATTCCTGGAAAGCCGCCTGGGACGCCCGCATGGACCATCTGGATGACAAGCTGACCGGAGTCGCGCGGCTCAAGCAAACCGTCGCCAATTTCATCGACCACCGGCCCGCGCTCGCAGGTGGATGTCCCTTGATGAACACCGCGGTCGATTCCGACGATGGCAATCGCCTCTTGCGTGCCCGTGTCGTCAAAGCGTTAAAGTCCTGGGTGGGATATCTGGAGTCGATCGTCAAAGAGGCAATTGAGCGTGGTGAAATTCAGCACGATGCCGAGCCTCGTGCTGTAGCGACTATCATCGTCGCAACGCTAGAAGGGGCCCTGATGATGAGCCGCCTGGAACGCAACGATTCGGCCTTGCGGCGCGTGCAGAAGCATCTCGAAAACTATCTGGACAAGCAGATCGCCAGCCCGCGCTAAGAGTTTCCCGTCCACCGTGAATCACGCTATACTTTGGCGATTAGAGGTGATCTGTGCCCTGTGAAATAGAAATGCTCAAGCGCGTCGCTCTGTTCGCGCTATTGGATGATGAAGAAGCCGCTTTGCTCGCCGCGCAGGTTCAAAACCAGAAGTTTGAGGCCCGGCAGCGAGTGTACAAAATCGGCGAACCTGGAAAGTTCGCCTACGTCATGATGTCCGGGCGAGTCAGGGTGTCCACCTTCGACTCCGACCAGCAGGAAGTCATCGTCGACGAGCCATCCACCGGCGAATTTTTTGGATTCGCTTCCATGCTGGACGGGACGGCGCACCAGACCGAAGCTGTCGCTCTGGAAGAAACCCAATGCCTTGAGGTAAGCCGCGACGATATAGAGGAGCTCATCAAGCGAAAGCCCCACGCCGGGATGGATATGCTCACGGTTTTGGGCCGGCAGTATCACAACTCGCAGCAGTTGGTGCGCGCCCGCTCGGTGCGCAATCCGGAAGAAGTCATCGAAGGGGAGGAAACCCGCGGCGAAAAGATCGCGGATAGAGTAGCGTCCTTTGGTGGCTCCTGGACCTTTATCATTCTCTTCGCGATCATCCTGATCGTTTATTCGGGTATCAACGTTGCTCTCGGCGACAAGCGCGCCTGGGATCCCTACCCGTTCATTCTGCTCAACCTTTTCTTGTCCATGCTGGCCGCCATTCAGGCGCCTGTCATCATGATGAGCCAGAACCGGCAGGACAAGAAGGACCGTCTGCGCAGCGAGTTGGATTTCGACATCAACCGCCGCGCCGAATTCGAGATCCGCGGAATCGCGCAGCGCATCAATCAGCAGGATGAGCGCATCGGCGATCTGGAAGAATTGTTGCGCAAAGGCAGCGACAAAGTAAAATAAAATTTGTCTTTCCCTATCCATCGCAAACGCCGTCTGCGCGTATCGGAGTCGATGCGCCGCCTGGTTCGTGAAACTCACCTGGAGCCGTCCCAGTTCGTGCTCCCTCTGTTTGTGTGCCCGGGCGAAGGAATTCGCAAGGACATCAGCTCCATGCCCGGCAACGCTCAGCTCTCTATTGACCAATTGGTGAAGGAGTGCGAATCCGCCCATGCGCTGGGCATCGGCGGAACGATTCTGTTTGGCATTCCCGACACGAAAGATGAAAACGCGTCGGGCGCCTACGCCGACGACGGCATCGTGCAGAAAGCTGTGCGCGCGGTCAAACAGGCGGTACCTAAGATGCTGGTGATGACCGATGTCTGTAATTGCGAATACACCAGCCACGGCCACTGCGGCAAGATCATCGATGGCGATGTGGATAACGATGCGACTCTGGCATGGCTCGCCGAAGCGGCGGTATCGCATGCCCGCGCCGGCGCCGATATCGTCGCGCCTTCGGATATGATGGACGGCCGCGTCGCCGCCATTCGCCATTCTCTCGACGTCCACGGGTATCAGAAGGTCGCGATTCTTGCGTATGCGGCAAAGTTCGCGTCCGTTTTCTACGGTCCGTTTCGCGAGGCCGCCGAATCCACTCCGCAGTTCGGCGACCGGCGCACTTATCAGATGGACCCCGCCAACGGCCGCGAGGCCATGCACGAAATGGAACTCGATCTGGAAGAAGGTGCGGACATGTTGATGGTCAAGCCCGCCATGCCGTATCTCGACCTCATTCGCCAGGCGCGCGACCGGTTCCCCGTGCCTCTGGGAGCTTACCAGGTCTCTGGTGAATTCAGTATGATTATGGCCGCGGTGGAACGAGGGTGGCTGGACTACGAACGCACCATGATGGAATCGCTCACGTCTATCCGCCGCGCAGGGGCCGATTTCATCCTTACTTACTTTTCCCGAGATGCGGCCCGGCTCCTGGGTTAATCTTCCGGAAGCGACACGCGCCGAACGCGTTGCAGGAGTGTTTGCGCTGCTCTGTATTGCTCTCGCGGCGCTCATGCTCGGGCAGCCTCATTTTTCAAACGCGTCACTGCCTCCGCGCGGCATCGGCAACTCGGCGGTTGCCATTCAGGTGATCCAAAACCTTGGCGAAGTCGACGACATCCTAAGTCAAGCCCCGAGCCCGGATCGCGAGGCGATGCGGATTAAGCAGTACATTGACTTCGGATTCATCGCCTCCTATCTGGGCCTGTTCGTCACTCTGGCTTTTTTGCTCATTTCGTCCTCGCCGTCTTGGGGAAAGACTTTGGGTATGGCCGCCGTTATCTGCGCGGTTAGCGCGGCCGCCTTTGACGTGCGGGAAGATTTTGCCATTCTGCGCATTCTCGACGTTCCACTGGAAAAAACGACGGCGCCTATGATGAATGCCATTCGCACCGCTAGCGCCGCGAAATGGTTGCTGTCGGCGGTGACCCTTGCGCTGCTCTCCGTTCATTTTCTGCGGGATTCGCGATGGGCGCGGCGCACGATTGGCGGCCTGCTTTTATTGGGAGGGGTCCTGCAGGCGTACGGTCTGGTGAACAACGTGTGGCTGGTGCGGCAGGGGTTGGTTCTCGGGCTCGCGCTGATTGGTTTGGTGGTGCTTTTCTTCCGGGTCCGCTAACCTCGCAGGGTTTGTTGGCGATGCTTTCGCGACGCCGGCTGATCGGATGCTCCAAAGAACCGCTCCATTACTGTCACGGCTCCGAGGGGGGGCGCGAAGGTTTCAGACGCTGAACGTTGCAACCGTTGAAGGTTGCACGCGTTTGAGGAGCCCCTAGGAGCCGCAACGGTTACGGAGAGGACTCGCGCCTGCGCTTTTCAATACCGACTCATAGGGTAATCTGAAATTTAACGATGAATCCTCTCGTCCATATTAAATTCCGCATCCCGTTCGATCAGATCCAGGCCTCCGACGTCGTCCCCGCCGTGGACGAGCTTCTCTTCGAATCGCAAAAGAGTCTCGAAGAAACCATCCGGGCCGAGCGCCCTCTGGAAGCTTTGGATGTCATGACCGAGCGCCTTGATTACTGCATGAGCGTAGTCCGGCACCTGGAAGCCGTCGCCACCACACCCGAGCTGCGCGACGCGCACAATGCTGTCCAGCCTAAAGTGAGCGCGTTCTACTCCAGCCTTCCTCTTAATGAGGATCTTTGGAAGGCCATTCAGCGCTACGCGGCTTCGGACGAAGTGCCCAGGCTCGGCTCCACTATGCGCCGGTTTCTTACCAAGACCATCGATTCCTTCAAACGTCATGGAGCCGAGCTCGACCCTGCCGGCAAAGCCCGTCTTCAGGAAATCGACGTTGCGCTGGCCGAAGCCACCACGAAATTCTCGCAGAATGTACTGGACTCCACCAACGCCTTTGAACTGGTGATCATCGACGAAGACCGGCTGCAGGGTTTGCCGCCTGCCGCGGCCGCTGCGGCCAAGCTGTCGGCGGAATCCAAGGGCGTCGATGGTTGGCGATTCACCTTGCAGGCTCCCAGCTACATGCCGGTAATGACGTATCTTGATGACCGCTCGATTCGCGAGCACCTCTACCGCGCCTATAACACTCGTGCCACCACCGAAGGTCCTGGCGGTACCGTCTTCGATAATCGCGCCCTCATCGCCAGGATTCTTGAATTGCGCAAGGAAAGAGCCCGGCTATTAGGTTTTCAGGATTTTGCCGACCTGGTTCTGGAAGATCGCATGGCCCACACCGGCGCCCACGCGAAGGCGTTTCTGGATGACCTCTACGCGAAAACCAACCATAGGTTCCAGGAAGAAAATCGGGAGTTGGAGGAATTCGCCCACCAGAAACTGGAGCCTTGGGACGTCGGCTATTGGGCCGAAAAGCAACGCGCCGCGCTGTACGATTTTGACGAGGAAGCGCTGCGCCCTTACTTCCCGCTGAAGTCGGTGGTCGACGGCATGTTCCAGATTTTCGGCAAGCTGCTCGGTATTTGTGTAAGAGAAGAACACCTGGTTCCCGTGTGGGATCCAGAAGTCCGATGCTACGCGGTGGAGGACGCTGCCACCGGCGCGAATCTTGGATCTTTTTATGCGGATTGGTATCCCCGCGAAAACAAGCGGGGAGGGGCATGGATGGACGCCTTCCTCACCGGCAATCCCTCCAAAGGAGAGCCGCACCTCGGCCTGATTTGCGGCAACCTGACTCCGCCTGTGGAAGACAAGCCCGCGCTGCTTACGCACCGCGAAGTGGAGACCATCTTCCACGAATTCGGACATCTGCTGCACCATTTATTGAGCCGCGTCGAAGTGCGCAGCCTCTCGGGCACCAGTGTGGCGTGGGACTTCGTGGAGCTTCCTTCGCAGATCATGGAGAACTGGTGCTGGGAGCGCGACGCCTTGAACCTGTTCGCGCATCACTGGGAAACCGGCGAGCCCGTTCCCGAAGACCTTTTCCAGAAAATGAAGCGCGCCAAAACGTTCCGGGCCGCTAACGCTCAAATGCGCCAGATCAGTTTCGGTTCGGTGGATTTGGCGCTGCATCGCGAATGGGATGGCTCGGGCGATGTTATCGCATACGCCCGTGCCGCCCTGCAGCGGTTCACGCCGGTTCCGTTGCCACCCGAACACGCCATGATCGCGGGCTTCACGCACCTGTTTGCCAGTCCTGTGGGCTATGGCGCTGGCTACTATTCCTACAAGTGGGCCGAGGTCCTGGACGCAGACGCGTTTACGCGCTTCCGTAAAGAAGGCGTCTTTAGCGAAAAGGTCGGCCACGAATATCGCGACAAGATTCTGGCCAAAGGCGACAGCGAAGATCCAGCTGAGCTTTACCGTTCCTTTATGGGCCGCGATCCCGACCCTAACGCTCTTCTCCAACGCGCCGGTTTGATCTAGGGTTCCCTCAAGGGGTTTATCGGAAACTTTTCTAAGGTCCCGGTACTTTTCGCCCTCAGTACTAAGGTCAGTTCCATTTACTAACTTGAGGTTTTTCAATTAGAGTAGGGATAGGTAAAGGCCTGAGGGGCCCCTTAAGTGAACCAGTTGCTGCTGCAGTATTCTTACTTGCAAGTACTCGACTTCTTAACCACCGTCGCATTCCTCATCAACGGAGTGCGCGAAGCTAACCCCGTCGTGCGGATGGCTTTGGGCTATACTCCCTACCCGTTGGGAGGCTTGCTGGTGGTGAAGGTTCTGGCGGTAGGTCTTGGCATTTACTGCTGGCGCAACGGACGCCAAAAGCTGCTGGGGCGCATCAACCTGCTGTTCGCTCTTCTGGTTGCCTGGAATCTCGCGGCTCTCATCATCGCCAGCATCCAGCTTCGATCAGCCTAGCAAGCGGTTCCCCCGGGCTCACAGCCCAGGGTTTCCTCGCTGGTTCGCGATTCTGCACAAAATTGGCAAACCCCGGGCTTACACCCGGGGCTGGTTGGCATGGCGGCCTCGCCTAGCTCGATCGCTTTCACAGCTTCTAACTCCGGCCGAGCAAGGCCAGCGGATATTTCAGCGACTCCTCCAACCATTCGCGGTTCGCCTGCACATCCTTCGTCAGACGCGCGCACAACTCCTGGCGAGATTCAAATAATCGATAACCCGCCCTTGGCCGAAGGTATCCACGCGCCTTGGGTTCCCGCTCAAACAGCGTCTCTTCTCCGATTACGTCCGCTTCCTGCTCATACCGTTTACGATTGTCCAGCAGCGCCTTGATCAGGAACGGCATCACCGTGGAGTAGTCGGCTTGCATGCTCTCCGTCGCCTGCTGATAAGTCTCCTTGTCGACCTTACCCCAGGTAACCGCCTCCGAAGGAGGACAGGAAGACAACGACCCGTCCGTCACCGGCGCAGTCACGATCTGCACGTCGAAGTGATACCCGCGCACGTGCGGCAACCCGAGAACTTGTCCCAACGCCGGCTCGGGCTGAAGGTTGTAATTCTTAGGCACGCCCCCGCCCAGCACCAGCGTCCCCAGCGCAAACGGCGGCTGATCGAACAGGCCCCAGCGATGATACGCGCAAGCCTCGTAGACCTCCGCATGCAGGTCTAGGTCGAAGCCATACTTGCCCATCATCCCCGCTTCGCGCATGGCCCACAGCTTCATCGAATTCAGAAAGACGCTGCCGTCCGCGGGAGCGCCCACAAAGATCGGAATCGCCAAACGCCGGCAAGTCGAGAGCAGCCCGTCGGGCACGCGGTTGGCTTTTTCCTGCCGTGCATAATAGGCCCCGAGCCTGTACCGAAGCTCCGTGCCTGTCATCTTGTGCTGAAATTCCTCTTGGCTCAGCACAGCGGAAAGAAACTTATCCTGATCCAACAGGACCTCTTCGTCGAAGGCCATGTCGGTGACGCGAATTGTCCCATCGTCCCGCAACGCCCCATCGTCGCCCCAGATAGGAACTTCAAACACGGGACCATGCAGATGAGCATCCAGACTCCTGTGCCCGTCGTGATAACAAACCGCGTCCGTCGTGCTTAAGTACGCTATCCAACCGGTTTCAAGAAGGGGAATCAACCAGGCCTGATGTTGTCCGGAAACCGTAACAGGGCCCGAGACCGCAAGGGTTAGCGGACACCCCATGCCGATGGCTCGGTCCAGAATCGTATAAATGCGCCGGAGAAATGCACCGCCGAAAGCAGGAAGGCAGTGAGTAAAGAGTTCATCCAGCGTATTGCATTCGTCCACACGCCGGACTTGGACAGGCTTATGATGCATGCCCTTCGATCTTAGCTCGAATAATGCACCTCAGAATCTCTCCATCAATGCGAAACCATAACCTCGGTCTGCCAGTTGACTACCACCGTGAACGGCGGTACCGGTTGTTCTATAGGGACGCCAACCAGGAACCGATTGCCATCGTGGGCGGCTGGTTCGTTGGCATACGAATTGCATCCAAGGCTATATGCCGCAGCACGACTATCTAGCACCAAATTCCGTATTATTCTGGTTAGTCGCGGCTATTGTGATCGGCATCATATTCATTGGCGGACGTTTTATCCTCGCGCCAGTGCCGGCCGCGAGAGACTTCGGCGTGCCAGCAAAAGAAGCGGAAAAATTTGCCTACTTGCGGGCGAAGGGAACGCGCGACATCGTGTCGGGACTACTTTTGGCCGGATTGCTATGGACGAAAGTCAGCCCAGGTGTAGTGTCCGTCTTTCTCTTGATCGCATCGCTGATCCCGTTTGGCGACCTCCTGAACGTATATGCCAACGTTGGAACGAGAAATTTTCCGGCATTGATGATTCACGGCGGAACCGCACTCTTTATGTGGGCCCTGGCTGTTATCATTTTCCGAGTGTGAAGCTAGTTATGTCATTTATAATTCCCAAATTCGATCGTACTGTCATTGCCCGCGCCGCTGAGGCCGAAGTCGTGGGCGGGTCTACCGCGAAGGTCCGCCTTCTCGTCGACAGTAGCTCGACCGGCGGCGCTCTTTCTACTGTGCTCGTGACGCTTGAGAAAGGCGCCGACGGCGCACGCCCGCATCGTCATGACCGCTCAGCCGAGATGTTTTACGTTCTCGATGGCAGAGTGAAGGTGCTCTCCGGCACCGAGATCGTGGTCGCGGATCCAGGTGATGTCATCGTGGTTCCACCAAAGATGCCGCACGCCTTCTCAACCGAGCGCGGCAGTGGCGCAGAACTCCTGGTCGTCATCGCGCCAGGCGTGGAGAGGTTCGAATACTTCCGTCATCTCACCCGCATCGCCCGCGGTGAGGAGAAACCGGAGACTTTGAAAGATGTGCAGGACCTCTACGATACCTACTTTCTGAACAGTCCTGAATGGGAGGCGGCGCAACGATAACGGGTAAAACAAGAAAAGCTGACAGAATTTCATTTAATTAAGGTGAAACACTTAAGCCGGACAGTGGTCGAAAATATTAGAAACGGTTTGACCCCCTTAAGCACCTCCCTTTGTAGAAAGGGCTCACGAACCAGTTACAAGGTGAGTCCAGACCCTTCCCACCTTTCATGAGGGGCTGAGCCAGGTGGTTCCGCCCCTCGATTTCTGTCCGAACCCACTTTTCTGCATCCTCGGCCCCCGGCAGGAACTCTAAAGGGTGGCAGGACTTGAACCCCCTAATGTTGACAGACATTGTGGGGAATCTGTAAAATCAACATAGAACAATACTAATGGCCCTAGCCGTTCCTAAGACCACCGTTCCACCCGCTTCGTTTGTTCTGGACCAGATCGGCAATACCCCGTTGCTCCGGCTGGCGAAGCTGGATGCCCAGTTTGAGGGCATCGAGATTTACGGGAAGGCCGAGTTCTTCAACCCGGGCGGGTCGGTGAAAGACCGCGCCGGTTTGAACATGATCCTGGACGGGGAGCGGACCGGCCGCCTAACCCCCCAACGGACGCTGCTGGATGCGACCAGCGGTAACACCGGCATCGCCTATGCGATGATTTGCGCGATCAAGGGATATAAGGTAAAGCTGTGCCTGCCCGCCAACGCGTCGCATGAACGCAAACAGATCCTGAAAGCCTATGGCGCGGAGATGCTATTTTCCGATCCGGGCGAGGGATCGGACGGGGCGATCCGGCTGTGCAAGAAAGTTTACGAAGAAGATCCCGACGCTTATTTTTATCCGGATCAGTACAATAATCCGGCCAACTGGCGAGCACATTTCGATGGCACCGCTCCCGAGATAATCGAGCAGACCAGCGGCCGCATCACGCATTTTGTCGCCAGCATGGGCACCAGCGGAACCTTTATGGGCGATACCAAGCGCTTCAAACGCGATCTGCCGCACGTGCAGTGCATTTCGGCGCAGCCCTCCAGCGGGTTTCATGGACTGGAAGGCTTGAAGCACATGCCCAGTGCGATCGTTCCGGGAATCTACGATCCATCGCTTGCCGATGACAATCTGTGGATCGAGACCGAAGACGCCTACGAGATGACCCGCTGGCTGGGCCGCAACGAAGGGTTGCTGGTGGGGATGTCGTCGGGCGCCAATGTCCACGCGGCGAGAGAAGTGGCCCGTCGCCTTCAGAAGGAGGGCCGCACCGGCGTGATCGTCACGGTTCTGTGTGACGGGGCCACGAAGTATCTCAGCGAGGCGTTCTGGAATCAATAGCACTCAAGATGATCACAATCGGCGCAGAAGCGTGGAACGTCATGGTCTCGCACGCCGAGGCCACTTTTCCGAACGAATGCTGTGGCGTGATGGTCGGGCGCACCGATGAATCGGGCGTCAAGCAGGTCACCGGAGCGGTGGCGATGGAAAACGCTTATAAAGGCGCCCAGGAAGATCGCTACGAGCTGCGGCCCGAAGATCTGCTGGCCGCCGATAAAGGGGCTCGGGCCGAGGGCCTGGACCTGATCGGCATTTTCCATTCCCATCCCGATTGCGACGCCTATTTTTCCAAGACCGATTTAGAGAACTCCTGCCCGTGGTATTCTTTCGTGGTTCTCTCCATCAAGAAGGGGAAGTTCGACCATGCGGCCAGCTTCCTGCCCAATGCGGACCAGACCGCCGCTGAGAAAGAAGATTTGAAATGGCAAAAGTCCTGATTCCTACCGCTCTGCGACAATTCGCCGCGCAAAAAGATTCCGTGGAAGTCTCCGGCGCAACCGCGGGCGAAGTGCTGAACGCGCTGGCGACGCAGTTTCCCGACCTGCGCAAGAACCTGTTCAACGACGAAGGCAAGCTGCGGAGCTTCGTCAACGTCTATGTGAATGATGAAGACATCCGCTACCTGAAAAAAGATGCGACTCCGGTGGCCGGCAGCGATACGCTGTCAATCGTGCCTAGTATCGCAGGAGGTTGGCAATGACTACAGTAGCTGCTCCTCCCACTACTCTTTCCAACGAAGAGATCCTGCGCTATTCGCGGCACCTGATCATGCCCGAGGTCGGCATGGAAGGGCAGTTGAAGCTGAAGAACGCGAGCGTTCTGTTGGTGGGCGCGGGAGGTTTGGGCGCTCCGTTAGGGCTTTATCTCGCTGCGGCGGGGATCGGGCGGATCGGCATGGTGGATTTCGACGTAGTCGATTTCACCAACCTGCAGCGGCAGGTGATTCATGGCACCAAGGACGTGGGTCGCAAGAAGCTCGACTCGGCTTTCGACAAGATGGCCGACATCAACCCCAACGTGAAGCTGGAGAAGCATGAAGTCGCACTGACCAGCGAGAACGCGCTGGACATTATTCGCAACTACGATTTTGTGGTGGATGGCACCGACAATTTTCCCACCCGGTACCTGGTGAACGACGCGTGCGTGCTGCTGAAGAAGCCCAATATTTACGGGTCGATTTTCCGGTTCGAAGGCCAGTGCACGGTGTTCGCCTATCCGGGCGGGCCTTGCTATCGCTGTCTCTATCCCGAGCCGCCACCTCCGGGCTTGGTTCCAAGCTGCGCTGAAGGCGGAGTGCTGGGCATCCTGCCAGGCATCATCGGCCTGATGCAGGCAACCGAGACCGTGAAGCTGATTCTAGGTACCGGCGAACCCCTGGTGGGCCGGCTGGTGCTGTATGACGCGCTGGCAATGAGGTTTCGCGAACTGAAGCTGCGGCGCAATCCGGAGTGCCCGGTCTGCGGCGATCACCCGACCCTCCACAAATTAATCGACTACCAGGAGTTCTGCGGCGTGCCCCATCAAGAAGTTGAGCATGTGGCGCCGGTCGCCAATCTGAGCGAGATCGAACCCACCGAGGTCAAGCAGAAGATCGATCGCGGAGACAAGTTCATCCTGCTGGATGTGCGGGAGCCGCACGAATTTCAAATCTGCCGGATTCCGACGTCGACGCTAATTCCGTTGGGCGAATTACCCAAGCACCTGAACGAATTCGACAAGAATGCCGAGATTGTGGCGCACTGCAAGAGCGGGGTGCGCAGCGGCAAAGCTATCAATCTGCTCCGCGAAAACGGGTTTAAGAATGTCCGCAATATGAAGGGCGGGATTCTGGCCTGGAGCGATAAGGTCGACCCGTCAGTTCCGAAGTATTGATACAGCCCCGGCGGTAGTATCCCGGAGTCCTCCGGCGGCGTCCAACTAAGTGTAGGAGGTCGTATGTACCTACACGTACGTATCCATCACTGGGTTGTATGGTGGTTTGTCATTGGAGTCGTTTGCGGAGCGGTTGCGCTGGTCAACATTCTCTCTCGGAATCTCACAAGGCCGCAGGAAGACGCGGTTCTGGTTTTCGGAATCATTAATTGGGTGTTGGGCGGATTGGTCTGCTACAGCCTGGAAGCAGTCCGGGTTGAGGGGCCTCCCAAACCGGCACCGAAAGATCATTCCGAAAGCCCACATTATGAGTCGCAGACCGAATGGCACCCGGCTTCCGATTTTCTGCAACCAGGTCGGCGGAAAAGTCTGTTGCCGAAGTAAAAACCCTCTGGGAAACGGTACCGGAACCGCACGAAAGACGGTCTCAATTTGAGCCCTGGACATTGTTTGCGCCAATTGCAGGTACCATCTTAGTACTACCCTCTAAAACCCTTCCAATTAAGCCACTTGTCACGCATTGAGCGATGCGCCTAGTGGCTCCCTTTGAACCTTAGGAACGTCCGCTGCATTGGAAGCGTGTCCCGGCTGCTGTAAAACATTATTAACAGCAAATCACTGAGATCACACGACATATGCAAACAATCCATAGCTCTCTTCGTTCCAGGGTACCGGTTGCGTTACGCAAAGGGGCAATGCTTTGTCTGCCAGCCTTAGTACTGGCGACGATTGAGATCCCGGCCAAGGCGTCGATCACGTATGTGAACGGATCCTTTGAACAAACCAGTCTAAGCACCTCAGGACGCATGACAACCACCGACGTGGGTGGCTGGTCTACCACTTCTTACACGTTCCCGGTTTTTCCCGGTCTGGGGTCGACCAATATCGGGAAAGACGATTCGAACAATACGATTTCCCTCTACCCGGGCATAGCACCGGGAGCCATCATGCCGGCTTCCAGCCCTGACGGCGGCAACTTCATTGCGGCCGATGGAGCATTTGAGACTGGCGCTATTTCGCAGACGATCGGCGGCTTGGTTAACGGGCAGAAATACGTCGTGTCGTTCTGGATGGCCGGCGCGCAGCAGCAGGGCTTTACCGGGGCGACAACGGACGGGTTTCAGGTCAGTCTGGGAACGCAAACGCTTAATACGGTTGTGCTGTCGAACCCTAGTCAAAACTTTCAGCCCTGGCAGAAGGTGAGCCTGCTTTTTACAGCGAACACCACGGGGAGTGAAGTTGCTTAGCTTCCTTGCAGTGGGCACACCGACCGGAACTCCCCCGTTCACTTTGTTGGATGGAGTGAACATCACGGCGACGCCGGAACCAGCGGGCTTGTTGCCGACGGGCGTGGGGTTAGCCGCGCTTCTCGCGCTGCGGAGGCAAAAGAAAAACGGCCTTTAGACCGATCGTTTAAGCAACGTGGACATTTGGCAGACCATTGCGTAGTAAGGTGCAGACCTTATTTACCGCTTGCTGCGGCCAGCCGATAATACCAACGTGGACTACTATGAGGTGCTTCAGATCAGCCCCAATGCGGATCAGGAGACCGTACACCGCGTCTACCGCATCCAGGCGCAGCGCTTTCATCCCGACAATCTGGATCATGGCGATGCGGCGGCCTTCCGGAAAGTCGTAGAAGCGTATGAGGTTTTAAGCGATCCGAAGAAGCGGTCGGCTTACGATGCCGAACACCGGCGCCGTCCGGTGAGGATGCCGGAGGAGCACTTCGAGCCGATTGCAAATCCAGCGCAGGCGGCGGATGTGGAGCGAAACAAGCGCCAGAAAATTCTGGGGCTGCTCTACAGCAAACGTCTGACGGCACCCAGCCAACCGAGCCTCTCTTTGCGGGAATTAGAAGAGCTGATGGCGATTCCCCGGGACCAACTGGAGTTCAGCCTATGGTTCCTGAAGGAAGGCGGGCTGCTTTCGCGAAGTGACAATGCCAAGCATACAATCACGATGAAGGGCGTGGAACTGGTGGAGTCGACACCGGCTGCTCCAGGGCCGCAGAGTGGCAGGTTGGGAGATGGGTCGCGAGTGGCGTAGGGTAGGATAAGAGTGCATGACGCTCGACTGGTCACAATGTTCCGCTGTCGAAAGCGTCCCAGGCAAGGTAAGCGGAGCTTGGGTCTTGAAGGGGACACGCATGCCTGTGTCCGCGATCTTCGAGAATCTAGAAGCCGGAGCCAATATCGACGACATCATGGAGTGGTTTGACGGGCTCGATCGGGAGCAGGTGAAAGCCGTTATTGAATTCGCTGTTCGTAGTCTCGACAAAGAGCCGGCTTATTTGCCGTAGATGCGAATTATCTTCGATCAGGCAACGCCTATGCCTCTCCGGGTGTTTCTCGCCGAGCATACGGTCAGAACGGCTGCGCAACAGGGTTGGGATCAACTTAAGAATGGGGACTTGTTGAATGCCGCCGAAGCGGCTGGATTCGACCTCCTGCTGACAACCGACAAAAACAATGATCTACCAGCAGAATCTTACGGGCCGTAAGATCGCCATTGTTGTGCTCGGGCAGCAACAGTGGCCGTTGCTTCGCCCGCACGTTCAATCGGTCATTGAAGTGATAAATGCCGCGAAGCCCGGGAGCTATTCGGAGGTCCGTATTCCGCCGGAGTAATTCTCGCTGTTGCGGCGATTCTCAATTCGAGGGATGCTGGACGAGGATGAAACATCCTCGGATCACTCGGCGGGAATTGGGGGCGCTGGCGGCCGCTGCGATTGTAGTTCGGCCGGCCCCTATACATGCGCAGGTCCACGGCACCGACCCTCCTTTCGATATTGCGGAATGGTCGTATCACTGGTACGGCGTCGAAAAAGTTACGCTGGCGCGGGGAACGGTCTGCAATGGGATGCAGATGTACGTGGAGCGTTGGATTCCCTCAGCGGTCCGTCATCCTTATTCGATCGTCTTGATTCACGGAGGGTATGGTCAGGGGTCGGATTGGGTCAGCACTCCTGACGGCCGCCGCGGGTGGGTCACTCTGTTTCTCGAGCAAGGCTACAAGGTTTACTTAGTGGACCGGCCGGGACAGGGGCGTAATCCCTATCAGCCTTTTGTTCATGGGGCGTTCGCGGCGCAGGCTCCCACGTTTGAGGCGGCTGCGCGCGATGCCGGGATTGCATCGATCAGCGATTCCAGGGTCGCGCAAGCGGTCGCGCCCCTGGGCCAACCTATGCCCAACAACGCCACGACCCAAAGCGTGTGGCGATCGCGCGGGGCGATGCTGCTGGATGATATCGGTCCTGCTGTCCTGGTGACGCACGGCGATGGGTCGGTGTTTGCACGCGGGACTGCCCAGGAGCGGCCGGCCCTGGTGAAAGGTATCGTCCAAGTGGATGCGCCCGGGAACCCGGCACCGAATGGAACGGTGTTGCCGGCAGAACCTCCGTCCGACATTCCGGCCTTCGCAGCTAAGACAACGAATGGCTGGAGAGGTGAGGATTCCTTCCAACTGGTGCATGCGTGGCTTGAGTCGACATTTCCGCAGGGTGCGTCGGCAGTTGGAGTGGATCCGCATCCGAATCGTGAATCGATGGCTTTGAAGCTGGCCGATCAGGGTTGTTTCTGGGTGGGCGCGCAGCGGAAGCAGATGCCGTATGGCACCATCGCGCAGGGCCAGATGTATGTGCAGTACATGGTCCCAGCGGAAAAGCGGCACCCTTATCCCGTGGTGATGATTCACGGCGGCGGCGGCCAGGGTACGCACATGATGGGCATCGGTGGGAGGCCCGGGTGGGTGCATTATTTCGTGCAGGCGGGCTATAGCGTGTATTGGCTGGACCGGCCGAGCTATGGGCGGTCGCCCTATCATCCCGATGCACTGGGGCCGAGTCATTTGCCGAATGTGCCTCCCTATGAAGGTCTGTTGACGAGCACGGCTGTTTTCAATACCGCGCAGTGGCCGGGGCCGGGCGGGATAAACGATCCTGTGATCGATCAGTTCATGGCGTGCGAATCAGGCAATGTTTCCGATGAGGCGTTTCATAGCGAGATGGCGTGGAACGGCGGGGCGGAACTGGTGGACCGGATCGGGCCGTGCATTCTCTTGCCGCAT
This sequence comes from Terriglobia bacterium, assembly GCA_963766615.1. Taxonomy (GTDB): domain Bacteria; phylum Acidobacteriota; class Terriglobia; order Bryobacterales; family Bryobacteraceae; genus Palsa-187. Next base: position 197,308 of record CAVYBC010000020.1, read on the forward strand.
GCCTTTGGAGGATTCTTCGCGTGGGGTGTTGCCGACAGGCGTCCCAACCTGATTAAGGGCATTTTCGCGATGGAGATCAACGGCAACCCGTTCGCGGCGCAATTGCGCTGGGGATTGACCGCTGGCCCGATGACGTATGATCCTCCGGTGAACGACCTGGCGCAATTCCGATTGGTGGATCACACGCTGCCGCCTGATGCACCTCGTCCGCTGGTAGCTTCGTACAAATTGCAGGCCGAGCCCGTGCACAAATGGAAGAACCTGCGCGGTATCCCGATGGGGTGGTTGACCACGGAGTTCGGGGGCGGGGGATCGCCCATTCCCAACGTCGAGTTTCTGAAACAGGTGGGATGTCAAGCGGAGATGGTCAGGCTAAGGGACTACGGAATTTTAGGCAACGGCAACTTGATGCTGCTGGAGAAGAATAATCACGAGGTTTTCAAGGTTGTGGACGATTGGCTGACGCGGAGGACTTGAGAGTGAACAGAAGACAGGCTTTTGGTGTTCTCGCCGGAGGTGGCTTAGCGGCGCGGAGGGCGTTGGGTCAGTCGCCGCTCCACTTTACTGCGCTGGATCACATCGAGTTTTTTGCGTCGGACGTGATACGGTCGGTGGCGTTTCATGCCAGAGTGTTCGGTAACACGGTGCTCAAGAATAATAAGACCACCAGGCGGTATGCGAAGCTCGGCTCGTCTTACATTGCTATTGAGACGGCCGGGCAGGCTGGAGTGCGGGTCGATCATGTCTGCGCGGGGATCGAGGGATTTAAGGTCGCCGACGCTCACGCCTTCCTTATGGAACGCGGGATCGAGTACAAAGACTATCCCAGCGGAAGAGACCTGGCTGTGACCGATCTGGACGGCACGAAGCTGCAGCTTGCGTCGGATAACGGGTGGAGTCTTTTGCTGGGTGGAACGGCGTCGCCGGAAACGATTGTCGCGGGCGATCCGATTTTCCGGCCTATCGGCATGGATTATGTTCTTCTGAACGTCAGCGACCCGGAAAAGTCGGCTGAGTTTTTCGCAAGAATAGTTGGCCCGGTGATGCAGCGGAGCAAAAACCGGATCTGGTTTCAAGTGGGTAAGTCGCGTATCGGGCTGATGAAGACGCCTGAGGGCGGGCGTGCGGGTGTGAATCGCTATTGCGTCCAGGCACAGGGATTCAATTATGCAGACGCTACGAAGAAGCTCACGCTGGCGGGAGCCAAGATGGAGAAGGCTGAGGAATTAGGGTCTCCTGAGTTTCGGGATCCCGATGGGTATCTGGTGCAGGTGAATCCCGAGCCCTTAAGAATCTCTGAATAGCGGTGGGGCAGGGCTTTGTGAAAGAATCCGGAGTTGGAGGAATGCAAGATGATCAAGCTGGCAATTGTACTTGCCGTGGCCGGGGTCCCCTCGCTGTTTGCGCAGGGTCCGTACAAAGTAGAGAAGACGGCTAAGGTGGGTGGCGCGGGTGGATTCGATTACGTCTATGCTGACGATGCAGGACGCCGTCTCTATATTCCGCGTACGGGCAATCCGTCGCGTATCACGGTGTTCAATCTGGACACGCTTGAATCGCAGAGCGAAATCATGACGACCAACGCTCGCGGGGTCGCGGTCTCGGCGAAGACCAATCACGGATTCGCCACCAGCAAACCAGTGACGATGTGGGACACCAAGACGCTCGCGGTGATCAAGACGATTGACGTTCAGGGCGGTCCCGACGGCATTCTGCACGATCCGTTTAACGATCGCATCTGGGTATTCAGCCACGTGGCCCCGCACGCGACCGTGATCGACGCCTCCGATGGCAGCGTGGTGGGAACGATGGACCTGGGCGGCGCGCCGGAGCAGGCCGCATCGGATGGCAAGGGTCATTTGTATGTCGATCTGGAAGACAAAAACAGTATCGCGGTGGTGGACACGAAGTCGCTCAAAGTGACGGCGACCTACGATCTGACCGGCAGCGGCGGGACGTGCGCCGGACTCGCGATGGATGTGAAGAACAATATTCTGTTTGCTGCTTGCCGCAATCCGCAGACGATGGTGATGGTGAACGCCGCCGATGGCAAGGTAATCACCACGCTGCCAATCGGGCAGGGTGTGGACGGGGCGGCATTCAATCCGAACACGATGGAAGCCTTCAGCTCGCAGGGCGACGGCACGCTGACGGTGATCAAGGAAAACAGTCCAACCAGCTTCGTTGTGGAGGAGACAGTCAAGACGATGCCGAGCGCGAAGACGATGACGCTGGACCGCAAGACCGGTCGGGTGCTGCTGATCGGCGCGGAATATGGTCCTGCGCCGACACCGGAGGCAGGAAAGAGGCCGGGGCGGGGGCCTCTGCTTCCGGATTCGTTTTCTATTGTTGTGGTCGGCAAATAGCGAGAACCCAAGTAGCACGGGGGCGGCCGATCATCCTCAGACGACCGCCCCCTCAGGGGGAGGAGATTCAGTTGATATCGACTCTTAGCGAATGTCGATTTTAAGCAGCGCGTCGGAATGATCGTGGCGCCAATTCCAGTAGGCCTGCTGGTCCTTTTCCTTCAATTTTTCGAACTCGGCCTCTTTGTGATGGGTCTCCTTCAACCACATGTGATACGCCTTATCTTCGTGGTCATCCCAGTGATGATCTTCGTTGCGTTGCTTGTCATGATAAACGCGTTCTTCTCTCTTGTCCTGGGCGTGGAGCAGGGTCGGCGTCACTGCCACGGGCATCACTAAAGCGGTGCTCAATAGTAAGGAATTTAAGAAACGGGTCATTAAGTACTCTCCTGGACAGCGTTATTGCAATCGTGCTGCCAAGTGAGGGAGCCACGCAAGAGTCAACACAGACAATCACTTGAAGCTATCGCATGGAGGTTTTCACCTTCAGCAAACCTGCGAAATTTCTGCTGGAATTCGGGTGTTAGCGTCCCCAAAAGCGCAAAGCGATCCACGCGCTTGTGAGTTGCACCGCTGCGATGAAGGCCGCGCAGGCGGGCCATGCTCCCCACGCGTAGACGAAACCTGGAATGGCTGCGCCGATGCTTCCCCCGGCGTGATAGCTAGCGGCATAGAGGCCGACTGCGAGTGCCCGATTCTCATTGGCCGCCTTCCCGATGTAGCCACTGCCGCAGGTCTGCGCCGCGAAGATTCCGGCGCAGAAAACGGAAAGGCCAGTGATGATCACCCACAAAGGCGATGCCAGCGTGAGTGCGATGCCGGCTAATGCGAGCGCCGCGGCACATGCCAATGTCGCGCGATAACCGAAGCGGTCGGCGCAACGTCCCGCGATGGGTGTGGCAGCGGCACCGATCAGATAAACGCAGAAGATCAGGCCGAGCTGTTCAGGAGTCAGCCCGTACGGCGCTACCGCCAAACGGAAGGTTACGTAGGTGAGAATGCCTACGAGCGAAAACAAGACGCAGAAGCCAACCACGCAGGTGGCGACCAATCGGCGGTTGCGCAGATGCGCACGCAGGGCCGCGCCCCAGTGACTCTGACCAAGTTTCTGCGGACGGAAATGAATCTCCACCGGCAGCCATGCGCGCACCGCGAACGCGCCCGCAAGAATCATGAAGCCCGTGGCCAAAAACACCGCTTGCCAGGGAGCATGAGCGGCGACGAATCCGGAAACGATCCGGCTGGAAAATCCGCCCAGGACGCTGCCGGTAACATAAGAACCGACAGCCGCACCCGCGCCCTCTTGCCACTCCTCATTCACGTAAGCGACGGTCACGGAGAAAACGCCGGGTGTGCATACTCCTTGCCAGAATCGCCAGAAGATCAGGATCGGGAGCGTGGTTGAGGTCGCGCTGACCAGTGTGGTTGCGGCCAATCCGAACGCGGACCATACGATGATGCGCTTGCGGCCCATGCGGTCGGCCATCACTCCCGCGATGGGAGCGGCGATCGCTACGCCGAGGCTCGCAACGGTGAGTGTCAGGCTGACGGTAACGGCCTGCGCGTGGAACAGGGTGCTGAGAAGAGGAAGGATTGGTTGGGGAGCGTAGAGAGTGAGGAACGCGATGTAGCCTGACAGCATGACTGCGGCCATACGGGTCCGGCTGGCGCGTGAATTTGTTGTTGGGGTCAGGACCAGAGGTTCAGAGCCGCTTCTCCCAGGGTCGTGGGGCATGAGGCTTATCGCGATCGGTGACGCGATCGTAGAGATGGTTCTCCGTCGTTGTACCCAGCGCAACGTTGTAGAGGCTGGTGAGGCCGAGGCCTTCGCGCAGGTCCTCATCGAAGGCGTGGAGTCCCTTCAACTGGGTGGCTTGCGCCGGGAGCTGTTTGCCCGAGGGGGTCGCCAGGAACATCTGATAGCCACCGTTGACCAGGTGCGCGATTTCGTGAGCGACCAGCACGCCGGCTTTGGCGACATCGACCTTGCCGTTGCCCATGTCCTTGATCACGGCGCCGAATCCCTGACGTGAGACGCGGGTTCCGCCGGAAGGCTCGGCAGAGCTGGAGAATCCGAGCTTCTTGAGATTAGCGAGATGCTCGTCGAAAGAGGACACGTGGGGCACTTCGCGGCGAAAGAACATAGAATTAATAGTATAACGTTGTAGGCGCCTACGATCCCAACTCAGTTTGAATCGCCGCCGCGATGGAGTGGCAGAAGTGGTCGACCCGCTCATCGGTAGGACCTTCCACCATCACGCGCGCCAGCGGTTCAGTGCCCGAGAAGCGCACCACCACGCGGCCTCCATCGCCAAACTCGGCCTCGGCCCGCTGAATTTCGCTTTGCACCCCGGCCAAGCCCTCCAGAGGCTTGCGCTCCTTCACGCGGACGTTGACCAGCTTCTGCGGATAGGACTTGAATTCTTCCGTCAAAGAATCCAAATCGCGTCCCGATTTGCGCATGGCTTCGAGGACGCGGAGAGCGGTGAGCATCCCGTCGCCGGTGGTGGCGTACTGCCGGAAGATCACGTGGCCGCTTTGCTCGCCACCCAAGGGCGCATCGCGGCGCAGCATTTCTTCCAGTACATATTTGTCGCCAACCGCGGTACGCACCAGATCGATTCCGTGGCGCTTTAGCGCGATTTCCAGGCCGATATTGGACATGACCGTGGCGATCACTTCGGTGAGCGGGAATTCAGCGCGCAAAGCCAGAGCGCAGATCAATAGCATGGAGTCGCCGTCGATGACCTTGCCGGTGTGCGATACCAGCATGGCCCGGTCCGCATCGCCGTCGAAGGCAACTCCCAGGTCGGCGCCGGTGGAAACAACTCGCTCGCGCAAACTCTCCAGGTGTTGCGAGCCACAATGCAGATTTATGTTGCGGCCGTCGGGCTGGCAGAAGATGCAGTCGACTTTCGCGCCGAGGCTCTCAAACAAAGCGGGACCCAGGTAAGTCGCTGCGCCGTTGGCTGCATCCAACACGACATGCATTCCGTCCAGGCGCTGGGGAAGCGTGCCAGCCAGATATTGAGTATAAGCGCGGTCCAGTCCCTCGTCGGCTTTCAAAGACACGGGCCGGGCAGCCTTCGCGCTTGCGAGCCATTTGAAGATGTCGCCTTCGATAGCGTGCTCCTGCTCATCGGGAAGCTTGAAGCCGGAATGGCCCACGACTTTGATGCCGTTGTCCTGATAAGGATTGTGCGACGCGGAGATCATCACGCCGGCGGCAAACGGGCCTGTGCGCGTGACGTAGGCAACACCGGGGGTGGTGATTAGTCCGGCGAAGCGCGCCTTTACGCCCCCTTCGGCTAGTCCTCCCGCGACGTGCTCGGCCAGCCACTTGCCGGACTCGCGCGTATCCATTCCAATGACCACTTCCGGGTCCAGGTGATGACCACCGATCCAACTGGCCAGCGCGACGCCCACCCCGTAGGCGGTCGCAGGGTCCAGTGGCGGTTCTCCGGCCACACCTCTAATTCCATCCGTACCAAAAAGTTTTCTCATGCCTTAGTTCTGATTGTCGGGCTTGGCCTTGAGTGTGGTCAATCGGACCACCACCTCGGGGGGCATCGCGCGCACGAAAGTTACGCCCTGGGGCAGCCGCAATTCGTTGGCTGAGAGACGGAAAGTCCGGGGGGCGGACGCGTCGGTTCCTTCCAGGTCCAGCGTCACAACTGCGTCGGAGAGGTTGCCTCGTGAGAGCGTGGTGGCAATTCCCCGTAGCTCGACGTGGACCTCTTGGGGAGTTCCAGAACTCAGAGCGAGGTCGGGCCGAATATCTTTGTATAGCACCGGCACCGTCTGGACGGTAGTCATCTCGGGCTGAGCCACAACGGTGAGCCAAAGCAGGAAAGCGAAGGCCAGGGAACCAAGTTTCCAGCCCAGGTTGTTGGTAAGGCCGCGGAGCAGCGAGGACTTCATGATTACGAATCCGCCCGCTTCAACTCCGGCTCCCGCAAAGCCCTCAGCCCGGACTGCCTGCCGCTGTGGCGAAGGATCATTTCACGGACCCGATCCACGGTTACGTCGGGTTCAATGTCGCCCCGGAAGGCGAGGGCGATCTGGCCGGTCTCCTCAGAAACGATGATTGCCAGCGCATCGGTTTCCTCGGTCACGCCGATTGCGGCGCGATGCCTTGTACCGAGCCGCCGGGATAGCGAGGGGTTGGTAGTGAGCGGCAGGAAGCAGGCCGCTGCGGCGATCCTCGATCCTTGGAGAATCACAGCGCCGTCGTGCAGCGCGCCGCCCCGCAGAAAGATGGCGCACAGAAGATCGCGCGATACGTTGGCCTCCAGAGAAACGCCGCTTTCGATAAACGTGCGGAGTCCGATGTCGCGCTCCACGACGATAAGCGCGCCAGTTCTCTCTTCGGCCATATAGCCGATGGCCAGCAGAATTTCGTCAGCCTGTTCCCGGCGCTCCAGTTCCCCTCCCAAGCCGAGCCAGCGGCTTCGACCTATTCGGGCCAGCATACGGCGAAGCTCGGATTGGAACATGACGATCAGGGCGATGGCGGTGTAGGGGACCAGGGCCGCGAGAACACTGCGAAGCAGTTCCAAATGCGTCAGCACCGCGATTCCGTATACCAAACCGATGATGCTGAGGCCGCTTATGATGTTCCCGGCGCGCCTGCCACGCATAACCAGCGCAAAATTATAGACCAGAATAGCGACGGCCAGGATATCAATGATTGCCGTCGGCGTGATCTTCGGGATGACGGGCAACCATATCTGCATCGGTAGATTAACTTGTTTTCAGTTTAATCGTTTTAAGGATCTTCGCAAAACGAAATTTGTGGGGATTGATTTGGGACTCAAGCGCTTTTCACCTCGGTCCAGAGGCGGTCGCGCAGACGCTGGACCTGGGCGGGCTGAGGCGCGAACCATTCGCCACGCGAAAGTGTTTCGGGGGGAGGATAAAGAGCGGGGTGATTGCGCAGTTCAGGATCCAGAAGGTCGTGCGCTTTGGCATTGGCGGTGGCCGTTTTAACTGCATTCACGATGTCGGCTGCGACGCGGGGGCGCAGCAGATAGTTGATGAATGCGTGCGCGGAGTCCATGCGGCTGGTTTCTTTAAGAATCGCGACATTGTCGGCGAAGCGGGCAAAGCCTTCTACGGGAAAGCTGAAGGCAAGCTTGCCTGGCGCTCCCGCCATGGCCTGTGCGGCGGTGACGGCCCAGGCTTGGGCGGCGGCGACATCGCCGGCGGCTAATTGGTCGCGGACCTCTGCGTTCAGGTAAGCCCGAAGGACGCGCTTCTGCTCAATAGCTTTCGCCTGCGCCTTGCGAAGCTCGTCCGGATTGCCGGAATTTAGCGAATAACCCAGCAATTTGAGGCACGCGCCGAAGACTTCTGGAGGATCGTCGAGCATGGTGATGCGGCCCTTGAGGCGATCCTCCCAGAGGCTCGACCAGGAAAGCGGTCCGGGCTGTAGGCCCACGCGATAGGCGATACCGGTGACCCCGTGCATATAGGGGACCGACCAATCCAGTTGCGGATCCCAGGGAGGATGCTGAAAAGTAGAGTCCAGCGCGTCCAGATTTGGGAGCAACGCATGGTTCAGTCGCGCCAGCAGGCCCATGTCGCGCATCGGCTGAATGTATTCGGCGGAAGGGAAGATTACATCCCAGCCGGAATTGCCGCTCATGACTTTGGCGAGCATCTCGGGGATGCTTTCGAAGGTTCCGTAGCGGACGCGGATGCCGAATTCGCGTTCGAAGTTGGGGACGGTATCGGGAGCGACGTAGTCGGACCAGTTGTAAATGTTGAGGCGGGGCTGGGCGCGGGAGCAGGCCGCTAGGGCAGAGGTGGTCGCAATAAGGAAGCCGCGGCGAGTTGCAAGCTCCTTCATGCCCGTAACCTTTCGGAGATCAAAACAGCAGTTCCTAATACGATGACGATTAGTGTCGACACAGCGTTGAGCATCGGGCTGACCCCGCGGCGCGCCAACGCGTAGATCACCATGGGAAGAGTTTCCGAATCGACACCGGCTACAAGGCTGGTAATAACGTAATCGTCTATGGAAACCGTGAATGCCAGCATCGCAGCCGCGGCAACCGCGGGGGTGAGATAGGGCAATGTCACGCGCCAGAATGCGCCTGCTTCGGTGGCGCCGAGGTCGAGAGCGGCCTCTTCCAGGGCCGGATCGAAGCCGCGAAGCCGAGCGATCACGACCACCACCACGTAGGCTAACGAAAATCCAGTGTGCGCCAGGATGACGGTGTGCATGCCCAGGTGCAGGTGCAGGAACCGGAAACTCCATTGGAAGAATGCCAGCAGGGAAACGCCGGTGATGATTTCGGGCGTCACCAGCGATAGGTACAAGGCTCCGGAGAACCATGCCGAGCCCCGTTTCCAAATCGCGTACGCCGCCAGCGTTCCCAGGCAGGTGGCGAGCACAGTGGCGGCCACCGCGATCAAGAGGCTGTTCACGGCCGACTCCACCAGGTCGCGATCCTGGAACACGGCGGCGTACCAGCGCAAGGAGAATCCTTCCCAGACGGTCAGCTTCGAGGCATTCACGCTGAAGATCGCCAGAATCAGCAATGGAAGATGGAGAAACGCGTAGGCGGCCAGTGCGTAGAGAGTGAGGCCGCGCTTCATAACATCTCCTCGCCTTTTTTCCGCATCGCAAAGACGAGCACGATCGCGAACGCCATTAATGCGAGAGACGCCGCTGCGCCGAAAGGCCAGTCACGAGCCGAGGTGAACTGATTCTGCACCAGGTTCCCGATCAACACGGTTTTGCTTCCCCCTAACAGATCCGAGGTCAGGTAGGTTCCCAGGCAGGGGATGAACACCAGCACGAGGCCCGCCCGGATTCCAGGGGCGCATAAGGGGATTGTGACGCGGACCAGCGTCGACCACGGACGCGACCCGAGGTCGGCGGCGGCCTCGAGTAGCGACGGGTCCAATTTTTCTAACGCTGAATACAGCGGAAGAACCATGAAGGGCAGGTATCCGTAGACCAGTCCAAGAATCACGGCGCCATCGTTATAGAGCAGAGGCAGCGGCTGATGGATGATGCTGAGGCTCTGCAATGCGGTGTTAATCAGCCCTGTGTCGCGTAACAGGAACATCCAGGCGTAGGTTCGGATCAGGAAGCTGGTCCAGAACGGGAGCACCACTAAACTCAAATACAGGTTTCGGCGACGTCCACTTCGCGCGATAAACAGCGCCAACGGGAACCCGAGCACCAGGCACAGGACGGTGGAGACGGCGGCGACCCAAATGGAACGGACGAAAATGACGCCATACAAAGGATCCCAAAGGCGCGTCAGATTTTCCGTGGTCATCGGCAGTTCGACGCTGCCGTAGCCGCCTCGGGTGAGAAACGCGTAGGCAACAACGATCAGCAGCGGGGCGACGAGGGTGACCAGAGCCACGAGCGCTGCGGGAGCCAGGAACATCACGCGCAGCCGATTCATTCCGCGAGCCTCATCTCCTCGGTTTGGTTCCACCAGACGCGAACTTTCTCACCGGCGAGAAATGGCTGGCAATCGTGAGAAATCTGCGCGACCACGCATTCTCCGCCCTCCATTCGCACCTCGACGTGCAGGATGGGACCTAGGAAGGTCGACCTCAATACTTCGGCATTGACCGGGCCTCCGTCGCGCGAAATACGCGTGGCCTCGGGGCGGAGGCCGACTGGACCGATCCAGTTCATTGCGCCTAAGAAAGACGCTACAAATCGGCTGCAAGGCCTGCGGTAGATTTCTTCCGGCGAACCGACTTGCTCAACCTTTCCCCGGTTCATTACGGCCAAAGTGTCGGATAGGGAGAGAGCCTCTTCCTGATCGTGCGTGATGAAGAAAAAGGTCACGCCGATGCGGCGCTGCAAGTCTTTCAGCTCGGCCCGTACCTGTTTGCGCAATTGCGGGTCGAGCGCGGAGAGAGGCTCGTCCAGCAGGAGGACGTCGGGCTCCATCACCAGTGCGCGAGCCAGAGCCACACGCTGGCGCTCGCCTCCGGAAAGCTGCGCGGGCATGCGGGAATTTTTGCCGGTCAGGCGGACCTGCTCCAGAGCCTGACCGACTCGCTGGCTGGTGTTGGCCGCTTTTGTCCGGAGCAAACCGAATGCGACGTTTTCCTCTACGGTGAGGTGGGGAAACAGCGCGTAGCTTTGAAAAACGGTATTGACGTTGCGCCGATACGGCGGCAATGGGTCGATTCGCTCGCTCTTTAAATAGACCTCGCCTTGCGTGGGCGATTCAAAGCCCGCGATCATGCGAAGGGTGGTTGTTTTCCCGCAGCCTGACGGCCCCAGCAGCGAGAAAAACGCGCCGCGAGGGATTCTTAAAGAAACATCGGCGACGGCCAAGTGGCTCGGAAAACGCTTGGAAATATTACGGAGCTCCAGAATGGTTTCCATCGGGCGGAAACCATTACTGTAGCTTGAAAACCCTGACGGGTACTAAACGCTGCCACTAAACGAGGATTGAGACTGCGATTCCGATGCCGGGATAGTTGCGGTCGTACATGTAGTAACCGTCTCCGTCATATTCGACATACACGTCGTCTCTGAGATACCAATCATCGGCCCAGTAATCCGGCCATGGATCGACGATCAGGAATGAGTAACCGCCATAGTTGAAGCGCGGATATCCTTCATAGAAGACCGGCGCGACTCCGATGCGGAAAAAATGCTGTGGCCCGAAGGATGCGTAAAAGCGGTCCTGGGGAATGTAATATCCGCCGTAGCCACCGCGTTGCGCCCAAGTGCGATGGTCGGAGCCCCAGTTATGGTCGCGCTCGTCTCGCAGGGAGGAGTGGCCTTGCCATCCGCCATGCCCAGCCCAGCCTCTTTGCTGCTGCCACACCTTAGCCTGTTCCTGAGAACGTTGCGGCGGAGCCTGCCTGTAACGCTGCGCCTGCTGAACCTGGGGTTGCGGCGGCGGTTGCTGACGGCCTTGTTGAACGGGCCTCTCATTGTGTTGGTCCTGCTGCGGAGCCCGCTGAACGGGCTGCTGGGGAACCTGAGGATGTTGCTGCGGCTGAGCCTGCTGCGGCGGCCGGGCGGGCTGCGCCGGCACTTGAGGACGCTGCTCCCTCTGCGGTTCCGGGCGACCCTGTTGCTGAGGTTGTACCGACTTCGGCTGTGGTGGTGGTTGTGGTTGTTGCGGCGTCTGTGGCCGCGCGTCTCGTTGCTGTGGTGGCAGACGCTGCTGATCCCTGTTTGGCTCTCTCTGTTGCTGTTGCTGAGGAGCCTGTTGGGCGGGCCGCGCCTGTTCCCGGTTAGGCTCCTGCTGATGTTGCGCCTGCGGTGCCTTCTCCGGGCGGTTTTCTTTCTCGTCTTTTTTGTCTTGACCGAACGCCACACCCGCAGCGCAAAGGGCTAGGGACAATGCGGTATTTCCTGCAAGGTAAAACATTCGTTGCCTTATCATTTTGGTCACCTACGTTAATTCAAGCACGCGAGCCGCCAAACATTGGGGCGTGTTGTTACATTGGGAGCTGCCAAATATTTGCGAAGGTTGGGGAAGTTTTGTTACACCGCCCATCGGAATCGGCAATTACGACGATTCAATCGAGTTTGGGAGTGGGCAGTGGAAAAGGCGCGACCCGAACAGACTTGGCTACCCGGATTGCTTTTAGAAACCAGATCATCATCCAGCTCATATCGAGTTCATACCAGGCCAAGCCGTGACGCGCCGAGGTCGGGTGGGCGTGATGATTGTTATGCCAGCCTTCGCCGAAACTCAACAGGGCGACAAACCAGTTATTGCGTGAGTCGTCCTTCGTCTGGAACCGGCGACTGCCCCAGAAGTGGGTGAACGAATTCACAAGCCAGGTCGCGTGCAGGCCGACCGTGATGCGGAAGAACAATCCCCATAACAGGAACGGCAGGCCACCAACGGCGAACAAGAGAGCGCCTACGATCAAAGATGGCACCACATTATTCTTGGAAAGCCAAACCAGAAAAGGGTCTTTCATCAGATCGGGCGAGTAGCGTTGGCACTCTTCCGGACTGCACTTCGTGGCATTGCCCACCAGCATCCAGGTGATATGAGACCACCACTTGCCGTCGCGCGGTGTGTGAGGGTCGCCCTCGCGATCGGAGAACTGGTGGTGGAGCCGGTGCGTAGAGACCCAGTTGACCGGCCCGCCTTCCAAGGCCAGAGATCCGCAAACGGCCAGAAAATACTCAACCGGCTTGGGGACAACGTAGGATCGATGGGTCAGCAGGCGATGGTAACCCATGCCGATGCCCCAGCTCAGCGCGATCCAATAAAGCACGGCGGCCGTGATGATCGCAGGCCAGCTGAAGAAAAACAAGGCTGCAACGGCGCCTATGTGGACAATTGAAAATGCGATGACCGCAATCCAGTTAACCCCCTCGCTTCTGATACGAGAGCTAAAGCTTTGCGGGGATCGATCTTCGCCAACCACGCCCATAGCGCCGGAATCTGGGAAGAGTCCTACGCCTTGGCTGTCTGGCGCTGCTTACTGGGATAATGCTCTTCCAGCCACCGCTCCACCGTTACCTTTTGGCTCGCGAGTACTACCCGCTGCCAACTAGCCACGCCAGTGCTCTGGTTGTACAGAGCCATCAGGTAGGAGTTCTCATTGAAAACTTGAACCAGCCCGTCAGGAGTGGCGCGTTTGAAATGGAAGCCAGAAGTCAATACTTGGGTTTTCATTCTATACCATCATAGCAGATGAATGCTGCTTTGCCTATTTCGTGATTAAAAACAATAAGTTAAGGCAGGGTGTCTAATGCGATGCTTAGCGGAAGAGCGCCTGGATGGCTGCTTTCATTGCGCATTTATGAGGCCGGCAGTACCAGCACCGCATCCAAGCTCCACAGCTTTGCTTTCCGAAGGCGGAAACAGCCGTTCACGCAACTTCAAGACTGGTATCTCCACCAGTTTTGAAGACACCACTCCAATTACGATACTGGTGGCGAAATAGACAGCGTGCAGGATATATTGATTCACCATTGGCAATCGTGAGGCGAGGGATGCGAACACTTGCGCCATCGGCACATGCCAAAGATAAAGCGTGTAAGAGTAGGTCCCCATTCTGCCGATGGCCCGCAGCGCGATTCCCGGCTCTGGTCTTTTCCGGTCTTCGTTATAGAGCGACAGCAAAAGCATGGTACCGAAGCCAATGAAGACCAGCGTGAAACCAACCGTGTACATGACTGGGTCGGTCGTGGGGTAAACGATCACAGGGACAAAGGCCAAAACGCTGACCATGGAGATAGGGAGCCGCCACGGATTGCTCATCAGAGTTTGCAGAATCTCCGGGCGGAAATTGTGCAGGTAAGAAAGAAATACACCGAAGAAGAGCGTGTCGAATCGGAGATGCGACGGTTCATAGTGAACCCGGTGCGAGTAGTCCGGGTAATGCTGCGCGTTCAGTATCCGCAAAGTAAGACAGACGATCGCGACACCCAGGAAAATAGCGGGGATCGGCCGGAAAGGGTCAACCGAACCCACACGCCGCTTCATCAGGAATGCCAGCAACAGAGGCAACAGGAGATAGAAGTGTTCCTCTACCGCCAGAGACCAAGTGTGTCCCCAAATGCCTCCAATGTAATTCTGAGTGAGAACCATCTCTCCCAGCAACTGCCGCGCGGTGAACGGAACACGCCACAAAACACAGTAGAGAACTGTCAGAACCAATAGCAGGTAAAACGAAGGGTATAGCTTCAGCGCGCGGCGAGAAAGGAACCTGATAAATCGGATGCCGCCGGTCTTTCGATATTCGGTGAACAGCAGGTTTGAGATCAAGAACCCGCTCAGCACGAAGAAGAGATCCACACCCCATCCGCCGAGCGTGGACCAGATAGGGTACGCCGGCACGTGAACGCCCATAACCAGCAAGATCGCGATCCCACGAAGCACATCGAGCTGAAAAATGCGCCCCGATCCCATTCTTCACCATCGGGCGTTCGCCGCCGCACTTTAGGGCCCTACGAATGGTAGTCAAAAGCCGCACGAGCAATGCGGGCGATGATCGAATCCCTCTCCGCATCACTTCGCGAGCTTGCTTTGACGTACACGGACACCGCTAGTTGGCCGCCATCCGGGAGAAAGATAACACCGCTGTCATTGGTAGCCGCGGTTAGGCCTTTCACAGTGCCCGAAGAGCCGGTCTTATGCGCGACGACCGTACCAACCGGCAACAACCCCTTAAGGCGTGTCGGGAAAGTTGTGGTGGCCTTCATCGATTCGATCAATAGCGCGGTTGACCGTTTCGAGAGCACTTCGCCACCAAAAGCTCGCTTCAGCAACTGGACAGTCCCGCTCGGTGTTCCAGTATCCCGCGCGTCTTTCAAATAGCGTTTCGTGGCCTGATATTGGACGTCCGGCGTGGCCTTGGCAAGCAGCGCCTGAATGGATTCGTCGGTCCATTCCGCTGGCGGAGGGTATTGTGTGATGCCATTTCGATCAAGCCCACATTGGCGCTCACTTCGATCGACTCGGACGCCCTCGATTTTCCATTCTCGAAACCGGGACGCCATCGCCGAACCCTCGCCTCCAATGCGGTACAGGGTTTCAACAGCGGTATTGTCGCTTTCTGCGATCATCAGCTCGATCATCTCTTGTAACGGAAAACGCCGCTGTGCGGGCCATCGCTTCGCTATAGGACTTACGCTTGAGACGACGTCGCGCGGCAGGACTTCGATTTCCTGGTTCAGAGCAAACTTGCCCTCATCCACCAGCGCGAGGAGATTCATGGCGATGGGAACTTTGCACACGCTCGCCAAGGGGAAGCGCTCATCCCCATTCAGAGTGAAGACCCTCCCCGAGCCCAGGTGCAAAGCGGCGGCTCCCACCGTTCCACCTGTGCCAGCAGCCACCTTTCTCCATAGCTCTGGCAATTGTTGGCCCGGGGAGGCTGAGATAGCCGTTCCAAGCATCATCAGGCACTGACGCCGGGTCGACTTCGAAAGATCCATTCCCTGAGGGTAACTCGCGGAGGACGTCAAATTTAGTTCAGGTCCGGCGTCTGCAGCAGGGAATTGTGCCAGGCTTTATTGCGGACATGGGTCCGCGATTTGATTCGCCATCCGGCTGCGGTCTTGACGTAAACGTCTTCGTAGCCACCATGACGTTCGATGCTACCGGGCCCTTTTATTCCCAATTGCAGAAGATAGATGCGGCCAGTAGCTCCTTCGGGCGAGGCCGTGATGACGTGGTTCGTCATGATGTGGCTCCAATCGGTCCAGATGAGTTTCGTTTTGCAGCCTTTCGATCCACCGCCGACCAGCTCCGCCAGCTTGTCGCGACCCTGAGCCAGCACGCGGCCGCCCTTGCTGAAGCCCTCGTCGGAATTATTGTCGATGAAAACGCCGTCGGGTGTGAAGACGTCGGCGTAATCGTAACCATTGTTGGATACAGGTGTCGATCCCATAGGCGTATGGATTGGTCAATTGGATAATCTCTTGATAATCGAGCGCTGTCAGGGCGGGTGCCTTCGCGGGCGCCGCGACAGCTCGCTGCCCGACCCATGCGCTGACTAACGCGCCTACACACATGCTGGCTGCAACTGTGGCGAGCAATTTCCATTTCGGCATAAGATCTCCTTTGTGAGACAAGACCAATCATGATATCTGACGTGGTGACGTCGGACAACAGAGACTTCACGTGGTACTTTCGTCTTCAGAGGGCTAAGATGAAGCCCGGATTGTTCGTCGCCCGCATAGAGGCCACGATGAAGACGTGGCGTTTCTCGCTGTCGTCAGCATGACTGCAGTTTCATCCGTCTTCTTTGCGTTCTGGTGCGATCGGGCGATCCGATTGATTTTGGGCGTGCCTTCCAGATAACGGCATCTCCCTAAGTGACGGCTCGCCAACGCCCGCCCAGAGCCAGGTTTCAGATAACTCTCAAAGCTCGCCGCTTGCTCACGTGTAGAAAAAGCAAGGTAAGTCTGCAGACTCCATGGTTTGAATTTAGAGCTATGCTGCGCCCCGCCTTCGTTATGCGTGGCTAGGCGGGCCTTCAAATCGCTTGTTAGCCCAACGTACCGCTGCGAAGGGTCGGCAATACTTTGGAGCAAGTAGACGTAATGCACTGGTCAGAGAGCCCTCCTTCGCTCTTTCGAGCTACGGCGGGCAGCCTTCCCCACGTCTTCGGCTTGCCAGCCGAAGCCTTGGCGAAGGCTGGTGGAGGCGGCGGGAGTTGAACCCGCGTCCGAGAAAGCTTACTGCGAAAAGACTACGTGCGTTTCCGATTCGGTAGTTTTGGTCCGCCTCATAACGAAACCGGCAAGAAAAAGGCGGCTTAGCCTGATTGGTCTCGGGCTTTGGCTCCAGACGGAAGCTTTCACCCTATCTTGCAAATTTACGCCCTTAAACCAAGTGCAAGCCCATTGGCCCAGGACGGCTACCTAAAATTAGGCGGCGTATGCAAACTGCTGATTATTGGCAGTTGTTGTTTTCCGATCGTTTTACGGGAGCTCGGAACCCGGCACGACTTTCCACAATAAATACAATCCCGTCGAATCCGTTGCGCCCCCTTTCTATTTCAGTTTACCATCGAAGTTGGTGCCGCCCACAGTTGTTCCTGAGCAGGAAACCACTGAGCGCGAGAAACTCACTCCGCTCTTCCATGTCGTTCTGCTCGATGATGACGACCACACTTACGATTACGTGGTGGAGATGCTCTGCAAGCTCTTTGTCCTTTCGCCGGAGACCGCCTTTCAGCGGGCTGTCGAAGTTGACTCCACCGGCCGCACGATCGTAATCACCTGTGAGCTGCAACAGGCCGAGTTCGGACAGATCCAGATCCATTCCTACGGGCCCGATCCGCGAATGCCCAAGTCAAAGGGTTCGATGCGCGCGATTCTGGAGCCGGTCCAGACCAGACCGGGCTAACGGAAGCCTTCGACCAGAAGCAATGGATGGGACTTCTGCCCGTTGTTCTCAGAGTAAATCAGGCGGCCGCTCGACACTGCGGGATCAGCGCCGCTGCTCACCCCGATTAAAGGGATAGGCTTGCCCTGGCCCGACGCTTGTGCGCGCCAAAGGATCTCGGCGCCCTGTTCGCCCACCGCGAAAATCAACTGGCGATTGTCCGCGGTCCATACCGGATGCGACATCCTCATGGCGAGCGACGCGACATGGTGCGGAGAGCTGTCCGAGTCCTCATCTAACGCAAAGGTAAAGAGCTGCGCGTCGATACCATCGGGGCCCCTCACGAAAGCGACCTTTTCGCCGTTGTGCGACACGGAGGGGAAGAAGTCGCCGCCTTTTCCGGAAGCATTTAGGAGCGGTCTCTTTTTGCCGGTGAGAGTAGACAACTCAAAGAGGCTCGGCTCTTCGCCGGTGGATGGAGCATCGGAGACGATCAGGCTCTTGTTGTCCTTTTTCCAAGCCAGCCCATAGAGGCCCGAACGGTTTTGCGCGACCTCACCCACCTTTCGTTCTGGACCTCCGATGGCCGGTATGAGCATGACGTCATCCGTCGCCGAGCCGCGCCTTAAGAACGCGATCGTCGATCCATCGGGCGACCACGCTGGCGCGAAGTCCTCATGCGTGCCTGTGGTGAGGCGAACAGGCGCTCCGTCTCCCAGGGGCCTCTTGTAGATGTCGAGATGGGCACCCTTAGGACCATTCCACAGATAAACGATTTGAGTTCCGTCGGGCGAGAGCGACGCCATGGTCTCGCTTCCTGCGTTGCCGGTTAAGGGCACTCCGGGCTGGAGGAGCACCGCTTGCTGTGTTCTGCGGACGATGGGTACGGGAGGGCTAGAGACAGAATTGATCGTCTTGAGAAGGTAGAGACCCAGAATGATTGCCCCAGCTAACAGCAACCCGCGTTTGCGACGGGAAAGCTTTGGCCTCCGTTGATCGCCGGACCACTGTGGTACCTGAGGACCCATTGGCGGAGGAGCCGGTGGAATGGGCGCGAATACCGGATCCGACGACATCACCGGATTTGGCACGGACATGAAAATGGGCGGAGGAGCGGGCGGAACAGGCGGAGGAAGCGACCCCGAAGTAGTGACAGGCACAGGCGGAGGTACGGGAGCGAAGCGGCCTGAGGATGTCGTGGTCGACTTAGTGGCGGGGTCGGGTAGGTCTTCCAACGTAGCCTTCAAGTCCGCCATCGTTTGGATTCTTCGGTTAGGGTCCTTTCGCAGGCAGCGGGTGATGAGTTGGTCCAGTTCCCACGGCATGTCGCCGCGTAGTTCGGCCAGAGGTCTCGGCTCGTCGCGCAGGATCGCAGCCATCACCGATGCGTGGGAGTCGCCGGGAAAGGCTCGCTTGCCACCGGCCAATTCGTAGAGCACCGCGCCGAAGCTGAAAATGTCGCTGCGGTAATCGAGTTTCTTGCCCTCGGCCTGCTCGGGAGACATGTAGGCGGCGGTGCCCAGAATCTGTCCCGCGCGCGTGGAGCTCATGGTTCGTGTTGTGTCAGGCTCTATCGTATCGGCCGAATCATCCGTCAGCTTGGCGAGCCCAAAGTCGAGCACCTTCACCAGGCCGCTGTCCTTCACCATCACGTTGGCGGGTTTGAAGTCCCGATGCAGGATGCCGGCCGCGTGCGCGGCCGCCAGGGCGTCGGCCATCTGGCGCGCGTACTTCAGAGTGTCCACCACGCGAACTTGCCCGGCGCTGATCACAGCCTCCAGCGTGCGACCCTCCACATATTCCATGGCGATGAAATCGACCCCGTCGCTGGAGGAAATGTCGTAAATCGTGATGATATTCGGATGATTCAACGCGGAGGCAGCTTTTGCTTCCTGAGTGAACCGGCGTCTTCGCTCGGGGTCGGACATCTTGTCGTGCGGCAATACTTTCAGCGCGACGAAACGGTCCAGGTGCGTGTCTTTGGCTTTAAAGACCGCGCCCATGCCGCCTTCGCCAAGTTTGCCGACGACTTCATAGTGACCGAGAGTCCGGCCAATCATATTTCGTCAGGATATCAATAGCGAAGCTATTCGGGTTTGGCGGCGAGCCAGTAGCCATTACGCGTGCGGACCTTCAAGTCGTACAAAGCGACCTGCACCGTGATCTCATGAAACCCTGCTTCATTCTGATCGTTCGGATTGTAGGTCAACAAATATTGGCTGTGAAGTTCCTCGCCAATGTCGGAGATGGCTTGGTCCAGGCCGCGCTGCGACATGAACGAATACTCGCGTCCGCCCGAATACTTTGTGTAGACCTCCAGCGGATTCTGCACGAAAATCGCCTTTGTCGCCGTAAAGATTTCCTTGATTGCCGGCACCCAGTTGCCCATGTTGACCTGCGAATCGTAGGTGGGCGTGTTGATATTGCCGCCGGGCAAAGGCCGCGTCGCAGGCATCACGGCGCTGGGACGGTTGGGCTCGGCCTTCGTGGTGAGCGACGTCAAGAGGTGCGACATGTCGACCGAATAGATCACCACGTTTGCGAACTCGGCAGCTGTCATCACGTCGCGCACATGCAGTTCACTTCCCACGTCGCGCGATTCGCTGATCAGCAGCAGGATCTTCTTGCGGTTTGGCGGGCGATTCTTCAGAAGATTGATGCCTTCCATCGCCGCGTCGTTCAGGCGGGCCTGCGTGCTGCCGGGTTTCAGTTTCTTCAACGCCTCGACGATCTTGGCGGGGTCTGAAGTGAAGCCTTGCGTCTGGGTCTGAATCCGGTGGTCAAAACCGATGATGGCAATCTCGCCCGTCTCTCCCAGAATCAGGGAATCGTACAACGAGCCGGTTTTCGCAATCTGAGGTAGAATTTGCGCAGTATCGGCGCTGGCTTGAATCGCCACTGCGAGCGAGATCGGGTGCGTGGCCTGATCCTCCGTGATAGCCTGCAGTTTGCCGTTGTCGTACAAACGGAAATCAAGCGGGGTCAGGCCGGTGACCGGTTTTCCATTCTTATCCAGCACAGTTACAGGCGCGATAACGTACCTTGTGGTAACTACGATGTTTGCCTGTCCGATATCTTCGCCAGGTTGTTGACGAGGCGTAGTTTGTGCGCAGGCCGCACCCGCCATAAGAACGATCGAGATTAGGGTACGCATGCTCACCTGTACATATGATACAAGTTGCCAGTACAAAGTTTCGAAACGTTTCTCCCGCCGCTCCATCACTTGTGCTCCGTCCGGCCATGCAATAGATCCACGGCATGGGGAATCAATGCCGCAACCGCATCGAACGACTCCACAGCTCCGCGCGGCGAACCGGGCAAGTTTAAGATGAGCGTCGTGGAGGCCGTGAATGCTGTGCTGCGCGAAAGAGGTGAAAATTTTGTGGATCTCAGACCGGCGGCGCGCATCGTTTCACCGAAGCCGGGGATTTCCCGGTTGGAAACGGCTCGGGTGGCTTCCGGCGTGATGTCGCGCATGGCTAGGCCGGTGCCACCCGTCGTGACAATCAGGTCGACCGTAGCGCCGTGAACAAGCTGACTCAACAATGCGCTGATTTGGGCCGTTTCATCCGGGACCAGATGGCGTGACACCGGCGTCCAACCTAGTTCGACGATGCGCGCCTCAAGAACTGGGCCAGACTTATCCTCGCGTGTTCCCGCAAAGGTTGAATCGCTCACCGTGACGATGGCCGTTCGAATCATCTCTGAAAATCCCCGCTTTTTCCGCCGGTTTTTTCGAGCAAATAAACATCCTGGATTTCGATTCCCTTATCGAGTGCTTTGGTCATGTCATAAACAGTGAGCGCGGCTACGGACACGGCGGTGAGTGCTTCCATTTCCACGCCCGTGGGTCCAGTGCAGCTCACAGTGGCCGTGATCCGCACTCCTTTAGGTTCCACGCTGGCGCTGACGTCGATATGAGAGAGCAACAGAGGGTGGCACATCGGAATCAGCTCGGATGTCTTCTTAGCTGCGGAGATTCCGGCAAATCGCGCTACCTCAAGCGGGTTGCCTTTGGGATTAGAGGGCAGCTTTTTTAGAACCGACGGGCGGATACGAACGAAGGCGTGAGCCGTAGCGGTGCGCTTGGTTTCGGTCTTGGCGGAGACATCCACCATGGAAGCGCGGCCCTGGGAATCGTAGTGGGAGAGGGTTTTCATGTGTCCGACTCACTTTAGCAGCACGCGAATATCGTCTCCCGCAACCCAGGCTTCACGGTCCTCATCCGCCACCAGGAACGCGTTGGCTCGCGTAATGGACGGGATGTCGCCCGAGCCTTTCCATGCGACCGGCTCTACCGTGGACCCGTCATCGCTCAAGCTGGCGGGGAGAAATCGGGTAAGGCCTGGTTTGTGGCGAAAGTCTTTGGCAAGCCGGGCCCGCAGCAAGGGCAGGGGACTCGCATCCGCCCCGGCCATTCGCTCAAGTGCGGCCCGAGCGAAGATCTCGAAGGTCACCATCGTTGACGCTGGATTACCCGGAAGGCCAAAGAAAAACGTGTCCTTGATACGACCGAACACCAAAGGCTGACCGGGTTGGATCTTCACGCGGTCGAAGAAGAACTCGGCGCCTAAGCCGGCCAGAACGCGCTCGACGATGTCGTACTTGCCTGCGGAAACGCCGCCCGAGAGCAGCAGCAGATCGGCCTGCAGCCCTTTCTCAATAGAGCTTCGAGTGGATTCCATATTGTCGCGCGCAATCGGCAGGATCTCAGGCTCGCCACCCGCCCGGCGCACCTGCGCCGACAACGACCAGGCATTGGTGTTGCGAATCTGAAACGTCTCCGGTTCAGATTGTACTTCGACCAGTTCGTCCCCCGTGGGAAGAATGGCGACCCGCGGTTTGCGATACACCTGGACGCGTTCGCGCCCCACCATAGCCAGCGCGCTGACCTCCGAAAAGCCGATGCGCTGGCCGGATGGAAGGATCGCACTTCCGCGCATGGCTTCGCTTCCGACGGGTGAGAAGTTGTCCCCCGGTTTTTGGGTTCGTTCGATGCGTACGTGACTGCCATCGCGAACGGTATGTTCCACCATCACGACGGCGTCAGCCCCTTCAGGCAGAGGAGCGCCAGTCATGATCTCTACCGCCTCCCCCGAAACCAGCATGTCAGGATAGACCTCCCCGGCACGGACCTCGCCGATCACTCGTAGTTCTCCAGGAAGATTGTCCGCCTTAACGGCGAAACCGTCGCGCGCCGCGCGGGCGAAAGGCGGGTAGTCGCGGTCGGCGTGAACGGACTCGGCCAGAATTCTGCCGCCTGATTCCAGCACTGCCACTTCTTCGGTACTCATGGATGGTTTCACCCGCTGTAAAATGCAGGTGCGAGCATCAGAGAAGCTAAGGGTCACACTAAAAGCTTAGCGATATCGGTTGATGTGGTGCACGATGAATCGCGCGCCACATCTATGACAAGAGGACTTCCAGATCTTCTACCTTCAGATCGCGAATCAGGCTGTTATCTGCATTGATGATCGCTGCCGCCAGATCGCGTTTCTTACTTTGCAGCTCCAGCACTTTTTCTTCTACGGTGTCGCGGGCGATCAGGCGATAAGCGAATACGCTACGTTCCTGGCCGATGCGATGTGTGCGGTCGATTGCCTGCGCCTCCACCGCGGGATTCCACCAGGGGTCGAGAAGAAACACGTAGTCGGCCGCAGTGAGGTTAAGTCCGACTCCACCGGCTTTCAAGCTGATCAGGAAGAGCGGCACGTCAGACGCTGTTTGGAAACGCTCTACCCGAGCCTGCCGGTCGCGCGTCTGGCCGTCGAGATATTCGTACACGACCCCCTGTTTGTCCAACTCCGTTCGGACGAGAGCCAGCATGCTGGTGAACTGCGAAAACACCAGCGCTTTGTGGCCCTCATCGATTACTTCGGCCACGCGCTCCAACAGAAGGTCCAGTTTGGCGCTAGGCGCGTCCTGATGCTTGGCGCCCAGC
Source organism: Terriglobia bacterium (assembly GCA_963766615.1). GTDB lineage: Bacteria > Acidobacteriota > Terriglobia > Bryobacterales > Bryobacteraceae > Palsa-187. Next base: position 220,419 of record CAVYBC010000020.1, read on the forward strand.
AATGCGGGATGGCAAGCGGCCTGACGCAACCGCAATAAGGCTTCCAGCACTTGGATTTTCGACTTGCCTAAGCCGTCGCGACTGACACGATCCAACAATTTCTTACGATAGAAGTCGCGCAACTCGTTATACAGCTCGCGCTGCTTGGGGTCCAGATCGCAGAAGATGGTTTGTTCCTGCTTGGGAGGCAGTTCCCGCGCGACCTGTTCCTTGGTGCGTCGCAGAATGAAGGGCCTTACCGATCGGGCCAGCGTCTGTCGAGTCTCGTCATCCGGGTTGCGCAGAGAGCCCACGCTCTTAAACGCACCACCCGTTCCCAGCATGCCCGGATTGAGGAATTCGAACAGGCTCCACAGCTCACCCAGGTGATTTTCTACGGGCGTTCCGCTGAGCGCCAGACGGCGCCGCCCATTCAACAATCTGGCTGCTTTCGCCGATTCGCTGGCGGCGTTCTTGATGGCCTGGGCCTCGTCGAGAATGACGTAGTCGAACTCAACGGCGCGAAAATCCGCCGCGTCCCTGCGAATGGTTCCATAAGTCGAGAGCACGGCATTGTAAGAGCTGAAATCGGTCGTCTCTTTGTTGCGGTCGCCACCGGTGTGATCCAGAATCCGGAGCAGAGGGGTGAATCGCGCAGCTTCCTGCTTCCAGTTATAGACAAGCGACCTGGGCACGACGATCAGCGAGGGCTTGGCCCCTGCCTCACGGCGAAGTTCGAGCAGCGCGAGGACCTGAGGTGTCTTGCCCACGCCCATATCGTCGGCCAGACAGCCCCCCAATGCGAACTCGTCCAGGAATTTCATCCAGCCGAGACCTTCGCGCTGGTAGTCGCGCAAGGTGCCTTGAAATCCAGCCGGTTGTTCGGGGGCATGGATTCCAGAGAAGCTGCGCAGCTTGGTTCGAGCTTCCGCGAACACCTGGTCCACCGTTACTTCGGGACGCTCAGCCAGCAGAACGTCCAGCAATCCGGCCTGATTCTTGCCAAAGCGGATGGCGCCGTTCTCCGCGTGGCCCAATCCTGCCAGAAGACGATAGCGTTCCAACAGATCCTCGGGGATCAAGCCATATTCGCCCGCTCCCAACTCCACCATTTTGGAGCCCTTGCTCAAGGCCTTAAGCAATTGGGGAAGTTCTACGCGCGTGCCATCGAAGTCGACCTCTGCGTCCAATTCAAACCAGTCGATGCCGGATCGGAGCGACGCTTCAAATCCCGATGAACTGCGGTAGCGGATCCCCTCCGCGTCCACGCGCCAGCCGCGCTTTACCAGTTCAGGAATCACCCTCTGAACACCGTTGGCAGGGACTTCCCAATGGCCGGATTTCGCCGAATACCAGTGCGTAGGCCGGAGCCCTAAAGATCGCAACAAGGCTTCGGACTGGGATTCGGCGTTGAGGTCTCGGGGCACGATGCGGCGACCCTCGAAGTCGGCGAAGGCCGCATCCTCCTGACCCGTCTCCACCACGTGATCTCCGTACCGAAATCGCAAATGGCCCATGGTGGCTGGGCGCCGATAGCCATTCGCAGTCTCAATAGAGAGCCACGGGACGGGCGCTGAGGGAACCGATTCGTAAGCCAGTTCGGAGGGCCACTGAAGCGCGGCGGGACTGCCTTTCTTAATCACCTCAAAAGCGAACTCGCCCGCGTTCTTGTCCGGGATGATTACCGCACCGTCCTTGCGCAAAGCATTAGCCCACGCGAAAGCGCCCTGATGATCGAATTCGGCGATGCTGCCTTTTCCTGTTGCCGAGGAAGTTTGTGAAGTAATCAGCAAACCTTCTTCCATCAGCATCCAAGGTTTGCCCAGGTCCATCTCCTCGTCACCTCTGCGCACCACCCCAGCCAGTCGCCATACCTTCTGCTCGGTGAGATGTTCCATGTGAAGCAGCAGACGCCAGGGCGGTCCGTCGTCCCACTCCAGACGATTCCACTCATCTTGCGCGACCTCGGGAGACTGGCGAAAGTAGCACAAGCCGGTGGCGCACATCCGGCGGAGATAGAACGCGGCCGACTTGCCCCGTAGCTTGTAATACGTCTGGAGAGAGTTCCCGCCGAAGTCGTATGGGTCGGGTACACCCGTCAGCGACAGAAGCAGTTCCTTCAAAGCGGGATCGGGAATGGACTCAACAGCCTCGCGGGCGATGCGCGCGGATTTGAACTTTCCCCAGCCTCCCTTTTTCAGGGGATCGCGATGCAGCAGGTCGACCGTGACGCCTTGATCGACCGCCGCCCTGCCGGAAATGACAAAAAAGATCTGGCGATGTTCCGGCCACGACTCCGGGGCGAGGGAGGCTCGCGCATTGCCCCCCTGAACCCGTTCCAGAAGACTGCGCCAATCGGGCTTCCTGGGTCCGGCGGGCTGGCCAGAACTCCGCCAATTCTGATTCACCGGCGAAAGTTTATCGACCGAGCCCTTGTCCATGGCGAGCATAAATCTGGGGCTGGAGCCGGCCGGACCATCCAACAGTCCCTTCGTCTCGGCAGCGTGCAGGAAAGCCCAAACGTGTTTACAGGAAAGATGGTCCTGGAAGTACGGGCACTCGCAGTTGGTGAGGAGGTCTTCCTCGTCGCGCTCAGCGCTCACCCGATAGGTTTGGTTGCCGGTGACCAGTGCCGATGCTTCGGTCTCATCGCCTTCCAGATTCCGCACCCCGTTGTCGCGCCAGATCTCATCGCCGCGCTGCCGCGTGAGGTGATTGAACTCCTGACGGATGTGCCGAAGTAGACTAACCATTCCCTAAACGATTTCCACCCTCCTGATGGCGGTGGCGCGCCCAGTGGAATCGTCTACTTCGACAATAACGCCGTGTAACTCCGCTCCGTGGCGGGCGGCTTCCATCCGCACGGGAAGCTGGGTGCGGAATTTTTCCAACACGATATCTTTATCCACTCCAATAATGCCGTGGTAGGGCCCAGTCATCCCCGCGTCGGTCTGATACGCAGTGCCGTTAGGAAGAATCTTGGTATCGGCCGTTGGGATGTGGGTATGGGTACCTATCACTGCCGAAACGCGGCCGTCCAGATACCAGCCCATGGCGACCTTTTCACTTGTTACTTCGGCATGAAAATCCAGAAATCGGACTTTCACCTCGGCGGGCAGGGAAGCAAGATACTGATCGGCCTTGCGAAACGGGTCATCCGTGGAGGGCATGTAGACTCGTCCTTGCAAGTTGAGTACCGCGCAGTCCACTCCGTTACTGGCGGTGACCACCACCAGCCCGGAGCCGGGTAAGTCGTCTATATAATTGCCCGGACGCAGCAGCCTGGGTTGGCGGGGCAGATAATCGTAAATCTCCCGCTTGTCCCAGACGTGATTGCCTGTTGTAATCACGTCGGCTCCGTAGCCGAATATTTCCTCGGCCAGTTGCGGCGTGATCCCGAAGCCTCCCGCAGCGTTTTCCCCATTGGCGATGGTGAGATGGATGGATTCCTTCGCCACGAGTTCTTTCAAATGGCGGGCGACCATGTTCCGTCCGGGTGACGCAAAGATGTCGCCGATAAAGAGGAGGTTTGTCAAAGGGCGATATTCGCGGCGAAAAGGAAGGAGCGCACCACCCTGCCGTCCTAGCCTCCGTCATTTGACCCCGAACTTAAGGGGGGAACCCTCCGAGCGCCTTCAGGCTTCTCCATGGTGGCTTTCACCACCGGAGCTTGCTCACCAGCGCTTAAACCGAGACAGGTTCCATGACATTGAGCATTGGATCAATTATTGGAGACCGCACACAAACCGGGCAGGAACGCTCCAGGTCTTAGAATAGCAGGGTAGTCAAGAAATCGTTCTGGGTTTTACCTTACTCGTTTTGATTTATTACCTGGGTCGCCTTTCCTTTAATGGGACTTCCGGTGGCGGCCGAAATGATGGAAATAGAGCCCGCCCTCTTCGACCCCTCGCCTGGGTCGACCGAGTAGGTGATAATTCCGGATCCGCTAACTCCGTTGCCGGAAAGAATCTTGATCCAGGGCACGCTGGACTGTGCCTGCCACGCGCACGATCCCGAGGCTTCCACAGCGATAGATCCGTCGCCTCCGGTGGAGGAAAACGAAGTCTTTTTCTTCCCCAAGGCGATTTTACAGGACGCCGGCCGATTGATTACTTTGTTCATGAATCCTCCAGCCAGGGTGTCCACCAAACCCATAGAAGGCATGACCGGGGCGATTCCCCCAGGGCTCATGGGTAGCGAGTTAATCGGTAGGGACGGGCCTTGATTGATCGGCGGAAATTGCGGCACCTGCGCGGGTGCGATAAACCCTTGGAACTGGTTGGCTGGGGGCGGCGCCGGAGGTTGGACCTGAAATCCCGGCTGAATGGTGGGCTGAAAGCGGTGAAGTGGTTGGATAGCGGGCTGGCTGCTGGGCTGAGCTAGCTGGAGCGCTGGATGCCAGGTTGGATAGTCGGCCGAATGGGGCTTGGGACCGGCACAGGTGCCGCTGGCGCGGCCGAAATGACTGGCGCGGCGCAAGCAGGCGGGCTTGGCGGGGGAGTTGGTTCCCAACCGGCTTTATCGGTAAGCACCATGGCGACCCCGGATCGGCCTTCACCTGGGCCAGCGCGGCGGAAGACAACTCTGCCCGAACTACACCGCTTTCATACCAGTGCAACCCAGCCGCATTCCAGCGAAGAAGCCTCGCGGAGAAGCAATGCTCGCGATTCAATGCCCGAGTCCCGAGGGACGATGAACGCCACGTTTTGCCCGGCGCTTCCACCACCTGCGAAGTTCGCTGGCAGGCGGCAGGCTGAGAATCGCAACCACAACAGCAGGGATCTTCACGAATTGTCTCCTCATCTCAATGGAGGTTGCGTGAGGCGAGGATATTGCGGATCACGATTTTCGTGCGATAAAGGAGAGTGTATGCCGGCCGCCAGCCTACAGTCGCCGCCTGAAGGCGCTCCGCCCCGGAAGCGCTTCACGGTGCAGGAAGTCGAGCAGATGCTCGACGCCGGCCTCTTCGCCGGGCAGCGATTCGAGCTTATCGACGGAGATCTGATCGACAAGATGGGGCAAAACCCATCACATGCCCAAGCGATCCGCCTTGTTCATAGATGGCTCGCAAAAATCCTGGACCCAGGAAGAATTCAGATGCAGTTGCCTATCCAGGCCGGGTGGACCAGACCAGAAGTGGAGTCTGCCCGAGCCCGATCTCGCGGTTCTCTCCGAGCTGAAGGATGAATACCGCCACCGCCATCCCCGAGGCGACGAAGTTCTGCTGCTGGTGGAGGTATCCGACACCACAGTCCAATATGACCAGACCGGAAAACGCGATCTCTACGCACGTGCGGGCGTTCGCGAATATTGGGTTCTAGACCTGGGCGGGCGGCAATTGACCCTGCACCGTAGCCCTGCCAACGGAAAATACAACCAGATTCAAACCTTCGCGGAGCAGGACGAAGTTTGCCCCGAATTTCACCAGTCCGGCCCGGTTAAAGTCGCGACCCTGCTTCCCTAAGCTCAGGTCCCCTTCAACACCTCAGCGATATCTTTCTCCACCACCGCCCCCTCTTTAATGACCCGCCAATAAGGCTCGGTAATGTCGATCGTAGTCGCTCCCGAGCCGGTGGTCGGTCCGCCGTCCAGGACCAGGTCCACACGCCCGTCCATCACCCCGAAGACTTCGATGCCGGTAGAACAAGTCGGATGACCTGATATATTGGCGCTGGTAGAAACAAGAGGCTGATTCAACAGCGCCAGCAACGCATTGGCGACCTTCGACGTCGACTGCCGTATCGCGAGCCGACCCGTGTTGCCCGTCACTTTCAGAGGAATGCGAGAAGAACCAGGCACGATGATCGTTAGCGGACCCGGCCAGAACCGTCGCGCAAGCAGGTAGAAGCGCGGGGAAAGCTCCGTTGCGAGCTCTTCCGCCATCACGACTCCATTGACCAGCAGCGGCACGGCGCGCTCGGCGCTACGGCCTTTGGCCGAGAAAATCCGGCCCACGGTATGAAGGTTGAGAGGGTCGCAGACCAGCGTATACAAGGCGTCGGTGGGAATCGCGACGATCTCACCCTTGCGCACGGCTGCCGCCGCACGCTCGATGGCCTGATTGCTGGGACTTTCCGGATCTATTTCAATTAGGTCAGTCGCCACTTGTCCCAATCAGTGTAACGCGTTACAGGCCTTGGAAGCTCTATTTGCCGACAAGATGATGCAGGTCGACGTTGTTCTCCTGGCAAATATACTCGAACAGCTCCGCCCCCGGCGACCAGGGAATGTTGTAGCTGGACGACCACGGCTTGGTGTAGGCTTTCGGATCGTCAATAGTAACTTCGTAGTGCAGCGTCATCTCGTCGGTGCGAGTGTAGCGCTCAATCAGGTGCAGCGCATCGCTATGCGGATGGCCATCCTGGTCGAGCCACGTCTTATCGTTGAACCCCACCACATCGATCACCATCGTGTCACCCTCCCAGTGGCCGATCGAATCGCCCATAAAGGTCGGATTCGGGTCCTTCGGGTGCGGGCGGCCATCGGTGTAGACCACGCGCCAGATGTGCGTACCGCCTTCATAAATGAAAACAAGCCGGTCCGGCAGTTGATAAACCTGAAACGGGAACGGCGTCTGGTTCATGCGCGGGATGCCGGGCGGCAGGCAATAGGCTTCGGGATCGTCCTTGGAAAGATTCGCGAGGTTCTTTTCATAGAACGCCTTGGCCCACGGTTGGAAGGGAACATCGACTGGCTTATCGACGGGCGATCGGCTGGCGCCCTGATTCCCCGCGCCTGCCAGATTAGCGATAATCCGGGGGTTCCAAGAGCCTTTCGAATTGCCCAGGTCAGGGTGGCCGTCAGCCAGCCGTGGAGCGGGCTTCGAGTCACCTTTGGGAAGCTCGGGAATTCTTCCAGCAACTCCCTGGAGTTGCGCGAACGCGGAAGTGGCGAACAAGGCCAGGCAAGCGATCGTTTTCACGGGGTCTCCTCATACACGCGCCGCACGATGTTGGCGACGTTTCCTTGCTGCCAATCAGGATACTTGACCTTCAACTCCTCCGTGACGGTCTTACCCGCGTCTTCCACGGAGGTTCCCTTACGTTTCAATTCCAGGGAACGCGTCCGTGCATCCACCAGGAACGCCTTTTCTTTCTGGATCAGCGAGCCATCGCCCAGCGCACCATGATCGGGCACAATCAAGCGGGGCTTCAGTGCCTCAAGCTGATCAAGAATCGCGATCCACCCTTTCGCGCTAGCGTCGGCGCTGGGCATATTGGGGACCAGCTTGCTTTGGACGATGTCGCCAGGGATGAGAACGCTATCGCCTTCAACAAAAATCATCTCATCGCCCCGAGTGTGCGCCGCCCCCAGATAGAACAGTCGCGCGGTGACGCCTCCCAGGTCGAGCTTCATCTCGCGATCAAACAGAATGTCAGGCGGCCGCAGCTTCACGCCTTCGAGCAGTGCCTTGCTGGAAGCGGACCGGCTGCTGAACAGCTCCAGATACTCCTCCCCGTGCTGATCCATTTCCTCCTGCTGAACTCTGTTGCGCACCAGAACCGTGTTGGGCGGAAAAGCCTGCTCGCCGGCGGCATGTTCAGGATGGAAGTGCGTGGTGGTCAGGTAGAGAATCGGATTCTTAGCAAGCTTGTCGACCTCGCGAACAATCACGGCTCCGTTGCGCGGACCCATGCCGGTGTCGACCACAAGGGTCGCTCGATTGCCGGTGACGATTGCGATGTTAGGGAATCCGACAATGGCATGGACGTGATCGGAGACCCGGGTGGTGACGTTTTCAGGGACTTGTTGCGTCGACGGAATCTGAGCAATGGTAAGGCTCGCACCCAGGCAGATCGTGGCAAGATGTTTGAAGGGTCGAAGCATAATTGTCCTCCGCACGAAAGCTATTCTACTTCTTAATCCCTTCGTGTCTCTTGGTACATTGCAGCTTCATGATGACAGGCGTCTTGGGGAATGCTGTTAGGCCGCAGAGCGGGACCCCATTGAGGCAGGTCCCACCATCCTTCTCTGTCGTGGAGACTAAGTTAAGCTCATAGCCATCCCGGCAATCGAAATACACCGCTCCAGCTCCGGTCATCCAGTGTGTGAGATATTCGTCAGCGGGAAGAAGCGGAGCTGTGGATCCAGCGCTCGTGGGCCTCAATGACTAAGCGTTTCCCTGCATTAATGGTCACGTCATAGACATCAATGTCTTTCAGTTTCACTTCCGCTTTCGGTTTAAGAATCGCTTTTTGGCCCGATGCGTCGGCAGCCTCGATTGCTTCGACTCGAAGTACTACGTTGGTGCGCTCATAGCCAGTAATTGCGGGAAACAGGTCTCCTTTGATCGCCACACGGTAGCCGATCAATTTCTCTACGCGTTCACGAGTCGCGTTTGCTGCCGGATCAGTTCCGTAAACTGGCGCATGGACCTCGCTAATGTTGGATCTGCTTGCGATAGTAAGGGTCTGTCGCATTCTCGACGTCTTTCGGATCGGCCTCTGTGCAAATCGCGGAGGTTAGCCTCAGAGCCGTGAACTGGTTGTAGCCGGACTTCGTCTCTTAAGGGATAGCGTCCCAGTCAATGTGACGGGTGCACCATACTTAATACAGTTTTGACCGGCGGCACCCGCGATAAACAGGAGCAATAAAAAAGCAAATCTCGACATCAACCTATTACAGTATCCGAAGGTGGTCTCCTCCTCAATTCTCCGTCGGCACCTTACTTCCCACCTTCGACGACCAAAAACTCGATCGGCCGCTTGCGCCTTTCGAGTATCAGGCCATAGTTCTTATCCAGCGCCCGGGAAGCAAAATCCAGGAGCGCGTCCCGCATCTCGCGGTAATCTCGAAATTGTGGATCCCTGGGATTGAAGTCTTTAAACTCCAACGTCAGATCGTATTGTCCTTCGAGGCCAGTCTCGTTCACTACCGCCTCCAGCGGCATATTCCCCAGAGGACTGGCCATCACACTGGCGACGAAACGCATAGGTGCATTCTTCAGATAAAGCTTGCCGTCCTCGCGCAGGATTTCGGGCTGCGCTGGCTGCTCGACGGCGCGTAAATTCTTTACGCCGCCCTTCCCCACGGCGAGCACGCCAACCAGCGAATCCCTCATCTCCCGGCGCACTTGGAGCCTGAACCGCTCCTCCAGCAACGTCTGCATCATTTCATTCATCCCGACGCCTAAAACGGGCACGGCGGTTTTGGCAGTGATATCGTAGCTTTCCTTCGTGATCCAGTCGGGCCCCTCCACATTCGCGATGCCGTAGGCCCACTGCAGACATCCACGCAACGTAACGTGGGTTGCCCGCACACCTTCAGGAGACTGCTCGAATCCCTGCGCACCCGGCGCAACAACGGCCCCGGCCGGATACATCCGCACCGCGGCAACGTCAAACCTCGCGCGAGGAGCAGTCTGACCGAAGGAAAGTCCGGCCAAGAACGAGACCAGGGCCAGGGTCAGAGTTCGCATGCTTCCCTCCTGATACCAGGACGCGTCGCGAGCTCATTGTGTGTACCCCGCAAGTAGAGTTCTTACCGCGGCTAGGAGTAGATTGAACGCATGAAGCCGCCACCAGACTCGCTCTCCTGTTCATTTTGCAATAAGGCTCAAAGCGATGTCGTCAAATTGATTTCCAGCCCTAGCGGCCAGCAGAGAGCCTATATTTGTAACGAGTGCATTGCGGTCTGCGACGCTATCCTTGGTGACCAGGGCGGCCCCGCTATTTCGTTTGATCCAGGAACACCCGTGGATGTGAGCCCGTTGCTGCGCCACAGGCTGGCTCCCGAATTCATGAACTCTGTTGAGCGTTGGATCAGGAAAGATTCCTTAGGCAGCGAAACGACCGAGGAATTTGCCGAAGCGCGGAGCCTCGCAAGCCGCATGGTCGCGGGTGAATGAGCTAAAGCGTCAGCCCATTCCTTCCACCGCATCCAACGCCATCTGAACCCGCCCCGCCGGCGAGCTTAACTGAACTCCAGCCACCATCTTGACCAGGTGTCCGATCATCTCCCGCGCCAGCGTCACTCCTTCAGCTCGCGCCGCCTCGGCGCTCTCTGCGCGCCGCATCCGGTCGAGCGATTCCTCTGGAATCGGCACTCGCAATTCATGCGTCAGGAACTCCGCGTTGCGAATGTCCGATAGAGGCCACACGCCCGCGATCACCGGCAAGTGCAACGGCTCAACGCGCTTGAGAAACTTTTCGAGCAAAGCCAGATCGAAGATCGGCTGCGTGACGATGAACTCCGCCCCAGCCTCCACTTTGCGCTCCAGACGACGCAATTCCTCATCGATGTGCCCAGCGGCCGGATTGGCGGCGACGCCCAAAAGCAGCGCCGTCTGCGACCCCAGCGCGTTAGCGCCCAGGTCCAGCCCCTGATTCAGATTGTGGGCGATTTTCGTCAGGCCAATCGCGTCAACCTCAAACACCGGAGCTGCGCCAGGATGTGCTCCTGCTCGCGGCGGATCGCCCGTCACGCAGAGCACGTTGCGAAGGCCCGCGGCATGAGCTCCCAGAAGGTCGCTTTGGATCCCGACCACATTGCGGTCGCGGCAGCAGAAGTGTAGCAGCGTCTCCATCCCGGCCTGCTCCTGCAGCAGACGAGCCATCACTGGCGCGCTTAAACGAGCCACTGCGCGCGGGCCGTCGGGCACGCTCACGTAATCGATCCCAGCCGCCTTGGCCTTCCGCGCAGCTTCGATCTGGGCGGTGGCATCCACGCCACGCGGCGGAAGAATCTCCAGCAGGCGGACAAAGCGGCGCTGGGCCAGTGCCGCTCCAAGACAGCTTTTTTGCGCGGAGGGCACAGGCGGGAGAGCTTGCGACTCGACCTCAGGCGTGTCGACACCCAGGAACATGGTCCTCGATCCCATTTCCATGCGCGAGACTTCCCGTTGAATTTCGCGAATATGCTCCGGCGTCGTCCCACAACACCCGCCGACAATTCGAGCGCCCGCTTCCAGGTATCTCCGCGCATACTGACCAAGGTATTCAGGCGAGCAGTGATACACAGCCTGGCCGTCCACAAACGTAGGCAAGCCTGCATTGGGCATCGCGCTCAGTGGCTTGCCAGTGCTTGCCGCTAGCCGTTCGAGTGTCTCCAGCAAAGCGCGAGGACCCGAGCAACAATTCAACCCGATGACGTCCACCGGCAGCGCATCCAGCCGCTGGGCGATCATCGCCGCGGGCGTGCCGTCGTGAAGCGAGCCATCGTCTTCGATGCTCACCTGCGCCACTACAATCATTTCAGCCGGGGCTATTTCACGTGCGGTCGACGCGGCCAATTCCAATTCCTCAAGATTGGTGAACGTTTCCAGGATCAATAAATCCACGCCGGTATCCACCAGCGCTGTGATCTGCTCCACAAAAGCCAGCCTCGCGTCTTCGCGATTGGTGGAACCCAGGGGCTCTAGTCGCACACCTAAAGGCCCTACCGAAGCCGCTACGAAGGCAGCGTCGCGAGCAGCGTCCCGGGCGATTCGCACGCCAGCCTGATTGATCGCGCTCACCCGGTTCGCCAGGCCGAAGGGAGCCAGCCGAATCCGGTTGGCGCCGAACGTATTGGTGGCGATGATCTCCGCCCCCGCGCGCAAATAGTTCTGGTGGACATCCCGCACCAGCGCCGGAAGTTTCAGGTTGAGTTCATCCGTGGGGCGGCCGGGCAGAGCGCCTTTGAGAAATAGCGCGGTTGCCATGGCTCCATCAGCCACCAGGATTCTCTCTCCTAGGGCGGCACGAAATTCGGCTGCGCGGGTGCGCGCAGGAATGGATCGCATAGTTGTTTTCTATCCTTGCTCCAGGTCTTGAACTTCTTGATCTACCGCGTCCACGACGGAAACGGATCCGTGTGAACGCCCCGGCAAGCTGCCACCAAATCTCCGACCCGTTTACGCCGAGCCATCAGCCGCTCCAGCAAACGGTCGAGTTCTACCTCATCCCCTTGGAGCCATGCCGGCGGAAGTTGTTTCACTGCCCGATCCACCACTTCTTCCGGAAAGTTGCGGATCCGTTCCAGCCAGGGCTCAAAATCCGAGAGGCCGCGCACGGTGCGGTAGATCATGGTCCGGAAGTACAGACCTTGAATCGCCGATTCAGGAAAGCGCCAGTGAGGACCTTCGAATACAAATCCATTGTCCACCATCTGGGTGATGAATCCTAACTTGCGGGGATGGACTGGCGAGGAAGGCAGCCAGTCCTCGACGCGCGCGCGAAAGAAAATCGCCTGCCGGGAGTCGGCATTTCCGATCCATTTATCGAAAACCAGCACTCCGCGCAAATCGGCCAGGTTCTCCACTTTGTCAAGTAGAGCGTCGGGAAGAAAATCGTACACCACCTGGCGGCTGGGATCGCCCGGAAATCGCGACCCGAAGTGCCAGCCTGTCACCGGCCGCATGCGCTCGCGCCCGAGTTGCAGTTCCACCTCGGGATTAGAGGCGAGAAATTCTTCGGTCACCCGGATCATAGCGACGTCGGGAATTGCGATGCCCAGATATTTCAGAAAGGCCGAGGCGATCCATTCATTCACCAGAATGCGCCGGTGCTGGGGATTATTCAGAAATTTGACGACGTAAAAATTCCCGTCGGCGGCTTCAATCAGATGTGCTTGCGCCCCGCCGCGCATTTTTCGGATTAGGCGGCAGGCGTCGATGGGCATTCTTAAGCTAACCTTGAGTTTATATGAGCGACGAAAAGGAACCAACACAAAATGCCCCCAAGGCTGGCAGCGGAAGCAGCCGCGAGGAGGTGGCTCTGGAGCTGATGCGTTTCATAGCCCAGACCACCGGCTTCGGCAAGACCAGCGGCGGAGCCGGATTTGGAGGCAAGGCCCCCAAAACCCCCGAGGAGCAGACCGACGCGCTGCTGCTTTTATACGAGCGCTGTCTCACCGCCGTAGAAAAAAAATGACGGAGCGTGTGTCATCACGCAGCGGTCCGCAGAAACATCTCGCGGCGAATCAAAAACTTATTCGTTAGATCTCAGCGGATTTTTACAGGCCAACGTTAGATTATGGGCAAGAGCCTGGAAGTCCCAACGGAGGTCAGGCCGCGTAGTAGAGGGAAGAGCAACGGCCGCAACCCCCTTGAGGCGCCAGCACCGTGGGTGTTTGCTGCAACAATAAAACAGCTCCTGCGCCAGATCAGGGTGATCAACGGGCTATGGGGGCCTCCGAGAATGAATATCAGTCAGCAACCAGCCCCGGCTGTAAGGCCGGGGGTTCAAAAGTGAGGAATTGAGCCGGTAAAACAGCGATTCCTCACTTCAGCTTGTCCGCGACCTTCGCGATTCCAGCCTTCGCACACGCGTCGTCCATCTCGAGACTTGACCCCGAGCTCGCCACCCCGCCAATGGTGTCTCTATTTCCATCCGAGCCCACCTGAATTGGGACACCTCCGCTCAACGCCAGCATGCCCGAGATGTCGCGCTGCCCGGCCAGAGGCTGATCGGGCATGGTGCGCTTCTGAAAGTCCTGTGTGGTCATGCGAAACATGCGAGCCGTGTAGGCTTTCCTCTGCGCCATCTCCACGGTTTGCGGAGCAGCTTGTTCGTCGCGCAACAGGACCAGCAATTGTCCAGCCCGGTCGACCACCGCGACGGTCGTGTGATAGCCCTTATCCTTACAAGCGGCCAGCGCAGCCTCTGCGATTGTCTTCGCCAAACCCAGAGACAGGTTCCGTTGCATCACCACTTCCTGCGCGCGCATTTGCCCTATAGTCGCGCCCATTGCGAAAGCAACCAGCAGTAGTTTCCCCATACCGCCTCCGTTTCGCTGCCAATTATACTCGGATCTGCCGCAGGATGGTTTCGTCGCGGATCGCTTTGTCGTTGGCAAGCAGGAACGCTTTGCTTAAGATAACTGCCAGCACCCGGTCCCCTTCAAACGGCAGCGGGACGCCTGCCGTTGTGTCGCCGGGACCTCGGACGATGCACAGATAACGGCTGCCCGGTTCCATGATCACGTTGCCGCTGCCCAGATGAATGCGGTATTGATTCGATTCGCCCCGGACTATTAGATAACGGCCGTCCAGGCGGCAGCGATCCCGGATGGTCAAGCGGGGCAGCAGGCTTTCCAGCACAGATCTGCGATTTTCGGCAGCAGTGGAAAGCTCGGCTTCCGCGAATCGATGCCAGTATTCCGCGTGCGGTTGGCCGGGCTCCGCATTCCAGGCCGGGTCGCTTCCAATGCTGGTGACGCCAACCAGAAGATCGATGTCGCGCATCACTTCAGAGAACACCACCGGCGGCACGTCGGCCAGCCGCATGGCCGTCCGCCGCCGCATTTCGAAGCGGCCTTGCTTGGCTTGCCCTTTAGGTTGCGATGCCAGGAACTCGACACGATCCGTGCTGATGGTCAGGTAGATCGCATGCCCCGAGGTTTCCTCGTCCTCATCCGAGTCGACTTGGAATTCCGCGCGCAGGTTGTAACGCGGAAGCTCCAAAGTCGGAGTATTGGCGGAATCCCAATTTCCCATCAGGTTGAATTGCCAGCCGCGTTCTCGACACAGCGCCGCGAATTGGTGTTGGCGGACGATGTGGGCAGCGAAGCGGTTCGAGTAGGTATCGGTCACACGCTCGGCATCGGTCAACAGGTAGACTTCGCGATGCGCCTGCTTGAAGGGCTGGCGGACGCCACGATCTTCCAGCCAGCACCTCCAACTTAAAACCGTCTGCACGTCGGAGCGAATCGGGTGCCACAGGCGGACAGCAGCCGACGGCGGGACTTCTATAGCGTTTCCCGCCCAGTCGATCAGGTTCCCTTGCCACCAAGCCGAGGTCTGGAACTCGCCAGCGGTCTCGACCTCCCATATCAGACTCGAAGCGAACACTGAGGTGACGGGATGATCCAGATACCAGGCCTTCCACCTCTCGAACGGGCAGGAACTCTGCGAGAGCAACTGGCGCTCCAAGCGGAGCCTCTGTGTAGAGAGAACCGTGTCCAGCTCTTTTTCAGCCTTCTTGATCTCCGCTATCGCTTCCGCGTGATCCGCCTTCGCCTCCGCCGGAACGGATTTGATGGACTTCCCATCGCGCGACCACGTCAGAACGGCCTCTCGATTTTCTATTGCCAGCTTCGCCTGGCAACTCCCCATGACCTCAATGCGGACACCGTCGCGATCCAGCCCGAGGGAGGGAACCGACATCGCCTCCAGGTCATCGCGGCCAACATTGTTGCGCTCCGCCGCCTCTACCATCGCCCTCTCTATTAACCGGCGGGCGACGTCGTACTTCACGCGCATCGCCAGGCGGCTGAGTTGCATGACAGCGTCCAACCCTGGCATCGCGGCGAGCGCATTTACACACGCATTGCCCACCCGGTGCGACACCGCGCCTATTTGCGGAATCTTGCGAAAGCAGGCAAACGCAAAATCGGCGATCTCCGGGGCGATCGAGGAATCTCCCAACGCGCCGAGCGTCCAGATGAATCCTTTCTGATAGTCTGCTTCCTCTTCGGGCACCTGCTGCTGCGTCAATTCGGGCATGGGGCCTGCAGCCAGCCAGCGTCGGGCTGCCTCTAGGAATTCCTTGCGACCGATCTTGTCGACCTGCGCGATGGACTCCTGTTGCCATTTGCGCGAAGCGGTACTTTGGGTCAGAGATCGACCATGGAGCAACAACGCGCGCCACGCTACTTTGTTTGAGGAGCGCTCGACCTCCTCAAAAACGATGCGCGTCCAGCCGGAAACCGCCCCGGCCGGCTTTTCTTTCGCGCCGTGAACCAGCATGTCGATCCGTTCGTGGATCTCCTGCATTTCACGCCCGCCCTGCCATTGGTCGATCATGGGGCGCAGCCTGATTAATGCGTCTCGCAGGGCCGGTGTCAGAGTGAGATCCTCCAGCGCCGTGAGGATCGCCTTATAAGGAAACGAGTGCCTAGGCTTAGAGACCATTTCGATCAACCCCACCGCGTCCAAAGTATTCAAAGGGAGTTTGCCGCGCAGAAGGCCTCCGACCATCGCCTTCAAGGCCAGCGTCAGTGCGAGAGTCTTGGGGTCATCGTACGCCAAAGCTTCGAAGACGAAAGAGAGCCGGTCCTCTGGCGGCGCGGCCTTGATCCGGATCCACGGCTCCTCCACCAGCTTGAGGGCGTCGCGCTCAGTGTAGGCAGTCCGCCGTTTAGAGTCGTTTAGAGCGGCTATCACGTCGCGCATGTAATTGCTCGCCGAGGCGGGCGGCTCCACATGCTGGGCCGGAGGTATAAAAGGCTGCAGGAGGTTCATGGTGGCCTTATCCGCCAATAAGCGGGACGAGCTTTACGAACTGAACTTCGGACTCGGCGTGGAGATCTATTTCCGCATCCAGTTCCGCCACCTGCTGGCCGTCCACCAGCAACAGGAATCCGTTGCGCTCAAAACTGGAGCACGCGCGCTGGATCTGAACATCCGAATCCAGCGGCCGCTTGGTTTTCAAGCGAAACCCGTTGAGGATCTGCTCGGATTGCTCGGGTTGAACCAGTCCGCGGAACACTTCGGGCAGCGATTGGTTATAGCGCTCCACTTCCTGGCGCACGCGGCTCCCGATGAGTTCCCGGGCCGTTAGCCGGGTTTGCGGCATTGTGACCGTCTCCACGGGGGAGCGATGGCCGGGGATGGTTTCGTCCCAAAGCCGGACCGTGATGGGCATGGATTAGTATCGGCGGATCAAATAAATCGCTTGAGACCCTCATGAACTATCCCTAAACGGCCGATAAGATATCGGAGCAATTTCTGACTATGAGCTTCAACACGGAGATTGTGCGGGGCGTTCGAATGGCGGCCATCCTATTCGCCGTCGGACTGGTGGGTATTACTCTCTATCGGATGCTGGATCTGGTAGACGATGACGATACCGCCAGTGCTTCCAGCCCGCACTCGGTTGCCGCCGCTGCTCCGCCTAAGCCCCTGAAGTCGTCCGGGCCAAAATTCTATCCTCCTCCACCTCCCCCATTACCTGGAAGAGCGGCTGTGGCCAAACCGGTCCAGCCCCGGGGCCGCGATATCGTAATGGTGGACGTCCCCGCCGCTCGCGATTCCTCCACTTTGGCCGCTGCCGACCTTACCGCTCCTGTGTTGGAACCCCGACTTGATCCGGTGGTGCAAGCCGCGGTGGCTGAACCTTTGGCCGACGTGCCGGCGGCGCCTGCTCCGCATCGCAACAATCGGTTCGTAAGAGCGTTCCACCGCGTGGTTAGAATCGTGAAACCGAATTAAAGCCGGTTGATCAAACTAGCCGAGTAACCCGCGCCAAACCCATTGTCGATGTTGACCACCGTAACGTTGCTGGCGCAACTATTGAGCATCCCCAAAAGCGCGGCCAGGCCCTGAAAGCTGGCTCCATAGCCGACGCTCGTCGGCACCGCGATTACAGGAGCAGCTACCATGCCTCCCACCACACTGGGCAGCGCGCCTTCCATTCCGGCGCAGCAGATCACCACGCGAGCTTCCATCAACTGGGGCCGATGGCTCATCAGACGATGAATGCCCGCGACGCCAACATCGGAAATGGAGTCCACGGCGTTGCCCATCACTTCGGCAGTCACCAGTGCCTCTTCCGCAACGGGCAGGTCGCCTGTTCCGGCGCATACCAGGGCGATTTTTCCTTTACCCAGGATGGAGCGGTCGCGCCAGATGCGCAGGGCGCCCGAGGCAGGGAAGTACTCTGCATCGGAAAACGATGACGTCACCTGCTCAGCCATTTCTTTCGAGGCACGGGTGACCAGCACGTTTCCCGACCGCTTCAGAAGACTCGAAACAATTCCCAACACCTGTGCGGGCGTCTTTCCCTGTCCGAAAACCACCTCCGGAATGCCGACCCGCAGGGCGCGGTGGTGATCAACTTTGGCGAACCCTAAATCTTCGAAAGGGAGGTGCTTCAGGCGATCAATGGCGGCGTCGACGTCCACTGCGCCCGAGCGAACCTGGTCGAGCAAGGCGCGCAACTGTTCTGGATCCACTATCGTTCAATGTACCGCGGTCCAATGTACCGCGACGGGTTCGTTAGCGAAATACGTGATATAAGAAAGGAACCTAATAAAGGACCTCTCATGGGCACATATACGCGCAAGCAGCCTCCCTTGCCCGTCCGCTACGGGTTCGCTGTGATGATGTATGGCGTCTTCTTCCCGATGTTTTGGATCTTCCACAAACTGGGCCGAACCGATAAGATGCTGCGGTCGATGCGCGCCCGCCAGATGAAGGATCGCCAGAAGCAGGATACCTTTAAGCATTACGTTCCCGGCAAACAAGACGTGATTGTGGCGACCTTTCCGAAGAGCGGCACCAACTGGATGATGCAGATCGCGCACCAGCTGATTTACGACGGCAAGGCGGAGTTCGATCATATTCATTGCGTCGTCCCGTGGCCCGACCCGATGGCTCCATTCATGCGAGGCTACGCCATCCCCTTGGATCAAGCCGATCATTGGAAAACATCGCCCGGGCAAAAGAGAGTCATCAAGACGCATGGCCGTTGGGAGGATATTCCGCACTCCGACGAAGCTCGCTACATCATCGTGATCCGCGACCCGAAGGACGTCTTCGTTTCCATGTATCACTTCGCTAAGGAGATTGTCTTTGGCCGCGCCATGCTCAAGGTAGAGACAATGGTGAACCTGTTTCTAAGCGACGGATTCATGGGTTCGACCTGGACTGAGAGCACAGTCGGATATTGGGCGCAACGAAATCAACCCAACGTTCTGATCGTGTCCTTTAAGAATATGAAGCGCGACCTGAGGGGCACAGTGATTGGGGTCGCCAAGTTCCTGGAGCTTGACGTCAGTGATGAAGTGATTGACCGCGTGTGTGAACTGGCATCGTTTGAACACATGAAGCGCAACGATGAAAAGTTCCGAGCCTGGCAGGTGGGTCCATGGCGTCCGGAGCCTTCCATGGTGCGCAAGGGGAAACAGGGCGGGTCGTCTGAGCTGCTGAGCCCGGAGCAGCAGCGTCAGTTGGACGAGCATTTCATGGCCGAATTAAAGCGCCTGAATTGCAATTTTCCGTACCAGGAATTTTGCGACGTCGCCACGCCCGTGCGGCTTTCTGCTTCGCAGGCATGACCGCAATCGCGGGGATTGAGCTAACAATCTTGCAACGCTAATTACGGCAGAAAGCCGTAAAACCCCTGATTCTTTGGCCTTAGAGGGCACTTCTGTATTGATAAGCATGCGGGCCGGTGGCATACTTTTCAGGTACTTGTCAGAGGAAACCCGAAGCGCGCTGTACAGGCACTTCCGTTCAAAAAGGAGAATACACATGGATCTGAATAAGACGTTATCGCGCCGTACAGCCGCCAAGAATTTCCTCTCGGCGGGAGCGGCAGGATTGGTGGTTGCTTCGCAGATGGAAGCCGCTCAGCCGCACATGGAAAATGCGCTGAAGGCTCTGAATAACGCCGCGGCCCAATTGCAGATGGCCGTGGACGACAAAGCTGGCCATCGCGCGAAAGCCATCCAATTGGTCAGTCAGGCGATCAATCAGGTGCAGCAGGGCATTCAGGCCGGGGCAGGCAAGTAAACTAAATTTACCCAACGAAGCCAATTTGTCGCGCACGATCTCTCCTCCCCTATAGGATTGGGCCAGGTGTGCAAAAAGGGCATGCGAATAAGCGTCAAAGGGCGGGATTCAAAATACTTAGCTAACTACTTCGGCGGAACTTGTCACGTGCAAGTTTGGCGGAGCGCGGCTAAAATGGCTGCATATGAAAAAGCCTGTCCCGGTGGAATCTGCCTCGGCATTGATCGACGAGAAGATCAAAGAACTTGGCGACTGGCGCGGGAAGATGCTCGCGAAAGTGCGCAAGATCATCCACGAGGCAGACCCGGAGATCGTCGAAGAATGGAAGTGGATGGGGACTCCCGTCTTCTCCCATGGCGGCATCGTCACCACGGGAGAGACTTACAAGAGCGTCGTGAAGATGACGTTTGCCAAGGGAGCTTTGTTGAAGGATCCTGCGGGGCTATTCAACTCCAGCCTGGAGGGGAATGTCAGGCGGGCTATCGATATTCACGAGGGCGAGAAGGTCGATGAGGCGGCTTTGAAGGATCTCATTCGGGCTGCTGTCGCGCTGAATCTTGAGGGGAAGAGTAAGCCCAAGCTACGCGCGCGTTCGACGTAAGCGGAGGCCGATCAATCCCAGTAGACTTGCGCCGAGCGGTATCATCTCGCCTGGCTCGGGGATCACGGTGGCGCTGAAGCTAGAGGGACCAAGGGCGGGAGGCTGACCGGGAGTGGTAGGCGAAATTGTGAATATAAGGTTGCCCTTGGTTGTGGGGAAAATATTTACGGGTCCACTCGCGGCGCCTCCCATGCCGGAGAGCGATCCGAGCGGGCTTTGAAGATCATAGCCGAAGAGGGATGGGGATTCTTCTAGCGCTATCCCACTCACCGAGTCTCCAGCGGGGTCATCCAACTGCGCGATAATCACCCCCGACACACCGCCGAAGACGAGAGTATCAAACGAAGACAGAATTTCAATGGAATCGGTAAAGGTACCTGTGCCGAACCCCGCAATGTTAACGGTTGCGTTTCCGGGGTTTATCAGGAAAGCATTTAAGGGGGCGGGCCCAAACGCTACGTTCGAGGTGTCTCCCGTGAGCGTCACCGTCATCGCCGCATTGATAAACACCGAGCCGTTGAGGGTACCCGTGGCCGATGTTGTTATGGTATAGGTGACCGGTCCCGCAAAAGCGATTCCACCGAGAATTACAAGAGCTGCTGAGAGCACAACAAGACGCACGTGTGATGTCCTCCTGGCAATGTAGTGTACTCGATGACCCCTCGGTACTACACGGCCCATTTTGGAGGGAATAGGACTCCACCGTGTTTGCCTTGAGCCAGAGACAGTTTACATAATATACGTTATCGGAAGTTGTCTTACTTAAACACGCACTTGTAACAAGTGAAACGTTTCCTTCCCGATTGCCACCATATAGCGAAATTCCCGCCTCAGGGGAGGTGCGTTATGACACGACGATCCGGTTTCGTCTTATGGATTGCAAGCATGATGGGCGTTGTCGGCCTGGCACAAACGGCCGGGTGCCCGGTTCCGGATAACATGACCAAAGACCAGAAGCTGCCTTGTGTCGGCGCGAGCACTATCATGTTGGACCAGCCAATGCTCACACCGGCCCAGCTCGCCAATGGCCCCGATTTCGATGCTGCGCAACCGGACAAGACCCGATTCTTATACTTCACTTCGGACGACACCATTCATTGCTATTTCCGCCCGCACTACGCGTTTAAAAAGGTTCCCGGCGACAGCGTCAAGTTTGAATGCTGGCACATGACCGCGGACGGCGGGTTCTTTAACGCGAAGGGCGAGACGCTCCGGGCGGATGACGTAAAGGTGGTCATCGATAAAGATAAGAGCGGGGAGCAGAAGGCATCCCTCTATCCGCGCAGCGACGACAAGAATGAACACGAGATCAAAGCCGAGCACTTCAAGATCAAGTATCTGAGACCGCCCTTCCCCTCGCACGACCCGCGATTCAACGAAGTGTTCACGTCGGTCGCGTCAACCCGATTCATGTGGGTATTGGGCTTCCCCGCCGACCACGACTACCCTGCTGGAGCGGCCAGCTGCATCGGCTGCACGGCCGATCCGTTTGGAAACAAGCTGACCGACAACAAGGCCTCCCTAAAGGACGCTCCCACGGTGTTCAAAATCGTCAATGCGGAACGCGAGATCCCCTGGGACGAGATCAATCCCGACGACGATGAGACCTGGTCATGGACGGATGCCGTCAAGTTTTATTCCGATGGCGAATGGACCCATCAGCAGAAAGTCGAGTTCGATGCGTACCGGCTGGCCCTGGGACTGATTCATTATTTCAACGCCCTTCCGCAGCAGAATCGGCTCGATTGCGCGGCGTGGGCGCCGGGGTCAGCGAATCCTAAGGTCTGTCAAAAGCCTGTGATCTATGTGCACGACCTCGGCTCCACTTTTGGCAAGAAGCGAGGCGCGCTGGATATCGGCGGCACCAACCCTCGCGGCATCTTCAGCGCGTGGGAACCTCAGACCGTTTTTGAGAACCTGGGCAATTGCGAACTGCGGGCGCCGCTCTTGGGCGATAAGCAGGTCCTAAAAGAGGCGCAGGACCTGATGATCCAGCGGGTCGCGCGCCTGGATGCTGCAACTGTGAAGTCCATCTTCCGAATCGCCCGATTCAATATGGCAGATCAGAAGCAGGTTCAGCGGTTGCGCGCCCAGTCTGTTCCGAACGTGGACGAGGCCGCGCTGGACGAATGGACCAATACGTTTATGAAGCGGATCGAGGAGATCCGGACGGCCAAGAACTGCAAGGCCAACTGAACACGACCGTCACGAAGCCCCGCGATTAATCCAATATTCACGAGGTTGACTGTATACTATCATCTGAATCGCGTAAGACGGAGCGCGGCTCCTTCTGCGCTTAATATAGTGATAGCCAGTGAAGAATATTCACGAGTCGACAGCTTCCTACCTGGTTTGGCTTCAGGGTCACATTGACCTGATTCCCGCTGATTTGAAACGTAAAGCCGCGCTCATGAAAGAAGGGCCGTTTCCCTTCCTCTGCGCGACCTTTTACCGCTGGGCTCAGCTCTTTCCGCACGTCTGTCCGGATTTGATGAAGGCTCCTGAGGTTCTGGGCGTGGGCGACCTCCATGTTGAGAACTTCGGCACGTGGCGGGACTCGGAAGGACGGCTCATCTGGGGTATCAACGATTTCGATGAGGCGGCCTACTTGCCCTACGTCGTGGATCTGGTGCGGCTGTCCACCAGCGCGTTGCTCGCGACCGAAGCGGGCACTCCGTTTCAAGTGCCGCCTCATCGGATTTCGAAGACGATTCTCAAAGGCTATGTGGCCGCGCTGAGGGCAGGCGGCGGACCGTTCGTGCTTTCCGAAAGATACACGGAGTTGCGGGAGATGGCCATTCACAGGCTGAAAAATCCACTGCGTTTTTGGGAGAAGCTGGATGCGCTCACGGCGCTTCACGATCCGGTGCCTGCATCGGCGCAGGAAGCTGCTGCTGCGCTCGCTTCCGGAGAAGAAGCTTAAAGTACGGATGGTGCATCGAGTCAGCGGAGTGGGAAGCCTGGGGCGGCGTCGATTCGCGGCCATCACGGAATGGTATGGAGGAAGGGTCGCCCGGGAAGCAAAGGAGCTCGCGCCTTCAGCCTGGGCCTTCGCACAAAAGCGAAAAGGCGCGCGCGAGATTCTCTATGCGCAGATTCTAAAGCGAACCTTGCGCTGTCCGGATCCTTTTCTCAATGTGAAGGGCCGGTGGGTGCTGCGCCGTCTGGCTCCGGATTGCAGCCGGATTGAGCTGGCTTCCCTACCCGACGATCACGATGCGGAGATGCTGCTGGAGTCGATGGGTTGGGAGGCGGCGAACGTCCACTTGGGTAGCGTGAAGCGCAAGGTGATTCTGGCGGATTTGAAGAAACGCGAGCCCGGTTGGCTGGATAAAGCGGCGCTGGCGATGCAGGACGCGACGATGAAGGATTGGAAGAACTGGCGGCGGTAGCGTCTCTCAGATTAAAGCTCTTTCGGAAAGCGTCTGGTCTCCGCACGCTATAATTTGCACATGATTAAAGCCACGGAAAAGATCTGGCACAACGGAAAGCTGATTCACTGGGACGACGCTAAAATTCATATCCTTTCGCACGTAACCAGCTACGGCAGCTCCGTGTTTGAAGGCATCCGTTGTTACGCGACGCCCACTGGTCCCGCGGCTTTCCGCATGCGCGAACATTTACGCCGCCTGCACGATTCGGCCAAGATTTATCGCATGACCATTCCGCACTCCATCGATGCGCTGTTTGCTGGGTGCCTGGAAGTGGTGCGCGCCAACAATCTGGGGTCGTGTTACATCCGGCCGCTGGTGGTTCGCGGTTATGGCGATATGGGGGTTCTGCCTACAAAAGACACGCCCATCGAAAGTTACATTGCGGCGTGGGAATGGGGCAAGTATCTGGGCGATGAGGGACTGGAACAAGGCATCGACGTGTGCATCTCCAGTTGGACGCGCATTGCGCCTAATACCCTGCCCGCGCTCTCCAAAGCCGGGGCGAACTACATGAACTCGCAGTTGATCCGCATGGAAGCCGCGGCCAACGGTTACGCGGAAGGCATTGCGCTGGACGCGAACGGTTATATCAGCGAAGGGTCTGGCGAGAATATTTTCGTGGTGCGCGATGGCAAAATTATTACGCCTCCGCTGGGCGCGAGCGTGCTGCCGGGCATTACTCGCGATTCAGTGATTCAGCTCGCAGCAGGCATGGGCATGCAGGTGACTGAGACGATTGTGCCGCGCGAGATGCTGTACATCGCCGATGAAGTGTTCTTCTGCGGAACCGCGGCGGAAATCACTCCGATTCGCTCGGTGGATCGTGTTCAGGTGGGTGCAGGAAAGAGGGGCCCCATCACGGAAAAGCTGCAGCGCGAGTTTTTCGCGATCGTCGAAGGAAAAGTACCCGATCGCTTCGGATGGCTGACGCCAGTGGCACAGCCTGTAGGGGCCCGCTCGTAATAAAAGGGCGGCTGTGCATGACAGGACCGCCCAAGGCTCGGAGGCGACTCCGCGGGAACCGGACTTGTGGCCACCTCCCCCGAGACTGACTCACTCATCCGGCTCCGCAGAAATCTGTATTCGTTTGTACCAAGTTCGGCGCGAGTTGGATAGAGCGAAAAAACGGTTTTCAACAGGAGTTTGAAGCTGCATTTGGAGCGTCTAACAGGCCTGGTACTGTGGGTAAGCTGTGTATAAAACAAATCGGCTATGAAGTGTAGCGGGCGCTCCGTTTTCGACGGCGAAGCAATCGAAATTAATTTTGATCGCCAGATTCAGGCCGTTGAGCCTCTGCTCGGTGGCGATGACTCGGAAGACATCTGGATCGCGCCTGGCTTCATTGATTTGCAGGTGAACGGCTTCGCCGGAGTGGATTATAATTCTCCTGCTTCGACCACGGATGAGATGGGACGCTCGCTCGCGGCTCTCTTCTCTACTGGTGTTACGCGCTGCTTCCCTACTGTGATAACGGGCCCGCCGGATAAGATGATCGGGGCGTTGTCAAATCTTAGCCGGGCACGAGCTGCGTTAGCGAATGGTCAGGCGATGGAGGCGTTTCATGTGGAGGGTCCTCACATCTCGCCTGAAGACGGTCCTCGCGGGGCACATCCTGCGGAATGGGTTCGGCCGCCAGATTTGGAAGAGTTCAAGCGATGGCAGCATGCCGCGGATGGAAACGTTCGTTTAGTGACGCTTTCGCCCGAGTGGCCAAACGCGGCGAGCTACATTGAGGCGCTACGGGACCAGGGCGTGGTGACGTCGATCGGGCATACGGGCGCGAGCGCCGCGCAGATCGCCGATGCGGTCAACGCGGGCGCTACGCTTTCGACTCATCTGGGAAACGGCACGCACGCGGTGCTACCTAAGACTGCGAATTACATTTGGGAGCAACTGGCTGAACCGCGCCTGGCTGCATCGTTGATTGTCGACGGGCATCATCTGCCGCAAGCGTTTCTGCAGTCGGCACTGCGAGCCAAGGGCACGGACCGGTGTGTGCTGATTACTGACGCCGTCGCGCCCGCGATGTGTGCGCCGGGCGAGTATCGGTTGGGCGAAGTCGAGGTCGAACGGAAAGAAGATGGGCGCGTGGTGCTGAGGGGCGGAACGCGGCTGGCGGGGTCGAGTCTGCGCATGGATCACGCGATTGCGAACGTGATGCGATGGGCTGGGGTGTCGCTGGCAGAGGCCGTGACAATGGCTAGTAAGAATGCGGCTCGGGTGGGGAGGGTCGCGGGGCGGCTACGGGGGTTGCAGGTGGGGGACCGGGCGGATTTGGTGCGGTTCCGGATGGAGGATGGGGCGGTTCGAATAGTGGAGACGTTCTTGGGCGGGGTGAGGGTGTGGTCATCGCCGCTTGAGGCCTGATGGGTCTAAGCCGTCGCCTAGCTTGCGCATCCATAATTGCGCTAGAGCTGTTAACCCGTCTACGGCAAGACGCGAGCCCGGGTCACGCACTAGATCGTTTTGCTCGTCGGGGTCGGATGCAAAGTTGAACAGGTGCTGGGGGGCGCCGGTCAGGTCGGTCATCAGTTTCTGGTATCCGCGAATGACGGCGCGCGAGGTATTGGCTTCTACGAAAACCGAGTCGGGTGGCTCACCGCTTTGACCACGAAGCAGGGGGGCTAAATTTCGGCCTTGCAGGCCTTCGGGTGGGTCGATTCCACAAAGAGCGGCCAGGGTAGGTAGCACGTCCACTTGAGAGGCCAGCAGACTATCGGCGGCACCGGGTTTGAGCACTGCCGGATACCAAATCGCCAGCGGAACGTGAATCGATTGCTCGGAGCCATTTCCGGGAAAGGGTCCACGCGTGAAGACAACGATGGAGCCGCCCGCTTTTTCAAGAACGGCCACCGCGTTTGCGTCGGGTCGCAGAGTGACTTCTGTATAGAAGATGCCGGCTTCTTTGAGAATGGATGCAAGGGTCGGGTCGCCTTCATTCCAGGCGTGTGCGAACTTGCCGGTCTGGGTGGCTCGTCTGGCTTGCTCGGGTCGAGTGTCGGCAGCATAGCAGCGCGGGAAGACAACGCCCTCGGCGCGAATGCCTGGCGGGAGATCTTCGCCTTCGAACCACACCCAGGTCACACCCTTTGTTCCCTGCGCGGCGAGCGCAAGCGGCATGAGCGCGAAGGCGCGGCGGCTCAGCACGAGTCAGGCTGCTACTTTCACCAGCGGGACGCCCTGCTTACAAAGCTCGCAAGACGACCCGTCCTTGTAATAGATTTCGTCCAGCTTGGCGAGGTAGTAGAAAGGCAGCGGCGCGAACTGCATCGCGTCGGGATAGGGCTGGTAGATCACCACCGCCAGACCGACCACTTCCCCGCCCTGATCCTCAACTAATTTCTTGAGTATGGATAGCTTCTTCCCGGTGCGCAGGACGTCGTCCACCAGCAGAACCTTCTCTCCGTTCTCCACTTTCAAGAAGGGGCGGAAATGCATTGCTTCACCCGACTGGTCGAGTTCGGCCCAATAGACCTGTTTGGACCGGAGCGCTTCGCACACTCCGTAGGCGACGGGCAGGCCGCCGCTGGCGGGCGTGACGACGGAGAGATCGGGGATGATGGCGCGGATATCGGTATGCGCGCGGAGACGCCTGCTGAGACCTACGCTCAGGATCTTGGCGGCCTGATAGTGCCGCATCGTAAGAGGCACCTCCAAATATTCGGAGGCGTGCGACCCATTTGGATATTCGAAATGGCCAGTGCGAAGTCCGCCGGTGCTGCGCAGCATGGCGATGACTTCGTCGTGGGTGGGGACCAGTTGCATCTCTTCAAGGCTAACCTACTAGTGTGGTGCGTCACTCAGATGCGACCTTATCCAGGGTACGACGGGCGCGAGTGACTTTTTCGAGGATATCCGAGGCCTTCGCCGTCCAGATGAAGGGTTTTGGCGCTTGGTTGTAATTCTGGATGTAGTCTTCGATAGCGGAGATTAGTTCGGGAACGCTTCGGAAAACACCACGTCGAATCCGGTTCTCTGTGATGTCGCGAAAGAAGCGCTCGATCATATTGAGCCAAGAAGCACTGGTTGGCGTGAAATGCATGTGGACGCGCTTGTTCCGCCCCAGCCACGCTTTGACCGCCGGGTGTTTATGCGGTGAGTAGTTGTCGGCGATCACGTGGATGTGCTTTTCCTTGGGAGTATTACGGATGATCAGGCGAAGGAACGCTAACCAGTCTTCGTTGGTATGGCGGGGACGGCACTGACTGAGGACCTCGCCGGTGAGGACGTTGAGAGCCGCGAATAACGTGGTGGTTCCATGGCGTTTGTAGTCGTGCGTCATGGTGCCCTTGCGGCCTTTCTTCATCGGCAAACCGGGCTGGGTACGATCCAAAGCTTGAATCTGGCTCTTCTCGTCCACCGAGAATACGATGGCCTGCTGCGGTGGGTTCAAGTACAGCCCGACGATGTCTTCGAGTTTTTCAACGAACTGCGGATCGCGGCTGACTTTGAAGGTATCGACCAGATGCGGCTTGAGCCCGTGGGCATGCCAGGCGCGTCGAACAGTAGCCTCGCTGATTCCCAAAACGCGGGCCAGGGTGCGGGTGGTCCAATGGGTCGCATGCGCTGGCTTTTCCTGCGTTGTTTTCCGGATGATTTCGTCCGGATTGATGGTTCGAGTTCTTCCTGGTCGGGGCGCATCTTTCTCAATTCCGGCCATGCCGTACTGCAAAAATCGCGCTCTCCATCGTGCAACCGTGTGGCGCCCGAGTTGAAGCGCAGAGGCGATTTCCTGGTCTCGCTTTCCTTCGGCTGCTTGCAGGATGATGTTGGCTCGCTCCACCAATCGCAAAGCAACTGACCGGCGCCGCGCGTAGGCTGACAACTCGGATCTTTGCTCCTCCGTCAAAACAACTTGGGCGGCAACTCGCATTCGGGCTCGTCTCCTATTAAGACAAACCCGATTGGTTTGTATAAGTAGCGCTATTTACGACGCACTACACTAGCGCACTGGCACGACGGTCAGGAGCGAGCGCGAAGGCTGGAGCTGCGCGCAAATCCGGACATCGGCGGAGGCGGCGGGGGTTCCGGCGGAGGCTCCACTTTCTTGGGACGCGCGTCGAGGCGCGTGAGAATCATCTCTTCCTTGACGCGCTGGAACTTCGGTGATCCCAGAGCGACGCCGGTGGCTGTCACCAGTTCGTCGGTGACTTCCATGGACGCCGGCAGGTGCTTCTGGAAGAAATTTCGGATGCGGTCGGGCACGATGCGCTGCGTGGAATACACCAGCAAATAGAGCACCTGCTCGCCGGGGCTCTTCATGATGAGCGAATAAAGCAGCGAGGCTTTCTGCAACTTCGGGCTCTTTAGATCCCGCTCCAGTTTCTTCGCGCCGGCTTCCATTTTGGCGATGGCGTTGATGTCGCCTTTAGGAAGATCCACAGCCTTGTAGATCTGGGCTGCTTCCTTTGCGGACAATTTCTCCACCAATACTGTCAGCAGCAAGGGAAGGCCGTTCATGCGCAGGTCCCAACCGAAGGGCGGGGTCTGGCGAGCCTTCTGCAATTTAGAAAGCCCGGCAAGATTGAGCTTGGGCCCGGTGAGGACGGGCGAATAGAGCCCGGTGAGCTTCTCTTCGTCGAGGGCCTGCATCAGGTCGTGAATATTGACTTCGTTGGCCATGCCGCGCAGTTCCAGCAGCAGCGCGTCCGGTGTCAGCTTCGTCAGCATTTCGGCTTCACGCGCATTTTCGTATTGCAGCTTGGTTCGTTCGTCGACGCCGTAGCCTAAGCGAATCTTGAAGCGGATCAGGCGCAGCATGCGCGCGGGCTCATCGTAAAAGGAATAGTTGTGGATGGCCCTCAGTTCCTTGCGCTCGATGTCGCCGACGCCGTTGGTGGGATCGATCAGCAGGCCCAGCGAGGCCTTGTTTAGAGAGAGGCCGATCGCGTTAATGGTAAAGTCGCGGCTGCGCAGGTCTTCGTGGATGGTGGCGGGAGAGATCTGCGGCTTGGCCGCGGACTTGGCGAACTTCTCGGCGCGCGCCATGCGCACTTCGCAGGTGATGCCGTTGGGGAATTTCAGGTTGGCCAGTTTCAGATGGTCATCCGTCTCGACTACCTGGGCGCCGTGCTTCTGTTCGGCCAGCTTGGCCAGTTTGATGGCGCTGCCCTCGGTAGTGAAACCCAGGCCGCGAACGGGAAAGCCGCCCAGCATATCGCGCAACGCGCCGCCGGTAAGATAAAGGCTCACGCCCATATTCGAGGCGACCTTCTGCATCTCGCTGACCACCCGGAACTGGTCCGTGCTCAGGTGGCTTTCCAGCATGAACATGTAATCGCTCATCCGGTCCTCACACTCTTTCTTCTTTTGCACTCATCTGTTTGATCTACCGCGGCCTTCAGGTCAGGCACGCGGGTGGTGCTGATCGATCACTTCCCGGAGCCTGCGCCGCGCCACGTGTGTGTACACCTGGGTGGTGGAGATGTCGGCATGGCCCAACATGACCTGGATGCTCCTCAGGTCCGCACCTCCTTCCACCAGATGCGTGGCGAAACTATGTCGGACCACGTGAGGAGTTAATCCTCGAAAGATCCCAACCTGCTTGCCGTAACCCTTGAGCAATTTCCAAAATCCCTGGCGCGTCATAGCCGAGCCTCGGGCGGTGACGAATACGTACTTGCTCGCGCGCCTATTCAACAGACGAGGGCGGCCATCGGCGAGGTAACTCTCCAGGGCGACCTTGGCGGGCTCTCCAAAAGGCACCAGGCGCTGTTTGTTACCTTTGCCGGTCACCCGCAGAACTCCCATCTGGCGATCGACCCCGGATAGCTCCAGGGTGCACAGCTCGGAAACACGCAAACCGGTAGCGTAGAGAAGCTCCAGCATGGCCCGATCGCGGAGGCCGATAGGATGGTCCTGAGGGGGTACCTGGAGAAGCCGCTCCACCTCTTCGCGGTTGAGATATTTGGGTAAGGTGGTCCACTGGCGGGGGGAGGAGAGAAATTCGGTGGGGTCCTTGGCGATCTCCCCTTCGCGGGTCAAAAAGCCGTAATAGTTGCGCAGAGTGGCCAAGTGGCGGGCGACCGTTCGTGCTGACATTCCCTCGGCAAAAAGTCCTTCCACGTATTGGCCCAGAAGCTCCGGCGTAACCTCTTCATTACGTTGGGGTAGTGCTGCGCTAAGCTTCTGCAAATCAAGACGATAAGAGGCTAGCGAATTAGCGGCGAGACCCTTTTCCACCCGGCAATAATCCAGGAACGAGCGGGCGGACGAGGTCACCGGCGCAGACGCCTGCATTGAGCTAATGATACAATACTGGCGAAATTGTTTGTGAAAAAAAGCTTCAAAAAGGTCGCGTAAGTGGCTGTTTCTGCCCATAAAAAGGTGCTTGTGTCGCGATTTGACCGGGAACCTGTGCAGGGCTTCGTGCAATCGCCGGAAACTCAACAGGAGGTCCTGGAAGTACTACGAGCCGATGGGAGCCTGTTGAAAATTCCCGTGTCTGAAACAAAAGCCATTTGTTTTGTTAGAGATTTCGAGGATGGCGAGACCTGGAAGAAGCATCGCCAGTTTTCCGCGCGACCCAAGATGGGGGGCCTTTGGGTCCGCTTGAAATTTCGAGATGGAGACTGGCTGGAAGGGATCGTGCCCAATAACCTGCTGCACCTGGAAACGGCCGGATTCGGGCTGGTGCCACCCGACCCGACCTTTCAGAATCAGCGCATCTGGGTGCCCAGGCCGGCCCTGGAGGGCGTGGAGGTCTGGGGGTGATCGGAAGTCCACTGCGCCGCCGGAAGCCGGAGGAGAAAGTGGACGAAGGTCAGCTTCGGATGTTTGAGTGACCGGCTACTGCTTTTTATCGTAGTTCGGGACTTTGATCCGGCCCTCGATCAGGCCCTTGTTGTTCTCTTCGCAGGAGTATTCCAGAATTTCCCAGTCGGTGCGGAGGGTGAACACGCGTGAGTTCTTCCACGGCTTCGTGTAGACCTTGGGATCGTCCACGGTGACTTCGTAGGCCAGGTGGCCGGCGTCGGTACGGGTGAACTTCTCGGTCAGATGAAGCTGATCGCTATGGGGATGGCCGTTGGTATCCAGTCTGGTGAGCCCGTTAAAGTTCGTGGTATCGACCACCAGAGTGTCGCCTTCCCAATGGCCCACGGAATCACCGAACCAGCTCGG
This sequence comes from Terriglobia bacterium, assembly GCA_963766615.1. Classification (GTDB taxonomy): domain Bacteria; phylum Acidobacteriota; class Terriglobia; order Bryobacterales; family Bryobacteraceae; genus Palsa-187. Next base: position 251,989 of record CAVYBC010000020.1, read on the forward strand.
TTCCTTGTCCGGATGCGGGCGCCCGTCGACGGGAAACACTTTGAACCAGGAATTCTGCTCATAGAGAAGCGACATATATTTGTCGGTCAGCATGAACTGGATCGGGTCGGGTGAACCCATGGCGCGCATGTGGCCGAAAGGCAGGCAGGCGCCGGTGTAGTCTCCGTCCACATCGGGATGATAGTTTTCCCATTGCGCTTTGCCGTATTCGGTAAATGGCAGCGGGCCGGAGCCCTTCTGGCCTCGGTCGCTGGTCACATCGGGTACGTAAGGCCGTTGCCAGACGCCATTCAGGTCGGGCTTTCCCCATGGCGTTTTAGGAGCGGGTCCCTCAGGAGGTTTGTAACCGCCGCCACGTGCCGGGGGCTTGGCAGGGGCGGGCTGCTCGGGTTGCGCGACTACAACAGTGGTCAGTAATAGACTGGCGAGAATCAGGCGGCTGATCACGTTAGCGCCTTTCAGTCTGGCTATAGAGAACGTGGCCATCTTTGGCCTTCACCACGCGAGTGCTGCAGGTTTTGGAGCCGTCCTTAGCGAGGACGCCGTCGAGTTCAATCTCGTCGCCAGGATTCGCGGATTTTCTTCCGAAACCGGCACGAGCCATCGCGTTAGGCGAGCCCAACTCGCACTGCCATTTTTCAACGGCTCCAGAGGCGTTTTTCACATCGATGTAGATCCAGGCGTGGGGGTTGCGCCAGTCGACGCTGGTAAGGGTGCCGGTCAAGGAGACAGGCTTGGTGGTGTCGTACTCGGCGTTCAGCGAGTGGTGGGCCCAGAGGGACAAGGCTAAACACGGTGTAAGAAAGAGAAGACGTAATTTCAAAGATGCTACCTCCACTTTGGCCTGCATGCAGTATTCGAAGCTGCAGGGCCAACGTATCAATATCAAGGGGAAGTGTCAAGTTTTCGCACTCGACTTGCACATGGCTTACGCAAATGTAGCCGAGCGCGGGATTTCATCAACCGTGCTGGGGTAGTAACGGAGCCGCCAGATGCAGCCGGCGTGCTCAACGACACGCTTGGCCGCCGTGGCACGGATTGTGTCGCCGCTCAATAAGCCGATGGAGTAGATCGGCACGCTGCTGTTTCTGATCTCGCCCAGCAATAGGTCTGAGTTAAGTGCCGGGAATCGTTGCGTTCGGTGACCACAACGAGGACTTTCTTTTTGTTGCGACCCGCTCGCTCCACATGGTCAATGGACTGGCCAATAGCATCCCGCAACGCCTTGCCGCCTCTGGCGTCGATTTGATTCAGGGACTCTTCCATTTTCTTGAGATCGCTGGTGAACGGCAGGTCGTAGAAGACCTCGGCGTTAAAATCCACCATACAGACTTCGTCGCCGGGCTTAGATGTCTTTCATCAGAGTGAGCGCCGCGGCTGTTACTGCGGCTCTTTTGCCCGTCATACTGCCGCTGACATCGATGAGCAGACCCATTGTGATGGGAGCTTCCACCGGACGAGCGGGGAGTTGTAGGCGATTGGGAACTGATTGCGCGATTAGTTTCGGCGGGGACTTCGGTTCCGTCAATAGCGGCTGCCGGACTACGATCCGTGAATCTTGATCCCCTGATACTAGCGTCATGCCGCGGACAAATAGATCTCTTCATGAAGAAGGCAATAGAGTCACACAGGCGTAACGGCCCAACGGTTTCGGCACGGGAAATTTCCGCCCGAGAATTCGATCTACTCAGCGCATCACTTGAGTCACTTCCCATCAGATAACTCGCGAGTTCAGTATGTGGCCTCCGAGGGCAGCCGCGCTTGCGATGTCTACTAACGTCGCTGCGTAGCCTTCCCGGTTTTCCAATGCGGAAAGCGCAACGTCATCGGCGGCCTCCTCTGCCAGCCGTCCAAGTTCGCGGTCCAGCCACCATGCCAGAGGATGAAACCAGAAAATGCAAACATTCACTTGGGATACGAACCGGATGAACCAATCTTGTCGCTGAACGTGAGCCATTTCGTGCGCTAGAACGGCTTTAAGCTTCACGGGATCCCAGTCCTTCCAAGTGGGTGGGAGGAGAATCCTCGAACGAAAGCACCCGACGGAACCGGGCACCAGAAAGGAGTCGGATTCGAAGATACCGGGACTCAGTTTCGGAATAGGCTTGGAGCTCCGCAGCATTCGGCGGATACCCCAATAGCCGAAAATCATTCGCACAAAGATGTAAGCTCAAGATCGCAAGGTAGATCCTTCCAGAGTCCTGCTCTTTGGATTGGTCTTCGTCCGAAATGCTAGCGCCTTCCTTCGAGCGCTCACGCTGGCACTCTTCGTGTGGATCCGCAATTGGCGGCCGATGGCAGAGGGCAAACGCAAACAGCTTTAGCGGTATTGCCGGGGCGACTAATCCCAGCGGGATTTGAAGGAGCATGCCGATCAGGACAAGGGTCCAGATCGCATGTCGAGCGGCCGAAGATCGCACCCGAAATAGCCACAAACAGGCGGAGGCGACCAGACCGATAGCAATGGCGCGGGCCGCGCCGCTGATCAAAATCGAAATAATATCACTCGTATCTTGTTCCTTTCGTGGGCGATCTTGCTTATTCTCATTCCGCACGCGCAGCCAGCCTTAAAAGGGCGTTGTACTACCATTCCTACAATCAATTGCTCAACGGAACCGCCGCAGAGACGGTCGATAATCTGTTTAACTGCGGTCACGGCCAGACTGCGGGGCTGCTCGGAAACCTGATAAACATTCGTACGGCCTTCTACGCGATGCTTGACGTAGCCTTTTTCCTCCAGACGCTTGAGAATGGTCCGTGAGGTCGACTCCTTCATGGGATGGCGCTTTGCCAGGGCATCGCGAACGTCTTCGGCGGTGGTTTGGCGGCGCTTCCACAATACGTCCATGACGAGATGTTCGAGTTCGGAGAGAGGTTTGCGAGGCCGTTTTGCGCTAAACATTGTAGCGCTACATAGCGTAGCGATACGGCACGCGCTTGTCAAGCCATTGCGAGACATCAGGAGAAAACTCCCTCGTGCTTCCGAAGACCATAACCGGCTACCGCAATCACTCCCGCCATCGTCAGCAAACTAGCCGCAAGTACCAGGCGCCACTTTATTCCGCCGTCGTAAATCAGGGTGACCTCGCAATGGCCATTGCACGGAGGTTCTAACTTGATCAACCCCAGCCCATCTTTCTCGACCTTTAGCGGGGAGCCGTTGGCTTCCGCTTTCCATCCAGGATCGTAGGTGACCTGCACCGAGATCGCCTGCCCCGGCTGGACCTGGGTATCGATGGTCGCCGTGTGACGGTTGGGCCAAAGAAGAGCGGCCTCAGGAAGAGAGGGATCGTCCAACGCCTTTACATATCGCTCTGTCTCGGCGACGTCCAGACCGTGGATGGGCATGTGGCTGACGACGGCCTCAGTTGGGATTACGTGCGCCAGGGACGATGACCTGGATGGTATTTCGTAAATGGTATCGCCGGCCTCGCGCCACAACGCGGGCAGCACACCTTCAAATTTGCTCGGGTTGCCGAACGGCTTGAAGTATTCGCTACTAGAGGGGCCGGGTACTACCACTGCGTGCGCTCCCAGAGCCTTGAGCCACAGAATGCTGACCTGGGCATCGCGAGCCTGGTCGTTTATTCCGCCGTACAAAACGTAGCCGATGATTCGCATCATCGGGTTCGGCAACATCGGATCGTGCCCGCCCAACACTTGCGGCGTGTCGGAGAAATTATTGAAGTAGAAAGAATAGGCTCCCGACACCATGACACGTTGCGAACCAAAATGATCGCTCAGCCAGCGGGAAATGCGGTAGGTTGGCGTGGTCGTGATGTCGATGGGACGGATAAGTGCGCGTCCATACCTGACATTGAAACGTACGCCGACGCACGTGAGCAGGAAGACCGTCATTCCAGTCGCCCATAAGAGTCGCGGCCTGGCGCGAAGAAGCTCGGCTCCGGCGAAGACCAGCGTTAGGCAGACGGCCATATCCATTGCAATCTGATACCGGTGGGGTTGAGGCACGACGTTGATCTGAAACGTCCCCAAAACCACCACGCCTCCGGCGAGAAATGCAAAAAGTACGAAGAATCGCAGCGCGGGTGTATTCTAGCTTTTCTCAACAGCCAACACAAAGCTGCGAACCCCGCGGCCAGGATGATTACGCCTAGTAGGGAGCGTTGGTTAAAACGGTAATCGCCATCTACGGTGGGCGAGTTCGCTCGGATGGCGGCTACGACGGATGGTGGCACCAGAGGCGAAATCCACGCGTAGGTCAATGCGCCTGTGGCGATCAGAAATCCTAAATACTTCCATCGGCTTTCCGTCGGCACAGTGGCAAGCAGACAGACGCCGGCGATCCCCAGGATGACTGCTCCGAATGCATTGAACAGAATCGCGGCAGCCATTGCCACTCCCGCAGCGATTCCATACCAAAACTTCTTGCGGCCCGCTCCCAGGTATAAAAACAGGATGACCAGTGGAACCATGGCGATGGCGCCGGTGTGCGGGCCTTCGCCGTAGTATCCGACAATCTGCAATCGCCTTAAGCGCCAGATGCTCCCGAGGTCATTCCGGATCAACGTCGAGAACCACGCGCAGGGCGATATTGCCGAATAAACCAACGCGGCCAGGAAGCTGGTCCCAGGCCTTCGCGTCATTCCCCAGGCCATCAAGTAGAGAAAGACCGGGCCGACGCAGAACATCGCGGCAGTCCATTGGTGGATCGAGAGGGCTGGGGAAACTCCCGAGATTCGGCTCCAGAGGCCTGCGGCGACGTGCAGCAGGGGCAGGTATGTGTTCTGAAACGGCAGCCCGCACTCCCACAAGGGCCACCACCTCAGGTCGAAGGGATGCTCGGCTACCGCGCGCGCGATGGTGGTGAAGGTGCCTTCGGTCGTGAAGATATATGGGGTGAACTCCACCACGAAGAGCTTCCGCACCATTAGAAAATTGGCGAGGAGAATCAGCAGCGGAAGAACGAGGGTAATGTAGAAAAGCTCGCGGCGAGGCTTTGACAAGCTGATTCTGAGCCTACCCCGCCATCTCTTCGATTTCAATCTGCAGGGGAGGCAGGTCGGCGGTTCCAGTGTGGGTGGTCAACGTGTGAGCGCCTGCTGATAGCGTGGGCAGCACAAACGCGAATTCGTAACTGGGCACGAGGGGATCCACGCACACGAATTCCAGAGCGCTTACGGGCTGCCCGTCCACATGGAATCGCACGTCTTTGGGCTGGGCCAGATTATCGATGGTCACCTTCATTGCGCCGCTTCGGATGTTGCGGCTGGCCAAGTCCAGGCCATCGGCAAAGGCGACAATCGCGGGCTGCAACGCTGGGGTCGGAGTGACGTCGATCTTTCCGGGCAACGCAGCAGGCGCGTTACGAATCAGGACTTCGACCTTCGCGACGCCTGCGGCGACCCCTCTCGGCAGAAGCGCATTTACCTGATAACCAGCCTCGCCCATACGCGGACTGACATAACAGGGGAAGCCGGATTGGCCGTTGAACTTTACATCCAGGTCGAGCAGGCTGAGACCCGCGTGGACGTTGTCCAGCCAAAGAGCCACTGCGGAACCTCGGCCCGTTTGCGGCACCGAATCGCCTTGGCCTGAAGCTGGAGTCACGGCTCCGATCAGACACGGGCCTGGGCGTCCCGGGCCTTCGGAAGGATCGGGTTTGCGAAGCGTCATGACCATGTATTGGGTATTGAGACCGCTGATCCACACCAGTTGCAGCGCCTGTGCCTGGACAAAGGTTCGGACATCACCCCAATCGAAGTAACAACCTGTCCAGGTGGGCGGCTGGCTGGTGATCTCGGACGGAAGAGGGGCGGCTCCGCGCAATTGCACGCATGAAATGCCACCCGGCTTCAGCACACGGGAGATTTCGCGCAAATAGCTCAGCACTACGTCGCGGCTGGGGATGTGTTGGAAAACGGCGTAGGAGTAGACGAAATCGAAAAAGTCGGAGGAGAACATCCGCAGGTCCGAGCCTTCGGTCTGCTGGACGTGCGCGTGCGGAACATCGGCCAGGTTCTCACGGGCCAGCTTCACCATTTCGCCCGAGATGTCCACACCGTGGATTTCCGTGAAATGGCGGCTCATCGGCAGCATGAGGCGTCCGGGGCCGCACCCTACTTCAAGAGCGCGCTTCTCGCCTGCGGGCAAACGGGCCAGGTCGGCCTCAAAGATGCCCAGGTTTTCGGCCGCGGTAGCCAGAAACGCCTCGCGGGTCTGCTTTCGCTCAGCAAAGGCGACATAGAAATAGGCGTCCTCGGCGGCGCGGCGATCCCAGTCGGCGCGCATCTGATCGGTGATCATCTCTTCTATTATCAGGGTGTCAGGACCCTGCCGCCAAGAGTACCTCAGGCCCTTTGCCCGATTGCGAATCTAGCTTTACCTATTTCCGGGAATACTACCGATTTGCCCCATCCGGCTAGCTCCCCACCACGTTTAACGGACTAGAGAACACCGAAATGCTTACCACGCAAAATGATTTGATCCTGAGAGACATCGTCGCCAAGTATGGGTCGCTGCAGGAGCCGGACTTCGGATTTCAGGTCGAGGCGATGTCGGCACGGCCCTTCGCGGCGCTGGTGGATGAGCTGATGGTCCACTTCTTTGTGAAGGACACGACCCACGGCCAGGATGCGAGTTTCGTTTACGTCCTTCGCCACGGTGATCAGGAGCGAATCCTTCAGCTTTCCATGGTCGGCGGGTATGGCGTTTTGTTTTGTCGGGGAGAAGATGGGTTGTCGCTGGTGGAGCCAAGCGAGAAGAATGTGCCGTGGGAAGACGAAGTGATCCGGCATCTGGCCCGAAAGTACAAAGTTTCGCTCTTGGGGAGAAGCGTACTCAGCAGCCGTGTTCCACTCAGGCTGTTTCATGCCGAGCCAAAGAATGTCCGCTTCTTTCACGCCCTATTTTGCGAAGGGGACAGCGAATTTCAGAGTCTCATGATGGGCGGACAGGAAGAAGCGCTGGGGATGGCGGCGTGCGGATAATCAACAACACCGTGCTCGGCTTGCTTTGGTTTTCCAGCGCTCGTCGCAGAATTTCCGCCATTCGGCTCCAGAGTGTTCGGTTCCGTGGACGGCGAGATGGCGGCGATAGGCGTTCTGGTCGGTGATCTCGTCCAGGATACCTACCAGGATCTGTCTCAACTCACGCAGGAATTGCCTCATGATTTCTCCACCAGTTCTGAGAGCACGAATGTGGTTTCATGCGATTGGCTCTCGCGCCCACCGCTCAAAATAGACACCCAGGCTCGGATGGAATCGACGAGGATGGTCGCCACCAGCACCAGAAAGACCCCCGTTACCGCGGCATCCAGACGGTTATTGAAGATCAGCGCGGCGGTGGCTGAGGTTTGAGGTCCGCGAGCGAGCACGTCGGCTTGGGAGAGGAATCCAATGGCGGGCGAATCGGAGAAGATCTTTTGCCAGCCCGCGGTGAAGCACACAACCACCAGCCATGCCAGGGGGACGCAGGTGACCCACATGAATTTTGCGCCGTGCATCTTCACCAGAACCGTGGTGCCGACACACAGGGCGATTGCGGCCAGCAGTTGATTGGAAATCCCGAACAGAGGCCATAGCGAATTGATTCCGCCCAGAGGATCGCGCACGCCTTGTATCAGGAAATAGCCCCATGCCGCGACAATCACTGCGCTCGACCCGAGCATGCCTGGCATCCAGTTGGTTCGGCCGGCTTTGGGCCAGACGTGCCCTACGAGGTCCTGCAGCATGAATCGCCCGACGCGAGTGCCCGCGTCGAGCACCGTCAATATGAACAGCGCCTCAAACATGATGGCGAAGTGGTACCAGAAGGCTAGTAACTTGCGCGAGCCCTGGGCAGATACAAAGATATGCGCCATGCCCAAGGCTAACGAGGGCGCTCCGCCGGTTCTGGAGAAGAGGGTCTTTTCACCGGCGTCCTGGGCTAGGGATTGCATTTCCTGCGAAGTGACTGGGAAGCCCCAACCGGTGATGGTGGCGGTCGCCTGGGCGGGGGAGGTTCCGACGATGCCGGCCGGCGAATTTACGGCGAAGTAGACTCCGGGCTGCAGGGACGCTGCGGCAATGAGGGCCATCATCGCTACGAAGCTTTCCAGAAGCATGGAACCGTAGCCGACCTGGCGAGCTTCGCGTTCCCGGGCCAAAAGCTTAGGGGTGGTGCCGGAAGAAATCAGGGCATGAAATCCGGAGACCGCGCCACAGGCGATGGTGATGAAGCAGAAGGGGAAAATCTTTCCGGCGAATACGGGACCGGTGCCATCGATGAATCGTGTAAGGGGCGGAAGTTCTAACTGCGGGCGCAGAGCCAGGATGCCGGCTGCCAACATGCCCACCACGCCGAGCTTCACGAAGGTACTGAGGTAGTCCCTCGGCGCCAGCAGCATCCAGACCGGCAATACGCTGGCCAGGAATCCATACGCGATCAAGGCCACGGCGAGAGCGATGCCGGAGTAAGTGAACCAGGGCGCCAGCGAAGCCGACTGGGAGACAGCCTGTCCGCCGAAGATCGCCGCAAGCACGAGTCCGAACCCGAGCACCGAGCATTCCAGCACCTTGCCCGGGCGCAGATAGCGCAGATAGAGGCCCATGAAGAGGGCGATGGGCATGGTCGCCGCGATGGTGAATGTTCCCCAGGGGCTGTCGCGAAGCGCATTCACAACGACTAGTCCGATGACGGCCAGCAGCAGGATCATGATCAGCAGAACGGTAATGAGCGCAGTGAAACCGCCTACCTTGCCGATCTCCTCCCTGGCCATCTGCCCCAGCGATTTTCCGTCGCGTCGCATGGAGCAAAACAGCACTACGAAGTCCTGCACTGCTCCGCCAACTACTGCGCCGACGATGATCCACAGTGCTCCGGGAAGATATCCGAATTGGGCGGCTAGCGTCGGGCCGACCAGGGGGCCCGGACCGGCGATGGCGGCGAAGTGGTGGCCGAAGACGATCCATTTATTGGTCGGCTCATAGTCGTGGCCGTCGCGAAGGCGTTCAGCTGGGGTGGCTCGGCGGTTGTCCAGGGCCATGACCTTTGCAGCCACGAAGGCCGCGTAGAAGCGGTAGCCCAGCAGGTAAGTACATACTGCTGCGACGATCAGCCAGATGCTATTGACCGGCTCAGCCTGGCTTTGAGCGATCGTGGCCATGGCAACCGCGGCGGCTATCGATATCACTGCCCACAAGGCTCGGCCCCAATAAGCGTGTTTCATCTCTTCTGTCCAGCATACTCGTGTCAAGCCAAGCCGGGGAAGGGCCGATAAGAATCTCTTGAATAACGAGCGCCACAACGCACGCGAAAGTGGACTACAGAGTCATCCGTAGCCGGTTCTAAGGCCTTTTCCTGAAACTTTAGAACCTTCTTCCTAGGTATAAATCAGGACTCTGGATGATTGTCCCAGCGCGATAAGAACCAGTAGTCTAGTACAGGAGGTGCGTTTGTTACGCGCCATAGTTATCTGCCCGGACACCGACCTGTCGTCTCGGCTGCAACGAGCCCTCAGCACATTGGGCGAAGTCACGCTGTGCCGGAGCGTTGGGCCATACCCTGACCCGGTGGATCTGGTCCGGACGTTGCGCGCCCATGCTCCCGATGTCATCTTTCTGAGCTTCGAAAACGCTGAAAAAGCGACCCAGATTGTGCGCTTCCTGGAAACCGAGGCGAAGGGTGTCCAGACCATCGCGGTCGAGCGCACCGCCGACGCACGGCTTCTTCGGACCGTGATGCGAGCCGGTCTGAGAGAGTTGGTCACCGACCCTTTTGAGCGGTCGCTACTGTCGGAAGCTCTTAAGGGCATACAGTCCGTTCTGGGCAACAAGCCGGTAGAGCATACGGCCACCAACGAGATCTTTTCCTTTGTTCCGTCCAAAGCCGGGGTAGGAGCTTCGACGCTGGCGCTGAACGTGAGCGCGTGCCTGGCCAGCCGGCCCGATACGCGGGTGCTGCTGAACGACTTTGACCTGAACTCCGGCATGATGCGCTTCCTGCTGAAGCTGACCAACCAATATTCGGTGGCCGATGCTGTCGAGTACACCAATACGCTGGATGAGAATCTGTGGCCCCAACTGGTTACCTCTTTCGACCGCCTGGATGTGCTTCACGCGGGCCGAGTCAACCCCAATGTGCGCATCGATCCTGGTAACATTCGCGGCCTGATCGCGTTCATGCGCCGGCACTACAGAGTGCTGTGTTTCGACCATTCGGGAAACCTGGAGCGGTATTCGCTGGAAATCATGCAGGAGTCGCGCCGGATTCTGATGGTCTGCACTCCGGAAATTCCGTCTCTGCATTTGGCGCGGGAGAAGCTGGCGTTCCTCAAAGAGCTGGACGTGGAAAATCGCATTGGCGTACTGCTGAATCGCACTACCAAGAAGCCCTTGTTCACGAAGGAACAGGTGGAGGATGTCTTAAAGGTTCCGGTGATTGCCACCATCGGCAACGACTACCACGGCATCAATCGCGCGACAGCCAATGGAACCTGGATCGAAGCCAAGTCGGAGATGGGCCATCAGTGCGCCGCTATTGCGGAGTTGCTGATGGGTCAGAAAAACGTGGGGGAGTTGAACGCGGGCAAGAAGTTCATCCAACACTTTGCGGTGTCGGGGGATATGGTCCCGGTCCGGCGGTAGGTCGGGCGCTATGATGGAGTTTGCAGCCGACACCATCCCCGAACCCCGAGCAAAAGGCTTCTAAGCTGATCTCGAAACGGTTCTGGCTGCTCACCGCGATCACTTACATTCTTGTTGTCGCGTTTACAATTATGGCTATTGTCGTCTACCGCCACATGGATGCCCAGATTCGCAGCGAAAGGCACGCGGACCTCGACCAGCATAATTGAGGTCCGCGCGCGGCACGTTCTTTTACTTGCCCACTTGCGCCTTCGCGCACTTGACTACGTTGTCGACGGTGAAGCCGAATTCCTGCTGCAGAACCTTCAGCGGAGCAGAGGCTCCGAAGGTCTTCATACCGATGATGGCTCCGGTAAGGCCCGTATAGCGCGCCCAACCCATCGTGGAGGCCTGTTCTACGCCCACGCGAGCCGTGATCGAGGGCGGCAGAACACTGTCACGGTATTCCTGGCTCTGATGCTCGAACAGTTCCCAGGAAGGCATGCTGACGACGCGAGCGTGGATGCCTTCAGCAGCCAGCTTATCGACGGCGTCCGTGCACAACGATACTTCGCTGCCGGTAGCCATCAGAATCACGTCCGGTTTCCCGTTTGGAGCGTCAATCAGGGTGTAGGCACCCTTGGCGGTGCCCGAGGCCGGAGCGTATTTGGTGCGGTCGAGGGTCGGCAGATTCTGACGAGTCAGAATCAGAGCTACTGGTTGACGCTTCAAAGTAAGGGCGATTCGCCATGCCTCTACCGCTTCATTTGCGTCGCAAGGCCGCATCACCATCAGGTGTGGAATGGCCCGCAGCGAGACGAGCTGTTCAATGGGCTGATGGGTAGGACCGTCTTCACCAACGCCGATGGAGTCGTGCGTGAAGATATGCAGCACCGGGATCTCCATTAACGCGCTGAGGCGAATGGCCGTACGCGCGTAGTCACTGAAGATCAGGAACTGGGATCCAAACGGGCGGAGCTTCGAAACAGCCATACCATTCAGGACCGCGTGCATCATGTGCTCACGGATACCGAAGTGCATATTGCGGCCGCCGTAGCTTCCGGCTTGGAAGTCGCCCGCGCCTTCGAACGTCAGCCGCGTTTTGGTGGACGGAGTCAGGTCGGCTGATCCTCCCACGAGCCACGGAATCTTGGGACCAACCGCGTTCTCGATCTTGTTGGAAACATCGCGGCCGGCCATTCCCTTCGGATCGGCGGGGAAGGTGGGCAGAGCTTTTTCCCAGCCCTCGGGAAGGTCGCGCGTCTGGATGGCGTGAAGTTGCTTGCCCTCTTCGGGGAACTGCGCCTCATATTTCTTGAGAAGGTCCTTCCAAGCCGCGTGGAGATCCCCTCCGCGCTTGCCGATTCCCTTCGCGAAATGGTCGTACACGCCGTCGGGAACCAGGAACTGCGCATCTTCGGGCCAGCCGTAGGCCTTCTTGGTGAGTTTCACTTCTTCCGGACCCAGAGGCTCTCCGTGAACTCCACTGGTGCCCTGCTTGTGAGGCGAGCCGTAGCCGATGTGGCTGCTGACGATGATCAGCGTGGGACGGCCCTTGGTTGCATAGAACTGTTTGAAAGCCAACTGCAGCCGGTCCAGGTCGTTCGCATCGCTGACGCGGAGCACGTTCCAGCCATAGGCCATGAAACGTCCCGCGACATCCTCGGTGAACGCGAGGTCGGTGGAGCCCTCGATGGTGATGCGGTTGCTGTCGTAAATCCAGCACAGGTTGTCGAGCTTCAGGTGACCCGCGAGCGATGCTGCCTCGCTCGAAATGCCTTCCATCATGCAGCCATCGCCGCACAGCGCGTAGGTGTTGTAGTTGAACAGTTCGAAGCCCGGCCTGTTATAGTGAGCCGCCAGCCACTTCCCGGCGATCGCCATACCCACGCTGGTGGCCACGCCGTTCCCCAGAGGCCCGGTGGTGGTCTCAACGCCTGACGTCCAGCGGTATTCGGGATGCCCCGGGGCCTTGCTCTGATGTTGCCGGAAGGTTTTGATGTCGTCGATCGAAACCGATGGAGTCCCCAGAACTTCATATTCGGGGTCGACCGCTTTCACCTGGGTGAGGTGGAGGATGGAGTACAACAGCATGGACGCGTGACCGGCCGATAGCACGAAGCGGTCGCGATTGGGCCAGGTGCAGTCATTCGGGTCGAAACGCAATTCCCTTTGCCAAAGGGTGTAGACGGTGGGCGACATGCCCATAGGCGTTCCAGGATGGCCTGAATTTGCCTTTTGGATCGCGTCGATTGCCAGCGTTCGCATGGTGGCGACGCACAGTTGATCTATGTCATTTGATAGAGCTGCCGATGGGGTCATGGAATATACTGTACTCCCGCCGGAGACCGTTTGGGAATCGGGGATTCCGCTGGTATCATCGCTACTGGTTTTTATCACCATGAAAGTTTACGAACTAGAAAAGGGCAGCACCAGTCTGTCCGGGCTTCGCGTCGCCGAACGTCCCGAGCCCAAACCGGGGCCCGGCGAGGTCCTGATCCGGATCCGAGCCACTTCCCTTAACTACCGGGATCACATGATCGTCACCGGCCAATACTTCGGCGGCGTAGTGAATCGCGACATTATCCCGGTGTCTGATGGAGCGGGCGAAGTGGTGGCCATCGGCGAGAAGGTGACGCGATTTCGCACCGGCGATCGGGTGGCGGGAACGTTCTTCCAGGTTTGGAAAGACGGCCCGCGCTCCTTCCTGCCTCCTGCCCTGGGGGTTCCCCTGGATGGCGTGCTGGCCGAATACGTCGCTCTGCATGAAGACGGGGTGGTGATGTTGCCGCCGGGTTTGTCTTTCGAAGAAGGATCCACGCTGCCGTGCGCGGGCGTGACTGCCTGGAACGCGCTGATGGGCCATGGCCGTCCGGTCCGGCCGGGCGACACGGTGTTGTGCCAGGGAACTGGTGGGGTTTCGATGCTCGCTTTGCAATTCGCGCGGGCGGCGGGTGCGCGGGTGATCGTGATTTCCTCCAGTGACGACAAACTGGATCGCGCCAAACAATTCGGCGCGGCGGCTGGGATCAATTACCAGAAGCACCCGGAATGGCATGAGGAAGTCGAGAGAATCACGAATGGGCGCGGCGTCGATCACATTGTAGAGATTGGCGGTGCAGGAACACTCGCGCGTTCGTTTCAAGCCCTGGGTTTCGGAGGCAGGGTTGCGCTGATCGGATTCCTGGCGGGCAGCGGCGATTCCAATCCTTACCCGCTGATGATGAAAGGAGGCGTCCCTTCACGGCATCGGCGTAGGAAATACAAAATCGTTTGAAGAAATGAATCGCGCTATCCATGGCAATGGGATCAAACCGGTAATCGACAAGGTGTTCGAGTTCGATCAGGCGCCCGATGCGTTCCGCCGGCTGGCCTCGGGCGGTTTCGTAGGAAAGATCGTCATTAGGCTATGACAGTTTGGTCTTCTTCAATCGCAAACTATTGCCGACTACACTGACTGAACTAAGCGCCATCGCCGCACTGGCGATCACCGGACTCAAATACCCCAACGCTGCCGCCGGAATCGCGACGACGTTATAGGCAAGCGCCCAAAACAAATTCTGTTTCATTACTCGCCACGCCGCGCGCGATAGCGCAATCGCCTCGGAGATCCCGCGCAGATCGGCCCGTAGCAGCGTGACGTCGCCAGCCTCCATCGCGATGTCCGTTCCCGAGCCCATAGCGAAGCCGACATCGGCCTGCGCCAGCGCCGGTGCGTCATTGATCCCGTCCCCTGCCATCGCGATCACCCGCCCCAGGGCCTTCAGCCGCTTTACTTCGTCGATCTTTGCCTTGAGGTAGCACTTCGGCGACCACATGGTCGATTCCGGCCTCTCGCGCGATTGCCTCGGCGGTAGATCGGCGGTCGCCGGTCAGCAACACAACTTGAGTCCGAGCTTCTTAAGATCCGCAACCGCGCTTTTAGAACTGGTCCGCAAAGGGTCCTCAACCTGAAGTGACCCCGCGACGCGCTCGTCGATAGCGACTACAAGCCCGCCTCTGGCCGTCGCGATCCCGCGCTCTCCCAGGAACGACCCATGCCCGACCAGGACCGTATGGCCTTCAACGCGTCCCTCCATTCCTTTCCCCGGCACGGCCCGCGCTTCCTGGGCGCTGGGCAGTGTGAGGCCGCGCGAGGCCGCGAACTCCACTACGGCTTGCGCTAAAGGATGTTCGGAACGCCGCTCCAGTGCCGCCGCTAAACGCAAGTGTTCGTCGCTTAGATCGCTGTCGACGACTCTCGGGCGACCTTCGGTGAGGGTTCCCGTTTTGTCCAAGATCACCGTATCCACGCGTCGGAGCTTTTCGAGTGCTTCCCCGCCCTTGATCAACAGTCCAGCCTCGGCGCCCCGTCCCGTCGCGACCATCACCGCCGTCGGAACAGCTAGCCCCATAGCGCAAGGACACGCGATAATCAGCACCGCGACGGCCGTGGCCGCAGCCTGGATGAACCCGCTCCGCTGATCATCCAAGCGGCGAAGGTGATCGCCGCAAGAACCAGCACCGTTGGCACGAAGATCGAACTAATCCGGTCCGCTAGTTTTTCGATGGGGGCCCTGGACGACTGAGCCTCTCTCATCAGCGTTACGATGCGAGCCAGAACACTGCTCTCGCCCAGCGTGGTTGCCACGTAGTTAAAGCTGCCGGTCGAGTTCACTGTGCCGCCGATCACTCGGGCACCCTGGCCCTTTTCCACGGGAATGGGCTCGCCGGTAAGCATCGATTCGTCTACGAAGCTGGACCCCTGGGACACATCGCCATCCACGGGAAGTCTCTCGCCCGGGCGCACGATAATCACGTCGCCGCGCCGCACTTGGGCTACGGGCAAGTCGACTTCCTGCCCCTGGCGCAGTACGCGCGCCGTGGGTGCCTGAAGACCTATTAGTTTTCGCAAAGCTCCTGTGGTTTGGCGCTTCGCCCGTGCTTCCATGGCCTTGCCCGCCATGACGAACGCAAGAATGAGGATCGCGGCTTCGTAGTAAACCTGCGGATGAATTCCTTGCGAGTGAAAGAAGCCGGGCGCAAGAGTAACGGCGGCCGAATATAGAAAGGCAGCCCCGGTACCCAGCGCCACCAGTGTGTTCATGTCCGACGACCCGTGTATCGCCGTTGTGAATGCGCCCGCGTACACGCGGCGTCCGGCCCACGCCATCACCACGATCGTCAGGAACAGGAGACCAAACTGAACCGCTCGGACATCCATGAACTGCATGGAAAGCCACATGGCGAGCGCGCCTGCGACCAGGCTCACCAGAGCCTTTATCCCCAACTCGCGAGCCTCTTCGACCTGTGCCGCCTCGCGATCTTCCTGGTGTTGAAAGACGTCTTTACCTGCTGTTGGAAGTTCGGCGTCATAACCGGTTTCTCGCACCGCTTCGAGCAAGGCATCTTTTGAAACCGACGCCGGGTCGAAAATTACCATAGCGTCGCCGGTCATCAGATTCACGGCAGCCTTCTTTACGCCCGGCTGCTCCTCCAGCGCATGCTGCACGTGCGACTGGCAGGCCGCGCACGTCATTCCGCCGACGTTGATGTGAATCGTCTCGGGCACTTATGCTGTTTGGGCCGGATATCCCGCCTTGCGCACGGCCTCCAGTACAGCCTGCTCCTGTTCGGGCCGCGCCTCTACGGTGGCCGATCCAACTTCAACCGCTCCCACTTGCACGCCCTCTACCTTTTCAATCGCCTTCTGCACACGCCGGACACACGCCTGGCAATGCATTCCCTCAATGGCCAGCTTCATTCGGTGAAAACCTCCCTGGGCGACGAACGGGGTCTACTATCATGATGCCCGAACCACGCGTTAGGATGGAGACTTCTCATACATGCAGCGCATTTATGTGCTTTCCACCGGCGGCACCATCGAAAAAGTGTATTCCGAGCAGCAGGGCTCGGTCTATAATCGTGAATCCAAGCTCGACGGCTATCTCAAGCGTCTGCGTATGCATGATACTGAGGTCCTGGTCACCCATTTGATGAACAAAGACAGCCTGGACATGACCCCGGCTGACCGGGATCGAGTCCTGGAAGCCGTCCGTACCCGGCTGGATGCTCCGATCGTCATCACGCACGGGACGGACACCATGGTGGAGACGGGGAAACACGTCCAGTCTGGGGTTCCGGAATTGCAATACCCCATCATCCTTACCGGGGCCATGAGTCCGCTGGGCTTTGAGGGCAGCGATGGTTTACAGAATCTGACCGAAAGCTTCCTGGCCGCGCGAATTCTGCCTCCTGGCGTCTACGTGGTGATTCACAACGAGGTCTTTCCCATCGACCACGTCCGCAAGGATCGCGAGCACGCTCGCTTCGTCAGGATTTGAGAGATGCAGCGACTTCCGAGGCCTTCTCAAACATAAAGCTGGCTTCGGAGCCGGTGCTCAGGAACTTCATACCGCGATCTTTCCAGAACTTGGCCAGCACCGCCGAGCGGCAATGAATCCCCGGCGCCACTCCATGCTTCTCGCAGCTATCGCGCACCAACTCGATGGCTCCCACCATCATGGGGTGCTCGAATTCCCCGGGTACGCCCAGTGAAACGGAAAGATCGGCCGGGCCGATCATTACAGCATCTATTCCAGGCACGGAAAGAAGTTCGTCACGGCGGTCCACGGCAAGCTGGCTT
The DNA here is from genome assembly GCA_963766615.1 of Terriglobia bacterium. Taxonomy (GTDB): domain Bacteria; phylum Acidobacteriota; class Terriglobia; order Bryobacterales; family Bryobacteraceae; genus Palsa-187. The sequence continues at coordinate 269,179 of CAVYBC010000020.1, forward strand.
TCGATCTGCAGCACCACCATGGTGTTCTCATTGAAGTGCGCGATCATTTGGGGAATGGTCGCCTTCTCCCATTCAATGTGCGCCGCACCCATGCCGAATCCCCGCTGGCCCACGGGTGGAAACTTCACGTAGCTCACGGCCCGCTCCAGCAGATCGCGGGTTTCTACTCGCGGCAGGAGAATGCCTTGAGCTCCGCAATCCAGAGATCGCGCAATCAGAGCGTACTGAATGTCGGCCACGCGCACGATGGGACACAAGCCCGCGGCCACTGAGGCGCGGCTGAGGTCCGCCAACGTTTCTACGCCAGCTCGACCGTGTTCTCCATCAAGGAAGGTCCAATCGAACCCGGCCTTGGCCAGGATGGTGGGGACTTCCGTCGACCGGATCTGGGAAAGAGAACAGCCGATTTGCAGCTTGCCCTCTTTGAGTGCTTTCTTTACGGTGTTAATTCGCATTGAACGTTTTTTTGAACAAGCTCTAGAACGTGAGAACGCGGTGGTCGGGACACTCGGTGGAGATCGCTTCGAAGATGGGCTCCACTATCTGTGTTCCGTGTTTCGCCAGGAACGGAAGAATGGAATAGAAGCGTTCCTGCAGATGGCGATGCGGATAGAGCAAGCCGAGCAGATAACTGGAATCCTGGGCCGCGCGCCCGTCTCTCCGCAGAATCTCACGAGCGACTTTCTTCTGGGCCTTCTGCATCTGGTAAGCGACTTTGGTTCGGCTCTTGTCCAGCGAAGCGGCCAGTGTAGGATCAAACGAGGCGATGTTTTCACGCAACTGCGTCAGGTGCCGGACGATTTCACTCGACGCAAAATCGAACGCGCCTTCCAATTGAGGAGGTACCAATGCCCCGGCAATACGATCCTTCAACGATTCCTCATACACCAGCGTCTGCGCCACGGTAAGCCGGTAGCGCGCCAGAAGCTTCGTAGCGCGCGTTTCCAGCAGCGTGAATCCCGCCCGGGCCATCACCACCGGCATTCTTCCTAATAGCGTGTCGTAGATGACTCGCGATTGAGCCAGATAGGCCAGCTCGGCCGGTCCACCGATGTAGGCCACGGTTGGCATCAGGTAGTCCTGCATCACAGGACGTAGCAGCGCGTTGGGCGAAATATCGTGAGCGCGGTCTCGCAGTTGCGCGTAGTCGCTATCTTTATGGCGAAGCGTTGTGCGCTCGCCGTTTTCTAAGAGGAAGAATAAAGACGTCTTCGGCTCGATGTATACCTGAGCATGGTAGCCTGCGGCTTCCAGTTCCTTGTTGCGCTCCAACAGCTTCGCCTTTAGTTCCGGCGCAGCCTCCAGAGCGCGAGCCATAAACGGCGCCGCGATATCGCGAATAGCGGGCTCCAGAGGGTCGATGAAAATGAGCCCCATGTTGCCGAGAATGTTTTTGATGAGCGCCTGAAATCCCGCGCCCATGGTGACTCCGGGGCGATAGGATTGCTCCACCAGCGCGGTGACTTCTTCGGCGTTGGGAAATCCAGCCAGAGCTTTCCGGAGTTCCTCGACGGGAGGGTCCGCAATGGGGATGCTGCCCACCGGACGCGGTCTGCCCGCGAATTCGGCCGGGGCTTCCACCGAAACCCGCACGGGCTGGTGCGAGGGTCCGAACACCCAGGCGTGGTTGACCTCGGGAAAATCGTGATCTTCGGTCGCCAGCCAGAACACCGGCACCGCCGGGATGCCCTGCGCCGAAAGATCTTTGGCTGTGCGGACAGCTGTCAGCGCTTTATAAATGGTATATGCGGGTCCCGAAAACAAGCCGACCTGTTGACCCGTCACCACCGCGACGGTTCCCGGCTGCGCGAGCTTGGTTAGTGATTCGCTGGGGCCGTTTAGTGGAGTTAGAGCCTTAATCAACGCCGCCCGGCGATCGTCAGGATAGTCGATTTCGCGGGCTGCCGCCGCAAGTTCGCCAGGGTCGTGAGGATTATGGCTATAAAAGCGCGAGACGCGGTCAAAATGATAGCTGAAATCGAGAAAGAGGCGGGACGCGCCGGGGAGGTCGTTGTGACGGATGCAGGCTGGCTCCATGAGTTATTGACAATTCGAAGACAGTCTTCGAACCGGCAGACGTCGCGGTCGAAGATCAGGGTAACAGATGCACGGGGGGGAGCGGAAGTCGCAGGAACATTTTGGCAAATATTTTGAGACGAGGGGCCTCGCCTCGCGTGCTAAAATCGCGAGATACCCTGCCTAACCTGAAGGCGGCAGTGTCCCATAACATGTACTGGAGTAAACTTTTCATCCCCACGTTGCGGGAAGACCCCGTGGACGCCGAAGTCGCCAGCCATCGCCTGCTCATGCGGGCAGGTTACATCCGTCAACTTTCGGCGGGCCTGTACAACTATCTCTATCTGGCCCAGCGCTCCATCTTGAAGATCACGAACATCGTGCGCGAGGAGATGGATGCCATCGGCGCTCAGGAATTCTACCTGACCGCCCTGCATCCAGCCGAACTCTGGCAGGAATCCGGCCGCTGGGACGTCATGGGCGACAACATGTTTCGCCTGAAGGATCGCTTTGGGCGCCCCATGTGCCTGGGCATGACCCATGAAGAAGTCATGACCTTTACGGCGCGCGGCGAACTGCGAAGCTACAAACAGCTCCCCCAGATCTGGTATCAGATCCAGACTAAATTCCGCGACGAGCAGCGCCCCAAGAGCGGTCTGTTGCGCGTGCGCCAGTTCACTATGAAGGACTCCTATTCCTTCGATTTGGACGCGGCGGGTCTGGATGAATCCTACGAAAAACATCGCAAAGCTTATTGCCGGATCTTTGACCGCTGCGGCCTGGATTATGTAGTGGTGGAGGCGCATTCCGGTTCCATGGGCGGCAGCCAGTCGCACGAATTCATGGTGGTTTCCGCGGCGGGTGAGGATTTCGTCGTACGCGGAAACAACTACGCCGCAAACCTCGAAAAGGCGGTGAGTGTTCCCCGCCCCATCGCGCTCCCCGATCCCGAAGGCGATCTGACACCTGAAGAATTTCACACGCCCGGATTCAAGACTATCGCCGAAGTGTCGGCCTTCACCAAGCAGCCCGAAACTTCGCAGATGAAGAGTCTGGTCATGGTAGCCGACGGAAAGCCCGTGCTGGCTCTTTTACGCGGCGATCATCAATTGAGCGAAACCAAACTTCTGGGCGTCACGGGAGCAATTGAAGTCCGCGCTGCGCACCCCGAAGAAATACGCCAATGGTTCGGAGCCGATGCTGGTTCCCTGGGGCCCATCGGTGTTAAGAACATGCGCGTCCTGGCTGACGAAGCTTTGCGCGGACGCCGCAACATGATCGCAGGCGCCAATAAGAACGACTATCACCTGCGCAATGTCACACCTGGCAAGGATTTCCAAACCGAGTATGCCGACTTGCGCCAAGTGGCCGCGGGCGATACATCAGTGGTGGACGGCGGGCCGCTGACCGTCGACAAGACCGTGGAGATCGGCCACATCTTCAAGCTCGGTTACAAATATTCCGAAGCTATGGGTCTGCGCGTTTCCGGTGAAACGGGTGAAGAAATCACGCCGATCATGGGTTGCTACGGCATCGGCATCGAACGCATTCTGAGCGCTGCCATCGAACTGTTCCACGATAAAGACGGAATTGTTCTTCCGCCCAGCATCGCGCCCTTCACGCTGGTGATCACGCCTGTGAACTTTACCGATGCCGCGCAGCACAAAGCAGCGGAAGACATCTACGCTGCGGCTAAGGCGGCCGGCCTGGACGTGATTCTGGACGATCGCGACGAACGCCCCGGCGTGAAGTTCAAAGATAACGACCTGGTAGGCATTCCCTATCGCATCACGCTAGGCAAAAAACTCGCGCAAGGCATGGTGGAAGTAGTGGAACGAAAAACCAAGAAATCCACCGATGTCGCGGTAGGCGAAGCCGTCGAGTTCGTGCGCGGTCTCATAGGGTAGCCCGCTACAATAGTGCATGGACTGTAACGCGATCCGAAGCGAGTTCCCTGCTCTCTCTCATTGGACCTACTTAAACACGGCGACGTTTGGCCAGGTCCCTCTGGTGGCCACCGCCGCGGTTGCTGAGCATTGGGCTCGCCGCGCCGAATTTGCCTGTAGCGACTTTTTGGATTGGTACACCGACGCCGATCGTCTGCGAGCCTCGCTAGGGCGTCTGATTCACTGCTCGGCTGACGATATTGCTTTCGCGCCCAGCGCGGCACATGTGCTGGCCCTCGTCGTTGCGGGGCTCGATTTGGGTCCTGGCGATTCCATCGTCACGCTCCAACACGAATTTCCCAATCAGCTCTACCAACCGAATCTGCGCGAGGTTGCATGGGATCGGTTTTGTCATTCGATTGACTCCACTGTGAAGCTTGTCGCTCTAAGCGAGGTTAATTACGTCAGCGGCTTTCGTCCTCCCCTGGCAGACATTTCACAATTTCTAAAAGCTCGAGGCATCCCGTTGTTTGTCGATGGCACCCAGAGCTGCGGAGCGCTCCAGTTCGACACGGCTAAGACGCCCGTTGATGTCTATGCGGTCCATGCGTACAAATGGATGATTTCTCCGGCGGGCGCGGGATTTTTCTATATCTCTCCTGAATTTCGCGCCAAACTTCACCCTAACGTAATCGGCTGGCGAAGCCACCATGACTGGCGGAACGTCAACAACCTCCATCACGGGTCGCCGGTTTTTAGCGATAAAGCGGAAAAGTACGAAGGCGGCGGCCTACCCAATGCCCTGCTCTACGCGATGGAAGCGTCCGTGAACATGATGTTAGAAATCGGCCCCGATAAAATCGAGCAACGCGTTCTTCAACTGGCGGAATATGCGCGCCATAGCCTGCGCAATTTGGGGGCGGAAGTGGACCAAACGGGCTCCCAGGTTGTGGCGGCGCGCTTTCCCGGCTATGACCTTCCGTTTATTTTGAGGGACCTTAAACAACAAAATATTCTTGTCGCGGCGCGTCACGGACACTTGCGCGTATCGCCACATTTTTATAACAACGAACAGGACGTGGATCGCCTTGTCCAAGCGCTAAACCAAACTATCTCCACCGCGGTCGCGTCACAACTTTGACGCAACTTATTTGCTTCAACGGCGTTCTAATAGTTAAGCCTTAATCGGCTCGATGCGCATTGATACTCGCAGTGGAGGACTGGTGGATTTGTGCGGCAAGTCATTTGCTTACTGACGATTTTCCTGGCTCCGCGGCTTGTTTTCGCTCAAGACGCCAACACTATTTTCGATGACACGGTTCTGCAGGATGTATATCTTCAAGTCGACCCTGCCGATTGGGCTACTCTTCAGCAAAACTATTTATTGAATGACTATTACCCCGCGACGCTGACCTGGAACGGCATAACCGAGATCATCGGCATCCGGTCCCACGGAAATGGTAGCCGCAGCCCCATCAAGCCCAACCTTGATCTCAAGTTCGACGAGTATGTGAAGAAACAAATGTTGGTGGGCGAGTCTACTATCGATGCCAAGGCAGCCAATCAAGACGCGTCCCTGATGCACGAATCGATCTCCTTCCAAATCTTCCGCATGATGGGCCTCCCCGCGCCCCGTCTTTCGCACGCGCGTTTGTTTTTAAACGGCAACTTCTTCGGCCTGTACCTGCTGGAGGAGCATGAGGATGAAACCTACACCCAGCGCGATTTGGGCGAGAGCACGGGCTACCTTTATGAATGGCAGCCGATCACGGTATTCAATTTCGACAATCTTGGGTCTGACCCGTCGGTCTACGCCCAGTTCCTGGAACTCAAGACCAAGCAGGCCACACCCGATCTGCAAACCTTCGCGACCTTCATGCAGGTGGTGAACGATTCCAGCCTGTCGGACTCGGACTACATTACAGCGATTTCCAAGTACATCAACCCCAAGCTATTCCTGGCGCACGCGGCCACCGAAAATATTCTGGCAGAATTAGACGGAATGTTCGGCGGCGTGGATGGGATCAACAATTTCTATCTGTATCAGTACAACAACACTTCCTTCTACCAGGTGCTGACCTGGGATAAGGATCTGACCTTCTGGGACTCTGGGCGCGACCTCTTCTATGGCACGGACGTGAACCACATCACGGCGCGGCTGCTCAAGATTCCCGAATACCAAACCGCTTATTTGGCAGCCGCGTCGAAGGCCATTGCGCTCTTCGGTGGAACTGGTGGATGGGCCGACCAGGAAATAACGCGCGAATACAATTTGATCAACGATGCAGCGACTCAGGACGTCAACAAACAGTGCATCCAATCCAGCGGCGGTTTAGGGCCGTGTGGATATGCCGACTTTCAGAAGGAGGTTACACGTATTCACGCGTTTACCGGCCAGAGATCCGACGCCGTGAACGGGCAACTCTCCTCGATGGGCTTCAAGACACCCTCTTCGAACCCCGCCATCAATGGCGTGAATTTGTCCGGACCGGCCGGGTCGGCGACCTTAGCGCCAGGCGCGCTCTTTACCGTTCAAGGAACGAATTTTGGCGATTCTGCAAATGCTCAAACCAACCCTCTTCCCAGAGCATTGGTCGACGTCTTCGTGGCTGTGGAAGGCGTGCGCGTTCCGCTGTGGAGTTCCTCCTCCGGCACCGTAGTCGGACAACTCCCCAATGACATGCGGCTGGGAACTGTGAACATCACGGTCGCTCTGAACGGAGTGGTCAGTAACAATGTCCAGGCTCCCGTCGCGCTGATCTCGCCCTCCATCATCGTGGTCACCCATGCGGATGGAAGCACTGTGGCAGCCGGAAACCCTGTGGTCCCGGGAGAGACCCTTGTCATCTACGCGACTGGACTGGGACCCACCAACCCTAGCGTCGACACAGGCGCATTTGCCGATGCAACTGTGCTTGCCACCACCGTCAACGCGCCCAGTGTGGCCATCGATGGGATGCCTATCAATGTCGTGTTTTCAGGGCTGACGCCAGGATTTGTAGGTCTTTACCAAATCGACGCGCAAGTTCCAACAACGCTTACCTCCGCGGGATCGATTTCCGTCACCGGCGCAGGCGAAGTCTCAACGGTCGCGTTGGTTCCTTAATACTCGACTCCGATCAGGAACAATCCCTTCGCTGGAGCCGACGGGCCGACGGGAGCCTCGGAGCCCGGCTTTAATCGCGCCTCGAGATCCTGGCGCGTTAGATTGCCCTTCCCAGCCTCCAGCAGCACACCCACAATGTTGCGCACCATGTGCTTCAGAAATCCGCTGCCCCTTACACGATAGACAAGATGATCTCCCGCCCTGGTCAAGCTGGAATGAAAAACGCGCCGCACTTTGGAGTGACCGAGCTCGTCTTTTTCGTCCGCCGCTGCAAATGCGGAAAAGTCATGCTCGCCTTCAAGCAGTGGCGCCAGCTCCTTCATCCGAGCTTCATTCAGCGGATAAGGGTGATGATGCACGTACAGCCGCTCAAACGGAGGACACACTTCCGCGCGCCAGATGCGATACTCGTAGGTCTTTGCCTTAGCCGAGAATCGGGGATGAAATTCGGCGTCGGTTTCTGCGGTCTCGGTCACACGAATATCGCGAGGCAACTTACCGTTGAGAGCCTTACGCAAATTATAGACCGGGATCGGATTGGACAGATAGAACGCTGCCACCTGGGCCAGCGCATGGACTCCCGCATCTGTGCGGCCCGAACCCTCGACATGCACCCGGGCCCCTTCAATCTCGCCCAGCACCTGTTCCAGCACTCCTTGTATGGTGGCGAACCCAGGCTGCACCTGCCAGCCGTGATAACAAGTGCCGTCGTAGCTCACCGTAATGCGGATGCGCCGTCTCATGAACCCAAACGATTTAGAAAGAAAACTCAGGCAGTGGGGCGCGACCCGAGCTTTTCCACAGGGACTCCCTGCTTGCACAGAGGACAGTCGTCCGGCTGCCACGAAGTAACCGTCAGTGTTTCGAGGGCCACGCGAGGGACACCCAGATCGGCCTTGCCGCCGCTGCGGTCGATGATCGAACCAGCCCCCAGGACGCGCACCCCTTCGGCCTGCAGCAACTGAATCACTTCGCGCGTACTGCCGCCCGTGGTCACCACATCCTCGATCACTATGGCGGTCTCGCCGGGCTTCACGTGAAAACCGCGCCGCAAGGTCATTTTGCCCGCGGCATCGCGCTCAGTGAATATAAAGCGGCAATTGAGCGCCCGCGCAACTTCATGGCCGATAATCAGGCCGCCGATGGCCGGCGCAGCCACCAGATCGCAAGCTGAAAAGTGCCGGGCAAGCTCGGTCCCAAACCGCAGAGAAAGCGAGGGATGTTGCAAAACCAGGGCGCATTGCAAATACTCGTTCGAGTGCAAGCCGCTGGTTAGCCGAAAGTGGCCTTTGAGATAGGCGCCGGTTTCCCGGAAAGCGTCGAGAACGGAATCAGACACGAATCTCACTATACCAACCGGCACATAGGGTCCCTTTCCCGAGGTAGCGCAAAGGTAACTGATCAGCTAACATAGAACGTCTTCCTAACGAGGGTTCATTTGTGAAAAAGCTGCTACTTGCAGTGGTTCTTCTGGCGGTGCTGGGCGCGGGTGCATACACCTATTACACGCGCTCGCACACGGTCGACTACGTCACGGCGCGCGTGGATCGCGGCGATATCGAAGCCAGCATCTCCGCTACCGGAAACTGCAACGCCGTGGTCACGGTGCAGGTGGGCAGTCAGGTCTCGGGGAACATTGTCCAATTGTTTGCCGACTTCAATACCAAGGTCACCAAGAACCAGTTGGTTGCGCGCATCGAGCCCACCGTTTTCCAGGCCAGGGTGGATTCCTCCAAAGCCAGTGTCGATGCCGCCAATGCCGGCGTGATCAATGCCCAGGCCTCAGTGAAGCGTGCCGACGCAGACATCGCCAACGCTCAGGCCAATGTCGCCAACATGAAGGCAAACATCGTGCATGCGCAAAGCGCCGTGAACGATGCCAAGACCAAGCTGGCGCGCCGCATCGACGAGTTTAAATCGGGCATCATCGCCAGGGAAGACCAGGACACCGCCCAGGCTACTTACGATCAGGCGGTCGCCAGCCTCGACTCCGCGCAGGCTCAGGTCACTTCGTCGCAGGCTAGCGTAGCTTCCTATCAGGCCCAGCGCGATGTAGCCGTCACGCAGCTCGCTTCCTCTCAAGCGCAAGTCAAGCAGGCTCAGGCCGCGCTGCAGCAGGCCCAGATCGATCTGGATCACACAGAAATCCGCGCCCCAGTGGATGGCACGGTGATCGCGCGCAGTATGGACGTCGGCCAGACCGTCGCCGCATCGTTCTCCGCGCCGACCATCTTCCAAATCGCGCAGGATCTCACCAAGATGCAAGTGGACGCAAACATCGACGAATCCGACGTCGGCAGAGTGAAGGACGGCCAGCCGGTCAACTTCACCGTGGATGCGTACCCGGGCACGACGTTTAAAGGCGTGGTGACGCAGATCCGCAAGGCTCCCATCAACGTATCGAACGTCATTACTTACGACGTAGTTATTCAAGTCGACAATCCCGACCTGAAGTTGTTCCCGGGCATGACAGCCAATGTTCGGATCGCCACCGACAAGCTGTCCGATGTTCTCAAAATTCCAGCTGCGGCCCTCCGCTTCCGCCCACCGGGTGTCGCCGCTCTCCCTGCACAAGCCAAAGGCGGCGGCACTGGAAAAGCGCGCCCTGCGGGTCAGCAGGTGATCTACGTTCTGGCAGACGGGAAACCGAAGCCATTGCGCGTCAAGCTGGGAATCAGCGATGGGAATTTCAGCGCGGTCCAAAGCGGCGACATCAAAGAAGGCGACCAGGTGATCACCGCGGTTGCGTCGGCAAACAATCCAGCCCCGACCGCATTCCCAGGACAGCAGAAGGGCGGCAAAGGGCCGGGATTCTAGCCTATGTCAGACGAGCTGATTCGCGTTGCGAATCTCACCAAGACGTATTTCATGGGCGACATGCGCGTCGACGCTCTGCGCGGCGTGTCTCTTTCCATCGATCGCGGCAGCTTCGTCGCCATCATGGGTCCGTCCGGCTCAGGCAAATCCACGTTCATGAACATCCTGGGCTGCCTGGACAAACCCACCTCCGGCGATTTTTTTCTGGATGGAGAAGCGGTCGCGCAGGTTGGACCGCGACGAACTGGCTCGCGTCCGCAATCACAAAATCGGATTCGTCTTTCAGCAATTCAATCTTCTGGCGCGCACCTCGGCGCTGGAGAATGTCGAATTGCCGCTGCTCTACGCCGACGAAGAAGTTCCCGATGCGCGCGCCCGCGCCACCGCGGCTCTGGAATCGGTTGGACTCGCCGGCCGTTTCGACCACCATCCCAGTCAGCTTTCCGGCGGCCAGCAGCAGCGCGTCGCCATCGCGCGCAGCCTGATCAACCGGCCTCAACTCATCTTGGCCGACGAGCCTACTGGCGCGCTCGACTCCCGCACTAGCGTCGAAATCATGGCCATCTTCCAGAAGCTGAACCGCGAACAACACATCAGCATTGTCGTGGTGACCCATGAGCCCGATATCGCCCAATATGCGCAGCGCGTCATCGTATTTAAAGACGGCAAGGTGCTCACCGATGAGCGCGTTGCAAACACCCGCGACGCTGAACGCGAACTGGAAGAGCTGGGTCCACCGGAAAGTCAAACTGTGAAGGAGCCCGTGGCATGAAAAAAGTTCTGCAGTCCATGAAGATCGCCTTCCGGGCCCTGCGGGTCAACAAACTTCGCAGCGCTTTGACGATGCTGGGCGTGATCATCGGAGTAGGCGCGGTGATCGCCATGGTGGCCGTCGGTAGCGGAGCCACCCAGCGGATTCAGGAGCAGATCGCCTCCATCGGAAGCAACGTCATCATCGTGCAAGCCGGCAGCGTGAACACCGGCGGCATCCGCCTCGGTTTTGGAAACGCGCAAACCCTGACCGAAGACGACGCCCGAGCCATTGGCGCGCAGTGCCCCTCGGTTGCGTTAGCCGCCCCTATCGCGCGCGGCGCAGCCCAGATTGTTTATGGCAACAACAATTGGGCCACGCAGATCACCGGCACCACACCCGACTATCTGATCGTTCGCGACGCCGGGCTGTCCAGCGGCCAGCCCTTCACCACGCAGGACGTCGACGCCTCTGCCAAAGTCGCCCTATTGGGCAAGACAGTGGTCGACAACCTGTTCAATGGATCCGACCCCATCGGTCAGATCATCCGCATCAAGAAAGTCCCCTTCACTGTTGTAGGCGTGCTGTCGCCTAAAGGCCAGTCCCCTTCCGGTCAGGATCAAGACGACACCATAATTCTTCCCATTAGCTCGGCCAAGAAAAAAGTGATCGGCGTGCGGCAAGGCAACGCGCTTACCATTCAACAAATCGTGGTGCAGGGCCGCGATAACGCCGCCAAATCCGCGGTGCAAGAAATTCAGTCGCTGTTGCGCCAGCGCCACCGCCTCCAGGCCAATCAGGACGACGATTTCGACGTGCGCAATATGGAAGAAGTTTTCTCAGCACAGGAAACCTCCGCGCGCGTGATGTCGATTCTTCTCGCTTCCATCGCCTCGGTCTCGCTGCTGGTCGGCGGCATCGGCATCATGAACATCATGCTGGTTTCGGTTACAGAACGTACGAAGGAAATTGGCCTGCGCCAAGCCGTGGGAGCCAAGACTAAGGACATCCTGTCTCAATTTCTGGTCGAGGCCGTCACGTTATCGGTGGCCGGAGGCTCTATTGGCATTGCGATCGGCATAAGCGCTAGCGTCGCGATTTCCTACTTCGCAGATTGGTCCACCGTGGTGAGCCCCGGAGCCATTCTTCTGGCCTTCGTGTTTTCAGGTTTAGTGGGCGTCTTCTTCGGCTACTATCCCGCTCGCAAAGCCGCTCTTATGGATCCGATCGAGGCACTTCGCTATGAGTGATCGCCACAGGTAAAATGCACGAGTAACGTGCCCTAACCTCAACGGCATAGAGCGTTTTTTGAGTTTCCAATGTTACCATGGAAACTTATCATCTCGCGCAAGCGTATTCAATTGGTACATCTATCTATGAAATCTTTGCAATCCCACGTCGCCGCCCTTTGTGTGTTGATGCTTGCCGCGCCATCCACCTGGGCCCAGCAGCAGCTCCAGTCAGACGACAAAAAAGAGGACACCACTCCGCGTCTCGATACCGAGCGTCCGCACTGGTTTACGCCGCTGATCGCCAAGTATCAACCCAAAATCATTCCGCCGATAAGTGTTTCCAACTCGCCGCGCATAGACTCTCTCATTCGCGCCGGCAATATGTATCTTTCCCTTCAGGATGCCATCACGCTGGCCCTGGAAAACAACATCGACATCGAAGTGGAACGCTATGAGTATCGCCTGGCCGATACCGATCTGTTCCGCACTAAGGCAGGCATATCGGCTCGCGGCATTCCCACCAACACTTCCGGGGGCGCGTCCAGCGTGACGGCAGGACCCGGCTACTTTATCGGAAATGCAGCGGCCGGAATTGGAGCCACCGCGGGAGGCGCGGGGCCATTGCCCATCACAGCCGACCCCGTGTTCAGCGGCACGATTCAGTGGGCGCACCAAACCACGCCCCAAAGCAACACCGTTATCTTCGGCACAACCGCCACGGTAGCCACCGCCAAGACTTACAATTTCGCGGTGTCACAAGGATTTGCCACCGGAACCGCCTACTCGTTCGGGTACAACAACTCGGTTCAGTCTGTAAATTACGCCACGCCCGTTTTCAACCCCGCGACCACCTCGAGCTTTGACCTCTCCGTGACCCAAAATCTTCTCCAGGGCTTCGGCCCCACCATCAACAACCGGAACATACGCATCGCCAAGAACAACGTCAAGGTGGCCGACTACGTATTCCAAACCCAGGTGCAGAACACCGTTTCCAACATCATCAATTTGTATTGGAACCTGGTTAGTTACATCGAAAATGTGCGTGTAGCGCAGCAATCCATTGCCTCCTCGCAGAAGCTATATGACGACAACAAGAAGCAGGTGGAGATCGGAACCCTGGCGCCCATCGAAGTTGTGCGCGCGCAGGCGGAAGTCGCCTCTGATCAGCAGGTGCTGGTGGTCGCCCAGACCAACGTGCTGCAGCAGGAGACGATTCTAAAGAACGCCCTCAGCCGTAACGGCACCGCCAACGTGTCCATCGCCGATGTCCACATCATCCCCACGGACCGGATTCAGATTCCAGCTGTGGAACCCGTCCAGCCCACCCAGGACCTCTATGGCCGAGCTCTCGACAATCGTCCCGATCTGGCTCAGGCACGCCTGCAGATCGATAACGCGAATATCAACCTCACCGGAACGAGGAACGCCATGCTTCCGACGCTAAATGCGATTGGCGATATTCGTAATAATGCGCTGGCTGGTCTGCCAAACACCGTAGCCAGCCCAAGAACGGGCTTGGTTGCCGGAGGGGCAGATCCGTTTTTCGTCGGCGGGTACGGCACGGTACTCTCCCAGTTGTTTAGCCGCAACTTCCCCAACTATTCGGTCGGCGTCCAGCTCAACATTCCGCTCAGAAACCGCTCCGCGCAAGCCGACTACGCCACCGCAACGCTCCAACTCCGTATGACGCAACTCGGATTGCAGAAGCAGATCAGCCAGATTCGAGTCGATCTGGAAAACGCTGTGATCGCGCTGCAGCAGGCTCGCGCCCAATACGAAGCAGCTACTCAGGCTCGCATTCTTCAGGAGCAAAGCCTGGATGCGGAACAGAAGAAGTTTCAGTTGGGCAGTTCCACGCCGTACAACGTCATCCTGGCGCAGCGCGACTTGGCCACGGCCAGACAGAATGAAGTGTCCGCCCTGACCGCTTACGGCCTAGCCCGCGTACAGCTCGACCAAGTCACCGGGGACACTCTGGACAAGAACCACATCGAGATCACGGAAGCCAGATCGGGCAAAGTTGCCCGCCAATCCAATCCGGTAATTCCGCGCTAGGCGCTCCTAAAATCGTCAGCTTCGCCGAACTTCTTGCCTTCCAGCGATGAGTCGATATTGCGAAGTAAGCCGGTCAGCACTCCGCCGGGGCCCACTTCGAAAAACCTTGTTGCGCCGTCCTGAGCCATGGCCCGAATGGAGTCGCTCCACCGCACGGGATTCGGAACCTGCTGATACAATCCCTCCCGCGCTTCCGCTCCGGAGCGTATTTCGCTGGCCCGCCAATTATTGATTAGCGGCACCGCCAAGTCGCGAAACTCGGTGGCATCCAGATCTACCTTCAGCCGTTCCTGGGCGGGCTTCATCAGGGGGCAGTGGAACGGAGCGCTCACCTGCAGCAGAATCGCCCGCTTCGCCCCGGCCGCTTTGGCCAGATCGGTCGCTCTGGTCACCGCGCCCTTATTTCCTGCAATCACGATCTGGGCCGGCGAGTTCAGGTTGGCTGCCGAGACCACCTCGCCCTGCGCTGCCTCCACGAGAATTTGGTCGAGCTTGCCCTCGGGCAGTTGAAGCAGAGCGGCCATGGCGCCTGCACCCTCCGGCACAGCTTCCTGCATGTATTGGCCCCTCTTGCGCACCAGCCGCACGGCATCCGTGAAGCTCAGGGAACCGGCGGCCACTAGGGCTGAATACTCACCCAGGCTGTGTCCCGCCACGAAATCGGCCTGAAAACCCTTCTCCTGCAACACCTTCAGCGCTGCAGTCGAGGCTGCCACCAGCGCGGGCTGCTGGTTCTCCGTCAGACGAAGCTGATCCTCAGGTCCTTCAAAACACAGCGTCGACAGAGCAAACCCGAGCGCATCATCGGCCTCCTCAAAAACGCGCTTGGCCGCCAGAAATGTTTCGGCCAGAGACTTGCCCATACCTGCATACTGGGAACCTTGCCCGGGAAAGAGAAAAGCAACTTTTGACATGAGATAACGAGTGGGGTGGAGCTACCTAGATTGTATCGTGGCGAAAGCAAACTTTTCGCCGATAAGAACGGGTTGGATTGAAGAAAAGGAGAGCCCAGTATGTTGCCAAGCACTTTCAAAGTACAGGAAACTGCTCCCGGAAAAGTCCACTGTCCCATCTGCACGCACGCGGTGGACGCAAAGGTGCAAATCGTGAAAAGAAACCCGGCGGTAGTGCCGGGTCAGAAGTGTCCTCGATGCCGCGGTTCTCTGGACGCCGCATGCATATTACAAGCTGCTCGCGCAGCGTAAGCTGCCGAACCTGCAGCCCTCATTCTAAGGTGTTACCCTTATCGTGATGCGAAACCTACTACCCACGCTCTTCCTTGTTGGCGCGGCTGTCATGCTTCCGAGCACCGCTCGTGCTGAAGGACGGGTTTTCGAACTCCGCACCTATACCGCTGCCGACGGCAAGCTGGGCGAACTTTCAGCGCGCTTCCGCGACCATACCACCAGGATCTTTAAGAAGCACAACATGGAAGTAGTTGGCTATTGGATTCCGCAGGATGGAGACAAGGCCAAGAACACGTTCGTCTACATGCTGGCTTTTCCGAGCCGAGCCGCAGCCGACAAATCCTGGGCCGATTTTCAGGCTGACCCGGAATGGAAGAAAATTGCCGCCGAAACGGAAGCCAACGGCAAACTTGTTCTGAAAGTAGATCGGCTATTCCTGGATGCTACCCCCTACTCGCCTCTGAAATAGAGCCGATGGAATAGGGTCGGTCCAAAATTTAGTAAAGATGTGTCTTTGCTTGCTATAGTGGAATCGTGAAACGTAAACGCCTGCCCGATCCCGACGCACCCGCTGCGGTAAGCGGGGAGGCTGCCATTCCCAAATCCACCGGGGCGGAAACCTTAATCCCGGAAGCCCTGATCAACGACACCCGCAAAGTCCTCGAAGCAGGGCGAGCGGAGAAGCCCAAACCGTGCGTTGTTTGCGGGGAGCAGTGCGCCCCCACGTCCACTGAAGGTCTCTGCTGGGTCTGCCGCCGGCTGAAATTGAGCGCTTGGCGGGACACCGACACCCAAATGCCCGCCCAGGAATAGTCCGACTCTTCTCAGAAACTCGCGCCACAACGGAAGGCCATGCCATAGTTTCCATCTGAGCGAGGAGGCCACGGCCTCCTGTGGCACTCTACAGCAGAGCCGGATTGCTCTTTTCCGAATCCATCCCCATTTCTTCTACGGCCGCCTTCGCCCTCTGCGCATCGAAATTCCCCCACCGTGCCAGCGCCGACAGAGTAGCCTGCACCATCGACTCGGCTGAGATCTCGAAGAACTTCCGCAGATGCTCGCGATTCTCGCTTCGGCCGAACCCATCGGTCCCCAGCGAATGCATTCTGCCTTGCAGCCAGGGTGCGATCGTATCCGGCAGCGTCTTCATATAGTCTGACGACGCAATAATCGGACCCTGCGTATTCTGAAGCTGCTGCGCAACGTAAGGCACGCGAGGCGCCTCCGCCGGATGCAGACGATTCCAACGCTCCACCTCCAGGCCATCCCTGCGCAGTTCGCTATAGCTGGTAACCGACCACACATCGGCGTTCACCTGATATCGTTCCTGCAGAATCTGCTGTGCCCGCAGAGCCTCGTTCAGAATGGGCCCCGACCCGAACAATTGCGCCACGGTCGGCCCATAGATCGCCTGTTTGTATCTATAAATACCGCGAAGAATTCCATCGCGTACGCCATCGCCCTCGGGCATGGGCGGCTGAGCGTAGTTATCGTTATAAACCGTCAGATAGTAGAAACGATCCTCGCCCTCTACATACATGCGCCGGATACCGTCCTGAATAATCACGGCGACTTCATACGCATATGCCGGGTCATAAATCGTGCAAGTCGGCACAGTCGAGGCGAGCACCGGACTGTGTCCATCCTGATGCTGCAGACCTTCGCCGCTCAGTGAACTGCGCCCGGCCGTGCCGCCCAACAGGAACCCTTTCCCGCGCGAATCCGCAAAAGCCCAGTTCAGGTCGCCCACGCGCTGGAATCCGAACATCGAATAGTAAATGTAGAACGGAATCATCGGCACGCCATAGTTGGCGTAGGACGTTCCCGCGGCGATGAAGGACGAAGTAGAACCCGCCTCCGTAATGCCCTCTTCCAGAACCTGTCCGTTCTGCGCTTCTTTGTAATAGAGCAGAGTGTTGGCGTCCACCGGTTTGTAGCGCTGACCCTGGCTCGCGTAAATACCGAACTCACGAAACAGCGACTCCATACCAAATGTGCGAGCTTCGTCCGGCACAATCGGAACCACGTACTTACCCAGCTCGGCATGCTTCATTAGAGCCTTCAGCACGTTGACGAACGCCGAGGTGGTCGACGCCTCGCGGCCTTTCGATCCTGCGAGCGCATCGTGGAACAGCTCCAGCGGCGGAGCCTGAATCGTAATCGGCTTCACCTTGCGCGCCGGTAGAGGACCGCCCATTACCTCGGTGCGCTGCCGCAGATAACGCATCTCCTGCGTATCTTCCGGAAGGCGGAAGAAGCCTACTCGGTTGACCACCTCTTCAGGAATGTCCAGATCGAACCGCTTGATGATCTTCTTCAGATCATCGTCGTCCAGCTTCTTTTGCTGATGAGCGCCCATGCGGCCCTCAGCCTTTTCGCCGAGCCCGAAGCCCTTCACGGTTTTTGCCAGAATCACGGTGGGCTGGCCCTTCGTCTCCATGGCTTTCTTGTAGGCGTTGAAGACCTTTATCGGGTCATGACCGCCGCGCCGCAGAGCCCATAGCTCGTCATCGCTCATGTGCTCCACCAGCTTGAGCAGCTCAGGATACTTGCCAAAGAACTCTTTGCGGAGATACGCGCCATCGTTGGCGCGGAACGCCTGGAACTCGCCGTCGACGCATTCGTGCATGCGCTTCAGCAGGAGACCGCTGGCATCGCGCGCGAACAAATCGTCCCAACCCGAGCCCCATAGGCACTTGATCACGTTCCAGCCCGCGCCGCGGAAGGCCGCTTCCAGTTCCTGCACGATGCTGCCATTGCCGCGCACCGGACCATCCAGCCGCTGCAGGTTGCAGTTCACTACGAAAATCAAATTGTCGAGCTTCTCGCGTGAAGCCAGCGTCAAAGCGCCCAGGGATTCCGGCTCATCCGTCTCGCCATCGCCCAGGAAGCCCCAAACTTTGCGATTCGTCTTCTCAATAATTCCGCGATTCTCCAGGTAGCGCATGAAGCGCGCCTGGTAGATTGCCGAGATGGGACCCAAGCCCATGGAGACGGTCGGGAACTGCCAGAAGTCAGGCATCAGCCAGGGATGCGGATACGACGACAAACCGGGATGCTCGCGCAACTCGTGGCGGAAATTTTCGAGATGCTTTTCATTCAAGCGGCCTTCCACAAAAGCCCGAGAGTAGACTCCAGGCGAGGCGTGACCTTGGAAATACACCAGATCGCCGGGCAGGGTTTCGCCATTGGCGCCTTTGTGCGAGCCGCGGAAGAAATGGTTGTACCCGACTTCCAGCAACGTCGCCAGCGAAGCATACGTAGCCAGATGGCCGCCGATGCCGTTGTCGTACTTGTTGGCGTGAACCACCATGGCAAGCGCATTCCAGCGGATCAGGCTTTTGATTCTGCGTTCGATGACTCGGTCACCGGGATAGGCTACTTCCTCCTCCGGCGGGATCGTGTTCATGTAAGCGGTGTTCCAGCGAAGCGGCACCTGAACACCCAGATTGGCGGCGCGTTCCATGATGCGTTCGATCAGATAGGCAGCCCGGTCGGGGCCTGCTGCGTCGATGATGTCGTCAAGCGCCTCAACCCATTCGGCGGTTTCCTGGGGGTTGAGGTCGTCGGGAGCTTCTACTTTGGTTTTAAGCATGAGGGGAAGAGAGTTGCCAAACTACGAGGGGGCAAATACCAAGGTAACGCCCTCCACCGGAAGGTGGCAAGTGCTTCTTCGTCGTACCACTCAAAATAAAACCCTATCCGCCATGATTACTTTGGCTTACCTGATCGCCGGCCGGGTTTCTGGCCTCCCTTAAAGCTAGTTATTAGTTATGAAATATGTACTGCTATGCCTCCCCAACGAAAGTGATTTAGAGACCCAAGTGATGAGGAACCTGAAACAAGGATGGAAACTCCAGGGTGGAGTGTCAGTCTCCCCAATGGACCGTGACGAGTACCGGCCGGGAACCCTGCTCTTTTCCCAGGTGATGGTCCTCGGTTCGATGAGGCAGTGGCGCGGGACGGCTTGGGGAATGCTGACCCGCCTGTTCTGCCATGGATAATATAGGCAGGGATGAAGCGGCAGGCTCATCGCGCGATCGTGCTTGCATGCGCCGCAGCGTTGACCATCGGAGCATATCAAGCACCGCCGCGAATGGCCATTCTCGACTACATCAAGTTGACATGGAAGACTCTTACGCGATCCCACGCAAATCTGGCGGCGGCAGCGGTCGACCCAAAATCCCGGCCTCTACCTGACGGAAGGTGGCCCGTCTATGTCGGCAGAGACGTGAACTCCGTCTCCTTGGAAGCGCAGTTGCGCGCGCAGATGAGGGATGCCGATTTCAAAAAGATTCAGATTTCCCCGCTCCCACAGGATTGGAATCAGATTCGCACACACGGTCTCTTGTATTTGCCGCGACCATATGTGGTGCCGGGCGGCCGGTTCAACGAGATGTACGGATGGGACAGCTTCTTCATCCAGATGGGCTTGCTGCGAGATGGTGAGGTCGACCTGGCGCGCGATATGGTCGAAAATTTTCTATACGAAATTCGCGAATACGGCAAAGTGTTGAATGCAAACCGGACCTATTACCTGTCGCGCTCCCAACCGCCGTTCCTGACGGAGATGGTGCTCGCGGTTTTTAACCGCACCCATGACCGGAAATGGTTGGAAGCCGCCGTCCCTTCCATCGACGCCTACTATCGATACTGGACAGTGGAGCCCCACCTGACTCCCGGCATCGGGCTGTCTCGCTACTTCGATTCGGGCGTAGGGCCTGCCCCCGAGGTCTTAGCATCAGAGAATGACTCCAAAGGCCGAAACGACTACGATCTGATTCGAGATTATTTTCGCACTCATAAGGTCCCCGACTACGACGCCTCCCAATACTACGATGCTGCGAAGAACCAGCTAACGCCTCTCTTTTATCAAGGCGACCGTTCCATGAGGGAATCCGGCTTCGACCCTTCCAGCCGATTCGGCCCATTCAGCATCGACATCATTCACTACAATCCGGTTTGTTTGAATTCCCTTCTCTACCTGATGGAGATGCAGACAGCGGAGATCATGAGCTTGCTCAGTCGAACATCGGACGCAGCCATCTGGCGCGAACGAGGCAAGGCCAGAGCCGGGCAAATAAATCGTTTGATGTGGGATCCGCGCGATGGCCTCTACTATGACTACGACTTCGTTCACAAACGCACTCGCCGCTATTCGTTTCTGACGACTTTCTATCCGCTGTGGACCGGGATCGCGAGCCCGGATCAGGCCAAACAGGTAGTCCGCAACCTGGCCAGGTTCGAAAGAGCCGGCGGACTACAGACCAGTGAGTTGACAAGCGGCGACCAATGGGACGCGCCCTTCGGTTGGGCTCCTCTGCAATGGATTGCAGTCGAAGGACTGCGGAGGTATGGATACCGGGCCGAGGCAGACCGCATTTCCAGGCATTTCCTGACCCTGCTAGCCACGGAGTTCGCGCGCGACGGCACAATCGAAGAGAAATACGACGTCGTCCGGCAAAGCGATAACCTGAGTGGCCAACTTCGCTATGGTTACAGCACCAATGAAGCCGGCTTCGGATGGACGAACGCGGTCTTCACTGCGCTCCTCGACTCGCTTCCTCAAGGCGACCAGCATCAGATCCTCACTATGCCTCACACGGCGAGATGAAAATTCGTTAAGATAGATCAGGACATGAAATTGATCTGTTGGATCGT
The DNA here is from genome assembly GCA_963766615.1 of Terriglobia bacterium. Taxonomy (GTDB): domain Bacteria; phylum Acidobacteriota; class Terriglobia; order Bryobacterales; family Bryobacteraceae; genus Palsa-187. The sequence continues at coordinate 289,890 of CAVYBC010000020.1, forward strand.
CTCGATCATCAGTGCGGCGCTGGTTTTGGCCGCGCTGGATACCCAACCAGATCCGCCCGCTATAAATCCAGGCACCACGATTTGCAAGGTTTTGCAGCTACATAATTACGCAGCCGAAACCGCAACGCCTGTACTCTGCGATTCCCTCCGTCAAACTCCGTTGTTTCCTGAAAACCGGATCGCCTCCATCGCCTGCGAAGCTTACCTTCCCAGTGACCGGATTTTACTAACCGGACAGGCGTCGGACCCTTCTCCTCCCGGCCAAGTCGCCTAAGCGAAACATCCTAACGAATAGATACCTCTGAGTCGCGAAACCAATCGGTTTCGGGCCGGGTCACTTTTGTAGGCGATGGCTGTCGGCGATTGCACGCTTAGTCCATTTCCAGACTTGGCTTTCAGAAAAAAAGGATTTTGGTGAAAACTACTGAGGTGATTCATGCATGGGGAAAAATTCTTAGAGGAGAGCGGCCTTCCCTTTCGATCGAGATTACTCGTGAGTGTCCGCTCCGGTGTCCGGGATGTTACGCATATGACGACAATCACTTGGGCGGCGGAGCCACGCTGCGAAGCTTGAGTGATCGAACGGGGCTGGAGCTTATAGACGGTGTGCTGAACGTGGTGGATAAATTGCGGCCCTTACATCTCTCGCTAGTGGGGGGCGATCCGCTGGTCCGATATCGCGAATTGGAGGCCATGATTCCCAAGTTGATAAAGCGCGGCATTCATGTGCAGGTAGTCACCAGCGCATTCCGCCCTCTTGCGCCAGGCTGGGCGGATCGCCCCGGGCTGAACATCGTGGTTTCCATCGACGGCCTGCAAGCCGAGCACGACGTGCGGCGAGCGCCGGCGACGTATGACCGGATCATCAAGAACATCGCGGGTCAATGCGTGACCATCCACTGCACGGTGACCGGCCAGATGATGAAGCGCCCCGGTTATCTGAAGGATTTTCTGGAGTTCTGGAGTCCCCGGCCGGAGATCCGCAAAATCTGGTTCAGTCTTTTCACTCCCCAGCTCGGCGACGATCTGCCTGAAATGCTGCTGCCCCGCGAACGCGCGCAAGCCATCGGGGATATGCTGGCGCTAAGAAAGCAGTTCCCCAAGCTGGACATGCCGGAAGGGCTGATCCGGCAATTTGAAACCCCTCCGCGCGATCCCACCGAATGCGTGTTCGCGCTGACTACCAGGACCATTTCCGCGGATCTGGAAACCAAGATTGTCCCCTGCCAGTTTGGGGGCACTCCGGATTGCAGTTCGTGCGGATGCGTTGCATCCATGGGATTGGCGGCAGTGGCAGCGCACAAATTGGGAGGAGTGATCCCGGTCGGGGCGATCTTCAAAGCTTCGCTCAAGATCGGTCGGTTGCGAAGCAGGAGGCTCGCGTCGGCCGTAGTTAAAGACCCATTACACATTTTGTCTCAATGAAAAACGCAAGGAGGCATGATATGACTACAAGTACCCCTATGGCAAGGCGTGGGGAAATTCAACCGCTATTGGAACTCACCTGGCGTGTCGGAAGCGACCCCCTGCTTACGCAAGGCAGTACCGGCAACAGTTCCGCAAAATTGGATGGCGTGCTGTGGATCAAGGCGTCAGGACGGTGGATGGCCGATTCTCTGACGAATGAAATCCTGATTCCCTTGGATTTGGCTGAGATGCAGGAATGCGTCCGGCAGGACGTGGATCCCCCCGTGCGGAACCCGTGCGCTTCGCTCGAGACCGCGATGCACACCGTGTTACCGCATCGCGTGGTTCTTCACGTCCATTGCGTAAACACGATCGCATGGGCGGTCCGAAGCGATGCGCCGGCGCAACTTCGATCGAAACTAGAGGGATTGCGCTGGCAATGGATACCCTATGTCGCCTCGGGCCTGCCTCTGGCGCGAGAGATCGAACGCACTATATCGGTCTCTCCTGAAACGAACGTTTTCGTATTGGGCAATCATGGGTTGGTGACCGCTGGAGAAGATTCGGCCAGCGTGGAACATCTGCTGGCAGACGTAAGAAAGCGTCTTGACATTGTCCCGAGAAAGGCTCATCCAGCCGACTATGCAGCCCTGCTGGATGTCTGTTGGGATTCGCCCTGGGACTTGCCGGATGACGATGCAGTGCACGCACTGGGCACCGACGGAATCTCGCAAAGAATTCTGGCGGGAGGCCTGTTGTTTCCATGCCAGGCGATCTTTTCGGACGCGTCAGCGGAAAATCTTTTCCGCCCCATTCCTCTTCCCGGCCTCGGCGAGGACTGGCGTGACCAATACACTGACCGTCCGTTTCTGATTGTGGAGGGGCGAGGAGTCGTGGTCCGTAAATCCATGACGCCGGCGGAACTGGCGATGATGTCCGGGTTGGCGCAAGTAGTGCAACGGCTGAGTTCGTCGTCCTGCCTTCGCTACCTCACCTGCGCCGAAGTGGCAGCCATCTCCGGCCAGGCTGCTTATCACTATCGGGAACTCGCCAGCACCGGCCAGGCGCGCTGAGGAGGTGGCATAGTGGTATTCAATCGCTATGCCGCACGACCTTGTCGTCCTCTACGAACACCCCGAGTGGCAGAAGCCGCTATTCTCGGCGCTGGACCGCCGGGGCGTCGACTATTCGGCGTTTGACCTCAAGCGCGCATGCTTCGATCCTGACAGCATCCCGGATGCTCCGCTCTATTTCAACCAGGCGAGCCCCAGCGCTTACGTTCGCGGGAACACCCGCGCTGTGCCCTTCGCGCTTTCCCTGATGCGATCACTCGAAGTTGGCGGTGCACGGGTGTTGAACGGGTCGCAAGCCTTCGCACTGGAATTGAGCAAGAGCGCCCAAGCGGCGCTGATGAAGAAACTTGATATCGCGCATCCTCGCACGCTGGCCTTCAATGATGTGGACGTTGCGCTCGCGCAATGGGGCGACCGTTGGCCTGCATTGCTGAAACCCGAACAGGGCGGAAGCGGCGCGCGGATGTATCTGCTGCAATCGTCCGATGAGCTTGTGAGGCTTCTGCGGGATCGTGCCGACTTGTGGCTTCCCGACAATCTGCTGATGCTTCAGGAATACTTCCCCATCGATGCGTCGCAGGGAATCGTCCGCATGGAATTTCTTGCGGGCGAGTTGCTCTATGCCATGCGAGTGATCTCGCACGGAGCCTTCAATCTTTGTCCATCCGAGGTTTGTAATCCGCTAACAGGCGAATCGCATTGCGAGGTCGCCGAAGCGCCGCCCGCTAGACCGGTGGAATTTTATCCCTACCACGAGGTGCCCACCAGGGCGGTCGAAACAGGCAAGAGGCTAATGGCCGCTGGCGGTCTGGATGTCGGCGGCATCGAGTATCTGGAAGCCGCCGACGGCCGCATGGTGTTTTACGACATCAACGCGAATTCGAATCTCCGCGCCCCCATCGGGCACGCTTTCGGTTTCGATCCGTTCGAGCGCGTGGTGGATTTCCTGGTCGGCTTAATACGGTAAAACGATTGTCGACGCGGACTTTCTTCGCTTCGTGCGCCGTCATGCTTGCTGGACTGGGAGCGGTGGAGTACTTTTCAGTCACTTTGGAAAGTCCGACCTACGACGAACCCAATCAACTCATGACCGGATTCGGATTCTGGAAGCTGGGCCGATACACCGCCGGCATTGAGCATCCTCCCTTGATGAAACTCCTGCTGACAGCGCCGCTCGTGCCGCTCAATTTGGAATTGCCTCCCACCTTCCCCAGGGAGACGGTGGACATTTCCGATCCGGTGATCAGCAAACAGTTTCTTTATCATAATCGCGCTGACGCCGATGTGATTCTCCGTCGCGGGCGCTTTGTGGCGATCGCCATCAGCCTGCTCTTCGGCTTGACACTCGCTTTGTGGACGCGTCGTTGGTTCGGTGCCGTCGCTGGGCTGCTGGCCATGGGGCTGTATTGCCTGGACCCGAATTTGACCGCTCACGGACGTTACGCAAAGAACGATGTCGCCGCCGCGTGGACTCTCTTTCTCGCCGCCGCATGCTGGACCGAATATCTTGTTTCGAAATCAAAACGTTGGCTGTGGATGTCGGGCCTTGCGTTGGGGCTGGCCCTCGCGACCAAGTTTTCCGCCCTGGTTCTACTACCCGCGTATCCACTGCTCGCCTTGTATGCGCGCGGGCGCGATCATGAATTCCCGGTCGTAAAATCGCTGCTGGCCGTGGGCCTTGGTTCGGTATTCGTGATTTTCTGCGCTTACAAATTCGAATTTCGAAGCCTGGACAGTGCCGGCTTCAGCAGCTCCCTTACCAACGGGCTGCCTGCCGTGGTGAGGGAGATCCCGTTGCCCGCAACAGGTTTTCTGCGCGGGTTGAAATCGCTTGGCCATAAAGAAGCCCAGGGGCAAAGCATGGGGTATCTGTTGGGCGAGCTCAGCGATTCGGGTTGGTGGTACTTTCCCTTCGTCGTACTGGCGGTCAAGATGCCATTAGCGGTGATTCTGCTCACGATTCTCACTGCCGGACTGCTGGTGTACAAACGGCCTCCTCTAGCGCTGCCATCGCTTCGCCTCGCCGGGATGACACTGCCGGTCATTCTCTATTTCGGAGCTTCCACGATCACCAGCCAGAACGCGGGCATTCGTCATATGCTGCCGCTGTTACCGTTCCTCTACATGGCTCTGGGTTGGTTTTGGGCACCGCGCTTGAACTCGCGCTCCCGGGGTACCATCGCCGCGTTAGCGATTTGCGGCGCACTACTAGCGGCTGAAAATATCTCGATCTATCCGCACTATCTGGCATTTTTCAACCTTGCCAGCGGCGGTCCACAGCATGGCGCCGAATATCTCATTGACTCCAACCTGGATTGGGGTCAAGACGCAAAGAACCTGGCGCGATACCTCACCGATCGCCGCGTACCTCAGCCATGCGTCCAGTACTTTGGAATGTCGGAACTGGATCACTACGGCATTCAAGCACGGCCCGTCCCGCCAGCGGCGACACCGGAGCAGGTCAATTCCATAAATTGTCTAGTTGCCGTAAGCGCGTCGTTTTTATACCGTCCCGATGGCGAGTTCGATGGACTTCGACTGCGGCAGCCCGATGCTCGCATCGGCCATAGCATCTATGTGTACGATCTGCGCAAACGAAACTGAAAGCCGTCATGGCTGTCCGACAATGGCGCGAAAGAGCGCCGGAAGTTCGACTCCCCGGTTGCAATCCGTAGCGAACACCACTGAGCGCGAGTCGAGATCCCAGGCCGGGTAAGTATTGTTGCATGCCCCGCGAGTAATCTGCCGCCGAAATCCTGTTTTCAAATCCAGAAGCCACACCTGACTGCCTCCTCCTCCAATGCAACTGAACGCAACCGAGGATCCATCGGGCGCGACGGCTGGCTCAAAGCAGTCTCCCGTTTGGGTGAGCGCCTGCGGCGCATCGCCGGCGAGAGCCGCCATGTGGATCCGCCTTTGTCCGGGACCGCCGTCGGCGAACACGACGTTCCGCCCATCGGGTGTGAACGCCGGACCGGAGACCTCCCCTGAGGCGACGATGGATTGAGCTTCTCCATCGAAGATCACCAGCGAATTGCCCGAGACAAACGCGAGCAGCGCGCCATCGGAAGAGATGGCAGGCTCTACAGAATCGACATCCGGGCCGTCAACCAATTCCGAGGTGTTGGTTTGGGGATGATAGGCGCTGATGTAAGAATGCCCCGCTGCGAGCAATTCGAAATAGACAGGGCTGCCGGAGAGCGGAACCGACGGATGAAATGCGTGACCCCAGAGCTGGAAGGTCCGCAGACCAGCAGGCCCGCTGGCTCGCAACACGAAGCGATCCTGGCCGATGGATTCGTAGACCATACCGCTACTGCTTATAGACGCGGCCGAGGAGAACACGGCGCCGGGTTCAACGACAGCGGGACGGTTCACCATCTGCGGCTCTTGCCCGTAAGAGGTCGACTGAAGGTAGGCCGTAGCAGTGGACACGGCGACTACGCCTGCGGCCGCGATGACGGCAGGACCAATTCGTAGGCGCGCCAGGTATCGCCAGCCCGCGTAAATCATAAGCGCGAGGACAAACCACAGCTTGGGAAACAGCCATGCGTTCCAGGGCCGCAAGGGCAGTTCGGCCAATACATACAAGCCAAGCAACCCGGCGGACCAGGCAATCGATTCTCCCGCCAACAACAGCGCTACTGGCACCAGGAGCAGAATGAAATGCGAACTGGCGGTAACCGGCGACAGCGCCAAGGGCACGATGGCAAACCAGCCGAACGATCGGGCATCGTCGTTACGCTTGGGAATAGCCAGCAGAGTTACCACCAGAATGCCTAGTGTGAAAAGCGCGCGAAAAAAGAAGAATGCCGCGGGCGCGTTGAACAATGGATGTGGGTTTAGCTCAGCCTCCCTCACGAAGATTCGCCGAAGCAGAACTGCAGCCGAGCCGAGCCCGGGGTTGTAAGGATCCGTTACGTCGCCGTTGAGAGCCCGCGGCAACATGTTGGTTGCGAAATACCAGACGTCGCTCCAGCCGAACATCGCCGCCGCCACAAGTGTAAGCAACACCACAGTGGCTACCATCGCCCAGAGGGCTTTCCAATGGCGTCTGACCGCGAAGTAGAACAAAAACGGCGCGGCGTAAAGCTTTAACGCGAAGATCAAGCCGAGCAGCGCTCCCGCGGCGATGGGGTGACCTTTTAGAAAACACCACGCGGCACACCCAATCAACAGCGTCAGAAAAATGTAGTAATGCCCCAGTAGAAAATTGGTGCTCAATGCCGCGTGCGCCAGCAGCGCGAGCACCAGAGTTTTTAGTAGGCTCAACCCCGTCAGGCGCGAGAGCAGCCATACCGCGGCAGCAAGAAAGAAAAGCTCGCCAATCAGCCAGACTTGTTTCGCCCCTTGCGGCGAAAGCTTGGCCAGCGGAAGATAAGGCAGCATGGTGAGAGGCGTATACGGCGCATAATCGCCCAACTGCCTCTCAATACCCGAATAGTGGATTTGCCGCTGGAACCACTCCCAATCGTAAAACTGGCGCAAGGGCTGGTGATGCAACGTCGCGACGGCGGCCACGTAATGATTCGGAAAGTCCGTAGTCATCTGCGACCATCCCTGCCGGAACGGCCCGAGCATCAGATGACCTGCAAGCCCAATGGCCAGCAGTGAAAGTCCCACGGTCGCCGGACTGGTGCGTGAGGCCAATAGGACTGATTTTACTTCACTATTTCTTGAGTCGCGGGCGCTTCGGGCACGCGGCTGACTCTGCAGCGTGGGCCAGCTCATGCCCGCTCAGGTGCAGAATGAGGCTCTTCCTTAAATAGGCGCACTCGCTTCTAATGGATTCGTAGTCCGTTTGAAGCACGCATTCCTCTGTTTCCTGATAGCGCAACTGGTCGAATCGAATCAGCGCCATGCCGTAGTCGCAAAGTAGCTGGTCGCATTTAGAACAGGTGGTCATCGCACGATAGTTTGACCTGCGAGACCCATCCTGCGTTTCTTTCTGCGTATCGGCTGGCAGAATTACGAAGCTGAGCAAGATAAGTGCCACAGAATGTCCGTACGTGTAGTCAAACATCCCCGCCACAAGAAATCCTGTAAGTCCCAAGATAGATGTGCGGCATAAAACTTGCTCAGAGCGACCCCTCGCCAACCTGCCTCGTCTGACCAATTCGCGAAACAGAATTGTCACAAACAAGAAGGCCGCACACGTGGCGGGCAGCCCGAATTGGGCCGCCAATTGAATAGGGTTGTTATGAAGATGGCCGTGGTAGGCAGGCACAGCCTCGCTTTGCGACAGATACGAGGTGTAGAGTCTGTCGATTCGTCCCGGACCCACGCCTGCAATGGGATGCTGACGAATCATCGTCCACCCTACGCGCAGCATTTGCACGCGCTCCGCATTCGAGTAATAATCCGGATCCATTGTTACAGCCACGCGTGATCGAACCGCCGCGGGTGCGAGAATCACGAGAATCGCGGGAATTGCGGGAAACGCCCAGATCCATTTTGATCGGCGCCATATTAAATGCATCGCTAGCAACAAAAGGCAGCAAAGCCAGAGCATCCGCGTCAGGCTAAGCAGAATCGCCGTGACGTTTATTGCAAACACCGGAAGCAACCAGCCGTGTTCTTCGGGGTAGAAATGCCAGAATTCCAACAAGCCCGCGAACACCAAGATTTCGACGGTGCCATAGACCATCCAGTTGTGAAGCAGCCCTCCACTACGAAGGTAGACGACGGGATCGAGTTTACCCCGATAGTAGTGTAGTTGCGACACGAAGTGGCTGATCAAAAAGAGCGAGCTGATGGTCGCGGTGCAAATGATGCCGCGCCAGACGACGAGGCGGTCTTTCATGTGACTCAAGGCAGGAACAGTGAAGAAGAGAGCGGCGCACAGAAGCAGGTGCCGGATCTCTCCCTGCCCAGATCGCAAGGCAGGGGAATGTAACCAAGACAAGAGTTCCAGGAAGGCCAAGGCCAACCAATACCAAAACACGTTCGGAACGGAGACTCTGGAGCGGAGTCGACGTACCGCGATCAGCCGAGCTGCCAGAGCACCCGATAGCAGAATCTCAGCGACCGCGATGGACACGGGCGCGGCGCATAGGGCCAACCCCACTAATATTGCATCGAGCCCGCCAAACATGGCCTCGCATCCTTAGACACTTGGTAGATCAGTGGAGGACCACGGGCGTTGTAAATTGATCGTAAACAGATCGTAAATGCGGGTCAAGCGTCTGCAGGTAATCCGGAATGAATGCGCGGGCCAGGCTCCTGCGCCCCAATGATGCGAGCCTCTTCCTCTAACAATTCTGCCCAGCGCCGTTGAGTCGTAGATTCGATCTTGCGCGCGAGCTTCAGAAACACGGTGTAATGGCCGAATTCCGAAGCAAACAGACTCTTGTAGAAAGCCTGCAACTCGGCATCGGCCACTGACGCAGAGGTCAGCACAGAGAATCTTTCGCAGGAGCGGAGTTCGATCAACGCAGAGACCAAAAGCCGGTCGACGATCTCCCCCGTGCCGCCGATCCGTACCAGCAGGCGCAAGTCTTTCGCGTATTGATTTCTATGGCCGCGCTCCAGGTGTCCACCCCGCCGCGCGACCAGGCGAACCACTTGAGAGAGATGGATGGTCTCATCACGAGCAATGTTAGTTAGAGTCTCGGCCCAGCCTGGAAAACACTCGTGAGGCCAGCGGTGGAGCAGTTCCAGCGCATTGGTGGCGGCCTTCTTTTCCAGAAAGGCGTGGTCGATCAACAACGCCATGGGATCGCGCAGTACGGAAGTGCCCCAGGAAAGAGGAGTGAAGGACCGCAAAGGAAGCTGGGCGGTGTCGTGTGCGGTCACTATTTCAGACTAACGTAGTCAATCGTTATGTGTGCTTGGCGACAAACAACAATAGTCCCAACACCACGATCGGAATCAACGCCATGGCCACATAGAAGAGGATCTGACGCGACCCCGGTTTCTTACGCTGCTTCCAGTCGCTCATCTCGGGACGCTCGGCCGCGGTCACCTGGTCCAGATGTTCCAGGTCCCAGGCGAACTCACTGGCAGTAGAGTAGCGATTGGCAGGCTCGCGTTCCAGCGCTCTGTAGAGGACTTCCTGCAGCGCCACAGAAATCGCCGGGTTGGCCTCGCGCGGAGGGATGGGATTATTTAGCAGGCGATCATTCATCACCGCGAAGGGGTTGGGGCCTTCAAACGGAGTCTTGCCGCTGAGCATCTCATAGAGCATGACGCCCAGCGCGTATAGATCGCTGCGGCCGTCGCCCCGTTTGCCCTTTACTTGTTCCGGCGCGATATAGTCTGGCGTTCCCATCACCTGCGAGAATTTGGCGAACGTTAGCCGCTTGGCCCCTTCCTGGCCGGCAATACCAAAGTCGATCAGCTTGATGTGATCATCCGCGTCCACCATGATGTTTTCCGGTTTCATGTCGCGATGCACGATGCCGTTGCGATGAATGTAGTCTAATGCGTCGCAAATCTCGATGGTGAGCTTGATGGCCCGTTCCGGTGGCAGGATCTTTTGCTCGTGAATAATGTTGCGAAGCAGCTTGCCTTCCAGCCACTCCATCACCATGTAAATGCCGCTGCGGTGTTTCACGCCGTAGACTTTCATCACGCCGGGGTGGTCCAGCTTCTCTCCGATTTCGGCTTCGCGCTTGAAGCGGTCGAACAGAACCGGGTCGGCTTCCATTTCCGGATGCGGGACTTTTATGGCCACGGGTTCATTGGTGTCCAGGTTGACGGCCTTGAAAACCGATGCCATTCCGCTGCGGGCTATGAGTTTCTCCACGCGGTAATTGTCGACAATGTCACCGGCTGTGATTGATTTCATTGAGTGGGGCGGACCATCGTCTTTCGTGGTCTGCCATGGCAGCTACCGTAGTTTATAAGGCCTGCCCCGGTACATCCCGACCCTCTCAACATCGCGAACACGAATAACCAGAACACTTATATTGTCGCTACCGTCCCGATCGTTGGCAAGAGCGATTAATCGCTGCGCGGCGTGAGTGAGATCGCCACCGCCACCTGCTACAGCCGCCATTTCCGAACCTTCTACTGCGTTGTGCATGCCGTCGGAACAAAGCAACAAAACGTCACCGGGAAGAAGTTGGTGCTCATTGACTTCCGCGGTGGTGAAAAGATCGTGCCCCAGAGAGCGGACCAGCACATGCTTGGCTTCTGAGTTGGCCGCTTCTTTGGCGGAAAGGACGCCCAGCCTCAACTGCTCATTTGCGACCGTGTGGTCGCGAGTCAGCAGGGCGGCCTTACGATCTCTAATCAGGTAGCAACGCGAATCTCCCGCATGAGCCACTGCCACGCGATCGTAGCGCAGTGCGCAGGCTACCAACGTAGTGGCCATGTTGCTCCCGCCGACGCCCGTCCTCTTGGCGGTCTCGTAGACCTCCACATTGGCTTCGCGCGCTAGCCTCGCAACCAGGGCGCTGAGCGGTTCACTTACCGGAGCCGATTGAAAACCGGCTTTCAACTTGGTCACGGCGGTGAGGGAGGCCACTTCGCCATGCGAGTGACCACCCACACCGTCGGCCAGCGCAAACAACCAGCCATGAGAACGAGCCTGCTGGGGATCGGCGGGGACTACATGACCCAGGTAGTCTTCATTGTGATCCCGCAGCTTTCCATCGTCGGAGAGCGCCGCGAACTCTACGTCGAGCATGATCTGACACAAGACAATTGGAGCAGAAGATCGCGTCCGATCTCTGCCCCAATTGTGAAACGAGGATTAGATCGCCGTTCCCATGCTCCTTTCCGTCAAGGTAGTTTTGCGCCCCTTGGCCTTGCTGGACTTCATGAAGTAAATGCCTCCATAGATCGCCCAGACGATCGCGATACCCAATGCCAGCAGTGGTTCCATCTTTGTACCATACCCCAGGAACGGGCCAATCAAATAGAAGACCATGCAACCCAGGTTGGCCAGCACGCCGAACACCGGAATTAGCATGTGCTTGATGAAGCTGAAATCGGGCCGTCCGTGGAAGCAGACGATGCAGGTCGCGCAGCTCAACATGTACAGGAGGAATGTTCCAAAGTTGGATGCCAGCGTGACCATCAGCAAGGTATTCGGCAGCGCAGCCATGCCGTCATGGGTGGTGTAGCCGAAGCTGGAGAAAAGCCCTTGCGGCAGCGCTTTGATGGCCGCATCCGCGGGAGCGCTTCCGTCGCCGAAGGCAAGCGAAACACCGATCACCCCGACTACCGCCGAGATGATGGCCAGAGTCCAGATGGCGCGGTGAGGAGTCAGGCTCTCGGAGTGCAGCAAACCGAAATGCTCTGGCACTTCTTCGTCTTTGCCCATCGCGTAGGTGACGCGAGCGCCTGTGTTCATGCAGGAAAGCGTGGTGCCGATGATGGCCAGGAACACGGTGAAAGCCTCGATCAACATAAATGTTCTACCGTTGCCAGCGCCCAGCAAAGCGTTGCCGACCACCATCATCATGTCGCCTATGGGCGCTGACGATCCCGCGGCGGTCGACATCGGATACCCGCTATTTAGGAAGTAATTCGCACAGAAATACTCGATCAGGTAGCAGAATGCGCCTTGCACCAGCAATGAGGTGATTACCGCGATGGGGACGTCCCTCTTGGCGTTTTTTGCCTCACCTCCCATGGCTGTTACCGATTCAAATCCCACCAGGATCAGTATGGCCACAGTAGCCTGGACAAACATCCAGCCGAAGTTGTGCATGCCGACAACAGAGCCGGCGGTGGGGTGGCTGACGAAGTTGCCCATGTCGTCCTTTTCGGGGTAAGCGATATGGAACGGAACCGGGTTGCCGGCGGCGTCAAGCTTCGGCTTGGGCGCGCCATTGGCGTCCCGCACGATTACATCTGTCGCCTTGCCGTTCACCTGCTGAGACTGGGTTAGGAATTCGAAGGTGTACGCATCACCGGATTGAGAATCAAACTGCCAGGCAACGCTGCCCGGGGGGTGATTCATGCGATAACCGAGGGCCAACACGGAGAAAACCAGTAGCGCGCTGATCTGGATTACGTTCACTGCGATGTTCACCGACGTGGAACCGTTCACGCCCTTGCTGGCGATCCACGCGATGCCAAACGAGAAGACAACCGCGATCACAGCCATGAAGACAGGTCCGGGGTTGCCGGCGCTCATGAAGTTGGGCCAAATGGTTCCGGCCAGATAACCGCAAAGGATGCCCATCACGGCCACCATCACTCCGGGGTAGATCCAGTAATAAAGATGGGAGCCCCAGCCTACGATGAATTTCGAGAGCCGCGCATACTTCCACGCCTTGTCGTGATTGAGGAACGACTGTTCCGCGAAATAGTATGAGCTTCCCGTGCCGGGATAGAGCTTGGCCATCTCGGCGTAACAAACCGCCGTGGCCAGGCACAGTGCCAGTGCCAGGACGATTCCCGCCCACATCGCCGGAGCGGTGTTGCCGGTGGTCGCCTGCAGAAAGTAAGTGAGCCAAAGAAAGGCGCCGGGTGCAATTAGCGCCATCGCGTTCATTGTCAGGCCTGTGAGGCCTAACGTAGCCTGCATTTTAGGTGCTTCGTTCTCCGCCATTGATCGTTCTCCTGGTGTTTAGAGTATGGAAACGGCCCAGGAATCACCCTCGGAAAATGCTCGCGGCTTTTCGAGCATAAAGCCTCCCGAAGAGAGTTCCAATGAACCAAGGAACAAGCTAACGGGGCTTGAGTCTTTATGGAATTCTAACGTCAAGACTCTTTCTTAGCCAATAGATTATTTCGATTGACCCTATCGTACGGTCACGATTTAGTTTCTTCGTAAATATATGTATTCAAGTGGCTATTCCGGTCCACTCAGTCTTGAAAGGCGTGGAGGACGGCTGGTAACGTCAGTACTGTAGATAGGCTCCGTCGTCGAAAGGATAGGTTGGGCGAATGGAGTTGTAAACCGAATGCAACCATAAAGTCACCACAACGACACGCCAGGTTTTGTAAGATAAGGGGTTTATGTCCTCCATCCGAAACGAAGACCTCAAGATCACGACCAACGACCGCCCCTCCGGCGCCCGCCTTATTCAGCTCCACGGGCCTCTCACGATGACGACGTTGTTTGATTTTCAGGACACGGTCCGGCAGGACCGGACCAGAGCCATTTTGCTGGACATCTCTGATGTTCCTTACATGGACTCAGCCGGTCTAGGCAGTGTCATCAGCACGTTCGTATCGTGCCAAGGCTCGAAGCGCGGTTTTGCGATGTTCGGGATTTCGGACAGGATCCAGCAGTTGCTGGACCTGACTCGAGTAAGCGATCTGATGCCGTGTTTTGCGTCGCTAGAGGACGCAGAAGCGAAAATGATCTAGGGCAAAGCTATCGTGCAGCGAGAAGCGCTCGCAAATGCCGAGCCCGTTCTGGCGAACGAAGCTGCCGCAGCGCCTTGGCTTCAATCTGCCGAATGCGTTCGCGCGTTACGTCGAACTCCTGGCCGATTTCTTCCAAAGTGTGTTCGCGTTCGCAGCCGATTCCGAAGCGCAGCCGAATGACTTTCTCTTCCTTAGGCGAGAGAGTCTTGAGGATGTTCGCGGTCTCGTCGCGGACATTGGTGTCGATTACCGCATCGACAGGCGAGCCCACCCAGCGGTCTTCAATCAGATCGCCCAGCGCGGATTCGCCGTCACGGCCGACCGGCGTCTCCAGAGACACAGGATCGCGCGAGATGGTCTTCAGCTTCTGAACTTTCTCCACCGGAATATCCATGCGGCGGGAAATTTCGTCGTTGTTGGGCGCCCGGCCCAGTTCCTTTTCCAGGTCGCGCGTGGCGCGCAGGAACTTGTTCATGCTCTCGTTCATGTGAACGGGAATACGAATGGTGCGAGACTGATCCGCGATCGCACGCGTGATCGCCTGACGAATCCACCACGTCGCGTAGGTCGAGAACTTGTAGCCGCGCCGGTATTCGAACTTATCGGCGGCGCGCATCAGGCCGATGTTGCCTTCCTGGATCAGGTCCAGAAGATGCAGCCCGCGATTGACGTACTTCTTCGCCACCGAAACCACAAGACGCAGGTTGGCTTCCACCAGGTCTTTCTTGGCCCGTTCGGCTTCCACTTCGCCGTGACGGATTACCGAGATAGTGTGGCGCAGCTCCGCTAAGTTGGCATTGGCGGTCAGCTCGCGCTTGCGAATCTCGCGGCGGAGCTCCTTGGCCTTGGCCTGGGCGGTCTGGCTGTTGCGGCCTTCCAGCTTCCGCAGGTCCTGCTCCATGTGCGAAAGCTCTTCGACGGCGCGCTCAATTTCCTTGGCGAACTGCTTCCATTGAGAAAGGTAAAACGGGACCTTGCGGATAGCCAGCGAAACTTCAATGCGGGCGCGCGCAAACCGGCCGTTCCACTTGCGGCGCAGCTTCTTGTTGCTGGCCGGAACAGTGCCCATCTTTTCGTTGACCTGAACTAGTTTTTTGTGTTGGGTCGCGATCTCAATAACATTCTTCGCGACTTCGTTCTTGCGCTTCTGGAACGCCGCGCTCTCTTCTTCCAGGTCCCCGCCTAAATCGGCGTAGGTGTCCAGCTGTTCAATATCGCGCCTGACGTTTTCGGCGATTTCTACCGCGCACAACTGCACCAGCGCTGACCGGCTGATGGCCTTCTGCATGCGGAGCTTTCCGCGCTCCATCCGGCGAGCCAGATTGACCTCGCCCTCGCGGGTAAGCAGTGGGACGGCGCCCATTTCGCGCAAATAAACGCGGACAGGATCGTCGGTGTAGATGGACTCTTCAACGTGGTGTTGGGGTGCAAATTCTTCCCCTTCAGGGGCTTCCTCGGCGTGGAAAAACCCGCCACCTTCTTCGTCGAAGGGAATACCACCCAGAGGCTCATGAGATTCGCCTAAAAACTGGTCCTCGAAATGATCCACCGCTTCACCTCCCCCAAGTCTTCTTCGTTGATGCATGTCTCTCCCTCTCCACGCAGCGGTTGACGCTTGGGGTTTCAGATTGATCTGTATGCCAAAGCCAAAGAACTAACCTGCACTGAGCAACTTACAGTTACCCGACCGGGCACGGGTCCGCCCGTCTCCGAAATGTAACTAGTTCCAAAACAGTATAGCAGTCTTCCGCCGCTAAGTTAAGTCTCTATTTTAAAAGATGTTTCTGGGGCAAAATGGTTGCACACAATCGATCAGACTCTAGGCCGGAAGAGCTATGTCAGGGGGTTCGGCGCTGGAGCAAGTCGGTCAACTCGGCCAGAAATGCGTCCACATCCTGAAAATCCCGATACACCGAGGCGAACCTTACGTAGGCGATTTTGTCCAGCGACCGAAGACGCTCCATCAGCAGTTCCCCAATTTGAGTTGTGGAAATCTCCCGTTCGGCCGTATCGGCAAGCTTGGATTCGATCTCATCCACCACCTCGGCGAGGGTGGACATAGATACAGGCCGCTTCTGGCAGGCCTTAAGTAGTCCCTCAATGACTTTTTGGCGGTCGAACTTCTCACGGCGGCCGTCCCGTTTGACAACCATATAAGGGACCTCGTCGCTCCGTTCATAGGTGGTAAACCGCCGCTCACACTTCAGACATTCCCGACGCCTGCGGATGACATCGCCCTCCTTGGTCTCCCTGGAGTCGATCACACGATCTTCGCGATGGCCGCAGAAGGGGCAAGTCATAAGCGTTTATAGATCAAAGACAGTTAGATGGCCGCCTTAGGAATTGTATTCAAGTTCCTGAGGCTTCGCCACTTGATGCCTTCCTGGAATGCCATCGCCAGCCCTATAGGTACAATGGAGACAAAGCTTATCACCCATAGAATCAGCGCAAAACCGCTTGCAACTTCCAGAGTCAAGCCAAAAAACTCGGTAAGAACAAGAGCTGTAACGATTTGCATCCCTCCGCCGATGCCCGGAAGCTGCACAACGCTACCGAATGCCACAAATCCCAACAGGATGACCATATCGGTGACTCCCAAATCGGCTGTTGCCGGAAACGCGAAACCCAGGCAGGCAAAAGAGGCCGCAATAGTACCCCAATCGAGCACGGTCAGACCTACCAGCAGCAACACCGACGACGTGCTTCGCATGGATTCCATGCCCTTTTCGAACTCCACCAGATAGCCCTCTATCCGGATACGAACTTGGCCGGGCAGAAACGAGAGGGCGCTCATCAGACGAGCCTGCACGCCCCCCTTAAACCTCTCCAACCCGACCAGCACCGCCAGCATTGCCGCGCCCAGGAAGGCCCCGGTATATCCAGCAGCATGGAGGGTGGTATCCACGGTCGAGCTGGACTGGATAGAGCTGTGAGAGACCTGCGTCAATGCGATGGCAAAAATTACAATCACCATCAGCAGATCCATGATCCGCTCCACCAGCCAAGCAGCAATTTGGCTCGAAAACGGCACTCCGGCCTTCTTGGCGATCAGGTAGGGTCGCACGGCTTCGCCCGCCCGGCCAAAGAAAACCACGGCCGTAAACCCGATACAGGTCGCCGAAAGGGTGTCCCAGAGTTGAGCTTCGCTGCTCATAGGACGTAACATCACCAACCAACGTAACGCGCGGATGGCGTAGGCCGATAGCATGAGGGCCAAGCTGATAGACAGCCAAAACGGGTCCATTCCGCGAATGGAGGCCAAAAAGGCCCGAACTGAGAAGCCGGACGTCCGCCAGCGGTAAATTACGGTGGCGGCGATCACCAGGAGCACCAAAACGCCCGCCAGGATCCCCAGGTGGTGCTTTTTCAAGCGCTCACCATGAGAAACCAGGCACGAGCCGAAAGCTTGGATGGCGGGCTAGAATGAAAATCGAACATCTCATGGCGGTTCTGCGTTCTTATTACTGGAATGGGAAGTGCAAGCATTCCGGGAACCAGTTATTCGGGGACCAACATGACCGCATTGGCTACAGTTCGACAGATTAACACGCCGGGCCAGTTCCTGTCGTTAGGTAACGCGTTAGGTAATGGGACAGGAAAGCTATCTGACCGCTGGTATGGTGCACGCCGGGATTATTTCTTGGATCAGGACCTGGAACTGATAGAGCGCTGTCTGGCGGGCGAGGATGCCGCCTGGGAAGACCTCGTGAAGGTCCATACCCGGCGTGTGTATTCCATCTGCTACCGGTTTACGAGTTCCGACACCGAAGCCCAGGACCTGACGCAGGAAGTTTTCCTCAGGGTATTCCGCTCGCTAAAGAGTTTCCGCGCGGGCGAGGGATCATTTACGGTGTGGCTGACGCGATTATCGCGTAATCTGCTGATTGATCATTATCGTCGTACAAAGCTTGAGCGAGCCACCGATTCGATCGATGACCAGTTGCCGATGCTTGCTGAGGCGGCTGCCTCTGCCCGGACTGATTCCAGGGTGGTGGGCCGCGAGGCGGGCGAGTTGCTGGATGCGGCTCTCAGGAAGCTTTCGCCGGAATTGCGGGAGACCGTGATTCTGCGGGATCTGGAAGAGCTGGAGTATAAGGAAATCGCGGAAGTGCTGAATGTGCCGGAAGGCACGGTGAAGTCAAGATTGAATCGTGGGCGCGCCGAACTGGGCCGCTTGCTTAAGAAACATCAGTCAGGATTGTTGTAGAGATTTGGAAATGAACTGCGCGGATTTTGAGATTCTTCTCGCTGACCATCTGGACGGGACCCTCCCGGCCTCCAGCAGCGTCGCGTTTGAAGAGCATGCGAAATCCTGTGCGGACTGCGCTCAGTTGAAATCCGACGCGAGCGGAGCCATTGAGTTTATCGGGCGCGTGCCGCAGGTGGAACCTCCTCCTCAACTGGTGACGCGGCTGTTGTTTGAGATTTCCGCCGGTCCCAGCCGGAAGCTGGTGAAGCCATCGCTGGCGCGGCGTTTGTTTGGGCCCTGGATTGAGCCGATCCTGCAGCCGCGGTTTGCCATGGGAATGGCGATGACGGTTTTGTTCTTCTCCATGTTGGGCCGGATGACGGGCGTGCAGGTGCGACAGTTGAAGCCCTCGGATTTGGATCCGGTGAAGGTGTGGACCACGGCCGAGGATCACGCGCACCGCGTGTGGGATCGAGGCGTGAAGTATTACGACAATCTGCGTTTTGTGTACCTGATCCAGACGCGGCTTAAGGAATGGAGCGATGAACAGCCGGACCAGCCCAGCGCGGCGCCAGCCAGTTCGCCGGGAGGGAATCAAAAATGAGTTCGCAGCCAGGAATCCTGGGCTATTGCAGGGCGTGTGGAAAAGCCCTGGACGGGACCAATATGGTCACCTCGCACGGAACAATTTATTGCAAGGAGCATGCACCAATGGAAACACCAGCGGCAGATGCGGGATTCGGGCAATCCCCTTACACCGCGCCTGCCTATTCAGCGCCCGCTTACAGCTCGGCGCCGCCCCCGATCGGCAATGCAGGTGTTTCTCCGGGGCTCGCGTTCCTGCTGGGCTTCATTCCCGGCGTGGGCGCCATTTACAACGGCCAATATTCCAAGGGCCTGATTCACGTTGTGATTGTCGGCATGATGATCAGCCTCATGAGCAGCGGAAGCCTGGGCGGGCTGGAGCCGCTGATGGGGTTGCTGATCGCCGCCTTCTGGGCTTACATGTGCTTTGAGGCCTATCACACGGCCCGCCAGCGCCGCGCGGGGCTGATTGTGGACGAGTTCTCCAGCCTGTTCCCTGTGAAGGGCTCGGGCTTCCCGGTCGCGCCGGTGGTGCTGATCGGCTTTGGAATCATTTTTCTGCTGAACAATCTCGACCTGCTGGATATCCATCGGGCGCTGAGGTATTGGCCGATACTGCTGATCGGGATGGGCGCTTATATGCTGTATGCGCGGTACGGGGCCGCGACTAAGAAGGAACAATAGCGATGAATCCTTCTGACCCAGGTAGTTTTTCCGCTGGCTCGCCTCCGCCGCCTCCTCCTGCTTACGGGCAAGGCTACACACAGAGCGGCAGCGGTTATTCAGGTTCGGGTCCTCTACAGCGCCCGGCGACGTTGGGGCACGCGATTTGCGGTCCCTTGCTGCTGATCACTCTGGGACTTTTGCTAGCCGAGGATTCGATGGGTTCGATAAGTTTCGGCAGGACCTGGCCGGTTCTGTTGATCGTATTCGGTCTTTGCAAGCTGGGAGATTTTATGGGGTCGCGAGCGCACTGAGAGTGGCGCAGAAAGAAAGATTATGAGACGAGGTTCATTATTTGCGCCGCTGCTGCTGATAGGTCTTGGTGCCCTTTTTCTTGCGCGCAACATCTATCCGGAGCTCCAGTTAATCGACTATCTGGCCAAATACTGGCCGTTTCTGCTGATCATCTGGGGCGCGCTGCGGTTGGCTGAAGTCGTGTACTGGCACTCTAGCGGGAAGCCTCTTCCCCGCTCCGGCGTCTCTGGCGGCGAATGGGTCCTGGTAGTCTTCCTGGTGATTTTCGGGATGAGCCTGCACGCCGCGCGAGGGTTCTATACGTGGCTGCCGCGCGAACGAATCACATTCGGCGGCCTGGATATGTTCGGGGAGTCCTACGACTATCCAATATCGGTGGAAAAGGCGTCTTCCAAAACTCCCCGCATTATGCTGGAAAGCTTTCGCGGCAATGCCCACATTGTGGGAGCCGATGTCCAGTCGGTGAAGGTAGTGGGCCACAACAATATTCGCAGCATGGATCAGGCCGGTGCCGATCGCGCCAACCAAAGCGCGCAATATTCGATCGACGGCGATGGGGACCACTTCACGCTGCGCTCGCACCAGGATGGTACATCCAGCGGACAGCGCATTACCGCCGAGTTGGAAATTACGGTGCCCAGGGGCTCCTCCATTGACGCGTATGGCCGTTCAGGCGACTTTGACATTAGCGACATCGACGGCACGGTCAGCATCAATTCCGACAATGCCGGCGTGCGTATGGAAAACATCGGTGGCGAGACGCGGATCGATTTGCGCCGCTCCGACATCATCCGGGTGGTGAACCTGAGAAGTGCACTGGACATTAAAGGCCGCGGCGGCGACGTCGATCTGGAAAATATTCAAGGTCAGGTGACCCTCAACGGAGCCTATACAGGCGCTCTGCAGATGCGCAATCTGGCCAAGCCGTTGCACTATACCGGTACGCAGACAGAGCTCGAGATTGAGCAGTTGCCCGGGCAGGTGCGATGGACGCGCGGGGATTTTACAGGTGATCACGTGATCGGCCCTATCCGGTTGACCGGCCGGTCCCGCGACGTGCAGATTTCGAACTTCACCAATTCGCTGGATCTCACTATTGACCGGGGCGACATCTCCCTGCATCCGGGCTTGCTGCCGCTAGCGAGAATGGATATTCACAATCGTTCGGGTGACATTGAGATGTCGCTTCCCGCGGCCGCGAAATTCGACTTAACCGCCGTGACCACCCACGGGGAGTTGTCCGACCAGTTCGGTGCGCCGCTGATGCAGGATCATTCCAGAAACGGCGGAACCATCCGGGGCGGCAATGGCGGTCCCACGGTCAGCATCCGCGTAGACCGCGGCGACGTGACCATCCGCAAAGCGTCGGGTGACGAGGCGCCCTTCGTACCTAATTCGGACTTCACGCCCCCTCGCATGCCCGCAGTGCCGCCGGTACCCCCTTTGCCGGAACTACCGAAGATGCCGAAGACGATGCCACATCCGGTGGAGCAGTAATCGCAGATCGAGAGGATCGGGAAACATACAAGCGCTTGGCGAGCCCCTCGGAGATGGAATGAGAGGGCCTATCCCCCTACGGGATGCGATAAGCTCCCAATGGATAACGCATCGAAGTGCAAAGGAGACCGGCCATGAAGAAGAATAGCAAGGTTAAGCAGAGTCCGAAACGGGCGACAGCCCAGAAGCAGGGGCCGATCACAATCGGGATGGACCTGGGAGACAGAACCAGCCGGTATTGCGTGCTGGGAGCGCAAGGCGAGGTGGTGTCGGAAGGCAGCGTGGCCACCACGCGCAAGGCGATGGTGGAGAAGTTTGGGCCGCTGCAGCGTTGCCGGATTGCCATCGAAGTGGGAACGCATTCGCCGTGGTTGAGCCGGATGCTGAGTGGGTTGGGCTTTGAGGTAATCGTGGCCAACGCGCGGCAGGTGCAGTTGATCAGCGCCAGCTCGCGCAAGAGCGACCGCATCGACGCGCAGACGCTGGCGCGGTTGGTGCGTGTGGATCCGCAGTTGTTGCGGCCCATCCGGCATCGCAGCGAACAGGGGCAAACGGATTTGCTGACCATCCGCATGCGGGCCGCGCTGGTGCAACTGCGTACCAGCGCAGTGAACTCAGCGCGAGGGTTCGTCAAGGCCATGGGGGAGCGCCTGCCAGCCTGCGATGCCGAGGCGATGGGCGTGGACAAGATGGACGCTCTGCCCAAACCAATGCGCGAGCAGTTGAAGCCGCTGCTGGAAGCAGTGGAATCGTTGACCGAAAAGATTCACCAGTTGGACACCACCATCGAGCAGATCGCCCGGACCCAGTATCCGGAAACCGAACTCCTGGAGCAGGTCAGCGGAGTCGGGACCTTGATCGCTCTGACGTTTGTGTTGACGCTGGAAGATGGCCAGCGTTTCCGCAAGAGCCGCGATGTGGGCTGCTTTGTGGGCTTGCGGCCCCGACAAAGCGAGTCAGGTCAGAGCCAGCCGCAGTTGGGTATCAGCAAAGAAGGCGACCGGTATTTGCGCTGGCTGCTGGTGCAGGCCTCGCAATGCATTCTGCGCCAGCGGGGGCCGGATACGGATCTGAAACGGTGGGGGCTGAAGCTGGCCGAGCGCGGCGGCAAGAACGCGAAGAAGCGCGCGATCGTAGCGGTGGCGCGCAAACTCGCGGTGTTACTGCACCGGCTGTGGGTAGGCGGAGAAGTGTACGAACCGCTGCGCCACAGCCAGGCCACGGCGCTTTCCCGTCAGGCGGCCTAAGAACGTGTCGTCGGGTTTTGGTGAACCCATCGCCGGGTTCGGGTGACTGCGATGTCGCGGCGGAACGAGCGTTCCCGGCAACGGAGGCGATTCAGTTCGGCTCGGAGAAGGCAGCCCCGTTAACTAGAAGAAGGACTCCAACTGGCACCGGAGCGCAAGCTCCATAACAAGAGTGCGAATGGAAGCAGGGCGAGTCGGCGAGGGGAAGAGAAAACCCTTTCTAAGAAAAGGAAAACGGAAGGACCCTGTGGCGCCTCCCGTTGGTCGGCCACGCCATTGCGGGTGGCCAAAGATTTTCATTGACAGAGAGTGGCCCTCTCATGGAAGCCGCGACGGTCACGGAGCGGTTTTTAGGTTTTCAGCAAGCCCCGTGCGGTAGTCTGCTAGGTATGAAAAGCTACCGCAAGGAACTATGGTTCCAGGTGCCCTCGCGAAGAGGTCTGGTAAATATCACGCGCGACGTCGAAACCTGCCTGCACGAGAGCGGGGTACAGGAAGGCTTGGTGCTGGTGAACGCCATGCACATTACGGCGTCGGTCTTCATCAACGACGATGAAGCAGGCCTCCACCAGGATTACGACAAATGGCTGGAGCGCCTCGCCCCGCATGAGCCGACCACCCCGTACATGCACAATCGCACCGGCGAGGACAATGCCGACGCGCATCTGAAACGCCAGATCATGGGCCGGGAGGTGGTCGTGGCAATCACCAAGGGGAAGCTCGATTTCGGACCGTGGGAACAGATTTTCTATGGAGAGTTTGATGGACGAAGGCGGAAGAGAGTCCTGGTAAAGATCATCGGCGAGTAGTTGCAAATGGGGTACCGCATAAACATGGAAACGGTGAAGGTCGATCTGTCCATCGCGCTACTCCATGCGGCCAATCTGGACACGGCCAACCTGTCTCAGGAAGCGGCACGCCTTCTTGCTTTGGAGTTGTTTCGCGAAGAAAAACTTTCCCTGGGCAGGGCCGCCGAGCTTTGCCGCACGCCGCTTGCCGCTTTCATGGAATTTGTCGCAGCCCACGAAGTTTCGCCAATCCGCTACGGCGCGGCTGAACTGGAAGATGACCGGCGCACTCTTTCTGAACTCGGCCTGTGACGGTCGTTTCGGATCACCTGAGAACTGGATCTTCGGAGGCATGATTCTTTCTCCAGTCGCCGGAGTACCCTAAGACAATGGCCAGCCTCAACACCACCTCCCTCGCGATCCTCCTCGCATCCGCCGCCCCCGCCCAAATCCCCGCCCCCAACTGGGACCAGCAAAAATCCGAAATCCTCCAGCACTACCGCGACCTGGTCCGGCTCGACACCCGCGCCGGCAATGAAACCCGAGCGGTCGAATACCTCAAAAAAGTCCTCGAAGCCGAAGGCATCCCCACCAAGACGTTTGCGCTGGACCCGGCCCGAGCCAACCTCGTCGCCCGCATCAAAGGCAACGGATCCAAACGCCCCATTCTGATCCTGGCCCACACCGACGTGGTCGGCGTGCAAATGGAAAAGTGGCCGCTCGATCCGTTTGGCGCGATCCTCAAGGACGGCTTCATCTGGGGACGCGGCTCTGCGGACGACAAGCCCATTCTGGCAGCCAACCTCATGGTGATGCTGCTCCTCAAACGCTCCAGCGCGCGGCTCGATCGCGATGTCATCTTCCTGGCCGAGTCCGGCGAAGAAGCCGACCTCACCGGCGTCGGAATCAACTTCATGGTCGGCCAGCATTTTGACGAGATCGACGCCGAATACTCGCTCACCGAAGGCGGCGGCGTCACGCTGGAAAACGGCCGTGCCATCCGAGCGAGCATCGGCACCGCCGAAAAAGTCCCCGCGCGCGTCCGCTTGGTTGCCAACGGAACGTCCGGTCACGGCTCAGTCCCCAGAATGGACAACGCGCTCATCCACCTCGGCGCTGCGGTGGAAAAGGTCGGCCAGTGGCAGACCCCGGTGCGTTTGAACGACACCACCAGAACCTACTTCGAAAAACTCGCCGCCATCAGTCCGGCTGATAAAGCAGCCCGATATAACGCACTGTTAAATCCCCAAACAGCCGCCGCGGCCGAGCGCTATCTGGCCGAACATGAACCGCAGTTGAATTCCATGCTACGGACCTCCGTAGTGCCCACCATGCTGAAAGCCGGCGTCGGACCCAACGTGATTCCCTCGGAAGCCGAAGCCACTCTGGACATCCGCGCCTTGCCCGACGAGGACGTCACGAAGTTCTACGCCGAAATGCAAAAGCAAATCGCCGATCCGCAGGTAAAAATCGTTCCGATTCCGCAAACACGGCCCGCGTCGCCTGCTTCCCGGCTCGACACGGAAATGTACCGGGTCCTGGAACAAGTGAGCAAACAGATGTACCCCGGCATCACCGTCCTGCCCAGCATGTCAACGGGAGCCAGCGATAAGGCCCAGCTCCGCGCCAAGGGCGTGCAGTCCTATGGAATCGGCCCGGCAACCTCGCGCGAAGACGGCGAAAATTACGGCGCTCATAGCGATGTAGAACGCATGCCCGAAGCCTCGCTGTATCCATTCGTAACCTTCGTCTGGAATGTCGTAACGGAAATCGCCATCCACAAATAATCAGCCGAAGTGCCATCATGGAGTTGACGCCCCGCGCATCTGGGCCTAGGGTACTATCGTGACGATTCAGCTTACTCCGGAAGACGAAAAGCTTATTCAGGAACGGCTACGCAGCGGAGCCTTTCACAGTGTTGCCGAAGTGATTCATCACGCCCTCGTAACATCGCCCCTCCCGGAAGGCGCTGCTCCCCCGAAACCACGCAAGAATCTCGCCGATGTTCTCAGTCAGCCTCCCTTTGCTGGTTCCGAACTAAACTTGGAACGGATCAGGGACTATCCAAGGCCGCTTGATCTGTGAACGGTTTCCTTGTCGATACCAACGTCCTTTCTGAGTTCTCGCGGAAAGGCGCGCCCGATCAGCGGGTCAAGAACTGGCTACAAGCTGCCGCGCCAGGTTCTCTGTACGTCAGCATTTTGACGCTCGCCGAGATTCGCCGCGGCATCGAATTGCTCCCTCCGAGCAAACGGCGGGACCAATTGGAGCAATGGCTTGAGAACGAGTTGCTCGAATCGTTCGATCCCGCGAATGTGCTGCCCGTCACCCGCGCAATCGGCGACCGCTGGGCCGCGCTTTCGGCGCGGGCACAGGAGAAAGGCATCCAACCCGCGGTCATTGACGGGTTAGTCGCCGCGACCGCGCTGGAGCATGATCTCTCCGTCGTCACGCGTAATGTCAAAGATTTCGCTGGACTGGGTGTCGAGATCGTCAACCCCTGGGAATCTACTTGACGGAATATCTTGCGGGCGCAAACTATGCCGCTGAACGTCCGGCTAACGGGCTGCCCCACCCCAACTAACCGATAATATCCGGATGGACCCCCACCCGCCCGCGACCGTCGATCCCCTCCTCGCCGGCGAACTTGACGTCCAGCAACACAGTCTCGAACTCAAGAAAGAGCTCTCCCTCCCCAATCTCGTATTCACCCAAGTTCTTGCCATCCTTGGCCTGGCCTGGATCGGGACCGCTGGAAAACTGGGCGGCTCGCATCTCATCTTCTGGCTCGCAGCCATCGTGCTTTACTACATCCCCTCAGCCCTCGTGGTGATTCATCTCAACAACGAAATGCCTCTGGAAGGCGGCCTTTACCAGTGGGCCAAGCTGCGCTTCAACGAAACCATCGGCTTCCTGGTAGCTTGCAATCTCTGGTTCTATGCCATCGTGTTCGTCTCTGAAATGGGTTTGCTGGTCACCAACAATCTGGCCTATGCGCTCGGCCCCTCAGGCGCGTGGCTGTCGGAGAGCAAACTCGCCATCGGTTCCGCCAATGTGATCGTCACCGCCGCCCTCGTCCTTGTCGCAAGAATCGGCCTCTCTCTAGGCAAGTGGATTCACGGGTTCGCCGGCTTCATGATTCTGGCGTTATTCGTCGCCATGGCCGTGTTTGCCATTCCTCATTGGATGATGGGCAAGGCGGTAAGCACCCCCCTCGCAC
This sequence comes from Terriglobia bacterium, assembly GCA_963766615.1. Classification (GTDB taxonomy): domain Bacteria; phylum Acidobacteriota; class Terriglobia; order Bryobacterales; family Bryobacteraceae; genus Palsa-187. The sequence continues at coordinate 316,145 of CAVYBC010000020.1, forward strand.
TTTCAGTCCCCGCATTCTCTCTGCTCAACCTGAATCTCCTGGGCAAAATGGGGTTCGGAGCCTTAGGCGGCTTCGACAGCGTAGCCATATTCGCCGGAGAATGCCGCGACATGAATGCCGCCCGGGTCATCCGCCGCTCCGTCTGGATCGCGACCCCTCTCATCTCTGGCGCGTTCGTCTTGGGAACCGCCTGCGTGCTGGTCTTCGTCAAGCCCGATGACATCGACCTCATCTCGCCCATCACTCAAGTGCTCAACCGCGGGATGCAGGCCGCCGGGCTTAGCGGTTCGGTAACCGCGCTTGCCGGCACCCTCATCATTCTCACGCTGATAGGCCAAGCCGCGCTGAGCTTCAATTGGAGCGCCCGCCTGCCGCTGGTCGCCGGATGGGACCATCTGCTGCCCGTCTGGTTTACCAAACTCCACCCCAAGTACAAAACCCCCGTAGGCTCCATCGCCGTGATCGGTGGCTCGGCCCTGGTCATCGCCTTCGCCACCAGCCTCGGAACGGGAAACCAGGAAGCCTACCAGCTGCTGCAAAACGCTTCCGGCATCACCTACGGCCTCACGTACCTGGTAATGTTCGCCATTCCTCTAGTCGCACCAGGCGAGAAACCGTCTTGGGCCTTGCGCGCAGCCGCCGGCTCCGGCTTCCTCATGACCCTGCTCTACGTGGTCCTCTCCGTGTTCCCCATCATTGATGTCCCCAACCGCGCCCAGTTCGCCCTTAAGATCGGCGGCGTGATTATCGGCCTCAATCTGATGGGCGCAATGTTCATGTGGCGCAAGAAAAGCAGTCACACGCGACTTCCCCAATAGAATCTGAGCTTTACGCAATTCCCTTTCCGGGCCCCTGGTACATTTAGATCGAGAAGAGGATTTACACCCGCCCTTCTTCAACAAGTTTCTTCCAGGCCTGGGAGCGTTGCATTGTGGTGGAGCGGAACTTCCGGAGCCCCTGGAAAGGCTTACGAGAGCTAACTATAGGGATAGCCTCGACGGAAGATCTTGGAGTCGCGATTTCATAACGTTTGAAAGCTAGAAATGGCTTAAAACATCCGAGAGTTGCACACCGTAGACGAGATTGGCTCGTGAGGTGGAACTCAATTCATTGGCGGCCGATCGTAAAAAATCGGCCGCCCGCAACGTCGTGGGAGTAGTGTGTCTACACTAAAATCAATGAGCCACCGACTTGTTCCCTTGCTCGTCTGCGCGTCGCTTTCCTTCGCGGCCACCCAAGCCGATATTTCCCGCTGGGAACAGGAAGCCCGCAAAGTAACCATCATTCGCGACGACTGGGGCATCGCACACGTACATGGCAAAACCGACGCCGACGCCGTGTTCGGGACGATCTACGCGCAGGCCGAAGACGACTTCCACCGCGTCGAAACCAACTACATCAACGCCATGGGCCGCCTGGCCGAGTCCGAAGGTGAATCTAAAATCTACCAGGACCTCCGCATGAAGCTCTTCATCGACCCGGTGGAAATGAAGAAGCAATACGCCTCCAGTCCCGCCTGGTTGAAGACCCTCATGACAGCCTTCGCCGACGGCCTCAACTTCTACCTTTACAAGCACCCGGAAGTGAAGCCTCATGTCATCGATCGGTTCGAGCCCTGGATGGCTCTGACCTTCAGCGAAGGCAGCATCGGCGGCGACATCGAGACCGTGAACCTCCGCCAGCTCGAAGCGTTTTACGGCAAGAATCTCCAGGCGCTGAACCGCCCCGACCCCGAGCCCGAAGAACCCCGAGGCTCCAACGGCATGGCAATCGCTCCTTCAAACACTCTCACTCATCACGCGCTGCTGCTGATCAATCCTCACACCTCTTTCTATTTCCGATCCGAGCTACAAATGTCGAGCGATCAAGGCCTCAACGCTTATGGCGCGGTCACCTGGGGCCAGTTTTTCGTCTACCAGGGATTCAACGAACGCGCCGGCTGGATGCACACCTCGAGCAACGCCGACGACGTGGACGAATACGCGGAGGCCGTCGAAAAAAAGGGCGGCCGCTATTTCTACAAGTTCGGTGCCGAAAATCGTCCCGTCACCTCGACCGTAATCACCATCCCCTATAAAACCGGCCAAGGCATGGCCGAGAAGAAGTTCACCGTCTACCGTACCCACCACGGACCCGTCGTGCGCGAAGTCAACGGCAAGTGGGTAACCGTCCGCTTGATGCGCGAACCCGCGAAGGCGCTGGAGCAATCCTACTCGCGCACCAAGGCGAAAGACTACAAGAGCTTCCGCCAGATCATGGAACTCCACACCAACTCCTCCAACAACACGATCTTCGCCGATGCCGATGGAGACATCGCCTACTTCCACGGAAATTTTATTCCCCGCCGCGACCCTCGCTTTGACTGGACCAAACCCGTAGACGGAAGCGACCCAGCCACAGAATGGCACGGCCTTCTTTCCGTCGATGAAACCCCGCGCCTGCTCAACCCTTCCAGCGGCTGGCTCTACAACTCCAACAACTGGCCCTGGTCCGCCGCAGGCGCAAGCAGCCCCAAGAGAGACGACTACCCTCTTTACGTCGAAAACGGCGCCGAATCAGCCCGCGGACTTCACGCGATTCGGGTGCTCGAAAATCGCAAAGACTTCACGCCAGATTCCCTGCTCTCAGCCGCCTATGACAGCTACCTTCCCTGGTTTGAAAAGCCTATCCCAGCCCTTGTTAAAGCCTGGAATGAAGCCTCCACCACTAATCCTCTGAAAGGAAAGCTATCTGAGCAAATCGAAATACTGCGAAATTGGGACCTGCGATGGAGCGTATCTTCGGTTCCAACCTCTTTGGCAGTCTTCTGGGGCGCCGAAGTTCGAAGTCATCTCGGTCCGGCAACCAAAGGGATTGCAGTGGGAGAAATTGGTATGCCACCAGGCGACCAACTCCTTCAATGGCTTGTCGATGCATCAGATAAGCTCGTCCAGAACTTCGGTTCCTGGAAGACCCCCTGGGGAGAGATCAACCGCTTCCAGCGCCTGAATGACGACATCGCCCCAAACTTCAGCGATTCGGCGCCCAGCATCCCGGTCGGATTCACTTCTTCGCAATGGGGCTCACTCGCCTCTTTCGGCGCGCGAGCCTACCCGGGCACTAAAAAGTGGTACGGGACCAGCGGGAACAGCTTCGTCGCCGTGGTCGAATTTGGCGACCGCATCCGAGCCAGAGCTGTCACCGCTGGAGGGGAAAACGGCCGTCCCGGAACTGCCCACTTCAACGACGAGGCAAAGCGGTATAGCACGGGCGACCTGAGAGAGGTCTACTTCTACCCCACCCAACTTCAAGGGCATACCGAACGGGAATATCATCCGGGATCTTCTGAGCAATAATCTCAGGGATTCCTCCTGACCAATTATCTCCGCTTGTTTGGGCCCCTCTGGTCGATATGCGTCAACAAAGGGACAAGCAATGTGTGCAGCGCTGCGCATCTTAATACTTGAAGACCACGCGCCGGACGCGGAAATTGTGGTGACCAAACTCCGGGGCTCGGGTTTTGAACCCGAGTGGAAGCGAGTGATGAATGAGCGGGACTTCCTTTCCAGCCTTCCCGAAGGCTGGGACGTGATCCTGGCCGACTTCGCGCTCCCGCAGTTCAACGCCCTCAGGGCGTTGGGGATCTTGCGTGAACAAGGCTCCACCACGCCATTGATCGTGGTCACTGGAGCAGTGGGCGAAGAGGTCGCGGTGGAATGCATCAAGCAGGGGGCAGCGGATTATCTGCTCAAGGATCGCCTGACCCGTCTGCCCTCCGCCATTAGCCAGGCTTTGGAGCAGAAGCGTTTGCGCGAAGAAAGCGCGGCGACCCATCTCGCTTTGCAGGAAAAGGAACAGCGATTTCACACCCTCATTGATAATGGCTCCAACTCCACGCTGCTGCTGGATCGGGCCGGAGAGGTGATCCATCACTATAACGACCTGTTCGCGGGCGGCCCGCACGCGTGCAAAAACTTCCTTGAATGGATGGTGGAGGAAGACCGCGACAGTGTGCGGCAGATGTGGGAACTGCTGCCCGATGCGATTCAGACGGTGCAGTTCCGCGTCTCCAGCGGCGGTTCCGTGCGCGGCTCCGTCCAATGGCTGGAAGCGGTTTGCAACGACCTGACGGAGACGCCCTGCGTCCAGGCCATTGTGGTCCACTACCGCGACGTCACCGAGCGGCACGAGTTGGAAGAACAGTTTCGCCAGTCGCAAAAAATGGAAGCCGTGGGCCAGTTGGCTGCCGGCCTGGGCCATGACCTGAACAACCTGTTGACCATCATCGGCGGCTACAGTGACCTCTCCAGGCGCCACCAGGGTTTGCCGGAACAAGTCCAGAAAGGACTGGCGGAAATCCAGGACGCCTGTAAGCGGGCCACCCGGCTCACGCGCGAATTGCTGGCCTTCTCACGGAAGCGCGACAGCAAGGCCAGGGCTCTGGACTTCAATCGCTCGATTCAGGAGCTTGCGCCTTTGCTTAAGTCGCTTTTGAGGGAAGATATCGCGCTTCACTTCAATCTGCAGGAGGGCCTCGGTCTGGTGCAAGTCGACGAGGGCGACTTAGGCCAGATTGTCATGAACCTGGTGATCAACGCGCGCGACGCGATGCCGGATTCCGGATCGCTGACCATTGAAACACTCGACGCCTCGCCTTCGGAAGGGGGCGAAATCATGCTGGCGGTGAAAGACACCGGCTGCGGCATGACGCCCGAGGTGCAGAGGAGGATCTTCGAACCCTTCTTCACCACCAAGGATGTCGGCCGGGGCACAGGGCTCGGTTTGTCGACCGTCTATGCGATTGTGAACAACGCCTCGGGTCATCTGTCCCTTGAAAGCAAGGTAGGCGAAGGAACCACGTTCCGGGTTTTCTTTCCGCGCGCGGAGGGAACGGTGGAATCGGAGACGGTTCCACCGGCTGTCTTGTCCCAAGGCACAGCCGCCGAAACCATTTTGCTGGTGGAAGACGACACTGGCGTCCGTGACCTGATCGACGCGATTCTGCGCCCAGCCGGCTACCGGATCATCGCAGCCCGCAACGCGGCCGAAGCACTGGAGGCATGGCACTCCGCGCATGAACCCGTCGACCTGCTGCTGACCGACATCCGCATGCCCGGCATTAAAGGCACCGAACTGGCACGATTGCTCCGCAAGAATCGGCCCGATCTAAAAGTGTTGTTCATCTCCGGTCATACCGGCATGGAGGCTGCGCACGAGCAGGAAAGCCTGGAGGGCTCCTGTCTATTAGCCAAACCGTTTTCCCCGGAGAAGCTGTGCCAAAAGGTCCGCGAAGTCCTCGGAACCAGGGCCCCGGTGGAATCCTCACCGCGGGAATCGGTATTGATCGTCGACGATGATGTGAAGGTCCGCCATTTGCTGCGCTCGGTACTGGAAGCCGGAGGATACAGGGTCCAGGATACGTCCGATGGAAAAGAAGCTCTGTCAAGAATCAAGCGCCATTGCCCCGACATCGTGCTGACCGATATCTTCATGCCCGACGTGGACGGCATCGAACTGATCCGCATGATGCGGCAGGTGACCCACGACTTAAGCATTGTCGCCATGTCCGGCGGGTCCGATGCGTACCTGCAAGCCGCAAGCCTGCTGGGCGCCAAGGCTACGATCCAGAAGCCGATTCAAATCGACGCTCTGATGGCCTTGATGCGCTCGATTTCTGGTGAGCGCGCCGCTGTCGCCGAAACAGTCGAGGCCAATCAGAACTGATATTCGCTGGGCGTAATGCCTTTGGCGCGCAGATACATTTCGGCCGACGCTCGATGATGGGTGGTGTGGTCCATCAGGAACATCAACAATTCCAGGCCCGTCATGGTGCCCTCGTTGCTCGTGTAGGTCTTCATGATCTGCTCATTCGTTAGCTTCGACACTTTGTCGATCGTAACGTCGAAAGATTGCTGCACAAAAGCGATGACGTCCTTCTTGCTGGTGGACGCGGGCTTTCCAGAATTCGGTTTCGCGGCGGAGAAGACGGCGAGAAATCCGGCTTGCTCCTGTGCGAGATGGGTCATCTGTTCCCCGAAGCTCATCTGCGGAGGCGTGAGTTTGAAGTTGTAGCTGGCCTCGGGCATTTGATCCGCGACCTTCAGCGTGAAGTCGCGCGAGACCTTCAGGTGCTTCAACACCACGGCCTTGATATCGGTTTGCGCGAACGCGGGCAAGCCGGCCAGTGCGAGGCAGGCGATAGTGGTTCTGTAAATCAGTGACATGGGGTCTCCTCCTACAGATTGTATCTGGGAATGTGCGATGTTACTACAGTGACGGTTCTCGCCATTCTATTTGCGATACTCACCAGCGCGGCATCCGCACAAACTCCCGGCGAGTTGTTTGAGACGCGATGTACGGGATGTCACCGCGCGGACAACTCGGTCGGAGCGCCGCTTCCTGGAACACTGCAGGCGATGCCATGGCAGACCATTCTGGCTGCGTTGGAGGGCGGCAAGATGAAGGCCATCGGGGATGCGATCACCCCTGCACAACGGGAGGCGATTTCGAAATTCATCGGGACTTCTTCGGCTGAGCCGATGGCCCCCACAGCTCGATGTCCCGGCACACCTGCGCGCTCGGGTGCCTCGGCATGGAATGGCTGGGCGGATGCAGCCAATACGCGGTTCCTCTCCTTCAAATCGGCGGGACTCAACGTTGCCACCGCATCTCGCTTGAAACTCAAATGGGCCTTTGGGTTCCCGGGCGTGACTTCCGCCTTTGGAACTCCCACGGTTATCGATGGAAGGATTTATGTTGGTGCAGCGGATGGCGCGGTCTATTCTCTCGACTCGGCGTCGGGGTGCGTCTACTGGACTTACGCCGCTGTGGCGGGAGTCCGCGGCGCGCCTGTGTTGGCGAACGGTTCTGTTTACTTCGGAGATCTGCGAGGGAATGTGTATGCGCTCAACGCATCCACCGGGATGCTGCTCTGGAAGGTACATGCCGAGGAACATCCTTTGGGCGTGATCACCGGATCATTGAAGCTCGACTCGGGGCGATTGTATGTGCCGGTGTCAGGACGCGACGAGTCCATCGCTGCAATCAATCCGTCCTATGAATGCTGCACGTTCCGGGGGAGCGTGGTCGCGCTGGACGCCATCACGGGAAAGCGCGTGTGGATCGCGTACACAGTCCCCGAGGTTCCTCATGTGACGGGCGCGAATGCCAAAGGCGTCAGGACGTGGGGACCTTCAGGAGCGGTGCCTTGGTCGTCGCCTACCTTGGATCTGCGCAAGAGAGTTTTGTATGTCGGCACGGGCGTGAATTATTCTAATCCGACGACGGAGACGAGCGACGCCGTGCTGGCTCTGGATATGAATTCCGGGCGGATGCTGTGGTCGCGTCAATTCACCGGGAACGACAGTTATAACTTCGCGTGCGGCGCGCAGGATAAGACCAATTGCCCGAAGGATCCGTTCATTGATGCGGACTTCGGAAACTCGGGAATCCTGCGGACGCTGGCAAATGGGAAGCGCATTCTGGTGATCAGCGACAAGGGCGGCACGGTCTATGGGGTGGACCCCGATCAGCAAGGCAAGATTCTGTGGAAACAGAAAATCGCCGCGGGCGGGGTGAATGGCGGAACGATGTGGGGCGGCGCGAGCGACGAAAATGGTGTCGCCTATATTGGCGTTTCCGACTTCACGCCAGGAAAACCGGAATCGGGCGGTGGACTGGTGGCGCTGCAACTATCTACGGGCGAGAAACTCTGGACTACGCCGGCTCCGAAGCCCACGTGCCTTGCGGTGGCGGGGTGCAGTTCCGCTCAACCTGCGCCGGTGACCGTGATTCCCGGAGTCGCGTTCTTAGGCTCGTGGGACGGTCATATCCGGGCCTACGAAACTGGCAAGGGCTCGATTGTTTGGGATTTCGATACTGCGCAGGAGTTCCCTTCTGTGAACGGTGTGAGGGCTCATGGAGGATCGATCAACAGCATGGCGCCCGTGGTTGCGGGCGGGTCGCTCTACATCACGTCGGGTTATTCGGGGGCGGCGATGCCGGGGAATGTGCTGCTCAAGTTTTCGGTTGATGGCAAGTAAAGTCACTCCTCTTCCGCAAGCAACCGCTCCGTGACCATCGCGGCTCCTAGGGCTCGTCACGGAGCGGTTTTTCTGTTTTCGGCGACCCTCCTAGTTTCACTTCCAGGGCTTGCCGACTAAATACGCTGGGTTCGCGCCGGGGCGTGGGCGGAATTTTTGGACGCGGCCGCTGTCTACTTCGGCGACGTAGAAATTTCCTTCCGGGTCGACGCTGAAGCCGTGGACGCCCCAGAAGCCGCCGGGGAAATCGCCGCCGACTCCCCACGAGTATAAGAAGTGACCTTCCAGATCGTACTTCAGCATTTTCGAGGTTCCGCGGTCGGCCGCCCATAGAGTCCGGTCGGAGCCGATGTACAAGAGGTGAATGTCGGAGGGGTCCTCGCCCATGCTCCACTCGTATAAATATTTTCCGTTTTCGTCGAAGACCTGAATGCGCTTATTGGCGCGGTCGTTTACGAAGACGCGGCGCGTTTGTGGATCGACCGCGATGCCGTGCACGTTGTTCATATAGCCGGGGCGTTTCTCGTTGGGCGGCGTGCCTTTCTGCCCCCAATCCATGAGGAATTTGCCTGACTTATCGAACTTCGCTACGCGAGTTCCGTTGTATCCGTCGGCCACAAACATGGTGCTGTCGGGGAGCCACGCCAGAAAAGTCGGGCGGTTGAAGTGTGTCGCGTCGGCGCCGGTCACCTTGGGCGTACCGATCGTCTGGACCAGTTCCTTTCCGTCATGAGTGAACTTGTAAATGACGCCCATGTGATCGTCGACGATCCAGACGTGTTTCTCGGGATCGTAGGGATTGATGGCGACGAAATGCGGGCGCTGGAGTAGCTTGTCCCACTGCGTCCATCGCTCCACGATGTTACCGTTCGCATCGGCGATGGAAATGCAGTTCTCCCATTTTGCATCTACGCCCACGGTGCCGGACCAGCCATCGGTGGCGGCTCCGGGGATGGAACCGCTGGCGCCTCCTCCGGGCAGTGACGCGGTGGTCGCGTCGCGCCACGGGAGGCGGCCGATGGGAAATTGAATGCTCGGTCCGAATTCGGGAAGCATTTTTGAAGCAGGGCGCCGGAGGTTGGGAAGCTCGCCTCGAAAGAGCAGGAACACGCGGTTGGGGGTTTCGGCGAAAACGCTTTGCCCCGCGCCCCAGGTCCATTTTTCATTGCCGGGCAGAGTGCTGATGTCTTTGGGCCAGCCCTTCACCACGTCGTACGCGCCGAACATATCCTGGCCTCCTTTATTGGTGGAGATCGCGGGCTGTGCTTGGATCGCCAGCGCGGTGGAGAGTACGAAGAAGAGTTTTCGCATGCAGCGAGAATACTATCGCAATCGGAGGCGGGCAAGGGCGGCGTTGTTTTTGTGGTGCGGCGATGATCTAATTCAACACATGTTGAAACGAGCGATCCTGGCCGCGGTGGCTCTAGCCGTAGTCATTTATGCGCTGGGCTTTTATATGTTGCAAGCAGAGACCTCATCCACAGCAATGCCTGGTCCCTCCATTCCGACGTTTTCGACGGAAGACATCGCACGCACCGGCTTCTTCTACGCGGGCGGGAAATACGCGGGTGAAAAAGGGAAAGAAGTAATGGGCGGCGCGATGTATGTGGAGGTGATGGTGCCGAAGAAGATTCGGCGCACCAACCCAATTGTGTTTTTGCATGGGGCCGGGCAGACGGGAACGGACTGGTTGCAGACTCCGGACGGCCGCGCAGGCTGGGCTTACTTTTTCGTCAAGCGCGGGTACGTGGTCTACATGGTCGACTATCCGGCGCGGGGGCGTTCCGCTTACGTTCCTAATGTGGATGGTCCGCTGACCATTCGCACGGCGCCCAATCTTTCGCAAATCTGGACGGCGATGGATGAGTTGGGCGACTGGCCTCAGGCAAAGAAATATAGTCAGTGGCCCGGCACGGGGCCCAACAAGGGGAAAATGGGCGATCCGGTATTCGACAATTTCAACAAGACCCAGGTTCAATTCCTGAATGGAGCGGGGCAAGACAAGCTGGTTCTGGACGCGGGCACTGCGCTTCTGGACAAGATCGGCACGCCGGTGATTTTGATCACACACTCGCAGGGTGGCGCGTTCGGGTGGGAGATCGCAGATGCCCGGCCGAAGCTGGTACGCGCAATCATCACAGCCGAGCCAGCGGGTCCGCCGATGCAAAGCGTCGATAATGCGAAGCAAACCTACACGGGTCGCCCGAATCTTCCTTGGGGGGTCACAGCGCTCCCGGTGCGCTACTATCCGCCTGTGAAGGATGCTTCCGAATTACAGGTCGCGCTGGAGGCGAAGCCCGACGGACCGGCGCTGGTGCCGTGCTATCTGCAATCGGGCTCGCCTCGCAAGCTTGCGAACTTAACGCAGATTCCAGTGCTGGATGTGTCCGGCGAGGCCAGCTATCATCGCGTTTTCGATTCGTGCGACGCGAAGTGGCTGAATCAGGCGGGTGTGAAAACCGATTACGTCAAGTTGGAAGACGCGGGGCTGCCCGGCAATGGCCATGAAATGATGCTGGAAAAGAATAGCGACGGAATCGCGGCGTATTTTGAAAGCTGGCTGGAGAAGAAGGTGCGTTGAAAAGATTTATGGCCGCGGATGAACGCTGATGAACATGGATAAGACGGAGGCGATATTGATGATTTCTACGCGATTCTTGGTCGTGTTGATGATCTCAGGGACTGCGATGGCGCAGCAGACGGCTCGGCAGCTCAATATGGAGTTGGAGGGCTATAACGATCTGCAGGCTCGTAGCGCATATCAGCCTGTGATCCAAAAGCAGGGCTCGCGATGGATTGCTTATGTCGGCCATCATGCCGGAGTGCAGCCTAATCCGCTGAGCGGGAAGATTGAACCGAATGGGACTTCGGTGGTCGATGTCACCGATCCGAAGCGGCCCCGATACATTGCTCATATTCCCGGGGAAACAGGGTCGGGCGGCGGAGCGCAGATGGTGCGGGTGTGCAGCGGCGGCGAGCTTCCTCACGCCGATAAAAACAAGTTCTACATGTTGCGTAGTTTCGGCGATAGCGCTCATGAGATGTGGGACGTTACCGATCCAGCCAGGCCGAGCCGGCTGAATGTTGTTGTCGGCGGGCTTCGCGACACGCATAAAAGCTGGTGGGAATGCGATTCCGGAATCGCCTATCTGGTTGGCGGAGCAGTGGGGTGGCGAGTCACTCGGATGGCGATGATTTACGATTTGAGCGATCCTGCCAAGCCGGTGTTTATTCGCAATTTCGGGTTGCCGGGCCAGCAGCCGGGAGCGAAGGGTCCGACGCCGGAAAGTCTGCACGGGCCGGTGTCAACGGGGCCCAAAGGGAATCGCGTCTATTTTGCATACGGCAATTCCAGAGACGGCGTGCTGGAGATCGTAGATCGCGACAAGTTGTTGAACGGTCCTAAGGAGCCGACAGATGAGAATCTGCGCTATCCCGTGGTATCGATGCTCGATCTTCCCGAGGACGTCGGCGCGCACAATGCGTTCCCATTGCTGCACATGCAACTTTCCGAATTCGCAAAACAGAAAAAAGGCGGAGTGAAGGATTTCGTCGCGGTAATCGGGGAGACGGTCGCCAATGAGTGCCAGGAATTCCGGCAGACCATGCGGATGGTGGATGTTTCGGAGGAGTCGAAGCCTACTGCGGTTTCGACATGGACCGTGCCTGAGGACAGTGGGAACTTCTGCACCGCGGGTGGACGTTTTGGAGCGCACTCGTCCAACGAAAACTTTACGCCAATCTACCTGAACCGCATCCTGTTTATTTCACATTTCAATGCGGGTGTGCGCGCGGTTGACGTTCGCGACCCATTTCATCCCAAGGAAATCGGGTATTTCATTCCCGCCATCACCGACAAGACGGACAAGCGATGTGTGGGTGAACAATGCAAGGTCGCGATTCAGACCAACAACGTTGAGGTGGACGACCGAGGGTATATTTACATCGTCGATCGGGCCAACACGGGGATGCACATTTTGTCGCTGACGGGTCCGGCGCGGCAGGTGGCGAATTTTTCGGGCGTTCGTTAAACCTGCCCATTCGTTTCGTTCGGCAGACGACGAAAAACGATCGTCCGCCCTACCGTGGCTCACAACGTTCTTAGAAAAGCGATCAGTAAAGCCTTTTCTTCTGCATTCAATTTGAGACCGAATTCATGGCCAGGTACAGCGCGATGCGTCATCTTGTAGCCTTTGAAGCCGGAAGGCGCGAAATCGTCACTTAAGCGGGCTGCGTCGAACCATTCCTCAAGGGTCGATACGGAACCGTCATGGCCCAGCAGAGCGCGGTACCAAACGCCTTTGAGCGATGGAATTTTATACAGGCCGGTGCCTTTGCGGGTCTTTAACGCCAGGCTGGGATCGGTGCCTACGGAGAGCGGCAGAATGTCATCGCGCAGAGGGTGATCCGGAGGCGGAGAGAAGCCTGTGGCGAGGGTCAGCTTGTTGCTTGAATAGAGCGGCGGCGTGTGACATTGGGGGCAGCCTTCACGGTGGAAAATCTCCTCACCCGCCTTCGAACGCGCGTCGCTTGCGTAGGAATTGAGGGGCGGTTTCAACGTGTAAAGATACTCGGCCAAAGCAAAGAGGAGGTCATTCGAGAAACGGATTTGGATTTTTCGCTGCTGTTCCGGGAGCATCTGGTGTGGACCGAAGTCGGCGAGGTCGCAACAGGAGATCAGAGCGGCGTAGCGCATCACGTCGGTTACATCCCGCAGCCGGTGAGTAGCGGTGTGGTCGAGATACTTGCGGTTTTGGATGCCGATCAGGTCGGGAATCTTGGTGGGAAAAAACGGACTGCCGTTGAATCGCGCTACTACACCCGCGTTCGAATTCAATGCTCGTTCGTCATCTGGCGTCATCGATTTCAACAGGTCGTGAATGTCATCTTTCAGCCACGGAACGGCGAACAGTCGCCATCGCGCCATTGCGGGCGGCTCATCCACAGGGGGAAGAGTCACTTTAGGCGCGATGCTGAAAAACAGGGAGAAAAAGGCGGGGTCGGTGTAGGTGTCAGCGATCACGCCGATGCTCGCGCCGGGAAGGATGGTCCCGTCAGAAAGCGTACGGGAATGGCAGCGGCCGCAATCGGAGAGGCTTACCTCCAATCCATTCGCAGTCGGAACTAAACGAAGAGTCTCAAGAATGCCGTTCTTCGGCTCTTTGACGCCCAACTTCGCCAGGGCTTCGCGGGATCGGACGACCTCAAGCAATTTCGCGGCGGGCCGCCTGGTGGAGGGCTGATCCAATTCGCGGAAGACTCGCTCCCCCGCTGCGATCCACTGGGCTTGGGTGCGAGCACCGTTCCGAACCAGCGGCTCTGGCTTGGCGCTTTCGAGCATCTTCCAGAAGCCGGCGGGTTCGCGCCCGGGGAAGTACACAGGATAGGTTCTTAGATAGTCGCCGACTGGGGCCGCGTAGTATTCCTTTTCCGAGAAGTGCGCGGGGCGAACATTCAGACCGGCGACGGGGGTTGCCCAATCGGCCAGATCGTGATCGTTCCAAAATCGGGGCGCTTGGATAAGCTTGGCTGGGGACTGTGCGAAACCACTTGACCAGAGGCAAAGAGTAAGAACACCAAGCGCTGAAGATTTTACGAGTCTTGCTATTGACGTATGCAACGGCGAAGGTCCAAGCGGACCGGGCCGCTGATTCGGTTGAGATGCACTACATTTTTGCGACTAGCGAAAATGGTGTCGCGGAACAAGCTTTTTCGCGGAATGTGTCCCGCAAGCTAGGTAGATCTCTCTAGGTGACGGCGATAGTCCTGAGCTTCCGGATTAAAAGCACGGCAGTAAGGCCTACCGCAGCAAACCACGTTGAGGCTGGTTCTGGGGTCGGGACGAGAGCCGTAAAGACATTGTCCGATGTCGTCGCGATGGTGAGGAGTCCCTGGCTGGTGGGGATGTTCTGGAAATTGTGGAAGACGTCAGGAATAAACGCAAATCCACCCGAGACGGGGCCAATTGACGTCTGGAACTGGTAGGTCTCAAGGCCCTCGAAGAGTTCAGTGAAGCCTAGCAGTTCGGTGTTCAGCGTGACATCGTTGAAGATGATGTCGCCTGACCCTTGGGGATCCAGCCAAGTAGTTGCGTCTGTGAATGTCGCGGTTGAAAACCCGGCTATGTTGATGACCGCGCCGATTGCAGGCAGATTGTAGTCCGGGCCGGACGTTAGGAAGACGGCACTGGTATCCCCTGTGGAGGACACTGTGAACGGCTGATCACTGAACGAGGTCGTGCCCAATGTGCCCGTGGCAACACCAGAGAACGTAAGTGTGATCGGGCCGGCGAGTGCCGTGGCGGCGATAGCGAGGAATAACGCGATCATATTCAACCGAGTTTTCATGCGCTGAGGATATCATTTTTTTAAGGTGAGACGCCGACGTACTCTATCATCGACTTAAACATTCGTTACATCTACGGTTGGACTAACGGTAGTGCCGCATCAAGCTGAAGTTCGCGCATCAGGGCGACGCGGCGTTCAATCTGAAAGAAAATCGCGGTTTTTTTCTCACCCATCAGCTGTTCGAACTTTGGAACCCACGACAGACGCAACTGGCTCATTTGCTCATCGTTCTTGATCGAGCCGCGGATATAATCGGCGGCACTGGCATCTGTCATCGCATGATATACGGCGGCGTAGGCTTTCGTCAGAGCAAAACGATGATCGTAGATCGTGCTCGCCTCTTTGGCATAGGCATCAAAAAGGGGCCAGAACTTTGCGGCCTCATCGCCGCTTAGAGGAAGGTTTGCGGCTACAATCTGCTTTGTCCGGTCGCGAAGGTCCTTTCGTAGCAACTGGATTTGAATGTCTTCGTAGTCGGCTGCGTCCGATTTCGGAGCCTGCGCGGTAGCGGCGCCCGCGACCAGCAATAAGCCACTGGAAAGCGTCAGAAAAGTATTGGAAAGTTTCATAGTTTTTCACTGTGGATTACTAAAGATAAAACCGAACAGAATTTCCGCCTGATCCCGCTTGAGTCTCGCGAAATCGTTTGACGGCACGTCGCCCCAGCGTAAATATCGTCCCTCCGCTGAGACTCTAACTCTCTTGATTCGGAGCTCAATCCCGCCGGCCCCGACAAAGGCGTTATGTGACGCCGTGACACCCGGAGGGAGATCACTAAATGTGCGGTAGGCACCGCCTCCCGCGAGGAACGGTTTCAGCAACGGAATGGGAAAACGAAATTTCGCAAGATACGGAATTTCCCATGAGCTGGAGCTAATCGAGGTGCTTCCCGAGGCATGTGTAAACGTGTAGTTCGTCCCGCGGTAAAGGCCGTCCACCTCAAGCGCGAATCCGAACGGGATACGGAGTTCTCCCACGGGACCGATAATGTAGTTGCTGTCCTGGTGAAGTGGGGCGTTTGTGATGACATTTAGCTTCAGCAGGTCTGTGGTTGGAAAGCCTCCCTTCACGCCCAGCCCCCAACCAAAATCGAAGTGCTGTGCGACGGCAAATCCCTGAATCAGAGTTAAGGCGACCCAAATGTTAAGAGCTTTCATGCTGCGTAGATGACCGGACACAGCATCGGACTTAATAAAACATCAGGCGTTAACGCCTTTCTCCCGAGTCTGATATACTCCGCCCGGTGATCCATGAAGCTTTACATCCTGTTCGCGATGGCTCCGCTGATTGCATGGGCGGCTGACGATCCTTATGCAGCGCAGTTATTTGCTAAGAACTGCGCGTCTTGTCACGTGTCTTCGTCGCAGGCCGCTGCTCGCGTTCCGCAGTTGGATGTGCTGAAGACGCTGTCGCCGCTCACTATTCTTCGAACGCTGGACCAGGGGGCGATGAAGGCCCAGGCAGCGCGGCTTTCAAGTAATGAACGGCAGGCGTTGGCGAATTATTTGGGCAAGCCGGTGATCAACGAACGAAAGCGGGAGGAACTCGCCAACGCGTGTGCGGCGGGGGTCGCGAAGTGGAAGGATGGGCCGAATTGGGCGGGCTGGGCTCCGGGGCTGAACAATGCGCGGTTTCAATCGGCCGCCGATGCGGGGCTCACTGCCGCCGATGTGCCCAAACTCGCGCCCAAGTGGGTGTTCGCGTTTCCCGATTCGGCGGTGATGAGATCGCAACCGGCCGTTTATCGCGGACGAATTTTCGCGGGGGCGCAGGATGGGTCGGTGTACGCTTTGGACGCGGCTACGGGGTGTGTTCACTGGTCGACTACGGTGTTGGCGGAGGTCCGGTCGGGGATTGTGGTGGCGGATGTCGGCGGCAGACCTACTTTGTTCTTCGGCGACGCATCAGGATACATTTACGCGCTGGACGGGGAGAGCGGCAAACAGGTGTGGAAGCTTCAGCCCGAAGAGCATCCGGCATCGAAGGCCACGGGGACGCCTGTGTTTTATCAAGGCCGGTTATACGTCGGGATTTCTTCGCTGGAGGAGGCGTTGGCCGTTTCGCCCGGCTACGTGTGCTGCACGTTTCGAGGCAGCGTGACGGCCGTGAATGCGGCGGACGGAAAAATTCTATGGAAGCGTTACACAATTCCTGAGGCGGCCAAGCCTCGAGCTAAGACAAAGCACGGAGCGGAGAGCGAGGGGCCGTCGGGTGTGGGTGTTTGGAACGCTCCTACGCTTGATCCGGAGCACGATGCGCTGTACGTGGGTACGGGCGATAACTACTCCGATCCGGTGACCAGCTTGAGTGATTCGATTCTCGCGTTGAAAATGTCGACGGGGGAAATTCTTTGGTCCAAACAATTCACCAAGGATGCGTGGAACAGTTCGTGCTACCTGGATGGCAAGGTGAATTGTCCGGACAATGAAGGTCCCGATTTCGATTTCGCTGAGTCACCAATTCTGCTTACACTACCGAGCGGCAAGAGGGCGCTGGTGGTGGGGCAGAAATCGGGCGTGGCGTGGGGAATCGATCCGGATCGCAAGGGACAGGTGCTGTGGCAGACACGCGTGGGCAAGGGCGGAACGGTGGGAGGAATTCAATGGGGGTCGGCAACGGATGGGCGCAATATGTATGTCGCGTTGTCGGACCTGACGTTTAAAGCAGGGCGCGTGGAAGGCGGTAACGACCGAAGCTACCAGGTGGATTCCACCAAGGGAGGCGGCCTGTTCGCGCTGCGCGTGGATAATGGCGAGCGGATCTGGCAGGCTGCTCCGCCCGTGTGCGGCGAGCGGAGACCTTGCAGTCCGGCGCAATCTGCGGCGGTGACTGCGATTCCTGGAGTGGTGTTTTCGGGAGCGATGGACGCGCATCTGCGGGCTTATTCGACCTCGGACGGTTCGGTCATTTGGGATTTCGACACCGGGCGCGAGTTCAAAACCGTGAACGGAGTCGCAGGGCATGGTGGGGCCTTTGATGTCGGCGGTCCGATTGTGGCCGGAGGGATGTTGTTTGTCGCGTCGGGGAGCGCGCAGCGCGGCGGTATGGCGGGGAATGTGTTGATCGCGTTCACGGCGCAGTAGCCAAGTACATAATGATAGGCATGCGTTGTTTGGTCATCAGTACGCTGCTGGCCGCGGTGGCGGTGGCGCAGTCTTCTTCCATTACCGGGGTGATTACCGATCCCGATGGCGGCGTGGTGAAAGACGCCTTGGTTGAGGCCAAGAATAGGGCGACTGGCGCTGTGGTGCGCGGCACCAGTTCGGCGAAGGGCGAGTATGCGCTTCGCGTTGCGGCCGGAACTTACGACTTGGCTGTTCCTATGCCGTGCTGCCAGTGGAGTTCGTACGCGAAGTCAAATGTAGAGGTGGCTGCCGGACAGCCGTTGCGCATGGATATTCGTGTGCAATGGGGCGCGAACCTAGGAACGCTTGGCGACGATCCTATTCTTCTGCTGAATGACTTTCGCGAGAGGGCGGCACTTGCGCCAGGCCCGACGCCGCGCTTGCGCGAGGGGGTGCCGGATCTTTCGGGAATCTGGATTAATGTCTACAATCCGAACTCGCCGCCACCTCCATTAAAGCCTTGGGCCGCGCAGTTGCTGCGGGAGCGCACTCAGAATGGCTCGAAAGATTATCCGGGCGGATATTGCCTACCCGCCAGTGCCGATTCAATTACTCGCGCGTTCCCTTATAAATTTGTGCAGACGCAAAAGTTGATTGTCCTGATTCACGAATCGGACACGCCGGGTCTGCGGCAGATTTTCCTGGACGGGCGAGGGCATCCGAAAGACGGGCAGCCGACCTGGCAGGGACATTCGATCGGGCATTGGGATGGCGACACTTTAGTGGTTGACACGACCGGCTACAACGACAAAGCGTGGTTGTCTCTCTCAGGAATTCCTCATTCGGAGAAGCTGCACACGGTGGAACGAATCCGGAGGTTGGATTTCTCGCATCTTGAGGTTCAGGTGGACATGGAAGATCCTGATGCTTTTACGGGTGTCTGGAAGAGGACCTTCATGGCTACGCTCGCGCAGCCCGAGGAAGAGATTCTGGAGTTCATTTGTAACGAGAATAATAAGGACGCGAGCCATTACGTGAGCAAGTAACAAAACGTTGGCCATTCACGTGCTCTATCGTTACGCGAGGAGCGTAACTTATGGGCAAACTATTTTTAACTGCTTTGTTTGCAGTCGGCCTGGGAATTGGCACGGCGCAAGCAGCAGAAGTGGTAGTAAGAATTGGGCCGCCGCATGCAGTCGTAGAGCATCGCCCGGTGCGACCCAGCCACGAACACGTTTGGGTTGGCGGGTACCATCGCTGGGACGGCCGCGCCTATGTTTGGGAACCTGGCCGCTGGGAGGCACCGCCCCGTCCGCACGCGGTATGGGTGGCTCCGAGATGGGAGCATCGGCATGATGGGTACGTGTTTATTGAAGGACGGTGGAGATAGACCGCCGATCATTCATCTTTGTTAAGAAAGCGGGCAGCACGCAGTCTTTTGCGTCGCTGCCCGTTTTGCATTCATGAGATTTTAACCGCCACTCTAATCCCACTCGGCGAAGACAAGCAGTCAGGCTTGATTTCGAGACATGTCTCGGTCATAATCATTTCTCCCCGTGAGGAATGTTAGACAAAGCGCGAACTATTTGTATACGTGTATCTTCACGCTCCTGATTTGTGTTGTGGCCGCGGCACAAAATAACGGGCGCTTTGATGAAGCGAAACGTGCGGGAATGTCATTGGTCCAGGGAGAGCAGTATGACAGGGCGGCGGGCCGTCTGGAAGAAGTATGGGAGCAGGATCATAGCGATCTTTCCGTGGGCGAATTTCTTGCGCTCGCCTATCTGAACACGGAAGAGCGGAGGTCGCTGCCACAAAACCAGAAGCAGGCCTTCGCAATTATCAACGAGCTGACCTCAAAAGGTGGACGCGTCAGTTTCATGGTGCTGCACTCACATGAGAGGGGTTTGCTGGGCGGGCACGAACTTAGCCAATATTGCCGCGGCCGCCTTTCCATCTCAGGCGATCATTTGACTTTTGTAGCGGACAAGGGGGAAAAGGCAGGTCAACATTCTTTCGACATTACCGCGAAGGATTTTAAGTCCGCCTCTTTCCATGAAGGAGATGACCGGGGAACATTCGATATCAGTTTGAAGAGTGGCAGCTATTTCATGGCTACCAGGAATCGGAATCGAGACGAGGCGCGCTTGATTGTCAATCTGGTGCGTCAAGGTCTCGGGGGGAAGTAAAACTGGCAGTTCAGGACCGAGGAGGAAACTCATATGCTATCGATGAAGCAATGCGGGCTGATGGTGCTGCCCGCGTTTTTGTTTTTGACCCTGTCGCCCGGCTTGCAGGCTGACCCGGCGGACAAGAAATCCAAAGAAGAAAAGCAGGTCGAGAAGGAAAACAAAATCGACGAGAAGAACGCGAACAGCTATGAGAAAGTGAAAGAATTCTCGCTGAATAAGTATAAGACCGATCCCGAGTTTCGCGACGCAGTGGACGAGGCCTATGAGCAGACCATGCGGGAGCAAAGCGACGAAGCCTATCAGATCAACACTCACCGGCAGTCGTACCTTAAGACCGTGAGCGAAGATACTTGGCGCGTGCATGAGAACCTGTACGACAACCTCCTTGTGCAGGACCACATCAACCGGATCGGCCAGAAGCTGGTGCCGGCGGATTCGGAAAAGTTATTCGCTTTCCGCGTGGTTCCCAATCCGACGCCATCTGCAAGGGCGCTATCCACCGGCACGGTTTACGTATCCACCGGCCTGATTTCCATGCTGGATTCCGAAGCCCAACTGGCTTTTGTGCTGGCGCACGAAATGGCCCACGTGCAGCTGGACCATTGGAAAGAAATCGAGATGATGAAGCTTGGCGTGGAGGAGTATAACAAGTCGCAGGAGAAGAAGGCGTTGCGGATCGGCGTGCTGGGTGCAATTGCGGGCGGCGCGCTGGGCGGCGCAATTGGGAGAAGCGGGGGAGACGCAGCCCTTGGAGCGGTGGCGGGCGGTGTCGCCGGTTTGGTGGCAGGCGCGCTGTTGAACAGAACGATCTCCTATACCGAATGGGACCACGTCCAAGAGGATCAGGCGGACGACTTGGCATTTAAGGCGGTGCTGGGAACAAGCTACGATGTTCGCGAGGTCCCCAAACTTTACCAAGCCTTGGATAGAGCCGCGGCGAGAGATACTCGCATTCAACTTGGCTTCATCGGCCAGCGGAAACGCCTGAAGCAGCGGCAGGAGAAAGCGGAAGATCTGATCAACAACGCCATGAAGGCTGAAATCGAATTGAAAGCCAAGAACGGCTTCATTTCCAGCAGCGCCGAACACCGGAACCTGATGGCCGAGTTAAAGCGCGACAACGGAATCATGGCTTACTACCACGACATGTTCGATATGGCGCGAACGAACCTGCAGGATGCGGTTGCGATCCGCGATAACGATCCCGCGGTTCATTATTTCTATGCCAAAACACTTAAGCTGGTGGGGCGCACGGATGCGGACATGCGGCAGGCAAAAGAATCCTTCTTCAAAGCGGCCCAACTGGACAAACGCGAGCAGAACTACGGCGCCCATTTGCACCTTGCTTTGATGCTGGCCAGGGAGAGCGGCGTGGACCCGAAGCAAGTGGAGGCGGAATTGGACACCTACGTCACCGACGCCGCGCACTGGAATTATGAACGCGCAATTATGGCGGGGTTTCCGCCAAATCTCGATTCCATCTATGAGTACACCGCTCTCTATGGCGGCAATCCCAATTGGGAACCTAAGCTGCCGGACGTAAGGCAATTCGAGCGCTACCGGGCAATCGCGAACATTGCGGCAAGGGGGGCCGCGGATTCTGCCCTAGAGCCTGTGGAGACAAAGCCGGCCGCGCCCGCTGCCGCCGCACCCGCCGCTAAGGCGCCTGCGAATCCGGTTCGCAAGGCTGTTCTTCCGGTCCCGCCCGCAAAATAGAATGCCACGCGGAATTCTAGTGGCCTGGGCCACATTTACATTCGTTGGAGGGCTCTCCGCACAGGAGGGCCCTTCTATTTTCGAACTCTCCCTTCCAGATTTTTTCGAAACTTCTTTTTCCGCATCCAAGACTCTGATTGAACTGCCTGACCGGCGCATCCAGCGGCTCAACATACTAGTCAAGGACGCGCAGAAGAGAAATATAATCCCTGGCCGCTACCGTATTTTCGTAAACGGAAAAGGGTCGGGGAATGTGTTTGAAGAGCGGACCACCCTGGATGGGTCGCTGCTGGTGATGGATCCGAATTCGCTGAAGAAGCGTCCAGATGAACTCTTCGATACGCGCGAAAACGCAATTGAGATTACTGCGGAAGATCGGCGCGGGAGAATTTATTACCAGAACTGGATTCTTCGGGTGAACGATTCGCAGCGCAACGCTTTATTCGGTTATGCCGGCGTGGTGTCCCCGGATGATCCGAAGGGCATTCCGCCGGATTTGGCGGTCGATGAACCGTCGACGCCGATTGTGCTGGGGCCCGGTCAAAGCTCGGCAAATGTTCACATCAAGGGGCGCGTCTCAGCGGGGGCGAATCTTAAGGTGGGCGACAAGGTGGTTTTCGGAGGCGGAACACGCGCGGTGGACGAGTTTGACTATACGGGGACGGTTCAGTCCTCGCAACATGAATTGGTTCTGGAGGCCGCCGATTCGAAGGGGAATTCGAGGCGCGTGATGATTCCTGTTTTTAGCCCGGCAACGGCCGCCCCGAAAATCCGGTTTAGCGGGCAGAAATACGCGGTGCTGGTGGGTGTCTCCAACTTCGGCAACCTGGTAGGAGCTCCCCCTCCTCTGCCTCTGGCCGCTGCCAATGTGCAGGAGTTTGCGCGATCGCTCCAGGACCACGGCGGCTTCAAGGCGGAAAATATCCGAACGCTGGTAGATCAGAAGGCCACCATCGAACAGGTGCGGGTGGCTCTCTCGGACTTCGCATCCAAGGCCCAGGCCAACGATCTGCTGCTGGTGTATTTCGACACCCACGGCATGCACGATCCACGCCCGAATCGGGGCGATAAACTTTATCTGGCTCTATACGGCACACAGATCGAGACAATCGATTCGACTGCCCTGCCGTTCGCGGACCTGGAAATTCTGCTCAACCGGAGTGTTCGAAGCAATCAGAGCTTCCTGGTTTTCGACGTCGGCCACGAGTTGAACGACGACTGGAAGTTTCGTGCCGGGCTGAGCATGGTGAATAATCATGTCCTCAATTTGTTTGGAGACAAGCAAGGCATGTCGGTGCTGGTGGCGGGTTCCTCGGGCGACCAAGGCGACGCTGGTGCAAGTCTGTTTAGCAGCTGGCTCTCAAAGGGACTGGGCGGGACGGCCGATCTGAATGGGGATCATGTGGTGACAGCCAAAGAATTGTTCAGTTTCGTTTCAGAGAAGGTGAGATCGGATAGCAAAGGAACGCAGCAACCGCGATTCCGGATTTCGGGTGACGCGGGAGTGGTGCCGATCGTCGGGCAATAATCTATTGAAGACGCTTCAGGGCGTCGCGGTCCGCGGCGGCTCCGGCAGAGTCGGCTAAACGGTCGCGTGTGCGAGCCCGCTCGGTATAGGCGGCCGCGAGATCTGTTTTCCGCGCGATGGACTGATCAAAGTCCGCCAGCGCCTCGCGGAATTTTCCCAGCTGATAACGAACCCTGCCCCGTCCGTAATAGCCGTGCGCGTCTGAAGGGTCCAATCGGATGGCGTCTTCAAAATCGGCTTGCGCATCCTCATACATGCGGAGCGCGAAGCGAGCATCGCCGCGGCGCCAGTGGAATACCGCGTTATCCGGCTCTTCGTCGATGGCCCAGTCAAAATCCTGGACTGCCAGCTGATATTCGGCGGCAGCCATGAATACCTTTCCGCGATTCACGTAGGCGGCGGCGTAGTCGGGCTTCAAGTCAATTGCGGCGGAGAAACTTTTATATGCGGGATTGTGCATTCCCCGGCACTCGTAAGCTAATCCCAAGGCATTTTTTGAAAAAGGATTAAGCGGGTCGACTTTCACCAGCTTTTCCAGGATCGCGATGGCGTCCGCGCATTTCCCGGTTTGATAAAGGAGCTTGGCCTCCTGTATCTGGCGGTCGGCCGGACTGGGCTCGGCGCGCGCGGCTTGCGGCGCACTGCTTCCGGCGAGGTGCACGTCGGCAATCATCTGGTCGTCCATGTAGGGCAACTGCGCTCCTCCAGATGCCTTGAAGACGTCCTGGCGCACTTTGCGGAACACTTCGGAGACAGCAAGGGGCTGGCGGATTTCTTCGAGGAGTTGTTCGGTAAAGAGTCCGTGCTTGCCTGCGGGGCCATCACTGGCCGTCTTGCCGGCACTTGCCGAGAACGCCACGTAGGAACCGAGCCCGGCTTCCATGGGAGCCATTCCGTGGATCAGGCCTCTGGTCAGGCCGCGGGTTGCGGGAGCAAAAGGATTATCGCGGCAGGAGTCCAGAATCATCAGGACCATGGCTGCGGGGGTCTTTTCGAGCGAGGACTTGATTCCGGAAAGCGATACCGCAGCGCCTTTGGCCTGGACTTCGTTGGAAGCTGAGAATTCGACGGGCACCAGGAAATTCTCAGAATCGATCTGAAATCCGTGGCCGGAATAAAAGAAAATAGCCAGATCTCCGGGGGCCAGGTTAGCGGAAAATTGACGAACCGCTTCGGCAATCTGCTGCTGGCTGGCGTCATTCAGGACTTGAGTCTTGAAGCCCATGTCGCGGAGGACGTTACTAAAGTCACGAACGTCGTTTCCGGGGTTTTTCAAAGGCGAGTCGCGATAGGTTTGATTTCCCACCAGCAGGGCCTTTTTGCCTGGAGTCGCGTTTTGTGGCAGGGCCGCGGGGGTGAGACCGAGGATCAGAGAAACGATTGACAGCGCTCTCATGGGATTCATGATACATCGGGTGGCTTCCCCTTCACACTCGAACCTGAGAAACGATAGGCTTTAGAAGAATGTCTACAGTCTGGCAATGGCTGGAACGCGTCTGGCAGGACTTGGTCCACGCAGCCAGGTTGTTCTCTAAATCGCCAAGCTTCGTCGCGATCGCGGTTATTTCCATTGCCTTTGGAACGGGCGCGAACGTCGCGGTCTTCAGCGCTGCCGACGGCCTCGTGCTGCGTCCGCTTGCCGTGAGTCACCCGAATGAATTGGTCGCCATTGGCAACCAAGTGCGAAATGGCGTATTTCGGTCGCTCTCCACTTCGTATTTGGATTACATCGATATTCGCGCCCGGACTCGAAGCTTTGGGGATATTGCGGCGTACACCCCGCAACGCGTTGGAGTCGCAGTTACGCGGGATGCAGCGCCTGAGATTCGGTTTGTGACCTTGGTGAGCGGGAACTTTTTCCAGGTGATGGGCGTTGTCCCGGAAGCGGGTCGTGGATTTATCGCCGAGGAAGACAGCGTGCCTGGCCGCGACGCTGTTACGGTGATCAGTCACGCTACATGGCTCCAGGAGTTTGGCGGGGCCCCTGGCGTTGTGGGCCGCAAGGTGTGGGTGAGCGGGGTTGAGTTCACTGTGGTTGGCGTTACTCCGGAAAGCTTCACCGGGACCGATCCCACGCGTCTGCGTCAGGCACTTTATATTCCGCTTGCAATGTGGCAGCGGCTGATCAATTCGTCCGGGACAAAGCCGCTTGAGGATCGCTCGCTTCGCTATCTCAGTCTGAAAGGCCGCCTTCGCCGCGGTTTGACCATGCGAGACGCGCAAGCCGAGATGGAAACGATCGGTAAGAGTTTGGAACAGGCCTATCCGGCCACGAATAAGAACCAATCCCTTTTTGTCGAGTCGGAATTTCAGTATCAGGTGGAACGTCATCCGCTGGATTCGGGAGCCGTCGCGATGCTTAGCCTTTTGTCGATGGCCGTGCTTGGCGTTGCGTGCGCGAATGTCGCGGGGTTGCTTGCCAGCCGGGCTCCTGTGCGGGCGCGCGAAATCGCATTGCGCCTGGCGATTGGAGCGGGCCGCGCGCGGCTTGTGCGCCAACTGATTACGGAGAGCCTGGGCATCGCCATTCTGGGTGGCATCGCGGGACTGGGTGTTGGCTCCCTCGGGATTCTGTTTCTGCAGCAGCTTCACTTCCCGTCGGACATTCTCACGATGCCCGCGTTTCAAATGGACCGGCGGGCGTTGCTGTTCAGTCTTGCGATCGCGATCGTCAGCGCGTTTCTCTTTGGATTGAGTCCCGCTTTGCAGGCCACGCGAGTCAACCTGTCCCATGCGCTCAAGAATTCCGACACCAGCACGGAGCGGCGTGTCCGCTTCACCGGGAGGAACGCACTGGTCTCGCTGCAGGTCGCGCTGTCGTTGGTGGTGGTGACGCTTTCGGTCTACATCTTTCAGGTCTTCGACCACGATGTGATGCAGGGGCCTGGTTTCCGTGTCACGCAGATCGCAAAAGTAAGCAGCGAACCCTCACAAGCGGGATACGCAGGCCCGAAGGAGATCGAGTACTACGACAAAGTTCTGGATGCCGCGCGCAGGCTGCCTCAAGCGGTTCACGTAAGCGCGACTTCGGCCATGCCGCTGTTCTATGTTCAATTCGCAAACCTGGTGCCGGAAGGATATACGCTGCCGCCGGGCACCGATGTGATCGGACCCAGCGCGGGCTCGGTCGCTGAGGACTACTTTGCCACTATGGAGATTCCGCTGCTCGCGGGGCGTGACTTCCGAGTGACAGACAACGCATCGGCTCCTCTTGTTGCCATTGTGAACGAAGCCGTGGCACAGCACTATTGGCCTGGCCAGAGCGCAATAGGTCATCGCTTGCGCAAAGGAAGCCGGGACGGACCGGCCATAGAGATCATCGGCGTGGCAAAGAATTCCAAATATCTCTACATTGGCGAGCCTACGCAGGAATTCGTCTACTTCCCTTCCCGCCAGGAGTCTCGCGGAGAGATGACGCTGCTGATGCAGACGAGGGGACCGTCCATTACTGGAGTGGGTCCTTTAAAGGAGGCGGTTGCGGCAGTTGATCTCAACGTGCCGCTCCAGGACTCTCACACCATCGAGATGTTCTTTGACGCGATGGCCACATCGATGGGCCGGACCCTGTTGACGATGGTCGTATCGATGGGCGTGATCGGCGTCGGGCTGACCATGATCGGCCTCTACGGATTGGTCTCCTACGCGGTCAGCAGGCGCACGCGCGAGATCGGCATCCGCATCGCCGTCGGCGCGGCGAAAACCCAAGTTTCGGGAATGATGCTTCGACAGGGCATGGCTCCTGTCTGGATCGGTTTAGCCGCGGGCAGCGCGCTGAGCGCAGCCACCCTGCGGATGCTGCCCGCGTTTCTGCCATTGGTTCAGCGATACGATCCGCGGTTGTATTTGCTGATTCTTCCGGCGTTGATTCTGACTACGGGTATCGCGGCGCTGATCCCGTCTAACCGGGCTTCGGAGGTCGACCCGGCTGTGGCGCTGCGAGCGGATTAGGACGAGGTGGTGGAGCTCATTTTGTCCAAATCCAATTCGATGTAGCCTTCCTGCGTGACATCAAAGGCCGGCAGGAATTTGGCCGACCATTCGACCTCGTCCCAACGGTAGGAATAGCGCGTGTGGACCGTCTGGTTGAACGAGTCGTCATAGCCTTTGAGCAGAATGAGCAGCTCGGCTTGCATGTTTTTCAGGTCCTCATTGGTCTTTCCCCACAAAGGGCTGGATTCGTTTATCGGATGGACGATGGTCCAGGTGAGAGCCAGAAAATAGATCTGGTTGCGTTCCAGTGTGAGTGCGCTGAAGTTGCGCTTTAGTTGTCCGTCGGGACCCCTTTCCACCGTGAGGAGCATCATGTTGGCTTCCACTTCCATCAGTACGTTGGATCGCTTGTTGGCGACGCGGAATTCGAGCGCAGTCTGGCCGCGGTAAGGGGCCACCACCATTTGATCGCTGAACACGATGCGTGCCGTCGGACGCGAGAATCGAGAGAAGAGCAGGCCGGTTGCGAGCGCGAATACCATCACGCCCATGCCCGCCTCAATGGCTGCAACGAAATGTGGAGCGAGCCCGTATGGATAAATTGAACCGTAGCCCACGGTGGTCAGCGTCTGAACGCTAAAGAAAAAGGCTTGGCCGAAGGGGCTCAGCCCCAGGTCCTTCTCGGCGGGATGGAGCGAGCCGACGCCAAGCCCGACGTAGATCCCGGCAAAAATAAAGTTGACCACGCCATAGGCGGTCAGGACGATCAACAGGAAGCGAGTCCAGGACATGGTGCTGAGACGCAGATAGATGCTTCCGGCGTAGCCATCCACCTGGCGGCGGCGGACGTTGAAGCTGCCGTCCCGGTTAATAGCGCGATCCAGCGGGCCGGTATACTGCTGCGTCAATCCTGGATCGAAGGTGATTTTTGGCGAAGGAGCACTCATAGCTATCTTTGAGGCTAAGCCACTTTTCGAGTCTAAAGCCAGAGGGCGCCTATTCAGCCAGTGGCGGGGCGGATAGCATTGGCGATATGCTCATAGGTCGGGTCGAATGGAGATTGGACCGGATGCAGGAGAGGAATGACGCATGATCACCAAGATCGATGAGAACACCATAACGGACGCGGCGCTGGAGCAAATGGCCACGACCACCGATGCGAGGCTGAAAGAAATCATGAACTCGCTGGTCAAACACCTGCACGCCTTCGCGCGCGAGGTGGACCTGACTCCGCAGGAATGGCTGGATGGAATCGCATTTCTTACCAACGTCGGCCAGACGTGCACTCCGGTTCGCCAGGAGTTTATTCTGCTCTCCGACACGCTTGGCCTGAGCAGCCTGATCAATGCCCTGCACGACAAACGCGCGATCGAGCACGGCACCAAGACCAGTCTGCTGGGACCTTTCTATCGTCAGGATGGTCCGCCGCTTCCCCTTGGTTCGATGATCGCGAGCAAGACGGGAGGGCCCGAGATCGCGCTCTATGGCAAGGTCACCGATACGCATGGGAAACCGATTCCCGGAGCCGTCGTACAGATCTGGCAGACCGACGACGAGGGCGCTTATGATCTCCAAAAAGGCGGGGCGGAGATGGATCTGCGCGGCGTTTTCCACGCCGATGCGGCCGGGAATTACTATTTGCGGACGATTCTTCCCATCGGATACATGATTCCGATGGATGGTCCTGTGGGGGACATGATCCGGGCGCAGAAGAGACACGGCTACCGGCCCGCGCATATCCACTTTCTGATTGGGGCGCCGGGCTACCGCGAACTGGTGACCGCGCTTTACATGCGCGAGGATGATCACATCGATTCCGATACCGTGTTCGGAGTGGAAGATTCGCTGATCACGATGCCGAAGAAGGGCGATGCGGATTCTCCGTTCCCGAATTTGCCTAGCATTCGATTCAATTTCAGCCTCGGGGCTGAGGCAGCGGATGGTACGGGGCGCGTGGGTGCGGACCCGTCACAATTGGTGAAGGCTTCACACTAATCGGTGTGGACGGTGGCTCGCGGATGGTACCGGTGCCAATCAAACCAATAATCCTTCAGCGCCGGTAAGGCCTTGAGGCACTTTCCCACTGCCGGACCCGTCACCGCGCAGCCTTGAAAATCCCATCCGCTGCCGGTGACCGAGTCCGTGAATAGCGAGGGGCCGTCGATATTGCGATAGAAGTCAGACGCTTCCGCGTGTCCCTCCACGCGGGCCTCGAAGACTCGCAACGACTTTGAATCGGGTCCGACCACTACTATCAGCGGGATGCCGCCGACCCAATCCTGGATCAGTTTTTGTTGCAGCACTTTCTCCAGAATGTAAGCCCGGGCGTCGCCATTCAGGTCGATGCCTAGCATCAACTCGCGCGGCGAGTAGGCGGTGTCTTTTGTGTCCACCACCGTGCGCGTCTTTCTCATCCGCACATCCCAATCCTTGGTCTCGTATTCCGAGGCGAACTCGCCTACCGGCGCCAGCACAGTCCCGCCGGAGTTCTCGCCGTGCCAGGTTCCAAAAGTAAGCTCGTCGGAGTGAACCAATTCCAACTGGCGTCCGCGATAGGGGCCGGAAATGGCGGCTCCGCTAATCTGCTGCCAATAGGATCCCGTCTCCTCATCGCGCATGAGGAAGTTTTGATTATTGATTCCGGCCAAACGGAAGGTCAGCTCCCGACCGTCTATTCGTCGTTCCCACACCAGACCGGTGTGACATAACGTTCAATACGTGGACCCGATCGGCAGGCCTCCTAACCGGTCGTTCACCACGTGATGGTAAGCCATCATGCGAATCGGGTATGCTCGCGACTGGCCGGCGACCTTGATTGCGATCACCATGTCGTCATTGTCGATCTTCGCCTCGCTGGCCGGCATCGTTTTCGGCGAGTCGATACGGTGAAACATGATTTCGTAGACGTTGATTCGGGCGAGGACGGCAAAGGCAACGGTGAGCAGCGTGACTGCGGCGAAGACGATTCGTTTAGAGCCGCGCCACATCAGTACGGTAAGAAAAATGGCGATGGATGCGGCGATCGCGGCAAGAAGCGGTCCCCTTTGATGGATGGCCAGGGCGGCGGTAAGTTCTCTCGCGCCTTGCGCGCGGAGCGGGCGGATGACGTATAGAGGATAGGCGAAGACCGCGAACGCGAGCGCGGAGCAAAGGATGAGCAGAGTCCAGGCGAGTTTTCGGTTCACGGGCATGGGATCGATTGTAGGCGAGCCTCGCCTCGTGGACAACGGGGGTCCAGTACTTTCTATCCAGTACTTCTACAGACGCGCGCGACGACAACTAACGTTTACACTACCTAAATGGGTGCGGACGTGACGATGCTGCTGGGTCTCGTTAAGGGGGGAGACAAAGCGGCTCTTAATGAATTGGTCCCGCTGGTTTATGCGGAACTCCACAGAATGGCTACGTCCTATCTGAGGCGGGAACGGCCGGATCATACCTTGCAACCGACCGCGCTGGTCAACGAAGTGTACTTGCGGCTGGTGGGCAAGGCGCATCCCGATTATGCCGATCGGGCGCATTTTCTAGGGGTCGCAGCGTACTTGATGAGACAGATCCTCACCGAGCATGCGCGACGGAAACATGCGGCCAAGAGGGGTGGTGGGTTATCTCTGCTTCCCCTGAACGAGTCGCTCGACTTTTCGGCGGAGCGGGCTTTCACTGTGATCGCTGTGGATGACGCGCTTACAACTCTGGCGTCCCTCGACGCCGAGCAGGCGCGCATCGTGGAGCTTCGTTTTTATAGCGGGATGACAGCGGACGAGATCGCGTATGTGACGGGCTTCTCCGTGCATCGTGTCCGCCACCTGCTTCGAATTGCAATGGCGTGGCTGCATCGTGAAATCAACGGAGCGAGCCCTGCGTGAGCCCCGAAGTCCATCGCCTGTTTGAGCAGGTCGCCGACCTTTCTCCGGATCAGCGCATGGAGTATCTGCGCAGCCACACTACCGATGCCGAGGTCCGGCGGGAAGTTCTCTCGCTACTGGCTCATGACCACTTAGCCGAGCCGTTTTTTTCAAACGTGCTGGAATCGGCGGCCTCATCGGTCCTGTCGGATCTGGATCTTCGTCCCGGAACCAGGATCGGCGCGTACACCATCGAGCGGATGCTGGGGTTCGGCGGCATGGGGACGGTCTACCTGGCCAAGCGGGCGGACGGAGCCTTCGAGCAGACGGTCGCGATGAAAGTGATTCAGGCGCCGCATCCCACGCCGCTTCTGCTGGAGCGGTTTCAGCAGGAACGGCAGATACTGGCGCGGCTGAACCATCCCAACATCGCCCGACTTTTGGACGGTGGCGAAACTCCGGCCGGCAGTCCATTCTTCGTGATGGAATACGTGTCGGGCGAGGAAATCGACCGCTACTGCGACAACCACTCGCTGGACTTGAAAGCTCGCCTGCGACTGTTTCTCGAAATCTCCGACGGAATTCGATACGCTCACGAAAACCTGGTGGTCCACCGGGATTTGAAGCCCGGCAATATTCTGGTGGGTCAGGATGGTGTCCCGAAATTGCTGGACTTCGGAATTGCCAAAGTGCTGGATCCCCTATCAGGAATGGCCGCTCCGGTTTCCACCCGTGTAATGACGCCTGAATACGCCAGCCCGGAGCAGGTGCGCGGCGATGCGATCACCACAGCGGCGGATATCTATTCGTTGGGCGCCGTGCTGTACCGGCTGCTAGCCGGCAGGCCACCTCATCAGGTCGAGAATCTCTCTCCGTTAGAAGCCGCGCGCAAAATCTCAGAGGAGGATGTTCCTCCGGCAACAAACGTCCCCACGGATGTGGCGGCCATCCTGAAGAAGGCTCTTCATAACGACCCGCGGCAACGCTACCGGTCGGCTGACGAATTCAACAACGATATTCAGCGGTATCTGGATGGGAAGCCGGTGCTCGCGGCTTCCGATTCTTTCCTCTATAAGACCTCAAAGTTCCTGCGGAGGCATTGGATTGGAGTGCTGGCGGCGTCCGTGGTCGTGCTGGCATTGACGGTTGGCGCCGGTGTGGCGATCTGGCAGGGTCGCAGGGCCGAGCGAAGATTCGCGGAGGTCCGGCAGCTTTCCAATAAGTTTCTCTTTGAATTCGAAGGGGCCATTCACACTGTTCCGGGCACCACCAAGGCGCGGGAATTGGTAATCAAGACGGCCCAGCAATATCTGGATCGTCTTGCGTTGGAAGCGGGGCGCGATCCGGAGTTGATTCACGAACTGGCGGATGCGTACGGTAAGCTCGGCGAAGTCCAGGGTTCGCCAATAGACGGAAACACGGGCGACGTCAAAGCGGCGCTGGTGAGTTATCGGAGGTCCGTCGCGTTGCGCGAGTCGGTCGGCGATGAGCGAGCAACCGACACCACGGTGCGAGCGGGCTACTTGCATGTGCTTACGGGCCTGGCGAACACCGAGGCGGTTAGTGGGGATCCAGCTCGTGTCATGCCGGTGTCTCAAAAGGCTGTTGCGGTTGCGGAAGCCTGGCTTGTGAACGGATCGAACGATCCCGACCTGCTAGGCGCGGCGGCGAACGCCTATGCTCAACTGGCGACGCATCAACAGGAAAATGGAGACTTCCAGGGGGCCATCGCCAGCACGAAACGCGCGCTTTCCTTGCAACTGCGAGCGCGGGATCTGCGACCCGACGATCCCAAACTGATGCGTTCGATTGCGATCCGATACTGGGCTCTGGGTTCCGCGCAAAAGGTCGCCGGTCGTTTCGAAGAAGCCGTGACCAGCTATACCACTGCAAGAGACATGTTACGCCAGGTGGCCGATCGCAACCCCGCAAATGCGCAAAGCCGTCGTGAGCTGATAGGCGTTTCGTGGCTACTGGCCGATACCACCGGTGACCTTTTTCGCATGCAGAGGAAACCGCCTGAGCCAGCAGTTCCGTTGTGGCAGGACCCGTGGAGAGACGGAACCAAGCTGCTCAAAGAGGATCCTGCCAACGCGCTGGTGGAGGCCGACGTCATTCTCATCTCCATGGGCCTGGGCACCACGCTGGAACAGGTTGGGCGGCCCCGGGAGGGGCTCGAAGTCCTTGGCCCTGCCATCACGATGGAAGACCGACGATACCGCCTTTCGCCTGAAAATCGCACAGCTGGAGCCTATCTGGCGTTGCTACTGGATGCCTCGGCGGAATGTCAGAAGGATCTGCACGACCTGAACGCGAGCCTCAGCTCTCGAAGAACCTCCAAGAACATTTATGACCAGTTGGTTTTACAGGATCCGGCCAACGTCGATTACCGGCGCGATCTAGCCCTCAATCTCAAAGGCACAGGAGAAATACTGGCCGGGCTAGGCAACAGCCCTGGCGCGCTGGTGGCTTACCGGCAAGCATTAACACTGCTGGAAAGCCTGCCAAAAGGAACATCGCGCGCAGATCCGGAGAGGGTCATTGCCGATCTGCACCAGGACATCGATAGCATCGCCAAAAAGTCCGCCTCGAAAAAATAAGCTCTCGTGCCTAGCTAATTTTTCCTCCTGTTTGCACCTATCTGTCATCGGCGATGTCCAATTTCGGGCATTGACCGGAATGGACGCGGATGGCGTCTTCGGAGGAATCGACGTGGTGAACAGAAGGTATGCAAGCCGATTTGTGTCCGCCTTGTGGCGGTTTGGTCTACTTGTGGGCGCCTGCGGAGTGTCTCTCGCCCAGCCTTCTGTCACGGGGAAGATCGGCAGCATTACAGGGTTCAGCCCGCAGTTGACGCTCAACCTGGTGCTGACCAACGGAGGATCTTCCCCTGCCGCGTCAATCGACTTAACCGCGATCACCTTCAAAACCCTCAATGGGACAGGATCCGTTGCCTTCGCGGCCCCGGCTCCCGGGTTCCCTTTGGCCATTCCTGGCCTCAGCGCGGGAGCCAGCGAGACCGTGCCCGTCAATGTGACGCTCACGGGTATAGTTCAGAGATTTTCGGTTACGGAATCGGGGACGCTAACCGACGGCTCGAACAATACGCTTTCGTTTTCTATCGGACAAACTGTGATTCCTCCGGTCGCTACGAGGACGCTGAGCTTGAGTACGGGGACGCTGACCTATCTGCCGCAGAACGTGAATACGACGTCCGCCGCGCAATCGGTGACAATCTCCAGCATCGGAACAGCGGCAGTGAACCTGAGCCCGATCGCCCCGCCCTCGGGGGATTACACTGTTAGCGCCAACACGTGCGGCGCGACTCTGGCGGCGGGCTCCACTTGCTCGGTGTCGATCACGTTTACACCGACTGCCACGGGAACCCGGACCGGGACGCTCAGCATCGCCGATGATGCCACAGGGAGTCCGCAGACCGTCACCCTTACGGGCCTGGGACAGACACAACTGCTCACCTTGAGCACAAGTCTGCTTACCTACGCGGCCCAGAACGTGAGCACGACCTCGCCGGCGCAGTCGGTGACGATTTCAAACACAGGCACGGCGACGGTAACTCTAATCGCGATCCCCACGCCGACCGGAGACTACTCGATTAGCGCCAACACCTGCGGGGGGACGGTCGCGGCGGGTGCGAATTGTTCGGTGTCCATCACCTTCAGTCCCACCGCGATCGGCACCCGGACGGGAACATTGACCATCACAAGCAACGCGACCAATGGTCCCTTTACTGTCAATCTCACCGGCATCGGCCAAACGAAACTGCTTACGTTCAGCAGCAATTTGTTGACTTACCCTGGTCAGCTTCTCAACACCACGTCGGCTGCGCAATCGGTAACGATCTCCAGCACGGGCAACACAGCGGTGAGCTTTAATCCCATCGCGGCGCCATCGGGAAACTACGCGATCAGCGCCAATACCTGCCCGGCGATCCTCGCGGCGGGAACAAATTGCTCGGTGTCCATCACCTTCACGCCCACCGTGGGAGGAACCAACGGCGGCTCGCTCACCATTACTGATGATGCGACGGGAAGTCCTCAAACCGTGAACCTCACCGGCTTCGGGGAAACCAAGCTTCTGGGCTTCGGCGGTATTACTACGCTCACTTACGCGGCCCAGAACGTCAATACGACATCGGCCCCGCAATCGGTCACGCTTTTCAACACCGGCAATACTGTGGTCAATCTGAACCCGATTCCCGCGCCGACGGGCGATTACGCTGTCAATTCCACAACCTGCGGAGCGACGCTGGCCGCGAGCGCGACCTGTTCCATATCCGTCACTTTCACTCCGACGGCAGGAGGCACTCGCACGGGTACTCTGACCGTTACAGGCGACTCCACCAACAGCCCACAATCCATTAACCTCACGGGCACGGGCCAGACCGGCCTAAAGACCATCAGCCAGAACTTCACGTCGTTCACCTACCAGGCTCAGAATGTCGGC
Organism: Terriglobia bacterium; assembly: GCA_963766615.1. Lineage (GTDB taxonomy): Bacteria > Acidobacteriota > Terriglobia > Bryobacterales > Bryobacteraceae > Palsa-187. The sequence goes on from CAVYBC010000020.1 coordinate 351,253, forward strand.
ACTACCTCGGCGCAGCAAACCGTCAGCTTCACAAGCACAGGCAACACAACTGTGAATATCGCCTCCGTCACGTTGAGCGGGACCAACCCGGGCGATTACGCCATCAGCCTCAATAATTGTGGCGCAACGCTGCCCGTTGGCATCGGCTGCCAGGTTGGTGTGACGTTTAGCCCCTTGTCCAACGGCCTGCGTACCGCGTCACTCCTTCTCACCGACGATGCGACGGGAAGTCCGCAGACCGTGACTCTCAGCGGAATGGGACAAGCCGCCACGCAAACACTGACCTTCAGCCCGGCCGCTCTGGTGTTATCTCCCCTAAACGTTGGCGTCGGAACCGGCAACTCAGTGTCGGTCTTGAACGCCGGCACAGCCACCGTTACCTTCAGCTCCGTAGCAATAGACCCCGCCTCGGCAAATCCCGGCGACTTCTCGATCACGCAATCCGCATGTGCCACCCTTCCCACGGGAAACAATTGCAGTGTTTTTGTGAACTTTAAGCCCACCGCAGCCGGACCCCGAACCGCCGCGGTCCAGTTTGTAGACACCGCCAGCGGGAGTCCTCAGAGTGTCACCGTCGTCGGCGTAGGGATTCCGCTGGTCAGCGCGGTCAGCTTCAGCAATCTGAGCCTGACGTTCGGGCCCCAGAATGTGGGCACGACGAGCAATCCCCAGGTCACTTCACTGAACGTCACCGGATCCACCAAAGTCAACGTTTCCTCGGTTGCAATCGGCGGAACCAATGCGGCCGATTTCGCGATTAATTTCAATAACTGCACCGGATCCATTACGAGCGTCTGCAACACGCAAGTCAAATTCACGCCCAGCGCCGCCGGCAATCGGACCGCGACTCTCATCTTCACGGACGACGCACCAGGCTCGCCGCACGTGATCAACCTAGTGGGCACAGGCATCGCCGTGATGCAGACGCTGAGTTTCAATCCTGGAGTTCTCACCTTCGGCGCGGTGAACGTGGGTAGCAGCGTGGTTGCCACAGTGGGAGTTTACAATTCCGGCGACGCTGACGTTCACTTTACCAACGCGGCAACCAGCGACCCTCAATATGTCATCACCCTTAACAATTGCAGCACCGTGTCGCCAGGCAACCAATGCGCCCTTCAGGTGACCTTCACCCCCGCCGCCGCAGGCGTACAAGCCGCCACACTTTCGCTCACCGATGACGCCACGGGCAGCCCCCAATCCATCCCGCTGGATGGCACTGGAGAAGCTCAAACGCAGACCGTTTTCATTTCACCAGTCATTGAGAATTTCGGTGTGCAAACGGTCGGATTCTCCTCTGCTTCATTTTCGACCACCGTTTCCAATTCGGGGGATGCGCCCATCACGTTCTCCAGCGTTCAAGTGACCGGACCCAACGCGGCCGACTTTTCAATCTCGTTCAACGGCTGCACCCCAGGCGGTTCGGGAATTTCGGCGGGACTTTCCTGCTCTGTCCTAACGAGCTTCACGCCCTCGGCTTCGGGGTTGCGGACGGCATCGCTCCAGTTCACCGATTCGGGTATCGGCAGCCCCCATTCGGTCGCACTCAGCGGGTACGGCCAGGACCTCGTGAAGACGCTGGGGTTCAGCAGTCCGGCTATCGTATTTCCAACTGAGCCGATCTCGACTCCCGTTTGCTGTTTCAGCGTCCAGGCCAATAACACCGGCGATGCACCGCTGAATTTTTCAAACGTCGTGGTTACGGGAGGCAACGCCGGCGACTTCTCCACCGTCAGCGTGAACTGCATTTCGAACCTTCTGCCCGGAAATAGCTGCAGCGTGCCTGTCCAGTTCACACCCACTGCGGCAGGGGTCAGGCAAAGCGCACTTCAGTTCACCGACGATGCGGCAGGAAGCCCGCAGAGCATCGTGCTGACCGGCATAGGCAACTCCGGTGTCCAGGCCCTGAGCCCGTCGCAGAGCAACATCGACTTCGGGGGCCAGATTCTCTCCACCACCAGCTCTAACAACGCGGTTTCCCTGAACAATACCAGCGGATCTTCGGTGACCATCTCGGCCGTCAGCCTGACAGGCACTAACGCGGGCGATTTTGCCTTCCTGCCCGGCTCCACCTGCGCAGGCGCGACGCTCGTCGCCGGTGCGAATTGCAGCGTCAACTTCAATTTCACGCCTTCTGCTCTAGGCATTCGTCTGGCAGCCCTTCAATTCACCGATACAGGCGCAGGCAGTCCCCAATTGGTCGGGCTGGCGGGCACAGGTATTGCCACCTCCAAAGTCCTTTCGATCGTCCCGATGGCCATATCCGTTGGGCCGTCCAACATCGGGACCCCGATTGATTCGTCAAAGTTGAACGTGAAAAATACAGGAACCGCCAACGTGACGTTCACTGGAGTCTCGATAGGCGGACCGAATGCCGCCGATTTCACGCTACAGGCAGGAGCTTGTACTGGCAGTCTTTCCCCGCTTTCCGCCTGCCTCGTGGGAGTCACGTTCACTCCGTCGACAGCCTCCACGGAAACGGCGACGCTCCAGATCCAAAGCGATGCGACCGGCAGCCCGCAGGTCCTGAATCTCACAGGCATCGGACAGAACATCTTCAAAGGAGTCGTAGTGGAAACTCCGGCTTTGGCCTTCAGCGCGCAGACTGTAAACACAACCAGCGTTTCACAGAATGTGACGGTCCGCACTACCGGCACGGCGCCGGTGACGTTTACAGCTCCGACGATTGCCGGTACGGATTTCACGATTTCATCGCCGGGTTGCTCGGGGCAGCTGTCCCCCGGTAACTTGTGCAACGTCGGCATCACCTTCACGCCCAGCGCGGCGGGCGTGCGGACGGCCACACTTCAAATTAATAGCGACGCCCCTGGCAGCCCTGCTACCGCGAACCTGACCGGCGTGGGTCAAGCTTCGGTAAAGTCGATCAGCACCGCTCAACTTGCCCTGGTGTTCCCGGCGCAAAACGTCAACACTACCAGCAGCCCTCAACAGGTCGTATTGAAAAACACGGGAACCGTTCCGGTGACCTTCGCCGCCGCTTCGATCGTAGGCTCGGACTTCGCTATCCAGTCCAACGGCTGCACCTCAACCCTGGTGCCCACCTCCACCTGCGCCATCTCGGTGACCTTCACGCCCCAGACCGCAGCACTTGAGACGGCGACACTGCAGATCAATAGCGACGCCGTGGGCAGTCCTCTTTCCGTTTCTTTAACGGGGCTCGGCCAGGCAGTGATTAGATCCGTCAGCGCCGCTCCCCTGGCTCTGGACTTCGCACCACTGAACATTGGCACTGCCAGCACCACGCAACAAGTGGTGGTGCGCAACACCGGAACCGGAACGGTTACGTTCTCCGCGCCCACATTCATCGGATCCGATTTCTCGATTCAGAGCAACGGCTGCAGCACGACGCTGCCTATCAACGCCAGTTGCGGCATCTCAGTTGTCTTCACGCCCTCGACGCCCGGCGTGGAGACGGCAACCCTGCAGATAAACAGCGATGCGGTGGGCGGTCCGATTTCCATCGCCTTGGCCGGCCTGGGGCAAAACGCTGTGAAGGTTCTGAGTATTCCCGGCTCGCTGACGTTCTCGGCGCAAACAGTGACCACCACCAGTTCGCCGCAACAGATCGTGGTCCGCAATACGGGAACGGCGACCACGACAGTCTCCAACGTCGCATTGGCCGGCGCCAATCCCGCTGACTTCGCAATCTCCACGCAGGGATGCGCCACGCTAGCTGCTGGCTCAACGTGTGGAATATCCATCACCTTCAACCCAACCGCAACGGGTTCGCGAACCGCGTCCCTGCAAATCGCCAGTGACGGAGTGGGCAGCCCGCAGTCCGTCGCGCTTTCAGGAACTGGACAGTAATTCTTCGGAGAATCTTCATGCTTAAACGCTTACTCTTTGCCACGATCCTTGCCGGCTCATGTTGGGCAGGACCTTATTCGCTGACTCTGCTGCCGGGGCCTTCCATACAAGGTAATCCCGGCGACACCATCGGCTGGGGCTACAGCATCACCAACAATTCAGCAGACTTTCTGCTGCCGCTTACCTTGGACGCCAGCCCGTTCCCATCCGGGTTCACGCCGTTAAATATTTTCGATTTTCCCGAGGTGGCGCCAAACTCCACCGTGACACTCGACTATTCGGCAGTCGTCACGGGTAGTTGCTCTTCCCCGCCCTGTGGGATTTACCAAGTCGCCCTTGACCCTTCCATCAAACCGGGCACCAGCGTCAACGGCTTCTTCGACGTCTTCGCCGAGCTTTATGACGGCGATCCGTTCGACGGCGGCACCGACCTGGGCACCCGTGCCGACCTTACGGCATCTTATTCAGCCAGCTCTGCGCCGCTGATCAGTGGCACGCCTGAACCCGCTACACTGGGCGAACTTGGGCTTGGCTCTGGGGCTGATTATATGGAAGAGCCGAAGGCTTCGGAATAGAACCGGTACCTGTGGTATCATTTATTTGAAACAAACGGTTAAGAATAAAGACGAGGAGTATCGATTCCCGAATGGCATTGGCGAGTGAAGCAAAAGGTAAAGTGATTTCGCAGTTCCGGGTCCATAAAACGGACACTGGCTCGCCAGAAGTGCAGGTAGCGATTTTGAGCCGCCGGATCTCCGAACTGACGGACCATTTCAAAACGCATAATAAAGACCACCACTCCCGCAGAGGTCTGCTTCAGATGGTGGCCCGGCGCCGGCATTTGCTGGATTACCTGCGCAGCCGCAGCCCGGAACGCTATAAGACTCTGATTACGAGTCTTGGCATCCGCCGCTAAGTATTAGCGGATTCGATTTTTCGATTCTCGAGCGCTGGCTCTGATAGCTGGTTAGTGTCATGGCTGGTAAGTATCACGCCCTCCCTGTCTCCTCTTGATCAAAGCAGGTTCGTAAGCGACGTTTGGAAACGTGCGCGGCGGCCTAGATTAAAAGGAAATGTCGATAATGTTGCATTTAGTTGAAATCGATCTCGGCGGTGGCCGGATCATAACCCTGGAAACAGGTAAGATGGCCAAGCAGGCCAATGGAGCGGTGATCGTCCGTTCCGGAGAGTCGGTGGTACTGGTTACCGCCTGCACGGCTCCCGAACCAAAGCCCAACGCGAACTTCTTCCCTCTCACGGTGGACTACCGTGAATATACCTACTCGGCCGGGCGATTCCCCGGAGGCTTCATCAAGCGTGAAGGCCGTCCCACAGAAAAAGAAATTCTCACCAGCCGCCTGATCGATCGTCCCATCCGGCCTCTGTTCCCCGAAGCCTACGGCCATGAGACCCAGGTCATCGGTATGGTTCTCTCTGCCGACCCCAAGCGCGACCCTTCCACCCTCGCCATTGTAGGCGCGGGCGCGTCGCTCGCCATCTCAGACATCCCGTTCCATCACGTTCTGGGCGGTGTGCGCGTAGCGTTGATTGATGGGAAGTACATGGCGAATCCTGACTACGAAGAATCCAAGACCGCCAAGGTCAACATCGTGGTCGCGGGTACTGAAGAAGGCATCGTGATGGTGGAAGCCGGCGCAAACCAGGCTACCGAAGCCGAAGTTCTGGCCGCCATCGAATTTGGTCATGACTGCTGCAAGAAGATCGCCGCTGGCATCCGCGAGCTGGTGAAGAAATGCGGCAAGACAAAATTCACCTACACCCCGCCGGCCATCAATCAGGCTCTTTACGATCAGATCTCCACGCTCGTCCGCGCCGAACTTTCCGACGCGATGAACACCCAGAAGTACGAAAAGCTGGACAGCTACGCACGCGTCAGCGCGGCCAAGAAGAAGGCTCTGGAAGCGCTCACCGACGAACAGAAGGACGAAGGCAAGAAACTCTTCGACACTCTGAAGGAACGCATCTTCCGCGACGAGATGCTGAAGGACCGCCGCCGTCCCGATGGCCGCAAATTCGACGAGGTCCGCAAGATCGACGTCGAGGTTGGCATACTGCCCCGCACCCACGGGTCCTCGCTTTTCACACGCGGTGAGACGCAGGCGCTGGTTACATGTACGCTAGGCACCAAGGATGACGAGCAGCGCATTGAGCTTCTGGATTCCTCGGAAAGCTCCAAGCGCTTCATGCTGCATTACAACTTCCCGCCGTTCAGCGTGGGCGAAGTCGGCTTTATGCGCGGCGCTGGCCGCCGCGAAATCGGGCACGGAGCTTTGGCCGAACGCGCGCTTTCAGCCGTGGTTCCGGATGACAAAGCATTCCCCTACACCATGCGCATTGTGAGCGACATTCTGGAGTCGAACGGCTCCAGCTCGATGGCTTCGGTATGCGGCGCGACTCTCTCGCTGATGGACGCTGGTGTGCCGATCGCGGCTCCGGTGGCTGGTATCGCCATGGGCCTGGTGCTGGAAGGCGCTGCCTACGCGGTGCTGACCGACATCGCGGGCGCCGAAGATCATTACGGCGACATGGACTTCAAGGTCGCCGGTACGAAGGAAGGCATCACCGCTCTTCAGATGGATATCAAGGTGCCCAACGTCACCCATGCCATTTTGAAGGAAGCTCTGGAACAGGCTCGCCACGCGCGGCTGCATATTTTGAGCAAGATGGTTGCGGTGATCGACAAACCTCGCGGCGAGATGTCTCCGTACGCTCCCCGCATTTTCACTCTGCAGATTCCTACCGACAAGATTCGCGAACTGATCGGGCCCGGCGGCAAGATGATCCGCAGCATCGTGGAAGCGACCGGCTGCAAGATCGACGTCGAAGACGATGGCAGCGTGAAGATCTACTCGTCCGACGGTGTAGCCGCCGACAAGTGCATCCAGATGATCACCGACATCTGCGCGGTAGCAGAAATCGGCAAGACCTATCTGGGCAAAGTGGTCCGCATCGTGGACTTCGGCGCCTTCGTGGAAATCTTCCCCGGCACCGACGGCCTGCTGCACATTTCGGAAATCTCAGAGAGCCGCATCAAGCAGGTGCGCGATGAGTTGAATGAAGGCGATCAGATCCTGGTGAAGGTCCTGGCGCTGGAAGGCAACAAAATCAAGCTGAGCCGCAGAGCGGTGCTGAAGGAGCAGCGCGATAAGTTGATGAAGGAAACCAGCAAGGCATAGGTTCTTCTCTCAAAAAACAAATCGCTCCCAGGCCATACCTGCCTGGGAGCGATTTTTGTTTAGTGCCAGCCCCTTGACGTGAGTCCGGGGTTTCTGTGGACTACGCCGCCAACTTACGCTTCGCGAACAAAATAGCCCCGAGCCCCGCCAGAGCAAGGAACCATGTTCCCGGTTCAGGTGTGGCAACCAGGAACCCTCGGATTTCACCGCCCCCGAAATTCGTCGTATGAATGTTCAGGTATGCGGTGCCGGCAGCGAGTCCCGTGAACAGAGCGGCCTCCGCAGTAGCAAGGCGAGCCACCTTAGCAGTGACATAAGCCGGGTTGTAGCTGGCTGCCGAAGTCATGTCGAAGACATGATCATAAGAGCCGGCCGTGGTTCCCGATGGGAATCCGGTAAAAGTGGGTAAGCGTTGTCGCGACGCCCGCATTGCCTCCTGGTGCAACACAACAATGGATATGCGCTGCCGTATTCCCCGATGTGAGACCTGAAAACGTGACGTTGACCTCCATCGTATTCAGAATCGTATCGACAGTGACAATCGCAAACCCAATGCCGGGCGTCCCAGTTCGGGGGAGTTTCATTCGCCGCGGACAAAGGTGCATCATAGGTGATTATTCCGGCAGTCGAGTAGGCTGCCGCTAGAGCGGTCAATAGAGTCAGACGTAATACCTTCATAGAGGGTCCTCCTTACATCTTTCTCACTATACGTTAACAAAGATTCACCCCCACAGGCTCGGGAATAGCCAAGAGCAGAATACAGCGCATGACTGATATTCTGTTCGGAGCATGCGCTACCTTCTGAGTGTCGCCCTATTTAGTGCGTTGGCCGCCGCCCAAGCTCTGCCTGCCGATATCGACCCAAAGTCCTATTCCAGGCTTCCGCTGTTGCCTCGCGAGCAGATGTCAGGCGACGCCCTGCGAGCCTATGACGCACTGGTTGGGAAGGACCGCGCCACTCCCGGCCTTGGCCCGCAGGCGACGTCGCTCTACAGTATGGGCGTGGCTGAGCCCATGAACCAACTCAACCAGTATTTGCGCAATACCGTGGTGGGCCCAGCCATGTTCCAGATCTGCACCCTGATCGCCGCCCGCGAATTCGACGAGACCTACGAATGGACCTCCCACGAGGCTGGCGCGAAACGAGTGGGTGTCGACATGAAAACCATCGACGCGATCCGATTCAACAGAACTGTCGACGGGCTCCCCGAGAAAGACGCGTTAGTGATCCGCTTCGGCCGCGCTCTATTCCGCGATCACAAGGTAAGCCCCGAGCTATACGCTAAAGTCGTGGACGTTTTCGGCAAGCAGGGAATGTTCGAGCTCACCGCAATCATGGGTGATTACGCCATGGCCGCCGTCATGCTCCGTGCGGTAGATCAGCACGTCCCGCAAGGGGCGAGCGAGTTGCCACCAATCAAAAGGTAGACGGACTCAAGCGCGAGAATCCCCGCCCTAACGGGACGGGGCTATCCCGCATCCAAAATCAAAAACCCCGTCTCCACCCGGCTCTCCATAATCCGATTCCACACTACCCGAGCCGACCCCGATGCGGCCGAGTGAGAAAACCGCACTACTGTTCCCGGTAAAAGCTCAATCGAAGCATGGGCCATCCGGAAGCCACTTCCGCTCAGATCCACCAATCGGCCTTCCACCTCGCGCCGTGCAGGGTTGCGGAACTCGACCAGTACCGAGCCCTCCGCGGCGCGGCGCGGTTCACGCCGAGCTTCATGTTGCGGACTCATAGCGCCGCTCGCTGCCGCTCTTGTTCGTAGGTTTTTAGCTTCCTACTAAGCGTCCGTCTGGAGATCCCTAGACGATCCGCCGCGCGCTGCTGGTGACCCTCGGTGGCCGCCAGCGCATCCAGAATCATTCGCCTCTCCATCCCATCAAGGTTATCAGGACAGTCCTGAACAGGACTGAAGGCCCGGCTGCTCGTAATCGGCAAGTCGGTAGCCTCGATCATAGGTCCGTTGGCCAACACCGCTCCTTGTACCACCGCGTTTCGAAGTTCCCGCACATTGCCGGGCCAGGAATGCCCGCGCAACGCGTTAATCGCCCCTTCGGAGAATCGAAGAGAGCTGTTCTGCTGATCCAAAATATACGCCGCTAAAGGCGCGATGTCTTCCACGCGATCCCGCAGGGGGGGCACTTTCAAGGTGAATTGGCTCAGGCGATGGTACAGATCGCGGCGAAAGCGCCCCGCTGCCACGGCGGCTTCCAGATCCTGATTAGTAGCGACCACCACCCGGACATCGGCCGTAACCTTGCGAACTCCTCCCAGGCGAAAGTAAGGAGTGCCGTCCAACACACGCAGCAGCTTCACCTGCATCCGTGGATCCAGCTCACCGATTTCATCCAAGAAGATCGTTCCCTGATGGGCCAACTCAAACAAGCCGGGTTTCGAAGAATCGGCGCCGCTGAAGGCGCCCTTGTCGTAGCCGAACAATTCGCTCTCCAGCAGGTGCTCCGGCAGCGCGGCGCAGCTCAGGTCGACCCACGGTTTCGCCATCCGCTGCGAATAGTGATGCACAGCGCGCGCGACAATCTCTTTGCCCGCGCCGCTTTCTCCCGTCACCAGCACGGTGGCGTTGGCTCGCGCGACCCTCTCCACCGTATCGAACAGGCGCAGCATGGGCTGGCTGCTGATGATCGCAGTCATCCCCAAAAAGACGCGCCGTTCTCCGCCGTATTCCGGCTCGCTAATCACACCCCTCCCTGAATAAGCTTGATCGGCCATCGATGCTGTATTACTATCATCGCCAGGACACCGGATATTGCCGTCGGACAAAAGCCTTAGGAACCCTCAGAAAAAGCCCCCGAAACGCTGAGACACTTTGTCGCACGACTTTGCAGACGTTCGGGCCATTGTGTCTCTTTTTCGATAGGCTCACGCATTCAAGCCTTTGAGTTTCCAACTCCATGCAGCGGTCGAGCGGCTGCGCGAGCTGGCGGCGGGGTCGGCGGCGGCGCTCGTCTGCATCGGGCATCGCGAGAAGGCGGCCGAGCTCGGGTTCGATTCGCAGAGCCCGCGCGTCTTCGAGCGGCCGGTCGACAAAGAGCGCCTTGTCGAGGTGGTGACCGAGCTCGCGGCGCCGCTGCAGCACGGGGAACGGATGCGCGCGACGACGCCGCCGCCTCGTACATTCCGCGCCGCGACACCTCGCCGCCGTTTCGCCCGAGCGACGCGCCGGCGCCGGTCACCGATTTTCCGGCGGCGAGCGATCCGCTCGACGTGGAGGCGCTCGTCGAGCCGCTCGAAGGCGCCGCGCCGCAGCTCTCGCCGGTGGCGATGAGCCCCGAGCTCGAGCAGCTCCTCCATGATGCCGAGGCGCGGGTGAACGTCGAGCACGGCGCGGTCAGCATGATCCCCGGCGACGACGACGGGAGCATCCTCCTGCCCGCCGACCTCTTGGCGGTCCTCGACGAGCCGCTCGACCCGGACGACGAAGAAGGCGGGACCGGATCGGGCGCGGTGGGGACGGGGACGCCGCTCGGCAAGGTCACGACGTCGGCGGGCGCGGGGCGGCCGCTCACCGCGAACACCGGCGCGACGGGCCCGGGGACGAGCCCGGGCATGTTGCCCGGCACCGGCGTCGGGCACACGACGCACGCGCGCACCAACGTCGGTGAACCTCCGCGCGAGGTGATGTTCGAGCGCACGCCGCTCCCGCAGTCGGTCGAGCCGAAGGCGGTGACGTCGCTCGGGATGACGCCGCCGCCTTCGTTCGCGCGCGATCGCATCGCGCCGCCGCGCGGCCGGTGCCGTCGACCGCCTTGCCGTCCCTCGGGGCGCCGCGGACCCGCGACGACCTGCCGCCGCCGACCGAGTTCGAGCCGGCGCGCTCGTTTGGCGCTCGCGCGCTGGCACGCTCGGTCGACGTCTTCGAATCGTCCGAGCCCCCGGGTCGCGCGGGCCGAACACGCGGACGAGCGGCGCTTCGGCGTCGTTCGACGGACCCACGCACGGCGACGCGCTCCTGCCGGCGGTGCTCGGTCCGGGGGACGCGCTCCGGGCGCTGGCGCGCGCAATCTCGGGACGCGCGTCGGGCTCGCTGGCGCTCGGCGCCGAGCAGGCGATGCGGCGCATCGTCCTGCGCGAAGGCGACGTCGTGACGGCCGCGTCCGGCGCGCCCGACGAGACGCTCCTCGCGTTCTTGATGGCGCGCGGCGATCTCGAGCGCGACGTCGCGACGCGGCTCGCGGGCAAGCTGCCGCCGTTCGGACGACACGCCGGCGCCGCGCTCATCGCCCACGGCCACCTGGCCAGGACGACCTCTGGCCGGTGCTGCGCTCCCACGCCGAATCGATCATCGCGCGCGCCGTCGCGACCGACGAAGGGACGTGCGAGTTCGAACAGGAGCCGCCCGGTCGGCTCCGCGCCGAGCCCAACGTCTTCGGCGGCGCGACCGGCGCCGAGGTCATCGTCGAGATCGCGCGCCGCACCTTCTCTCCCGAGGGCGCGCTGGCGCGGCTCGGCGGCCCGCGCGCGCGCCTCGAGCAAGGCTCGCGCGCCACCCTGGTCGCCGAGTGCGCCCTCCGCCCCAACGAAGACGAGGTCGCTCAATCCGCGCTCGGCCACACCGTCGGCGAGATCCTGGCCCACGTCGAGCCGGAGATTCGTGAACGTGCTCTACGTCCTCGCCGCGCTCGACGTCTTCGAGGTCGTCGCGCCCGTGGGCGGCGCGGCGGACAATCGAGGGAAGGGCGCCGATCCGCTCGACGAAGAGGCGCTCCGGCAGCGGGTCCGCGCGCGCGTCGCGCTCGTTCAAGAGGGCGACTACTTCGCGCTCCTCGGCGTCCCGCGCGCCGCGACCAGCTACGAGATCCGCCGCGCCTACGTCGAGCTCCGTCGAAACTTCGAGCCCGCGCGCCTCCTGACCGCCGCGACCGCCGACCTCGCCGACGACGTGCGGATGGTGGTCGAGGTGCTCGACGAAGCGTTCGAGATCCTCCGCGACCACGCGCGCCGCGAGCGGTATCGGCGGGCAATCGAAGCCGGCCCGCCCTGAACCGTCGTTAGTGCGCGCCGATCTTCTGGCAGGCGTTCGCAGAGCCGCCGTCGCAGGCCTTCTTGTAGAGCGACGCCGCGCGCACCGCGTCGCGGGAGACACCGCTGCCGGAGGCGTACGCCGCCGCGGCGCGCTCGCAGCCGCCGGTCGAGGCCGGTACGGCGTCGCAGCCGTCGCCGTAGGCTTCGACGGCCTTGGCCATGTCCTTCTTCGTGCCCTTGCCGAACTCGCGGGCGTCGCCGAGCAGGAAGCAGCCGCGCGCGGTCTTGCCGGCGCAGGCCTTCTCGTAGAACGGGTACGCCTTCTTCTCGCTGTCGGCGCCCGGGCTCTGCTCGATGAGGACGCTCCCGTAGTTGGCGCAGGCGAGGGGATAGGTCGTGTCGCAGGCGCGCTCGAAGAGCTCGGCGGCCTTGGCCAGGCTCTTGTCGACCTTGCGGCCGTGCTCGTAGGAGACGCCGAGCTGGTTGCACGCGCTCTTGAGCTTGCCCTCGTCGCAGGCGCGCTTGGCGAGCTCGTTGGCCTTCACGTCGTCGTGCTCGACGCCTTTGCCGTCCGTGAGGAGGTAAGCGAGGTTCGCGCAAGCGTAGTGATCGCCCTTCTCGCAGGGCCGCTCGTAGAGCTTCGCGGCGGCGAAATCGTCGCGGGGGCCGCCCTCGCCGCGCTCGAGCATGTCGGCGAGGGCGGTGCAGGCCTTGTACTCGTTGACGTCGCAGCCCTTCTGGTAGAGGCGCTTGGCCTCGGCGTCGTCGCGCGGGCCGCCGATGCCCGTGTGCTTCAGGCGCGCGAGGTTCGAGCAGCCGAGGCCGTCTTTCTTGTCGCACGCGGCCTTGTACTGGGCAATCGCGCCGGGCACGTCCTTGGTCGTGCCCTTGCCGAGCTCCATCAGCGAGCCGACGTTGCTGCACGAGCGCGGATCCTCGTAGCCGCAGCCTTGCTTGTAGAGCTCGAAGGCCTTGACCGGATCTTCGCTGAGGCCGCCGCGGCCGCGCTCGGTCAAGAAGCCGAGGGCGCCGCAGCCGACGCCGTCGTGGAGCTCGCAGGCCTTGGTGTGGAAGGCGACGGCCTTGGCGTCGTCGCAATCGACGCGCTCACCGCGCTCGTAGAGAATGCCGGCGTTGGAGCAGCTCCGCCCGTCGCCCTTGTCGCAGCCCTTCTCGAAGGCCTTCACCGCGGCAGTGCCGGCAGCGTCCTTGCCCTTGCCCTCGGAGAGCTCGGCGTCGCCGAGGATGCGGCACGACTCGATCGAGCCGCGCTCGCAGGCGCGACTGCACGGCTCGACGCGGCTGCCGCCGACGGCCTTCTTGCACGCGGCCTCGGTCGCCGTCTTCATGTACCCGACGTACCCGCCGTACCCAAAGGCGCCGCGAATCCCGAGGAGCACGAGCGCGCCGCCGCCGAGGATCACGATCCAGAGCGCCGTGTTCGAGCGCGGTGGCTGCTGCGGCGCCTGAGGATACTGCGGCGGCGGCGTCCACTGCTGTTGGGGCGGCTGCTGCGGTCCCCACGAAGGCGGCCCCACTGCGGCGGCCCGGGCGGCGGGTTGGGCGTCCAGGTCATCGAGTCGACGCCGACTCTATCACGCCCCGACGCGCTGTCGCCGGACCGCGTCGACGACGATCTCGCCCTTCTCGACGCTCACCAGCGCGACGGCGCCGTCCTCGAGCTCGCCGCGCAGGATCATCTCGGCGAGCGGAGCTTCGACGAGGCGCGCGATGGCGCGCTTCATCGGGCGCGCGCCGAGCTCGGGGTCGAAGCCGCCGGCGTCGAGGAGCGCATCGACGACGCCCGGCTCGATGTCGAGCGCGACGCCGCGGAGCTCGAGCGCGTCGCCGAGACCTCCGAGCAGGCGCCGCGCGATCTCGGCGACGTCGGCGCGCGCGAGCGGCCGAAGCAGAGCACCTCGTCGATGCGGTTGTAGAGCTCGGGCGGCAGCGCCGGCGCGCGCGGCGGCGATCATCGCCTCGGCGATGCGCGCGTGCGTCGCGCTCGGCCGCGCGCGTCGCGCGCGAAGCCGACGCGTCTGCTCGCTGCGCAGCGGCCGCGCCTCGGCGGCGCCGAGGTTCGAGGTCAGCACGATGACGGTGTTGGTGAAGTCGACGCGTGCGACCGCGCCCGTCGGTGAGGCGGCCTTCGTCGAAGCACCTGGAGGAAGGCCTCGAGCACGTCGCGGTGGGCCTTCTCAATCTCGTCGAGCAGGATCACTTGATAGGGCCTGCGGCGCACGGCTTCGGTGAGCTGGCCGCCGGCTTCGTGGCCGACGTAGCCGGGCGGCGCGCCGACGAGCCGCGCGACCGCGTGCGCCTCGGCGTACTCGGAGAGGTCGAGGCGCGTCATCGCGTCGGGCGAATGGAAGAGCGCCTCGGCGATGGCCTTCGCCGTCTCGGTTTTGCCGACGCCGGTCGGACCGAGCGAGCAGGAAGCGATCCGATGGGCCGCCGTCCGCGCAGCCCGGCCGCGTTGCGCGCGAAGATGCTGGCGATGCGCGCGAGCGCCGGCGTCGTGCCCGACGACGCGCTCGGCGAAGAGCTCCTCGAGGCCGAGCATGCGCTCGCGATCGGTCTCCAGGAGCCGCTCGACCGGCACGTCGGCGAGCTCGGCGACGACCTCGGCGACGTGCTTCGGCAGGACCTCGGCTTGAGGTTTCCGGCGCGGCGGCGCGCGCGCGCGCCGGCGAGATCGAGCAAGGTGACCGCCTTGTCGGGCAGCGCGCGGCCCGGCAGATAGCGGATGGACCAGCCGACCGCGCCGCGAGCGCCTCGTCGCGTAACCGAGGCCGTGGTGTCGCGACAGCCCCTGGCCGCGCTCTGGATGGCGAGGAACGCGTCGGCGACGTCGGGCTCGTCGATCTCGACGGGCGTGAAGCGGCGCGCGAGCGCCGGGTCGGCCTCGATGGCCTTCTTGATACTCCTCGGGCGTCGTCGCGCCGATGAGCGGGATCTCGCCGCGGGCGAGCGGCGAGCTTGAGCTCCGCCGCGCCTCGTCGAGCGCGCCGCCGAAGAGCTCGTGGATCTCGTCGAGGAAGAGGACGACCGCGCGCCGGCGCGGACCTCGTTGCGGATCGCGGCGAAGCGCTCGGCGAGCGCGCCGCGCGCGCGGTGCCGGCGACGAGCTCCGACGCCGCGATCTCGACGACGACCCGCGGATCGTTCTTCTCGGCGAGGCGCTGCGCGAGGCCATGGACGACGCTGGTCTTGCCGACGCCGGCCGGCCCGACCAGGCAGGGGCTGTTGCCGTGGCGCTTGGCGAGCACGTCGAGCGGCGCGTCGAATCTCGGCGTCGCGCCCGACGACCGGGTCGAAGCGTCGCTCGGTCGCCGCGAGCGAGAGGTTGTGGCCGATCGCGGCGAGGACCGGCATCGCCGCAGCGTCGAGGGCGTAGATCGAAGTGGACGCGGCGCGGGCGGGGCTCGGCTTCGCGAACGAGCCTGAACCCGCGCCCGAGCCCGAGCCCGAACCTGAGCCCGGAGCCGAAAGACTGAGCCCGGGGAACCCGAGCCCGAGCCTGAGCCTCGAACCCGAGCCCCGGCTCGGCCCCGGCCGACCCCATCGGTGGCTGCGAGCGGACGGCGCTCGGCGGGGGGCGGGGCGGGCTTCTTCGCTGGCGGCAGCGGGACAAGCCGGGCGCGAGGAGAAGGCGAGGCGCGCGGCGCGGCGATCTGGGGCTTTTCCTTCTGCTGACACGAGGGAGCGCGGCGCGCGGCGACGACGCCGAGCGCCATCGGCACGGCTCGGGTGCCGGAGACGGGCGATGTCGGCGCCCGCCTGAAGCAGGGCGCGGTGCGCAGGGCAACGCAATCCGACAGGAGCGCAATCAGGAGGTGCAGGCCGTTCGGCTCCTTCGCCGGACCTCGCGCGCCGAGCTCGCGCGCCGAGCTCATGACCCGCGCGAGCGTCCCGTCGTCCTCGTCGAACGCGCGCGTCCGCCTTCAGCAGCGCTTCCTTGTCGAGCCGGCGCTCGCGGAGGAGCTCTCGGCGGCGGACTCTCCGGCGGCGACCGCCGCCAGCAGGTGCACCGTGGTCACGCACTCTTTGCACCCGCGGCCAGGTCCTCGGCCGCTTTCGCAGCGAGACCAGCTCGGCGTGCGAGCGACCTGAATCCATATCGTCTTCGGTTCGCACGGCCCGGACGCCCGGGCCAACTTCAGGCGCGGCGCCGACCTGTCTCGCGGCGCGCGGCTGCGCTACACCTTCGAGCATGGGGGACATGAACCCGAAACTCGGCGGGCAGGGGCCGGTGCAAGGCGGCCTCGGGCTCATGTTCGGCGCGGCGGCGTTCGCCCTCTTCGCGCTCCTCGTGATCGTCCAGCACGGAGATCGGCTATGTGCTGATGCGCTGAGGTGACGCCTCGACGTAGCGGACGGCGCGGCGCTCGGCGGCCGTGAGTGGCCAGCGGTAGCGGAACATCATAAGGTGATCAGCGAGGCCCGCGCGGGTCGGCGCCTCAATCTGGGCGAGCAGTACCCGGACCTTGGGGGCGAGGCGGGCGCCGAGCTCGAGCCACGCCCAGGCGGAGGCAGGGTCGCGCGCGAGATCGCGACGTCGAAGCGCTCGCCGCGGTCGGCGACGGCCTCACCGCGATCGCGCACGACCTTCGGCTTTTGCGATCGCCAGGGCCACGCGAGCGCGCCGACGGCGACGCGGAGGAAGCTCACCCGCTTCTGGAGCGGTTCGACGAGCGTGAGCTGAGGGTCGTCACTCGCGGGATCGCGAGCGGCAAGCCCGGCGCGCCGGCGCCGCTGCCGACGTCGACGACCCGCGCGCCCGCCGGAAGCCGCGCGGCGAGCTCGAGCGCGTCGGCGAGCATCAGGTCGACGAGCTCGTCGTCACCGCGCGCGGCGGTGGAATCCATCTTGGCGTTGAACGCCGCGACGCGGAATCGACGAACGCGGCGAGGCGCGCTCGCGCGGCGGCGAAGCGCGGGGCCGCGGCGAGCGCCACGCCGACCTTGGCGTCGAGGT
>CAVYBC010000021.1:0-65248 GCA_963766615.1 Terriglobia bacterium
GCGCGTTTACAAACGCGTCTTCAACACGCCGAAGAACGGCAAGAGGCGCGAAGGTGCGATCTCGGACGGCACTCTCAGCTTGCTTACGAGAGTGGGCCGAACTGGCGGAGGACCCTTCGCCGGAAGGGTTCGTTTTTCCGTCCGAGAAGCTGACCACCCCACTCTCGCTGCGACAATCTTTGGCGACGTCACATGCAGCCGAAGCTGGAGAAGGTCGGTCTGGGGTGGGCGACGTTTCAGATCCTCCGAAAGACAAACGCCAGCTTTCAAAGAAGGCCGGCGTCGATCCGAAGGTGGCCTCCGATCAGAGGGGCCACGGGCTCGGGGTCAGCATGGAGGTCTACACGAGTTCGGACATCGAGCAGAAGCGAGCAGCAGTCAGAAAACTCGAAGCAGCAGTGCTTCGAAAACCACAACCAGAAAGCCGGGCAGCGCGTAAGCAAAGTCGGCTTAACGGAATAAACGGAATAACGAGGAATCAGTGGGTGTTCCTAAGTTGTTGAAAAGTTGGAGCGGGAGACCGGGGTCGAACCGGCGACGTCCAGCTTGGGAAGCTGGCATTCTACCACTGAATTACTCCCGCTTGTCCAAAATCTAGCGGCTCGTTTAATTCTACAGGAAATCTGCGTCAAATGGATTCCGTGTGGCGATTCCGCACGCGCCATAGGATTAGAATCTCCGGGCTCCGCAGTTCAACTTAAATGCAACCACTAACTCCGCTTGCTACCACCCAACGCCAGCGCTGCCCCAGCGCCTGCGCCAACCACCACCACCACAATGGCGATCTTTGCGCCAGCCGACATTCCCCCGCCAGTAGTCTTCGCCGTAGTCGCCGGCTGTGGAGCAGTCTGTGCTGGTGCCGCTTGGCCCGGCAGTTGTGCATTAGCCTGCGAGGCCGCCGTTAGACATCCTCCGACGCCCACCTGCTTGAAGTCTTTCACCGCCAGGACCTGCGAAACCCCAGCGCCTGGTTGCCCGGTTGGCTGAGCTGTTCCGTTCACCTGCAATCGGTTGCCCCATTCGGCCTCATAGCCTGAACCTTGCAGCTCGTAGAGCATTTGTGTACTCTCGTCGAACAACACAAACTTGTTGTCCTTTTTGAGCAGACAGCCAGTGGCACTGGTCGCCGAGCTTCCTGCCTGAGGCGCGAAATTGAGGGCCATGCCCGCTTTGACATTGGCCATCAGGACACCGCTCGCGTTGTAGACCCTGAACAACCCTCGCGTTGCCGCCACCTGCAAAACATTTCCATCCAACACAGCGACCCTGGCAGCGGAATCTGCGGAAGCCGGTTTCACCGCCATCCCGTGGCCTTCCATGGTCTCGCTCGACCCGCGGAAATCGCCCCATCCGTTTTCCAGCACCAGACGGTCCGCATACGTCTTCACCTGCGAATTCGCGCTCAACTGAACGCTTCCGCCTGTAGCCAACTTTAGCCGCGAGCCCGCTGGTCCAGCCTTTACGGTGGATCCATCAAATAAGGTTGCGTTGCCGGTCACCTGCGTGCCGTTCACTGCGAACCCGGCGTTACCCGTGACCATTCCAATATTCGATGCGCTCTGAAGCGAGACAGAAACCAGCAATAGCGAACTTAGGATTGCTGTGAATTGTTTATGCAAGTGAATCCTCACTTTTGAAACGCCGTGGGGGAAGGCTAGGTTCAGTATGCGGGGAGAACGAGCTAAAATCAAGGCTTTCCGGAGGCCAATAAAACGCCGGTAAGGGCGAAGAAGAAGCATCCGAATTGCGGCCGTTCCTGAAAATGAAACTCCATCAGCGAATAAGCAAGCACGAACAACATTCCGATGCCCCATACCGAGCGAAATGCTGGACTCACGATCATCATCGTAAAGGCGGTCATCAGGATCAGCATGCCCACACCGCCATCAGCGGCCCATTGCGCCCAGTCATTGTGCGCCGCATTGTCGAACACGCCATCGTCAAAGTGGGCGTACGCGGGGTAGACCTGAGTCCATGTGCCCATGCCCCAACCAACCCACGGGCGGTCGCGAGCCATCTCAATCGTCGAAAGCGTCAGCAGCCGGCGCGACTCCATCGCATTATGACGTTCCAGGTCGGCTAGCATGTCGCCCCATCCGGAAATCGAACCAAAGGCGACGGTGAGTGCCAGTATTCCAGAACCCACTGCAACGCGATGCTTCCACGGCCAACGCAACTCGGCAGAAGCAATCGCCACGATCAGAAGTGTCTCCGCCACCACCAGTGCCGCGCCAGCCACCGACGACGACGAGATCACCGAGGCCACCAATAAACCCGCGCCCGCCATCCAACTCCAGCGGTGCGGACGGTCGCGCAGAGCCCGCAGCAGCGTCGCCGGAAGAACCAGCAAGATGAAGGCGGCGTATTGATTTTCATAAGGGAACACGCCCATCACGGTTTTGCGCCCTGTCTCGAAAATCCAAAATACCTTTCCGTGCGATGTTGTTCGATGCAGAATTGCGAGTACCGCAATCGCAAGGCCTGCGATCTGCAGCCGCTCAAGAAACGTTGCTCTGTCGCTGTCATCACTCAAAGATGCGAATCCCAGCCAGGCCGCCACCAGCCAGGCGAGCCACGTGTACAACTGCGTAGTCGTCTCCCAGCGATCCACCGTGGTATGCGCGACAAGTTGAACGCCACAAAGCAACACGACTCCGGCCAGCGGCAACATGGCAGGTGCGATCTTCTTTAACCCCACAAGCAGACACCACCCCGCCAGCAGGAACACTCCCACCTGTTCAATTGCCCACATCCAGGCGGTCTCCACCCACAGGGTAAACAGCCCGAATATCAGAAGGACCAGCAGAACCGTCGATTTTTTCACTGCGCCTTCTGGAGCCGGACGGAATGAATCCGCACTTCTCCCTCCGCGCGAACCGAGCCCTGTGGCCTCTGATACTCCAGTCTGATTCGCACAGCTTCGACGGCTCCCGCCACTTTAAACGACTGGTCCAGCGGACGCGGTGACGCTTCCAGCGTCTCGATATGCCACAACAGCCCTCCGGCCGGCGATAGCTTTTCTTCCAGCGATGTCTCCAATCGATACGACTGGCCCGCCGCCACGGGCTTGACGGATTCCAGCAACACACAATGCTCCGGCTGATTGCCACTGAACAGGATCCGCCATGCCACCCCTTCCAAGGGATAAATCGTCACGCCGGAGACCTTCCCAGGCTTCCATGGGAACGGGTCGCCCGATTCGCCCAAAGCTCGCCACGTCGCCAAAGCCTCGTGCAACATGCGCTTTTCCAGCATGAGGTCAATCCAGTAAAGAAAATCGGGCCTCTCTTCCAGCACGCGCGACGCCGCCAATTCAGTAATGAACGGAGTTGCAGCCGCCAACTCTCCTCTTGAGATAAGAAAGACAGCATAGTTGAAACGAACTTCGTGTTTCGCAGGCAGCGCCTGCTGCAATCGTATTTGCCCTTGCGGCGCTTGAAGCGCGAGTTCAAATAATGGCGTCCGATCTCCCCATGAAACGGGTAGCGCATCCGCGACGACAGGCCAGAATCGGTCCCACTGCGCGCGCCGGAAATAGAAATTCAGCAGGTCCCAACGAGGCTCATATTTTCTGCTGAGCTGCGTGCCCAGAATGAGTCCTCTTTCGGCTGGCTCCAGATCTCCCTGTCCCTCCAGTGTGAGCCCCAACCGCGAATGATACAACGCTTCGCGTGGGCTCAATGTGACGGCGCGACGCAGCGAGCCAATTGAGTTCGAGCCTTGCTGCTCGTCAAGTTGCACCTGGATCCATGCCATTCGACCGCTGCCTTCCTTCGCCACGGCGCGAAATGATACCTGGAATGCAGCCCATCCCAAGAGGACCAGAATGCATGCGGTAGAAAGGCGGCGCACAGTGAAACTATTCTAAGCTCTCAAGAATCTAAGCACCTGTGAGTCAGGAGGCGCGAACTCTCACCTGCGCCTAACCTCATCTTCAATTTGCTCACTTTTATTGCTCTTTTTCTCCAAAACGGTGGCATACTGCGGGTGTGCAGAAACTATTGAGGGAGGACAAAAAGTGAGTCCCATGAAAAGCGTTCTCTGTTGTCTCAGTCTTGCAGCCGGCTTGGCAGGTATTGCTTCGGCCGAACAGCTAACTGGCATATTGATCGATAAAACGTGCTCATCTAAAGCCGTCACGGGCGGCCAGGCAGCCGCGGAAAAACATGATCGTAATTGCGCCATGGCGGCTTCTTGCCAGAGGAGTGGATATGGAGTCTACACCTCGGACGGCAAGTGGGTCGCGTTTGACGATTCGGGTAACAAACAGGCCATCGCCGCCTTGAAGGCCTCGCAAAAATCGGACGATCTCAAAGTTACGGTGGACGGAACCGTCCAAGGCGACACGATTAAGGTCGCCACCTTGAAGCTGCAATAACCTCCGGTGCAGTCTGAACAGCGCCCGCACTCATCCCCCTGAGAGCGGGTCGCTGTTTGAGAATTTACGCGAGCAGTAGCGACTTCTGCCCCCTGACCGCTAAAATCAGAGTTGCCGCAACCGAAGGTCACCGTAGTTGTGCCGACTCTGGCCGCGGGCGACGCCCTGGCGGAATGCTTGCGCTCACTTGAAACCCAAACCTATCGCGACTTTGATGTCATCGTCGTCGACAACAGCGTGGCTCACCTTGTCACCGCTTCGTCGAACCGCGTACCGGTAATCGTGAACGGGCGGAACGTCGGCTTTGGGGCCGCTATCAATCAAGGCTACCGGGCCTCCGCTGCCCCGTATCTGGCCGCGCTCAACGATGATGCGGTCGCCGATCCCGATTGGCTAGCATGCTTAGTGAGGAGCGCTGAGGCCAATCCGAATGCCGGTATGTTCGCGTCGGAGGTTCGCCTCGCCGAATCGGGCATGTTGGATTCCGCAGGTATGCTGATTGCCCGGGACGGTTCCAGCCGTCAGCGCGGACACGGTGAGTCACCCGAAGAATACGCGGCCCTGACCGACGCTCTGTTTCCCAGCGGCTCTGCGGCACTCTACCGCCGCAAGATGCTGCAGGAAATCGGTACGTTCGACGAGGATTTTTTCCTCTACTGCGAAGATACTGACCTCGGGCTGCGCGCGTGCTGGGCCGGTTGGACGTGCCGCTACGTCCCCGGAGCGGTGGTCCGTCATCGCTATTCCCACTCCGCCGGCCGCGCCTCTCTGATGAAAGCTTATTTCGTAGAGCGTAACCGTCTCTGCGCAGCCATCAAGAATTTTCCTCTCAGCATGCTGGCGCAAGCCCCTTTCGCCGCTGTGGCGCGCTATCTGTGGCATCTCGTGTCGATGATAGAGGGGAAGGGGAAGGCCGCCGAGTTTCGTGGCGCATCGCACCCGGCATGGCTCCCCTTCGTGGTTTTGCGCGCGCACGCCTCCGCATTCGTTCGCTTGCCCCGGCTGCTGAAGCAACGGCGCAATATACTTTCTTCCGCGAAACTTTCCACTGGGGAATTTAAGGATCTCCTCAATCGCCACGCCATTACGGTACGCAAGGTCGCGGCGTTATGAGAGATGAGATGAGAGACGAGTTGATGATCCTCGTTCCAGCCTTCAACGAAGAAGGAGCCGTCGCGAAAGTGGTGGAAGAAGTTCACGACCTGCTTCCAGGAGTCCCGGTTCTAGTGATCGACGATTGTTCCTCTGATGCCACCGTCCATCGGGCCCGTTCCGCCGGGGCGCGCGTACTGGAACTGCCACATCATCTTGGCCTGGGAGGCGCGATGCAGGCCGGATACCGGCTCGCTTTCGAGCTCGGGTTTGATTACGTAGTTCGAGTCGACGGTGACGGGCAGCACGACCCCCGCGACATCCCGAAGATCCTCGACGCCTTGAAGCGCGGGGATTGTGAGATGGTGATCGGTTCTCGTTTCGCCGAAAAGGGCGGCGAGCATTCCGGCGCTATCCGCGCATTGGGCATCTTCTTCTTCCGTGTCGTGCTCCGTCCGATTCTAGGGAAGCCCGTGCATGATCCGACGTCCGGTTTCGTAGGCGTGAACCGCACCGCGCTAGGTGTCTTTTCGCGCAGTTTCCCGCTGGAATACCCTGAAATCGAAGCCCTGGTCGTGCTTCAGCGCAAACGATTCCGCTTTGTCGAAGTGCCCTGCCGCTTCCGGCCGCGCCGCACCGGGCACAGCACGATCACAGCTGTCAAGTCGCTATCCTACATCGCTCATGTTTTACTGGGAGTATTCGTGAATGTTCTGAAATTCGAGGGCCGGAGGAAATAGCAAATGGAGCGTCTTCCCCTAGTGATGACCGCTTTCAGCATCGCGCTGATCGTCGCGATTCTTGTCTCAGTGCGCCGCGAACACATTCGCGTGGAAAACTCGGTCAGTTGGTTGGTGGCTGCCGTGGTGCTGCTGTTCTGTACCAGCTCGCGCGACATGATGGGCATGATCTCCACCATGCTGGGTGTGCCCGACCCTGTCATCGCGCTGTTGATCGTTTGGGGCGCTGTATTTATTCTGGTGCTCTACCGTCTTTCTCTCCGGCTTTCCTATTTGAAAGATTCCAACATCGCGCTCACACAGCAACTGGCGATTCTGGAATTCCGCCTAGAATCACTCGATGAAAAAGTCAAGAAAACAGCAGATTGAAGTAGCCGAAGCGGCCAAGCCCATCCCTCGAAAGAGCTTCGTGTGGTGGCCCTGGATCGCGGGCCTTCTTGCTTTGTTCGTGGTATTCGAAGCCTATGGCCCCGCCATAGATGGTCCTTTCGTTTTCGACGACCGCTATCAGCCGTTCTTCTCCACCACCGTCCAGAGCCTCCCCTGGTATGGCTGGATGAAGGGTGTGCGGCCTTTATTGATGTTCAGCTACTTGATTGATTACACGCGCGGCGGCATTGAGCCTCACGATTATCACGTTACCAACGTGCTTCTGCACTATGTCACCGCGGTATTCATTACGCTGATTGTCAATCGCCTTCTGGAGGGCCTGAAAATCGATCTCAAGTCGCGCGCGGCGCTCTCTATTTTTGCTGGTGGACTCTTCCTCTTGCATCCTCTGCAAACAGAATCGGTCGCCTATGTTGCCAGCCGATCCGAAGCGTTAAGCGTGATGTTCTATTACGCCGCTGTGTGCGTGTTCCTTTATAAAAGGCCCGCCGAGTCAATCTCCATCTGGCGATCCCTTGCGATCCTGGCCCTCTTCGCAGCCGCGTTAACATCGAAGGAGCATACCCTCACGCTGCCTGCTCTCCTATTACTGCTGGATCTGGCCTGGGTGCGCGAGGGATGGCGCAAGAACGCGCTGCTCTACGGAATGATAACCGCCGCGGGGATCGTGGGTGCGATCTTCGTAGCCAGACTCTTGAGCAAAGCCGACAGCGCCGGATTCTCTCTAAAAGAATTGAGCCCCCTCGACTATTTCCTTACCGAATGCCGGGTCCTCTGGATCTACCTTCGAATGTTTCTTCTTCCTGTGGGACAGAATGTGGACCCCGATATCGCGACCTCGCGAAGCTTGCTGGACGGCGGCGCAATCTTCGGCCTCCTGGCTCTGGTCGCATTGGCCACCGCGGCTTGGATCTATCGCAAGCGGTTCCCTCTTGCAGCATTAGGTCTTGCAGTTTTTCTTCTGCTGATCTCTCCCACTTCCTCCGTCGTTCCCATTCACGACGTGATGGCGGAGCGCCGCGTGTATCTTCCGTTTTTAGGGCTTGCATTGATAGCGGTGGAATTTCTGCGCAGACTCAAGTTCTCGCAGATTGTGGGTGTGGGCGCGGCGATTCTTCTGGTCTGTACCGTGCTCACGTATAAACGTTCTGAAGTCTGGGCGTCATCGATGTCGCTATGGCAGGACACGGTGGCGAAGTCGCCTCGGAAGGTTCGGCCAAGATTTCAGCTGGCCTATGCGCAATTCGAATTGGGCCGCTGCCCGGAGGCAGCAGCTGATTATCAAACAGCCTCAACGCTCGCGCCACCCGACTACATGCTGCTGACTGATTGGGCGCTTGCGCTCGACTGTGCCGGTCATGACGATGAGGCGCTTCAGAAATTACAGCAAGCCGTGAAGCTGGAGAACAATGCCCATGCGTACAGTCAAATGGGCATGGTGTACGGCAAACAGAAAAAATATGACAAGGCGCTCGCGGCCTTGGCCGACGCCGAAGACATCGACCCCGAATTCGCGATGACCTACGTGTATCGCGGCAACGTCTACGAAGTTACAGGCGACCCCCAGCACGCCGCCCAACAATATCAACGCGCGTTGGAGCTTGAGCCCACCAACGAACTTGCCCGCGCGGGAATGACTCGCCTGCAGAGCCGCCAATAACCGTGGCGCGCATCGGGGTCAACGCGCTGTACCTGATTCCAGGAGGAGTCGGTGGCACCGAAATTTATTTGCGTGAACTGCTGAAGGCGCTGGCGGCGTGCGATCAAGCTAACCAATACTACGTCTTCACGAATATGGAAACTGGACGCCGATCTGGTTCCGCAGCAATCTAATTTTCATTACAGACCTCAAGCAATTCACGCCCAATTCCGCCCAGGCCGCATTTTGTGGGAACAGATCGTGCTCCCGATGGAAGCGTCGCGATTTCATCTGGACGTGATGTTCAACCCCGGCTTCACTGCCCCATTGGCAGCGCTCTGCCGCCTGGTCACGACTTTTCACGACCTGCAGCATAAGCGTCATCCGGAGTACTTCCGCTGGCTGGACTTGCCGTTCTGGCGATTCATGCTGTGGGCCGCCGCGCACCGGTCGCAAAAGATCATCGCTGTTTCGGAAGCCACGCGCGCCGACCTGCTGCATTACTATCGCATACCTGAAACTCGGGTCTCCGTGACGCATCACGGCGTCGACCCAGGCTTTTTCGCTCTGGACCGCACCCGCACCGAGCCCTGCCTTCTCTGCGTTTCCACCCTGCATCCGCATAAGAACCTGGAACGCTTGGTCCGTGCCTTCGCTCGCAAGAATCGTCCCGAGCGACTGGTGCTCGCGGGCATGCGGGGATTTCACACTGCAGCGATCGAGGCTTTAATTCAGAGCCTGGGCCTAAAAGATCGAGTGGAAATTACAGGCTGGCTAGCCCGAGAAGATTTGCTGAGACTGTATAAACACGCCAAGGCATTCGTGTACCCGTCCACCTTTGAGGGTTTTGGAATGCCTGTACTGGAAGCGCTCGCTGCCGGAATCCCAGTCGCATGCTCCAACATCGCGCCGATAAGAGAGGTAGCCGGCGACGCCGCTCTGTTCTTCGATCCTCTGGACGAAGAAGCAATGGCGGCTGCAGTGGATCAGATCTTGAATGACCAACCGCTTCGTGCCAAACTAGCCCAGGCAGGGCCCGTGCGGGCGAGGCCTTTTACTTGGGCCCGAACCGCTGAAGAAACTTTGCGGGTACTGCTCGATTACCGCAACAAATCCTCTAGCTGAATCCGCGTGTCCGTCTTACTGTCCCGATATTTTACGATCACCGGAGTGTAGAGCGAGAGCCCCCACTCTTTCCCGTGTCCCTTCGAGATGGCTCTTGACCCCGGCACTACCACCGCGTCCGTGGGAATCACCAGAGGCTCCTCATTGGTAGCCGTGTAGACTTCGCCTTTGACCAGATCGTACACCGGAGTGGAGCGAGTGAGGATGGTCCCGCTGCCCAGCACCACACCGTTCTTCACAACGGTCCCTTCGTAGACTCCGCAGTTGCCGCCTACCAGCACACCATCCTCGATGATCACCGGAAGCGCGCCCACTGGTTCCAGCACACCGCCAATCTGTGCCGCTGCTGAGATATGGCAGTTCTTTCCGATCTGGGCGCAACTCCCGACCAGCGCGTGGGAATCGACCATGGTGCCGTCGTCCACCCATGCGCCCGCATTAATGTACATCGGAGGCATGCACGTGACGCCTTGACCGATGAAGCAGCCGTCGCGAATGCTTGACCCGCCTGGCACGATACGCACACCCGCGTCAGGGCCCATCTTGCGCACCGGCCAGGTAGCTTTATCAAACATCGGAAGCCGGGCAGAGTCGGGCGACATGTCCACAACGGTGCCCATTCGAAAGCCCAGCAGCAGACCCTTCTTCACCCACGTATTCACTCGCCAACCGCTGCGCGCCGAAGCATCGGGCTCGGCCGAACGCACCATGCCCGTGTTCAGTGCCTGTTTAAACCGAGCGAACAGTCCGAAGTGATCTTCTGTGTAAGAGGACGGCTTGGAATCGAACAGTGCTTCGATCTCAGTCTGCATGCGTTCCCCGCGCCGCGTGCAGCCAGCCTCCGGCCTTGAGAACAGCCTCGATCTTCGACTTGCTTGCGTCCGAAGGCGGACACATGGGAAGCCGCCATACCGGTTCCAGCAGGCCCATCATCGCCATCGCTGTTTTCACCGGGATGGGATTGGCCTCTACAAAGTTGATCTCCATGAGATCGAACAAGCGACGCTGCATCGCGCGCGCGCCGGCGAAATCGCCCGCCAATGCGAGCTCGCGTTAGCTTGGTCATTTCTGCTGGAAGCTCGTTAGAGAGGACTGAGATTACACCGCACCCGCCTAGCGCGGTAAGCGAAATGGTAAGCGAGTCATCGCCGCATAGATACATCGAACGTCTGCGGCACCTCATGCACCACTCGCGCCATTTGGCTTACGTTGCCCGAAGCTTCCTTCACGCCAACGATATTTTCAATCGCGCGAAAGACGTTTCAAAGTCGCAGGCTCGACGTTCACGCCCGTGCGGCCTTGCACGCTGTAAACGATAATCGGCGCGGAAACCGCCGCCGCGATGGCCTTGTAATGTTGATACAAGCCTTCCTGCGTGGGCTTGTTGTAATACGGCGTCACGGAGAGGATTCCGTCCACGCCCATGTGGCGAAGTTCCTGCGCCAGTTCGATGACCTCGTGCGTGTTGTAACCACCGGCTCCGCCCACCACGGGGATCTTCCCCTTGGCTTCTTCCAGCGTGATTTCAATCACACGCAGATGTTCCTTGCGGGTAAGGGTCGGACTTTCTCCCGTGGTTCCACAGGGGACCAGGAAGTTGATGCCCCCTTCGATCTGCCTCCGCACCAAGCGTCGCATTGCTTCTTCGTCCAGGCTCTGGTCTGAGCGGAACGGGGTTACCAGTGCTGTGCCACATCCTCTAAACATGATGTTGTTCACCTCTTCTCAAACAAAACCTCTTCAAACCGAAACACGCCTGTTTTGCCTGGGATCCACTGGGCGGCTTTCAGCGCGCCTCTCGCGAACCCCTCCCTGCTGCGCGCCGAGTGACGCAGCGTGATGGTATCGGCGGCGGAATCAAATCCGATTTCATGCGTGCCCGGATGCTTGCCCGCACGATTTGAGTTGACGCTAATGGGACGTCCATATCCCGAGAGCTTCATCTCTTCCACCAGCTTGATCATCGTGCCGGAGGGCGCGTCTTTCTTCGAATCGTGATGAATTTCCCAGGCCCACGCGCCGTATTCATTTTCATCCTTAAGCAGGGTGGCAGCCTCCTGAACCAATCGGAAGAAAACGTTCACACCGATCGAAAAGTTCGGGCTCCATACCAAGCCTGTTCCGTGGTTCTCAACGATTTCCCTCACCGAACTCAAGTGCTGCAGCCATCCGGTTGTGCCGATCACGGTCGGGATACCCAACTCGGCCAACTTCTCAATGTTCTCCACCACTGAAGACGGCGTGGAAAATTCGATCGCCACGTCCGCGCCTTTGGCCTTCGAAATAGAATCGCCTACATCCAGCGTCGCATGCACCGAAAACCCAAATTCGGGCGCAAGCTGCTCCACCATCCGGCCCATTTTTCCGTATCCGACAATTGCGAGTTTCATGAGGCAAAGGCCATGGGGTCAGGGTTGGAGAAAAACTCCTGGTGGAGCGATTCTACCGCGCGAGCCAAGTCAGCCGCGCCGACCACCAGACTCAAATTCAATTGGGACGCTCCTTGCGAAAGCATATGCGTAGGAATCTCTTTTAAAGCGGTAAACGCGCGAGCCGCTACGTCGGGAGAACGCCGGATATTCTCGCCCACCAGGCAAACGATGGCCAGGTCATCTTCAATGGAGACGTCGGCGAATTGTTCCAATTGCTCGCGAATCGCCGTAAGCGCGCGCGTGTTGTCGATAGTCAGCGATACGCTCACCTCCGAAGTCGCCAGCATATCCACCGGCGTCTCATAGCGGTCGAATACTTCGAAGATTCGCCGCAGAAAACCGTGCGCCATCAGCATTCTGGTGGAAACAATGTTCACCAGTGTGATATTTCGCTTGCAGGCAATCGACCGGATGGGACAGGTCGAAGCCGGAGGTTCCTGCACGATGAGCGTTCCCTCCACGTGCGGGCGCTGCGAATTCAGGATGCGGACCGGGATGTTCTTCTCAATCGCGGGCAGAACCGTCGCCGGATGAAGCACCTTCGCGCCGAAATACGCCAGCTCGGCCGCTTCGGCAAACGAACAGACCTTCACGCGATAGCCACCGGCCAGAATGGTCGGGTCGGCAGTTAGCATTCCGTCGACGTCGGTCCAGATCTGAATCTCATCGGCGCCAATGCCGGCGCCCACAATCGACGCAGTGTAGTCCGAACCGCCCCGCCCCAGCGTGGTAGTGACGCCGTCCTCGGTAGATGCGATAAATCCGCCCATCACGACGACGCCCTGTTGCACCAGCGGGGGGATGACACAGCGAAGTTTTTCATTGGTTTGCTCAAACAAGGGCGCGGCTTGCGTGTGTCTTGCATCGGTGACCAGTACCGTGCGCGAATCCACCTGCGTCGCGGCCAGACCCAACGCCCGAAATCGTGCGGCGACGATGACGCTGGAGACCCGCTCTCCATAAGCGGACACAGCGTCGGTGGCGCGCGGCGTCAACTCGCCCATTACCGCGAGGCCCTTCACCAGCTCCGCTAAGTTCCAGAAAATGGCACTCGATCTTCTGCTTCGATGCCGAGCCCCGCCGATTCACTCACGTGAAATGCGCGCAAGGCCGCCAAGTCTTTCGAGGGCCTGATCGCGTTCGCCGCCCACAGCCGCTGCCGCAATGGCCAGCAACTTGTTGGTGGTCTTCCCCATCGCGGAGACCACCACAACGGGCTTCTGTGCCAACCGGTCGCGAACAATACCGGCCACGCGCGTAATTGCCTCGGTGGACTCGACGGAGGTCCCTCCGAACTTCATGACGATCATTAGTCGAGCCAACCCTCCGCTTTCATCAACTCGGCGTTCAGCACAGCCGCGCCTGCTGCTCCACGCACAGTATTGTGACCCAGCGCAGTGAACTTGTAATCCAGCACGGAGCAAGTGCGCAAACGCCCCACGAACACAGCCATTCCGTTTTCGCGTTCCACATCGCGGCGAGGCTGCGGGCGATCCTTCTCCGTCATATAAATCACCGGACAAGGCGGCGCACTCGGCAATCCTCTCTCTTGTGGAAGGCCGCGCCAGCCGCGAAACGCGGCGAGAATCTCAGCTTCCGAGGGCTTTTTCTCGAATTCCACGGAGACCGATAGCGTATGGCCATCCACCACCGGAACGCGATTGCAACTCGCGCTGACCCGCGCGGGCAGCGGCGTGACGCCCGACGCAGACAGGTTCCCTAGAATCTTCTGCGTCTCCTGCTCCATCTTTTCTTCCTCGTTGCCAATGTACGGAACTACGTTCGCGTTGATGTCCATGGATGCGACGCCTGGGTAGCCCGCGCCGGAAATCGCCTGCATAGTCGTCACCAGAATTCGCCGAATGCCAAATTTCTTCAGCGGCGCCAGCGCCATTACCAGCACGATTGTTGAGCAATTTGGATTGGTCACAATCTGACCCTTCCATCCGCGATTCTTTTGTTGATCCGGAATCAGCTTCAAATGGTCGGGATTGATTTCCGGCACCAGCAGCGGGACATCCTGCTCCATGCGATGATTGCGCGAGTTGGAAACAATCGTTCGGCCTGAGGCTGCGAAGGCCCGTTCGATTTCCGTCGCCACCGAAGCATCCATTGCGGAGAACATGAGCTGTGGCGCGCCTTCTGGCTTCGAGTCCGACACGATGATGTCCCGCACGTAGGCCGGAGTCTCGCCACCCAGCCGCCAGGTAGTAGCTTCGCGATAAGGTTTGCCGGCCGATCGGTCGCTTGCACCAAGCCACGTCAGGTCAAACCAGGGATGGTCTTTCAGGAAATTCACAAATTCCTGGCCTACCATTCCGGTGGCGCCCAATATTCCAACAGGGATTCTATCCATGAATTAATTGCCTCACCAATTTCTTGTAAATTGCGATTGCCTCAATAATTTCCGCTTTCGGAATGCGCTCCTCATCGGTGTGCGCATGGTGGATGCTTCCAGGGCCGAACAGAAAAGGCTTTCCCCACGAGCCGGCGAACGCGGGGATATCGGTGGTGAAAGACACCACGCTGGTTTCGATTCCTGGTAGCGATCCCAGATGAATCGCCGGGATGAAAAGCACCTCGTGAGCGTCCGCAAATCCCGCAGCTGCTTCCTGAATCGCTGCCCGGGACGTGTCGCCCGAATCCACCAGCCGAATGAAAATCTCGGCTTGCGCATGATCCGGAATTACGTTCGGGGCGCGACCGCCTTTGATGGTGCCGATGTTCAACGTGCTCTGGCCCAGCACCGGATCCAAAGAAAGCTTTACTCGCCGGATCCGCTCTAAGGCGTCCAACAATTTCTCAATTGCCGATTCGCCCAACTGCGGATATGCCGAGTGTGCCATGCGGCCCTTCGCCGTGATTTCATAACGCAAAGCGCCTTTAGACCCGAGCGCCAGCTTGTTCTCTGTTGGCTCGCCGTTAATCAGGAAGCGACTTCCTCGATTCTCTTTGGCCGCCGCGTAAGCTCCGGCGCTGTTACGCTCCTCGCCTACAACAAACAGCAGAGCCACCCCACGCACTCCGTCCGCCACCAGATCGCGAGCCGCATGAATCATGGACGCGATGATGCCTTTGGTGTCGCACGCGCCGCGTCCCCAGATGAACTCGCCGTCTTC
Organism: Terriglobia bacterium; assembly: GCA_963766615.1. Lineage (GTDB taxonomy): Bacteria > Acidobacteriota > Terriglobia > Bryobacterales > Bryobacteraceae > Palsa-187. Next base: position 14,916 of record CAVYBC010000021.1, read on the forward strand.
GCGTGACGGAAAAAACGGCGGAACTGTATCGATGTGGGTGGAGAGTGTCACCACAGGATCGTCCCAATACGCGAGTACGTTGAAGCGGTGCGGTTCCACCTCCATGCGTTCCACCCGGCCGCCCGTCGCCAACGCGATCGCGGAGAGATGGTCGAAAAGATAATGCCCCACGGCCTCTTCATTCGGCGTGACGGAGTCGATATCGACCAGTGCGCGTGTAAGTTCGAATGCGTTCATTCACTACCCTTCCGTACGAGTATCGGATAGAGATGTTACGCTTGGCTGTCTTTAACGACAGCTCCAGGGAGGGCCTATGGCTTCCCGATAGCGCTCCACCCGTTCCCTCAAAATTCAAGGACGGATGACAGTAAGTAGGTGTTAGCCTTTCTCACCAACCGCAGCCGCTTCCACAAAAAGTCGCGCGCCTTGCGATTTCGGCGAGGATGCCCCTTTCACCAGGCGCTCCGCAACTTCATCGGAATTGCGCACCGGGCTACTGATGGCCCCCGCTCCTCTACCAGAACTTTTTCAGGATAGCATGGAGCCCTATAGTGAATAGTGAAGGACCATGAAGGCAGCCCTGTTTCAGCTCTATCTCACGGAGGAAGGACGGTGGGTGCGGTTCTGGCGGTTGGTTCGTCTCGCCAGCATGGCATTGTACGAAAACAACGCCTTGTCCATCGCAAAAGGTGCGGCTTATTCGTCTCTTCTATCTTTCTTTCCTATCATCACCACCCTTGCGGCCCTTCTGGTTCAGGCGCGTGCCGATGCGGTAGCCCGGACCATCGCCTCCTTTTTGTATGAAGTGGTTCCTCCCGGCACGGAGGACGTCGTGCGGACTCTGTTCGTAGTCCACGGCCAGCGCCCCCCGTACTTGGTGGTCGTCGCGGTGATTTTAGCCGTATGGGCCGCATCCGGCGCGATGATGAGCCTGATGGAAGGCTTCGACGGAATCTACCACGTTCCATCCTCCCGAAATTTTATTCGAGAGAGGGGTATGGCCATCCTGCTGGTTTTCATCTCCTTCATTCCCGTATTGGGGGCGTCCGCCCTCATCGTCTCTGGAACTCGCGCCGAACGCCTGCTGGTCTCATGGCTTGGTTTAACGCACCCGGGTCGGAGTATGGGACCCTGGGTGGCCCTGGCCGGACAGATGCTGCGTTACGGTGTCGCCTACGGCTCGTTCGTACTGGTGACCGCATGGATTTACTACCTGGGGCCGAACCGGAAGCAGGTGTTCCTCTCCGTATTTCCGGGAGCGATCCTGGCCACGTTTCTTTGGTTGATCGCCACCCTGGCTTTCGCATGGTACATTCGGCATGTCGCCGACTACAACGTTCTCTACGGTAGCGTAGGCGCGGGACTCGCTTTACTGGTCTGGATGTATGTGCTCGCCGTCATCACCCTATTCGGCTGCGAATTTAACGCCGTCCGGGAGAGAGTGTTGCGGGGCACGCGCAGCTAGGTCGAACAAATTTACCCTGCCTGACCTCGATTTACGGCTCCAACGTTGTCTAAATTATTGATTATTAGGACCTTCTCGTCCTTTGGTCCCAGACGTGCTTACTTCGTATGGGATGCCGATTGAAGTCGCCCTCGTGGCCGTGTTCGCCGCGGCAATCGCGGTCGGCGCGCCCGGCGCTAAGACCGGACCTGATCTGTTAGGGGCGGCCACCGGAGTACTGGAATGGTTCGGCGAACTAGGCCAGTTTTGCCGCCGCGTCGCCAAATCGCTATTTACTCTTCCTTTTGAATGGGGCGAGTTCCTGCACCAGCTGGACGCGGCGGGAGCGAAATCGGCTCCGCTGGTTGCATTGGCGGGCGCAGCGACGGGCGTGGTGATGTCGCTGCAGACACGCGACACGTTAACGCGTTTCGGCGCGAAAGCGTTTCTGCCTTCCATGATCGTGTATTCGCTGATTAAGGAAATGGGTCCCATCATCACGGGACTGGTGGCTAGCGGCCGAATTGGAGCGGGCTTCGGGGCCGAACTCGGCTCTATGAAAGTTACCGAGCAGATCGATGCCATGGAGGTTTCCGCGGTGGATCCCCACAAGTTTCTTGCCGGGACCCGCATCCTGGCGTGCATCATTGTTCTGCCCCTGCTCACCCTGGTCGCCGATGCCTCAGGAGTTTTGATGGGATGGATCTCCAGCTATCTGGCCGACCCGATCTCCCTGCAGCTCTTTATCAACCGCGGGACCACCGGGATAACATTTAACGATTTTCTGCCGCCCACGCTCAAGACTGCCGTCTTCGGATTGATCATCGGCCTGGTGTCCTGCTTCCAGGGCATGCGAACCAAAGGTGGAACCGAGGGCGTGGGCCGATCCGCAACCAGTTCCGTAGTGTTGTCCTCACTCTTCATCATTCTGGCCGACGTCGTGTTGGTCCGGATTATCGTTATGTTTTTTTCGTGACGCAAATTATGGACCAAGAGCCAGTCGTGGTTAAAGATCTTCGGAAGTCGTTCGGCGAACAGCAGGTGCTGAAGGGCGTCGGGATCAACGTCGCCAAGAGCGAGATCCTATGCGTTCTCGGAAAGAGCGGAACGGGCAAGAGCGTCCTGCTGCGGCTGTTGATTGGCCTTGAAAAACCCGATTCCGGATCGATCCTCATCAACGGCCAGGAAATCACGCAACTCGAAGAAGCGCCGCTCAACGACGTGAGAAAGAAAATAGGCTTTCTATTTCAGGGAGGCGCGTTGTATGACTCACTCAGTATCGCTGAAAATGTCGCGTTTCCCTTAAGACGAAATACCAAGCTTTCCGACTCGGAACGTACCGAGAAGGTCCGCAGCCTGCTGCAAAGCGTCGGGCTCGAAAAGGATCTGGAAAAAATGCCGTCTGAGATTTCTGGCGGAATGCGGAAGCGCGTCGGTGTCGCCAGGGCCCTCGCGCTCGATCCCGAAATCATGCTGTTTGATGAACCCACAGCCGGTCTGGATCCCATAACGGCAGCGGAAATCGGCGACTTAATCAAGAAGCTGCGCGATGAGCGTCACACCACTTCTATTGTGGTGACGCACGATATGCACGCGGCTCACTATTACTCCGACCGCCTGGTGATGTTGAAGGAAGGCGCGGTCCTGATGGCCGGAACCTTCGACGATCTGCAAAAAAGCAAAGATCCTTTTGTCGCTCAATTTCTAAAGGACGCTGCTTGAGGAAAATGTTATGTCGCAAAATGCACGGCTAGGCTCTTTTATCGTAATTGCCTTGGCGATTCTGGCGGTGGCTGTCTTTCTGGTGGGCGACAAAGAATCGCTGTTCCAATCCAGCTATCGCGTTAACGCCGATTTTCAGAACGTCGCCGGACTGGACGCAGGCGCTGACGTGCGCGTGGGCGGCATCCGCAAAGGCACCGTCAAGAAGATGACTCTGCCCAAGAAGCCCGACGGAACCGTCATCGTCACTATGGAATTGTCGAAGGAAACGCTCGGCATCGTAAGGAAAGATTCCATAGCCGCGATCAAGTCGGAGGGCCTGTTGGGAGACAAGTATGTGGAAGTCTCCTTCGGCTCCATGGACGCGGATCGGCTGAAGGGCGGAGAGACCATAGAAACCCAGCCGCCCATCGATATCTCAGACCTGCTGGACAAAACCAACAAGATTCTCGATACCACGCAGGACTCCATGCAGAACATTCAAGGCGCAACGGACAACATTCAGGCGATAACTGCCAAGGTGAATGGAGGCCAGGGAACCATAGGCGCTCTGGTTAATGACAAGACCATTTACAACCAGACTGCGGCCAGCGTTCAGGCCCTGCACGAAGATGCGGATGCCCTCAAGAACAACTTCTTCCTTCGCGGTTTCTTCAATAAACGCGGCTATGTCGACTCTGATGAATTGAAAAAGCATGAAATTGAGAAGCTGCCGGAGGGCAGTCCTCTCAAGACGTTCAGCTTCGAAGACAAACAGGTATTCGATAAACCCGACGCCGCCAAACTCAAGAACCAGAAGGCGCTGAATCCCGTCGGCGATTTTCTGCAGAGCCAAAAATATGGTTTGGTAGTTGTTCAAGCCGTGGCGGATATGAAGGGTGACTCAGAAAAAGATCGCGTCACCACGCAAGCGAAGGCCATGGTGGTGCGCAACTATCTGGTCCAGAATTTCCGGCTGGACGACAGACGCATTAAAACGATGGGGCTAGGAAAAGGGAAGAACCCCGTGGACACGGGCAAGGTGGAAATTATCGTCTACCCACCGGGATCAACCGTCGCCACGACTCATAAATAGTGTGCCCGGCGCGATAGCCTAGTGGCGGATCTGCGAGGAGATGTTTTTGGTTTCGTACACCTCGCAATTGCCACGTTCGGCCAGAAGTCCCGCGTCGGGATTTGGGTTAGCCCTTAGGGTTCGTGTCGGCAATACCCACGGCTCAACCAGCACCCCAGGGTCTTCTACCGTGACGTCGTAGAGGATCGCGTCGCCCTGACGGGTGAATCGCTCCACAACGTGCATCAGCTCGGAGTGGAACAAGCCGCCGCGCCCCAGCCACGTCGAATCGACGAACGAGATAGAGTCGATCACAAGCGTATCGCCCTCCCAACGTCCCACAGCGTACCCCAAATACGTCGCCTCAATCGCCTTCTTGGGGTCATGCTTGCGGCCATCCGTAGGGATCATTCGATATTCGCCGTACCCGCCCCCGGCGTCGCCTCCTTGATAGAAAAAGACCACATCCTTATCTGTCTGCATGATGCGGCGGGGTGGACCCTCCCGCGGAACTCCCAAAGGCTGGCAGGTCATCACCGGGTCATTCTTGTTGGTCCACATGTCGAGCTCCTGAACCTTGTCCCAGTACTCCGGTTTGTACAGGGGCCGACCCAGACCGCCGAATCGCGACGGCGAGTAAAGCTCAAAATCGTACGTCTGATTATCCTGGCGGTCGCAAGTGGGCGACTGAGTCGGAGCGCACCGGCGGCCGCCTCCTGTCATGTAGTTGCCGATCCAGTCGGTGTACGACCAATTGCCCGTCAAGTCAGGGTGACTACCCATCCGCGGCGTGGGCACCGAGCGGTTGACCGCCAGTTCGTCCTTCGCGATAACGCCATGCGGCACCTGGCCTGTCACCTTAGTCGCCATCTGTACACTTGCCGGCACTGGCGCCACGACATAGACATTGCCCGTCTCCGTCTGCGTTGTGGTGAGGTCGCGGACCACGGCGCCGTTCCGGCGCTCGACCATTTTGCCGGCGTAGAACACCTCGATTTTGTTCAAGGGATTGTTCCAGTCCTGATAATCGCTGTAGGTGAATTCGGTTTTTGTCTGTTGCAGGGTGACGACTACGCCCGCGGTCATATACTTTGCGTCCAGGGTGGCTGTCGCGGTCGCACCTGGTATACCAGGAATCGGGAAGGTCACGACCGGATAGCCGGACGCCCAAGAGACGGAGGTTTGGCCCACTTTCGCGAGGCCGTCGGCGAAAAGAGTCCCGGGATTCGCTCCCAGCCAGAATTTCTCTGTGGTCCCTGCCACGGCAGCCTTGGGCGCGCCCTGAGGACTTGCCCATAGCCGGATGAGCCGCTCCTGGACCGTCCCCGGCATCGGGGTGGCCTTCCCTTTAGTTCCACCGATCTCGGCACCTGGCTGGTCTTCGTCCCAGGCGTAGAACCCGCTCACCACCTCGATGTTCGAGTACGTTTGTCCGTTTGGACGCGTGCAGGCATACTGAATCCGTTGACTGAATGTCTGATAGTTGGTGCTCGCGCGATATTTCGTGAGCGTGCACGGTTGTCCGTCAACTTGAATCGTGCCCTTTCCCTGATATTCGAGCATTGCGACCATATCGCGTTCATCATGGCCTTTCAGCATGCCCTCGTTCCGCATCCAGTTGAAGAGAACGGCCTTCAAATCTTTGGCGTCTTTTGCCGGCGTATAGGGTTCCGGCACACGCCCCGGACCCTGAGCACTGGCCGTCAACGCCCCGCTGAGCACGACGCCCACGGCGAGCGCAACTTTTATCCAAACGATTCTTGGGAAGTCCATGCTCCTCATCCTTTCCTGTCCAATCATTGGCGCTACAGGGGGGAAAGCTGGGACGAGGATATCTCGGTCGGCCTTGCCAGTCAAGGATCAGCCAGATTAGTCATATCGTGGGGCGCGTGACTAAGGAATAACAACGGAAATGGCAGTGCATTTCGGACTCAAGGACATTATTCCTACGAATGCAGTAGGCTTATTTTGAGGAGCCCTGAGGTAAGAGTCAAATGGACTACTTCTTTCGTTCTCTCACGATCCTAGTCTGCTCAACCCTTCCGCTGCTGGCCCAGGAGAACCGGCTCATTGGACCGATCGGCCCGGCCCGGATGACTCTGGCGGGCAGCCTCCACGCCACGGCCCAGGCTCGATTCGACCAAGGCCTGGTTGAACCGTCCCTTAAGATCCCTTACGTCACGATGATGCTCAAGCCGTCCCCCGCGCAGCAGGCTGACCTTGAGCGCTTGCTCGAAGAGCAGCAGGACCGCTCTTCGCCGAACTACCATCGTTGGCTCACGCCTGAACAGTTCGGCGCCCGTTTTGGCCTCAACTCAGCCGACTATAGTGCGGTTGTCACATGGCTCGAGTCGCAAGGCTCTGCATATAGAGGATCGCGCCCGGGCTCAGAACTGGATTGCGTTTAGCGGCGAGGCGCGCCAACTGCAGACTGCCTTTGTTACCGAAATCCATCGGTATCAGATTAATGGCGAAACGTATGTTGCCAATGCAACCGAGCTTTCGATCCCCGCGGCGCTCAAGGAGGTGGTGAGCGGCATTCGCGGACTGGATGACTTTTGGAAGGCCGATCTGCCCCACTACACAACCACTACTGGAACGCATCTGCTGGCGCCGGAAGACTGGGCCACCATCTACGACGTTGCACCGCTTTATTCTATGGGCATCGATGGATCGGGTCAGCGTGTCGCAATTATCGGACGATCGGACATGAACCAGTCCTATGTGAACACGTTCCGCAGCCTCATGGGGTTACCGGCCACAACCGTTGAGCAGCACCTAGTCGGACCCGATCCCGGCATTACCAATGCGGCCGGCGAGGCGCATCTGGATGTTGAGTGGGCTGGCGCAATAGCTCGCAACGCGACTATTGTCTACGTATACGCCAACAACTTTAATGACGCCGCGCAGGCGGCCATCGATCAGAATCTGGCGCCTGTGATGAGCCAGAGTTTCGGGACGTGCGAAATCGGTTCGGCGGTCGGCCTGCGTGCTCTGGCGCAACAAGCGAACGCCGAAGGAATCACGTGGCTAGCCTCGGCGGGCGACTCAGGTGGCGCAGGTTGCGACCCGCACGGCTTCTTTAATTCAACCGCGGGGCTGGTTCCCGCAACGCTGGGGCTGGCAGTCTCGCAGCCCGCGAGCTTTCCGGAGGTCACCGCGGTAGGCGGCACACAATTCAATGAAGGTAGCGGCCAGTATTGGAATAGTGCGAACACCGCCAATCGCGGCTCAGCTCTGTCCTACATTCCCGAAGTGGTTTGGAACGAGACGGGTGCGGGTGGGATATTGGCCAGCGGCGGCGGGGCCAGCATTTACTTCCCGAAACCCGCCTGGCAAACAGGTCCCGGAGTGCCCGCCGACAACGCTCGCGACGTGCCGGACGTCTCCTTCAGCGCTGCGGGCAATCACGATGGCTACATGGTGGTCAATGCAAACGGACAAATCGCAACGGGCGGCACCTCCGCGGGATCGCCGTCCTTCGCGGGAGTAGTGGGGCTCCTGAATCAATACGTAGTCTCGCAAGGAATTCAGTCCGCGCCCGGCCTGGGAAACATCAACCCCGAGCTCTATAGGCTGGCCCGCGCCAGCACGAACGTATTTCACGACATCACGCAGGGCGACAACAAGGTGCCGTGCGCGCCAGGCAGCCCCAACTGCTCCACAGGTTCCATCGGATTCGCGGCCGGCCCTGGTTACGATCAAGCCACCGGCCTGGGATCGATAGACGTCCTCAACTTGATCACGCAGTGGAGCACACAGGCCATCGGCACCACTACGACGCTCGTGATCAATCCCGGCAGTATAAATCTTGGAGATTCCTTGCAAGTGACTGCCACGGTGGCCGCGGCCTCTGGAGTTCCATCGGGATCGGTCACGTTCACTTCCGGCCGCACGGTGCTGGGTTCAGCGCCACTTACCAACATCGGGGGAACTGCAATGGCGACCCTGACTGTCACTGGACAAGTGTTGCCCGTAGGAACTCCTTCGGTCATTGCCACCTATAGCGGCGATAGCGGATTCAATGGTTCATTTGGGTCGTCGACAGTGAACGTAGCATCGCCCTCGGCCGGTTCACATGTGGTCGTCTCCATTACGCCCAATCCAACCCACGGAGGGGAATTGATCCGTTTGACGCTCACAGAGGTGAATGGAGTAGGCACTACCTTCACCGGTTGGACCATTAACGGAGTGGATGATTTCTCCTTCTTCGTCCCGGACTTTGGGAGCACCACGTTCCCCCCTTACGGACAGAAGTCGGCCCAGTTCTCATCAGCGGCGCTTCTGAATTACCCGTCCAACCGCACCTATGTATTCTCTGGGATGGATGCGGACGGGCGCACTTGGTCGCAGCAATATACGCTGGTCGTGGGAGGCCTGCTGGGAACTCCGGACGTGTCGCTCACCGGTGTTCCCGCCCAGGTGCAGCAGAATCCTGCAGCCGATGCTTCCTGCCAGTGGTCGCAGCAATTGTTGCTTCATGAACTGAATGCCATTCCCGTGCAGCTCACGCGGTTCCTGGTGGGCGGTGCCGATTGGACCACCCAGATACCGAAGCTCTTTGGGACGACTCTGCTGGCTTCTCTAGGAACTCTGCAAGCTTCGATTTGTTTTCCCGGCACGACGCAGTCCGGGCCAGTCACGTATGAACTGGACGGAATCAGCCAGACCGGCACGCCTGTCCAGGCGACGTTCGCAGGATCGTTGGCCGGACCAGCTTCGAATCCTGAGACACTTTCGGTGTCCAAGCCATCCCTTACCCTCAATACGACGGCTGGTTCGAACCTCGCAACCGGCACGCTTGGAGTGAACCTGACAGATAACAGCCAGACATGGACTGCCTCTGTGTTTCAGGGGCGCGCGACCCCTTTGCTCACGGTCAATCCCCCGTCTGGTACGGGATCGCAACAGGTGACTATTTCTGCGGCTGGCGCTGCGTTGGCAAGTGGAGTCTATAACGCCACGCTGGTCTTTCAGGCGTCGAACTCTATTCCGCCGTTCATCGAGGTCCCGGTCACTTTCGTGGTGGGGGGTACCTCCTCCTCAACGACCATTGGCGGAGTAAGCAACGGGGCGTCGTTCAAACAGGCCTTCGCACCTGGAATGATCCTGAGTGTCTTCGGCGCTCAGCTCGCGCCATCTGCTCAAGCAGCAAGCAGCCTTCCGTTGCCGCTTGTGATGGCCGGCGTTTCAGCTACCGTCAACGGTGTCCCCGCGCCTCTGTACTATGTATCGCAAGCGCAGCTAAACATCCAGATTCCTTACGAGACCGGAGCCGGCCCGGCAGTTTTGGGGGTGAACAATAACGGCCAACTGGCATCCTACCTGTTCACAGTATCGCCGTCCGCTCCCGGCATCTTTTCGACTCTCACCAGCGCCAAGGGCGGAGATGTGGTGACCATCTTCATCACCGGTGAAGGCTCGACTACGCCCGCATTGGCGACAGGAGCTTCTCCGTTCTTCGCAACGCCGTTAGCGCTCCTGCCCCAACCGGCTCTCCCGCTAGTGGTCACGGTAGGAGGTGTCGTGGCCAACGTCCTCTTCGTCGGCGTTCCGCCGGGTCTGGCGGGGGTAACACAGATCAACTTCACCATTCCGAAAAGTGTCTCGACTGGTGTGCAGCCGCTGGTGGTCGCAGTTGGAAACGTGGCCAGCGCCCCGCTCAATTTCACATTGCAATAAGACGGCAAACCGCACTGGCTGCTTAGAGCGCACCGTCATCGCGGATGGGCGTCGATAATAGTATTACCCAACCACGGCGATGACCCGATATCGCCATTTCAGAAAGGGACGAACGTAATTATATGTACAAGGCAAAGGCTTACTCTGCCGCCAGTGCGACATCGCCGCTGGCCTCTGCAACGGTTCCGCGTCGGGATCTAACCGAACACGACGTACAGATCGAGATCCTCTTCTGCGGTATCTGTCACTCCGATCTTCATCAGGTGCGCAACGAATGGAAGGAGGTCATGCCGACGGTCTACCCCTGCGTTCCGGGCCATGAGATCGTGGGGCGCGTCACCCGGGTCGGCTCCGCGGTAACGAAGTTCAAGGCGGGCGACCTCGCCGCGGTGGGCTGCATGGTCGATACCGACCGCACCTGCCCGGAGTGCCAGGCGGGCCTTGAGCAGTTCTGTCCGAACATGACCCTTACCTACAATTTTCCCGATAAGCACCTCGGAGGCGTCACGTACGGTGGCTACTCGGATAGCGTCGTCGTGGATGAGCGATTTACTCTGCGTGTCCCCTCCAACCTTGATCTTGCGGGAACCGCACCGCTTCTCTGCGCTGGAATCACCACGTTCTCGCCTATGCACCACTGGGGCGTCACCAAGGGCAAGAAAGTTGGCGTGGTGGGTCTGGGCGGCCTGGGCCACATGGGCGTGAAGTTTGCTCATGCGCTTGGGGCGCACGTCGTCGTCTTCACCACCTCACCCGGCAAGACGGAAGACGCGCTGCGCCTCGGTGCGGACGAGGTGGTGATCTCGCGGAATGCAAACGAGATGAAGAAGCACGCAGGCAGTTTCGACTTTATCCTGGACGCTGTCGCCGCCGATCACGACATCAACGCCTTCATCCAACTTCTCCGCCGCGACGGCAATATCACCATGGTCGGCGCACCCGAGAAGCCACTCCCGGTGTCGGTGTTCGGTCTGATTTTCGGACGCCGCAGCCTCTCCGGTTCGCCCATCGGCGGTATTCCTGAGACTCAGGAGATGCTCGATTTTTGCGGTGCGCACAACATCACCGCCGATGTCGAAGTCATTCCTATCCAGAAGGTCAATGAAGCCTATGAGAGACTGCTTAAGTCTGACGTGAAGTACCGTTTCTCGATTGATATGGCCTCACTCAAAGCGGAGTAATGCAAAACACATCCGAGCAGTGGCGGAAAATGCTGGCCGGAGAGATGTACGATCCGATGGACCCAGCGCTGACGCAAGCTCGGAAACGTGCGCAGCGCCTTTGCGGGCAATACAATCGCTTTGATCCCGAACAGTTGGCAGAGCGCCAGGCAGCTCTCGCCGAGTTATTCGCCTCCTTTGGCGAACGGTCGGAAGTCATTGCCCCCTTCCAATGCGATTATGGGTACCACATTCGCATAGGAAGGGGATCTTTCTTGAACTTTGGATGCGTCCTCCTCGATTGTGCCTGGATAATCATTGGCGATCGAGTCAAGATTGGCCCTAGCGTGCAGATTTACGGTGCTGCGCACCCTGTCGAACCAGACCGGCGCGCCACGGGGATCGAGTTCGCGCGGCCGATCACAGTCGGAGATGATGTGTGGATTGGCGGCGGCGCCATACTCTGTCCCGGCGTGACCATTGGTTCTGGCACAACGATCGGCGCCGGCAGTGTGGTCAGGCGGGACATTCCATCCAACGTAGTGGTCGCGGGCGATCCATGCAGGCTTATCAGGCGGCTGGAGGCTGCACCTACACCGGCCGCCTGATGCTCGCCGAATACGATTTCTTCCTTCTTCGAGCGACAGTCGTGATACGTTTGACTAACGCCCCTCACTGATCTACGGGAACGGCGCGTACAGGCGCAGACCTTAGGGTGTCATGGGAGGTGTGAATGCCACTCGAGAATCGACCGCGCTTCGCCGCCATAAGCTTTCTGGCCTTAGCTGGTCTAGCCGGAGCCAATCGCGCGGACGGGGCGTTCAACGTCAGCCCCGATTCGCTGAACTTCTCATTGCCCCAGGGAAACAACTCCCAAACACAGACGTTTAGCATCACTCCCGGTTCCGGATCAGGCACTTTCACGGTTAATATTGGCTCGAATGTCCCGTGGGCGAATGTCAGCCCCGGCTCCGTCGGCTTTGTCTGCCCTCCTCCAAGCTCCCCCTGCAATCCGCCTGGGTCTTCCGTGACTGTGACCGTCAATTCTGCCGGCCTCAGTCCGGGGCTGTATAACGGAATTAGTCTTCTCAACGCCGGCGGCAGCACACAGACCGTGATGATAAAGCTCCAGGTCACGGCTCCGGGTCCGGGTGTGACCCTTTCTACGAATCCGTCCCAGGTCAGTGTAAGCCTAACCGCGGGGACCAAGGCGGCTTCCGCCGCCATTGCTGTCTCTGGGGGGCCGGCCGTTGTCCAGTTGAGCGCCTCGGGACCGGGAGTGAGCGTTGACAACTCCGTTATCAACGCGCCGGGTTCCTTTACCGTTTTGATCGACGCAACCAGCTTGAGCGCCGGGTCCTATTTAGGGAGTGTAACGTTGAGTTGCAGCTCCAGCACGCCCTGCCTTGCACAGATCGTTCCAGTGAGCATTCAGGTAACGGCTGGCGGGCTCCCGGCTGGCGACCCCTTCAGCCTGGACGCGAGTTCGGTGGGATTCTCCACCCCATCGGGGAAGTCTCCCCAACCACAACAGGTGAACCTCTCCAATACCGGACCCGCCAGCCTTCAGATCGCGCTCACAGCGACTTCGGATCAGAATTGGCTGTCTGCATTCATCAGCCCGAATCCAGTGCCCGTCGGGGGAACTGCGATTGTCACCTTGTCTGTGGATTCGTCAAAGCTCGCCGGCGGCGACTACATTGGTACAGTGCTGGTGAGCGGAGGAGGGGCGCAGAAGTCCATCACCGTCGGGCTTTCCGTCACTATGGCCGGGCCTGGCGATCCCCTGGGCCTGGACACTACTTCGGTTGGATTCTCCACGGCAGCGGGCAAGTCTCCCCCACCGCAACAGGTCACCCTCTCCAACACCACTCGCACCGCTGTTCAGATTGGCCTGACGGTTACTTCCGACCAAAACTGGCTCTCCGCGTCCATCAACCTGAATCCCGTGCCAGCCGGCGGAACTGCGATTGTTACCTTGTCCGTGAATTCGTCGAAACTCGCCGGCGGCACCTATACGGGAATGATTGTGTTGACCGGAGGTGGAGCGCAGAAAACCATCGCGGTGGGCCTGGTGGTGATGGCCCCCGTTTCCGTAGGCCTCAGCCTCCCCACGCTGGCGTTTAGCGTCACGACCGTGGGAGTTTCACCATCCAGCCAGATGTTCCCCGTGACCAATCTGACAGCGAGTTCCCTCGCAGTAGCTGTCACCACGAGTATCGTCCCTAATCCGCACTATCGGGCCAATTGGCTTTCGGCAGCACCGGCTCAGTTCAATCTGTCACCCGGCGGATCGCAAAACATTACAGCCACTGTGGACTCTTCGATGCTCGGTGTGGGGACATACACGGGAGCGATTACGATCACGGCAGACAGTTACTCTCAATCCATCCCAGTGATGATCACGGTCTCGGGCGGCGTGAACATTACCGTGACGCCAAATCGCGTTGACGTGACTGTATCACCCGGTGAGAAGGTGCGAACCCTCAGTTTCGTCATTACGGTCGACCCAGGGATAGCTAGCGTGATAGTTGCCGGTTCGGGTCCGGGCGTCGCTGGCACATCAGTCCGATTGAACGCTCCAGGCTCCTTCTCCGTGGCGGTTGATGCCACCAATCTGGGTCCGGGCCAGGCTAATGGTGTGTTGACTATAAGTTGCGCGGGGGTTCCCACGTGCATACCAGAGGTCGTCGCCGTTGCGATCACGGTGGGGGCCTCTTCGACAGGACCCACTATTCAGGCCGCAAAGATTGCAAGCGATTTCGGAGGCTTGAAGACACTCGGCGCGGGGACGTACATCGAGATCTATGGAACCAATCTCGCACAGCAGGGCGTCGGAAGAGGCTTGAGCGCGAGCGATTTTGTCAATGACAAGGCACCGGTCATATTGGAAGGCGTGAGTGTCAAAATCAATGGGCAGGCGGCATACGTCTATTTCGTCAGCCCTGTCCAAGTGAACGTATTACTTCCTGACGGCGTGCCCGCAGGTTCCGTTGGGCTCACGCTTGAAAATTCCCTGGGAACAAGTAATTCGTTTCAAGCGAACGCGGCGCCGTTGCAGCCGACACTGCTGGCGCCCGCGAGCTTCGTGATCGGAGGGAAGCAGTACCTGGAAGCCCTCTTTTCGCCCCTGGACCCCTTAACCGTCGCGCTGCCCGTGGGCGCCCTTCCGGGAGCTCTCTCTCGTCCGGCCAAACCTGGTGAAATTCTGGTGTTCTACGGTATCGGATTTGGCGACGTCACCCCGGCGGTGCCAATTGGACTTATCGCCCCGAGCCAATCCACTACTCTTAAACTGCCCGTGCAGATTCTGTTCGGTCAGACTGCCGCGAGGGTCAGCTACCAGGGACTGGTGGTTGGCTTCGTTTCTCTCTATCAATTCAACATTGAGGTTCCGCCGTTGGCGGACAGCGATGCAATGCCGGTGACCTTTACCGTAGGCGGGATGCCGGGCGCTCAGACCGCGTACATCGCCATCCATCAATAAGCTATTCCTTGTTACTTCTTCTGCTGTTTCGAATAGTCGATAAAGTTCAGCTCCTGGCATTTGCCCGGATTATATGGAGCGTCGGCGATAAAGACAGTGTCGGAACCCGAGTACTTTCCCTTCAGGTAAACCGGATCTTCTGCCAGGTAGGTCCGCGTCAGCGCCCATTTTCCGGGATCTAGTGTAAACCGCTCGACGACGTGCAGCTTATCGCTATTGCGCACCGGAGCGTTCAGAAAACCCGGCGCAAAGCCCACGGTATCTACAATGAGCGTGTCGCCCTCCCAACGTCCAATGGAATGTCCGGCGCGGCTGGGTTTGGGACTGGTCGGGTGTTCCCGCAGGTTCATGAAGACTGTGCGCTTCAATCCGAATTGTCCGTACTCGAGCGTGATGGTGTTTTTGTTTTGCGTGATCCTGTTGACAGGCCCGTCAAAAGTCCAGTCGAACAAAATGCTGGTTGTTTCGCACCGGAAGCGAGGATTGTCTTCCCGCTTGAAATCCGAAGCAGCCTGTTCCCCCGCTGCGGTAAGCTCAGTTCCTCCGTACAGCCGCGGACCCTTTGCCGCGGCTGGACCCTTGGCTCCTGCTTTGCCCGCATTGGCCGGGCGATCACCAGGTTTATATTGACCCAACTGGTCCAGCGGGACCAACCCGCCGCCGGTGCCGCGAGGATCCGCCATCACCTGCTGGATGGGAGCCCAGTCGCCAGCAATATTCGGTTCGCCGGTGGGGCGGCGGGGCTCCCGGTTGATCTTGATTGGAGCGATGGGGCCACGGACCTCCTGGATGCCCCCTGTAGGCGCCTTGATGTATTGGCCATAACGGTCCATGCGGGTTCCGTTCGCCATAACTATGGTTTGCAGATAGCACGAAGCCGGGTCGGTCTTGTTCGGCGAAGCCTCGATGGTCACCTGCTGGCCCACCGGAAACAGCTCCTTGGTCCAGCCCGACCGCCGCAGCACATGCACGGAACGCATCTCGCAGCGATGGTGGCTCACCTTACCGTCTGGCTCGGTGACGTCGAAATAGAGCCAGGAATGCGGATTAATCATTTCCATCTGCGTAAGCTTGCCCTTGAATTCGACTGTCGTCTTGAGGTCGTACTCATTGCCGCCGTGATGAGCCAGGACGATTTGTGCCAGCAAAAGCGGCATGAGGAAGGATTTCGCTCGAACCATGATTACACTCCTCCAGTTCGCTGAATTAGTATACCCAGCGTGTCAACGGTGTGCTTCTGCTGCATTCATCAGTGCCGATGCATAGATAGGAAATACACAGAGTACGGATTCATCTGGTGGCGATTCCAGGGGGTCTTTGTGCGATTGCATTGACACTAATTGCCCCTTCTTCCGACCTTACTATTGGGGGTCGTAAGCGATTGGAAGCGCATCGGACCGTGCTCATATTTGAGCTCGCACGACAGACGGCCGCCATTCCTATTGAGAGTGCGCACAGAATCGTGCACATGACGCGGCTGGATCGTCCACCGGGTCTTCCCGCGGTGCTGGAAGGGGTACTCAATCTAGCCGGTACGGCGGTGCCGGTGCTACGGCTGGAACGTGTACTAGGGTTGCGCGCGGAAGATCCCGGATTGTTTTCGATGCTGATTGTGATGAAGGGTGTTTCGACGGGCATGACTGCGCTGTTGGTGGACAGGGTGCATGAGGTTCTATCCGTCCCCGAAGGGTCAAAGGTGGATGCGAGTCGAGAGAATTCCTTTAACGCTTTTGCCGAGGCCCTGGTTATCGCGGGGGGGCGGACGATCCATCTGCTATCGCCCCAGCGCATCCTGCGGGAAGAAGAACGGCGGATCCTTTCCGATTTTCAGGCGCTAGCGCAGCGGCGGCTTAAGGGGTGGGAGCAACGCAAACCGGAGACGGCACAGCAATGAGCTCGATCTTTCCTCCTCAAGCTATTGGCGAGTTGCTCAATGATCCTCTCTATCCGAGGTTGAAGCAGCACGTGGTTCAGTCGACCGGCATGGCCTACTACGCCGATAAAGATGCGGAATTTTCGCGCCGCCTGAAAAGACGCTTGGACGCTACTCAAGTCCGTGACTGCACAAGTTATTTGGATCTTTTGCATCATCCCGCTCAGGGACCACCCGAGTTGGACGCGCTGATCGCGGAGGTCACGATCGGGGAAACGTATTTCTTTCGCCATCCGGAACACTTTGATGCTCTTCGTGATCATGTGCTGCCGGATTTGATCGCCAAGAACGGGCACAAAAGGTCGCTGCGCGTTTGGGACGCGGGGTGCGCGGACGGCCAGGAGCCTTATTCGCTGTCGATCCTTTTCAAGCGCGACCTGGCGTACCACCTTCAAGGATGGGAGGTAACCATTCTGGGAACGGACATCAACCGGCATAGTCTGGCGAGGGCTCGCGAGGGCACGTATGAGGATTGGTCGCTGCGAACGATGCCAGCGGAGACCAGGGATATATATTTCGCGAGGCAGGGGAAGCGGTGGGCGATTGCGCCCGAATACAAAGAAGGAGTTTCCTTCCAATACCACAACCTGGTGGACGACCCCTTCCCGTCTTTGATCAACAATCTTTCTTCGTTCGATTTGATCGTGTGTCGCAACGTCATGATCTACTTCGGGCTCAGCCTGATGAGCAGGATTCTGCATCAGTTCCACCAATGCCTGACTTGGGGAGGGTGGCTGCTGGTCGGGCCATCGGAGCCGAACATGACGTCGTTTGGCTCATTCCGGGCGGTGAACGCTCCGGGCGTGACGCTGTATCAGAAACAGGAGGAGGCGTCTCGCTCGCCGGGAGGGGAATGGTATCCGCTCAAGCTTTCAGAGCCAGCTTCGATAACCACCGCGGTTAAGTTGCCAGAGACGCCGGCGCCGCGAGAGATGGTAACGCTTGCCGACGCGCGCGCCCATGCCGATCGCGGGGATTGGGAGGAAGCGGCGCGATGCTGTGAGGAGTTGCTGAAGGTAGATAGCCTCAACCCGCGGAACCACTTCTACTACGGGCTGGTGATGGAACAGATGCGCAACCATACTCAGGCGGAAGCCTCGCTCAAGCGGGCGATTTATCTGGATCGGCAATCGGTTCTGGCGCACTACTATTTCGGACTGTTCTCTCAGTCGCGGGGGGAGCTACGGCGGGCGGGGAGAAGCTTTCAGAACGCGCTGGACCTGCTTCGGACGAAAAATGACGACGAAACTTTTGCGGATGCCGACGGCATTACAGCCAGTGAACTAAGAAAGCTGGCGGCGATGCAACTGGACATGCTGGGGGATCAGGCATGAAGGCCGCAAGAGGAGTGCGGATCGACTGGAAAGAGGTCCATCGGCGAATTGCGCGGAGCGAAGCGCTGCTGGAGGAAGCCCTTACGCCGGTGCCGCGCCGCGTGGAGGAGATTTTTGAACGGCGTGCCGCGCGCTTGGCAGGCCGTCCCGTGGCGCGTGATTCAGCGTCCCAGGTGCTGCGCGTGATGGTGTTGCGGTTGGGAAAGGAACGCTATGGCGTCGAGACGAAAGATCTGGCGGAGGTGACGCCGCTGGCAGGATGTATTCCTATTCCCGGATCGTTGCCGCACATATTGGGAGTGATCCAGCTTCGGGGGGAGCTTTGCGCGGTGGCGAGCCTGAGCAAGCTAATCGGGGTCGAAGAAACGGGGGATGGCGCTTCGAGTGTGGTGGTGTTTCTGCGCTCGGCTGCGGCTCGCATCGGATTGAGGATGGATGGGGTCGAAGAGCTCTTGGAAGTCAAGCCAGAGGAGTTGGTTCCCGCTGAAGGGAAGTACTCCAAGGGCTTGATCGGTAAGCTGATGATGCTGGATGTGGCGGCAGTGGTGAAGGAAGTGTTTGCAAACGAGGAAATCGCGAAATGAAGTTGAACATGAGAATTGGAACACGAATCCTAGCCGGGTATGCGTTGGCGCTGCTGGTGGTAGGCGGGGTTGGAATTATCGCTTACCGAAGCACCACCGAGCTTGTCGAGAGCGCCGACCTGGTGGCCCACAGTCACAAGGTGCAGGAAGGAATCAGCACCGTCATATCGACGCTGAAAGACGCGGAGACCGGGCAACGCGGCTTCGTCATGACGGGCGAGCAACGCTACCTGGAACCATACCTGGCGGCTCTTAAGGCGATCGACAAAACCCTGCAGGATCTTCGGGAACTCACCGCGGACAATCCCAACCAACAGCGGCGGCTGGAAGCCTTGCGGCCCTTTGTATCGGCCAAACTTGGCGAACTCGCCGAAACCGTGGCCCTGCGACGCCAGCATGGGCTAGAGGCCGCACTGAAAGTGGTTCTTACAGATCGCGGAAAAAATGACATGGACCAGGCTCGCCGCATTGCCGGTGAAATGACGGACGAGGCCAGCCAGGTACTCGCCC
The DNA here is from genome assembly GCA_963766615.1 of Terriglobia bacterium. GTDB lineage: Bacteria > Acidobacteriota > Terriglobia > Bryobacterales > Bryobacteraceae > Palsa-187. Next base: position 33,826 of record CAVYBC010000021.1, read on the forward strand.
AGCGCGAGCAGGCTTCCAGAGCCACAGCCCGATTCGCCGAGGAGGCGATTATCTTCGGGGGTGCGCTCGCCTTGACGCTGATGTTGATTGTCGGAATCGTGACGCAACGATCGATTACGCTGCCATTGTCTACATTCATGCAGTTCGTTGCGCGGGTCGGGCAAGGCGACCTGACACATCAGGCGAAAATTTCGAGCGCCGACGAGCTTGGAGAGCTCGCCCAGCACCTGGATCAGATGGTGAACGGTCTTAAGGATGTCGCGAGCCAGACGCGGTTGGCGACAGAAAATCTGAACGCCGCTTCGGCGGAGATCCTCGCGTCGACGCAGCAACAGGCGGCGGGGACTGGGGAACAAGCGGCGGCGATTCAGCAGACCACCACCACCATGGAAGAAGTCACGCAATCGGGGGCGCAAATCTCAGAGCGGGCCAAGCAGGTGGCCGCATCGGCGGAAGCTACTTCGGCCGCGAGTCATTCCGGCCTGCAGGCGGTGGAGAACACCACGCGGACGATGGAGGCGATTCGAGAGCAAGCCGAGGCGGTGGCAGAGAACATCGTTTCGCTAAGCGAGAGGACACAGGCGATTGGCGAGATCATCTCCACGGTTAACGACCTTGCGGAGCAGTCTCATTTGCTCGCTCTGAACGCGGCCATCGAGGCGGCCGCGGCGGGAGAGCAGGGGCGAAGCTTCTCTGTGATCGCAAGCGAGGTCAAGAACCTGGCGGACCAATCACGGGAAGCGACCGTTCAGGTGCGCTCGATTCTGGGAGATATCCAGAAGGGCATCAACAGCTCGGTAATGCTGACCGAGGAAGCGGTAAAGAGGGTGGAGTCGGGCAAGCAGCAGGCCGATACCGCGGACCGGACCATCCGCGAGATGACGGAAAACATCCAGCAGAGCGTGCAGGCGTTTCAGCAGATTGTAGCTGGATCGAGCCAGCAGCAGATCGGATTCAGCCAAGTGATGCAGGCGGTGCGTGACATAGGGCAGGCCAGCCAGCAGAGCGCGTCGTCGACGCGGCAACTGGAGGCGTCGGCGTTAAACCTGACCGCGCTGGCACAGCAGCTTCAGAAGGCTGTCGAGAGATATCGCATTTAAAGACGACCGAGAGGACCCGCGTTGAAAGATATTCGCCAGAGGCTGCTTGCGACGTTCCAACTGGAGCATCGCGATCACGTGGATCAGATCCGCGCTCTTCTGGCTGCCGTGGAGAAATCGGGCGAACCAGCGGGCGACGAACTTGAGGAGGTGTTTCGCAGAGCGCACAGCCTGAAAGGCGCCGCGCGCGCGGTGGACTTGCGGCCGGTGGAGGGGCTGGCGCACCACCTGGAGACTCTGTTCTCGCGTATGCGCCGCGGCGAATTGCCGTTCAACAAAGAGGTGAGCGGCGCGGTGGAGTTGGCGTTGAACGCCAGTGAGGATTGCGTTGCGGCTATCGGAGGGAATGGGCCCGCGCCCAGTTTTCAAACGGCTCTATCGACACTGGAGCGCGTGCTGGGAATTGTTCCTGAGCCGGAGACTGAAGTCATCGCGGCTCCCGTTGACGCCAAGGCAGCTGTTGTCTTTCAGCCGCTGGAAACGCTGCGGATCACGACTCAGAACTTCGACGGTCTGCTTCGTTCGGCTGGAGGGCTTCTGCTGGAGAGGCAGCGGCAGAACGAGGTGACCGCGCTATTGGGCGGCATTCTGCGTCAAGCCTCGGAGCTGGCCCGGGAGGCAGAGATTGTTCGGCGCGCGGTGCCAGGGCGTGGGGCTTATTCCAAATTGAACGTCATGATGGATGGGCTACAGAGGCAAACCCGGACGCTGGTCAGGAGCGCCAGAACGACGCGAAGCCTGCAGCAGCGCAGTTGCTGGACGATGAGCCGCTTAGGCAAACAGCTTCAAAAAGACATCTGGCAGGCTCGCATGGTGCCCGCGGAAAGTCTGCTGGAAGGGTATCGCAAAATGATGCGCGACTTGGCGCGGGATGCCGGCAAGGAAATTGATTTTCGTACCACGTCTACGGGCGTACATGCGGACCGGCGCGTGCTGGAGGCGCTAAAGGACCCGTTGATGCACTTGCTGAGAAATTCAGTGAGCCACGGTATCGAGGCGCCCCAGGAGCGAATGGCCAAGAGCAAACCCCCGGTGGGGACCGTTACGCTGGTGATCGGTTCGGAAGGTCAACGGCTCAGTGTGACAGTGTCCGACGACGGCCGGGGCGTGGATCTCGCGCGCGTCGCCGAAGTGGCCGTCGAACAAGGAATTCTTTCCGTTGCCGAAGCGGGCAAGCGCAGTAAGCGTGAGCTCGCACAGATTCTCTTCCGGCCTGGATTCTCCACCTCGCGCTCGGTTACGGAACTCTCCGGGCGAGGGATGGGGTTGTCGGTAGTGTATGAAACGGTCCGGCGGCTGCGCGGCGATGTGGATCTGGCGCCAAGGGAAGACGCGGGCGTTTCCCTGCGCATGTCGGTTCCACTTTCGATCGCCACGCACCGCTTGCTTTTGGTGGCCTGCGCCGACCGGCACTTCGCTGTGCCGCTTCACGACATCGAGCGGCTTCTCAGGGTTCGTTCCGGGGATGTAGGCACAGTGGAAGGCAAGCCGGTGGTGGTCTTCGATGGTCAGCCGGTTTCTTTGTATCGATTGTGCGATCTGCTTGGTCTGGACGGATCGCCGTCTGAGACGTTGCGCGTCGTGATTCTGCACGTCAGGGGCGGGCGCATCGCGATCGCGGTGGATGAGTTTCTGTGGGAAAGCGAGACTGTGATTCAGGACCTGGGACCGGCGGGCTCGCGCGACGGGAAAGTTTCGGGAGGGATTTTGCTCGACGATGGCCGGATTGCGTTGGTTCTGGATCCCGCGCAATTGCTTGAGGGCGCTTCGCGGGCGGCTCTCACGGACCTTGTAAAGGCGGCCGATTTCGTAAAGCCGGCTCCGGCGGCCCCCAAGCCCGAGTTGTTCTCCATTCTGGTGGTGGATGATTCGATGACCACCAGAACTTTGGAGAAGAGCATTCTGGAGGCCAATGGCTACCACGTTCGCGTGGCTGTGGATGGCGTGGAAGCATTGACGCAACTGCACGGTGAGATTCCCGATCTGGTGATTACCGATGTTCAGATGCCTCGCCTGGATGGGTTCGGATTGCTGGAGGCGATGAAGGCCGATTCGAAGCTGGCCGGAATCCCAGTGATTGTGGTGACGTCGCTGGAGCGGCGCGAAGATCAGGCGCGCGGCATGGAACTGGGGGCCGATGCGTACATCGTGAAACGAAAATTCGATCAGGGAGAACTGCTGGCGGCCATCCGGCAGATTCTCTAGTCCCAGGAGAACCGCATGAATCAAATTCGCGTCCTGATCGTCGAGGATTCCAGAGTGGTGCGGCAACTCCTGGAACACATTATTGAACAGGATCCTCGTTTGCGCGTGGTGGGATCGGTGGAAAGCGGCGAGGAGGCACTTCGCGTACTGGACAGCGCCGCTCCGGACGTTATTTCCATGGACGTACGCCTCCCAGGAATGGACGGCTTCGAAGCGACGCAACGGATTATGTCTCAGAGACCCACCCCCATCGTGGTGGTTTCGGCCAGCGTGGAGCGCGAGGATCTGCGGATCACCATGAACGCGCTGGATGCGGGCGCTTTGACGGTACTGGAGAAGCCTTCGGGCACGACGTCGTCGGAATATGAGGCGATTGCCAAGCGGCTTTGCACCCAGCTCGCGATCATGAGCCAGGTTAAGGTGGTGCGCAGGCGGACCACCAAGGCGCTGGCGCGGCGGCACATCGAAAATCATCCAGCTCCGTCTCTAGGGCCGCCGGACTACCGGATGCTGGGGATCGTGAGTTCGACCGGCGGGCCTCATGCGTTGTCGCAGATTCTGACGCGGCTTGGGTCTGATTTCCCACTCCCGGTGGTCTTGGTGCAGCACATCAGCAGCAGTTTTCTGGAGGGGTTCGCGTCGTGGCTTGGGAGCATTTGTCCCTTCGAGGTCGAGGTTGTGAAGGGCACTTCGGTTCCTGCCAGGGGGAAGATCTATATGGCCGCGCGGGACCGCCATCTGAGAGTTGGCCACGGAATTCTAGAGGTGGATGCCGGACAACCCGTGTGCGCGCAGAGGCCTTCGGGAACGGTACTGTTTGATTCGATGGCGAAGACGCTGGGTGGGTCTGCCCTGGGAGTGCTGTTGACCGGCATGGGCGACGACGGAGCCGAGGGCCTTCTCCATCTTCGGCGGAGCGGCGCGTACACGATCGCCGAGGATGAATCGACTGCGGTGGTCTATGGAATGCCAAAGGAAGCCGTTCGCCTGGGAGGAGTGTGTGAGTCGCTCCCGTTGCCGGCCATCGCCGGGCGGCTTCTGGAATTGACGCAATCCAAGAGGGAGGTGGCTTAGAGTGGCGGCTACTGCCCAAATCATGATCGTCGAAGATTCCGACACGCAGGCTCTGCAATTGCAATTCCTGCTGGAGGGGGAAGGGTGGGAGGTGGTTCGGACTTCCACGGCGGAGGCGGCCCTCGAAGAGCTGAACCGGCATCTTCCAGCCTTGATTCTGGTGGACTATCATCTGCCGGGCATGCGAGGAAACGAACTGTGCCGGCGCATCCGCATGAACGTGGATGCCAGAAGCATTCCGATTCTGATGCTGACGGCGGAGGATGCCGCGGGATCGGAACAAGCAGGTTTGGAGAGCGGCGCGGACGACTACGTTTCCAAAACCGTAAACGCGGAAATTTTAATGCTGCGGGTTCGCACTTTACTGCGTACTGCCGGGACCAAGCCCGCGATTCTATCGTCGCAACAGGCGGTGTTCCGGCGCGCGCGGGTACTGACGATCGACGATAGCCCCACCTACCTGGAAGCTCTTTCGACGGCATTGCGCGGAGAGGGTTATGAGGTGACCCAGGTTCCCAGCGGCAAGGCGGGGCTCGACCGGTTGGCGCAGGAATCGTTTGATTGCGTCATTGTCGACCTGGTTATGCCGGAGATCGACGGCATCGAAGTATGCAGGCGGGTCGGCAGAATGGCGCATGTGGTGGAGCAGCCAATGGTGATCATCCTCACGGCTCGTGAAACCAAGGACGAAATGACGCGCGGCCTGGAAGCGGGCGCGGACGACTTCGTGGGGAAATCTAGCGACGTCACCGTTTTGAAAGCGCGGGTGCGGGCGCTCTTGAGGCGCAAGTCGTTTCAGGAGGAGAATCGGCGCATCCGCGAGCAGTTGCTGCGTAAGGAACTGGAAGCCACGGAGTCCCGCGCGGCACGCGAACTTGCGGAGGCCCGGGCCTCACTGGCGGAGAAACTGGAGCGGACCAATAAGGAACTGGAGTCGTTCAGTTATTCGGTGTCGCACGATTTGCGGGCGCCTTTGCGAAGTATCGATGGGTTCAGCAAGCTGTTGTTTGAGGACTACGCGGATCAGCTCGACGAAAAAGCTCAACATTACCTGCACCGGGTACGGGAGGCGGCCCAGCGCATGGGCCATCTGATCGACGATCTGCTGCAGTTGTCCAGGGTGGGGCGGTCGGACCTGCGCCGCAAGCCGGTCGATCTGGCTCCGGTGGCTCGTGCGGTGATGGCGGATCTGATCCAGGCGAACCCAAACGCTTCGCGCGAGATCGTAATTCCGGAAGAGGTGCCGGCCGATTGTGATCCTCGCCTGTTGCGCATCGTGCTGGAGAATCTGCTGGGTAATGCGTGGAAGTTCACGGGCCAGACAGCGGAACCGGTGATCGAGTTCGGTTTCTCTGTGACCGATGGTGAGACAGTCTACTTGGTGAAAGACAACGGCGCGGGGTTCAGCATGGAGTATGTAGAGAAGCTCTTCACACCCTTCCAGCGCCTTCACAAAGAAAGCCACTTTCCTGGAACCGGGATCGGCTTGGCGACGGTGCAGAGGATCGTGGACCGGCATGGAGGGCGCGTGTGGGCCCAGGCAGAGGTCGATCGCGGCGCAACATTCTTCTGGACTCTGCCGCCGTCCAGAATAGGAGCATGACATGATCGCGAAGAGCAGCATGATCCTGCTGGTGGAAGACAATCCGGACGACGTAGAGCTCACGCGTGTGGCGTTTGCGAAGAGCAAACTGGCAACGGAGCTGGTGGTGGTAGGCGATGGCGCTGAAGCTCTCGATTTTCTCTTTAAGACCGGGGCCTATCAGGGCAGAGATCCTTCGATCATGCCGCAAGTGGTTCTGCTGGATCTCAACCTTCCGAGGATCGACGGGCTGGGGGTGTTGCGCCGAATGCGGGCCGATGAACGGAGCAAACGGCTCCCGGTGGTGATTCTGACAACCAGCAACCAGGAGACCGACATCATTGCGAGCTATGACCTGGGCGCGAACAGCTATGTGCGGAAGCCGGTAGATTTTGCGGAGTTCGCGGAGAGTGCACGGCAGTTGGGGTTGTATTGGTTGGGGTTGAATGAAGCGCCGCCCCGGGGTTGACCGGAATCGGAGCGGCTACTTGCTCGATAGGTGGGACACATCCTTCTCATTGTCGGCGCATACGAAATCGAGCAGATCTGTATCGAGAGCGATCACCTGAGTGAGCTTCACGGTCCAGGGCTTGGCATAAGCCTTGGGATCATCCACTGTGATCTCGATTTCCAGGTGGCCAAAGTCGGGCCGGTGGAAGCGCTCCGTGAGCTTGGCGGCGTCGGTCATCGGATTGCCCGTCGCGTCCAGCCAAATACCGTCTCGGAAGCCGGAAGTGTTCACGACCAACGTGTCGCCTTCCCACTTGCCGCTCGAATAGCCGTTCCAGGAAGGATTCGGATCGACCGGCAGAGGACGGCCATCCGTGTAGATCTGCCGGTAGCTTGTGTCGAGTTCGTTCATGAGGATCAGCAGGCCCGGACTTTGCGCCAGCTTTCGCGGCCCATTCCAGGTATGGAGCCGAACCGGTCCGATGGGTCTGCAAAGCGACATCGGATCGTTCACCCGCTGCTCAGTGGCTCGCGTCTTCACCAATTGGGCGGCCCAAGGTTGATACGGGAGGCCGCCCTTCAGGCCGGCGGCGATGTTCGCGAACTCGTCGGCAATCGCCTGGCATCCGGGAAAGTTCGGGTTGCCTTCGCGTTTGGTCTGCATGATCCAGAGGCCGGACAGGTCCGGCTTGCCTTCCGGAGTGCGTGGGCAGGCTGCTTTCAGGTCTGGTTTCCCATCGGGCGTGCGCGGGACACCGGGCGTGGGGTAACCCAGCCACTGTGCACCAGCCGGAGACAACAGGAGTCCGAAGATCAGCGCACAGCGCCCGGTGCGGGACCGGACGCTTACCAATGGCCCTAACTCCCCGCCGCGCCGGGCTGCGTTGTGCACTGAGTTAGTGGCGAGCCACGGAAGTGCTAGGGTCCGAGTCGTCATACACTCCTTACTTCGCTTTTAGGTGTTCGAGGCTGCGCTCGCCTTCCAGGCAAACTTCATCCATCAGCTCAGTGTCCAGCACGATCTTCATCTTCAAGTTGATGGTCCATGGTTTGGTGTAGGCTTTGGGGTCGTCCACCAGGGCCTGAATTTCGAGCGATCCGAAATTCGGGCGGCGGAAACGCTCCGTTACTTTGGCGCCGCTCGTCAGAGGCGTCCCAGAGCCGTCCATCCAGAGGTCGTCACGGAAGCCGATGGTTTCGACGACCAGTTCCGCGCCCTGCCATTTTCCGGTTGAGTAACCGTTCCAGGAGGGAGTCGGATCGTCCGGCAGAGGACGGCCGTCGGTAAAGACCTGGCGATAGCTGGCGTTAAATTCGTTGAGCATCGCGATCTCCTTGGGCGTCTGGATGATCTTGGTGATGTGCGGAAACGTGTACAGCTTAGGGAAGCTGGAGGGCAGGCAGTGCGTATGGGGATCCTCGCTGCTGCCGGCGACCGCGCGCTTCTTTTGCAGTTCCAGGGCCCAAGGTTGGAAAGGCAAACCTCCAGAGATCCCGAAGGCGATGTTCGCCGCCTGATGCGAAGGCAAGACGCGTTCCTCGCACGTGCCCACGTCGTCGAGAGTCATTTTCGGGCAGGGCAGTTCGTCGTTGGGCAGCCACATCCCGGAGAAATCGGGTTTTCCGTTTGCCGTGCGCGGAGCCGGTGCGGTCAAGTTCGGTTTACCATCGGCGTTCTTGGGGACGCCGTCGGTGGGGTACTTAACCCACTGGGCGTAAACCGGCGCCAGGACCAAAAGAACTCCCGCTAGTAGTCGCATGTCAGAGTACTAATCTATCGCGAAAGATAATCCAGCGGGCACGGCTCAGGGCTTGATTTCAACGTTCGCCGTCTCGCCTTCACGAATTGTTACTGCCTGGCCGCCTTCTTCAGGCACCGGAGACCCAGGCTCAACCACAACCAGGCGATATTTTCCCGGAGCCATTCCTGGGAACGAAAATTGACCACTTGAGTCGGCTTGCGCGGCGTTCACCCCCTGCATAAAGGGAGTTTGGTCGAGTCGAGCCGAGAAGACCATCTGTCCCGGCGGCGCGGTTCCCTTAATGCTGGCTGTGTTAGTGCTGACCAGAATCCGGAGGGGTGCGGCCGAGCCCGAGGTCAGATCTAGTGCGCGGCCAGTGACATCGTCGCTGCCGAGCCATGCCGATTTCAAAAACGCGGCGGGCGCCATGACCATCAATCGCCACTCACCCGGAAGCACGGACTTCAGCGTAAACGTTCCATCGTCATTCACTCGCGCAGGTGTAGGCGGTCCCCTAAACTGATTCTGGGATATTAGTTGAACATTGATTTGAGAGAGCTTGAGGGGGTTGGTTGTGTTACTGCCGCCCCCCTCAATTTCGATCGTGCCGGAGAGATCCACTGCTCGATTAAGAGGCACCGAAATCTCCACTGGCTTGTCAGCGACGTCCACCCGGATGTTAGAGCCTAATCGATCGCTCGAGTTAGGTATCTCGCCCGGGCGCGGATTATCCTGCGAAAACACCATCAATCTATAGGACCCGGGAAAGACACGGCGGATATCGAATGATCCGTCCTGAGGATTGATCTGTGAACCTCCGGCGAATGCTTGACCCGCAAGGCTCGGATCAAGCGAAGCCATTTGAATCTGCAGATTGGTTCGGCCGTGCCAATCCGCGCTGCCGGCGGTAAGGGTGCCGTGAATGTGCGTCACCGGCACGGGCCGCATCTGGAAGTCGATCCCCGGCTTATCGGTTCCCGGAAATAGTTCCACGGTTTGGGCGGACTTGGCATCAGTCACGCCTGGGTAGAACTGGACCGGGTACGCCGCGGATGGCGGGGGATCGGGACCCTCGGAAAGCGGGCGTGGGTGAAAGACTGCATTCGAGCATTGCGCTGTGATCAGGTATTTTCCGGGCGGGATGCCATAGATCCGGTAAGTACCGTCTTCGCGAGCCAGGGGAGCTCGCATCATCATGGGAACGCCCTGATTGACGTTCTTGGCCGGATGAGGCTGCACGAAACAGCCGATTAGCGGATCGCCATCTTCGTCGACGATACGGCCGGAGATCGCTCCGCCGGGGACTAACTCCAGCGTGAGGCGGCTTGCGGTTTCACCAGCAGAAACTCGTATCGATTTGTGAACACCGCCGCGATCCTGCGGGTAATTCTGGTGCGTCACAATGAGGCGATAATCTCCAGCGGGCAGCGCGCTGAAGGAGAAACCACCGTTAAAATCCGTAGTAGTCGTTTGCGGTGCATTATTCTGATTCGCGCCGCGCGTCATCCCCACGAAGTTGAGAGAAACCGTAGCTTTCTTGATGGGTTGATGGGTTGCAGCATCCAGCACGACGCCTTCTATCGCGCCGGTTTGGTCCTGCGCCACCGCGCTCATCGCGGCTACGCAGAGAATCGCGAGCCTCATTTTGCTCATTGCAGCGCCTTTTCCGCGCGATCCATGGGGATCAGTTTCGGTTTGACCTGGATGGTTGCGCCTTCCGTAAGCTCGATCACTTCACCGAGATCATTGAGCTGGTCAACCGCCTCCGGATTAAGGAAATTCGTCGCCGCCATTTTCTCTACGGCAAAGATCTTGTACTTGCCCGGTGCGATTCCCTGCCGCTTGAATTTTCCCTGGTCGTCGGCCGAAGCGCCGTAGTAAAGGCGGGTGAGGTCGTGATAGGGACCGGCGACCGGAGCCACAATGATGCCCGCGCGCTCGGAATTGGCCGAGCCCGAGTCAATCTCTCCTTCGACGGTCGCCGTGTTCATGCTGATGACGATATTCAGCGAGGCGTTTCCGCTTGCCTCCACCTCGAAGGGTGTGAATCGGACATCCTTATCGCCAAACTGGGCGGACTTGAGGAATCCGGGCGGGAGTGGATTTATCGCCAACTGCCATTCGCCAACCGGAACCTGTTCCAGCACGAATCGGCCGTCCGCGCCAGCCTGAGGCACCGTGTTGTTGGCGCCCTGTCCTCCCGGCCGCGCCAAAGAAATCCGCAGGCCGTTTGGTCTTGACCCGGGTGGGCCTTCGAATCGGAATGTTCCGGGAATGTCCTTCGCCGGGGCGAGCGAAAGCAGAATCTCGCTGGAAGCCCCCCGAAGATTGACGACCTGAAATGCGCTGTAAGATTTGTTTCCGGACCGAAGATTCGCTTCGATCCTATAGCGGTCCGGCGGAACATCGGGAAGTTGAAAACGAAAATCCGGGCCTCGTGCGCCGCCGCCGTTGTACCACCTTTGCGCCGCCTCGACTGGACTGATGGTGATCTGGACCTCCGGACCGGCCTGCATGGGGCCGTGAATAAAGACTACGCCGGTGTCTGCGGCCTGTGGTGGGGAGGAGATGGCTTCCTGGGGGACGCCGGTGATCCTCCCTCGGACTTGCACAGGCGCCGCAGAGTCGAGGCGGAAATCGAGACCGGCGAGATTCTCGCCGCCGCGCACGCGAATAGGAGATGCCCCTTTCGCTTCCAGCGCTCCGCCATAGAATTGGTCCACCAACATCGGCAGGCCGGGACCCTGCGCAAATCTTCGCGGTCCGTTGGAAGCCATCGAGCGAAGATAATACTGGCCCGGATCGACATTCAGGATGTGGTATTCGCCCAGGTCATCCGTAGAACCGTTGCGATAGTTCGTCAAAATTGGGGCGCCCAGATTGCGGCCTTGTCGAAGGAGGTTTACGTTCACCCCGGGCACGGGCTCACCGTCGGAGTCATAGACGTGCCCTGAGACTGACGCCGCCCGCAGGAAATGGAGTTTGACGCCGCTGACGGTTTCACCGTCGCCGAGCGTGATGAGATCGCCCAGCCCTCTGAGGTCCTTCGCGCCGAAAATTGCCGAGCCCTCCTGCCCTTTTGCAGCGCGAAGATCGTATTTGCCGGCGGGCAGCGCGTCGAATTGAAAGCGGCCGGATCCATCCGTGCGCGCCGTCGCCCACCGGCGCGGAGTGCCCTGCAGAGTTAATGTGACAATTGCTTTACGAACCGGGTCGCCCATTTCCTGGTCAGTTACCGTTCCGGAAATGGTTCCCTTGCCAAGAGGCTGAGCCAGCGCCACCGCGAGGAAGACCTCGGCGCAAACGGCCATAGAATGAAGTCTCTTGAGGGCCATTTTGCCTCCAAAAACAGCCTGACAGTAGCACCGTTGAGCGCTTGCGGAAGAGACGTTAGGAATGATCGCAACGTTTCATGTTTTCGGGCAGCCGCGTGCCTAGGGCAGCTCGAATACCCACAACGTCCCGCCCCGGCCGGGTGGATTCTGAATTTCGGGAACAAGCGACGGCCAGGTCGCTGCATGCGCACTGCCGTTGCCTACCGTAAGCGCGATGTATTGTTTTCCGTTCACCGCGAAGCTGATGGGCGCCGAGCCGGGGACATCGTTCAAACGGGCCCGCCAGAGTTCGACGCCGGTGCTGTCATTGCGGGCGCTGAACCAGCGGTCAATTGAGCCGCTGAATACCAAACCACCCGCGGTGGCCAAAATACCCGAGGTTTCAGGAGCACGCTGGCGTTGGATCCAAACCGTCTTGCGCGTTTCAAGATTGGTGGCCTGAACACGTCCGTAATTGCCGTCGCTGTCCAGCCGGGGACGCAAGCTGGGACGAACACCGGTGGTGAGGAATCCTCGTTCGCCCTTGCCTACGGGAGTGAGATCCATGCAGGATTCAACCAGTGGCGAGTACAGCGTCTTGGTTTCGGGATTGTAAGCCGAGGGAATCCAGCTCCGCGCACCACCCGCATGCGGGCAAACGATTTTCGCTTCGCCGTCGCCGGGAACCAAACCCGGATTGATGGTTTTTGCGCCCGTTTTAGGATCGATCGCGGTGATGACATTCTGCAGCCCCAGATCCACCGAAAAAACGTATTTCCCGGTGTCTGCTTCGACGGCATCATAGATGGCGATCTTACCCGCGGTTACGGATAGCGTCTTGATTCGGCCGTTCACCGGCAACTTCACCAGCGTGCGCTCGAAGACCCAGTCGTAATCCCACTGGTCGTTGACGACGTGCTGAAAATACCAGACCAATTTGCCGGTTTCGGGATTAATCGCGAGGGTGGAATCCGTGTAGAGCGAATCGTTCGTGATCCCGGGTTCCTTGGAAGCGATGCGGAGCGGACCCGTGTCATAGGTCTGCGCGACGCCGAAATAAGCGAGGTTAAGGTCTGGATCGTAGCTTCCGGGAACCCAGGAGGATGCCCCACTTCGCTTTTCTGTCGGGAGCCCGTTCCAGCTATTGCCGCCGGGCTCATTGGGCAGAGGAATGGTCCGAAAGCGCCATGCTTCCACCCCAGTATCGGCATCGAGCGCGATGATGAAGTTTCCGCCCAGGCTGCTGGCCGCCCGTGCCGATCATGACTTTTCCCCGAGCCACAAGCGGTCCTCCGGTCAACTGCATGCCGGTCTTGGGATCTCCCAGCGTTTTATCCCAGATCAGCTTGCCGGTTTTCGCATCCAGAGCCAGCAGATGTACGTCCGACGTGGCGGCATAGATTTTGCTGCCGTAAATGGCGATATCTTTCTTCACGGCCGGGCGAGCCCCTTCTGGCAAGGGCCGCTGAAAGTGCCACAGCAGATCGCCGTTAGCGGCGTCGAGCGCCTCCACGATGTCGCCGTAGCCCTGCACAAACAGGACTCCGTCATGCACCAGAGGTGTCGCCGTGTTCGGGCCGGGCGGAAGCGACCAGCTCCAGGCCAGGCGAAGGTTCTTCACATTCATCCGATCGATTTGTTTGAGTGGGCTGTAGCCTTGTGCGTCGTAGGTGCGTCTCCAGGTGAGCCATTCGCCCGCGGGCGGTTTGGCAAGAAGAGCGTCGGTGACCGGTGTGATTCGATTTTGCAGCGTGCTGGCGGCAGGGGAGTTGGGAAGCGCAACACCGGGAGTGAGGCCTCCGCCCGGCGCTCCTCGGCGATCGGCCGTGCCCGGAATTCGCAGCGTGGCGAGAGTCGCGGCAGTAGAGGGCAGCTCGCGCAAGCCGGGTGTGTTGCCGTTCGATTGCAGGATGTAAGCGGTGATGGCGGCATACGCGCGAGCGCCCAGCGAGTTGGGAGCATCCGGCGGCATCTTCGTGCTTGCGTATGTGAACAGTTGGTCAACAGACTGTCCGCCCCACTTCTGGTTGAATGCGTTTCCGCGCAAAGGGGGTGCGAACTGACCATCGTCGAGGTAGCGGCCGTGGCATTGCAGACAGGCGCGGTCGTAGGCCGTTTTACCTTCCGCGGACTGGCCCGCAGTGAACTCCGCCAGAGTGGTGGTTTGCTCCTGGGCACTCACTGGTCCGTGAAATCCGAGAAGCATCCACATCAGCCCCAGGCTGCACTTACGTTTTAGCGTCATCTTCACCACCTCTACTGCCTTTGTTCTGGCCACCAGCCAGAGCCGAAGTCTCCGCTTATTCTATCTCCGGGAACCCATGCGTCTGGTACGCCCGCACAATATACTATGTCAACAAGGATTTGCGCATATGAAGATCATTCGCTCGGCGAGCATCCTGAGTACATGTATGACGATGTTTATGACGCAAGCCGGCGCGCAGTGGCTGCAGCATCGCGATGTTGGCATTCCGCGCACTGCCGATGGCAAACCGAACCTCGCCGCTCCAGCGCCGCGCACTGCCGACGGCACCCCGGATTTCACAGGTTTGTGGGAATTTCCAATCGAGACGGCCATCGGCAACATCGCGATGCGCAATGCGGGTGACCTCAAAGCAACCGATATTCAGCCTTGGGCGCGGGCTTTGGTGCAGCAGCGCAGCGAGAACCTCGGCAAGGACAACCCGCGGTTTAACTGCCTGCCGGAGGGCCCTGGTTACAGCACCAGCGGCGGCGTGAGGAGGTTTCTGCAGACCCCTGGCATGATTGCCATCCTGAACGAAGATCTTACTTACCGCCAGATCTACATGGACGGACGGGACCTCGAAACCAATCCCAACCCGAGCTGGATGGGATACTCAGTGGGCCATTGGGACAAAGACACGCTGGTGGTGGAGAGTTTCGGCTTCAATGCCCGGACATGGATTCTGGACGGTTATCCGCACACAGAAGCCTTGCGCATGACAGAGCGGTTCCGGCGCACTGATTTCGGTCATCTCGAAGCGGCTATTACGTTCCAGGATCCCGGCGTTTACGCCAGACGCTGGACAGTGGCAATGCATGCGCGCCTGGTTGCCGATTCGGGGATGCTCGAATCGGTTTGCAATGAAAACACCAGTGGACGGGAGCATTGGGTCGGCAATCAGAACGATGCGGAAAGAACGAGGGTCGAGGTTGCGCCCGAAGTTCTCGCGAAATACGTGGGTGTCTACAGAGGCCCATATATCGGCGGTGCCCGCACAATCGAGGTAAGTTTCTCCGGAGATACACTGTTCGTCTCCCTGAACCAAGGGCCGAAACAGCCGCTTGTGCCGCAGTCCCAAACGGACTTTTCCGGCACCGGGCTGATGTACAAAATCGTTCGTGACGGCAACGGCGTCGCGACCCACATTATCGAGGGTCACGTGTCGGGTGACTATAAGTACGAACGCCAGAATTAAGAACGGATCAGCGCATCAGGAGTCGTCCCGCTCGGGTTCCCACTCATCCACGTCGCGATCGATCTGGTCGTCTCGATCCTCTTGCTTTTCTTTTTCGATCCGCTTCTTACGTTCTTCGCGCTCTTCGCGGCCATCGCTCATACCACCTCAGCATGCCACGTCCGGCGTTTCAAATCGCGGTCGGGCTCTTACTCAGTTCCTGATCGCTCGCCCATGTTGGCGACAACAGCCGATCGTCCGGCCGATGCGCCATTTCTTCCACCACCTGGATGAACCGCTCCGCGTCAATCGGCTTATTAATGTAGGCGTCCATACCCGCCGCAACACATCGATCCCGGTCGCCTTTCAACGCGTGCGCGGTGAGCGCGACAATCGGTGTGTAGAGCCCTGCCTGCTGTTCCCGGGCGCGAATTTCCATCGTAGCTTCGAGCCCGTCCATGTCCGGCATTTGAACGTCCATCAGCACCAGGTCGAAACGAGCCTTCTCGAAGGCCGCAAGGGCTTCGCGGCCAGTTGAGGCGAGCGTTACAAAATGGCCGCGCCGCTCCAGCAGCCTCACTGCCAGCTTCTGATTCACAGGATTATCCTCGGCCAGAAGAATCTGCAGAGGCTGTGGAGGACCAGAGGCATCCAACACGGAAATCATGCGGCCCAAGCTCGCTGGACTGGTTGGTGCAGACTCCTCGGCCACCCGCGCGAATCGAACCGTGAAATGAAAGGTGCTTCCGCGGCCCTCTTCGCTTTCCGCCCAGATTCGTCCTCCCATCAATTCCGTTAGTCGCGAGCATATCGCCAGCCCCAGGCCGGTCCCGCCGAATTTCCGCGTCGTGGACCCATCGGCTTGCCGGAACGCCTCAAAAATGACCTCCAGTTTATTGGCCGGAATTCCGATCCCAGTGTCGCTCAGCACGAAGTGCAGCAGCAGCTCGGTCCTTGCAGATTCCTTAGAGTGACCCGCTTCGCAAAATACTTTCAGCCGGATACTCCCCCTGGCCGTAAACTTGATTGCGTTACTGATCAGGTTGAGTAGAATCTGGCGGAGCCGGTCCGGATCCCCCACCACGTTCTTCGGTACCTGGCTGTCCAGCACCAAACCGAATTCAAGGTTCTTGGCCTGAAGCGCCACACGCTGGATCTTGATGGTCTGCTGGATCAGTTCGGCAAGCGAAAACTCCATCGGGTTCAAGTCCAGGCGGCCCGCTTCAATCTTGGAGAAATCAAGAATGTCATTCAGCACGGTCAGGAGCGAGTTAGCCGATGCGCGCGCTGTTTCCAGGTAATCCTGCTGCTCGTTTGAAAGCGGCGTCGCGAGCATCAGCGACGTCATGCCCAGAATTCCGTTCATCGGGGTCCGGATTTCGTGGCTCATGTTGGCCAGAAATTCGCTCTTCAGCCGGCTGGCTTGTTGCGCTTCTTCCAGCAGCCGTTCGATTTCCCGATTCTGCCGTTCCACCGTCAGCTTTTCCTTCTCGGCAAGCGCCTTCTCGGCAAGCACGCGCTGTTTTTCCTGCGACAATTCCCGTGTGCGCTCGGAAACTTTTTGCTCCAGCAGGATCTGTTGCGACTCCATCAGGCGCACCCGGCGGCGCCACAACCCCAGTGGGACCAGCAAAGAGGTGAACGCGACCAGCAGCCGGAATCTCCACGTCAACCACCATGGCGGGAGAATCTGAAACGTGATCGAAGCAGGCTCCGCGCTCCACAACCCCTTGGAGTTTTTGGCCATCACCTGCAGCGTGTATTGACCCGCGTCAAGAGCCGCATAGTCGAGCGCGCGTTCATCAGTTTCATGCCAATCCTCTCGATTTTCCATGCGGTAGCGAAACTGCACGTCCGTCTCCTGCACAAAGGTCAACGCCGCAAACCGCACCCGAAACGACCGGTTGTAATACATCAGATCGAACCCCGAAGGATCCAGCATCTGCGTACCCGCCTGCACCGAGGTGAACACCACCGGCGGAGGCACTCCGGCAACTGGATTGGTCAGCGGCTTGAATCGAGACAGGCCCCGGCTGGTTCCGATCCACGCGCTGCCATCGGAATCGGCCAGAAACGCGTTGCTGTTGCAGTCATCCCAAATCAACCCATCGCCCCTGCCGTTGTGACTCCATCGCGTCCCGTCGTAAACGTCGGTGCCATGGTCGGTGCCCGCCCATAGCCGGCCTTTCGAGTCGAACCCGAGAAACACCACCTTCTCCGACCGCGGCCCATTCCCCGGCCCGAAATGCTCTACATGAAGTCCTGAGCTGGGAAACGACAATCGCGTCAGCCCAAACGATTCGCGATAAGCGATCCAGACTGACCCATCCGAATCTTCCGCGACGTTTACCACCGTGTTGGATTTCAACCCGTCCTTCATGCTGAATCGGGTCCACGCACCCGCCGAGTAGTGGGCGAGGCCATAATCGCCCGCCGCCCAGACATCGCCCTTGCGCCCGACCGTGATCATCCTGAATCCTTCAGGCCGATCGGCCCCCCCTACAGAAGGCGCTGCCATGTGTTGGAACCGCATTTCGCCGCCCGGTCTCGAGGACCGGAATAAACCAGTGCGCGTCGCTACCCAGATGCGCCGTTCGGAATCGATCGCCAGGTGCTGAACCGCCTCTCTTTCAAGCCCATCCTTTGCCCCGACGATTTCGAAACTCCCATCCCGGGTGCGCCTCCACAAACCGCCCGGATCGGCGCCGATCCAAAGGCTCCCATCGGGCGAAGTCACCAGTGCTCGTACCGTTTCCACGGGCAGGCCGCTTTGTCTCACCCACCGCAGACGGCCATTCTCCTCGCTGCTGCGATTCAGCCCTGACTGGGTTCCGACCCAGACCGACCCATTCGCATCACGCGCGATCGACCATACCGAAGCGCGGCTCAGACCTTCCTGTTCGTTCCAGCTTTGCCACTCCCTATAGCCGAGCCAACGCGCCAGACCTGAGCCGAGCGTACCCAGCCAGATCGACCCCTCGTTATCGTGCATCACGGTCGAAATATCACTGATTCCCAGCCCATCATCCGCAGTGACGATCTCCCAGCCCTGGCCGGACCCATTCTCGCGAGCCAATCCCTTGTTGGTGGGAACCAGCAATTTGCCTTCAGGATCGGTAGCCAGCACCGCGTAAGTGTTGGTCGACTCCGGAAGGCCGGACCGGAGTTGGAACATGTTCGCCCCTGCAGGCCGCTTAGCCAAGCGATGGCCGCTGCGGACCCACAAGTTACCTTCCAGGTCCTCCAGAATTGCATCCCATCTGTCCGGCGGCAGACCCTGTTGCGAGCCGATCTCCACCGGCCGGCCTGTCCTGTCCCACTGGCACAAATCCTGCCCGCATCCAAACCACACCTTGCCAGAGCTGTCTACAAAGACGCTGGCGGCAGCAACGGGTTCGGTCCGGTGTTCGGGAAGCGGTGCCAGTGTGAATCCAACCCCATTAGCCGCCGTTACCGCCAGACCTCGTTCCGTGGCGATGTAAATCAGGCCGTCCCGGTCCGAGGCGATTCCTTCGCGCCCGAGCACTCCCTCGGCAACCGTCAGGTCAACCGTTTCGAAGTGGTCTTTGCTCCACTTGGCCAGACCGCCGCGGGTCCCTGCCCACAGCGTCCCACTCACCGATTCGTGCAGCGATTCGATCCGGGCCCCCGGCAAACCCTCCGACAGTCCATACCTCACAAACCGGTTGCCGTCGTAGCGATAAAGGCCGTTTTGCGTGCCTGCCCACAAGAAGCCGGAACGGTCCTGCAGGACCACCTGAACGCCGAGGTTTTGGAGACCTTCTTCCTCGCCATAGAACTTGAACCCATACCGTTGGGCCCAGAGGTTGGTCGGGCCCAGCGCAAACCCCATGAAGCCGATGGTGGCCGCCAGGCGAAAAAGAGTTCTCACACGTCTTCCTATCCCATTAATTCGGCGGCAATAAGGGATTTGTGTAGGCCCCAGTACTTCTCTAGGGAGCGGGCTCTAGCGCTTGCGAAGAATCGATCGCCTGAGAGCCAGTAGCAGGGCCTGGTTATTGCCCAGGTTGGTCAGCGACGAATTGGACCCGTGGATGCGCTTGATCAGCAGCACCTCGGGTACAACGCCTATACCGGTGTTACGGTCCTTTACGCGGGCAAACCAGTCTACGTCTTCGCCCGTGGTAAACGCCGGATCGAACATGCCCACCTGTTCGAATGCGCTCCTTCGAGCCATCAGGGTTTCCATGATGAACGCTGGGTGATCGTCGACTAACCATTCCTGGCGGAATCCGGGAGGGGTCGACTCACCAGGCTCCAGGATGAACTTCGCGCGCGCAACTGCGCATTGCAGCTCCGGGCGGCTGCAGAGAAATTCCAACTGTGACGATAGTTTGTTGGGGGTCCAAACGTCGTCATGGGAGAGAAACGTGAGCACGCCGCCGGTGGCGGTCTGGATGCCCTGGTTGTAGGCATCCGCAATGCCGCTCCCGGCTTGGATGACATAGCGAACCAGCGAATACGACTTGGCGATTGCGGCGGTGGAATCCGTCGAGTGGCCGTCCACTAAAACAATCTCGTCCGGTTGCAGAGACTGCGCGAGCACACTCGCGATTGCTCGATCCAGAAAACGCTCGCCATTCCTTACCGCCATGACGACACTGATGGCGGGCCGGGTCATGGTCCAACAGGACTTCTTGCCAGGGCCTTCCGCCGGTCTACAGAACGCTTCAGCGCGGTGAGAAAGTAACGCCGGTTCTCTTCTCGGGCCCGGGTTATGTTGCTCTGGTGCAGGCGATAGTAGAGCGTCGTCGCCTCAATTTTTTGGATGTCCACTCCCGCGGCGCGCGCGCGCAGGAACCAGTCGACATCCTCGCCCTGGCGCAGTGTCGTGTCCAGCGTGCCGATCTGGTGGAATACTTCTTTCTTAAACACGCAAGCCGCAAGCGAGGTCATGTAACCGGGATCACGATAGGGCTCAAGCTCACCATCCGAATTGGCGCGCATGAGCTGCACCCGGCCCATCACCGCTTGTCTGTTCGGATCGGCCTTCAGGTAGGCGAGAGACGTGATGAGGCTTCCAGGCGCCCATAGGTCGTCTGCATCGAGAAATGCGATCACGTCACCGTATGCATGCGATAGTCCCTTGTTTCGCGCGGCGGCCGGGCCTGCATTTTCCTGCTGGAAATAGCGAATAGCGTTCCCGAAGTGAGCCGCCACGGCCGCGGTTCCATCGGTGGACCCATCATCCACAACAATAATCTCTATCGGGCTCCACTGTTGCGCCTGGATGCTGGCAATGGCGGCGGAGAGAAATGGCGCGGCGTTGTAGGCGGGGATGATGACGATGACCTTCATTGCTTGAATCTCAGCAGGGCCCAGCGCCAGGTTTGCGGTACCAGCTGGCGGGCGCTCGGCAAATTCCAAAGGCATTGGAGAAACGAGGGGAACGCGGCCAAGCGGGCCATGGTGGAACGGTCTCTGTAGGAGCTGCTGTGCTTGAAATAAAGGGCGCGAAGTGTGTCCACTGGTCCCTGGAACTTCTGGCTTCGCAATTGAATTCGCTCCAGGAAGAGGCGCTCCCCGCGAGATACGGGCTGCCTTTCCAGAGTCTCCAGAACCTCGGCTGGAACGGCCACCTCCTGCTGCTCCTTCAAATAACGGAGAGCCTCCCCCAGGGGCAGGGCGATACCCAGCTCCTTTGCGACCAGCAGGATTCTGTTCCAATCCATTTTTGGCGCGGAATTCAAGATGGTGATAGCGTCGGCAATCCAGCGGACAGCGCCGCCGGGCTCGCTTCCTAACGCGCCGTGGACACAGGTATGCATGAATTGGTCCGCTGCATTGAGCGCCCGCGCGGGGACTCCCTGAAACTCCATGGGTACCGATTCCCCCCAGAACATTTCGTCCGCCCCCGTGAAACACGCGAGATAAAGGGCATGCCAGTGCAGGTCGACTTTCAACCCGGCGCTGTCTTCGTAACTGATGGCGTGGCGGAAGCGCCGGAAGCCTTCGCCTAGTGTTTCGGGAAACCAGGCATCGGTTGAGAAACGATGCTGTTTCATCAGCTCCATGGCTTCCGCAAGCCGCCTTTCAGGCACCACGATGTCTACATCGTTCATGGGGCGCGCTCCGGAATCGCGGTAGTACAGCGGGATCAGCGCCGCGCCCTTGATCAGCATGAACTCAATGCCGGATTGTTGGAACGCGCGCAGTAAAGGCTCGGCGGCGCGGAAGCGGACCTGATTTTCGTACCAGAAGCGGCGGTAGATGCCCTTCAATTTAGGCAGGAAGGGATCGTCCACGTGCTGCGCCTGGAGATTCCGGTACAGCTGGGGAAGCAGGCGAAACGATCCCCAATCGATATCGTCCAGGCCCTGCGCGCGCCACTCACGCCAAGCCGCCAATGGTTGTTCGCCCTGAAAGAGAGCCGCTTTTAGCAACAACTGTTGCCGTGGAGTGGGCAGACGAAATCCGTCAGGCGCGAAGAGATCCATTACCGGGCTTGCGATCCCTTCGCCGCCAGCGCCAGGTGGGCCACACCGTTTTCCAGGCGGTAGACAATGTCGGAATGCTTCACTACCTCCTCATCGTGGCTGATCAGCACGATGGTAGGAGCTTGGGGGAGCTGTTGCAGGGTCTGCAGCAACGTGTGCACACCCTCCACATCCAGATGGTTGGTGGGCTCGTCCAAAATCAGCAGCCGGGGGCGCCGCACCAGCGCCCGGGCAATCGCGATGCGCTGTTTTTGGCCGCCTGAAAGCAGCACGCCGTTGTCGCCTATCGGCGAATCGTAGCCTTGAGGCAGGTCTTCGATGAAGTCCTGAGCGCCCGCCAGCCGCGCGGCTTCCACGACTTGGCTTAACGTGGCATCAGGGAGGCCATAGGTAATGTTTTCGCGGATGGATCCCGAAAAAAACAGCGGATCCTGCAGCACGATGCCAAAGCTCTGCCGCAGTTTTCGCATATCCAAGTCGTCGTAGGAATGGTTATCGGCGAGAATCCGCCCTCTGGTTGGACGATAAAGGCCGGCCAACAGATAAATAATGGTGGTCTTGCCCGAGCCGTTGGGTCCGACAATCGCCACGGTGCGGCCTGAGGGAAATTCCAGATCCGCGTCTTGCAGAACCGGCGTTTCTTTATAGTGGAAACGCACTCCTTCAAGCGCGATGCGGCCTTTGAAATCGGGTGTTTTGCTGCCCGTGTACGGTTCCGCTTCGCCTTCCTGCAGCAGCGAGTAAAGCGTGAGCAGCGCTTCATTCCCTACGATCGATATGCGGACGCTGGCGAGTGCACCTTGTACGTAGCCGGTTAACAAGCGGGCGGTAACAAAGAAGGAGAGTAGCTGGCCTACGCTCATCGATCCGTTGAGAATCGACAATCCTCCGGCAATCAGGATCAATACGCTGGCTGCGCTGGACAACGAATTCTGCGTCACTGCATACGCCGTGTCGAGCCAGGCCATGGAGCCGCTGCTCACTCGAAGATGGTTCACGTTGCGCATCTGGCGTTCCATTTCCATTTGCTCGGCGGTTTGAACGCGCGTGAGGTCGATATTTTGCACCACGCCGAGCACGCCTTTGCTGAAAGCATCGAAAGCGCTTCGGAATACATTGCCTCGCGCCTTCAGACGCCTTCCGATGGTCCGGTTTAGGAGCCAAGCCAGAGGCGCGACGCTGATCATCACCAGGAACAGGCGCCAGTTGAGATAGACCATTACGAAGCTAAGAGCGACCGAACCGAGCAAGGCCGGACACACATCATTGATGAGGGAATTGCTCATCACGTCCACGCGTTCGGTGTCCTGCACGATACTGGCGTGCAGCAGACTGCGATCCGTGCCCGTGTAGTAGCTTCTGGAGAGCCCCAGGAGGCGCAGAAGAAGATCGGCGCGAATGTCGCGGATTACAATTTTGGTGGATTTCAGCGCCGTGTAACGCACCCATAGCGCGATACCGCCGGAGAGCAAGGTCAGGCCCAGAATCGCCGCGCCGGCCAGGACGAGTTTGGTTTTGTCGTGCGATGGAATGATGGTGTCAAAGGCGTACTGGACCAAGTACACCATCGGCAATGCCAGCACGGACTGAGCCAACGAAGCCAGAATCGCCGCCGCCATCGGGAAGCGATGCCCGCGATAACACCGCGCATAGTAACGCCATGCGCTCCCGTAAGTTGTGGTCATGACTTGCGCCTTCGGTCGAGCACGCCCTTCAAAACGCGAGCGTAGTCGTTACGCGAGCCATGTTCCCGTAGCCCCGAGTTACTGCGATGAAGGCGGCGCTTGATCACGATTTCGGGAATCTTGCTGGTTCGCAATCCTTGTTCTTGCGCACGACCGTACCATTCAATAAACTCGCCTACTTTCAGATCGGAGACAAACGGGCTTGTGCGCTTAAAGGCAGCTTTGCGCAGCAGCAAAGCGCTGGGGAGATAGCCCACGCTTCCGTTTCGTCGCAGGCGCGACTGCGCCTCTACAGGCATGTTCAGTTCCGGACTGAAAAACTCCTCCACTCCGCCGAATACCGCTTCACAGGTTGAATCGGTGGAGAGGACGGCTAACTGCAGCGCGATCTTCTCGGGTAGCCAGAGATCGTCGGCGTCCAGGAATGCGATCAGGTCGCCCTCGGCTTTTTCCACGCCCAGGTTTCGCGCCGCGCCGGCGCCGGCACGGGGTTGCAGGTAGTAGCGAACCTTGCCGTCAAACTTCTTTGCTACTTCCGCGGTGCGATCTTCCGACCCGTCGTCGATGACGATAATCTCCGCAACGGGGCTGGTTTGATTCAAAACACTCGTGATGGCCTCCGCCAGATACAGCTCTCCGTTGTAGACCGGGATGACCGCGCTGATCATGCTCTGTGCTCACGCAGAAAAGTCGAGATCACCGCTGGAATTTGGGCGAGGTCAGTGCCCATTTCGAGATAAAAGCTGGGTACACACCTTGCCAGCGAGGCGAGCTTCGACATGGTCTGGTCCGCTGCCCCCTGAAGGTGGATGACCGTCGTGGGTGCCAGGGCTTTGAGGCTCGCGGCCCGTCCGCACTCGACTAGCCGCGTATCGCGCAGGCCGGTCACGCGAGGCAGAAAAATCGCCCGGATCGGAAAGCCGTGGGTCAGCTTCTCGGGATAGCGCTTAGACAGGTAGATCAGCGCTTTCTCTTCTTCGGGCCGCGTGGCGTTTGTCACCAAGGGCTCCAGGTGCGGCAGGCGACGCAGGTGGTGGCGTTCCAGTTTGGCGGTGCAATACAGGCTGTAAACGTAGGGTCGCGGGTCGGCTTCCGCGAGTACATAGTCATCGCCAGCGAACAGGAGGTCCGATTCGAGACATGCCAGAGTAGCGGTGGATTTCCCTGATCCGCTACGGCCTCCAATCAACACCCCTCCTTCGAGCATACCCACAGCGCCAGCGTGGACAGGTTGACAAGGTTGGTCACGGAACCACCAATGAAACATGGTGCGGAGCGGAAAACTGGTCTCCCAATAGGGAATTGCTGAAGCATTAGGCACCCAGTAATATGCCGACGAGTTTTCGCGATCCAAGGCATACAGAATATCGGTCCCAGGGCCATAAATAACGTGGAAATTCCGCGTATTGTAGCCTCTGATTTCCCCCCGAGGCCCGTAGCAGTCCCTGGTCCAGGGTGGCGGCGGCATTTGCGTGTGCGTCGAGTGGGTATCGAACAAACGAACGCGTAGCGCAGGCTCCGGAATGCCGGCGCATTCCAGATGAGCCACCGCAGGCAGGATTCGGGGCATCAATTCCGGCCCGGCGAACTGAAAGTGCACCGTCGATGGGCCAATGTGATAGCTTCGATCGATAGTGCCATCGCTACTTTCGGTCGCGAGGTTAAAGGTTTGTTTCAACGACTCGAAGAAGGCGGTTGGATTGGAGCTCTCGACGGGCTGAATAGCCGCGCCAACCATCAGTCCCCGGCAGCTTGGTGAGGCCGGGCGGCGGGCCAACCGGTCTCATCCACATCGTGGATGGGGTCGAGCAAGAGGAGCTCTTGCATGTCCGTATAGGTTTCCAGAGCCGGTGGCGCGTAGGGTGCGTTGCTCATGCGGGAAGAATCGGCAGGAATCGGACTGCTGTTTATGCCGGCGAGGTCCGGCACCAGTAGCTTTTGTTCGATCAGTTGGGCCAGGAAGGGGTGGAAATCCGACTGGATTTCGGCGGCGGAGCGTCGATGCGCATCGGCAAGGGAATTGACGATGGCGTCCTGTCCGAAGCCCTTCTCGAGATAATTCCAAATCTCGGCTGCGGTGCCGGCAAGGCTGTAGTAAGTTCCGCTGCTCAGGTTTACTACGACTACCTCATCTTCAAAAACTTCACACACCACATCCGGACGATTGACCTTATAGTGAGTCAACTTGCCTCATCCTCCCGACAGCGCGAATGCGGCCGGGCTGGCAACCGGCTCCCTGATTTCTTATATGTTACACCTATTTGCCAATCAAATGACTAAGGTCCTTCTCGTTTTCATTACAAATGTATTCGATCAATTCCGTATCGACCAAAAGATGCGGATTTTCTTTCACCGTCCAGGGTTTGCTGTAAGTTTTCGGATCGTCGATGGTGATTTCAATTTCCATGTGGCCGAAGTCGGGGCGGCGGAATTTTTCAGTGAGGTGAAGAGCGTCGGTGGCGGGATGCCCATTAGAGTCGAGCCACGTTCTTCCGTTGAAGCCCGCTGTTTCCACCACCAGCGTGTCGCCGTCCCAGTGGCCTGTTGAGTAGCCATCGAAGCTCGGCTGCACGTCTTTGGGCAGAGGGCGGCCATCCAGGAAGACCTGCCGGAACGTGGTCCGAGATTCATAGAGGAACACTAAAAGATTCGGATATTCGAGAATCTTGTAAGGTGACGTGATGGCGTCCTTGCGCGGCATGCCGGAGGGAAGGCAGCGGGCGTCGGGATCGTCCAGGCCATTGTTAGCGCGACGCTTCTGGTATTCCGCGGCGGCCGCGGGCAGGAAGGGAATATCGGCGGGCTTGAGGTCGGCTGCGATGTTGATCAGATACTTGATGCCGTTAGGTTCCCAGATCCCCGAAAGGTCGGGCTTGCCGTCGGCAGTCTTGGGTGTGGGCGCGGTCAGGTTGGGCGATCCGTCCGGATTGCGAGGCACTCCCGGAGTTTTTAGGTTGGGCCACTGGGCGCAAACGGGTAAAGACACTACTCCCAAAATAAGGGTGAGAAAAGCATTGCGAATCATGATGTTTGCCTCGCGCAATTATATCGCGGGGGCAAACTGCTGAAAAAGCGAATGGAAGGAAACAGACATGATGGCCACCAACCGCCTGCCCCCAAATAACAGGCGGTACAAAACGTCTGTTCCCTTCAATTCGCTTTTTCAGAGGCGCTATTTTCTGGAGGCCTCCACTGCCGTTTTACATTCCACCGGAGGGTGACTCGAGTACTCACATCCGGCTTAGCGATCCGCATCCGACAGGCCAGCGGACTCTTACGACTGTAGGGTAGAGGAGGATAGTGCCGCGGGGGGTGGCTTCAAAGCGACATCTTATTTAGAATAAAGGGAGATATAGTTCTAAATTAATTCGTGATCCATTCCCGCAGGGCCGCGGAGACCTCGGCGGGGCGCTCCATGGTGGACATGTGGCCGCAGTCTTCGATCACGGAAAGGGCCGCACCGCGAATCTCCCGCGCCATGGACTCATGCCATTCCGGTGTGGACCAACCGTCCTGGCGGCCACACAGGATCAACGTAGGGCACTGGATTTGGGACATGAGCATTCCCGCGTCGGGACGGGTGAGCAGGGCAGTTTGCTGTGCCAGGAAGGTGTCAGCGCTTTTGCGGGCAAACATATCCAGGATCGCGTCCATCAGAATCGAGTCTTTGAGGCGGTCCGGATGGACCATCCCTTTCACCCATTCCTCGGCCATTACCCGCGTGCCTTTTTTGTGCGCAACGTCTACCAGTGCGAGGCGACCGGCCTTCTCCTTTTCACCTACCTCGCCTGCCGGTAGTGGATGATAGCGGGTATCCATCAGGCAGAGATGAGTGATGCGGTCGGGCGCCAGGCGAAACATTTCCATGGCGACGCGGCCGCCCATCGAATGGCCCGCGAGTGCGAACTTAGGCGGCGCGTGCTTCAGGGTCGACTCCGCCATGGCAGCGAGCGAGTTGAGAGGCCCGTAGTCAGCCACTTGCGCCTCGGCGATGCCTTCCAGGGCTTTGATTTGGTCGGCCCAGACGGTTTGGTCGCACATCAGGCCGGGGAGCAGGACTAAGGGAGTCTTCATTCTTCGGTTGCGAAGATCACCTGGCTATATATGTCCTTAAGCTGGATGCGGGAAGCCACGCTTTCTAGTCTGCACGCGGCATCAAGGCCGTCCGCTTCGGAGAGGAGCCAGTCGCCACTCGATTGGCGGCGGAAAACTTCTACGTGCGGTTCGGATTGGGAAACCAGAAGGTATTCTTGGAGCGACTCCAACTTGCGGTATTGCGTCGACTTGAAGCCGCGGTCGTACGCCTCGGTAGATGTGGAGAGGATTTCAGCAATAAGAATAGGATTCGCCACCGTGTCGTTGCGGCCGTCGATATATTTGGGGTCGCCGCAGACGACCACAACGTCCGGGTAAGTGTAGAGGCCGGTCGGTGAGACACGGACGCGAACGTCACTCTGAGTTGCAATGCAACGTGGCCCCGTGGCGTTTCGCAGTGCCGAGGTTAGGTTGCCGGCTATAATCGCCTGTGTGTATGTGCCGCCGGACATCGCATACATCCGGCCGTTGTAATACTCGTTTCGGAATTCAGAAGCCCGGTCCAATTCCAGATACTGTTCCGGAGTCAGGCGGGGCTGAGGTTGCGCGGACATGTTCTAATTCTACCTTTGGACGTCTCGCTATACTGGTAGTCTCCCCCGCCGATTGTACCTATGGCCACGCCTTTTGTTCATCTACATTGCCACACCGATTACTCCCTCCTGGACGGCGCGTGTGAAATATCCCAGTTGATGGAGCTGGCCGCCGAGCAGAAGATGCCCGCGGTGGCCATGACCGACCATGGCAATCTGTTTGGCGCCGTCGAGTTTTATAACAGCGCCAAGGCCAAGGGCGTCCATCCCGTGATCGGCTGCGAAGTCTACGTCGCACAGCAGGGGCAGGGCATCAAGGCCGAATCCAATCGCTATAACCATCTGGTGCTGTTGTGCGAAAACCAGGAAGGGTACCGCAACCTCATCCAACTTGTCTCCAGCGGATATCTGGACGGCTTCTATTACAAACCTCGTATCGATAAGGACCTGCTCTCGCGCCATTCCAAGGGATTGATCGCGCTCTCCGCCTGCCTGCGCGGCGATGTCAACGAAACTCTCCTTGCCGATCGCTACGCCGAAGCGAAAAAGCTTGCCTACGAATATAGCGACCTGTTCGGCAAGAAGAATTTCTTTCTGGAAATTCAGGATCACGGCTTGGAGCAGGATAAACGCGTGCTCCCCATGCTGGCGCGGCTGGCAGCCGATACCGACATCCCCCTGGTCGCCACCAACGACTCGCACTATCTGCGCAGGGACGATGCGCGCGCGCATGAAATCATGCTGTGCATTCAGACGGGCAAAACCATGTCCGACCCGAATCGCATGCGCTTCGATCAGCCTGCGTTTTATCTCAAGTCGCGCGAAGAGATGATGGAGCTGTTCGGCGAGGTTGAGGATGCGCTGGACCGCACATGGGACATCGCGCAGCGCTGCCAGTTGAAGCTGGAGCCGGTGAAGGAGCCGTTCCCCAAGTTCCCCATTCCCGAAGGCCACTCGGCCGATACGTTCTTCGAATACGTGGCCCGGCAGGGATTCGAAAAGCGGCGCGTGCGCCTGGAAGCTCTGGCGGCGCAAGGCAAGCTGAAGCATCACCTGAATGAATATGTAGACCGGCTGGATCGCGAGATCAAGATGATCCAGCAAATGAAGTTCTCCGGCTACTTCCTGATCGTGTGGGACTTCATCCGCTACGCAAAACTAAAAGGCATTCCGGTCGGCCCGGGCCGCGGGTCCGCGACGGGGAGTCTGGTCAGCTACGCGATGGAGATTACCGACATCGATCCCATTGCCTACAGCCTGCTGTTCGAGCGCTTCCTGAATCCAGAGCGTATCAGCATGCCTGATATCGATATAGATTTCTGTACACGCGGTCGCGGCGAGGTGATTCAGTACGTCACCGAAAAGTACGGGCGCGAGCAGGTTGCGCAGATCATTACGTTCGGCACGTTAGGTGCGCGAGCGGCCATCAAGGATGTAGGCAGGGCACTAGACATCAGTTTTGCCGACGTCAATAAGGTAACCAGCCTTATCCCGTCGATGCCGCTTAACATCAAGCTGGCCGAGGCTCGCAAAATGGAGCCGCAGATTGACGATCTGGCTCGGCGGGAGCCCCGCATCAAGGAAGTGTTGGACGTAGCGCAGCGGCTTGAGGGCATGTCGCGCAACGCCAGCGTCCACGCGGCGGGCGTGGTGATTTCTCCTGTGGCCTTGAAAGAGATCGTCCCGCTCTACAAGACCAACAAAGACGAAATTGTCACGCAGTACGACATGGGGGGCCTGGAGAAACTGGCGCTCCTCAAGATGGATTTTCTTGGGCTTACCACGCTCACCATCATTGATGACGCTCTGAAATTGATTGAGCGGCACAGGGGAGTGAAGCTCGCCGTTGAGGAATTTCCGACAGACGACCCGAAGACCTATCAGAACATCTTCAGCAAAGCGCTGACCAGCGGCGTGTTTCAGTTTGAATCGCCCGGCATGCGCGACATTCTTCGCCGCTATCAGCCGGACCGCCTGGACGATCTGATCGCTCTGAACGCCCTCTATCGTCCCGGTCCTATGGACATGATCGACGACTTCGTCGAGCGCAAGCATGGACGCCGGGAAGTCACCTACGATATCGCGGAATTAAAGACGATTCTCGAAGATACGTTCGGCGTCATCGTTTACCAGGAACAGGTGATGCAAATCTCCAGCCTGCTGGCCGGATATTCGCTGGGCGAGGCCGATCTGCTGCGGCGCGCAATGGGTAAGAAGAAGGCCGAGGAGATGGCCAAACAGCGCGAGCGGTTCATGAGCGGCGCTAAGGCCAAAGGGCATCCGCAACGCAAGGTCGAGAAGGTTTTCGACCTGATGGCGAAGTTCGCCGGATATGGTTTCAACAAGTCGCACTCCGCCGCGTACGCATATCTTGCGTTCGTGGTTGGGTACTTAAAGGCTCATTATCCGCTGGAGTTCATGTCCGCCGTACTAACCTCGGAAGCCGGAAACACAGCCAAGGTAGTGAAGTACATCAACGAGTGCCGCGAGATGGGCATCAAGGTGTTGCCGCCCGACGTAAACTCGTCCGACTTCACATTCACTCCGGTAACCACAGGCGACGCGCAAGGCATTCGCTTCGGCCTGGGCGCCATCAAGAACGTCGGCTTGAACGCCGTCGAATCGATTGCGAAGGCCAGAACAGAAGCGGGGCCGTTCACTTCGATTTACGATTTCTGCGAGCGCGTCGACCTGGGCGCAGTCAACCGGCGCATGATCGAAAGCTTTATCAAAGCCGGTGCGATGGACGGCCTCGGTGGAACACGGTCGCAATTCTTCGCCGTGATCGACAGCGCCATTGAGACCGGTACCCGTGCGCAGAAAGACCGCCTGAGCGGCCAGAGCGGCCTGTTCGCGATGTTAATGGAAGACACGGCCGCCTCGCCTCACCCTCTGCCGAAAGTCCCCGACTGGACAGGCGCGGAGAAGCTGACCGGCGAGAAAGAAATCCTCGGCTTCTACATCACCGGCCACCCTTTGGACCAATACATGGACAAGGTCCGCGAGCTAGCCACGCACCAGACGTCGACTCTGGAAGGGCTAGCGAAAAGCACCGAGGTCGCCTTGTGCGGGATCCTCACAGGCGTGAATCGTCGACGCAACAAAGACGGGAAATTGTGGGCGTCCATGGCGCTGGAAGATCTGGAGGGAACCATCGAAGGAATGGTCTTCTCCACGCAATATGAGCGGCTGAATCCCGTACTGAACGAGGATCAGGCGGTGCTGGTGCGAGGCTTGGTGTTGCCCGAAGAGAATGCGCCGCCCAAGCTCTCCATCCAGGACATCGTGCCGCTGGAAAACGCGAGCGTGAATCTGCCGTCGCTGATTTCCATCCGCGTTCCTATGAACGGCGCGGGCGACGTGGACCGCTGCGAGATGCTACAAAAGTTGTTCACCAAGAAGCCTGGCGCGACCGAGGTTCGCTTCCGCCTCGAAAAGAAGAGGGACTTCTCAGTTATCCTGGACGTGACGGCTAAAGTTCGGCCGGACAAGGAATTCAAGGCCGAGGTCACGCGAATCTGCGGAGCTGAGGCCCTGGAAATTCTGGCAAGTTAGGCCAATTCCGATCTATTTTAAATGGCTGAATCCCCCTCCCCCGTGGTCACCAATCCCAGTTGGGAGCGCGTGAAAATTGCGCGCCATGCCAAGCGCCCCTACACGCTCGACTACCTGCAAATTCTGGTCACCGACTTCGAAGAACTGCACGGCGATCGGGCCTTTGCCGACGACCCCTCCATCGTGGCCGGCCTCGGGTGGTTTGAAGGCG
>CAVYBC010000022.1:0-190347 GCA_963766615.1 Terriglobia bacterium
CTTTCGAAGCGACAACGATGTGCTGGATGTCGGCAACGGATTCAATCAGGCCGAGGCCGCGTACGATGGACCAGGAACCGTTGGATTCCAGGACATTGCCTCCAACGTTCTGGTTACTGCGGAGGACCGCGTCCATGACCCGGCTTAACGGAAGACCGTAGGATCGGAGGCGATTGGGATCAACGTCGATCTGATACTGCTGGACTTCACCGCCGACGCTGGCGACTTCCGCCACGCCGACACGGAATTGAGCTGATAGCGAATGAACCAGTCTTGAAGCGCGCGGAGTTCGCGAAGGTCGTGACCCTTGCCCTCCACCGTGTACCAGAAAACGTGCCCGACGCCTGTCGCGTCTGGGCCTAGCGTAGGCACGACACCGGGTGGCATTTGTTTGGCGACAAGATTGAGCCGCTCCAGAACGCGTGTGCGGGCGAAGTATAGATCGACATTGTCTTCGAAGATGGCGAAGATCATGGAGAAGCCGAAGGCGGAGCTGGAGCGGACCACGCGAATTCCGGGGAGTCCTTGAAGGCTGACGGTGAGCGGATACGTGACCTGGTCCTCCACTTCCTGGGGACTTCTGCCTGTCCAGTCGGTAAAGACGATGACCTGGTTGTCGCTGAGGTCGGGGATCGCGTCTATCGGGCTTTGGGTGAGGGCCCAATAGCCCCATCCCGCGATAGCGAGATAGAACAAAACCACGAGAAATCGGTTTTTAAGTGAAAACTCAATGATGCGATCAATCACCTGGACTCCCTTATAGGCCACATAAACTCGGGGTTCGCAGAAGGTTCCCTGAAGGTCAGCAACCGCTCCGCGACATCACGGTCCGAGACACGGATGTCAAAGGTTCAATCGCTAAGAAAAGCGGGGCTCCTGCGCGAAGTGCGCTGGAGGGGAGAGATCAGACCAGAAGGGGTAACGGGAAGTTGCCCGTTTCTCCGGGTGGAGATGGAGAAAAAACTGAATCGCCTATCTGGGGTCCGTCAACGTGCCCCAGGTCGGTGAGTACCGTCCAGGCGACCAAGAGTTGCGGCGTGAGAGTGATTGTCCGCTCTTTCTCTTTCGCCTGATGCTGAGTTACTGTCGTCTTCGAACTCACCTGACAGCACGGATCGGGATTCTTGGGAGAACATTGTCCTTTGTGGCAGCAATCGCGAGCTTGTTGGCTGGAGAAGAACAGGCTCAGGCAATCCCCGCCTTGCAGAAGGAAGAGGGTGGCGGCAAGAAACAGAGTGACGATTCGAGCGCGCCGCATAAGTTCATTGTAGGGGCACCGTACAGAGCAGGTCAAAATCCCACGCTATTAGCGGCTCTGAAGAGCCGCGCTGGCTGAAAGCCTGTCCCACGAGCGCGTCGCTTGGACGGCGTTCCAATAATTCCAAGGACTCCGGCTCCACGTTTGACGCGGGCTGTTAATAAATAGTCTTGGTCGATGGAACCGGGGATCGGGGTCAGGGTGGCGGGGTTTGGCACAGCCCGGATTAGACCGCAGCGCATCTTGTTGGTCCTGGAAGTTGGACGAGGACGCAGCAATTTGTATCCTGGTAATATTGACAAATTAATTTTATCCGGGTATATTTATTTCGTGGCCTACACAGCTTTTCATGATCTCCAGCGCGTCTCCGTCGGCACCGCCGAAGAACTTGTTGTCTTCCTTAGGACGAGATCGCAGGGCGACATCCTGGTTTTCGACGATGCCACTGGCACGCAGGTCGACCTCGACGTCAACACTCCTGCCAGAAGCGGGCCGCCCGAGGTTGAGCCGCGGGGTCGGGGACGCCCGCGCCTGGGTGTGGTCGCGAAAGAGGTCACGCTTCTGCCGCGGCATTGGGACTGGCTGAATCTCCAGCCCGGGGGGGCGTCGGTCGCCCTGCGCAGGCTGGTTGACGAAGCGCGGCGCACAAATGGCGATCGTGATCGTACCCGTGCCGCCCAGGAAGCGGCCTATCAATTCATGTCCGCCATCGCCGGCAACCTACCTGGTTTTGAAGAAGCCACGCGGGCGCTGTTTGCCTACGACCGCCGACGTTTCTCCCAATTGATAGCCGCTTGGCCCGATGATGTGCGTAGTTACGCCGTCCGTCTGGCCTTCGCCGATCAGACGTAGCTCTCCAGTACCCAGCGCACAGCGGACACCGCCGTGTTCTATGCGCTGACCACGCAAAAACCGGAGGCAGGCCAAGGTGCCGCTTCCACATTCTTTGCCGGTTGTTGAACCTGCAGTGTGGAAGAGGCGTTTTCGCCTGCCAATCATGACAGGACACGTGTGTCCAATTCAATTTTCGAAAGGAAGCGAAAGATGAGAGCAATTTATAAGTCGACCGAAGGCGAGCGCATGGTTCTCAGCCGTTATCAGGCATTCCTGAAATTCTGGCCCGTGCCCAATGAGCAGCTGCGCGTGCCGACCAGTCAGGGCGAAACATTCGTCGTCATTTCAGGTCCGCGCGACTCTCCGGCGTTGATTCTTCTCCATGGCGGCGCGGCAAACTCCGCCATGTGGATGGGCGAGGTCGCCGCGTTCGCGCGTTGCTTCCGCGTCTATTGCATCGACATGATCGGCGAGGCTGGCCTCAGTGCTCCCGCGCGTCCGAGGCTTGCCTCCGAGGCCCACGCCATATGGCTCGACGATGTTCTGAACCATCTCGCTGTCGCGCGCACGTCGATCGTCGGTATTTCCCTCGGCGGCTGGCTGGCTCTTGACTATGCAATCCGCCGTCCAACGCGGGTGGAAAGAGTCGCCGTGCTGTCCCCCGGAGGCATCGGCCGGCAGAAAGTGGGTATCGTCTTCACCACGTTTCTGTCGCGCATGTTCGGCAAACGCGGCAAACGCTGGCTGGTGGAGCGAATCCTCGGTCGTGCCCCTGTCGATCCGTCGCCTCCCGTAAAGGCCTTCCTCGATTTCATTGCGCTTATCCATCGGCACTTCGGGACTCGCATCGTGAAGCTGCCGGTTTTCTCCGACAGCGCCCTGGCAAGGCTGGGCGTGCAGCTGCTGGCCATCGTTGGCGCGCGCGACGTGCTTCTCGATTCAGCCCAGACCAAACGAAGACTGGATAAGTTGGTGCCCAGTGCGCAAGTTGTCTTTCTGCCGGAGGCCGGCCATCTCATTACTGGACAGATCACGCGCGTACTGGAGTTTCTGGCGTAGAGCATTCTCAGTATCACTGTAGTCTTTGTAGCGCTTTAGGATTTCTACCGCAGGCTACGAAGTCTTGCCCGTCCGCAGAGATGCGCAAACAAAGAGTGCTTCTCTGCGCCCAAACAGATTGGAGACATGCACCCTGCCCCGAGTAATTCATGGAAATGGTTTGGGCCTCGATGACCTGGAGCTTTCGCCAGTGGGCGACGGCCATGGTGTGGATCAATTGGGCTTCGGCCACATTGCGGGGCCGGAGGCTGGCCATGAAACCGGCGCGGAGTTCGACGAAGGCTGCGGGGGGATCATGGTCGAGGGATGGGTCGGGCGCGGAGAAACCGTGACGGGTGCTGTTGCGGGAGGAATTGCGCTTGCTTTGGGCGGTGATTGGTCCTCTGGAACGGGCGCCGTTGGCGCGGGAGGCTTGGATTTGTTTTAGGGACCTCATTTCGATGTGAGTATCGGAAGGGAGGGCGGCGGGGCCGGGAGTTCTGAAATGGCAAGTTGCTGATGGAGCGGGGGATCGGGTCAGGCTTGGCGTGGTTTGGCACGGCCCGGATTAGACCGGGAGCGCATCCTTTTGTCGGTTACCGGGATTTGGAACTATGATCGGACAACTGAAGACGCCCGCCGCGAGCAAGATTGCAAGATCACGCTCGACGAGGCACGTTGAAAAACAGTGGTGTTTTGAGTGCACTATCCCCAATTTGCTCCATTGCTTCCCAATTTGCTGCCCGAGTTGTGCTCATGGGGTGGTGTTCCCTTGGTGGTCTTTTGCGTTCTGGAAAACACAAATCTACCACCGGATTCACCGCCTCAGGCACCGCTACCGCGGTGCCCAACTGTCCGCCCAACTCCTGCTAAGTACAGCTCCAGCAATTCTTTGGAATACACCGGTCCACTCGATTACCCCCGACTTAGTCGAGGGGTATGAGACTTGACGACGGCTCGCCGTTCGTGGTACTATCCCGCAGCATGACTATGTTCAGATCGTCGCATCTTCCTGCCATGCGCATTGCCGTGCTGGCTCTTATCGGAGTCGCAACGGCTAGTGGAACTCCGTTGCTTTACAACATCAATTTCAGCGGAGGGGGTACGCTCCCCACTGCCGCGAGCTTTTCCTACGATCCTGCCACCACCACATTTTTATCCTTCACCACAACCTGGGACGGATATCTTTTCGATTTCACCAGTGAAGTAAACTCTGTCAGCGATTTGGACTGTTCAGGCAAGAATGGTCCTGCGGAAGTTTTTGACATGCTAACTGGGGGATGCAGTCCCCTGCGCGGCGCTCCCCCTTACTACTGGCATGC
Source organism: Terriglobia bacterium (assembly GCA_963766615.1). Taxonomy (GTDB): domain Bacteria; phylum Acidobacteriota; class Terriglobia; order Bryobacterales; family Bryobacteraceae; genus Palsa-187. Next base: position 4,453 of record CAVYBC010000022.1, read on the forward strand.
GGAATTTTTCGGCGCTGGATTCCCTCAATTTTCGTACGACAACGGCGTTCAGAATATGTTGACTGCTGGATTGACCGTTTCCGGAACTGCTCCTGCCCCTCTGATCGGCCCCGCCAACGGGGGCTACTCCAGTACCCTATCTTCTGGAGTGCCGGAGCCTACCACCCTCATACTCACCATTATTGGCGGAGTCATTCTGTTCGCCGGTCGGCGAAGGCGCTTCACTCGGGCTTAGATTTTGTCTTGATTTCGCGCCGTCGAGCGCGTCTAGAGGTCTAATTGACTGGTGTTTCTACACGGCATTGGGCACTTTCATCCGGACACGGTGATCGACAACGAGTTTCTGGTCGATCTGGATATCGGTGTCGACGACGAGTGGATCTTGCAGCGCGTGGGAATTCGCACTCGCCGTACGGTGCTTCCGCTCGACTACATCAAAACGACGGCAAATCGAAACCCTCGAGCGGCGAGCGAAGCGTCCCTCTACACCAATGCCCAAACAGGAGCGGCGGCCGCCCGCATGGCCTTGGAGCGGGCCGGCCTCAGTGCGGATAGCATTGGGATGGTGGTGGCTGGGGGATGTTCACCCGAACACACCATCCCTGCGGAAGCATGCGTGGTCGCAGCGGAACTGGGTCTGAACGTTCCCGCCTTCGATATCAACTCAGCCTGCTCGTCCTTCGGAGTACAACTCCGCGTCATTGAGCAAATGGGAGACCATTTGCCGGATTTCGTCCTGATTGTCAATCCGGAGAACAACACGCGAACGGTAGATTATAGCGACCGGGCGAATGCGGTGCTGTGGGGTGATGCAAGTTCGGCTGCGGTGGTATCCGCACGGGTTCCTTCTCGAGTGACGATCGGGGCCAGTGTCATGGACTCGGACCCCGGCGGCTGGGCCAAGGTTACGATTCCCGCCGGTGGCCATTTTGCTCAGGACGGAGCTACCGTACAGGCATTTGCCATCCGAAAAATGGTCGAACTGCTGGGGGGAGCCCGGGAACAACTCAACTGCAACGACGGCTATTTCATCGGGCATCAGGCGAACCTGCTGGCGCTGAAGTCCGTTTGTTCGCGCAGTAACGTAGCTGACGAGAAGCATTTGTATAATGTCGACGAATTCGGCAATTGCGGGGCCGCTGGGGCCCCTAGCGTCGTCTCGCAACACTGGTCGCGGTTCCGGCCGGGCGACACGGTGGCGATGGCAGTGGTGGGCTCCGGGTTAACGTGGGCCGGTCTGTGGGTGCGATTCGCCGGGTGTACATCTGTGCGATAACCGGTCAGATTTTGCGTCGGGTGTAGGGTTAGGAGGATCAGTTGAGTCGGAGGATCAGATGAGCAACACAAACGTTTACGATGATCTCAAAGAGATCATTGCGCGGGCTACCTTCGGCCACCGAGCTCCCGCCGAACTTCGCGACGAAATGCTCCTTCAAAGCGACCTCAACGTGGATTCCCCCATGCTTGTGGAAATTGTTCTGGACATTGAGGAGCGCTATTCCATTCACATCAAGGATGAAGAAATCGACCGGCTTCGCACCGTGGGCGACTTGGTCCAGTTGATTTCGGGTGTTTCCACGAGGGCCCGGTAGCGTCGGCGCATGGGGTTCGATGTGCTTCGCCAACACGATTTCGACGTGATTCCCGGGCCGACAGACTCGGCCTCTGAGCAGGTGCGCCGTTATATCGAAGCGCCGGTCGAATTCTGGGAATCCTGTGTCCGCGAATTCGGGCCCATGGTCCGTCTCGATTTCGGTTCTCTTGGACCCGTGGTCCTGATTGCCGATCCTTTGTGTGTGCGCGATGTTTTCCGTCTCCCGCCGCAGACCTTTGAGTGCGCGCCTTATAACGAACACTACCGCTACGTCATGGGAGACCTGTCGTTACTGCTGCAGGACGGACCAACCCACCGCCGGCAGAGACGCCTGGTAGCCCCCATATTCCGTCACGAAGCGCTGGTCCCCAAGCTCGGCGCCATGCGCCAGATCGTGGCGTCGACGGTCCGGCAGTGGCCTGTGGGGCGGCCCTTCAATCCGCGGCCTTCACTGCACGAAATTTCCGCCCAGGTAATCCTTGATCTGGTTTTCGGCGAAGAATCGCCCGGCCGCACGGCGCTCTTCACCGCATACCGCGACAGCGTTACGAAACAGGTTGGCTCCTGGGGCCCGTGGCGCAATTTCTCCCGGACTCAACCGCGAATTCGCGAGGTGGTGGCCCCGGAGATTGAGGCCCGGCGGGAGAATCCGGACACGCCGGGCTTTTTGACCGTTCTGTCGTTATCGCGGGACGAAACAGGCGCTTTGCTGAGCAACGAAGAGTGCGAGGATCACCTGTTTACTTTCATGGTGGCAGGCGTAGATACGTCCGCCATCTCTCTTGCGTGGGCCCTGCACTGGCTGTCGCGAGAACCCGAGGTGCTCGCGAAGTTGACGGCCGAATTAGCCAATTTGCCCAGCGACGAGACGGGAAAAGCTCTCCAAGCCCTCCCTTACCTGGAAGCTGTGTTCCTGGAAACAGTCCGCATGTATCCCATCGTTCCCACTCCTTCGGGGCGAAAGCTTCTCGAGGAGGCGATCGTTGGCGGCGTGAAATTCAGTCCCGGAACCACTCTTCTTCCATGCACGTATATGGTCCACCGGCGGGAAGACACGTATCCAGAGAGCGGCTGCTTCCGCCCGGAGCGTCACTTGGGGCGTCGATTTGAGGCGTATGAATACTTCCCCTTCGGCGGTGGCGCAAGAACCTGCGTAGGTGAGATGTTGGCGCGAACCGAATTCAAAGTCGCACTTCAAGCAATCCTGGATCACTGGGAAATTGAAATTTGTTCCGCTCCTCCTTTGTCTCCCGTGCGTCACGGCACTCTGCTTGCCCCTCCCGAAAGCTCGACCTTGGTAGTGAAGAGGGCGCGTGGCAAATAAGACCGCAAGTACACTGCCTGAATTAATGTGGCAGCGGGGCTACCAGAACGGCGGCGGACTGGCTTACACGTTTCTGGCGGATGGCTCGCTCGAAGCTGGTAGCTTGACGTTCGAACAACTTGCCGCGTCCTCGGGGGCGATTACGGCGGGCCTCCTCGGGCAAGTCCAACCCGGGGATCGAGTTCTGCTGATTTACGAGGCGGGATTGGATTTCGTCACCGCATTTCTCGGATGCCTGCAGGCGGGGGTAGTGGCCGTGCCGATTCCAGCGCTCGAAGCCAGAGGGCTGCAAGCCGGAGCGCGGCGCTTGGAAGCGGTGCTGAAAGATTCGGACGCACGGTTGCTGCTGGGCAACCGGCACACTCACAACTTGCTGCGAACAGCGCCGCAAAAGCCAGTGTTGTTGGAGTCGATCCCCTGGGTAGACACCCAGAACTGGGTTTTTACGGTGACGCCGCAGCGCGAGTTTTCCCCTCCGCCGGCCGATTCGCTCGCTTATTTGCAATACACCTCCGGTTCCACTCGTTCGCCGAAGGGTGTGATGCTCTCTCACGCCAATCTCATGCACCAACTGGCGGGCATGCAGAAGGCCCTTGGCTATAACCCGGAAAGCGTCTCGGTCTGCTGGATGCCGCATTTCCACGATTACGGGCTGATTGAAGGCATTCTCCAGCCATTGTTCAACGGGACACCCGGCTACCTCATGTCGCCTTTCGCTTTTTTGAAACGACCTGCTTCATGGCTCGGGGCGATTGGGAAATATCGCGGCACCCACACCCAAGGCTTCAATTTTGCGTACCGTTATGCGGCGCATAGGGTTTCGGCAAAACAGCGCGTCGATCTGGACCTCAGCAGTCTGAGGTCGGCGGGTAACGGCGGAGAGCCGGTCCATCCCGCGACGCTTGAGGAGTTCTACTCGGCATTCGCCCCGTGCGGGTTGAAGCGGGAGGCACTGAATCCCGTATACGGCCTCGCGGAAGCGACCCTTCTTGTTACGGCGTCGTCTCCGCTGGCGCGTCGTTCCGCGACGCGCTTCAGCCTGGGAGAGCTCGCCAAAGGATTTGCTGTGGCGTCCACGGAAGAGAGTCCCGGCCCGCACGTTTCCCTGGTGGCCTGCGGAAGCCCGCTCCCAGACACGGACCTTGTGATTGCGGATCCCGTGACGCTACGGCCGCTCGGCGAGGGACAGGTAGGTGAGATTTGGGTGTCCTCGCCCTCGGTGGCTTGCGGCTACTACGGACACCCGGAGGAGAACGCCGCCACGTTCCGGGCATCCCTTCATGCCGATCCGAAGGAGTATGCCGATGCGGCTGGCCGGACCTATCTGAGAACGGGTGACCTTGGTTTTGTCAATGGCGGCCAGTTGTATATTTCGGGGCGGCTGAAAGATCTGATTATCATCCGCGGACTGAATCACTATCCACAGGATCTCGAATGGACGGTCGAACGAGCGCACCCTTCGCTGCGGGTTGCCAATAACGCGGCCTTCAGCATCGTGATCGAGGGCGAAGAACGGCTTTGCGTTGTGCAGGAACTGGAGCGCCTGCCGGAATCCGATGAGGAGTTTGAAGGGGTCTTCACGGCAATGCGGGAAGCCCTTGCGGACCAGTACGGGGTCGCTCTGCACGGAGCTGCGTTGATTCCGGCTGGATCCATTTTGAAGACCACCAGCGGAAAGATCCAACGGGGAGCATGCCGGGAAGCCTTTCTGAGCGGCTCTCTGAAAGCACTCCGGCAATGGCCGAATGGGAGCGCAGAGGACCAGTCCGTCCCTCGGGACGCATCCTACCTTAGCCGTACTCGCCTTAGCCGTACTCGGGCCGACGAATTGCTCGTTTGGCTGCGGGATTACGCCGAGCGCCGCATCAACTCCCGCTTGATCGACGAGCGCCGGTGCCTGCCGCCCAATATTGTGCTGGATTTCGGCAACCGCGGATTATTCGGCCTTCAGGTGCCGGAGGCTTATGGCGGTCTTGCTCTGAACCATTCGGATGCGCTTCGTGTCTACGTGCAATTATCGGCCATCGATCCCACCATCGCTACGTTGGTATTTCTGCACAACACCAACGGCCTAAGACCCATTCTCCACCACGCGAGGCCCGAAATCCGAGACTCTCTTACGCCAATTCTAGGAAAGGGGCGTGAATTGGCCGCCTTCACGCTCTCCGAGCCAGGTGCGGGAACCAATCTGGGAGCCGTGCAGACCAGGATCGTGCCCGACGGGAATGGGTGGCGGATCTTCGGAACAAAACGGTGGAATGGCGCGGCGTGGGCCGGCGTAATCAGCGTATTCGGACGGCTGGTGGATAAGGACGGCAAGCTCCGCGGACTCACGGGATTTGTGGTCCGGCAGTCGGACCCGGGGGTACGAATAGGCCCCGAATCGCTGACCATGGGCGTGCGCGGGATCATACAAAATCAGGTCGATTTTGAGGGAGTCCGCGTTTCGGCTGAGCAAATGTTAGGCGAGCCTGGCAAGGGGATGCTGGTCGTGGAAGACGTCCTTTCCCACGGGCGTTTGGCGACGGCGGCGGTGGCTCTGGGCGGGGCGTTACGTTCGGCCCAGCTGATTCTGCGTTATGCGTCCCGCCGGGAAATCGATACGGGCTTGCTTCTCGATAATCCGCAGGCCGGCAATCGCATCAGTGAAATGCTCCATCGCGAGACCATCGGCCGGGAGCTCTTGGCCTACTGCGCACGCCGCGCGGACTTGGGCGAACCGTTAATAGGCGAAATTGCGATGGCCGTGAAGGTGTCCGCCACCGAGACAGGAATTTATGCGGCCGACCTGCTGGTCCAACTCCTGGGGGGCCGCGGCTACATGGAAAACAACCTGGCACCCCAGATTTTCCGGGATATCCGGATGCTGAGTATCGGGGAGGGCGCCAATGAGGGATTACTCGCGGCGATCGGACGCAGCATCCGGATGTCCACGTCCGTGGATCATTTTCTACGCCAATACCAATCCCGTGGCGAGTTGGCCGACCAGCTCCACCAGATTTCCGAGGACCTGGGCAAGGCTGGCGACACGGGTCCTTATACGGGCAACGCAGCGGTGTCGTGGCGGGACGCTCAAAGAGGCCAGCTCGGCGTGTTGGCACTCGAAGTCGCGGCCGCCGAAGCCGAGGCCTCGCGACTGCCAAGTCACGCAGCCACGCTCGCATGGGCGAAAACCCGCTGGGAACGTGCGTGCAGGGAAGCCTCGCAGGGGCCCGATGCCTCGGCGACCGCGTTTCCCTCGGACCGGATCCGGCGCGCAATCGACGAGTTCCGGGAAACCATCGGCGATATCGAACCGCTGGCGCCGGATGTCGACTTGGCCATGGACCCGCTTTTGCGGCGAGATTCGCCTTCCGAGACCGATGCGGACGGTGTGAAAAAGAAGAGAGATTTGCTGCGCAAACTCTTGCTGAATCGAAAAGTTCGAACCACATGAACATTGGAGGAAGAAGTATGACTGTACAAGCCGAACTGGAAGCCTGGATCACGGACTGGCTCGCTCGCGAGCTACGAATCAGTCCGGGCCAAGTGGGGTTGGACCAAACCTTTACATCCTACGGGCTGGACTCTGTATACGCGACCATGTTGGTGGGAGACTTGGAAGACCATCTCTCGCGCCGCTTGTCACCGACGCTGGCCTGGAACCATTCGAGCGTGAAGAAACTGGCGGAATATCTCTCACAACTTCCGGCCGAAACGGCAGTGCAGACAGACGTAGACCTTCTCACCCGGCTCGACGAGTTACCGGAAGAAGAAATCGACCGCTTGCTCAAGGCTGCGACTGGTGAAGCCTGAGGTACTTGCCCCCCGGCGAAGTGTCCTGACACATATGGAGCGGTCCTCACCAGAGCTAGTGTCCTTGTCAGCCGATGGCCGGCGGGAGTTGCTTAGGAACTTACTCGCGAGCCAAGCCCCCGCGGCGCGCGAGCCTCTGGCCTTGAGCGAGGCCCAGTCACGACTGTGGGAAATCGATGCCCGCCAGGAATCCCCCGGCGTGCATGAATTCTCGATCGCGTACTCTCTTCTGGGCGAGCTAGATCTGGGTATCCTCGAACAGGCACTGCAGGCAATGGTTGGCTGGCACGATATCCTACGGGTGCGGATTGCCGGGCATGACGACCAGACCGTGTTTGAACCGGTCAGTCTCCCGTCCCCGATTTTGGAATTCCGAGAAGTGGCCGGCGACGAGAGCGTCGCAGCGCTGATCGCGCAAGAAGCGGCCCGCCCGCTTGACCCCTCGCACGGTCCAGGCTGGAAGGCGGTCCTGTTCCGTGTTGCGCCCAATCGCCATACGTTGCTGATGCATGTTCATCACATCATCGCCGACCGTTGGTCCGTGGGAGTGATGATCACCGATATTTCTGCGGCCTATGGCGCACTCCTCGAAGGCAGGGAGCCCTCCGCTGGCCGCTCGACTGCCGCCATCGGGTGGAGCCCTCGTCCGGTGCCGGAATCTGCAGTCGAGTATTGGCGGCGGCTGTTCGCCAGCCCGCCGGAGACGCTTCGTCTGCCTCTGGCGCGTACGGCAGGGTCGAACTTGAGCTACTCCGGAGGACGCATTGAGGCGGAGTTGCCCGGCCCCACTCTGGAGCGACTAAAGGTCTTGGCCGCTGAGGAATCCGCGACCCTTTTTGCGGCCCTTGCCAGCGCGTTTTGCACCGTCCTGCACTCCCACACAGGGCAGGAAGATCTGGTAATCGCCACCGCCGTGGCGGGGCGACAGCGATCGGCTATGCGCGGCCTGATCGGTTATTTCAACAACATCGTGCCGCTGCGCCTTTCTGTTGCAGGCAATCCAACCGTTCGCGAGCTGATCTCTAAAATACATGCGCAACTCCTTGAGATGGCTGGCAACGAGGGCGTACCGTTCCATCAAGTTGCTGCCCTGCCGGAACTGGATGGCCGCCGGATCACCAAGTGCTTGTTCACGCTGCAGAACATCCCTGGACTGGACCTGACTCTCCCCGGCGTCACTTCCAGCTATCGTGACGTTCCGAACGGCACGACCAACTTTGACTTGGCTCTGTTTGTGGAAGAGAAAAACGGAGTATTACGGCTACTGCTCGACTACAAGAAGGGAGTATTTGAAAAAGCGGCAGCGGAACTCCTGAAGGACCGCTTCGTTGCTGCCACTCAGGCAGCAGGCGAATCGCCGTCTACGCCGATATCGGAGTTCCCGCAGTACCGGCCTTCCGAGCCAGTTTCGGAGGCTCTTATCGTGGCCTCCAACGTCCAGGGCAATCCGGAAGCGCAGGATATGCTCGAGCAGGAGATGATTGGAGTGTGGCGGGAGATGTTCCCGAAGGCCGGTTCCGAGACTCTGCATGCCAACGCGGATTTCTTCGCCCTCGGCGGGGATTCGATCAAGGCGACGCGGCTGTTTCATGTCATTCAACGCCGGTTCCGTGTGGACCTTCCGCTGGTAACCCTCTTCGAGGCCGCGACACCGCGCAGTCTTGCAAACAGACTGCGCGACCAGCAATGGGTTCCTCCCGGTCTGTCCTTGATCCCGATCCGGCCGAATGGCACCCGGTCGCCGTTGTTCTGCATTGAAGGAGGCGGTGGCAATGTCATCGCATTCCGCCACTTGGCGGACTGTCTTGGCGGCGATCAACCGGTTTACTATTTGCAGGCGAAGGGCCTCCAACCGGGCGAGCGTTCGCGCGGCACGGTGGAAGAGACGGCCGAACACTACATCGAGTCCCTTCGGCAGGTTTATCCGCACGGCCCTTACCTGCTGACGGGGCATTCTTTCGGTGCGGCTGTCGCGTATGAAATGGCTCAACAGCTGGCCCGCGTAGGGGAATTCGTCCCGTTCGTAGGCCTCCTCGATCACCCAGGTCCGCAGATCCGCCTTACGAAACTTGACTGGCTTGGATACCAGTTGACCACCCTTCGTAGCCTCCCCTGGCGGGAGCGAGTGGAGTACGCCAAGGTCGTGCTGCAATGGCGATGGAAAGTAGGGTCCCTCGAGACACGGAAGGCACCGCCCGATGCGGCTTATCAAGTCGATTCTCTGGAGCACTCGCTTCGGGCTCTCCGTGAATACCAAGTCCAGCCATTCTCCGGGCGAATCACGTTATTCCGTGCGCAGCACGGAAACCCCAAGATTCATGCCGACCCATTAGGGGGCTGGAACGGTATGGCTGGCTCGGGTGTGGATGTTGTTGAAGTCGAGGGGTCTCATCTAACGATCCTCAACCAACCTCACGTGAAGTGTCTCGGCCGCCGTTTTGCTGAGTGCCTCGATCGGCTGCAGCAGACGCCGCAAGCAAGTTGAAGTTTACTCCAGAAGATCGGCCGGTTCCGGGATCGGATCTAAGCACACTGGCAGGAGTGCGTCCTGGTCATGATTATCGCCTGAGCGCGTGCGCGAAACTGGTGGAAGCCGCTGCGGAGCGGATTGCGGTCAGTGCCGAGTTTCAATCCATAAACGTCGTGCAGGACGTACCCGAAGGACTGGTAGCCTGCTGAATCGGCACAGCATCCATCGAGTTCTGGTAAATCTGCTAGTCCATGCGCTGGAAGCCATGCCCAAAGGCGGAACAATACGTGTCACTGCCGAATCCGACCTTGGCTCGGTATTGATTCGGGTTCGTGACACCGGGCCGGGCATTGCTCCGGAAATCTGGGATCGCCTATTTCAACCATTTACCACTGTGGGCAAGCCGAATGGTGTCGGGCTGGGCTTGGCCTCTTCGCGGCAGGCGGTGCTGAATCACGCCGGTGAAATGTGGGCAAAGTCGTCCCCAAAAGGCGCCAGCTTTCGTTTCGTCTTCCTGCAACCATAGGGCAATTGAGGATTGTTTCATGCTGATACCCTGTGACCCAAAATAGATTGAATCGGTGTGGCGGTGAGGAGCGATTCCCTTAGGGGCTCCTCTGGCTTTAAGGAACCGGCTATTTTCAGGATCAATTCCCTGAATTACAAGGAGGAAAGGTTCTTTGAACGATGGTGACGCTCGTCAGCAAACCTTGTTTTGCGGAGTAATTGCGTCTGCGTCGCAACGGCGGATCGCGCACCGAGAACCCAGAGCGCGGGGCGTCCTTAAACAAGAGGTTGGTGGCGATACCCGATCCTTGGACTGCTTGCCTTCGTTTGTGATGCGACCGGTCCGGGAGGTCACTGACCACCGCCAGATAGCTTTGTCCGCGCCCAGTCCCGCGAACCCGGTGGCCGGACAAAATGGAGATACTGCGGAGTCCCCGATATGGCAAGCTAAAGAGATAGGGCGTCTGACGCGAATAGGAAACCTTAGGGCCATCCCGCTTATGGACCAGCTACAGATCCCGTCGTCATCATTCAAGGCTGGAGTCTTGGTCGCGGCGATCGCTTTTCTTGCCGGATGCGCATCCCCGAAAGCCGACTCGTCGAAGGCGATGCCTGCCACGCCGGTTAGCGTTGCCGTCGCCAAGGAGGAGGCTGTTCCCATAGAGGTGACCGCGGTGGGAACCGTCGAGCCTTCCGCGATCATTCAAGTCCGCTCACGAGTCTCCGGCGAACTGACTCGCGTTTCGCTAGTTGAGGGGAGCGATGTCCACGAGGGAGATTTGTTGTTCGAAATCGATCCGCGTCCTTATCGCGAGGTTCTCCGGCAAGCCGAGGCCAACGTGGCAAAGGACAACGCACAGATCAAACAAGCCGAAGCGAATCTGCTACGCGACCAGGCCCAATTGAAAAGCGTGCAGTCCGACGCGGACCGTTTCGACAGACTGTTAAGCGCGGGCGTGGCATCGCGGCAGCAGAGAGATCAGAGCCGCTCTACGTCCGATGCACTGCTTGCTTCGATCGAAGCGGATCGCGCGGCGATCGAGAGCGCCAAAGCTTCCATCGAAAGTGACCGGTCCATGGCCGACCGCGCCAGGCTCGACCTGGAGTATTGTCAGATCCGTTCCCCCATAACCGGCCGTGTCGGAAATCTTCTGGTGCACCAAGGCAACCTGGTGAGTGACACCAGCCAGAATCCGCTGGTGATCATCCACCGGGTGCAGCCGATCTGGGTGAGTTTCGGAGTGCCCGAGGAGCACCTGGAAGCCATCCGCAAGACTCCTCCACAAAATCTGCCGATCCGCGCGGCCCCTCAGGACAGTGCGCAGGACCATCCGGCTCATGCGGTTCAGGGGAAACTCATCGTGGTCGACAACACCGTGGACCCCACCACCGGCACCATCAAGCTGAAGGCGAACTTCGAGAATCAGGACCGTCTGCTGTGGCCCGGACAATTTGTGAACGTCACGCTGACGCTGGGCACTTTGAAGAAGGCTGTGGTGGTTCCTGCCGAAGCCGTGCAGCCTGGGCAGAAGGGTCCGATGATCTATGTCGTGAAGTCCAATCAGACCGTGGAGCCGCGGACCGTGGTGGTGGGACAAGATTATGGCAAGAGAGTGATCATAGAAAAAGGGGTCGCCGGGGGGGAGACTGTGGTCACCGACGGCCAATTGCGGCTCTTCCCTGGCGCGCCGGTTCACGCCGTGGCGGCCGATCAGATCGAATCGCGAAAACTGTAGCCCCATGAACGTCTCGCGCATTTTCATCGACCGTCCGGTGATGACAGCGCTGATCACCGCGGCCATCCTTTTGTTCGGCATCGTCGGCTATCGGACCCTTCCCGTGGCTGCGCTCCCCAGCGTCGACTACCCGACCATTCAAGTGAGCGCGGGACTTCCCGGCGCCGATCCGGAAACGATGGCGACCTCCGTTGCCACTCCACTGGAGCGCCAGTTCTCTACCATCGCCGGCATCGTGTCGATGAGCTCGTCCAGTTCGCAAGGCGGCACTTCGATCACCATTCAGTTTTCACTGGACCGCAACATCGACGCCGCCGCGCAGGACGTGCAGGCAGCGATCTCCGCGGCGACGGGAGGCCTTCCGCCCGGGATGCCGCACCCGCCGACCTATCAAAAAGTGAATCCTGCCGAGCAGGCCATCCTGTATCTCGCGCTGACCTCCGATACTCTGCCGCTCTATGTGGTGGACGATTTCGCCGAAACTAAAGTTGCGCAGCGCATTTCCATGACGGGCGGCGTATCGCAAGTGCAGGTATTCGGCCTGCAGAAATACGCGGTTCGTGTTCAATTGAACCCTGATTCGCTGGTGGCCCACGGCCTGGGAATCGACGACGTGCAGCGCGCCGTTCAACAGGCCAACGTGAACATGCCCACCGGCAAACTGTTCGGAGCCAAACAATCGTTCACCCTGCAATCCAAAGGACAATTGACCAGCGCCGCAGTCTATCGCCCCATCACGGTGGCCTGGAAAAATGGAATCCCGATCCGGCTGGAGCAGTTAGGCAGGGTGATCGACGGTGTTGAGACCGATAAAACGTTCGCTTACATGAACAACTCGCGAGCAATCATTCTCGCGATCCAGCGCCAACCAGGCACCAATACAGTGGAAGTAGTGGATCGCATCAAGGCTTTGATGCCCGTATTTCAGGCGGAGATTCCGCCCGCCCTTCAGCTTGTGGTCGTCTTCGATACTTCGGAAACCATTCGCGGTTCCATCGGAGACGTCAAGTTCACTTTGATGCTTACCGTATGCCTGGTGGTAATGGTCATTTTTCTGTTCCTTCGCAATCTGTCCGCAACCATCATCGCGGGCGCGGCCGTTCCCTTGTCTTTGATCGGCACGTTCGCGGTGATGTACCTGCTGGGGTACAGTCTGAACAATCTTTCTTTGATGGCTCTGACGCTGTCGGTCGGCTTTGTCGTCGACGATGCGATCGTCATGCTGGAAAACATCGTACGTTACCGGGAGATGGGCAAGTCCCGGATGGAGGCCGCGATCGCGGCGTCGCGCGAAATTGGCTTCACCATTCTTTCCATGACCGTTTCTCTGGTGGCGGTCTTCATTCCCGTTCTGTTCATGGGCGGAATCGTAGGGCGCCTGCTCCATGAGTTCTCCGTCACGATCGCCGTTGCCATCCTGATATCAGGATTCATTTCCCTCACCTTGACGCCCATGCTGGGCAGCAGGTTCCTGAACGTCGACCATACGGCCCGTCACGGACTGGTTCATCGGGCATTCGAAGCAGCGTTCCTCGCGCTGGCACGATTCTACGAATCGACGTTGCGCGTGGTATTGCGGCACAGTTTTACGACCGCCGTCATCGCCGTCGCATTTCTGGGAGGAACTATTTATTTGTTCCTGACCATGCCGCGCGGTTTCATTCCCGGCCAGGACAGTGGGTACTTGTTTGGAGCCGTTTTAGCCGGACAGGATATTTCGTATGAATCCATGGCCAAGCATACGCGAGCCGTTGCCGAAGCAGCAGCCACCGATGTCAATGTCCAAGACACATTCACGTTCACGTCCGATTCCAACCAAGGAATTATTTTCTTAGGCCTGAAGCCTCGCAAACAGCGTCCGCTGAGTGCCGACGAGACGTTGGTATCGTTGCGCCCCAAGCTCGCTCAAGTGCCGGGCGTGATGACGTTCCTACAAAACCCTCCGCCCATCACGGTCAGCGGCCAGGGAGGCAATACCGAGGTCTATCAGATGACGGTCCAGAGCGGAAGCCTGCAGGAGATTTACGCCTGGGTACCGCCCCTGACGGAGAAGCTCCGGGGCCTGCGGGGGTTTGTGGACGTCAACAGCGATCTGCAGATTGCAAGTCCTCAATTGCAGGTGGACATAAACAGGGACCGGGCGCAGTCGCTTGGAATTGCCGCGCAGCAAATAGAAGACGCATTGTTCTCCGCCTACGGCAATCGCCAGGTATCCACCATCTTCACGCCGGTGAACCAGTATTCGGTGATTACCGAACTTGCGCCCGAATTTCAGGAGACGCCACATGCTCTGTCGAAACTCTACGTGCGTTCTTCGCAAGGCGCCTTGGTGCCGCTTGACTCCCTGGTAAAGGTCACGCGGTCCCTGGGGCCTTTGTCCGTGAGCCATTTTGGTCAGCTGCCCGCGGTAACGGTTTCCTTTAACTTAACTCCGGGAGTTTCGTTAGGAGAAGCAGCCGAAAGCGTGAACAGCCTTCTGCGTGAAATGCGCATCCCGCCCACGGTGAGCGTCGACTTTCAAGGAACGGTCAAGGAATTCCAGCAATCCTTCCGAGGCCTTTCTATCCTGCTGATCGTCGCCATTTTTGTGATTTACATCATCCTCGGAATTTTGTATGAGAGTTTCATTCATCCCATCACGATTCTCTCGGGACTCCCTTCGGCGGTATTTGGCGCTCTGCTTACGCTCAAGCTGTTCCACAAGGAGATCGATTTGTACGCCTTCGTCGGACTCATCATGCTGTTCGGCGTGGTGAAGAAAAACGCGATCATGATGATCGATTTCGCACTGGCCGCGCAAAGAACGGAAGGCCGCGCGCCGGCTGAGGCGATTTACGAAGGGTGCGTATTGCGCTTCCGTCCCATCATGATGACCACGGTCGCGGCACTCTTCGGAACCCTGCCCATCGCTCTCGGTTTCGGTGAAGGCGGCGACGCAAGGCAACCGCTCGGATTAGCGGTCGTCGGCGGATTGCTGGTGTCGCAGCTATTGACGCTTTACATCACGCCGGTGATCTATCTTTACTTGGAAAGGCTTCAAGCTTGGCTGCGGAGACCGGGAAAGATTGGCCGTGGCCAACCCAGCGAATTGCTCTCCGCAACCTCCCGCTCAGAATAACCCGCTCAGACAATAACGGGGACACCCCGCTGTCCCGACTACCCAGCGACCCCATAGCAGTGGTTGACGGATCGTATAGCGGGGTCCAATGAATCGCAAAGGCTCGTTCTCTATGGTACGCTGCCAGACCCCGTCCATCTTTTCGTTCGTATTCGGCGTCGATACCGGCAAGGTTCAGCTCGTTGGTGACCTCAGCCACAAACCGTGCCAGATGATTCTCCGGCAGCCAGTCTTGTAGTGATGGCGGCAACAGATATTGCTGATCCAAATCGCATACCCGCAAGCGTTTGTTCACTTCTCCAGATTACGGATCCAAATTACTTCGTCAAGAACTTTGTCTTGCTTCTATCTCCGACACGCTCGTGCTCTGTCCCCAATTTGGCCACTCGATCAGCACTCCCGCTATTGAGACCATTGATAGGCTGATCCCTTCTCGTTGAAGTCTCCGTGACGAAAGATGCGATAACATTCCATTTGAGAACGAGGGGGAGAAAATCGCGGTGATGTTTTCGCAAAAGCCAATTCTGGCAAAAGGGTTTTCTGTCTGGCCTCCGATGCTCCTCGTCTTGGCTGGAATCTCGCTGCTCCTGTTCTCGGGTGAACTGTCAAGTTTTCTTGCCAAGGTGAATCATGAGCCGGGAGGTTTGTTGTCCGGGATCGGCGAATTTATGTTGGTGCTGCTGGCCGGATGCGTAGTTATCGTCAGTGGTCTGGTCTGGTTTGTGATCGCCTGGTTTTGGGCGAGGAGCTAAGAAAGTGTAACACCAGGCAAAGGATCACGAATCGACGGGGGGATGTAGAGGAAAGTTGTCCAACTCCCGGTCGGTCGGCGGGAGTAATCCGGACTCATCGATTTGACTGTTCGGTATGCTATTTTCGGACGGTGCACCGGACGCGCTACTGGACTTGCCATTGGTAGAATCGGTACCGGATGTCCCCAATTTAATCCTCCTGACACTGGAAATCTTATAATGCGGACAATGGTTCGCAATGCAGTGTTCGGTCTGCTCGCAGCCTCCCTTGCTGTCCCTGCAGCCGATCTTAAGGAAGAACTACAAACGAACTTCGATCAGGCTTGCCAGTCGCAAAAGTTCATGGGTGTGGTGTCGTTAACAGTGGACGACAAGATCGTCTTTTCGGCAGCGTGCGGTTTGGCGGACGCTGAGTGGAGCGTCAAGAACACTACCGACACTCGCTTCTCAATCGCTTCGATAACCAAGGAGTTCACAGCGGCGGCGGTCCTCCTGTTGTACGAGGAAAAGAAATTCTCGCTAGTCGATCCAATCGGAAAGTACGTTCCCGATTTGCCCGAGTCCTGGCAATCGGCTACGATTCACCAGCTTCTAACGCACACCTCGGGAGTGCCAATCTACACTGCTTCGCCGGACTACAAGCATGAGAATCCCGACCTGAAGCGACTGAGCTTGCTCGGGGACGTACCGGAGGAGCTTCTGAGCTTAGTTCGTGATAGACCCTTGATGTATCCGCACGGGGCTAAATTCGTTTACAACAACTCCGGATACGTCTTACTTGGAATGCTGATCGAACGGGTGTCAGGCATCCCGTATCCCCGGTTCATTAAGGAACGCATCTTCGATCGGCTTGGAATGCACGACTCGGGATATGACGATGGCCACAAGATTGTCCCTCGTAGAGCCAAGGGTTATGCCATCTCTGGCAAGGAGCTTCAGAGCGCGGCGTTTTTTGATCCCAGATTGGCTTGGTCAGCAGGGGCACTCTATTCCACCGTCCGAGATTTGACGCTCTGGTCAGAGGCGGTGGCGCATGGGACGCTTCTCAGTGCCGATTCGATGGATCGCATGTTCCGTGTTTACCTCAAGGCCGTTTCGCAAGATCCCTATCAGGTGACCGCAAATTATGGTTACGGCGTGGTCCTTACCGAAAGGTTCGGTCACAAGCTTCAATACCACGGAGGTGGCTTCAGCGGTTTTAATTCCGTGTTGCAGCGGTACCCGGACGTGAACATGGTGATTGCCGGCGCTCTCGAACTTGGACTCCGATTCCGACGTTTTGCCAAGCTGGACTCTTGGTGATGGACTAGCGAAGATTTGGTTTGCAGCGCAGCCGAAATAGCGGGCGTCCGGCTTCTGGCAAGAACGATGAGCCAGCGCGGGCTCAGGGGTCCGGGCGGTTCGGCTAACCGGAGTTACTTCGATACGGAGCGCTGTGCGGAGTTGGGGCATTCTCCGGGTGGCAATTCTTCCTTGCCGAGTAAATTGCAATGGCCCCTTAGACCGTTCACTTTGATGTCTTATTTCTTCCAGGCGTCCTCCGAACCAGGACTGTATGGCTTTTCCCGAACCTGTTAGCGCACCGGGTCATTGCCAGAAGTTGTGACACTTTCAGGAAGTGTCACAACCGGCGACTTGTGCGATCCCAGCAAGACGTATCCTGAACTCGGAGGAGAAGCCACCCTGCGGAAAAAAACGTTTCTAGTGGCGGGCGAAACCATTCGACCGTCAGTACGACCAAGGTCGCACAGCTGGTATTGCAGTCAATCGTATCGGCTGAGGGCAAAACAGTAGATGATTGTCCAAAGGAAAACAACCGCCGGGTGGATGTTGTTCGTCGCCTTGGCTGCCGCCCAACTTCTCATTGCCGATCAAGTGGACGTCAAGATCACGCCCGCGATGCGCGAATACTGCCATGTCGTGCGATTTTCACAGGGTTGGCAGGGTCCATTGAAGCCTGGAACAATATGAATGAGATCTACGATTACGGCGACTACTATGCATTCCGGGTCTCAGGCTTGCTCCACTCCACCTTCCTAATTGCTGGACTCATTCCGCCAGAAGGCTACACGACGAACAAGTATGAGGTAGATCTTTCAGATCCAAAGTCTCCTGCTCGCGCTGTAGACGACAACACGTGGGATTCTGCGACCTCCATTCCCTTTCTTCAGAGGAAAGGAATGTTTATGAATGGGTTCTTCACCAAAACGCAGCCACTCGTATTTCACGGATTTCAATTCACGAAAACCGGTGAATTCTGGGCAATCAACGAGAACAGTCGGTTATCTCCAGATGAGACCTGGATTGTGCTCCAAAGCTGGACTGGTAGCTCGGAATCCGGTGGGGAGACCGGCTTCGGCTCGTGTTTTCCGTGGGGTTGCCGTGGCAAGGTGTTCCTGGATGTGTCTAACGTCATCAGCGGAAAGAAGCTTCTTACGCTTGAGGGCACTTACTCCGCTGGCAGCCCGGAAGACCTTCTTAAGGGCACCGGATGGCTAACGGAACGCTACTTCATCGTGCCGCTCGGCACTCATCGCGAGCGGTGTTTGGTGTGCGATTTCGGTGGAAGGAAGGGGCCCAAGCTATGACTACTGGCACGCGCAAGCACTTTCGCATTTCGTTGCCTGTCTTTGCACGGCAGGGACAATGGTGGCACAAAACGTACGCGCACCCAAATCGACTCTTCAAATATCTAGTTACTATACTCAGGCAGCTGTCCTCACCGCGGGAGCGACTTCGGCCACGCTTGCGTTTCACTGTCAAGGGTGACACGGCCGGCGATAATACGTTTGAAATTGCCACCAGCGACCCGGGCGCAATCGCCGACATCCTCACAACCATCCGCCAAGCAGAGAAGAGTCTGGATGTACAAGTTCAATAAGACCCTATCGCTTGTGGTTTGTGCGGCTTTTTTCCCTCTGGGAATGGCTCTGGCAAGAGATCCGCTCGAAGTGAACTTTAACCCTCTGACGCGCGAGTACTGCCATGTGGTCCGCTTCCCGCTGGGTTGGCAGACGAATTGGGATGACACGAATGGCCAGCCTCCCGCGCGGTACGACTTCGATTTTGGAGATTATGAATTTCGTGTTCCTGGTTTGCTCAGCACCAGGTTTTTGGTGAGAGGATTTGCTCCCTCGCTCTCACGCCGCTATTACACGACGAACGTGTATACGGTGGATCTTTCTAACCCGAGCGGAGTAGCTCAGCCCGCGAGCGAGGAGGAATGGAATTCCGGTACCCTCGTGCCATTGCGGTACACGGGACCAGCTGAAGCCATGGTCAAGTATTATCAGTCTCACGGGTTTCACTTCGTAGCCAGCGGCGACCACGGGTACGACGATCGTGTATCTCCGGATCGGGCTGTATGGGTACTCCAGAGCTGGAAAGGGACGCTGGGAGGAAGCCTCGAGCCCGGAGACTTTTCTCTTCATTCCCTTTTAGGTGGCAACAGTCATGGCAAGCTCTTTTTCGACGCATACAGTACCAGCACCGGCAAGAAGCTAGTTACCGTGACTACGAATTTCTCCATTATCCTGCCCGAATCAGCGTTCAGAAAGACAGGTTGGGTCACGGAGCGGTATTTCTTCATCCCGCTGGACGAGCGGATGGCGCGATGCCTGGTTTGTGAATTCGGAAAGACACGTTAGCGAGCGGAGCCACACTTCCTCAAGAGTTTCCTGTTCTCAACTGTGGTTTGTGCGACTTTGTTCTCTCCAGGAATGGCTCTGGCAAGAGATCCGCTCGAAGTGAACTTCAACGCCTTGACTCGCGAATACTGCCATGTGGTGCGCTTCCCGCTGGGGTGGCGAGACATGGAGCAGAATGGACACCTGCAAGACCCGCCCTTATACAACTTCGACGACGGAGACTATGAATTCCGTGTTGCTGGTCTTCTCGGTACGAGGTTTCTCGTAAGAGGATTTGTCCCCTTTCTCTCTGACGGCTATTACACGAAGAACCTATACACGGTGGATCTCTCCGACCCTAGTGGAGTCGCCCAGCCGGCGAGCGAGGAAGAATGGAAATCTGCTACCGTCATGCCGCTACGGTACACAGGACAGGCTAGCGCGCTTTCGAAGTTTATCCAATCTCGCGGGTTTCAATTCGTGCCGAGCGGCGAGCACGGAGACGTCGTGCGTTTGTCTCCGGATCGCTCCGTCCTGATCCTCCAGAGCTGGAAGGGGACATTGGGAAGCAGTCTTGCGAGCGGCGCTCCTGGCGGTATTTCTCTTTATCCACTCTTCGGTCGCAATAGTCACGGAAAGCTCTTTTTCGACGCATACAGTACCAGCACCGGCAAGAAGCTAGTGTAGTGCGTCGTAAATAGCGCTACTTATACAAACCAATCGGGTTTGTCTTAATAGGAGACGAGCCCGAATGCGAGTTGCCGCCCAAGTTGTTTTGACGGAGGAGCAAAGATCCGAGTTGTCAGCCTACGCGCGGCGCCGGTCAGTTGCTTTGCGATTGGTGGAGCGAGCCAACATCATCCTGCAAGCAGCCGAAGGAAAGCGAGACCAGGAAATCGCCTCTGCGCTTCAACTCGGGCGCCACACGGTTGCACGATGGAGAGCGCGATTTTTGCAGTACGGCATGGCCGGAATTGAGAAAGATGCGCCCCGACCAGGAAGAACTCGAACCATCAATCCGGACGAAATCATCCGGAAAACAACGCAGGAAAAGCCAGCGCATGCGACCCATTGGACCACCCGCACCCTGGCCCGCGTTTTGGGAATCAGCGAGGCTACTGTTCGACGCGCCTGGCATGCCCACGGGCTCAAGCCGCATCTGGTCGATACCTTCAAAGTCAGCCGCGATCCGCAGTTCGTTGAAAAACTCGAAGACATCGTCGGGCTGTACTTGAACCCACCGCAGCAGGCCATCGTATTCTCGGTGGACGAGAAGAGCCAGATTCAAGCTTTGGATCGTACCCAGCCCGGTTTGCCGATGAAGAAAGGCCGCAAGGGCACCATGACGCACGACTACAAACGCCATGGAACCACCACGTTATTCGCGGCTCTCAACGTCCTCACCGGCGAGGTCCTCAGTCAGTGCCGTCCCCGCCATACCAACGAAGACTGGTTAGCGTTCCTTCGCCTGATCATCCGTAATACTCCCAAGGAAAAGCACATCCACGTGATCGCCGACAACTACTCACCGCATAAACACCCGGCGGTCAAAGCGTGGCTGGGGCGGAACAAGCGCGTCCACATGCATTTCACGCCAACCAGTGCTTCTTGGCTCAATATGATCGAGCGCTTCTTTCGCGACATCACAGAGAACCGGATTCGACGTGGTGTTTTCCGAAGCGTTCCCGAACTAATCTCCGCTATCGAAGACTACATCCAGAATTACAACCAAGCGCCAAAACCCTTCATCTGGACGGCGAAGGCCTCGGATATCCTCGAAAAAGTCACTCGCGCCCGTCGTACCCTGGATAAGGTCGCATCTGAGTGACGCACCACACTAGTTACCGTGACTACGAATTTCTCCATCATCCTGCCCGAATCAGCGTTCAGAAAGACAGGTTGGGTCACGGAACGGTATTTCTTCATCCCGCTGGACGAGCGGATGTCGCGATGCCTGGTTTGTGAATTCAGCAAGACGCGATAGCGAGTGAGGCACACCTTTATGCGTTTCCTCAAGAGTTTCCTGTTCTCGACTGCTGGCGCTTGCAGCGTGGCTTTCGTCGCGGGGCAGAATGTGCCTCCGGCAGCTCTATAGCTCCCCGCCAAGCTCCTCCCTGGCCTGGCGGAGCGGCAGAACAGCCGCCGCCTCGCACAACCTTTGGCAAAACCGAGCGGGTGAATTTTTAAACCATTTGCGGCCACATGGCATCTCACAGGAGTCGTATCCCAAACACAGCGGGGAGGTACTATGCCAGGAACATTCGAAATACAGAAGGCAAAGGACGGTCAGACATTCTTCCGTTTGAAGGCCGCAAATGGTCAGATCATTCTTGCGAGCGAGATGTACAAGGCCAAAGACGGTGCCTTAAACGGAATCGAGTCAGTCAGGAAGAACGCGCTGATAGCGGACCGTTATTCGAAGCTGACGGCGAAAAACGGCAGCTTTTACTTCACCCTGAGTGCGGCCAACTCTCAAGTAATCGGCAATAGCCAGATGTACGAATCAGAGCAGTCGCGCGACGACGGGATCGATTCGGTGATGAATAATGCGCCCGCGGCCAAACTTGTCGAGGTCGCAAGCATATAAGACTTCGATCACCGGGCTCGTCAGCGGTTTACACAAGGGGGAATTTCGGCGGAGCGTCTTGAAGTCCCTCTTGTGGGCGGGCGCCGTTATTGACGTGTACGCCGAGTCCTCAAGGGAATCTGCCGGAGGACTCGACGGGAATGGCTGACCGGGATCATTCCCTGGAGTGACCGGCCCCAGCCCGGTCGCGAATAGAGATAAAAGCTCACCTGCGGCCGCGGGCTTGGAGGAAGTCACCAGGGAAAAGTCACTGGAATGGACCACTGCAGGTCCATTGGCGGTGACTACGATCTGCGGCACTACCATTGGGATGACCTGGAGGATGAATTGTGCTTTCCCACCTCCATTGATACGACGGTTGGACGGGTCCTCAGCAATTGAAGCCCCGCGCGGACTATTGCCGGAGCCAGAACCCGCTTGGCCCCGCACCCCAATGAATGCGCCCGTTCCGCCTATAATCGCCCAGTTGCTCCCTTGTAACGCCTTTGGAGCGCCTGGAGGTGCGGCTCCGCCACTGAGTCCAGTGGCGATAATGCTCCCAATCGGGGTGCCGTCGCTTTTCAAGATCTCGAAGTCTAAATCCCGAAATGAGTTGTGCGTGGTATCGGCGATTGCCTGTCCGGGAGCAGGCGTGGGCGTCGTAAGGACGGTTCTCGGCCTCCCCACGTAAAGGCCCTTGGCGGGCTGGCCGTTGATCGCGATGATATCTGCAAACATCGTCGCGGTAAAAAAATTGAGTGGTGTTGCGGCAGTTGTGACGCCGGGAACGGAAGCGTACTTCGCCGGATCAGAGACGTCCTGCCGATACTCGACGAAATTGGTGAGATCGATTGTTAGGATCGTAGCCTGCGGTGATTGCCCAAGAGCGACGCTACAATGTGCGGCCGACAGAACTGTCAATGCGAGAATTTCTGTTTTTCGAATCATCGGTTTCTCTCCCCTGTTTCTCAAGCCCGAGACGACGCTCGACGCGGTGGCCGCCGTCCTGTTACTCCGTAAATTCCATTAGTTAATTCGGCTACGCGGACAATCGCCTGACGTAACCTTGACCACCCGCCGCCGGAACACTTGCGTAGGATCTCCACAGTCGCCGCTTGAAGTTCCAGTCTCGCGATCTGTGCTCCGTAATCTCCAGGACCATTTCATCTGGATTCGCCGAAATTCGCTGCCCGAATCGGATCCATTTTCCAGGTGCTGACAGCGGTGGATGCCGTGAGCAACAGAAGCGGCACCTTGGTCCGCAGAAGGATCGACATCAAGGATGAGGATGAACCAGATGCTGCCATAAAGCCAGTCGGGAAGGGTTGTAATTGGGTTTTATACATTTGCATCTTCCTGAAAACAGGCGTTATGCTGAAACCTTATGACGCTCCCGGGATGCTCAGCCGAAGTCGTGCGGAAGCACCTGGAACGCGTACTGGTAAGCCCTGGGTTCGCCCGAAATGAGCGCCTCTCCCGGTTTCTGCGGGTGATCGTCGAGCGCCATCTGGAAGGCCGGGATGGCGACCTCAAGGAATCAGTCATAGGCATCGAGGTCTTCGGTCGCCAGCCCGGGTTTGATGCCAAACAGGACTCTACGGTACGTACCGAGGCGGGACGTCTACGCGCTCGGCTGGCCGAGTATTACGCTGGAGATGGCATCGGGGATCGAGTGATTATTGAGCTCCCGAAGGGTGGCTATATCCCTATGTTTCGCACGTCCGGTGCGATCGAAAAGGAAAAAACCTGGTACCGGCGGCCATGGCTCCAGAGAGCCTTTGCTGTTCTTGCGGTGGCTGTGGCGGCTGCGGGCTGGTGGTGGGTTCAGCGCGCGCCGGAGCAAATCACCATCGCGGTTCTGCCTTTGACAGACTTGAGCCCGGAACCCTCGAACGCGTACTTCGCGGACGGTCTTACCGACGAACTTATCCGAGACCTATCCATCATCGATGGACTGGCCGTGCGTTCCCACACTTCCTCTTTCTTCTACAAAGGAAAGCCGAGAAATGTGCGAGAAGCGGGGGAACAGCTTCACGCGGACTACATCCTGGAAGGCTCCGTACTGCGCGCCGGACAGCAGTTACGCATCAACGCTCAGTTAGTTCGCACCCGTGATGACCTTCCTGTTTGGTCGGGGAGATTCGACCGGGAGTTAAGCGACGTCCTGGCGATACAGGACGAGATTTCCCGAGGGATCGCAAACAATTTGCGGTTGAAGCTCGGCCGCGGCCGCCGGCGTTATGAGACCAGCGTCGAGGCTTATGACCTCTATCTCCGCGACCGCAGCCTACTCCTTTTACCAGGGCAATTACTGCCCGGAACTCGGCGGCGCAGCCCCATTCCATTCCAAGATGCTATCGCCAAAGATCCCGCCTTTGCCCCAGCATACGCTGGTCTCGCCGAAGCGTACGCCTACTTGGCGAGCGTGAGCAACCCCAAACCGGATGACCTCGAACAAATGCGCTCCTCAGCCCAACGGGCCATTGAGTTGGACCCGCTGTTGGAGGAAGCTCATGACGCGCTCGGGGTGGTTTATGCGCGCGATGGACAATGGACTCGGGCGGAAGCCAGTTTCCGCCGCGCGATTGAACTCAACCCCAACTCGGAACTGACGCGTCTGAATTACGTCATCTTTCTTCTTTCCCCGCTCGGGAGGATCGGCGAAGCAGTTCAACAGTTGCGCGCCGCCGAAAAAAACGACCCGCTGTCGCCGACGCTGCATTACGCCTACGGCGACGTGCTGATTTTGGCCGGTCGGTACAAGGAAGCGTCTACACACTGCGCGAAGTCATCGGACATCGCCGAATGTCAAGGTCGCGTCTTGTTGGCTGAAGGGAAAATCGGCGACGCGATTAAGATTCTCGGATCAGCCCCGAATACCCGGTATCTGGGCTATGCATATGGACGCGCTGGACGTCGTCGGGAAGTCCAGGAGCTGGCAGCCGTTTCCCCAGGCGCGCTTCAACAGGTTTTGATCTATGCCGGCTTAGGAGACCGCGACGGCACGATTAATGCTTTGCAGCGCATTGTCGAGTTAGGGCCGGTTCGCGTCGGTTCAACGCTTTCACTCCCTGAATTGAGCTTCATCCGCGAAGACCCCTCGCGTGAAAGCGCTCCGGGGAAAAGCCGGTTTGCCAGAGTAGGCCCTCCGGAGTGAGGCAACGACAACTCCCAGTAAACCAACCTTGGGTCGAGTTGGATGAAAGTGATCTGCTCAGACAGCCAGTCATAGAAGACGAAAGCGAGGACCCAGAGGACGTAAGGCCTGGGAATCGCGGCGTGCAGCAGATTATCGCTGATGGCCTGAGAAAACCCTACATAACGGGCTGCGATTAAGAATGAGCAACAGAAGTAGAACCAGTTACCCGCCAAGCGCGCGACTGGTTTCCAGCAATCACACTTGAATCTGCAGGGCCGGGCAGGCAATTGTAGATCGCGACGCTCCCGATTATTTCTTCGAACGGAAGGATCGCTCCTCCTGGTCGCGCGGGTCGACGGACACCGGTTGATCGCGCCAGAGCCATCGCATCATTTCGGGCAGCATGGCTCCGCCCATGTTGTGGCTGTGAACGCCCATGCCCCAGGAATAGTTCACTTCGTAGCCTTTCTTCGTGAGGGCTTGCATCAAGCGCACATTCTGTAGGAACCAATCGCGGTGGGGATCGTACTCGCCTTTGTCGTTGAGGCCTCGGTTGTCGTTCCGCCCGTCAATCATGAAAATCCGGATCGGCTTCTTCTCACTCGCCAAAACCTTCTCCGGATACACATACCCACCTTTGAGATCGACGAACGTGCCGATCCCGGTGAGCACTTTGTGGAACTGATCGGGGCGCTCCCAGGCTACCGTAAACGCTGCAATGGCGCCTGAACTCCACCCCGCGAACCCGTGGCGATCGGGATCCCGTGAGATTTTGTATTCCTTGTACAAAACCGGCAGCAACTCATCCACGATCACCTTTGAGTACCGGTCTCCCAAAGGGTCGTACTCTTCCTGCCGATTTGATTTTCCATCGGCGGCAAAAACTCCGGGGTCAATGAACGCTCCCATCATTACCGGAATGTCGCCGCGATAGATGAGGTTGTCCAAAACGTTCTGCGCCCGGTAGAAACCATCCGCTTTCAGGTACGTCGCGCCATCGTTGAAGACCATCAGGCTCACATCCCGCGACCCGTCATACTGCGCCGGAACGTACACCCAAAAGGAATGTTCTACGCCTTCGTACACTTTACTCGGCAGCTTAAACGGGCCGCGGACCTCGCCCTTTGGCACCCCGTCCCGCGGCAAGGAGTCAGGGCCCAGAGAGTAGAATGCGTCGTAGGGCGAAGGCGCTGCTGGCCCGCCCGGTGCTCGCTGCCCGTGCACAGCTTGGGTCCCGGCTATCGCCAAGACTATCGCAACCGCGACGGCGGATTGGGTCTGTTTGCGCTTTCCGTTCATGTATCCTCCTGCGCTCCTGGTCGCTCCATAGAATACAGGAATGTCGGCTGGCGGGGCAGACCGCGATTCGCGCCGCAGTTCCACGCCCCAGTTTCATCCTGGGAAGATATTGGGCATTTATCGGTGGCTTGAAAGCGGTTCCGAAGGCGGCCCCAATTTTCAGGGAGAAAAATCGAGAAAAAGCGGGTCACCGGCCCTGGGTCTCAACTTTGCCGCTGTCTCATTTGCGGGGCGGGTCACTCAATGGTATTCAACTGAAACTTGCTAGCCTAGTCCGTTATGGACGTGGCTGATTTTACGAATGCTTGGCTAAGAATTAAGGCTGCAAGGGAACGCGTCAAGACCCTTCAAGCTGAACTGATTGCATGGAACCAAGCCAATAAGGATTCCACACGCGGAAAGTGTAACGCTGATGGAAGCCGCTATAGCATCGGGTGCAACATGCAAGTCAGGCCGGATATGGATCGACTGGGGCAACTTTTCGGTGACTGTATTCAAGATCTCAGGAGTGCCCTCGATTCCTGGGTGTATGCCCTCGCCGTCCGCAATACCGGAGTAGATCCGCCGCCTAAGGTCAGAAGTATCCAGTTCCCCATCACTATTTCTCCTGAGACTTTTCAGAATGAGAGATACCGAATTGCTTCCCTCAGAGCGGGGGAGCAAACCTTCATCGAAAGAGTACAACCGTACAACAGAAGGCACCCACAGGTTCCTCCCCTTCTCGGAATGCTCAACGAATTCAACAATAGGTACAAACACCGGAAGATGATTGCTCTCACCCAGCACGTTGAAATCGGGGAGTTCAAGTTCCTCGATCCTTTCGTTCCCGGAGTTTCGCCACCCTATTTCCCCAGAACACCGTTTGTAGATGGCAATGAAGTCGCGTTCTTTGACGTCAGCCCTCCAAGTCTCCACGTGTACTACAAGTGCAGTGCAACCATTCATATAACCGTACCCCATGCCCACGGCCCAAACGGGGATGGTGCTACCCCAATCCTCACTGTGTTGAGGTCCTTGGTCGAGGAAACAGAGTATATCGTCAATGGCATGGCGTAGGTTGTTTGAGATTTCCCCTTTGACCCTTCCGCCGCGTGCCCAATTGGGTAACTATGGGTAGGTCGGCGCTGAAGCGCTTACTGCGGGTTGAAGATGTCAGCAGCCAGCCGTCGGAATTCGAGCGATTCACCGGTGCACTGCGAAAGATCCTGTCGGTAAAGAAGTCCGACTTGGGCCTATACAAACCGATCCGCCCGCGCACAAAAGCCAAGCGGAAGAAATCTACGAGCTAGGGGCACGGCGTTTCCCGCGCCGTTCTGTTGTCCCTAGCCCAAAGGACTGTCCAGTTCTTTGGTAATCAACTGCTGAAACGTTAGACACTTTCCCGCGATCTGTGAGAGCACGTTTACGAAGCGGTCGGCGTCTTCAAATTCACGGTTGTTGAAACGGTACGCCTGCTCGTCAACATACGCTTGAAGGTGGACAGGATCAACACTCACGTACGTCCCTCCATCCTGTCCGGGGCACCCATCCTGTTCCCGGCACCCATTATGGATGGACCCTGTCGTTCTGCCTGTTCCTCTTTCATTGGGAAGTACTTGGACGGCCTCCAGCAGATTCCATTTCTTGTGATGAGCGTTCGAGCTGTGTCCAGAAGGGAGCCACATAGTTTTTCGCGAATCAAGCTCTACGGACATCCAAGGCCCCTCGAGAAAATTGAGACCCCAAACTGCGCTAATGTTCCATGCTCCCAACAATAACTCCCCCCGTTCCAATGACTTCCTCTCCCGAACTCGCCACAAATCGCCCGCCCCCCTCGTACCCTACACGCAGGATGATCACTTCACGCAAATCCGAATCCGCCCGAGCCAACGGAGCGAAGTCCCGCGGCCCGACCACCTCGGAAGGCAAAATCGCCTCCTCGCAAAACGCCACGCAGCACGGCATTTTCAGCCGCACCATGATCCTTGGCTGTGAATCCCAAAATCGCTTCGAGCAGGTCCTCGCCGGACTCAAGGATCAGGTTCAACCGCGCAATTCCACAGAATCTGGGTACGTCGAGGTGATGGCCATCGCCCGCTGGCGTCAGATGCGCGTCTGGGCAGTTCAAAAAACCGCCATCGAGCTTGAAAT
Organism: Terriglobia bacterium; assembly: GCA_963766615.1. Classification (GTDB taxonomy): domain Bacteria; phylum Acidobacteriota; class Terriglobia; order Bryobacterales; family Bryobacteraceae; genus Palsa-187. The sequence goes on from CAVYBC010000022.1 coordinate 32,509, forward strand.
GGCGCGCGCCGAATCTGCCAACATGGAATCCGCGCGCGTCGAATCCGGCAACGACGTAGCATCCGAAACTGCTACCGCGGATCTCACGCCAGTCGTCCTCGCCACCCTCGCCTACCGCGCCCTTTCCGACAACAGTTTCTTAGATAAGCTCCACCGCTACGAAACCTCCTACGACCGCCAGTTCGCCAAAGTCCAGGCAGCCATCCAAAAAGGGCGCCGTCAGGAACTCCTCGATGCCAAGGATTCCGCGTCCCTCCCGTCCAACCCGTTCACATCGGTTCCTCACCTTGCCACGCCTCTAACCGGCCCAACGTTCATGGACCCCTCTGACCCCCGCGAAAAAGTTATTTTGCAAAACGAACCCACGGCCCAAAATGAAACATAAGCCGGCGAATTGTACTCAATGCATGAAAATCTCAAAGTCTGGCGCACATTTGAAGACACCTTTGCACAAATAGATAGGGAACGTGCAAGCGAAGACGGAATGTTTCTGCAACGTCCCACAAGCGCGCAGACGAAACGCCGTACCACGACTCTCTCTCAAGACTCCGCCGCGGCCTTTGCTCGAACTCGGTTGTCGTTCCACGGAGATGCCCGGCAAATGGAAGTGCTCGGGAGCACCGCGAAGCGCGGAATTTTGAATTGTTGCCGTCAGTGGGGCAAGTCCACCGTTGCGGGAATCAAGGCGGTTCACCGCGCCTACACGGTTCCGGGCAGCCTCGTCGTTGTAGCCAGCCCGAGCGAGCGGCAAAGCGCCGAGTTTGTGCAGAAGGTCAAGCCCTGGCTCCGCAAGTTGGGAATTACGCCCCGGGGCGATGGCAATAACAAAACGAGTCTTCTCTTTCCCAACGGCTCAAGGATCATCGGATTACCCGGCAATGAGAACACCCTGCGAGGATTTTCGTCAGTGGCTCTGATGATCATCGACGAGGCGGCTCGAGTGGATGACGAGATTTACCGGGCTCTCAGGCCGATGCTCGCGGTGGCGAATGGAGATTTGTGGCTCTTAAGCACTCCCGCCGGAAGGCGCGGATTCTTTTATGAGAACTGGACTGACGCGAGCCAGGAGTGGCATCGCATTTCGATTCCCGCCACCGACTGCCCGCGCATCTCCGCCGCGTTCTTGGAAGAAGAGCGCGCGCAGATGGGCCATGCTGCGTTTCGCCAGGAGTACCTTTGCGAGTTCGTCGATGAGGGCGTCTTACTGTTCGATCGGGAACTGGTGCGAGCCACAGTGCAGGATGTGGCGGCGATGGAGTTCCACCCACGCGTAACCCCGACATTGCGCACCCGCCGCTTAGGTGACAAACCATTTCTCTAGTCCCCCATATCAACTCCCAACCCCTGCCAGAGTTGTGGGGCAGGTTCCCGACCTGCCGCCGATTTCAATCGGCCGCTTTACGGACTGCTAGTGAGCGACAGCAAGTGCGGCCCCCCAGCGCGTAAGCGCGGGGAATTCGGTTTTCAATAAAACTTTCAAATTGCGCCGCGGCCAGCCCCAGGGCGTAAGCCCGGGGGAATTCTTCTTAAACAAACTCTCACAAACCCAGGAGGCAACGTGTTCTTCGTAGGACTAGATTTAGGCCAAAGGCAAGACTACACCGCCGTGTCCGTAGTCGAGCGTATAGAGCCGCAACCACCAGGCAATCCCCACGGCCCCTTCGCGGCGGAGTATTCGACCTCGTGGACGACCCCGCGCCCTGGTCGCTAATCGTCCGGCATCTGGAACGCATGGACCTGGGGACTCCCTACACGCGCGTCGCCGAAAGAGTTTGCGAGATCATCATGCATCCTTCTCTTGACGGCAATAGCAGACTGGTCGTAGACGCGACGGGCGTCGGCCGGCCGGTAGTGGATTTGTTGCGATCGGCCGGATTCGGGGCAGTAACGGCCGTGACCATTACCGGTGGGGACTCGGCTCATGCAAAGGGCGAGGAGTGGTATGTTCCCAGGCGCGATCTTCTGGCGCACTTGCAGGTGCTGATGGAGCAGAAGCGCTTAAAGATCGCCCGGGGCACTCGCGAGACGGAGCGGTTGGTGCGGGAACTCGAGTCGATGACCGCCACAGGAGCAAGCGGAGAGCATGACGATTTAGTGATCGCCGTGGCCCTAGCCTGTTGGCGGGCGAAGCGGATGTCCGGATTGTTTGGAACTCACAGATTGTTAGGCGTTCCGGCTTAAGCCGGCTTGTTTGAAAACCAAACACGGTGGCACCCCACCGCCATTTGTGGGAACATTTTCCAAGCAACCTTGCGTTACGGCCCGACGGGACGCAGGTTTGGATAGCCCCGTCCCGTTAGGGCGGGGATTATTGTTTCTGACAGAACCAGGAAGGAGCGGATATGCATTCTAGGCTTACCTGCGGAACGTTTGCATTGCTCATTGTGGCTTTCCCCGTTGCCGCCATCGCCCAGACCGCCGGACCTGCTTCATGGCAGAACGACCTTGCCCCTATCGCTCCCTCGGATTGGAATTACGACATGGCCGCTCATTTGCTCGAGCGCGCTGGATTCGGCGGCACTCCGGAGGAGATCAAAGCGCTCGCGAAAATGACTCCGGCCCAGGCGATTGCCCGGCTGGTGCGTTTTGAAGGAACCGACGCGAGCAATCTGCCTCCCTTCGATCACTCCGGAGTTCACGACCCCGGCCTGGAACCCTTTCCACCCAGCCGCCCCGCCGTCACGGACCTGGCGAAAGAAAAAGGAGAGGCTCTTGGCATCAAGGTAAAGCCCAGCGGAAACCGTCGCCTTCAACCCGTGGTGGATGAGTTCTTCTACTGGCTGCGCGCGAGCGTTCTGGAAACCAACCGCGTGTCTTATTGGTGGGCGAATCGCATGCTGGATAGCCCCCGGCCGCTTCAGGAAAAGATGGCTCTCTTCTGGCACGGACATTTCGCGTCCAATGAAGCCAAGGTCCGGGATTACCGGAAATTGCTCGGTCAATTGGAGCTGTTTCAGAAACACGGGACCGGAAATTTCAGGGATCTGATGGTGGCGGTAGCGCAGGACCCTGCGATGCTTTCCTTCCTGGATGCGGGCGTAAACGTGAAGGGCGCCTCCAATGAAAACTTCGCGCGGGAAATCATGGAGCTTTTCACCATGGGGGTGGGCCACTATAGCGAGAAGGACATTCGCGAAGCCGCCCGCGCCTTCACGGGCTGGAATTACGTCGATCTGAAGTTCGTCGTTAATAAAAATCAGCATGATGACGGCGAAAAGACGTTTCTAGGCAAGACCGGCCGATTTTGACGGCGTCGACGTTATCGACATCATCATGCAGCAGCCCGCCACCGCGGACTACATCGCGGGCAAGATCTACCACTTCTTCGTGCGGCAGGAGCTGTCGCCCGAGTTGCAAAAACAGCTAGGCGCGATACTGCGCGACAATCATTACCAGATCACGCCGCTGCTAGAAAAGATCTTCCTCTCGCGCGATTTCTATAGCCCAGCCTCGGTAGGTACGCGCATCAAGAGCCCGGTCGAATTGGCAGTGACCACTTATAAGAAGCTCGGCCTGAAGAGCATCCCCGGAGTTCCCGACTTCAACAACGCCACTGGAGCATTAGGACAGCAGCTCTTTTCGCCGCCGACCGTCGCCGGTTGGGCGGGCGGACAGAGCTGGATCACTCCCGGCCTTCTGCTTGAGCGCGGCAATTTCGTTCGTGACGTGCTGTTTCCAGATATCAGTTTCCTCCCGCCGGACCGCTTTACCGGTGGTGGCGAAGTTCGACGCGTCGCCGAGCGAATCCGCGAAGGCATGGACATCACGAGTGCGACCATGGACGACACCAAGGTTGGCTCGCGCGCCGAATCGAACCTCAACGCCGACCGCAACGAAGACTTCAACACTCGCTACGGCAGCTTCCGCGGATCGCAGATGGCCATTGAACGAGTCAAGCCCATTCCGCGTGACACGGCGCAAGTGAATCTTTCGAAGATGGTGACGAACGAGCACCTCAAGAACACAACCGAGGTGGTCGATTATCTGGTTCACCGCTTCATGCGTGTGCCGCCCAGCGATGCGACGCGCCGTCAACTGGTGGGCTTCCTGAATCAAGAGCTCGGCACCAGCGATATCGCCGCCGCTCAAACCTATATGGAGTACTCACTGCGGCTGCTGCTGCATCTGATCATGAGCCAGCCGGAATATCAGCTCAGCTAAGGAGACGAGCCATGAAGAAACGATTTTCGTTTTCCAACTCCAACCGCCGGGATCTTCTGCGAGCCGGCATGTATGGCGTCTGCGTCACGGCCGGAGCATCGCTTTCGGTGCCTGTATTCGGGCAGGCAGCGGCGCAGCTCGCCTCCCAAGCCAAGGCCGACGGGAAAATCCTCGTGGTGCTGGAGCTTTCGGGCGGCAACGACGGACTCAATACTCTGGTTCCCTATGGCGACGATGCTTACTACAAGCACCGGCCCAATCTAGGCATCCCTCAAAAAGAAGTCCGCAAGATCGACGATCATTTTGGTTTCAGCGGAGGCATGGCCGGATTCGAGCGTCTTTATAAGAACGGCAAGCTGGCCATCGTGCATGGCTGCGGATACGAAAATCCGTCGTTCTCTCATTTCACGTCGATGGCCTACTGGCATACCGCCGCGCCCAATAGCGGTGAGGAATACGGTTGGGTGGGACGTCTGGCCGATGCGATGGCTCCTCAGGCGCCACCGAATTTCCTGGTAAATATCGGCGCGCGGCAATCGCTTGCCGTTCGCAGCCGCAAGCATGTGCCTGTGGTATTCGACGATCCGAACAAATTTTCGCAGGAGAAGTTTTACGACGAACGCGAGATTCTAGGCTCTGTCGCCGACGACGGGAAAAAAGTCGATAATCCAGCCCGAAAGTTCCTACTCGATACGGCCCGCAGCGCCAAGGATGCTTCCGTGCTGGTGCGTGAAGCGTGGGGCAAGTACCATTCGCCCGTCGACTACGGCATCGTCGGTCTCGACCTGCCCAAGGTAGTAGCGCTGATCGATGCGGGCATGCCGACGCGTCTTTACTACACTTCTTATCGCAACAACGCATTCGACACACACGTCTTCCAAAATGACGTGCACAAGCGCCTGCTGACCTACGCCTCGGATGCCGTCGCGGCGTTCCTCACCGATCTGGAACGGATCGGCCGGGCGGACGACGTTGTGGTGATGATCTTCTCCGAGTTCGGGCGGCGTGTTCCCGAAAATGTGAACCTGGGCACCGACCACGGCGCAGCCAATCTGATGTTCGTCGCCGGGAAACAGGTGAAGGGGGGCCACTACGGCGCGATTCCGAGTTTGACCAAGCTTGACCCGGGCGACAATTTGATTCACACCACGGATTTCCGCAGAGTCTATGCGACCATGATCTCCGGCTGGTTGGGCTTGCCCGATACGCGCGCGCTGTTGAATGGTGATTTCGAACCGTTCCAGATGTTCCAGGCCCGAAAAGCATGACCGGACGGTATACTCAAGCCTTAGCGAGGTTTCTTTGCCATGACTAAAACATCCCGACGCCACTTTCTTCAAGCAGCCGCTGTTGGAACGCTGGCCGCTCCCCTGGTCTCTGCCGGCACGCCGGTTCTGGGTATGATTTTCCCGCCTGCCAACTATCCCGTGCCGCCCGAAGCTACAGAACTCTATCCCAGCGGCGTGAAGTTTCTGGCTGAGGGGCTCGACTTCAAAGGCATGACGCTTGAGAGCTACGACGAAGCGGTTCCGCGCATCGTGCCGAGCGCGATCAAGCTGAAAGAGCAGGGAGCAACGGCGATCTCCATCATGGGAACGTCGCTCACCTTCTATAAAGGCGCGGCCTTTAATAAGGAGTTGATAGACCGGGTGCATCAGGCCACCGGCCTGCCCGCTACTTCCATGTCCAACGGGATCGTAGACGGATTGAAAGTTGCCGGGGCCAAGCGCATCGCTGTCGCCACGGCCTACACCGACGTCGTCAACGCGACGCTCAAACGCTTTTTAGAAGAGAGCGGCTTCGAAGTGATCGGCATGAAAGGGTTGAATCTGATTCGAGCCACAGGCGCAGTTACGCAGGAACAGCTCTTCGATTTCAGCGCTGGCGTATTCGCCACCGTTCCCAAAGCCGACACCCTGCTGGTTTCCTGCGGCGGATTGAAAACCATCGACCTTTTGGTGCCACTGGAAGCCAAGTGCAAAGTCCCTGTGGTGTCCAGCACTCCGCACGCTCTGATGAATGCCGTTCGCCTGGTGGGAATCAGTCCGCGCGCCAAGGGCTTCGGCAGCGTGCTGGCCAAAGCCTAGGGGCCGCCATAAGAATCGATGACGCGTTCCACAACAATAGGGTGCGGTGTAGCCGCCGCGCTGGGCGTGTTCTATCTGGCCGCACAGACTCGCAATGACACCAACCCGATGGCGAGCAATCCCGATGCTGTCGCGCAGGGCCGGAAGCTTTACGATCAGGCCTGCCAGGCCTGCCACGGCGGCGAAGCAAAAGGAGATCGCGGACCCGCGCTAACCGGATCCTTCTCGCACGGAAGCCAGGATGGCGACCTCTTCCGCAATATTCGCAGCGGCATTACCGGCTCCGGAATGCCGGCGTTTGCAAGCCTCACCTCCGATCAGATCTGGCAACTCACAAGCTACCTGAGAAGTTTGAATGGTCCCGCCGCAGCGCCGAATGAATCCGTTTCAGGAGATCCCGCCTTGGGCGAGGCGATCTTCTTCGGCAAAGCCGCTTGCAGCGCGTGCCACCAGGTGAATGGAAGAGGCGGAATCGTCGGCCCCGATCTTTCGGGCGCGGGAAAGAGTTCTGCACAGGCGATTCGTTTGAAGATTGTCGACCCGAATGCGGGCCCTCGCCGCGGACCAGCGGTTGTCGTGGTGAAGTTGAGCGATGGGCGCGAAATTCGCGGTCTGCGCCGCGCCGAAGATACCTACTCACTGCAATTGGTGGAGCCTTCTGGAAATCTTCTGCTCCTCGACAAAGCCCGCATCAAAGAAGAGCGCTACGAATTCAAGTCGTTAATGCCGGACGACTATTCCAAGCGCCTCACCGCGCCTGAAATCCAAAACGTGGTGGCCTATCTGAAAACTCTGGAGGGTCGCGACCTTACAAAGACCATTCAATCCAACCTCTCTGGTGGCCTGACTTATGATCGTCTTCGTAACTCTTCTGCCGAGCCGCAAAACTGGCTCACTTATTGGGGCGACTACCAAGGGCGTCACTACTCGGCGCTGAAACTGATCGATACTTCCAACGTGCGGCAACTTCAGGCGCGCTGGTCTGCGCAACTGGTCGGCCCGTCGAGCCTGGAAGCGACTCCGCTCGTCGTCGACGGCATCATGTACACCACGGGATCTCCGGGAACGGTGGTCGCGTTGGACGCGCGCACCGGTCTGCAGATCTGGAGGTATCAGCGTCAGGAGAAAGTTGTTAATCCATACGGGATTAATCCCTTCAATCGCGGCGTCGCAGTGTTGGGAAATCGCGTGTTCTTCGGAACGCTGGATGACGCTCTGGTTGCGCTGGATGCTCGAACGGGGTTGCCGTTATGGGAAACCCAGATCGACGACACGCTCAAGGGTTACAGCATCACCTCAGCTCCGCTTGCGTTGAAGGATAAAATTATCCTCGGCAGCACCGGCGGAGAATTTGGCGCTCCTGGTTATCTGGATGCCTACGATCCCGCCACGGGAAAGCGCTCGTGGCGATTCAATACTGTTCCCGCTCCCGGCGAATTCGGACATGACACCTGGGCGGACGATAGCTGGAAGCGCGGTGGCGCTCCCGCGTGGCTCACGGGCAGTTACGATCCCGATTCGGATACTCTTTACTGGACCGTCGGCAACCCCGGCCCAGACAGCGACGCCGAAATTCGCAAGGGCGACAATCTGTTCTCTTGTTCGGTGCTCGCGTTGGACCCCAATACGGGCAAGCGCAAATGGCACTACCAGTTCACGCCCGGCGATAGTCACGATTGGGATGCGACCGAGGATGTCCTGTTAATAGACCGTCCTTTTCATGGACAAAATCGGAAACTTCTTCTGCAAGCCGACCGCAACGGGCTGTTCTATGTTCTCGATCGCACCAGCGGGAAATTTCTGCAAGGGACTCCGTTCGTTCATCAGACATGGAATGCCGGCTTCGACTCTGACGGCCGCCCCAAGATTGTCCCAGGCACCGACGCGAGCCCCGATGGCTCAGTCGCCTATCCTTCGGGCCTCGGTGGCACCAACTGGAGGGCCCCCTCTTACGATCCCGCCACGGGCTGGATGTATGTCGAATATTCGGATGCGGGCCAGCGCTTCGTGCGGGCTCCGCAGGAGTATGAGGCCGGAAAAGAGTATTGGTCCGGTCGCGGAACGCCGGTGGCGAATGAGGTCAGCACGCACGGCGTAATGGCAATCGACCCTGAAACCGGAGCAGTGAAGTGGCGCTACAACATAGCGCAGGCATCGCTGGGCAGCGGCGTCATGGCTACCGGCGGAGGGTTGGTGTTTGCCGCCACCGGAGACGGAAATCTGATCGCATTAAACTCTCGAACGGGCGCGCCATTGTGGCACTTCCAGACGGGCGGCAGAATTGGCGCATCGCCTATGAGCTACTCGGTCGGCGGTCAGCAATTCGTCGCGATCTCCGCAGGCAGCGTGCTCTACACCTTCGCGTTGCCGCAATAGTTCGCCTCCTCCCGTTGAAACGAACATCTCTTGAACGGCACTCATCCAAGAAGCTACGCTGCATCGTATTGCGATATGATGCGGGATACCCGTTCCGAGGGGGAATGGGATTTTCAAAACGATGTAAGGCCGGACGTTGATCCCCGATTTCGATCCGAAGAGGAGGAATTACTATGTTAGCACTACCGGAGCGGCCGAACGAAACCACCCCAAGGGCATCCTCCTCCTCTATCTGGCTAAAACCACAACAAGGCCCCCTTTTTCCCCCTTTTTATCGTTGAACGATATTATTTTCCTTGCACCCATGTTGCTGTCATGGTAGCCTACACAATCATTTGGAAGTGTTTCCAGTCCTAAGGAGACCCGCAATGGAATCCAATAAACAGCTCACGCTGGGAACAATCTCCATGACGCTCTCCTTCGCTGCGTGGGGGCTCATAAGCGCGTTTGCTCCGCGCTTCAGAGAAGTCTTTCACCTCAGCGCAACACAGACGGCATTGATGGTTGCCGTTCCTGTGCTGCTGGGCTCGCTCGCCCGCCTTCCAATGGGCATCCTGACCGATGTGTTCGGCGCCCGCTGGGTTTTCTCGGTGCTGATGATCGTCACCGCGGCACCCGCATTCCTCATACCGTCTGCGAACAGCTTCACGATGTTACTGGCCTTCGGATTCTGGTTGGGCGTCGCAGGCTCGTCGTTTGCGGTTGGTGCGCCGTTCGTCTCGCGCTGGTTCCCGCCGGAAAAGCAAGGCGGTGCTCTGGGAATCTACGGTGTAGGCAACATCGGTTTGTCGGCCGCGGTATTCTTCGGCCCAACTTTGGCCCGTTACTACGGACAGGAAACCGTCTTCAAGGGCCTGGCCATTCTATTGCTGGCCTGGACGCCGATTTTCATTCTGCTGGCGAGGAATCCTCCAGTGCGGGCGAGATCGGCATCGCTATCTTCTATGGTCGCGCTGTTGACGCGCGAGAAACTGGCCTGGGCCCTGGCAGGATTTTACTTCCTGAGTTTCGGCGGATTCGTCGCGTTCTCGATTTATCTGCCTACTTTGCTCAAAGATCAGTTCGGCTTGACGGCCGCCGATGCGGGACTTCGCACGGGCGGCTTCGTGGTGCTCGCGACCATGATGCGTCCGGTGGGCGGATGGTTAGGGGATAAGATCGGCGGCGCGCGGTTACTTTCGCTTGTGTTTTTCGGTGTGGTTCCATTCGCGTTGTTGCTGGTTTGGCCTGCCATCTTTCCTTTCAGTGTGGGCGCCTTGGGTTGCGCGGCGCTGATGGGCTTGGGTAGCGGAGCGGTATTTAAATTGGTGCCGCAGTATTTTCCGAAGGACACCGGTACGGTGACAGGGTTAGTGAGTGCCATGGGCGGTTTGGGCGGATTCTTTCCGCCGCTGCTGTTGGGAGTTTTTCGCGATCGCCTGGGAGTGACTTGGCCGGGATATGTTCTGCTGGCGGCGTCCGCGTTCGTGATGTGGCGTCTCAACGCTCATCTCTTCGTGCCGCACGACAAAGCCGCCGAGCCGCAGAGGGCTCCGGAACATTCGCGCACGGCCGACCGTCTCCGCGCGGCATCCTGGGCTACGGTATTTGCGGGATTCCTGGTGGCGGGCATCGCCGTGGGGTCGCGCAATTTGCAGAACTTCGATTCGGCCCTGGTGATCTACACGTTCTCCGTGGTCTTCGCCACGTGGGGTGTCGTCTATCACTACAACGTATGGCTGGAAAAACCGCCCACGCGCCTCTACTGGGATCGCGGATGGGAACTCATGCGCAAGAGGCCGATCAGCAGCTTCTTCAAAGTTGGTGAAACGGCCACGACGCATCTGCTGGCTCAGAACTTTATCCGTCATCGTTCGCGGTTGCGTTGGGCGATGCACCAGTTCATCTTCTGGGGTTGCATGCTGGGAATGGCGGTGACTTTCCCGCTGGTGTTTGGATGGGTAGGATTCAAGTCCAGCCCGGACGACCAGATGATGTACATCGCCTATCTGTTCGGCTTTCCGGCGGGCGGCTTCCGTCTCCACACGTTTCCCGCGTTCGTTACGTTCCACATATTGGACATTTCCGCTGTGCTGGTGCTTGTGGGCGTATCGCTTTCGCTCTGGCGCAGGTTACGCGATGCGGGAGCTCAAACAGTTCAGACCTTTGCGATGGACTTCGTCCCCATCATGCTGCTGTTCGCGATCGCGGTCACCGGCCTCATGCTGACCGCCTCCCAGCAGATGGGTGGCGAGCTCTATGGTTTCCTGGCGATTCTTCACGCCATCACCGTGATCGCCGGTTTGCTTTCTTTGCCTTTCGGAAAGTTTTTCCACATTTTTCAAAGGCCCGCTCAGCTCGGGATCAAGCTTTATAAACAAGCCGGCGAGGCAGATGAGGGAACACACTGCCCGCGTTGCCAGGAACGATTCGCATCTAAATTGCACATCGACGACCTGCATCGCATTCTTCCGCAAGTCGGCTTCGATTACGCCATGCCGGGACCGGCAGGCCATTGGCAGGGCTTGTGTCCTGCCTGCAAACGAAAAACGCTTTCCACAGCGCAGTTGAGAATCAAGGGAATAAACATTCATGGCTAAGCCGCCGGCATCGTTAGAGGACTTAACCAACCAGTTCGGTCCGCACCTCAACTACGTTCCACCCAGCGGATGGCAGGATGAATCCACCCATCCAGCCGACAAGCTCGTAAAAACGCATTGCTGCTTTTGCGGCCAGCAGTGCGGCATTCAGTTGAAGGTTCGCGATGAAAAAGTAATTGGATTCGAACCGTGGGAAGAATTCCCATTCAATTTGGGAAAGCTCTGCCCCAAGGGTGTTAAGCGCTATTTGCAATCGAACCATGAGGATCGTTTGCTCGACCCCTTGATGCGCACCGATCACGGATTTCGAAAGGCCACCTGGAAGGAGTCGCTCGACTTCACGGTAAAGAAAATTCGCGATGTACAGGCGAAATACGGAAAGGATTCCGTAGCGATTTTTGGAGGCGCGTCGCTCATCACCGAAAAAGCCTATCTGATGGGCAAATTCGCGCGGCTCGCTGTAGGCACGCGCCATGTCGACTACAACGGCCGCCTGTGCATGGTGTCCGCAGGAGTCGCATACAAAAAGGTCTTCGGCGTGGATCGCAGCCCGCTGCCCTGGAGCGACATTCCCAAGGCGCAGGTGGTGATGGTGGTGGGAGCCAATATCGGCGAATGCTATCCCATTACGACCAGCTACCTGTGGGAGTGCCGCGACAACGGCGGCAAGCTGATCGTGATCGACCCGCGCATGACGCCCATCTCGCGCAACGCGGACCTTTATCTCCCGGTGCGTCCAGGCACCGACCTGATCCTGCTGATGTCGATGCTTCACATCATTCTTCGGGACGGTCTGCAGGACAAGGAATTCATCGCGGCCCATACCACCGGCTTTGAGGCGTTCGCCGAATCGGTCCGCGACTACAACCCGCAGATGGCCAGCGTGAAGACGGGCGTGCCTGTGGAAAGCATCGAAAAGGCTGCGCATTGGTTCGCCAAAGCCGATCGCGCCATCGCACTCCATTCGCGCGGGCTGGAGCACCACTCCAAGGGCGTCGAAAATGTTCTGTCTCTTGTTCACCTCGCGATCCTGACTGGCCATATAGGGCGGGAAGGCGCTGGATGCGCCATGATTACCGGACAGGGCAACGGCCAGGGCGGCCGCGAGCACGGCCAGAAGTGCGATCAACTTCCAGGGATGAGGCAGTTGGCGGACCCGGCCGCGCGCGAGTATATCGCCAAGGTGTGGGGCATCACGCCCGACGATCTGCCGCAGCCTGGATACTCCGCCCAGGAAATCATGAACGCGATTCATGCGGGGGAAATCAAGGCTCTGCTGTGTACCTGCTTTAATCCGGTAGTGTCGCTTCCCGATTCAAATTTCACGCGAGAAGCTTTAGGCAAGCTCGAATTCTTTGGTGTGATCGATTTCTTCCTGTCCGAGACGGCTCAGCATGCCGATGTGGTCCTGGCCGGAAGTCTTCAGGAGGAAGAAGAAGGCGTCACCTGCAGCGGGGAGGGGCGCGTCATCCATATTGCGAAGGCCTCCAGTCCGCCTGGCAACGCGCGTCCCGATTCTGAAATCATCATTGAACTGGCTCGCCGCCTGGGCAAGGGTCAATATTTTCCCTTCAAGTCCACGCGAGAGATCTTCGATGAGCTTCGCGTGGCTTCTCGCGGAGGAATCGCCGATTACTACGGGATCACGTATGAGCGTATTGACAAAGAATTTGGAATCTTCTGGCCGTGTCCATCAGAGGATCATCCTGGAACGCCGCGGTTGATGGAAGGAGGCATTTCATTTCACCCAGATGGGAAATGCCATTTCCAGGTATGCCACTGGCGTGAGAGCGGCGATCCGGTGAGCGAAGAGTTTCCGGTGTACCTCACCACCGGTCGCGTGGTGAGTCAATTCTTGTCCGGCGCCCAAACTCGCCGCATCGGCGCGTTGGTGGACATCTATCCCGAGCCGAAAGTGGAAATTCACCCCAAACTCGCGGCGAAACACGGGATTTTCGACAAGGATATGGTGACGGTCAAAACACGCCGTTCCGAAATCACTTTGCCCGCGATGGTGGTTCGCACCATCCGCCCCGACACCGTATTTATCCCTTACCACTGGCCTCACGATAAGAGCGCCAACAAATTGACGCATCGCACCATTGACCCGCAGAGCAAGATTCCTGAATTCAAAGTCTCGGCCTGCAGCATCCGCAAGGTCGGAGGAGATGCCTGATGTTCGGCTACGAATTCTACGTCGACCCGTCGCGGTGCATCGGCTGCCAGTCCTGCGTGAAGGCGTGCGAGGAATGCGAAACGCATCGCGGCGTCTCCATGGTCAATTTTGATTTCGTGGATCGCCCTAACACGATTGCCACGGCTGCCTACGTCTGCTTTCACTGCGACGAGCCTACCTGTGCCATGGTGTGTCCCGCTGACGCGATCAAGAAAGGCGAGGACGGCATCGTGCAATCGGCTCTGAAGCCTCGCTGCATCGCGTGTTCCAATTGCGTGCTTGCCTGCCCATTCGGCATTCCAAAATTGGTGGTGGAGCGCGAACAGATGATGAAGTGCGACATGTGCTATGACCGTACTTCGGTGGGCAAGAAGCCCATGTGCGCGACCGTGTGCCCCAGCCAGGCGCTTTACTACGCCACGCCCGAGCAGGTGGCTCACACACGGCGTGAAAAACCAACCAATGTGTTTTATTTCGGCAACCAGCGCATCACCACGAAGGTCTTCATGATGGCGCCTGCCGAACGGGATTTCGTGTCCATTGATATTGCGGATTACATGACGGAGGAAACCGATGCCTTTGTGGAAACGGCCTAGCAGCAAGGAGCCGCTGTGGCGCGAGGAGTTCTCGATCTTCACCGCTGATGAAAAATACGTCAGCCGGCGGCAGATGACGAAGTTTCTCACGCTCACCAGCCTGAGCATGTTCGTCGGAAACCTGTGGATTCTGGCACGCTCAAAGTTCACTAAGAAAGAGACGGTCTTCCCCGCTGTAGCTGTGGCGAAGACGGATGAGATTCCCGTCGGCGGAGTGAAGCTGTTCCAATACGCGGACGAACAGTGCATCTTAGTCCGAATTGGCGAGACCTCTTTCGCCGCCTATAGCCAGAAGTGCACGCATCTATCGTGCGCCGTTTACTATGAACACGAAGACAACCGGCTGGCGTGCCCTTGCCACGAAGGATTCTTCTCCATTCACGATGGCTCGGTTCTGGCGGGTCCGCCGACACGGCCGCTTCCGAAAGTGACGCTGGAGCAACGTGGCTCCGATTTGATCGCGATTGGCATGGGGATTGGTGTGCAGGGTTGACATGGAGAGTCAAAAGCTAAAAGCGCCGAATACGCCCGTACAAACGCGGGGACTCACCGCAATCGACGGAGTGATCACGCTCATTGTCATTCTGCTGATTGTGCAGATGTGGCTGCTCTCGGCGACCTTGGCGGCCTATCTGGCCGACCATACCGGTGCGGTACTTCCCGCGGCGTTGGTCTCAGGTCTGATCTTCGCCGGTTGCGCCGCGCTGTACTGGTTCGTGGATGGAGTGGACCGGAGATCGCGACGCTAGATCGATCCACATTTCGTATCGCGTTGTTGCTGGCGGCTCTGGCCTGCGAAGTTCTGGCCCAAACAGCCTCCGATCCACCCCCGCCGCCGCTGAAGATCGGCGACGTGACCGTGACCGGAAGTGTCCGCACGCGCCTCTATTTTTGGGATTGGTTCGAACCGACCACTGGCAACAACAATTACGCATACTCCGGCACCCTGGTACGGATTGGTTTTTCGGAGAAGCGCGACAGTTGGGACTGGAACGCCGAATTCGCGGTCCCCATTCTGCTGGGCATTCCTTCTAATGCGGTAGGCACGGGTCCGCAACAGGGGGCGCTCGGTTTGGGCGCCAACGTTGCGATCGCCAATAATAACGCAAACAATAAAGCGTTCATTTTTCCTAAACAGCTTTTCGTCCGCTTCAACGGTTTGGGCGGGGACAAGCGGCAGGTCCTGCAGATCGGCCGTTTCGAGTTTAATGACGGGACTGAAATGGCGCCAAAGAATGCAACGCTCGCCGCAGTCAAGCGGGACCGTGTCGGCCAGCGGTTGATTGGCACATTTTCGTTCTCAGATGTCGGACGAAGTTTCGACGGAGTGCACTACTCATTCACGGGAGCGAAGGACAACTTCACTTTCGTCGGAGCTGTCCCGACACGCGGCGTTTTTCAGGTGGACGGCTGGGGTTGGAATCGAGTCGGTTTCGGCTATGCGGCTTACACACACCAATGGGGCAGCGGTCGGCACAGCGCGGATACGCGGATATTCATGATCGAGTATGACGACTGGAGGCACGTGCTGAAGACGGATAATCGGCCTCTGGCCGTTCGGCAGGCTGACCTCCAGAACATCCGCATCGATACGTACGGTGGTCACACCGTCCACGCGGTGGAAACCAGCGCAGGGACGCTGGATTTCCTGTTTTGGGGCGCGCTGCAGACCGGCCGCTGGGGACTTCAAACACAACGCGCAG
Organism: Terriglobia bacterium; assembly: GCA_963766615.1. Taxonomy (GTDB): domain Bacteria; phylum Acidobacteriota; class Terriglobia; order Bryobacterales; family Bryobacteraceae; genus Palsa-187. The sequence goes on from CAVYBC010000022.1 coordinate 48,187, forward strand.
GGGCAGTGGATGTGGAAGAGGCTACCAGCCCAAGATCCTGCCAAGCGTCAAGCCGTGGCTGCGCGGCGGCACAATATGGGCATCCGGCGACAACAATCCTAACGACAAGACGCACGGGACCTTCTTTCAGATCCTGCCGACCCCGCGGCCTTACGCGCGCTTTCCGTTCTATAACATGATGAACATCGGCGATTCATTTGGGATGTTGACGCTCCGGCCAACGCCAAAGGTCACCACGTCCAGCGAGTTTCATTCCTTGCGCCTGGCCGATGCAAACGACCTTTGGTACAGCGGCGGCGGCGCCTTTCAGCCCACCAGTTTCGGTTACACGGGCCGCGCGACCTCCGGGAGAAAGTCATTAGCGAATCTGTACGACACCAGCCTGGATTATCAGATCAAGAGAAACATCACCGCGACGGCTTATGTCGGCTACGCGCAAGGTCTGGCGGTGATGGAACAGATTTATCCGCGCGGCAAAGATGGAAGATTCAGCTACCTCGAGTTTGTTTACAGGTTCTGAAATTAGCCGCGAACAACGCAGTCGCTGTTCGCTTAGATCCCGCTCGATCGAATCCAAAAGCTCTCGGTCCATTTTGCGCCGGGAGCAACTGTCTGCAGTGCGTTGTACTTCCCTTCGTGTTGCAGATTGACAGCGCTGGTGATGCCGGTCATCGGCTCAAAGCAAATGAAGTCCCTCGTCTCGCCGGGAGGCGGCGGTGGTTCCCACACTACGGCGACCGGATACTTCGGCCCGAACATCGTTTCGACTTTCATGCCGCCTGCCTCGATAGAGAAATGAGCGCGGCCGTCGGCGTCGCGTTCCAAGTCGGTGAATCCGGTGTCGAGCGTGTGGCCCTTGAGGGGCAGGGGATTCGGCAAGTCGAAAGGCTTCAACTCGCCGGTTGGAATCAGACGGTCGTCGGCGACCACCATCTTGCGCGCGGGAAAGTTCGCAATCCATTCGTCGCGAGGCAGGCCGGGAATGCGGTAATAGGGATGAAAGCCAAGTACGATCGGCATCGATTCGCTACTCAGGTTCGTCACTGTGACGCGTACTTCCAGCATGCCAGCGGAGAGCCGGTAGGTCATTTCGTATTCGTGCGCGAAGGGCCATTGGGCCATCAGGTCGGGATTCTTCCAGAATTGCAGCCTGCTGGTCACATGCGCGGACTGCTTGTCTGCCGCTACCTCTGTCACTTCCCACAGCGGCGACGCGGAAAGAAGCCCGTGAATGGGCAGAGCGCCGCGAACGTTTCCAAGCGTCATGTTGAACGTGTACTTCTTGCCGTTGGCCCAAAACGCCTGCTCATCCAACCGGTTCGCCCACGGCGCCAGGAAGGGCACTCCGTTCAGGTCGGGCCGCTTCTGCAAATCGCCTAAATCGGGGGAAGGGAAATACAAAATGTTCTTCCCATGCACCTTCATCTCATAGGCCCGGTTGCCGATGGACGGCACTATGGAAACCTCAACGCCTTTTGCGGCATCGGTGAGACGCACGACGGCGACACCATGGTCGGTGGTCTTCTGAGCGGTATAGTTCTGCGCGGCGGATACGAAGCTGGCGAATGCGAGCAGCCCGGTTGCGATTTTCATGTTATTGTTTGCGGACTGCCCTTTGGTCATGGAACGTGAATTCAGTCACCGTGCCCCGCGCATCTTTCTTGAACTCAATCAAATCTCCATTGGTCCGTGAAACAAAGACGGTATCCGTGTGCGCGGCCAGTGGCAGTTTCAGAGGGTTCGCGCCTTCCTGCAGGAATAACAGATCGCCCTCCATCGTGATCACTGCCGGGCGACCCGCCGAGTACTCGTAGGTGCCGGTATATTTTGAAAGGACCGCCGGAGCGAGGGTGGTGATCCCTTCGCCGCCGACCATGTGTGGAGTCGAGTGGTCGCTTTCGCAGATGCTCTCCAGGAGATCCGTGTCCGGAACCAGAGTCTTTTCCATCTTGATAGAGAAGGGCCGGGTAAAAGTTTTAGGATCCTCAATGGTCACCTCCAGGCCCATGTGCCCGAAGTCGCGGCGGCGGAAGCGTTCGGTGATGTGAAGCGCTTCGGTGTGAGGATGCCCTTCGATGTCGAGCCAGCCCCGGTCATTAAAACCCGCGGTGTCCACCACCATTGTGTCGCCGTCCCAATGGCCGATCGAGTATCCCATCCAAGTGGGATTCGCATCTTTCGGCAATGGGCGGCCGTCCGTAAAGACGGTTCGATGAACGCTATTCGTGGTGCCCTGGTAGAGGATGACCATCAAATCCGGCGTTTGAACGATCCTTGCGAGATCGACGATGTGATAGTAAAGGAACGGGTCGGGCAGGCAATTGGCTCGCGGCGCGTCCAATCCCATCGCCAGAACCCGCTGCTGGTAAATCTTTTCGGCCCACGGCTGAACATCGCTAGGCTTCAGATCGCGAGCGATATTGCGATCATAGCTTCCCGCGCCCGGCCCGCTCCACACGCCGGACAGATCCGGCTTCCCGTTTGATCGAGGCGCGGGAGCGTTCAGATTCGGTTTGCCGTCAGGCAGGCGCGGAATCCCAGGGTCGGGGTAGTTGAGCCATTGCGCCTGGGCAGCGTGCCCAGCAATAGTGCGATCGCAACCGGCACAGCCTTCTTTGACATAAACAAATCGTATCGGACTGAAGCTGGGTTGACAATCCGGTCAGATGCTCAGCACGGGACACGGCGCATGCCGAATGATGGAGTACGCGTTGGACCGCAGCCGCCCCAATGTTTCGTGCAGCACGCCGCGCCCGACTAACACCAGCCCCGCCCCATGCCGCTGAGCTTCTTCGCGAACCAGCTCCGCAATGTTTCCGGACGCGACTTCCAGATGGGCCTCGACGCCCTCCGATCGCTGCAGTTTTGTGATTTGATCGCGCGCTTCTTTCTTCATCTCCAGCTCGAATTCCTGATTCATCTGACTCGCTGGAAAGCTATCCATGCCGGGAACGACATGGATCAGCCGCAACTCCGCGTTCAACCCTTTGCTGTATTCCGCGGCCCACTTTAGTAGCGGTAGGCTTCTGGGCGTAGAGTCGATCGCACACAGAATGACACTGGGCTTTACGTGATCGGGCGAAGGCAGGTCCGCTCCATGGGCCGCGGTCCAGACGGGACACTTCGCGTCGTGCAGCACCTTTGCTGCGACAGACCCGAGCAACAGGGATCGAAACGTCCCATAGCCATGGGTCGACATCATGACGAGGTCGACATCGTGTTGGTGGGCGAAGGTTGTGATCACGTCGGCCGGATCGCCCAAATCAGCGACGCGATCAACCTTGAGCTGTGAGAATTCTTTCACCAAAGCGCCATCCAGCCTGTTCTTCAACTCCGCCAGCATAGCGCCCGTGTCGGCCGCCAGCAGCAGACTGGGGTAGCCCAGGCCCGAAGCATCGAATGGCTGCGCGACGCTAATTAACGTGACCTTGGCGCCGAAACGGTTCGCCATCGCCTCTACGAAAGGGGCGGCGGCGGTGGACCGGTCGGAGAAGTCCAACGGAAAGAGAATGTGTTTGATGGCGAGCATTGTTTATAGGAGTGTAATTGGTTTGGGCGTCCCGCGCCACATGTCAGTAAGCAAAGATCCGTTTCATCGTCGCGGTGCGCGCCGCGGATGCCGGCGTCAGGCCCTTGCTTCCTTGCGAGTGCGGGTCAGAGCCTCTGGCCAGCAGCAGAGCGGCGACATCGGTCTTATTGCAATTGACAGCGCGCCGCAGAGGCGTTTCGCCAAGACTGTCTCGAGCTTCAATTGCCGCGCCACAGTCCAGCAGGGCTTCGGCCACTTCTTTGTTTCCTCGCCGGGCCGCCATGTGGAGCGCGGTGCAGCGTTTCACTCCGTCGCAGGCATCGATGCGGGCGCCCGCTTGAGCCAATGCGCGCACGACGCTCGCACCTGCCGGGCCGCTGCATTCGTTGCCGACGCAGTACAGCGCAGTTTGACCGCCGGCAGTGGTGACATTGGGCTCCGCCCCAAGACGAAGCAGTAGTTCTACTGTGGCCAAGTCTCCTGCGGCCGCGGCGCCATGCAGCAAGGTACGGCCACTATAGCGTTCTCGTGCGAGGAGGGGGTCGGCCGCCAGCTTTGCCCTCACATAGTCGAGCATGGCGGAATCGCCCTGGGCAATCATCACTGTGAGCAGTGCCGCGAGGGCGGAGCGATTCGCGTCGAAATATGATTGGAGGACTGAGCCTTCCGCCAGACTGATCGCATGATGCGCCGAGCCCTGGCGAATCGCAGCTACCGCCTTGTCCAGAGCGCGTTGAGCGGTCCATCGGCGGGACATTTCCTGGTGAATTTCGCCGATCGGAGTGCTGGAGGGCGCGTCAGGCGCCTCGCCAACATTGACTACATACGCGGAGGATCGCTCAAAGAAATCGCGCAACGCGACGCGGACCTCCTCTTCCATGCCTACACCCCGGGGCACATCCCGCAAGGCCTGGATCATGTTTTTCATCCAGGCATCCCGCTCCTTCGGTCCAATTTTGAAACGCAGATGAGATTCGCGCAGACTCAACCACCAGCGGCGCTGGGCATCCTCAACTGGTCCTCCGAACAACTGAGCCAGGAACGCTGCGAACTCTTCGATCGCGCACTTGAAGGTCTTGCCGGGAAAGAGCGGACGTAGTACAGGATCCTTCTCCACACTTGCGTAAAAGGCTTCAGAGAGTCGGCGGCACCCCGCCGTGGCGCCCAATGAGAGATAGAGGTTGGAGCCGTCCATCACGTTTAGTTTAGCTTCAGACAAAGAAAAAGGGCGCCCATTTTGCCGGGCGCCCTTCATTGACTGATTTGAAATCAGGCTACTGCACGTGGGTGATCGGGAACAGCACCGTAATTGTGGCGGTTGCCGAATTTCCCTTGCTGTCGGTCACCGTCAAGTTGAAGATATAGGTCCCGTTGGGTCCGTTTAGCTGGACGTTGGTAACCGCCGAAGTGGGGTTGAGGATGGCGGCGGGGTTCTGGTTCGCTACCGTCCAGGAGTAGGTCAGAGGATTGTTGCCCGCGGGACTGAAACTGGCTGAGGCGTCAATCTGGAAATCGCGCGAGGTGATGGTCAGCATGTTTCCTCCCGCGATCACGATGGTCGGAGGAGTGCCGCCTCCTCCGGTTGTGGGTTGCGTGACCTTTACATCAACCGTTTTGCTGACGGTCTGGCCGTTTGTACCGGTCGCGATACAAGTGTACGTGGTATCCACCGTCGGATAGACCTTGTAAGTGGCTGTGCCTGGCAGGAACAGAATTCCGGCCATGGTGATACTGGCGACATTGGTGGCCTGGCAAGAGAGCACCACCGGGCTGCCGGGTGAGGGCGACGTCGGCGGTGTTGCGGTGAAGGACGTAATCACCGGTCCCGGGATCACTGTGACGTTCACGATCGCATTCGCAGTCACACTGCCCACGGCGTTGGTGGCCGTCAAGACATAGGTGGTGGTCGCCGTCGGGCTGACGGTTTGGGTGCCGCTGATGCCAACGTTTCCGATACCCGGGCTGATGCTAACCGAGGTCGCGTTTTCCACCAGCCACAGCAGGTTCGAACTCTGACCGCTGCTGATCTGCCCAGGGATCGCGGAGAACTGAATGATACGCGGCAGTGTCCCTGCGGTCACTGACACGGTAACGGAGCAGGAATCGGTGGCGGTCCCGCCTGCGCCTGTCGCCGTAACTGTATACGTTGTCGTCTGAGTCGGGGTGACGGTCACCGCGCCGCTGGTATTACTAACCTTGCCGGGTTGCGGCGTTATGGTCACCGAATCCGCGTTCTGAGCGGAGTAATTTATGGTGGCAGTTTCACCCGCCGTGATGTTGGTGGGCGTGGCGTAGCAGAACAACACCTTGGTGCCGCCGCCCCCGCCGGCGCCGACCGTAACAGTGGCGGTAGCCGTTGCTGTGTTGACTGAGTTCTTCGCGGTAAGCGTATACGTGGTGGTTACCGTTGGGGAGACAGCTGCCGACCCGCTCGCCTGCACCGTACCGATCGAAGTGATCGTAATGCCGTTGGGGTCAGCGTTCAGCACGTTCCAGGCAAGCGTCGAGGATTGGCCGGACTGGATCGAGGTCGGAGTGGCGGTGAAGAACAAAATCTGCACCGGACTGTTGACCTTCGTCTCCACCCTGGTGTTGGCCTGGCCTTTTGCGCCGAACGGATCGGTCACAGTCAGGCGGAAAGCATAGTTGACCCCTGAGGTGGCGGTAAAGGTCGGTTTGACAGCAGTGGGATTGGAAAGCGCAACGGGCGTGCCTGCCGTCTGTGTCCACAGGTAAGTGATCGCATCGCCATCGGGATCGTACGAACCCGAGCCATCCAGAGTGATGGTGCCAGCCGAAACACCGATCTGATCGGGACCCGCGTCGGCCACAGGCGCGCTGTTGCCGGTGCGAATGCGGCGAGTCAACACGTCATAGCGAACGCGCGGGACGTCCACTGGAATCGGGTGATCGGCGGCTTGCATTTCCTTGGGCCGAATCACGTTTCCGAACTGCATTCCAACCACAGCGCGGCCGCTGTTGCCCGAAACCTGCATGGTTTCGTTGACGCCGCCTTCCAGAGTGAAGGCGATCTTGTCGTTCAGCGGGAAGATGAAGCGCGCGGTGCCACCGGCTCGGTCGCCTAAGCGGCTGTGGAGGTATCCGATGTTGCCTTCCAGGTAGTTGTTCTTCCACAGGCCCACGGTTCCGCTGATGCCCGCCTGGTCGACGATTTTCAGATACTGTTCGATGGTGATGTTGAAGAGAGTTGCGCCGGTAACCGGGTCCGTGGCGAAGGCGCGATTGACTACGGCGTTATCCAGGAATCCCTTGGTGCCGAAGAAACCGATCTTGCCGTACTTGAAGATGTAGTCGACCGTGAGGGCCGCCTGGCCGAGGTTGCCGCCGCTCTGGTCGCCGGCGAGCGTGACGTGTTTGAAGCTGGCAAACAGGCCCGCCTGGACATTCTTCATGCGCTGCACCAGGCCGATGTCAAACTGTCCTTCGCGCTGGGTCTTGTAATAAAGATATTCGCCCTGCGCCTGGAAGGCGGTGTTGTGGCTCATGGGCGCGAAGAAGCGGCCCTTGCCCGTAAAGGTTGTATTGCCGGTACCGTCGGCCCCAACGTTCAGGCCGAGGAGTTGGAATGGACTCGGGCGGCTGGGTGGATTGGCCGCACCATTGTTGCCACCCGCTCCCGGGATGCCGGGTCCGCCCGGTCCGCCGGGACCGCCCGGTGGGTTCGCAGGGGCAGGGGGAGCGACGGGAGTCTGATTCAGTTTGGACTCTATTACCTGCTGCCCTTGTTTCAGGTCGTCCAGCTCTTTCTTCATGGCCGCGTTCTGGTCGGCCAAGTCTTTCAGCATGCGCTGGATTTCGTCAAGCTTGTCGAGCCTTTTTAAAACCTCACTGCAGCAATCCGCTAATCCTCCAGGAATCGCACGGATCGCTTCGCCGGTGCTGCCGTCTCCGACTGACTGTCCCTTGTCGTCGGTCACCATAATTGCCACGCGCCGGTTCATCCAACGGGCTTCATCCGTGGGAGAGAAGGCGGGCTTCTGGCCGGGGTATTTCGGGTCGCCCTTGCCTTGCGATGTGGTGGTGATCTGGCCGGCTCGAGCGCCGTATTTCACTAGAAAGTCGCGCACGGCTCCCGCGCGGTCCAGCCCGAGCTTCTGGTTGTATCCGGTCGATCCGATGGTATCGGCGTGACCTTCCAGGGTTACTTTATACCCGGCGTTCTTCTGCAGTAGCTCGGCCAGGCGCAACAGGCTGGGAAATCCATCCACCAGCTTGGAAGAGTTGAATTCGAAATTTATCTCCTCCCAATCGGTCGCCTTCGGTTCGACCTGGGCATAGAGACTCCCTGCGGCCAGGGTAAACAGCACTAGTGGTACTGTGGTAAATTTGCGCAGCACGGCTTTCGCTCCTCCTCCAACTGAACAACATTTCCAAGGGTAACGTGTACAGACCTGCCCCGTCCAGCCCTTTCTTTTCATATGTCTGGGCTGAACGAGGACGATTGGTGCTAAAAAGACGGATCCCCCGAACCCAAATGGCCGAGCATTTTGAGATCCAACCACGAGAACTAGTACGTGCCGCTACAATAGAGATTGATTCAGCGGACGGGCAGCCGCGCTTTGGGAGGAGGGAAACTTTCTTTCGGGGCGAGGAAAGTCCGGTCTCCACAGGGCAGCATGCCGGCTAACGGCCGGGGGGGCTCGCTCAAAGCGGGTTTTACGGAAAGTGCCACAGAAAATGTACCGCCCGGCTTAGGTTTGTTCTAGGACAAATCTTAGGCTGGGTAAGGGTGAAAAGGTGCGGTAAGAGCGCACCGCGGCGGCAGCAATGTGCGCTGGCAGGGCAAACCCCATGCGGAGCAAGACCAAATAGGGGAGGAGGAGCGGCCCGCTCCGTCACAACTTCCGGGTAGGTTGCTGGAGCCGGGAAGAAATTTCCGGCCAAGAGGAATGGCTGCCGTCCGGGTTTAATAGCCTGGGCACAGAAACCGGCTTATAGTCCGCTGGATCTAAGATTGTCAATAGGAATAAGCGAATGAAGTATCTGTCTATTCTTGCTCTGCTGAGTTGCAGTTTGATTTTAAGTGCTCAGTACATGCCTCGTCAGAGGACTCGTGGGCAGGTCCCCGCGGGTGACGCCGGCCCAGACGTGGTGGTCGATTTCCACGGTACGCTGACCAGTCTCACCAGTAAGAAATTGTTGCTCACGCGAGACGATTCCCAAAAGGGAGAAGAGAACACCCTGGAAATTTCCTTAACCCGGAAGACGGTCGCGATGGACGGAGACAAGAAACTGAAAATCACAGATCTGAAAGCCGGCCAGTCTGTGGACGTTGAAGTAAAACGGCAGATCGATGGGTCGATGGAAGCGGTGACGATTCACCTGGAGCACTGACAATCTATTTCTGAGGATAGACTTTCTTGACGCCGGCCGGCAGTTTTAGGGAAAAATCCGCATCCGAGAGCGTGGGGTTATTGATCTTTCGGTCGGAAAACAAAATCAGGTTGTAATCCTTGGAAGGCGGGGGCGGGATCAATTTCTCTTGAATCGGGCTGCTATCGCCTTCGGGAATCCAGAGTTCTATCTTGCCTGCGTATTGACGCACTTCGGCGGTTTTGGGAACCAGTTGCAGTTTCGTCGTGGGGACCCCATTTACCGTCTCGGGCCCGACTAAGGTAACTTCGTAGTTTTTGCGCAGCTCGGCGCCAGACGTCCCGAAGCCTAACAGGATGATTTCGTCTACAACGCTGGTGTGCTTACCGGCGTCGTAGATCTCCACGCTGTTTGTCCCGGGGAGGTAAATCTCCAGGGTCTTGCCTGAAAAGTAATAAGTGCGCGGATCCGGGTCAGAGAATACGACCACGCCCATCATTCCGCCTTTGCCCTTCTTCATGCGCATGACGCCGTTCTCTTCCTTCTTGTCATCCAGCACCGCGGTGTACTCGATGCGTTTGGTAGCGGCGGAGAAGGACCGGAACTTGACGGCTGCCTGATCCATGCGCGCCAGGATGTCGTTGAGTGATTCGGCGCGAAGGGAGGTCAACGCGAATGCGAACAGAGCGATTCTTAGAGGAAGCCTCATCTTAATTTAGTGACGAATTAGGGGCGAACCGAAGCAGAGTAGCCAATAAGCTGCCCTTCATCGTCATTGACTTCCTGAACGTCGATCACCGGCTTGTTCACCTTGAAGCGCGCGTTTATCAATGCGGCTGCCTTGGCTTTCCTGTCCGACTCGGGAACGCCGGCAAGCGACTTCGGTTCGATCAGGAACGGGCCGGAGTCGGACAACATCACGACACTTGCAGGCTTTGGCTGATCCTTGAAGACGCTGCGGGGTGTGAGAAATATAAACGCCAATATCAGGCCGACCATAACGTCGTACGGCCAACTGGCGCGCGGGAAATCCCAGAAAATGAATCGGCGTACGGTGCCCATCAAGCTTCAGTCTAACAGACGTATTTTTTAAACTTGTCTGGCGACCAGGGCCAGAAACTCGTCGCGGGTTGCCTTGCTGGCCCGGAATGCTCCCAACATGGTGCTGGTGACTGCGCCGGAGTGTTGCTTTTCCACGCCTCGCATCATCATGCAGAAGTGACGAGCCTCGGCCAGCACGGCCACGCCGCGTGGAGAGACCGCGGTTTGCAGGGCTTCCGCAATCTGCTGCGTCATGCGTTCCTGCAACTGCATCCGCCTGGCGAACATATTCACGATGCGCGGAATTTTGCTTAGGCCGATCACCTTGTCTTTGGGCAGGTAGGCGACGTGGACCTTGCCGTAGAAGGGCAGCAGATGGTGTTCGCACATGCTGAAGAACTCGATGTCCTTCACGATCACCATCTCGTCGCACTTCTGGCTGAACGTGGCGCTGTTGACGATTTCTTCCAGATCGGTGGCATAACCGCTGGTCAGGAATCGCATGGCCTTCTCGTAGCGTTCCGGAGTACGCAGCAAGCCTTCGCGCGAGGGGTCTTCACCCAATTCCTTGAGGATTTCGCGCATGTGGGTCGCGACAGGCGGCGTGGCCTGCGGCATCATCTTAACGTTGGCCTTACTCTTCATCATTTATTTCCTAGAGTTCATTCCTAGATCTGCAATGTAAACGCGTTCCGATCGGTTTCCGAAATGCGCACGGCGCTGAGCCTAGGCCGGAGGTCCCAATCCTTCTCAAGCAGGGTACGGACCAGCATCGCCAGATTTTCCGTAGTCGGCACAGCGGTTCTGAACTCGGGCCGATCCTCGTTCAGATTCTTGTGATCCAGTTGGGAAAGGACTCGATCGCGAACAAGTTCGTCAAACCTCGCGCGGTTGGCAACTTGACCGGTTCCATCAGGGGAGCCTTCCACGGTCACATCCAGCACGTAATCATGTCCATGACCGTAGGGGTTATTGCATTTGCCATACAGACGGGTGTTCTCTTCCTCGCTCAACGCGGATGTGTGCAGGCGATGTGAAGCCGCAAAGCGGTAGCGTCGCGTCAGGCGCAAGGCTCGCCCCCGTAGTCGACAAACAGGTCCTGAGTTTCGTACAAACGAACATTTCGAAGACGAGCGCCCGCCTGCGTTAGCCGTGAATTGAGGCGGCGCCACACTTCTACCACTATATTTTCAGTGGTGGGGACCACATGCTCAAAGGGAGGGACTTCCTTATTGAGGAATCGATGGTCCATGGGCTCCACTACTTCCTGGTTTAGGATTTCCTTAAGGATTTTGAGGTCGAACACCATTCCTGTTACAGGGTCCGTTGGACCTTCCACCGTTACCTCAACCACATAGTTGTGACCATGGCCGTTCGGATTGGCGTTGGTCCCATAGACGCGCTTGTTTTCCTCATCACTCCACGCCGGGTTCCTGCATACGTGTGACGCGGAAAATTCGGCTTTGCGAGTGAGAAGCATATGCTCGTCGATATAGATGTGACAGCGGCCTTAAAGGATTCCTGAAAAAACCTCCATGTACGTAATCACCCGCAAAACGGAGCGCGCTGGCTCTTTACTAAGAATGTCGCGAGGGTGCCCGCGCGCCCTTTGCGGATCAGATCCACTAAAATAATAGCGTGAAACTAAATGTGGATCGTTTGCTGGTGGGGCTGATCGTGGTCCTCGCCGGTGTCCTGGTCTGGGTGGTCACCCCGACACTCGAGCAGCATGTTACCGTGCCTGGCGATACAGCGCCGGACTTCCGCCTTCTGACAGATCGCGGGCGCACGGTCACTCCCAAGGATTTTGGCGGCAAAGTGCTGGTGCTGAATTTCTGGGCGAGTTGGTGTCCGCCTTGCATTGAAGAGACGCCTTCGCTCAACGCGTTTGCGGACCAGATGGGTCCGAAGGGCGTTGTGGTTCTGGGCGTGAGCATCGATCGCAACCAGGATTCCTACAAGAAGTTTATTGCCAAGTACGGTATTCAATTCGACACCTCAGAGGACCCCGAAGCCGACGTGAGCACCAGCTACGGGACGTTCCAGATTCCGGAAACCTACATCATCGATCAGTCCGGCAAGGTGGTCGAAAAGATCATCAGCAATCAGAACTTCATGGATCCGGAATTTCTTCAGCACATCAACAAGATGCTCTGATGATTCCTCTGAATCAGCCAATTGAGAAAATCGTTGGGCCGCTCGGCTATTTGCACAAGCCCGAAGACCTATCTCTCTACGAGTACGACGGCAGTGTCGATAAATCGCGACCAGATGTGGTGGTCTTTCCACAAACAACCGCCGAGGTAGTCGCGCTGGTAAAACTGGCACGCGAGGCTCGGGTGCCCATCACCGGTCGCGGCGCAGGAACCGGTCTTAGCGGCGGGGCCATTGCGCGCGAGGGCGGCATGATGATGTCCTTCGCGCGGATGAATCGGATTCTGGAAATCGATCTGCCCAATGAGCGAGCTAAAGTCGAGCCGGGTGTGGTGAATCTGGATCTGACTCTGGCAGTGGAGGCCGACGGCTACTTCTACGCGCCCGATCCTTCCAGCCAGCGCGCCTGCACCATCGGCGGCAATGTGAGTGAGAATGCGGGCGGTCCTCATACGCTCGCCTATGGGGTCACCACCAATCACGTGTTGGGACTTGAGGTCGTGCTGCCGGATGGCTCTGTGCTGGAGACGGGCGGGGCGGATCAGCCGGGATACGATTTTACCGGCTTGCTGGTGGGTTCCGAAGGGACCATGGCGCTGGTGACCCGCGCGACGGTTCGCCTGATGCGCAAGCCCGAACTGGTGAAGACGATCCTGGTCATCTACGATCGTGCCGAGGATGCGGGCGACACGGTGAGCGAGATTACGGCTCGTGCGATCACGCCGGTAGCCATCGAGATGCTGGATGGCATTCTGCTGAAGATGGTGGAAGACGCCACTCATGCGGGCTATCCTCTGGATGCGGCGGCGGTGTTGCTGATCGAGCTGGAAGGCACTCGCGAGATGGTGGAGGAGCAGGTGGAGCATATTCGCGAGGCCTGCATGGGCTGCCGGGCACGTGAGTTCCGCGTGGCTCGCAACGATGAGGAACGCGACCTTTTGTGGAAGGGCCGCAAGAATGCGTTCGGCGCCGTGGGGCGCGCCAGTCCGGCTTACCTGACGCAGGATGGAGTGGTGCCGCGTACGCAGATCGCGCCAACGTTGCGCTTCATCTATGGCGTGGCGGAACGAACCGGTCTTACCATCAGCAATATTTTTCACGCCGGCGACGGCAACATGCATCCGCTGATTCTCTTCGATCCTCGCAAGCCGGGGCAGACGGAGAAGGTAAAGCATGCCGCCGATGAGATTTTGGAATATTGCATTTCGGTGGGCGGATCCATCACTGGCGAGCATGGGGTCGGCATGGAGAAGAATGAGATGATGGCGCGGCAATTCTCCTCCGATACACTGGATATGATTGGGCGCTTCAAGAAACTGTTTGATCCGGAGTGCCGTCTTAATCCTGGAAAGGTGTTGCCGACGGGGCGGGGTTGCATGGAGATCAGGCAGAAGCCGGGCGACTTAAGTCTTTAGATTTCGGGAGGTGTCATGAGGAACGTTTTTCTACTCAGTCTCCTGGCCATGGCCGCGTTGGCCGCCGACAAGAAGGTAATCGGGCCGGCCGAAGCATCCGGCGACGACTTCGCCTTCTCAGCTACGGCCATAATGGACCGTGCCGAAATCCAGCAGGCCCTGGGAGCCGATCTTGGTGATGGCTTCGTGGTGCTCCGGTTGAAGGCCACACCCAAAGGCGATAAGCCGCTTCGAATATCTCCCGACGACTTTACGCTGCTTTCGCGCAAGGACGGTGAAAAGTGCCCTGCGCTGTCCGCAAGCCAGATCGCCGGACGAGGGTCGATTACCGTGAAGGCCGCCAAGGACCAGCCCAATTCGTGGGGAAATCCGGTTGCCAACGGTCCCATCTGGGGTGGGATCGGAACCCAGATCAACAGGCCTAAGGCCTCCGCCAAAGATGACTCGGCTAAAGACAAGAAAGACGATGCACCGGTCGCAGCCAGTGGTCCTGATCAGAGCGATTTACTTACGGCTCTCAAAGCGAAGTCCATTCCCGATGATGAGATCAAGCAGCCGGTCGAAGGGCTGCTTTACTTCCGGATGGATGGTAAGAATAAGCTGAAGGATTTGACGGTTCTCTATAAGGGCGCGGGGGGGCGGTTGGTCGCGGATTTCAAGTAATCGAACTGAGTCCGTATCACCAAGTTCTCAATAGACCGCTCGAACTTCCGCGTACCAGCTCTTGTTCCTAAGAATGACGGCCGTGTCCTGGTCCGTGCGCGTGACCTGGAAAACCTCCGGTACGCTGATCCATCTTTCCAGAGCTCCCGGTGTCGCTGTTCCGTGTGAGGTCGTAAGTTGCAGCGTCCCCTGTTGCTCTCCGGAGGGCGCCTCGCAAGGCGCGGAGGGGCAGGGAAAATGCTTCTCGAGCCGCAGCGTGTATTTGCCGGTCCCAGACTCTGGATGATAAATGATGATGCGTTCGCTGGAGTGTCCGTTGAGCATCTCCAGCGCGCCCTGATTCACTTGAGAAGAAAAATTCTGCGCCGCGGCTGAATCACTGGAACAGGAAGTGAGCAGTGACAACAGCCCGCATAGCGTGCCGCCAACGAGGAAACGCCGAACCAGTAGACGGATCATGGCTTAACCAAGCCCCCCGACTTGGGTGAAAGCACAACGATTCAGTCTACACTATCTTTTGGCTAATTCCAGGGGTTCCCATTCCACGCGCTTGGCATCGCGCCACAATCGTTCCAAATCGTAATAGGTGCGCGCCTTCTCGGAAAAGATGTGGATGAGGTAGTCGCCATAGTCCATCAAGATCCAGTCGGCGTGCGTGTATCCTTCAATGCTGTGGGCGCGCTCGCCGTGTTTCTTGAGCTGTGTTTCCACCTCGTCGCAGATGGTTTGAATCTGGCGGGTATTGCTTCCCGTCGCCAGGACGAAAAAGTCCGCGAAGGAGGAGATCTCCTGCAGGTCCAGCACGGCGATGTCTTTGGCTTGTTTACTGTCAGCGGCGCGAACGGCGACGAGCCAGGGCGGCTCAGGTTTTGGTTCGGGGGATGGGGCTTTTTTCTTAGCGCGGGGCAGTTTTGGTCTCCTCGTCGCTATCGTACTACACGAATAAGACCACGCCCCCCATTCGCCAAGGTGTGAGATACAATCAGGTCCTTATGGCTTCCCACCGCGTGCTGCTCTCCGCCGCGCAGATCTCTACTCGTATCGCGGAAATGGCCGCGCAGATCGATCGTGATTATCCCGAGGGCCCCGTCTACCTGATCGGCATCCTAAAGGGCGCGTACATCTTTCTGGCCGATCTGGCGCGGGCCGTGAAGACACCAACGCGCATCGAGTTTCTGGGCATCTCCAGTTATGGCCGCGGAAAGACGAGCTCAGGGGAAGTTCAGTTGACCAAGGATCTGGACGTTTCCATTCAGGGCCACCACGTGATTGTGGTCGAGGATATTGTGGATAGCGGCATCACGCTCACGTACCTGTTGCAGGTGTTTGCGCAACGCAAGCCCAAGTCACTGCGGATTGCGACGCTGCTGGACAAGCCGGAGCGGCGGCAACGTCCGGTTCAGGTCGACTATGTGGGGTTTAAGATCCCTGATGAATTTGTGGTCGGCTATGGTCTGGATTACGCCGAAGACTACAGGGGTCTTCCGGATGTCTGCATACTGGAAAATT
Source organism: Terriglobia bacterium (assembly GCA_963766615.1). GTDB lineage: Bacteria > Acidobacteriota > Terriglobia > Bryobacterales > Bryobacteraceae > Palsa-187. The sequence continues at coordinate 63,832 of CAVYBC010000022.1, forward strand.
AAGTTGTGGTCAGGTCGTTGACCTTGGCCGAGGGTCCGTTCTTTTTCACCGAAGCGATTCCGTTTTCCCTGCCGGCCTCCGCCTTGTAGGTCTCGCTGGTGCCGATCACCTGGCGATTCTTTGCAAGGAGGTTGAAAAACAACTCTCCGTTTTTCGCCGTCTTGCGTTCGAAGCGATCTTCCAGCGGAGAGTTCTTCTTCACCGACTCAATCCCATTCATCGCCGAGGCTTTCTTCGTATACCCTTCGCTGCGCAAGATGATTTCCCCGTTGGTCGCTTTGAGGTGGAAATAGAATTCGCCCGACTTTGTGCTGCGTGTAATTTCAAAACATCCAGGCATTTAAGATGGGACTCCGTGTGGGATGAACAACCGCAGGCATCAAGACTAACATATATTCTGCAAGGCCGCAGGCGTGTGTTATAGTTACGATTCCTCCGCTTTCTTCTATGAAAATCGATATCTTCAATCATTTCTTCCCTCAGAAATATTTTGATCGTTACATCAATCTTGGCGACAGCTTTAGAGACATGGGTAAGCGTGTGCAAAACATCCCCATGATCAAAGATCTGGACCTTCGGTTCCGCACCATGGACCAGTTCGGCGAATACCAGCAATTCCTCTCGCTGCCCGCGCCCACTATTGAAGCGCTGGCGCCGCCGGACAAATCACCGGAACTGGCGCAGATGGCCAATGACGGTTTCGCGGATCTGTGCCAAAAGTATCCGCACCGCTTCCCCAGCTTCGCCGCCTCGCTTCCCATGAACAATCCGGATGCCGCGGTGAAAGAGATGGACCGCGCGGTGACTCACTTGGGCGCCAAGGCGATTCAGATTTATACCAACGTTGGTCCGAAGCCTTTGGACGAGCCGGAATTTCTGCCGATCTTCGAAGCGGCCGCGCGTCACGACCTCACCATCCTGATGCATCCCGCGCGCAGCGCTAATTTCCCCGACTATCTGAGTGAGGATAAATCCAAGTACGAAATCTGGTGGACCCTCGGCTGGCCTTATGAAACCAGCGTGGCTATGTCGCGCATGGTGTTCGCGGGCTTCTTCGACCGCTGGCCCAATCTTCGAGTGGTGACGCATCACATGGGAGGCATGATTCCCTACTTTGAAGGCCGCGTCGGGCATGGCTGGGACCAGTTGGGCTCTCGTACTTCGGATGTGGATTACAAATCTCTGCTGAAGTCCATGAAGAAGCGTCCCATCGATTACCTCCGCATGTTCTACGCCGACACGGCGCTGTTCGGCGCGGTCGCGGGGACCCGATGCGGTTTCGACTTCTTCGGCGAGGATCAGGTGGTGTTCGCGTCCGATACTCCTTTCGAGCCTGAGCCCGGCATCTACATCCGGGAAACGATTCAACTGCTGGATCATCTCAACCTCACTAAAGATCAGTTGGACAAGATCTACTACAAGAACGCGAAGAGGCTGCTCAAACTGTGAAACACGCGCGCCTGATCGCCGTGGCGCTTCTTGCGGCTGTGGCGGCCCACGGCGCGGCAACCTGCGAGAGTTTGCGGAAGCTGATTCTACCGTTCACGACGATCAATTCCGCGGACAAAGTTCGCGCCGGGGATTTCATGCCTCCAGGCGCGAATGGGCCCGCGGCGGTGCTCAAAGGCCTGCCTGCCTTCTGCCGCGTGGTGCTGACGATTGCTCCCACGGCCGATTCCGATATTAAGGTTGAGGTTTGGCTGCCGCTATCGGGATGGAACAACAAGTACGAGGCGGTAGGCAATGGGGGCTGGGCAGGCGCCATCAGCTATTCGGCGCTTGCGGAAGGTTTGAAGCGCGGCTATGCGGTGAGTTCCACCGATACAGGCCATACAGGCGGTTCTGGAAGTTTCGCGTTGGGGCATCCTGAAAAGCTGATCGACTTCGGTTATCGTTCCGAGCACGAGATGGCCGAAAAATCCAAGCGCGTCATTGCCATCTTCTACGGCACCACCGCGAAATTCTCCTACTGGGTCGGGTGTTCCACGGGAGGACGGCAAGGCCTGCAGGAGATTCAACGATACCCGGACGATTTCCAGGGTGTCATCGCTGGAGACCCTGCCAATCCGCGCACCGGCCAGGCATTTGAAGCGATGTGGATCGCCAATGCGGTGCTGCGCGATCCATCCAGTTTTATTCCCGCCGCGAAATATCCGGTCATCCACAAAGCAGTTCTGGATGCTTGCGATGCGCTGGACGGAGTGAAGGACGGTGTCCTGGACGATCCGCGAAAATGTCATTTCGATCCGGGTGTGCTGGCTTGTAAAGCCGGAGATGGTCCGGATTGTTTGACCGCGGCTCAAGTGGAGGCGGTGAAGAAGATCTACACGCCCTCAAAGAACTCGGCTCACGAGCGAAATACTTTTTCCGCCGCTGATGCCCGGGTCGGAATTGGGTTGGGCCGGAATGGCGGGCGGTCCGGAGCCGAACGCGATTTTGAACGATCACTTTAAATATGTCGTCTTCAAGGATCCGAATTGGGATTGGAAGACGCTCAACTTCAACAGCGACGTGGACCTGACCAGAAAGACCGACCATGAGACAATCGACGCAACCAACCCTATTATTCAAGCCTATCTGGTGCGGTCAAAACTGATTCTGTATCACGGGTGGGCCGACCAACTGGTGGCGCCTGAGTCCACCATCAAATACTACGACGACGTGATGTACAGCATTCCCGGAGTCAACCCGAGCGGCGCGATGCGCCTCTACATGGCGCCCGGCATGGGTCACTGCGGCGGCGGCGACGGGCCGAATACTTTCGATATGTTGACGGCTCTGGAACAGTGGGTGGAAAAAGGCAACGCGCCCGCGGAGATCCTCGCGTCCCATTCGACAGGCGGGAAGGTCGACCGCACGCGGCCGCTTTGTCCATATCCGCAGCTGGCCAAGTACAAGGGCACCGGTAGCACCGACGAGGCCTCGAACTTCGCTTGCAGTGCGCCGTAGCTCCTTTGTATACTGTCGCCAATGCGTTCCGGAGTTAGCCTCCTTTGTTGCGGACTTTACATCGCAGCCATCGCGTCTGCTCAACCAGCCATCTATCCTCGCGGCGTTGTGAATGCGGCCAGTTCAACGCCTAACGGTTTATCGAACGGCTCAATCGCGCAGGGCTCTCTTTTTACCATCTATGGCACTAAAATTGGACCCACTCAGCCGAGCCAGGCGGCTAGCTTTCCGCTTTCGACGAGCTTAGGCGGAGTTACCATCACGATCGGACAAGGGGCCTCGGCTGTAAAGGTCATTCCATACTATGTGAGCGCCACGCAAGTGAATGCGATCATGCCTTCCAACGCGCCTCTTGGTTTGCAACCTATCTATGTGGTCTTCAATGGAACCATCAGTAACCCGTCACCCATAAAAATCGTCCCCACATCCTTCAATTTCTTCTCCTTCAACGGAGCCGGCTCGGGCACGGCCGCGGCGCTGAATTTCACAGCCAGCGGAGGAACCTTCAACTCGCCGCAAGCGACCGCCAAGCCTGGACAGGTTGTGGTCGCCTATGGCACGGGGCTCGGTCCCATCCCGACCCCAGATGCGCAGCCCGCCCCTGGCAACAGTCCCACGACTCCCATTCAAGTGTTCGTCGGAGGAGTCGCCGCCTCTGTTGCTTATAGCGGCCGTGCCCCTGGAACGTCGGGCGAGGACCAGATCAACTTTACGATTCCCGCCAACGCGCCGACGGGATGTTGGGTGCCGGTTTACGCGGTAGCAAACGGAATTACGAGCAATGCGGTCACCCTCGCGATCGACGCCAACGGCGCGCCGTGCTCAGATGCCGCCAACCCGCTTTCCCAAGCCTTCATCAGCGGCAAGAAGCTGGGGCTGATTCAACTCATTCACACCGACACTCTTCAAGACATGGCTGTCGCTTCAACGGTGACCATCCAGAACGATCTTCTGGTCGCGGATTTTGGGGTCACGCCTCCGGTGACACCTTGGCCCTTCGCTACGCTCTTTTCCCAGCCTCCGCCCGGCGCGTGCACATTGATCCAGCGCGGCAGCGATATTTTGGGCAACGACACATCAGGTGCTGTCGATCCGGAGACATCTCTCGGCCTTCCTTCTAACTTCAACGTCAATGGTGGTGGCTCAAGCAAGCAGGTAATGCCCGCTCCAGGATCGAAAGCAGCCTCCTATCTGATCGGTTCCGCGGTTCCAGGTGTGGCCGCGTTCCCCAATCAGCTTTTCCTCGCGCCAGGGTCCTATACCGTTTCAGCGGCGGCAACGGGTTCGATCGGCGCGGTACAAGCGTCTATCACCATGCCGGCTCCTTTCACATGGACCGGCCGCAGCAATCTTGGCACCGTGCCGCGATCCACGCCTCTGAATCTGAGCTGGTCCGGTCTCGCCGCGAATCAGTATATGGCCATCTTCGGCGGCGACGTGGATTTCCCCACCAACTCCTCGTCTATGTTCTACTGTCTCGCCCCGGCCGGCGCATCGAGTTTTACCGTTCCCTCGCAGATTCTCTCTGCAGTCCCCGCTACACGGGTGAATGCGTTTCAGTCCAAGAGCGCCATTTATATGTGGACCACCGCGGTCGGCAATGGCGCGCCGATTTCGGTCTCAGGAGTCGACAGCGCGTACGGCAACGGAGCGTACGTCATCGGTAAGACGGTCGTATTTCAATAATGAACTTTATGTCTCGCAGCTTTATTCACGCAGCATTTCTGGCTTCAGCCTGGCTACCGTTGGTCCTTCCAGGCCAGACTGTCTCTTCGGATTTCGGGAACTGGCTACAGGTAACCCAAGCGAATTTCACCGCGTATCAGAGTAACTCATGCAGTCCCACAGTATTTCCATTCAGCGTTAGCTCGGATACAAATACCGTCAGTGGATACGGCGGCTGCATGGCGGCAGGCGGCTCGGGAGGCTCAGGCGGCTCAGACGGCTATGGCGGCGTAGGTAGGGGCTTGTCGCAAGGCTATCTGGCGAGCATCATCCCCACGCCTGGTCTCACGTCGGCAAGCGTATGCGGAACCACCGGCGTGAGATGCGCCGCGGATGCGAGCAAGTCGTCAACCGGCCAAGGGGAAGCGTTAAACCAGATTGCCAGAATGAAAGGCGTAGGGCCGAAGGCAGGCGGGTCCATGCCGCGGCAACAGTTGCCCACATTCCGCATGCTTCCGTTCCCGCCGGTATTTCCGAACCAAATCCATCACCCCGCCCGAACCCGCCTGTGGCCCCGGGAATGAGTACATGGTGATGCAGGTGGAACATGGAAATAGCCGGGTGGGCCTGCTCGGCGGATGTTCGGCAACCGTTATTGCGAATATTCCAGTCACCAGCCGTCCTCTGGAGATCAGACTCCTGCCCGACGGCTCCCAGGTGATCGTGACCAGCTACGACAGTGCCATCACATTCATCGACGTCGCGACCAATGCGATTGTGGCGACGATCCAGACGTCCGATTTTGTCAATCCAAGCGGGATCGCGGTGAGCCCCGATGGAACCCGCGCTTATGTGACGGACTACAACGATCCCGGCGCCCTGCTGATCATCGACGTGCAAAAGCATCAGATCCTCCAAACGGTGCCGTTGGGCCAGGGCTATCCACAGTCTGTATTTGTCACCCGTGACGGCTCGCTCGCGTGGGTCACCTTCCCCTTCGACAACAAGATCGTGGTGGTGGATACGCTCACCAACACCATCGTAAAGACCCTGGGCGCGGACTCTCCTTTTGGCGTCGCATTTAACTCCACCGGAACGCTGGCATATGTTCCCTCGCGAAGTGCGAACGCCGTTGAAGTATTTAACACGACAACCTACGCATCACTCCCCAGGATTCCGACCGGCGCCGGTCCAACGGAGATCGGGATCGCTCCCGACGACTCCTTCGCAATCGTCACCAACTTCGACGGGAACTCACTCACGTTCATTAATCTGAGTGATAATTCCACGAACACCCTCCCGATACCGGCATCGCCCGAGGGTCTGGACATCCGGTCGAGCAACTAAGACGCTGCGTGTAAACACATGAAAAGCGCTCGCTTGACGTGCTCGGATTGCTATTCTCTAGTGAGATGCGCACACCCGTTCTAGCTGGGAACTGGAAAATGTATAAGAACGCGGGGGAAACCTCGCGGTTTTTTGCCGAATGCGAGCCGCTGATCGCGGGCGTATCGGACGTGGAGATGGTTGTTTGCGCTCCCTTCGTTAACATTCCCTACGCGGTGGAAGCCGCGCGTGGTTCCCGCATTCAGGTTGGCGCGCAGGATGTGTTCTGGTTGAAGGAAGGTGCGTACACAGGCGAAGTTTCTGCGCCGATGCTCGCATCTATCGGCTGCCAATGGGTGATCATCGGCCATAGTGAGCGCCGCCAGTACTTCGGGGAAACAGACGAGACGGTCTTCAAGAAAACCCAGGCGGCCCTGGAGGCGAACCTGCGGCCGATTGTCTGTGTCGGCGAACGGTTGGAGGAACGCGAAAGCGGAGCGACCGAGGTTGTTTTGGCCACTCACTTCGAACGAGGCATGGCGGGCCTAACGCCTGAGCAGTTCGCGCGTCTAGTCATTGCATATGAGCCAGTGTGGGCAATTGGAACCGGACGTACCGCAACCCCGGAGATGGCCGGGCAGGCGCACGCCTTTATTCGCGAGAGGGTTCGCGAAAGATTCGGCGCCGCGGCGGAGACATGCAGAATTCTGTACGGAGGCAGCGTGAAGCCAGACAATATCAAATCCCTGATGGCCGAGCCGCACGTGGATGGAGCCCTGGTGGGCGGCGCGAGTCTGGACCCTTCGTCCTACGCGAGCCTGGTTAGATGCTGGGATGCGTAGAGCCCGCCTGACAGGTCTTGCGGCCCTATGGGCCTCTTTCACAATCTGCTCGTTCGCAGCTGAAAAGCTCCCGCCGCTTCCGAAGGACATCGAAACGATGGTGGCGACGGCCCGCTCCGGTCCACCCGAGATCTTCGCCGACTCCATGGTACGGCTGGTGGAAGGCGGACGGGTCCCAAATCTCGAATGGCAGAAGATTTTGCTCCAGGAAGCCTTCACGGCGGCGCAACAGGCGCATGAGCCAGTGCGGCTGATTGCAGTGGCGGGACTGGCGGCCGATACCCGGGCCAGCTTTCGGGCTCGATCCAGCGATCTGCAGTTGGACGCTCTGTCGCTCGAAGCGCGTGTTTTGAAGACGCTTCTCACGGTGGATCGCGCGCTCGCGCGGCAGATGTTTCAAAGTCTTTCACTTGTCCCAGGGCAGGCGACTGCGTGTGAAGATCCGCTGATTACCGATGCAGGGGCCTATTACGAAGCCGCTGGTACGGTAGCGCAATCGGCATTCTCGGCGGAAGAAAAACAGCACTCGGCTCACGCGCAGTTTTTGATTGCCACACTGGCCGGCGCGACAACTCCGGCCGAGGTTACGGGCTTCGTGCGCGCACTGGGCGAGGTGGAACTCAACCGTGCGGAAATGGAGATGGTCGCGAGCGCGCTGGAAGCCAAGCTGGACGCAATACCAGTGAATTACCGGTCCTTCGCGCTGAAGCTCGACGATCTGGCGAGTGGTCTGGACTTCTTTGCTGCCAGGGCGCGAGGGCAGGGTGTTTCCACCGACGCGCTGGGAGGGGCATTCAGACGGTTCGTGGTGACCCAGATGACCGGGCCTCGCTGCCAGGAGGACTATGATCAGGCGGCCGGCTTCGCGAGCGCGATGTGGGTAAAGTCTCTGGGAGATCTTACGCCTCTGTCAAAAGACGAGATGAAGCCGTCATCGCGCGGAGGCCGATTTGAGGCCAAGAGCTATTTCGACACGGACCGCGCGAAAGAACTCGCCGAGTCTCTAAATCGACTACGGTTTCCTTCGGAAGGCAAACCCTTCTCCGAAGCGCAGCGTTCCACCGGCGCCTGGAGAGTTTTGTTTTCCGATTTCCTGCGTGATTATCAAGCCTGGAGCCCGACCGGTACGGACATCGACATTCTTCATCAAAGGCTGACGGTGCTGCGGTGGCTGCTGGAACTGACTCCTGCGGGTGACGATCGGAACCGTGTGTTGAGGCTTTGCATAGAGGCTCTCAAATCAGGCGGTGCGGACAAACAAAGTCCTGTCGAATGGTTCTGGCAAGCGAAGTCGATTCTGAGCGCGGCCGGAGGCGACCAACGCAGCGTTGCGAATGCCTACCGGGCATCGGGTATCGCCGGACTTCAAGCGGCAGCGGGCTGGCAATAGAAGAACAGCATCGCCAAGCCAGAATACGCAAGTGGACAAGCTTGATTTGGTCTATGAGCACCTCTGGGCCGGGCACGGAGATCAATTTGACATCCTCGATCGAAGTCAGAATCCACGATCATGGACGTTCCTTTTTGACATAGTGCGCGAAGCCAATCTTGGGCCGCATTCGGTTGTGGTGGACGCAGGCTGTGGCCGGGGGAATCACTCCTTTGAACTAACCAAACGATTTGCGTGCCAGTCGATTGGAATTGATGTTGTTTTTGAACCTCTTCGGACCGCTGCTGCTGCTAGACAAAACACCACGCCGGGGATTCATTTTGTTCAAGCCGCCATCGATCAACTTCCCGTCCGCTCAGACGCCGTGGATCTGGTTTGGTGCCGGGACATGTTGGTGCATATTCGACCCCTGCAAGAAGCAATTCGTGAATGCTCAAGAATTCTGCGTCCAGGGGGAAAAATGCTGGCTTGGACTACGGTACCATTGGGTTGTTTATCACCTGCTGGGAAAATTAAGTTCCGGTTACTACTTTCTCGAAAAGCCGAAATCCGGGCTCGCCTAGAGGTTGTTGAAAAACACAAAAGCCTCCAACACTGTCGGCTCGGTTCAACAAACTCCAAGTGGTCCGCGTCACAATTCCTGATCAGCATGCCCTGTGGAAATTGCGTCCTGGATGTGGCGCGATTTGTCGCGCTGGCGTCAGATAGCCCCGTCCCGTAGGGCGGGGATTCTCACACGGAGTCGCTGAGTTATGGAGCCATCACATCCAAATCCACCCGCGGCATTCACAGCCACGCGATCCCGCGACAAGGACCACACGGCAGCCGAGTCTTTGGGCCTCTCGTGAATGGTACCGGCGGGCAGGCATCGGGTATCTGATAAAATCAATTCCGACCGCTCCCGCCAACCCTATCTGATTCGTAAGGAGAATCGAGAATGAGCAATATCGCATTGAAAGTGAATGGCAAAACGCATTCGGTGGACGTCGATCCTGCTACTCCATTGCTCTATATCCTGCGCAATGACCTCGGCCTGCAAGGTCCGCGGTTCGGCTGCGGACTCGGTCAGTGTGGTGCATGCACCGTGATCATCAATGGCGTGGCGGTTCGCTCCTGTATTACTCCGACCTCATCCGTTAAGGGCGAGGTCACCACACTGGAAGGAATTGCCAAGGGAGGTAAACTCCATCCTCTGCAGCAGGCATGGATTGACGAGCAGGTACCCCAGTGCGGTTTCTGCCAGAACGGGCAGATTATGACTGCGAAGGCGCTACTGGATAAGAACCCCCATCCGACCGATGCGCAAATCCGCGAGGGAATGAACCGGACGTTGTGTCGCTGCATGACGTATTACCGCATTCAGGCTGCCATAAAGCGCGGCGCCAAGATGATCGCAGATGCGCGTGTGGGTTCGGAGAAGGAAGTGGTGGCATGACAACCTTCACGAATGTTCCCAAGCAGGTGGAAGACGGACTTGACCATTCGGCGCTGACGCCGTCGCGCAGGAAGTTTCTCAAGAGCGCCGGTCTGCTTGTGGTGAGCTTCAGCGCGGCGGGCAAATGCGCCAAACTCCCGCAGCTTCCCCGAGTACGGGCCCGTATCACGACCCCGACTTTCATAAACTCGATTCCTGGATCGTGATTCATGAGGACAACACCGCCACCTTTTACGTAGGGAAAACAGACTGTGGTCAAGGTACAGGAACTTCCTTCCGGCAGTTGATGTCCGACGAACTTGATATCGCTTTCGACAAGACCACCTGCATCATGGGTAGCACGGACATCACCGTGGACCAGGGAGGGTCCGGTGGTTCGACGGCGATGGAAAGAGATGCGTGGCCCATGCGCCGCGCCGCTGCAGAGGCTCGAAGGGTCCTGTTGGAGATGGGCTCCGCACGTCTCGGCGTTCCGGTGGATCAACTGGCGGTCCACGAGGGCGTGATCACGGTGAAGGCCGATCCGTCCAAGAACGTCACCTACGGACAACTGGTCGGCGGAAAAAGATTCAATGTCGCATTGACGGGCAATGATGTTAACGCGGTCACGGGTGTGGCCAAAGTGAAACCGGTGCAGGAACACAAGATCACCGGCCAGTCTCCGCAGCGTTACGACATTCCCGCAAAGGTGGACGGTTCGCTGAAGTGGGCCATAGACGTCAGGTTGCCTGGCATGGTTCACGCGCGCAACGTGAAACCGCCGGTTGCGGGTGCGAAGCTGATCAGCATTGACGAATCGTCTGTGCGAAGCTTGCCTGGATTCGTAAAAGTGGTGAGCAAGGGCAACTACGTGGCCGTTGTCTGCGAGCGCGAAGAGCAGGCAATCAAGGCGGCCAAGCAGCTGAAGGTGAACTGGGAGAAGCCGGCCACCGCGCCCTTGCCCTCTTCGGAAGATTTGTTCACATACATGCGCAGCGCCACGCCTACGTCCACTTCCAGACCGATCGTGGTGGGAACTCCGGACACCGCGTTCGCCAGTGCCGCGAAAGTCATCGAAGCCGATTACGACGTGCCGTTCCAGGGCCACACAGCCATCAGTGGGGCTCACGCCATGGCGGATCCCTCCAACGGCCAAATGACGGTTTACTCCAATGACATGAAGTCTTACGGAATGCGCAGGGGCGTGGCCACTTTTCTTGGCATTCCGCAAGATCAAGTGCGCGTCGTATGGATGGAGGGACCGCAAGGGTTCGGCCGCACCGCTGCCGACGATGCAGGTTGTGAGGCGGCTTACATCGCTAAGGAAATCGGCCGGCCGGTTCGCATGCAGTGGATGCGTGACGAAGAAACGGCCTGGGACACGAAGGCCCCCGCTTTTGCGATGAAGCTTCGCGGAGGTTTAGATGCCGGCGGGAATTTAGTCGCCTACGATTACCATGCCTTGGCCGCCGACTACAATCATCTCGGTTATAACGAGCCCGATACCGTGCTCATCGCTCAGCTGATGGGCGTGCGGCGCGCGACTCCGGCCGCGGGCAGCGCGGCAACGCCTTCGGAAATGTATGCGATCCCTCATCGCCGCATGTCCAGTCAAGTCGTGAGCCTGCCCCTGGTGTGGGAGACGCCGGTTCGAACGGGCAACCTGCGCGACCCGAATGGTCCGCAGTCGACGTTCGCCTCCGAATCCTTCATCGATGAACTGGCGGCCGCAGCCAAGGCCGATCCAGTCGAGTTCCGCATGAAGTTGCTCACCGCCAGCACAACTGATGACGCCGCGTTTCGGCGCGCGCGTTCCATCGCTTGCCTCAAGGCCGCCGCTGAGGCTTACGGCTGGGATCGCCGTCCTTCTCCTAAGCCACCGAGTACCGGAGAGGTCCTGACGGGACGTGGTGTAGCCTACAGCTTCCGCGGTTCGACCATCGTTGCCGAGATCGCCGAGGTTGAGGTGAATCGCCGGACCGGACATGTGTGGGTGAAGCGGCTGGTGTGCGCACATGACTGCGGGCTGGTGGTCAACCCCGAGTCTTTGCGTCACACGATCGAATGCGGCATGCTCCACTCGCTCAGCCGCACGCTGCACGAAGAAGTGCAGTTCGACACCGCAAAGGTCACAAGTGTGGATTGGGTCACCCATCCCACCCTGACGCACGCCGACACGCCCGAACGGATCGACGTAGTGCTGGTGAACGGAGATCCGAATCCAAACCGGCCCGATCTCCCTCCCTATGGAGGTGGCGAGACCGCATGCAAACCCTTGCTGGCCGCGGTCGCCAACGCAATCTACGACGCCACCGGTGTCCGTTTACGTCGCGTCCCCTTCCGCGCAGCCCGCGTACTGGCGGCACTCCAGACGGCGCGCATTTAGCAGGACAATTTACTTAGAATTTACGAGCTGACGACATCTGTCGCCGCTTTAGGCTCCTACAATTCAAGTAAACAAACCAAACGGCTCGAGTCTACAGAACCGGGCATCAGGGAGGTTTGTGCCGCTTGATCGGATTGTCTAGAACGAAAGGAAGTAACTCACTTTTGAACCGCCGAGCCACATTTATATCCGGGTTATTTCTTGCCACCCTGCTTTCCGGCGCCGCCTTCGCGCAGGGCAGTTATTTGAGTTACTCCACCTACCTGGGCGGTGACGGTGAAGATGTGGTTCATGCCGTAGCCACTGATTCCGCCGGCAACGTGTACCTGGCCGGCGAAACCACCTCATCGAACTTTCCTGTGACCGCGGGCGCCTTCCAAACCAGGCGAGGCAACTCGCCCGGAACCAACTTCGGCTTCGAAGGACCGTTCTTCCCCAACGCCTTTGTCGCGAAGTTGAGCCCGGCCGGACAGATCCTTTGGGCTAGCTACCTCGGTGGAAAGGGTGCCGACGCTGCGCTGGGAATCGCGGTGGATGCGAAGGGCAGTGCGTATGTATTGGGCTACAGCGATTCGCCGGACTTCCCCACAACCCCCGGAGCCTATCAGACCACGACTCCTCTCTCCAACCGGGCCTTCGTCGCGAAATTTACTCCCGACGGATCGTCCCTTGCGTATTCCACGTTCCTGAGTGGCTCGATGATTCAGATCGGATACGCGCCCGGAGGAATCGTCCAATCGATTGGCTCTCCCTCCGCGATTGCCGTGGATGCGATGGGCAACGCGTTCGTTGGAGGCGGTTCCAATCCATCGGCACTCCCCCCGACCGCCGGAGCTTACAGTAACTCGGGCAGCGCATTTGTCGCTAAGTTAGATGCATCCGGCTCTAGCTTGGCCTTCGTCACTTACCTCGGTGGAAGCGGAAGCTCGGACATTGTCCACGGCATTGCCCTCGACTTTAGCGGCAACATCTACGCTGCCGGTACAACCGGTTCAGCCGATTTTCCTGTTACCGCACCCTTCAGTCACACCGGCGTCGGCACCAACGGAAACTCTGGCGCGTTCCTGGTGAAGCTCGATCCCGCTGGAGCGCACGCAGCCTACTCCGCGGTTCTGGGTGGCACGGCTCCCATCTCAGCCAGCGCCTTTTCCGGCGCGACGGCGGTAGCCGTGGACAGCATTGGAAGCGCTTACATCGCGGGTTTCACTAGCGCGACCAACTTCCCCACCGCCAACGCCGCCCAGCCGAAACTGGCTGGCAACACCGACGGCTTCCTCGCCAAAGTGGACACTACGGGCTTGCAACTGGTCTATTCCACCTACCTCGGCGGTTCCGGAAACGAACAGATCTATGGACTCGCAGTAGACGGGGCGTTGCGCCCTTACGTTGTTGGAGAAACCCTGTCGGTGGACTTTCCCACGACCACCACCGACGGGACACACTTTCCCGCGACCATCGGCGCATTGCCGAAGCGATTCGCCGCGGCTCCGTGCTTGATTTCAAGCGCGGCTCCATTCGGTTTTCCAATGATCCCCGTCGATTGCGGCGACGGATTTGTAACGCAGTTTGACCGTAACGGCAATCTCAGTTACTCGACCTATGTAAGCGGCAGTAACTCCGATTCCGTAAATGCCATAGCGACCTTTGGATCGAATGTATGGCTCGCCGGCGCGACGCGGTCCAGCGACTTCCCCATCGCTGGAGCGGCAGTTTCGGATAATCGCGCGCCGGCTGTTTGCGTCAACGCCGGTTCGCCGTCTTCCAGCCAGTCGTATCCTTGTACTGAAGGCTTTGTCACCAACCTTGCCTTCGGCGCACCCTCTTCCACGCCTCCTTTGCGTGTAGTGAACTTCGGCAGTCTCATCGATCAGCCGGTCGCGCCCGCGGGCGTGGTGACCATCTTCGGCAGTTCCATCGGACCCAGCATTGTCACTCCTCTCCAACTCGGCTCGGATGGCAAGCTCACCACTGTGCTCGGTGGCTGGCAGGTCTTTTTCGACGGCGTCGCCGCCCCGCTGATTCTTGCGGCTCCCGGACAAATCACGGCAATCGTGCCGGACGAAGTGGCAGGGAAGGCGCACACCGTAATCGGCGTCCAACAGCAAGGCGTCTTCACCCCTGCCTTGCCCGCAATCGTTCCTGTCAACGCCACCGCGCCCGCGATCCTCACGCAAGACCCGTCGGGAATCGGCCAGGCGGCAGCCGTCAATCTGGATGGAACAGTCAACTCAACCGCGAGCCCCGCACAAGCAGGTTCTATCGTTTCTCTCTACGTCACCGGCGCGGGAGCCACAAAGGATGGGGATGGCGCCGTCGCCATAGCGGCAGTGCCCGCGGCCGGGGTCCAGGTCGTCGCCGGCAATCCCTACCAGGTTGCCACCGTGCTCTATGCCGGAACTGCCCCCGGAAGCATCTCCGCGTTAACTCAAATCAACGTACAGCTACCTTCGGGAGTAACTGGCGATCGTGTGCCGATTTACTTCTTAGAGGGTGGAATGAGCAGCCAATCGGGCGTGACGATCGCTGTGAAGTAGCCGTCTGCGCTAATCACTCGGGCGAGGGCCAATGGTGGCCCCCGACGTTCCGTACGGTTCGCTGACGCCGCGTCGCCGAACTGCAATTGCTGGGCGCGGCTGATCGGCAGGCGCATGTGTGTCAGCAACTGGCTGGACGGGGAGAACCACTTGGGAGCCACCTGAGTCATTGACCGCGACCCGGTGGCGGGCAGAATCTCGCGATACTTCGTTCGATTCCGCATTGTCCGGCTCCGGACTGAGTCCTGTCGGGGAATGTGCGGGAACTCGCGTAATCAGACCCGGCGGAGGGCCGTCTTGCGTTAGGGCAACTTGACGATATTGTAAAGCGGCATCCGGATGTCGCCGCCGAGCCGTATCTGTGAGGTCCACTTCCATTCCCCTGCCATCTTTCATACCGTCGGGTAGATAGAAATAGAGCGCATAGCGCTGGCGGATGCGCTCGAAGGTACTCTCAACCGAGGATGCGTCATTCACATTTAGCGAGTCGCCTCCGGAGGCGCGGGCGATCGACGGCGATCCGGCCGAGATCCCACGCGGATTCCCGATCACCACAGGGGGCGAACCGGGAATGTTGGAAGGACCGCGACGGCGCCCCAGGATAACTCCGCCCAGGGGGCCGCCTAGACCACCTCCGCCCGGCCACGGTCCCATAACCGGAGGTTGTCCGCCCTGTGGGCCGCCAGCAGGGTAACGCCCCGTAAATGCGGGAGCCAAAAGCACCATCAAGACTGCGTCAGCTCGATCCAATTCGGCTAAGACGCGCGACTGATCGCAAGGCGGCGCTTCATCGTCCGTCACAATCACGATAGCGTGCCGCACTTGATGGCGGCCTTCGCGTTCCACGTAGGCGGCGGCGTCCATGAGGGCGCCGTTGATATTAGTTCCGCCGTTGAAGCTCTCGCTATCAACGATATTGTCCAGCTTGCGTTCTACCTCGTTCAGGTTCTGCCTGAAAGGCAATCGCAGCCGTGCGCGGGTGGTGAAGACCATGATTCCCACTCGGTCTTGAGCCCCCAATACGGCCAGGGCCTCATGCGCCGCGGAGGCCACCTTCTGCACATGCACCCCCATACTGCCACTCACATCCAGCAATAACAAAACGTCAACTGGCAGATCTTCGTAAGCAAGATTGCGAATGGGGATCGGCGTGCCACCTTTGCGAAGGATGAAGTCCTCTTTGTTCAGTCCGCCGATCGGGTGCTGGGTGCGATCCAGGACTAGCGTGTCGATCCGTCCCATGGAGACATCGCTGCGGAAAATAGGCGTGTCGTCCGCGGCGGCCAAGCCACACGCAACAACGCAGAGCCAGAGCCATCTAAAGAGACGCATAGGACTCCTTTCCGCCGAGTGACTATAGCTACAAGAATACCGCTCTCGCTTGCTGACGTCTTCCGCCCGCCAGGGGTTTCATCCTTAACTGCAAGCCGGAAGTTGCAGGCAGCCGACTTGTAGAAGGTCTAGCCCGCGGGCTGGAAACCGGCGCGCGCACCAAAGTGCGCGTTCTCCGATTCGCCGGTTGTCCAGTCTCCATGGGTCCCGCTGAAATTTAGTAGCGGGAATTCGATGACGTGGCCGGTTTGGTTCCGGTTGCGATCCAGCGACCGGCAGGTACACGAATCAGAAACAACGGATTGCTGCACGACACCGGAACGCTAATCTTGAACGAAAGCTCGGCGTCGCCGGTGGGGCTCAAGGTCACGGCGGGTGTATCAACATCGGTTTCTGTCGAACCCTGTGTCGTCCCGCCCGCATTGCAAACCAAGGTCCCGACGACCGAGGTAACGGCTCCCGGAGTGCCGCTGGCGTTTCCTCCGTTCAATACCAGTCCTTCCACTTCGAACGAGCCTACTCCCGTCGTCAGGTCGATCCTGGCGTTGCCGCTCCGAGTCGTCCAGGGGCCGGTGCCGCTGTGGATTTGGCCCACCGGATTGTCGTCTCCGGGAGCAGTGATCACACCTTCAATTCCACGCCAGCGCACTACGCTGTCGCTTTGGGCGAAAGCCCCGGTGCACATCAGTAGGGCCAACGATAAACAGCTTTTCTTCATACGCGTCTCAAGTCCTTTTCTTTTTATTGTTATTTGCGGAGCCAGTCTTGATCGATCGGCTCCGGTACCACGTTAACGGAACCAGGAAAACAAAAACGTGACGTTTTCGTCCGATTTTCGTCATTCCGTGTCACACTTGCAGACCTATAAACTCAAGCGCGGACGGGCGCTCGAAAAACCCCATGGGCGTGCGCAGCCGTGCACATTGTGGGCAGCGCAACTCCGATAGTCAAGTAATTAAGATGCATTTTATTAACCCTTTGGATGACTGAAATCAGAGCGGCTGAACACGTTGTGGCCAGCGTCCGGTAGTCAAATATTAAGACATCCTTTACTACTCCTTTAGAACACGAAGTCAAATGTGGAAATGTGAATTGAATCTTTCGATCGCCGAATTTACACCGCGGCGATCAAGAAGAACGCTTGCGCGAAGCCGCTGTTATAATACGGATCGCATTCGAACAGAAGTTCTTTCTCTAACGCGAACTGGGAGCCTGAAGGATGAAAGCGTTCGGGCCGTTCCGGCTTGACACCGTAAATCACTGCCTATGGCGCGACGAGGAGCGCGTCTCCATCACGCCGAAGGCGTTCGATGTCTTGCGCTATTTGGTTGAACACTCCGATCGCCTGGTGACTCAGGACGAGTTGCTGGAAGCGCTGTGGCCTGAAACCTACGTCAATCCGGAAGGTATTCGCAAGTACATTTTGGAAATCCGGAAGGCGTTGGCCGACCGACCGGACAAGCCTGCGTTCATTGAGACAATACCGAAACGCGGATATCAGTTTGTGGCACAGGTCACTGAAGGCACCAAACCCATGGCGTGGGAGTCTGGTCCGCAACCCACTGGCAACATGGTGGGCCGCCAGGAAGGCCTTACTCGCCTGAATGGCTATTTAGGCCGGGCCTTGAGCAGCCAGCGGCAGCTTGTCTTTATAACAGGGGAAGCGGGTATAGGAAAGACCACGCTGGTAGATGTGTTCCAGCATCAAGCAGCGTCCAGCCCGAACCTTAAGATCGCTCGCGGGCAGTGTATCGAAGGCTTTGGGGGAATTGAAGCGTATTACCCGATGCTTGAAGCGTTGGGCTCTCTGCTGCAAAACGAGGACAGCAATTCCCTGGTCCAGATGCTTGCGAAACGCGCGCCGACGTGGTTGATTCAATTCCCGGCTCTAGTGAAGTCCGAGCAAAAGGAATTGCTCCAGCGAGAGATTTTGGGGACCACCAGGGAGCGAATGGTGAGGGAGATTTGTGAAGCTCTTGAAATCATCACCGCGGAGACGCCGTTGATGGTGGTTCTGGAAGACCTGCACTGGGTTGATCCGTCGACGTTAGATCTGATTTCGGCGCTCGCCCGAAGGCGGGAATCGGCCAGGCTCCTGCTGGTTGGAACGTACCGCCCTGTAGACGTGGTTCTCTCTCAAAGTCCACTGAAGGCGCTGAAACAGGATTTGCTCGTTCATAACCTGTGCCATGAAATCGCCATTGAATGCCTGGAAGAGCCCGATATTGCCGACTACCTGACGAGAACTTTCGCTGTTGAGAGTATTCCTTCCGGTTTTTCGAGCATGATTCATCACAACTCGGGTGGTAATCCGTTGTTCATGATCGCGATCGTCCAGGACATGCTGAACAAGGGTCTGATCGCCCAGGATCGGGGCAAATTAATTCTGACTGCGCCGATTGAAGAAGTTTATCCGGGCATTCCCGAGACCCTCCAGCAGATGCTGGAGATCCAACTGGAACAGTTAAGTCCGGAGGATCGGAGAATCCTGCAAGTCGGCAGCGTGGCAGGTGAGCGTTTCTCGATTTGGGCCGCCAGCGCGATGATGGACGAGCCTCCAAGCTCTATCGAAAACCGCTGTGATGCCCTCGCCAGCCGGCAGCGATTTATTCGTCCATCCGGGATTCATTTGGCGCCGGACGGTTCGCATACGGCACAGTATGAATTCGGGCACTCGCTCTACCGGCAGGCCTTCTATCGCAGTTTGTCCCGCCTGAATCGGTCGGAGTTTCACATGCGCCTGGGCGAGCGCCTGATGCCGATTTGTGCCGCCGGTAAACCCGAGTTGGCTTCTGAACTTGCACTGCACTTCGAGGCAGGCCGTGACTATGAACGAGCCGCGCGCTGTTTGATTCTGGCTGCCGAGAACACGCAAAAACGATTTTCCTATCGCGATTCGATTCAAATCCTTCGCCAGGGGCTCGGACTGATCTCCGGCGATGGGCCATCGACGAGACTAGAGCTTAAGATCCAGATTCATCAACGGATCGGCGATACACAATTTGCCCTTGGTGAGATGTCGGCTTCGGTAGAGTCCTACGAGGCTGCGGCGGATCTGGCGGCGCAGGCGGGTCAGGAGAACGAACAAGTCTCAATATTAATGCAGATGGCTTTTCCAGTGTGGTTCATGGAGCAGGCGCGTGGCGTCCAGATACTTGGCGAGCAAGTCCTCAGGCGAGCGCTACAGGTAAGCCGAAATCTTTCCGATCCGCTGCTACTTGCGCGGACAGAGCTAACCGCGGCTTGTTTCCGCTTGCTATACGACTCCTGGCGAGCGGAGGATCTGGAAGTCTGCGTCCATGCCGAAAAAGCAATTCGTTCTCTCGCCGGGCCCACCTCGCCCCTGCATGTGTACCATATCTACGTTCAAGTGCTTAAGGGGGAGGCTCAGCAGGCTGTAAAAGCAGGGGATGCCATGATGGCCAACGCGAACGGACCGTCGGCCTATCTCGCTGCGCAGGGCGGGTGGGGCCTGGCTCTTTTTTCGTTGGGCAGGTTTGGAGAAATGCTGCGCAACATTCGAAAAGAGCGGGAATCAGCGAGGAAGAATGAGGCGGAGGCGTGGATGTGGGTTCTGGCCGAGGTATGGTTGCGGCTGCTTTGCTTCGACTTTGAGGGGGTTAGGCGCGTGGCCGAAATCACCATGTCCAGCGACGTCGAGGCGCATGCGATTTGGAGCAGGACCGCGGCGCGGATTTCCGCCGGTTATGCGGAAATCGCTCACGGAAATCACGACAAGGCTTGGGACTTGTTCGCTCAAGTTCGGGATTATGAGATTACGCCCAAGTTCTTCTTACACTGGCACTGGCGAATGCACGCCGAGCTGGGAGGCACGGAGGCGCGACTGAGCGCCGGCGACATACGGGGCGCACGACGCGAGGCGGACGGGTTCCTGGAATCGGCTCTAGCGGTTGCGGATCCCAGTTTGCGGGCATTGGGCTGGGAAATCAATTCGCGCGTGGCTAGGGCGGAGAAAAACGGACGCGCAGCGCGGGAACATATCGAAAAGGCGCTGGCGGATTGTGAACGAGTTTGAGATTCCTGTGGCGGGGTGGCGGGTCCTTCGGACGGCATGCGACGTTTGCCGCGACGAAGGCGAACTCGAAGATGCGAACCGGTATCGCGCGCTCGCCCAGGAAATGATCATGACCATTGCCGATTCGTTTGAGCCCGACGAGCCGCTGAGGGCATCTTTTCTGGGAAACCCAGCAATCTGCAGGGTTTTTGAGGAATCCATGTCCGCCTGAGAGGGCGTTGACGAAGAATCTACGGGAACAAGACGAAATATCCACGCCCCTTGAAGACAACTGCCCTATTCTGAACTCACCGTGCGAGGAGCATTTGTAGTTCAGGTTTGGAAGGCCACCCAAGAATTGGATGGTCAAATGGAAGGCTTGGTCGAGGTGGTGGACACCGGCAGTCAGTTCCACTTCCGTTCGGAGGCCGAATTGATCCGCTATTTGAGAACTCGCTTCATTGAGTGTTCTCAGAGTTCGCCCGGAAAAGAAGGAACTAAATGAACGTCGCGAGCATCACTACCCGGCAGCCGGGTTCGTTATCTGAAGTCGCATCGATTGTCCATGATCTTCGAAATCCGCTGTCGACCATCCATGGCAGCGCGGAAATTCTTGTTCGCACCAGACTTTCCCGGCTTGAAGTGCACCGTATCGCCCGGAATATGTACAGCGCCTCGGTTCGGATGCGCGAATTGCTGGAGGAGTTTCTGGACCAGAGTAGAGGCACCGGCCAGGATATGGAACGCTCCGATGTTCGGAACCTGGTGGAGGCCGCCGTGAAGCGAATGGCGGTCAGCGCCGAGTTTCAATCCGTGAACATCGTGCAGAACGTACCCGAAGGACTGGTAGTCTTGCTGAATCGGCACAGCATCCATCGTGTTCTGGTGAATCTTCTGGTGAATGCGCTGGAAGCCATGCCCAAAGGGGGAACGATACATGTCAGTGCGGAACGCGACCCGGGCTCGATATTGATCCAGGTTCGTGACACCGGGCCGGGCATTGCACCGGAAATCTGGGATCGGCTATTTCAACCGTTTACCACAGCGGGCAAGCCGAATGGCATTGGACTGGGCTTGGCCTCATCGCGGCAGGCGGTGCTGAATCACGGCGGCGAAATGTGGGCGAAGTCGTCGCCAGAAGGCGCCTGCTTTTCTTTTCGCCTTCCGGCAACCGTCCCGCAAGTACGGGTCGCTTCCTGCTGATACTTCTGCATCGGTAGCCACTCTGGCGCGCAAGGTACCACTTAACACGCGCAGACCAGCTATAATTTCACCGAGCCATGAAACGCCACATTTTCTACTTCGCTTCTGCCGCATTTGCGCTTGTCGTGTTCCTCGCCGTGCACGTCATTGCGCAACAGCCGGGCCGGAACCTTGTCCCTCTGGTGGAGGACAACCTCAAGAACCCCAGTCCCAACGACTGGCTAATGTACAACCGCACTTACGACGCGCAGCGCTTCTCGCCGTTGCAACAGATCAATAAATCCAACGTCGGCCAACTGAAGCTCGCGTGGTCCATTCCCCAGGGCGCAGGCTCGCAGGAGGGAATCCCGCTGGTGCACGACGGTGTCATGTACTTGCAGGCGCCCGGAGCCGTCATGGAGGCTCGGGACGCCACCACAGGCCAGCTCATATGGGAGCACAAACGCAACCTGGCCCAGAACATTAAAGGCGGCGCGCGCGCCAAGACCATCGCCATCGGCTTCGACATGGTTTACTGGACTTCACCCGACAGCTACCTGGTTGCTCTGGATGCCCGCACAGGCGAACAGCGCTGGGAAGCGAAGACCGAAAACCGCGGAGCCACGCAAGGCGCCGTCGTCGCCGGCGACAAAGTTATCTCTGGTGGGGCGTGCAGCGGTAAGCACGAAAATTGCTTTATCTCCGCGCATGACGCCAAAACGGGCAAGTTGGTGTGGAAGTTCATGACCGCCGCCGAATCCGGCCAGCCTGGTGGCGACACTTGGGGCGGCCTCGCCGACGATAAGCGAATGACCGGTCCGTGGGGCCTTTCCGGCACCTACGATCCGTCCACGAACTCCGTCATTTGGGGCGTCGCCAATCCCATGCCGAACACTCGTCTGGAACGCCACGAGGGGAACTTCAACGCGATTCCAACGCACGCTCCCGCCGATCTTTATAGCAACTCGACTCTCTCCATCAACGCCGACACCGGCAAACTGAACTGGTATTACCAACATCTGCCGGGCGACGATTGGGATGAAGACTGGACCAACGATCGCATCCTGGTCACCACTACGCTCAATCCCACGGCGGCTACCGCGAAGTGGTTCAACCATAAGATCAAGGCCGGCGAGCGCCGGGACATTGTTCTCGCTACCGGAGAATCCGGCGGCGTCTTCGCTCTGGACCGGCGAACGGGAGAATTCCTGTGGGCCAACCCCTGGCCCTACGACGTTCCAAACTTCTTCTTGAAGAACATCGACGAGAACGGCATCACGTATTTGAATGAAAGCGCCATGATCACGCATCCCAATATGACCAATACGGTGTGTTTCTTCAATACACGCAGCTTCTGGTCGCAAGGGTACAGCCCGATCACGAATTCGTTGTATGTGCCTTTCGTCGACGCTTGCAATGAAGAAAAGATGGGCGACGCCGGCACCCGCTCCAATCACAATGGCGTCGTGCGCGACCCATCGAAGCTCGACGAACTGGGCGGCGTTTCAAAAATCAATGCCGCCACCGGCAAGGTCGAGCATATCTTCAAAGGACCGGCACCCATCAACGGAGCCATCTTGCTCACTGCCGGAAACCTGGTGTTCTTCGGCGACCTCGGGCAACACCTTCGCGCGCTCGATCAGGAAACCGGCAAGATCCTGTGGGATGAAGAACTGCCCGGTCCCATCGCCAATTCCACCATCACCTACGCTGTTAACGGGCGTCAGTACGTGGCCGTGTACACAGGCGATGGCCAGCTAACGGCCAGCGTCGCCGCCTATAACAAGTCGATAAAGTCCACGCGCAAAATGAATACTATCCAGGTTTTCGCGTTGCCGGAGGATCTGGCCCAACGGACTCCGCTCCTGCCTCAGGCGCGCGGAAAAGCGGCGAAGTGAGGTCTTGGTGTTCGATAATTGCTACCGAGCGCAGTCGCTAATGACATGAGCTTACGTCCTGGTATTGACCACTCGCAGCCATTGCCGCCATTCCCTGGGCGCAGGTCAGGATTTGCTGACTCAAGGGATCATTGTTCAAAGCGTCCGGAAATGTTCCGATCCCTTGTTTCCGAAGTTCCACGTACTTATCACTGAACTTCTTGACGAAACCCAATTCATTGGTGAGCAGAGCAATCCCGTTTCGGTCCGATTCTGTGGTTGCGGCGGTTGACGCCAGGGCAAGTTTGCTGTTGGAGGTCCTTTGGTACGGCGTTACCCACTCCTCTGTCACAGAAATGCTGTTCTGAAGGGCATTGATGATGGCAGTTCGCCATTCTCGAATCGAGGCCATCAATTCGATAGCCGCGCTCAGGAAGTCCTTCGAAAATCCGGCTGGAGGGGGCTGGTTGTGACCCGCGGATCCACTCCCTGAACCCGGGAGCGTCAAGACGATGGTGTTCGCCCGAAAGCTCATGGAACTGCTGGTGAGGCGAGCGAATGCTTCGACATCTACATAGGATCTGCCATTTAACTGGAGGACGGAAATCTCTCCCGAATAGCCGTCCACCGGTCAGCTTTCCACTTGGCTTAGGATCCTGCGAACGGCCGAGCTGAGGGACAAGAAGGAGGGCGGTGTAAAAGAGTACAGTGCGAGCCGGCTGGATGGCCAGTGGGTGTCGCGTCGTGGACCTGATGAAGTTCATGACAAAAATCCTCCCCGCGGCGGGAGCCGCACAACCGCTCGCGACCGAGATGATGTCCATTCCGGCGCGTGGGACTCATTAATGTTCGGATTGTGTAGACGCGGTGAAATATCTACTGTGGGAGGACCGTCAAGGCAATCCCTACAGTCTCGGTCAGCAGGCCTGAGAGGCTTGTCACGGTAAGTTGGAAAGAACCGGGCGCCGCGGTTGCGCTCGCGACTAGAGTCAACGTGCTGGCACCCGCAACCACCGGACTGAACGATGCCGTAACCCCAGATGGCAGACCCTCAACAGTCAGGCCCACCATGCCGCTAAATCCATTCGTGGGAACAACAGTGATCGTGTCGGACGCGGTGCCCGTTTGTCCAATACTCACGGAAGCGGCCGACGTCTTCAGCGTGTAGCCGGGAATTCCGGAGACCCGCAGACTCAGCCTCACTTGCGAGGTTAGTGTTCCCGAAACCCCTTGGATCGAAATCGCAGCAGTGCCAGGTGCGGCATCGCTGGCCGCGGTAAGGGTTAGGATGCTCGACCCCGCGGGACTTATGGTGCTGAACGATCCCGTCACTCCCGCGGGCAGACCGGATACGCTAAGGCTGACACTGCCAGTAAAGCCTGTCTGCATCGCGATTTGAATCATCGCAGTGGTAGAGGACCCTGCGTGCACAGATGTCGAGCTTGCCGATGCGGAAAGCGTGAACGATGGCGCGGGGGTTGTCGAGCTGGGGTTAAGGGCTAGTCATTGATCATCGCTTGGCCGTTCGGTGTGCCCCACCCAGTGGCAAGGTCAAATCCAGGAGTCGCGGAGTAACCGTTAGTGCCCGTGACAATGTCATGCATGTCGGCGGCGTAGCCGGGCGTCTTGCCTAACGCATAAATGGCCGGGTTCAAGAAACCTACCGCCGGTTTCCCCTGAGCGGTCGCTTGTTCATTCGCCAAGGCAACAAAGCCGGCCCATAACGGCGCTGCGGCGCTGGTTCCTCCAATCGTCGCTGCCTGGCCGTTGTTATAAATGATGTACATTTGGTCGGCCGCAGTCAGGGCGACATCGGGGATGTTGCGCATGGTGTCCGACCCGCCGAGGGCCCCCATGTTCATATTTTGTTGATAGCTGGGGATCGGGTACGTTGTGCTGACGCCGCCGCCGCTTCCACTCCAGGCGCTCTCCGACAGCCATTCGCCGCCTGGGCCCGTGGTGGATAGCGCTGTTCCGCCGACCGCGGTTACGTTGGGATTGTCCGCGGGGGCCTGGATCGCATTGAGGTAAGCGCCGCCATCGCCCGAGGCCTGCAAAAACGATTGCCCCTGCGCGATCATCTGCTTGAAAATTTGTTCGGTGACCGCATTGGTGCTGAAGAGCCATGAGCAGCTCAACTGCTTGGCTGTGTTGTCGGTCGCCATGCGATTCAAGATGTCGTTCCAGTTGAGGCCCTCGTAGACGATGACTTGAGCTCCAGGAGCCATGTATGCGGCCATCATGATGTCCAGGGTCACTTCAAGGTTGTTGTCTCCTGGGGCGCCATTGAATCCGTCCAACAATACGGTTTGCACCGGAACGGGCGGTAAGCCGGACTGTTTGAAGTTTGCCGTCACGTCGCCTGGGAAGAAGCCGTCGACTTCGAACAGTCCGATAGACTGGCCCGCGCCGGTCAACTCCACTCCCGGCGCGTACGCTGCGCGAAAATCATTTCCCAGGAATAGGCCTCCCGGTCCCGATCCGCTCACAAAGGGCACAGTCGATGACATCGGCCTAGCCTTCAGGTTCATGGGCCTGGGCAGCACAAAATTGTCGAGCCCAGTAATATTGAGCACCTCTACTCCGACGTCCAGCCAAGGATCACGATCTGGCGCGATAAATTGCCCGCGTGGCGCGTGTACGTAGAGACCCATATTTACGTGTAAAGTCTTTTCGATTGCGGAAACCGGTCCGGAGACATCCAGGATCATGCGATTCGAGTGCGTGCCCGAAACCGTCAAACCGTTGGCCTGCGCGAACGCCGTGAGCTTGTCGTAGTCCTCGGGGCTTGGTCCAAACTTCTCAGTAAACTCTTCGGCGCTCAGGTACTGGCGATAGCTGGGACTCTGTGGATCGGCAACCTGTTGGATAAAACGGTCCAATTCGCCGGCATTGCGAAGGGGCAGGCCGATAGCCAAATCCATGCGCGCCGTCTGGGCGAGAGAACCCACGCGGCGGGATTCCCTGACAGCCTGAGGTACGTGATTGGGTAGCACCTGACGGGGCGCCGCCTGCAGGAAACCAGCGGCGAAAATTGCAGCGACTACGGTTTTGGAGAACATGCGCGAACTTGTGCGTCGGTAGACAGGAGCTTCGCGCCTTGTTCCGATGCGTCTCCATCGACGTTGCCAGAATTGTTTGGGGGAGGAAACTACCGTTGGGTACTAGCGAATAGTGCTTTAGTAGGGTGGCCCGATAGTGCCACAGTCCCAGTCCTTTCGATCTATTTCACGGCGGAGCGGGGGATACGGGCAAACGTATTCCAGTCCCCTTGCAGTAAAATCATGCTGATGTTCGTAACCCGCCCGAAAAGAATGGAGCGCCCCGTGAGAACTTACTTTCTACTCGCCGTCCTCTCTCTACTTCCCCTGAGCGCGCAAACTGGTGCCAAGAACGGGGAATGGAGGACCTACGGCGGCGACCTGGGCAATACTCGCTATTCGCCGCTCGATCAGATCAACGCCTCGAATTTCGATAAGCTCCAGATCGCGTGGCGATTCAACACAGCGAGCCTGGGACCGCGTCCGGAGTTCAACCTGGAGGCGACTCCTCTAATGGTGGGCGGCGTGGTTTACACCGTCGCAGGAGCGCGTCGCGACGTGGTCGCGCTGGACGCAACCAGCGGTGAGATGCTGTGGATGCACACCGAAAAGGAAGGTGCACGAGGCGACGCCGCGCCGCGCAAATTGTCCGGCCGCGGGCTCGCCTATTGGACGAACGGTGCCGCATCAAATGCCGGATCAAGTAAGGAAGAGCGCATCCTCTATGTGACGCCCGGCTACCGCCTGATCGCGCTGGACGCGAAAACAGGCGTGCCCATCCCCAGTTTCGGCAAGGCCGGCGTGGTCGACCTGAAGTTGGAGGATGATCAGGAAATCGACCTGATCACCGGCGAAGTCGGCCTGCACGCCGCTCCTACCGTCGCGGGCGATACCATCATCGTCGGCGCCGCCCACCTGACCGGTGGATCGCCCAAGAGCAAGCGCAACGTCAAAGGCTATATACGCGGCTTCGACGTAAAGACCGGAAAGCGCCTCTGGATTTTTCATACCATCCCCAAACCTGGAGAGTTCGGCTACAACACCTGGGAGGGCGACTCAGCCGATTACACCGGAAATACGGGCGTTTGGGGACAGATCAGCGTCGACGAGGAATTGGGCATGGTGTATCTGCCCGTCGAACTCCCCACCGGCGACTACTACGGCGGCCATCGCCCCGGTAACGGCCTCTTCGGAGAAAGCATCGTAGCGCTGGATCTGAAAACCGGCCAGCGCAAGTGGCATTACCAATTGGTCCACCACGGCATCTGGGATTGGGACATCCCCTGCGCGCCGATGCTGGTCGACTTCAACGTGAACGGCCGCATCGTCAAAGGTCTGGCGCAGCCAACCAAACAATCCATCCTCTATGTGTTTGATCGCGTCACAGGGAAACCGATCTGGCCCATCGAAGAACGTCCCGTTCCCATCGGCGACGTCCCCGGTGAAAAGTATTCACCCACGCAGCCGATGCCAACGAAGCCACTTGCCTACGGCCGCAACGGGACCTCGATCGACGAACTGATCGATTTCACGCCCGCCCTGCGCGCGGAGGCCGTCAAGATTGCTTCGAGATACAAGCTCGGCCCGCTGTTCACTCCGCCCGTAGTTAGTAAAGCTGAGGGACCGCTCTCGACGCTGGTGGCGGGATGCTGTCAGGGTGGCACCAACTGGCCCGGTGGGTCGTACGATCCGCAGACTCATATGCTTTATGCCTTCACCTGGGGCGAAGTGAATCAGCTTGGACTGGTGCCGGCGGATCCATCGCGCTCCGACATGAACTACACGCAGGGGATCGCGCGCCCGGCCGAATCGGGAGCCGCAGCCCCCGCTGCTGGAGGTGAGGGCGGCGCCAATTCTCTGTTCGTGCAAGGCCTGCCGCTCTTCAAGCCGCCCTACGGCTCCATCACGGCCATCAATCTGGATAAAGGCGAGCTGGCCTGGAGCGTGGCTCATGGCGAAACTCCCGATAATATCCGCAATCATCCCGCGCTGAAAGGCGTCGACATTCCTCGCACCGGCCGAGGCGGAATTGTCGGCGTTCTGACCACATCCTCTCTGGTAATTGCAGGCGAACGAGGCACGTTCACGCTGCCAGACGGCCGCGTTGGGGCCATGCTGCGCGCGTACGACAAGGCCACAGGCAAAGACGCGGGTGCGGTTTACATGCCGAACAGTCAGACAGGCTCGCCCATGACTTACATGGCCAATGGGAAGCAATATATTGTCCTTGCGATCGGGGGGCCTGGGTTCCCCGCGGAGCTGATCGCCTACCGGTTGCCGTAGCGCGGTGTGCACCCGCCCACCGCGCATCACAATTTGACCAATTGAAAGAAACCATTTCGCTGCTTGGATTTAGTCCCCAAATGGGCAGGCGTCATCGAATGGTGACCATACCATTCCCTGTGTGTGGCTCCTGCGTTCCGAGGAGCGATCTTTGACAATTGAATACTCCAAAACGAGGCCAATTGCCCCGCGCGGGATCGCCCGCGCGGACGCAGTGGGCACGAGCGAGAGACGTCAAAAAATCACCCTACGATACGAACCCAGGAAGTGACTGAAAACAAAGAATAGCTCCTCGCGAATGTCTCCTCGAATACGCAATCGACAAACGACCCGCGTAAAATCGCCCGCAGGGGGAGGAAGCTAAAACAGGAATCGCCCCTGCGATACGAACCCAGGAAGTACCTGAAAACAAAGAATCGCGCTCCTGAATCTTCCCATCAACGGCTTCTTAAACTCGTCATCGCGCCGCGACACGATAACAGCTTGCGCCTGGGTCCGATTCTCCTTCAACAAACTCCAAATCAAAAAGAGATTACAATCTTGAATAGGGAGAGACCCGCGACTGATGACAACATCGAGGTCCGCAATTCTCTTGTTCGCGACCACCGCTCTGGCATTTTCCCAGGTTGGAGGCCATCTGCCTCCCGGGCGCAGCACCGGCGGAGCAGGCTTCGGCCGGACTATTTATCCCGGCACCGGCGCCCCTGCCGCGATCCGAGGTCCTGGTGGACGGGGTCCCCTCTATATCCCGCCCGTCGTCTCGCATCCGATTCACGGGCGAACGGCTATTGTCCCCTATCCGGTTTACTATGGCGGCGGCTACTATCCCTACGACGCGCCGCAGGCTCTGGCGGCACAGGACGTTCCACCTGATTATGGTCAGAACGGCTATCCCCAGCAGTCGCCCGTCGTGATTCTCAATCAGAGTTATCAGCCCGATGTGGTCAATCCGGTTCTGAGGGATTATTCCAACACACCTTTGCCGGAAGCGGTTCCTCAACAGGACCCTCAATTCCAGCCGCAGGTCGCCAATAGTGACGAACCCATCATCTATCTGATAGCGATGAAGGACCGCACCATTTACGCAACGGTCGCTTACTGGGTGGATGGCGACACGTTAAACTACGTCACGCGCGAAGGCGTGCCGAACAGAGCTTCTTTAGATCTGGTGGATCGGGACTTCTCCAAGCAATTGAATGAAGAGCGGCATGTTGAGTTCAAGCTGCCCGCCGCGAAATAGATTCGCGTTTACCAGAACCGCAGCAACTTCCACCACGCAAAGCCGACGGTCAGCCAGATCGACAGATTGATGCACGATACAATCCATCCAATCCGCCACCAATCCCGGAAGCTCACATAGTTTTCCGCGAACACAATTGGGCCCGAAGTGGTCCCGTAATGTGTCAACCCGGCTGTGAGATTCGCCAGACACGCTAAGCTATACACCGCTAGCCCGGGCGGCGTGCCCAAGCCCACCAGCATCGCAAGAAACGGAGGGAACATCGCCAGCAGGTGCGCGGTGATGCTGGCGAAGGCGTAGTGTACGTAGAAGAACACGACGAGCGTTAAGAGCAGCGCCGCGAACCAGTGGAAATGTCCGAACTGCAGGCCGATCCACTTCGCGAAAGCCTTGGTGCTGCCGGTCTCATTCAGAATTTCGCCCAGCGCGAACAGTCCCCCGTACCAGACAAACATGTCCCAAGCGCCGCGTTCGGAAAGAGCGGTCTTCCAATCGAACGCGCCGGTGATCAGCAGGACACCCAGGCCGGCGAATGCGATCGCGGTGATCTCGATTCCATGCCAGCCTGAGGTAAGCCACAGCAGTGCCACCGTCACGAAGACGGCCAGCACAATCGCTTCCCGTCCGCGAATCGGCCCCAGCGCGGTCAATTCCTTTTGCGCGAATTCCGGCGCGGAGGGCGTTCGGGTGATGCCCGGCCGCAGCATGTGAAAGATGGCCCACGGAACAACGATGGCCGACACCAGCCCCGGGACCAGGCCCGCGAGAAACCAACTCCACCCTGTGACCGTGACCCCCGCCGCGAGTGCGAGCTTCGCTGCCAGCACATTGCTGGCTTGCCCGGTGATGAACATTGCGCACGCAATGGCGCTGGTTTGATAAAGCGACGTCATCAGGAATGTCCCCAGCCGGGACGCGGTTTCACCGGGCCGCGAATCGTACAACTCCGCGACGCCGCGCGCGATGGGCAGAATAATCCCTCCCGACCGCGCGGTAATCGAAGGAATTCCGGAGGCCAACGTGATCTCGCTGAACGCCAGTGCGTAGGCCACTCCAAGCGAGCTTTTGCCAAACCTCCGTACGAACAGCAGCGCTACCCGTCGCGCGAGCCCGACGTCTCTTGCAGCGCGCGAAATGAGAATCGCAATCGCCACCAGCCAGACCGCAGGCGAAGAATACCCGCCCAGAGCCCTGGTCATCGGCACCCCGCCTATGAAAACGACCAATGAGAGGGCGATCAACACCAAGCCGGCCGAGGGCAGCGGCTGCAGCATGAAACCGGTGATGGTGGCGAGGAAGATTGCGGTGGTCCGCCAGCCGCCGGGTGTGACGCCTTCCGGTCTCGGAATTACGTGCGCCACCAGGGCATAGACCGCGATCAGCGCAGCCCAGCGCCACCAGAGCTGAGAGCTTGGCGCCGCCGGAGCCTTCGTGGGCGTGATCGCGTCAGACAGGGAAGCGGGCAAATGCGGGAGCCTCTTCGCTTGGCAATATAACACTTTCTCGTCGGCTCAGAATGCCGTTGCTGAGCGAGCGGATGGTGTGATCCAGATCAAGGGCCAAAGTTCCCAGCGTCGAAGTAGGGCGGACGATCGTTTTTTGTCGTCTGCCGGAGTGGCAGGCCACGGAAAACGATGGCCCGCCCTACTCTAAGTCGAATCCAGAGTCGACAATAGAAGTGAGGACTAATTGTGGATCACGACGACGTCGTAATTGTTTCAGCGGTTCGTACGCCGGTTGGAAAATTTCAGGGTGCGCTGGCCAGCTTTTCGGCCACCCAATTGGGCGCCATCGCCGTTAGGGAAGCGGTTCGCCGCGCAGGAGTGGATCCTAAGAAGGTAGACGAGTGCATTATGGGCAACGTGCTTTCGGCCGGCCTGGGCCAGGCTCCAGCACGCCAGGCAGCACTCTTCGGGGGGCTCTCGGACGAAGTGGCGGCGCTGACCATTAACAAGGTATGCGGCTCGGGACTGAAGGCGGTGGGCCTTGCGGCACAATCCGTCCAAACTGGGAACGCGGAAATCGTGGTGGCCGGGGGCATGGAGTCGATGAGCAATGCGCCGTACCTGCTTCCTCAAGGCCGGCAGGGATTTCGCATGGGCGACTCGACTGTAGTCGATTCCATGGTCCACGACGGGCTCTGGGACGTGTACAACCACTATCACATGGGTATGTCGGCGGAAAAGGTCGCCTTCAAGCATTCCATCTCCCGCATGGAGCAGGACCGGTTCGCATTGAACTCCCATCGGAAGGCGACCGAGGCATGGGGGGAAGGCTACTTCGAAGACGAGGTCATCCCAGTCGAAGTGCACGGTGCGAAGAAAGGCCAAACCACCATGCTCAAGATGGACGAGTCCATCCGGCCCGACACTTCGATGGAGGCACTGGCCGGCTTGAAGCCCGCGTTTAAGAAAGACGGGACAGTGACCGCGGGAAATGCTCCGGGTGTCAATGACGCCGGTGCGGCCCTGGTGGTGATGTCGGCAGCCAAAGCGAAGGAACTTGGCCTGGAGCCGCTGGTTCACATTCGCGCCCAGGCGTCGAGCGGGGTGGACCCGCAATGGATCATGCTCGCGCCCGTCACCGGCGTTAAGAAGCTTCTGGCGAGGGCGGGTTGGGAAATAGAGGACGTCGATTTGTTTGAGCTGAACGAGGCCTTCGCTGTGCAGGCCCTTGGGGTCAGCAAGGAACTCGGCCTGAACATGGAAAAGGTCAACGTGAATGGCGGAGCAGTGGCCATAGGCCACCCAATCGGCGCCAGCGGCGCACGCATTCTGGTCACGCTGATCCATGCGATGATCCGCCGCAACGTTCACAAAGGCGTCGCCGCGCTGTGCCTGGGTGGAGGGAATTCGGTGGCGTTAGCCGTGGAGAGGTAAACGACCTAGCTAACTTTGGCAAACGGCATATTTGTTCGCGGCAATATCGTATCCGGGCTGTTCCCGCCAACGTCGTAATAGAGGTCTTCAATGCGGAAAGACCTAGGCGGGTAGCGATGACACTTGGTCTCAACGTTGGTAAGTCCCGATCGATGCGGGTGAATCCGCTCTGGCTGGGATTCACTTGCATGCTGGCATTGATGACCTTCACAGCCGTCGACTCCGCTATTTCCCTTCGCAGCCTGGAACAGACGAGCACGGTCGTCAGGATGCAATCGCGAGGCCGCGACCAATTGCTGGAGCAACTGCGAACCGATATCTATCATTCCAGCACCGTGATGCGCGATTACATTCTTGAAACCAACGATGCGCGCGCAGTCGAACACAGGACCGAACTGGAACGGGTTCAAGCTCGCATCGAACAGAATGTCCGGTCCTATGAGCAAAGAACACCGGAGGTTGAGCGCCGGGCTCTGCATGATCTAAGAGACGAACTGGAGTCTTACTGGAACTCGCTGACCGTTGTTTTGCGATGGAGTCCTGTGGAAAGGAGGAGCAAAGGAATCGATTACCTCAGGGCCGAACTAGTGCCCCGGCGCGCGCAGGTGGTGCAATTGGTGTCGCATATAAGCGAACTGGACGAACGGGAGCACGACGAAGCGGAGCAGCAACTGGAGAGCACTCAGGCCAGTCTTCGCCGCCGCGTCACAGCCGTGTCATTGCTCGCGTTGATAGTGGGATTGGCCGTGGCACTGGTCAGCATCAGGCGCATCCGCCGATTACAGCAGGAGGCCGAGGCCCGTTACAGGGATGTTGAAGATGCGCGCAGCAGGTTGCGGGATCTTTCGGCAAGACTCGTGGCTGCTCAGGAAGAGGAACGGCGCAACATTTCACGCGAATTGCACGATGAAGTCGGGCAGTCCATGTCCGCCATGCTGGTGGAATTGGGTCGTCTGGAAGCGATTGGGCCGAAAGACAAGGCCTACCAGGCACAGCTTACCTACGTGCGGAGAATGGCGGAATCCAATGTCGGATCAGTCCGCAATATAGCGTTGCTGCTACGGCCTTCGATGCTGGACGACCTTGGATTGATCCCGGCCCTGCGCTGGCAGGCTCGTGAGGTTACGCGCCGCACTGGCTTGAAAGTGAACATGAACGCCGAGGAGATTGGCGAAGACATTCCGGATGAGTACGGGACCTGCATCTACCGGATCGTGCAGGAGGCCCTGCACAATTGCGCCCGACATTCACAAGCCGCGGAGGCTTCTGTGGCGGTTCTGCGCGATAACGAAGGCCTCTCCGTTTCCGTGGAGGACAGTGGCATCGGCTTCGACCCGAGCCAGGAGAAGGGGATTGGATTGCTCGGCATGGAAGAGCGCGTGACGAGGCTAGGAGGGCTGGTGCGGCTCGAGTCCGATCCCGGACGCGGAACCGTCTTATCCATTCGATTGCCCTTTAAGAATGTGGCGGAGGAAGCGCGAGTATGATTCGCATTGTTCTGGCAGACGATCATTCAGTGATGCGGAGCGGCCTTCGGGCCCTGCTGCAGCAGCACGCCGACCTTCAGGTTGTAGGCGAGGCCAGCGACGGCCGCGAAGCACTGAACTTGGTCGAAACGCTTCGGCCGGACGTAGTGGTTCTGGATATCACGATGCCTCTTCTGAACGGGATCGATGCGGCGCGCCAAATGGCGGCGAAACAACTGGGCACAGCGGTCATCATGCTCAGCATGCACTCAGACGAAAGCTACGTCCTTCGCGCGATGAAGGCGGGGGTGCGAGGCTATCTTCTCAAGGAGTCGGCCGAAATAGACTTACTGCACGCTATCCGGACGGTAACGCAAGGGCAGGCATTCTTCAGTCCAGCGGTCAGCCGAATGCTAGCGGAAGATTACGTGCGTCAGTTACAGGACCGGGAGAGCGAAGACAGTTACGACCTGCTGTCTCCCCGTGAACGGGAAGTGCTTCAGTTAATCGCCGAAGGCAAGAGTAACAAGGATGTGGCGAATTTGTTAAAGCTGAGCTTGTACACGGTGGAGACTCATCGCAGCAACATCCTGCAAAAGCTGAACTTGCACACGGTACCCGACTTGATTCTTTACGCGGTTAGAAAAGGCGTCATCGCCTAACGCGCCCGCTCACCTTCTGCTGTCCCGCGCTATCTCTTTTGGCGCAAAAAAATACTCCTTCCATTGACGATCCGATACCGCCCCACCGGTATGGCTGATCCAGCCGCTACAGCACATGCTGAACTGTAGCCAGTTTCCAAATGCCTATGAATCTTCGGACTCCTACCGACTTGCAAAAAGATCATCCAGCCTCGAAACCCGATGCGAAGCCAGAGATCCCACCAAGAGTCTCAGATCCGAAACCAAAGCCCTCCTCGGGCCGGTGGGGATGGGTTTGGTTGTTGATCGTCGCCGCCGCGGCAGCGGCAATCTACTACGAATGGCCCAAGATCCAAGCATTCCAGACCTCGACGACGACCACTAAGAAGCAAGGCGGAAAAAGGAACAGAGACACGGTGGAGTTGTCTCCATCGTCGCGGCAAAAGCGCAGAGAGGGAACATCCCGGTTTACGACACCGCTCTGGGCGCCGTAACGCCTATCTACACGGTAACCGTGAAGAGCCGCGTCGACGGTCAACTGATGAAGATTCACTTCAAAGAAGGCGAGATGGTCAACCAGAATGACCCGTTGATCGAGATTGATACGCGGCCTTATCAGGCGGCTCTGGATCAAGCCAATGGGCAGCTTGCCCGCGACCAGGCTCTGTTCAAGAACGCGCAAATCGACCTGGCGCGCTACAAAGTGCTTGCCGCTCAGCAGGCGATTCCCGAACAGCAACTGGCCACGCAGGATGCGTTGGTGGCGCAGTACGAGGGAACCATCAAATCCGACCAGGCTGCCGTGGATAACGGCGAAATTGAATCTGGTCTATTGCCACATCGGCTCTCCCATCACCGGCCTGGTGGGCCTGCGGCTAGTGGACCCTGGAAACATCGTCCATGCGGCCGACACCAATGGCCTGGTGGTGATCACGCAAATGGATCCCATCAGCGTGATCTTCACCCTGGCGGAAGACCAGCTTCCCGCGGTGTTCGAGAAGCGAAATGCGGGACAGCATTTGATGGCCGAGGCGTGGGATCGCGATTTGAAAAACAAGTTAGGGCAGGGAACTCTGCAGACCATCGACAACCAGATCGATCCCACCACCGGCACTTTAAAGTTGAGAGCGGACTTCGCGAACAAGGATCGCAAGCTGTTCCCCAGCCAGTTCGTCAACATCCGGCTGCTAGTGGAAAACAAGTACGGTGTCACGTTGGCTCCCAGCGGTGCGATTCAACGCAACACGCAGGGCGCTTACGTGTGGCTGGTGAATCCGGACAAGACGGTGACTGTTCGTCCGATTACGATCGGCACGACCGAGGGTGAGCTAACGGAGATCAGCGCGGGTCTAAAACCGGGTGATGAGATCGTTACGGTCGGGGTGGACAAACTTCAGGACGGGAGTAAAGTGAACGCACAGGTTCCGGGCAAGAAAGCCTCTTCCGCAAAGTCATGAGTCCTTCGCGACCTTTCATTCTTCGACCGGTAGCCACCTCGCTGCTGATGGTCGGAATTCTGCTGGTAGGTGGCGTCGCCTACAAGCAGTTGCCGGTTTCGGCGCTACCGGAGGTGGACTACCCGACCATTCAGGTGATCACTTTCTATCCTGGCGCGAGCCCCGACGTGATGGCATCCTCTGTCACGGCTCCTCTGGAGCGGCAGATGGGCCAGGTGCCCGGACTTCAGCAGATGACATCGACCAGCTCCGATGGCTGCTCCGTCATCACGCTGGAATTCAACCTTAGCCTGAACATCGACGTCGCTGAACAGGAGGTGCAGCAATCCATCAACGCGTCGGGCACGTACTTGCCCGCTGACCTGCCCACGCCTCCCATCTATGCGAAAGTCAATCCGGCCGACACGCCGATCCTGACCCTCGCGCTAGCCTCCGACGCGCTTCCGCTATCTCAGGTGGAAGATCTAGCTGACACTCGCCTGGCGCCGAAGATTTCGCAATTGCCAGGGGTCGGCCTGGTGAGCATCAGCGGGGGACAGAAGCCGGCGGTACGCATTCAGGCGAGCCCAACAAAACTTGCTTCCTTCGGGCTCAACCTGGAGGACTTGCGAAATACGCTGACCGCGGCCAATGTCAATCAGGCGAAAGGAAACTTCGATGGGCCGACGCGTGCGTTTCAAATTGGAGCCAACGACCAATTAACATCCAGCGCCGACTACGCCAACCTCATCGTCGCCTACCGCAATAACGGACCGGTTCGCCTGACCGACGTCGCCACGGTAACCGACGACATCGAAAATGTGCGTCAAGCAGCTTGGATGAATGAGTCGCGCGCCATCGTGGTCAATATCCAACGGCAGCCGGGAGCGAACATCATCGCCGTGGTCGACCGCATTAAACAGCTCTTGCCGCAATTGCAGAGCACGCTGCCATCATCGGTGCAGGTCCGCATTCTGACCGACCGCACCGGCACGATTCGCGCCTCGGTGGAAGACGTTCAATTCGAGCTGATGCTGACCGTCGGCCTGGTTGTAATGGTCATCTTTGTTTTCCTCCGCAACCTTCCCGCAACCATCATTCCCAGCGTGGCTGTTCCCCTGTCCCTGGTCGGCACCTTCGCCGTGATGTACCTTCTGGACTACAGCCTGAACAACCTGTCGCTGATGGCGCTGACCATTTCCACCGGCTTCGTGGTGGACGACGCCATCGTGATGATCGAAAACATTTCGCGCTACATCGAGGAAGGCGAATCGCCCCTGGAGGCTGCACTCAAAGGGTCGGAGCAGATCGGCTTTACGATTGTTTCGCTCACCGTTTCGTTGATCGCCGTCCTGATCCCGCTGCTCTTCATGGGCGACATCGTCGGTCGTCTCTTCCGGGAATTCGCGGTGACTTTGAGCGTCACCATTCTGGTGTCCGCTCTCGTTTCCCTGACGCTGACGCCCATGATGTGCGCCCGAATTTTGAAGCACAAGCCGGAGGCGCAACAGGGCCGGCTCTATCGCGCATCGGAGCGAGCCTTCGAAGCGATCATTGCGTTCTACGGTACGACGCTCCGATTGGTCCTCCGCTTCCAGACGGCGACTCTATTCGTTTTCGTGGCCACCATGGGCTTGACCGCCTATTTTTTTGTGAAGGTTCCCAAAGGCTTCTTCCCCATCCAGGACACAGGCGTGATTCAAGGGGTTTCCGAGGCGGAGCAAACCGCTTCTTTCCAGGCCATGTCCGAACGGCAGCAGCAGCTCGCGAAGGTGATCCTCCAGGACCCCGCCGTGGAGAGCCTGTCCTCCTTCATCGGCATCGATGGCACCAACACCACCATGAACACGGGCCGCATTCAGATCAACCTGAAGCCTCTGGAGGAACGCAAGACCAGCGCGACCGATGTGATTCGCCGCTTGCAGCCCGCGCTCGCGCCCGTCGCCGGAATCACGCTATACATGCAGCCCGTCCAGGATTTGACGGTGGAAGATCGCGTCAGCCGCACGCAGTTTCAGTACACGATGGAGGACCCAAATGTAGGCGAGTTGAACGACTTCGTGCCTCAAATGGTCGACCGGCTGAAGAGCTCGCCGGAATTGCGCGACGTCGCCAGCGATCAGCAGGTCGGCGGTCTTCGCGCCAAATTGATGTTCGACCGGGACACCGCTTCGCGCCTGGGCATCACGCCGTCGATGATCGACAACACACTGGACGACGCCTACGGACAGCGGCAGGTGTCCACCATCTTCACTCAGTTGAACCAGTATCACGTCGTACTGGAAGTAAAGCCGAGCTTCCAGCAGGACCCCTTGGATCTGCGGAACGTCTACATCCGATCGTCGGGAGGCAGTTCTACCGGCTCGTCAGGTTTGGTGTCAGGCGGTTCGACGGCGACCGCGGGCTTTGGACCGTCCAGCGCTTCCGTCGCTGCCGGCGCGGCGGCGAATCCCAGTGTCTCCGGAGGGTCCAGTTCCAGCAGCCCATTCAGCGGCGCGAAGTCCGCGTCGTCGCAGGTGTTCAATGCAAGCGGAGGCCAGGTTCCGCTCAGTGCATTCACGCATGCTGAGATCGGCGCGGCGCCAATCACAGTGAACCATCAGGGACAGTTTCCAGTGGTGACGCTTTCTTTCAACCTTGCTCCCGATGTTTCGCTCGGTAATGCGGTGGATGCCGTCAATCGCGCCAAGGATGACCTTCACATGCCGGCGAGTATTCAGACCGCGTTCCAGGGCACGGCCTCCGCATTTATCGCATCGCTCAGCAATGAGTGGGTTCTGATTCTGGCCGCTCTGGTGACCGTCTATATCGTGCTGGGTGTGCTGTATGAGAGCTATATTCACCCGCTCACCATTTTGTCGACGCTCCCTTCGGCCGGGCTCGGCGCATTGCTCGCCCTGTTCATCACCGGAAACGACTTCAGCGTGATCGCGCTCATCGGAATCATCTTGCTGATCGGCATCGTCAAGAAGAACGGCATCATGATGGTCGACTTCGCTTTGGATGCCGAGCGCCGTGAGGGCATGCAACCCGAACAGGCCATTTATCAGGCCTGCCTGCTTCGTTTTCGCCCCATCCTGATGACCACCATGGCGGCGCTGCTGGGCGGATTGCCCCTTGCGCTGGGAACCGGAGTTGGATCCGAATTGCGGCGGCCATTGGGGATCACCATGGTCGGCGGACTGGTTTTCAGCCAGGCGCTGACGCTCTACACGACGCCGGTTATCTATCTGTGGTTCGACCGGCTGGCAAAGCGTTTCGGTTGGTCCGCGGAAACGGAAGTCGATGCCGACCTCGATGGCGACCTCGCGATGGGAGATTGAGCCATGAATATCTCACGACCCTTCATCGAGCGTCCCGTGGCAACCACTCTGCTGCTGATCGGCATGACTCTTGCGGGAGCCGCGGCTTACACGGCGCTTCCCGTTTCGCCGCTCCCTCAAGTGGATTTCCCCACCATAAACGTGTCCGCGAGTCTGCCCGGCGCGAGTCCCGAGACCATGGCCGCCTCCGTGGCGACGCCATTGGAACGCCAGTTCGGCCGCATCGCGGGCGTCACCGAGATGACATCCTCCAGCACTCTGGGCGGAACCGGAATCGTTCTGCAATTCGATTTGAACCGCAACATCGACGCTGCGGCCCGCGACGTGGAGGCCGCCATCAATGCGGCCCGAGGCTACCTGCCCGCGAATCTTCCAAATAATCCGACGTACCGTAAAGTAAATCCCGCCGACGCTCCTATTTTTCAGATCGCACTGACATCCAATGTCCTAACGCGCGGCCAGATGTACGATGCCGCCTCCACCGTGATCGCCCAAAAACTTTCGCAGATTAAAGGGGTGGGCCAGGTCTTCGTACAAGGGGGAGCTTTGCCAGGAGTAAGGGTAGAGCTGAATCCTACTGCCCTAAATAAATACGGAATCGGAATGGAGGACGTACGCAGCGTATTGAACACTGCGAACGCCAACGTTCCTAAGGGTTTCTTTTCCAACAAAGGGCGCATGTGGGAGCTCGGTGCAAACGACCAGATGTTCAAAGCGGCGGAATACGCGCCTCTCCTGGTGGCGTATCGCAACGGCGCCCCCGTGCAACTATCGGACATCGCCGAGGTTGTCGACTCCGTCGAAGATATTCGCAACATGGGTGTGGCGAACGGGAAGCCTTCCGCGATTGTTACGGTAAATCGCCAGCCTGGCGCGAACATCATCGATACCGTAGACCTGATCCGCGCAGCTCTGCCTCAGGTGAAGGCTGCCATTCCGCAGTCGATTTCCTTCAACGTCACCCAAGACCAGACCGTAACGGTGCGCGCCTCGGTGAACGAAGTGCAAAAGACCATGTTGATTTCCATTCTTCTGGTCATCCTGGTCGTATTCTTTTTCTTGCGAAGTCCGCGTGCGACTTTCATTCCCAGCGTGGTGGTGCCGGTCTCCCTGATCGGGACGTTCGGTGTGATGTACCTGTGCGGGTATAGCATCGATAATCTTTCTCTGATGGCTTTGACCATCGCCACAGGGTTCGTGGTCGACGACGCGATTGTGGTGATCGAAAATATTACGCGCCATATCGAAAAGGGCGTGAAGCCTCTGACGGCGTCACTTAGAGGAGCTCAGGAGATTGGTTTTACTGTGCTCACGATCAGCATTTCACTGACGGCTGTGTTTCTCCCGCTCCTGCTGATGGGAGGAATCGTCGGACGGCTGTTTCGCGAATTCTCGGTAACCCTCTCGGTAGCGATCTTCGTTTCCATGCTGGTCTCCCTGACGGCGACGCCCATGATGTGCGCCCATATGCTGAAAGCGCATCAATCGCACGGAAAGTTGTATCAAGCCAGCGAGAAGGCTTTCAATTGGGTCATCGGAATGTACGGCCGGACGCTGCAGGGAGTGCTGAGGCATCCCGGCACCACCATTGCCGTGTTGCTCGCAACCATTGGACTGAATGTTTACCTCTTCATCCATGTTCCCAAGGGGTTCTTTCCGCAGCAGGATAACGGACGCATGCAGGGAACGCTGATTGCGGATCAGGACACGTCGTTTCAAACCATGCAAGGCCTGCTCATGCAGATGGTTCGAATCGTTCAGTCCGATGCCGCCGTCGACACCGTCAGCGGGTCAACAGGTGGAAGCGGAAACGGGA
Source organism: Terriglobia bacterium (assembly GCA_963766615.1). Classification (GTDB taxonomy): domain Bacteria; phylum Acidobacteriota; class Terriglobia; order Bryobacterales; family Bryobacteraceae; genus Palsa-187. The sequence goes on from CAVYBC010000022.1 coordinate 104,869, forward strand.
ACAACACCATCAATCAGGCGCGCGTCAACATTCAGTTGAAGCCTCTTGCTGAGCGAGGTGTCACTGTCTACGACGTCATTGAGCGGCTGCGCCCAAAGCTCAACGCAATTCGTGGAGCCACTCTCTACCTGCAAGCGGCACAGGATGTGCGCGTGGGCGGACGGTCTTCAGCGGCACTATACCAGTTCACGCTTCGTGGCGACAATCTGCAGGATCTGAACCAATACGGCCGACCCATGCTGGAAGCGCTTCGGCATGTGAAGCTGATTTCCGACGTGAATACCGATCAGCAGAACAATGGTTTGCAGGCCGTGGTTCAGTACGATCGTGAGACCGCCGCCCGATTCGGAATCTCCGCGCAGTTGATCGACAACGTGCTCTACGACGCTTTCGGGCAGCGCCAAGTATCGACCATGTACTCGTCGCTCAATCAGTATCACGTGGTGATGGAGGCCGCTCCGCAATTTTGGCAGGACCCTGACACGCTTCATGACATCTATGTGCGCGCTCCCAGTGGTCAGCAGGTTCCGTTGAATGCGTTCGCCCATTTTGGACCTGCCATCGCGCCTCTAGCTGTCACACACCAGGGTTTATTCCCTTCCGTGACCGTGTCCTTCAATCTTGCGCCGAATGTTTCCCTGGGCGACGCTGTTGCTGCGATCGACGATACGGCTCGCGAAGTTGGCATGCCACCCACCGTTCAGACCACGTTCGCCGGGACAGCGCAGGCCTATCAGGACTCGCTCGGCAGCGAGACTCTGTTGATCGCCGCGGCGCTGGGTGCGGTCTATATTGTCCTCGGAATGCTTTATGAGAGCTACATTCACCCCATCACGATACTTTCCACGCTTCCTTCGGCAGGAGTCGGCGCACTGCTCGCGTTGATGTTTACGCATACCGATTTCAACCTCATTTCGATGATCGGCGTCATCCTGCTGATCGGCCTCGTCAAGAAAAACGCCATTATGATGATCGACTTCGCACTCGCTGCCGAACGTCAGGATCACATGAGCCCGCGCGATGCCATCTACGAAGCTTGCCTGCTGCGCTTCCGCCCCATTCTGATGACTACCATGGCGGCGCTACTCGGCGCGCTGCCCTTGGCTTTGGGCCATGGCACGGGAGGCGAGCTGCGCCGCCCCCTCGGCATCACGATTATCGGAGGACTGATCGTCAGCCAGTTGCTGACTCTCTACACCACTCCCGTTGTCTACCTGGTCCTCGACAGATTGAGGATCCGGGTAGCGGCACATCGAATTCCCACGTGGCCCGAACAGGCCTTCCCCCAATGAAACGCCATTTATCTACATTTGCCCTTGCTTCTTTATTGCTGATCGTTCAGGCCTGTACCGTGGGCCCCAAGTATGTGAAGCCGACTGTCCCCGCCCCCACCGGCTACAAGGAACCCTTGCCGGAGAACTTCAAAGAAATGGCAGGCTGGAAGGTCGGCGAGCCGAACGACAAGGCGGCCAAAGGAAAATGGTGGGAGATCTTCGGCGACTCCCAACTGAACGGTTTGGAAGAGCAGGTCAGCGTCTCCAACCAAACCATCAAGGCAGCGGAAGCGCAGTTTCGGCAGGCTCGCGCGGTAGTCCAAGCGGCTCGCGCGGGCCTGTACCCCACCGTCACGGGCAATGCCTCCGTGACCGGCGCGCGAAGTTCATCCAGTCGCGGAACGGGAATTCCCACTTCAGCTGCGGCGGATCTTCTGTTACAGGGCACCGTATCCTGGGTGCCCGATTTGTGGGGCCAGATTCACAAGGTCGTGGAAGGCGGACGTCGCCTCCGCTCAAGTGAGCGCGGCTGAGTTGGAAAATGCGCGCCTCAGCCTGCAGGCCGAACTGGCTCTGGACTACTTTCAATTGCGCGGATTAGATGGGCAGAAGCAGTTGTTGGACTCCACGGTCGTCGCCTATCAGAGAGCACTGGAGCTGACTCAAAACAGGTTCGCCCAGGGGGTGGCATCGCAAATCGACGTAGTGCAAGCGCAGGCCCAACTGGAAACCACTCGGGCTCAATCCACCGATACGCAGGTCGGGCGAGCGCAGTTTGAGCACGCCATCGCCATTCTTATTGGCAAGTCTCCATCGGAACTGACTGTTTCGGTTGCCGGTATCGAGCAAACAGCCTCCGCCGATCCCCGGCGCGTTGCCATCCCAGCTTCTGGAGCGCCGGCCCGACATCGCATCCGCTGAACGCCAGGTGGCTTCCGCCAATGCCCAAATCGGAGTGGCCCAAACGGCCTTCTATCCGACACTCACCTTAAACGCGTCAGCGGGCTTGGAAGGCAGCAGTCTGCTGAACTGGTTCAATTGGCCCAGCCGGCTCTTTTCACTAGGACCGTCTCTTGCGCAGACTTTCTTCGACGCTGGACGGCGCAAAGCACTCACCGCCGAGGCTCAGGCAGCCTATGACGCCACGGTGGCGAACTACCGCGAAAATGTCCTGACGGCGTTTCAGCAAGTGGAGGATCAACTCGCCGCGCTACGTTACCTCGATCAGGAGACAGGAGAGCAAGCAGCGGCGGTAGCAGCTGCCGAACGGTCTCTCAACCTGGCGCTGACTCAATACCAGGGAGGAGTTACCGCGTACCTCCAGGTGATTACCGCTCAGACGGTGGCGCTGCAGAACGAAGACGCCGCGGTACAGTTGTTAACTCGCAGAATGGTCGCCAGCGTCGACCTGATTCAGGCGTTGGGAGGCGGTTGGAACTACTCGGATCTGCCTACAGCCGAGCAGATCGCCGCCAAAACCGGAACAGGCGGCGTACCAGTAAATTAGAGTGGCTATCGCGAGTGCCTGGTCACTTTCTCTTGTACTTGATCGTTCGATTGGCATCGTCGGTCACGTCCAACTCGTTTGCGGTGACGTTCAGTCTACTCTTCGTTGTGATGCCGCTCATTGTCCACTCCAGTTGGTTATCACCGTTGATCTTGTAGGTCTTTCGGTCGGCCACGCCGGCAGGGGCGTTGATTGCTGTGGCGCGGTAGATTTAGCAAACCCGCTGACACGTGTGAATCAGTAAAGTGAACGGATGGGCGAAAACGTGCGTATTACAGGGCAGGTCACTTAGGAGAGATCGTATGTTCTGCCATCGTTGCGGCGCCCCAGTCGGATCCGAACTTCGATTCTGCCCGAATTGTGGGCAGGCACTCCCAACGCCAATAGCTTCCGTGGGAGGAGCGAGCGCATCAGTCTCGTGGACGTCCCCATCCATGGCAGTGGCGAGCCCGGGGCGGTGGATTAGCGAGGGGTGGACTCTTGTCCAAGCGGATCTGGGGAACTATGTCCTGATTGCACTGCTGTTCTTTCTGTTAAGCGGAGTGCCTCTCATCCAAGGGGCTCTTATCGTGGGCTTCCACATCTACACTATGAAGAAACTCAGCGGCCGCAATCCGGATATCGGAGATTTATTCAAGGGGTTTAATTTCTTCGTCCATTCCCTGGTGGCGTCGATACTGATCGGTTTTTTCACCTTCCTGGGCACGCTCGCGCTGATCATTCCAGGACTGGTCATCGCGGCCATGTACAAATTCACTTATCTGTTTATCGTCGACAAGCGAATGGAGTTCTGGCCGGCCATGCAGGCTAGCCACAACGTTGTGAAGAACGACTACTTCGGATTCACAATGTTTCTGATCCTGGCGTTCTTCGTCAACGTGCTCGGATTCTTGTGCTTCATTGTCGGGCTCTTCGTCACTGTACCGGTGACGTTTGCAGCGATCACGATTGCCTACAAAGAATTGGTCGGTTTTGATAAGCAGACATTAGCGAGCCTGTGAAAACAATCGCAGGGCTTTCAGGCCGCAACGCGCGATTTAGCAGAAAGCCGAGCGACCGGGAATTGTAAGTGCCAGAATCTTTGGAGCGGGAGACGGGAATCGGACCCGCGACCAACAGCTTGGAAGGCTGTGACTCTACCACTGAGTTACTCCCGCTGATCCGAAACCATTTTAGCATCGCGACCAACACGGGGCCACCACGATAACCTTTGGCTGCGCAGTTGGCCAACCTGTAAATGGTATCAGTATTGCGTGATACTCAACATGAAAAGAACCTGGACACTAAGCTTGACACTGGGGATTGGAGTAGCCGCGCTTGCCGTAGCGGCTCTGGCGCAGAATAAGGGCGAACAGAAAGGCGGGGGAAGCCGCGAGGTAGGAAACGGCCACATCCCAACGCATGGTCCGCCTCCGGTCAAGGAATCAAAACCCGCTCGAAATCAGCCGCCCGCGCGAGTCGAAGCACCAAGGCCGGACGAACGGCGAAATTTTGCGGCGGACAAGCCCGGACACCCGGAAGCTCCTCACGTCCATACCAATAATCAATGGGTGGGACACGATACTGGCCGTAACGATCCTCACTATCACCTGGACCATCCCTTTGAACACGGCCGCTTTGCCGGAGGCATCGGAAAAGGCCATGTCTGGCATCTGGGGGGAGGAAATCGGGAACGGTTCTTCTTCAACGGATTCTACTTCAGCGTAGCAGCGTATGATTACAGTTTCTGCGACAACTGGCTGTGGGACAGCGACAGTATCGTAATCTACGACGACCCCGATCATGACGGATGGTACTTGGCCTATAACACTAGGCTCGGGACATACGTCCACGTCGAATATTTGGGAAATAGCTAGAGAAAACCGCACCAAGGCTATCGCGGCTCCGAAATACGGAATTCGAGCCGCGACGCCCATAGTGCAAGGTGGTTAGCGCCGGTAGCGGCGGCTGGCAATCAACGTGGCCAAGCCACAGCCCAGCAAGATAAACGTGCCGGGCTCAGGAGTGGTGGTGGCCGCCGCTGCGCCGAAAGTAAAATCGTCAATCGTAAATCCGGTGCTTCCCAGACCGATGATCTTGAAACCTCCAATATCGGCTGTCGCCCGCTGAATCCCGACGAAATGTCCGGCAGTGACGGGGTTAGCGGTTTCCAGGGTCGTCTCCGTTTCATGACTGAACGCGAAATTTGTATCCGCGGCAATCAGCTCAACATTTCCCAGGGAAGGATTCAGCCAGAATCCCACCTCGGACACTTTGGTTGGGAAGAAAATTTCGATTTGTGCTCCGCTGCCGAATAACGTGTTGAAGCTGAAGTCCACCGGACCGAGTACGGTGGTTGGGGATTTTGCATCCCCCGCAATTCCCCCACCGAGCTTGTACAAGGCGGGCTCATTGGTGCCGACCATACCGCCGACCGAGAATTGAACGCCTGGTATCTGATTAAAGATGAACGACGCCGGATCTACCGCCGCACCGTTTGTGTAACTGGTGATCGATTGCGGCGTGCGGCCGGAAATGCTCTCGAAGTTAATGACCGTGGCGCCGGACTGGAAAGCCGCAATCACGCCCGGGTCTGTGGTGTCGATGGTCGCGGCTTGTAGAAGACCTCCGAAAGTTAGCTGCAGTGAAAAGACTTATTGTTGTGATTCTGATAAACATTTTTCCTCCATATGCTTAGTCAGCATGTAAGTTAGATGACCTAGGTAACTGAGGTGTGACACAGGAAGGTTAAAAAAAATCGGGAGTCCGGATATACTTTTTTATACGCCGAGGAACGGGTCGAACAGGTGCTTTGGACCCCTCGTGTTATACTTGAAAGTCGCTGAACGCAAAGTGCGGACAGGTGGCCGAGTGGTTAATGGCAGCAGACTGTAAATCTGCCGCTCCTTGCGAGCTACGGAGGTTCGAATCCTCCCCTGTCCACCATACTTTTCACTCAATCTTTCTGAAACAAACCTTCAAAGTCGCCACTACAACCCTGTTCAAAGGTTTATTGTAGATAGGTAACGCCAACTTACGGAAACAGATCTATGAAGTACGTGCGCAGCACACTACTGCTTTCTCTCACCTCAACCCTTTTCTTGACTCAAGTTCTCCAGGCACAGCAGCCGTTCGCTCCCAGCGTGCTGGCAAGCTCCGGCGGCACCAGCACCGTGCTTTGGGGTTCTTATAACAGCGCCCTCGTTCGCAGTACTGATCGTGGTGTGACGTGGTTGCCTATCTATGTCACCACGGCGGGCTTGCCCCAGCCCCCGGTTCTTACGTTCGATATTGATTCGGGTGACCCGAACATCGTTTATCTCGGAACAACGCTGGCGGCAGGCGGCGTATGGAAGAGTCTGGATGGAGGCACCACCTGGGTGAGCGGAAATGCAGGCCTCCCTACCGGCAGCGGAATGATCGAGTACTTTAAGCAGATCCCGGCCAACCCTCCTTATTTCTATGTGAAGATCGGCGGGACGCTCTACAAATCCTACGATCGAGCCACTACCTGGCGGATGCAGGCATTGCTGCCCGGATCGAGCCCTAATTTCAACATCAATGAACAGTTTTCGTCGTTCATGTATTACATCGACGAGCCCACCCTCAATGTCTACTCGTCCAATACAGAAGGGCTCACGTGGAAGACGCTGGGCTCGATTCCAGCGGCCCTGAGCCCGGCTCATGTGCTGGGGACGGCATCGCTCTACACCAACGTCGCCAATCTTTTTGCGAGTGTCAACGGAACCGGGTCAGGTGAAGCCGCCTATTTCAGTGGCGACTACGGCGCGACCAATACAGATGCGACTTCCTTAGGGCTCGGGCTGTTTACCAAATTTCACACGGCTCCTGTCGGACCTTTGTACGCATACGGTTTGGACGGCAAGTCTTTTCGCAGTATCGACAATGGGTTGACCTGGAAGAACGTTGGTCTGGTGGGTCTGGCGACGTACGATATTTCGGCTGTCGACATGACCGACCACACCATCCTCTATGGGCTTCAGACCAATACCCCCACCAAGATGGTGATCCGCTCTACGGACGCGGGCGATACGTGGAATACGATTGCCTCCACCATCACGCCAACGATCGCCAAGCCTGCCGCGACTTACAGTGTTGTCCTGCAAGCCGGCGCGCCGTACTCGGTCGCGTTTACCGTCAGAGCCTCGGAAGATCCCACCTGGAAGTTTCCGGTAACTCTCAGCACATCGGGTGAGCCTTGGTTGACGGTGGGGTCAGCCACAGGATCCACGCCGCTGGCCAATTCTTTCACGATCAACACCACGAGCCTCGCACCCGGAACCTACACGTCTACCCTGCGGATCGACGCGCCGCAAACGACGAATAAATTTGTCACCATACCGATCCAACTCACCGTGCGGCCGGTGGGCAGCGTTGGGCCGGGCTATCAGATCTCTACCATCGTCGGCAACGGCAATGCGAATGACACGCAGACAGCAGGAGTGGCGACCTCCATCGGCATCGGCCCCACCCGTGCGCTGACGTTCGACAATAACGGCAACCTTCTGATCTCTGCAGGGAGCCGCATCTGGCAGAAGACCGGAACAAATCTTACAATGCTGGCGGGCAACGGGACCGTAGGCTCGTCGGGCGATGGACTTGATCCCACCCAGGCTGCCATTGGAGATCCGGAGGCTCTTGCGGTGGATCCGGCAGGGTCGGTTTACTTTCCTGAATATACATTTGCGACGGTGCGCAAGCTATCGGGGAACAATATCAGCACGCCGCTCCAGCTCACGTTGTCGCGCTTTGGCACGCTGTTTCCCAACGGCGTGACGGGTTCGCACAGCCTCATCCTGGATTCGTCCAGCAACTTTGTGTTTACGGTGCCTCAGGGGCTGATGCGCTACGACCTGTCGAAATTGGTGTATTTGACTCAGTTCCCGTTCACCGCTCCTCCATTCGTTGATCCTTACAGCATGGTGGCTGCTCCGGATGGAAGCTACTACGTCAGCGACCGTGGCGCCAATCAGATTTTCCATGTCTCTCCGACCTTCCAGGTGAGCCTCTTTGCCGGAACGGGCCTTCCCGGATTTGCCGGTGACGGCGGACCGGCATTGCAGGCAAATTTCAGCGGCCCTTCCGGCTTGGTGATCGATCCTCAGGGGGTATTGTATGTCGCCGATACGGGGAATCAACGCGTCCGAGCCATTGCGACGGATGGCACCATTCGCACCATCGCCGGTTCCGGCATAGTGGGTTTTGCGGGCGACAGCCAGACATCTGACTTCGCATCCTTCCGCGGCCCGGCGGGTCTGGCCATCGATGGCGCCGGTAATATTTATGTGACCGATAGCGGCAACAATCGCGTGCGCGAGTTGACGCCCCATGCGGTGACGGGCACTCCTACGCCGGTGATTACTTCGGTGAACACCGCATACGGTGGGACCAACATCGGACAGAATGACTTTATCGAAATCCACGGGAACAACCTGGCGTCTGCTGTTACCGGGCCCGCCACGTTAACGGCCCAATTGGGCGGCATCACAGTTACGGTGAACAATAAAGCTGCGTTGCTGTATTATGTAAGCCCTGCTCAAATAAACGCGCTTACGCCCCTGGATAGCACTACCGGTCTTGTTCCGGTGATCGTAACGAACAACGGCGCGGTTAGCGCAGCCTTCTCCGCGAATCTGAGCGGACTGACGCCTGCGTTTCTGCACTTCGACGTCGCCGGTCACGTTACCGCTACGCATGCCGACTACAGCCTGCTGGGTCCGTCGTCGCTGGGAACTGGCTTTAGTCCCGCTGCTCCGGGAGAGACGATTGTCACCTACGCGGTTGGATTCGGCGTTCCGTCGGCTACCACTGGTACGCCGCCCTCATTAGGCTCGCTCACGCCGCTTCCCGTCTGTCAGATCGGAGGCGCTCCTGCGACGGTCACGTTCGCTGGTCTGAACGGATTTCCTGGACTCTTTCAATTGAACCTTGTGATCCCGCCGGGCACGGCAAATGGCGACAGCGCCCTGGCCTGCACATATGGCGGTCAGGCGACTACCTCAGGGACATTGGTCAACGTACAACAGCATTAATAGCGCGCCTCAGGTCTGCTTCCATCGCTTATAGCCGCCGATAATAAGGCATGGAAATTTTCGACCTGGACCAAACCCAGCGGCTGGCCGAGCTAATCGCGATACCGCCCGAGGAACGCGACGACAACTGGCCGGCAAGTTTTCTCGCTGCGGCGCCGAATGCGTCTCTGGCATCTTTCGATCCGCAGATCGCAACCGGCCCGGATGGTTTTCCCTACTTCCAGCTTGCGCTGCCGGATGCGGGTGCGTTTACGCCGTTTTCTATCGTTCACATCCTGAACGATTCGCTTCAGAATGGAGTCGGCGTGGTGATTCATACGAGTACTCGCCGCGATGAAAATCCTGCCTGGGTGTTCACTCTGGGCGACCTGGTTTCCTATTCTCTGTTCCAGGATTTTGCGGGCGATCCCGAAAGTCTATTCGGTGGAAGACCCGCCGCCGGCCGAAGGTGCGAGCAACAGTCTTCTGCGGGCTGCCCCAAGCGAATCGTATCTGCCAACCGGTGCTCGTGAAGCGATGGGAAGGTTCATGCGCGGACCGTTTCAGGTTCCCGAACCTAAGATCGGCCTGGTGAGCGGCGAGATGCTTCGGCCGCGCACCAGCCTGATGGTGAACCTTCGCGCCAGCGATTACGGAGGAGACACAGAGAAGCTAGGGTCGGCAATGAATTATCTCACCTGGTTCATACCGAAGACCTACAGCATGATGCCGCTGCCGGACGATTGGTCGGATGAGGGGATGGTGGCGCTCTAGCCCCCGCGGGCGATGTTACATTAGTTCCCCGCCACTACCTTTTCCACACCGTCGATCACCAGGAAATCCACCGGTGCCTTCTGTGATTTCACCGCCAGCCCGAGCTGCTCCCGCATCGCACTGAGCAGGATGGTCGGGTCCAGGGGGTTAGGCCGGCTTTCATCGGGCGTCAGATCCAGAGTGAAATCGTAATCGCCGTTCATGCCCGTTTGATTCAGGATCACCGTTCCAAGCTGCCGCGCAAACGTATCCGTCAACTGAGTGAGAGAAAAACGCGTCGCGATCACGTGGTAAGCGTTTTTTTGATCTGTACCCGTCTGCGGGCCGATCCGGATCGCATGAGCCTCTTCGTCTTTCGGAGGGAAAAGCTTGGGAGCACCTTTCCCTAGCGAAACCACCAGCACGGAAAGCTCCTTGCTCTCGTGGTGGACCTTAAGCTTGAACCGATCGGCGATGAGCGCCTGCACCATCAGCCTCATCTGGTCGTCCGTGGCGTTGCCTTCAGCCTTGGCGACAATATCATAACGGTCCGCCGTCATCCAGGGCGGACCATCGCTGTGCTGCGATGGCTGTATCCCATAGGCCCATTCCAGCAGGAACTGCAAGGTGGTCGCATCCGCCTTGAATCTCCCTCCCGGATAGGTGAACTGCACCATACCGGCGTGCTCTCCCGGAGGCGCGGGAGTTCCCGGTTTGCAAGGAGTGATCGATGCTACTTCGAAAGCCGGTGCGTTCAAGATGCTTTGGCAATGCCCGTGATCCAACGATAAAGCCACCAGAGCGGCAAGTGTAAGGGTTTTTGTCATGATCCGACTTTAAAGCGTGGAAGGCAGCGACGCCGTCCAGAAATGCCAAGCTTCGTCAAGATCCGTTAAGCGCAAAGGGAGCGGCCGCCGCACTCCGTTTTGCGCGAGTTCATGTAGCGCAAAGGGTGCGGCCTGCCGCACTCCGTTTTGCGCGAGTTCATGGTTAAGGACCTTGACACATCTTGACGATACCCCCGGTGCCCGGAGCTTTAGAATGAAAAGCGTCCGCCCTTTCCAATGGAACGCGTGCTGGTTGTCGACGATGATGCCGAGCTCTGCCAGCTCGTCACGCGCTTTCTAGTTCGCGAAGGGTTCGACATAAACTGGGCCACCAGTGGTGCCGCAGGAGTGGAGCGGGCGCTCTCCGAGGACTACGCATTGATCATGCTGGATGTGACCATGCCGGATACGGACGGTTTTGAGGTGCTGCGCCGCATCCGGCAGCGCGCCCGCACTCCAGTGCTGATGCTCACCGCCCGCGGCGATACGCACGACCGTATTCGCGGGCTCGAAATGGGTGCGGACGACTATCTGCCGAAACCATTCGATCCAGGAGAGCTGGTGGCCCGCATCCGCGCTATTCTCAGAAGGTCCGCTCCACGTGGGTCGGCTGCGGCGATTTCGATCGCGGATATCGAACTCGACGGAGGATCCCGCACTGTACGGCGAAACGGAGCGCCGGTGGATCTCACCACGGTGGAATTCGATCTTCTCACTGCTCTGATGCGCGTTGCGGGAAGTACCGTGAGCCGCGAGGACCTGGTCCGCAACGTTCTGGGACGGGATTTTTCGCCCTTCGACCGCAGCATCGACACGCACGTCTGCAATCTTCGCCGCAAGCTCGGCCCGCCTGAAGATGGAGCCGAGCGTATCAAGGGAGTGCGCGGGGCCGGCTATCTGTACGCCTCGCCCGCCAAACAGGGGGCACGGTAAAAAGACGTGAGGAAACTATTCCTAACCATCTTCTTGTGGTTCTGGCTCACGCTTCTCATCGTGGCCCTGGTCCTGGCTCTCTTCGTACACGCGGGGCTCGGCCATAGAGGACTGCTCCGCTTGACCCTCCACGATCTGTTGCTTTTCACTCTGGCGGGCGGAATCTTCTGTTACTTCATCAGCCGCCATCTGACGAAGCCTCTCGACAAGTTGGGTGAAGCGGCAGCGGGCATCGCCGCGGGCCGCCTGGATACGCGTGTCGACCCGTCCCTGAAGAAGCGCTGGGATGAGATAGCCGACCTGGCTCGCAACTTCGACCGCATGGCGGACCGGATTGAAGCCTTGATTACCGGGCAGCGCAGATTACTTGGCGACGTTTCCCATGAGTTGCGCTCGCCCCTATCGCGACTGATGGTGGCGCTCAGTCTTGTGAAACAAGGTCCGGCCGAGGAGGCGGCAGAAAACCTGGAACGGATCGGCTTGGAGGCGCGGCGGCTGGATACTCTGATCGGCCAATTATTAGCGCTTACAAGAATCGATAGCGGCGTAGATCAAGGCTCACCCGCGCTATTCGACTTGGCCAACCTGGTACAAGAAGTCGCAAGCGATGGCGATTTCGAAGCTCGCGCGCGGAATCGCTCCGTCGTGATCAAACAGGCCGACGCATGCTCCCTCACCGGATTCGAAGAACTATTGCGAAGCGCCGTGGAAAACGTTGTCCGAAACGCGGTCCGGCATACCGCGGATGGAACCGCCGTCGAGATTTCCCTTCAAGTCAGCAATTCCCGCGCGCTGCTTCGAGTCCGCGATCACGGACCTGGCGTGCCGGAGAGCATGCTGTCGGAGATCTTCCTGCCATTCCGAAGGGTCGCCAACGGCAATCCCGACGGCGCTGGATTGGGCCTGGCGATCGCCGAGCGCGCCGTAAGTGTCCATCAAGGAAGGATCCGCGCAACAAACGCTCCTACCCAGGGGCTCATCGTCGAAATCGATTTACCGTTAACCGCTCCGAGATAAACCATGTTCCCTTTCAGCCTCTTACCGGGTCTACACCTATGATGAGGTTAGCTTCGAGGGGATTGGAGCGGACCTGCTACGCCGGCAGATTCCGTTATGCTCAGGTCATGCGCTGGATCTTAGGCGTACCACTGCTCATGCTTGCCGCGCCCGCGGCATCGGTGGCCAACGACTACATCGGCAGCCAGATGTGCGGCACCTGCCACCAGGAGCTCTGGAAAGCCTTCTACCGCGACCCTCACTATAAGAGCGTCGTCTCAGGTAAGGAAAAGCCCGAAAACAACGGTTGCGAGAGCTGCCACGGCCCCGGAGGCGACCACTTCGACGCCGGCGGCAGCAAAGAAACCATTCGCGCGTTCTCCGAGATTGGCCCCGCCAAGGTTCTCGATGCCTGCCTGCGCTGCCACTCCCAAACCATCTCGCGCTCCAACATCCGCCGCAGCTCGCACACGCTGGACGACGTGGTCTGCACCAATTGCCATTCGATTCACAAGCCGCAAACCGCGACGAAGATGCTCGCCAAACAGCAGACCGATCTCTGCTATTCCTGCCACACCACCGTTCGCGCGCAGTTCTCCATGCCTTTCAAGCATCGCGTCAACGAGGGTACTGTTCAGTGCACTGATTGCCACAATCCCCACGGCGCCTCCGCCCCAACCTGGCGAGCCGGGCAGCGTCCTCACATGGTCGACCAGGCTCAGGCCAATGAAGAACCCTGCCTGAAGTGCCACATCGATAAGCGCGGACCCTTCGTCTACGAACACGCCTCGGTGCGAATCGATGGCTGCGAAAGCTGCCACGCCTCGCACGGCTCCATGAACCCCAAGATGCTTCGGCGGCCCACCGTATTCACCACGTGTCTCGAATGTCACAACGGCCAACCTAACTTCGGGATCTTCAACTCGGGTGTCTTTCTGCAATCGGCATCGCACAACATGAACGACCCGCGCTATCAGAACTGCACCACCTGCCACGTCCGCATCCACGGGTCCAACACGGACGCGACGTTCTTGAGATGAGCCCATGCGGACCTCTTTAGCCCTCTTCGCCTTCGCTCTCACCCTGAGCGCTCAGCCTCCCGTGGCGCCCACCAACGATCCGACCGGTCCTCCTAACGGAGAAAACGTTTCCGCCTATAACATCCGCGACGCCTTTGAAGTCGGCTACCGTTTCCGTTCCATCGGCGGCGACGAAGGCATGTATCGCAGCACAGTGAACTATGGGAATGGCATCCGCCTGCTGTCCAGTTCTCTTTCTATCCAGTCCCGCGACGGCAAGGGCAAGTACTTCGACCAGATCGTCCTCAGCACCCAAGGCCTAGGTAACGACCCGTATCAATTCGCATCGCTGCGTATCGAGAAGAACCGCATCTACCGCTACGACCTCACCTGGCGCTCCAGCGATTACTACAATCCCGCCCTCACCATCTCCTACGGCGAGCACTTGATGGATACCGTGCGCCACATGCAGGATCAGGATTTCACGTTGTTCCCGCAAGGTAATTACAAGCTCTTCCTGGGCTATTCGCGCGACACGCAGTCAGGTCCGGCACTTTCCACCATCCAGTTATTCGATTCGCGCGGCGACGAATACCCTCTGTTTCAAGACATCCGCCGCGAGCAGAACGAATACCGGCTCGGCGGAGAAGCCAAGGTCTTCGGATTCCGTATTAACGCGCTTCACGGCTGGGAAGACTTTAAAGAGGACACAGAACGGTCTCTCACTACCGTCTCCCAAGGCAATAATCCGAACGACCTGAACCAGCTCAATTCGTTTTTAGGCGTGGAGCCCTATCACGGGACCAGCCCCTACTGGCGTGTCGCGTTGTTTCGTGAAGGCGAGAAATATTGGGCCGTCAACGGCCGCTTCACCTACGTCGCAGGCAGGCGCGATTTCTCGTTCGATGAACTCTCTGCGGGACTGAACCGGCTCGGCACGCCCGATCAGCGCCAGGTGGTTTCCTTCGGCAACGCGCAGCGCCCCGCAGCCACCGGCAACCTCACTTTCAGCATCTTCCCCGCCTCTTCGGTGACCGTCACCAACCAAACGTCGCTTTACAACATCCGCATGGAGGGCGAGGCCTACTTTGTGCAGTTCGATAACGGCATCCCCATCTCGCCCGTGCTGCCGTTCCAATTCCTCGGCATTCAGACCATCGCCAATACCACCGACGTGCAGTATCGCGTCCGTCCCTGGCTGATGATTCACGGGGGCTACGGCTATTCCGACCGCCGCATCCGCGCCATCCAAACGCAAAGCACCGTCGGACAACCCGCCAAGCCCACGCCCGATCCGACGGAACAGAACAATTCGCTGAATGCCGGAACCTTCGGCGTCCGCATCCGGCCGCTGAAGCAATTCAGCATCAGTCTGGATGGCGAACTAGGCCGTGCCGACAAACCCATCTACCCAATCAGCGACAAAGACTATCACGCGCTGAAAGCCCGCCTGGAATACAAGACCCGCGTGTGGCGCGTCTCGGCCTTCGCGGGATCGGATTACAACACAAACTCGAACTCTTTCACCAGCTATGCCGCCCACACTCGCCGTTATGGCATCGACGGCTCCTGGACTTTGACAACCCGATTCTTCATTGACGCCGGCTACGAACGGCTCCACCTGGACACGCTGGGAGGCCTGGCCTACTTCGCCGGAGCCCCATCGCAGCTAGTCACGGGCGACCAGTCCTACTATGTCAGCAATATTCATAGCGCCAACCTCGCTGCCCGCTTCGCCGTGAACAACCGAATCGACCTCTCGCTGGGTTTCAACATCGTGCAGGACGTCGGTGACGGGCGCGCCACCGCGACCTCCGCGTCCACCATCTACACTTCAAACCCCGCCTTCCTCGCCGCCCAGACGTTCCCCCTCCGCTACTTGTCGCCTCAAGCCAAGATATCCTTCAAGATCACCGAAAAGATCCGCTGGAATGCAGGCTACCAGCACTATGCCTACCGCGAATCCTTCTCAGCTTTGCAGGACTTCCGGGCGCACACCGGTTACACCTCAATAGCCTGGTCTTTCTAAGGAACTCGCGCAAAACAAGTGCGGCGCGGTCAGTTCTCATTGGTCCGGCGGTTCGCACCCCACCCTTTGCTCTAAGGGGTACTAAGCAAGTTCCTAAAGCATCCCGAGATTGCCGCCGATAGGCAGAGTGATGAGTGCCGTAAACCTCACCGCACTACTAGTCGTCGCACTGGCTGTCGTCACCATCCTTTTTTTGGTGCGCAAACGCTATGACAGCAACCTGCCGCTACTCTTTTACTTCATCGCCATCACGTTCACTAACGCCTACGACCGGCCTGTGAACCCTTATATCGTTTACACCGGTCTGGTTCTGGCCCTGGTGCTGCGCTTCGAATTCATGGGCAAAGGCTTTACGAAGTTCGTAGCCTTCTGCGCCACTTCGTTCCTGGTGATGGTGATCTGGGACATGATGTCCGTGGTGCTATCGAGCTAGCGATTCACGTCCACCACAATCCGCCCCCGAGTCTGTCCGTCCAGAATCTGCCGCCCCAGCTCATGAATCCGCGAAAGCGGCTCGATCTGCATCATGCTATCCAGCAACGAAATGGAGAGCCCCGTCGACAGCCGCCTCCAAACTTCCCTGCGTTCCTTCACGGTGACCTTCATAGAGCTGACGCCCAATAAATTCACGCCCCGCAAAATGAAAGGCCACACCGAGGTCGCGATCGCCGGACCTCCCGCCATGCCACACGCGGCGACGCTCGACCGCGAGGCCATCTCTGCAAACAACCCGGAAAGCGTCTTGCCGCCGATCGTGTCCACCGCCCCGGCCCACCGCTCAGCCAATAATCCCTTGTCTGCGTTCTGATCGATTAGAGCGCGATCCACAATCCCCGCCGCGCCCAGCGACCTGAGATAAGGCTCCTGCTCGGGTCGACCGGTAGCCGCAAATACCCGATGCCCTAATTTGGAGAGGACCGCAATCGCGATACTCCCCACCCCTCCCGACGCCCCAGTCACCACCACCTCGCCCGCCCCCGGCGTCAGTCCATGCGATTCCAGAGCCAGCACGCATTGCATCGCTGTGAAACCCGCCGTGCCGATCCCCATGGCTTCCTCCAGCGTCAGACCGGAGGCTAAGCCAACCAGGTGTTCCGACGGCACCCGAACGTACTGCGAGTAGCCGCCCCAAATCGTCTCGCCCATCCCGAACCCCGTGCCAACCACCGAATCCCCAGGCTTGAACGCTTCGGTCGAAGACTCCTCTACGACGCCCGAAAAATCAATCCCCGGTACCATCGGAAATTTCCGCATGATCCCCGGCTGACCCGTAACAGCGAGGCCGTCTTTATAGTTCAGGGTCGAATAGGAGACCCGCACCAATACGTCGCCTGGAGGAAGCTGTTCGCGCGAAATCTGCTGAAACGCAGAGCGTAATCTTCCCACCTTCCTTAGTGGCGATAAGCGCATTGAACGTCGACATAAAAAATCTCCCGAGCCTCAGAAATATTTCAGCAAAACGTGCAGCACCCCATAAGTAACCGGCACGCTAAACAAACTGGAATCGATCCGATCCAGCCATCCTCCATGCCCCGGCAGTGTTGTGCCGCTATCCTTCACTCCCGCGCCCCGCTTGAACGCCGACTCGCACAGGTCCCCCAACTGCCCCGCCACATTCGCCACCGCCCCCATAGCAGCAACCCCAGCCAGAGGCCACGACGAAATGAGGTAGTGTCCGTAAATCATCGCAGCCGCCGTCCCCGCCACCATCGATCCAGCCGACCCTTCCCAGGTCTTAGACGGACTCACCGCCGGCGCCAGCTTATGCTTCCCCAACGAGCGGCCCACATACAGTCCGCCCGTGTCGCCCGCCCAACTCACCAGCACCGCGACCATCAGCCAGTGCGGATTTAGCGCGCGCAATTCCACCGCGCATCGCCACGCCCCAAAAATGCCGATCACACCAATCAGAAATGCACCGGCGCCTGGTAGAGCATGAGCCAAATCTCTGCGTAGCGACAACCCCATCGCGACCACGCCTGTCAGCACGATGACAACCAGAGGTTCCGGCGTCAGCAGCAGGAGTAAACCGGAAAAAATACCCCAGATCCCCGCCTTCGCGATCCCCTGCGCCGCTGCGATCTGGTCGAATTCCAGAAACGCCAGCACCCCGACCACGGCCAGCAGCGCAACGAAAGCCCAATAAGGACCCGCCAGAATGATCCAAGTGACAGAAGGGATGAGAACCAGCGCAGTCGCGATCCGCTTCATCGCGCCGGGACGCTCTCCGCTTCTGTGGTGGAAGGCGCCGCGGGGGTATCACCCAATCCGCCGAAGCGACGGTCGCGCTTCTGGTATTCCAGAATCGCCTCCAGCAGTTCGGTGCGCGAAAAATCAGGCCACAGCGTCTGCGTCACGTACAACTCTGCGTAAGCGATCTGCCACAGCAGAAAATTGCTGATGCGCATCTCGCCCGAGGTGCGAATCAGCAGATCCGGGTCGGGCATGCCCGCCGTGTAGAGGTGCGCCGAAACCGCAGCTTCGTCGATGACGACATCGCTCGTCCGGGCTTTCTCCACCAGCGCCTTCACCGCATCCACAATCTCGCTCCGCCCCCCGTAATTAATAGCGAGATTCAACTGAAGACCGCGATTCGTCGACGTCTTGCGAATCACCTCGTCGAGTTCCACGCGAACCGCGGCAGGCAGCGCGTCCAACCGTCCCATGGCGGTGAAGCGGATGTCATGACGCATCAGCAGCGGTAACTCAGCCAGCAGGTAAACCTTCAGCAAGCCCCACAGAGTGTCGATCTCCAACCGCGGCCGCTTCCAGTTCTCCACCGAAAACGCATAGAGCGTCAGAGCCTTCAGCCCAAGCTGCGCGCAAGTTTCCACAGTCGCCCGCACTGCGTTGACCCCGGCCCTGATGTCCGGCAACCCTCGGCAGGTGGCGGCGCTTCGCCCAGCGGCCATTGCCGTCCATAATGATGGCGATATGCGCAGGCAGGCTGGCCGGCCCAATCGCCTGGGCAAGCACGTACGCAGGGTCCGCAGGCTTCAGAGCCTGGAGTAGTGCCTTCATGGAGTTTCTCTGTGTATGGTACCTTGGTTTGCATAGCAAAGCACTTGACAGCCTAGCATCGTCAGCGATAACATCAAGGAATATGGCTTTAGCTGAGCCCATCCGCAAACCCGCGACACCGATCCATACTCATGCGCTGGACAACCTGCGCTATATCCGCGAAACCATGGAGCGTGCGGGCTCATTCACAGCCGTGCCTGGCTGGGGCGGGGTAGCGATGGGCTGCACGGCCCTCGCGGTAGCCGGAATTGCTTCGCACGCAGCTTCCTACCGCCTTTGGATCGCCTTCTGGATGGCCGAAGCCGTGGTGGCGATCGCACTGGGTGTATTCGCGATGTGGCGAAAAGCTCGCGCGGCAGGTCTGGCCTTGTGGTCGTCCCCGGCTCGAAAATTTGCTTTCAGTTTCGTACCTCCGCTGCTTGCCGGCGGACTCCTGACCTTGGTCCTTCTCAACACCGGCGCCACCTTGGTCATTCCCGGAATGTGGCTCCTGCTCTACGGCACCGGAGTCATGGCTGGAGGAGCGTTCTCCATCCGTCTGGTTCCCGTAATGGGAGCCTGCTTCCTGGTGGTTGGAGCGCTAGCATTACTGACCCCTCCGGCTTGGGCCGACCTGTGGCTCGGGGTAGGTTTCGGCGGATTACATATCGTGTTCGGCGCCATGATCGCTCGGCGTCATGGCGGTTAAAAGGTAGTATTTATGTCCAAGAATTCAGCATTAAAAGTAGATCATTCGTTAAAAGTAGATCAAAAGCCCCCGGCCTCATCGCCGGTCAAACAAACCCTTCCCGATTTCGACCGGCTCATTCATGAGCGTATGCGCCTGGGCATCGTCAGCGCATTGGCGGCCAACACATCCCTCACCTTCAACGAACTGAAGGAACTGCTCGATTCCACCGATGGCAACTTAAGCGTGCACGCGCGCAAGCTGGAAGAAGCCGGATACATCGCCTGCGCCAAAAGTTTCGAAGGCCGCATGCCCAGAACCGAATACAGCTTGACCACCGAAGGCCGCCAGGCGCTGGAAAAATATCTGAACCACATGGAAGCCTTGATCCGGGCCACCAAGCGTGCCGGAGAATCCGCGTAGCATGAGCCAGCAGTTACCCGACTCCTTTCACGTCGCCATGATCATGGACGGCAACGGCCGCTGGGCCGCCGCCAGAGGCTTGCCCCGCGTAGCAGGTCACCGCGCCGGAGCCCGCACCGTCCGCCGCATCGTCGAGGCCGCCCCCAGCCTCGGCATCACCACGCTGACTCTCTACGCCTTCTCCGAAGACAACTGGAGCCGCCCCGAGCGCGAAGTATCGGCTCTGATGAAGCTGCTGGGCCGCTATCTGATGTCGGAAACCGACCGCTGCGTAGCCAACGGAGTGCGCCTGCTAGCCATCGGCCGCCGCGACCGCATCCCCGCGCCTCTGCTTGCCATGCTTGAAGAAGCCGAACACAAGACGAGTAAGTGCCGCCGCCTGAATCTAAGACTGGCCATCGACTACTCCTCGCGTTCCGCGATTCTCGACGCAGCCCGCCGCGCCGGAGGCGATCTCACCGAGGCATCGCTATCCCGCCATCTGGGTCCGGACGTAGATCTTCTGCTCCGCACCAGCGGCGAGCAGCGCCTAAGCGATTTCCTGCTCTGGGAATGCGCCTACGCCGAAATGGTCTTCACCGAACGTAAATGGCCCGAGCTCTCCGTCGACGATCTGTCCTCCGCCATAGCCGAGTTCCGCCGCCGCGACCGCCGTTTCGGCGCAGTAACCCCCGAAGAAGCCCGCCGTACAGCATAGCCCCGTCCCGTGAGGGCGGGGATTCCCTGCAATTACGCGCCACCGCCGCTGCATCTTTCGCTCCCGCCCCGCATCTATTGAACCCATGGCCCGCAACTTCGGATCCCTGCTCTTCACCCCCATCATCAAGGACCTCCAGGAGAAGCACGGCAGCCGCCGCCAATACGCCAACCGCATGGAATCCGGCGGCACTCCCGACCGGCTCGGCCCCGACGAACAGGATTTCCTGGCCGGCCGCGACAGCTTCTACATGTCCACCGTGGGTGAAACCGGCTGGCCCTACATCCAGCACCGCGGCGGTCCGAAAGGCTTTCTCAAGGTAATCGACGACCATACCCTGGCCTTCGCCGACTTCCGTGGAAACAAACAGTACATCAGCACCGGCAACCTGACCACCAACAATCGTGTCGCGCTGATGATGATCGACTACCCCGCCCAAGCCCGGCTGAAAATTGTGGGCCGCGCGGAAATCCTGGAAGGCGAAGCAGCCAAAGATTGGATCGACCGCCTCCGCGACCCCTCCTACAAAACCCCCATCGAGCGGGTCTTCCTGATCCACGTCGAAGGCTTCGATTGGAACTGCCCCCAACACATCACGCCCCGCTATAGCGAAGAGCAAATCAAAGAAGCCCTCGCTCCCATCGAAAAGCGAATGGCGGACTTAGAGCAGGAGAACGAAACGCTCCGCAAGGATCTATCAAAGTTACGTCCTGCATCGTGATATCCTCAAGCACCACCCAAGCGGGTGCAAGGAGATCCTACATGGGATTGTTAGACGAAGCAGAGAAAATCGCAGGTGCTGTGGCGGCGGTGGAAGCATTGAAAAAAGTCGACCCGGACGCCTCGATCCTGACCGAGAGTGCGGCAGCCGTCGCCGGCTTTGAAGGCGTAAAGGCCATCGAGGAACACTTCGAAAAGAAAAAGGAAGAATAGCAACAGAGCTAGGAAGTTACTCCCCGCGAAGGCCCGTGCTACAACACGGGCGTAATTGGCGGGAGCTCCGGCGTGCTTTGAAAACCCCCAAATAGCTTCCGGCCGTCAGGCAGGATCACCGTGCGGGCGTTAGCTGTCCTGCTCTTATCCTTCGCCGCGAAGCCGTCTATAGTGATTTGATCGCCCTTCTTCAACTCATCCTTGCTCCAACCTCTGCGGATTAGCCCGTTGGGGCTGCCCATTTCGAAGCTCCAACTGCCTGGCTTGCCGTTCTCATCTTTTCCGTCGACGTACAGCCAAGCGTGCGGATTGGTCCACTTGAAGCCGGTTACTGTGCCTGAGACAGTGACTACTTTGCTCGCGTCGTACTCAGCGGCGAAGGCGTGATGCGCCTGGACGCGCGCCACCAGGAAAAGCAGCACGCCCGCAGTGCAGAGAATCTTACTCACACCACCACGCAAGTCCACGCGCCCTCCTCATCCTGAAATCCCGAGAGAATCCGCACCCGAGCCACCCTCTCAAACTCCGGCCGCAAATCCCCGACGACGTCCTCATTGATATTCGCCACCACCACATCAAACGCCCCGCTCCGCACCGCATCCACGCTGCCCTGAAAAAACGGTACCGGCCGAGCTGCCTCCGCGTCGATATCGCAAGCCACCACCAGTCCAGCTCCCAATAACTTCGCCGCCACCGAAAGAATTCCCGACCCGCTCCCCACGTCCAGCACCGAATCGCCCGGCCGGATCAGCCTCTCCATCGCCTCTAGGCATTTCTGAGTGCACGGATGTTGACCCGTCCCGCATTGCAATCCCGGATTGATCTCCAATCGGAATCGACCCTCAGGCGTAGGCTCAGTCCGCCAGGGTGCGACCACAAAAAACTTCTCGCCGACCAATAGAGGAGGCCACGCGTCTTCCGTCTGCTGCACCCAGTCCACTTCGGGACATTCAACCGGTTCCCCGAATTCCTCCGCATCGCTACGCTCTTCGAAGAAAGCATCCACGAACCCGGGCCCCTCAATAATCCCGGTAGTTCCCGCCTCTCCCAGCCGCTCAATCAGTTCTTCGAATTCGTTCCGCCCTACCGGCACGCGCACGAAAACCATCAACCCTGAACCCGCTTTTCCTTGCCCTGCCAATAGCGTTCCTTCAGCAGCATCTTGCGAATCTTCCCCGTGCCTGTTTTAGGGAGCGCCTCCGTGCTGAAGTCCACCCGCCGTGGAATTTTGAAGTGGCCCAGCCGTTCTTCCACGAATGCGATCAGTTCCGCCTCAGTCAGCGCGGCGTGCGGCTTCAGGCACACGATCGCCACAGGCACTTCGCCCCATCTCTCATGCGGTGCCGCCACTACGGCGCATTCCAGAACACAAGGGTGCGCGAAAATCGCAGACTCCACCTCAAGGGACGAAATATTTTCTCCACCTGAAATGATGATCTCTTTCTTCCGGTCGACGATTTGAATGAGACCGCTCTCATCCCACACCGCCATATCGCCGGTATGGAGCCACACCTTGGGGCCATCCGGTCCGCCGCTCATCACCGCCGCGGTCGCTTCGGGCTCGCGATAATATCCGTCCATCACGTGATCGCTCATCGCCACGATTTCGCCCACTGACTTGCGATCGCGAGGCACGTCGCGCATCTCTTCGTCCACCACCCGCACGCTGGCGCCGGGAACAGCCCAGCCCGCGCTGGATTGAATGGATCGCCGCTCCGCTTCCGAAGCCGGCGTATAGCCCTTGGAAAACGACGTCGTGATCACCGGCGTGGTCTCCGTCAGCCCATACCCGGCGACGCATTGGCATCCTGGAAACGCCGACTCCGTGCGCTCCACCAGTTCCGGTGACGAAGCCGCGCCGCCGATCATGATGCGCCGCAAGCTGGAGAGATTCCAATGCGCCCGCTCGGGACAGTTGATCAAAGCATTCAACATGGTCGGCACCAGGCACATATCCGTCGCCGAATGTTCCTGTATCATGCGAAACACGAAGGTAGGCTCAAACCTCCGCACCATCACCTGTTTCGTCGCGAACATCACAGAAGTTTGTGGACGTCCCCAGCCATTGGCGTGAAACATCGGGATCGTATGCAGGTCGATAATCTTATCCGGTTCGCGATATTGATACGCGATGTCCAACCCGTGCAGATAAAGGGTCCGATGACTGAGCATCACCCCCTTGGGCGTTCCCGTGCTGCCGCTGGTGTAAAACAACTCGGCGATGGACATCTCATCCACCGAAAAAATATCAGCCCGCTCCGGACGGCCATCCGCTAGCAATTCTTCATAGGTCAAATCGGCGGCCGAGCATTTCCCATCGATCCCTACCCAACGCTCCACGAAGGGACAATTAGGCCGCAGCCTCTCCACCGTAGCCGAGAAATCGCGCTCAAACAGCACCACTTTGGGCGTAGCGTGATGAAGAATGTTCAGGAACTCAGGCTCGGAAAGCCGCACGTTCAGTGGCATCACAATCCCGCGTGCCTGCACCACTCCGTAATAGCCTTCCAGTAGTTGATGCGTATTGAAACTGAGGTACGCGGCCCGATCCCCAGGCTGCAGCCCGAGCTTCACCAGCCCATCGGCCAACCGCTCGCAGCGGTCGGAAAAGTCACCGTAGGTGAGCTGCCGGTCTCCTGAAACAATCCCGATCTTAGAGGCGAAAAGATCCTTCGCCCGATGCAGGAAACGCAGAGGCGTCAGCGGGATGTACATGGCCCCCGATCATTTTCTGGTGCGATGTTCAATTTCGAAAGATTCCTTGCGATCCGCCGCAGCACCCTCAGCGTCGCCCTTAGCCGCCTTGGCCTGTCCGCGCGCAAGCAGAATATCGGGCGAGTCGGGCTGAATATGAAGCGCGCGATCGTAATTCAATATGGCCTGGATATGATCACCCGACGCTTCCAGAATGCGCCCGAGCTGGAAATACGCATCGCTGTTGGGCTCCACTCCAACCGACCGCTCGAAATCGCTCTGTGCCCGCTTGACGTCTCCCTTGGCCACGTAAATCCGGCCCCTTGCCGTATACGCCGCCGCTAGGTTCCCCATCTCAATGGCTTTATCGTAATCCGCCAGCGCGCCTTCGGTCTCGCCCAAAATGTTTTCCGCGTTGCCGCGCTCCAGATACGCCACGCCGAGCTGCGGAAAAATATCCACGGCCTTGGAGAACAACCGCACCGCTTCCGGATAGCTCCCCGGAGTCATTTTGGCCATGCCCTGCTCATAAACTGTTTGAGCGCGCGACGGCGCCGCGGCGATGTAAGAAGAAACCTGCCAGCCTCCCACAATCACCATCACCACAGCGACGGAGATCCAAATCATCCTCTTCTGCGTAGGGTTGAGGGGAGGCCCGGTATCCCCACGACTAGGCACAGCCGGAGGCGGCTTAACCGCGTTCCACAGCCTGGTCCATACAGAATCGTTCATCGCAGTTGCTTGATTATATCGTGGCGTCCCGGTTATATCGTGACTATTCTAACGATTCGAGCAGCACCCGAGCCATCCCCTCATCTTGCCGATTCCTCGCCGTCTGCAACGCCCGCCTCGCCGAATCCCGAGCGCGATCCTTCTCCCCGGCCTTCGTCTCCGCGTAAGCCAGCGCATACCAGGCATTGGATTCGCGTGGAAGAATCCCCGCCGCGGCTTCCAAATGCCTGATTGCCTCCGTATACTCGCCCCGGTCCGTTTGCCTCTGTCCCAATAGCAACTGAGCGTCTCCATAAGAAGCGTCCGCCGCGATGGCGCGCTCCAGCAACTGATCTACTTCTTTCTCCGTCGCTCCCTCATCCCGCCGCAGCATCGCGAGCTCAAAATAAATCTCGCCCCCCGCCGCGTGCAACTCACTCGCGCGACGCAGATGACCTAGCGCGTCCGCCCGCCGATTCTCCGCCATCGCCAGCGTCCCCAAACCGGCTTCCGCCTCCGGCATATTCGGATGCGACCGCGCGGCCTCTTCGAACAGCTTGCGCGCCAAGTCAAGTTTGTCGACGTGCAGGGCCAAATCGGCAAGCTGAAGCGAAGCAGTCAGGCTGTCCAGCGTCATTACCGCAGGAGTATCTTGTGGAAGCCGCGCACCTGTCTCCACTCGCTCCGAGCGGACGTTGCTTACATACCCGTGCAACTCCTCGATCGCCTGATCCAGCGTCCGTCCGTAAGCGTCGTGAAACGCCTGCGAAGCCTCCTCTCCCGCCGACAGCTTTTTCAGAAATTGCGGAGTCTGCTCCCTCCATTTGGGCCCGAGCTGCAACATATGCACCAGCCCCCAGCACTGCCCGTAGAAAATTCCCGCTCGCTCGCGCTCATTCAGTAGCGTCGGATTCTCAAGCTCTCGCCCCGTCAGCCACCTGCGATTTCTCAGATTCGTCAGGTGCGTATCGTTCGCCAACCCGACCACCGCCGTCTGACCCTTCACCTCCAGCGTCGAATACAGCTCCGCCAGTCCTTCATCCAGCCATAAAGGAAACCTGGGAGTGCTGGGGCTCAGAACGCGATGCGCATACTCATGCGCGGCATTGCGCGTCAGACCGGCCCCGGCGGACAGCATGATGTAGCCGCGCTCGCTGCCGTTCGAGTAGAGTCCCTCGGTTGCAAGACTATCCGCGTAGGAATGGAACTCGCGGTCTGAGGCGAACACGAACACTCGCAGCGGCCGCCCCGCCGTTGGCCCCTGTCCCAACACCTGCCGCACCGCCGCCATCCGGTCCAGCACCTTGGACGCAGCCTTGTCGCCCGCATCGGTCAGCAATTCCAGTTCGGGAGTGCGATACACAACCCATTCCGAATACGCCGGAATCGCCGCCAGCAGCACAAGCATTCTGCGCAAAAAGCCAAACTTCAAATCTTTTTCTCCAACTCCCTCTATCATTTCGCACTTTTTCGCGACCCGCTTCCGCATGGTTTGCGTGTATCTTGAAACCGAAGAGATCGGTGCTCATCTATCGGAGGGCCGGTCCCACATAGCGCAGCATACCGGTCAAGGCGGCGCGACGTGTGCGAGCGATAGGTGTGCGCCGTTCACAGGTAGCGGCCCCTTCGTCCAGGGTTAGTGGCGGCTTTGGAGGCCTCCAACAGAAGTTTAGCTGTTAGATATTGGAAATGCGGCGATGAACTAATAAAAAATACAGCGCGACAACGGAAAGCATGCCCCCAGCCCAGCCGATGGTTGTCGACACGCCGAACCTCGGCACCAGATAGCCCAGCAGCAGACTGCCTACTGGCATTCCGCCCCGGAACGCGACGTTGTACACGCTCATCACGCGTCCACGCATATCGTCCGTGGTGATGTTCTGCACCAGCGTCGCCACCAGGGAGAAACTCGCCAGGAGCGCGGCGCCGCAGCAGAACAAAATGATGCAGGCCAGCGGCAGCGACTTCGCCGAACAGAACGCGATAATCAGCCCGCCGAACATCGCCAGAATGATCAGCATCGCCCTGCCTTGCCGCTGCACCTTGCCGATCGCCGCGACAATCACAGCCCCCGCCACCGAGCCCGTACCCGAACAAACCAGCAGAAGAGTGTATGTGGTCGGTCCTTGCTTGAATATTTCTCTGGCGAACACCGGCAGAAACACCGTCAACGGCACGCCCAGCAGAGTCATCAGGAACGCGAGCACAATCAAAGGCTCCATCCCCTCCCGAGCTCTTATAAACCGGATGCCTTTCTTCATGCTGTCCAGGATCGGCTCGCTGGACTTCGCCGGAACATAGCCGACCTTAATTATGTACAGCGACCAGATCACCGCCAGAAACGAAAGACCGTTCAGCCCGAAACACCACACCGCGCCCAGTCCCGTCAGCGCCAGTCCTCCCAGCGTCGGCCCAATCACGCGGGCGATGTTGAACTGGATCGAATTGAGCACGATCGCATTGGAAATATCTTCTTTCCCCACCAGCGTCGGCAGCAGCGCTTGATAAGCGGGTCCTCCAAAAGCTTGTCCGACGCCCACCGCGAAGGAGAGGAAAAGGATGTGCCACACCTGGATGTAGCCGGAAAAAGCCAGCGCAGTCATGATGAACGCCGACGTCATCTGAATGTACTGCGACATCAGAAGCTGGTCGCGCCGGTTGTGCCGGTCCGCAAACACGCCTCCGATTAACGACAGCAGCATGATCGGGAACTGCCCTAAGAATGAATCCAGCCCCAGAAAGAACGGATCTTTGGAAAGATCGTAAACCAGCCACGCCTGGGCCAGCGTCTGCATCCACGTTCCGATGGACGACGTGCAGGCGCCGATCCACATGACACGAAAATCGCGGTGTTCGAATGCTTTGAAGACGCGCCGGAGCAAAATGGATCGTTTACTCCGGAAGAGGATGGGCGCGTTGAATCAGGTGCAGCAGATTTCCTTCACAATCGGTGAAAAAAACCAGGCGATGCCCCTGTGGCGTTCGGTAGGGCTCCACTACGAAAGAAACATTTTTGGCCTTCAATGATCCATAGGCCGCATCGAAATCGGCCACCGTGATGGCCATGTGGCGCAAGCCTGGATGATACATCTCCTGCGGCGTCCGCGGATGCTTGGCTGGAATAATTTCCAGCACAGCCCCGTTGGAAGCTTTCACGAAGTAATTCCCGTCGTACTCGAAAATTTGTCGGAACTCGAGATGGTCAATGTACCATTGAGCGAGTGTCTTAGGGTCGGGGCTCGCAATGGCGACATGCTCCACGCCGGAGAACATTGCGGCAGAGGACATAAGGCATGATTTTAGCAGGTTCGGGTACCCGAACAGCGAAAAGGTTAGGCGTCAGTATTCCGAAAAGCAAAATACGTCGCTGGACCCGTTCGGAGACAAGCCATACTCGCCATTTTCAAGCACTTCGCTGGCCTCGATCTTGTAAAGACCGCGTTCCAGTTGCGTCACCTGCAGGCGAAAAGCGCGAGGACCGTTCTTACGCCGCTTCTGGGAGGACATGGTCAGCTCGCGATGCCCGTTCTTAATGTCGAACTTGTACAGCTCAAGCGACTCCGGCGAAATCTTCTCGCTCTTCATGATGAAGATCGGTTCCGCCAGAGGTGTCTTGGCCGCCGCCGCGGGGCCCGGCACAGTATAGGTAATCTCGTCCTTCTTCGGATCTCCCCTCGAATCCACCTTTTCCAATTCGACGAGATTATCGGCATGCACCAGGTAGAGCGTGTCGGCCTTGGGAGGACGAGGCCCCTTATAGTCCGCCGCCATAGCGGCAGAGCCAGACAGCAGGATCGGCAACAGGACGCTAATGAGTCTCATTTACCCCCATTGTAGACCCGTTATTCATTCACCACCACAGAATCCAAGTCCACAGCCCGCCCGCTTGAACGAGCGTTCTTCTCCGGCAGAATCTTTACCTCAAACGTATGCTCTCCTGGCGTTAGCTTACCGAACACCGTCTTCGATTGCCACTGAATGTCCGGCGAATACATATCGATTCGCGCAGCTTCGTTCCCGTCGATGGAGACCAAAGCCTCTCCGCGATTTTCGGCCTTTGTGTAGACATACGTGATCCCCGTCCCGCGAAATGTAAACCCAAACGAATCCCCCACATCGGCCGAATAGGTCAGCGATTGCC
This sequence comes from Terriglobia bacterium, assembly GCA_963766615.1. GTDB lineage: Bacteria > Acidobacteriota > Terriglobia > Bryobacterales > Bryobacteraceae > Palsa-187. The sequence continues at coordinate 133,505 of CAVYBC010000022.1, forward strand.
CCGAGCTTTTTGGAAACTGCCGGTCATGCAGCCAGTGGCCGCGATATTCGATGCGCTCGTCCAGATCGTCCCACTCCCCCGCTGGCAACGGCAGCACTTCCGCGTGCCGCTCCTCCTCGCTGAGCAGATGATAAATCGCCAGGTCCTCTGCCCGGACGCCACTCGGTCTGGTCCATTGGCGCAGGAACGATTGAACCACCGAGAACTGCGACTCCCGCGACACCGGTGCGACAACGGTCTCAATCCTTAGTCCCCGCAGAATCGTCGCGATGTCCTGCGGAAGAGCCGCGTCGCGCACTCGCTTCCAGTATTGTTCGCTATGCCACGTGTTCGTATACGCCGGACCGTTCAAGCCGGCAACGGCATCTCCCGTGAACAGAGCCACCGGCTTACCCGATTCAAAATGGTTCAGATACGCAATAAGGCTGCGAATCGGAGCTGCGCGCTGCACGTAATCCCGAGCCTCCGAATGTTTAAAAAGCGCGAAGTCGCGATGATACCAGCCTGAGGCAGGCAAAAAATAGAGATTCAAAGCGGTGATCCCCAGCACGGCGCAGGTCCCCCACACCGGCCATTCCACCAGAATGTTTCCGATGCCGATCGAGAGCAGCGGCAGCGCCGGATAGAGGTAGCGCAGGTTGGGGAGCGCGATCACCAGCACCAGCAACACGGCTCCACCCGAGCCCACCATCAGCCACGGAAAGCGCTTCCTTAGCAGCAGCAAGGCTGGTAGGAGCAAAACCAGAAATTGAAATCCCCCCGCTCCTCCTTGACCTTCAAAATACCTGCCCGAACGGAATGTCAGGTCGTAGGGTGTCCTCCAGCTTGGCGGCTCGGTGAAACGTGAGTCTGTGAACGAAGTTTTCGAATCGAAGTAGGCCGACTTAAACGTCGCGTTGGCAAAAGGAAATACCGGATTGCCTGTCTTCTCCCACGCATACAAATAAGAAGGAGACCCCAGCACCGCGATCAAGAGCGCCCCCGCCGCAAACGCCGGAAGTTTCTTGTGCCGCCAGCACGCGGCTAAACCCAACACAGCCGCGGGCAGCAGAAACACCGCGGCGATCAGTTTTACGGCCACGGCGGCTCCTAGAAGCAATCCCGAAATCGGAACCTCGGAGACCTCTCCCGATTCCCAGAACCGCGCCAGAGCGAGCATCGCACCCACCACCAGCGCGGCCCAAACATTCTCCACAAACAACGAGCCCGTCACCAATTGCACCAGTGGCGTCGAAGCAAACAGCGCCGCTGTCAGCAGCGCCTGCCATAGCGTCAGCCATCGCCTGCAAGCCGAAACGATTAACGCCACAATCAGCAGCAGCATGGCAAAGTTGGCCAGCCGCGCGGCCAATTCGCCCCCAAATAAATAGGAAGCGGTAAACAGCGCATCTCCTCCAGCCGGCATCAGAGCCCAGGTTTTCTGCTGGAAATCGAAATCCCATTTGGTTTCCTGCGCCACCGCCATTGGAAGAGCAAGATGCATGGACAGGCCGTCTGACGATACCTCGGGCTTCAGCGCCACCAGCCAATGGGCCATCAGGATGAAAATCAGCAGCGCCAGCGCAGCGCTCTCCTTGCGCGTGGGGACCGCGAATCGGAACGAGGCGGCGTGCTTGCGTAAATTGGCAGCCTCCGCCAGCCAGGGCAGGCCAAACACGATCGAATAGATCAGTGCCCGATTCACCGCGAAGTGCAGCGCGATCCAGATGTAAAACAAAAAGACGGCGAGGCCGGTCAATGTCGCGGTGGCCGCGTCCGTGCCCCGCCACATTTTCCTGCCCAGCAGAAATGCCGACCCGAACAGAAAAACCACCGCCAGCGGCGCCACCCACCCGCACCACCACATCGAATATCCCAGAACGAAAATCGCCGCAACCCCGCCCAGCCATCGTGGAGGCAGAGCCAGAGCTATAGGCCAGTAGCAGGCGGCGAAAAGAAGGAACCGAACCGCTCCCTCACGCAGCCAAAGGGTCTGTTGAAAGAGATGCTCGTGCCAGAAGCCAAACCCGGTGAGCGCCAGCAGCAAGCCGAAGGCGCAGCAACTCAACCACACGGGCGGCTAATCCAAAACCCGCACAAACTCGGCCACGATGTGATAGCGATCCTCTTCCGGATCCAGATCCCACGACTCGAACTCAGGATTCAACGCCTCCAGGCGAATACGCCCGTGCGACCAAGTCCCGTCTTCGCGCTGGACCTTTTCGCTTAAGTACCGCTTCACCGTGTAGCGATCGTTATCCCCCCGGCCAAGCGATTCCACCAGCACTAGCTTGCCCTGGCGCGACCCAACCACCTCGCTGCGGAACACGCATAGGCTGCCATCCGGAATCAAGGGCTCCATTGACCGGCCTCGGATGCGCGCCACAAACATAGCCGGCGTCACCCTCAGCCCGGGAGGCGCTTCCTCCCAACCTTCCTCGGTCACTTCCTGATTCTCGAGAAATTTGCCCGCCGCCACCGCCAGCGAATAGCGCGGCAGATGGGTGACAAACTGGCGGATGTTGGTGCGCACGTTTTCACGGTAGAATCGCGCCACGGCCCGATCGAAATCCTCAACCAATACTTCACGCGGCTCACTGATAGTTAAAGTATTCGATAAGGATTGCTCCAGGTACTCCATCAACCGTGCCGCGCCCAAATCGATCGACTTGGCCGCCAGATCTTCTTCCAGCAAGGCCAGAACCTCGGCCTCGTCCGGAGCGATGTGATCCCAGTCGCGCCGCATACGGACATATAGCCGGTTGCTTTCGGGATCCAGCAACAGCACGCCTGCGTGGACCGGCTCCGCTCCAGGCAACTCCAACTGGAGCAGCGACAGGCTGGCGCGGTGCGTGCTGAAGCCGTTCATCTTAATAGCTAATCGGTCTGATCCGAAGCTTCCCAATCATGACACAATTCCGCTGGGGGGTAGGAAAAATGGGGATAGGAATAATCTGTAGCCAGCGAGAGCGGGAACAACTACGGTGTAAACGGGTAATAACCCCTTCGCGCCCGCACTGTTACGTCCGGAAGGCTCACCTTTACGTTTATCTCCCGGAACTGCTTGGTGGAACCCGTATCCTCGGGAATGTACCGCAGAATATATTGTGTGGTGACTTCGCCCGCGACGTTGGCGATTGCTTTGAAAATCGCGCTCGAAATCGCCGCCGCGTATCCGCCCGTTCCCACTTTTAGCGCGTAGTTGCCTTCGTCCGATGGCGTGGACAGAAAACCCTGGACATCCTTATAAACGTTCTGTAGCGGATACTCCACGCGGCCGCCGGTTTCGGTCGCCAGACGAACCAGATTCGCGTCGCCCTCGCTCGAGAATCCGTAGGCCGTTGTGCTGATCCCATAAATAGTGACCAGGTTCCGCTGCGCTAGTTCCAAGACCTCGTCCAGCGTCTTCTTGCTGGCGTTATCGTGTCCGTCGCCGATCACCACCAGAATCCGGCGAGGCTCCACCGGTTCGCCCACCACCAGCTTGCGATTGGTGCAAGCATTGTAAATCGCGTCATACAGAGCCGACCCGCCGCCGGGCTTCAGCTTCCGCAGTTTATCCACAATCGGCTGCGGATCGGTGGTCGTGTTGACCATCACCTCGGCTTCATTGCTATAGCCGATCAGGTAGCCCGAATATTTCTTATCGCCGGGCATCAGCGTGAGCACCAGGTCCATCGCGGCATCCTGGTAATTCTTCCACTGGATGCGGCTGGCGTTACTCAGGTCCATCAGGAACCCGACCACTACAGGCTGATTGCGCTCGCGCGTGAAGTAACGGATGTGCTGTTCCTTGCCCTGATCGATAATTTTGAAATCGCTCTGCTCCAGGTTGACGACGAAGCGGCCTTTGTCGTCGGTCACCGTGACCGGCACGATGACTTCGTTTACCTGAACCTGAATAGGTTGCTGCGCAAAGGCAGCCAAGGCAACAAACAAACCGAGCCAGCGAACCGATTGTTTCGAAAACGGGCGAAGCATAATTTCAAAACCTTAGTTCCGATTATAGCCTTGCCAAACGGCGGGAACTTTACCGGCTCTGCCGGGGTCTGAGACAGGAATGCGCCTGGCGCTTCTTGGTGTTGTTGTTTTTTGTCTCTCCTGCGCGAAGCCGCACGTTTCCGCGCCGGCCCCCGTGGCGAAATCGCAAACAGATTATCTCGACATCCGCCCAGGAATTCGCCTGAGTGTGGAGAAAGCGTATTATGCCCCTGGATCAAAGGCAAAAGGTCTGGATGGCTTCCTGGGGACCCAAGTGGCAGCTTTCGGGCTCGCTCCCAACCTGAGTCTGCGCCTCTTGTCTCTGGATTCCAAACCGTTCCAGGGTGCCGCAGTCCCAAAAATTACCGCCGACCAACTGGTACCATCGCACATGAGGAACGAACGAGCCTTCCGATTCTTCTACGCCGTGACGTTCGCGCGCAGCGGCCGTCCCAGCGCCTCGGTGCTGTTGGCAGGGAAGTCCATCCGGCAGATCGAAGACCTGACCGCGCAATTGAAAGCCAACCCTGATGAGGTATGCAGTCCTCAGTCGGTCCAGTGCGCGGTTTTCCCGGAAGGCTCGACGGTGTCGATCATGATGGAGATCCTCGTCAACGGGACTCCTAAAGTCGTAATCTGGGGTTCCGCGCTTGGAAGCGCTACGGGAGGGCAGCCAGCCACTCTTCTGGAACGCAACATCTCCGGACGCTTCGAGCCGGTCAAGCTATTTAGCGACACTCTCCGCACGCCATTGTTGCCGGGGGATCGGGTGAGCTTTTAGCAGGTGATATCGTACGTTTGAAAGGAAAACGCCATGGCCCGCACACCCATTCACCCGGGAGAAATTCTTGCCGACGAACTGGAAGAGACCGGGCTTACCGCAAAGAAACTGGCAGCCGTCATCGATGTGCCGCCGAACCGGCTTTATCAGCTCATCGCGGGCAAACGCAGCCCAACCGCGGATACCGCTTTGCGTCTGGGTCAATATTTCGGCATGACGGCCGACTTTTAGATGAACCTGCAAGCGCGTATGAACTCGACCTGGCGCGTCAGGAAAACGGCAAGGCCATTCAGAGAATTCCGAAGCGCAGCGAAACGGCAGAGCCGCGACCCGCAGCCTGACTACAGTCTTTACAGTATTTCGTAAAGAAACGATCTTAAAAAATAGCTCAAGGAACGGGTCGGGTGGGTTTCTGAGGAACTGATTGTGGGGGTTCGTTTATTGGATACTGCGAGGATAATGCTTGTGGGGATCGACCTTCGTTCCTTGAGCCGTTGTCGTTTCCATACGTGGCTTACTAGAGCAATTGTCGTTCCAGATCAAACTTACTTAGGAATCAGTAAGTTGTAAATTCCCGTAAGAGAAACGTCTTAGTTCCCTGGTTCGTTTCAGGACAGGCCTTACGGCAACGGTTACCGATTGGGACAGTTTCTACATCATCGCGGCAGGCGGGGCGGGATCTTCCGGGCGTCCCGACTTGGACAGCGGCAGCAGGATCATCATCGTACCTAGCGCCGCAATTACCGCGAAACCTATTAAATACGACGGTTCCTTAAAGAATTGGTAGATATTCAGATCGAAGAATTTGAACGTGGCGATGATTAGGCCCGTGAGGGCCTCTCCGGCGATTAGTCCACTCGCGATCAGGATGCCGACGCTGTCCACGCGGGTTCGCTGCCCTTCGTTATAGCCGCGGCGTTTCGCGATGGCATCGCTGGCCCACCGCAGCATACCGCCGACGAAGATCGCAAAGGTGGTGGCGAACGGCAGGTACATTCCTACCGCCACCAGCATCGGGGATTTTACTCGCAACATGATCATGGCGATCCCGAATACCGCGCCCGCGCCCACCAGGGGCCAGGCCATTTCTCCACCCACGATGCCCTGCGCCAGAGACGCCATCAACCCAGCCTGAGGAGCCGGATAGACCGATCCGCCGAACCCTGGACCGCCGGCCTTGATGTCGCTTGCGTATAGTACGTACAGCGGAAAATACATGACCAGGCTCGCCAGTACTACGGCGATCAGTTCGGCGATCTGAATGGTGCGTGGAGTCCCGCCCAGAATGTAACCCGCTTTGAAATCCTGCAACAGCTCGCCCGCGACCGCCGACGAGACACAAACTACGGCAGCGACGCTAAGAACCACTGCAACGCCGCCCGGCCCGGAGACACCCAGGGCGACCATTAGAATCGCGGCGATGATCAACGTCGAAAGCGTCAACCCCGAGATGGGATTGTTGGACGAGCCGATCATGCCCACCAGATTCCCTGACACGGTGGCAAAAAAGAATCCGACAATCAGCATCACGATCGCCGCCGTGACGCCGGCCACCACGTTGCCGGAGACCTGAATATACAGCGCGACCATGAACAGAAACGTGATGGCGATGCAGGTCAGCACGAACTTAGACGACATGTAGCGCTCGGTGCGCGACATGGATTCCAAGGGCGGCGCTCCTTCACGCACTTCGGCCAAGGCGCGGACCAGGCTCGAGGTCAGTTTGCTGCCCATGCGAATCAGCGTGTACGCCGACCCGACCAGCATCCCTCCCACCGCCAGGGGACGTACGATGTATCGCCAAACGGCAGCCGCTTGCGCATCCCAGCCTCCCGGTCCGGCAGCAGCCGGGATGAATTCCTGCAGCTTTGGTCCCAGGAAGAACATGATCAGCGGGACCAGGACTCCCCAGGCCAGCAGACCGCCGGAGAATTGAAGCGCCGCCAGTTCCGGCCCGATCACATAACCGACTCCCATATAAGCCGGGCTCACCGTCGGTGCGGCGAAGGTGGAAAACCCGCCCGCGTTGACGACGTTGGTCGAGGCCCGCGGCCCCAGGCGCACGAAGCTCTTGGCCAGGGTGCCGATGGGAATGCGGAAATCCTTGTCTGAGGCGAACAGGTACAGGCCGTTTTCGCCGCTATTGCCCAGCAACTGGATCACTGCGCCCAGGCCGATGTTCCAGAACAGGTAGCGGGCAGCTTCGGCTCCGCGCTGTCCAGCCTTGTGAATTTCAGAAGCGGCCACCGATTCGGGGAAGGGAAGGGATGGGTCCTCCACCATCACGCGCCGGACCAGCGATACAAACAGCACGCCCAGAATACTGCCGACGACCATCAGCGCGGTCGACTTCCAATACGCCTGTCCCGGCGCGAACGATTGCCACGAGCCCGCGATCATGAAGGCTGGCAGTGTGAAAATCGCTCCCGCCGCCACCGACTCGCCGATAGATCCCGAGGTACGTGCGATGTTTTCTTCCAGCACTGACCCATTAAAACGCCGCAGCACCGCCATGCCGATCACCGCCGCCGGATAGGTCGCCGCGATGGTGATTCCGGCTTTCAGGCCCAGGTACGCGTTGGCAGCGCCGAGGATCACGCACATGATCAAGCCGAGGATGATCGCCCTGGGCGTGAACTCTTTCATCTTCACGTTTTCCGGGACAAATGGCTGATGTTTTGCCGGAGTAGTGGTGGGTAAGCTCATGGGTAAAGTGGTCCAATCATAACATTTGCATCTAAGCGTTTTGCCTGACGGTAATTGCCTCGTCTGGCCGGTATACTTGGGCCGGGAGCGTTTATGTTTTTGAGACGAAGCCTTATCCTTCTGAGTTTCCTAGCGTTGCCAATAGCTGCCGCGCCAAACTTCACCGGAGCCTGGCGATTGAATCCATCCAAGAGCGCCTACGGCAAAGTCCCCGCGCCCTCAACGATGCTCCGCACCATTTTGCAGGATGGAAATTCTCTTTCCATGACCACCCTGCAGAAGGGCGCGCAGGGCGAGGTGACCACTGACCTTAAGTACACGCTGGACGGCAAAGCGTCCACCAACACCACTGCCACAGGCGAGTCGAAAAGTATCGCACGATGGGACCAAGGGCATATTGTCATTGAAACCACCAGGACGGTGCAGGGGGCCGATCTCAAATCGGTAGAGACCTGGGATCTCTCCGCTGACTCCAAAACGTTGACCATCGAAACCCACCTGACGCTTCCGCAGCAAGGGGAGTTCGTTGTTAAACAAGTGTTTGACAAGCAGTAAGAATCCGCCTGCCCCTCCAACCTCGTAACATATTAAAGTTGGAAATAATCAAGAACCGTACTCTTTGCGCGCTCTCTATTGCTCTGGTTGCGCTGCCTTTGACCGCGCAGAATGTCATCACCACCATTGCCGGAGTGGATGCCGTTTTCACCGGCGACGGCCAGCCCGCGGCTAATGTGCCGATCGGATATATCAACGGCGTGGCCACTGACGGCGCGGGCAATGTCTACTTCACCGATCCTCTGGAACACCTGCTCTTGCGGGTGACGCCCAATCGCGTTGTCTCGGTGATTGCGGGCAACGGCATCGCGGGTTACTCGGGCGACGGTGGGCCCGCAACCTCGGCCGCCATCGCTGCCAATGACAGTCCTGAAGCGTATGCGCCATTGGTCAATCGGGTGGCAAGTCTGGGTGGCGTCGCCGTGGACCAGCAGGGCGACGTCTACTTCGGCGATGGCTACCGCGTTCGCATGGTCTCCGCGCAAGGAATCATCACCACCGTGGCGGGAGGTGGAACGAGCCAGATCGCGACCCCGATTGCGACCCAGGCCTCCATCGGCATCGTCACCGGTCTGGCTTTCGACGCGTCGGGCAACCTGTATTTTTCCGCAGGCAACCGCGTTCACAAACTGACGCCCGCCGGGACGTTGAGCACCTTCGCCGGTAACGGAAATAACGGATTCTCAGGCGATGGAGGGCCTGCGATCGCCGCCCAATTGTCTCAGCCCATGGGCCTGGCCTTTGACGCGCAGGGCAATCTCTACGTGGCCGATGGCGATTCCCAGGTTGTCGAGCCGCACATCCGCAGAATTACGCCCACAGGCATCATCTCCACTATTGCGGGCGGTGGAACTTTGAATCCGGCCAACGGGGTCGCGCCGTTGAAACTAAATCTGCCTCAGATTGGAGGTCTGGCCATCGACTCGACCGGCGCCGTGTATGCGTTCGGACCGCAGAACGCCCTCTTGATCAAGCTATCGGGCACTTCTGCGAATCCTTTCAGCACCACGACGATGATCACCACACAGATCGCCGGCCCTTTGATGCCGGGGACCGCCGCGACAGGCAATTACATCGTTGGTCATGGGCTTTACGACAACAGCGGGATTGCGTTCGATGCAACCGGAAATCTGTTTGTGGCCGACAGCCGCGATGGTTATCTATGCAAGATCAACCCGCAAGGGATTCTGTCGCTCGTCGCAGGCAATGGCAGCTACGGTCTCGGCGGCGACAATGGACCGGCGCTGGGCGCGCTGATTCAAGGTCCCACCTCCATGACCCAGACTCCCGACGGCACCATCTATTTTGTCGATTCCCTGAATGCCCGGGTCCGGGCGATTTCGCCCGCTGGGGTGATCACCACTGCGCTGAGCGTGGCGAATTTTCCGGCCATAGGGAATCTGGAACTCATCAACTCGGTTACTTCCGATCCCGCCGGCAACGTTTATGCGCTGCTGGCGCATCGCCTGGTCGAACTGGCGCCGAATGGCACGGTCACCATTATCGTCAGCCAATCGGGACTGTCGGGCGACAAAGGCGATGGCGGACCGGCGTTGAACGCGCAAATCCAAAGCGGAGCAAGCGTCGTACGCGACACCGCGGGCAACCTGTATTTGAGCGACGCCATTTCCAATCGGATTCGCGAGGTGACTTTGGACGGCAAGATCCACACCATCGCAGGCACCGGGATACTGGCGGTCACTCCGGATGGCGCGACGGCCGCGGGATCGCCCGTTGCCCATCCCACCGCCCTGTTGCTGGATGGCTTGGGCGGACTCTATTTCCAGGAATCGCCGGTGAACGGTATCGGCGATGACGTCATTCGGTACATCACACCGAGCGGTATCTTAAAGACCATCGCCGGCAACGGCAAGGGCGGATTCACAGGCGATGGAGGTCCCGCGACTCAGGCCGGATTGCGAATGCTGCAGCGCACCGGACTGGCATTGGACAAGCTAGGAAACCTGTATGTCGCCGACGGCTTCAACAGCCGTGTGCGCGTCATCAGTCCCAGCGGGATCATCAATACCTATGCGGGCAACGGCGTGGTCGCCACCGCCGGCGACGGAGGACCTCCTTTGCAAGCCAGCCTGGTGGCTCCCCAGGGGCTCCTGTTCGATGCCAAAGGGGATCTGCTGATTTCCGATGTGTCCGGCAACCGCATCCGATCCATCCTGGCCTCGCCGCCGGCGATCACGGTTGCACCAGCAAGCCTGACGTTTTCCGGTAAAGCGGCCGGAGCCGTCTCCAACCCGCAGCGCCTTACCATCGTCAGCCCGATCGAAGGAGTGCCATTCTCCATTACGACCAGTTCAGGCGCGGATTGGCTGGTGGTGGACACGACCACCGGTGAGACCCCGCAACTGGTCCGCGTGCAAGCCGACCCCACTAACCTCGCCCAGGGAACCTACAATGCGACCGTCACGATCTCGTCGAGTCTAACCAAGCCCACCAGTATCAATGTCCCGGTGACATTCAAGGTCGCCGCGGCAGACAATCCCCAACTCTCCGTCAACAAGACCGGTTTGTCGTTCACGTTTCCAAGAAATCCCACCAACATCGCGACACGCCTGGTGCAGGTGTCCAATGCGGGCAGCGGTCCGCTTGCATATTCGGCGCAAGCTCAGACAGCCAATGGCGGCAACTGGCTCAGCGTGAACCCTGCATCGGGCTCGGTTACGCCGAAAGCGCCGGACCAACTGGTGGTCACAGCAAACCCTAACGGTCTTACTACCGGGACTTACACAGGAACCATCACGATTCAAAGTTCCACTACGGGCGAGAGCGCAACTGTCGCGGTGAATCTCACCGTCAGCAGCCTGGATCAGTTCATTCAGCTTTCGCACGGCGGATTGTCGTTCACCTCTGTGAGCGGGGGCGGGATTGTTCCGCCCGCACGATTCGCGGTCTCCAACAACGGGCGCGGAATCATGAATTTCACGGTGTCGGCGAGCACGCTCTCGGGCGGCCCCTGGCTGAGTGCGACCCCCTCATCCGGAACCGCTGTCGCGGGCACGTCTCCGGTTATCAACGTGACGGCGAATCAGACAGGACTGGCTCCCGGTTTCTACTATGGGCAACTCCGCATCGACGCTCCCGGAGCTGCGAATTCCCCGCACGTGGTAACCATTGCGATGCAGGTGCTTCAGCCGGGTGCGGACCCTGGCCCGGCGATCGTGCCTAGCGAAATTGTATTCAACACGGTGCAAGGCGCGCCTCCGCCGGGTTCGCAAGACCTCTTCGTCTACAACGTGTCGGGCACTCCGCAAACGTATGTGTCCAGTGTTTTCTCGTCGTCCGGCATTCCGATTCTGTTCTCACCCGAAGGTGCAACGCTCAGTTTGAATCAGCCGACGCACATCGTGGTGCAGCCCTTAACCAGCGGCTTGGCGCCGGGCGTGTACGAATCCCAACTTACTTTGCAATTCTCCGACGGCTTTGTGCGCCGCGCGGGTATTCGCACCATCGTTAGGCCAGCGCCTCCCGGATCTACTAGCTCAAGTGAATCGCGACGGGACGCGGCGGGCTGCAGTCCCTCGCAACTGATTCTTGCCATCACCAGCCTGGGACAATCCTTCGCTGTGCCAGCCGCGTTTCCCGCCGCGGTGGAGACGCAGGTGCAAGACGATTGCGGCAACACGCTGGATTCGGGCAATGTCGTCGCTTCGTTTTCCAACGGCGATCCACCGCTGAGCCTGACCTCGATCCAGGGCGGGTTGTGGCAGAACACCTGGCAGGCAGGGCAACTCACCGGACCCGTAACCGTGACCGTTACAGCTCGCAATCCATCGGGTAGCCTTGCGGGGACACGTCAGGTTACCGGCGGCTTGGGAACATCGTCGCTGGCGCCGGTGCTGAGCGCGGCGGTGAGCGCCGCGAGCTTCGCCCCCTCCGCTCCGCTTTCGCCGGGGTCGATTATTTCGTTGTTCGGACTGAATCTGGGAAATGGCACGGCGTCTGCTCCTTCGCTGCCGCTGGGCACCAGTCTATCCAGCGCGACCGCCATTATCGCCGGCACTTCCATGCCCTTGATCTTCGGCTCCAGCGGACAGATCAATGCCGTGGTGCCGTCCGGAATCAACATCAACACTAGCCACCAGATTCTGGTGCAGCGCGATAATAGCTTTTCGATTCCGATCCTGGTGGACGTGGGCCCGGCCAACCCAGGGGTCTTTCCGTATCCCTTGCCAAACGATCCGCCCAACCAGGGTGCCGTGGTAAATGCCGTGACCTACGCGGTGGCGCAGCCGGGTACGCCAGTCGGTGCTGGAGACGTGGTCGCGATTTTCTCCACCGGGCTGGGGGCGGTGAATCAAGCTGTACCGGACGGCACCGCGTCGCCATCTTCCCCGCTTGCGATGACCGTGGGCACCACCACCGTGACCATCGGAGGGCAGCGCGCACCGGTGAGTTTCTCAGGCTTGTCGCCAGGATTCGTCGGACTCTATCAGATCGATGCGGTGGTCCCGGCGGGGGTCACGCCAGGCGATCAGGTGCCGCTAATTGTGAGCGTCGCAGGCCAGACGAGCCCGGCCGTGACGATCGCCGTGAAGTAGGCGACTCCTGCGAACCCTTCCGAGCCGCGAGAGTCATCGAGCGGTTGCCGCCGTACGGGTACTTTGACGCTACGATTAGTACAAAGGAAACGCCCCATGGACTTCAGACTCTTGGGAATCATCCTGGCACTGTGGGCATGCGTTCTTCCGACCCTTGCCGCCTCTCAAAACGGCTTCGAGGTCGCGTCCATCAAGTTACATGCGCCAGAGAATCCTGCTGAAGGGATGCGGGTCCGCCCCGGTGGGATCGATTACAGCCGTGTCACCCTATTCGAATGCATCAGAGAGGCCTACCACGTCGCCGGGTTTCAGATTAGCGAGGCCGACCGCTTCGGCGATGTGATGTTGTCTCAGCGGTACGACATCATGGCCAGGACCGAGAAACCTGCTGACAAGACAGATCTCATGTCGATGCTTCAAGCGCTGCTGGCTGAACGTTTCAAGCTACGGCTGCATCGCGAAACGAAGGACCTTTCGGTCTTCTTATTAGTAGTGGGAAAGAACGGACCGCGGGTCACAGCCATTGCGGAAGATGGACCGAGTTCCTTGCGACTCGGTCCTAACGGTGCCAATTTCAAAAGGACCTCAATGGGCAGCTTCGCCGTATTTCTATCCGGGCTCGGATCAACTCAGCGCCCTGTTCTTGACCGAACCTTTCTCTCGGGTGTTTTCGACTTTACGCTATTGCTGTCCGACAGTCCGGCAGAATCCGGCGCGCCGATCGACAAGCGAGCGATCTTCGCATGGTCGTCGATTCGTGAAGATGTGAAAGGCCTCGGCTTGGCTCTTGAATCCTCCAGAGCGCCGGTTGACCTTCTTGTCATTGATCACGCGGAGGAACCATCACCGAACTAGGGCGGCGGGGCTGGAGAAGTAGTTCGCTCTACTTCAAGCAACTCTATTTCAAGCAGCCGGGCTCAGACTTCTTCTGCACCTGACCAATCGTCGGTGGAGGTTCTACCACGCAGCCGTGAGCGTCGCTCGAGTTCGAGTTCAGCAACTGCTCCACCGTGGCCGCGAATTCAGCCTTCGCCTGTTCGTACATTTCTCCGCTCGCTGAGCTTGGGAAGCCTGCATGAACGTGAGCGACCTTCCCGTCCTTGCCGAGGAAGAATGTCGTGGGCCATGCATTGAAGTTCTGCATCTGCGGAAGTTTCTCGGCAGCTTCCGATTGCTGGCCGGGGACAAGGACGGTGTATTCGATACCGTAGCGCTTAATGAAATTGCGTAACTGCACCGGGTCCTTCACCTGGTCGGGTTCTTCAAAAGAAAGAGCAACCACTTCTACGCCTTTGGCCCGATACTGCTTGTAAAGAGCAGCCAGAAACGGCGCTTCGTCATGGCAATTAGGGCACCAGCTTCCCAGAATGTTCACCACCACCACTTTGCCCTTGAAGCGCGGGTCGTCACTGGAAACTATCTTGCCGTTCACATCGGCGAACTTGAAATGGAAAGGCTCCGACGGATCCTTAACTCCGGTGTGCGCCATCGGATCATCCGGCGGCTGCAAGCCCTTTGATCGAGCCACCGCGGGACGCAGAGCCGTGTATTCGGCCTTGCCGCCAATTCCGTTCCCTACCAGTTTGAGACTGCCATCCGGCTGCGGAGTCACCGTGATCGAGTTCGCGCGCGCACCAGAAAAATGATTCACCACGAAGCTGCCGTCTTTGTAATCGCCAGAGAGCGTGCCCGTATCGCCATCGACGCGCAGAATCGCAGTGTCCACATGCGAGCCTTTCTGGTGAACCAGGAAATACCAGGCAGCCTCGCCCTTGCCGCTCTTCACCGCGAGTTCCCAGGTCCCGTCGATGTTCGGCGCGCCGCTTACTTGGGGCAGGTCCACATGAGGACGCGCACGCACAACGTAGCTGCGTTGTGCTCCGCGCTCCGGCCGGTCGTAGGTGCCGACCAGTTCGCCGTCTTTCAGTTCCGCATCCAGCGTCGCCGTGTAGTAATTGAACTCCAGGTGGAGCTTGCCGTTTTCGTAATGGCCCGCGGTGGAAGGAAACCGATCCTCGCCGTTGAAGAAGAGCGGCACGCGCCGTGGTCCCCTGGCTTGAAATCTCCATGTGAAACGGAACGGTGAACCCGCCCAGAGTGGCGGTGGCATCCCACATCCCACTCAGCGCGGTTTGACCAAAGACTGCAGGAACAAATGCCAGCGTTGCAAGCAACCCGAGTTTCATAAACGGCTCCTTAGGAAGTAAGGCTATCACACGATCCACATCAAGTCTATCGACAAACAGGAGATGCTCCGTCGCACGCGGAAATATCGCTATGATCTAACAATGGCGGAAGATAAGGTAGCGCAACAGAAAGAAGCTGCGGCGGCAACCGCGGCTGGCATGGTGCAGGACGGCATGATTGTCGGCCTGGGCACGGGCTCGACGGCGAAATTTCTGGTTGCGTCGCTCGGCCAGCGCGTGAAGGAAGGTCTTCGCATCATCGGCGTGCCGACCTCGGAAGCAACCGCTGCTCAGGCGCGATCGCTCAACATTCCGCTGGGCGACCTGGGCGATCATCCGCAGCTCGACATGACCATCGACGGCGCCGACGAGGTCGAATTGGGCACGCTGAATCTTTTGAAAGGCCTCGGCGGAGCTTTGTTGCGAGAGAAAATTGTCGCGTCGGCCAGCCAAGCAGTTTGTCATCATCGTCGATGAATCGAAAACCGTAGACCGGCTCGGCTCGCGCGCGCCTGTACCGGTGGAAGTGATTCCCTTTGGCTGGCAGGCCGTCGAAAAGCGATTGAAGGACATGGGTGCGGTTCCCACGCTGCGCAAGAATCCGAAGGGCGAAACATACATCACTGATGGCGGCCACTACATTCTCGATTGCGTCTTCGGGCCGATCGCCCATGTGGAAGAGCTCGCCGGAAAAATGGATCGCACTGTTGGCATTGTGGAGCACGGGCTTTTTCTCGGCATGGCGTCTCGCGTATTGATCGCCAAAGCCAGTGGCATCGAAACGCTGCTTCCGAAGCATCACTAATTTACAGCCTCAGCGTAATTCCTTCCAGCTACCTGACCACCTGCTTCGAAGAATCAAGCTTTTCCGGATAGTGGTAGTTATCTTGCAAGTAACGGGATGAAGGAGAAATCCCGTGAAGCTAAAATTACTAGCTGCTACTTTATTGATGGCGGCAGGAACTGCTTTCGGAGCCGCCCTCGGCATTGGAATTGAGATCGGAGCCCCGCCTCCGCCACGCGTAGTTCACGCGCGTCCCGTGTCTCCCGGGCCCGGGTATGCATGGATCGACGGCTACTGGTACGTCGCGAACCACAGATATGTATGGCACGACGGATACTGGACCCATCCTCCGTATGAAGGAGCGGTTTGGGTAAGACCGCACCATGACGGTCACATGTACTTTGACGGCTATTGGGAAGGCTCGCGCGGCCGTATGGAGCATGACCATCGTTGGGACCACGACCACGATCGGGACTGGCATCACTAGCGAGTAGAAAACGTGCAGGGGCTGGGTGTTATCTCAGCTCCTGCCTCAGTTTAGTTCTTGCATGGCCCCATCCAGGCCCAATTGGATGTGAAGATCGGCCCAGTGAAATTCGGTGCGCAGCATCTTGCCGATGTCGTCGCGGCTCTTCTTTGCAACCAGCATGGTATGGACGCGATTCCGTAGCGCCAAAGTGCTATCGCGATATTTCGCCATCTCGCGCTTGGTGGTCACGACTCCATGCCCCGGAACGACGCCGTCAAAATCGAGCATGAGCGCCGAGTCGAGGGTCTTGGTCCACTCCTTGGCGCTGCCGCCTCCCGCGTAGTCGATTAGCTCCGGCGTCGCATCTCCGAAGGTAAACATATCGCCGGCGGCCAGTACGCGATCCTGCTTGAACAGCACCACGATGTCGCCATTGGTATGGGCGCGTCCGAAGTGATAGAGGTCGACGTTCTTGCCGCCCAGGTGGATGTGGGCTTCGTTTTCAAACGTCACATTGGGAGGACCGGGAAGGTTTCCGTCCACCATGTTCTGCCACGCTTCTTCCGATGCCACCAACTGCGCGCCCAAAGCTGCCATCTTCACATTGCTGCCGGTGTGATCGCTATGATGATGAGTGTTGATCACGTACTTGATGGGCTGGCTTGTGACCTTCTTTAGCTCGGCCAGGATGTTTGCGTGATCGACCTCGAACTTGTCGTCCACCAGAATGACGCCCGCGTTGGTGATCAGCGCGGTGGTGTTGCCGGGCACGAAATCGTTATGGATGACGTAGAGGTCATCCTTGAGTTTGACGAGTTCCTGCTTAGAGGGCTGCTGCTGGGCTTGTGTATAGGCCAGCCAGAGCGCGCCGGAGAGAAACAGTCCTGCGGCGAGGCGGATGATCGTGCTCTTAGGCATGGGGGAGAGTATATCAAGTCCCGTAGAATCCCCGCGTCCCAGAAAGTTCATGGCCGCAGATGAACGCTGATAAACGCAGATTGAAACCATAAATCTTATCCGCGTTCATCTGCGGATATAAATTTTAGGCAGCTTGTTACCGCAGCAGCTCAAGCAACTCCGCGGTCTCCGCCCGAATCGCCGACTTCAGCGTCGGCGCAAGCTCCGGAGCCCATTCAGGCGAATGCGGCGCAGGCACTGGGACGCCTGTCCGCTTTGCTTCGGCGAGCCGGTCCGGCGCGACCGCTCCGATGTGCAACAAGGCTGACGGAACGCCCGCCAGTCCATACTCGGCGAAATCTTCGGAAGTCATCTTCGGCGGCATTTCGGCGACGTTCTCAGTTCCCAAAGCTTTTCGGAGGGCCGTGGCTAATCGCAGTGTCAAGGTCGGATCGTTATACACGGCGTGCGCGGCCGCTCCCTTGTGTTCGATCAAAGGCGGCTGTGTCGCACCTGCCGCTTCGGCCTCCGCCTTGGCGATCCGTTCTATGGAGGCGAGCACCCGTTGGCGAACTTCGGCTGTATAGGTCCGCACCGAAAGCTGCAAGACAACCTGATCGGGAATAATGTTCCCCACAGTGCCGCCATGAATCGACCCGACCGTCACCACCACGGGGTCGGTCGGATTGTTTTCGCGTGCCACGATGGTCTGCAAAGCCAGTACCGTTCGCGCCGCCATCACCACCGGGTCGATGGTATTCTGCGGCATCGCGGCGTGTCCTCCGCGGCCGTAAAGAGTGATCGCCAAGCCGTCTGACATGGCCCGAAAATAGCCGGGATGATAGCCGATCTGCCCCGACGGCATCGTGTCATCGTCGTGCAGGGACAAGGCGAAATCGGGGCGGGGGAACCGGGTGAACAAACCGTCCTTGAGCATGGCTGCAGCGCCCGCTCCGCCTTCTTCGGCCGGCTGGCCGACCATCATCAGCGTCCCGTGCCATTGATCGCGATGTTCCGCCATCAGCCGAGCCGTTCCAGCCCAGGCCGACATGTGCAGATCGTGTCCGCACGCGTGCATCACATGAGCGACTTTGCTGGAGAAGGGCAACCCGGTCTTCTCGTCCACCGGCAGGGCATCGAGCTCGGTCCGCAGCATTACCGTGGGACCAGGCCCGTTCTTCAAAATCGCAACGATACCGGTGCCGCCGACGCCCGTGGTGACATCGAAGCCCAGAGCCTTCATTCGAGCGGCAAGCTTGGCCGAGGTTTGAACCTCTTGGAACGCCAGCTCAGGATTGGCGTGGATGTCCTTGTAGAGCGCTTCGATATCGGGATAAATGGCGTCGACTTGCGCGGCGGTCTGAGCCCGGATCGATGTGACAAAAAGCAACGCCAGAGCGATGCGGAAGAGCATGATTCAGCCTAACAAACACGCGTGTCGTAACATTTACACATGCTGTCGCTGGCGCGATCCTACCTGCCCATGAATCACCCGGCAGGTTTCGGCGCAAGCGACTCGCTGTTGTTCACGCTGGCTATCCTGTTATGCCTGCTGATCGTGGCCTCCGCGTGGCTCGAATTCCCTTTGCGCCAATTTGCGGCGAGGCCCGCATGGTGCGTGATCGTCCTGGCGGTCCTGCCCGTGTTGCTGCGGTTCGCGCTGCTGCCGCATCATCCCATTCCCACACCCAACACTGCCGACGACTTCTCCTACTTGCTGTTGGGTGACACTCTGGCGCACTTCCGCTTGGCCAATGTCACCCATCCTATGCATCGCTTTTTCGAGGCCATGTTTGTCCTGCAGGAGCCGCACTACAGTTCGATTTTTCCTCTAGGGCAGGGCATCGTCCTGGCGGCTGGTCAACTGATTTTCCGCAATCCGTGGGCCGGCGTCGTTCTTTCTATGGGCACCTTCTGCGCGCTCGCCTACTGGATGCTCCGAGCCTGGGTCACACCGTTGTGGGCCTTGGTTGGCGCGTTGCTAGGCGTGTGCGAATTCGGTCCTCTCAGTCAGTGGATGAACAGCTATTGGGGCGGAGGAGTCTCAGCCATGGCCGGTTGCCTGACGTTTGGGGCGATGGCGCGGCTGCGCACAAGCGGCCGTCGTCGCGATGCAATGCTGTTAGGGCTCGGCCTGGGGTTGGAAGTGCTGACCAGGCCATTCGAGGCCCTCCTACTCGCACTATGCGTATTGCTTTACTTCGCGCCGTTGCTTCTCGCAGCAGCGACGGCCATGGAGCGATTGCGTGTGACAACGAGCCGCCTGACCACGGTGCTAGCCGCGATGATCCCAGCCCTGGCGCTGACCCTCGCCCATAACCACGCCGTGTCCGGTTCCTGGACCACCTTGCCCTATTCCGTGAGCCAGTTTCAATACGGCGTGCCCACGACATTTGTCTTTCAATCCCACCCTACTCCTCATCGCGACTTAACACGAGAGCAGGACCTCGACTATCATGCCCAGCGCGCGGTGCATGGCGACGAACCTGAAACACCAGCCCAATACCTGGACCGGCTCGGCTACCGCCTGCGATTCTTCCGGTTCTTTTTCTACGCCCCATTGTTCCTGGTGCTGCCTGCATTCCTATGGTCGCTGAAAGAAGCCCGCTATTGCTGGGTCGTATTGTGGGTGGCGATCTTCTACCTCGGCACCAACTTCTATCCTTACTTCTATCCCCATTACATCGCAGCGCTCACGTGCGTCTTCCTGCTGATCAGCGTCCTCGGGTTGGAGCAGTTAAGCAAGCTGAGGATTCGAGGCATTCCCGCAGGTCGCGAGATGGCCCGCGCCATTCTTTTCCTCTGTGCCGCGCAATTCTGCTTCTGGTATGGCCTGCATCTCTTCTATAATCCCGAGTCGATCGCAGCGCTGGGCCGCTACGAAACCTGGGACTACATCAACTATGGCGACTCCGACGGCAGAGCCGCCTTGAACCAACAGCTATCGTCGCAGCCAGGCAAGCAGTTGGTGTTTGTGCGCTACTCGCCCCGGCACCTCTTTGACGAATGGATTCACAACGCGGCTGACATCGATGGGTCGAAGGTGGTTTTCGCGAGCGACAGAGGGGAAGACAACGTGACCCTGCGGAAATATTATCCCGATCGCAAGGCTTGGATTCTTGAGCCGGATACGCGGCCTCCAAGTCTCTACCCATATCCAGAACCCGTCGAAACTCCAAGTCCGGCTCCGCAACCCGCGCCGCCTCCAGGCCGGAAGAAAGGCAATATTCGCATCGATCCCAAACTATTTGAAACCGTTCACTAGAGGCGAGCGCGGTCCATGATAGACTCGCTTTTGCCAACATGCGACACCTTTCTGCGATTGCACTATCTTTGACATTGGCCGCGACGCTGTTCGGACAGGCGAAGCGCGTCGACGATCCCATACTGAAGAACGCCGCGAAATCGGCGTCGGATGGCGATTGGCTCGCCTACGGCCTCACGCCGGGCGAAACGCGCTACAGCCCGCTGAAGCTAATCGACGCCTCCAATGTGAACCGGCTCGGCTTGGTGTGGTCCTACGAAGTTGGCGACGGCGGCGGAGACCAGGAAGCGACGCCGCTGGTGTGGAATAACACGATCTTTGGCGTGACGAATTGGAGCATCGTCTTTGCCGTGGACGCACGCACGGGAAAGGAAAAATGGCGGTGGGATCCCGAGGTGAACCACAAGGCGACCAGCGACAAGATGTGCTGCGGCGTGGTGAATCGCGGGTTGGCGATCTATCACAACAAGATCTATGTGCCGGTGAACGACGGCAGGCTGGAAGCGCTGGACGCGGAGACCGGCAAGCCGGTATGGGAAGCTCGTGTCTCTTACACGCAGAACGAGCAGAGCCTGACCATCGCGCCGCGCATTGCGAACGGGAAAGTGATTGTCGGCCCGGCCGGCGCAGATCGCCCCACGCGCGGATTCTTCGCTGCTTACGATGCCGAAACCGGACGCCAGGTTTGGAAGTTCTACACCGTCCCGGGCGACCCTTCCAAGCCCTTCGAGTCCGATGCGATGCGTAAGGCGGCCGCAACCTGGGACCCTCAGGCATGGAAGCTCGGCGGGGGCGGTTCGGTGTGGGATGGAATTTCCTACGACCCTGATGCGGGGCTGCTGTATGTCGGCACGGGCAATGCCGAGCCTTGGCCCGAAGCCCTTCGCACTAAGGAAGTCAGCACGGGTCAAGATAACTTGTACGTCGCATCCATCGTCGCCGTGCAAGTGGACACGGGCCAGTTAAAGTGGCATTACCAGATGGTCCCCGGCGATGAATGGGATTACGACAGCGTGCAGCAGATGATCCTCGCCGACCTGAACATCAATGGCAAGACTCGCAAAGTGATCATGCAGGCCAATAAAAACGGATTCTTTTACGTGCTCGACAGGATCACGGGTGAGTTCATCTCCGCGCAACCGTTCTCTCGCGTGACTTGGGCAACGGGGATCGATCAGAAGACGGGACGGCCCAACATCAACCCTGAAGTGAAGTACGCCCGAGAGCCAGTGCGCGTGTCACCCGGCGGTGGCGGAGCGCATAACTGGTCGCCCATGTCGTTCAATCCGCAGACGGGTCTGGTGTACATTCCCAGCCGCGGCGCGGATGTATTTGGATATGCCACCGATTATGATTTCAAACCAGATCCCAATCGTGTCGGCGGTGCGGCGCAGACCGGGCTGAATCTCAACACGCGTGGGATGACGCCGAAGACCGCAGGGCCCGCGATTGGTCCCGAGCCGCTGGAAGGCGGAGCGCTCAGCACCTTGGCTGCCTACGACCCCGTCAAGCAGGAGATCCGTTGGCGCGTGCCGGTGGGTAACAGCAGATACGGTGGTACCGTAACCACTGCTACGAATCTGGTATTTCAGGTGGCGCCCGACGGACGCTTGATCGCGTACACCGCCGATAAAGGCGACAAGCTTTTTGAGATCGCTTCAGGGATGCGGATCGGCTTGGGACCGCCGATTACGTTCCTGGTAGACGGCAAGCAGTACATCGCGTTTATGGGGGGATCGGGAGGCACGGCGAGTCCTGGAGTAAACGGCCAGGGCAACGCGCCGCCACCGAGGCAGAAACCTCGACTGGTTGTTTTCGGGCTCGATGGCAAGGCCCAGTTGCCGACGCCGGGATCAGCGCCTGTGCCCGCCGCGGCGGACCCGCACCAGCAATAAGCTCAGTCCAGGACGAGCCGCGTGCGCTGAAAACGCGCCATGCCGGCCAGCAACAGCGCGAGGTCGACCGCAAGCAACACAGCCGCCGCGCCGAAAATCATGCCCTCTGCGGACCAAGTTACCAGGACCCGTGCGAACCAGAGCTTCCACGAATCGGGCAGCATTGTCGCGCCGAAAATCGTCCCTAGAAAGACGACCATGAACCCTACCGTTAGCGTTTGCTGCGCATGCCGTACGGTGCTGGCGTGGAGCGACACCAGAACGCCAGCGGTAGCCACAGCGCCGGCCACCAGAGGAGGACCTAACAGAAGGATCAGCCAGCTTGGCCAATCACGATAAAGCGTGACAGAGCCCTGCCAGTGGGACGCGTTCACCGTGATCACTCCGGCGACCACGCAGAGCAGGGCCAGCACCCAGCCGTAGGCCATGGATGCGGCAACCTTCCCGAACAGAATCGCCCGGTCCGACAGCCGGCTGGCGAGCAGTGTTTCCAGCGTGTGGCGCTCCCGCTCTCCCGCGAAGGAATCGGCAATCACCGCAGTGACGGCGATCGCGGCAAAGAAGGAATAGATCAGTAGTTGACTCGGCTGGAAGAATCGTTCCGGTCCCATGCGCCACGGCATAAAAATTCCCAGGACCGCGACAATCAGCAGAGGCCGATAGCTTCCGGCCCCGCCCGCGGATCGTTCAAACACGATCTCCTTCCACTCTTTCCAAAAGACGGTCGCAAAATCCGTCATCATTGGCGATCTTCCTCCATTAGTGTAAGGAACACGTCCTCCAGGCTTCCCTGGCCGTTGCGAACCTCCCGCACTTCGCCGCCTTCGCGCACAATCAGGCTCACCAAAGGACCCACGCTCGCGCCCTCTTTCAGCAACAGGACCAGCTTGCCGTCTTCAATGGATGCCTGGGAAACGGTATCCACCTGTCTCAGGGAGTTGAGCATCACTTCGGAAAATCCGCTGCCGGTGATATCGGTGCGTTGCGCGCCACCCCGGGAACGCAACTCGGCGGGACTGCCTACAGCGCGAAGTTTGCCTTGCCGGATCACTGCTACCAAGTCGCATAGTTTCTCGGCTTCCGGCATGTTGTGGGTGGTCAGGAAGATGGTCGCGCCCTGGCGGGCCGCGAGCTTTGCGAGGTCGTCGCGAAGGCCGGCAGCCGCGACTGGATCCAGGCCCGCCGTAGGTTCGTCCAGGAAGATCAGCGCCGGATTGTGCAGCAGCGGACGCGCGATGGCGAGCTTCTGCTTCATGCCGCGGCTCCACTTCACCACCGCCTCGTCGCGGCGATCCCAAAGACCCATGTGTGTGAGCAGTTCCTGAATGCGAGCCTCCAGCAGAGCCTTAGGCATCCGGGCGACACGCCCATAAAAGCGCAGGTTGTCCTCGGCGCTTAACCTCTCATACAATCCGGAGTGTTCCAGCAACGCGCCCGCGCGTGCGCGAATCTCACCGCCTTGCGTGCGTGTATCCAAACCCAACACAGTGGCGCTTCCGCCGGTGGGTTCAATAAGGCCCAGCAACAGTCTGATGGTGGTCGTCTTGCCCGCCCCGTTGGGTCCAAGGAACCCAAACACAGAGCCTTGGGGGACATTTAGAGTAAGATCGTCCAGCGCCGTCACCGAACCGAAAGTGCGCGTGAGTCCTCTCGTTTGGATTGCGAAGTCTGCCATGAGTTTAGGAGTAGATCAAAGCGTATCATTGTCTACCTCCGGTATTGTTCGTCACTCACCTGTTCCATCCAGTCGACCACTTTGCCGTCCAGCCGCCCCTGAATGGCGATGTGCGTCATGGCTGTCGTCGGCGTCGCACCGTGCCAGTGTTTGTCGCCCGGCTGAAACCAGACCACGTCGCCCGGCCGGATCTCCTCCACCGGTCCACCCTGGTGCTGAACCCAGCCGCAGCCCGAAGTGACGATAAGCGTCTGGCCGAGTGGATGCGTATGCCACGCGGTTCGCGCGCCGGGCTCAAAGGTAACGCTGGCACCTTGAACAAGCGCAGGATCGGGTGCTTGAAAGAGGGGGTCGATCCGTACCGTGCCTGTGAACCACTCGGCTGGTCCTTTACCTGAAGGCTGCGAGCCGGTTCTTTTGATCTCCATATTTCTCCTGTAGACAGTTTCTCTCTTCTGCAGGTTAGAGCCCGTTGCGGCTTCAGCCCTATCCGAATAGCATGGAAAAATGCGCCTGAACCACGCCATGATCTTCGTAAAAGACCTTCCTCGCATGACCGCGTTCTACAGCGGTGCACTAAGACTCCAACCAATCGAAGACACGCGTCTCGACAACTGGCTGGAATTCGACACCGGCGGCGCCAAGTTTTCGCTCCATGCCATTCCCGCTCATATCGCCTCGGGAATAGAAATCTCTTCCCCGCCGCAGCCGCGCGAAAAGAACCCGATCAAGCTGTTCTTTGAAGTGGACGATGTCGCCACTGAACGCAAGCGGCTCGAAGCAATGGGTGTTGTGATCGTCGAGCGTCCCTTTGGGGCCGTCGAATGCGTCGATCCGGAAGGCAACATTTTCCAGATCAACGCGACGCACTAAGATTCTTGCTACCCGACCCGCCCCGGGCGACGTATAAACGTACGCCATGAATCGATCCGTCGAATCTGTTTTCCGAAACCTCGGCTACGCCTTGCGGCAACTGCGGAAAAATCCCGGGTTCGCCCTGCTGGTCGTGAGCACACTCGCTCTCGGCATCGGAGCCAACAGCGCTGTGTTTTCAGCCATCGACGCGGTTCTGCTGCGGCCCCTGCCGTTCCCGAAGCCTGCCCAACTCACCCGTGTCCTTCAACGCAAGCCCAAGAGCCCGGAAACCAACTCGGCGCCCGTCCGCCTCGCCGAATGGGACAAGATGAATTCCACTTTTCAGGGCCTGACCGGTTACTACACCGACGACGTTTCGGAAATCTCCGGCGAACTTCCTGAGCGGCTGAAGCGTGCCTTTATCGCTCCCCGATTCCTGGAAGTGTGGGGAATCGCACCGGCCCTGGGACGCGATTTCACTCCCGAAGAACAACGCTTCGGTGGACCCAGCGCCGTCCTCATTAGCGATCGCTACTGGCGAAGACGATTCGGAGCCGCCCCGGACGCAACTGGAAGAATTCTCAGGATTGGCCGAACGTCTTACACGGTGATCGGAATTCTGCCCGCTTCGTTCGGTTTGTTGGAATCGGATGTCGATCTCTGGTCGCCGGTCCCGGGGGGTGCACCCTACACTGTGAGCCGCGAGTCGGTCTGGTACACAACCATCGGAAGACTCAACCCGGGCGCGACCATTGCACAGGCGCGCGCCAATCTTGCCAACGTGCAATCGCAATTGGGCGCTCAGTTTCCCAAGACCGACGGCGACATCACCATGGATGTCGAGCCGTTGAGAGACTCCGCCACCGGCGGCTTGGGCAGGTCGCTATGGCTCCTGTTTGGGTCGGTCAGTCTCCTGCTGCTAATCGCCTGCATCAACGTCGCGGGACTCTTGCTGGTTCGTTCGTCGCAGAGGGAGCGGGAGATCGGTATCCGTGTTTCCATCGGAGCATCGCGGCGAACCGTGATTGCGCAATTGCTGACCGAAACGTTGGTTCTCGCCATGGCCGGAGCATCGGCGGGACTTCTTCTAGCCGGCGCGGCGTCGAAACTCTTCCGTCGAATGGCCACCGGCGTTCCGCTCTTGGACTCTATCCAACTGGACACCCGAATCGTCGCCTATACTTTGGCCACCGCTGTTTTGGTAACGTTCGCTTGCGGATTGCTTCCCGCCATTCGCGCGACCAGGAAGGACATTTCAGGCGTCCTGGCACAAGGAGGAAGAGCTCAGGTCTCAGGCCGCAACTCATTCCAATGGCTTCTTGTCGGTTCGCAAGTAGCACTGGCCGTGCTGCTTCTGTCGGGCGCGGGACTGCTCCTTCGGAGCTTTCGGGAACTTGGCAGAGTCTCGCCCGGCTTCGAGCCTTCCCACGTACTCACCTTCCACATCAGCGGTTCCTGGAACGAAACAGGCGATTTTCCGGGGCTCATCCAGCGGATCGATCACACCCTGGATTTTCTCCGTGCTCTGCCAGGAGTGCAGGACGCCTCTACCGCGTCGTCACTTCCCGGTGTTGCCGACCATTACGAAGCGGGCGAAGTTAAGCTGCTGGAGGGACGAGTGGGAGAGGACGACCAGCTTTCCGCCACCAGCCGCTATGTGTCCGACGGATATTTCGGGACCATGCAGATTCCCCTGCTCGCTGGTGAGGCATGCCGCAAGACTTCCGGCCCGCGAACCATCGTGGTGAATCAAAGTTTCGCCAGCCGGTATTTCCCGGATTCTTCGCCGATCGGCCACCATCTGGCAACACTGAATGCCCCGGACCGGCCGGGCGTCATCGCAGGCATCGCCGCGGACTCCAGGGAGCTGGGCATGGATCGGCCACCCTATCCGACAGCCTACTGGTGTTTCAATGCGCCCACTCCGTTCCCTTTCTTTCTCATCCGCACCACCGCCGCGCCCCAGGTCTTGGCGGAAACCATCCGGCGAAAGATGTTTGAACTGGAGCCACGCCGTTCCGTCTATGACATCCTGCCCCTCGAATCCCAGCTGGACGCCTCCTTCGCGGAGAATCGCCTGCGAGCAATCCTGCTTGGCTCCTTCGCCCTCACAGCGTTACTGCTCGCGTGCGTGGGCCTCTATGGGACGCTCAGCTATCTGGTCAACACCCATCGGAAAGAGGTCGGGTTGCGACTGGCGTTGGGAGCGATGCCGGGACAAATCGCAGGTCGATTCCTGGCGCGAGGCGTGGGCGTTTCTATCCTCGGCTCCATCGCCGGCCTGGGGCTGTCGCTCATGTCGACCCGTCTTCTGGCTGGGATGCTTTACGGCGTCTCCGCCTGGGACCCCGAAACGCTTGGTGGTGTTGTCCTGCTGATGTT
The DNA here is from genome assembly GCA_963766615.1 of Terriglobia bacterium. Lineage (GTDB taxonomy): Bacteria > Acidobacteriota > Terriglobia > Bryobacterales > Bryobacteraceae > Palsa-187. The sequence continues at coordinate 160,471 of CAVYBC010000022.1, forward strand.
CGCCGTGGCGATGCTCGCCTCTTTGCTTCCCTCCGTCCGGGCCGCGCTGCTCGATCCAATCGAGGTACTCCGCCAAGAATAGTACCGAAAATCGTGAGCATTCGGCATAGAAGGGCCCAGGGGGGCTTGACAATGCAACCACCTTCATTAGAATGGGGGATAATCTCTGATATGCCGGGCTGCGAACACAAGCGCACCGAATTCCTGATGAGGCGGGATGGGGTCGATTATCTGCGGTGCCTGGATTGCGACCAGGTTTTCGACGCGGAAGATCTGGAACTGATCCCCGCCGACGAAGAAGAGGTCGAGGAACAACCTCGACGCAAGAAAGCTTCCTAAGACCTCAATCCACCGCGTAGACCACCGGCGCCGCGCCGAACCGAGCCGCCTGATTGCCCCACCGCGCCGCGAATCCCATTTCCATCAGCAGGTTGACTAGCGTCACCAGCGGCACCACTGCCAGCAGTGGCGCGAGCACCAGGGTCCACGGCCGCTCCTCCAACATATCGAGCCCGATACTCCACACCGCCATGGTCAGCTTGGAATAACTCCCCGACTCGCCCTGGATGCTCGCGTGACCTTGGCGCAATCCCTCCAGATACTCTTTGGCGGTGCGAGCCCCCGGCACCTCTGTGTAAGTTTTTCCGAGGCCAGCCAGCGTATGCGCATCGCTGCCGGCGACCACTGCTTTTCGAGTGGCCTGTGCAAACTCGGCCGCATTGCGATTAGCCTGAGCGAGCATCGCCCCATTTCTGGTCTCCACCGCAGGAAAGCGCAGCGCAAACTCCTGGAAGTCTTCTTCCGTACGGCGGCCGGTAAGGCCGGAGAACACGTGATTCACGCTGAATAGCAGCCGCTGCTCATCGCAATAGGCCAGGAAGGACGGAAAGTCGTCACGCCGCCGCGCCAGTTCCACGTGATTGCGTTCCGTAATTCCATAAACGCCGACGTGCAGTTCGGTGCCTCGGGAAGTCCGGCAACTCACTTCCTCGCTCAAAAAGAAGTCCGGGAAGTTTCGCAGACGCTCAACGGCGTCGATCGAATCATGATCGGTAATCGTGACCAGATTCATGCCGCGCTGCTTTAGCAAGTGGTAGACCTCCAGCGGGTCGTTGTAGCTCTCCCGGCAAATCCGGTTCAGGACGGGGACGGTACACATGCCCGAGTGGATAGTGTGGACGTGCAGATCGCACCGCATGCACCACTTATATCCACAATGTGTGACAATTCGGCAGCGGAATCAAAAAACGTTTATGACAAAGAATGGTTTTTAACGCATCTGGTGAAAATTCGTAAATTTCTCCGCGCCCGGCTTCCCTAGATACTTGGCCAGCAATCGCATGGGCAGCTTCCTCAGGTCGACCACCACCAGCCCATCGATCACCCCGGAAAACATCGGATCTTCGTTGAAGGCGATCATGGTACCACCCAGGTTGAGGTACTGCCGCAGCAACACTGGAAGCCCCTTGCCGTCGGGCTCTAGATCCGCCACCGCATCGGAAAGCTCGTCCAAAGAAGAGAGCAGCGGTGCCAGCGTCCGCACATCGCACTTGTGCGATCCACGCGCGCGAAACTCCTTACGGGGCTCGGCCGCGCCCTCCAGTTCCGGATGCGAGCAGTGTTCCTGAAGATAGGAAACCATCAGCGCTCGCGAGGTCGTGCCATATTCCTTGCTGATGCTGACCGGCCCGAACAGCGTGCAGAATTGCGGATTCCGGGCGACCCAGGCGCCGATGCCTTTCCACAACAGCAGCAGCGCGTGATAGCTCTTCTGGTATTCCGGCCGTACGAAACTCCGGCCCAATTCGAGCGCGGGATGAAGCGACTCCACCAGGCCGGGACGAAACTTGAACAGCGTACTGGTGTAGAGATCGGTTGCCCGCCGATGTTCGCCAGTCGACCCCATCCGGTAAGCCCCGCACACTTCGCGCGCGGTCTTGTTCCACAACCACAAGTGACGGTACGTCGTGTCGAAGCGGTCCAGGTCAAGCGACCGTCCTGTGCCTTCTCCGGCCTTGCGAAAGGTCATTTCGCGAAGTCTTCCGATCTCGCGCAGCGTGTTGGGGATTTCCTGAGCCGTCGCCACCCATACCTGGAACTCGGCCGTCTCCGCCACCAGGTGTTCAACGGGCAGTCCGGCGATTTCCTTCGCGAGATCCTCACTCGATACCGCCCCGGCCACGGGAGCTTTGGGAAGGCTGAAGCTCCAGCCCGCCACCGGCTTGTGGCGAGCTTCCAACAAATGCGTGCGCTGGCGAAGGTACGCCGTTCGCTCGATATCCGAAAGATGCGCCAGGCTGGCCGCAGCTATCTGGCGACCGATAGAAGCCTCCACTACCAGGCCGCGTTTATTGAGCAGTTCGCGAGGCAGAAGCGCCGTTCGCAGCCTGGGATGGACCAGACCGGCAAGCTGAAACGCCGCTCCATTTGAACCATGAAAATAGACCGGCAGAGCGGGCGCGCCCGAGATACGGAGCAGGCCTCCCACCGCCTCGTTCCATTCGGGATCGCTGATATCCAGCCTCCCCCACCGCAGCGATGAGACCTCTCCGGCCGGGAACGTAACCAGCACGCCACCCCGCCGCAGCCACTTCAAGCTCTGCCGCAAATGGGTGGAATTTCCTTGCGCCGCCCCGCCGAACGGATTCACCGGGATCAGAAATGGATCGGACCCCGGAACCGCCGCTAGCACCGAGTTAGCCAGAAATTTCACATCAGGCCGAATCTTGCCCAGCAAGGCGCCCAGCACCGCGCCCTCCACCATTCCGAAAGGATGATTCGCCACCACCACCACCGGACCCTGGCGCGGAATCAGGTCCAAATCGTGGGCATCGCACCTCCAGCCGACTTTCAGGCGGTCCAGAAACGACGCAAAGATTTCCAGACCCTGCGCCGCGGCCGTGGATCCCTGCCAGGCCTCTTCCAATTCGCGAGGAAGCAGAATCGCCTCCAGAATCTGGCTGCGGAAATCCGGTTTTGTTGCGGTTCCAGTCAACATGTGGCGCGCGGTATCGAATACACTCAGCGGGCGTGAAGACATAGTGACAACGTCCCTCCAGGCAAGAGCATAGGGGATCAATGTGAATGTTCCGTGCCCGCCCCATGACGCCTGCATTACTTTCGGAGAAGTGGACGGAACCCTCCACTCGTGCGATCCTCTTAGAGGAAATGGCCCTTACAAAACCGCTCAAGATTGTTTCGGTGGGCGGCGGCAACGGGCTCTCCACTCTGCTACGCGGCTTGAAACGTTACGTCAAGTCCAGCGAAGGGAGCGTAGAGCTCACAGCGATCGTAACTGTCACCGACGACGGCGGCAGCTCAGGCCGTTTGCGCCGCGATTTCGACGTTCTACCGCCCGGCGACATCCGCAACTGCATGGTGGCGCTTTCAGGGGACGAAAGTCTGTTCGGGCGTCTCTTCCAATACCGCTTCCTGGCAGGCCGCGGCCTGAAAGGCCACAGCTTTGGAAACCTGTTTTTGACCGCAATGACACATTTGACCGGCGACTTCTCTACCGCCGTGAAGCTCGCCTCCGAAGTGCTCGCCGTGGAAGGCCGCATCTTTCCCTCCACCGCCGCCAATGTCGCCCTTGAGGCGACCCTGGCCGACGGTCGAAAAGTGGTGGGAGAATCGCGCATTAGCCGCAGTAAAATCCCCATCGAACGGGTGGACCTGCGCCCTCGCCGCGTCAAGCCCCTCTCTGAAACCCTGGAGGCGATCGCGCAAGCCGACCTGATCACCTTGGGCCCCGGCTCGCTATTTACCAGCGTGATTCCCAATCTTCTGGTGCAAGGCATCCCTGAGGCCATCGCCGCCTCCCCGGCCATGAAAGTGTATTTCGTCAACCTGATGTGGCAGCCTGGGGAGACCACAAAGTTCCGCGCCTCCGACCATCTCGCCGCATTGTTGCGCCACAGCGGACGCCAAAAACAGCCGATGGTAGACGTTTGTGTGGTCAATACCCGTTCTATTTCGCGGCGCGCTTTGCAGCACTACCGTGTGCAGGACGCGCAGCCCGTGGAAAACGACACCGAAATGCTGCGGCGCATGGGTCTGAAAGTAGTGGAGGCCGACTTGCTGCGGATGATTGGCCGTCTGCCTGGCGACAAGATTCGTCACGACCCCGGCGCAGTGGCAGCGGTGGCGATAGAACTGGCGCAGGAAGCCCGGCAAAGGCGCCGATCCGGTAAATAGTGAGATGGAGGGAAAAGTAGTGAGAACGTCTGTGGCGATTTTAGCGGCGGGGCTCGGCACCCGCATGCGGTCCAAACAAGCCAAAGTGTTGCACCGCGCCGGAGGCATGGCATTAGTCGAGTGCGTAGTGGAAGCCGCTCGCCAGTTCGCCGAGCCCGAGGATATCGTCTGCGTCACCGGCCATCAGTCCGATGAGGTACAAGCGCTGCTCGCGCCGAGGAACCTCCGCTTTGCTGTCCAGCACGAACAGAAGGGGACCGGGCACGCGCTCAAATGCGCCCAGCAGGAGGTCGCCGCCAAAGACGGCCTGCTCATGGTGCTCTATGGCGATACGCCTCTGCTTACCGCCCGGACTCTGCTGCGACTACGCGACACCCAAGCATCTTCGAACGCCGCCGCCACACTCATCACCACCACTCTGGACGACCCCACCGGCTACGGCCGAGTCATCATCGATTCAACCGGCGCGGTCACTTCCATCGTCGAGCATAAGGACGCCACCCCCGATCAACGCGCGATCCGCGTCATCAACTCGGGCATCTACTGCTTCCGCGCCGACCTGCTGTGGAAGCATCTCCCCGAAGTGCAGCCCAATAATGCCAGCGGCGAGTTCTACCTCACCGACATGGCCGCAATTCTCCAATCTCATGACCACCGCGTCGAAGCGATGCACGTGGACGATCCGAGCGAACTGCTGGGAATAAACACCCGCATCGAACTCGCCGCCGCCGACCGTCTTCTGCGCCAGAGAAAGAGCGACGCTCTGATGCTCTCCGGTGTCACGATTGAGCGGCCGGAAACGGTCACCATCGATGCTCATGTGAAGGTGGGCCAGGACACCACCATCGAAGCGTTCGCACGTCTGTTGGGCTCCACCGAAATCGGTGAGGATTGCCGCATCGGCGCTGGATCGATCATCGAAAATTCCCGCCTGGCCGATGCAGTTCAAATCTCCCCCTATACTTTGATCGCCGATTCCATCGTGGAGGAAGCTGCGCACCTGGGCCCCTTCTCCCGTCTCCGCCCGAAATCTCACGTGGGCCCCAAGGCTCACGTCGGAAATTTTGTGGAGCTCAAGAATACCAAGATGGGCGCGGGCGCAAAGAGCGGACACCTGGCCTACCTGGGAGATGCCGAAATCGGAGCCAAGTCCAACATCGGCGCGGGCACAATCGTCTGCAACTACGATGGCGAGCGCAAACATCCCACCCGAATCGGCCGAGGCAGTTTTATCGGCAGCAATTCGACTTTAGTGGCTCCCGTGGAGATCGGCGACGAAGCCTACATCGGCGCAGCAAGCGTGATCACGGAAGACGTCCCCGGCGACGCACTGGCGCTAGGGCGCGCCCGTCAGGTGGTCAAGCCTGGTTGGGTGTCGAAGCGGAAGAAAAAGTAGAGCCCTTAAAAAACCGCTCCGTTACTGTCGCGGCACAACGGAGCTGTCCCTACTGTTTCTTCCCTGGCGGTGGAGGCTCGGGTTTCGCGGGCTGCTCTTTCAACTGATCGTCGGGAATCGGATCGAGATCGAACTTGATCTCCGACTCTGTACCGAACTTGCGATATAAGCGAAATTCCGTTTCGTTCCAGTTCAGGAATTTTCCCTGCCGGGAATGAAGCTCAGATTTTAGCGGAAGCAGATATGCCTGATCGCCGATCTTAGTGAAGTCGTAATTCAGATCCAGGGTCACCGACTGAATGGGAAAGTCGACAGGAATGGTATCGCACTCGATCTTGATACGCATCACCGATTTTGTTTCGCGATCTGCATAGATCAGCCCGTGGTATCCGGCAATGATCTGACGCCGCGATTCCACATGCATGATGGAATATTTGGAATATTCCTGCTCCACTTTGAAGTTGAAAACGTACATGCGCCGCCCGCGCAGGGTGGCCCAACGTTCCCAATCGAATTCAGTGCGTGAGGACGGTTCAAAAATCTCCCGCAGCATGGTCCCAAACTCGCCTGAGGAGGTCGCGCCGCCCAGTTGTGTGTGGTCGGTATTGGTGACGGAGCGATTATTGACCATGGTCACCTTATAGGATTCTTTTCTGTCAAAGAATGTCAACTGCTCTTGAACCGTGTCGGCCAGGCTGTAGTTTTCGGTGCCGCTAGGATCGATGTGCCGCCGCGTGACCTGGGTGCAAATGTAATTGGGCAGGTTGTCGGTATAGTTGAGCGCCTGCTCTTTGATCTGGTCCAGAATTTCTTTTTGTTCAATGGAACTGGGCGGAGGAATTACGACCGGCACGGGCTTGGGCGGCGGCGGGGGAGCCACTTGCAAAGACGCACTGGCGGCGCTCACCTTTCGCAGTGCCGCTACCGTCAAGCGGCCGGCACCAGCGCCTTGGAGGTCTTCCACCGTCTGGTCGTCCAGCCTGTTGGTGACCTTGACGCGAGCTACGAAATCGGCCACTTCTTTATCAGGATTGTGCTGTTGGATGGCGGATTTGATGAAGGTGACCAGTTGCGCGACGGTCATCTCGCGCTGTGCAAATGCCAGCGACGAAGCTAACAAAAATGAAACCAGCAACCACACGCGATTCATATTTCTATTTTGACGCGTTCTGGCGCTGCTGGGGTTCCGCCGATTACTTGAAGTACGCGATGGTTTCGCGCAGGCCTTGGGATAAGGGGACCTTTGGCTGCCAACCCAGGAGGCGCTTGGCTTTCGAAATATCGGGGCGGCGCTTACGCGGGTCGTCCGAAGGCAACGGATGGAACTCCAGGCTGACCTTCGTTCCCATGAGACGCTGGATGCGCGTGGCGAATTCCAGGATGGTCATTTCCAGAGGATTACCCAGGTTGACGGGCAGAGGCTCGTCGCTGGCCGCGAGGCGGACCAGACCGTCAACAAGGTCGGACACGTAACAGAAGCTGCGGGTCTGTTTCCCTTTGCCGTAGATGGTCATGGGCTCGCCCTGCAGAGCCTGATTGAGGAAGGCGGGCACGACGCGTCCGTCGTCGAGGGCCATTCGCGGGCCATAGGTGTTGAAGATCCGCGCGATGTTGGTCTTCATTTTGAAGCGGCGATGGTAGGCCATGGTCATCGCTTCGGCATAACGCTTGCTTTCGTCGTAACAGGAACGCTCGCCTACAGGGTTGACGTTGCCCCAATAGGTTTCTTTCTGAGGGTGCTGCAGAGGGTCGCCGTAGCATTCCGAGGTCGACGTCAATAAGAACCGCGCGCCATTCTTTCGCGCGACCTCCAGCATGTTACGCGTCGCCGTCGATCCAGTTTCCAGCGTTTCTATCGGATGGGCCAAGTAGTGTTTGGGGCTGGCCAGTGATGCGAGGTGCCACACTTGGTCGAAGCGGCCGCGCAGACGCAGTGGCTTGGTTACGTCGGCTTTGGCAAAGTGAAAGCGCTTGTGACCGGCCAGATGCTTTAGGTTCTTGCGGGAGCCCGTGATGAAATTATCGAGTCCTACTACTTCATGACCGTCGCCCAAAAGGCGGTCACATAGATGCGAGCCAATGAAGCCCGCCGCCCCCGAGATCAAATGACGAGACAAATGATTTTTTTTCTCCTTAAAGTAGTGTAGCTTCCCGCCATGCTAGCTTGATTACTGTGCTGGAGCCCTCCTCGTTTGAAATGATCCTGCTGGCCGTGCTGATGGTGGCCTCCGCGTATGGTTTTTGGCTTCGCTTCGGCAAGGTTGTGCACACGATTCGCACGGCAAAGCCGGACGCGTCTTTCACGCTCGCGCCGGTAGGAAGTCGGGTTTGGAATTTCGTCTCGGAAGTGCTGCTGCAAACGAAGGTGATTCGCGAGCGGCCTCTGGCCGGGATCGCACACGCGTTTGTATTCTGGGGCTTTTGTGCATTCGCCCTGGTTACTCTGAATCATTTGGCCAGCGGCTTTGGATTCCCGTTTCTCTCCCGCGAAGGCTGGTTCGGGCGCGGATACTTTCTGTTTGCCGGAGCGTTCGCGGTGCTGGTGGCGGTGTCGATCACCGGCCTCTTCGTTCGGCGCTTCTTCGCGCGGCCTCGGTGGCTGGGGGAGAAGCTTTCTATCGAATCGGGTGTGATCGCGGGATTGATTCTGCTGCTGATGCTGACGTATCTGGGGACCTTCGTCGTCGCGGAGAATTCTTTAGGCGGCAAGCTACTGTGGTGGTCGCATACTTTGACGCTGTTGGCGTTCCTGCCGCTGGTGCCTCATACCAAGCATCTGCATCTCGTGTTGAGTCCTCTTACCATCTTTATGTCGCGAGGAGGATTTTCGGCGATACCTCCGCTGGCTGGCGACGAAGACTTTGGGCTGGACACTGGCAAAGACCTGACGCAGATCGCCGCGCTGCAGGCTTATTCGTGCGTGGAGTGCGGACGATGCATGGAGCATTGTCCCGCGGTCGCCACGGGGAAAGTTTTGAACCCCAAAGAAATCGCGCTGGGGTTTCGAGGCTATTTGAACGAGTTTGGGCCGGGATCGGAAGAGCCGCTGTTGGGCAAGTTTCTCTCACAGGAAGCAGCGTTCCAATGCACCACCTGCGGCGCTTGTGAGTTTCAATGTCCGGTGGGGATCGAACATCTGCCTTTGATCGTCGGGCTGCGGCGAGGGTCGGTTAATACGGGCAAGTGGGAGGACGACTACGGCACGAAGCTGTTTCTTGCACTGGAACGCAATGGGAACGCAATGGGGTTCAGTTCGTCGGAGCGCGAAAAGTTTATTCAGAAGCAGCAGTTTGCTGTGTTCGACGGTACTCAGGAGTATTGTCTTTGGCTGGGTTGCATGGGTGCTTACGATCCGCACGGCCGTGAGATCATCGCCAGCTTTGCGCGCGTGATGGAGCATTTGGGAACTTCGTTCGGAGTGTTGCGCAAAGAGAAATGCACGGGCGATCCGGCGCGGCGCCTTGGCAATGACCTAGTGTTCCAGCAGTTGGCGGAAGAGAATCTTGCGTCGCTTGCGCAGGCCAAGGTAGCGAAGATTGTATCGATTTGTCCGCACTGTGTGAGGACCATCTCTACCGATTGGAAAGATTTCGGTACGGCTCCGCCGATTGAGCATCACAGCGAGTTCATGGCCAGGCATCTGGACAAACTTCCCAAGGCTGAAGTGTCGCGCAAGATTGTTTATCACGATCCCTGTTATCTGGGCCGCTACCGGGGCGTGTATGATCAGCCTCGGGAGGTGATCGGGAAGTCGGGAGAAGTGGTGGATCCTCCAAGGGCGCGTGAGCGAAGTTTCTGCTGCGGCGCCGGAGGAGGGCTCGCATTTCTGGGCGAGGAAAAGGGCGGCAGGGTGAGCCACGAACGCGCAAAGGAATTGGTCGCAACCGGGGCTGAGGTAGTGGGAGCGGCCTGTCCATTCTGCAATACGATGTTTCGCGATGCTTTGTCGGCGGTGTCGGAAAAGCCGCCGGAGCTTTTGGATATTGCACAGATAGCGGCAGCGACGTTGCCACCGAAGTAAACTGAATGAATGCATCGCAGGCTTGTCTGCGCGGTCCTTCTGGTTCTTGGGACCGCCGCGGCCCAAAAGGCTCCCGTAAAGACGGCTCCGGTTAAGCCGGTTCCTACGCGCGCGGGTCCGATGACGCCGGAGCGCGCGGTTGAATCGATTCTGAGCACAATGACCTTGCGCGACCGGATTGCGCAACTCGTGATGGCGACCTGCTACGGCGAGGGCGTCGGCTCCAAGACGGCGGTGTTTCTCAAGTACCGGCACTGGGTTCAGGATCTTCACATTGGTGGCCTTATTGTTGCTAACAAGGCCGGGCGCAATGGGAATATTCGCTCGGCTGAGCCGCACGCGATGGCCATCCTGCTGAACCGGCTGCAGCGCATTTCCGGTGAAGTGCCTCTGATTGTGGGCGCGGATTTCGAGCGCGGGTCGTCTATGAGGGTCGACGGCGGAACGCTGTTTCCCTACAACATGGCCTATGGAGCGGCGGGCGATTTCGAAGCGACTCGCTTTGAAGGATTGACAGCGGCGAGGGAAGCTCGGGCGCTGGGTGTCCACTGGATTTTCGCGCCGGTAGCCGACGTGAATAGCAATCCGGAGAATCCGATCATCAATATTCGTTCTTACGGTGAAGACCCGGAGGTGGTCGCCCAGCATGTGGCCGCTTATATCGATGGGGCCCACTCAGACCCGCAGAATTACGTGCTGGTCACAGCCAAGCATTTTCCTGGTCACGGCGACACTGACATCGACAGTCATCTGAATTTGGCGCGTCTGGATGCGACCAAAGAACACATGGACGCCGTGGAACTGAAGCCTTTCGAAGCGGCAATCGCGCATGGGGTGGATTCGATCATGACGGCGCATATGGCCGTACCCGCGCTGGAGCCGGACGATATTCCAGCTACGGTATCGTCCAAGGTGTTGACCGATCTTTTGCGCAAGGAATTGAAGTTCACCAACCTGGTGATCACCGATGCGATGGACATGCAAGGGCTCACCTCTTTGTTTGAGACAGGTGAAGCTTCGGTGCGGGCTGTGAAGGCCGGCGCCGATGTCCTGCTGATGCCGCCGAATCCGGAACGGTCGATTCTTGCATTGGTGGACGCGGTGCAGAAGGGAAGGATCACAAAGGAGCGGATCAACGAAAGCGTCCGCCGCATTCTGCTGGCGAAGTGGAAGGTGGGGTTGTTTAAAGAGCGATTTGTGAATCCGGAAAAGATTTTCGATTCCTTTGGGGCCGCCGACGCAGACGAACGCGCGCAACAAATTTCTGATCGGGCCGTGACGATCGTCAAGAATTCGAATGGCGTCCTTCCACTGAAGAACCCGGCTCACTCCTGCGTGGTGATCATGCTGCGCGGGCGCAACAGTTCGTTTGGAGAATACCTGGTGAAGGAATTCCATAAGCGCGAACCGCTTGCGCGCGCCCTGTTTCTGGATGGATCCATGCCGCAGGCCGCTATGGAGTTGACGCTGGGCGATACCAGTTCGTGTTCGGTCCTGGTGCTGGCCGCGTTCGTAAATGTGGCGGCGTATCGCGGCAATGTGGATCTGCCGGGCGACTTGATTCCCTTCGCGCAGAAATTGACCGAGGGTCCGGTTCCAGTGGTTTTCGTGGCGATGGGGAATCCATACCTGCTCTCCTTGCTTCCGAAAGCCGCGGCAAGTTTGGCGACCTACAGCACGACTCTGCCTTCGGAACTCTCCGCCGTGAAGGCGCTGTTGGGAGAGATCTCCGGGGTCGGGGCACTTGCCGGTATCGATTCCGGAGTTCGCCAAGATCGGCGATGGCGTACCGATAAAGTGATTCGGCGCGCGCTGATTATTGCGGCATTGATTCTTGCCATTCGGCTGCCGTTTCTCAACCAAGCCATTCAAGGCGATGAGGTCTACTATCTGGCGGGTGCTGAGCATGCGCAAGTAGAGCCTCTTCACCCCAATCACACCAGTTACCTGTTCATGGGCGACATGGTGGACATGCGCGGGCATCCACATCCGCCGCTGGATTCGTGGATCCTGGGCGGCCTGCTATGGGCGGTGGGAGATGTGCGCGGAGATTCCGTTCCATCTGGCCTACATTGCGTTTTCACTGATCGCCGCGCTCGCGATGCTCGCGCTGGCGCAGAGATTTTCATCCCGCCCGATGCTGGCCACGGTGCTGTTCTGCGCGGTGCCCGCGTTTGTGATCAACGGGAACTCTCTGGAAGCGGACCTGCCATTTCTCGCGTTCTGGATGCTGGCCGTCGCTCTGTTTCTAAAAGGAGTGGACGAAGGATCGGTCTGGATGCTGGGCCTCTCGTCAATGAGCGCGGGACTTGCGGCTCTGGACGCCTACCAGGGTATTTTCTTGACGCCGATTCTGGCTGCTTATCTGATCGCGAGGAAAGTCCGTAGCGTATTGGCATGGATCGCGACGATTGCCGCGCCCGGTGTCCTGGCGAGCGTGGCAGTTGTGGGAACGAGCGTCCAGCGGGGCGCTGCCAGCGACGCAACTGGCGGGCTATCTGAGTTCGTATGGACTGGAAACTTTAAAGAACAAAGAGCATGGGGCGGCTGCGCTGGTGGTGCACTTAGGGTGGATGGTTTTTCCGCTGATTCTGATTACGTTGATGCCTCGTTCGGGCCGGTGGAGATGGGCTTTGGCGGTGGCTGCTGCGGTTGGTGCGGCCGTGTATGACTCGAATCCGCTCTTCTGGGTGAGTTTCGCTTGCGGTGTGTGGATGCTTGCGTATTGCTGGGGCAAAGGATTTCTCGGATGGTGGGTGCTGATCTTCTTCGCTGGTGCGGTCGCGGTGTTCTTCGCGGGCTCGGCTCGGTATCTATTGCCGATTGCCGCTCCTGTCGCGATTCTTGTTGCGAATGAGGCGCGGCCCAGAGTGGCTGCGATCGGGTGCGCCTTGGGATTGCTATTGGCGATTAGTCTGGCCGTGGTTAATTATCAGCACTGGGATAACTATCGGCAATTTGCGAGGTCGATGGAGAAGGACGCCCGCGAACGGCGTGTGTGGGTGAACGCGGAGTGGGGCCTGCGCTATTACCTGGAAGCCGAGGGCGCGCTTCCGATCGACAAAGGGCATGTAGTGCAGACCGGAGAAATGGTGGCGTCCAGCAGCCTGGCGCTACCGGTTTCAGTGGGCGGGCTGACCCGAATTCGCGGAATGGAGATACGGCCTTCACTGCCTTTTCGTCTGATCTCTCTGTCAGGGCGTTCAGGATATTCGACCGCCGCTCGCGGGCTCTTGCCGTTTGAAATTTCGCGTGCACCGTTGGATCGGGTCTACTTGGATGTCGCGGCGGAGCCCACCATGAGTTTCATCGATCCAAAAGATCCTCGATCTGCGTCGCAGATTGTCAGCGGACTTTTCCCTGACGGATGGATGAGCAAACAGGCTGTTGTGGTTTTAAAGACTAGGCCCGGGGCCGCGCGGCTCTCCGCCAGTTTCTTTATTCCTCCGAACGCGCCGGCGCGGCGGGTGCGGATGGATGCCGGCCTGGGTGTTGTGGCGGAGCGAACATTTCCCGGGCCGGGCGCTTATGAGTTATCGGTGGATGCTCCTCGCTCCGAGGTTAGTTTGAGCGTAACGCTGTCGGTGGACCAAACATTTTCAGCGCCCGGAGATGCTCGGGCGCTGGGGATGGTGGTGACGGGGATCGGATTGCGCTAGCCTCTAGAATTCGGCCCGGTCAATCAGGCCGTTGAGTTCGCCTTCCAGCGACGTCTTTTTCTTACGCAGGTCGCTTTCTTTGTCGCGCAACGATGCGAGCTGGGTTTCATTGGATGCAAGCTGGCGCGCATACTGTTGCACCAGATCCTGCTGACCGGCGACGTTGCGCAGGCTCTCGATGTTACGACGCACGCGGTCCTGATCCTGCGTGAGATTTTGCTGGTCGGTGCGGACCTGCGCGATAGCCGAGTCGTTATCGGCAACCTCGCGCTTCTTCTGGGCAATCTGGTCGAGCTGGCGGCGTCCCGCATCGCTTAGGGCTTTGTTCTGCGTCCAGGTGGCAAGAAGGTCGGGCGTGAGGTTGCTCACGCCGATGGTCTGGTCGTAGACGCGCTCCTCGCGGACAGGGAAGCTTGCCGTTCCGCCCGCGGCCAGTTTCACTTCGAACCGGTAGGCGTTCGATGTGGTTTCGGAAGGCTTCTGGCTGAGGAGGGTATAGCCAGGGCGCTGTGTGTGCTCAATGATGACGGTCTTTTCGCGCGGGTCGACATTCTTGAGTGTATAGGTCTTAGTCTCTTCTGAGGCGGTCTTGGCCGTGATAACGCCCCGGCGCAGGTGGACTTCGCGCACCAGGTCGCGGGAGGAATTCCAGACCGTCGAAACGCGTGTGCCTAAGTCGACACCGTAGCTGATGAGGCGCTTATCGCCCGCCTTCAGTGTTTCTACCAGCGCTTCGCCGGCGTAGGTATTCGAATCATAGACAGTGATGGGTCCGCCATCGAGAGTCTTGCCGGTGGAGTTGGAGAGTTCGGCGGCATTCATGGGATGGAGGCCGAAGCTTTCCTGATAAATCAAAAGCTTGCGCGAGTTGATACGTTGCTGCAGGAAGGGGAGCATGGCGGACTCACCTTTTTTGACAGTGACCGGGCCGGAGAAATTGTATTCGAACAGGTCGCCCAGGTCTTGACCTTCGGCGGTGAGTGCGATGGTAGACTCGCCGACCCGACCGTTTATGGCAGAGCTTTCCGCGAGGAAGCTATTTCTAGGCCCCGCAACCCCTCCCAGACCAAATTGGCTAGGAGCCGCGGCTTTGGCAAGGGCGGGAGGCGGTGGGGGAGCGGCCGCTCCGATACCGCCCATTGCGCCTTGAAACACAACCGGCGCTACCGCGTTATTCTCCGCTAACTCCGCATGAGGACGATTGACGTAGCGGGGATCGTACAACTCGGTGATGAACGAAATAGGACGGCCCGATACCACCGACAGCCTGACGTTGTTCCAATCGTCACCCGACGTGTTGTCGACAATGGCCCAGCCTTCCAGCATCGGTTCTGCTTGCGCTCCGAAGATCAGCCGGTAGGAGGACTTCCATACCGAGGACGGAGTCATGTAGCTCGCAGTGAGCTCACGCGCTCCCGTGGCAGACGACTCAATCACAACGCTGCGCCGGTCCTTGGAACGAGCGCCGTTTACCAAGGTCAAGTAGTCCTTTAGCTGCGCCTGAAGTTTTGGATCCGGAAGGCGGATGGAAGTTGCTGCGCCGAGGTCGAGAGTGCGGATGTCGCCGCTGTCGGTCAGAAGCACCAGGGTTTCGCGTTCGCCTGGTTTGTCCTTATCACTCTCCACACTTTGGGACTTGATCACCCGCCCGCTTACGATAGTTCCAGTCACCGTCTCCGGCCCGAACTTCAGCTCCACCCGGGCCCCTTTCATTTGATCGAGTAAGAGCGCAACGGAAGCTCCGGGATCCACGGCGAAGGGGAAGTCCTCGAGCCGTTTTTCGAGCGGCTCGCTGGCATCGTAGCGGATGCCGCTTATCTTGTTACCGCCGCGATCGGTCACGGTTAGGGATTTAAGCACATCGTTCATTTCGCTGGCTTTAAAATCCAGCCGGGCGGCTTCGCCGGCTTTGATTGCTCCCCCGCGTTGGAAGTAGGCGACTCCATGTTTATAGAGAATGACTTCCTGTACCGGCAGGTCGGCGCCCCAAGTGATGGACGCGCACGCAACACCAAGAATCAGCTTCGGTTTTCGCATTTTCATGTTCCCTGAAATACCTTTCACAGTGAAGAAATGCCGCGTAACATCCGATCCTTTCACTGCATCAAACCGTCAAGGTAAGGTTCGCATATTAAAACATTTATGCCCCAACTTGACAGGTTTGGTGGCAAGGGGCGAGACTCAGTATAGTTGCCGCTTATAGTCTAACGGATCGGAGAATCAATCTTGTTTTATCGACTGATGGTGATGGCGGGACTGGTCGCTTCTATCGCCGAGGCGCAGCTTGGCCAGTATCTTGGGCCCAGCATCATGAGCCGGGGCGCCACTGACATTGGAACCCGCGGGGGCCAAACGGTGGATCTTCGATTTTTCGCGAACGTGAATGCCATCTACGATACCGGCCTGGCTCCTGTGGCAAGCGATGCTTCCGGGAAAGTAGTCGATCCGGGCGGGCTCTATGGCGTCGAAGCCCAGGTTGGAGCATTTGGGACTCACACCTGGCGGACGGCATCCCTGGGCTTGGATTACAAGGGGAGTTTTCGCCACTATAACCAACAATCCTATTTCGACGGCAGCGATCAACAATTGCTCCTGGGCTACAGCTGGCAAAAGTCCAGGCGGCTCAAGTTCGATACGAGGGGGCTGGTAGGCACGTACGCGCAGGGGTTCGGCGGGGTTACAGGGCTTGGAGTGCCCGAATCGACAAGCGGTGTGAATCCAGGCACGGGCCTGCTCTTTGATAATCGCTCCACTTTTTTTCAGGGAGGAATGGACGTCACCTACATCCTGTCGCCGCACAATAGTTTCGTCGTGGGCGGTGAAGGTTACAACGTACAGCGGCAGTCAAGCGCGCTAGTGGGTATGCATGGTTACGAACTGCGCGGTGCGTTTGAGCACAGGCTTTCGATGACTAGCGGGGTTGCCGTGGTTTATACGCATTACCACTACGACTTTCCCAGGGCATTCGGGGAGTCCACCAACGATGGAATCCAACTGGGTTACGACACCTACTTTGACCGGAAGCGATGGAACGTCAAACTCATGGTGGGAGCCATCCAAACCGAGGTCGAAGGACTTCAGACGGTTACTTTGGATCCCCTGGTGGCTAGTATCCTGGGTATCTCAACCACGGTTCAGACCTTCTACTCGAAGAATATCATTCCATCTTACAACGCAGAGCTGACGCGCCGATTCAAAACCTCCTATTTGAGCTTTAGTTACACCCGTGGAATCAGCCCCGGCAACGGCGTCTATCTGACCTCCAAGCAGGAAAATGCGGGGGCTTCGTTCAACTATGCGGGTGTGCGCAAAACCAGTCTTTCCGTGACTGGGGCCTACAACAGCCTTTCCAGCTTAGGACAGAGTCTGACACCCTATCACTTCTACAATGCCGGGGCGTCGGCGTCGTACGAGGTGTCGAAGGCCCTCCACATTGTCGCGCGCTTCGATTCGCGCTATCAGGATATTACGGAACTCAACTCCTTTAAGAGGACATCCTACCGCACCAGTATCGGCGTGGCGTTCAGTCCAGGGGATATTCCGTTGACGCTCTGGTAATGCGACTTGGCTGCTACTCCGATAACCGGTAGGGTCTGTTCCTCGCGCCTGCTAATCGTGGATGACGAGCCCGCCGTACTGGATCTGCTGAGGCGGTATCTGGAGCGATTGGGTTATGCCGTGGAGATAGCTCCCAACGCGGAAGCAGCACTGGATCTCTTCGAGGCCGCGCCAGACGGCTACGACCTGGTAATTACAGACCTGACGCTTCCCGGCATGAGTGGCGAAGAGTTACTGACGCGCATGCGCGAACGGCGACCTTCTCTGCGAGCCCTGATTTCCAGCGGGTATCCGCATCAACCGGCGTTACCCAAGGTCGGTTTTCTGCTAAAACCGTATCTGCCGAAAATGTTGGTGGAAGTAATCGCGCAAATGCTCAGTTGAAATTCCGGCCGCACAGCCCCGGTGTCTGGCACATGCCGGACGGGCAGGATGGCCCGGCGTCGGACTTCGACGCTCCGTTGGCACGGGCTGCGAAGGTGGAATACTGCTCGGACAAATGATCGCCGCGGCCGCAGGACGGGCAGTCGACTTTTTCGGTCACGCCTCCGGACCGGCGGACCAATTTTTCAAACTTCGTCCCGCAATCTTCACACAGATATTCAAAGATGGGCATGGTTCTATTTACTCCAGAAGTGCTAATGCTATCTTATCAACCCAGGCCTGAACGTCCTGAGTGCGGGTTCCAAAGTTGTTGACCAAAATCGAGAATGCCAGGTTTCCTTGCGTCTTGGAATCCGCGTAGCCGGAGAGGGCCACGGTTCGGGTGAGAGTCCCGGTCTTGGCGAGAATGTTACGACTGTTCACCGAACAACACAGCCGATGAGTGAGCGAACCGTCTTCTCCGCCTACCGGGAAGAAGGACATCCAGAGATCGCGCTGCGCGGAGACGGACATGTACCCAAGCAGGCGAGTGATCAGGCTTGGAGTCAGCTGGGCATTCCGTGAAAGCCCCGAGCCGTCGTCCACGCGATATTCATCGGCCGGCGCGCCAATCTCGCGCAGAAATCCTTCCAACGCTTTCATGCCGGATTCGCGGGTGCCATCGGTACCCGTGACGCGGCCCACCTCGCGCAGCATCAACTCGGCGTGGAGATTCTGGCTGACTTTGTCCACCACCTGCAGCAATTGGGAGAGGGGCGGGGAGGAGCGGATCGCCCAGGCGCGGCCGGAGATCACAGAGAGAGGTTCATCCGTGCCGCGGTGGCGGGCGAGAGGGATTCCGTGCACCGCGACACCCTTGCGAGTCAGCATGTCATATAGCGCACAGGCCGCAAACAGAGCGGGATCGTCCACCGGCACGGTCTCAGCCAGGAGAGGACTTCCGGCGGGAACCGACCCCGATAGCAGCAATTGACGTGAGCCAGGGAGCCGCGACACTTCAATGCGCCGGGCAGACCGCGGTTCGCCCGTCAGGATGTGATTGTCGATCTCAAAATATTCGATCGCGGGCCAGGGCGTGATTGCAACCGGATCTCCAGCTTTTTCTCCCGCATGAATCCGCAGGGAAATGACGTTCTCATTTAGCGAGAGTGCGCTAACCGGAGCCCCATCGGCATCCATGGTATCTGCCTGCGACCAGTTCGGCGGATAAGGAACCCACGGATAGAGCGTATCGTCTCCGATGATGTCGCCTTCAACTTGCTGGAGACCGGCGGAAATGGCAGCGTCCACCAGTTGTTCCAGCGCGTAAAGCGGCGGCCGGTTAGAGGAATCCTTTTGGTATGGATAATCACGGCCGGAGATAGAAGGATCGCCGCCGCCCACCAGGACGAGGTTGCCTGATGCCTCCGTGACCAACCGCGTGACGAAATGATAATCCGGTCCCAGGCGCGTGAGAGCGAGCGCCGTAGTGAACAGCTTCATGTTGGAAGCGGGCACGAAGAGCTTGTCCGCATAGCGTGCGTAGAGCGTTTTGTGCGTATCCAGGTTGACGACTTGGATGCCAATGAAGGTTCGCTTGGCGAGCGGATTTGAGTCGACAATCTTATCCAGGCGCGCTTCCAGGTCGGCGGCTCCGGATAGTGCTGGAACTAACAAGAGTACGAGTTTTACGGCCGCCGATGAACGCGGATGAACGCCGATAAAGCTCATCTGTTAATGGCTAGCCTACCTTAACAGGAGCCTTGGTGCTTGCTTCGAGAAACCGGGCTTCCACCCAGATGAGCACCAGCAACACAAACACGATGATGGAGCCGATCAGAGGGAGATCCATCACCACGCCTACACCCCACACGGAGGCGAAGAAGCCGAGCGCGGCTGGCGCGAGTAGTCCGCACGCCATTGCGATGGAGAAAATTCCGTTGTAGTGGCCGGGATGATAGCCGGGGAAGCGATGTCCGATCTTCTCCACCAGTAGCGGATAAATTGGCGCGAACGCACAGCCTACAAGTAGAATACCGGTGAGTGCTCCGAACCTGTTGTTGGTGGCAAGCAGAATCACACATCCGAAAATCGCGGCCACTACGCTGGCGATCAGCACACGGGAGTGGCGAACTCTGGGGAGAATCCACTGCGAGGCGGCGCGGCCGATTAACAAGGCCAGCCAATATAAGGCGAGCATCATGAGCGAGGTTTCAGGGCTGATGCCAAGCCGGTGGCTCAAGAAGATCGGGAGCCATCCGGCGATGGCCCACTCATTGCCTAGCTGGAAAAATAAGATCAGGCTAAGCAGAACCGCGGCGGGGCTCTTAAGCTCAGCCAGAATCTGATGCGGGGCGGGAGAATCCGTAACCGGGACCGGAGCGAAGCGAGTTGTCCAATATCCCCATCCTGCTAGAGCCGGAATCACCGCAATCCAGACCTGGATCGCAGCGGGCGTGTAGATGTAGTAAATGCCCGAGACGAGTAGCGCGACGGTAAGGCATCCCAGCCCGAAGAACATGCCGCCGACGTTCACGGTGGCCGCGGGATCGTGGCGATACATGGGCGAGATGGCTTCGAAAATCGCGGTGTGCAACACTCCGGCGGCGAATCCGATGACTGCCATTCCTCCGACTCGCCACCAAGGGTCCCAGGGAGGCGAGGCCATGGCGAGATAGAGGAACCCGGTCCCAGCGATAGCGCAGGCGAAAGAAAGTGTCCAGCTCAATCCGCGCTTCTGGAGAAACCAGTGGGCTGCGCCTACAGCGCTGAGCAGACCGGCGATCAGGCCCAGGAAATACAGGCCCACCGTTAAATATTGAGAGCTGAGATTTTGCCAGGAAGGAAGGATCGCACCGAGGAACGAAAGCATCACGCCGGAAAGAAAAAATCCTGCGAGGGCTTGTCGGGTGCCTAGGGAACTGAGAGTGCCCGAATCGGCGCTGGCCGACGAGGGCGCGACGGTTCCGGGGGATGCTACTGCCATGGCTACAGGCGCGGGGGGCGCCTAGAACCTCTCCTCAGCTGCTTCCGACAACGTTACTTTAAGGTTGGTTGTCTTGCCATTACGATACACCTTTAATTCCATGGTGTCTCCGGCATGTTTGCGGGACAGTACCCGGATCACGGCGTCCTGCTCGCCGACAGACTTACCGTCGATTTCGGTGATGAGGTCGCCTCCGATGAGCAACCGGGAGTTGCCTACCAGCACTGCATCGGTCGCGCCGCGCAGACCGGCGCGGTCGGCCGCCGAGCCCGAGGCGACCTGCTGGATCAGGAGCCCACCGCTGGAGGGGAGTCGCAGCGCCTCTGCAAGATCGCCTGAGACGTAGACGGTGGAAACGCCCAGGCGCGCCGGTTTGCGGCCCGCGCGGAAATCGTCCAGCATGCTCTTGGCGCGATTGATGGGCATGGCAAAGCCGATGCCGACGTTGCCGCCGTTGGGTCCGTAGATGGCAGTGTCGATTCCCACCACATTGCCTTGCGAGTCGAGCAGAGGGCCTCCGCTATTTCCAGAATTGATTGCGGCGTCGGTCTGGATCATGCCTTCCAGGGGAGGACCGCTTTCACTCATAATCGTGCGTCCCAAGGAACTGACCACACCCACCGTGAGGGTTCCCTGGAATCCGAAGGGATTCCCAATGGCCATCACCTTTTGGCCTACCTGCAACCCGTCGGAATCGCCCAAGCGGAGCGGGCGCACCTTCGTTTTGGGCTCGATCTTGATCAGCGCCAGATCGTTATTGGGAAGGCGCACCAGGATTTTCGCCTTGTAGCGGCTCTGGTCGGGTAGCGTGACCTCAATCTGCGAACTGCCGCTGATGACGTGATTGTTGGTCAGGATCTCGCCATTCTCACTCACCAGGAATCCCGAGCCCATTTCTTTTGTCGGCACCTGTTCGAAAAAGAAGGTGGTTTGGTAAACGGTGCTGGTGACGTAGACGACGCTGTCCTTGGCGTTTTTGTAAACGTCAATGTTGTTCAGCTCATCCGAGCCCAGCCCGGCGGAATGGGCGACGGGCGGACTCCAAAGGTGGCCGTCATCATTCGAGAAAGGCCGCCTGAGCAGCGAATTCGGCTGCCTGGTATAGAAGACAAATCCTGCCACGATAAAAGCCGCAATCAACAGAGTTCGAAATCTCATGGTAAGAACCCGTGCAAGTCTAACGTTGCGTCAGACTTCGCAATCTCTCATAAACCGACTTGGTTTGCTCCCGCGCATGTTCCTTCGCGCCGGAGGTATCGATGATGTAGTTGGCAAACTTCATCTTCTGCTCCAGGGGCATCTGCCGTTCGATTCGGCTGAGGACTTCCTCGCGGGACAGACCATCCCTGGCCATGGCGCGTTCCACTTGTTGTTCCTGACCGCAAACCACTAGAATCAGGCGGTCAAAATCGCGGAAGCTGCCAGACTCTATCAGTATCGCAGCTTCGGTAACGGTGATGCCATTGGGGGTGTCAGCCAGGAATTGGGCTTCCAGGGAGGCTGCTTTGGCTCGCACGGCCGGATGAACCAGGGCGTTCAGCTTCTCCAGGCGGTCAGGCTTTTCGAAAACTTCCGCCCCCAACTTGCGGCGATTTATGGTTTTATCTTCGTTTAGAAATTCCGGCCCGAATTCCTGGACGATGCCCTCATACGCTTCGCCTCCAGGCAGCTCCACTTGATGGCCCAGTTCGTCCATGCGGATGAGCAGGCATCCCAATTCCTGAAGGATTCCGCCAACAAAGCCCTTACCGCTTGCGAGTCCTCCGGTGAGCCCTACGCGGAGACTCGTACGGCCTCCCCGATGCCTTGGCGCTGCTCGGCCAGCATAACTGTATTGGAGAGCAGCATGGCGATGGTGAGAGGTCCGACGCCTCCGGGGACGGGCGTATAGGCTCCCGCGCCGTGACGAACGTCGATCGGGATTTACATCGCCAACAAAAACGCAGCCGCGTTTTACGAATTCGTCGCCTTTCCCCAATCGGACGGCTTCGTCATGATCGGAAATGCGCGTGGTTCCGACGTCGATCACGGTGGCTCCGGGCGCGATGAAGGCCGATGTCACCATGGCGGGCTTGCCCATTGCAGTGACCAGGATGTCGGCGGTGCGGCATTCGTCTTCGATGTTGACGGTACGGGAATGGCAAATGGTCACCGTGGCATTTTCCTGCAGCAGCATCAGCGCCATTGGTTTTCCCACAATGTCGGAGCGGCCCAGGACCACGGCTTTGCGGCCCTCCAATTTGACCTTGTAGTGCTTGAGGATTTCGATAATGCCGCTAGGGGTGCAGGCTCGAGGTGCGGGGCGACCGGCCACGAGGTGCCCGACATTGGTGGGATGAAATCCATCGGCGTCTTTGTCGGGGGACAGAGCGGCCAGCACGCGATGCGGGTCGATCTGCTTGGGCAGAGGCATCTGGACCAGGACGCCGTCAATTCTAGGGTTGTTATTGATCTGCTCGATTACCTTGAGCATGTCCTCGGTGGTGGAGGTCACCGGAGGCGTGATTTTTTCGCTATAGATTCCGAGCTTCTGGCAGGCCAGAATCTTGTTCTTCACGTACTGTTCGGAGGCGGGATCGCTTCCCACCAGAACTACCGCAAGACCAGGCGTACGGCCCAGGCGCGCTCACGCGGGGCTTCAACTTTTCAAATATCTGGTCGCGGACCACCGTGCCATCTAGCAATTGAGACATGTCATTCGTGAGTTTAACAGATGGCGGCTCGGAAACTCGATTTTCAGAACAGTCGCGACTCACCCACGCATCGCGTAGGTTTCATCGCTTTGACGATGATCTCCACATCGAGCCCGAGCGCATCAAGAAGCGCATGAAGCGTTGTTTGTTTGCTTTTGCCGCTTAAGTCCCTCGTTTCCTTTCGAAAAACATTCTCGGAGGCCTCCAAAGCCCGTTGATCACCCTGGTCTGGCGCAGGAGCTGTTTTATTGTTGCAGCAAACACCCACGGTGCTGGCGGCTCGATGGAGTTGCCCGGGTTGCTCTTCCACCTACTGCGCGGCCTGACCTCCGTTGGGACTTCCAGGCTCTTGCCCATAATCTAACGCGGGTGCTTCAAAATGGGTGGATGTGTAATGGCTAAAGTCATGATTTGCGAAGGGATGTTTTTTGGGGGCGAGTTGTGATTCGGGGTTTTCGAGGAACGGAATTGCAGTTAAGAAAGACTACGAAGAATGTTATTGGCTGGCGATGAAGGTGGATGACGCAGATAGGATGACAGCATGAGTGCCCATATTTCGACGTTTTGGGCGGGACTCACCGCGGAACGTATATGTCTTGAGCCATTTCTAGCTTTCAGACGTTATGAAATCGATTCCAAGATCTTCCGTCGAGGCTATCCCTATAGTTAGCTCTCGTAAGCCTTTCCAGGGGCTCCGGAAGTTCCGTTCCACCGCAATGCAACGCTTCATGGCCATGAAGAAACTTGTTGCAGAAAAGCCAGTGAAGATCCTTCTCTCGATTTGAAGATAGCATGGGCGCTGAAGAGGAATTGTGGAACGGTTTGATTCCATTGGGGGATTGGGCTGTGACTGGGTTACTAAGAATTTCCCCGCCCTTATGGGACGGGGCTATCGGCGCAACGCATCGGTCAATTTTGCGGCGAACGGCGACGACGAAGGCTCGGGACGCTTCACCGGGGGAGGCGCCGCGGCAACCGGCTTTACTACGGGTGCGGGATCAAGGTACTTGGCCTTCTTCAGCACACTGCGCTCCAATGGGCCGCTGTAACTGGTCCAGTTTCCTTCCACCATCCGATCCCGCTCCATCAGACCCCGCATGCACTCCATCTTGGAATCCATGTTGTCGATCAAATGCAGCAGCATCGCTTCGGGAAAGACCGGCACCTTGGGCGAGCCATAATCCATCTGCCCGTGATGGCTCACGATCATGTGGAGCAACAACTCCCTGAGCTTCGGCGGGAAATCCGGAATCTGTCGGATCTTTTCATCCACCATCTGCAGGCCGATGACGATGTGGCCCAGCAACTGGCCCTCGTCGCTATATCCGAGGCTGCGCGCGTAAGTGAGCTCGGTGATCTTGCCGATGTCGTGCAGGAACACGCCCGCCATCAGCAGGTCCATGTCGATACCGGCATAATGCCTGCCCGTAAACTTCGCCAATTGCGCCAGCGAGAGCACGTGTTCAATCAACCCACCGACCCATGCGTGATGCACCGTCTTGGCAGCAGGAGCGGTCCGGAACCGCGTCGCGATGGTCTCTTCCGAGAAGATCGATTCCAATAGCGCCTTTAAATACGGGTTCGTGAATTCTGCTATGAGGCCTTGCAGCTCGCGAAACATTTCGTCGCGATCGCGTTTGGAGGCGGGTAGAAAATCCGCGATATCGATTTCCGTTTCCGCCACCAGTTGCAGCTTGTGAACGGAGAGCTGCGGACGATTTTGGAAAACTTGAATCATACCTTTGACGCGGAGGAAATTGTCCCGCTCAAAGGTGTCCATGGCTTCTGAAGCGTTGTCGAACATCTTCGCTTCCAGATCGCCGGTTCGGTCGGTTAGGATCAGTGAAAGATAAGGCTCACCGGTCTTTTTCTGGCGAATCTCTTTCGAGGAAACCAGGAAGACGCCGGTGATTGTTTGATTGGCTTCTAGTTCGTTTACGTACGGAGACTTCATTCTTAATGGGACGACGAGGTGCCAGGCTTGGTGCTGGTGGTGCCCGGAATGGGGATGATTCCCAAAACATGCTTCTTGTGCCCTTTAGCCAGCACTTGTTCCTTTGTAGTCGTCTCAGGGGTGAGTTGAAGAGGATCAACCCACTTCGTATCTTTGCCCGGCGCCGCGCCTGAGTCTTCGTATCCGGCCTTGATTTCCAGGAATGCCTGCGACCGCAGCTTGGTCAGATATTCGCGCATCAGCGGCGCCATGCGCGGCTGAAAGAGTTGCTCGGTCACGTCGTTTTCCACTTCGTCCAGGCTCGCCAGACCAGCCTTCTGGTGGTCGTCCACTTTGAGGATCAAAAATCCTCCCGGCAGCTTGATCGGATCAGAGATGAAGCCCTTGGGCTGTTCCCACACGGCGGCGATCAGTTCAGGACTAAGCTGCGCCTTCGTGTATGGGTCAATGAAACCGCCCACCTGGGCGCTGGCCGCATCCGAATTTGCCTGGGCCAGTTCGGGGAACTTCTCGCCTTTGCGCGCCTGGGCCACCAGGTCCTTCGCTTTTTTCTCTGCGATAGACGTGTTGTCGGGATTCGCCGCTACCAGGATTTCCCGCAGGAAGATGCGTTCTTCGCGCTGGAACTGATCTTTGTGTGCGTCGTAGTAGGCCTGCAATTCTTCGCGTTTGAATTTGATCTTGCCGGAAACCTCTTCGCGGACCACACGCTGGGCCAGAAGGTTGTTCTTCATGTCGGCCTTGTAGTCTTCATAACTCTGGCCGGTTTGGTCGTGTACGAACTGCTGAAACTTCTCCGGGTCGGCCAGCGACTTGTCCTGGGTCACGGCTTTACGTTGGATGTCGGCAAGCTGGCGGTTGACGTCGCCATCGACGTTGAGCGTAAGCTCCTTGCCTTTGGAAATCAGCAGCAGATTGTCGATCCGGCCGCGGAGCAGGTCCTTCGCCTGGGTGTCTACCGCCTCATTCAAGCGTGCGCCACTCAAGCCCTGGCGGCGGAATTCCTCCACCAAGCGGGCGCGGTCGCGGTCGAGTTCGGTCCTGGTGATGATGTCGCCATTCACCTTGCAGACGATTTCCTCTACGACTTTCACTTCGGCCGCGAATACGGCCGAGGACACAAAAAGGCCCGTAAGGAGTAAAACAGGTCGCATAGTTAGATTATAGACGCCCCAGAATGGCCGAAACAGTACGAATTTCCTCCTCAGTATGCTCGCTGGAGACCATCCACCGAAGCAGGCCCTCTTCCGGCGCGCCGGGGTAGGACTTCAGCACGGGCACCAGAAACCCGGCAGCCTCGGCCCGAGCTGAAAGCTCGATGGCATTTTCGAACCGGCAAAAGATTGGTGCAGCGGGACTTTGGCCCGGTAGACTGAGGAGATCTCGCATCTTATCTATGTTGCCGTGCAGGCGCTGGAGGCGGTCGGGCTCGTCTCTGAGGACGTCCAGCGCGGTTGTTGCCGCCAGGGAGAGAGAAGGCGAAAGAGCGCTGGTAGAGGTCAAAATCACCGATTGCTTTCTGATCCATTCCAGCCAATGCGATGGCCCTAGAATGACTCCGCCGGTACATCCTAAAGCCTTGGAAAACGTCGCCGTGACGATGGTTCGCAAAGAGTTCAATTCGAATTCTGCTATCAAACCGCGGCCCTGTTTGCCAAACGCGCCAAAGGAATGAGCCTCATCGAAAACGACTAGTGCGTTATTTGCCACTCGCGCTATTTCGTCGAGCGGCGCCATTTCGCCCGTCAGCGCGAATACCGTATCGGTGAAGACACCAACATTGCCGTTGAGCTTGGAGAGATGGCGGCCTAGATCCTCGACGTCGAGATGCTTGTAGCGATGAATCGCCGCGCCGGAGAGAGGGAAGAAAGCTGGTGAAGCTAGGGTGCGAATTGACATCGATCAGCCAGTGGTCGATCGCGCCTTTTAGGCCTTCCAGCAAACCTGCGTTAGCAATCGTGCCGGAGCTGGTGACGATAGCGGCTTCGGCTCCCGATAAGGACGCGATTCTCTTCTCCAATTCCAAAACTTGATCCGTCGTACCGGTGGTCTTGCGCGAGGCCCCCATGCCAAATCCGGATTCGTGGGATGCCTCGGCCAGGGATTTCAGAATCCGGGGATGAAAGGAGAGTCCAAGGTAGTTTGTTCCCGCGAAGGAGGTGAGGATCTTTGCCCGATATTTCAACCTTGGTCGGTCCCAGAATCCTCATACCCGTCGAGTGTCGCATGTCGCGACCGTCTAGAATTGTTCGCATGGACCTCAAGAACAAAGTTGCGCTGGTAACCGGCGGAAGCGCGGGAATCGGCCGCGCGATTGCCCAAAATCTGATGCAGGCTGGAGCGAAGGTTGCGATTACCGGGCGCAATGAATCCCGGTTGCAGGAAGCGGCGAAGGCCTTGGGTGCTCATGCGATTCATGCCGACGCTTCCAAGGAAGCCGATGTGGAACGCACCTACTGCGGACGTCATGAAGACCTTCGGAGATCTCGACATTTTGATTAATAATGCGGGAGTCGGTGTATTGAAGCCGCTGGTCGATTTCGATCTGAAGAGCTTCGAGAACGTCTTCGCGACCAATGTCACCGGACCCATGCTGATGGCGCGCGAGGCTGCCAAGATCTTTATCAAGCGGAACCGGGGCGACATTATCAACATCGCCTCCACCGCCGGTTATCGTGGAGCGGCGAACGGGACGGCCTACTACGCCAGCAAGTTCGCGCTGCGCGGCATGACCGAATGCTGGCGCGCCGAACTGCGCAAGTACAACATCCGCGTGATGCTGGTGAGCCCCAGCGAAGTGATCACCAATTTCGCGGCCACGGCCGGGATTCAGCAGAAGGACAACCCGTCGAAGTTGCGCGGCGAAGATATCGCGCATGGGGTTCGTTCGGTCCTGGAAATGAACGATCGCGGATTCACCACCGAGTTGACTGTGTTCGCGACGAACCCTGTAGATTAAGCGCGCAGGAATCGGCAACGGGGCAGGACGGACAAGCGGGATCGTTCCGCTTGCAAATGGTCTGGCCGTGCTCGCGGAGCAGAAGATGTGCGTGGCCCAGCGCTTTGCTGCCGCGGGGAAGATCGGCGGCGATGTCCTGCTGAACGGACTGATAGGTCGCGCCGTAGCTCTTTTGTTCGCGCCCAAAGCCGTAGCGGGTCAGCACGCGGAGACCGTTGGACTCCAGCGGCAGCGCGCCGGTTATACCTGAGTAAAGCAGGATTTTTTCCGCCGCCGGGTCGCCGATGTTGGGGAATTGCTTCAGGGCTTTCTTGGCTTCTTTAAAAGGACGCTTGAGCACGGCATCCAAATTTCCGTCGAATTGATCCAGAGTGATTCGCGCGATTTCGTGCCATCGAAAGACGCGAGTCTCCGGGCGCATGCCTCCGCGTTTGGCCAGCGGCAGCAGCACTGTTTGAGGTGCGTCCAGAATCTTCTTGGGCGCGAGGCCAACCTGATCGCGCAAAGACTCGAAGACTTCCTGGCGGCGCTGGTCGGGGAGCAGGTAGCACGCGTTTTCCCACAGGATCAGCTCGAACGGTCCTTTTGCGATCGGGAAAACGGGCGGGCCGTAGTGACGTTTCAAGCGTGCTAGAAGGTCCTTGAAATCCGGCACCTTTCAAGTAGACCATGAACAAGCCGACATCAGGATTCTGTTCATCGTAGGCGCTTTTCTGCAATCTAGGCGGTCTGGCGATGTTCTATGGTCGCTAGACGGACCGCTGTCGTTGAAGTAGGGGATGGCTTAGGAAGGAACAATCATGGCTGAATCACGCGCCGCATGGGACACGTCCTACGAGTGGAAGGCCGTTACTTTGTTGGGCCTGGGGTTTGGCTTGGTGGGGCTCGATCGCTGGATTATCGCGCCCCTCTTTCCAGCCATGATGCAGGACCTGAAGCTCGGCTATCAGGACCTGGGCAACATCATCGGCATCCTGGGGATTTGTTGGGGAGTCTTCGCCGTGTTGGTGGGCGGGCTCTCCGATAAGATCGGCCGCCGCAAGGTGCTGATCCCGTCCATTCTGGCTTTCTCGTTGCTATCGGGCCTGTCCGGGCTCGCTACCGGTTTCTTAAGCCTCATTTTGATTCGCGCCGTGATGGGGCTGACTGAAGGCTCGTTCTGCCCCACTAGTTTCGCTGCTACCAATGATGCCTCGCATCCGGCGCGGCGCGGGTTCAACCAGGGGATTCAGCAATGCACCTTCGCTTTATTTGGCCTGGGAATCGGGCCGATTCTGGCTACACAGCTTCTCGCCGTGGTGCCAACCTGGCGATGGGTGTTCTTCCTGGTCGCGATCCCCGGCATCATTCTCGGCGTCCTGATGATGTTCGTACTTCGTGATCCCATATCGCTAAAAGGCAAGAGCGAAGCTGCCGCGCCTCCGGGCCGCTGGATGGAGATTTTCAAGAGCCGCAACATTGTCCTTTCCATGCTGGCTCTTCTCTGCGCGATGACGGGTGTTTTCGTGCTGAGCGCGATGCTGCCTAACTATCTGGTCGACTACTTAAAGCTCACGCCCCAGCAGATGGGCTTCGTAACTTCGGCCATCGGGTTTGGAGGTTTCGTGGGACAGTTCGGCATTCCCGGTCTGTCCGATATTTTTGGCCGGCGAATCATGGCCGTCATCAGCTTTGTGGGAGCGGCCGGAATGATTTGGCTGCTGATCGGAATCGGCGCCAATACCACGGCTCTGTTCGGTGTGATGTTCGTCATTTCGTTTTTCTGCCTTGGCGTGGTGGCGCTGTTGACGGGACCAATCTCGACTGAATCCGCGCCCGTGGGTTTGATTTCTTCGGCCATCGGGATCGTTGTCGGAGCGGGGGAAATCTTCGGTGGCGGAATCGCGCCTGTGATCGCGGGTTACGTGGCGCAGAGCTATGGGATTCAGAACATCTTGTATCTGGCCCTCGCCGGAGTTGCATTGGGTATTTTCGTGTGCATCTTCCTCAAAGAAACCGCGCCGCGCAAAATTCAAGCTCGGATGAACCGTCCGCTGGTTAGTTCCGTAGCCCGTTAAAAGGTCCTAGTGCTTCTTCTGATTGACGACGGGAGCC
>CAVYBC010000023.1:0-160182 GCA_963766615.1 Terriglobia bacterium
TCTTCCGAAAATGAATTTCTGAGATGTTTGTTTTCAATCATTTGTTGGGTTCGTTTCGCCAGGGACGGTTTTTCTGGGACGACGTCTCTTCTTTGGCGGAGAGGAAGGGAGAGAGGGTGGGGAAGGCGGCCGGAGGGAGTGAACTCGAACGCCCAGCTTTCCCAGTCGGCGCACGTGATGGCGGATGAGGCGCTCCTGGTGCTGCGGAGAAAGCGCAGGCGCCTGACGGTCCTGGTAGGGATGCCCGGTTTTGAGAACCTCATAGATCAGTTGCAACATCGTGTGAGCCACGGCGATCAATGCCGAGTTCTTCTTGCCGCCCGATTTGGTGGTGAGGCGCCAGAACTTCTCGCGGATAAAACAGTTCTTCTTGGCTGCGGCCGCCCAGGCGCATTCAGTCAGGGCGCCACGCAGCCACGGGTTGCCGCCGGTGGTGCGGCTGCTGCGATTCTTGCCCGCGCTGCGATTGTTGCCGGGGCACACCCCCGCCCACGAACTGAGGTTTCGCTGCGAAGGGAACTGGGTCATGTCCGCTCCAGTTTCAGCCAGAATGTTGGCGGCACTGCGTTGCTGCACTCCCGGCACGCTTTGGAGCGTGTGCCATTGCTGCTCCAGACCCGCCTGCTGAATCTGGGCGGCGATTTCCTGGTCGATTTCCTCGATCTGTTGCTCGATAAACTGCATGTGGGATAAGCTGTAGCGAATCATCTTGCGATGGTGCTCCCTCATCTGATGACCCTCCAGGGCCGCGACGATACCGGGGATCTTTTTGCGGGCCAGGCCCCGCGCCAACTGAGCGATCTCCTCCGGCTTGGCCTTGCCCGTTAACAGCGCGTCCAGCATCAACTGCCCGGAGGTTCCGAACACATCGGAAAGCACGTTACCCAGTTTTACGTTGGCGTCCTCCAGGATCTTCTGCACCCGATTCTTTTCCGCTGTGCCCGCCCCCTGCAGTTTGGCGCGGCGGCGGGTTAGATCCCGCAACTCTCGAATCGGCCGCGGCGGGATGAAACTTGGATGAATCATGGCGTGCCGCAGCAAGTGTGCCAGCCACCAGCCATCTTTGTCATCGGTCTTGTGGCCCTTTCGGGCTTTTACCTCGTGGGGGTTGGCCAGCTACACTTTGACGCTGTCTTCCCGCACGTTGAAGATCGGTTTCCAATACGATCCCGTGCTCTCCATCACCACGTGCGTCACCGCTGCCTGGCTCAACCACTCGCGCAGTTTCTTTAAATCCGCAACATTGACGCCAAATCTCTGCCGTTCCACTCGGGGTTGCCCATTCAATGGTCCGGTCATCACACATACCGACAACCACTTCTTGCCTACATCGATTCCCGCGCAACGTTCCACGGCTGCACAAATCATCGCCTGATGCTCCTTTCTGCGCAGCAGAACAGTTGACGTCTATTCACATAAGTTCTTCCTCGGCTCGACTGCTCCATTCGGTGTTTTATTACCTCAACCTGGCCAGTTTCGTTCTCGGGCCTAACTGCGCACCATTACCCAGTTCAGCCGCCTTCTCCTGCGTTCTCGCAGCTTACTCCATCTCCCGCTGCCCCTTATTTTCATTCCCGGGGTTGGCCGCTGCCCCGGTCATCCCCTTTCGTTTTGCAAAATATTTTTTTTTCGATTGCTGGGTCGGGTCTGCGGCATCGGGAGGATCAAGCGGAGCAGCCTCTGTAGTATTTTCAACGGGTTGGTGGGTTCGTTTTGCAAAATCATTTTTTTTCGATTGCGGGGCCGGGTCCGCGACATCGGGAGGATCAAGCGGGGCAGCCTCTGTAGTATTTTCAACGGGTTGGTGGGTTCGTTTTGCAAAATCATTTTTTTTCGATTGCGGGGCCGGGTCTATGGCGTCGGGAGGATCAAGCGGGGCAGCCTCGGAGGGGACGGGTTCCCGGTTTGGAAGCGAGTTGCGGTTCGAGTCCCTGTTGGCTTTCTTATCCTGGAGCTGCTGGAGACGGAGGATGGCTCGGGAGATCTGGCGGTCGAGGGCGATTTCGAAACGGAGCAAGAGTTCGTGGGAGCGAATACTCTCGTCGTTGGTGCGCAGAGCCAGAGCGGCGCGGGTGGGTGGGTTCTCGGGATTGGTGGTGATAGAGGCGATGTCGTAATCGAAGTTCATTTTCTGGATGCCCCAGATTCGTCTCTGCCGCCAGCGGGCTGCGACGATGGTTTCCAGCACCATGGTCTGGGTGGGCGTGACGGGCTGATGTTCGTCTAGGAGTTCATTATGCAGTTCGTGGAATTGTGCCGGGTGTTCCGTTTCCAGGACCAATGTGCCGGCGAATATACCGTGGCCGGTGCTGTTGGGGGAGGAATTGGGCTGGCCTTCGGGGGTGACGGGTCTTCTGGATTTGGTTCCGTTCGCTCGGGAGGCGGCGATTTGTTTGGGACTTCTCATGGCGTGGGTAGGGTACATCCGAGGATCAAGAACGGCGGAGGATCCTAAGAGGGATGTAATTGAGGGGAATAGGGATAGCGGGGAGTGTGAGGCGTGTGATGCGGAATCGATGGTTGGCTCGAATTGGTAGTAGGTCGGTTTGCCTTGGGGCGTGTTCCCTTGACTCCCTTCCGGCCAAGCTGAAGGGCCGCGATTTCGCTGCCCTTGTAGGTAGCAACTGCGAAACTCCGAATATGGGTGGTCGATCTGGGGTTCCCGCTTGGATTGCCGCAGGTCTGCACGTGACCGGAGTAGCGTTTCACGGGAGTAATCTGAAGTTGCGCGGCGGACCGTCCACCTCAGCGATTTCGGCGTTAGGCGGGCAATTGAGAGCCTGTACACGATGATGCGGAAGTTGGTAAGTTCAACGAAGGCTATCGCTGTTTCAGAGTCCGTAAATCTCGCTAACGAGATGACGGTGATCTGGGGAGGCCACTACCGATAATTCCTCAAGATAGTCCGCAAACTCTTCCTTGTTGCGGAGTGAAAAGACGCGAGCGTCGTATGAGAGCCTGCCAGACCGTTTCAATTCGGACAAGTAGCTCCAACATTCAACATCGAGAAACATAGCGTCGCAATACGGGAGGAGGCATGAGATCATATCCACATCTATGAAGAAACCCTTTGTAGGTAGCTTATTCTGGTGTGGAGCCTTCTTGGCCACCGTGGCATACAGTGCTGCAGCGACCCGGTTGAACGGCACCAATTTCAGATTGGGCGAATGCAGAACGCGGAGAGTTTCGGACGTACTTGGTCCTCTGTAACGCCTGCATCTCGAATTTTCTTCATTAGCATGCTAATCAGTATCTGACTCTGGGTAGGGAAGACGACATCCTGCGACAAAATTTGCCTGCCTTCACGTACCTCGCGGAACTTTTCCAAGTCGCGCGAATAAGCTTTGAGAACCGATGGCCCGTAATCTAGAGCCTCATCTTCGAACCACTGCTCCCAGGTGACGTCAGCATTCTCCTTCCAATGTTGGAACACGCGGCTGAGTGATTCGTGTACTGCCTTCCGCTCGACGTTGACCGCGTTTATGTATCCAGGAATCTGCCCAAGATTAACCGTGATCAGGAAACGATCGGTCCATACGTGAGGATCCCGACGCAGGAGTTTGTTGGGATTGATTTCTGAGGTTCGTTCCGGTTGATCTGTCAGCCAGCGTTGCAACTGCTCGCTAAGTTGGAACCGTTTGATTGTTTCGAAGTCGTAGAACGACACCCCCAACGATAGCGCTTCGAACATCTCTTTTAAGGCGGTGTGATGGCAGGACAGAACTGACTCGCGGTCGTGTGCCGATGACTGCGGGCAGACTACTAACTGGAAGCCAAGCAGACACTTGAGCTTGTCAAACAGCGAATGCCAAAACGGAGCGACAGTCTTACTGAGCCCAGGCTCCGCTTGGGTCTTCGGGTCCGCGAACATCAGGTTACTGATTGCGCATTGATCTAGGTAGATTAGCGTCTTCCTAATTGGAGGTAGACCAGCACGTAAGGTGAACCAGCAGGCCCGACATCTCCGCGAGAAACCTTCGTCGTAGACCGACAAGATGCCGTATTCGTGCTGACCACATTTCGGGCATGGTGTGAATGGTGGACTGATAAAGCCCGAGGATCGATTCGAACGCACCGTTTATCGGGTTCGGGCACATTACTATTCTCGCGCTTTGGCGTTTAGCTGGCCCTACGATTCCGGTAGTTCGCGTGGTCCCGATTGAAAGCGTGAGAGAGAGCAACCACGGACGCGCCCAAGCCGACGGAAGGGCTCATTTTGACGTATAGTCGCCATCTCGGACAAGTGCTGGACGCGCCGGGCGTGATCCGCCCGGAACCGCGAGATGAAAGAGGATTGCTATTGACGCGCATGGCGTGCAGGGGTACGAATCGTATATATTCCACTTCGGGGGGAACGGCCAAGCCATCGTGTCGAAACACGACCTGATCTCTAACAACCTGCAAGCCTTGACAAATACAAAGTCATTTGGCGATGCCGTACGCGGATGGACAGTAAGACGTACGATAATGCTTGGCTCCGGACCAGCCCAGGCCTGCGAATTGTGTGGCACTAGATTTCGAAATGGGGCTAGTATCCAGCACGCAAAGACGGACGCGACCATTGTTGTTGGCGGAACCTGTCTTAGGACAATTCTGCTGAGCCACTTTCCTCCAGGTTGTGATTTCAAGGCACAGCGTAGGGACATCAGACGTAGGCTGGAAGCTACTTATGAAGGCCTCGTCGATCCGGGTAATTGGATCAAGTGGATTGTTGAGAATGCTCCAGCACGGCTCGCGCATCAAGCTGCCGACCTACGTCATTTCGATGTGTTGTCCTCACCCGATGATCTTGCCCAATTAATCCGGTACCATGACGGAAAACGGCAGTTTCCGTGCGCGGCCCTTCTGCCCAACGTTCGGTCACTTGGGATAGTCCTTCGAGTAAAGATACCTCCATACATTACGATTGACCAAGCCAAGAAGTACGAGGCTAAGCTCGCCGCTAAGCCCAAACGTCTGACCGTCCCGATCATAGCCAAGGAGTACGCCTCCGAATCAGTACATCCGCTAATCGTAGGCGACCCAGCTATGAACGCCGTATGGAGAAATCTTGAGCCTAACGAGCGTCGCGCCGTGGCCGCGCTTGCCGCATTAGATGAGAGGTCATCGCCAACCGTTAAAGCTTTATGCCCCGATGCGCTCGCGGCCCAATGGCCCACTCCAGCAGGCACATCATTATTCGTCTGGCACCCCAAGATCGGTTTGGGCTTTGTTGGCGAAAGGGATCGTTTTGACGGCGATAAGGCCTATGTGTGGCTCTGGCGATCCGGCTCTTATCGGAGGTGCAAATACAATCTTCAGTATTGGCGGGGCGTGCAAGGTTGTTCGGAACAAGCAGTTCACGCGTTGGAGCAGCACGCATTTGGTAAGTGACTGCGTCACGTTGACCTAAATGATCCGGGTTCTGCCGTAATGATCCGGGTTCTGCCATAATCGTCGTGCACTCTAGAATGGTCCATTTGGGCCATTGTTCGAAGGTCAGTCCCACAAAGTCGCTGTCCATTCAACTGCGCTGGCCGGGCAACCTGGGCAATGGAGTGCGGATGTAAGCGGCATTTTCGCTGGATTTATGGAGACCAGATGCGCAAACTGCCCAGAACCAACTTCTGGCTCAGCAGGGGGTCCGCCCACTTCTCTGAGATAGGGTTTATGAAGCCGAGGATGTCCCGAAATCGATTCCTTAGGCCATAATCTTCCGAATGTCACGTTAACGACCAGAATCTAAAATAGACTATAGATTCTGGGAGTTTCCCATCTGCCTCGTCACGTCTTCATTTCTTATTCGCGAACTTCGAGCGCTGCACACGCCCAAGCCCTCGCGGCGAAGTTAGGCGACCTGGCATTCCTGGACACGAGTGCGATAGATGACGGAGACCAGTTTCCGAGGCGACTGCTCGATGGAATTCTCGACGCCGCCGTTGTAGTTATTTTTGCCACTAAATCATATTCGGAAAGGCGCTTCTGTCGTCTGGAGATGCGCCTCGCCCTATCGGGTGGCGATGCAGCAGGATCGCACTTGGTACTAGCCCTTGGAGATGAGTGGAACACCGTGCTCGATGTAATGCCTTCAATGGTCGCCACCCAGAACTGGCCTTCCGTCCAAGCTACGGAACAGCTTGACGCGCTAGTGCGTTCAAAGCTTGGTCAGAAATTGCGGCCGATTCGCGAGACGCTTGACGCTCACTACGCACAAAAGCTGTCAAAAACTTTTCTTGGGGAATCGAGCTTGCCCCAGCCCCAATCGCTCCACGGCCTCCGTTACTCGTTGCCTCCGGGGATAGCTGTGCAAAGTCTAGGATCACGCTTTGTTGGCCGTTCTGATCTCCTGCGGAACATTCATCGGGTTCTTTCGGAAGGCAACACTGGCGTGGCCCAGGTCGTTAGCGTTGTTGCTGGCGGGGGCTTCGGCAAGACCCGTCTTGCGATTGAATACCTCTACCGCTATGGTCGCGACTATCCGGGTGGCATCTTTTGGGTCAATGCCGCGTCGAACGATGCAGAATCGGAGTTGTGGCGGGTCTTAAGTGCACTCGAAACTGACATCCCAGACTTGTCCGTCATGAGAGGCCAAGTGTGGAACGTAAATAGCGCATTGGGCAGGGCCCTCAGGAAGATCCCCCTGCCCGCGCTCTACATCGTCGACAACATTCCGGAAGCTAATCCTGGAAAAGAGCCTCTTTCTATCGGTGAATTCTGCCCCGCGTTGGGCGCAGTTTCGGTCTTGGCAACTTCCCGCCAGGAAATCGCCGAACAGAATGTTAGAAAAATCTCCGTTGACGTGCTCGACACTGACTCAGCCATTCTCCTCTTGACAGATAACGTGCTTGGCGCACCAGCGATATCGTGGGCGGATTGGGGTCGGGTTGCGACGTGGGTAGGTCAACTACCTGTCGCACTTGACGTTCTAAACATGTCTTTGGCATTAGGTTCGATCTCGCCGCCAGAGTTACTTAAGCGCGTACACTCGCCTGTTGAGGAAACGACTGCGGCAGACGAAGTGGATCGTCTTCGCGAGGCTCTACGCGGACATGTGCCAGAAAATGCTGTTCACGGCGTTGCAGATACTTTTCTGATTTCGTACAGAAAGCTGGACGACACAACGCAATTAGTAGCGCAGCTTTTGGGTCAACTCGCCCCGGCTCCGATCCCAGAAGCGTTTATGGAGGCTCTTCCGGATGAATGGAGGAGCCCAGGAGTTCGTACGCCATTACGTTCTCGGCACTTCCTCGCGGAAGGCGGCGGGTTATCGTTCGGAATCATTCACACGCTAATGGCAGACTTCTTGCGTAGTCTCGCGGGTGATAACGCAGCGAACATGCTGTTGGCGGCGTCTAACACGCTGCTCAAGGTGATTGCCCCAGTTGTTCATCAAGCGGATCTGCCACTAGTGATGCTTTGCCGCCCACACGCGGAGGAATTGTTCACACGTGGCTCCAAAATAAAAGAGGCTGCCGTGACAGTCTGTTCGCTAGGTCTTGCCGCGGGTTACTGGGCTTCAGAACAAGCTGATTACATTGCGGCAAGGCGGCTCCATGAGCGAGTGGTTGAAGTGTTCGCGTCCGTACTTGGAGAAGAACATCCGGACACGCTGAAGGCGATGAAGATTCTCTCCGACACGATTCAGGAACAGGGTAATTATGGCGATGCCCTCAAACTCGCGAAGCGTGTGATGGAGGTGTTCAAGCGCCTGCGGGGCGAAGAAGACCCGGACACGGTAACTTGTATAGCGAACGTGGCGAAGATTCTCAGACTTCACGGAGAATATACTGAGTCCCGACGCTTACAGGAAGTTGTCCTGGAGGTGAGAAGGCGTCAGTTCGGCGAGGAGCACCCGGCCACACTCGACTCGATGTCACAGCTCGGCCTAACAATCGCGCAGCAAGGAGACCTGGACGGGGCGAAACAGCTCCAGGAACGTGTGCTTAACCTGAACAGGCGCGTGCATGGCGAAGAGGACTCTCACACGCTGGGCGCCATGAGCGACCTGGCGGAGAGCCTTCGGCGGTTAGGTGATCACGGGAGGGCGCGACAGCTTCAGGAACACCTCCTTGAGTCATTAAGGCCTCAGGGTGAAGAGAACGCCTCGGTTCTTCTGCAAATGAATAATCTTGGGTTGACACTCTGGGCACAAGGAGATTATCCGAGAGCGAAACGTCTACAAGAGCACGTTTTTAAGATTCACAAACGTGTGTTCGGCGAGGAGCATCCGAAGACTCTGACATCGATGAACAATCTTGCCTTAACCTTGCAAGCCATGGGTGATCTTGTGCTCGCGCGAGAGATCAACGAGCGTGTGGTCAAGATCAGTGCACGCGTTTTGGGCGAGGAGCACCCGCATACGTTAACCTCGAAAAGCAATCTCGCCGAAACACTGTGGGCGCAGGGTGATCAAAGTCAGGCGCTTCTCCTCGAGCTTGAGAATGTGGCAGTAAAGTCGCGAGTACTCGGAGCTGACCACCCCGATACGAACAGAACAGTAAAAAATATAGCCGCGATGCTTTCAAGCCAGCTAAATCAAGGTGGATTGCAGGGCTTTCGAGGGAGAGTATTTCGTTTGGCGCGTGCCTGTTGGGCACGAATCAGCTTCGTGTTTACTGAGACGTATTGGCGCCATCTCGGACAAGTGGTCCGGGAAATGGAGTTTGAGGAGATAAGTTCTGTGAAGTCGCCACCACATCGCTCAGGCCGCAAACAAACAAGAGTAAATCCGTTGCGAATCCGGGGATTCATTCGGCGCGCAGTACTTCCGCGGCGTTGACAGGGGATGCGCGGCGCGCGGGGATGCCATCAGTGCGCAAATCGCCCGACGATAACAGATAACGAGCGGCAACAGTGCAACGGCGTCAGCCGAGAGACGCTGAAAGGCGACCGCGCTGCCGCGACTTGCGCTCCGTTCTGGTAGCATAGCTCTGCGACGGGCGGCTCTGGTGGAGTGACTCTCTGGTCTCTGTCATCGGCGTTCTTCCGCAGATTAAACTGCCAGAGCGTTTACACAGAATCGCGGACACGCCCTTGCGCACCTTATCCTGATTCTTAGAGATGGATCGCTACTTCACCGACCTGGCCACCGCCTTTGTCCGCGGACGCCTCAACGCGCGCCACGCGACCATCGACGACGGCCACCGCGCCGGCCTCCGTCTCCACAAATTCAAAAACGACACGGCACTCCCTCGTGTCCAATGCGTCCTCGGCATCCTCCGCGGCCTCGCGCCGCAATCTCTTCTCGACGTCGGCAGCGGGCGCGGCACTTTCCTTTGGCCTCTCCTCGATGCATTTCCCGAACTCTCCGTCACCTCCATCGACATCAGCGATCAGCGCGTCTCCGATCTGCAAGCCGTCCGCAACGGCGGCATCGCCCGACTCACCGCGCTCCAAATGGACGCCCAACACATGTCGTTCCCCGACCACTCCTTCGACGTCGTGACCATGCTCGAAGTCCTGGAACACATGCCCGACCCCCAAGCTGCGCTTCATTCTGCTCTGCGTGTGGCAAGGCGCTTCGTTGTCGCCAGCGTTCCGTCCGTCCCTGACGATAACCCCGAGCACATCCATCTCTTCACGCCCGACCAACTCGTCAGCATGGCGACCGAAGCCGACGGTGCGCGCACGACCATCGAACATGTCCTGAACCACCGCATCGTCGTGATCCGAGCCCAGCAATGATCCCGATCGTCAAATATCCGCGCACGCCGCACATCACTGGCTCCCGGCTCCAGCCCGGCGATGAGGATCTGCCGTCTGTCGCGCGCGAGACGCTTCACGGACTCCCCATCGTCGTCGAAGAAAAACTCGACGGCTCCAACTGCGGCATCAGCTTCAGCCCCGTGGGCGATCTGCTCCTGCAAAGCCGCGGACACATCCTCTCTGGCGGCCCCCGCGAGCGCCAGTTCGATCTCTTCAAGCGTTGGGCGAATCGCAACACGCCCTGGCTCCGCGAAACGCTCGGCGGGCGCTACATCCTGTACGGCGAATGGCTCTACGCGCGCCACACCATTCCGTACGACCAACTCCCGCACTACTTGCTCGAGTTCGACATTCTCGATCGCGAAGCCGGGCACTTCCTCTCTACCAATCGCCGCCGCGCTCTCCTGGCTGGCGGACCCGTCCACTCCGTTCCCGTCCTCGCCACCGGCACCGCGGTCGGCCTCGACCAATGCATCGGCCGCTCCACCTACTCGACCTCGGAACAAATGGAAGGGCTCTACCTCAAGCACGAAGACAACGGCCAAGTCCTCGCCCGCTACAAGTACGTCCGCGCGAGCTTCTCCCAAGCCGTCGAAGCCTCCGGCGAGCATTGGATGGACCGCCCCCTCGAGCCCAACCACCTCCGCCCAGGAGCTGACCTCTTCGCATGAAGCTCCTGCCGTGCGCCATCCCGTCGCCACCGCATTGGACCGTCGATTGGCTCGCTCTCAACGACCAATTCGACTGGATCCGCGCCATGAAAGACTGCCCGCAGGACACCATCCACCACGCCGAAGGCGACGTCTGGATCCACGTGCACATGGTCTGCGAAGCCATGGCCTCTCTCGAAGAATGGCAAGCCCTGCCCGCTGCAGACCGCGAGCTCCTCTTCGCCGCCGCACTTCTCCACGACGTCGCCAAACCCGCCTGCACGCGGATTGAAGACGGGCGCATCACATCGCGCGGACACTCCCAGCGCGGCGCGATTCAAACCCGTCAACTCCTCTGGCGCACCGGCGCGGATCTCTTGCTGCGCGAACAACTCTGCGCAATGGTCCGCCACCACCAGACCCCGTTCCACGCTATCGATAATGCCGATGCCGCCCGCCTGGTTCGCCGCATCAGCCAGTCGACCCGTTGCGACCTGCTGGCGATTCTCGCTAAGTCTGACGCCCTGGGCCGCCACTGCGCCGATCAATCCGCCATCCTCACCAAAGTCGACCTCTTCCGCGAACTCGCCCGCGAACACGACTGTCTGGATAAACCCTTCGCCTTCCCGTCTTCTCTGAGCCGCTTCGAATATTTCCGGCGTGAAGACCGCGACCCTCACTACGCCGCCCACGACTCCTCGAAATTCGAGGTGCTTCTCATGTCCGGCCTGCCAGGCTCCGGTAAAGATACCTGGATCCGCACCAACGCCGGAAGGCTCCCAGTGATCTCACTCGACGACATCCGCGAAGAAATCGGCGCCCCACCCACCGGCAACCAAGGCACCGTCATCCAACTCGCAAAAGAGCGCGCCCGAGCCTACCTGCGGCAGCAAACCAGCTTCGTCTGGAATGCGACCAATCTCACCCGCGACATACGGACTCCGCTCATAGACCTCTTCACCGACTATCAAGCGCGCGTCCGAATCGTCTACATCGAGGCGCCTTACGAGAAACAGATCCTCCAAAACCAACAGCGCTCCCGCGCCGTGCCGCCCGATGCGATCGAGCACATGACCTCCCGATGGGAGGTACCCGACGTCACCGAAGCCCCAATCGTTGAGTGGTGCGAAAATGGCGCGAGTTGGGCGGTGCACCTTTGACTCGTTCTTCACAGACACACTCGAAGAGATGATCGACAGCAACTTCAGCATCTTTTCTACAACCACCTGTGCAGCTCAAGAAGATCAAGGCGACCCGAACTTCAGCGCGCTCTTCCGCGCGGCCATGTACCGACGGATCGCGCAGCCGCAGGACGAGGAGACCGGCGGTCGGTGCTCAGTGGGCCGGCGATAGGCCGTTCTAGAACTCTCTGGTCTCGAAGAGCCGTTGGCTGGGCCCGGCGGTTGAGTCGGAGGATGGTCTCGTCGCCCGGGAACCGCGTCTGTTGTCCGTTTTCCTAGCGCTGGACGTAAGTCGTCGATGGCCGGGTTCAACCGTGATTTTGTCTCCACGCCTAGCCCCGAACTTGGCGCGCAACCTGGCTACGGGGGAGGGTGACGACCGGTGCGTCAGCCAACATCAATGCGGCGGAGCGGCTACTATTTGAAGTGCTACCGACATCCTCGTCTGGACGCCTCCAGCCGAGACTTGTAAGGGCTGGCTTCCAGCCGCTAGACCCGGCGGAACCACCATCCGAACCAGATATAGACCGGGCGATGTCAGCCCTGCGAACACAACGCTCGCCGCTTGGCCGCCTACCGTTGCCGTAATAGTGGCGCTTACGGGAAACGCAGCCGAGAATAGTTGATCCGTAATGAACTTCGATGGATCGAGGGTGGATCCCAAGCCGATCATATATAAGTCGAGCGTGTCGCCTGGATATGCCGCCCTTAATACCCGAGGGTCCGTCGCGCTGTTACCGATCAACGTCGCGGTGCCCACGAGTGCCGCGGTTACGAAGAATGTACTGGCATCCGCGTTCGGCGGCGCGTATACAGCGGGTTGGACGGCTTGGGCAGTAATCGTAAAAGGGTTGCTGGTTACCCTGTTCGATTGCACCACCACCTGGACCTTTCCGGGAGCTATACCAGCAGGGACCAGCGCATTGATTTGTGTGGGACTCACATAGAGCACGGCGGCGGGCATGCCATTGAACGTGACCGTTGTGTCACCGAGGTAGACCGGAAGCGTTTGAACTCCATCAAGGTTCCAGATCTGCGTTGGACCAGCCAGATTGGTACCCGTGATCGTCACCCACAAACCTGGCGCAATGCCCGCAGTGTATCCCCAGGAGTCGACGATCGCTTGAATGGCGGGAACTGGTCCAGTGGTCACACCGCTACCGGAGAGACTGATGGCTGACGTGCCATCACTTATATTGCCTGAGATGTAAAGCGTGGCCGTCCGGATTCCCGCGGCCGTGGGAAGAAACGTCACCTGGATCGCACAACGTTCCCCAACCGCAAGCGTGGCGCCGCAGTTATTCGTCTCGGCGAAATCGGCACTGCTCTCTCCTCCAACCGTTATTGCCAAAAGACTCAGGGCGGCAGTGCCCGAGTTCGTGAGTTGTACCGTTTGCGCTGCGCCCGAGGCGCCCATCGTCCGGCTACCGAAGTCCAGACTCGAGGCGGATAACGCAGGAGCCTGAGCCGTGGAGGAGTTGGGAACGCCATCCTGCGTTATAGTGAACTGGCTTAGGGTGAACGCGTTGTTCCCGATACTGATCGTCGCCTGCCGCTTGGGACCGTACGCTGCTGGAATAGTGTACGTCAAAGCGCTGTTGCCACCACCTCCGTCGGAACTGAGGGAAATCCAAGGCTGGTCCGATGAGGCGGTCCAAGCACATGTAGACGGTGTGGTGATCTTGATGATTCCCTTGGTACCCGCTGCCGGAACCGAGATGGCTGCCGACGGAGCCACAGAAACCGGGCAACGGCCTGCCGCTGTAGAATCTAGCGTCAGCGCCAGGTTCAAAACCTCGCCGAAGTCTCCAACACCCACGATTTTCATCCGTCCGCTCAAAACCGTCGAACTCTGTCCCATCGTGAAGGCGAGCGACCCCATAGCGTTCCGCTGGAGCGATGACAACGATGCCTGTAGCGGAAGGTCGCCTATATTCATATGCAGAATCACGCCCCGGCTTGCCGCCGAACCGGCGAGCCACTGAGCTTCGCCTGTGTTCACAAGTGTCGGCGTCACCTGACAGATCGCGCCGGAAGGAATCGCAAGAGTGGATCCGTTT
This sequence comes from Terriglobia bacterium, assembly GCA_963766615.1. Taxonomy (GTDB): domain Bacteria; phylum Acidobacteriota; class Terriglobia; order Bryobacterales; family Bryobacteraceae; genus Palsa-187. The sequence continues at coordinate 13,576 of CAVYBC010000023.1, forward strand.
TCCACCGTCACATCCATACTGGGACACATGACATGGACACCCGCGAATTCCGCGTTTGCGAATTTCAACGGACCCGAGCCGGAGTAAGGCGCATTGCCGACCTGAGTCAGCGGCATGGTAGATGTGTCTGTTCCCGTGCCCTGATCCGCCAGAATCACGGACTGTCCCGCTTGCCGGGACAGTACATATTGGACCTGATTATTGAGGAACAGCCCATACGAGCCGCGCGCGTCGGCATCGCGATCGACGGTCAGAGTGGAAGGGGGGCTGGATGGGAGATCGGGAGGCGATGCCGCGAACGTCGCGTTCCATTGTGCGAGGGTATTGGCACAGGCGCGCGGAGTGCCGTCAGGGTCGATGATGCCATAGTCGTCGCCTGCATTCAGAGGACTAAAGCCGCCGGGCCACCACCACACCGAAGCGCCGCTGGAGCCATCGTCTGCCACGACGTGCATCATGGCATCGCAGATGGCTCCCTGGGCCGCTCGCAAAGCCGGAGTGCCGCCGTTGGTCCCGATATTTGCCCCGTATTCTGCCCACAACACTGGCTTGCCGCCAGTGCGGTAGCGGCTGTAAGCGGTGATCAAGCCGGCAGCCCGGATATCGGGCCAGAGAAGGGGCGAATATTGTTCCGGGGCGGAGAAATCCAAGTGAGCGGCACCCGCTCCAATGTCGTAACCGGTGCTGAAATTGTGCAGCAACGTCATAGTGATCCAGTTGCGATAGCCCAGCAGCGTGTCGGGATCGCTGCGACGAAGTTGGCGTGCGATCACACCCAGATTACGCCCCAGGTAGTCGTCCAGAAAGCGGCGATAAGCCGCCACCATAATCCGCCACGGCCCATCGTTCTCGATCTGATCGTCCAGGGGATTGGTGAGTTGACCGTTCCCGTCCACAGGCGCTTTAAGACCCCAGATTTGTTGGGCGGTGTCCAACGATCCGTATTGGTCATTTACCCAGGAGCGCCAGTCCGGGTCCAGAACCATCCGGCCAATGTTGTAGACGATCCCCCCGGGTATCAAGCGGCCCTGGCCTCCCAGGTCATGGCTCCCGACCATCGGTTCCCATAGTAGTTCGTAGGCGAACACGCGATCGTTGCCCGGAAGGTACGCGGCTTGAAGGTACGATTCCAGATCGCGCGAAATCTGTCCGGCGTAGGCAGCATTCGTATAGGTGGTCTCAAGAGCCACCTGAACCCAGATGCCATGGCTCCGGCAACGCTCCAGAAAGTCGATGAGTGCGCGTCCCTCCTGAGCCCAGTATCCTTCCAGGTCGCTGAACTGAATGTTGACGAGGTTGAAATGGAGAGCGGCGATTTGAGTGAGGTCGGCCTCGACCACATCCGGATCGTACTGGCTGGCGTCGAGCCAATTCCGCCCGTTGAAGCTGACCGAATCTGCGCCAGCGATGTAGCGAGGCCAGTAGTTTACTCCTCTCAGAAAAACGTGTTTGCCCCCGGCGGTAAAGGCGCCATTGACTACGCGAATCTTCTGATCGGGCTGGCGCGATAAGGTCGGATTCAACACGCGGAGCGGACTGGCCGCGCGATCCACTTCCTGACTTCCCAGCATCAGGCGGAAGTTGAGGGTATAGTCTCCGTTCGGGAGGCTGGCGATATTGAGCGGAATATTCTGCAATTCGCCCGCCATGAGGGACAAAGCTATTGCGGGCTGGGCAGTGATGCCGGATGATCCGGAAATAGACCACTGCAGACTTGCCTGCACAGGAGATTTGGCGGCGTTCAGGATGCTGACGGCGCCGGTGATCGCCTCGCCTGGCAGCCACACGATCTGATCCGCACCGGCTGAAAGTAGAGAGAGGCGATTAGGGGCTCCTTGCAGGGCGGTGATGAGTTGAGCACGCAAGGGATCGGAAATTTGGGGCCAAGGCAGCCACACCACGAACGATTGCGCGGTGGAAAAGAATTGTGGGGAGGTGCTGACGGAAGTTCGATTGACGTAGAGCGTAGCGGCGGGCGCCAACAGATCTCCGATTACGCGGTAGCGCCCTGACGAAGGCAAAGTAGTAAATAGCCCCCGGCCTCGCGGTATGGGCACTCGGACCCCGGAACCAGTAGTGAACTGCTCTTTGGAAGGAGAGATTGTTGGGATGTATGGACGCGTGAAGGCGCCCTGCGGCGGAGGCGATCCGACTGCTTGGAGATAGGCTGCCGAATCGAGCGATCGTCCGTCCGGCGCGAGATAGAGAGGATCGCGGAACGGCTCTCCGCCACTTGCCATCAGGCCGCCGCCCGAGTTTACATGTGCGGCAATCGCGGTGAAGGAATCGAACGGCAGGCTTTCGAGCGATGGGACTGCGAGCAGGATATCCGGGCTATTGAGCGCGGAAGGGAGGTCCACCGGGGAAACAATCTTTACGGAATACCCTGCATCGCTTAAGAGTGAGCTGAACTGCGAAACGGTGAACGCCCACTGAGCATTGCTCCACGGCCCGGAGCCGTCAACGAGGATGGCCCGAGGCTGTGCACAGAGCGGGGCGGCGAAAAGAATGGTGACGAGACACGCCAGAGGAACACCCGGCCCCATTGAATGGCGAACAGGGGTGGACAACACATCAGGTTATCATTTGGTTCGTTGGCGCCTGAGCACAATGGCTCAGATATGGGGTGTCGCATCACTTGCCCGCCTGTTCCGCGAACGCCTCCGCGATTCTCTCTGCTACCGAGGGTGTGCCCGCGAAGGAGACGTTCGACATTACTGCCACCGCCAGTCCGGGTTCGGGGAACGTGAGAAGGGATGCCACATCTTCAACCCAAAAGTGGCCATTGTGGCCAGCGGCCTGGACTGGGTGCCCCGCAACTGTCACGGTCTTGAGGTGCCAGCCTAGCCCGTAGCTCGTCTTTTCGCCCGACGTCAATCGCTGGGGCGTTTGCAGCATCTGAACCGTCTGCGGACGCAGCAGCTTGCCACGGTTCATCGCCATGCCGAAGCGCACCAGGTCGGACGGTGTGGACAAGAACCCGTTGGATCCCGCGTAGCAGGAATAATCGAATTTGGGCAATGGGCGCAGGCCGTACACAGGATTCGCCGCGAATCTCGGATTGTACGAGGTCGCCGCGTCGGGCGGGGGGTCCGTCACCAATTCCTTGAAGGTGTCGGGCATACCGAGCGGACGAAATATTCTCTCGTTGAAAAACATGACAAACGGCGTGTTTGAGGCGGCCTCTACGACGGCGCTCAAAAGCACCCAGCCAAAGGTCGAGTCGCGATATTGGGTTCCCGGCTGGGAGAGCAGCGGTCCCTTGGCGAAGAGCGCCACTGCATCCGCCGGACGCTCGCATTGGCTGGAAGTCAGGACGCCATCGTCGGGGTCTTCCCCTTTAAAACCTGCCACCTGTCCCATCACTTGACGGATTGTCACAGGCCACTGCTTGTCCGGGAAATCCGGAACATACTTCTGAATTTCGTCATCCAACTTCAGCCGGCCTTCGTCCAACAGCAGGCCAATTGCGGCCGAGATGAATACGATGGAAGCGGTTCCGGTTCGAAACCGGTGACTGGGAGTAACGGACGAGCCGTTCTCAATATCCGCAAACCCAAAGCCTTCCGTCCACACGATCTCGCCATCGATACCGACGGCGATCGAGAGCCCGCCAGGTTGTTCTGGGAGATGCTTGTGCGCGCGATTTGGCGGGCCTGCTCCGCGGCTCCGGCCCATTTTGCTGGCGGCGGGGATTCCATTACGGATGGAATCTTCCGGGAATCGGGGTGGATTTTCGTGGCTGTGACCTTGATGTACAGGAACAGCGATGTACAGGAACAGCCCCGGAATCCCCACTGCAACCAGTCCCACAGCCAAGAGGATCAGCGAAACCCATATAGGAATGCGGCTCTTCGACATATTCACTCGCGCGTCGTGAGAATACTTTACCGTGAGAAGTGCTTTATGTCAATCACCATTGTTTGCTTTTCCCGTGAGTTCGGTTCGCCGCGGGGCGCGTGGATTGAAGCGTAACTTTAGGTGGACTGAATATTCACGGCGGTCATGCGGCCTTGACGATCGGGGTCCAGTTCGTAACTTACCTTTTGGCCTTCGTTGAGGCCCTTAAGACCCGACTTTTCGACATCGGAGATGTGAACGAATACGTCCGCTCCTCCGTCCTCAGGCGTGATGAAGCCAAAACCCCTGTTGTTGTTGAACCAATTTACGGTACCGTTTGGCATGCAAAGTCTTCTCCTGAATCATATTTCAGTATGGAGGCCGTGTGGAAGCTGACAATTCCGTTTGAAACAAAGCTGTCACCATCGGCCGAAGCGTGTTGTATCCTCAATTCACGGAAGAAAAGAGGAACCATGCGCCTGCTGATCGCCTTTTTCACTCTGTCCCTATTCGCTGCCGCAGCCAACGACCCCCTGCTTCTTCAAAAACCGGCCCTGAGCAGAAGCCGTATTGTTTTTGCTTATGCGGGCGACTTGTGGAGCGTCCCCCGCGAGGGCGGCGACGCTGTCCGGCTGACCAGCGGAGCTGGAATCGAAACCGATCCGGCGTTCTCGCCCGATGGTAACCTCATCGCCTTCACGGGCGAGTATGACGGCAACGTGGATGTTTTTGTCGTGCCGGCGTCCGGCGGCGTACCCAAAAGACTGACCTGGCACCCGGCTGCGGATCGTGTGCTCGGCTGGACACCGGATGGCAAGCGAATCATCTTCACTTCCACCCGAAACGCATATTCGCGATTTGCCGAGATGTTCACGGTCCCAGCGGAAGGGGGAGTTGAGGACAAATTGCCCTTCCCCACAGGGTATGAGGCGTCGATGTCTCCAGACGGACAGTCCATTGCCTATGAACCCATCGGCAAGGCGTTCGCCATGTGGAAGAAATATCGCGGCGGACAGACCACGCGCATCTGGCTGGCGCGTATGTCCGATAGCGGTATTACAAAAGTGCCGCGAACCAATTCGAACGACTTTAACCCGATGTGGGCCGGCGACCGCGTCTATTTCCTTTCCGACCGGAACGGCCCGGCCACCCTGTTTTCCTATGACGTGAAATCCCAGGCCGTTCGCGAGGCCGTTCCGAATACCGGGCTGGATTTGAAATCTGCCTCGCTTGGGCCGGATGCGATCGTGTATGAGCAGTTCGGCGGGATTTTTCTCTACGACCTGAAATCGGGGAAAACGAAGAGCGTTCCGATTCGCGTCCAAGGTGATTTTCCGGAATTGCGGACCAAGTTCGTAAATGTTGCCCGAACTCTGGGGAGTCCAGCGGTTTCACCCAACGGCGCCCGCGCGGTGTTTACGGCGCGAGGAGATATTATTACAGTCCCGGCGGAAAAAGGCGATCCTCGCAATTTGACCAATACGCCGGGGGCAATGGAGCGCGAGCCGCAGTGGTCGCCGGACGGGAGAAGTATTGCGTACCTTTCTGACGAATCGGGAGAATACGCGCTTCACATATCGTCGCAGACACGCGAGGGCGAAGTGACCAAAATCGAGTTGAAGCCTGGCTTCTACCGCTCGCCGAGATTTTCACCCGACAGCAAAAAAGTCGCGCTGGTGGATAGTTTTCAGAAACTCTGGTACGTCGATCTGGATACGAAGCAGCAGGTGGAAGTGGATCAGGACACGTACCAGATGCGCAGCGGCGACATCGCCGGGGTCTGGTCGCCGGACAGCAAATGGCTCGCTTATTCCAAGGTGTTGCCGAACGAATTGAGCGCGATCCATCTGTTCTCGCTGAGCGATGGCAAATCAACGCGCGTTACCGATGGCTTGAGCGATGCGGACGATCCCGTGTTCGACAAAGACGGAAAGTATCTGTTCTTCACGGCCAGCACGAATGCCGGCGAAAGCCTGGGACTCGATATTCATGCGACCAGCCGCAGTTCCACCAGTTCGATTTATTTAATCGTGCTCGATAAGTCGCAGGCTTCCCCGTTTGCTCCGGAGAGCGATGAAGAGAAGATCGCCGACGAAAAAAAACCCGAACCGCCAAAGCCCGATGCCGCGAAACCCGACGCTGCCAAGGCAAAGTCCAGCGGACCGGAAGTCAAGATCGATCTTGATGGGATCGACCAGCGCATTCTGTCCGTGCCGATGCCTCCACGGCGCTACGCCGATCTGCAGGTGGGCAAGGCCGGAACCCTGCTTGCGTTGGAGTTTGCAGCTCCTGGAACCGACGGCCCTCCTGGTCCTCCGGGAATGGCGGTCCATCGCTACGACCTGAAGGCTCGTAAAAGTGATGTCGCGCTTACAGGAGTTCGAGATTTCACCATGTCCTTCAGTGGCGATAAAGCGCTGTACCGTCAAGGCGACAACTGGATAATCGCGGCCCTGAGGCCGATGCCGACCGGTCCCGGTGCGGCTGCTCCTCCCGCTGGAGGCCCGGCGCCCACACCACTGAAGACGGCCGGCATCGAAGTACGCGTCGATCCAGTTCAGGAGTGGAAACAGATGTATCACGAGGCCTGGCATACCGAGCGCGATTGGTTCTACGATCGCAACTTCCATGGACTCGATTTGAAGGCCGCCGAAAAGCAATACGAGCCGTATCTTCGCGGCGTCGCCTCGCGAAGCGATCTGACTTACTTGTTCCAGGAGATGCTCGGCAATATTACGGTCAGCCATATGGGAACCGGCGGCGGGGACCTTCCGGAAGTGAAACGCACGCAGACGGGCTTGCTTGGAGCGGACTACGAGGTAGCCGACGGCCGTTATCGCTTCGCCCGCGTTTACAACGGTGAAAACTGGAATCCGGATCTACGCGCTCCGCTCACCCAACCGGGTGTAAACGTGAAAGCCGGCGAATATCTGCTTTCGGTGAACGGCCGCGAGGTTCGGCCGCCGGAGAATGTGTACAGCTTTTTCGAAGAACTGGCGGGGAAATCCGCGGTGCTGCGCGTTGGGCCGGATGCGAGCGGCGCAGGCGCGCGCGAAGTTACGCTGGTGCCGGTTGCGAATGAAACAGGGCTGCGCAATCTGGCATGGATCGAGGATAACCGCCGTAAAGTGGATCAGATGACTGGCGGAAAAGTGGCGTACATTTACATGCCGGACACCGCGAACGGCGGACTGACGGCCTTCAACCGCTACTTCTATGCGCAGATCGGCAAGGACGCCGCTATTGTGGACGAACGCTTCAACGGAGGCGGGCTGCTGGCAACCGACATCGCTGAAATCCTGAACCGCAAAGTGCTCAGCGCCGCTTCGAATCGAGTGGGAGATCCATTGATTCAACCCCAGGGAATCTTCGGCCCCAAAGTCATGATCATCAATGAGCGCGCGGGCTCGGGTGGTGACGCAATGCCGTGGTACTTCAAGCGAGCTGGTGTGGGCAAACTAATCGGAACGCGAACCTGGGGCGGACTCGTCGGCATGGCGGGCGGCCCGGGGCTAATGGACGGCGGGTTTTTAGGCGCGCCTAGTTCCGGCATCTACAATCCACTCACAGGTGAGTGGGAAGTTGAAAATATTGGCATAGCGCCGGATTTCGATGTGGAGCAGGACCCGGCGTTAGTCCGCAAAGGCCGCGATCCGCAACTGGAAAAGGCGGTTGAAGTGGTGCTGGAGGAGTTGAAAAAGAATCCGCCACCGAAGCTTCGGCGTCCTCCGTTTCCGAACTACCACGCGGCAGGCGCGCAGTAGACTCCGCTAGTGGCCGGCCCCGCGGAACGTAGTAAATCGAGTTCGGCGGGATTGATCCACATTTGGGTACGCCCCGGTGCTCGCGAAATCGGCCTTGCACTCCACCAAATCCGTTTAATCTTCGTGCGATAGGAGCTGGTCCGCGTAAGCGATGTAGCGGGCCTTCGCAGTGTCCTGAATCGACTTCAAGAAATGCGGGCGCTCCCGCAGCACGCGTGCGAAGTCGGTCTTGTCGAGCATGAAGAGGTCGCAATATGATTTCGCACGGACGGTCGCCCCTCGAGGAGCGGAAGTCAGGAGGGCGATTTCGCCAAAGAAGTCGCCTTCACCCAACGTAGCGACAACCTTCCCCGAGTCGTCAAGCGCTTCTACTTCGCCGCGCGAGATCAGATACATCTCGCGGGCAATGTCCCCTTTCCGGATGACCACATCGCCAGGCTGGTACACAACTGGCTTCAGCACGAGAATAAGTGATGCCAGTAGCACAGCATCGGCATCTTCGAACAGTGGAACCCGCTGTAGGGTTTCCCGGTTGAGAATTTCAACCCATTTTCGTCCATCCCGCTCAATTAGCTCGAAAGCGGCTTTCGGGCCCCAGCTTCCGCCCGCGTAGTTCGGGAAATCTGCTGGATCGGTCTTCCACACATCCAGCATGGGCTGGGCAATCCGCCAGGCCGTCTCCACCAGATCGGTACGTGAGAACAGGGTTGCGTCGCCGTTCATGCAGTTATACAGAAGCACTTCGTAGCCGGTCGCCCGCGAGGCCGTGAAGGCCTGACTATAGTCGAAACGCATGTTCACATCCTGTAAAGCCATCTGGGGGCCGGGCGTCTTGGCCTGAAATCGCAACTCTATGCCCTGGTCCGGCTGAATGTGGAAGATCAGCCTGTTTGGTTCCAGCGACTCGACCGGCGTACCGCGGAAAACAACGTCTGGTGGATTCTTCAGCTGCACCACAATTTCCGTACCGCGCTTCCATAGCCGCTTGCCGGAACGAAGATAGATGGGAACGCCAAGCCATCGCCAGTTATCGATAAACAGCTTCACGGCCGCGAATGTCTCCGTGGTGGACTCAGGGGGCACGCTGGGTTCCTCGCGGTACCCCGGCGCTGGCTTTCCATCCGGGCCACGCCCCGGACCGTACTGGCCTCGAACGCTATTGGCACGGACGGCGTCAGCATCCATGATGCGTATGGCCTCCAGCACCTTGGACTTCTCGTTGCGAACCGCTTCAGGCGCGAACGAACTGGGCGGTTCCATGCAGAGATACGCCAGCATCTGGAACATATGATTCTGCATCATGTCGCGCAGCACGCCCGACCGGTCGTAATATCCGCCCCGCCCTTCCACCCCGACTGACTCCGACACGCTGAACTGGATGTGATCAATGAAGTGGCGATTCCACAACGGCTCAAACATGCCGTTGGAGAAACGGAAGGCGATGATGTTCTGAACCGTCTCTTTGCCGAGATAGTGATCGATGCGGTAGATCTGGCTCTCGGTCCAATACTTTAGGATTTCCCGATTCAGCGCAATCGCGGAGGGCAAATCTGTGCCGAACGGCTTTTCGACAATGATTCTCTTCCAGCCCGCGGAAGAAGTCTTAAAACCAGCCTTCTCGAGGTTATCCGAAATGAGTCCGAACACGGATGGCGGCGTTGCCATATAAAATAAGACGTTGCCACTCGCCTGATACTGTTTATCCAGCTTGGCCACCATTTCCGACAAATTGGCAAAGGCTGCGGTGTCGTCGAAGCGGCCCTGCATATAGTAGAGTCGCGAGCAGAGCCAGTCCCACTTTTGGGCGTCAAATTCTTTACGCGTTGAAAAGCTCTTTATATCGGTCGACATCCTTTCCCGAAAGGACTCGGTCGTCAGAGGGTCCATCGCGATGCCCACAATGGAAAATTGTTCAGGCAACAGGCCGTCACAGACAAGATTGTAGAAGGCCGGCATCAGCAGGCGCTTCGTCAGGTCGCCAGAAGCGCCGAAAATTACGAGAATGCATGGCTCCGCGGGCGATTGCGCCGAACCCACGTTGGAAGCACTCCTGGTTGTTCGAGAACTAATAGATTGCCCCACGACTATTGCTCCTCTCTCCAGTAACCAGCGCACAACCACGTCGCGTGCTGTGCGCTCTTTTCAACACGAATCCAAACTCCTCATTATTGCTCAGCATTGTCATTCGATTGGGGTGTCGGCGCTAATCGAGTCAAGGCGCGTTGGTCCGACTTCGGGGGGTGGACGATCGTTCAAGAACAAACGCGTATCCAAACTACGCCCAAACGCATCAGACCACGTTCTACACCAAACTCACTTTTCGCGAGCGGTAGGGTCTGGAACACGTCGCGACAGCGGACTCCGTCGAGGCCCGTTGCATCGGCGGCAGGCGTAGGATAGATTGGCGTAAATACACTCGACTCGATAAACGAGCGCGCGAAAAGGAGTCCTAAAATGCTAGGTCGTTTGATGGGTGCGATGATTGCCATCACGGTAGTGCTGGCCTCTCCGGTCGCTTTCGCTCAGGAAGGCAAGCAAGGATCACAAAAGGCCAAGGCACCGGCGGCCTCGAACAAGCCTTTTGACGCGCATGATCTTTCTGGATTTTGGGATATCACCAACATCGGGCGGCCAGCCGGCGCTCTGAACGAAACGAGCAACAATCGGCCGCCGATGACCCCATGGGGTTTGGAGAAGTTTCACAAGGCGAAGACGGGATACGATGGCAAGACATTAGGCAACGGAGTTTTCCGGGACGAAAGAGATTGGAATGATCCTATCCTGTTATGTGATCCGACTGGTTTTCCGCGTATCATGTGGCACCCCATTCGGCCCGGAATGAGGTTTGCCCAAACTGGTGAGGAAGTGATTCAGTTCTTCGAGGATGGGCGCACTTGGCGCGACATATGGACGGATGAGCGAAAACTTCCGGGCGACGAGGCGGACTCACGTTGGTATGGATACGCGGTTGGTCATTGGGAGGGCGACACGTTTATCGTCAACTCGAACAACTTTGATGAGGCTACGTGGCTCGACCAGTATGGCTCCCCGCACAGCGACGAGATGACTGTGGAAGAGCGCTACCGTCGCGTGGACCACGACCATATGGAGATGATCCTGAATATCACTGACCCCAAGACGTATGTAGGCACTTGGAAAGGCGATAAGAAGATCTTTCAATTGGTAGAAAAGCCGGCCCGCTCTGAGTACAACGATCTTCCCGAGGGCATCTGCGCCTATTCTGAGGTGAAGCTCCACGGCAAGGCTTGGCAACAGATACACCCGTAGCATTCTAGATTTAAGGAGATGTCAGATGACGCGTAAGCTTGTAGTTCCCTTCTTTTTACTGGGCCTCGTAGCGATTTGCATCCCGATATTCGCACATCACGGAACGGCGGGAGTGTATGACTATACTCATCGCATCACAACGAAGGCGACAGTGACGCAATACATATGGGCCAATCCGCATGTCCAGATTTATTTCACTTTAAAGAATGATAAGGGCGAAGAGGAGACCTGGGGCGTCGAAACAGTAAGTCCGGGAAACGCGCTCGCCAATGGCTGGACGAAGAAATCTTTCAAGCCTGGGGACGAACTCCTGGTGAGCTTCGTTCCCGCCAAGGGCGACAGGACTTTTGGGACTTGCCCTCAATTTGTGTTTGTCGCCGATGGCCACAGGCTCGGCGGTAGCGGAAGGTGCGGCGTGGGGGCAGCGGGTGTCGACTCCAACACGCTCCCGATAAAGCCAGGCTACACGGCAGTTGCGGTTCAGCTGCCCAAAGACGACCGAAAGAGGCCCGAGTCTGAGCAAGAGCAGTAAGGAACCGAATGAAGGGAGTCTCCACATGAGGTATAGTTCGCTGGTTGCCCTTGTCGCTGTATCGGCTTTAACGCTTTTTGCTCAGAACGGGCGGCAAAAGGAAGCGCAAAAAGATTCGCCGACAAAGGATCTACCTTTTGATCCGCATGACATCTCCGGCATCTGGAAGAACCCCGGAGGATTCGATGTCGCGTTAGGCAACGATCGTCCTCCCATGACGGAGTGGGGAAAGGAAAAGTGGAGTAAGACGAGGTCGTCCGCCAGAAACTCGCCGCTGTCCTTTGGGTTCTATGCGGACCAAAAAGATTGGAATGATCCGCTGTTCCAGTGCGACCCATCAGGTTACCCGCGCAACCTGGACTATAGTAACTACCGATTCGTTAAGCTTCAGAACGAATTCGTGGAGTTCTTCGAACGGGACCACGTATGGCGCGACCTTTGGACGGATGGGCGCAAGCTCCCGGGGCCTGACGCCAAGCCGCGGTGGTACGGATATGCCGCTGCGCACTGGGATGGAAACACTCTCGTGGTTGAATCTTCCGGTTACGATGACCGGACCTGGGTGGATCCTTACGGTTCGATCCACAGCGATCAGATGCGTCTGGAGGAGCGATACACGCGCCTGGACCATGACAATCTGGAGTTCAGCCTGACGCTTACCGACCCGAAGGCGTACACGGGGACTTGGGGCGGCAAAAAGCTGAAGTTGAAGCTGATCAACAGCTCACAGCAAGTCCAAAAGGGTCTCTGGGGCAAAAGGCCGGATGGGTCGGCATACGGAGACATGCGCGAAGAATATTGTGTCTATTCTATTGAGCGCCGTTTTTGGCAAGGGCGGCCCCTGGAGGGAATAGGTGGGGAGGACAAGAAGTAGACGTAGGAGCGAGATCTGCGAGGAACAAGCCACGCTACAGTTATGGCAGGTGTGCGCCCGAGCTTTTGATAGTAGTGATCGCAGCATCTTCACCATCGGAACACCTAGGATGGCATCACGGATCGGACGACCGGTTGCACAGGCCCAGCCTGTACGCCACCCGTCATAGAAGCCCGCGAGGGACGCGGCGAGCATGACGAGGAGAGATGTTAACGCGAGGCCGAGGGTCACGACTGATACAACTGGATTCCACGTTGTCTTCGAATGACCCGGCTCAAGAATCTGCCAGAAGATCCATGCGGCCAGTAGAAGGCTCGTAGCCAATGGGCCTGCCACAATCTGGTAGGCGATCACGAAGGGGAATGTTCCAGCCATTGCAAGCAGACCCTCTTTGATAAAGGCCGCGTCTTCGCCCCGAAAGACAGGAGCCACGCTCCAAACCAAACAAGGCCGGCGAAGCATAGCCAAATCCCGAACAGCAACACGTATGCAAATACGGGCGACATGAGTCAACTCGTCGGCGGGAGCGGGAGGGAGTATCCGAGCCACTGGAGAAGGCCTGCGCCTACAATCTCTATTTGTTCCTTCTTAAGTACACCAAGCCTTCGGATTGCCCGAACGGTTGGATACGTGGCAACGTTTTGAACAAGAAACGCGCCGGGCTTTAGGAATGGTAACGGAACCACAACTTCGAACTGAGAACCTCGAAGAGATGTCGTATGGGGCACGACCGTGACGAGGGCCCGGTCGAGATCACCGAAACCTGCGCTAACGATCAACACTGGCCGGACCTTCTCAACCATCCCAAGATCAAAAAGCCAGACCTCACCGCGGACGGGTGTCATTCTCATTCGCGTCAAGCATCGCGAAGAGACTATCGGCCGCATCGGCCGTCTCTTGATCGTCGAGGGGACCCGAATCAAAGGGAATCGTCTTGCGGAGGAATTCGGCCGTAAATACCCGCTTTTCCTCGGCCGGGAGCGCGTCGAACGCTTCCAATAGTTGTCTCGTTTGGCCGCTCATAGGTCCAGGATAGCGCCTTCCCAGGGCGCGGGCACGCTCTCATACTGGATCGGTAACGATCAACGCCGTAGTGTTTATCAGTCCGATCAACTGCGTTTCGAGGCGCTGATCGCGCTCCGGGTCTCTCCAGTACTGGGCGGGGACAAGGGCTGCCGCTCCCCGCACCCGTTTCTCCGCTAGCCGCATCCTTCCTTCGCTGTGCTTCGGACAGGTTTCTCTTGACGAAGCCCAACACTTCTTGCACAATCGAGCATGTCAGCGTCGCTAGGCTCCGGTGGTGTTCGGGATCATCACGGAATCCCGTTCGGATTCATCCCGGATTTGGCGTTCGGCTTCGCCGGAATCCCCATTTTAAGAAAGGGAGACAATGATGAAGCTCGGATCTAGGCCGCCGATACTCGGGGCCATGGCGACGATTGCTCTCTGGCTGCTGAGTATTGCCTCGGCATCCGGTCAAGCTGCGCCGGCGAAGCAGCTTATGTCGGAACAGGCTTTCAAGAACGTTACCGTGCTCAAGGGAATCCCGGTGGGTGAATTCATGGACACGATGGGGTTCATTGCCGCATCCACGAACTATAACTGCACGGATTGCCATGTCGAAGCGAAAGTGGAGGGCGATTGGAGCACTTACGCCCAAGAGACCCCCCGCAAGGCGATAGCACGCCGAATGATTCTGATGGTGCAGGCCATCAATAAGACCAATTTCGGGGGAGCGCGCGCCGTAACTTGCTACACCTGCCATCGCAATCTCCAAGGCGCCCCCAAGATCACGCCGAGCCTGGCGGAGCAGTACGGCGAGCCGCCCCCGGTCGATCCCAATCAAGTCGAGATTACCCGGCAAGCTTCGGGCGCGCCTTCAGCCGATCAGATCTTTGACAAGTATCTCCAGGCGGTCGGAGGGGCGCCGAAAGCAGCCGCCATCACCAGCATCGTCTTCAAGGGCACATATCAAGGGTACGCAGAAGGGAAGGCGCCTGTGGACATTTATGTGAAGGCACCAAATCAGCGGACCATGATCGTGCATACGGGCGGCGGAGATCGGACCACGACCTGTGATGGCAGCAACGGATGGACGGCGGCGCCGGCCACAGATACACCGTTTCCTGTGATCAGCTATACCGGCGGAGACCTGGATGCTGTCCGGATGGACGCAGTGCTCTCCTTTCCGGCGGGAATCACACAGGCCATAACGAAACCGCTAGTAGGTTCGAGCAGCATTGACGACAAGGATGTGGTCGTCGTGCAAGGGACCGCTACCGGTGGACGCTCTTCCATAAAGCTGTACTTCGATAAGGAGTCCGGCCTGCTGGTGCGGCAGGTGCGCTACGCCGATACGATCATCGGGAGGGTACCGACACAGGTGGACTACAGTGATTACCGGGATGTCGGCGGAGCTGGAGTCAAGCTGCCGTTTCACCTCATTACGACATGGACAGACGGACGGTCAGACGTAGTGCTGACTTCGGCGCAAACGAACGTGGCGATTGACGCTGCGAAGTTCAATCAGCCGCCCCCGCCGGCGCCACCCAAATAATAGGCAGCACGACCGCGATTTGCTGCGAGACAATAATCGATTTCCGAGAGAAGGCTCAGCGGGATTTGTTGCTGTGTTTGCGGGTGTCGCGGGGTTCGTCCCGTGACTTCCTGACTCATCACTCAGGCCGCGAACAAACATAGAGGGAATCCCTCGCGAAATCCGGGGGATCACTCGGCACGCTGTGCTTCCACGGGGTACACAGACTATGCGCGGCGCGCGGGTCTGGGCCTAGTACGCAGCGCTGCTCATAACAAGTTATTAGGGTGCATTGAGCGAACATCAGTCTTCGGCTATAGTGAGGGCTTGGATTCGGCGCCGCCAGACTCCCCGGTTCGCCCGTTCCCGTTGCCTACTTCAGAAGGCGTTGAGACACCTGGCAAGATTCAGACATCGGGGTTGCACCTGGAGAACCTCTCAGGTCTAGGAATTGATGATTTGTGGCGGGAGGCGGAAGCTGATTCCGTTGGCCTCGGGAAAGATGAACTGGCGATGGTGCTGCTGGCTCTTGGCGTGAAACACAACTACGGGCTACCTCCCGGGACCGAAGCTACGCGGCCTCAAATCGCGGACTTCTGGCGATCACTTCAACTCCGGGACCTTGCGCTCGCACACGCCTGCGCTCTTGGGAATGAGATGGCCTGGCAACAATTCATGGCCCGCTATCGGGATACCTTAATTCAAGCCGCGATCAGCATGACATCGTCGGCGGCAACAGGGCGCGAACTGGCCGATTCGCTTTACGCTGATCTCTTTGGGCTTACGGATCGGGGCGAACGACGCCGCTCGCCCCTTTCTTATTATTCCGGAAGGGGATCGTTCAAGGGCTTCCTGCGTGCGACACTGGCCCAGCGGAATGTAGACCGCCATCGCCGAACGAATCGAGAGACGCCTCTTACGAACGAAGAATTGCCGGCCGTATCTCCTGCTACGACACCGACAACGGAGATGGTTTCGCGGCTCAGCCAGGCCCTCAGCGCTACCTTCGGATGTCTCGTAGCGGAAAACCGCTTTCTTCTAACGGCGTGGTTTCTCGACCGGCGCTCACTGCTCGAAATCTCGCGAGTTCTCGGCGTCCATGAGGCAACGGTAAGCCGGCGGCTCCAGCGCCTGACCACGCGGTTACATGAAGGGCTTCTTGAAAATCTGGAGGCGTCCGGCCTGAGCAAGGCCGGCGCGGAGGAAGCTCTGGCCACCGACCCCCGGGATCTCGACGTAAATCTTCGCCTCCTGCTGCAAGCTTCCCAAGGTGCAACGTTCCTAGAGCAGGGATCTAATACGGCCCCCAAACAAACATGAGCGAGCATCTACATCTCGACGCGGATTCGCTCAACGCCTTTGCCGAAGGAGTGTTGCCGGAACACGAGCGCGCCCAATGTCTCGCGCATCTTGCCGAATGTAGTCGCTGCCGCGACATCGTGTTCCTAGCGCAGGACGTCCCGGTTTCGCCTGGCGCGCCCATCCCGGTTCCAATTTCCGCCCGCCGGAGGTGGCTCCATCCGATGCCGCTTCTGGCTGCGGCAGCCGCGGTGTTTGTGGCCATCCTCGGGAGCTGGCTATATTCACGTTCCAGGACAGGAGCGCAGCCGCGCGAGTTGGCAGCCCAAGTGACCCTGGCGCCTTCATTGCCGCCGGACAAGCAACTTGAAACACCAGCCTCGACGCCTGTCATACGGAAGGCAAACCCTTCTGCTCGACGACGCAGTCAGCAGGAACCGCCTGTGCAAAGTCCACCGGCCCCTCCCGTAACATTGCCCGAACCTGCCCGCATCGCGCCCATTTCGCCTCCCGTCGAGCCGCTAAACAGCACTACGACGCAACCGAACACACCGCCTCCGCCAAAGCCGGGCGTCGTCGTTCAACCCGAGGTAGTCGCGGCTGCAACTTCGTCTGGAATCTCCGGCACGGTTACCGATCCAAGTGGAGCCGCCGTCCCCCGAGCGACTGTTGAGCTTCGCCAACTCGCCGGCAACGCTGCAACCAATACGCTTACCGACCCTTCTGGGCAATTCAAATTCAATGGCCTGGCGCCCGGACCGTACGAATTGCAGATTACCGTGCCAGGATTTCGCCGGGCCGTGCAGCGAGTGGAGGTACAGCCACAACTAATGGCTGCGGTGAAGACTCAACTAGAGATCGGATCTACGGCAGAGTCGGTAACCGTGACTGCCACCACTCCTATGCTCCAGACTGAGTCTGCGGCAGTGAGCACTCAATCACGGCAGAAGCAGACTGCGCCGCAAGAACCGCGGCCACTCCCCTCCAGACTGTCGGCCGAGATCCAGGTGACCAGCGGCAAAGTCATGCTCGTAGTCGATTCCGCCGGCACTCTCTTCTTCAGCGGGAACTCCGGGAAGAGCTGGAAAGCCGTCAAATCGCAATGGATCGGTAAGGTGGTTAGACTGGTGACTCCCCCCGAAGTGCCGCAGGCTTCGAAGGCACAGTTTCAACTCACCACGGATTCCGGCTCCATCTGGCTGAGCCTCGACGGCCGACGTTGGTACTCTGCACCCCCTCAGCACTAACTTTCGCGGTTCCGTCAAAAAAATTAGAAATTCCTCTGCAAGATTGGCCGAGTGTCCCGTTCTCCGAAGTAGAAAGTGAAGACGGGACAGGAGGTTGGTCATGGAAAGGTCTGTATCAATTGCTCTCAGCAGTGTCTGCGTGCTAGTGTCAGCGACCATTGCGGTATTGACATCTCGCTCACTGGCCCAGCCGGCGGAAACTCGTTCCGTCCGGGCTACTTATGCGCATGGGGTCCTGCGCGTCTCGATTCCTTACATCGCGCCTCGAACCGGCGAAGGAAATCTGCTCGTCGAAGTCCTCGACCCCGAAGATCGTCCCGCCGTGAGGATCGATAAGCACGCTGACGCAAATGCCGGTCAGGGATTTTGGAATCGGGAGCTTGTCCTCCCCGAGAACCCTCCCTTCGACGAGATGGTATGGCACCGTCTGCGCTACCGATTCACTTATGCGAAGGAGAAGGCCGCACCGATTGAAGGGGTCACCTCGATCTCGCGCATCCTTCGCCAACCAGTAGTTCAGGTCCTGGGCCAGCAGTCTTACTTGAGTGGAGGAGTCGCGGCGGTCCGGTTGATCGTCAACGAAGAGGATAATAATACCCCGGTCGCAGGCGGATCCGTGCAGATCGAACTGGTGCTGCCGGGCAATAAGACCCAGACTCTGTTCACAGGGACTCTTAACGAGCATGGCACCACGCCGGTGCAGTTCCATTTCCCGGCTGGCTTAGCCGGGAACTACGCACTACGCTACGCGATCGACACCTCTCATGGACCCATCGAACACGTTGAGCAGATCCGTCTTGAAAACAAATCCTCGATCCTTCTCACCACGGAAAAGCCAATTTATCAACCTGGTCAGGCGATCCACGTTCGTGCCCTGGCTCTCGATCGCGCAAACCATCTGGCCGTGGCTGGACGCCAATTGACGCTCGAACTCGATGACTCCCGCGGCAACAAAGTATTCCGGAAAATCACGCAGACCGATCCGTACGGACTTGCTTCGGCTGAGTTTGGGCTTGCCGACGAGGTGAACCTGGGCACTTACCATCTCCGTGCAATCTTAGGGAACGCCGCGGAAGCGCCGCCAACAAGTTCAGAGATCGCGCTGCAAGTCGACCGCTACGTGCTGCCCAGGTTCAAGGTCGCCGTCGACCTGTCTGGGAAGGACAGTAAAAGCAAGCGCGGCTACCGGCCCGGCGATCACGTAACAGGGACTGTGCGCGCGAACTACTTTTTCGGAAAATCGGTCGACGGTGAAGTAACGGTGAAGGCGTCCGGGTTCGACGTGGCCCGGTTCGATGCCGGAACTTCATCCGGTAGGACGGATAGCGACGGCGCGTTCCAGTTCGATATCCGCATTCCGGATTATTTCGCCGGACGGCCCTTAAACCAAGGCGTGGCCCGCGTTCTGATTGAGGCGACTGTGAAGGATAGCGCCGGTCACAGCGAGAGCCGGGGTGAGCCGGTCACAGTGAGTGAGTCCCCGCTGCTGATCACGGTGGTTCCCGAGGGCGGTTCCCTGGTTCCTGGGCTTGAGAATCGTGTCTACGTCTTAACGTCGTATCCAGATGGCACACCGGCTGAGTCCGAGATCAGAATCGAGTCGTTGGTAAACATGGTTCAGACCGCGGCCACCGATCGAAGTGGAATCGCGATCTTATCGTTAACTGGCGGCGCGACCAACATTCGAGTTAAGGCTAAGGATCGCGAGGGAAATCAAGCCTCCGTGCGACTGGACCTTGAGTCCCGCAGCGCCGGTTCCGACCAGGTTCTGCTGCGTGCCGAACACGCGATCTATCGCGCCGGCGAACCGATTCGGCTGGAAGTCCTTACGACGAAGCAAACCGGCTGCATATATGTGGACGTTGTCAAAGATGGACAAACCATCGGCACGCATGACCTCAATATCGCCAATGGCCGCGCCACGCTGGAACTGACTGCTACGCCGGACATGACGGGGACGGTCGGCATTCATGCGTACCTGTTTGGCTCGGACGCCTCCGTAATCGGCGATCAGAGGCTGGTCTTTGTGCAGCCTGCGGAGGAGCTGAAAATCGAAACGTCACTGAGATGCGCCGGCGTACAAGCCAGGTGGAGAAGCGCGCATCGGCTTTCGTGTCACCAACAACCGCGGGGAAGGTGTGCAGGCCGCCTTGGGCGTGGAGATCATCGACCAGGCTGTTTTTGCTTTGGCCGAGAAACAGCCTGGATTCGCCAAAGTCTTTTTCTACTTGGAGCAGGAAGCGTTGAAGCCACGCTACGAGATTCACTCCGTCACGCTTTCTGATGCTGTCACTTCTATGGACCGGGACCGCGCCGCGCAGGCACTATTTGCCGCCGCGCAATCGGTCGCCATCGGCAGCTATCCGGCGAAATTCGGCGGTGCCGTGCCGCAGGATAAGTACTCGCAGTTTGCTTCACGCTACCTCGCACGACTGGGCGCCCAGATCGACCGGGTTGCCAGCGCCGAATTTGAGAATAATTCGAATACCTGCGATCAATCATTGCTGGGGGCAGGTTTGCAAAAAGCAAACTTCCGGGATGCCTGGGGCAATCCTTTGCGCCTGAACGCCAATTGGCCGGGGGCAAACAGGTTTGAGGTGCGTAGCGCTGGACCCGATGGCCGGTTCTACACGCCCGACGACCTGTTTCAATTTCGCTACGAGCGTCACTGCACGCTGCCCGCCTTCCAGGCGACCAGCCGCAGTGTCAACCTGCGAATCGAGCCCACCGGCAATCCCGGAACCGAGATCGTGGGAATCGTGACCGATCCGTCGGGCGCGGTGGTTGTAAGCGCCTCGATCAGGGTGGTAGAAAGAGCCACGGGGAAAGTTCACAATTTGACATCCGCCAATGATGGACGGTTCGGTTTGCCTGGGCTCGCTGCCGGGAGTTTCGATTTCCAGATTTCCTCGCCCGGATTCCGAACTGCAGTCAGGCCAGTGTCGCTAGCCGAAGGCGACCGTGCGGTCTTCTCCGTCGTGCTCGAGGTGGGTGCGGTCACTGAATCGGTCACAGTCGCGGCGTCAGCTCCGATGCTTAATACAGAGTCCGGCATGGTCGCCACGGCGAAGGTTGCGAGGCGGGCAAAAGAGCCAGGTCCCGCCGCATCGCCAGGGACAACGCCAGAAGCGCACGTGCGCTCGTGGTTCCCGGAAGCGTTGTACGTCGCGCCAGAGATCATTACCGATAGTCGCGGCCACGCGAGCATCACCATTCCAATTGCCGACAACATCACCACCTGGCGCATGGCGATGATGGCTTCGACCAGGCAGGGAGCCCTCGGAAGCGGCACATCCAACCTAAAGGTGTTCCAGGACTTTTTCACCGAGCTCGATCTGCCGGTCACGCTGACACAAGGGGATCAGGTGTCTGTTCCCGTAGCGGTTTACAATTACAGCGGGAAACGAGGCCAAGTCCATCTTAAACTCGCACCCGAAGACTGGTTTGCTCTGGCCGGCGACACAGCCGAAAAAAGTCTGATCGTTGAGAATGATCGCGTGGGCGGATCTCAATTCGCGATCGAAGCCAAGCGGATCGGCAAATTCAAGTTCACGCTCAAGGCCGAAATGGAAGGCTCCGCCAAGCGCGCCGATATCGTCATCCGCGAGATCGAAGTGGTTCCCAACGGCCGCGAACAGACCATGGTCTTCAACGGCCGCGTGGAAGGCTCGGTGGAACATGCCGTAGTCTTCCCTCCCATCGCAATTCCGGACGCAGGCAAGATCTTTGTTCGACTGTATCCCGGCCCTTTGAGCCAGGTGGTGGAAGGCATGGACGCAATTCTGAGGATGCCCTACGGCTGCTTCGAGCAGACTTCTTCGGCGACCTATCCGAATGTGCTGGCGCTCGATTACATGAAGCGGACCAAGAAGCTCACACCGGAGGTCCACGCGAAAGCCGAGGGCTTCATCGCCAGCGGATATCAGCGCCTGCTTACGTTCGAGGTTCCCGGCGGCGGATTCTCATGGTTCGGCCAGACGCCCGCCAACAAGATTCTGACCTCATACGGGCTGATGGAATTCGCCGATATGGCGAAGGTGCATGACGTCGATGTTCGCGTGATTCAACGCACGCAACAATGGCTTGCGCGACAGCAGCGATCCGACGGAAGCTGGAAACCCGACACCAACTTCATCAACGAAGGCGCGACCAACCGGTACAACACCGATGTGGTGCGGATTACTGCCTACATAGCCTGGGCGCTCCAAAACAGCGGATATCAGGGACCGGAGATCGAACGGGCCCACCAGTTCCTTTCGCGAAACATGAGCGGGACTCAGGATGCGTATACGCTGGCCGTACTGGCAAACTTCGCCGTGGACTTCCAGCAGGACCGCGCCCTGACTCGCCAGGTCGTCCAGCAGCTTATAGACGCCCGTACCGAGAAGGATGACGAGGCTTGGTGGACGTCGGAAGAGACCGCGGTCTACGGCCGGGGCGCCAGCGCGGCGGTAGAGACGACCGGGTTGGTTCTGCAAGCTCTGCTCAAGTCCGGCGAAGCACCGGCGGTCGCGCGCAAGGCGCTGAGTTACATAGCAGCCCGCAAGGACGCCTCCGGCACGTGGGGGACCACGCAGGCCACGATCATGGCGTTGCGGGCTCTGCTGCTATCGATGGAGAAGGGCTCGGCCGAGGCCCGTGGAACGGTCGCAATTACGCTCAACGGCAAGCCGGCGGCGCGGATCACTCTCACAGAAGAGAATGGCGATCTATTCCATCAATTTGTCCTGCAAGGTATCGATTTCAACGGGTCGAACCAAGTGGGGATCGACTTCCAGGGCGAGGGCAGCCCCGCCTACCAGGTGGCCGGACGGTACTTCCTGCCGTGGAGCGCGAAGACCACCGATGAACCACTCTCGATTGAAATAAGTTACGACCGCACGCGCTTGTCCCAGGGCGACCTCGCCTCCGCAACAGCGACTGTGAAGAACCACCTGTCGAAGACCGCCAATATGGTGATGGTGGACCTGGGTATTCCTCCAGGCTTCGAATTGCTCACTGAGGACTTCGACGATTACCGGAACAAGAGCGCCGGACACAAGAGCGGACGCCTGGAGAAGTTCAATCTGACGGCCACACAGGCGACTCTTTACTTCGATTCAATCGGCGTGGGCGAGACAATCGCACTACACTACCGCCTCCGTGCGAAATACCCAATCCGCACGCGGACTTTCCAGTCGCGTGTGTACCAGTATTACGAACCAGAAGTGAAGTCGGTTGCGCGGCCCGTCGAAATGGAGATCCGAAAGCGCTGAGGCACCGCTACGTTGCCACCACATCACTCACGCCGCGAATAAACAATAGTGAATCCGCCGCGAATCCGGAGGCTTCACTCGGCCCGCAGTGCTTCCACGGGATTGACAGACGATGCGCGGCGCGCAGGCAGCATACATGCCAACAGTGCGCAGATCGCCAGAGTCCCGCCGACGGCGGCAAAGGTGGAGACGTCCGACGGCTTGGTCCCGTAGAGAAGGCTCTGGATCAATCTGGCCGCCCCAAGCGAGCACACAAGCCCGATCGAGGTTCCGAGTCCCACCAGCCACGCGGCTTCCTTGAAGATCAACCGGTACACAGCGCCGCGTTGAGCGCCCAGCGCTAGCCGGATCCCAATTTCCCGCCTGCGCTGACTCACCGAATAAGTAATGACGCCGTACAAACCGACCACCCCAAGGATCAGCGCCAACGTGGCGAACCCGCCGGCGAGCGTTGCCGAGGATCGGCGCAGATAAGCGGCAGGAGAATTGTTCACCTGGTCCGCCATGGTGCGTATGTTCGAGGTCATCAATCCAGGATCAAATCGCTGAATGGTAGACACCAGCGCCGGAAGAAATGCGTGTTCGTCCTGGGAACAGCGCGCCACCAAAATGAAATAACCTGACGGATCCTGGTTAAACGGAACATAGATGGTCGGGAGTGACGCGGAGTCGATGGCTCCCTCCTTGATTTCGTCAATGACACCCACGATGGTAATGGGCTTCTGGTCGCCAGTCTGGTAGAAGATCCGCTGGCCGATCGCGCTTTTGGTTGGGAAATATTTTTCGACGAAACCCCGGTCGACGATGGCGACCAGCGGTTTGGTGGCGTCTTCCGACTCGCTGAAATAGCGGCCATCCCGAAGGCGTGCGCCCAAGGTCGTGAAATAGTCAGGCGTGACATAGCGCTCGCCAACTTCGTTGTGCTCGCCGAGGAACGGCCGATCGGCGAAGCGAAGCCAACGCGTATTTCCGCCACTAACCGGCAAGACGCTCGAGGTCGCCACCGACTGTACTCCGGGAAGGGACGAGATCTTCCGCAGAAGCTCGCGATTCAGCGCGATGAACTGATCGTTTTTAGAATAAGATGTTCGCGGGGCGCCGATCGAAACGGTGGCCAGATGATCGGGTTTCATTCCCAGGTCGACCTGGAGCAATCGATAAAGACTTTTTCCGAGCAGGCCAGCTCCGGCCAGCAGGACCACGGCCATGGCGAGTTCAAAAATCACCAGATGAGCGCCCAAGCGCTTCCACGCAGAGCCGGAGTGGCCGCGGCTGGATTCGCCTAGTCCCGCATGCGGATCGGAAAGCGATAACCGAAGCGTTGGCGCCGCGCTGAAGAGAAGAGAAGCGAGGACGACGACACAAGCGGCGAAAACCCACTCGCGCGCATGCAGACCGAGTCCCGCAAGATAGGGCATGAAATTGAGCAAGCTTTGCGGGATCAGGCGAGTCAACAACGCGGCCAGCCAGGAAGCAGCAAGGAGCCCGATTGCGGCGCCCGCGGTAGCGAGCAGAAGTCCTTCCGTCACAAACTGCGCGACCAGTCGCGGTGAGGAAGCTCCCAGTCCGGCCCGCACCGCGATCTCCCGCCTCCGGCCTTCCGACCGGACCAGAAGTAAGCTCGATACGTTCACGGCAGCAATCAACAGAAGAAGCGCGGATCCCACTAGTAGCGTGATGAGAACGGGCCGGATGCGGCCCACGACGACATCCGTAAGCGGGACCACATTCGAACCCTGACCGCGATTGGAGTCGGGATACTGCACTTCCAACTGCCTCGCGATCACTGCGAAGTCCGCGGAAGTGGCTTCGAGCGAAACGCCATCCCCGAGCCGTCCTACTCCATACAAGTTGTGACAACTGCGGCGCTGCTCGCAACCATTGGGCTTGTTGATCGTTGTCCAGAATTCAGGCTGGCCCAGGGGGGCAAAATGAAACTCAGGCGGCAGGACTCCAATGATCGAGTAAGTGTCCCCGTCAAATGTCACGCTTTGGCCGATGATTTCCCGCTTTGCCCCATAGCGGTTTTGCCAGGAAGCATAACTCAGGATCACGACTCGCGCCGCGGAGGGTTGATCCTCGCCGGCCCGGAAGTCGCGCCCCCGCCACGGTGCGACGCCCAACGTTCGAAAGAACCCATCGGAGACGCGAGCGCCCGGAGCCCGCTCCGCACCTGCACGAGAAGCGATGCTGAAGCCGGCCCCGGTGTACACGTCGAGGGACACCAGGGTCTTGTTCATGCCTTTCCAATCGCGGTAGTCGGGATAAGACAGATTGCACTGCTCGCACAGCGGAATCCGTTCATAAACACCGACCAACCCGGCCGGCTGGCGGTACGGTAGCGGCTTTAAGAGAGCAGCGTCGACAAACGCGAAGATTGCTATGCTTGAGCACAATCCTAACGCGAGAATGAAGACAGCCGTAATCGTGAAAGCCGGCTGTTTCCCGAACTGACGGATGGCGAAGCGAAGATCCTGGCTAAGTTGATCCAGTAGCGGCATAAGAGTAATACGCTCGACTGGCTGCGTGGTTACCTGCGGGCGGACGGGGGTTTACGAACATCAACTCGCGCTGCACGCTCCGGGTTTGCGGGCGCTGGGTAGGCGGTTGATGGGTGAGAGCTTGGAGGATTGTGGGGCAAGCCCTGGAGTCGCGCCTATTTTCAACGGGTTGGTGGGTTCTTCCGAAAATGAATTTCTGAGATGTTTGTTTTCAATCATTTGTTGGGTTGGTTTCGCCAGGGACGGTTTTTCTGGGACGACCTCTCTTCTTTGGCGGAGAGGAAGGGAGAGAGGGTGGGGAAGGCGGCCGGAGGGAGTGAACTCGAACGCCCAGCTTTCCCAGTCGGCGCACGTGATGGCGGATGAGGCGCTCCTGGTGCTGCGGAGAAAGCGCAGGCGCCTGACGGTCGTGGTAGGGATGCCCGGTTTTGAGAACCTCATAGATCAGTTGCAACATCGTGTGAGCCACGGCGATCAATGCCGAGTTCTTCTTGCCGCCCGATTTGGTGGTGAGGCGCCAGAACTTCTCGCGGATAAAACAGTTCTTCTTGGCTGCGGCCGCCCAGGCGCATTCGGTCAGGGCGCCACGCAGCCACGGGTTGCCGCCGGTGGTGCGGCTGCTGCGATTCTTCCCCGCGCTGCGATTGTTGCCGGGGCACACCCCCGCCCACGAACTGAGGTTTCGCTGCGAAGGGAACTGGGTCATGTCGGCTCCAGTTTCAGCCAGAATGTTGGCGGCACTGCGTTGCTGCACTCCCGGCACGCTTTGGAGCGTGTGCCATTGCTGCTCCAGACCCGCCTGCTGAATCTGGGCGGCGATTTCCTGGTCGATTTCCTCGATCTGTTGCTCGATAAACTGCATGTGGGATAAGCTGTAGCGAATCATCTTGCGATGGTGCTCACTCATCTGATGACCCTCCAGGGCCGCGACGATACTGGGGATCTTCTTGCGGGCCAGGCCCCGCGCCAACTGGGCGATCTCCTCCGGCTTGGCCTTGCCCGTTAACAGCGCGTCCAGCATCAACTGCCCGGAGGTTCCGAACACATCGGAAAGCACGTTACCCAGTTTTACGTTGGCGTCCTCCAGGATCTTCTGCACCCGATTCTTTTCCGCTGTGCCCGCCCCCTGCAGTTTGGCGCGGCGGCGGTTAGATCCCGCAACTCTCGAATCGGCCGCGGCGGGATGAAACTTGGATGAATCATGGCGTGCCGGAGCAAGTGTGCCAGCCACCAGCCATCTTTGTCATCGGTCTTGTGGCCCTTTCGGGCTTTTACCTCGTGGGGGTTGGCCAGCTACACTTTGACGCTGTCTTCCAGCACGTTGAAGATCGGTTTCCAATACGATCCCGTGCTCTCCATCACCACGTGCGTCACCGCTGCCTGGCTCAACCACTCGCGCAGTTTCTCTAAATCCGCAACATTGACGCCAAATCTCTGCCGTTCCACTCGGGGTTGCCCATTCAATGGTCCGGTCAGCACACATACCGACAACCACTTCTTGCCTACATCGATTCCCGCGCAACGTTCCACGGCTGCACAAATCATCGCCTGATGCTCCTTTCTGCGCAGCAGAACAGTTGACGTCTATTCACATAAGTTCTTCCTCGGCTCGACTGCTCCATTCGGGGTTTCATTACCTCAACCTGGCCAGTTTCGTTCTCGCGCCTAACTGCGCACCATTACCCAGTTCAGCCGCCTTCTCCTGCGTTCTCGCAGCTTACTCCATCTCCCCCTGCCGCTTATTTTCATTCCCGGGGTTGGCCGGCTGCCCCGGTCATCCCCTTTCGTTTCGCAAAACACTTTTTTCAGACGCTCCGGCGGACGGACGGCCGCCCGCGGACAACTTTGGTTGCTTGCAGAAATATTCAATTGTGAAAGATCGCGGGTCGCACTGGCACCTTCGGATTCATTATGGCTCCTACAGGCCCGCTTGACGTCGTTGCAGAACGCAAACTAATGCATCGGGAAGGTTTATAGTTTCGCTTGCATCCGGCTTGGCACATATGGAGAGGAAGAGGCGGATATCAGCCTTTCCCTGTCTCTCCCCTAGCCTCCGACTCTCGGCAGATCCGTTGCCCGCTCTGTGATCGCGTTATTGGTGACAACGACGGCTATGCCGAGACAACGTGCTGCACCCACGAGTTCGAGGTTCGAGTCTGGCGAGGAATCGAGATCGCGATCCCTGCGCCGTCCTCGGCGATGAAGGCCGCAGCGTGAGGCTCCCATGGCTAGGCATGGCGAGTAAGAACTGACGAATGCCTCTTCTGGAGTGAAGCAAATCGAGTTGATAGCGGCCAGTCGCATTTCCAAGGGGCGTCGAAAATCGAAGACGCAATTCCCCACGACCGGAGAATGTCTTCGATCTCCTCAAGAGTATCCCGATGCAGAGAAACCCACTCGATCATTGCGTCCTGTGGGAAAGACCGATCAATTAGATCGGATGGAAGCTCGAATCGAGTAATTCTCCACTGTCTGATCTGCCTTTCTGGTTCTGGTGGATAGATGCCGACAAACGCCCTGTGCCCTTTGTATTTGGCCGGAACCTCGCACGCCGACATTCGACACGTCATTTCGAAAGCGTTGAGGGTCTTCTGGGTGAACGGCATAGGCGATTTTCCGGTCACCCCACGTTTTCTTGCGCTCGGCTCCACCATTTTTCGGCTTGGGTGTTCAGAAACGGCAGCACTGCCTTCGCCGCCCTCTTGTAAGGATTCCATGCGAAGCGACTGTCGAATTTGAACCAGTGATCAGGCTTCTTGGCGGTCGATCCTAGTCGCACTCGGAGGTTTGGATGAACATCATGTGCCCTCATGTCCTTGGGTGGGATCTGCTTTCCCCAATAGGCCGTTCTGCCTTCCGTTCCGCAGGATGCCACTTCGACAACGAAGGAACCTCCGTACTTGTTGAACTGAAAAGTAAGCAGGTGAATTGCGGTGTCGGTTCGACGGCGGAAATGCGGGAACGAACCGCTGAACCCTTTTGTCCGCAAGACTGGTACCACAAGTTCTTGCAAGGCGGCGATCATCTTGTCCCGTGGGGCTGAAATTGGGAGGCCCTCTGGATGATCGTATTAGGCCGGATCGGTGGGCGTCAATGTTTCGGACGCAGTGGGGTGCCTCGGCTTTTTCGGTGACTACTGACAATGGATACCTTCACGAAGACGCCTGCTCCTGGCCCACTCATCTCTCCTGATACACTCGGAAGCATTTCACATGTCACTCGAACTCTACGTCTTCATGAAGAAATCGAATCTGCCTTCGCTGGCTACGTGGCAAGGGGCACTAGATAAAGTCGGCTTCGGCGTCGCACTGGACAGCACTTTCAATCCAATCGTGGACGATGGCTTCGTTCCGTGCTCTTATAACGGTTCTGCTACCGGATTTGAGTTCTCGCTTGGATCGAGGGATGAACTTGTCAAGACGTATCCTGGCCTGAAGCGGAACCAGGAGGGTTTTGACACGAGCGCTGTGTTCGTTTGGGGCGGCGGTTTGAACGAATGTGTCAGTGCGGTGTGTTCGGCGGCGGTTCTGACCCAATTGTCTGACGGGCTAATGTACGACCCCCAGGAGGCGCACCAATTCACTGGTTCGGAAGCGGTTCTCCAGGGCCGAAAGGCTGTCCAAGAACTCTGATAAATGCCCATTCGAGCGAAGCTCCGACGAACTTTCATTCCTTCGGCCTCCTGTGCAGAACAGCCTCGATGACGGTCTTTCGTGTGTCAAGAGGCGAGCGCCCTCCACACGCCCTGGCCATCGTGCCACTAAACTGCCATTCGCCGTTCCTCGTCGACAAGAACCAGCCCCCGACTTTCCTTTGAAATTGCTTATCCGTTCACAGATGAGGCAGCTAATCCCGTACTTCTCCAGCCAGCGAAATGGAATCGGATCATGAGGCTTTCTGTCGCCGAAGAGAACTTCGTCGACCTGGAGCGACCCGCTGTAGTGCCACCCGTCAAGCTAAGGGTAGTGCCAGTCCACGCCGAATATGCCGACCACCACCAAGTTGGCTCGACTCAGCTCTTCCGCAATGATGGATGGATCTCTCGGTTTACGCCAATGGCAAATAAGTAGCCACCAATTCATGTTTGCTCCGAGTCACTATGCGCTGCGGCCGGGACAGAGCGAGGAAAATGCTTTCTGGCGGGATTGGGTGCGAGGATCGAACGCTGCCCGTGCTCTAACCGGAGCCAAAGAGCGCGAGGTCAATTCCTAACTAGACTTGGGTTGTAGCTTGGGGTGCCTCAGAAACGCGTCCTAATCGCCCGCAAGTAATTGAAAGTATGGAGCCACACGCCAGGATCGAACTGGCGACCTGCTGATTACGAAACGCGAAGAGTTCAGTCTAGGGCGAGTGATGGTGTCTACCCCGTGTCATGGAATGAACAACTTTCCGTGATCATTGTCTATGGAGAACACTGGAGCACAATCCTGTACAACCCTGTTAGCTTGGGCCAGGACTTGGGCTACAGTATAGCGGAATGCCGAAACCGGCATATTGCCCAGAATTGAATTTTTGAGCGCGCGTTTCCCCAGTCGCACCTCCGGAATTTTTCACATCGAACAAAACCCGCCCCCGCCCCAGGCGAATCCGGTGAGCTATGAGACGCTGAAAGCACTGGCCGCGTTATCGAGCGGAGCAGCCCACCTTGGAGTCGTATCGAGCGCGGAAATGACTCCCAGGATAGTCAATTGACTATCTCGCAGCGCAGAGATTGTGTTCGCACGAAGGAGAACAGGGACAAGACCGACAGGTGGCTCCATTCCGAGGTCATGCCAGGCATGGACGCCCGCAAAGGAAAGCTGGTGGTAATCGGCAGGGTCAGGGAGTTTTTAGGTTCTTAAGCTTCTCGATCTCTTCGTAGAATTCGCCTGTCTGTCGGTCAAAGAGTTTCAGCATCTTCTTTCGTTCCCGCGTCGCAAAGAGTGTGGTGATTCCCCACGCTATGAGCGCACCGGCCCCGAAGTAGACCATCTCGGCTGTCGTAGGGGGGAACATGAGGGGAATTCTATCAGAAGCTCCGGCTCCGTGTTCCGCGCTCTCGCGCTCCACCTCCGCTTCCCATGTCCACCATGGTCTTCGATGCCAGCTCATGGCGTGACGCGGTCAAGTTGCTCAAAGCTTCCGTGGCAGTGTGGCTAGAGCCATCAGCATACTGGAACCCCACGATTTACCAAGAACCATGAAGAAAGTCGCTTACATCAGAGTGCTGGACTGCCACGTCATAAAGATCCCCAGAGAAGCTCGGACTCACCTGCGCGGCATGTGTTGCGGATCCTTGTTGTTCTCACTACACACGTATTCCAGAACGTCGTCCTCCGGCGCGAGATACCAAGTGCTGCGTTGCTTCCAAGGCTTGGTGAACGTCCCGGCATCCTCGAGTGTGGCTTCGACCTCCAAGTGTCCCCGGTCGGGACGCCGGTAGCGTTCGATCACGTGGAGCATTTCGGTATGCGGAATCCCGATCCCGAGCCAACTCTTGTCGTTGAATCCGACTGTATCGATCACCAGCGTGTCGCGCTGCCAAGTCCCAGTCGAGTGGCCAATCCAGGAAGGATTGAGGTCCTTGGGATGGGCTCGCCCATCCAGATATACCTGACGGTAATTGGGAACGTTTTCGAAAAGCGTGATGAGCAGAGCGGGAGTCTGCACGACCTTATAAACCAAGGGACCTCCCGGAAAAATGAAGGGCGGAAGGCAAAACGTGCTTGGTGCATCCTTTCCGGCGTTCGCCATCCGTTCTTTGGTGAGAGCTTCCGCCCACGGCAATAAAGCCGGGACTTCCGGGTTGGGGTCGAAACTCGCAATCCAGACGCCTGAAAAGTCCGGCTTGCCGTCGCGACTACGCGGCGCCGGTCCCGGCTGCGCGTTGGACTTCGCCATGTTGAATGCGGATTGATCGTCTCCCGGCGTTCCTAAATTTCCTGCCCACTCGAGCCGAATGTCCATGCGCAACGTTGGCACCGGCTGAACCAGGATGCCCTCGCGTTCAAATCTGACAAGCGTAAACCCGACATCGGGAACCACCAGTGTGTAAGTGCCGACGGGCAACTTGGCCAGCGTGTAGTTTCGAGAAGCGGAAGTGGTGCCCCTGTACACCGTTGAGGATGCGGTGTTGCGCGCCTCAACCAGAGCGTTAACAACAGCGCGCCCATCTGGATCGGTCACGGTTCCTGTGATGCTTCCGCTCTGACTTTGTGCCTGCAGGTCGAAACCAAGAATCAGGCTGACAACAATTATTCGCAGAAGCATCGAGCCTTCATAACAACAGGCTAACTCTAGCATAGTGTCGGATGGCCTGCAGTCGACCTCCGATTCCGCCCAGTTGCTCGGCCACTCGGAGCAATCCAAGTTGACGCGTAGTCGCCACCCGTTGAAGTGATCGTAGGATTTGGCATTGGGGCCGAACTCATCTCGGATGGGCTTAGGCCGCCCTTTCTCGCGAATCCAAGAAATCAGCTGGAAAACATGGAGCCACCCGCCAGGATCGAACTGGCGACCTGCTGATTACGAAACTCGAAGAGTTCAGTCTATGGCGAGTGATGGTGTCTACCGCGTGTCATGGAATGAACAACTCTCGCTAGTCATTGTCTATGGAGAACACTGGAGAGCGATTCCGTACAACGCTGTTAGCTTGGGCTGGGACTTGGGCTGGGGTTGAGATAAACCGCCGAAACCGGCACATGCCCCAGATTTGAATTTTTGGGCGCGCGTCTCGCGCTCAGCACGTCAAGGATTTTTCACATCGAACAAGACCCGCCCCGCCCCGGCGAATCCGGTCAGCCATGAGACGCTGGGGGTTCTGGCCAAGCACTTGGACCAAGGATCACACCGTAGAGTCACACCCAGCGCGGAAACGAGTCCCACGATCAGCCAAATTGGCTAACGCGCACTGCAGAGATCGCGTTGCATATACAAAGTCAGCCGCGATCCGCAGTTCGTTGAAAAACTCGAAGACATCGTCGGGCTGTACTTGAACCCACCGCAGCAGGCCATCGTATTCTCGGTGGACGAGAAGAGCCAGATTCAAGCTTTGGATCGTACCCAGCCCGGTTTGCCGATGAAGAAAGGCCGCAAGGGCACCATGACGCACGACTACAAACGCCATGGAACCACCACGTTATTCGCGGCTCTCAACGTCCTCACCGGCGAGGTCCTCAGTCAGTGCCGTCCCCGCCATACCAACGAAGACTGGTTAGCGTTCCTTCGCCTGATCATCCGTAATACTCCCAAGGAAAAGCATATCCACGTGATCGCCGACAACTACTCACCGCATAAACACCCGGCGGTCAAAGCGTGGCTGGGGCGGAACAAGCGCGTCCACATGCATTTCACGCCAACCAGTGCTTCTTGGCTCAATATGATCGAGCGCTTCTTTCGCGACATCACAGAGAACCGGATTCGACGTGGTGTTTTCCGAAGCGTTCCCGAACTAATCTCCGCTATCGAAGACTACATCCAGAATTACAACCAAGCGCCAAAACCCTTCATCTGGACGGCGAAGGCCTCGGATATCCTCGAAAAAGTCACTCGCGCCCGTCGTACCCTGGATAAGGTCGCATCTGAGTGACGCACCACACTAGCATCGGATGAGTATCCAAGATGGACCGTTCAAGCACACGTCCAGCATTGCTGTTTATTGGGACCGTTCTCCGCGAAGGCGGACAACTGAGGTGTACCGTAGAGTACGATTCAACGTAGGGTGAAGTTGAAGGTTACCATGTTTTCGCCTGGGACACGCACAAGCAAGGAACCACGTTTGGAAAGCTCACCGAGAAGGGCGAACTCTGTCTAGCTTTACTTGTCAAGTTACGTGACGGCGACATTCACAGGAGTAATTAGGACGGTTTTCGGCGAGTTATCCTAACAAGGGCTGCTATAGTCCTTCACCTAACCGGGTTTGCCCACGATTCGGACGGCTCAGATCTGTGGCTTGAGGTAGCCTGTTGGGGTAGGGCGCGTGGCTCAGTTGCGAGCATACTGAGGATGCCGTCGTGAGTAAAACCAAGTATGTCGAATACGCCGGCCGCGGTTTCTGGGCGTACGATGTCGGGCTGAGCGTTTTCCTGAAACATCTCATCGAGGCCGCTGAGGCGAGCGATGAGGCAGGGTCGGCGTGGCTATCGAACGCTGTGTCGTCGTGGCGCGAAACGGCATGCATTGGGGACATTGGGCTCACCCTGGACGCAAGCATGTCGTCAGAGCACCAGCACACGTTAGTGACTCTGGCGGAAGATGCGTGCGCGAGGCTTGGGAAGAGGGTGTCCATACCTGCGGACGAGATTGTTTCTTGGCCCTTTATCGACGACCTGCGCATCTTCCCTCGGGGAGCATCGGAAGTGGACACTGCACCCGTCGTCGAACTTGGACGCGCATTAATGGCATTGGTTTCCGGCGAATTGCCAGATGCACCAACCGGCAAGATCTGGATTTACGGGACAGAGACTGGTCGTGAGCTTTATCCTCCGGATCCCCCTGATCCCTTGGACGAACATTTTGAGGACTTCCATGGGAGTCCGAGCACTTAAGTAACGATCTGTCGCGCAGTGTAGAGCAACCGCGTTCACCTGGCCGCACAAGGCGCAAACCGTCGAACTTGCGTTTCGATTACTCCCGTGAAAGGCCGTTCACGGAAAGCTCTAATTCGTGAGCCACATTTACAGCGACTCCAGTTACTATCCCTGGGCTCTTAGTATGGAGGAGCGCACGGTACACCGACATTTTGCTGGGGAGCCCTAGTTCTGTCGCGATCTCGCCGTAGGACATTCCCTGCTCGTGCAGGTGGACCACCTTCGACCGGTCGAATACCAACTTGGGTCTACCCAATCGTTTCCCCTGGGAGCGCGCTTTCTCCAGTCCAGCTTTCACGCGTTCCCGGATTCGCTGCCGCTCTAGCTCTGCGATCTTCGCGACGAACGCGGCTAACAAATCGCCGAAAGGGTGAGTGGTGTCGATGAACGATTCCTGGAGGCTGCGGTACTTGATCCCGTAGTGCGTCAGATTGTTCAACTGCTGGAGGGTCTTGACGATTCCTTCGCGGCTAAATCGATCCAGGCTCCAGAAGAGTACCAAGTCGAACTGTCTGCGGGACGCGTCTTGAAACATCCGGGAGAATTCCCTCCGGTCTGACTTGGCTCCGCTCGCCCGGTCCACGTATTCTTCCACCATATTCCAGTCCTGGGCTGAGCAGAATTGCCGCAACTGTCGGAGCTGGTTTTCGGGGTCCTGGTTCTTGGTCTTGTCCGTCGTGCTCACCCGCGCGTAGATTGCAACTCTTGTCATGTCCGGGAGTGTAAGCCAGAACTTCGTATCAGGAAAGTGCCGATTTTGTTGCGGGGGTGCCGCTTCGGCGGGTGGCCATGCCGGAACCGGCGGATTTGTTGAAACGCGAATTTTTTGCGCGCGCGCCCCCGCAGGGGAGAACGGAGAAGATTTTCACATCGAAGAAGGGGTGCCCTCCGTCCCAAGGTCGTCAAATACGCACGAGATGGATTGCCCATAGCGCATCGAAGCGACGCATCAAACTCTTCGAATCGCAGCAGGTAGCTGTCCATCGGACAGACTTTGAACACGTTTGAACCGTCCCGGTTAGCATCGACCTACTCGCAGAAGTTTAACTATCCCAGTGTTCCAGCCGGATTTTCTACAGCATGGCTTGCCGAGTGATCCCGCGATTCACATCAGTCGCATACCTTGGTCCTCCGCCAAGGTCGTTCGGCGCTCTATTGTCCTCGTTAAAGGAATTGGATATGCTCTCAGCCATGAAGCAAGTTGGTCCAAGACGGAACAGGCTCAAAGATGACACCCAGCGAAGGTGCTTCGTAATGATGCCTTTCGGTGAACCCTTCGACGGTTACTATCAGGAGATCTACATGCCTGCAGTGCGAAGTGTCGGGCTGATGCCGACACGGGCAGATGACTTGTTCCGCCCTTCACCGGTCGTCGATGACATCTGGGAAATGGTTAAAAAGGCGGCCGTGCTTATCGCCGACTTAACTGGCGGGAACCGCAATGTTTATTACGAACTTGGACTGGCGCATGCCATTGGCAAGCCCGTAGTGCTCGTTGCGCCGAACATTGAAGACATTCCCTTCGATCTCCGCTATCTTCGGCGGCTGATATATGACCGCGACCGTCCAGCGTGGGGGAGAAAGCTCAAGAATGAAATCGCCCGCGCGCTGAGTGAGGTTCTTGAGGATGCTCCGAGTGCAATACCACCTACTTTTCTGGTCCCGAGCAGGTTCACTCGCCCCGTAGAGGATCCCGTCACATCGGAACTGCGGATCATCAGAGGTATTTTGACTGCCTTGCTCCAAACCCCGAAGCCGGCGAAGGACTCATCATCAACAGCAACGCTGACGGACACGGAGCGACGTGAGCTTTCCGCAGTAGTACATTCTTTATCCCAGCACCACTGGGAAACATCTCGCCGTTATCAGGATGACGTGTTTCCGTACGCCCAGGACTTTAGCGGCAATGTACCAGAGAGGCTGCGTAACAAAAACCTTTCTGGGAAAGCGTTCTGTGCAGACTGAAAACAGGCGGGTTTACGGCTAATAAGCTGGGTATCGAAAAACATCTGGTTTTGTTACCAGTCGAACACGCCGGGCGTGCACTATGGCCGCTGTATCCGGGGCTGGAATAGGTGGAACAATAAAAGCAAGGAACCTGTGTACTCTCCTACCCAGTCGAAGACGTTAAGCTTTCACGCAATACTCACGGATCTCCGCAGGCTGCAGGAATTTCTTGCGTCTCTAGACCTGATTGTCGAATCGGGGCGGATTGCAGCACACGTGAGGTCGATCGATGAGCTTGAAAGATCCCGCCGAGTAGGAGATCTTGACCACATCGATGATAACCAAACACTGTGGTCCCTGCTCGAAGCAGTCGAACTGGTAGAAATTTTCGAACAGTTGGGTGATTACAGCCCATCGGTCCTAGCCAAGAAATTCAAATTGATCCTTAAGGGACCCGGGACTCCCGACGCGGAGGACTCTGCTTCAAATCTCGCACGAAACACAGCTTTCGAACTATCGCTCGCCGCAAAACTTCGTAGAACCGGAGTATTTAGGGATCTGCTGGAGAATCCAGACATTCTCTGTGAAGCCGACGGGTTGAAGTTTCTCATCCAGTGCAAGAGGCCCCTGGAGGAAAAGGGGATCGCGCGTAATATCGAGCGTGCGACCGAGCAGTTGAGGAGGGACTTAAGGGCACCCGAATACGTTGGTGCGCACGGAGTGATCGCAATCTCACTCTCACGAATCCTTCACGCGAAGTTTGACCTGCTCGTCGAGACTCCGTCCGCCGTGGTTCGAGAGGTTATCAGAAGCAAAGTCGACGATATAGCAAACGATCACGATTGGATCGTTCCAAACGACCCTAACATAATTGGCACTGTTTTCGATGTTTCAGTTCCTGTCTTTACGATCGATGAGGAACGGCCACACGGCCGATTCGGTTCAGTTCACATCCAATGCATTTACCGCCACCGCCAAGTTCCTTCGCATATGAAGATGTTGAGAACCCTGTTCGACCAGTCCAAGTAGGAAAGCTGATCGTGAGACAGAACACCCGACGGGCAAATTAAGATGGTGGATTACACAGACCGCTTGGAGATTCATGGCCACTTTTGATCCGCAATTGCTCCAGAGATTTCAGAGCGCGGCCGAATCGCTCAAACTATACCGGCGAGCAGATTTGACCGATCCAGAGGAAGGCACCTCGGTAGATGATCTCTACGTCGATCCTTTACCCCCGCCAGCAGCTCTATGTCATCAGGGCGGCGAACGATTACTTCAGCGGCACATTGAATGATGCTCAGAATGCTCATGATGAAGGCCCGCTCAGTCACATCTTTGACAGCGGTGTCTTTTGCCTGTGTTTCCGTGAACAGCTTACGGTGCAGTGACCGTGGGTTGAGCAGACCCTTCAAGAGATTCGAATGGGGTAGCCGTGTGTGAATGATGACAGTTCAGCATATTCCGGGTAAAGCCTCTCAAGCATTCTCCTGCGATCTCCAACAACAATTTTCGTGATTGTCCCCGCAGGTGTCGGGAACGTCGCGATCTTTTGACGTGTTATGCCGGCCGGAAGTGGTGTTCCGAGTTGCTCATTGTCCATGGTCAACCGCTCGGCTTCCGTGACGCCGCAAAGTCGTCTGCCCTCCTCAAGGAATTTTGGGGCCAGGACGTTCGAGAATTCATCAAACCGAGCGAGCGCCTTCGTTTCCTCCTTCTGCAGAAGCATGGCGACGTATTGCTTTTTCCAGCCGTCCTTCACGTAGTCTTCGATGAAACTTGCACTTTCCAACATCAGACAGAAGTTGTAAAGTCCTTCCAGTTGCATCCGGGCCAGCATCAAGACATCCACAGATTCGGGCTGTCCGTTGCAGTGCGTGATTAACGTGACAATCGTTCTGTGAGTGATCTGAATTGAGTTCAGTACTTCTCCCAAGATGTGCTGCTGAAGGTCGGTGTAGCCGGGAAGTCTGGTTTTTATCGCATCTTTCGCCCGCTCAGCCGCAATATTGGCTAAGGCTTCCATTCGTCGTCCATCCACTCTCTTGTCGGGGTCAACGTCGGAAGTGTGGCGATACGCAATCTGTGAGACAGGAGGCGGCATGTTTTTGATTTCTTTGAGTTCAGTCTATCGAGGGTCGGAACGATGTCCCTGGTGCACCCTTCTGATTTATGCATTTCCAGAGAAGTCATACGGGATATGGCTTTGATGTGAGTGTGTGCCGCGCTGGATGAAGCGAGTACGCAGTAGTTCAGTTTCCTGCACGCGATTCCCGAAAATTAGGTCCTCGGAAAGCACCGGCGAAACCCCAGAGCCCAGAGACGCTGCTGGATCTCACAGCGTATACAACGGAGGAGGGTGCGCGGGCGTCGTGTAGAGCGAGGAAATCGTTGCTGGCGGGATGTAGCGCGAACGTTGCGTCCGCAATACTCGCAGCGCGCAATCTCGATCTAGACTACGTTTGTGACTACGGTCCCGTCAAAATCGTGCCCGAACCGCCTGCAAGTTACTGAAACTATGGAGCCACCCGCCAGGATCGAACTGGCGACCTGCTGATTACGAATCAGCCGCTCTACCAACTGAGCTAGGGTGGCTTGCTTTCTATCAGAATATCATGGGTTCACTCCCATTCTTCTACGGCTATTCAAGCTTCGCCCCCACCGCGCCGATATTGAAATTGTAGGCCGAACTTCCATGAGCGCACCGCTAGAACCAAGTCCGCTAGAGCCGATGATTGATCGAAAAGTCGCCCTTTCGCGCGTGGGCGGGGACATCGAACTCCTCAAGGAAATCGCAGTTCTGTTCCTTGAGACTTATCCGGAGGTCCTACAGGAGATTCGAAGCGCTACAGAGCACGGGGACGGCCAGGCGCTCGAGCGCAGTGCTCATGGGCTGAAGGGGTCGGTAGCCAACTTCGGCGCCGCCGCCGCGGTGGAAGCAGCTCTGATGCTTGAGAATATGGGACGCACTCGCCAACTTCAAGAAGCTTCCCAAGGTCTGCGAAATCTCGAACTCGCTCTTTCGGCGCTGCGGCCGGAGCTGGAAGCTCTCGACTAAAGGCCACTATTCTTCACGTAGCGCGCTTAAGGGCTCAAGCGCAGTGATGCGCCGAACAGGTAAGTAGCTCGCCACGGACGCCACCACCAAGAACACCAGTATTGTCGCTAAGTAGATCAGGAAGTCTTCCGGCCGGACGCCGTATAGCAGACTTTCCATCCATCGCGCTGCGGCATACGCTCCCGCCAACCCGGCTACCAGCCCGGCACCGGTCCAAACTAGACCGTTTGCTACGACCATCCAGCGCACATCTCGCAGTTGCGCTCCCAGAGCCATCCTGATCCCGATCTCCCGCCGGCGCTCGGCTACCATTAACGAGATCAACCCGTAGAGCCCGAGCGCGGATAGTAAAACTGCAATGGAAGCGAACAGCACAAGCAGCGTCCGGCGCAGCCGGGGAGTGGAGATCGACCGGTCGACGTTTTCCTGCATGGTGCGCATTCGTTCCAAGGGCACTCGAGGATCCAGCATTGAGGCTTCCTGGCGAATCGCCGGCGCCAAAGTGGACAGAACTCCGCTTGCCCGAACCACAAAGGCCTGGATCTCCACGGGGGCTTGCGTTAACGGGAGAAACAATTCCGGGCGAGGCTCCTGGTCCAGCCTCAACTCCCGCACGTCCTCGGAAACGCCAATGATCTCAAGGGTCTGAGGGCCTTTGTATCCATTTTGGATTAAATGATGACCCAACGCTCCACCGGGATACCAGGCTCTTTCGAAAGCTCGGTTCACAATGGCCACAGCGAGCCCTGGTGTCCGATCTGCCCAGGTGAACATCCTCCCGGAGTGCAGGGAAATGCCGATGGCAGGAAAGAAGCCTGGCGTAATTTCACGCAGGTCCGTTTGAATAAGTGTGCTCGGGTTCTTTTCCGCCTGCGAATCCGGCCAGAATCCGGTGAGGTGTATTTCGCCATCCAGCGGAAGAATTGTCGAGCTGCCGACGGCCGTTACTCCGGGCAGCCGCTCGATGCGCGTGATCAATTGCTCATAGAAGGCGAGCTGCTCCTCAGGTCGTCTGTGGCCGGGGCCGGTCATGGTGACTTGGAAAGTTAGCGTGCCACGCGGCTCGAAACCGGCATTGGCGTTGGAAAGCCGCTCAAAACTTCGAGCGAAGAGTAGCGACGACGCTAAGAGAATCACGCCCAGAGTGACCTCTGCGCTTACCAGCCCGGACCTGAAACGCGACGATCCGCGGCTTAGGGATCCGCCCCTGTCCCCTTCGCGGAGCACCCGCTGAAGATCTGCCCGCGAAGCTCTCCAGGCGGGGACGATACCAAAGGCCAAACCGGTGAGTATGGAGAGCAGCAGGCATAGCAACACGGTCGTTATATCCGGGCGGATCTGATACAGGCGCGGCAGAACGCTGGGATCAAGCAGCAGGATTGCACGCAAAGATCCTAACGCGAGTGGATAGCTGAGCAGTCCGCCCAGAAGAGCCACCATCAGGCTCTCACGCAATAGCTGGCCAATCAGATGACTTCTCTGCGCGCCCACGGCGGCGCGGATGGCCATTTCACGGCCGCGGTTGGCGACGCGGGCGGTGAAGAGGCTGGTGACATTGGCGCAGACGATCAACAGAAGACAGCCCGCCGCCGCGGCGAAGGCCAATAGGTTTTGCCGGACGTTCCCCAGAATCTTATCGGAGAACAAAATCAACTGGAATCCCCATCCAGCTTGGGCAGGCTGAAGCTCGCGAAGTTGAGAGGCCACGGAGGGTAGCTCGGCTGAAGCTTGCGCCGGAGTCTTGCCTGATTTCAACCTTCCAAACACCCGAAACGCACGCACGCCGGATTCAAGCGCGGGCGAGTCAACCACCAGGGGAGCCAGTACTTGATATTCCTGGTCGAGCGGAAAGTCCATACCCAGGATTCCCACAACAACGAAAGGCGTTCCGTCGAGATCGATCGGTTTCCCTAGAATCCCCTGGTCCGAGAGAAAATAACGGCTCCAGAAAGCGTAAGTCAGGATGACTTCTCTACTATGACCCCTCACGTATTCTTCGGAGAAAAATACCCTGCCGGCGGACAAGCTACCTCGAATCGCAGAAAAGAAGTCTGGCGTAACGTTAGCCAGCTGGACCAGTTCCGCATCCCCGGGCCCGGTGATGGTCAGTAGTCCAGGGCGAATCGCGCCGGTTTTCTCAAAGAATGTGTTTCTTTTGCGGAATTCCGTGAATTCCGGGCCCGTAAAATCACGCAGTGTTTTAAGATCTCCGGGGGCCACGCGAGAGACCCACATCAGGCGATCGGCTTGGGCAAAGGGCAGCGGCTCCAGGACCAGTTTCTGGAGAAGAGTAAAAATGCCGGTGCTGGAACCGATCCCCACAGCCAGAACCGCTACAGCGGTAACCAGGAAAGCGGGCTCGCGCAGAATGGAGTGAACTCCCAATGAGCGCAAGGAAACACGGAAATCCGAAAGCAGTTCCGGAGAATTATCTCATAGCTTGCGCGAGCCGGGGGGAAGGAGCTTTTACAGAAGTCTCTCCGGATGGATGTTCGGTGGCGAACACATCCAGCCATGAGACAGCTTGGGAGGCGGTGGAAACCTTACCCTCCAGCACCGCCAGAACCAGGCTGGAGGATGCCACATTGGAAAACTGCTTGGGAAACTGGGCTCCCTCATGGGCGTGGGCGAGCTTCAATATGAAGGGCACGGTTTTGCCGTGCGTCCCACCGGTCAGTTTCTCCAACTGATCGGTCCACCCCAGGTGGTCTTCCCAGGCATCGGGCCGGATGCCGTGGTCTGACGTTATTAGCAGGGAAGTGTCGTCCCACAGACGAGCCTGTTCAAGAGCCAGGCGCAATTCCCCAATGGTTCGGTCCGCCAACGCGAGGTTATCGAAGTAGTCGAGATTGCCATCCAGATCGAAATTGCGGTTGCGGCGATTGTAAAACGGGTAGGGATGCGGAAGGGGCAGGTGCAAAACCAGCAGAGCAAGGCGGGGATCCACCGCAGCCCGGTAGGCACGATCGCGCATCTCGAAATACTGTTTTTGCTGCCGCTGTTGCAGATAGAGATCCTGCAAGTTCTCCGATACCGAATTCTTGTCTTTCCGGAAGATATCTCGAATATTCTCGCCTTGGAGGTGGAACAGATACTTGGTACTCTTCCACACGCCCTCTTCCGCTGCGTGCGTTTCGCGCAGCAGGGCATGGGTTGGATGGCCGCTGGGCATCGCGAAGCAACCCACCATCTGATCTCCCAGAATCCTGCAGTAGGGATGGTGCCACCCCACGATTTCGGCGTTGAACCCGAGGGCCCGCGCTTGCTTGAAGACGTTCGGCTGGTCGCGCCAATTCAACGTTTCGGTGGTGCCCTCGGGAGTCACCTGAAGTGTCCGGGCGTTGAGCATCTCCGCTTTACCGAAGATCCGCCCCGAGATTAGCGATGGCAGCGCGATCACGGTCCAGTCTGCCGTGGGCGTGGCATGGTTAGCCACCACCGATTCAGTACGAATCCGGTCCAACTCCGGAAGAGTGAAGCCCTCGGGGCGATGGTCGAAGGCGAGTCCCTGGTCCATCTCGTCAAACACTACCCAGACGACCCGGGGTGAATGGGCCGGCCTCGCGTCGAACATCGGCAGGGAGGTCTGCTTCAGGAATGCCGTTTCCGTTTCCCTATTGTTCAAGCCCATGGCAAAGTCGAAAATGAGCACCGGTAGCAGGAGGCTTAGCCACATGAGCGACTTTTGGGCGGACCGGACGACTCTAAAGTCCCCCCGGAGGGCCAGAATTCCACCCACGAGGAGCAAGATCTCCAGGGCCAACATCGCGACGTTTGACCCGATGTCGAAATGGCCGCTGTCGATGTTCCAATAGCGGCGGATGGATTCAAAAGGGAAGGCTAAGGCAATAGCGAAAATGAACAACGCCGCGCGCTTACGCCACG
Source organism: Terriglobia bacterium (assembly GCA_963766615.1). Lineage (GTDB taxonomy): Bacteria > Acidobacteriota > Terriglobia > Bryobacterales > Bryobacteraceae > Palsa-187. The sequence continues at coordinate 56,169 of CAVYBC010000023.1, forward strand.
GTTTACCGTAGGTGGTCCATCTCCACCCGAAATAGAAGACGCAAGTGACCAGGAAGGATGCGAGCAGGGTCGCAATAAATAAGTCCGAAGTTTGCGGCGATTCGCGGTAGTAATCAAGCCCCTGGCCCTGGAGAATTTCCAGGTCATACCACCGTCGCACGAAGCAGAAACTGCCCGCCGTGCAGGCCAGCAGCAGATGGGTTAGTTTACTGCGCCTCGTCGGCGATATAGATAGAGCCATCGGTGAAGTCCGTCGATCTGTTCCGAACGCAGCAGTTCAAACCGGGTCTCAGCGGCCGATTCAAACGACTCACGCGTAATGTTCGAATACAACAGGTCACGGCCCCTCACGATCCGCCGGAACATGGGATCTTCAGGACCAACAAACTCGATCAGCAGATCGCGCTTAGTTAGTTGATCGGCCAAGTCCAGCAGGTCCTCCATAGGGATTCTTTCGGTCACCAGAATATGGTGCATCACGGCCAGCATGGCGACCATGTCAAAACCCCCGCCTGAGCCGGCACCGGCACGTTCCAGAAATGACAAACATTCCTGGTTGCGCCAACCCGTCGCGGGGGTTGGCCGGGTGAGGTCGACTACCAGAGGCAAAACGTCCAGCTTTTCCTTCGAAGCCTGCCTCCAGATGGACCCTACTACGGCGGGATCGGTATCGATCGCGACCACTGACGCGCCTTTTCGTGCGGCTAGAAAGCTGAAATGTCCTTCGTTCGCACCGACGTCCAGCAGGGATGCCGGCTTGGTTGAGTCCAGGGCCTGCTCAAAGAACCGTTGTTTCTGTGCGAGCTGGGCAGGGCTGTACAGCGATTTATGATCCAGGTAACCAGTCCAGGTGGAATCGGTGGACGGCTGCGGGGCCATCGCGTTCAATTGCTTCCGGGACCGGTTCATCAGCCCTTCCAGAATGTAGCGGGCTTGTTCCGCCGAAGAGGACTTCTTCGGCCGGTAGATAGATTCGTCGTCCCCGCGCTTAGCTCCTGCCCATTTTGGCAGCGTTACCAGGCTTAAAAAGTGCGGTTTCAGACGGCCCAATAGACTTGCCTGAAGGTAGAGAGCCTCCGGCTCCAGCCCGTCGCGTTGGCCCGAAAAGATTGATTGCAGACTCGATCCGAAGTCCCGTTGGGCGAGTAGAGGCAGAAGGAACGTACGTACGAACTGCGCGTAGGCGATCCAGGTTGGATCGAGTGCGTCCCGCCGTTCAAAAGAAAGGACGTCAACGAATACTGGATCGGGACCCCTATAGAGGACATTATAGGGAGTCGCGTCCTTTATGCCGAAGCCCTCCTCAAGTGCCTGGAGTCCGAGACTCAGAGTAAGCACTCCGGCCGCATGGAGCATTTCCGCCGGCCACTCATAGGGATAGCTGGGAAATCGAATTCGCTCATGCTCATAGACCCGACCTGGTTCGGAGCCGCCAATCTCTGAGGATGCCACCGGGATCGTGCGGACCAAGCATCCTGCTTCCATGGCTTGTCTTGCGGTGCGAGTCGTGAGAAAGGATTCAAGCTCCGGCGCGAAGGCGGGGTCGACCACCCGTAGAATGCGGTCGCGCGTGCGCACAAGCCTTCCTGCGGGGTCGCGAAAAGAGCGGAACGTAATAGGGAGCTTATCGGCTGACGCGGTCATGTGTGCCGCTGCGGGTGGGCTCTACTGGCTTCCGTTTTCCAAAGAAACGATTGAGGAATTTTCGGAGATAAAAAGTTCCGCCCAGGAAAGCTGCATAGGCGGCCTGATAGATGAAGGCCCCGGTACCAGGATCGGCATAGCCGTAAGCGCGTGATGGAGTTGCCAGGATCAAGGGGAGCAGAAGAGCCGCTGCGCCTATGATTTTGTAGTTACGCGTCCGTTGAGTTGCGGTTTTCATCCACGCCTCGCCTTTCCGGCCACACAATTTGCTTTTCAATGGTCTTGATATCGACCGTATCCCAGTGCTCCTTTAGGGGTAATGTCCCAATGAGGTAGATAAGTGACCTTAGTACTCTCTCCAAGAACCGCGCGAAACGGAACGGGCGTGCTTGGTTTACCGGACCTTCTAAGGACTGCGCGCCGGTCCTTCGCGCTGATATCCCAGCCTCGGGCTTTCCCGGAGGGCCGGTATAATAAGGAGCTATGCCGTCGGTTTCCTCCTATGTAATAGAAAAGTATGAGCCGGTTATCGGACTGGAGGTACACGTTCAGCTTGCAACGCATACCAAGATCTTCTGCGGCTGCCCTACTGGTTTTGGAGCCGCGCCTAACTCAAATGTCTGTCCGGTCTGCCTGGGTCTGCCGGGTGCTTTGCCCGTTTTAAACCGGCAAGCTGTTGAATTCGCACTTCAGGCCTCGCTAGCATTAAACTGCCGCGTCAACCCCCAGTCGATCTTCGCCCGCAAGAACTATTTCTATCCCGACCTGCCCAAGGGCTACCAGATCTCGCAATACGATCAGCCCGTCTCCGAGCACGGGTTTGTCGATATTGAAGTTGGCGGTGTTACAAAACGTATCGGTGTGACGCGTGTCCACCTTGAAGACGACGCGGGAAAGAGCATTCACGACGGCTTTAAGGATTCCGACCGCTACACCTACGTAGACCTCAACCGCTCCGGCACGCCGCTGATTGAAATCGTCAGTGAGCCGGACATGCGCAGCTCCGACGAGGCGTATGCCTATCTGACCGAAATCAAGCAGGTCCTGCAATATGTGGCGGTGTCGACTTGCGACATGGAAAAAGGTCATCTTCGCTGCGATGCGAACGTCAGCGTGCGGCTGAAGGGCGCGGACAAGTTTGGAACCAAGGCGGAGGTGAAGAACCTCAACTCCTTCCGATTTTTGAAGCTGGCTTTGGATTACGAGATCGAACGCCAGGTGGAGATTGTCGAAGGAGGCGGCAGGATTCAACAAGAGACGCGCCTGTTTAACCCCGATACGGGCGTAACCGTCAGCATGCGCAGCAAGGAATCCGCGCATGACTACCGCTACTTTCCGGAGCCCGACTTGGTGCCGGTTCGCATCAGCGATCAATGGCTGGAGCGGGTCCGCGCTTCGACACCCGAATTGCCCGGGTCGCGGCGGGCGCGCTTTGTCGACTCTTATGGGCTGCGGGAATATGACGCGCAAGTGCTCACCGCCACGCGTGAGATCAGCGACTATTTTGAGCAGGTGGTCAAGGCCTCTGGCGATGCCAGGGCGGCGGCGAACTGGGTGATGGGCGACTTGACCGCGCAGCTAAAAGAAGCGGGTAAAGAAGTAGGTGAGTCTCCCGTCAGTGCGGGCAATCTCGGCCGGCTCATAGCGCTGATTGGAGAGGGGAAGATCAGCGGCAAGCTGGCTAAGGAGATCTTCGCCAAGATGTTTGAGTCGGGGGACGCTCCCGAGGCCATCATGAAGCGCGAAGGGTTGGAGCAGATCAGCGATGAGCGCGCGCTTGCCAAGATCATCGACGACGTAATCGCGGCCAATCCCAAGCAACTGGAGCAATACCGGGGCGGGAAAACGACTGTGATCGGGTTTTTCGTCGGCCAGGTAATGAAGGCCAGCCGGGGCCAGGCGGACCCGGCGGCGGTGAACAAGTTGATGCAGGAAAAGCTTAAGTAACAGCCTTAACGTACCTTCATTCTTGATGAGCTGGTTTAAGGTATCCTAAGCGGTCGATGTTGGTTTACGCAGTCACTATTTTTCTTAGCGCATTCTTACTGTTTCAGGTTCAACCTCTTATAGCGAAGTTCATTCTTCCCTGGTTTGGTGGCTCCGCAGCCGTCTGGAACGCCGCTCTGCTTTTCTTTCAGTTGTTGTTGCTGGCCGGGTACTTCTACGCGCACTGCCTCATCCGTTACGTTTCACCCAAAAAGCAATTCTGGACCCATCTGGGGCTCGTCACGGTGAGCTTCGCGATGCTGCCCATCATTCCCAACGCCCGTTGGAAGCCGGCGGGCGGTGCCGATCCTACGCTAGGCATCATTCTTGTATTGGCGGCGACTATCGGGCTGCCCTACCTTCTGCTCGCAGCCACCAGCCCTCTGCTTCAGGCCTGGTATCTCAGGGCCAAGTCCACAGCAGTCCCCTACCGTTTGTTCGCGCTATCGAATTTCGGGTCGATGCTCGCATTGCTGAGCTACCCGGTGGTCATCGAGCCCAGGCTGCGGCTTACGGAACAAGCAGTGGCGTGGTCGGCCGGATACGTGGTGTTCGCCCTGGTGTGCATGTTGGCAGCATGGAAGAGCAGGGAAGGTACTGATGTCCTCAAAGTAGCTGCTGCCGAAAGTGCTCCAGCGCCGGGGCTCGGCACGATTCTGTTGTGGGTTGCTCTGGCGGCCTGCGCTTCCGCACTGCTGCTAGGGACTACGACACACCTCACGCAAAACGTCGCTCCCATTCCTCTGTTGTGGATCATCCCGCTAAGTCTGTATCTGCTCAGCTTTATCCTGGCTTTCGAAAGCGACCGGATTTATCAGCGCTGGATTTTTCTTCCACTGCTGGCCGGAGCGCTGGGGCTCTACACCTGGGCGTTGGCGCAGTCGGAGAACAATGGCGATATCACTAAAATGATTCCGGCCTTGTGCTTGTCTCTATTTGTCGCCTGCATGTTTTGTCACGGTGAACTAGCGAAGCACAAGCCGCACCCTCGCTATCTGACGCAGTTCTACTTGATGGTTTCCGTCGGCGGCGCTGTGGGCGGGCTGTTCGTCGCACTTGTCGCGCCTCGGCTATTCCGGACTTATCTGGAGATGCCGATTGCCGTCGGACTCTGTGCATTTCTGGTCGCGGTGGTGGTCTGGCGAAAGGCGAATCAGGAATTGAGCCCGCTTTGGTTTCGGTCTGCTTTGCTGGGCGCGGCGACCGGGTTTGCGTTTTACCTGGGCCGCAATGAGCTGGCATCGAGGCGGCCTTATCTACTGATCGCCCGCAATTTCTATGGGGTGCTGAGCGTTCGTGACGACCCGCCGCAAGAGGAGTCCCCTGGGGAGCGCGTGCTGATTCACGGCACGATCAATCACGGAACCGAATTGAAGGTACCCGATGGGGGACGAACTCCCACTTCTTATTTCGGGCCGGGGACGGGGCTTTCGCGCGCGATTAGGGCTAAAGGCGAGTCGGGGCCTATACGGATCGGGATTCTGGGGCTCGGCGCGGGTGTGACGGCCTCCCTGGCTCGCGCTCAAGATACGCTTCATTACTATGAGATCAATCCGCTGATCGTCGACATCGCCACCAACCAGTTCGACTTCCTCAAGGATTGTCCTTGCGACAAGAAGATCTTTATGGGCGACGGCCGCCTGGTGCTGGAGAAGTTGCCCAGTGAGAATCTGGATGTGCTCACCATCGATGCCTTTTCCAGCGACGCCATTCCGGTCCACCTTCTTACGCGCGAAGCCTACAAGCTTTATCTGCGCCATTTGAAGCCGGACGGGGTTCTCATCTTTCACATATCCAGCCGCTATCTGGATCTGGAGCCCGTGGTTGCCAGGATCGCGAAGGAGATGGGATGGAACGCGCTGGTGGTGGCCGATGAAGCCGTGGATGGGTCGTACTTTATTCCGTCTACGTACATTGTCCTTTCCCGCGATCGCGCCTTTTTCAAGGACCGCTACTTTTCGGGCTACTCAGGCTCCGTCGCAATGAACCGTCCCGAGTTCCGCACCTGGACCGACGATTACTCCAACATTGTTCAAATCCTAAAGAAGTAACTTCTCGAATGACTCTATACGCAGCCACCATTTTCCTAAGCGCATTCCTGCTATTTCAGGTGCAGCCTCTGATCGCCAAAATCATTCTGCCGTGGTTCGGAGGATCGGCAGCCGTCTGGAGCGCGGCGATGCTGTTCTTTCAGCTCTGCCTGCTGGCCGGATACGGCTACGCTCACCTGTTGACCAAACGCTTCAATGCCAAAGGCCAGATGCGGGTGCATGCCACTTTGCTCGTGATCAGTTGCGCATTGCTTCCCATTCTGCCTTCGCCTTCCTGGAAACCGGATGCCGTGGGCGATCCGACGGCTCGTATTCTGCTGCTGCTGGCGGCAACGATTGGACTGCCGTATTTCCTTTTGTCATCCACCAGCCCGCTGCTGCAGGCCTGGTATGTGCGGCGGACAGGAAGCAGCGTGCCGTATCGGCTGTTCGCGCTTTCCAATTTTGGATCGATGCTTGCGCTGGTGAGCTTTCCATTCCTGGTGGAACCAAACCTTACTTCGCGTCATCAGGCTTTTAGCTGGAGCGGTGTGTATGTGGTGTTCGCGCTGCTGTGCGCTACCGCGGCCTGGCTGAGCCGCGAGGAAGCCACTACATCCAACGTTCCGGTGGTAACCGGAGAAGCGGGTGTTGCGCCGGGGTTGTGGGAGAAGCTGTTGTGGATCGCGCTGGCTGCTTGCGCTTCCACGCTCCTGGTGGCTGTCACCAATCATCTGAGCCAGAACGTCGCGCCCATACCCTTGCTGTGGGTCCTGCCGCTGGCGCTTTACCTGCTTACGTTCATCCTCGCGTTTGAGAGCGATCGGATTTACCAGCGTTGGATCTTTCTCCCCTGGCTCGCGCCGGCACTGGCATGGATGGGCTACCTGATCTACGCGGATTCGGGCAATTATCACATCAAGAAAATGATCCCGATCTTTCTGGCCGGATTGTTCTTCTGCTGCATGATGTGCCATGGTGAGTTGGCGCGCCGCCGGCCTGCCCCCGCGTACCTGACGTCGTTCTATCTGATGATCTCGCTGGGAGGCGCGATTGGAGGCATCTTCGTCGCCATCATTGCGCCGCGCGTGTTTGTCACGCACCTGGAGGTCCAGGTCGGGTTGGTGGTGTGCGCGATGCTTGCGGTGATCGCGCTGTGGGGAATCGCCAGTCACAAATGGGTAGTGTGGCCGGTACGAGCCGTGCTGCTGGCCGGATTGATCGTGTATGCGGGTTATCTGACACGCGAGGAGCGTAGAGACCGTGAGGGGCCTCGGCTGATGGTCCGGAACTTTTATGGAGCGCTGCGGATTCAAGACGACACGGTGGGCGAAACATACGGGGAGCGCACACTCACGAATGGCACCATCAACCATGGGTCGCAACTCCTGGATCCTTCGCTTCAGTTCACCAATACTTCTTACTATGGCGACAGCTCCGGCGTAGGACGCGCTTTGCATATGCTGCAGGCTCGAGGGCCCATTCGCTACGGAGTGGTCGGCCTGGGCGCCGGTGTTCTTTCCAATTACGGGCGTGCGGGGGACACTTCGCGGATCTTTGAAATCAACCCACTGGTGGAGAAGATCGCGCAGAATCAATTCACGTTCTTTCCGCATTCTCCGGCCGACAAAATGATCCTTATGGGCGATGCCCGGCTCACCATGGAACGGCTGGAGCCGCAGAATTTCGACTTGCTGGCCGTCGATGCTTTCTCCAGTGATGCCATCCCGATCCACCTTCTCACTCAGGAAGCGATGCAACTTTATGCACGTCATTTGAAGCCGAACGGGATTCTGGCTTTACATATTTCCAACCGCTATTTGAACCTGGAGCCTGTGTGTGAAGGCGGGGCTCAGTTTCTGAATCGGCACGCATGGACGGTGGCCGATTACGGGGAGGGGGGCGAGTACCTGTCGTCCTCCACCTGGGTTCTGGTAACAGCCGATGAGAGTCTCCCCAAATCGAAGCAGTTTGTGAACGCCGAGATTTCCCCGTCCAAGAGCATTAAGGGTTTTCGCCCCTGGACGGACGATTATTCGAACATCGTGCAGATTCTGCGGCTGGAGTAACTATGGGCAGAGAGTAGGTGTCGCCCTCTCGCGCACCGCTTTCCGCACCGCGCGCACTAGACGCTTCATGCCGCGGTCCCAATCCGGGAAGAGGTCGATGTACTGCACCTGATCGGAAATCTTCTTGGGCACATTGCAGAGTTCCAGCCGCGCCGGCACCAGAAACGTTTCTTCTAAAGGCACCCGGCGCGCGCAATCCATCGCCCAGCGCAGTTCGCTTTGAAACTGTCCACGTTTAGCCAGAGATCGCCTGGAGAAGCAGGCCACGAAAACGTCTGAAATCTCAATTGCCCGTTCGATCGATCGGGGCCAGTTTTGCCCGGGGAGAAGTTTTTCTTTGTCCAGCCAAGGGGTGCAGCCAGCCTGCCGGAGCGACTCGCATATTCGCCGCGCGAAGGCCAAGTCCTCTTCCACGTAAGCGATGAAGACCTGGGGTTGAGTCTGCGGGGTAAATTCATACCCTTTCGGTCCTAAGCTAAAACTGCCTAGCCCATCGATTTCTACTGTGTGTCCGTAATCCAGAGACTTCCGGACCAGTTCCACAATCAGGTCCGGATGATTCACTTGGGGCTCCTTGTGTGGGGCAGATCGAGGCCGGTCACAAGCTTTCCGATGCCTGGAAGTTCCACCGGCCGCCCGGCCTGCAGCGCTTTGAGAATGCGGTGAGCCAGTTCATCGATCTGGTCCCTGGCTGCCGCAGTCGATAGATGCGTCTCCCGGGCGAGGGTCCGGGCCAATTCTTCGCGTTTCATACGCCTATAGTGTGGACTGGGAGGTTGAGAAATGTTAGCTCGGCAATTCAGTAACTATATGAAAAGGGGTAAGATAGAGTTGCGACAGGAAGCAGGATCGCATTTTGGAATGAACCTGTTTTAATTCCTTCTTAAGGCCCGCTTCATGTCCCTATGGCACTCTTGTTGCGATAGGCAAATTTTTGTCATCAGAAGTAAGGAGAAACAATTCATGAAGAAGTTTATGACCGTCATGTTGGGCATGTCCCTGCTGATCGGTACCGCCGGTCTCGCCTTTGGGGACGATCCGAAGCCCGCGACGGCCACCACCCCGAAGAAGCCCAAAAAGAACAAGAAAAAGACCACCTCTACTACGACTCCTGCTCCGGCTCCGGCGACCACTCCCTCCAAGTAACGAGTCCCAAAGTAGAATAGGGTGCCGCGCCAGATCCCAAGTGTGGGTTGGCGCGGCGCTTTTGTTTTCGGACGCTTCTTTCACCGTAGCCGCCGCGATAGACTGGTAGCCTCAAAAGGAGCTTTATGACGCCCCAGGTGACTCCAGCCCCCCCGCCGGTTCCCAAGCCGATGAGCGAGGCTTCGCGCCTCATCGGTGTCTTCGTGTCCCCTCAATCGACGTTTCCCGACATCGTGCGACGGCCGCGCTGGTGGATTCCCATGATTCTGATTGGCATCATGGCGACCATCACCGCCATTGCCTACGGCCGCCATGTGGGCTGGGAGCGCGTGGTTCGGCAGTCTATCGAACGCAATCCCCGCATGGACCAACTATCGGCGCAACAGCGCGAGCAAGCTATTGCCGTAGGTACCCGCATTGCGAGCTATGCGGGGTACGCAGCTGGTATAAACGGCGCGGTCAGTATTGTGCTGGTGTCGGCGGTCCTCATCTTCCTGTTCAACGTGCTGATGTCAGCCGACCTGAAATTCCCAAGCGTCATGGGAATTGTCGGGTACAGTTTTCTCCCGTTCCTGGTTTCAGGTGCCTTGACCATGGTCGTAATGTTTATGAAAGATCCCGAGGATTTCGACATTCAGCGTCCCCTCGCTTTCAATCTGGGCGCGTTTCTGCCTGACTCAACGCCGCGGTGGGCCAGCGTGGGCGCCAGTTCGTTTGACCTGTTCAGCTTCTGGATCATCGCGTTGATGGCGATTGGTATCTCCAGTTCCGTCCGCAGAATCAGCTTCACCAAGGCATTCATCACGATTCTTTTCCCGTGGGCGCTGGTAGTAGTGCTGCGGGTTGCGCTGGCAGCTCTTGGGTTGGCTTAGAATTGAGTTTGATCGACATTCACAGCCATGTGTTGTATGGCCTGGATGACGGTGCTCGCACCCTGGAAGATTCTCTGGCCATGTTGCGGTTGGCCCAGGAGCATGGCACGACTGCCATTGTCGCGACGCCGCATGCCAATCTCGAATACAGCTATGACCCGGAACTGATCTCTCAGCGAATCGAGGAAGTGTCGCACGCCTTGGGGAGCGGTATTCGAATTCACCGCGGCTGCGATTTCCATCTGAGCTATGACAACATCCAGGATGCGATCGCAAATCCGCGCAAGTACACGATCAACAACGGCCCATATCTGCTGGTAGAATTCTCCGATCTCCTGATCTTCAAAAACACGGCGGAGATCTTCGGCCGCTTACAGGAAGCCGGGATGATTCCTATCATTACCCATCCCGAACGCAACGGACTGCTACGCCAGCGTCTAGACCAGATCGCCGCCTGGGTGGAAGCAGGAGCGTTGAATCAGGTGACCGCCCAGAGTCTTACTGGCGGCTTCGGCAGGCGAGCAGGGGATTTCGCGAAGCTACTTTTGGAGCGCGGCCTGGTACATTTCCTGGCAAGCGATGGCCACGATTGTGAGCATCGCCCGCCCCGAATGGATCAGGCCTATACGTGGGTCCTGGCGCACTACGGAGAGGCTACGGCGGAAGCCTTATGCCGTACCAATCCTCAAGCGGCCCTTACCGGAGAGCCCTTGGACCTAACCCCCAAAGCAGTATCCTCCTCCTCGCGCAAGTGGTACCATATCTTCCGTTAAATCAATAACTTTCCCGTCTTTTTCCTGAGACGAAGCCCCCCTCATCTCCACAATTTGTTGTAAGGTTCGCCAGTAGTCGAAGAGCAATCCTTGGGACTCACACTGCGTGAGCTCTGTCGCGAGGTAATTGGAAATGGATCACGAACAAGCGAATGCGCAACCCTGGTATGCGCTGGCCGTCAAGCATCAGCACGAGAATACAGTTCTTAGCGGGCTGAGGGAGACCGGTTTCGAAGCCTTGCTGCCCGTTTACAAGTCCACGCGCAAGTGGTCGGACCGGACCAAGCAGATCGAAGCGCCTGTATTTCCCGGCTATGTGTTTGCGCACTTCCCCTATGACGATCGCGTGCGGGTTCTAAGAATTCCGGCCGTACGAAGCATCGTCTCCTTTAACGGAAAGCCTGCGGTGCTTGCTCCCGGCGAGCTGACCGACATTCGAGCCGCCGTGGAGTCGAAACTTCCCCTGCGGCCGTGGCCATTTCTCAAGCAAGGTGATCGGGTACGCATTGAGCGCGGTCCTCTGAAGGGATTGGAAGCGACGCTGATTCAGGAGAAGGATTGTCTCCGCCTTGTGATCAGCGTGGAAATTCTGCAAAGGGCGGTGGCCGTGGAGATCTCTCCGGATATGATCGTACCGCTTCGAACTCGCGCCGCAATTGTCTGCTGAAAGGATTACATGTTTTCCAAACTCAGCCTGCTTCTCATCGCCGCTCTGGCTCTGCACGCCGCCCAGGAAGCGCCCGGGAACCTGCCGGCGCGATCCATCGCCCCTAATGACTTGTTGTCGATCACCGTGTACGGGTCGCCGGAGTTGACCCGGTCGGTCAGGGTCGGAACCGATGGGCTCATACGGCTACCCATGCTTACGCACAAGGTGCTTGCCGCGGGGATGCTGCCTCAGGAACTGGAAGAGCGTGTGGCGGCTGCGCTCACGGAAGACGGAATCCTGGTGGAGCCGGCGGTTACGGTCGCCATCGCAGAGTATTCCGGGAGGCCAATTAGCGTCGCGGGCGCAGTGCGCCATCCGCTTACTTTTCAGGTGTACGAAAAGACGACGTTGCTGGAAGCGCTCACTCATGCCGAGGGAGTCAGTCCGGAGGCAGGTGGGGAAATTCTGGTGACGCGCCCCAGCCGGAATCCACAGGACGTGCCTACCCTGGAGCGAGTTCCCCTCAAGGGCTTGATCGAACAGGGCGATCCCTCGCTAAACCTCGTCCTGGAAGGCGGAGAGGAAATACGGGTGTCTCAACTGGGGCGAGTTTTTGTCCTGGGAAATGTGAAACGGCCGGGAGCGTTTCGCTTGGAAGACTCCCTTGGCCTATCCGTGATGAAGGCTCTGGCGCTGGCGGAGGGGCTGGCGCCGTTCTCAACCAAAGAAGCCTATATTTATCGCCGCGCCGATGCTCTGCCTGGGAGCTTGCCCAAGGAGACCGCAATTCCTCTGCGCAAGATACTGGATCGCCACTCGCCGGATGTCCAACTGGAAGCCAACGACATTCTCTACGTTCCGGATAACCGCAGCGGACATACGGCGGCGGCGGTGATAGAAAAGGCCGTCTCCTTCGGCCTCGGCACGGCATCGGGAGCCTTGATTCTTGGCCTGAATCGCTAAGCGTGCCGGCCCAAAAGTAGATCGATCAGAGGAACTACAAGCGCAATGAACCCCCACGAAAAAGTAACGGGCATGATCGAGATGGCTCGCGTCCCCGCCTATTATGCACCCGCTTATAGCCAGAACGAAGAGCCCACGGAGGAAACCAAGGTTGCACTTTCGCAATATCTCTGGATTCTCAAGCGCTACCGTTGGCGGATTGGTAGCTTCGTGCTGGCCTCCGTGCTGGGCACGCTACTGATCTCGCTTCGTCTCACGCCCATTTACGAGTCGATCACGACGGTCGATGTGGATCGCCAGGAGCCAGTCGGGGTAGTTGGTCCAGATGCAACTCGAGCCGCTCTAGCGGACTCGGAGCAATTCCTGGCCACGCAAATGAAGCTGGTGCAATCGGACTCTGTGCTGCGCCCAGTGGATGCCCAGTTTCATTTACGCAAGCTGGAAAAACAGTCTGAGGCTTCAGGGTCGGCCAGGGGAGAGCAGGCGCCGGTCACACTGAAGCAGTTGAAGGTGACGCGCCCTCCTAATACATATCTGATTCAAATCAGCTATCGCTCGGCCGATCCACAATTGGCAGCGGACGCAGCCAACTCGATTGCGCAGTCCTATCTGGAGCATTCCTACACAATTCGTTTGCGCAGCGCGGCCGGCGTGGCAAGTTTCATGGAGCATCAACTGGAAGAACTGCGGGCTAAAATGGAACGCTCCGGACAGGCGCTGGCAGCATTTGAACGCGAACTGAATGTTGTTAATCCCGAGGAAAAGACCAACATCCTTGCATCGCGTCTGTTGCAGTTGAACACGGAACATACCAACGCTCAAGGCGAGAGGATCAAGAAGGAGGCCGGTTACGAATCGGTGCGGGGAGGATCGCTCGAAGCAGCTTTGGCGACGCCGCAAGGCGAAGCGTTACGCAAACTGGATGAGCATCGTAACGAAGCCAGGGAGCACTTTGCCGAAGTCGGTTCCTACTATGGCACTAATCATCCGGAGTATCGCAAGGCGCAGGCCAAGCTCGCCGAGGTGGAACTGGCGTTTGAAGCGACTCGTCAGGATATTGTCCGCCGTGTGCAGATCGAATTTCAGGAAAGCCAGCACAGGGAATCGATGGCCCTGATGGCGGTAGGTGAGGCCAAGGCGGAGTTTGATAAAGTAAACGCCCGCTCCTTCGAGTACAACGAACTGAAACGGGAAGCGGAGGGTGATAAGACTCTCTATGAGGAACTCATCCGAAAGATCAAAGAGGCCGGGATCAACGCAGGGTTCCAGAACAGCGCAATCCGAATCGCGGATCCGGCCCGGCCCGGCTACAAGCCAGTTTTTCCAAATATCCAACTGAACGTTCTTCTCGCGTTACTATTTTCTGCCCTGGTTGCCGTTGGCGGCGCTGTGCTGATCGACCTTCTCGACAAGACCATTCGCGATCCCGAGCAGGTCTCCCGCACCCTCGGCACGGAAGTCATCGGGAGCTTGCCGCTACTCAAGCACCGCCCCAAAAATAATGCCCAAAGGCCGCAATTGGAAGGCGTCAAGGCTAAGGACGAATCCGATTTTTCAGGATTTCACGAATCTGTCCGCACCTTGCGAAACTCCATCCTGCTGGCCAATTTTGACCGCCAATATCGTTCCCTACTCGTTACCAGCGCGGCCCCGGGCGAAGGCAAGACCACCACTGCATCTAATCTTGCCTCGGCACACGCCGAACAAGGCAAAGCAACGCTGCTGATTGACGGCGATCTGCGGCGTCCCAGCGTCCACCGGAATTTCGACATCCCGAGTGTAGTGGGTCTTTCCAACGTTCTTATGGGTGAGATCGGCTGGCGCGACGCGCTGGTCCCTATTGATGGTGTCCCCAATCTGTCGGTGCTTCCCGCCGGTCCGCCTTCTCGCCGTGCGGCGGATCTGGTCGGCGTTGGTCTGGCGCAATTACTGGAAGAGGCGGCAGCGGAATTTGACTTGGTGGTGCTAGATGCGCCACCCCTATTAGGCTTTGCGGAACCGCTGCAAATGGCGACCGCGGTGGACGGAGTCCTGGTAGTGGCTCGAGCCGGGCAAACCTCGCGCAAAGCAGTCGCCAATGTGCTCGCCACGCTGAACCGCCTCCGCGCGAAGGTCGTCGGCATCGTGCTCAATGAAGTCCACAAGGAGCTGAGCGACAGCTATTACTACTACGGTTACTATCGTTCCTACTATCACTCCAAGGAAGAGCGGGGGGAAGAGCCCCGGTTAGAGAAGAGCACCAAGAGCCGAGAGAGGGCTGAGAAAGAGGATGTCCATTCATGAGCACCGTGGTGGGCATTCACGATGGGCATAACGCTTCCGTTGCGGTTGTGCGGGATGGGAAGGTTGAGTTCGCGTTGCAAGAAGAGCGCCTTACTCGTGTGAAGAATCAAGGCGACGCCCCCCTAAGCGCCTCACGCGAGGCTCAGCGCCTGGTTGCGGTATTCCCTGATGCGAGTCCAGTACGGATCGCGCTGAACGGCCGCTACATGAATTACAACCAGTGGCAGCGCGAAACCATTTTGCGAGATTACGAGCAAAGCGCCGGGTTGGCTTCGCGCATCAAGCAGCCTCTGAAAAACACCTTCATCGACCATGCCTATCAGCGGCGGAAGGGTCAGGCTCGTCTGGAGAGCTTGTCGAAGCTGGGTTGGAACGGCCAGACTCCGGAGCCGGTGGAGCATCATCTGGCGCATGCCTCTGCGGCTTATTACACGTCTCCCTGGTCTGACGGAAAGGCGCTAGTGGTGACCTGCGACGGTTCTGGCGATCGATTATCGGCCACCGTCAGTACTGGCGATCGGGGCAAGCTCACTCGCATTGCTGAAATCTCGGAACACGATTCTATCGGGCGTCTTTATGCGCTGGTGACCCGCATCCTTGGTATGGCGCCGCTGGAGCATGAATATAAGGTGATGGGTCTGGCGCCCTACGTGGCCAACACAGAGAAGGCTGCGCAGGCCGGCGCACAATTCCTTTCACTCTTTGAGTTCACTCACGGCGGACTGGTATGGCGGCGCAAGAGCGGCGTTCCGTCCATGTATGCTGCCTACGGAATGCTGCGCACGATGCTGGGGACTCAGCGATTCGATTACATCGCGGCGGGGGCGCAGTACTTCATCGAGCAGATGCTCACCACCTGGGTTCGCAACTCGATTCGCGAAACAGGAATTTCCAGGCTGGCCTGCTCGGGTGGCGTGTTCATGAACGTCAAAGCCAATCTGGCTGTGCTCGAGCTTCCGGAAGTGGAGGAAATGTACGTGTTTCCCTCCTGTGGGGACGAGTCCAATAGCATCGGCGCTGCATGTTTTCTGGCCGCCCAATCGGGAGAGCGGATTCAGCCACTAGGGCCCATCTACTATGGTGAGCCGATTTCGAACTCGGAAGCTGAAATGGCTCTCAGGCCGGAAGAGCTATCCGGAAAGCTGCGGTGCAGCTATGTCCAGAAGCCAGAGCTGCTGGTGGCAGAAAAGCTGGCAGCGGGAAACATTGTTGCAAGAGCTAGCGGAGCCAATGAATTCGGAGCACGCGCATTAGGCAATCGTTCCATCCTTGCCCGCGCGGACTCGCCCGGGGCCGTGCGCACCATCAATGAGATGGTTAAGAATCGCGACTTTTGGATGCCTTTCGCTCCATCCGTACTGGCCGAGCGAGCATCGGACTACTACGAAAAGCCGAAGCCGGTAACGTCGGCATATATGATGTTCGCTTTCCGCTCGAAGGAGCAGAGGAGATCGGCCTTCCCAGCGGCGCAACACCCGTACGACTTTACTACTCGTCCTCATGAAGTCACCGAAGCGCACAATCCGGGCTATTACCGGCTGTTGAAGGAGTACGAGGCGCGGACGGGAGAGGGAATCCTGCTCAACACCTCGTTCAATCTTCACGGCGAACCGATTGTTTACACCGCTCGTGATGCCGTGGGCGTGTTTCTGCGCAGTGGCCTGGAATATATGGCCCTGGGCAACTGGTGGGTTGAAAAGAAAAATGCCCGCTGACCGATAAGCCATTTCAAACCGGGGGCAATCTCCCCGCAAACCACCATGAAAATACTTGTCACCGGAGTGGCTGGCTTCATAGGCTCCCACGTGGCCGCCCGGCTGCTCGCGGAGGGAAGCCAGGTCACTGGTTTGGACAACTTGAATTCTTACTATGACCCGAGCTTGAAACGTGCACGGCTCGCACCTCTTCTTTTGAGTCCCAGTTTCGAATTCGCCCCTCTGGACATTACGGCGCGACGACCTATTGAAGACTTGTTTGCCAGCCACGACTTTGATCTGGTGATTCATCTGGCGGCGCAGGCTGGGGTGCGCTATTCGGTCGAAAATCCTCACGCCTACGTGGATACCAACGTGACTGGATTTCTTCACATCCTGGAAGGGTGCCGCCGGGGAAGGGTGGGACACCTCCTCTACGCTTCTTCCAGTTCTGTGTATGGAGGAAACACCAAGATTCCGTTTGCGGTAGGAGATCCGGTGGATCATCCTGTTTCTCTCTATGCCGCCACGAAGAAGGCCAATGAGTTGATGGCGCATTCTTACACGCATTTGTTTGGGATCCCCGCTACAGGTCTGCGATTCTTCACGGTTTACGGCCCTTGGAGCCGGCCCGATATGGCGCCCTACCGGTTTGCCCACGCGATCCTCGCAGAAGAGCCCATCGACATTTATAACTACGGACGTATGCAGCGCGATTTCACCTATGTCGACGATATCGTTGAAGGCCTGGTCCGCGTGGCCCGGCAACCGTCGTCCAGTCACAGGCTATTTAACATTGGCAGCAGCGCGCCGGTGCCTCTGCTCGAATTTGTGAGCGAACTGGAAACCGCGCTCGGAAAACGTGCAAGAAAGCGATACCTTCCGCTGCAGCCAGGGGATGTTGTCTCCACGTACGCCGATGTCGAAGATTTGTGCCGCTTCACCGGCTATCGTCCCGCCACGTCCTTGCGGGAGGGCGTGCAAAAATTCGCAGCCTGGTTTCTCGACTATACCCGCCCGCAGAAGGCTCCGGATCCTGAACCGGCGCTGGCATTGGCAAGGTAACTTCGCGTGAGTTCCATTATTCTGAATCCTGCGCCCGCTGTTCCCACTGTCGAAAGGACACCTTGGGCTAAGCTTGCGCGGGCGATGACGACCTCGGCAGCGGGAGTTGCATTAAGCGGCGTGGCCAGCATCTCGGCGACCAAGATCCTGGCTACTACGCTGGGTCCTTCAGCGGTCGCTACGCTGCAAACTTTGCAGCAGGCGCGCCAGACCGCTGTGATCGCAGCGACGTCCAATGGCCAGACGGCACTTGTGCAAGGGGCCAGTTCGCGGGAAGGGTTGGAAGGGGAGCGATATGTCCGAACCGCCGCCTGCATCTTTCTGATCGGAACGCTGCTGGCGTCATTCGGATGGTGGGCCGCTCCTAGTGGAGCTTTCCGCTGGGTGCTCGATCGCACCGGTCTCGCGTCCATGGGAACCTGTGTTCTTCCGTGGCTGGGGATCGCGGTCGCGTTCACCAGCGCGTATGTGTTTCTCACTTCGCTTCTCAATTCCATGGGAAAGGTCGGGACGTTGGCTGCTCTCCAGGTGGCTGGCCCTGGAGCCCTGGCTGTCCTGGCTTATCCGGTGGCAAGCGCGGGCGGAAGCCGTGCGATCGCGATCATGGTGGCCTGTTCCGCCGGAGCCAGCGCCGGTGCGGCGCTGCTTGCGATCCTCAGACATCCCAATTCGCTTCGTACCTGGTTCTTTAGCCGTCGGAGTTGGTGGGACGCTGAGGCCGCGCGGCATTTTTTTTCCATCTCAACGGCCATGTTGATTACCGGGTTCCTTGCCTCGGCGGCGGTGCTCGCGGTGAGGGGCAACATTGTCCGCTCCCAGGGTCTCCAGCGGACCGGATTGTTCGACGCTGCCTGGTCCATCAGCATGAACCAGGTGACTCTGGTGCTTGCCTCCGTACAGACTTACTATCTACCTGCGCTTACCAGGGCTCGCACGCCAGCGGACAAGGCCGGCGAGATATCACGCGTTCTAATTGCAGGGACTCTAGCGGCCGCGGCTGTGATCGCCAGCCTGGCGCTGGTTCAGCCACTGGTTCTCAATCTATTCTATTCGCGAGCTTTTGAAGGAGCGCACCAGTATCTTCGCTGGACCTTGGTAGGAGACTACCTTAAGGTATCCAGTTGGATTCTCTCCGTGCCTATGTTGGCTGCCGCGGATATGAAGTTGTTTCTCGCCTCCGATTTAGCGGCATCGGGTACATTTTTGGGCGCGGCTTTTCTGTTGACCCGCTGGTTTGAGCCCGCCGAAAGCGCCTCGATGGCCTTCGTCCTGATGTACGCGGTCCATCTGACAATTTGTCTGTTCTACCTGCGCGTGCGCCAGGACATTCGCCTGGACTCGCGGACCGTTACCTGTTGGGTAGGTGGGTTCGCGCTCGTGTTAGTCGCGACGTCGGTGGGTTGGAAGGGCGGCTGGTAAATGAACAAGGTTTCAGTGGCTATTGCAACCTATTCGCGTGCCGCGATGGTCCGGGAAGCGATCGAAGCAGCGCTAGACCAAACGCGTCCGCCCGAGGAAATTGTTGTTTCCGACGACGCCTCTCCGGATCATACTGTCGAGGTGCTGGAACATCTGGCCCTGTCTCACCCGAGCGTGCAGATCGTCCAGCAGGCGCGTAATACGGGAGGAGTCCCCAACTGGAATGCAGCGCTCGACGCCACCAATGGGGAGTTTCTGGCCTGGTGTTCGGATGACGACAGGTTCCTTCCCGATCATCTGGAAGCATCGCTTGCTTATCTTGAAGCGCATGCCGATGTGGGATTGGTGCATTCGGGCTTTGTGGACGCTGTCGAAAGCGGCGCCTTAACAGAGAGATTTGCACGGCCGCACCGGTTCTCCGAGCCCTACCGCGTCGATCGAGACAACCTGATTTCCTACATGATCCGCTGTTATGACTGGCCTTTCCACCCATCTACCATCGTCATGCGGCGCAAAGTGTGGGTCGAGACGGGCCCGTTCGATCCCTCCTATGCGCTCGCGGACACCGATTGGTTTGTGCGCTCAGCCGAACGGTTTTCCGTGGTGCTGCTTCCGCGGCATGGTGTCGTCAACCGGCGCCACCCCGGCAATTGGAGCAACCGAGTGGGAAGCGCGGCAATGCAACACGAGATCTTCGCGATTGTCGAAGCCGCTATCGAACGTCTGTGGCCCCGAAATCTGATGGCGCGGGCATGGGCGAGGGCAATTTGGCGCGCAAATGTTCGCTTGCGTCTCCTGCTGACGGCTCGGATGCGCGTAAGAAGCGGACACTCGGCGGCGGCAAACGCCCTGTGGCATCAAGTGCTGCAAGGCACAGGCCGCAGCGCCCCAGCATGGCTCGAACGGATTGGAACGAACGCGATACGCCGCCTGTGTGCCGGCCGCGAGGCGAGCTTTGAGGATGCTCGTCAAAGTGTGAGTCCTCTTTAGAGGAAGAATCACGATGTGTGGATTTGCAGGAGTTGTGGGAAGCGCCGAAGCGTCCGACCTGGTTAGACGGATGACTGCTTCTCTGGAGCATCGCGGACCAGATGGCGAGGGATATTTTGCCGCGCCAGGCATTGCCCTGGGGCACCGGCGCCTTGCCATCCTCGACCTGAGCGACGCAGGCCGCCAGCCGATGACCTCTCGGGACGGCCGCTGGACTATCGTGTTTAACGGCGAGATTTTCAATTATGTGGAAATCAAGGCTGATTTAGGTGGTGTACTCCAGTCTTCCACCGATACCGAAGTATTGCTCGAAGCCTGCGCAAAGTGGGGTGTGGAAAAGGCTCTTCAGGCCGCCGTGGGTATGTTCAGCTTCGCGTTGTGGGATCAGCAAGCCAGGACGCTCACGTTGGCGCGGGACAGAATTGGTGAGAAACCTCTTGTCTACTATTGGAACAACGCTGTTTTTGCGTTTGCAAGCGAGCTAAAGGCGCTGAGTACGCTGCATCGGCAGCGCATGGATCCGGCTGCGGTAGACGCCTATTTCGCACTAGGCTATGTTCCCGCTCCGCTTTCGATCTTCCGCCACACCCGCAAGCTGCCGGCAGGACACCTGCTCCAATTTCACGACGGCCAGTTGTCCCAACGGCGCTGGTGGTTTCCGGAGCGCGAATCCGGTGGGGAAATATCCAGCCAGTTCAAGGATCGTCAATGCCAGCTCCGGTCTCTGTTGAGCAATGCAGTCCGCGTCCGTCTCCGTTCCGATGTTCCCGTCGCGGTGTGCCTGAGCGGCGGCGTGGACTCGTCGGTTATCGCAGTCGAGTGCGCCCGTTTGGGAGCAAGATTGGACGGCTACACGGTGGCGCTGGACGGCGACAACACGGACTTACCATGGGCTACGCAGGTCGCTTGTCATCTGGGATTACGTCATCAAGTGATTGAAGCACAATCGGGCGAGGTGGTCCGCCAGATGGAGGAAACCTGCGCGCGCTATGACGAACCGTTTGCGGATAGCTCCGCTCTGCCTTCCCTGGCCCTTGCCCGGGCCTTGGGAGGTCGCTATAAGGTGGTCCTCACCGGCGACGGCGGCGACGAGGCCTTCGCCGGCTACCGCCACTACGAACACATCGCCGCCAAACAGTTTCTGAAGGCCACTGCGGTGGGCGCCGGCTGGCGAGAAGGGCAGGGTCGAATCGGAATCTATGTTCAATCCAAGACGACGTTCTGTCTTGCCGAGCGCGCGCGCCTGCTCAATGGCAATTTACGTGGAGACTCGTTTTCGCGATTACTTTCCGAAGATGGCTTCTTGAGCCAAGCTTCGGGTGGACCGCTTAAGCAGGCGCTCTGGAGCGATCGGCATTTATATCTGGCCAATGACCTGACCTACAAAACCGATATCGCATTGTCTGCCTATGCAGTGGAAGGCCGAGCACCTTTTCTGGATCACCGCGTGCTCGAATGGGCCCAACAACTCGACGATCACGATTTGGTGCGGGGCCGGGAGAAAAAAGTGATTCTGCGCGAGGCCTATCGCCGGGATTTGCCCGCCGGCGTTCTGGATCGCGCCAAGCACGGCTTTGGAGCCCCGATCCGCCGATGGCTCAACGGACCACTGCTTCAGACGCGTCGGGCGCTGCTACCTTGCCCTTTGTTGAAAGAGGGGTCGCAACAGGGCTTGAGCGGGCAGAAGCTATGGACTGTTCTTGCTTTTGCAGTGTGGGCCCAGCGCTGGGGTGCGAAATGGTGAACAAATCCTGCGTGAACCCCTTGGTGACGGTTCTGATGCCGGTCTACAATACGCAGCCCGAACTTCTGGACCAGGCTATCTCATCCGTATTGGCCCAGACGTTCGGCGATTTTGAGCTGCTGGTCGTGGACGACGGCAGTGAAGATCCCGGAACGTGTGCCGCACTGAAACGGGCCCTGGGGCTGGACGCTCGGGTAAGAGTGTGCCGCGAGACGCACCGCGGCCTCACTCCCTCCCTAAACGTAGGGATCGGACTCGCTTTGGGCGAGCTCATCGCACGTCACGACGCCGATGATTGGAGCGATCCGCAACGCTTGGATCGCCAAACCGATTACCTGCGCTCTCATCCGCATATTGCGGTGCTTGGAACCGCCGCCTGGATGCATCAGCAGGGAGGCCGGAGGCTATGGCGTGTGGATCTCCCTCTTACGGCTTCCCACATTGCTGCAAGCTTTTGGACCCGCAATCCTTTTGTGCACGGTTCCGTCATGTTTCGCAAGGACGAAGCTCTGAGGGCAGGCGGATATAGAGAAGAATTGCGTTGCTCGCAGGACTACGATTTCTTCTGGCGTCTTTCCGAAGGCGGCCGGGGCGCGAACCTCGCCGAAGCTCTCTATCACTACCGTTTCACTCCGGGCTCGGTGAGTGCGGCCCGCGCAGTGGAGCAGGCTCTGGCGCACGGCGCCGCGCGCGTTCTTGCGGCCGCCCGCCAAAGGGGGGAGCCCGAAGACATCGAAGAGGCTCTTCAAGTGGCGCGCTCGGCGCCTGCCGCAAGCTCGTCTTTCCGGGCCTCACTAAAGCAGGCCGATCATTTGATGCTCGCCGGAGAATATGCACGGGCCCGGGATGCTTATCTGCGGCTTCTGCGATCCCATCCGGCCTCTCCTCTGGCGTGGGGCAAATTGTTCCGGTTGGGAATTTTTCAAGCCGTGCCCGCCGCAAGAAAGGCGTGTTTCCGGTGAGTTCGTTGACCATCGCGCAGCTGGGGTCTGACGGTGGTACCTCAACTGCCGCGCTCAAAGTATTGTTCGTCATTCCTGGCGACGGCCAGGGAAGTTCCATGATCTTTGCCCGCCGACAAGCGGAAAGCCTTTTGTTGCTGGGAGTAGAGGTGGAATGTTTCTTCCTGCACTCACGCACTTCTCTCCCCGCCCTGATTCGGGAATTGGTGCGCTTTCGCCGTCAGTTGACGCGATCGAAACCCCTGATCGTCCATGCGCACTTTGGCACGGTCACAGGATTATTTGCGGCGCTGGCGTGCGGCCGTACTCCGCTGGTTATTACCTACCGTGGCACGGACCTGAATCCTGCCCCAAATGGGGGAATTCGTGGGATCGTAGGCAGGGCACTCTCTCAACTGGCCGCGCTGGGTGCGTCTCGCATAGTGTGCGTGAGCCGCCAACTGCGCTCCCGCTTATGGTGGCGCCAGAGCCTGGTGATGGTAATTCCCAGTGGAGTGGACGCCACTCAATTCCGTCCTATCGATCGTGCCCAGGCGCGCCGCCTCCTGGGTTGGCCGCTGGCCGGACGCGTGGTGCTCTTTAACGCAGGTCACGACGCGCGCAACAAACGCGTGGATCTGGCGGAGGCCGCTTGCGACGAAGCTCTCCTCACTCTTTCCGGGCTGCGGTTGGAAGTCCTGCATGGCGACACCGACCCGGGCCTAATCCCCGTCCTAATGAATGCCGCTGACTGCCTTTTGGTGGCCAGCGACTCGGAAGGGTCCCCGACCGTAGTTCAGGAAGCGCTCGCCTGCGGGCTTCCGATTGCCAGCGTCCCTGTGGGCGACATTGAAGAGCGGCTGAGAGGCGTGAATCATTCGCGAGTGGTTCCCCGGGATAAAAGCTTGCTTGCCCAGGCAATCGTCGAATTGGTCCAGACGCCACTCCGCTCCAACGGGCGTAGCAAGATCGGCGAGATCTCTCTTGAGGCCATCGCCCGGCAGCTCAAGGGTCTTTACGAAGCGCTCCAGGACCAACAGAAACGGTAAACCAGCATGGAATACTACGCTCTTCTCACTGTTGCGACCACAATCATCGCGATTCTTGCCCTGGCTCTTTACCGCAAGTCCGGCGACCTGGGCGTGCTGGTCGGCACCGCCGCGCTGTACTATTGGTCGCTATTCGGCGCATGGTACATCGTTCTAGATAAGAGCGGCGGCTACAGCGGTAAGTTCTACCACTACCTCGAATACAAAATGTTCGAAGTAAACCTGGACTCTAACTATATGGCCGCGCTTGCCTGCTATGCGGCTTTCGTGATTCTGGCCCAGCTCGCGCTGCTATTGGCTTTGCCCAACCGCAAAACGCGCGAGCGCCAGGTGCCTAAACTCCTGATGAGGCACGGACCCATCCTGGTGATTGCCGCCATCGCGGGGGCAGGCAGCGTCTTTCTTATCGAAGACAAGATCTCCACCGCTTGGGCTCTGAATACTTCGGCGTATTACTACACGCGCACACAGACTGACCAATGGTTCACCCTTCACCAGGTGCTGAATCGTGTCGCGATGATTCCGCCGTCGATCGGCTTTGCGACCTATCTGGCGGGGAATCGCTCCCGGTATTTTGTTAGTGTGGCGCGCCGGTACACCCTCGCAGGTTATGTGGTGGTGCTGGCGGGAATGGCCGGGTTTACCTTCATCCTGGGCAACAAGAACGAAGTATTTGTGTCCCTGTTGACCGGTTTTCTATGCTACTTGGCTTCGGTTCGCAGGCCGAGTCTCTGGAAAGTCGGGTTGACCGTCACCGCGGGGCTCTGGTTTCTCTATGCCATCGATTTTTTCCGGTCGGTTCCCATCTCCGCGATGGAAACCGCGATCGAGCAACGCATTGACGAGGCCACCGAGGTGGGGCGTTTTCTCACCTCCAGCAATGAGGCCTATGCAGCGCATTTCTCCATGTATGGAGTGTTGGCCGATCATGTGGAACCAAAGTTCGGATATAGCTTCTATTCGCTGGCATGCTCCATCGTCCCGCGTTTGTTCTGGCCGGATCGGCCGGAGGATATTTACAACTACTACACCGAAAGTGTCGGCTCGATCGGGGGGCAGGGCTATTCGCTACACCATGCCACCGGCTGGTATCTGAACTTCGGATATCCGGGCGTGGCGCTGGGCGGGATCGCTCTGGGACTTGCGTGGGCGTATTGCCTGCGAGCTCGCGCCAGAATCGGCGCCCACTCGGGCCTACTGTTCCGGCTGTTTGCAGTGGTGTCTCCTTGGCTCTTTGTCGCGTGCCTGCCTCCGCTGGTGCGCGCGGGTCCGGAGGCCTACAAGGGCCTGATTTTGGAAAGCGTGCTGATTCCCGTGGGGACACTGTTGTTTGCCTGCCGTCCCAAGAAGTCTTCCAGACCTCTAGTGCTCTATCGCCAGGTACCTTTCCATGAAGAGAAGCTGGAGGCGGTCGGGTGAAGCCATTTGTGTCGGTGATTATCCCGTGCCGCAATGAAGCAGCCTTCCTCGCTCGCTCGCTCGATTCCGTGCTTCGGAACGACTATCCTCCGGAACGCATGGAGGTAATTGTCGCCGATGGAATGAGTAACGACGGAACCAGGGAGCAGATCGAGGCCTATGCGGTCCGCGATTCGCGGGTACGTCTGGTGGACAACCCGGCGCGCATTACGCCCGCGGCACTCAATCGAGCTATCGAGGCATCGCGCGGCGAAATCATCCTGCGTGTGGATGCGCACTCGGCTATTTGTCAGGACTTCCTCTCCAAAGCGGTGGGTCATCTGGAGTCCACGGGCGCCTGGAACGTGGGCGGTATCATGCACACCGTCGCGGAGGGCAATGGGCCCTTCGCCGAGCCCATTCGGCTGGTTTTGACGCATCGCTTTGGCGTGGGGAATTCTCATTTCCGGACAGGGACAAAGATCCCTCTCTGGGTGGATACCGTTTTCGGGGGGTGCTGGCCTCGGGAAGTATTTCGCACTGTGGGGGGGTTCAACGAAAGTCTGGTGCGCAGCCAGGATATGGAGTTCAATGTTCGCCTGCGACGCGCCGGCGGCAAAATTCTGCTTGCGCCTGATCTGGAGAGCAGTTATTGGGCCCGCGCCAACCTTTCTTATTTCATTCGCCACAACTGGGCCAACGGGGTTTGGGCTGTGCTGCCGTTCGCTTACACGGAAGGCTCGCCGGTGCGGATCCGGCACCTAGTGCCGCTCCTGTTTGTACTATCGCTGGCAATATCAGGGCTGACCGCCCTTCTTTCCTCCCGTCTTGTCGCGCTACCGTTGCTCGTGCTGGTGCCCTATCTGGCGGTGAATCTGGCGGTTTCCGGTGCGCTGGGGCTCAAGACCGTAAGCATTCGCAACGCCCTGCTGCTGCCGGTGGCATTTGCGAGTCTGCACTGGGTTTACGGTGCGGGCAGTTTGTGTGGCTCTCTCCGGCTTGTCTATATCCTGCTGGGCCGCAGGCGCGCATCCCGGCACAAACCTTTTTCAGTGGGCGATCTCAAGGAGGACTCTTCGCGATGAAAGTGGCTGCGGTCCGAGAGAAACAGACCGGGGAATGGTATGAGCGCTACTACACCACCAAGGGGGACGACCGTAGCGACGCGCTTCGCAATCCTGGCGTATTATTCCAAAACCTTGCCTTTGAGAAATCGATTGTCGAAGCGCTGCGCAGGTTGCCGGGCGACAAACGTTCCTGGAAGATTCTGGATGTCGGATGCGGCGCCGGGTTCAGTATGCTCCGGTTGCTCAGCCATGGACTAGAGCCTGAGCGCCTCTACGGAATCGACATCGAGCAGAGCCGGATTGACCGCGGCCTCAGACGCTTCCCGGCGTTGAACCTGCTCCACGGCGACGCAAGCGACATGGACTTCGAGTCGAACAGCTTCGACCTGGCCATGGAATCGACCATGTTTGTCCAATTGACGGACGAGACGATGGCCCAAGGGATCGCCAATGAAATGCTGCGTGTGGTGAAACCAGGTGGCTATATCATGCTGACGGACTGGCGCTACAGCTTTGGCCGGCTGGGCTATCGGGCGCTTTCACGTACACGAATCGCAAATTTGTTCGGCGTTGGAACGCGATCGTCGGTGGTGTGCCGGACGTATGGGGCACTGATCCCCGTGCTGGGTAGAGCTCTTTCGCAATACGCTTCTTCGCTCTATTTCCCCCTCTGTAAATTGTTGCCGCCGCTGGTCGGCCAAGTGACCGTCATCCTGCAAAAGAGGTAATCGAGACTCCAATGACACCCGCCCAGATTCAATCCATTCCCTTTTTTGACTACCCCCATCTGTTCCTGGCGGAGGAAGAGGAACTCATGGGTATCTTCCGCGACGTCGGAAGGCGCGGCGCATTTATTCTGCAAGACGACGTTCACCGTTTTGAACTTCATCTCGCCCAATTTCTGGACGCCCGCTACGCTTTGGGCGTGGCGAACGCGACTGACGGTCTCATCATCGCGCTACGCGCCGCGGGCATCCAGCCGGGCGACGAAGTCATCTTCAGCTCTCACACCATGGTGGCCACCGCCGCCGCAATTCATTTTGCGGGAGCCACTCCTGTGCCGGTCGAGTGCGGGTGGGATCAT
The DNA here is from genome assembly GCA_963766615.1 of Terriglobia bacterium. Taxonomy (GTDB): domain Bacteria; phylum Acidobacteriota; class Terriglobia; order Bryobacterales; family Bryobacteraceae; genus Palsa-187. The sequence goes on from CAVYBC010000023.1 coordinate 83,035, forward strand.
TTGATCGATCCGGATGCCGCCGAAGGTGCCATCACCGGGCGCACCCGCGCAATTCTGCCTACGCAGTTGAACGGCCGTACGGCCGATATGGATCGTCTGGGTGCGATCGCATCACGCCATGACCTGCTGATTGTAGAAGACGCCGCGCAGGCCCTGGGCTCGCGCTTTCGAGGCCGCGCCGCGGGGACCTTTGGTGCATCGGCGGCTATCAGTTTCTTCCCCGCCAAGGTGTTGGGTTGCCTGGGCGACGGCGGCGCCGTCTTCGCCAATGATCCGGCCGTCTTCGCGCGCATGGAACAATTGCACGACCACGGGCGCAGTGCCGGAGGGGACGTCGTCAGTTGGGGTCTCAATTCCCGGCTGGACAACCTGCAAGCGGCAATTCTGGACCACCGCTTGACCCGCTATCAAGCTGTGATCGAGCGCCGCCGTGAATTGGCGCGACTCTACCAACAACGGCTAGGATCGCTCGCGGAACTACGCCTGCCCCCAGGCCCCGACCAGAACCCCGACCACTTCGATATTTTTCAGAACTACGAAATTGAAGCTGAAAGGCGCGACGAGCTGCGCGATTTCCTAAAGCGGCGTGGCATCAGCACCCTGATCCAGTGGGGTGGCAAGGCGGTTCATCAATGGGAGCAGTTAGGGTTCCGGCTGAGTTTGCCTTATACCGAAGCTTTGTTTGAACGGCTCCTGTTGCTTCCGCTGAACATGTCCCTCTCCGACGACCAGTTGTACACCGTCTGCGACTCCATTGAGGAGTTCTACCGCCAATGACGGCATCATTTCTTCAGAAGACGGCCAGCCGTTCAATCATTGACCGGCAAGAGTGGCTCTTGGAACGTTGGAAAACGATGCTGCGCATCCGCGCTGCCGAAGAGGCTGTTGCCCGCATGGTGGACTCGGGCGAGGCTCGTTGTCCCTGCCATCTTTACATCGGCCAGGAGGCCATTGCGGCAGGTGTGTGCGCCGCGCTCCATCCGGAAGACACCCTGTGGGGCGGACACCGCTCCCATGGCCATTACCTTGCCAAGGGCGGATCGCTTGAGGCCATGTTTGCCGAAATCCTGGGTAAGGAAACCGGATGTTCGCGCGGACGCGGAGGCTCCATGCACTTAATGGCTCCCCAGCAGGGCATCCCGGGCACAGTGCCGATTGTCGCCGCTACGGTTCCGCTGGCTGTGGGCGCGGCGATGGCCTATAAGATGCGCAAGGAACCACACGTCGCGGTCGCGTTCTTTGGTGACGGGACGCTCGAAGAGGGTCACGTGCATGAATCGCTCAATCTCGCCGCCCTCTATCGGCTCCCTGTTGTGTTCGTTTGCGAAAACAACCTTTACGCCAGTCATATGCACTGGGACCAGCGCAGGGTAGCGGACAATCTGCATCAGGCTGGGTTGTTTCATTCAGTTCCCGGTGAACGTGTAGATGGCAACGATGTAGCCCAGGTGGGTGACGCTGCGTTGCGAGCAATCGCGAGAGCCCGTCAGGGCGACGGTCCTACTCTTCTGGAATGCCGAACGTTTCGCTGGCGAGGGCACGTGGGATCCAGTTTCGACCTGGACGTCGGGGTCGAGCGGCGGGGCGAATTGAGTTTCTGGCTGCCGCAGGACCCCATTGCGCGAGTTGAGAAGGAACTAGGGAATATCGAGGAACAACGCGCAATCCGGGAAGCGATCGATCAGGAGATGCAGCAAGCCCTGGCCGCAGCCCGGAAAGCACTCGAACCATCACCTGGGCGCGTTCTGGAGCATGTCTTCGCCAAGGAGCACGCATGCGGATTCTGACCTACGCGCAAGCCATTCGCGAGGCCCATGCTCAGTTGCTTCATGCCGACCCACGCGTCTTCGTGATCGGGCAGGGCCTGTGGAGCCCCTGGTATGCGGGATCGAGCCTCGAAAATCTGGACAAAGAATTCGGAAAGAGCCGCATCCTGGACAGCCCTGTATCGGAGAACGCGGTCACGGGCCTCGCTGTCGGCGCTGCTCTGGCGGGCATGCGCCCGATCTTATTTCATCCCCGCATGGACTTCATGGTGCTGGGCATGGACGCACTCATTAACCAGGCGGCCAACTGGTCCTATCTTTTTGGCGGCCAGACGGGAGTGCCTCTGGTCGCGCGCGCGGTAATCAACCGCGGCGGCGAGCAGGGCGCTCAACACTCGCAGGCTCTGCACTCCTTCTTTCTGCATGTGCCCGGCATCAAGGTGGTCATGCCGTCCACACCGGCCGATGCAAAAGGTCTCCTGATCGCCGCCGTAGAGGACGCCAACCCGGTCCTCTATATCGACGACCGGTGGCTCTATGAGGAACTGGGCGAGGTTCCCGAGGAGATGACTTCGGTACCGATTGGCTCAGCCGCTGTCCGCCGCAAGGGCTCGGATGTGACTCTCATCGGGATCTCCACCATGGCGCGCGAAGCGATGCGCGCCGCCGCGACACTGGAACGGGAAGGGATCGACGCCGAGGTGATCGACCTCCGAAGCCTGAAACCTTGGGATCAGGAAACCGTAATCGCAAGTGTTCGCAAGACCGGCCGCGCCGTGGTAGCCGACCCCGGTTGGCGCACCGGGGGCGCATCGGCGGAAATCGCCGCGACCATCGCCGAAAGAGCATTCGACGCTCTGCGAGCCCCGGTTGAGCGGGTTGCCCTCCCCGACGCGCCCGCACCGACTAGCCGCGCCGAGGAAGCCGCCTATTATCCGGGCGCCCTTCATATCGCCGATGCCGCGCGCCGGACTCTCGACCGCGATAGAGCTGCCCTGCATCAACTTCACAAGTCCTGGAAGGAGCAGCCAATTGAAACGTTGGTTTGATTTCCTGACTGCCCTGGTTGGGATCACCCTGCTTGCTGTTCCGCTGGCGGTGATCGCTCTCGCTATCTGGATCGAAGATCGCCAGTCTCCCTTCTTTTGCGGCCAACGGGTCGCGCGCGGCGGAGGTGATTTCCGCATGGTGAAGTTTCGCACCATGGTCCCCAATGCATGGAAGAGCGGCGTGAACTCGACTGCCGCGGGGGACCGTAGGATTACGCGCGTGGGCGCCCTGCTCCGAAAAGCCAAACTGGACGAACTGCCCCAGCTCTGGAATGTGCTTATAGGCGACATGAGCCTGGTAGGCCCCCGCCCCCAGGTCCGCACCGATGCCAATCTCTATACTTCCGAAGAACACAAAATGCTCCTGATTCGGCCCGGAATCACCGACCTCGCTTCCATCGTCTTTGCCGACGAAGGAGAAATTCTATCCGGGTCAGCCGATCCCGATCTGCTTTACAACCAGATCATCCGCCCCTGGAAGAGCCGTCTGGCGTTGCTCTATGCCGAGCGCCGAACGCTCTTCATCGACCTTCGAGATTCTTTTTCTGACTCTCTTGGAGCGCCGTTTCGCGCGAGCGTGCACTGCAGGGTGTCCAGGCGATTCTCAAAACCTGGGGAGCCGACCCGCTCTTGCTCGCGATGGCTTCCCGAACCACTGCACTCGCTCCTTGGCCTGCGCCGGGAGCATCGGAGATCGCGGGCCACTATCCGCGCCATGCCGCGCAGGCTTGAACGCATGCGACACGTTACACTCAATCGCCGCTGGCTGGCCGAAGCGATCCATCTGGCTCTTGCCGCCGCCTCACTATGGGCCGCTTTCCTGTTACGCTTCGAGTTCCACCTGGATTCCTTTAACCGGAATCTGCTGTGGGCGGCTTTGCCGCTCGTATTAGTCGCGAAGGTGGCCGTTTTCAGGATCTGGGGTCTGCAGGACCTGGCGTGGCGCTACACCGGATTTCGCGATTTGTTGCGCATTGCCTCCTCGGCTTTCGCCGGGTCGCTAGCCGCGGGCTTGGCCGTGCGCCTTGCTCAGGGGGCTTCGTTCCCCCGCTCCATTCCGATTCTCGATTTTGTGTTGTCCCTGGCGTTGCTCTCCGGCGCTCATGCCTTTGCCAAGGTCCTTTATGAACGGCGCGGAGCGAGATCCCGGACCACGGCCAAGCGGGTAGCCGTCTATGGAGCAGGGAAGGCCGGCTGGACTCTGGTATCGGAGATTCGCGGCAATCCTCAGATCGGCTATGACGTCGTCGGCTTCTTCGATGACGACCCCGCCAAATTTGGACTTCGTCTGCAGGGCGTCAAAGTACTGGGAGGCCGTCAGGCGCTGGAGTCGGAGGTGAAGTCGCTTCGGATCGATTTGATCCTGATTGCTCTGCCGCAGATATCGGGCCATGTAATGACCGAGATCCTGGAAGCATGCCACGGGGCGCGAGTCGAAGCCAAACGCATTCCCGCTCTGGCTGAGATCATCGAGCATAAAGTTCTGGTGGAGCAGATTCGCGAGGTGCGTCTGGAAGACCTGTTGGGACGGCCCACGGTCCTGCTGGAGGAAGACACCATTCGGGACCGCATTGCTGGAAGCGTAGTGCTGGTGACCGGGGCCGGTGGCTCGATTGGAAGCGAATTGTGCAGACAGATCGCGCGCTTCGCTCCGGCCGCCATTGTCGGTTTCGACCATGCCGAGACCGCTCTCTATCAAATCGATCAGGAACTCCGTACATCTTTTCCCGGCCTTGTGTTTCACCCCGAAATCGGAAGTATCCAGAGCGCCAGGCGTCTCCAGGAAGTATTCCGGCAGCATCGCCCGCAAGCGATCTACCACGCCGCGGCCTACAAACATGTGCCGCTCATGGAGGCTCACTTGTTTGAAGCCGTGGAAAACAATGTGTTCGGAACAGAGAACGTGGTCCGGGCCGCTACTGAGTTTGACGTTGAAGAACTAGTGCTTGTGTCTTCCGACAAAGCGGTTCGCCCAGCCAATGTCATGGGCGCGACCAAGAGGCTGGCGGAATTGGTGACCCTGGCAGCCGGCACAGTCTCCACGCACACTCGTTTTGTCGCGGTCCGATTTGGCAATGTGCTGGGCTCCAGCGGAAGCGTAATCCCTTTGTTCCAGCAGCAGATCGCTTCGGGCGGCCCGGTGACCGTTACGCATCCCGAAATGCGCCGCTTCTTCATGACCATTCCCGAGGCAGCCCAGCTCGTACTGCAGGCCGCTTCCCTGGGGAAAGGAGGCGAGATCTTTGTGCTGGAGATGGGCGAGCCTGTGAAGATCGTCGACCTGGCGCGCAAGCTAGTTCTATTGAGCGGACTCAAACCCGGCCAAGATATACGCATTGAATTCTCGGGCGTCCGGCCGGGAGAAAAGCTATACGAGGAACTGAGCGCCTACGAAGAAGACACCGTGCCCACGCATCACTCCAAAATCCGCATCTTCATGGGGCCGAAAGTGAACCAAAGCTCTCTGAACATTGTCTTAGAGGACCTGCGGTTGGCAGCTCAAGGAGGGCACGCGGGCGGAGTCGTGTTAAGCCTGAAAGAACTGGTGCCGGACTACAACCCGAGCAATTATCTGCTCCGAAGAGCTTTTCAGGAAAGGGCTTTTCAACAAGAAGGATCACCGGGGCGAACACTACACCGAAAAGCGCGTCAGGTGGTCGCCTGAACTGCGCCATTACCGGATCGCGTAGTTATGCACTGCAAAACTTGAAGTTAGTGCTGCACCTGCCCAGTTGATCTTTGAAAAAACTCTAGCGGTACGCGGGAATTTCCTGACCAGTAGATATTGAACTCCAACGAAGGCTCCCGCCACACCCAGCTTCACAGTGGCCGCCTCTGCGCCGAACCGGCCGTCGCTTCCGGCAAGTACGGGATTGAGTTCCCTCATCCCCCAGGAACTGGAAACGTCCAGGATCTGGCTGCCCGCCAGAGGAATAAGGCTCACCTTCCAACGGCGCATATCGCGACTTTCCTGCACGTCCGTCACACGCGCGGGTGCAAGCTGAACCGGAGAGAACGGCAGGGCCGAATTGGCACTCGTTAACAGAGTGCTGGCATCGAAACTGGCGGTAGGGGTTTTGATCTCGGCTGTGACGTCCTCGCCCCGAATAGTGGCCGCAAGGGATAGGAGGGTTATCGTAAGCCCGGCCATTTTGCGGAGTCTAGTCCTGGTAGTCTTGGGAGTTTTATTCATCGTGCTATGAGAGTAAGTCGCCTTCTTAAACCATTCAACGCAGTTAGGACTAGGACTAGTCTTGGTACGAAATCAATCGCACAGAACTACAGCTAGCTCTGGAATGTGCCGTGTGGAGAGTGTGTTGTTGTTCGCACTCCCGGCTTTGGCGACGATGCTGATTTCCAGTAGTGATCCCTTGTGGAACTGGGCCTTGGAAGGGGCAGTCTTGCTTCTGGCCGCGCTGGTCTCCTGGCAAGTCCGAGGCCACAAGATGAACCTGAATGTATTCCTCCTGCTGGCAGCGATTGGGGCCTGGGGATTCGCCCAACTTGCGTTAGGGGCAACTGTCTACCGTTACGCGACTCTGGACGCCTCGCTCCGTTTTGCGGCCTGTGGTGCAATGGCGTTCTCGGCGGCAGTCGTGCTCGGAAACCGCCAACGCATCGAGGCCTGGCTCTCCTGCTTCTGCTGGTTCGCTGCCGGTTTAGGGCTTCTTTCCGTACTGGCTTACTATACTTCGCCCCACAAAATTCTCTGGATTTTTCACGCGCTCTACCCCGATAACTGGGGACCGTTCCCGAGCCGCAACAACTTCGCGCAATTTCTGGAACTGAGCTTCCCGGTGGCGGTATATCAATACACTCGATCACAAGCCAGGGGAGAAAGTGAACGGAGGCGGCGGAGTGAAGAGGGCTGGCTGGCCGGACTAGCCGCAGCGGTCTTGTTCGCCGGCGGCATCGCTTCCGCCTCCCGCGCCGGAGCTGCCATTCTCATTTTGGAGGCGCTCTGTCTGGCTGTGTTGGTTCGGCCAAAACTGCGCAGCATAGCCACCGTCACCCTCATGACTGGCGCCTTGATCCTCTTGATGGACCCCTCGACGCTCATGGGCCGTTTGCACGACCCCGATCCTCTTTTCGTCCGCCGCGAAATCTTCCAGTCCACATGGCACATGGTTCGAAGCCGCCCTTGGACGGGGTACGGGCTAGGCACCTTCTCGCAGGTCTATCCGGAATTTGCCGTCTTCGACCCCGGTACTCAAGTAGACCACGCCCATAGCGACTGGATCGAGTGGGCCTCGGAAGGTGGAGTTTTCTTTGCCGCTTTGTGGCTACTACTCGCAATCTTCATCGCCCCGCTCGCTCTGCGGTCGATATGGGGTGTGGGCATTCTGGCGGTGTTCGTTCATGCCGCAGTCGACTACCCCTTTGCCAAGCTCGGGGTGGCGGCGTGGTGTTTTGCGCTTCTGGGAGCGTTGCTGTCCTGGGAGGCCGGGTCCAAGCCTAAGTCTGGACCTGCGTCTAGGAAAGCTCGTAGGTCAGTTGAGGAAGTAGTAGTGGTCTAGGAATTAAAAGGAGAAATGTTTGTGAAATTGAAAACCGTTCAGTCCGTAGTGGCCGCGCTGGTGTCACTCAATCTATCGATTGTCATGGCGGCGCCACCATCCATAGGTGTGGCTGTCACCAGAGGGAATTTCCGTGTCGACGACGCGAACGTATCCGGAAACGCGACCCTGGTGGAAGGAACAACCGTGGAGACACAGCGGACGGCTTCGTCGCTTCAACTCACCTCCGGCGCCCATATTGCGCTCGCCTCGGACTCCAAGGGACAGGTCTTCGGAGACCACATAGTACTGGAAAAGGGAGGTGGTCAAATGGAACAGCTCCTGGGCTACCGCATCGAGGCGCGAGGCCTGACGCTGGAAAGCCAAACGGGCGTCGCCAAGGCGCAAGTCGCGCTGACTGGCGCGCATATGGTTCAGATGGCGGCGTTGACCGGATCTTTTCGTGTGTTGAACGCCAAGGGCATGGTGGTGGCGACTTTAACTCCTGGTTCGGCTCTGGAGTTCAATCCGCAAGCCGCCAGTCAAGGCGAGCCCTGGAAGCTTTCCGGTTGTTTGCGCTCGGCCGCCGGACATTTCACCTTGACAGATGACACCACCAGCGTTACGGTAGAGGCCTCTGGCGCCGGCCTTGATCGAGAGGCGGGAAATCGCGTCGAAATTCTAGGCGCGATGGATCCGGCGGCGACTCCCGTTTCCGGAGCGTCTCAGTTAATTCGCGTGAGCCAGATCAAGCACCTCGGAAATGGTTGCGGCGTGAACAAAGGAGCGGCGGCCGCCGGCGCAGGTGGGGCTGCGGCAGGTGGAGCTGCCGCGGGGGCGACCATTGCAGGTATCTCCACCACGACCATCGCAATAGTTGGGGGCGTCGCTGACGCTGCAACGATAGGCGGATTGGCCGCGGCGGATAAGCTGCCCGGCCAAGGTTCCGCCGCGGCCGGAACCAGCCGTTAACTTGTGCGATTTCTCCTTTCCATTGCGTTTCTCCTTTGCGGCCTGGGTGTCGCGGCTCGCCTGGCATGGGCTGAGTTCGCCTTTCGTAGCGACTCAGCCAGCCAGACGCAAGCCGCACTTCGTTATCTTGGCTCGACTCCCAATGCTTCTTACGCGGAGCGACTGGCCGATCTGGTCCCAGGCGCGGAAACGCAATATCTGACCCAGGCGCTGGAGGCTAATCCTCGTCTCACTTCGGCTCGCATCGCTTTGGGTCTGCTGGAGGAAGGAAAGGGTGACTTCGTTTCCGCCGAGCAAACCTTGCTTCAGGTCGCCCACTACGACCGCCAATATCTTCCTGCCTGGACACTCGCAAATTACTATTTCCGTCGCGAAAACGCGGACAATTTCTGGCAATGGGCGCGGCGCGCGGCGCAACTGAATAACGACAATCCCCAGGCCGCTCTTGAGGCTGGCCTCTCTCGAGGAGCCTGACCCGAAGATCGTACTTGACCGGCTGCAAGCGGGGGACAACATCGCCTACGCCTACTTGGACCTCCTGATCGGATCCGGGCGCCTCGATTCCGCGCAAGCCCTGGTGCCAATCCTGCTCCGTTCTAAAGTTGTTCGCAAGAATCAGCTTGTGGACCTTACCACTCGCCAGCTTCAGGCGGGTCATGTTTCCTGGGCACTCGAAATCTGGAATGCGCTATGCGATGCCGACTCCGCCTGTGTGTCACTCGATCCGGAACACGGCCCGCTTCTCTCGCCTGGACTTTCAAAGCCGGATGGTGAAGGCTTTCATCCCAGTCTTACTCCCAACTCCGGTATCGCGGCCGAGTGGGGTCCAAACGAAGCCGCATTCACAATGGACGGCACTCAACCCGACCTCTGTCCGCTTCTTGAGCAACCTGTTCCCGCCCCACGCCGCGGCGGCAAGCATTATCGATTGCGATATGAGTATAAAAGTTCCGCGACGGGTGCTTACTGGAGCATGGCCGGCTTCGATTCTCCAGCTCTCGCGCCAAGCCCTGATTGGCATCGGGCCGAGATGACAATTTCCCCCCGCGCCGAAGCAGGCAAGGACAGCTTGAGGCTGCTCAAACTCCGCCTGGTCTATCGCCGCGAACTGGGGGCCATTCCCGCAGTAGGAGAGTTTCGTCTACGCAACCTTCAGCTCACGATTTTCTGAGAGGATGCGCTATTTTGGGCAACCTACTTGAGGAAGCATGAATCCCACAAAAGCAGCACTACCCTGCAGCCACTGTAAATCGGCAAGAGTGCACCGGTCGCACCGCAGCGGAGCACTGGATCAGCTCCTCTTTCGCCTGGGAGCCGACTTGAAGCGCTGTCACGACTGCCGGCGCCGCTATGCGCACTTCAAAATCTTCACCGTCCCACTCGGCATGCGCGGAAATCAGGACGGTTTATCCGGTCTCCTCCTGACGAGTTCAGGATTCACCATCTGCCTGCTGCTCGTATTGTGGATAGTCCGCCGACTTGCGATGCAGGGCTAATTTCGATTGCGTGTTTGATACAAACAGTACCGGTAAGCAACGGCTCGGGGCGGGTTCCGTTGGAGTGAGCCTGCTGGTTCATGCAGCCGCCATCCTTCTAGCACTTCTTGTCGGAGGACCAGTGACCCAGTTGGTTGTGCAACCTCGAGTGGTTGCATTGATCACGGCCCCTCCGCCCCCAAAACAACTAAGGCAGATACGCGCCCTCAAAATGCCTCCCCGCCCGATTCATTCCCTGCAACCGACGCCCCCTCCCCATCCGGTTGCTTTCAAGAGTCCCGTCGCCCCGGCGACCCGGACGTCCGCAATTGAGCTTCCCGCGGCGCCTGTAGTCGAGCCAACGCGAGTTGTCGAACCTGCTCCCGAATTGCCGCGGATCCGCACTCAATTCGCACCGCCAGTCAAAACGGGCGACTTCGCATCGGTCGCTCCAGCCAATCCAACCAGAACCCTTCAGCCTCCCGTGCAGACTTCGGTTTTCGACGCCCAGGAAAACGCGCAGGCTATCACGCGGCCCAGCCCGTTAAGCGCCAGCGGTTTCGATAGTGCCGGCGCAGCAGAAGAGCATCGCAGGCCCGCGGCCGTTTCCCAAAGCGGATTTTCTACGGCAGCGCCGGCCACCTCCACGCAATCTGCCCCGCGAATCATGACAAACAGTGGCTTCGGCGATGCCTCCAACCAAACCCCCGTTCAATCCTCTCTACCCCAGGCCCGGGCCGCTCCCTCCACCACCCCCGCGGAAATTCTTTCCAAACCCCGCCCGGCTTATACGGAGGAGGCTCGGAGTTTGTCGATCGAAGGCGAAGTGCTGGTGGAGGTAATCCTCGAAGCCTCGGGCAGAGTCCGAATCGTGCGCATGGTCAAAGGACTGGGCCACGGATTGGACGAAAACGCGCAAGCCTCTGCCCGCGAAATTCGCTTCCGGCCTGCTCTAAAACAGGGGGTCCCTGCCGACTCCACTGCCGTAGTTCACATCTTGTTTCAACTTGCCTACTAAAGCCCGCGAAGTAAGAAGGAAACGTCATGAAATGCAGAATTCTTTGCCTGCTGGCAGGCGCGTTCGCCGCCTTCGCTCAAGTCCAATCCACGCCTCCGGGTGTTTCAGGAAACAACGTCGTCGATCGCCTGCTAGATCGGATCGTGGAGCGGGAACGGGCATTCATGGTTTCTATGAAGACCCGCTCGCCGCTGGTGGAAACCTACATTCAGGAAGCTCTGCCCCCTCAAGCCGGCGACGTTCCCGCCAGTGACGCTCTCCCCAACAAGGACCACTACTTCCTGGGCCGCATCCACTTGGGCGAAACCCTCGGGTACGACTCCCTGGTAGAACACACCGATCCCGCGCCCAAGCAAAGTTCCAAACTGGCAATCTTTCATCTGGGCTCGAAAGCCCAGCCGGTAACATTCCTGCCCCGTGGGTTTGCACAAATGGCATTCATCGACCTCACTGGCTTCAACCGCAAGACCTATAAATTCGATTACGTCCGGCGCGAATTTCTGGGCGATGTGCGATGCCTCGTATTCGACATTTCTCCCTCGAATCCAGTGGAGCCCGGACGTTTCACCGGCAGAATCTGGGTGGAGGATCAGGACGACCTCATCGTGCGCTTCGACGGAATCTATCTTCAGCCGCCGCCTACTAAAGGCGTGCCGCCCGAGCGCTATTTTCATTTCGATAGCTGGCGCGTGAACGTCGCTCCGGGCATCTGGGCTCCAGCGCAGATCTACGTGGAAGAGGCGGGCGAGCAGGCCAAAGGCCCCAACGCAGTGCCGCGATTCAAAGCTCAGACCCGTTTGTGGGACTATGCGGCAGCGCCCGCCAACAAGCTCGACGAGCTCACCAGCATTCTGGTGGACCAATCCTCCGACGTAAAAGACAAGGCATCTGCGCCCGACGCGTCGCCACTTGAATCGCAGCGCTCGTGGGAACGCCAGGCGGAAGAAAATATTGTGGCCCGTCTGCAAAAAGGCGGCTTGCTTGCGCCCCCTGGGCCGGTGGACGACGTGCTCAACACGGTGGTGAACAACTTAATCGTCTCGGCCAACCTGAACGTGGAAGCGCACTGCCGGGTTCTTCTCACTACGCCGGTTGAAACTTTCTCGGTAGGCCACACCATCGTCATCAGCCGGGGATTAATCGACGTGCTACCGGATGAAGTGAGTCTGGCGCTGGTTCTCGCAGCCGAACTCTCTCATATTGCCTTGGGCCACCAGACCCCCACCATGTTCGCTTTTCATAACCAAACCATGCTCTCCGATGCCGACCTCCTGCAGAAGTTCCACTTCGAACGGACGTCTCCCGAAATGGCCGCGGCCGGCAAGAAGACCATCGAGATCATGAAAGTTTCTCCCTATCAGAAGACCGCCAACGCGGGCATATTTCTGAAGGCTCTGGCCGCCCGGATCCCGGCGCTCCCCCGGCTTCTGGCCGCCAACCTCGGTAATCAGGTTGCCAATCATGACGCGCTGGCCGCGTTGGCGGAATTTGCCGCGAACGCGCCAGCGCTGGAGGAAGATAAAATCGAGCAAATCGCCGCCTTGCCCTTGGGCTCTCGCGTGAAGCTCGATCCTTGGAACAATCAGATCGCCCTGGTGAAAGCCCGGCCTCTCGCGCTTTTGTCGGCACGGGAGAAAATGCCCTTTGAAGTGACTCCTTTCGCCCTTCATCTAACCAGGGTCGAGCCCCCCCACCTGTCTAAAGACTCCGCGCCGCAATGAGTCTTTAGACTTTCTTGATGTAATTTCTATGCATTTTTGACCCGCCCCCGGGTATCTTCTTAGTGAGGAAACCCAACCATGATGTTGAAAATCGAGGCACTGATTCAGCCCTTCAAGCTGGACGAGGTCGCGGGGGCCTTGGAAGAAATTGGGGTGGGGGAAATAGCGATTTCCGACGTGTTGAAGCGCGGCGGTCGCGGGGCCCGCATAGCAGTCTACCGCGGCGCGGAATACCGCGTTGCCACTCCCATGCTGAAAGTCGAAATCCTGGCTCCTTCCGAATTGGCCCAGGAAGTAATTCGCGTGTTTTCTTCCACCGCTCGCTCCAACCATTGGGGCGACGACGGTACCATCCTCATGTACCCCCTCAGCGATGCGATGCGCATCCGTAGCGGCGCAAGCCTCGAATTCGCCGTACCCTGATCCTCGCCCGGCACGCTTCAGCGCCCGGCGCGGGACCGGACGTTCACACCAATGGGCTAACTCCCGCCGTTGTGCGCTGAGTTAGCGGAGAGTTGGTCCTTAAATTGCTGAGGTTCCACGGGAGGAACTGCGCAATGCTGAGAAATGCCGGCGATATGAAGGGCCTGACGATCCGCGCCACCGACGGCGAGATCGGGATGGTGGATCATTTCTATTTCGATGACGAAAGTTGGGTGATCCGGTACTTGGTCGTCGATACGGGCGGCTGGCTAAGCGGCCTGGGAAGCACGCTGGTGCTGATCTCGCCCTACTCGCTCGGCTCCACCGACTGGCACGCCCGCCGGCTGAACGTCAGGTTGACCAAGCAGCAGGTAGCAGGCAGCCCCGAAATCGACACGCACAAACCAGTTTCCCGCCAACACGAGACCGAACACCTCAGCTACTATGGGTATCCCCGTTATTGGACTGGACCTTATGTGTGGGGTGCGGAATACTCGCCTCTGGGCTTCATTCCCCCCGCCGAAATCCCGAATGTGCCCGTCCCCAGCGAAGAGGATCAGTCGCCGAACGGTGTCAACGAGCCGGATTGTCACCTGCGCAGCACCCTAGAGATCCACGGCTACGCCATCGAAGCCGCCGACGGTGAAATCGGCCATGTGGACGACTTCGTGGTAGATGACGAAACCTGGGCGGTCCGATATCTCGAAATAGCCACCCGCAACTGGTGGCCAGGCAAGAAAGTCCTGGTCCCCCCAGCCTGGATAAAAAACGTCAGTTGGGAGGATTCGAAAGTCTACGTGGACCTGGACCGGGAAAAAATCCGCAACAGCCCCGAGTACCTTGAGTCGGAACCCATTACCCGCGGGTATGAGGACCAGCTCTACGTGCACTACAGCCGCCCACCTTATTGGCTGCGGGAAGCCGAACACGTGACCACTCGCAGGTGAGCGGAACTCACTAAATAAGCGTTGATCACTCCCCCGGCGGCGTCTTGCTCTTCACGAATTGCAGCACGTCGAAGTGATGAACCTCGCGGCCGGGGAAAAAACTATTTACCGCCTCCAGTTCATCTTCAAAAGTGTGAAACTCCACCCCTAGCTTGGCCGTCATCAGTACTTCAATATGCGCCGGGTTCAAGCCGGCTAACGCCAATCCCCCACCCGCTGCCTGAAGCTTGTCCCGAGCGAACAGCAGCGTGCCGAAGCCCGCGGTGTCAATTTGGTGCAACTCACCCAGCATTATCACCACCTTGGTTTTGTTCTCCCGCCCTAGTTTTTCCAATTCTTCCCGCAGCGCCAGGTCCTCCTCTCCGAACGTCAGACGTCCCTTCAACTCCAGGATCTCGATACCTTCCCTCTCCTGTTCGGTTATTTCAATAGACATGCCCAAAGTCTAAGCAATTCCGATTCCCGTTTGGTGCGGACGCCGCTCGGAGAGTGCCATCCTTAGAAGCAGTGAACCGCCAGCCTGAGCAAGCCGTCACAACGTCCCCTCTCCTGCGGCCATTTCAGAAGTTTGTCGCGCTAGAAGCCTCGGGCGGCATCGTGTTAATCGCCGCGACGCTGGCTGCCCTGGCATGGGCGAATTCCCCGTGGTCCACAAGCTATGAGGCGATTTGGCAGCATCTCCGCTTTTGGGTCAACGACGCCCTGATGACTCTCTTTTTCTTCGTCGTCGGTCTGGAGATCAAGCGCGAACTGCTGATCGGCGAACTCGCCTCACCCCGCCGAGCCGCTCTGCCCATCGTCTCCGCGCTGGGTGGCGTGGTCGTACCCGCGCTGATCTACACAGCACTGAACTTCGGCGGACCAGGACAGGCGGGCTGGGGCATTCCCATGGCTACCGACATCGCGTTCGTAATCGGGGCGATGGCGCTCCTGGGCCGCCGCGTACCCCTGGGCCTGAAGGTCTTCCTCACTGCACTGGCTATCGTGGACGACTTGGCCGCTGTCCTCGTAATTGCCCTTTTCTACACCTCTCATCTCTCGTGGCGCGCGTTCGGTGCAGCAGCCCTCTGCGTAGCGACCCTCGTCGCGATGAACCGTCTGGGCGTCCGCCATTTGCTTCCCTATCTGGTCATAGGCGCCGCTTTGTGGTTTGCAGTACTCGAATCGGGTGTGCACTCCACCGTGGCAGGCGTCCTCCTCGCGATGACCATTCCTTCCGGCTCTCTCTACCGCCTGGAGCATGCTCTGCATCCCTGGGTCACGTTTCTTATCGTTCCTCTGTTCGCCCTGGCCAACGCGGGAGTGAACCCCGGGGGGGGCGTCGCGCAACACTTCGCCAATCCCATCACTATGGGAGCCGCGATCGGGCTCCTTCTAGGTAAGCCCATCGGCATCGGACTGGCCACTTGGCTCGCAGTGAAAAGCGGGCTCGCGGCGCTGCCCGCCCAAGTGACGTTCCGCCACATTCATGGCGCGGCATGGCTCGGAGGCATCGGCTTCACGATGTCTCTCTTCATCGCCGCGTTGGCTTTTCCGGACCAGGACCTGCTCACCTCGGCGAAAATAGGTATTTTCGGCGGATCGCTGCTGGCTGGTCTTACCGGATACGTGATCCTCCGCAGCGACCTAAGGAGGGACTTACTTGCGTATCGCCATCGTGTCCGACATTCACGGCAACCGAACCGCCTTTGAGGCAGTGCTCGCCGATCTCCGCGAATCCTCACCCGATCTGATTCTCCACGGTGGCGATCTCGCCGACGGCGGATCCAGTCCCGTCGAAATCATCGACCAGATCCGCGGCCTGGGATGGCAAGGTGTAATCGGCAATACCGATGAGATGCTCATCAGCCCCACAACGCTAACAGAGTTCGCCAGCCAATCGCCCCAGCTCAAAACTCTGTTCGCGACGGTCGAGGAAATGGCTGCCCACACCCGAGCCGCGCTAGGAGACGACCGCCTCCACTGGCTTCGCGGCCTTCCGCGGATTCAGATTCGCGGCCCACTGGCGCTGGTTCACGCAAGCCCAGCTAGCCCGTGGCGAGCTCCCGCTCACACGGCCGGCGCCGATGAACTGGAATCGGTGTATGCGCCACTCGGCCAGCCCGTGAACGTGTACGGCCACATCCATCAGTCTTTCGTGACCAACACGGGCAAGAGAATCGTCGCCAACTCAGGCAGCGTCAGTCTCTCTTACGACGGCGACCCGCGCGCTTCCTACCTCTTACTGGACGAATCCACTCCAACCATCCGCCGCGTAGAGTACAGCGTGGAGAAAGAACTGAGAGCTCTTTCCAAATGCGGCCTGCCTCACGCCCATTGGATCGGCAAGATCCTCTCCACGGGCAGACCCCAAGTGTCCTGACTACTATTCCGTCGCCCAGTCTCGCAGCCGAATCTGCGGAATCACCAACTGCCGGACAAAATGGTCGCGAACTTCATATGTCCGCGCCGTCACCGTCGCCTGAGCGAGCATCGCCGGCGTCACTAAAGTCGGATCGCCAATCGAGGGATCGGCGAAGGGCATCGGAAACACCGCGCGCGTCAGTACATCTCCTTCGAAGTTAAACCGAAAAGGCGAGTAGCCAGGTTCGCACCCACCGCCTCTGTGATTTCGAGCCCCCAGCGCCTTAGCTTCCAGAACCACTGAAGTGCACCAATCCGTATTGCCCGGACGCAAGACATCCAAACAGAATCTGCAACCCGTCCGCATCCACCGTGGTTCCGCACCAGCCCATCGCCGCACTCCGCACATCGCCTCCGTTGGCGGGCAAAGTTTGCGATTCTCTGAATCCCATGAGTGTCAGCGAATAATCGATCTCCACGCGCACCGATTGATCGGCCACCTGTCTGTAAAGCTCCGGAGCCAGCCGGATGCCGTACGTGAACGCCCCCTCGCCTTCGCCTGGTTGCTCCTTCCAGATCTTGAACCCGCTCTGTCCTCCAGCGTTGTGTACTTGCCCATCCGGCGTAATCAGTCTCGCCGTCGAGGCGTCGCCCAACAGAACCGACGGTTCGGGTAGGCCCGTAGCGCGAATCGGCAAAAGCACAAACACGCTGCCAAAGGATCTCCCATTACCCGGTCCCACCGGCCGGTCCGCCAGAGCGGAGCGATCCGGCACAAAGCTGATCGCGATCGGATTCCCAGCCCCCGGAGCGGGCGCGAGCCTCTGCTCCAGCGCGAAAGCCGTCTGCCACGGCACCGGTGGAATCAGCCAATAGATCAACCCGACAACAACGGTGAGCCATCGCGATACCAGGGTCTTACGCCAGTAATATTGAATGCCCAGCAAAACCGCCGCGCCGGCGACCAGAATCGCAGTGCGCACCGTGAAGGTGACCCACGCCACAGTGCTCGGATCAAATACGCCACCCACAGGCGACGTCACCATAGTCAGTAGCGAAATACCAAGCGCTAACGCCACAGCGCCGGCGATTGCTTCCATGTAGTTCTTGGTCAGCGAAGCGAACGCGAGCAGAGGAATGCTGAACGCGAAAAACAGAAAGATCGCCCGGCCCAGCGCCGCACTCAAAGATTGCGAAAACGGAAAGCCGCTTGCCAACGCCTCCATCAGGTCCGCCAGAAAGATGGGAGCCTGCACCATCACCAGCACGGCAGCGACCTTAGCCAACAACAAATCGCGCCGCCGGATCGGCCTCACCAGCCAGTCCTGGCGCAGCCCCGGAATGGCGTCCTGCTGAACAATCGCGATGATCAGCAGGGCGCTTCCCAAGAGAGCGATCATCGGAAGCCCGGTCGCCAGGAAGACTCTCCTTCCGGGGAGGAAGCTGGCGGGATCCACAGCCGCCAGCGCGAAGCGAGCCTGGTAGAACCTCCCCAGCGAAAGCCGCGCGGCGTTCAACACAACGTGCAACGCTCCCCAGCACACTGCCGAAAGCCACAGCAATCGCCAGTCTTTCTTGAAGATATGCCAGATCATCGCAGAGCTCCTTCCGGCTGGCGCGACGCCCTCGCCAGCGCGGTGAAAATGGACCGTAATCCCATCGGTTGAATATCGATTCTCCGCACGCCATCCAACAACGCGCGGATCTTCTCTCCCAGCGCATCTTCGGAAAAATGGGCATCCACAAATGTGACCACGCTGCCCGCCGCGCGCACTGACAGCCAATCCTGCGGCAGAGGATCGGGCGTCGACGCCTCGCGCTCCAGCGTCACACTCACCTCGCGGAACCGCTCCGTCAGCCCGCTCATCGATTCTTCAAACATCATTTTTCCTTCGTCCAGAAAACCGACGTGTGTGGCGAAGTTTTCAATCTCGCTCAGCTCATGCGAGGAAATTAGTACCGTCATCTCACCGGCCTGGCGGATCAGACCCTCCATAAATTCATCGCGCACCAACGGATCGAGCCCGCTGAATGGCTCGTCCAGCATCAGCAGCTTCGGCCGGAACGGCAGCGCGCACGCCAGCGCCATCTTCATCCTCATGCCGTGTGAAAGATCTCCAATCCTGCGCCGCATCGGCAGGCGCAACAGCGACAGGGTGGATGCTTCGATCTCCCGATCCCACCGCTGTCCGTAAAACGGCCGCAGGTAATCCAGATACTGCTCCACCGTGAGCCGTTCCGGCATGTCCTGGCTTTCCGACACATACCCGATCTGCGCCAACTCGCGTGGAGAAAGCGCGCGCGAATCCACACCCATCACCGTGGCGCGTCCGCGCGTGGGCTCCAGAATGTTCATCAGAACCTTGATCGCCGTAGTCTTACCGGCCCCATTGGACCCGATCAACGCAAACGCGCTGCCTTCGGCCACTGAAAGGTTCAATCCCCGCAAAGCTTCATGCCGCCCAAACTTCTTCCACACATCTTCGGCGCGGATCATTTGCGCTTCACCTCCTGCGGTCTTTCCAGGCGTTCCCATTCGCCCTCAATCGCCTCGATCACTTCTTCCACTTGAAGTCCCACGCGCTTTGCCTCCACCACCAGCCGCTGCACTTCCTCTTTTAGCAGCCGTTTCTTGTCCCCGGCCCGAGCCTCCGGAAGCGTCGCCACGATGGTCCCCACGCCGGGCCGATTTTCCAGCAACCTTTCCTGAATCAGATACTGAATCGCTTTATGCGCAGTATTGGGATGAATTTTCAGCTCCGCTGCCAGGGTCCGAACGGAAGGAAACGCCTGCCCCGGCAGAAATTCCCCACCAACCAAAGCCTTCTTCGCAGCAAAGACAACCTGGCTGAAGATAGATTCGCCGGAATTGAGATTCAGCCGGAACAGTGTCACAGCAGTACTGTGACACACGGGTCGGCAAGTGTCAACGCTTTTCTGCGAAGCTCGTCAAACGGAGCGGTTGCCGCGAAGGCATCCATACCTCGCAACGCTGATATCGTTAAAGAAATCGACCACACGCTACAACCCAGCGAGTCTCCTTGCCTGTATTGCGCTCACCGGGCAAACCCGTTTTTGAAAATCCGTGGAACAACTCGGCCTGAAACTCGACCCACGCAAGACCCCTGTAGATACCATCGGAGAACTAGGGCTTGGCTGTACTGGTGGTCCCTAACCCTTGACCCCCCAGTTACAACTCCGTAAACTTCTATATAGGGGTCCGCAGCAAAGAAGTACATGACGCCTCGCAGCAAAGAAATTCTGCATGAGATTGTCGAAGCCTATATCGCCACCGGCGAGCCCGTAGCTTCACGGTCGATTGCTCGCGCCTGGCAGGCCGGTTTGAGCGCCGCCTCCATCCGCAACGCCATGGCGGACCTGGTCGACGATGGATACCTTTCCCAGCCCCATACCTCGGCCGGCCGCGTTCCCACTGAAAAGGCATTTCAGAGTTACGTCCAGTCGCTTGGTATCCGCAAGCTGGTGGCCGTGGAAATCGATCGTCTTCGGCGCGAATTCGGCAAGCTGGATGCCGTGGAGGATCGCGTCGAATTCACCTCCCGCATGCTCACCGAAATGACCCACGGCGTCGGCATCGCCGCAGCCATTCCGCAATCCAGCCCGGCTCTCGATCAGGTGGAACTGGTAGCCTTGCCCGACCGCCGCGTCTTGATGGTGGTGATGACCCGCGACCATCAGGTCCGCAATCGCGTAATCACCCTGGATGAGCGTCTGACCCCCGACGAACTCGCCTCCATCCGCAACTACATCAACCGCAACTTCTCAGGATGGCTTCTGGAAGAAGTGCGCCGCGAACTGGCCCAGCGCCTGGACCATGCCGCCGCCGCCTACGACGAGGTCCTCAGGAAACTGACCGTGCTGTGGTCCAAAGGACTGCTCGACGTTGAGTCGGGCCCCGAAGTTCACATGGGCGGAGCCAGCAACCTCTTCATGGTCGACCTGCAACTCACCAAAGAAAAGATGCGCGAGCTGTTCGGCGCTCTGGAAGAAAAGAAGCGCGTGCTGGAATTGCTGGACCGTTTCCTGGAACAACCTACCGGCGAAATCGGCGTCCACGTCGGCTTAGGAGCAATGCATCCCTCCATGCGCCAGCTTTCTCTAATCGGTTTGCCCGTGACGCTGCCCGGCGGCCTATCGGCAGTAATCGCCGTTTTAGGACCCATGCGCATGAACTACGGCCGGGTCATGAGCGCCGTACAACACGTGGGCCAAGCCTTAACCGATACGCGACAGTAAGAACTACTTCGCCACCGCGGGCGACCCCACCATCCACCAATCCAGCGAATCCGCCGCCGCAGTAAAGAATTCCGCCTGCGCTTCGTTGCCGCCCGCATCCGGATCCTGAAGTGTCCAGTTGCCACCAGGCCGATAATCGGGATCGTGATAAACCCACAACTCCTGCGAAGGCGTGGCCGCGATCGGCAACTGCGCAGCACACTCATAGGAGAGATTGTCCACCGTGAACTGCATCTTGTTGCCCTCGATGTACCCGGCCTTCATGAACTGCCGCCTTGTTACAGCGTCCGACGAAAAGAAGAAGCCGCCTTGTCCGGGAATGTAAAACATCACATAGCGACCCGAGACGGTGCTCCCTGGAACGGTCTTCACCGGCACGCCATTGACCGTAAGGCTCAATCCCGAAAATCGCAGCGCGCCACCCGACCCCGATGAACTAGGATTTAACCCCATCTGCACTGTGTCCACCACCGCGAGCCCCTGGCCTTCCAATTCGTAAAGCGCAATCGTCGCGGGCTCTCCATTGTTTAACGTGTAGTCTTTCTCAGCGGAGAACGTCGGGACCGGCTTGCCACCATCCGCACCAGGGAACCGCCGCGCGAATTCATCTTCCACGGGCTTGGTGGTCAGCCGAAACCCCGTCGTACCCGACCGTGCCACCTGCAACTCATAGGCAAACACCGCCAGGCGATTCTGGTCCCGAAAGATGCGGTAAAAACTATCCCCTGCGGCCCGCTGCATCTCCACCGCAACACTAGTGGTGCCGGTGGGTTTACCTAAGCTGGTATGAATGGAGATCTGCACTCCGTTGTTGAGCGTAACGTTCTCTGAATCGGCCGCCGCGCAACCGAGCCCGGCGACAACCACGCCAGCAACTATTACGTTATGAATGCGCATAACGAACTACAGTATGCACGCCGCCTGCCATGTCGACGATTGTATCGCCTTTAGCGCCGGTACTTGCTGATAACGTGCTTATCGGCTTGCTATTCTGAAGGCGAAAACTGCCTGAAGCTTTTTCGCATATCGCATCATCTCACTCAAATGGAGGAATCATGTCCGCTGTCATCGAGGTAAATCCGCTGGAGCACTTTTCTCTTGAGCCCCTGCCCACGGGCGATTCCTGCATCATAGTCATCTTCGGAGCCTCGGGCGACCTTACTCGCAGGAAACTGATTCCTGGCCTTTACAACCTGGCATGTGTCGGTTGCATGAATCCTCAGTTTCAAGTCGTCGGGGTGGGAAGAACGCCTCTCAGCTCGGAAGACTTCCGCGCCAAGCTCCGCGAAACCACTCCCAAAGCCGGCGACACCCGGAACTTTAGCGACTCAACCTGGCACGAATTCGAAAATCGCTTACACTACTTCACCGGCGACATCACCGAGCCTCAGTTCTACAACAAGCTGCGCGACTACCTCGACCAGATGGTGCATGCGGGAGCCAGCATCAATCGCCTCTTCTACGTCTCCACTCCCGCCTCCATTGCCGGCCCGATTATCGAAGGCCTGGCATCGGCCAAATTGAACCGGACAGAAAAAGGATGGACGCGCATTATCCTGGAGAAACCCTTTGGCCACGATCTGAAGTCCGCGCGCGAGCTCAATGACGTGGTCCACAAAGTGTTTGATGAGAAGGACGTCTACCGCATCGATCATTATCTGGGCAAGGAAACCGTCCAGAATATCTTGTTCTTCCGCTTCCGCAACCTACTCTTTGAACCCGTCTGGAACCGCAATTTCATCGACCACGTGGAAATCACTGCGGCCGAAACTGTCGGCGTGGAAGGGCGCGCCAGCTTCTACGAAGAAACCGGCGCGCTGCGCGACATGGTTGCCAATCACCTGCTCCAGCTTCTGGCCCTAACGGCCATGGAGCCGCCCATTTCCTTCGATGCCGATGCCGTCCGCGATCAAAAAGTCCAGGTCCTGCGCTCCATCCGCCCCATGACCGTGGACGAAGTCGCCCGCCGAACGGTGCGCGGCCAATACGGCCCAGGCGAGATCTCGGGCAAGAACGTCCCCGGTTACAAGCAGGAGGATCACGTCTCTCCCCGCTCCACCACCGAAACCTACGCCGCCGTGGAATTCTATGTCGATAACTGGCGCTGGGCCGGCGTCCCCTTTTACATCCGTACCGGGAAACGTTTGGCGCGCCAGGCATCAGAAATTCGTGTTTACCTCAAACGCACGCCGCAGGCTCTCTTCGCGGGCACTCCGCACGAACAGCTTGGGCCCAACGTCATCACCTTGCGCATCCAACCGAACGAAGGAATCAGTATCGCCTTCGACGCCAAGCGCCCCGGCAATCAGATGCAAGCCCTAATGGTCGACGCCAATTTTTCCTACGACACCGTGTTCGGCTCCAACGGTCCTCCCGCCTACGAAACCCTGTTGCTCGATTCCATCCGTGGCGACGCGACGCTGTTTACGCGGCGTGATGAAGTGGAAGCCGAATGGCGCATCATCACCCCCATCAATGAGGCATGGGCCCAACTACCGGCTCCCTACTTCCCCAACTACGCCGCGGGCAGCGATGGACCTCTGGCAGCCGATGAACTTCTAGGCGGTGGCGACCGTAAATGGCGCCGTCTCGTATAAATGGAGCGGGCCTTAGGCCCGCTTTTCAGTAAATTGCTCGGAATTAGCGAAACGTTTCCCATCGATAAATCACCCACCAGGGCGCTACACTTGCCTACATGGTCCGGGCCATCCAGTACGCCGCGAGGGCTCTCAAGAAATCTCCTCTTTTTACGCTCACCGCGGTCGTCACGATTGGCTTAGGCATCGGCGCATCCGCAGCCATCTATAGCGTGGCCCACGCGGTAATCCTAAGGCCGCTGCCTTACACAGATCCTGCCCGTCTCGTAATCGCCCAACGTGACGACGTTAAACGCGGTGTGGAGGACTATCCCATATCCGCCCCCGACTTTCTCGACCTCCGAAATGGATCCAAAGATGTCTTTGAGAACCTGGACGCAATAGAGGTTTTGTCCGGAAACTTTGTTCTCCCCGACGCCGATGGGGTGCCTGAGCAGATTCATTCCAACGGCGTCACCCCGGGCTTCCTGCGATCGCTCGGCGCACAAATCGCCATCGGCCGAAATTTCGTCGACAGTGACGGAGATGCCGACGGCCCGCAACAAACCTCCGGCCGGTCTATTCAAATGGGCATTTTGAGCTATGAATACTGGCGGCGCCGATATGGAGGTGACCCCTCTATCGTAGGCAAGTCCATCATCAATGGGGCAGTGCAAGTGGTCGGCGTGCTCGCGCCAGGATTCGAACTGCTCCTCCCTCCGCGACAGAACATTGATCGCGCCCCCGACTTCTGGTTCGCCGGCCGTTTGCGTTATGACAATTCAGACCGCCTGAGTTCGCACTTGTACGTATTGGGCCGATTGAAACCGGATGTGAGTCTGGAGCGAGGCCAAGCCAGCGCCGACCTTGTGACCGCGCAATTGCGGAAGGAATTCCTGATCAAGGAAACGTCCGGCTACCAGTTCCGGCTGGTTCCCTTGCAAGCCCATCTTGTAGCCGAAGTCCGGCCCGCCTTGACAGTTCTGATGGGGGCCGTCATCTTCCTGCTGCTGATCGCATGTTCCAATGTGGCGAACTTGCTGCTGGTGCGCGCCTCGGTGCGAGTGCGCGATTTGGCCGTTCGCGCCGCACTCGGCGCCGGCCTGTGGAATCTGATTGAGCAAATTGTCGCTGAAGCATTTCTGCTGTGCGCTCTCGGCGCCGCGCTTGGACTCGGTCTTGCCTGGATTGGCCTTCGAGAGTTGCTCGCCATCGCCCCCGGGAATGTGCCTCGCCTGGACCAGGTTCGGATGGACGGAAGCGTCCTGGGCTTTACCATCCTCGCGGCGCTGCTAACCGTCCTTCTGATCAGTCTCGCCCCCGTTGCTCAGGCGGCGAAAGCGGATGTGATGAGCGTTCTCCGCTTAAGCGGCCGAGACCTCAAACTGAGTGGAGGAACCCTTCGTAACGCAGTGGTGATCGGCGAGGTCGCGCTATGTTTTGTCCTATTGGCTGGCTCAGCTCTGATGTTTCGCAGCTTCCTCGCGCTGCGCCGCACCGATCCCGGCTTTAATCCCCACGGTCTTCTAGCGGTTAAGCTGGCGGGTGGCCGTCCCCCCGCCAAACCTGCGGAGCGGGCCGCATTCCTCCACGACATCCAAACCCATCTCGCAGCCGTGCCAGGAGTGCGCAATGTCGCGGGCGCCATCATGCTTCCTCTAAACGGCCCTTTTTACCCCATTCGCTGGGGATTGCCCAAGGACGGAAACGACGTCAGCTCTCTTCTCACCGCTGCGGACAATCAGATCAGTCTCCCCGGTTACTTCGAAGCACTGGGCGTTCGCTTGTTGGAAGGGCGCACCTTCACCGAGGACGACAACCAGCTTGGGCGCAATCTGGTTATCATCGACGACCTGCTGGCAAAGAAGGCCTTTCCTTCAGGCTCGGCAATCGGCCAGCAGTTGATTGTCAGTGTTGCCGGCAGCGCGACAGGCACGCCCGTTGAGGTGATCGGCGTTGTCGCGCATCAAAGGCAAATGTCGCTGGCCGAGGAAGGACATGAGGAGCTGTACTTCACCAACGGACACGAAGGCCACGGAATGCTCGAACAATGGGCCGTGCGCGTGGACGGCGACGCCGCCAGAATGGCTCCCGCCGTGCGTGCCGAAGTCGGCAAAATGGGCCGGGGTCTGGTGGTCGCGCAAATTCAACCCATGGAAGCCCTGATCGATCGCGCGCAAGCCGGCCCTCGCTTTACGCTGCTGCTGATCGCTGTGTTCGCGGCCATTTCAACGTTGCTGGCGGCAGTGGGGTTATACGGCGTATTATCCACTGCGACACGGCAAAGAACCGCCGAAATCGGGATGCGGATGGCTCTAGGCGCATCGCCCGCGGACATCATGACTCTGGTAGCCGGGCAGGCTCTGCGGCTAAGTTTGGCAGGGATCGCATTAGGATTGCTAGAGACCTGGGGCCTTTCGCGCGCAGCAGGCAATTTAATCGTCGGCGTTCAGTCCATTGACCCACTAACGTTAGCTTCGATGGCCGCACTATTTTTGGCAGTTGCCGCCCTAGCCTCGTGGCTGCCCGCCCATAGGGCCTCGAAGCTCGACCCCTCTGTCGCTCTCCGCGACTGACGTGGTCCCATGCTCCGGGCGGATAGCCCCGTCCCGTCAGGGCGGGGATTCTCACGCGGTTATCTGCGTATGTGGCCAAACACTAATGCGTCAGTGAATAAATCGTATAGTTGACCGCTAACCGTATCCCCAACGCCGAAAACTTTTCAGGATAGTAAGGGTCGTCCGCCCACTCCCACGAATCACCCACGTCGGAGTTGAAAGAAATCGCCACCACGATCCGGCCCGCATCGTCTTTGATCCCGTACCAGTGCGCCGTCGTCCCCACTGCGCGATATCCCAGGCCACCTCCGCCCCGCAGCGACCATTGCCCTAGCACCTGGTAACGCTCGGAGATGTCGTAAACCGTATGGAAGATCGGATCGTCATTCGGAATTTCTTCTGAGAGCGGCCGGTCCGGAAACACCAGCCGCATGCTCTGCTCAAAACGGTCCCATTCCGAAGGACCCCAAAAATCGTCCAGCACCAGGAATCCGCCGCGATTCAGGTAGTCGCGCAGCTTGCGAGCCTGCGCGTCATCCAACTTCCAATCGCCCATCTCACCAGCACACAGCCATGGCCAGTTGTAGATATCGTCGCCATCGTTCAGATTGACGGGTTGCTCCACCGAGCGCGCGTTGATCCGTGTAAGCCGCCGCAGTGCCGACGCGAAATGGCGATCCGCACGAGGGTAATCCTGGGTCCAACTTGTACCGCCGCGAGTCCAGTCAGGTGGTCCGCCGCGAAAATAACGGCGCGTGAACATCGAGTCCGGATGAGGCGGATACATCAACCGCCCGAAAACCCATTCGGCCGGTTCCTGATAGTCGGGAGGAAGAGGAACGTCATCGTACCCTTCCAGCGGCACATAAACGCGAAACGGCATCTGAGCGTAAACGACGGCCACTCCCGCCATCAACACCGCTCCCACCGCCAACCCCACTTTCCAGGCTTTCATGGTCGCTTTCGGCTTAAGGATAGCATTCGATTCCGAAGTGGGGCAGGTTCCCGGCCTGACAAAAGTCAGTCACACCACAATTCCCCAATAAAATCTAAAAGATCCACAATTTCCCCGGAACCCTCATGCTATCTTCAAATCGAGAAAAGGATCTTCACCGGCTTTTCTTCAACAAGTTTCTTCATGGCCATGAAGCGTTGCATTGCGGTGGAACGGAACTTCCGGAGCCCCTGGAAAGGCTTACGAGAGCTAACTATAGGGATAGCCTCGACGGAAGATCTTGGAGTCGCGATTTCATAACGTTTGAAAGCTAGAAATGGCTTAAGACATCCGAGAGTTGCACACCGTAGACGAGAACGGCTCGTGAGGTGGAACTCAATTCATTGGCGGCCGATCGTAAAACATCGGCCGCCCGCAACGCGTGGGACAGCCCCGCCGCGTCAGCGCCTGGGTTCTTGCGCAGGAGCAGTGTGTCTGCTCATCTGAAGATACGAAGTTGGTAAAGTCATAAGATGCGAGCCCTCCTCCTGCTGCCGATCCTC
This sequence comes from Terriglobia bacterium, assembly GCA_963766615.1. Taxonomy (GTDB): domain Bacteria; phylum Acidobacteriota; class Terriglobia; order Bryobacterales; family Bryobacteraceae; genus Palsa-187. Next base: position 110,133 of record CAVYBC010000023.1, read on the forward strand.
GCCGGAATGGTATTCGGCCGGCAGCCCGTGCGCGCCCGGCAAGGCATGGTGGTCGCGCAGGAACCCATCGCAGCCGACGTCGGCGTCGAAATCCTGAAGCAAGGCGGCAACGCCGTGGACGCGGCAATAGCAGTTGGATTCGCGCTGTCCGCGACCTATCCATACGCAGGCAACATCGGTGGTGGCGGCTTCATGCTCATCCGCCTGGCCGATGGCCGCACCACCTTCATAGACTTCCGCGAAAAAGCCCCAGCCGCCGCTTCCCGCGACATGTATCTCGACGCGAACGGCAACCCGACCAAGGAAAGCATCGAAGGCTGGCGTTCCTCAGGGGTACCCGGCACGGTTCGCGGCTTCGAACTCGCGCACAACAAATACGGGCATCTAAAATGGGACGCCCTGGTTCAGCCCGCCACTGAATTGGCCCAAAAAGGTTTCCCTGTGAGCTACGCGCTCGCCGAGTCTCTGAAAGCAAAGCGCTCTTTCGCCGACGATCCAAATTCGAAAAAGATTTTTCAAAATAACGGTGCAGGTTTTCAAGCCGGAGACATTCTCCAGCAACCCGAACTAGCTGCGACGCTCCAACGAATCCGGAGCCTCGGCGCCAAAGATTTCTACGAAGGCCAAACGGCTCACCTGCTGGCCGATGCAATGGCCAAGCATGGCGGACTGGTCACACTTGCGGACCTGAAAAACTACCAGGCCGTCGAACGCGTGCCTCTCACCGGCAGCTACAGGAATTACACCGTCATCTCCGCCCCTCCGCCAAGCTCCGGCGGCATCGGTCTGCTCCAGATGCTCGGAATGCTGGATGGTTCGGGCTATGAGAAATCCGGCGCAGGCTCCGCCGCTTCCATCCACTATGTAGCCGAAGTAATGCGCCGCTATTTCGCCGACCGTAGCGAATACTTGGGCGACCCCGACTTCGTCAAGGTGCCCGTTTCCAAGCTGCTCGACCCCGCCTACATCCGTTCCCGCCGCGCCTCCATCGATCCAGCTCATGTGACCGCGAGCGCCCAACTCAAGCCCGGCCTTCCCGCCAATGAAAGCTCGGAAACGACACATTATTCCATCGTCGACAGCCAAGGCAACGCCGTCGCCGTCACCTATACGCTAAACGAAGCCTACGGCAACGGCATCACCGTTCCTGGCCTCGGCTTCCTTCTGAATGACGAAATGGACGACTTCACCTCCAAGCCCGGCTCGCCCAATATGTTCGGACTCATCCAGGGCAGCGCCAACGCAATTCAGCCCGCCAAGCGGCCCCTTTCCGCCATGACGCCGGCCATTCTGTTGCGCGATGGAAAACTATTCCTGGTGCTGGGCGCTCCCGGCGGACCGCGCATCATCACCGCTGTCTTGCAGGTGATCCTCAACGTGGTCGACTTCGGTATGAACGTTCAGGACGCGGTCGATTTTCCCCGCTTTCATCATCAATGGATGCCAGACAAGTTGAGCCTGGAATCCGGCATTTCACCCGACACGGTGCAACTTCTCAAAGCTCGCGGCCATCAGGTAGACAACTCGCCGGGCCTCGTATTGGCCAGCGTCGAGGCCATAGCCGTAGACGGCGGCTGGTTGCAAGGCGCCTCTGACGACCGCAGAGCAGGGAAGGCCTCCGGGTATTGAAAACTTAAAATGGTTCATACCCTTTCGACGTATCTTTTTGCAGATCATCGCCTGACCACCGCTCTCTTGGGGCGGATTGAAGACGCCGGCATTCAAGGTGTCGAGCTTTTCTGCGCCCGTCAACATCTCGACTATTACAACAAGGAACAAATCGGCGAGCTCGGCCATTGGTTTCGCGATTCGCAATTGCAATTTCACGCTGTCCACTCGCCTGTGCATAGCGACGACGTGGGGGGCCAGACCGGCCCGCAGTCCGCCGTCGACATCACCGAGCCGGTGAAGGCGAACCGCATAAAAGCCGTCGACGAAATCAAACGCGTACTGGAAATCGCCGAGGTGGCTCCATTCCGTTATTTGATCCAGCACTTCGGAATGACGGATGCCGAGTACGACGAGCACAGAATCGACTCCGCCTTTGCGTCTCTGGAAGAAATCAAAATATTCGCGGGACAAAGAGGCGTCGAAGTATTGCTGGAAAATATTCCCAATCAGTTTTCCAGCGCCGAACGTCTGCTCCATTTTCTGGCTATCACGCACCTGGATCTCAATTTCTGCTTCGATACCGGGCATGCCCACATGAGCGAAGGCGTCGAGGCCGCCTATGAGCTGATGTCTCCGCGCATCCGCTCCACCCACGTCCACGACAACGATGCGAAAGAGGACGCCCATCTTTTTCCGTGCATCGCGTCAAACGGAAAGCCGGGCGGCACGATAGATTGGAAACGGACCATGGAGCTTTTTAATTCAGCGCCCGGCCAGTTTCCGCTGGTTCTGGAATTGCGCGAAACCCCTGACGTGGGTCCGCCCTTGAGTAAAGCGCAGGAAGTCTTTGAACGGTTGGAAAACCTGAACAAATGAGCACTCCCATACCAAGAATCGCCGTCACCGATGCGGGCCGCCATGTAGGCGAAACGGTCGAGATCGCCGGGTGGCTATACAATCTGCGGCGATCGGGCAAGATCTGTTTTCCGCAAGTGCGCGACGGCTCCGGCATCATGCAATGCGTCGCCGTGAAGAGCGCGTTGCCCGAAGAGACCTTCGACGCTCTGAAGGACCTGACGCAGGAATCGTCTCTTAGAGTGACCGGAAAGATCCGCGCCGAGCCGCGAGCCCCCGGCGGATTTGAGTTGGACGTCGAAAGCGCTCACATCCTGCAGCGCGTGTCCGAATCGGAGCCGTACCCCATCACTCCCAAAGACCACGGCATCGACTTCCTGATGGACCACCGCCATCTGTGGCTCCGCAGCCGCCGCCAGCACGCAATCCTAAAGGTGCGCCATGAAGTCATCAAAGGAATTCGCGATTATTTCGATTCCCACGGCTTCGTCCTGGTGGACACGCCCATCTTCACCCCCGCGGCCTGCGAAGGAACCACCACGCTATTCGAAGTGAACTACTTCGACGACGAAAAAGTCTTCCTCACGCAATCCGGCCAGCTTTACAGCGAGGCCACGGTGGCGTCATTTGGAAAGGTCTATTGTTTCGGTCCCACCTTCCGCGCCGAAAAATCCAAGACCCGTCGTCATCTCACCGAATTCTGGATGGTGGAACCAGAGATGGCTTTCGCCGACCTGGAAGACGTGAAGCGCGTCGGCGAAGAAATGGTGACCTTCGTCATCGGCCGCGTGCTCGAAAACCGCAAGGAAGACCTGAAAGTTCTGGAGCGCGACGTCACCAAACTCGAATCCGTCAAAGTCCCGTTCCATCGCATGACCTACGACGACGCAGTCAAAAAGCTGCAAGCCAAGGGCAGCGAAATCCAGTGGGGCAGCGACCTGGGCAACACCGACGAAACCCTGCTGACCGACGACCTGGATCGCCCGGTGATGGTGGACCGCTATCCAGCCGAAGTAAAAGCCTTCTACTTCGCTCCCGCCCCCGACCGTCCCGAGGTCGCATTAGGCGTCGATTTCATCGCCCCCGAAGGCTACGGCGAAATCATAGGCGGCGGCCAGCGTATCCACGACTTGGAGCTTTTGAAGAAGCGCTTAGACGAGCACAAGCTGCCGCACGAAGCCTTCAACTGGTATCTCGACCTCCGCAAGTTCGGCTCCGTCCCGCACGCCGGTTTTGGAATGGGTGTAGAGCGATTTGTGTCCTGGATGTGCGGCTTGGAACACATCCGCGAGACGATCGCGTTTCCGAGGATGTTGTACCGGACTCGGCCCTAGCATTGAGAGCGACAAAGTCGACCTTAGAATCGATCACCAAGAATTCGTTTTATGTCGCGCTTCCCGTGAAACACTCCCAGAATTCGAACAGGCGGGCCGATCTGATAGACGATCATGTACTGATACAGCGTGTAGAAGAAAACGTTGAACGCCGTTAGATCGGATCGCCGGTGACCTTTGCCCGGAGTTTGGGCTAAGCTCTCGAAAGTTTCCAAGAGCTCTGCTTCAATTCGATTGGCGGTGACAATATTTGCTTCACCCAACAAGTAGAGCCAGATTTGGAAAACATCCTCTTCGGCCTCTAAAGAAACCAACTCCGGCATCAGACCTTTTGTTCGGCCAGCCAGGCTGCCTTTCGCTTCTCCAGACGCGAGCGCAACTCGTCTACCGATATTCCTTCGCCACGGTCAAGTTGAGCGATTGCCTTTTCAATCTTTTGGTTGAGCAGATCCTTGTCTTCCCGGGACCACTCGCCGTCGGAAAGCAGCACTTCGAGAGCCTTTTCGATCACCTCATCGGGGCTTTGGTACGCACCGGATTCGATCGCTTCCGCGATTGCCTTCTCTTGGTCAGGGCGCAGTGTGATGGTCATAGACGCTCTCCTCCTGCCATGGTCTCTCCTCTAGCTTAGCAATCGATCGCTGATGGAGACCACAATTTGACCAGGGTGTATACTGTAATCGAGGTCGAGCCAAGCCAGTGGGCGCAAGCCCACTTTTTTATTGGCTCGATGGCTCTCCAACATGGCGGACCGGAACACAGTAGTCGAAAAAGTACGGGAAATTGCCGAACGCGCAGGCTCGGGCGAGGGGATCGAAGTGGTCGAGGTCCATCTGCTCGGCGGCGGCGGAACCCGTGTTTTGCGCATTTTTATCGACAAACCTTCCGGGGTCACCCACGCCGACTGCGAGTTCATGTCCCAACAGGTGGGAACCATCCTCGATGTGGAAGACGTCATACCAGGGGGGCGCTATACGCTTGAAATCAGTTCTCCAGGAGTGGAGCGGAAACTCTCCAAGCCCCAGGATTTCGAGCGGTTCGTTGGACAGAAAGTGAAAGTTACCACACGCCAGCCCGTCGCCGACCAGCGCCACTGGAACGGAGTCCTCAAGAGTTTCGCGCAAGGCACCATTACGCTTGAACCCGCGCCTGGGAAACAGGTCGAGATTCCTTTCGACCAGGTTGAAAAGGCGAACCTGAAGTTCGAGTGGTAATTCGCTAGACAGAAAGCATTCATTTCCTAAAAACATATGAACCTGGGAACGATTTATCAATCTATCGAGATCCTGGCCAAGGAAAAGGGTATCGATCCAAAGATCATTCTGGACGCGGTGAAAGACGCGATGCTGGTGGCTGCGCGGAAACACTTTCATACCGAAGAGGATCTGGTCGCCGAATTCGACGAAAAGACCGGCGCCATCCAAATCTTTGGCGTCCGCCAGGTTGTGGAAGCCGTAACCGACGCGAACAAAGAAATTTCGCTCGCTGACGCCATCAAAAAAGACCCCGCGGCTCAAGTAGGAACGCAAATTCGTTTTCTCAAGCCCACCGAAGCCCTGGGCCGCATCTCCGCCCAAACCGCCAAGCAGGTGATCCTGCAAAAGGTCCGCGAGGCCGAGCGGGAAAATGTTTTCTCCGAATACTCGGGCCGCGTAGGCGAACTGGTCACCTGCGTCATCAAGCGCGTGGAAGGCCAGGACCTGATGGCCGACGTCGGCAAGTCGGAATCCCGCCTGCCTAAGAAAGAGCAATCGCGCCTGGAAAACTTCAGCGTCGGCGACCGTATCCGCGCTGTGATCAAGAGCGTCGAAAAAACCGGCAAGAACGCGGGCGTACTTATTTCGCGAGCCGCTCCTGAACTGGTGATGCGCCTGTTTGAGCAGGAAGTGCCCGAAATCTACGACAACACCGTGGTGATCAAAGGTTGCGCGCGCGAAGCAGGCGAGCGCACCAAGATCGCCGTCTCCAGCCGCGACCGCGACGTGGATAGCGTGGGCGCCTGCGTAGGCATGAAGGGCATGCGCGTGCAATCCATTATTCGCGAACTGCGCGGCGAAAAGATCGACATCATCGAGTTCAATGAGGACCCGGTGGTGTTCGCGACCCACGCCTTAAGCCCGGCAAAAATCTCCCGCGTCAGCATTGTGGATGCGATGGAGAAGCACATGGAAGTGATCGTCGACGACACGCAACTCTCCCTTGCCATCGGCAAGAAGGGGCAGAACGTCCGGCTGGCGGCGAAGCTATTGGGCTGGCGCATCGACATTAAGAGCGAGGAAGAAAAGCGCCAGGAAGTGGAATCACAGATGGCCGCCATGGTGGTTCCGGGAGCGCCCGTCTCGGTACTGATGGATCATGGCCTGACCGAGGATCTGGTCGATAAAATGATGCAGGCCGGCATTGCGACCGTGGAAAAACTGGGCGCGATGACGCCCGAAGAGCTGGAAGAAATTCCAGGAATTGATGAGCCTGCAGTCGAAAAAATCCAGGAAGCCGTGATGGGCTATTACCGCCAGTACGAAGACCAGGAGGAAGCCCCCGGCGAGGCTGCGGCGGCGCAACCCGCTGGCGAGGAATCCCCAGCCGAGCCGTTGCCCGAAATGGCGCACGAAGCCGCTCCTCATGGAACAGAGGAACAAGCGGAGCAATCTGTTAGGATAGAGGCAGAAGAGCCTGCTGAGAGTCATTGAATTTTTTGTATGGAAGCGCACGGCGCGGGACCCGTTCGCTGACGGAAAAGCAGTTCAAGTCCCGCCGCGTTGTGAGAGATGTTACAAGGAGCGAGTCGAATTGTGTCCCGCGGCTCTCTTTAAAGACCGCGGAGACCATACCGTATGAGTAAGATTCGGATAAATGAGCTGGCGCGCGAGTTGGAAGTAAAGCCAAGTGTAATTCTTGAGCTTTTGCCGGAACTCGGTGTGCACGATAAAAAGACGCACTCCAGTTCCCTCGACGACGACCTGGTGTTCAAGATTCGCTTTCAGATTACCGGCGACGGGGGCGAACTCGGACGCCCGGTCGAGCACGGCCACAACGGCTCCGACGAAGGCCCTGGCCATTCGGGTGCCGCGGTGGCGGAGCCCGAATCCGACACGCAAGACGAGCCACCAGCGCGAACCTCGTCGCAGCCTCCGCCTCTTCCTCCTCACGTTCCGGCGCCGCACGCGCCCACACCCACGGTTGAAGCTCACAAAGAACCGGTGCACGCGGCGCCGAGTCATCCTTCACCTGCTGTTCATCAAGAAGAACCTCACCCCGCACCAGCGCGACCGATGGCGCCCTTGCGGCCTCCGCTGTCCGCCGGCCAGCCGATCATGCCGCCGATGGCGCATCGCGGAGCCGCGATTCCTGCTCGTCCCGCTCCGCCGCCTCCAAGGCCGGGGCAAATCGTTCCAGGCCAGATTCTGTCCGGTCCACGTCAGCCGTTGCCACAAGGGTTGAGCGAGACGCCGCGCATGCCGATTCCGGTCCAGCCGCATGTGCCGGCCGCGCCGCCCCAGACATCACACGCTCAGCCGTCGCATCCTGAACCCAGGCTTACTCAGCCGATGCATCCGCCGATGCCGGGACCTGCCCGTCCCGCTGCGCCTTCGGTTCCCAGTATTCCGACGCCTCGTCCTCCGATGAGACCGGGGACTCCAGCGCCGCCTCCTCAAGCGAGAGAGTTTGGAACGCCTTCGCCCGGGCCCGGGTCCAACCCGCCCATGCGGCCCATGTCGCGTCCGATTCTTGCCGGCCAGCCGACCGCCCGCCCCGTGGTTCCGCCTCGTGCGGACATGGTGGCGAAATTGAAACCGCCCATGCCCGGCGCCCCCGCGCCACGGCCCGGCATGCCGACCCGACCCTCGATTCCGGTTCCGGGCCGTCCTATTTATACCGGCCCTGTGCGGCCCGGCCAGCCTCTTATGCGTGGTCCAGGTGGACCCGGAGGTCCAGGCGGGTTCACTGGTCCGCCCCCGGGGTTGCGGCCTCGCGGCCGTCCCATGCATCCGACAACGCCATTGCGCGCGGAGCCCTCGGCGATACCCACTACCGAGCCCAACCGCCGCCATGCCGTTAAGCCCGGAACGCGCGACAACCGCCGCAGGGAGGTAGATCCCGAAGAGGGTCGTCTCCGCCCGATGGCCAGGCGCCAGCAGAGCTTTGAGCCGCCTCCCATCGATCGTGAAATCACAGTGGCTGAAGGCGTCACCGTCAAAGAGCTGTCTGAAAAGCTCGGCGTAAAAGCCAACCTGGTGATCAAGAAGCTGGTAGAGAAGAAAATTTTCGCCACCATCAACCAGACTCTGGACGTGAAGCTGGCCGAAGAACTGGCGCGCGATTTCGGCGCGTCCACCAACAAGGTGAGCTACGAAGCAGAATCCACTCACGAGATCGAACAGTCCGAAGTGGAGAAGGATCGTGAAACGCGTCCGCCCGTGGTTACCATCATGGGCCACGTCGATCACGGAAAGACGTCGCTGCTGGACGCGATCCGGCAGACCGATGTCGCGGGCCGCGAAGCCGGCGGCATTACGCAGCACATTGGCGCGTATCACATCGAAAAGAACGGCCGGAAGATTTCCTTCATCGACACGCCCGGCCACGAAGCGTTCACCCGCATGCGCGCCCGGGGAGCGAAAGTCACCGACATCGTTGTGCTGGTGGTCGCAGCCGACGACGGCGTCATGCCGCAGACTATTGAAGCCATCGATCACGCCAAGGCGGCCAAGGTCCCGATCATTGTTGCGATCAACAAAATCGACAGGCCCGACGCTCAGGTGGACCGCATCAAGCAGCAGCTGTCTGATCGTGGTTTGCTTGCAGAAGACTGGGGCGGCGATACGGTCATGGTGCCGGTATCCGCCCGCGCGAAAACCAATCTGGACCTCCTGCTGGAAATGATTCTGCTGGTCGCCGACCTGCAGAACCTTAAAGCCAATCCGGCTCGCCCGGCGATGGGCACTGTGCTCGAAGCGAAACTGGATCGCGGTCGCGGTCCGGTGGCTACGGTGCTGGTTCGTAACGGCACGCTGCACGTAGGCGATTACTTCATCTGCGGATCGGTCTTCGGACGCGTCCGCGCTATGTTTGACGATCGCGGCAATGCAGCCAAGGAAATTACTCCTTCTCTTCCCGCCGAAATTCTTGGGCTCGAATCCCTGCCCGAGGTTGGTGACGATCTTCAAGTGGTCACCGATACGGCCAAGGCCAAGCAGATTGTTATCTATCGCGAAACCAGGGCCAGGGAACTGGCGATGTCGAAGAACAATCGCATCACCCTGGAGCAATTGCACACGCAGTTGAAGGAAGGCGAGATCAAGGATCTCAACATCATCCTGAAGACCGATGTGGGCGGCACCGCGGAAGTGTTGTCGGAAATGCTGCAGAAGCTTTCTAACGACCGGGTCCGCATCCGCGTTGTCCACGCCGGCGTGGGAGCCATCACCGAAACCGACGTGCTGCTGGCGTCGGCGTCCAACGCGATCATCGTAGGGTTCAACGTCCGGCCCGAGCGCGCCGCGCAAGCGGTGGCCGAGCAGGAAAAGGTCGAAATCCGCAACCACACGATTATTTACGAGCTCTCCGACGAGATCAAACGCGCCATGACCGGCCTGCTTGATCCGGTGTTCAAAGAGGTCTACAAGGGCCGCGCGCAGGTGCGCGAGGTCTTCAAGATCACCAAGGTCGGCTCGGTGGCGGGCTGCTATGTCGACGACGGCGTGATCACTCGCAACGGCGAAGTGCGCCTGCTGCGCGACAACGTGGTGATCCACACGGGCAAGATCGAATCGCTCAAGCGTTTCAAGAATGACGCCAGCGAAGTGAAGGCCGGCTTTGAATGCGGTATCTCCATCGCCAACTACAGCGATGTGAAGCCCGGCGACGTGATGGAATGCTTCGCCACCGAACGCGTGGCGCAAGAGGCGTTCGTCTAACCAAACAGTGCCCTCCGTCGGCGTCATCACTCTGGAGTTGAGAATGGATGACGCCCACTCTCTCAAGGACAAGCGTCACTACGTAAAGGGCCTGAAGGACCGGCTGCGGTCGAAGTTCAACGTCGCCGTGGCGGAGATCGCGCACCAGGATAGCTGGCAGCGGGGATTGGTCGCCGCGGTGACGGTTTCTCCTGACCAGGCTTTTGCGGAGCAGGTGCTTCAGTCGGTGGAGAGGGAAGCGGCTTCGGTGCTGGGTCCGCTACTGGTGGATGTCACGGTGGAGTGGCTGGCGTAGTGGGGCAGGTTCCCGACCTGCCATAAAGATTTTTGATTCTAGCAGGTCGGAAACCTGTCCCACATCTAATTCCCCTTGCTGGAGTCCACATACTCCGCCCCCGGCGGCGGCGTGAACTTGAACATTCCCTCCGGCAATGCGGGATTCTTCTTCTCCCCATCAAACGCGAACTCCAGCACCGACCCGTCCTGCCCTCGCACCTGCAAGTGCTTTAATCTCAAAATCGGGCGACGAGAGAAATGAGACTTCCGTGTACGGCAGCTTGTCCGACTTCGGAATCGCCGTAATCAGCGAATCCTGACCCTGAGGCATCGAGCGGAACTGTCCGAAATCTTCTTTGAAATTCAAGCGGCCCAGCAAGAACGCCAGCGGCGCCCGCAGGTCGTCGGCTTCTTTCATCTTCATCTTTTCCGCGCGATTGTCTTCCGGGCTGTAGTAATAAAAAAACTGCCCGTCGGAAACGAAAAGCTTGCCCGCCGGGGCAGTATATTGCCACAACATCCGGCCCGGCTTCCGAAGGAACAGCTTGCCCGACTCGGTTCGCTTATGGCCCTTCAGAGTATAGGTTTCAGAAAATCCAAGCTCCAGGCTCTGGCTCTTGTTGTAGCGATTCTCAATGCCCTTAAGCGTCGTGTCCAGGTTGACGGTCTGCCCGGTCAAAACAAAGCTAAGGAGACAGACGCTCGCGAATCCAAGCGCCGTTCTTTTTGCGATAGCGAATGCGGTCATGCAGGCGGTGTGCTCCTTGTTGCCAGAATTCGATCTCCTGAGGCTCCACTCGAAAGCCGCCCCAATGCTTTGGACGTGGCGGGCCTTCATCGGGGTGCAGCTTTCGAATCTCCGCGGACCATCTTTCCAGCTCTTCTCTTGACGCGATGACGGCGCTTTGTGGCGATGCGGCCGCGCTTACGCGGTGTTCGGCGGGCCTCCGATTGAAGTAGCGGTCCGATTCCTCCGCACTCACTTTCTTAACGCGTCCCGTCACCCGCACCTGGCGACGTTGTTGCGGCCACCAGAACAGCAGCGCCGCATGAGCGTTTGACGCGAGTTCGCGCCCCTTGCGGCTGGTGTAGTTGGTATAGAAAACGAAACCACGCTCATCGCTTCCCCGCAACAGCACCATGCGGGAAGACGGCTTGCCTTCGGGTGTGGAGGTCGCGATGCTCATCGCCTCAGGTTCGGGAACCCCCGCGCGTTCCGCCGCACGAAACCATTTCTGAAATTGACGGAGAGGGTCGTCGTCTGTATTTGAGATATCCAAAGAAGCCAAATTTCAGTGTAAAGCAGTCGAGCCTGAGTCTAATGCGCTCCGCTCTTTAGCCGATTAATCGGGAGAGGAGCCTTACCGCTATGGATCTAATCAGTGCGGCGTTTGGACAACTCATGACCTTTCTGGTTCTGGGTATCGTGGTCACGGGCGTGGTGAAGCTTTTTCAAGTCGCCACCGAACTGGGCGAAATTAAAGACCTTCTCGGAGACATCAAGCACAGCCTTTCCGACCCCACCAAGCCCGGCTACGCACCACCTCCGTTAGCGTCACCCGCGCACCTGATGAGGGCGGTGAATGCCGAGGCGCAGGCCGCTCCACCAATTTACGATGAAGATCGGCCTTAAGAAATGGCGCGAATGGCCGCGCTGACCGGTTTCGATCCAACCGGGATCACTGTGAACAGCGCCGCCGATTTATAGCGGTTCGCCGTGATGCCGCTGACTCGCAGTACTGCAACATCGCCGGATTTACGATTCAAGACCAGCGCATACTGATCGTCTGGAGTGACAACCACGAAGCCGGGGTCACTGCCTACTTGCACGACTCCAATTACTTTGCGCGTGGGAATGTTCAAAATGCTCACGTCGCCGGATTGCGGGCTGGCTACGAACAACAAAGATCCCGACGCCGCCATGGCTCCGGGGGCGTGGCCTGCCAGCACGGTTTCTGCCACCTCCGGGGTGTGATAAGGATAGACGACCACAACGCCGTCCATTCCTTCGCCGGTTAGAAATAACTGGCCTCCGTCGCGATTGAAGCACAGGTGGTCGGGACGGACGCTGAGCGGCAAATGTGTGATGAGCTGTCCGTTCGCCACGTCATAGAGCGAGAGCCTGCGTCGATCCAGGTCGGCCGCGATGAGAGTTTTCGAATCCTCCAGGAACCGCACCGAACCATAGGCTCCGTGCCCCAGAGGCCCGCTGAGCTGACGCGCGGACAGATCCACCAATCGGACACTGGAAGCAGTGCTGACGGCCGCGTGTTTCCCGTCTTTGGAGATCGCGATCTCTACCGGCTGTTCGGGAAACTGCAGGCGCCAGGAGAGCTTGAGCGAGTCGGTTGCAATCGCGCTCAGCGCACGCGGCTCTCGCGATAGCGCGTAGAGAATTTTGTCATCGGGAGACAGGGCCGCCATCAGCGTCTGCTCCGCGCCCGCGGCCGCGACCTGCAGTTTTCTTTTGAAGCTGAGCCGGTCCGCTTGAATTTCGTGCACCGCGCCCGACCTCGGAGTCACCGCAAAAACCGAGGCAGAACTGGCCGACGCCACCACCTGGGAGGGCGCGTCGTCCAGAGGAATATGCCGGGCCACCGCGAAAGCTTCCAGGTCGACGGCCGCCACCGCCTTGCCCTCTTCGTTGGCGACGAAGGCGTAGCCGCTGAAGCCTGTGGACCGCTTCCTGCTGCAAGCGGCCAGCATGGGCAGAGCAAGTAAGGAACGCCGGGATAGCACGTGACTCCAGTGTAACGCGGGATGGCCCAGAATCATCCCAAGTACGGCTAGATTACTGAAAATAAAGCACCAAAGTTGCCTGACCAGGAGGCATGTGGTACCTTCAGATGGGGTGTTGCACCCCTAGCTCGCACAGCTTTAATTTTATGAATTTACGGTCGTTATTTAGTCTTTTTTCTTCCGACCTTGCCATTGACCTCGGCACGGCTAATACCCTGGTCTATGCCCGGGGTAAGGGTATTATTGTCAACGAACCTTCCATCGTCGCCATCAATAAGGTCAACGGCGAAGTGGAAGCGGTAGGCCGCGAGGCCAAGGACATGCTGGGCCGCACGCCCGGCAATATTGTCGCCATTCGCCCCATGAAAGACGGCGTGATCGCCGATTTCAAGGTCACCGAGCGCATGCTGAATTACTTTATTCAGAAAGCTCATGGCCGCAAGATGCTGGTCCATCCGCGGATCATCATCGGGGTTCCCAGCGAAATCACGCAGGTGGAAAAACGGGCGGTCATCGATTCGGCGTATCACGCCAAGGCGAGCGAAGTTTACCTGGTTGAGCAGGCAATGGTCGCGGCGATCGGCGCGGGATTGCCTATCACCGAGCCTTCCGGAAACATGGTGGTGGATATTGGCGGCGGCACTACCGACGTCGCTGTGATTTCACTTTCGGGCATCGTTTATTCGCGATCCGTGCGCGTGGCGGGCAACCAGATGGATGACGCGATCATTCAATATTTGAAGCGCAAGTACAACCTGCTGATTGGCGATCGCACCTCGGAGCAAATCAAAATTACGCTCGGCTCGGCATTTCCGCTCGAGAAGCCGATCACCATGGAGATCAAAGGCCACAACGTTCTGGAAGGCCTGCCCAAAACCATCACCATTAACGACACTGAAATTCGGGATGCCCTGGCCGATTGCGTGTCCGCCATCATGAACGCGATTCGAGTCGCATTGGAACGCACGCCTCCTGAGCTTTCGGCCGACATCAGCGACAAAGGCATCGTGGTCACCGGCGGCGGAGCATTGTTGAAAGGCTTAGACAAGCGCATCCGGCAGGAAACCGGCGTGCCTGTGTCGATTGCCGAGGATCCTCTCGCATCGGTGGTGTTGGGCACCGGCAAGATGCTCACCGAGTTCAAGCTCCTGCGACGCATTGCAATCGAGTAGCGCCTAAAATAAGTAAGGAATGTTTTAGCCGCCGATGAACGCAGATGAACGCTGATCGCTTCCTTACTTCTGATCCGTGTTCATCCGCGTTCATCGGCGGCCATTAAAGCCAATGGAACTCCTGCTGGGCCGATTCCGCAACCTCACCGTGCTGGTGATCGCGATATTCGCGCAGCTTGCCTTGTTGGCCTACCAGATCAAAAGCAATCAGGAAGTCCGCCTGATCCGAGTGTGGGCGGTAAGCGCCGTTACTCCCATGGCGCGGCTTCTGGAAGGAACGCGAAGTGGTCTATCGCATTTCTTCGGCGACTACTTCATGCTGCGTAACGTGCGCGCGGATCTTGTCAAAGCCAAGGATGAGAACAACCGCCTGAAAATGGAGAATCAGTATCTCCGTACCGAGGTCAGCACAGCCGATCGCGCCAAGACGCTGGCCATCTTTCAGAAGAGCACGCAATCCACAACGCTCGCCGCGCACGTCATCGGCAACACCACCGGGTCCAGCGGCAAGGTCGTGTTCGTGGACCGAGGCAGCTTGAGCAAAGTGGAAAAAGGAATGGCCGTGATCACCCCCGACGGCATCGTGGGCAAAGTGATCAGTGTTTATCCCACGGCTTCACAGGTAATGCTGGTCACCGATCCTGCCTTCGCCGCGGGCGTCGTTTCGGAAAAGCATCACGTCCATGGGACCTTGAAGGGCAGCGGACACAGCTACGCGATCATCGATTACGTGCAGAACGAAATGCCCGTCGACCAAGGCGAGTGGTTTTACACCTCGGGCGACGATCGCATTTTCCCTAAGGGCCTTCCTGTGGGAGTCGCCGATGTGATCCGCGCGGGAGTGCAGCGAAAAGAAATCGACGTCACGCCCAGCGGACTCCAGAATGGACTTGAGGATGTGCTGATTGTGCTGAACGGCATTCACGCGCAAATTCCGGAGGCGCCACCGCAAGAAGAGGGCGTGCACCTGCTCAGTCCTCCGCCTGCCGACCTGCGCGACTCCGCCGATAGCACTCCCGCCCGCAGTGGTCCTTCGGGGACAGATGCGGATCGTCTGGTGGAACACTACCGCAACCTGGGCGCGGCGCAGAAACATTCCTATGGAGACCGGGGTTCGCCCGCCCCCAACTACAACCTGAGTGCCGACGAGACGCAGCGAAAGCCGGCTAGCGCGGAACCCAAGAGTCCCGGGAATCCGCCGCCCCATCCATGAGTGTGTTGCCGGCAGGCCTGCCCGACATTACGCGCAAGACGCGTGTAGCAAGATTTCACTGGTGGACGATTCTCGCGGTTCCTCTGGCCGCCATTCTGTTTCAGGTCTACGTTCCACGTTTTCTCACCTATCTTTCCTACCTGGAACTGCCGCTGTTGGTCACGGTGTATTTTTCATTGATGTACCGGTCGCCCGTGGCCGGTGTCCTGTTCGGATCGGGGATCGGGCTGGCGCAGGACTCACTCTCCAACCTTCCCTTGGGGATGTTCGGCATTGTAAAAACATTGGTGGGCTATTTTGTAGCATCGGTAAGCCAGCGCCTGGAGGTGAACAACACGCCAGTGCGATTCTTTCTGGCCCTGGTGTTCTTCTTGTTCCATCGCGTCTTCTATTGGGTCCTGTCGGAGGCGCTGCTGGGGGAGCACTTCGAGCTGGACCTTCCCCAGACCGCGGTATTAGCGATTCTGAACGCTTTGGTCGCGGTCCCGCTGTACCGGTTGCTGGATAAGCTTAAAATAGTGGAGTGATAGGGAATGGCGGATAAAAAACAAAAAGTTTCATCGACGTTCATCCGCGTTCATCGGCGGCTATAAAGGCTTTACATGCCCCAGAACGAATCTGAACGCGAGCGCCAGGCCGAAACCCGAAACAATAAGTTTTTTCGAGATGATACGCGCTTTGCGCTCGGCCGCATCGCGATCTTTCAATATGTCACCGTAGCGGTCTTCCTGTTCCTCCTGGGCGGCTTCTGGTTCCTCCAGGTACGGGATCATGAGGCGATCAGCGAAATGGCGGAACGCAACCGCATCAAGACGGTTCCGCTGCTTGCGCCGCGCGGCAAAATTCTGGATCGCGACGGCCGCACCATCGTCGACAACAATCCTTCGTTCAACGTCGTGCTCTTGCAGGAGAATCTGAAGCCGGAGCATCTGGACGCAATCGCTCAGGGCCTGAGCGTTGATCCGCAGGAATTGCGCGCTCGCGTGGCGCGCTACGCCGCGCGTCCCAAGTATGTACCCGTTCCAGTGAAACAGGAGCTCACTCCGGCCGAGATTGCATTCGTCGAATCGCACCGCGACCCGGAGACCTTTCCGGAACTGGAACTGGTGGAAGCACAAAGGCGCCTCTATCCCCAGGGTGGTTTGGCCGCTCATGCCATCGGCTACGTCGGCGAGGTGAGCGAGCAGGAATTGAACACCACCGAGTACGCCAAGTTTTCGCAGGGCGACCTTGTGGGCAAGTTCGGACTGGAGCGCCAGTACAACGACACGCTGATGGGCATCGACGGGCAGAGGCGTGTGGTGGTGGATAGCTCGGGGCGTGAACGGGAACCGCTCGAAAAGAAAGAAGCCATACCGGGCAAGTCGCTCCAGTTGACGCTCGACCTGGATCTGCAAGCGGTCGCGGAGTTAGCCATGGATGGCAAGCGCGGCGCTGTGGTGGCTCTGGACCCGCGCACGGGCGAAATCCTCGCCATGGTGAGCCGTCCGAATTTCGATCCCAACGTGTTTACCGGCCGGATCAAGGCTCAGGACTGGAAGGATCTGATTGAGAATCCTTACAATCCGATGTTGAACCGGGCCATTCAGGCGCAATTCGCGCCGGGCTCGACGTTCAAGCCGATTGTTGCCATCGCAGGCCTGGAGTCGGGAACCATCGACGACAACTACCATGTCAACTGCGCTGGGGGAGCGACCTACGGCGGCCGCTTTTTCAAGTGCCACGCCGTGCATGGCCCGATTGCAATTCATGAGGCTATCGCGAAGTCTTGCGACACGTTCTTTTACGAAGCGGGCAATCGCATCGGGATCGATAACATCGCGCAATACGCCCAATTGGCGGGGTTCGGCAAGAAGACTGGGATCGATTTGCCGGGAGAGGCCGAAGGCCTTATGCCCACGCCGCGCTGGAAGATCAGAGTTCAGCACGATAAGTGGCAAACGGGCGAAACGGTGAACGTCTCCATCGGACAAGGCGCCGTCACTGTGACTCCCATGCAACTGGCGTCGGCCATTGGCGGATTAGCGATCGGCGGAGTGTGGCATCAGCCGCACCTATCCAAAGAATGGCAAAGTTCCGAGCCTCGCCATGCCGATTTCAAGGCTTCGAACGTCGCACAGATCGTTTCCGGAATGTACGGCGTGGTGAACGAGCCAGGCGGCACAGGAACCTCGGGTGCAATTCCAGGGTTGGACGTGTGCGGGAAGACGGGCACGGCACAGCGCCTGTCGAACGAACTCGCAAAGACCAACAAAGCCTTGCGCGATCAGCTTAAGGACAACGCATGGTTCGTCGGTTTTGCGCCGCGCGATAATCCCGAGATTGTTGTGGCGACGCTGTTTGAGGGCGGCGAGTTCTCAATTCTGGCAGCCCCTATTTCTCGCGATGTGATCAAAGCGTACTTCGACAAGAAGGAACGCATCTCGAAGGCGGGCGAACGCAAGGTGGCATTTTTCAAGGGCCCGCTCCTCGAACCTCCTCCGGGGCCGGTCGCTGTGGCGATGTTGGGACCGGATAATTAGCCCAGTCTGAATTTCACACCACTAGCGCCACCAGGCCTGTTACTACGAGTGTGATAGCCCAGATCAGGTCCAGATTGAACCATGACCTGCGAAGCATGGCCAATCCGAATTTCCAATAGACCAGCAACGCCGCCGCCGCCGTCACGGTGAAGTATCCCAACGTGTGGATCAGCGATGCCTCCACGCCTCCGCCGACACCTTGCGATGCTGCCATATGATGATGTGCATGCGGCCCCGCCATCACCACAGGCAACACCATCAGGCCGGCCCCGTGCGCGGAGGCCATTAGGAACGACCAGATGGTGAGGTCGCGAAAGCCTACTTGCATGCCGCCCCAGCGGAAGTGCCGGCTGCGAAAAAGCTTGTACACACCCAGCCCGAATAGCGTCACAGCCACACCGATGCGGATGTACTGCAGCGGTAACACTACCTGCGCCAATTGAGCGATAAGAACCACCACCCCTATGGCAAGCGCGTGACCCAGGGCGATGGGCGGCAGCGACCAGGCCACCGCTCGCGCGCGATGCTCTTGCATGCCGCGGGCCACCGCGAACAACCATCCCATTCCTGGATTGATGCCGTGATAGGCCCCCAGCAGGAAGAGCGTGGACCATGCCCCCCATTCGGCGCTCATGAGTAGCAGTACGAGTCTGAAGAGGCGTCGCCGCCGTCCAGACGGACCTGGTGACTACGCATGTCACCGAAATCGACGAAGAACTTCGGATCGATTTCCATGCCGCCTTCCGGTTTGGCATCGAGCTTTACCATCCAGCTCCGGATGCCTTCGGGATAAAACTGAGCGTCCCAGGGAGTGTAAAGGGAATTGGTGAAATAGATGCGCTTGCCGTCGCGGCTGACCTCGACCATTTGCGGAGCACCGTTCAACGGAGTTTGGGGATTCTTAGGATGAGCCGCCTTGCGAACGATTCCGCCCAGGTGGACCGATCCGGTTTTTCGCGGGCGGAAGGGATCGGAGACATCGTATTGGAGGAACTCGCCTGTGCCCCAGCAGGAAACATACAGGAAGCGGTCGTCGAGTGAGAGATTGATGTCTGTGACGAAGGGTGGAACGGCCTTGAAGCCTTTGAGGAACGGCGGCAGGGTTGCCGGATCGGCAGGCTCGGCCGGAATTTCGATCACTTTCTTGATGGCCCATTTCTCGTTGTCGCGATACCAGATCCAGACCGACGCGGAGAGATCTTTCAGCGAGACCACCACGCCGGCAAATCCGTAAGTTTTAGTGGGGTCGTGCGCCGGGCGCAACTCGAGCACCATCTGCTGCTCGGGTCCTAAATCGAGCTCCTGCAGATGACGCCTCCTGGGCAGATCCCAGACGTGCACCTTGTGGCCGTAGCCGCCAGCCAGCAGGATTTCAGGATCGACACCCTTGCTCACCATGTTGGGTGTTCCCCATTCACTCGTGAGAATCGTGTCGAATCCCAGGTGCCACCAGAAATCATACGCGAGATTCTGAGGGCCACGATCCAGCTCCCACTTTCCAAGAATCTCGAAGCTCTCGTGATCCATCACGAATAGTCCTCCGGGACCGCCGCCGTCTGGAGCCCCCAGCGCGCTCATCAGGATTCCGTCGGGACCGCAATGAACCGTGTGGGGAGACGCGTATCCCGTGCGCGCGAACAAGGTCTCTGGCTTAATCACCTTCACGATTTGTGGTTTGCGCGGATCAGGCTTCGTGTCGATGATATGGATGCGCGACGAGTTGATGCCCGGCACCACCAGGTAGCGACGCTCCACGTGAGGATGCGGAGCGTGCGGGCAGAGGCAGGCGCTGCAAGCGTTCCATCCAAAATGATGCAGCTCATCGCCGGTGTTCGGCATATCCACCTGGCCGACCAGATTGCCGTAGCCGGAGGAGGCGGGATCGACGTCCACGACGCCTATCGCGTCGTGACCGCCGTTATTTTGTGTGTTGACCATGGCTACGTATGCCAGCTTTTCAGCTGGCGCATCCATGGCCATCTTGGGCGAAGGGTAGAACGTGGGATCGGGCCGCCAGATTGACATTTTTGATATCTCCTTAAATTTAGATTCAGAGCGAAACAGTGACTCGCATGAACGTGGCGGGTATGAAAGTGCCGGCGTCCTTGCTCTTGTTTTGGGAGTTGGCCAGTTCCACAAGCTGGCAGTGGAGTTCCTGCGCCTTCCCGTTTTTCCCGGCCGCTTCGACAGCGTTCATCGTCGGGCCATAGAATTTCTCAAACAGCTCTATGAACTGCTCCGGACTTTTGCGGGGCGAGGCGAAGTAGTACGTGTCCTTGAACATGAAGATGTTCTCCTTGCGCACTCCCGCCTTTTCGAAGCGCTCAATGATATTGCTCTCCACACCCCACGTCATCGGGCTGACGAAGCCTTCGGGCGGTGGAGGCATGAACGCCGAGCTGATCTTGAGTAACTGCGATACGAAGGTCGGATCGTTTGGGATCCAGTTGCCCATCACGATGCGGCCACCTGGTTTGGTAACGCGCACCATCTCTTTGGCGACATCGAAGGGCTTAGGCGCGAACATGGCGCCAAACACGGAAATGGTGAGATCAAACGAATGATCGGCGACGCCTTCCAGATTGCAGGCGTCTCCTTCCTGAAACTTCAACTGGCGGCTGAGACCCGCTTCTCGAGCTCGTTTGTTGCCGGCCTCGACCAGGTTCCTGGCAATGTCGATGCCGGTCACTTCCGCCCCCGCCCGGGCCAATGGAATCGCCGTGGTGCCATCTCCGCAGCCGAGGTCCAGAGCCCGCAGCGGCGGTGTTATCGCGAGGGATTGAACGACCGCTTCACCAGACTCACGCATAAACGCGGCAATTTCGGTGAAGTCGCCTTTTTCCCACAATGCTTTGTTCGGATTCATGAAAGGCTCCTTTGTACCTTCTTCAGAGCTACAATCCTACTGGGCCTCTGCCCGTACAACCATGCCCGAGCGTCGTTATGATTTGCTCGAACGGCTTGGGGGTGCAGATTCCTTTGCCCGGCGGCGAGGGAACTTTGCAGAGCGTCCAAAGGACTGAATGGACGCCTTTTCTCAAATCCTGAGTGGAGTGAAACTCAACGGCGCCGTGTTCTTCACGGCTGAATTCTCGGCTCCCTGGGGGTTCTCAACATTCGAGCCGGCTGTGATGGCGGCCCAAATTGCTCCCGGAGCGGAGCACCTTGTGCTCTACCATCTGGTGATCGAAGGCGGGGCGGTCATCGAGTTAGCCGACGGACAGCGGACCGAACTGGGGCCCGGCGATGTGGTCGTCTTTCCCCACGGGGATGTTCACCACATGAGCAGCGGTTGCGAGACGCCGCGGCCATTCCCCAACTACGGGATCACGGCTAAGATCAAAGCTTGCGACCTGAGTCCGTTACACGCCGGAGGCGGTGGCGCCATTTCGCGGTTCGTGTGCGGATACCTGACTTGCGACCCCCACCTGAGCCGCCCGATCCTGAGCGGACTGCCACCTGTTTTTAAGGTCAACATTCGAACCGATCAATCGGGGCAGTGGCTGGAGAATTCCATTCTGCACCTGGTGGAAGAAGCCGCTTCGGGACGAATCGGCAGCGACGCGATCCTCGCCAAACTCTCCGAGGCTCTGTTCGTGGACACGCTGCGCCGTTACGTGGCCGGCCTGCCGGAACAACAAACAGGATGGCTCACAGGAGCGCGAGATCCCATCGTAGGGAAAAGCCTCGGATTGCTGCATAGCCGCATTGCCCATCCATGGACCATCGCCGACCTCGCGGAGGAAGTCGGCATCTCCCGGTCGGCTCTGGTGGAGCGCTTCACGCGCTATCTTGCCGAGCCACCCATGACTTACTTGACCCGCTGGAGGCTCCAATTGGCCGCGCGATCGCTGGAAAAGACTTCGCGAGGAGTCGCGGATATCGCCGCACAGGTCGGGTACGAATCAGAGGCGGCCTTCAATCGGGCATTCAAGCGCGAGTTCGGGCAACCTCCGGGCCGGTATCGCCGTGATCAAAAGGGAAGTTAAACGTATACTGGTCAGCGTGCGGCGAAACTCGATATTTCTAGCGTTCCGTTTGACACTCCTGTTCGGGCTCTGGCCGTCTCCGGTCTGGTCGCAAACAACGGTTTTCAGTACGACCACAAACCTCCAATCGATCGCCGTTCAAGTTGTCGACAAGAAGGGGAACTTCGTGCCGGGATTGACCGCCAGCGATTTTACGCTGCTCGAAGATGGCCGGCCGCAGAATATCGCCTTCTTCGGCTCCGACCAGCAACCCGCCAGCGTTTCGATTCTGCTGGATTCCAGCAGCAGCATGGATTTCGGCCGCAAGTTCGACCGGGCTCGCGAACTGCTGGCGGCTCTGTTCGCGGGCCATCACCCGAACGACGAATTTTTTTTCATGCCTTTTACGGAGCGAATCGAGAGCTTCCAAACGCTCACGCCGGAGCAGCGGCAGCACCCCGGAGCGATCCAGATTTCGCGCGGCGCAGGGGATCGCGGCACCGCCCTTTACGATGCGCTTTCTTCCGCGCTCTGCCACATGAGAACCGCCGAAAATCCCCGGCAGGCTGTGGTGGTAATTACAGACGGCGCCGATCAACACAGCCGCCTGAATCTCGATCAATTGATCCAGCTGGCCCAGATGTCGAATCCGCAGATCTTCACGATCGGTCTCTTTAGCCGTACGGAGTCCCGAGTCTTTCACGAAGGGCGGAAGACGGTAACGCTGCTGGGCGAGCGCGAAATTGACAATCCTGTGCTGGTGTTCAATCGTCTGGCAAAAGAGTCGGGCGCGGAATCGTTTTTTCCAACCTCTGAGCAGGATCTGAAGACTGCGATCGAACGGATTGCGAATGTTCTAAGCGCGCAGTACACGCTGGCGTACTATCCGGAGAGAGTAGATCGCTTCCGCAGGATTGAAGTGCGGGTTCGCCGCAGCGGGGTCAAAGTGATCGCGCGGCGTGGCGTGGGCTCCGAATCGGGAATCGAGCCGGTCCATTTTAAGGCGTCCACGTGTGAGGTATCGGCCGAAGATCATCCGTACCCATGGGAGCCGAAGAGCACACATACGATATCCGGCGATCTTGTTTACCACGAAGATTTCACCGATCCAAAGAGCGGTTGGCCCAACCGCCGCGAGCATTTGCCCACTCCGTCGGCTTCACGTAGAGATTTGCCGTCAGGGGATAGCCAATATCGGCCGGGCTTGCGTTACGTTCCGGGAGGCTACGAAATATCGAGGAACCCGCCGGGGGATCTGATAACCACAGGCCCAATCGTCGATGGGGCGGTCGCAGCTTACGGCCTGTCGTGGGACAACTCCCGGGCTTCGGTGTCGGTGCTGGCGGAGTGGGCCCGCCAACACGGCGACTTTTCTGAGATGACGGCTGGCCTGGTATTTCACTTGAGTAGCGAAGGCTACTACATTTTGGTTCTCTCTGGCGGAGTAGAAATGGAAAACGGCGGCGAACGGAGGATCATACAGTTCAAGCTGGTGAGAACCCTTTTCAATGATGACGGGCCAACCCAGGAGATGGATCTGATCCCGTGGACTCCGATTCCGCGGCCCGCGATTGAGGTGAAGGCGTCGATTCCTGTCTCGGATCAGTACGCAATTTCGGATCGGCACGCAATTTCGGTTGAATATAAGAGCGGCCAAATCGCAGTGCTAGTGGATGAGCACCCGGTGGCCAGCATCCACGACGACAGGCTGCCAAGCGGCCTGATGGGAATGGGTCTGTTCGGCCACGGGAACGCCGTGTTTCGGGATCTCTTCGCTCAGGAGCTGCCCTGAAGAAGCGGTTTCAGCTCACACTTACGCTAAGTCGAACTTCTCGTGATGCAGCAGCGGATCGCTCTTTACCAGCACCGGCCTTCGCAGCGTCTCTTCCAGCTCTTCCAGATATTTATTTTGGTGCGACTTCAGCACCTTGGCGACATCTGGATGAACGCGCAGCATGACGTCCTTGCTTTCCACGCTGCCTGACATCTTGCGGGCTTCGGTCAGGATCTCGTTCACTACTGTCTGCACGCTCTTGATGTAGCCTGCCCCATCGCAATGCGGACAAGGCGCGCACAAGGTGCGTTCCAGCGATTGCTTCACGCGCTTGCGAGTAATGGCGACCAGGCCAAAATCGTTGAACTGCAGAATCTTGTAAGGGGCGCGGTCGGCGCGCATGGTTTCTTCCAGAACCTGCATCACCTTCTGGCGATTCTTGCGCTCATCCATGTCGATGAAGTCGATCACGATGATGCCGCCCAGGTCCCGCAGGCGAATCTGGCGGACAATTTCTCGGATCGCTTCCGTGTTGGTCTTGACGATGGTGTCTTCCAGCCGATTCGACTTGCCTACGAACTTGCCTGTGTTGACGTCGATCGCCACCAGAGCTTCGGTCTGGTTGATGACGATATAGCCGCCCGACTTGAGCCATACCTTCGGACGCAGGGCCTTTTCGAGTTCCGCGGTGACGCCGAACGCGTCGAAGATGGGTGCTTCGCGGGTGTACATCTTGACCTTGTTCACCAGCGCCGGCTGGAAGCGCTGCACGAAGCCCAATACGTGTTCGTACACGTCTTCGTTGTCGATCCAGATGGCTTTGAAGTTGTCGGTCAACTGGTCGCGCAGAATCCGTTCGACGATGTCGAGATCGTGGTGCAGCAGCAGAGGAGCGGGTTTGCGATCGGCCTTGGCGCGGATGTCCTGCCAAAGCTTGTAGAGGAACTCCATATCGGAGGCGATTTCCTCTTCGGTGCGGCCTTCGGCGGCCGTGCGGGTGATGAAGCCACCCATAGGCCCGGGACGGCGTCCCTGTAGAATCTTTTTGAGACGCTGGCGTTCTTCGTCGCTCGCGATCTTGCGGGAGACGCCCATATGCTCCAGGGTCGGCATGAATACGACGTAGCGGCCCGGCAGGGCGATGTGCGAAGTGATACGCGCGCCCTTTTGCCCCAGAGGCTCCTTGGCGATCTGGACGATGATTTCCTGGCCTTCCTTCAACAGGTCGGTGATCAGGACCTGGCCTGATACAGGACGAGCGACGACTCGCTCCCGTGGTTCTTCTCCGCGGGCTTGGCCGCCTTCGGGACGCGAGTCAGGCCGTTGCTCGGATCGCGATTCCTGCTGCGGTCTTCCTTCCCTTCCTTCTCTTCCTTCTGCGGCACCAGGGCCTCCGCGGCCGCGGCGTCGCGTGCGGCGAGATACGCGGTGAGGAAAGCGTCCGCCTTGCTCACGAACCTGGGCGCTTCCGCTCTCGCCCGCCAGAGGCGAGGCATCCACGCCGGGTTCGGCCTGCGGTTGAGATTCGTCCTCGGGGCCGTCCTCTTCCGTCAGGCCTTCGATTTCGTTCAGAATCATCGCCTGGATGTCCAGGTCTTCGTCTTCATCCAGAATCGAGGCCACCAGCGGACCAGTTTCCTGCTCGTGGCCTTCGCCGTTTTCGTGGCTTTCGTGTCCGCTTTCGTTTGCGCCTTCGTTACCCAAGGCGCCCTCCTGCTCAGTTTCTTCCAGAGGATTCGGAAATGCGGGGAGGGGAAGTGGTGGCGGCTCCACTCGACGTTCCAGCTCGGGTGTGTATCCCGCGGCTTCCGTCTTCGGGTGATGAAGAGGGGCGTCAGGAATGGCGTTATCGAGAGGGAAATTCCCGGGCTCGTCCACCTCTGCCGCGGGAGACAGCGCGGCCGGGACAGCCGCTTCGGCGATGGGCGGCGGAGCGGGGTGCAATTCAGCAGACTCGGGGCTCACGATGACGTGAGGTTTTTCCTCGGCACCTTTCTCCACGGGGGGCGCGGGGGGTGGCGGCGGGACAGGCGGGATCATGGCGGGCCGCATCGCGGAGGGTCCACGGTACTTCCGCAAGGATTCGCCGGGAAGAACCAACGGCGCGATGGTGGGTTCCTCTACCGCGGCATCGAGCGGAGCGGCTTCCTGATGCGCCTGGGGTTCGGGAGCGTCGTCCATCGGTTCCGCATCCGCGTCGGCTGATGTTTCGGCGTCGTCGGATGGAGCACCGGCGTACTTCGATTCTGGAAATCCTTTTCCACCGCGGCGCCGGCGTCGTCGTCCACGGCGTTGGTCTCCCCGGTCATTGCCGCGGTCATTTCTTGAATCGGGGCGGGCTTCACGGTCTCCGGCCGGCCTGATGGGCGGCGGTCCCGCTTCGGGGGCTGCGAGCGTTGCGCCTTCTGTGGTGGACGCTTCACCCGCTGCCGCGGGCGCGATGGGTGCCTGTTCGCCAGTTCGTGGTTCTATGGCCCGCGGCTGCATCGCCTGGCGGCGCTCCCGTCCGCGATCTCTATCGCGGTCTCGATCACGATCCTGGCGCGCGGGCCGATCCTCGTCGGTTACCTTGTCGATGTCGTCGTGCTCTTCCAGGAAATCCGAGACGTAGAGGAACGTGTCGCGTTCCAGCCCCAGGTCGACGAACGCCGATTGCATGCCTGGCAGCACGCGGGTCACGCGACCCTTGTGAATACTGCCTGCCAGAGAATATTCGTTGGAACGCTGGAAGTACACCTCCACCAACTGGTCGTCTTCCGTCAGCGCGACGCGGGTCTCGTGCCGATTTGCCGAGATCACCAATTCCTTGCTCATTTGAGGCCTCCCTGACCCCAAGCCCTGTGGGCTCGTGGGTGCTATCAATGCCCGCGAACGAGAAGAGGGGAGTGAACGGCGATTCGGGATGAAGACCTGCCCAAGCCGGGTTTGAATCCTAACAAAGCCACGTTAACGAAGGCTACATTTCGAAGAGCCCGAAGGTATCCGTCCACTTGCGTGGCCCCGACGAAATAAAACCGATCAACGATCTGCACCGATCCAAACAAACCCGAGCCCAGGAGGGCTTTGAGGATCCAGCCTGCGCAGGGCCAATGGGGAGGACGCGTCTTCCGCTACTAACGCACAACGGAAGGTTTCCCTCACTGCGCTTACCGGACCCTTTAAAAATTTTGCTTCCGAAACTCGCCTCACGTCCCGGCCTCCACGTGGAGCGCGGGTCGTTCAAAAACAACTACTTCACAAAGCGCCGGAGCCTGACGTTGTTCACCAGCCCCAGCATCATAAAAACGGAAAACATGTTTGAGCCGCCCGAACTCATGAGCGGCAACGGAATACCCGTCACTGGCATATTACCCACCACCATGCCGACATTTACCAGCAGATGAAACAACAATAGTGTGGCTACTCCCATGCAGATATACATGCCGGCCCGGTCGGGCGCGGCCTGCGCATTCTGCACGATCTGCATCAGCAGTAAAAAATACAATCCCAGCACCACGATGACTCCGACGAATCCATGCTCCTCGGCGAAGGCCGAAAAGATGAAATCGGTATGAGGCACCGGCAGGAAGCGTAACTGAGTTTGCGTGCCGCGAGTCACCCCGCGCCCCCACATTCCGCCGTCGCCCACCGCTATCTTGGACTGAATGATCTGATAGCCGGAACCGCGCGGATCGCGCGTCGGATTGACAAATGTTTCCAGACGCCCCTTCTGATAGTCCGCCAGGAGATACCAGCCAGCCGGCAGCGCGAGCGCGCCCGCCAGCAGGATAACGGCGAAATGGCTCCATCGAAGACCAGCCAGCAGAATTCCAACCGCCAGAATGGGCAGATAGGTTAAACCCGTGCCCAAATCCGGCTGGCGCATCACAAGCGCCGTCGGAATTCCAACTAACACTCCTAATCTCAACAAGTCGCGAAGACTTACCTCGTCTGTCTTCAGCTCCGACAAGTATCGCGCTACCACCAATATTATCACCAATTTGACAAATTCTGAGATCTGCAGGTTGAATCCCAGGATCCGGATCCAGCGGCGGGAGCCGAATACGAGTTTGCCAAACGCAAAGGTAGCCAGAAGCGCGGCGATGGAAAAGCCGTAAAGTATGGGTACCTGTCCTAAGAGCGAGTGGTAGTCAATCGAGGTGACCACCCACATGATTCCGATGGCAATGCCGACCCAAAGGATTTGCTTCCACCACGCGTCGCGCCAATGGGTGTCATGGGTGGCGGAATAGATTTGCAGCACTCCCAGGGCGCAGATGGTCAAAGTGATAGCCAGTAAGGGCCAGTCGAGATCCTTGATACTGCGGTAGCGGGCCATACTACTGTTACATTTTCAGGCGAGCCCTTCCAGTGTAGCCCCGGGAACTTATTTCACCAAATCCTCACGTTCGATCGTTTCTAACACATTCAACCCAAAGCTCGATAAGCCACTTAGTATGCAGTCTCACGTCCGCGGCGAGGGCAGGGGTGCGCTCCTCCGCAGAAGAGGTGTCATCCTCTGCGCTGTGGCAATGTTCTGCCGCGCGCAATCGGCTCCGGCAAATGCAACCGATGCCGATGCGCTGGATCTTCAGACGCTGCTGAATATGAAGGTGGTCACGGCGTCCAAGTTCCGGCAGGATCTGGCAGATGCGCCCGGCATCATCAGGGTGGTTAGCAGGGATGAGATCCAAAGGTTCGGAGGGCTGACGCTGCGCGAAGTATTGGAGCGGGTGGCCGGGCTCGCCCTGACCAGCACCGACTTTACTGACCGGAGCATGATCGCTGTGGGTGGCGACCAGACCAAGGCAAACGGTGGCCATGTCCTTTTCCTGATCAATGGCCGTCCCAACCGCGAGGTGCAAGAGGGCGGAATCATCAGCGACCTGATGGAGGCTTTTCCGATCACGATTCTGGACCGCATTGAAGTGATCGAAGGCCCGGGATCGGTGCTCTATGGCTCGAACGCATTTTCCGGAGTCGTCAATCTGATCACGCGCAAGGCTCGCGATACCGAGTTCCACGCGGCCGGGCTGGGTGGCGTGGACGGCCCGTCCGGCGGTACCGCGGATGGACTGCTCAAGCATGGCGATTTGGAAATCACGGGGGCGGCGCAATTCCACCAGAGTCCGGACTGGCAAGTTGACTATCGCACTCCTCAGTCGCTTCTTGCAGGAACGGGTCAAGGCCCACTGCCAGCCGGACAGAATATTGAGATACCCGACCGCAGCATCGGCGCCTACTTGGGAGTGAATTACAAAGGTCTGAGTTTCATGTCGTCGGTGACGGAATGGCGGTCGGCCTATTTTGCCGGGGGTGAAGGTGGCCTGATCCGGTGGCGGCGCGGTTTCGCCGACCTGGGATATGCGTTGAAAGCAAGTTCGCGCTGGGACATGAATTTCAACCTGACCTATACCCGCACGGGATTGAACTCGAATGCGGGACTCCCTATCGGCCGGGATTCGAGCGATTCGGTGGCGGAGTGGAGCAATACGGTGCAGGCCACCGGGCGCGATCAAATTACATTTGGGGCGTTGTTTAACTATGCGCAAGGTCAGGAACGGTTCCTCGCGCCCTCGCCGGGATTTGTGTCCTCGGAAGGATCGCAAGCCGGACCGGCCTTCTATGCTCAGGTCGATCATCGTCTCACGGACACGATCGATCTGATCGGCGGATTTCAGATCGATAAGATTGAGAGCGTACCGGTGGCCGTGCTGCCGCGGGCGGGTTTGATCTGGAGACCTGCAAACCGCTGGCGAGTGAAGGCACTGTACGGAGACGCGTTTCGCGCACCCAGCATCAATGAGAGGCTGATCCAAACCCCTTTTCTAATCGGAAATCCGGATCTGAAGCCGGAGCGGGTGGCGACGCTAGACGTGGGCGTTTTCTATCAGGCAGATCGCCTCAGCACCGGCATCAACTATTTTCACGATCACCAGACCAACAGTATTGTTCAGGTATTCAGCCAGGGTTACGGGACTTATCAGAACATCGGCGAAGTCACGCTGGGAGGCTTGGAGTGGGAAAGCAAAGTGTATTTCCATCAGGGCTGGTTCGTGTCGGGCTCGATTCTTTTTAATACCGAGCAGGGGCCTCCCGCTGTAAGCCCGACCTCGCCTTTGGGAGCCAAGGCCGGCGTGAGTTATAAATCCAGCACCGGCTGGGCGGCCAGCATTTTTGACGTCTATCAGGGCCACATCGCGGACTACCCTTACGCTCAGAATCCCAAGCCGTCGGCCTACAACCTGGTGACCGCGCATGGAAGGATTCCGCTGGCCGCCTACTTCGGACCCACGGCCAAAAACATGGCGTTCTTCGCGCATGGAGACAATCTTTTGAATTCCTCGATCTGGCTTCCTGACTGGGGAGCCAACACCGGAGACACGATTCCGGTGGTGAGAGGACGGACCGTCTATTTCGGTTTGGAAGTAACGCTCAAGAAGGATTGAACAGCCCTTCGAGCGATTTGCAGCGATGAGAATTTCGCCCAAGTCGATCGCACTTGTTTGCGCGCTCTCCGTTTCCGCCGCCTCCAGCGGAGAGATGGGCGAATACAAAGTGAAGGCGCTCTTTCTCTACAACATCGCTCAATTCATCCAGTGGCCCGAAGACACGTTCAAGGACGCCAATTCTCCGATCACCTTTTGCATTCTGGAGCCCAATCCGTTTGAAAACGAGTTGGAGCGAACCATGGACAAAAAGATGATCGGGGGCCGGACCCCGGTGGTGCGCCAGATTACCGATCTGAAGCAGGCGTTCGGATGCCAGATTTTGTTTGTCAGCTCGGGCCATCCCAAGCATCCGCGCGCGCTTCTGGAGGATCTTCGCGTGCCCGGCCTGCTGATTGTGGGAGAGGTCTCCGGGTTTTGCAGAAACGGCGGAGTGGTCAATTTCAAACTCAAGGATGGCAGCGTTCACCTGGAGATCAACGTTGCCGCGGCGGAACGGGAGCACTTGCACATCAGCGCCAAGCTGCTGAGTCTGGCGGAGATCGTGAAATAGAAAGCCGATGCGGGCGATCGAATACTTCCGGGACCTCCACATCGGGCGCAAGCTGCAGGTGATTGTGCTGGTGACGTTGTGTTCGGCGCTACTGCCTGCTTGTGCCGCGATTCTCTCTTATGACTGGCTGGCATCACGGCAATCTGCGGAGATCGACCTGGAGACGCTGGCGCAAATCCTGGCCGATGACAGCACGGCGGCGCTGAGTTTCTCCGACGCGGCCGTGGCTACGGAGCTATTGGCGGCATTGCGTGAAAAGCCGGCCATTGTGAGCGCGTTCCTTTACAACACTAATGGCGAGGCGCTGGCGGCGTACCTTCGGGACCCTAAGAAGGAGCACGCCGAGCCTTCACCAGCGAAGCGGGGCAGTTGGTTTGAAGGGGGGCGGCTGAAGCTGGTTCGCGACGTCAAGCTGGATCAGGAAATTATCGGGTCCATTTACGTGGAGTCCGATCTGGAAGATACCCGGACGCGGCTGCAGCGCTCCACCGTGATGGTGCTGGCGATTCTACTGGCGGCTTCCATGATCGGCTTCCTGGTTGCCTCGCGGATGCAGCGAGTGATCACGCGGCCGATCGCACTCCTGGCCGAAACGGCGCAGAATATTGCGCGGCGCAAGACCTACGCGTCGCGCGCGGTAAAGATGGCCAACGACGATGTGGGCGACCTGATAGACGCGTTCAATTCCATGCTTTCGGAGATCGAGCGGCGCGACCAGGAACTCTCCTTGCATGGCGATCAACTGGAGCAAGAGGTCGGCGCACGCACGGCGGAACTCACCAGCGCGAATCAGGCATTATTGGAAGCTCGCGATAAAGCCGAGGCCGCGAGTAAGGCCAAGAGCGAGTTCCTGGCCAACATGAGCCATGAAATCCGCACGCCGATGAATGGCGTGCTGGGGATGACCGAACTGGCGCTGGACACCGACCTCACCGCCGATCAGCGCGATTACATGAGCACGGTGAAGACCTCCGCCGAAATGCTGCTGGCCATCATCAACGACATTCTGGATTTCTCCAAGATCGAAGCCGGAAAGCTGGAACTGGAGCCCATTCCCTTCAACGTGCAAAACATGGTGGAGGAGACTGCTCGCGCCTTCGCGTTGCGCGCCCAGGAGAAGGGTCTGGAGGTGGTCTGCGATGTGAGGCCGGAGGTGCCCGAATGCGCGGTGGGCGATCCTATCCGGATCCGCCAGATTCTGACCAATCTGGTGGGCAACGCCATCAAGTTCACCCAGCAGGGCGAGGTTGCGGTGGAGGTGCAACTCTCCAGTAACCCGCCAGAGGGCCACGATGATGCCGGGGAGCTCACGCTTCACTTCTCCGTACGCGATACGGGGATCGGCATCCCCAAGGAAAAACACGCGGCCATTTTTGAATCCTTCGCGCAAGCCGATAGCTCCACTACACGCCGGTTTGGAGGAACGGGATTGGGCTTGACGATCTCCAAACGTTTAGTGGAAGCCATGCAAGGCCGTATGTGGCTGGAGAGCTCGCCCGGCCAGGGGAGCTGTTTCCATTTCACCATTAAGCTCGGCGCGGCCGAGGCGGAGACTCACGCCTCGGCTCCACTGAACGACACTCTGGCCGGGACACGTGTGTTGATCGTCGACGACAACGCCACCAACCGGCGCGTGCTAATGGAGTTGCTGAGAAGATGGCGCATGTTGCCTGTGGCAGCATCGAGCGCGAAAGAGGCGCTGGGGTTGATGCGGGAAGCAGCCGCTCGCGAGGGCAATTTCCCTTTGCTGGTTACCGACGTTCACATGCCGGTGATGGATGGGTTCGCCTTCGTAGAGGCGCTGCAGGGCTCGCCTTATATTTCACGCTCTGCCATCGTAATGCTCACCTCCGCCGAGCATCGGGGCGACAAGGTGCTCAGCCGGCAGTTTGGCGTTTCCGCATACCTGAGCAAGCCCATTCGCCGCGAAGAACTGCGGCGCGCGCTGACGGGGGCGTTGGCTGATCTGAGCCCTGCGCCGGCGGAAGCGCCACAGAAGTCAGCCGTCGAGGTGAAAGGACCTACGTGGCGCGCGCCTTTGAAATCGGCCACGGCCCCGTTGCGGATACTGCTCACCGAAGACAACCTCATCAACCAGCGCGTGGCTGCGACCCTGCTGCAGCGGGAAGGCCACGAAGTATTTATCGCCAACAATGGAGTGGAAGCGCTACGCGCATTCGAAGAGCGCCCGTTTGATTTGATCCTGATGGATGTTCAGATGCCCCAAATGGACGGGCTGGAGGCCACGGCCGCCATTCGAAGGAGGGAGAAGGCCAGGGGAGGGCACATCCCCATCATTGCGATGACGGCGCATGCAATGGCCGACGACCGGGAACGGTGCCTGGCCGCGGGGATGGATTCCTACGTATCCAAACCGATCGATATTCGCACGCTGCTCGAAACGATCGATCAGTGGTGCCCGCGGCCGGTGGCAGAATTGAAGGCTTGAGAGCTATTTAGGAATGGCCGCAGATGAACGCCCATGAACGCGAATAAAATTCAATCGGCGTTCATCTGCAGCTAAAAGTTTTCAGTCAGGCTGATTACATCATTCGCCGGCGCAAAATCGCTGGGACGTCCAGTTCATTGATGACCGGCTCATGCGATCCATTGGCCGCCTGTCCCGCGCCCGCGGCGGCTGCCAATGGAGGCGGTGCTGTGTCCTTTTCCGCGCCGTCGCCATCTTCGGCGGCCATCAGGGGCAGATCCGACTGAGGCGTGGGTTGCGATGCGGCCCTGTTTGCGACTGCTTCCGCCGCATTCTTCGACACGCCTGTGCGGCGAATGGACGGGAGGCTTTCACGCTCGAAGCCGGTGGCGATGACGGTGATCTTCACTTCGTCTTCCATCGCTTCATCCAGCACGATGCCGAAATTGATCTGCACATCGTCGTTCTCGGCGGACTTGCGGATCAGTTCGCAAGCGTCGTTGACTTCGTGCAGTCCCAGGCGGCTGGAACCGGTGATGTTGATCAGCACGCCACGCGCACCGCGCACTCCACCCGCTTCGAGCAGAGGACTGCTGATGGCCTGTTCCGCGGCCTGGATCAGCGCATTTTCGCCCTTCGCCCTGGCAGTGCCCATCATCGCGTAGCCCATGCCCAGCATGATGGAGCGGATGTCAGAGAAGTCGCGATTGATCAGGCCGGGAGTGGTGATGATGTCTGAAATGCCTTGCACGGCCTGCCGCAATACGTCGTCGGCGACGCGGAAGGAATCGAAGAAACTGGTGCCCTTGGGAACCAGCGACAGAAGCTGGTCGTTGGGGATAGTGATTACTGTATCCACCACGCCTGCGAGTTCGGCGAGGCCAAGCTCGGCTTGCTTGCGGCGCTTGGGACCTTCGAAGGCGAAAGGCTTGGTGACCACGGCGACGGTGAGCGCGCCTAATTCCTTGGCTAGCGACGCAACTACCGGCGCTGCGCCGGTGCCGGTTCCACCGCCCAGGCCTGCTGTGACGAAGACCATGTCGGAGCCTTCCAGAAGCTCGATGATCTTCTCTGTATCTTCGAGCGCTGCTTGCCGTCCCACTTCAGGGTCGGAGCCTGCGCCCAGTCCGTGGGTGATTTTCGAGCCGATCATCAGCTTGCGCGGTACAAGCGATGCTTCCAGCGCCTGCGCATCCGTGTTGAGTACACAGAATTCCACGCCCGCGACTCCCGCATCCACCATGCGAGCCACCGCGTTTTGTCCACCGCCGCCAACGCCAAACACGCGAATCCGCGTCTTGGGCGCTTCTTCTTCCTGCATTACAAACTTAAGGCCGTTCAGTGCCATCCGTGTTTTCTCCTTCCGTCGTTTTTAAGTAGTGTCTTTTGCGGCTTTACCGCGTTACCAGTCCCATCAATCCATTCCTTACATCGCGCACAACGCAGCGGGTCGCGATTGTGTTTATTACTAGCGAGCGCGCGCCCCGCGCTGTGCGCTCTTGCGCCATCACCGCGTTACCAGTCCCATCAATCCACGAGCCCGCCTTTTGGGCGGACGGTGCAACTTCACTTTCGCCGAGTACATTGCCAGGCCGGCGGCGGTGGTCCACGCGGGACTTTCCATTTCTTCCGGCCACTTTGCGATTCCTTGCGCCAGCGCGGAGGCCGCCTGGCAGTTGAGCACGCGCTCCGCCATATCCCACATGCCTTGCAGCAGCGCTCCGCCACCGGTCAGGTAGAGGCCTTCCATCAGGCTGCGTTCCATTCCCACGCGCTGCAGTTCGGCGCGAACATGCAGAAACAGTTCTTCCGCGCGAGCCTCCAGCACATCGATGAGCTCACTGCGGCGGGCTTCCCGGGGAGCGCGGCCTTCGGGCGAAGGGACCTCGATCAGGGTCGAGTCGGCCGTCAAGCCCCGCAACGCGCAGCCATATTCCTGCTTTAGACACTCCGCGTCCTCGTAGGTGACCTTGAACATTTCGGCGATGTCGCGTGTGAAATGGTCGCCCCAAACCGGGATGCTGGAGGCGAGCATCAGAGCGTCGCCACTATAGATCACGAGGTCGGAAGAGTGCAGTCCGATGTCGAGCAATGCCGCTCCGCGAGCCCGATCAGCAGGCAAAAGCGCTGCATAAGCGGCGGCCATCGGCTCAAACACGGTTTCTTCTACAGCCAGCGCCGCCAGGTGCGAAGCGGCAATCAGCGCCTGGTGTTGCTGTGAAGAGGCGGTGATGATGTGGACATTGGCTTCCAGGCGCGAACAAATGCCTTTGTTGGGACGGCGAAAACCGGCGCGCCCATCCAGAATGAAATCCTGTGGCAGGAGGTGCAGGAGCATGCGGTCGCGCTCCAGGCGGACCTCGGATGCCATTTCGACCGCGGTGGAGAGGTCTTCGGGCGTTACCTCATGAGGTCTCCCGAATTCGTACAGTCCTCGGCTTTGTGCGCCCTTCACTTCGATGCCACCGCAGCCTATGGTTATGGCCTCCACCGAGACGCCCGCGCCGCGCTCGGCATCGGACACCGCGGCGCGCAGGGACTCGGCGACTGCATCCTGATCGGTAATGCGGCCGCGAACCCAGCCGCCGGAGTAGCTCAGGCCATGGCCCAGGTAGCGAAGGTTTTCGCCCTCCAGGGCGCAAATAATGCAGCGTGTGCGCGAACTCCCGGCGTCGAGTCCCACGCAGATCTGATATTTGCCAGCCATAATATCTACTCCTTGCTACTGAAACTCGTTCCGCAGACCACGGAAAACGATGGTCCGCGCCACAAAAAACGATGGTCTGCGTTACTGCTACTCCACGACTGTGATGCGGTCCTCCAGTCGTAAATCCAAAGTCACGGCGCCGGGTAGGCGCTCCACGATCTCCGCATAATGGCCTACGAAATTTTGATAGCGCAGGGCGAAGTCGCGGTCGCCTAACAGAAGCTTTAGAACATGCCCGTCGCGAGGCTCCATGATGGTGATGTCTTCGGGATCGGACACGTCGATCTCAGAAAGATTGCGAGCTTTGTCTCCCAGTTCGTGCAACAGTCGCGTCATGCGATGGACGCTCTTGCTGCGCTGGGCGGGGGAATCTGATGCCTTGACCCCGGCCAACACGGGCAATCCGAAACGATCCGGGGTGGGAGGAAGAATAAAACCGTCTTCGTCAATCAGGCCGAACTTCGAACTGGTCGATCGCGACTTTCCGAGGGTGACGAACGCCACCGGCACGCGTTCTTCAATGCGAACTTGCAAACGGTTCGGCCACATCCGCGCGACCGAAGCGTCTTTCACCCAATCCACTGATCGCAGGGTCGCCTGCCTTTCGCTGAGTGGGATCAGGTACACGCTACGGCCAAGGTCCTCGGAAAACACGGCTTCCACGGCGCGGGTGGAAACGTGGGAGGCTCCCTGAATCTCAAGCGTCTGCGAACCCCTGGCGCCATCGGGGCCGTTCAGTGTGAAACGCTCATCGCGAATCAGAAATCGTTCCACGCGGTTGTAGATCAAGAAAAGGCCGACCAGCGCGCTGGCAATCAGCACGCTCCACGCCACTACGCGCACGACAGGGACCGTTGGCGGGATTTGAATCTTGCCGCTCATGCGCGTGCTCTTAGCTGTTCCAGAATTCGATCTCCCGCCTGATACACACTGCCTGCTCCCAAAGTGACGATGGCTTCGCCTGACGCTGCGGACTTCGCTACCGCGGCGATGCCGGCATCCATGGAAGGCGCGTAGTGGGCATGGCGATGGCCGAAGGCGCTGATACGCTCCACCAGGGCTTCGGCTGTGACACCTTCAATAGGAAGCTCAGAGGCGGCGTAAATATCCAGCACGTGGACGCTGTCGGCCTGATGAAAAGACCGCGCGAAGTCGTCCATCAACGCGTCGGTCCTGGTATAGCGGTGCGGCTGAAATAACACATGGATTTTGGAATAGCGGCAAGCGCGCGCGGCTGCCAGGGTCGCACGGATTTCGGTGGGGTGGTGGCCGTAGTCGTCGATGACGGCGACTCCGCGCTCCATGCCTTTGACCTGAAACCTGCGATCCACGCCGCTGAAAGCATCCAGTGCTTCGCGGATGGTCTCTACCTTAATATCCATTTCCAAACCAACCGCAATCGCGGCAGTGGCATTCAGGACATTGTGCGCGCCGGGCACGCGAATACGGAAACAACCCAGGCCTGAGCCGCGCAATTCCAACTGGAATTCGCTCCCCAAATGCTGGGCGGTGGAACTGGTGATGCGAAGGTCGGCCTGAGCGGTGGTGCCATAGGTCAGCGTGCGGCGATTTACTGCCGGCAGAATCTGTTGAACGTTTTCGTCATCCAGGCACAAAATCGCGAGGCCGTAGAATGGCACCTTGCTGACGAATTGAGCGAAGGCGAGACGAATTTCGCCCAAGCCTGAGTAGTGGTCCAGATGCTCGCGGTCGATGTTGGTCACTACCGCGACTATGGGGGCGAGCTTCAGGAAGGAGCCGTCGCTTTCATCGCTTTCTACCACCAGGTAGTCGCTTTTCCCCAGGCGGGCATTGGAGCCTCCCATCATGCCGACACGTCCGCCGACCACGATGGTGGGGTCGAGACCGGCATGGCTCAGAATCGCGGCGGTCATAGAAGTGGTGGTTGTCTTGCCGTGGCTGCCCGCAATGGCGATGCCGTATTTCAGGCGCATCAATTCAGCCAGAAGCTCGCCACGGGGAATTACTGGGATCGCGAGGCGGCGTGCTTCCACCACTTCGGGGTTGTCGGCCTGAACGGCCGAGCTGACCACAACGGCCTTCGCGCCTCCGATGTTTTCGGCTTTGTGGCCTTGATAGATCAAGGCGCCACGGCTGCAGAGCCGGTCGGTGAGGGGCGAGAAGCGGAGGTCGGAGCCGCTGACGCGGTAGCCCAGCTCCAGCAGGACTTCGGCTAGACCGCTCATGCCGATGCCGCCGATGCCTACGAAATGGACGGGCTGGGGCTTGAAAAACATTTTACTTCCGTATTGTTTCGGCTTTTGAGTTCGATGTCAACGTGATGAAATCATCGACTCCAGCACGTCGGCTGCCCTTTGCGCCGCCCCCGGCCGCGCCAGCTTCCTGGCCGACCGTCCCATTTTCAAAAGCCTTTCCGGGTTTCCTGCCAGGCGCAGGACTTCTTTCACTAACCATTCGCCGGTCATTTCCGAATCCAGCACGACGACTCCCGCGCCTGCTTCGGCGAACGCTTCCGCGTTGCGCAACTGATGTTGATCGGCCGCCCCTGGCAGAGGCACCAGGATCGCTGGTTTGCCCGATGCCGCCAGTTCGGTCACGGTCCCCATGCCCGACCGGCAGATCATCAGGTCGGCTTGGGCCAGGCGCTTGGGCATGTCGTCTATAAAGGGCAGGATTTCGCCGTCGATTTGGGAAGCCTGAAAGCGCGGACTCAGTTCTTCGAACGCGTTGCGACCGGTCTGGTGAATCAGCCGTACGCTGCCCTTCGGCCACAGAGGCCAGCTCTCTTCCGAGGCTCGGTTCAGAGTGCGGGAACCCTGGCTGCCGCCCGTGATTAATATGTTGAGCGGCTTTCCCGGAGTCGTTTCGGGGACGTTGAAAAACTCCTCGCGGACTGGCAGTCCGGTCACCTCGGTCCGCCCTTCCGGGAACCATTTGGCCGACGTCTCGAAGCTCACCAACGCACGGGCTACGAAGCGGGCCAGCTTGCGATGTGTGAACCCCGGAATCGCGTTGGGTTCCATCACCACTACCGGGATTCGTCTCCACAATGCCGCGATTAGCACCGGGCCAGCCACGTAGCCGCCCGTCGAAAACACCGCCGCCGGTTTGGCCCGCGCCAGCAGCCGCGCCGATTGCCAGACACTGGACGGCATCTCGCCCAGCGATTGAAACATCTTGCGGAAGCCCACTCGGTTCAGGCCGCCGATCTCGATCCGGTCCAATGGGAAACCCGCTGCCGGCACGAGTTTCGATTCCATACCCCGCTCGGTGCCGATGAAGCGCACACTGTGCCCGCGCGAGCTCAATTCCCGCGCGACCGCTAAACCAGGAAAGACGTGCCCACCCGAGCCCCCGCCCGCCATTACGAACGTCGCCATGAGGAACTACTTCATCCTTCATGTTCGCCTACGCTCAACAACATTCCCAACGACGCCAGCGTGCTTAACAGGGAGCTGCCGCCGAAGCTGATCATCGGCAGCGGGAATCCCTTGGTGGGCGCCATGTCCAACACCACGCTCATATTGAACAACGCCTGAAGCATGATGGTCACGGTGACGCCCAGGGCCAGGTATTTACCGAAGTCCTCACGCGCCAAAACGAAGAGGCGGGCGCCTCGCCACAGGATTACGACGAATCCCGCAAGTACAGCGGTGGACCCCCACAACCCGAGCTCTTCGCCCACCGTGGCGTAGATAAAATCCGTGTGGGCGTCGGGCAGGAACATCAATTTTTGTTTGCCTCGCATCAGTCCCACTCCCAGCACGCCTCCGGTTCCCACCGCGATTTTCGATTGGCGAGGCTGATACGCCGCGTCACGAATGGCAGTCGAGCTGGATACGTAGCTGCGGACCCAATGATGAGTGTCGACGACCTCAATCAACTTGTAGTCGGGATCGAAGTAGGCGATGAA
This sequence comes from Terriglobia bacterium, assembly GCA_963766615.1. Lineage (GTDB taxonomy): Bacteria > Acidobacteriota > Terriglobia > Bryobacterales > Bryobacteraceae > Palsa-187. Next base: position 149,526 of record CAVYBC010000023.1, read on the forward strand.
ACGGCCCAGGCGGTAGCCTTTCGACACCACCGCTACTACGCATAACGCGAGACCAAGCATCACCACGCGCACCATGTATTTCTTTTCCAGGCCGGCTACCCAGAAAACAATCACCGCGGTGAGGACCGGCACAATCGCAGTTCCCAGGTCGGCGAGAACGACCAGGAGCCCCAACATCACCACGGCGAGAAATGCCTGACGACGGGTAGCGAGATAGTTGATGACCTGCGTTCGACGCGAAATGAAGTACGCCAGAAACAGAATCAAAGCGGGCTTAGCGAATTCGGAGGGTTGGAACGAGCCCAGTCCGCCGATCTTGAACCAGCGGTGTGAGCGCGAGTCGACGAAGTAGACCAGCACCAGCAGTGCGATGACGATTCCGAGTCCGGAGAATGCCCAAGCGGGCGTGTTCAGCCTGCGGTAGTCAAAGCGCTTGAAGTACATCAGCACCAGGAACGATGCGACCGCCCAGCCGATCTGGCGCAGGACGAAGTAATAGGGCGGCACTTTGTAGCGCAACTCCGCGACAGCGCTGGAGGCGCTGTAAACCATGACAATGCCGAAGGCGGTCATGGCGATGATCGCGAAAAACAGGATCCAGTCGGTCTTGAGTTTGGTCATGGCTGCAACTCCCCTACCATGCGTTTGAATTCCCGGCCCCGGTGTTCGAAGTTTTCGAATTGATCAAAGCTCGCGCAAGCTGGGGCGAGCAATACGGTGTCGCCGGCCTTGGCGCGGCGGTGGGCTTCTTCGATTGCGGCTGCAAGCGTGCCTGAGCGAGTCAGTTCCACCGAGCCCCGCAATTGCTCTTCGATCTTGGCTGCGGCCGCTCCGATCAGCAGCGCGGCGTGGGCTTTTTCTTTTAGCGGAGCCGCGAGAGGCGAGTAGTCGGAATCTTTGTCTTTGCCGCCCAGGATGACCCACAGCGAGCCGGGGAAGGCTGCAATCGCCTTGAGCGTCGCGTCGACGTTGGTCGCCTTCGAGTCGTTGTACCACGAGACGCCGTGGAGTTTTCGGACAAATTCGAGGCGATGTTCGACGCCCGCAAAGGTTTTCACGGCTTGACGGATCTGCGATACTTCAGCGCCGGCTACGTGCGCGATCAACGCCGCGGCCATGGTGTTCTCCAGATTGTGGACGCCTCGCATAGCGATTTCGCTGGCAGGCATGAGGACTTCTCCGTTTAGGAGCAGCTCGCTTCCGCGAAGAGTTGCTCCAGTGACTTCGTGAGTCGAGCTGAACCAACGGACTTCGGCGGAGGTTTGGGTGGCGTAACCGCGCGTGTACGGATCGTCCGCATTTAGAACGGCAACGTCGCTTGCACTCTGATTGCGGAACAGGCGACCCTTCGCTGCTGCATAGTTTTCCATGGTGTAGTGGCGATCCAGATGATCGGCGGTGACGTTCAGAACGGCAGCCACGCGGGCATGGAAGGTTTCGGTGGTCTCAAGCTGGAAGCTCGAAAGCTCGAGCACGTTCCACTGGGCGGGGCGCGACGAGGCGACCATGGAGCAGGGGGGGGTGCCGATATTGCCGCCCACCTGCGCGGCGATGCCGCATTCGCGCAGGATGTGTCCGGTTAATGCCGTGGTGGTTGTCTTTCCATTTGATCCGGTGATGCCCGCGACGTCTCCCTGCAGGAACCAACTGGCGAGTTCCAGGTCCCCGATGACGCGGGCTCCCTCAGAGCGAACTTTTCGCAGCACATCCAGGTCGGCGGGAACTCCGGGAGAAAGAACAACTAGTTCAGCGCCGATGAACGATTCTTCTATTTGTGGATGAGCTGGGATGCCGGAGTAGTAGCGGCGGGCTTTTGGCGAAGCGCTTTGATCCACTGGCGTCACCTGTGCTCCTTTCTCAACCAGCAATTCCACTGCGGCCACTCCGCTACGGGCCATTCCGACCACCACCACGCGCAGGCCGGAAAGATTGACGCCACTCATCTCAACTTCAACGTCGTCAGCGCGAATAAAGCCATGATGAGACCGGCGATCCAGAATCGCGCAATCACTTTCGCCTCATCCCACCCCAACTGCTCAAAGTGATGATGCAGCGGCGCCATTTTAAAAATCCGCTTGCGCCGCAGTTTGAAGCTCGCCACTTGTAGAATCACCGATACGGCTTCCAGCACATACACGCCGCCGATGAACAACAACAGGATTTCCTGCTTCAACAGCACGGCGACCGTGCCCAAACCGCCACCCAGCCCCAGCGCTCCTACGTCGCCCATGAAAATCTCAGCGGGGTGGGCGTTGTACCAAAGGAATCCTAACGACGCTCCTGTCATGGCGCCGCAAAAAATAGCCAGTTCGGCCGCGCCTGGCGTGCGCAGGATCTCCAGATAGCGCGATAATTCCGCGTTGCCACCCAGGAATGCAAGGACGGTCATGGCGCCCGCGGCGATAATCATCAATCCGATCGCGAGCCCGTCCAGACCATCGGTGAGGTTCACTGAGTCGGCGGAACCGACCAGCACCAGCACGAGAAAACCGAAGAACGGGAGAAACGCGAGAGGATAGGTCCACTGGTTGTGCAGAAGGGAGTGAATGAGCAGGTCGGGATTGAATGTTTTGAAGAACGGCACGTTCATCCCCGTGGTGTAAACACCCTTGGTGCTCATCGCGAGCAGAAGCAAAGCGATGAACAGGGCCGCCACCACTTCCAGAAGCTCTTTGTGGCGCGCCTTCAGGCCGAGATTCCGCTTGTTTTTCACTTTGATGTAGTCGTCCACGAAGCCGATTGCACCGAAGCTCACAAATCCCGCCATGGCAACCCACACGCCTGGAAAACGCAAATTGGCCCATAGCAGTGTGGGCACAAGAATCGACAGGCCGATCAGGAGACCACCCATGGTGGGCGTGCCCGCTTTCTTCTGGTGGGATTTGGGGCCTTCTTCGCGAATATGTTGCCCAATCTGAAATTCTCTCAGCCGGCGGATCAACCACGGACCCAGTGCGAGAGAAAGCGCTAAAGCGGTCAGGCTCGCCATCGCGGTGCGGAAGGTGGAGTATTGAAACACCCGGAACGGCGAGTAGAGATGGAACAGCTTTTCGTAAAACAGCCAGTAGAACATGGGGAGACTAATTCTCATCCTCCCCTACCGAGGACCCGTTGCCCGCAAGAAATTCTTCCAGAGCTAGCTCCACGCGCACGCCGCGCGAGCCCTTGAACAGGATGGCGTCACCGGGTTGCGCGAGGGATCGCGCCAGACGTCCCGCTTCTTTGGGGTCGTCTAAAAAAAACGCGGCGTCGGTCCGAAGGCCGGCCAGCAATGCTGCATCCACCATAAGGCGGGCGGCGCCGCGTATCCCAATGAGCACATTAATTCCGCTGTCCGCCACGTAGTTTCCTACGTCGCGATGCAACGGCTCAGCCCAGTGGCCAAGTTCGAGCATCTCCCCCAGAACCGCGAATCTGCGGCGCGCCGGCGTGTCTCGCAAAACGTCCAGCATCGCCCGAACTGCGTCCGGGTTGGAGTTGTAGCAATCGTTATAAATCAAAACGCCATCGTGGCGCAAGCGCTCGCCGCGCATTTTTCCGGGTTTGAGCGCGCCTACGCGTGAGGTCAGTTGCGCGGGTTCGATTCCATGCAGACTGGCGACCGCAAGACCGGCCAGGATATTGGACACGTTGTGGCGGCCTGTGAGATGCGTTTCAAAGCGCGCTTCGCCGACTCTGAATCGCGTGCTATCGAGCGAATATTCGACGTCTTCCGCTCGTACGTGGGCGTTTGGAGATTGCCCGTACAGAATGTTTCGGCCTGGGTGCGAGTTCGCGAACTCCGCCACGCGCTGGTCGTCGGCGTTCAATACCGCCGTTCCTTCGGGCGGCAGTGCATCAATCAATTCGCGCTTGGCTGCCGCGATGCCTTCGATGGAATCAAAGGCCTCGATGTGCGCCCAGCCTACATTCGTCACCACGCCGACATTGGGCTGAGCGATTTCAGCCAGAGTGCGAATCTCACCTGAGTGATTCATACCCATTTCGAGTACCGCTGTACGCGCGGATTCTTCCAAACGCAGAAGCGAGAGCGGCAATCCAACGTGGTTGTTAAGGTTGCCCTCGTTTTTCGCGGTTGGAATCCGTTCGCTGAGCATCTCCGCAATGATGTCCTTGGTGGTCGTCTTGCCTGCGCTTCCCGTTACCCCGATCACTTCGCCGCCCCAATTCGTACGCGCGAAGCAGGCCAATTGTTGCATAGCCTGCAAAACATCAGGTACGCGAAAGAGTTCGCCCGATCCGGACGGCACTCCAGCATCCAAAGCGCCGATTGTCCGATTAACGACGGCCGCGATTGCGCCCTTTGCCAGAACTTCCTGTACGTAGGCGTGCCCGTCGTGGTTCGGGCCTCGGAGCGCGAAGAAAACGTCGCCGGGTTGAACCGTGCGCGAGTCGATGCTCCAGCCTGTGGCCACGCGGTCATTCGCCGTCTCCAATTCCCAGCATTTCGCCACTTGGCGCAATGCCAATTTCATGCCTTGCCATATCCCAATGTCCGCAATACTTCTCCGGCCACGGCCCTGTCGTCAAACGCGATGGTCCGATCCTTCAATACCTGATAGGTCTCGTGCCCCTTGCCTGCCAGGAGCACCACGTCGCCTGGTTTAGCCTGCTGGAGTGCCAATCGAATCGCCGTGGCGCGGTCCGGCTCGGCAACGTAAGGAGTGTCGAAACGCCCGATACCCACCATGGTGTCGTTCAGAATCGCCAGGGGATCTTCCGAGCGCGGATTGTCGGAGGTGAGGACCACGTAGTCGCTCAATTCGGCAGCCGCCATGCCCATCAGAGGACGCTTGGAGCGGTCGCGATCTCCGCCGCAGCCGAACAGCGTGATGACGCGATTGCGAGTCATTTTTCGCGCGGTCTGAATCACGCCGCGCAGGGCGTCGTCGGTATGGGCGTAGTCCACTACTACTAAGAATGGCTGGCCGAGGTCGATGCGTTCGAAGCGGCCCGGTACGTTGCGGCACGCGGCGATTCCGTGCGCGATTTGTTCCAGGTCCAGGCCGTAGGTTAGCGCGGCGCCCGCGGCTGCGAGCATGTTGGAGATGTTGAAGGAGCCGACCAGGCTCGATTGCACCGGGGCCCTGTTGCCTTGCCACACCAAGTCGAAATGCGAGCCGTCAAATCCCTGGCGCACGTTCTCCGCTCGAAGGCCTGCATCGACTGTCCCGTACCAGATGGTCTGCGTTTCGGTTCCGGGTTGCATCTGCTTCCCCGCGGGATCATCCGCGTTGAGAACCGCCCATTGCGGTGCTGGGCCTTCAGAAGGGACAAATAACTGACGTTTAGAGGCGCTATAGCGTTCCATGTCGCCGTGAAAATCCAAATGGTCGCGGGTGAGATTCGTGAAGACCGCGGTGTGGAAATGAAATCCCCACACGCGTCCCAGCGCGAGTGCGTGAGAGGACACCTCTGAGATCAGATGGGTCCCGCCCCGCCGTGAGAGCTCCGCTGCGAAGCGCATGATGTCGAGAGATTCCGGCGTGGTGTTGGGCGCAGGAAGAATCTCGTTCGCCAAATGATACTCGATGGTGCCGATCAGCCCGGTGATTTCGCCGCGGGCTTTCAGAATCTCCTCAATCAGATACGACGTTGTTGTCTTGCCGTTCGTGCCCGTGATTCCCGTAAAGAAAATCCGCTTATCGGGCGCGCCGTAGAAATTTCGGGCGGCGGTGGCCAAGGCGTGACGGCCGTGATCAACCTGAATCCAGGGACGATCGAAGCCTTCTGGACGCGGAAGTTCGCTCATCACGGCTAGAGCGCCTCGATTGATGGCATCCTTCGCAAAGGCTCGGCCGTCGGCGCGCGCTCCTGGAAATGCGACGAACAGGAAGTCCTTTCCCACGCGGCGGGAATCGTACTCGATTCCTTGAATCGTCCGCGCCATCAAATCGTTCTCTATTGTTTGTCGAACCTGAACGCCAGCCAAAACGTCCCCTAACGTCATCGCCCGAATTGAACCCTGACTTGGCCGTTAGGAGGAAGCTTAGATCCCGGCGGAGGGTCCTGCGAACGCGCGATCCCTTCGCCCGACACTTCCACCGGCAAGCCCTGCTCGGCCGCTTCCTCCAGCACTGCCCGCAATGTCATCCCACGAAAATCGGCGACCTTTGGACCCGATGCCGATGATGGAGGCGCCAAAAAAGGCCGCCGGTCCAGGGTAGAACCATTTGTAGACTCCTCGGGAATCGCGAGATTCGCGGCGAGCCTTGACGCATCTCCCCCGGAGGTCATCGGAGAAGCCACGCCAACCTGAACCGGCGGCGGAGTGACGGAGGATACAGGCCGTGCGCCCGGAGCGGCTGACGAGTTCAGCAGGCTGTCGGGCAGATCTTTGGGAACATCCAGCATGCGCAGCGCCGCCGTCGTGACCTCGCGGAACACCGGCGCGGCCACCACGCCGCCGTAGCCTTGTGCACCATTGCTGGTAGCGTTCAAGGTCACGGCGACCACAATCTGCGGATTGGCGACGGGAGCGAAGCCAAGGAAGCTGGAGTTGTAGAAGTGCGTGTAGGTCTTGGTTTTGAAATCGTAGATTTGCGCGGAGCCGGTCTTTCCAGCGGAGGTATAGCCTTTGAGCGTCGCCTCTTTGCCGGTACCGTGCAACACCACTCCTTCCATCATTTGGCGCAATAAAATCGCGGTCTCAGGCTTGATTGCGCGCTGTGGAGGCTCGCGTGGAATCCGCACCATTTCGCCGCCTGGGGCGCGCCGAGCCAACACGATCTGCGGCTTAACTAACATTCCTCCATTGGCGATCACTGCTCCGGCCATCGCCAACTGCAGCGCCGTGGTGCTGATCTCGTGGCCAAAGGAAATCGAGGCGATTGAGCCGGACCCCCACTCCTTCACTGGGTGCAAGAGTCCGCTTGATTCGCCGGGCAATTCGATACCGGTCTTTGCGCCAAAGCCGAACTTGCGCACGTACTCGTATAGGTTCTTCTCGCCCACAGCCAGGCCGAACTGAATGGCTCCAATGTTGCTGGATTTAGCCAGCACGTCGGCCATAGTCAACGCGCTGTAGCTGTGCGTATCGTGAATCACACGGCCACGGAATTTGAACGTCCCGTTGTAGCAGAAGACCACGGATTGCGGAGTCATTTTAGTGGTCTCCAACGCCGCGGCTAGCGTGACGACTTTGAACACGCTACCAGGCTCGTAAGGAGTGGAGATCGCCAGATCGCTGCGCGCCATGACGGGCTCGCGTGGGCTGGGCGGGAGGTTGGGGTCGAAGCGGGGAGCATTGGCGACGGCCAACAACTCTCCTGTATAAGGATCGATCGCAACGATGGAGCCGGTCTTCGCGCCGCTGGATGCCATGGCCTTATCCAGTTCGCGTTCGGCCATGAATTGCAGGTTGGGATCGATGGTCAGCGTGATATCCGCGCCGCGTTGCGGCTCACGCGTGATCAGGGAATCATACGCGTTCTGCCGAACGTCGGTGTAGACCAGCGCAGTGCCGGGCCGGCCGGAGAGATCTTCTTCCAGCGAGGCTTCAACGCCGGAAGTGCCGTGTTCCTTGTCGTCATTGGGTGAGCCGTCGTCCACCATGCCGAGCGAGCCCACCATATGCGAGGCCATGGACCCGCGCGGATAGAAACGGCGTGAGTCTTCGCGGAACTCCACCCAATCCAGCTTCAAGCTTCTGACGCTCGCGGCTTCCTCGGAGGAGACCTTGCGCTTCACCCAAAGAAATCCGCTGGAACGCCGGCGGGCCGCCGCGATTTTCTCGTACAGCTTCTTGCGGTCCATATTGAGCACGCGCCCGAGCAGTTCGGCCGCGACGCCCACGTCCGGGATCTTCACGGGGTTGACGCAGATCGACTCGGCGGGAAGGGATTTGGCCAGGGGTTGGCCGGTTCGGTCGAAAATGGTTCCGCGCGTGGCCTGTATCTGGACGGTCTTGCGCTGCTGCTGCTGCGCCATTCGCAGAAGCTCGTCATGGTGCAAGACCTGGAGCCAGACGAGTCTTGCGAAAATCGCGAAGACCCAAATGAGCATCACCCACAACAGCCACTCAAAGCGGCGATTGGTCGGGTTGCCGAGGCTACGCCGGCTGGTAACTAAAGACGGGGGCGGGAGAGGAACGGAACGCGATTCCCAATGGCTTTCGGTCTCTGGCATGGCACATCATCCTTTGAGACCTAGAACTTCTTCTTGTTCATCGCCATTGCGCCCTGACGCCCATCCAGGTAGATGAGCTTCTGAGGAGCCGGATCTATGAATTGCTGCATCTTAGCGAGTTCTTCCAGCCGCGCAGGCGATAGGAGCTTCGCTTCTTCCACTTCGAGCGATGAAAGCTGGTTGGTGAGCCGCAGGCTTTCGTCGTGCAGCGTCTCAATCTGGTAGCCGGCCAGGAGCCCGTAGGCGGACGGCAACAGGACGGCAATCAGCAGAACGGCCGCTGCGCCGGCTGTTCCGATCAGCTTCCAGCACATCCCCGCTGCCGCCGGATCGGCCCTTCGCACCACTCGGCCGTTTTCGATGCGCTTCACCCAGAAATAAATGTCTTCATTTGCAAACGCCCGGACGCGCGCGGACTGATCCACGCCTGGAACTGTGCGAAGACGCGCAGTTTCCTCCCCAAATTCAGCGCTTTTTGAAAACACCCTGTTATATACGGTTGCAATTGTTGCCATGTCCTAAATCCCTTTCCATCGGCTCTGCACATTCGTCTCGAAGTTCCTGGCGCCCGGGGGAGGGCGGCGCAAAGAACCTTCTAGACGGCCGTCAGGACAGCTCCAGCGCACGAAGCTTCGCGCTTCGTGAAGGCGGATTGTCTCTGATTTCTTCTTCCGCAGGCTTGACGACGTGACGGGTGAGCATCACGGCTCGCCCTTCTTTCGCCAGCGCCTGAAAACTCTGCTTTACTTTCCTGTCCTCCGTGGACATGAACGTGAGCACTACTACGCGTCCGCCCGGCTTCACCAGCCGAGGCAGAGATTCGAGCAGCGCCTCCAACTCCTCCATCTCGCGATTCACCACTAAACGCAGAGCCATGAAGGTCTGCGTTGCGGGATGAATTTTTGATGTGCGGGGCACAGCCGCCTCGATCAATTTGGCCAATTGACCGGTGGTTCGTATAGGCCGCGCCCGCACGATCGCTCTGGCTATTCTTCTGCTCCTCCTTTCCTCGCCGTGCTGATAGATCAGGTCGGCGAGCTGCTTTTCCGATTCGTAGTTGACCAGGTCGGCGGCGGTCCTCTCTTCCATGCGCGACATCCGCATATCCAAGGGACCATCCGCCATCAGCGAGAACCCCCTCCCGCTGTCCGTCAACTGGTACCGCGACACCCCGAGATCCGCCAGCAGCCCGTCCAGTTGTGTTATTTTTTCGGCTGCTACGGCGTCTCCCACCTGAGAGAACAAAGCTTTGATGAAAGCGAATCCGATCCGCGCAATCCTGGGTATTGGTCTTGGCTAACTCCAGCGATTCCGCGTCCCGATCGCACGCAATCACACGACCCGTTCCGCCCAATGCGGACAACCGCCGCGCAATCGCCCCCGTGTGACCACCCAATCCGCACGTTGTATCCAGCACCACGCTGTTCGGCTGAATGCTCAGGTACTCCAAGCATTCCTCGAGCATCACTGGCGTGTGCATACATAAAACTTTTCGCTACCTGAAACCTTCCATCTCGTCCAGAGCGGCTTCGTCGGTCGCTCTGTTTTCGTCCGACTCGCGCATGCGCTCGTCGTAAACCGACTTGGTCACCAGGTTGACGCGCCCATTGAAGGCGTCCAGCCAAACCTGGTCCTTCCCGGTGATCCCCAACAGCTTCCGCGTCGCGGCAGGCAACAGCACGCGGCCGTTGTCATCGATCTCCACCGCGTCGCCATTCACCTTGGCCTCAAACTGCTTGCGTTGGGCAAGCTGCTTATCCTTGGCTAACCTCAAAACGTTTAAGTTGCTCTGCCATACCGACATCGGGTATATTCGACCCAGACGTTTATCCAGCGTGGTTATGAACAACTTCTTTCCGCCAAACGCTTCCAGGTACGCGATGAACTCGACAGGCAACTTAAGTCTGCCCTTATCGTCGACGCTCGCCTGCGGAACACCCTGGGGCTCCTCAACGACAGCCGCCTGGGCCCCGCCTTGTAAAAAATCATCCACAAAGGAACACAAGGTGACAGAAAAAGCCACCTGCTGAGACAGTGTAATCCTTCCTGGTTGAAAATTTCAAGCTATTTTATTAAGAAGGAAGGGCTTCGCCTGGCTTTCGCCTTTTGAAAGGGTGACTATGTACTTGACTTAGACTTACCCTGTTCGACGGGTAGCATTGGTCAGTGCTCACCTAGAGCAGCTTCGAGGGTGAAATCCAACTCACGGACAAGGTGCGAGGGCAATTTCTCTCGTACTTGCTGAAACGACTCTCGAAGAACAGTCGCCTCACCGAGTGAAGGTTGCGAGAAACTGCGATTGTACGAAAGGATCCACCGCTGGAGCCGGTCCACTGCGTAAGCTGAGATTCGAGCGTTGCTATTACTCGCTGCATCGCAGTAGATATGAAACCGTGTCCATTTCTCCGCGGAGCCAAGAACCTTGAGTATTGCCAGCCAAACTCGCGAATTGGGGTTCTGGAGGGACTTTTGCCACACAGTATAGGTTGGCGTGTTGTTCCGGGCCAACAGGCTTAACGCAGCTTCGCGT
>CAVYBC010000024.1:0-56010 GCA_963766615.1 Terriglobia bacterium
CCCACGTTTGGCACACCAGCGGAAAACCCTTGAATGAATTTGGTTTCTGCGACACTCAAAACGAGGTAGACCGCCAATAGAACACCAAAGGCTACAAGTAGCAGCCAGCCTGTCACGCCGACCAGCTTCTTTGGAATTGAGACTAGCCGGTAGCGCTGTGGTAACGACCTAAAGAGTTTTCCAACTCTTGCAACAAATGCAAGTACAAGAGAAAGCAACCATTGCCATTGTTCACTCGCCCTTTCACGGCGGTAACGGGGGTTCGAATCCCCCTGGGGACGCCAACTCAATCAACAGTCGTACGGTGCGCTGCTGTCGCTTCGGTGAAGGTCATGCGGATTCCGTGTTTCGGCCGCAGGATCACCATCGGGCGTGCTTCGATCGTTTGGCCAGGAGCTAGCTGGAGATCATATTTTCTTAGCAGAACGGTCAGGATCATGAGGATTTGCAGCATGGCGTAGTTGCCGCCTATGCAGCCCCTCGGCCCCGCCCCGAACGGCAGATAGGAGAAGGGCCTGCGAAGCTTCTCATTTGCTTTGGCAAAGCGCTCAGGGTCAAAACTCTCCGGGTTTTCCCAATACTGAGGCGAGTGGTGCGCGCCGTAAATGAAGACAACAACCGTCGAACCTTTGGGTATGGCGAAATCGCCAACGCGATCATCCGAGAGAGCCATGCGATCGACCATCCAAAAAGGTGGGTAAAGGCGCAGCGCTTCCTGGATGACTTGCGTGGCGAACTCGAATTTCGGAACGTCGGAGTAAGTCATAGACGCGTCGCCCAGCACGGAATCGAACTCATGCCGTACCCGTTCCACACAATCCGGACGCGAACTTAACAGGTAGAGAAGCCACGACAACGCGTTCGACGATGTTTCATGCCCGGCGACCAGGAGTTGCATGCTCTCACTCAGGACCAGGTCATCGCTCATGCCTTCGTCGTCGTGGTAGCGGGCGTCCATCAGGATCTGGAGTAAATCGCGACCGGGCGCTTCCTGGCGGCGTCTAGTAACGTAGTCGCGCAGAATGGCGTCGGCGCGCTCTCGCATTTCCTCATGCCTGCGCAATTCGCCAGAGACCTTAAACCAGGGATTCAGGTAGGGCTGAATGGTTTGACGAACCATGAATTCCTGGACTGTCGAGATCGTTCTGCTGATAAGGCCGATATCTTCCTCTTTGAGGCGGGCACCGAACAAAGACTTGCCGACCATCTCGAACGTAATTTTCATCAGATGGGGATAGATATCGACGGGGCCGTTTCGGGCCTGCTTGTCGAAGCCTCGAAGCGACTCGGCGAGCGAATCCTGCATGATGGAGGACAAAACATCCAGCTGTTTTCGTTCGAAACCTTTTTGGATGAGGCGCCGCTGCGTGCGCCAAGCCTCGCCATGGGTGGTGAGTAGACCTTTGCCGAGGAAGTGGCCCATCCGCTTCACTTGAATTTCGGATTTGTGGTAATTTTCCGCGTTAGTCTTCAGGACGTGCTGAATGATAGCGGGGTCGATGGTCACGATGGCTTCTCTGACGCCGCCAAAGTAGAACCGGAACGTGCTGCCAAGCTGAGTGGTGTACTTGGAGAGAACCTGAACGGGATTGAGGGCCATCGCGCGCGAATCCGCGAAGGAGCGAGATCGCGAAACTACTGGCACGGTTGACGGCAAACTAATTTTCGTTCCCTAGTTGCTTTAAAAGTATCAGATGATGCACGATCGCCTGCCACATGGTGAGATTTTGCCGATAGGGAACGCCGAACTCTTCGGCCGTCGCCTTCACGATCCGGGTCAACGGAGCGTAGTGAGTGTGGCACACAAACGGGCACAGATGATGGGCTATGTGGTGATTGAGTCCGCCCACAAGCCAGCCTACGAGCGGGTTACTGGTGGCATAGTCGGCTGTGGTCGCGAAAATGTGATAGACGCCGTTGTCAAACTCGCTCCGGTCCGAGGGGAAGTAAGTAGTGTCGACGGTGTGAGTGGTCTGGAAAACCAGCGACACCGTCAAACCAATGATCAAATGGGACAGCACGAAAGCCAACCCCACCAGCAGAGGCGATTTCCCCAGCAACACCACTGGCAAGATAAGCATGTAGGTGAAGTAGAGTGCTTTGCCGGCAAAGAGAATGACGTATTCGCGCATCGGATGCCTGGCTTTCAAATAGCCGTGCGACGGGAAGAAAAAGCACTCGAAGTCCCGGACGAAAACATAGTCCAGAGAAAACATCGCGTAAAAGAACAGCGCATAGATATGCTGGAAACGGTGTAGACGCGCGCGAGGTTCGTGAGGCGTAAAGCGAAAGATGCCGCGTCCGGTAAGCGCGTCGTCTTCACCGTGGAGATTGATGCACGAGTGGTGGCCCCGATGATGGAGGATGCGCCACATGTAGGAGCTGATTCCACAAACATCGAAAACATAGTTCAGAGCTTTGTTTACAGACCGAACCGATGAGATCGCATTGTGGTTGCTGTCGTGCGCGATGTTCAGCATCAAGAAAGTTTGGGCCAGCCCGCTCAAAAGGTATATGGCTACAAACTTCCAAGAATCCGGATTGAACGCATACAGCACGATCCAACTGCCCGCCAGCACCGCCAAGCCCAAGCCAATCTTGACCCACATTGCCCCGCCGGCTTTGGGAGAAATGCTCTCATCGGAAAAGAAATTATCGAGGCGGCGGCGTAAGACTTTCGGGAATGAAGAGACGCTTGCAGGATCGCCAAGGGAGTGTCGCGTCGAACTCTCGGCAGGTACAAGATCTTCGATGTCCGGTTTCAGACTGATCACCGCTTCTGGCTCCGACGTCACCGGGGCCCTCCGAAATAGTGTAAAGTGGTTGGCTCGGGTTGGGGTCGTTCAGACATTGCGGCAAGCGGTTTCAAAGGTTCATCGTAGCTCGGAAACTTTTGGAAAATCAAGGAAATTCAGACCCGGGACCGCAGGGCTGGTGGCGCTGCGATGGCCTGTTCATAACATTTGGATCACGGCCCGCCTTCGATTGCCTGACGAAAGGGAGCACGTATTGGCTTAGAATGGTTTATTCCCCTGTTCTCAAAATCGGCCTACATGATCGCTCCTCTTAGACTCAATCAGGTGTGCCTCTTCTGTGCAGTCGGGGGGGCAGTAAGGCTTTTCTTTTCTTCGTATGCAGAGTTTCTTAACCAACCGTGGAGGGCAGCGCTTGATAGAGTCGATCTTAGACACGCTGGATAGACTGAGGGATGAGCACCCACATAAGCTTCTATTTTCTTACATTGACCTGAACGGCAATCCGATCGACGGCTATACCTACGACTCGTTTCTCCACCGGACGAAGGTGATCGCCAGCCATCTCAGGAAAGAACATCGTTTCGCGGCGCAGGAAAGGCTTCTGTTAGCGTATCCGCCGGGGCTCGAAATGATTTGCGCGTTTTTCGGTTGCGTGCGCGCGGGATTGATCCCGGTACCGGTTTATCCGCCCAGTTCTCATGGCTTCCAGGGCGCAGTGTACAAAATGGTACACATCGCCAAGGACTGCCAGGCAGCCGGTATTTTGACGAGCAAAGACTATCACGGATCCCTGCAGACGAATCTGGCCAGGCCTGGAGTCGCAGCGTCCGGAGTGGATGTCGACTACATTTCTGGTCTTCCGTGGATCGTAACGGAAGACTTCATCGATAAAATTTCGGACGAAACGTTCACCGATGGTTCGAAGATTCTGTTTCTCCAATACACCTCGGGGTCGACCAGAGATCCCAAGGGAGTGATGGTCACGCATGAAAATATCCTGCATAACTGTCCGCTGGTGATCGACCATCCTGAGCCGGTAGTGGTGTCATGGCTTCCGCAATATCATGACATGGGGCTGATTGGGTGCTACCTCTATCCGGCGCTCTCAGGCGGCACGACGTATGGCTTCGCCCCCACCGACTTCATTCAGCGTCCGGCGTTATGGTTTGACGCGATAAAAACTTATCGGGCCACGGCTTCGGCGGCGCCCAACTTCGCATACGACTATTGCCTCCGCGCGGGGCGGCTCTCTAAGGAAAGCCTGGAAGATTGCGATCTCAGTTCGCTCCGGCTCCTGATGGTTGCCGCAGAGCCCGTGAAGCCGAACACCTACACGCGGTTTCTGGAGGCGTTTCAGCCGTATGGGCTAAAGGCGGAAAGCTTTTCCGTCGCCTACGGGCTGGCCGAGAATACTCTGGCGGTTTCGCTCAGCGGCCGCAATATCATCTCGGTCAACAAGAATGGCATCGCGCTGGGGAAGGCTCGGATGACAACGGAGGTTTCCCAAATCGGCGCGGCCACTCAGATTGTCAGTTGCGGAACTCCACTGCCGGGCCTCACCGTGAAGATCGTGGATTCGGAGAGACACGCCGCACTGGAGACGGGACGTGTCGGTGAGATTTGGATCTCAGGAGGCAGTAAGTGTCTTGGTTACTGGAATAATCCCGAACTGACGCTGAAGCAGTTTCATGCACGGCTGGTGGACGACAGCCCCTATGACGATGGCTGCCTGAGGACGGGCGACATGGGTTTCTTCCACGAGGGTGAACTCTTCGTCTGTGGCCGAATCAAGGACATGATTATCCTCCGCGGGCAGAATTATTATCCGCAGGATATCGAGGAAGTGGTGGAGAAAGCCTCTGCCTTGATCCGGACCAATTGCGTCGCTGCATTCCAGATTCACGAGGATAGCGAGCCTGCCTTGGCGATCGTCGCCGAGGTAAAAAATCCCAAAGCGCTTCCGGACGCGCTGAAAATTGCCGCCGCGGTTCGGAATTACCTCAACGTGGAGGTGGCGTTGATCTCCTTCATTGCGCCCCGGGCGATACCACGAACCAGTTCCGGCAAGATCATGCGCCATAAGACGAAGCGTATGTGGATGGAAGGTCAATTTAGGGTTCTCTCGGAGTTTTCGCGGGAAAAGGACGCTGCGCCTTGCGCGTCCGGTACGGAAAACAAATCTTCTTTGGACGTATTGAAAGCGCGCTACAACCTGACGGGAACGGAATCGTACAACCTTATCGAGGCTGGGCTCGACTCCCTGGATCTTGTGGTGTTCATGCACGAGATCAAGGAGCTTCTAAAAGATAAAGGCGCCGACATGTTGGCGAGACAGGTAGACATCGGCGTTGTTCAGCGCGTCAGCGTGGCTGAACTGTTTAGGCTGGCCGAACAATTGGAGAGTGCTCCCGAAGACGCACTGGATATGCTGCGGCATTCCCTGGCCGTTTTCCGCGAAGAGCAGCGCGCGGCTGAAGCGCGGATGATGACTAGCGACAGCAAGCTCATCTTCGAGCCTCCGGCGCCGGCGTTGTTGCCCGAGATACCGGTCCTTAACAAGGTTCTGCTCACAGGCGGCACGGGCTTCATCGGACCGTTCCTGGTGAAGAGTCTGCTGGAACAGACGCATGCGAAGATCTACGTTCTGGTCCGGTCTTCCGACGAGCAACAGGGCAGGCAAAGGCTGAAGGCGGCGATGGAGTCGATGGGGTCTTGCTCGCCTGGGTTGATGCAGATGTTCGAGGCCCGCGTGGTTCCCGTGTGCGGCGATCTCGGTCAACCAAATCTGGGCCTGACGCAGAAGGACTGGGATTTTCTGGCCAATGAGATGGACACGGTGTTCCATAACGGCGCGACCGTGAACTACTTGTTCAATTACGACCGCATGCGCGACGCGAATGTGCTGGGGACCAATGAGGTCTTAAGGCTGGCTTTCGAAGGACGGCCTAAGAGCGTCGACTACATTTCCACGACATTCATTTTTGGTTGGGCGGTCAAGAAGGTCCTCTATGAAACCGACGCGAACAGGGATATGGAGCTTCTGGATTTTGGATACAGCCAGTCCAAATGGGTAGCGGAACGCGTGGTTGAAGACGCCGGACGGCGGGGACTAACGACGCGAATATTCCGACCGGCGCTGGTGAGTCCAAGCGTTACCGGCGGAGGCAATAACTTTGATATCGCCGTTCGTCTGGTCGCTTTCATGGTGAACCACGGCATCGGCGTCGACGCTTTGAACCAAGTTAGTTTCGTTCCCGCCGACGTCATGGCCAACAACATCGTCGCGATTGCCACCAGTCCTGGCACGGCTAATAAGACCTATCACGTGGTTCGGGACGATTACGCGAACATGCTGGATATTACCGGGCTGATTACGAAGGCGACGGGGCGACAGTTCGAGATCTTCAGTATTCGCGATTTCGTTCCTGAACTGATCCGGAGATGCCGCAAGGAAGACCTGCTGTTTCCGCTGCTGGACTTCCTTGTGGGCTCGGTGGATAACATCTCCGCGATGGAGTTCAAGCGCTATGACAGCTCCTGCTATCAGGCGGCTCGGGATGCGTCCGTATGGGGCAAGCCGGACCCGTCTCTGGAAGATACGGTGAGCGGGATTCTGAAATTCATGCAGCGTAAAGGAATCATCTCGGTTGCGACTCGCGAGGTTAGTGCGGTGGCAGCCTTCTGAGCTACCGTTACTGCTTTTTGAAGACCACGCTCTCCTTTAGTTGCTGACCGGTCTCGAACGTGCCGGTTGTGGAGAGTGTCATCTGCTGTCCATCGGCGGAAACCACCCAGCGATCCTTTTGCGTCACCTGATCGTCTCGTTTGTAACTCGCATCCACTGTGTGAGCATCCACAAGTTCGAGCCGGACCGTATCGTTGCGGGAATTTTTTAGATTATAGTCCTTGCCGTCAAACCGCGCGGTGTAACTGAAGTCGCCTGAGAAACGGACCCCGTCTGCTCCATCCGGCTCGATCTTGAGGACTAGTCCCTGCTGCAAGCGAGTCTTGCTGAGGTCCTGCGTCCATTCGCCTGCAAACGGGTTATCGGCCACCTTCGCGCCTCCGCTGCGGGTCCAAACCGTGATCTGGTTGACGTGGCCTTTCGCTGAAGTCGTGATGGTCAGCTCCTTTCCGTCAGGGGAAAGTTTGTCGCGAACGGTCGACACGACGGCTCCATTCTTCTTTTCTTTGAGCTCGGCTTGAGTCTTGTCGATCCTGCGCAGCTCGACTTGATCAAATCCCGGATTGCCCCGCACTGTTGTCTCATGTCCGTCAAACTTCGTACTGAAATCGATGCTGGTCTCGCCTGAAATCACCACATGCACATCATCCTTCGTCGAGATGATGGAGAGTTTATTGGGGGGAGTCAACGAGGACTGAGCAGAGACGAGCGTCCAAGAGCCGATGCGTGGGTCCGCGGCGTGCAGTTGAATAACGGCAATTAGTCCGAGCAAGGCGAGTCTGCGCAAATGATCCTCCTGAGCTTCAAACCAATTTTCTCAGATTCACAAGACCGGGCCCGCGGCGGTATGGCATCATGAATCTCGTGCTTGTACGCCATTTCGGGCTGGCTGGAGTTGTCCTTGTCGCTGTCCTCGTGCTTCTTCCATTTTCTTTCCACGCCGAGCGGCATCTGGAGACTGCAACTCGCGTCGAAGGCAGCCAGGCGGAACTTGTCACCCAGGAGTTGGCTACTCGCTTCCGGTCGCCCTTTGTTGACCGCGTGGTGCTGGTGATTGAGGGGCTTCCGCCTGCCGATTCAGATGAAGGGGAACGGGCGGTCGCGACGATTGTGGCGGGGCTGAAAGAGGAACCCGGCGTGTCCGCAGTTGTTTCCTATGCCGATTTGCAGGACAAGATTTTCCTGGGCAAGGGTGGGGCAACCTTTGTAATGGTGGGGCTCGCGCCGACTGATGGAGGGACGGTAGAATCGCTGGTCCCCAAGCTTCACGCGCGAGCAGACTCCCTTAAAAATCAACTGCAGGGCCGTTATCCAAAGGTGAAGCTTGAACTGACAGGCGAGGTACCTCTCAATTTCGACATTCGGAAAAGCAGTGCCGATGACGTCGAACATGGAGAGAGTCTGGTGATTCCTGCGACTCTCGCGCTTCTGCTGCTGGCGTTTGGAAGCGTGGTGGCGGCCCTGATTCCATTAGCCGTTGGACAGCTCGCCATTGCGACCACGATGGCCATTGCAGGATTCCTGGCCCTGCATTTTCACCTGTCCATTCTGGTTCAGAATTTGTCCACCATGCTTGGGCTGGGCTTGGGGATCGACTACGCGCTCCTCATGATCAGCCGCTTCCGGGAGGCGATTTCCGCCGGGCACGACGGATTCAGAGCCTCGGTCATCGCGGCGCGTCAGGCAGGCCGGACGCTCCTGATTTCAGCGTCTACGGTGGCCATCGGATTTCTCGCGCTTCTGACGGTTCCCATCAGCGAAGTCCGGTCCATCGGTGTGGCGGGTTGCGTGGTGGCGGGGATGAGTGTGTTGCTTGCCAATACGATTGTTCCGGCGCTGCTTGCCCTTCTCGGGCCGCGGATCAACGCCGGCCGATTGCCGTTTACCGCGAAGTTGGATCCGCAGCGGGCTGCAAGCACGGGACAACGCTGGAGGCGGTGGGGGAAAGTGATTGTCGCCCATCCCTGGCTGGCTCTGCTTCTGGCAGGCTCGCCTTTACTTCTGCTCGCCTTGCAGGCAGCGCGGTTAGACACCAGTGTCCCCAGAGGGGATTGGCTTCCTCCGGCGGCGGAATCGGTTCACGCGCTTCACACGCTGCAACAAATGGATCGTGCCGGTATCGTTCAATCGTTGCGAGTGATTGTCGAACTTCCAAAAGATTCCATCGCGCAGACGGACTCCGGGTGGAATACGCTCGACCATCTCACCAAGCGGCTTGCGAGTGACCCTCGTGCCGATCGCGTGATCTCCATCACGACGATGGCGGAGAGCAACCGGTCTGCCCTCGGCAACCTCACGCGTGAGACGCGCCGCACGTTCCTGAGTGGCGATGGGCGAGCGGCCTTGCTCGAGGTGTTGCCCGCGGCTCCCGTTTCTTTGAACGATCAGGCCAAGTGGGTGCGGGAGCTGCGGAAAACCGGCGCGCCAGCTCTCACGGGAGTTCCTGGCGCCACCCTGATCATCGGAGGCATCCCCGCACTAAACGCCGATTATCAGACTATTATCGACGACCGGTTTGCTTCGGTAGTGGCCTTGGTGGTGGGGGGAACTCTTGTGGCGCTTCTTGCCGGATTCCGATCGGTTTTCGCCGCCGTGAAGGCCATCGCTTTGAACTTGCTGTCGGTCGCGGCCTCGCTAGGAGCATTGGTTTTAGTTTTTCAGGACGGACACCTAAGCAAACTCCTGGGAGTTCCTGAAGGAACGGGCAGCGTGTTCCCCCTGGTGCCCATCGTTTCCTTTGCAATCGTGTTTGGACTGAGCATGGATTACGAGGTGTTCTTAGTTGCTCGAGTCCTCGAAGCGCGGAGGAGCGGTTTAACGGAAGAAGAAGCAATTCCCGAGGGGATGGCCAGAACCGCTGGGCTGATTACAAGCGCTGCGGCGATCATGATTGTAGTATTCGGGGCATTTACCTTCGGAAGCTTTCTGGTGGTTAAGATGATCGGATTTATGCTTGCCGCGGCCGTGTTTATTGACGCGACCCTGGTTCGCATAGTTATTGGTCCCGCACTTCTTCGCATTGCAGGAGATTGGAACTGGTGGCCTGGGGGCCTCACCGCGGCACACAGGTCACCTGCGACTGCGAGTAAGTGAATTACGCCTGCCGGACCGATCTCTTCCAGTGCCTGGCAGCGGATGACGCGCAAAAGTCGGCAAGGCTGTCGAGCGGCTCCAGGGGTCCGGCGGACCTGAGCCCCGAAATGCGCCGCGGCAGCGTCGTCTCGCGATTTCACATTTCCGGGTCCGCTGCAAACGCGCGCCTCATTCCCATGAAGACAGCGTTGGGGAGAGTGCAAGTCACGCCGTAGCCCAGAAGATCCTGGCGAAACCCTGTCGGGCTAATTCCACAGATATGACCAAAGACCTGCTTCCAATCACTTCTTGGGTTCTTCCGAAAATGAATTTCTGAGATGTTTGTTTTTAATCATTTGTTGGGTTCGTTTCGCCGGGGACGGTTTTTCTGGGACGACCTCTCTTCTTTGGCGGAGAGGAAGGGATAGAGGGTGGGGAAGGCGGCCTGAGGGAGTGAACTCGAACGCCCAGCTTTCCCAGCCGGCGCACGTGATGGCGGATGAGGCGCTCCTGGTGCTGCGGAGAAAGTGCAGGCGCCTGACGGTCGTGGTAGGGATGCCCGGTTTTGAGAACCTCATAGATCAGTTGCAACATCGTGTGAGCCACGGCGATCAATGCCGAGTTCTTCTTGCCGCCCGATTTGGTGGTGAGGCGCCAGAACTTCTCGCGGATAAAACAGTTCTTCTTGGCTGCGGCCGCCCAGGCGCATTCGGTCAGGGCGCCACGCAGCCACGGGTTGCCGCCGGTGGTGCGGCTGCTGCGATTCTTCCCCGCGCTGCGATTGTTGCCGGGGCACACCCCCGCCCACGAACTGAGGTTTCGCTGCGAAGGGAACTGGGTCATGTCGGCTCCAGTTTCAGCCAGAATGTTGGCGGCACTGCGTTGCTGCACTCCCGGCACGCTTTGGAGCGTGTGCCATTGCTGCTCCAGACCCGCCTGCTGAATCTGGGCGGCGATTTCCTGGTCGATTTCCTCGATCTGTTGCTCGATAAACTGCATGTGGGATAAGCTGTAGCGAATCATCTTGCGATGGTGCTCACTCATCTGATGACCCTCCAGGGCCGCGACGATACCGGGGATCTTTTTGCGGGCCAGGCCCCGCGCCAACTGGGCGATCTCCTCCGGCTTGGCCTTGCCCGTTAACAGCGCGTCCAGCATCAACTGCCCGGAGGTTCCGAACACATCGGAAAGCACGTTACCCAGTTTTACGTTGGCGTCCCCAGGATCTTCTGCACCCGATTCTTTTCCGCTGTGCCCGCCCCATGCAGTTTGGTGCGGCGGCGGGTTAGATCCCGCAACTCTCGAATCGGCCGCGGCGGGATGAAACTTGGATGAATCATGGCGTGCCGCAGCAAGTGTGCCAGCCACCAGCCATCTTTGTCGTCGGTCTTGTGGCCCTTTCGGGCTTTTACCTCGTGGGGGTTGGCCAGCTACACTTTGACGCTGTCTTCCAGCACGTTGCAGATCGGTTTCCAATACGATCCCGTGCTCTCCATCACCACGTGCGTCACCGCTGCCTGGCTCAACCACTCGCGCAGTTTCTTTAAATCCGCAACATTAACGCCAAATCTCTGCCGTTCCACTCGGGGTTGCCCATTCAATGGTCCGGTCACCACACATACCGACAACCACTTCTTGCCTACATCGATTCCCGCGCAACGTTCCACGGCTGCACAAATCATCGCCTGATGCTCCTTTCTGCGCAGCAGAACAGTTGACGTCTATTCACATAAGTTCTTCCTCGGCTCGACTGCTCCATTCGGGGTTTCATTACCTCAACCTGGCCAGTTTCGTTCTCGGGCCCAACTGCGCACCATTACCCAGTTCAGCCGCCTTCTCCTGCGTTCTCGCAGCTTACTCCATCTCCCGCTGCCCCTTATTTTCATTCCCGGGGTTGGCCGGCTGCCCCGGTCATCCCCTTTCGTTTTGCAAAATAATTTTTTTCGGCTGCCGGGCTGAGGCAGATTCGTTTCTGCCGCCAGCTGGCTGCGACGATGGTTTACACCGGCATAGTGTGTGTGGGGGTGGATGGCTTGTGCTTGTCCAGGAGTTCATTGAGAAGTTCGTGGAATTGGGATAGGTCCTCCGCTTCCAGAACGATGGTGTCGGCGAACATACCGTGAAGGGGGCTGTTGCGGGAGGAACTGGGTTTTCCTTGCGTCGTGACGGACCATTGGATTTCGCCCCGGTCGTGCGGGAGGCTGTGATTTGTCGGGGAGTTCTCATGGCAGGAGTAAGGTACACCCGTTAAGCAAGAAATTTGGTGAAATTTTGAGGGATGTGATTGAGGAGAACAGGGATAGCGGCCTCGAGATGCGTGTGATGCGGAATCGACGTTAGTGCGTTTCATCCTGGGCTAATTGGCAGTGGGTCGCTTTGTTCCTTTGGTGCCCTGACTCCCCTGGGGCTCAGGCGACAGTCGGCAATTTCGCTGCCCTCGCAGATAGCAACTGCGGAAGCTCCGAATATAATTGGT
The DNA here is from genome assembly GCA_963766615.1 of Terriglobia bacterium. GTDB lineage: Bacteria > Acidobacteriota > Terriglobia > Bryobacterales > Bryobacteraceae > Palsa-187. The sequence continues at coordinate 11,990 of CAVYBC010000024.1, forward strand.
CACGTGAGGATTCCGCTAAATTTTCGGAAAGGGCAAGCCGACCTTCTTACGGAGAGCATTCAAACGTGGATCGCCACGAAGCAAGGCGAGCTCAGGAAGTGCGAGCGCCCTCCCAATACGAACGGCCCCTTGTACAGTCATGCGGTTCAAAGCTTCAAAAGCACGGTCTTTGTCGCCCAGACCGGCAAAGATCAGGGTTTGTTGAAATGGATTCGTAGCAACCGTCGCGGCAAGCTTTTCAGCTTCCTCCCGGCGTCCGGCGCGTCCCAGGGCATTACCGAAATAGCGCGGATTGGAAACTGCGGCGAGGATCCGAACAGCCTCGTCAATTCTTCCCTGGCCCAACCTTACTCGCCCCAGGCACTCGGTAGAGTCCGGCGCCTTCGCGCAATATCCGACGGCTTCATCGGGTCGACCAGCCGAGAGGAGTACATATGCGGTTAACGAGTGGATTCTGGGCGATAGCGGGTCGGCCTTCTCCGCAGCCTCCACTTGTTGGACCGCTTCCTCAATTCTGCCCAAGGGGACGAGAAGATACATTGCGAAATCGTCGTAGGATTCCGAACGGCTGGGATCAAGTTCAATGGCGCGCCGGAAGCTCTCTTCCGATTGTTTCCACTGCCCGTCGCGTGCGTAAGCGGCCCCTAACGCACCGTGTGCTTCAGCCAAGAGAGGGTCCAACAGGATCGCCTTTTGGGCCGCCGCTCGCATTTTTCCCAATTCGTCGTCTTGATCCACACGGAAAATGCCCGACTCGAAGGCATAAGCGGAAGCGAGACCTCCGTAGGCCGGCGCAAAGGCCGGGTCCTTGCCGATTGCTTCCTCGAATACGGGAATGCTTTTGCGCTGATCCAGACTGCGCGCACGAAGGTAGAGATCGTAGGCTTCGGCGCTGGTTTCGTAGCGGCGACGGCCTCGCCCCAGCTTCAGACAAAGATTGTTTACGATGCTTCGGGAAATCTCATCCTGGATCGCCAAGGCGTCGGTTATTTCGCGGTCGAACCTACCCGACCACAGTGGAAAGTCGTCTTTTGTCCGGACCAACTGCGCGTCAATCCGTAGCATCTGACCGGACCGAACCACGGATCCTTCGACAATGTAATCGGCTCCTAGTTCCGTGCCGGCGTCGCGGAGGCTACGCGACTTTCCTTTGAAGGCAAAGGAAGAGGTACGGGACCGTGGCGTTAGCCCCTCGATCATCGACAAGTTGCGAATCAGCTCGTCCGTAAGCCCATCAGCCAAGTAGTCGCTGGCGGAATCATGATTCAGGTTTTCGAGCGGAAGGACGGCGATGGATACGGGTGCATTTTTGGCTTGCATCCAATACCAGCCCAGGGCCGCAAGGACAACAGCGAGGGCAGAGGCAACTAGACCGATGTTTAGAGGGTGTTTCCCGCCGTTTTGCGGGGGTGGTTCCAATAACGGTTCAGCCAGATGGAATACCGGAAGGTACCCACCTTTGGGCAACCCGATCACTATCGGATCTTTAAGTCCGTCGCCCCTATAGTACTCGTCGAGCCGAGCGCGCAGCCGACCCGCCTCAGCGCGAACGATCGCATCCTGTTTGGGATTGTAGTCCGGCCTGCGTCCGAAGACTTCGACGGCGAGAACGGCTTCCTTCAGGTCCTGGTCGCCACCGTCAAGGTGCCGCTCCACAACAAACCGTAGAAACCTCGACAGGCGTTCATTCCGCGCGAAACCCGGGCTGTCAAGGATGCGCGCAAGTTGCTCGCGCACCGCTGCCGCGTTCGGTTCGGCTGGAGCCATTCCTTAGAATACCGCTTAGTTTCATAGAAGTACTGGGGTTTGACACTCCTCTCACACCTCCTAAGCGTTGCTTATTTGGGCCTCTGCGAGCATCGTAATCCCATGCGGTTCGATGCATGCTCCATATCGATAGGATCGGCGGCCTGCCTGGCGCTCGGCTGGGCGTTCAGCGGACTTGCCGTCCGGAACGCCGGCTCCAATGGTTCGACAGGTCTTTATAACGGACATCTAGTCGGGCATCTCAACGCCCACGCCCGGGGAGAGGTCTTTACTCTGGATCGAATCGACGGGGAAGGCAAAGCGACGACTCACAGCACAATTCTTTACCTGGATGGGAGGGCCAGAGACTTCCAGGACAACCAGTGTTCGGGACCCAATCATCTCGTCGCGCGGACAACGGGGCGATCGAAATCCTTCGCACTTGCGCGGAGGGGCCCAAAGTCCGCTTTGTTCGCCTTTTGGCCACGCCGGCGGAGCTGATTCTTCACGTCACGGAGCACCGCCCCGACGGTCACAGCTACGAACGATTCGCAGCGCTGGAAAAGGATAGTGGCGCGCGCGTAAGACAAGACAAATAGTCTCAAGAAAGAGAAACACTGATGATTCGAAAAGTAGAACCGCTAATATTGCTGGCATTTGTGTCCGCCAACTTGGCCCGGGGTCAGGCCGTGCCGCCGACCATCCTCGAAGTCGATCTCGAGAACCAAGTCGAGTACCAGGACGACACCTCCGACGTTACGAAGTTTGCGACGAGTCCGAACGCGACAACCTCAACCAACTTTAGAAACTTCTCGGTCGCTACTGTTCTGGCCGACATTGTAGCCATCAATGGCCAGCCGGCAAAGGGTCTGTACGCGGCCCGCGCGCGAAGTATTCAAACCGCACCAAACGCCACTCCCGGATTGGCAATCGCCGACGTGCAGCGCGCGGCGATGCGGGAGGAGGTGATGGAGATCTTGGATAAAGATGGTAACCCCATCGGAACCATTGTGAGTCTGGGACTGTCCGGCGGATCGGCCCCGCCCGGATCACCCGCTGCCCAGAAGGGTGTCAATTTTGCAATTGTTGGCGGCACCGGCGCCTTTGTCGGAGTCCGTGGCACGTCGGGCTCGGCAACCAGTCCAGCAGGGGTCGCCGCCCGCGCAGCATCGATGACGGAGGACCCCGCGAACCGGCGAATCAATGGGGGAGGAAAAACGCGGAGGCTGCTGACTTTGATCCCTATGTCTGTGCCACAGATAGTGGCCCTGACTCACGCCCTCGACTTTGCGCCGGTCACGACCGCGAAACCAGCGGCCACCGGAGAGATTCTGTCTTTATTTGCGACGGGGCTTGGTCCAACTCGTCCCGGCGTCGATCCAGGGCAACCCTTTCCGTCGACGCCAGCAGAAGTGGTTAATTCACCCGTTCAGGTAACGGTGAATGGCAAAGTCGCGGAGATCATCGGCGCAGTTGGTTTTCCTAATTCGGCAGTTGGCTATCAGGTGAACTTCCGCTTACCTTCGGACACGGGAAAGGGAACGGTGACGATCCAGCTAAGCGCCGCATGGATCGCGGGCGCGCCCGCCACGGTCGCCGTTCAGTAGATCAACTTCAGTAGATAACTACGGAGGACTATGCTTCACACTCGTATTTCGGCAATTTACTTGAGCTTGCTCCTGTCGGCAGGCGGCGCTTCTGCTCAAGTTCCAAAGTTCATCATCTCTACTGTTGCCGGCGCTCCCGAGTTAGGGACTGCGCCGATTCCGGGGCCGGCTGCGGCTCTCGGATATCTGAACGGCCTGGCCGTCGATTCCACCGGCAACACGTATCTCACCAGTTTCAATCCCACCGTGGGAAAACCTCAAAGTTTTGTTCTGAAACTAGACCCAAACGGCATCCTCACGCGCTTTGCCGGTACGGACCACGAGGGGTATTCCGGGGACGGAGGTCCCGCGACTCAGGCTCAGTTGAACGGCGCCTCTGCCGTGGCCGTGGACAACGCCGGCAACCTCTACATTGCGGATGGGGACCGTATTCGCAGAGTCTCTCCGAACGGGACCATTCTCACCGTGGCGGGAAACGGTAGGGGTGGCGACGCGGGCGATGGCGGGCCCGCGGTGAACGCGAACCTGAATGCGCCCCAAGCGTTGGCTGTGGACGCCTCCGGCAATCTTTATATCGCGGAGGGTATCAGCCGGATTCGCAAGGTCTCACCCGACGGGATTATCACCACGGTAGCAGGCAATGGGAGTTACGGCTACTCGGGCGACGGAGGACCAGGGACGGTTGCGCAGATTGGCCAAGTGAGCCGATTAGCTGTAGACAAATCGGGTAAGTTGTACCTCGCCGATAGCTTCATCCTGGAAGACGATATTAATTGCATTTACATGGCATCCGTCCGTGTTCGAATGATTGGCGCCGACGGCGTGATCACCACCGTAGCCGGAAGCGGACCCGAGGGCTTCTCCGGCGACTTAGGGCCGGCAACTCAAGCGCAACTTAACAGCGTCGGCGGACTGGCGGTGAATGCAGATGGAGTCCTCTACATCGCGGATGGCGACCGCGTTCGCGCCGTGACAGGAGGGATCATCGCCACAGTCGCCGGCGGGGGACCTGGGTTTTCGGGTGACGGCGGACCCGCGCTCAAGGCTCAGTTCTCCGGTTTGTCTGGCCTGGCGTTTGACAGCGCAGGCAGTCTATATGTTTCGGATCGAGTTCGTATTCGCAAGATCTCGACGAGCGGGATCGTTACAACAGTAGCGGGAAATGGTTACTTGTGCTGTGCTCTCGGAGTCGGCGGCCCACTGGGTGGCGATGGCGGACCAGCGACGCAGGCTCCCCTTGATACTCCTGTCGGCCTAGCTGTTGATAGCGCCGGGGCAATGTACATCGCGGATACTTTGGACTATCGGGTTCGCAAAGTTTCTCCGGACGGCGTCATCACCACATTCGCGGGAGGCGCGCAGTTTAGCGGCGATCCCGGTGACGGCCGGCCCGCCTCCAGCGCGCAGCTGTTTTATCCCGCAGGGCTTGTGTTCGATGTTTCGGGTAACTTGTACGTCGCCGACGCCGGCCAAGGCCGGATCCGCAAGGTATCTCCTTCCGGGGTGATCACGACAGTCGCGGGCACGGGATTGCTCGGGGCAATTGGATTTTCCGGCGATGGTGGGCCCGCTATCGCCGCGAGATTGAGCTGGCCGAAAGACATCGTACTTGATTCCGCCGGCAATCTCTATTTCGTAGACACGGGGAACAACCGTGTGCGCATGATCTCTCCTTCGGGGATCGTCACCACAAGCGCGGGTACCGGGAGCTTTGTCTATGGGGGTGACGGAGGTCCGGCCACCAGCGCCGGCTTGAGCTTTCCAACCGGGCTGGCAATGGACGCTTCCGCCAATCTCTATATTGCGGATACGAACAACTATCGGGTCCGCAAGATCTCGTCCGCGGGAATCATTACGACTGTGGCTGGCAACGGCACGCAAGGCTTCTCCGGCGACGGAGGCCCTGCCGTGAGCGCACAACTCTACAATCCTCTTGGTCTGAAGTTTGACCATGCCGGAAACCTTTTTATCGCCGATGGCAACAGCATTCGCATGCTCTCCCCAACGGGCGTCATCACCACAGTGGCAGGCAATGGCGTCTTGGGTTATTCCGGCGATGGAGGACCGGCTACCAAAGCGCAACTTGGAGCGTGGGGACTGGCTTTCGATTCCTCTGGCAACCTGTACGTCGCCGATCCGTGGAATAACAACATCCGCTTACTGAGGGTTGAAGGGAATTGAACAAGCCAGGAGAAATATTGTGGCGCCATGAGGTGAGAAAATGATTGCGCGCTTTACACACCTATATCTCTTGTCCTTCGTAGCGATCGCGCAACCGGGGAGTTTCACTCCGACGGGCAACATGATGAATGCTCGCGTTGGGCACACAGCCACGTTGCTTCCCACAGGCAAGGTCCTGATCGCAGGCGGCAGTACGTCCGTGGCGCCCCAGTCATTTCTTTCAAGCGCCGAGCTTTACGACCCTTCCACTGGGTTGTTCACCCGTACTGGTGACATGTCTACGGCTCGCAGAGGACACTCGGCCACGATGCTCCCGAACGGCAAGGTTTTGATTGCCGGGGGCTCGCTTGCTGACGGCACAACCAACTTTCAAATTTTCCTGCGCAGCGCTGAACTCTACGATCCATCCACTGGAACATTCACGCCCACTGGGGACATGCTGACGGCGGGGGCTTCCCCTGCTGTTCTGCTGGCAGACGGAAGGGTCCTAATCGCCCACGACCGCCTTGGAGACACCGCCCGTGCGGAACTATATGACTCCGCAACCGGCACATTCTCGCGGGCCGGGGATCAGCTAGTGATGTTTGCAGGAGATCCACAAGTCAGCTTGCTCCCCGATGGGAGAGTCTTGCTCGCTCTCTGTTGCGCCGCAGAACAATTGTATGATCCTGCAAGCGACACGTTCAGCCTGACAGGCGGCACAACGCGTGTGTATCCGGACGGGTTCGCAATAGCCCCGTTGACGAACGGCAAGGTGCTGCTTGCAGGCGGTTATGCGGAGGAGGCCAATGCCGTCACTACCGGCGCAGAATTATACGACCCCTCCAACGGAACATTCGCTCCGACGGGCGACATGGCCACGGCACGGTCCTACCACACAGCTACCCAGCTCGACGGAACCGTTTTGATTGCCGCCGGTAATCAAATGACCGCTTTCGGCACCATTGCCGGCGCCAGCGCCGACTTTATGATCCCGCCACCGGCACGTTCTCCCGTACAGCGGACATGACCACGGCCCGCTCTCAGCATACGGCCACTTTGCTGCTCGACGGCACAGTCCTAATCGCCGGCGGCTGCACCAATAGCCGCACGGATTGCGGCATCCTTTCCAGCGCGGAACTCTATCACCCGCGTGTGCCGACCCCCGCGCCTGTGCTGTTCTCACTCTCGGGCGATGGGGAAGGGCAAGGCGCGATCTGGCACGCGGAAAGCGGATTGCTGGCGTCGCCCGCCAACCCTGCTTATGCTGGGGACGTGCTGGCCCTATACACAACCAACCTGTTTGACAATGGCGCGACCCCACCGCAACTGGCTGTCGGTGGCCTGTTGGCCAAGATCCTTTTTTTTGGCAAGGCCCCTGGGTACCCGGGTTTCAATCAAGTGAACTTTGCTCTTCCGGACAAGGCCATGCCGGGCGCCGCCGTCTCTGTGCGATTGACGTACCTCGGCCGGCCGAGCAATCAAGTCACAATTGGTGTGCAGTAATACTTTCACATGCAACGCAGAGCTGAGCTGCTATCGTAAGCAATGTCCCGCCCAGCGACGACTGCGAAAAAGGCAGCCCTGTTTTTCATTCTGGCCGGATTCGCGTTCGCCCAATCTCCAGCCGGTTCCACCGCAGGCGTGGTTCGTGACCCCTCGGGCGCGAGTGTTTCCGCGGCACGGGTGAAGACGGTAAGCACCACGACTGGGCTGGCGCGTGAAATCGCTACCTCCGACCAAGGAGGGTTTGGCTTCCCGGCTCTGCCATCCGGCGACTATGAAATAAGCGTCGAAGCTCCCGGTTTCCAGCGCGTGGTCCGGAAGGCGGTGGTGGAAGCGGGCACTGCCACGACGGCAGATTTCACTCTGCGAATCGGCGACACGAAGGACTCGATCACCATAGACGGTGCTTCTCCGCAAATGCACTACGATTCTCACACCGTTAGCGGCGTGGTTACTCAAGAAGAGATTCAGGACCTTCCGTTGAATGGACGTAACTTCCTTGAACTCGCGAAACTCGAGCCGGGCGTCCAGGCTCCATCGCGGGGCGCGGACGGCCGCACGTTTGTGCCGGTGCTGGGCGCGCCCGGCGGGAGCAACGGCCGCGGAACCCGCGTCACCATCGACGGGGGCAGCATCATGTCACCGGGTTATGCCGGCTCCAAGCTGGGTCTTTCCCAGGAAACCGTTCAGGAATTCCAGATCTCTACAGTCAATTTCGATCTCTCCACCGGCCTGAGTTTTCGGGCGCGGGAACGTGGTCACACGATCCGGCGGTAACGATCTGCACGCTGCATTTTACTTTTTCCGGGACCATACGCTGGCCGCCTATCCCGCGCTCAATCGCGATCCCGCCAATTCCGATCCGTTCTTTCAGCGCCGGCAGTTCGGTTTCGCGCTCGGTGGCCCAATTCGCCGTAACAGGATCTTCTTCTTCGCCAATTGGGAGCGCGACGAGCAGCGCGGAGTCGGGGCACAACGCTGGCCGGGGATTTCGCTTCCCTCAGTGGCATCACCTCCAGCCCGGCGGTCGGCGATCAGTTCAGCCTGCGACTGGATGCGCGCCACTCCCAGGCGAACTCGGCATTTGTTCGCTACTCGCATGATGGGAACCGGAGTTTCGCGGCCAGTAACACCCAAGCGAATACCTATCCATCGAATTGGTTTCGCAATTTGAATTGGTCGGACCAAAGCCTTCTGGGGCTCACGAGTGTCGTTCGTCCCACGTTGGTCAACGATTTTCGCTTTTCTTACTTTTTCACTAGCTCAAGCACGCTTCCAGCCCAGGAGCAGGATTGTGCGGGATGCCTGGGAATCGACGCACCCACGATCAACATTCCGCAAGCTGGTTTTACTCTCGGCCAATCCCAGACCACGCTGGGTCTCGGACGCCGCTTCCAACTCACCGATTTTGTCACCTTGCAGCATGCAAGCCACCGCACCCGGCTAGGAATCGATTGGGAGCACAATCGTGGAGAGAACCTGGTTTGGAACAACGAACCGGTAACCATCACCCTCTTTTCACCCGATCAGGTCCGCGTGTACAACGGGCGAGCACAGACACCCCCGAGTTTGCAAATTCCCCTGCCGGCCGCGATCAAGACGATAAATGAAATTCTTGCGCTTCCGCTGCAAAACTTTACGGTAGGCATCGAAGATCCGCGCCTGCCGGAGGAAAGTGGGGGCACAACCCGCACCTCCTATACGCTAAGGTTGTTTGTCCAGGACACCTGGCGGCTGGGACAGCGCGTGACGTTAAATTACGGCTTGGCCTGGAACATCGACCGCAATCAGAACTACGATCTCAGCAAACCCGCGCTGCTGGCGCCCATTCTGGGCGCGAACGGCCTTGGGCCAACACGCCAACAATGGAGGAATTTCTCCCCCTCGATCGGTCTGGCCTGGTCTCCCGCGCGCGATGATAAGACCGTCATCCGTGCCGGGGCCGGCATCTATTACGACTTTCTTATTCAGCCTAATCTCGATCCGGAGCGAGCGCTGCCCGGCCCACCCGGTCTGGGCCAGCAGAATATCGCCGGCAGCTCGGTTCTTAACCCGTTGGCCGGCATCCCCGGCGTTCCTCTCGGTGCACCACTCGACTTCAGAGGGGCGCCTACGTTATTTACCGGCGCGGATCTGCTTGCGATTCTACCCTCCATCCGAGCGGCCCAGCAGCAGAAGCTTGCATATACGGGAGATCCGTCCGTGCGCGCCATCCAAATCACCAAGCAGGCTTCGAACCCTTTATATCCAGTTAACGCTCCCGTGGGCTCCTCCCAACAAGCCGATGTTGGTGTAGAGCGGCAGGTGGCGCGTGACTTCGTAGTGAGCGCCGACTTTGCATATCGACATTTCATCCATATCGGTTGGCCTCTCGATCTGAATCACTTCAATAGCGCCCAAGGGCCGGTGGTTCCCAAATGCACCGGAGCTCAACAGAGTGATCCTGGCGCGCTCTGTTCGGCGGGACCTATCGATGTGTGGCAGGCTGCGGGCCGCGCAACCTACAAAGGCTTACTGTTGCGTGCCGACAAACGCTTCTCGCACGGCTTCCAGTTTCTTGCGTCGTATGCTTATTCCAGCAATGCCGGAAACGACAACGGCAACGGTTTCAATCTCGACAACTGGCTCCAAAACCGTGGTCCGTTGGCCACGAGCTTCACGCACCTTTTGAATCTGGCTGGGGTGACCCGTCTACCCCGGGCAGCTCGAACTTGGCCTGAACTTCTCATACTCCAGCGCGCCGCCCTTCAATGCCTACGTGGGCGGAATTGATTTCAACGGGGACGGAACCACGGATGACTTGTTGCCGGGCACAACACTCGGGGAATTTAACCGCGGGCTCGGACGCGCGAACCTTGCGCGTCTGGTCGATCAGTTCAACCAGACCTATGGCGGGACAATCGACTCTCATGGTCGCGCGATACCTCACTTGACGTTGCCTGTCCGCTACTCGTTCGGGGACAATGTTCAATCGCTGGACTTGCGCCTAAACCGGTCGTTCGTATGTCGAGAGCACTGGCGCTTGTCTGTCATCGGCGAGGTATTCAACCTGTACAACAAAGCAAATCTCACAGGCTACAGCGGCGACCTGACGAGCGCGGCATTCGGCCAACCCACTAGCAGGGCGTCGCAAGTCTTCGGATCGGGGGGGGCCGCGCGCCTTGCAATTGGCGACAAGGATAACTTTTTGAACGAATGGGCGTGGCCGACGATTAACTGATTCCTTATAAAAGCGCTTGCGCAACCATACCGTCGGGATTGTTGCTAGGAAGCGTGACCCAGGATCACGACTCGCGCCGCGGAGGGTTGATCCTCGCCGGCCCGGAAGTCGCGGCCCAGCCACGCTGCGACGCCCAACGTTCGAAAGAACCCGTCGGAGACGCGAGCGCCCGGAGCCCGCTCCGCACCTGCCGGAGAAGCGATGCTGAAGCCGGCCCCCGTGTACACATCGAGGGACGCCAGGGTCTTGTTCATGCCCTTCCAATCGCGATAGTCGGGATAGGACAGATTGCACAGCTCGCATAGTGGAATCCGTTCATAAACACCGACCAACCGGGTAGGGTGGCCGTAGGGTAGCGGCTTTAACAGAGCAGCGTCGACAAACGCAAAGATTGCCAGGCTGGAGCATAAACCTAAGGCGAGGATGAAGACAGCCGTAGTCGTGAAAGCCGGCTGTTTCCCGAACTGGCGGATGGCGAAGCGAAGATCCTGGCTAAGCTGATCTAATAGCGGCATGAGAGTAATACGCTCGACTGCCTGCCTGGTTACTCAATCTGCGTGCGCAGTTAAGTCGGGAGGGGTGCGGGCCTTAACTCACACACAAGCTGCGTGCGATCTTTTTTTGGCTTTCAATGCTCGTTCCGCCAGGAACCAATCTTGTTCTGGTAAACCCTGTGGGCGACCTCTTGCTTCCCACACGGAACGAGCAAGAGCCGCAATCTGATCTTCCGTAGGAGTGGGAGTTGAGCCGATGACCGATAGCGAATCAAGCAATCCCTTAAGGTGATCCAGTCGTAACTCCACTCTTCTCCGTTCGTCGGCAGTAATTTCACCAACCAGAGGAAGCAGGCGAGACGCTTCGACATATGTTGTTTGCGCTCGACCGCGGCATCGTTCAGCAATCTCCCACGTGTCAGCAGAGCTGAGAGCTTGACTCGCGTCACGAGTACCAAGGTCAAGTGCGTTGTGGATGATTTGGACCAGGTCTTTATCGGTCTTACTCCGCAGCTCATCGAATTTTGAAAGTTTCGCCATGTCGTCTCCTTAATGCAAGGGAGCCGCGTTTGCCGCTTAGTATGTTATACGCTCGACATGGCCTTTGGTTCGCCACGATTCGGCGAAGAGTCGGGCAGGGCTTTCAATCGTCCCAACCATTTCTTTGTTGTTGACTTCCGACACCAACAGAAATATTCTGGTGTAGATTTTCGACAACATGAGTCATCCATCCCAGCTTGAAATCCTTCGCGGCACCTTGGACCTGTTGATTTTGCGCACCTTACAGGCGGGATCGATGCATGGATGGGCGATTTCTGAGCGGATCCAGCAGATCTCTGAGGAAGTCCTGCAAGTAAATCAGGGATCGCTCTATCCGGCTCTCCACCGTCTGGAGCACGAGGATTGGATCAAAGCCAAATGGGGTGTGTCCGAGCTTGGGCGCCGGGCGCGCTTCTATCAACTCACGGAGTCCGGCCGCAAGCAACTCCAGTTGGAAGAGGAGAACTGGGGTCGATTATCTAATGCAATAGGCCGTGTTCTAAAAATGGCCTGATATGAAGTGGACCGATCTCAAACTTCGGCTACGGGCGCTTGTTTCACGTGACCGCGTGGAGCGGGAACTCGACGACGAACTCGGTTTCCACCTGGAAATGCAGATCCGGAAGAACCTAGCCGCGGGTATGAATGAGCTGGATGCCGGCCGGGAGGCTCGCATTCAGTTTGGCGCGGGCGATTCCGTCGCCGAGGAGTGCCGCGATCAGCGCCGCGTGGGGTTTGTTGAGACCCTCTTGCAGGATATCCGCTACGCTCTGCGCGGTTTTCGCCAGACGCCTCTATTCGCGCTGACCGTTGTGGCCACTATCGCTCTTGGCCTGGGTTGGAACACGGCCGCGTTCACTTTGTTTAACGCTTACGTACTGCGGCCGATCGCCGTCCCGGATCCTTATTCGGTCTACGGTATGCGCTGGCAGGACGCTACGGGGCACGCATTTCCGTTTACCTGGCTGGAGGCGCGAGAACTCCAGACGAATCATCCCGCCTTTTCCGAACCCGCGATCATCGAACGCCAGAATTCGCGCATGAACGGACGGCACGCCTCTGGATTGCTGGTATCAGGTAATTACTTCAAGATGATCGGCGTTTACACACACATCGGCCGCGCCATCCTTCCAGAGGACGCGGACAAGCCGGGGAGCGCGCCGGTGATGGTGTTGAGCTATGCGGCATGGCAAAACCAATTCGGGGGCGCCCTGGACGTGCTGGGGAAGAGGGTCACAGTGGATGGCCATCCCCTGGAGGTCATCGGAGTGATGGATGAATCGTTCATCGGCTTCGAAGTGCAGACCGTCGACTATTGGGCTCCCATCACCATGGCTGGAATCTTCGACGGGGTTGACGTGTTTGGCCCCGCGCAGATTCCTCGATTCGACATTTTTGGAAGACTGGGACGGGGAATCAGTGAGAAGCAGGCACTAGCGATCCTGACGCTCTGGATACAGCGGAGGACACAGTGGGGGATGGCCGATCATAGCGCTGCCTACCTATACTCGGAGGCAACGCTAATCCCCCTGAACCCACGAATCATGATTGCGATGTTGCCCATTATGGTTGCGTTCGTACTGGTCCTGCTGAACGCCTGTGCGAATGTTGCCAACATGACGCTGGCCCGGGCGATGTCCAGACAGCGTGAGATCGGCATTCGACTTTCCCTTGGAGCGCCGCGCCGGCGATTGATCCGTCAGCTCCTGACCGAGAGCATTCTGCTTTCGCTCCCCGCCGCCGCAGCAGGCTTCTGGATAGCCGAGGGGATCGTCGCGATGGGGGTCCGCACCATGTTCGCGACTATCCCGCGGGAATTTGCCGAATACATGCGGGTGGCACCGTTATCCCCGGATTGGCGGGTTTTCGGTTTCATGGTTGTGGCGGCCATCCTTTCAGCAGTCTTGTTCGGATTGGCTCCGGCTCTGCAAGCCACGCGGATGAATGTCATGCAGGCTGCCCGCGGCGACTTCAGCAGCGAGTACCGGCCCACACGTCTGCGCAATGCGCTGGTAATCGCACAAGTCACGATATGTGCCTTGCTGTTGATCTGCACGGGAGTGCTGTTGCGCGGCGCGCATCACGTCGCCTACCTGGATTCCGGAATGGATACGCGGCCCGTAGTGCAAATCGCGATCCGGGAGAAGGCGCGTCAGACCGTGCTCGAGAAGCTCGCGGCCGAACCTGTTGTCGAACTGGTAGCCGCGTCGTCCGACCCACCTTTAAATGGCGCCTTCCCGACTGCTGGTGTATCAGTCAATGGTTTCCAACGATTGCCTAAAGCTCAGTACACATTCGTGTCACCGCAGTTTTTTGACGTCCTCTTTATTCCCATCACGGCCGGGCGCAATTTCATGCCGGTGGAGACTTATGTTGCGCTGGTAAGCCAAACCGCCGCGCGTCAGTTGTTTCCAAATCAGGATGCGCTAGGTCAGACGATTCAACTGGCGGGAGACCGGCTGCCGCATCCGCTCTCCTTCAATATCATCGGAATCACCCACGACACCAACGCCGGATGGACGGGGGACGATCCCGATCGTACTCTCATCTACCTGCCGTCCAGCGTGAACGCTGCCGACAGCACTCTGCTGGTTCGCGTTAAAGGAGATACCGAAGCCGCGCGGCAAAGGCTAGACCTGATCCTGGATAACGGCGAAGGCAGCGGCGAAACGGGAGCCGTGAAGCAGATCCATAAGATGCAGGAGTTCGTTGCAGGGCGCATCTATCCCTATCAGGCCGCGTACTGGGTCTCAGCATCGGTAGGAATTTTGGCACTCCTTCTTACGCTCTCCGGTATCTACGGCGTTCTCTCGTACGTCGTCGCTCAAAGAACCAAGGAAATCGGAATTCGGATGGCGATAGGAGCGAACCGGTGGACTCTGGTACGTATGATCTTACGGCAGAGCCTGAGATTAGCGGCGGCCGGCACGTTGACAGGAGCGCTGCTTGCATTCGGCACGGCGAGGCTCCTTGCATTTGCACTGGTCGGGATTAATGCGTATGACGCAGTATCTTACATAACAGGTGTTCTGGTAGTCCTGGCGGCATGCGTGTGCGCGGCGTACTTCCCGGCGCGTCGTGCGGCGGGAATCGATCCCACCGCGACTCTACGGTACGACTAGACTTGTTGGAGAGGCACGCTTTTCATGAGGTCTCATTGGTTGGTCTCGGCACCGTTCATTGGTTTCTGTCTGCTTCAACCCCCGATCGCCCGGGCGCAAGCTGCGCAATCGTCCACCCCACACAATCCGTTTGAAGCGATACCCGAACCTCCCCAGCCTCCATTCCAAAAAATATCGGGACCACCCATCCAAGCCATTCAATTCCGGGCTATGGATTTCAAAGGCGCAGCGCGCTCATCGCAGATCTTGCGAGCAATTATCGAGTCGCACGCCGGCGGTGCTTACGATCCAGAGACTTTGCGCCGAGACGCTCAGGCCCTTTATAAGACTGGGCGCTTCTCCCGTGTCGACTGGGAAACTGAGCAGGGTTCGGTAGGTCCCATTGTGCGTTTCATGGTCGTCGAACGACCTTTGATCCAATCTATCGAATACCAAGGCAACGACGCCGTGACCATTCCGGAGATCCTGGAACGGTTTAAACAGCGCAAGGTCAAACTCAGGGCGGAAACTCTATTGAATGAGGACGATCTTTCGCGCGCGACGCTGACCCTACAGGAACTTGTCGCGGAAGGGGGACGCCGGAACATCACGGTCACCCCTTCGGTGGAGCCGATTGCACCTTCAACCGTGAAGATTACCTTCAGGGTTGAGGAAAAGCAATGAAACGATTACTTTTAATATCTCACTAAACTCAATCTATGGCGAATCGAATTTCGTTGATGTTCGCGATCGGATTGGTGTCTGTGAATGCCTGGGCGGCCCCATGGTGCGGGCCTAAGGAAACAGATCTCGATCAGAATTGGGACTGCAATACATCGGCAGACTTCTGGTTCCGGTCGCAAGGATCGCAGATCATCCCTTACCAGTGGTTCTTGAACCTGGAGGAGGCCAATTCCAGCGACCCATTCGCATCGCCCAAAAATCTGGTGAGCGGGTTCGGCTACATTGCCGTGCCGATGTGGGCAAAGGCGAGCGTCGGCAACAGGAACACCGGCGATCTGCCCATTGGTTTCGCTCTGGACGGCGACGCGAAAACAGGATACGTGGGATTCACGTGCGCCGCCTGCCACACGGGGCAATTGAAATTCCCAGGCATCACGGAGCCATTGATCGTCAATGGCGGCCAGGGACTGGGGGATTTTGAGAAGTTTTTTACTGAGTTGGTTCAGGCACTGGAAGCAACCGGCAAGGATAATGCTAAGTTCCAACGTTTCTCGGCGAAGGTGGGCGGAGGGCCGACGTTGCGCGCACAGCTTGCCGCCGAAACCAGCCGACTGCGAGTTCGCCTCAATTACAACAGTCCGGCGGTTCCCTCCGGATTCGGACGAGTGGATGCCTTCGGCCAAATTTTCAATCAGATTGTTGCATTGACAGCGGGCGATCACTCTCCGGCGGATGCGCCAGTGTCCTATCCATCCCTGTGGCTCGCGCCCAAACAGGACCACGTGCAGTGGAACGGCGTCGCGTCTAACGAAGGCGATGGGCCGATGATTCGAAATCTTGGGGAGGTGATGGGAGTGTTTGCCCGCTTCAATTACACGGCCCTTCCGCTGATTCCCTATTCGTCTTCGGTAAACAAGCCGAACTTGACCGCTCTGGAGACGTCCATTGGAAAGCTATGGCCGCCACGCTGGCCGGGACAAATCGATCAGGCCCAAAAGGATGCGGGAGAGGCGATCTATAAAGCCTCGTGCATCAGTTGCCATCCCGTAAACGATCGGACCAATGTTGACCCGGCGATGAAGATTCCTACCAGGACTTGGGAAGTGGGAACCGATACGCGCATGGCGCAGCGTTTCCTGGACCGGTCGAAGGCGCTGGGAAGAATTCGCTATTGGCCGGCGGGGGCGTCGAATTTCAAAACCGGCATTCTAGTAGAACCCGGCAAGATCGTGCTGGCGACCACTCTGCTGCGCATTTGGACCGGACCTGGTGGTGGACCGACTCTGACCGCCGACAATTTGGCGGAGAATACGGGAATCGTTTTGGAGAATGTGCTCAAGAGGGACTTGGGATACAAAGGCGCTCCTTTGAACGGAATCTGGGCGAGCGCCCCGTACCTGCACAACGGCTCGGTCCCGACTTTGATGGAACTGCTCAATGGGTCGCGGGACCCGGGTGGATTCTGCGTGGGTAGCCGGGTGCTGGATGACAAAGACATCGGGCTGAAGCCGGATTGTGTTGAAGAGGAGAGCAAGATCAAGCTCTCGATTGATGGGAACCACAACACGGGGCATCCGTGGGGGTTGACGTTGCCGGATCCGCAGAAGAGGCAGTTGATTGAATATCTCAAGAGCCTGTGATGTGCAAGCTCTAAGCTGAAGTAAGTGAGAATCCAATCGCGCCGGCGCGCCGGACACCTCGGGGTGATGTTATTCTTCGCCTTATCGGGCTTCGCCGAGGAGGCGCCCCAACCGCCGTGCGGCCCGGAGGCCATCGCGACCTACCCTGAAGCGGATGCGGTGCCCATCGTTCAATCGTGGCGGAACCCGAATCTGGTTCGTGCATGGCAGCCTCCTGCCTGCACGGGCTGGAGTGGGACCGGTTATGGCGCGCTGGTCACGACGGCGGCGCGATTTCATAGCGCCGCTCAAGCGGCCGACATGCTGGGACGCATTGGCGCCATTTCCCAACTGGCGGGGATGCGTTACTGGTCTACGACGCATAAAAAGTGGCAAACGCTGATTGAGGAGGCGCATCCTCTGACAGGAGTCAAATCCTCGCAACGCCGGGAAGATTTCACCGTTGAGGAGTTGAAGACTCACGATCCGCGTTACTTTGAACAGGTGGATAATCTGGCTGGAAGGGCTACCTACCGGCTGCACGTTGGAACCTCGTCCGCCACGCGCATCGTGTTCGATCTGGAGAACTTGAATACCGTGCGCTATCTGCTGCTTACTTTGTTTCACCCGGGCGACCTGCAATCCATTTATTTTCTGGATCGAGAATCGGAAGATGTATGGCGATACTACAGCATTGTGCGGATTGGGAAGAATGCCAGCGGATTGGTGGCGGGAAACGATTCTTCTACGATCAATAGGGCGGTGGCCTTCTTTCGCCACCTGGCCGGGATTCCCTCCGAGCGGGAGCCACCTGCGGCGCCCTAGTGTCCGGGAGCTTCGTCCAATTGATAAGATAGCTGCCGGATGGCCATTCGAGTGAAAGTTCGTTTTCTTACCCGTGTTGCGGCGGTTTTGGCAATGGCTGTGCCCGCTGCGCTGGCTCAGCGAGGATTTCTGGAGGGGACTCCCAAGCCTCCGACTCCCATTCCTACAGGTCCCACGCCCCGGACCTCTGATGGGAAGCCCAATCTTTCCGGGGTTTGGAACTCGCCGGATTTTGGAAACATGGGCGGCCCGTTGCCCCTGCAGCCTTGGGCGCAGAAGGTGGCTGACGAGCGGAAGAAGAACGGGGAGATTGACGATCCTGAAGGCAAATGTCTTCCTGGCGGGGTGCCGCGCATTTCGCCCTACCCGATGAAGATTGTTCAGACTCCCGAGCTGATCGTGATGCTGTTTGAAGGCAACGTTCATTCCTATCGCCAGTTCTTCCTGGATGGCCGGCCTCATGACAAGAATCTGGACCCGAGCTTCATGGGCGATTCGATCGCGCATTGGGACGGGGACACGCTGGTGGTCGATACGGTCAATTTCAATGACCGTACATGGCTGAGCAGCGGCTCGGCTGCGCCGCATACCGATAAGCTGCATGTGATCGAGCGGTACCGGCGTCCCGACCTGGGGCATATAGAGGTCGAGATCACGCTGGAAGATCCGGGCGCGCTCACCAAGCCGCATACGTTTAAGCGGTCTCATACGCTGGATCAGGGGTGGGAGATTCACGAGTATGTGTGCAACGACCTGGTGCTGGATTTGACGCGGAAATAAATGGGGAGGTTGAAGTGAACAAACTTAAGATTGGTTCCATGATGTTTGGGGTGGCGCTCGCGGCCTTCGCGGTGCGGCCTGCATTTGCACATCATGCGTTTGCGGCGGAGTTCGATATGAACAAGCCGTTTACGGTAACCGGGGTGATCTCCAAAGTCGCATGGCAGAATCCCCACGTTTACGTTTATGTAGACGCGAAGGATGAGAGCGGCAAGATTGTGACCTACGCGATGGAATGCAATAGCGTGAATACGCTGGTCCATAAGGGCTGGACCCGCGACGCGCTGAAGAAGGGCGATCAGGTCACAGTCAGCGCCTATGGAGCCAAGGATCCCAGGCCGCTATCGGATGGGTCGCTTCACGCCAACGCCCGGTCCATTAAGTTTGCCGACGGGCACAGCTTTTCGGCGGGATCGTCGGCGGACGACGGGCCCGCAAAGCAGTAGCCTTCACGTTAAGACACCCCCGAAAGGCATAACTGCTTTGTAGTTTGGAGGGGCGCTCAAAGTTGAGCATCGTATAATAAAGGTGTCTTGCTGCGTCATAGGCATCGCCGTTCGTTGGCGGCCTCACTGTTTTCAGTGTTGGCGCTGGCCTGCTTTACCGGTGCGGCCGCGGTTGCCGGGGATGGTGTTACCGCCAATCTGCTGACCTCGCCGCCCGCCGCCCCCTCGGTGATGGCGGATTTCGATGGCGATCATAGGCCGGACTTGGCCACCCTAGGGAAGCTGGACCAGGTTCAGGTACAGCTCGGCACGGCGCAATTTCCGGTATTTTCGCTGCTGATTCCTCCTTCAGCCAACCGATTGAGCGCGCGCGATCTGGATGGCGATAATGATCGCGATCTGGTGCTGGAATCGCCTTTCCACGTCCCTCTGGAAGTGTGGATCAATGACGGGGCAGGCAATTTCCATGTGGGCAATCTGGAAAGCTTTCGTTTCCAGCTTTCCCACGACGACCCTAGGAACGTCGGATTTTCGGAACGTCTGCTGGCCCCCATCCATACGGCGGAATGTCCACGGCGCAGCATGCTCCATGCTAACCCGTTCTATTGCCGTCTGGAACCGGCAGGCCGGCAACTCCTCATCCGCAAACTGGACCGTGTCGCGTCGCAGGGTGACTTCGACATCTGGACGCGCGGTCCTCCCCGCCTTTCCTAATTACTCCTAAGATTTACACCCCATCAGGGATCGTTGTGAATTGAATTGGATTGTGTCATGAGAATGAAGCCTTCATATATTTGTCTTTTACTAATATCGATTGCTGCCGCATTGGCCTTGAGTGGATGCAATACCGCGCGGGCGGATCCGGACTTGAAAGCTGAGGCTCCCCCGGCCGCGGTGGTGATTCCCGAAGGCGATACAAGCCTTTCCAAGGTGGACCATCCGGAGCAGTTTCCGTTGGTGGCTGCGACATCGCATGCCGCCACGCAGGAACTGGTAGTGACGGGATCGGTGAGTCCAGACGTGTCGCGAAACGTGCCGGTGATCTCGCTTGCCTCAGGCAGGGTAGTGGCGATTCATGCCCGTCTGGGCGACACGGTGCAGAAGGGCCAGCTCCTGTTGAGCGTTCGCAGCAGCGATGTGTCGGGCGGATTTTCCGACTATCGCAAGGCGGTGGCCGATGAGGCCTTGGCGCATTCGCAACTGGACCGCGCAAGCGATCTGTATGAGCACGGGGCGATGTCGAAGAGCGAGCTGGAAATCGCACAGAACGCGGAGAACAAGGCCAAGGTCGACATCGAGACCCTGCGGGAGCGGCTGCGCCTGCTGGGCACCGATCCTGAGAAACCCAACCCGATCGTAGACATCACCGCTCCGGCCTCCGGCGTCATTACCGATCAGCAGGTCACCGATGCCGCTGGAGTGCAGGCATTGGGCGGCCCGAATCCATTCACGATTTCCGATTTGTCTCACGTCTGGATCGTCTGCGATGTGCCCGAGAACGATTTGCACTTTGTGCGCGTCGGGGAGCCCGCGGACGTGAAGTTGACCGCTTATCCCGACAAGGTGTTTAGAGGAGTAGTCGACAATATTGGGGCGTCTCTGGATCCGACGCTTCGCACGGCCAAGGTTCGCATTGAAGTGGCGAACCCGGGGCTCATGCGATTTGGAATGTTCGTGTCGGCAACCTTCCACGGCGAGACCACGGAAATGCACACGGTGGTTCCCGCCTCCGCAGTGCTACATTTACGGGATCGCGACTGGGTCTACATTCCTGCCGAGGGCGGACAGTTCAAACGGCTTGAAGTGACCGGGGGCGCAATGCTTCCCGGCAATCAGCAGGAGATCATATCGGGACTGAAACCAGGGCAGCCTGTAGTGTTCAATGCTCTGGTACTGCAGAATACGGTCGAGCAGTAGTAAATGATTCAGGCACTGGTCGATTTTTCTCTTAAGAACCGGCTGCTGGTATTGGCGGTTGCGGTTTTGCTGTTCATTTGGGGCGTGATTTCCTTCCGCAGCCTGCCAGTGGAAGCCTATCCCGATGTCGCCAACAACTACGTGCAGGTAATCACGCAATGGCCCGGCATTTCAGCCGAGCAGGTGGAGCAGCAGGTCACGATTCCTCTGGAAATCGTGATGAACGGCATTCCCCATTTGCAATCGCTTCGCTCCGTTTCGCTCTTCGGGCTGTCCAGCCTGATGCTGATTTTCGATGACGATTCTGAAGACGACTGGAATCGCGCAAAGGTGCTGGAGCGGCTATCCCAGGTCAATCTGCCTACGGGCGTCCAACCGCAAATGGGCGCGGACTTCAGCCCGGTGGGCCAGATCTATTTCTACACTCTTCACAGCACCAACCCTCGAGTGGACGTGATGGAGCTGAAGTCGCTGGAAGATTGGGTGATCGAGAAGCAGTTCAAGTCGGTTCCGAACATCGTGGACGTCGCGAGCTTCGGCGGACCCACGCGAGAATTTCAGGTTCGTGTTGACCCGAGCAAACTGATTGCGTACGGGCTCAGCATTGGCCAGGTGGAGCAGCAGCTTACTAGCAACAATATCAACGGAGGCGGCAGCTTCATCGAAGAAGGCACGCAGCAAATTAACGTGCGAGCCGTCGGCCAGGTGAAGACCGTGGACGATATCGCGAGCACAGTGCTGACCGCAAAGGGGGGGGCAGCGCTTCGAGTTCGGGATATCGCCACGGTCGAGCAGGGGGCCAAAATTCGCCTGGGCCAGTTCGCAAGGGCGATCCACCGGATCGACGGGAAGATCGTCGACAACAACGATGTGGTCGCGGGCATAGTATCTGCTGCGCAAGGGCGCGGATGGCGATTCCACCTTGGAGGCGGTGCACGCCAAGGTGAAGGAATTAAATGAACACATTCTTCCGCAAGGCGTGAAGATCGTGCCGTTTCTGGACCGCAGCGACCTGCTGCGCTTACCACCGGCACCGTGATGCACAACCTGGTAGAGGGAATCATTCTGGTTTCCGTAATTCTATTTGTGTTCCTGGGCAATATCCGCGGGGCGCTGATTGTTACCCTCACCATTCCGTTCTCCTTATTGTTCGCGTCCATTTGCCTCAGCCTCCGCCACATTCCCGCGAATCTCCTGTCGCTGGGCGCGCTGGATTTCGGCATGATTGTGGAAGGCGCAGTGGTGATGATTGAAAACATCGTTCGGCTGCTTTCGCATCCCGGCCGGCATGAGCACGAAACGGTGGAGCAGAGAATCAGCCACGCGGCGCATGAAGTGCAGCGGCCGGTGTTTTATTCGATTGCGATTATCATCGTGGCCTACCTGCCCATCTTCACTCTGCAGGCGGTGGAAGGCCGATTGTTCAAACCCATGGCGTGGACCGTGGCGTTCGCCCTTTTAGGTGCCCTTCTCTTTTCCATGTTCGTGGGCCCTGTGCTGGCTGCCACGGTGTTCCCGCGAGGCACCAAGGAATGGCACAACCCGTTGATGGGCTGGCTCACTAAGCTGTATGGCTGGACTCTGGCAATCACCATCCGCTGGCGCTGGGCGACGCTCGGCTTCGCGGTGGCCGCGCTGGGGGGCGCTTTCTTTCTGGCCCAAACCATCGGCTCGGAATTCCTTCCTCACCTGGACGAAGGTGCAATTTGGGTGCGCGGCACGCTGGCGCCAAGCACCGGACCCACCGAAGGCATTCGCGTGGCCAACAAGGTGCGGGTGATCATAGCGTCCTTTCCTGAAGTGGTCACAACGACCAGTCAGGTAGGCCGTCCCGACGATGGAACGGATACAACTGGATTTTTCAACACTGAGTATTTCGTCGACCTGAAGCCGAAAGACAAATGGCGTCCCGTGTTTCATGAGGACAAAGAAGCTCTGATCGCGGCGATGAATCGCGAGCTGGATAAAATCCCCGGCGTACTGTGGAACTTCTCCCAGCCGATTTCGGACAACATGGAAGAGGCCGTCAGCGGCGTGAAGGGCGAACTGGCGATCAAGGTCTACGGCGACGATCTGAAAACCCTGGAAGAGAAGGGCGACCAGATTGTCAACGTGATGAAGACCGTGAATGGCATTCAGGACCTGGGGCTCTTCCGCGTGCTGGGGCAGCCCAACCTGAACCTTACCGTGGACCGTCAGGCCGCGGCTCGCTATCAGATCAACGCGGCCGACGTGCAGGATGCGATCCAGACGGCTGTGGGCGGCAACGCCCTTACACAGGTGCTGGAGGGAGAGCAGCGCTATGACCTGGTGATGCGCTATTTGCCGACCTATCGCAACAGCAAGGAGGCGATTGAAGACATCCGTCTGTTGGCTCCCTCCGGCGAGAGGGTATCGCTGGCGCAGTTGTGCAAGATTAAGGTGGAGGACGGAGCTTCCGAAGTTTATCGCGAAGGAAATCAGCGCTACATCGCCATCAAGTACGGCGTGCGCGGACGCGACCTGGGAGGCGCGGTGGAAGAAGCCATCGCGAAGGTGGATCGCCAGGTGAAATTGCCGGCCGGCTATCACATCGATTGGGCAGGCGAATACGCCAGCCAGCAGCGGGCGCAGAAACGTCTGGAGATCATTATTCCGCTCACGCTGCTGGTGATTTTCATGATTCTCTATTCCATGTTCGGATCGATGAAATGGGCGGGCCTGATTCTGATCACGGTCGCTATGGCTCCGATTGGAGGGATCGTGGCGCTTTATATGACCGGGACCAATTTCAGCGTGTCCTCGGGCATCGGATTTCTGGCGCTGTTTGGCGTCTCGGTTCAAACCGGAGTCATTATGGTGGAGTACATTAACCAGTTGCGCGGGCGCGGACATACCATCATGGACGCCGCGCAATCCGGGGCCGTCCAGCGCTTTCGCCCCATCCTGATGACCATGCTGGTGGCCTCGCTCGGTTTGGTGCCGGCGGCGACGTCGCATGGGATTGGTTCGGATTCACAGAGGCCGTTCGCAATTGTGATTGTGGGTGGCTTGATGGCGGTTCTGTTTATGAGCATCTTCCTGCTGCCGACACTCTACGTCTGGTTTGCGCGCGACGGAGACAGACTTCCCGCCGCGGACATGGAGGAGTTGGCCAGTGAGTAAGCGCGCTCTTTTCTCAATTGCTCTGCTTGTTTTTACAAATTCGGTTTTCGGGCAGCCTGCAAGGGTCACACTCGACCAGGCCATTCAGATGGCCATCGAGCACGACCACGGACTGGCGGGTGCTCGAACCACGATCCTGCAGAACCAGGCTCAGGAAGTGACCGCAAACCTGCGCCCGAATCCCACTTTATTCGTCGACTGGAATTATCTGCCTCTGTATGTACCCGGAGGCGTGAGTTTCGGCGAATACCTGCACGATTCAACGCAGGCCGATGTGGGGTTGAGCTACCTCTTTGAGCGCGGCCAGAAACGGCAGCATCGATTGCAGGCTGCGAAAGATACCACGGCGGTGACGCGTTCCACTGTCGCCGACAATGAGCGGACTCTGGGTTATCAGGTTTCCCAGCTTTTCGTCAACGCGCAACTTGCTGAATCGACCTCCGACCTCGCGCAGCAGAACCTGAAAAGCTTTCAGGACACCGTCGACCTGGCCGAGAGACAGTTCAAAGCGGGCAGCATCAGTGAGAACGACTATTTGAAGATCAAGCTGCAGCTCATTCAGTTTCAGACCGACGTGCAACAAGCGCAATTGGCGCGCGTGCAGGCTTTATCTGATCTTCGGCAACTGTTAGGGTACGAGTCTGTACCGGTCGACTACGACGTTGCCGGTTCTTTCGAATATCAGCCCTTGAATGTCACGCTGGAGGCTCTGCAAGCCAAGGCGATACAGAACCGGCCGGACTTGCGCGCCGCGCAACTGGGCGTAACTTCGGCCACCAGCCAATACGGCTTGGCCAAAGCCAATGGGAAGCAGGATGTCACCGTTTCGGCGAATTACTCGCACGTCAATGCCATCAGCGCCATGACTATTTATGCGAGCATCCCGCTGCCGATCTTCGATCGCAATCAGGGTGAGATTGCCCGGACGCATTACGCCATCGCCCAAGCGCAAGAGCAGCAGAAAGCCGCCAGCGGGCAGGTGCTGACCGATGTGAAAGACGCGTTTGAAACTCTGCAGACCAATGACCGCGTGGTTCAGATTTACCGGTCAGGCAGCCTCGACACTTCGCAGCGTAATCGCGACATCAGCGAATATGCGTACCGGCGCGGCGGAGTGAGCCTTCTCGATTTTCTGGATGCCGAACGCAGCTATCGAGCCACTCAATTAGCCTATCGCCAAGCGCTTGCTTCCTATCTGGTCGGCCTGGAACAATTGCGGCAGGCGGTCGGAACCCGAATGATCCCTTAGCCACATGCCCCGCCAAAAAGTTCGTTCCTTGATCCAGGAAGTCGGCGTCCTGCCGGCCGTTCGAGTGTCCTCAGCCGAGGATGCTCTGTTCGCGGCGGAAGCTGTGTACAACGCGGGCATCCCGCTCGCAGAAATCACGATGACCGTGCCTGGAGCGATCAGCGTGATCTCAACTCTGGCCAAGAAATTCCCCGAGATGGTGGTGGGCGCCGGAACTGTGTTGAACGTCGAAACGGCGCGGCAGTGCCTGGACGCGGGCGCGAAGTTTCTCACCAGTCCCGGCCTCGTTTTGAAAGTCCTGGAGTTCGCACACAAACACGACGTGGTGGTATTTCCCAGGTGCATTGACTCCTACTGAAGTGATCGCCGCATGGGATGCCGGGTCGGATTTCGTCAAGATTTTCCCCTGCACGCAAGCCGGCGGAGCCGGTTACATTCGAGCACTGAAGGTGCCTCTGCCTCAGGTCCCTTTAATTGCCGCGGGCGGCGTGAATCAACAAACGGCGCCGGGATTTATTCACGCTGGGGCAGTCGCGGTGGGAGTAGGCAGCGAATTGATCCCGATGGAAGCGCTTATGAACCGGCAAGAAAGCCAGATCTTTGAATTGGCTCGCAGATTTCTAACCATGGTGCAGGAAGCACGCCTTCCCGCTATACAAGGGGTGGCATGAAACGCAGACTCTTATTGACGATGCTGGGACTGAGCGCGACTCTGTTCGCCGACAAAGTTACCACTGCGACGCAGCAACAAACCTCGCACAGCGATCGGCTGGACTTTGCCCCCGGCGGCACCATTCGTTTCGAAGGATCGTACGGATCGTTAATCGTGGACGGATGGGACCAGCCGCAGATCGAAGTTACGGTGACCAAGTCGATGCCCTACTACTACGAGAAGGACCGCGGCGCCAAGAATCTGGAACGGGTGAAGGTTTCCGCCGTCCGTAAGTCGCCTACAGAGGCGACAATCTCCACCGTGCTGCCGTCGCACAACAATCCGTTCTCTAGTTCCACGGGCAGCGTGAGGATGGATTACCAGGTTCACGTACCGCGCGATTCGCATCTAGTGATTCACCACGGCTCGGGCTACGTGATGATTAGCAATGTGAGTGGTGAGATCGAAGCGAAGGCCAGCCGAGGCGACATCATGGTGTTGGAATCTGGCCCGGGTCCTTACAACATTGATGCCAAGAGCACCTTCGGCAATGTATTGTCCGATTTCACCGGCGACGATCATTCCCAGCACCTGGTGGGGGAGCGATTCACGGAGGCCAACGCGGGCCAGAGAATTTACCTGCGGATGGGCTTCGGGGGCATCACCATAAAAAACCTTCAGGCGAAACCTGCGCCCGAAGCGGCCAAGTGAACCCGTCCTGCTAGAGTTGAATCATGGACTTTGTTGGAGCGCGGCTCTATGTGTGCCTGCTCCTTGCCAGTGCGGCTCTTTTTGTACCTGCCGTCACTAGCGCCGCGCAAGACACCACCCCCGAGCCGCCCGCGCCCACTGCGGCCGAACAGCGAATGGTGCTCACCCGCGTGGGCTTCGAATCGTTACGCTATCAGCGCGAACTGCCCAACCTGATTTGCACTCAATTGACTACACGCAGCGTAGACGAAACAGGATCGGGTAAAAGCTGGAAATTGAGCGACAAGTTGGAAGTGGAAGACGATTACGTCGGCCCTTTCGTCAATCACAAGCTTCTGGTGTTGAACGCCAAGCCTCCGCGAAAAACGTATCAGCAGCTAGACGGATTCCTTTCCGAAGCCGTGTTGCACTCCCTGGGTTTTCTTCCCCGCTGGATTTTCGGCCCTCAAGCCAAGACGAATTTCGAATGGCGATTCTGGTCGACCATCGACGGACGGCGGATGCATGTGTTTTCCGTGAGTCTGCCCGCATCGCAATCCCAGCTTCAAGTGCTCACCGAACGGCAATCTGTCGTAGCGGGAATCGAAGGCTTCCTCTACGTGGACGCGATGACCTCTCTGGTGCGCCGGTTCGAAATTCAAATGACCCTGCCCGCCGGCTCCATCATCCAGCAAGGCACTGTGAGCATCGATTACGGACGCTTTACGATCTCCCAACGGCAATATCTACTGCCCTTAAAGGCGGAAGTCCGAGCACGCGTGGGCAGTTCGATGAGGCGCAATGAAATCGAAGTTGTTCGGTATCAAAAATATGGAGCGGAAACCACCGTGCGCTTCGACGATGCCGAGGGCGATGATCCTCAGAAAAGTACCCCTCCTCAGAATTGACCTCGCTTTTACATAACTGCCCAAAGGAGTATAGTCGCGTTTAGGGGAGATGTAATGGGTTTGAAAAATATGAACAGATTCATGGCAGTTAGGATTGCGATGATCAGCATGACGCTTACGAGCTCGACGGTGTTCGGGTTCGATACCGAAGCAGGCCTGAGGGCGTTTCGGCAGGGTGAATATAGGGAAGCCGTGAAGCTATGGAAAGAAGGCGTGGACAAGGGCGACGCCAACGCGGAATATAACTTGGGTGTTTTATACATGAGCGGGATGGGCGTCGACAAAAACCTCGACGAGGCCTTCCGCCTGTTTCAGTTGGCCGCCAGCCAGGGTCATGCACAGGCCCAATTTCGTCTGGGCCAGATGCGCGAGAAGGGCTGGGGCCAAGCCCCCAACTACGGCGAGGCACAGAAGTGGTATCAGCTTGCCGCGGACGCGGGAAACCCCGAAGCCGCGCAGAGCCTCGCGTATCTATTTGAGGAAGGCTTCGGGCAAGAGCCCGATTTGAAGCGCGCGGTGGCGCGCTACAGGCAAGCCTCCGAACAGGGTTTGCCGGAGGCCCAATATCGCTTGGCGACGCTGATTGAACACGGCCAGGGCGCATCCAAAGACGATACCGAAGCCGCCAAGTGGTACACCGCTTCAGCCGAGCAAGGCTACGCGGCAGCCGAGCAGCGGTTGGGTGAGCTGTACGTCGCAGGCAAAGGCGTTCCGCAGGATAACAAAAAAGCATACCTGTGGCTCACCCTGGCGACCAAACAGGATTTGCGAGACGCCGAGAAGCAGCGCGACCAGTTGCTGAAGCAGAAAAAGCTGACGTTCGAAGAAGTTTCCAAGCTCGAAGTAGAAGCCGGGAAAATTCAAACCGAAAATGTCGGCGACGAAGAATCCGGCGATTATTCAATAGCGCACAGCAGGTTATCAAACCTTCAAGACATCCTTCTCTCTCGCCACTACCGAGTAGAGCACCGGCGACAGGAAGATCGACAGCAGCAGCCTGGACGCCAGGCCGCCTACGATTACGATCGCGAAAGGCTTCTGGGAATCGCTGCCGATGCCGGTGGAGATCGCAGCCGGCAGCAATCCCAAACACGCTACCATGGCCGTCATCATAATGGGCCGCAGCCGCATCAGCGATGCCTGGTAGGTCGCCGTGGCGATGTCCATCCCTTCCAGCCGCAGCTTGTTGATGAACGAGTACAGAATCACGCTGGTCAACACAGCGACGCCCATCAGTGCGACGAACCCCAGCCCGGATGACACGCTGAAGTTCGTCCCGGTGAGCCACAGCGCGAGCAGGCCGCCGACGGGTTCGGTCACCAGCACACTGAACAAAATGATCAGCGGGAATTTCAGATTTCCATACAGCGCGAACAGGATGAGCAAAATCAGCAGCACCGTAAGTGGAGCGATGATCTTCAATTGTTCGCGCGCGGCCAGATAATCCTTGTACTCGCCGCCCCAATCGAACGTATAGCCGACGGGGAGTTTCATCTGCCGTTCCACTTCGCGCTTGGCTTCCTCTACAGCGCCCGCCAAATCGCGATTTCGAACGCTGAACTGGACGCCGATGAAGCGCGAGTTGGACTCTCGGTAAATGAAGGACGCACTGTTGGTGACCCGGATGTCGGCGAACTGGCTCAAGGGAAGGTGCTGGCCATCGGGGGTGGCGATCAGCAGGTTCTTGATGGAGTCCATGTCTTTACGGAAGGGCTCCTGCATGCGAACCAGCAGGTCGAACTGGCGTTCGCCTTGAATCACCTGGGAAGCCGACTTGCCGCCGATGGCGGTTTCCACGATGGTATTCACGTCATCCACGTTGAGCCCATAGCGCGCGATCTTTTCTCGATTGGGCGTGATGGTCAGGCTCGGCTGGCCCAATTCGCGAACCACCGTGATGTCCGAAATACCGGGGACCTTGGAAATAATGCGCTTCACTTTCTTCGCATTGTCTTCCAGCGTCGCCAGATCGCCGCCGAAAATCTTCACAGCCAGCAGGCTCTTCAATCCAGTTTCCGCTTCGTCCACCGCATCTTCGGCAGGCTGCGTGTAGTTGAAAATCACGCCTGGAAAGGCCGACATCTTGGTGTTGATCGCGTCGATCAATTCCCTCTTGGTGCTGACCGACCCCTTCCACGCGGAATCGCTGTAGGGTTTGAGGCCTATGTAGAATTCGTTGTTGAAGAAGCCGGTCGGGTCCGTGCCGTCATCGGGCCGGCCCAATTCATTGGCTACTGTGGTGACTTGTGGAAACGTGCGCAGAATATCGCGTATCTGCGGAGAAAGCTTGGATGCTTCGTCAAAGGAGATGGTGTAAGGCGCGGTGGCCCGCATCCACAGCGCGCCTTCATCCAGGTGCGGCATGAACTCAGCGCCGATCAGCGGAATCAGCAATAGAGATGCGGCGAAGATCGAAAGCAGCACGACTAAGGAGAGCGTCCGATGACGCAGGCATTTGCCGAGCACCACTCCGTAGCCGCGGCGAATGGGAGCGAATAGGTCGAATTTAGGCTCCTGAATTCTGCCGCGCAGCAAGTAGGAACACAGCACCGGCAACACCACCAGCGCGCAGATCACTGAGCCGATCAAGGCAAACGACATGGTGTCCGCCATCGGCTGGAACAGCCGTCCCGAAGGCCCCGCCAACGCGTAGATCGGAAGGTATCCGGCGATGATCACCGCGACCGCATAAAAAATGGGCCGCTCCACATCGTGCGCCGCGGACCGGATCACTGCGATTAGATCGTATTCGCGGTCGTGGTGCAGAGCCAGCTCGCGAAATACGTTTTCCACCATCACCACCGCGCCGTCCACCAGAATGCCGAAGTCAATTGCACCGATGGAAAGAAGATTCGCGGGGATGTGCCGCCAGTCCAGGCAAATGAAGGCGAACATCAGGGCGAAGGGAATGGTAAGGGCGACGATGAACGCCGTGCGGACATTGAACAGAAACAGGCCCAGGATGATCAACACCAGCAGCATCCCGCGAAGCAGGTTACGCTCCACGGTCTGCGTGGTTTCGTCCACCAGCGCACTCCGGTCGTAATACGGGACAATCTTCACGTCCGGCGGTAGCACGTGCTGATTCAGTTCTTTGGTAAGGTCCTCCACTCGCTTCAATACCACCTGCGCCTGTTCGCCGACACGCATCAGAATCACGCCCTCAACAGCGTCATTCTGCTTCATGTATCCGAACTGGCCCAGGCGCACCGCGCTCCCGATCTCAACCTTGGCCACGTCCTTCACATAGGTAGGAATGCCGTTGTTCGTAGACAGTACGATGTTGCCGATATCCTCCGGCGTCTTCACCAGGCCCAGTCCGCGAACGTAATAAAACTGGCCGCCTTGCGAATAGAATCCGCCTCCGGCATTGGAATTGTTCACACCCAATTGCGAAACCACCTGGGGCACAGTGATGCCGTGCGCGAAGAGGCGATTAGGATCCAGCAGAACCTGATACTGCATGGTGGTGCCGCCTAAGCCGGAATCGTCGGCGACACCTGGGATGGCTCGATAGCGCCGTTCCAGCATCCAAGCTTCCAGTATTTTCAGTTCCTGCGGCGAGCGGTCCGGACTCTGCAGCACGTAGCGGTAGACCAATCCGCTGGGGCTGAACAGAGGGGAGACGCCCGGCGTGACCCCATCCGGCAAGGTCGCATCCGCCATCCGCTCAAACGCTTGTTCCCGAGCGAAGTATGCATCCGAATCGTACTGAAAATTCATTTCCAGCGCCGAAAGGCCGTACAGCGAAATGGACCGCAAGGCTTCAATCTTCGGAATGCCGTTCATTTCCACTTCCAGGGGAATGGAGATGAGCCGCTCGATTTCCTCGGCCGCGTGACCAGGCCACTGCGTGATGATCTCCACATGCGGCGGAGAGAGATCCGGGTACGCATCGATGGGCAATTTCTGGAAGGCAATGACACCCCAGACGATCACCGCTAAGGCGGCCGTCAGAATCACGAACCTCTGTGAGAGCGCGAAGGAAACGATGCGGGAGATCATTGGTTTCTAGCGCGTGCTGTTCGCGAATTGGAGAAATACGCTGCCTTCGGAGACAAGCTTTTCTCCCTCCTTCACGCCGCTGGTGATCGCGGTCTCGTCGCCGTGTTGATCGCCTAACGTCACCAACCTCTGCGCGAACTGGCCTGGGGACGCTTCCACATACACAAACGGCAGATTCTCATCGTTGCGCAGGATCGCCGACGTCGGCACCGAAAGAATGTTTCTTTGCGATTTGGTGTGGATCACGGCATCCACAAACATGTCCTTCTTGAGCAAACCTTGGGTGTTGACCGTAACAATGCGAACCGGAGTCGTGCGGGTGGCAGGATCGATCAGCGCGCCGATATAAGAAACGGTCCCATGAAATGTCTGGGTGAACGCCGAATTGGTTTCCTCCACCGCATCGCCGACGCGAATCGACTCCAGGTCGCGATCGTAAATATGGCCTTGCACCCACACCGAGGAAACGTCGCTGATGGTGAAGCAGGCGGTCATGCCGGCTTGAATCACCTGACCAGGCGAACAAAGCTTCTGAACGATAACACCTGCAATCGGGGATCGCATCGCCAGTTGCGGATTGATCGCGACGCCTTGGCGCTGCGCATCGTCCAGTTCCTGAGCGGTCACGCCGAAGATCTTCAGCGCTTGCAGGTCGTTCTCTACCTCTGCGCTCGCGTCGTTAAAATCCTGTTGGGCCGTTTCGAAATCCTTGGTGGCGATTACCTTGTGATCCAGCAGGTCTTTACTGCGGTCCAGACTTTTCTTCGAAAAATCCTGGCGATTCCGTGCCTTCTTGTAGGTGGAGATCGCCGTGGAGATGTCGGGGCTGGACACATAGAGCAGTGGCTGATTCGCGGTAACCCGGTCGCCTGTATCCACCAGCAGGCGGGCGATGGGGCCGTCCACCTGCGTGATGGCCTGCGTGGTATGGTCCGCATCCCAATCCACTGTACCCGTGGTGGAGACAGTAGTGGACCAGACCGCTTTCCGCGCCTCCACAATCTTGAGATGCTGCAACTGATTTTGCGGGACCTGAAACAGCGCGGCTTCGTCGCCCGCGCCAGTCGAGGTATCCGCGGCGGCAACAGCGGTAGTCTTGTTCGAACAGCCGGCGCTGCATAAGACGATGAGGAGCGCCAACGTCACCGCATAGTTTGTTCTCATTGAATAACCGTCGTTCCCACCACCAGATTGATTTGCTCTGCCGCCATCATCTGCGTGGCGATCGCCTGCCGGTAGGCCAGTTGCGTTGCCCGGTAGCTGCGCTCGGCATCCAGCACATCCAGAATGGTGGCCGCGCCTCGCTGATACGCATAGGTACTGATGTCGCGCGATTGCGTAGCCTGCTCCAGATATCCGCCTTCGAAAAGTGTCAGAACCTCTTCCCCTGTTTGCAGCCCGTGATACGCGTTCACCACATCCGTGAGCACAGCCACGCGCGTGGAAGATTCGGTCTCCAGCGCTTGTTTGGCAGCCGCCTCGCTGCGCCCGATCTCGCCTTGATTGCGATCGTGAATCGGAAGATCAAACGAGAGAGAAACTCCCACGCCGTTGATGCCGAAGTTCTGATTGGTGTAGTCGCCACCCCAGGTCCAATCACGCGCTCTGTTGGCGAAAGCGAGCCCCACCGTATCGTTGGCCACCGCGACGCCTCCATGCGCCACCTGCAGATCCGGCCGGTTCGCCAGGGCCTGCTTCTCCAATTCGTCCAACACCACCAGGTGCTTCTTGTGCTCCAAAGTTCCGATCACGTCGAAGCCATCGGCGACTGATTCATATCCCAGAAGCTGCCGGAGATTGGCCATGGCTTGAACCAAAGTCAATTTAGCCGAGGACAGATCCTGCTCAAACTGGAGTTTCTGCAAGGAGAGTTTGAGGTAATCTCCCTCCGCCAAATCGCCTGCCGTGACGCGGGCTTTGTTCAGGTCCACTTCCTGCGAATAGTTGGTCAAGTCTTCCTGAGCCAATTGCAGAACGGATTTTGCAAGCAAAACGTTGATGTACGCGTTGACCACCTGAGATCGCAACTGGCGCTCATTGTCGGCAACGGTTTTGATCGCCACATCGGTGTTGTCTTTCGCAACGGCGACGCGCTTCTCCCGCTTTCCGCCGCGCTCCACCGTGTAGCTGAGAGTTTCCTCGTAGATCTGCGTGCTTAACCGAATCGTTTGAGGCGAAAAGATCGGAATGGTGTCGACGACGTTGCCCAAAGTCGGGTTCGGCTTCAACCCGGCCGTGACCTCTTCGTATTTCGACTGATCGACATTCAGACGTTGGGCGCGAAGGCCTTGATTGTATTTGAGAGCGAGGCGAACCGCGTCTTCCATGGAGATCAAGCGCGGCGGGTTGGCGGGCGGAGCTTGCGATTGAGCCGGGAAGGACGCTAACAAAATTGATAGTGGAAGTAAAAGGAAGCGGGCCGGCCCGGCCCAAAACGCCTTCATAGTGATTCATCGTCAGTATGAAGAGTCGGGATAGCAAGGGCTATTTAATACTGGTGAGCGGGCCTTGACCGGCGATGAGCGGGCCAGATCTGCCTTTAGGCGGACCGATCTTTTTATTAAGCACCCGCCGCCGCGGAAGCACGCATGGGCAGCCCTCGCGTCGTTAATTGTTCCAGCAGCAGCTCATGGATCGCTTGGTCCAGCAGATACCACCGCTTGCCATCCTCTTCCTGCAGCATCGCGAGCTTGCTTGAGACCAGCACCAGGCAAAGCTGCTGCTCACCTCCAGTCAGTTTGTCGGCCTCCACCCGCGCCAATCCCCGCGCAGTCGGCGCGAGCTTGCGTAGGAAGGTGGACACGAAGATCTGTTCGTCTACTCCATCCAGCGCCGCTGAGGCGGCAAGCCAGCGCTGTTCTTTGGACCCAAAGAAATGCGGCCCGGAGGCGAACGCAAGCAGAAAGACAATGATGTCGATGAAGGCAGCCAGCGCAAACGAAAACACGTGCAAAGCCGTGGGCGCGGTGAATAATTCTCGAAATGCGATGAGCAGATCCTCCTGGCCGCTCACCGAATGGTCCACGAAGTCGGTGTAAGCGGGCACTTGCGGCAGATCGACCTTCGCCCCATGCAGGGCTTCAGTCACATCGCGCCACGGCATGGAGTCGTAGAGCTGGCGGAAACTTCGCAATTGATTTTCAGCCGGGTCCAGTGGCTTTAGCTGCGCTCGAAACTCACCAATCTGCAATTGCGCCGCCTGCAAGTGGTCCAGCGACTGGCGCGCGAGCTTCGCATAACGGTCGAATGCCGTATAGCGTAAGCCAGTCCCCGCGCCCTCGGGATACGATGCCGCATAAGTCTGTGCCTCCCGCGCGACCGCATCCCTCACTTGAGCCAGGTATGGATCGGCGTCCTGCGCCCGTGAAATAAAGCCGACCGATTTCTCCGCGGCAGCCATTTCATCCAGCGCCAGCACGTGCTTCTGCGCCTCGGCAGTGGCGGAGGCTACCACTTGTTGCGTCTTGCCCAAGGAGCCCGAAAGTTCATCGTACAGCTTGCGTTCCACCGCCGCCGGCCTTTCACGCGACGAGAACCATGTGTACAGGCTGACGTAGGAAAATCCGATAGAGACGGTCGCTGTGATGGCGTAGACGGCAATCAACAGTCCACGCTTTGACTTGCTCAGCCCAATCAGCCAGGAGACCAACACCAGCGCGCCCTGGAGCCCGAGCGATGCCAGCAACGCAAACCACACGGAAAGATACAGTGCCATGCCTTGTTCCGTGGTGTACCAGGAAACAACGGAAAGCAGGCACGTAGCGACGAACAAGCCTTTCACCATGGGCCGGGTGATTTGGTGGGCGGACTGAGGCATGAAGAACTCCTCTTCACCTTAGTACGCGGCTCTTCAATCTAAGGTTCCCGGATTTCGCGCTTGACACCGGCGATTCCATGAAACACAATCGGCGTGAATGCAACGGATTTCCTTCTTACTCCTCATCGCAGGGATGGCCTTGGCGGTCCTATTAATTGCGCCGCCCCGCGCCACAGCGCAGACTGGACCAGCCAAAGACGAAGCCGAGTCCTGGAAGGGAGACCTGACCGGTATCTGGCAGGGTCCCTACACTTCCGATCTCACCAAAGGCACCACAGCCTCGCTAACGCCCTGGGGGCAAGAGCAATTCAAGAAATTCGACGGCAAAATGGACCCCTGCCTGCCTGTCGGCGTCACGCGGCAGATCAATGCGCCCGACCCGATCGAGATCGTGCAAACCCCGCAGCGCGTGGTGATCCTCTATGAGTCGTGGCACATCTTTCGCTCCATCCCCACGGACGGCCGCGACCACCCGAAGAATTTGGAATCCTCCTGGTTCGGCAATTCCATTGGCAAATGGGAGGGCGACACGCTGGTGGTCGATGTGACCGGAATGAATGACAAGACCGCGCTGGATACCATCGGCCACCCCCATAGCGATCAACTCCATTTAGTCGAGCGTCTGCGCCGCACCGGGCCGAAGACAATGTCCTACGAAGTAACCGTAGACGATCCGAAGACTTTCACCGCACCCTGGAAGCAAAGCCGTGTCTTCCAGCTCAAGCCCGGGCTGGAGCTCATGGAATACGTTTGCCTGGAAAATGAGAAAGACCGTGGACACCTGGTCGGCGTCCGCTAGCATGGTAAGTACGGCCACCGGTGACTCACGAACAAGTTGTAGATCAGCTCCGCCAGATTGTAACGACCCTTCAGCGCATCGTCTCCGCATCCGGTGAACTTGCTGACCGGGTCACCACCATAGAAACCCGATCGCTCGAACTTGGTCCATTAACCGCGATTCAAGGTAGCCTGACGTTGCTGTTGGAACAGATCCAACGCCAGGGGGAAGAGCAGGCACGCCTCAATGCCGACTTCAATAGCCGCCTCGAAGCACTAGAGAAACAGAAGTAAACTCTCAGGGCTTCGCGAGCGTCCGCTCCAGCCTTGTCGCATGCAATTCGTGCAGCAGGCGCATGATGTTGTACGCGCTCAGCTCCACCAGCAATCGCGTGACCTTGGCATGCTGCTGATCGTTCAATTCTTGCTCCACCGCCTCCATAGCCGCCACCACGCTGGCCTGTTGCTTATGAAGCTCGCTATCATCGATCACCCCGTCCGCCATCGCATCGACGAAGCCGGACAGCTTGTGGACTTGTTCGTCAATCACCGGCACATGCGTCTTTTCGTCAAACCAACCCACTCGAGTCATAAAAATCCTTTCGTCCTTATCGCAAATGCTCTCGCAATTCCAGGAACCGCCCCTGCAAGCGCGCGCGCCCGCCATCTTCCTGCACCCTTTTCCGGAATGCGTCCGGTAGAAACTCGGCATCGGTACATTCGAGCATGGCGGCGATTTCCTGCAGCTCTTTTTCCAAACCATCCAAAGACGGCAGAAAACCCGCCAGTTCCGTTTCCAACGCCGCCTTGCCGATACCCGCTTCGCCCCGCAAGCGCCCACGCCGCGCTGCCCGCACCACGATCCCTTCGATGTCCGCACCCGATAGACGGCCCGGCAAACCGATCTCGGGAATGTCTTCAGGCGTCAACTGCACACCCGCCTTGCGACCCATGGCCTGAAACATCGCCCGCAATTCCTCTTGCATCGGTCGGATAGAACAGCGGAATGTGAACCTCCGCGCGGCCCTGGCGCTTCAGGTCGATCGGCAGAAGATCGGGGCGGCAGGTGAGCAACATCCACAGGATCTTGCCGCGATAGCGCGTGTCGCCCATCTGCGCGGCGATCAGCGAAAACACGCGGCTGGATGTCCCCGAATCGCCTTCCTGATCACGATCGCCCAGCGCGGCATCAGCCTCGTCGATCACCACCACCACCGGACCCATCGCACGCAGCACGCCCAGCACGCGTTCTAAATTTCCTTCGGTCTCTCCGACGTACTTGGAACGAAAATTCTTGAGGATGACGCACGGCACACCCATCTCGCCCGCCATGCACTGCGCCATGAAGGTCTTTCCCGTCCCCACCGGACCGCAAACCAGATAACCCATGGGAAGTGTTTCTGTATCGCCACGGGCCAGCAATTGCGCATCCTCGCGAAGGCGCTGCTTCACCGCGGCGTGCCCGACTAGAACATCGGCCTTCCATTTCGGCTCCATGAATTCCAGCAAACCCCGGCACTGGCGCTCAATCAATTCCTTCTTCAGCGCCCGCATGCGAGTCGCATCCAACCGATGTCCCGACTCAAACGCCGACTGCACCATCACGTTCATATCGACGCACGAAATCCCCGCGGTCAACCTCGCCAAGTCGGCCTCTGAATAGTCCGACGAAAGATGAAAATCGCGCCCCTCCACTGCATAGTGGATGAATCGAGCCCGCTCCCCTTCATCGGGCATACCCACTTCAATATCGGAAACGTAGGGATTGGAAGTAACTCGCTCACTCAAAGCCGCGGCGCTCTCATCCATCAGGACGATCGCCATGTTGAGCCGCTTCACATGCGGACTCGCAGCCCAATTCAGCAGCGTGACCACCTGCTGCGACGCGGCCGGGCTCAGCCGTCCAGGCTCGCCATTGGGAAGCAGGAACGACGCGTGATCGATCAGGATGGCCGCGCTCAAGCTCTCTTCGCCGGCCATAATGTTGTTCTGCACGAAGCGATCGAGCAGAAGAAATGCCGTCGCAGGATCCTTGCGAGCCGCCGCCAGGTCGCCGACCTTCTCGTTAGCCTCGACCACCATCTCTTTCAACCGCGCGCCATCGCGCCCCCCAAAGGCACGCAAACCACGAGCGAGATCGTAATAGAGCACCAGGTCCCAGCGCCCAAACACCTGCTCCGCCAGGAAGTCCGATAAACTCCCATAGGCCGACCCGTC
The DNA here is from genome assembly GCA_963766615.1 of Terriglobia bacterium. GTDB lineage: Bacteria > Acidobacteriota > Terriglobia > Bryobacterales > Bryobacteraceae > Palsa-187. The sequence goes on from CAVYBC010000024.1 coordinate 50,094, forward strand.
GGCTGCAAGCGGCACCACGTCATGTACGTTGCCGTGCACCACAAACAGCGAGGTCGACCCGGAAAAGTAAAGTTCCGAAAGCTCGGCCGCCCAGGCAGGGAACCACGCCGGCACACGCTTCTCTATCTGCTCGGCCGTCTTCACTGAGCCACCTTCCGCCAATCGGCGTCGAGGATCGCGGGCGGTTCCTGCAACTGATCCACCAGCCCCGTGATCTGATGCAATTCGCGAATCGCGGCCTCAGTCGATTGCACGCTTTCGGCGACTCCTTCAATCTGGTTCGACAAAGCATCCGGGTCCTGACGATTCACGCTCGACTCCGCCAGAGCCTGTATCTTCGCCTCAATCCGGTCCAATTCTAATCGCACAAACTCGGAATTTTCCACGGCCTTTCTGAAGTTCTGCAAACGCAGGTCCTGCGCGGCAACGCTATCCTCCAAGGACCGTTTGAAGCGTTCGTCTTGCGGCGATGCAGCAAGTTTCGCCTTTGCCTCTTGAATGCGGGCGCGAATCTCGGCCTCGCTGGTGAAATGCAAGAAGCGCTCCAACCCTTGCTGCGATATCAGCAGTTTCAAAAAAATCCACAGCAGCCGATCCAGTGCCGGAGTGCTCAAATCCTCGGTGGAGGACGGAGCAGCCGTCTGCCCGCCCACGCCGCGCGCAATGTATTTCATCTCCAGGCAGCGCGATCGCAACGCATCGAACCGTTTTCGCGATTCGGGCGAAAGCGAATGCATAATGCCGGCCAGCGTTTCCCCGCCCTGCCCCCCGCGAACCTGCTTCTCGTCCTGATAAGCCTGGGCGTCCACAGCATCGCGAAACTTGGGCCTGGAGACCAGCAATCCCAAATACGCGACCTCGGCGGCCATTAGCAAAGGGAACAACGCATCCGGCCAGGGACTCAAGCCAGCAGCCCCCGCCCCACCCAGAAAGATCAGCAGATTCCAACGGAACAGGAACGCGCGTTTCACATACTCCACGATTCCCGCGCCGCCAGCCTTCATTTCTGCGCCTCGAATTTTTCCACGATGTCGCGAATAGCAAACACGGTTTGCGCAAAAGCCGACTCACGTTGCATCTCGCGCGCGGGACGTTCGGGACTGGGCACTTCCATTTCCTTAATAATAGTGCCCGGCGCGCCGGAGAGAATATAGATGCGATCCCCCAGGAAAACCGCCTCCTCCACCGAATGCGTCACGAAGAACACGGTGGCTTGCTGTTCGCGCCAAAGCTTGATCAGCAGGTCCTGCATGTTCAGCCGAGTCGACGGATCGAGGGCGCCGAAGGGTTCGTCCATCAGGATGATGTGCGGCCCCAGAATCAACGTGCGCGCGATCGCCACACGCTGCCGCATGCCTCCGGAAAGCTGATGAGGAAATTTTCCCGCGTCGCGCAGGGGATTCAGCCCGACCTTGCCGATCCAGTCACGAGCCTTCGCCTCGCGCTCCTTGCGTCCCACACCCGAACATTCCAGCCCGAACGCAATATTATCCAGCACCGTGCGATTGTCAAACGAAGTGTAATCCTGAAACACCATCCCGCGGTCGGGCCCAGGACCTTCCACCGGCTTACCCATTACCTTCACTGTGCCTGTGGTTGCCGGAAACTGCGGACGCAACCCCGCGATCAATCGCAGAATGGTCGACTTCCCGCAGCCCGATGGCCCCAGCAGCGAAACAAATTCACCGCGTCCAGGTTTGTTGACCACCTGAAACGAAATATCGCGCACCGCCGTAGTGGGTCGGCCGCCCTGCGCGTCATAGGTTTTACTGACGCCTTTAAACTCCACCACCAGTTCATCGGCCACCTTTTCGTCACCCATGGGGCGTTAATCCGCATCCTCCCGATAAGGAAACAACCCCCTCTGCACCCATCCCAAAAACCGATCGATCCCATAAGCCAGCGCGCCAATCACAATCAAAATCAAAATCACGTGCTCCGGCAACCCCCGCCTCTGGCTGGTAGAAAGCAGATAGCCCAACCCATGCTCGGCGTTGATCAACTCCGCCAGCATAATGTAGCCGAACGCAAGACCAAAGAGCGACCTCAAACTCTTGTAGATATCAGGCATGGCAAGCGGCACCAGCACCTTGCCGATCACCTGCCCCCGTGTAGCGCCCAGCGTGGTCGCGGTTTCCACATAGCGATCCGGAACCGACGTGATCGCATGGACGGCATCGGAATAGACAAAAGGCACGCAGGCGATAAAAATGAACATCACCTTTTGTGTCTCCTCGATTCCGAACCAAAGTATGGTCAAAGGAATCAGAGCCGCCACCGGAATGTTGCGCGCAAATAGAGCCACAGGCATCACAGCCGACTCCAGCACTCGCCACGACCCCGCCGCGATTCCCAGCGGCACGCCAATCACAACCGCCAATCCGAACCCAGCAAGCACACGCCGCAGTGTCGCGATGATGCTATCCAGCAATCCCCGCTCATTCCAAAGAGGTCCGAAGCTCCGCGCGACTTCCAGAGGCGACGGCAAAATCACGGGCGAGATGAACCGCGTCTCAGGCGTCCTGCCCAATGTGACTAGAAACCACAGCGCCGCGACCAGAGCCACCGATCCCGCCCCAATCAGCCAACGCGTACGCGCTGCAGGCAGAACGCGGAGATCGAACAGGCCGACCGGTTTTCCATCCATGAAAAAGGGGCGTTACTTCGCCGACTCCAGCGGATAGACCTTCACTTCCACGCGCCGATTCTTAGCCTGATTCATAGGATCCGCCGAATCGGCCGGGCGAGCCCAACCAATTCCAGATACCGTGAACTGATTCGGCTGCAGCGTCGGAAACTTCTTGATGATCGCTTCCTTCACTGCATTGGCGCGATTGGCGGAAAGCTCCTGTACCGACTCTTCCGGCACGCGTCCCTTCATCGAAGAATCGGAGTGGCCCTCAATAATGATGCGGGCCGCGCCGAACTGTCCCGCCATCTTGCCGATCTCCTCCACCACGAATGGCCCATTGGGATCGTAGAGCTTTTCCATCTCCTTGCCATCCACGGTTTCCGTCGTCTTCTTCGAAAGGTCCCACGAGTTGGGGAAGAAGTGAATCACCACAGTCTTGGTGAGAATCTCATCCGACTCGCCCTGAATCGCGGCCGCCGTAGCGGGCGCGAACTGAACGTCGTACTCGTTCTTCTGGCTCGAATACTTGGCTTCCTTGCCGAGCTTTTGCAGCACGGAGAAATCCATCACCTGATCGAATTCCGTCTTGTCCGAAACCGCGCCGATTCTCTTGTACAGGTAATACGCCGTGTTCCAGGTGCGCTCAAAGTTGGTGGGATTGTTTTGATTCAGGAAAAACTCCTGATTCTCAGCCCAGTTGGTGGAATGAGCATCGCCCTGCATGCTCAGCGCGTCCGATTCCGGAATCGAGTACCCCGCGGCCATCAGCTTCGCGGCAGCCGCTTTCGCGTCTTGCGTCTTCAACGATTCCATGCCGTCGAAGATTCCCCGCACCAGCCCTTCCACGATATCCGGATGATCCTTGGCGAAGTCCGCGCGTGCGAACCACACATCGGCGATGAGTTTATTCGCGGTGCCAGTCGTGACCAGCATTCGATTCCCCTTCACCTTCGCCAGATTGTAAATATCGGGCGACCAACTCACCGCGCCGGCGATGCTCTTATTCGCATTAAACGCGGCAGCGGCCTGAAACGCGTCCTGTGTGAACTTGAAGCTGACCTCCGATGGCTGTACGCCACCATTGATCAGCGCATTCAGCGCGAAAAAGTGCGATGGCGAATTTTGTGCCAGCACCAGAGTTTTGCCGCGCAGATCCGCAACGCTCTTCACCGCGTCGCGAACCACAATGCCATCGCCGCCGTTGGACCAATCCACTTGCTGATACACACGCGGCATCACGCGCGAATCTTTCCGCAGCGCTTCCATAAACAGAGGAACCATGTCCAGCGTTCCCCACCCGATGTGGACATTCCCCGCCGCGTATGCATCGCGCATCGCCACCGGATCATCAATTAGCGTCAGTTCGACTTTGAAATCCTGTCCGCCGGGAGTCTTCCAAATCTTGCCCGGCTTAAAGCCATTGTTGGCCAGAATGATGGGAGCCCATCCCGCCCACACGTTGATGGCGAACTTCACCGTGCGGTCCTGCAAAGGCTTGTAGCTGGAGATGCCCTGCACCGGGGGAAGCTTGGCCGCAGGAACATACTTGTATTCCTTCGATGTCGTGATTCCCGCGGCATCGGGCGCTTCGGTCACACTCGCCATTTCTTCTTTGCTGATCTTGCCGCCCTTGGATCCCGGCAGCGCCCCAAAGCGCCACAATCCGAGCCCCACCAAAGCGATCACAATCGCAAATACCGCCAAAAAGAACGCCGGTCTGGGATTACCACCACTGGCCATAGGACACCTCCTGGTCTCCTGACTTCTTCTCTACTCGCTACTGTCTTCCGGTTAATTATTGGTTGTCTGCGTGGCCTTCTCGCTCACCGCGGGACCAAGGTCCTTTGCGGAATCTGCGAGCTTCGTAGTCTCTGGTGAACGCAACCCCAATTCCACCTCGAACCCTTTCAGCGCATCCTCGGCCATCGCCTTCTCTACCGATTCCTCGGCCTTGATCGACTCGATCCCTTCCTGCGAAAGATCCGCTGCCACGCGAGTCCTCGCCCGGTTCTTATCGATCTTGCCCTGAATCACCTGTTCCAGTTGTCCGAAGTCGGTGGTGACGTCCAGGTTGAAGCTTTGGGCCAGCGCGGCCACCTCGGCCTCGGCCGAACTCATCTTCAAATCGGCATCATACTTCTGGATCTTCTCGCGAACCTCGCCGAGCTTCTTGGTGGCATGCTGAATCTTCTTGAGGTTGTTCCCGTAGGCTTCCTCATGCAGATTGAGCTGCTGCTCATTCGCGGCCAGATCCTTCTTCGCCTTCTCATACTCCAGTGCGAACTTGCCCGCGGCCTCACGCTGGCCGGCCTTCAGATACTCTTTGGTCTGGACTGCCAGCTTCTGCACGTGGTCTTTGCCCGCGGCCACCTGCCGCGATACGCGTTCCACCAGTGCGCGATACGTCTCCAGCCCCTGCCGTCCCTCTTTTAACTGCTCCACGGCACGGTCGTGTTCGTACTGCATCTGCGCGATCGGATCGGCTTCCCAGAATACGTTCGCGATCTTATTGATTTGCGCTCGAAAGGCGCTCCAGAACTTTCCCAGAATCAAGCAGTGCCTTCTTTCTTGGTCCCCAATCTAACGTCTCATTCTACTACTACGAAGCGTCCGTCAACAGTGTTCCCCAGTCCTTCAAACAGTTAGAATAGAAGCGTTTAGCTCCCCGAAAACATGATTCCCTTCGCCGAATACGCCGACCGTGTAGAACAATACATTCAGCGCGTCTACGGCGTCCCCATCGTCACCCGCGACATTCCCGATCCCTTAATCGGCGACCTGAACGGCTCTGAGATACAAATCGATAACGCAGTAACGCCCGAGCAGCGCCTCTTCCTGCTGGCCCATCTCTTCGGCCACACGGTCCAATGGAACGTCCGTCCCGAAGCCTATGAACTCGGCCAACCGCGCCAGCCACCGGTGAACAACGACGCACTCCCCTCCCTGATGGATTATGAGAAGGAAGCCGCCCGCTACGCGCTGGGCCTCTTTCATGAAATCGGCATCACCGGCGCCGACCAATGGCTTTCCGACTACGCCGCCTGCGACAACGCCTACCTGCGTCAATTCTATGAAACCGGCGAAAAGAAAGATTTCCTAAGCTTCTGGCAGGACGGCACTCCGTGCATGGAGCCCCAGAAAATCCCCGCCTTTGTCCCCATAACCCGATCTTTCCGCACCGACGGAATCGTGATATGACTCGGCTCAGCAGAGCGGCGACACAGGTTTTCTGCGGCGCTGGTCGTGCGGTTGGGGCGGCATCGTATTTTCAACGGGTTGGTGGGT
>CAVYBC010000025.1:0-181475 GCA_963766615.1 Terriglobia bacterium
CACGTACTGACCCACCGGCAATTGGGGAATCGTGTAGTTTCCTGTCTGAGAGGTAGCACCAGTAACCCTGGTATCCGTGTCCACATGGGTAGCAATCACGGGAGCGCCTGCAATCACCGCTCCTGAAGAGTCGGTTACGATACCGGTGAGCGTACCGTTGGCGGTTTGTCCGAAGGTAATGCCTGCAGCAATGGTTGTTATTAAAACGATAAAGAATGGTTTCATCCTGGAAACTCCCTTGCTAACTTGCAACAAACCGTCAACTGTATGTTGAATGTTAGGAGATGTCAAGTGACAAGTTGGGGAAACGGGCAAAATTGAGGTATGCCAACACCAGAAACGCTGGAAAGATTTATCGCGCGGGTGGAGGAAAACGCGCACGCGGAGGCGATTGAAGAATTCTATACGGCCGATGGGTGTTTACAGGAAAATCAGGGAACCCCAAGAGTGGGGCGAGACAATAACGTTGCGCGGGAACGGGAGGTCCTGGCGCGGGCGAAGTCAGTGGTCTCAAAATGCGTGAGGCCTGTTTTTGAGAACGGGAACTACGTGGTGATTCGCTGGGTGTTTGAGTTCGAGTGGCTGGATGGGTCTACGACGCGCATGGAAGAGCTCGCTTATCAGGTGTGGAAGGGCGAGCGGATTGCGCGGGAGACGTTCTTTTATGATCCAACCCAGAGGATTCCGAAGAAAAGTTAGTTAGAGCACGCTCCGCGAATGTTTTTAGGGAGCGTATCGAAGGGGAAGATTACTGTTTCTCCTGGCAGGATCTCCGTCACGGTTAGCGTTTGGGAGGGTAGAAGAAGAGGAGATAGTAAGACTCCTCCGGGTCCGGAAGTTCCATTCGAACCATTACCCATCTTTTCGGTCCCTTCGACCTTGGATGTCAGGGCCGGTTTTCCGTCTATCGTGATCGAAAATTCCTGGCCGTTCTTCGGGGTCGCGGGAGACCATGTCAGTTCCATCGCGGTTTTGTGAGTGCTCGCATCACAGGTGAGGGTGAAGCGGTAGAGGTCGGGTTGCGCTGGGAATGCTTTCGAGGGAACTTCTTTCACGATGCTTGCGCGGAGTCCTGACGCCTTGTGGCTCACGTTCCATTCGTTGGCTCCGGCGGCTTGCGCTGTGGTCGCGCTGATCCAGGCGTCGGCGGTTGCTTTGTCGGGTTCGGGGATTCCCGCGGCTCCCAGCGCTCCGGTTTTCAGTTTGGCCAGGATCATGGCGGCGTCGGCGGGATCGGCATGGGAGGCATCGAAGTGTTGGAGCGTCAGGCGGCCGTTGGGGAGCGCGTCGGTGTGGCAGACGGCGCAGTATTGCTGGATCATGGCGTTTTGCTGGGCGGGGGACATGGGGTCGTTGGTTGCGGCCAGGGAAATGGACGCCCAAAAGAGGGTAGAAATCGCTAGATGGTTCCTGGTCATGGTTTAGCTCCTTTTAGTCATGCCTCAGCGCTACTACGGGGTCGACTTGCATTGCGCGGCGGGCTGGGATCCAGCAGCCTAACATTGCCGATAGGATCAATACGCCGGATGCGACGGACAGGGTGATGGGGTCGGATGGGGACACCTGGACCAGCATGGATTGCAATACGCGGTTGACAGCTAGCGATGCGGCCAAGCCGACGACTAATCCGATTCCTAGGGGAATCATGCCCTGCCGGAAGACCAGAGTAATGATGTCCTGCGCGGTTGCGCCTATCGCCATCCGGATGCCCAATTCCTGAGTTCTCTGGGTCACGGAATTCGCGATTACCGCGTAGAGGCCGACAGATGCCAGAAGGAGCGCGATCACGGCGAAGATTAGGAAGAGCGTGCCGTAGAACCGGCTGTCCAGATACATGTTCAACCGGTCTTTCATATCAAAGGGTCCGTACATGGAAATACCGGAATCAAGGGCAAAGGCTTCCCGCCTGAAAGTATTGCGAAGTTCCTGTGGAGGGATTTGCGTCCGGGCGAGGGTCCACATGGAGGGTTGCGGCTTCTGGCGGAACGGAAGGTAGACCAGGGGGCCGAAATCCTGGCGCGTGGCGTCATCTTGAAGGATGTTGGAGGCGACACCAACCACCGTCAGCCATTCTTCAGGCCCGGTTCGGTTGAACAAGCGAAGACGTTTGCCCAGAGGGTCTTCTCCGGGCCAAATCTTGGAGGCGAATCGTTGGTTCACGATGGCGACGGAAATTCCTGTGCCATCTGTGTCTTTGAAGTCGCGGCCGGAGAGAACGTTGGCTCCCAGGACGCGGAAGAAATTTGGAGTGATGACGATGACTGAAACCCTTGGGAGGAGGCTCTCCTCTATGGGTGCCGCGCCGCCGATCTCGTACCTATACTTATCGGCATTCCAGGTGGGAAGGTCGTTGGCCATGGCAACGGATTCTACGCCCGGCACGGCTTCTAAACGCGTGTGCAAGTGGTCGAAGAAGGCGATGCGCCGTTCGCCATATGGATAGCGGGCCTCGGGTGGCGTGACTAAGTTGACGATAATATTCGCCATGTTCACACCTACATCGGCATTGTGAACTTTCAGAAAGCTACGGATCATCAGCCCGGCTCCAGCAAGCAGCACGACAGCCAGCGCCATCTCACCAGTGACAAGGAGGGCCGAGAGATGCTTTCCGTGCCCGCTGCCGGTTGCGCTGCGTCCGCCATCCTTGAGGCTCGAATTGACGTCGAGTCTGGAAAGACGGAGTGCGGGTGCGAGGCCGAATAACAATCCTGTCCCGATGGAGATGGCGATGAGATACGCGAGAATACGGCCGTCCATGCGGTAGTCGAGAATCAGCCAGGAGGATTTGGACACCATGGCGAGCTGGTAGGCTTTGAGACTCAATCTGGCGATCCACCAGCCAAAGAAGCCGCCAAGACTAGAGAGAATGAGGCTCTCTATGAGGAGCTGGCGGATGATGCGCCATCGGCCCGCGCCCAGCGCGATGCGGACCGAGATTTCGCGGGCTCGGCCGATGGCTCGGGCGAGCATGAGGTTCGCAAGATTTGCGCACGCGATCAGCAGAACGAACCCTACTGCGCCCCACATGGCCGCGTAGAGCGTGGCGGCGGTAGGACCCAGGAAGTATTGGCTGAAGGTTAGAACTTCGGGAACCCGGTCGCGATTCGTGTCAGGGTAGGCGGCGGCGAGATGCTTTCCGATGATCTCCATCTCAGCCTCAGCGGTCGGCATGGTAACGCCCGGAGCCAGGCGGCCGATCGCCATCCACGTGTCATGATTTACGCGGTTCATGACCTTAGCGGTTTGCACCAGCGGGACCCATAATTCGAGCTTCTGAGGGAAAGAGAATCCGGGAGGCATTACACCGATGACGGTGGTGGGGACGCCGCTCATCTTTAGTGTGCGACCCAGGATCGTAGGATCCTTTCCGAACTGGCTTTCCCAAAATTCGTAGTTGAGGATGGTGACCGGGTCCGCGCCGGGCGCTTCATCCGCGGGCGAGAAATCGCGCCCCAGAATCGGCCGGCGGCCTACTAGCTGGAATGTGTTGGAGCTTACTTCGGTCACGTCGTGGCGCTCGGTAAAGCCGTTGTCGTCGCTGAGGATGGTGGCGATGCCGTGGACGATTGCCATGTCCTCAAAGGATTTCGATTGAGCCTTCCAGTCCAGGAAATCGGGGTAGGCGACGCAACAACTTTTCTTGTAGGTGATGTAGCGAAGGCGGTCATTGCCTTCGACGTAGGGGAACCCTTTGAAGAGGACGTCGTTGGTCAGGGTGAAGACCGTGGCGTTGATTCCGATGCCCAGGGAAAGCATGGTTATCGCCACAGCGGTGAAGCCGGGATTCTTGGCCAGGGTTCGCAGGCTTAACCGGACGTCGGCTACGAGGGACATTTAATTGACAAGCGATTATAGCTGTCCGCTAACCGAATCAACATGACCCATGTGGCAGAGTCCTTCCTTTTCACCGTGTAGCACGTCTACACTCGATAACAAATGGAAACCTTGCTGAGAGATCTGACCCACTCGCTGCGGATGTTTCGTCAGAATCTCGGGTTCACTATGACGGCAGTGGCGGCGCTGGCGCTGGGTATCGGGACCAATACGGCGATCTTCTCAGTCGTTAACACCGTACTGTTGAGGCCGGTCCGCGCTCCGGAGCCCGAGCGGGTGGTGACGTTTATCAACACGTCGAAAGACGGCTCCACTAGTACGGCGGCTTCGGAGATCAAGTTCAATCTGTATCGCGAGCAGACGGCGGTGGTGGAGGATGTTTCCGCCTATCGATATGGCATGGTCAACCTGACTGGGGTGGATCAACCTCAGCGGGCGGACGCGATTTATGTCACCTCCGACTATTTCCGTCTGTTCGGCATTCCGGTAGCTCGGGGGCGCGGATTTACTGCGGAAGAGCAACGCACGGGCGGCCCTCAAGTGGTGGTCTTGAGCGATGGGTTTTGGAAACGGGCTTTCGGGAGCGACCCTCACATTGTTGGAAAGACTGTTTCCCTGAGCGCAGATTCATTTCAGGTAATCGGCGTGCTGGCGGAAGGATTCCAGCCTGAAACGATCGGTCCCGTGGATGTCTGGTTTCCCTTCCCTATCGACCCCAACAGCACCTACCAGGTTCATTATTTTTTTGCCGCAGGACGGTTGAAGGCTGGAATCCCGATAGAGGCTGCGAACGCGCAATTGAAGATTGCGACGGAGGAATTTCAGCGGAGGTACCCGAATACGCTGTCGAGTTCGCGCGCCGATGCATTCAGCGTGGAGCAGTTGCAGTCCTGGCTGGTTAAAACCGCGCGGCCGGCTCTGCTGACTTTTTCTATCGCCGTCAGCCTGGTGTTGTTGATAGCTTGCGCCAATGTTGCGAATCTTCTGCTGGTTCGGGCGGCGGGGAGGAGACGGGAGATCGCGATTCGGGTGGCTGTGGGCGCGGCGCGGGGGCGCATCATTCGGCAGCTACTAACCGAGAGTCTGTTGCTTTCTTCTGTTGCGGCGGTATTCGGATTGGGCATTGGCCTAACGGGTATTCACGCGCTGCTGACATTGAGCGCGGGAGGCCTTCCGCGTCTTGGGGTGAAGGGTGCGAACGTCGTGATGGACTGGCGCGTGGGGTTGTTCACGGTGGTAGTGGCGCTGCTGACGGGCGTGCTGTTCGGATTGATCCCGGCGATGCAGGCCTCGCGCACGGATGTGAACGCAAACTTGAAAGAAAACAGCGGGCGAAGCGGCATCGGATTTCGCCAGAACAAGGCCCGTTCGCTGCTGGTGGTCAGTGAGGTGAGCCTGGCATTGCTGTTGCTGATAGGTTCAGCATTGTTGATCCGGACGTTGATTGCATTGCGATCGGTCAATCCAGGATTTAGTCCTGGAAATGTGCTGACGACCAGGACTTCGATTGATCCAAAGGTCGCAAAGGCGGCGAGCGCGGATCAATTGATTCAGAACACGCTGCGGCGAGTGAGTTCGGTATCGGGAGTAGAGAGTGCCGGCTACACGAGGATTTTGCCGTTGGAGGGCAGCTTCAACAGCCTGAATATTATCATCGTCGGACGTCCCTTGAATGGACCTTCTCACGGGAATAGCCGCTGGGTGGTTATGTCGCCGGGATATTTCGACGCGTTGAAGATACCGGTGCTGCGGGGACGCGCGTTCACGGATCAGGATCGGATGGGTACTCCGCTGGTGGCGATCGTCAACCAGGCTTTCGCACGCAAATTCTGGCCGGACGGAGAGCCGGTGGGCGCGCAGCTCTTCATCGGAAAAGGGCTCGGTCCTAATTTCGAAGAGCCGGCGCGGGAGGTGGTCGGGATCGTCGGCAATGTTCATGACGATGCGCTGAACGTCGACACGCAACCCGCGGTTTTCGTGCCGGGTGCGCAGATTGCAGAAGCGCGGTGGGCGGGGACGTCGGTGGCGTGGGTGATGCGGACTAAGTCGCAATCGCAGTCCCTGAATGCGGCGATTGAAAACGAGCTGAGGCAGGCGACCGGAGTTCCGGTTCCGGCTCTTCGATCGATGCAAGATGTGCTGGTGGAGTCGACCGCGCGGCAGGATTTCAACATGCTATTGATGTCGATTTTCGGAGGATCGGCGCTATTACTGGCCGCCATTGGCGTGTATGGGTTGATGGCGTATTCGGTGCAGCAACGCGCGCAGGAGATGGGGATTCGGATGGCGTTGGGAGCAAGGCCCGAGGATGTTCGTAACATGGTCGTATTCCAGGGCATGCGTTTGGCCGTCGCTGGAGTGATGTTGGGAACAGGGGCGGCGTTCGGCTTGGCGCACTTCATTGCGAGCCTGCTGTTTGGGGTCGCGGCCTGGGATCCTGTAGTGTTCGTCACAGCGCCGGTTCTGTTGGCAGTGGTCGCGTTCGCGGCGGTGTGGCTTCCTGCGCAGCGGGCTAGTAGAGTGGATCCGGCGCGGGCATTGCGGTGTGAGTGATTGCTCCGTAACTCGTCGGCTACCATAGAAAGATGTCCACGACTGACGAGTTTTACCGTATCCAGAAGCTGCCTCCTTATGTTTTTGCCGTCATCAATGAGATGAAGGCAAAGGCAAGGGCAGCACAGTTGGATGTGGTCGACTTGGGCATGGGGAATCCGGATGGTTCCACCCCTCGCGCCATTGTCAGCAAGCTGGTTGAGGCGGTTCGCAACCCTCGCAATCATCGGTACTCGCTTTCCAAAGGGATTCCTAAATTGCGGGAAGCGATTGTGGCTCGCTATAAGTCGAATTATGGAGTCGAGCTGGATGCGGATAAGGAAGCGATTGTCACGATCGGCGCTAAAGACGCACTGGCGCATCTGTTGTTTGCGGTGATCGGGCCAGGCGATGCCGTCGTGTCGCCGAATCCCTGCTACCCGATTCATCAATACGGAGTGATCATGGCGGAGGGGCACGCGTGCATGTTGCCGATGCCCGATCCCGCCACGTTCCTGACTTCGCTTGAGGATCTCTACCGAAAATCCACGCGCAAGCCGCGCATGATTCTGATTTCCTTTCCTCACAATCCGACGACGCACACGGTGGAGTTGGATTTCTTTAAAGAGATTGTCCGCTTGGCGGCGCATCACGGGACCATGGTGGTTCACGATTTCGCATACGCGGATCTGGGATTTGACGGCTACAAGCCTCCCAGCATTCTTGAAGTGCCGGGCGCGAAGGAAGTGGCTGTCGAGATCTTCTCGCTTTCAAAGAGCTACAACATGGCGGGGTGGCGGGTCGGATTCTGTTTGGGCAATCCAAAGATGATCGCGGCGCTGGCGCGCATTAAGAGCTATTTGGATTACGGCGTTTTTCAGCCGATTCAAATCGCGTCGATTATCGCGCTGCGTGAGTGTGAAGAGGAGACCAAGAAGATCCGCGCCATGTACCAGAAGCGCCGCGATGTTCTTATCGCGGGACTAAATCAGGCGGGCTGGCCTGTGGCGCCTCCGCGCGGAACGATGTTCGTTTGGGCGCCTTTGCCGGAGCAGTACGAAGACCTCGGGTCGTTGGAGTTTTCCAAGCTCCTGATGGAGAAGGCGCTGGTGGCGGTCTCGCCGGGCGTAGGATTTGGGCCTTTGGGCGAGGGGCATGTGCGGTTCGCGTTGATCGAGAATCCGCATCGGACGCGGCAAGCAACGTCGGCCATCAAGAGACTTCTCAAAGGCGATCGGCCAGCGCGGGCGAAAAAGCCGAAATAGGATTCTTTTCGCGCCAAAGCCGGGCGGCGGTACACTGGGAATTAATCCTTTATGGCGGCGCTTCCCGACATCGCCCCCGGCTCCCTTGTCGACCTGCGGAGTGTGTCCGCGGCTTCCCTTTCCCGGTTGCTGGAAGAAGAGGCAGTCGTCTGGCGCAAAGAATTTTCATGGGATTTTCGGCCTTCCGCGGATTTGGTGCGCAAATTTGTAGATATGCGCGCGCTCACCGGATGCGCGGTAATCCGTGGTGGGCAGGCGGTGGGTTACTCCTACTATGTATGCGAGGACGGAAAGGGATTGATCGGCGATCTGTTTGTTAGTCCATCGCCGACGCAGACGCAAGACGAGAACATTTTGTTAAATGCGATTCTGGATGCGCTCTGGCACACGCCGGGCGTCGATCGCGTGGAAACTCAGCTCATGATGCTGCGCCAGCCGCTGGCCAGGCCGGTGCCGTATGCGCGATGGTTTTCATCGCACCCGCGCCGTTTTTACGAAGTGGATCTGAGCCGCATGCATCCCCCGCGGGAGTTGGGCCGCGTGGTTCCTCCTATTGTTCCGTGGACGGAATCCCGCCAGGAAGAGGCCGCGGAACTGATCGCGCAGAGTTATGCGGGTCACATCGACAGTCAGATCAACGATCAGTATCGTTCGGTTGCCGGAGCGCGCCGGTTTTTGTTGAACATCATTCAATATCCCGGCTGCGGTTCCTTTTTTGCTCCGGCCTCGTTTGTCGCGATAGATCGCTACACACAAAAGACGTGCGGACTCTGCCTTTCGAGCCTGGTATCGGAACGCACGGGACACATCACGCAATTGGGCGTTGCGCCTGAGCACAGGGGCAAGGGCCTGGGCCGCCAACTCCTGCAGAAATCTCTGCAGGCTCTGGCGGCGCACGGGGCGCTGCGTGCGAGCCTCACGGTGACATCAAAGAATCACGAGGCCATCGCGCTGTATGAGGACATTGGATTTCGCAACCAGCGCGACTTCGCGGCGTATGTCTGGCAGGCTTCGCGCCTCTAACATTTGTTTCCTTCCAGCGGAGGAGTGGCGCTTGTTCTTGAAGCGAAACAGGAATAGTCTTAGCGCTAGGGCTGTAGGAAGCCCGTGAGGTGGGGTGTGACACGAGAAAGAGATCTAGATCTCGGCAAACTCAGGGAACGGCTAACCCTGGTGAACCAGGCAATTCAGACTCTTGAGAATTTAGCGCGTACGGAAAAACAGGACGCAAAAGGGCTCGCGCAGGAGTCACCGGCGCAAGCCCGTGCCGTGTTACACGGAGCGAGTCCGCGAAAGTACCGTGCGCAGCATGGGAAGCGTATAGGTCAGCAACGCCAGCGGTGAACGCTGATCGAGGCTCGCGCGAAGCCGCGAGGCTGCCTGCTGCTCTTCGCCTAGAGCAAGATGTATCAGCGCGGAACCCAGTGGATCTGCGTATCCACCTTCGAACTGCTCGTTCAAACGGGCTAATGTCCGCACGGCCGCCTTACGATCTCCCGATCCCGCCGCAACGGCGCCTTGTATGCCTAACGCCACTGCCGAGGAGGCCCAGTCGGGATATTCCCGAACGTGATTTAAAGCTTCAGCCGGTCTTTTCCTGCTGAGGGCGTGAAGGCCCCAGAGCACGGAAGTAAATCCGCCGGGGCGCAGGGCGTTGGCAGCCCGGTACCAAACCTCCGCTTCCAGCGGCCGATCCGCGGCGTCATAGGCGAGCGCCAAGGCCTGATTGGCACGAACGGAGAACGGCCCGAGTTCTACGGCCCGCTGCAAAGCGCCCAATCCTTCGGCTTCACGGCGCAGGATTACCAGAGAAAGACCCCTTGTGACGTGAGCTCCTACGCAGTGTGGCATCCTTTCAATGGCTTTATTGGCGAGTTCGATAGCCGCATCGGTCTCCCCATAGGCGAACATGCGGACGCGCGCGAGCGAGGCAAAGGCTTGCGGCAGCGACGGGTCAAGCTCGGCGCTTCGACGGGCCGCAACTTGCGCGGCGTCCAGAGCCTGCTGGGGCGGTCGCGCACCCAACACCGCCAGACTAACGTAAGCTTCCGCGAGTCCGCTGTGTGCCAGCGCGAAATTCGGTTGATCGGCTGTTAAAGAAAGAAAACGATCCAGGGACGCCGAGACATGCTTGACTGTGGGAGTGTTCATTTCCCGGGCGGCTTCGAGATAGCGGGCGTAGGACTGGCCGTCGGGGGCGCCATAGGTAAGGTCAGTGGTGCGGGGACGATGGATGGTGCGGAGTTGGTTCTCGCGAATCTCCGGCACGTAGCTACCGGTCCGGAACTCGATTACGACCGAGTCATTTCCGCCGTGTAGCGTGTAGTAATCGGTAAGCTTGCGCCGGAGGCGCTTTGCTTCCACACGAACAATGGATTCGACGCGCGGATCGAAATCGGCTGGGCGATCGAACACCTCACGGGCGATGACGTGCTCTCGCAATTGCCAGACGTCGCCGCGAAGCGTGCGCTCTACTGTGAATTGTAGGAATCTTCTCAGCCGTTCCGACTTGCGAAATCCTTCGCTTCGGCTGATGCGATCGACTTGTGATGAAACTTCATCCGCCGCCACTCCGGCAACGGACGTATAACTGGGAGGAACTAGTGTTCGGGGTTCAGCCATTGCAACTGACATATGTGCATCCATAATCGGGTAAAGGATGATTTCCGTATGCAGGAGCGTCTTTAAAGCTAACCAGGATCTAACCTACGTACTTATAGGACGATTCCTACACAAGGATAGGCGAAAGTCAGTCAACCAATTTTAAGATAGTGTTAACAGAATCAGTGTATTCTGGCTTCGGAGCCGTTCGTCATGTCAATCCACCGATACATTTATTCCCTATCTTTCGTATCACTTTTGGTTTCCGGCGCAGACGCGCAGGTCGTGGCTGGACAGCCGGTACGGCTTAATAGACCAGACCCTAGATCGCTCGCTCGACCTCCACTGCCAAGTGACCCGTTGGAACTGGTCACGGGCGGAGCGCAACCGATTCAAGATGCTGATCAGCGGGGGGCCGTGACGCAATTGCTGACCAACGCGCACAGTCTTACCAATGTTCGCGCCCAGCCTTACGATATGAAAACCACCTTCACCAGCTATGGCGGGTCGGCTTCCGACGGAACGTGGGTGCTGGAAGATGTTTCGCCCGGGCGCAACGTTTACCGGTGGACGGCTCAAGGACCGAACTATTCTGGAGCAAACCTTTACACAGATAGCCGGTATTACGTCAGCGATCCAGCGGCCGCCATACCGCTAAGACTGGCACAGGTCCGCGAGACGTTATTTTTCACGGCCGCTCCGACGGGTCCCTATGCAGGGCTCCGCACCGCAGCCGGCTACCTAAACGGCAATGCTGTTCAGTGCGTTTTGGTGGCGTTTGGAGGTCCGCTAGCGCCCCTATCTTCGGGCCGCGACTGGCAGGAGGCTGAGTATTGCGTCGATCCCAAGACCGGGCTGTTGATGACGTATTCACCAGTACCGGGTCTATATGTCCGCTACGATTATTCGCGGGCCATCCAATTCCACGGACATACCATTCCGGGATCGTTCCTGATCACGCAGGGCGGCAAGACGATAATCGAAGCCAAGACCGAGAGCGTGACAGAACCGCCGGCAGCGAGTTCGCCGCAGTTCCAACCTACGAACCTCAGGGTGGCTGGCGTGGGCTCGGTGATGACCCCGGCTTCACGCATGTTTAGCATGTCTTTCCCCCCTTCACCGCTGAGCAACAATGTTCGGGTGGATATGGTGGTGCTTCACTCCGTTACTTCGGCCAACAGCGAGATTAACGAGTTGGAAGTGCTTCTGAGTACGGACGCCAGTGCGAACCAGCGGGCCTTGGACCTGGTAACAAAAAGGCCGACGCCGATGGGGCTTGCCACGCAGCCTGGGGCTACGCCTCAATCTCACGAAGCGTTCTATACTCTCGAGGTTCTTTCAGCAGCAAATTGAAAGGCTCGATGCTACGCGAGTTGATTGCGAATTGCAAATCGCACCATGTCGGCGGTGCTGTGTAGTTTTAGCTTTTCCAGCACGCGCGTACGGTAGGTGCTGACGGTTTTAATGCTGAGGTTCAACTCGTCGCCGATTTCCCCCACGGTCTGACCGCGGGCGATCATCAGCAGGATCTGGTGTTCGCGATTGGAAAGAAGATCGAGCGGATCGGCTGGCTGGGCGACAAATGCGGCGAGTGCATCGGCCAGGGCGGGACTTACAAAACGCTTGCCTGACAGCACCGTGCGGATCGCTTCAAAGAGTTCCTCGGCAGGCTGGTCCTTGGTGACAAATCCGTTGGCTCCGGCCCGTAAAGCGCGGACTCCGAACTGCGATTCGGGATGCATGGTGTACACGACGATCGGCATGGTGGGAAGAAGTCCGCGAAGTTCTTCCAAGAGGTCCAGGCCGTTTCTTCCGCCCAGGCTTAAATCGATGATGGCGAGACCCCATCCGCCCTTGGCCGCTTCCTGTAGAGCGGCGGGAGCGCTTTCCACCGCGGAGATCGTGGCATCCGGAAACTCGGATTGCAGCATTAGGCGCAGGCCGTGGAGAACCGCCACATGATCGTCGACCACCAAGATACGCTTAGGCTGCATCGGACTGAACTTCTGCTCCTTTCAGATAGACTTCCACGACGGTTCCGCCGCCCGGTCCCGGGCGGACAATCAACTGGCCTCCCACGCTACGGGCGCGTTCCTTCATACCTAACAGGCCCATGGAACGGTAATCGGACAATGACTCTTTCGAAATTCCTACGCCATTGTCGCGAATATCCAGATGCAGGCCGCTGTCTTCATCTCCACGAATCTCGACGCGTGAAGCGCTCGCGTGGCGGACCACGTTCGTCAGGGCTTCTTGAACGATGCGAAAGATAGACACTTCTACGGCGGGATCGTAGCGTCTGGACTTAGTGGGAAAGAAGCAGCGGATTTCGAGAGAGGAACGTTTGGCATACTCTCCCGCCTGCCATTCCACCGCCGCGAACAAGCCGAGGGCATCCAGAATGGCGGGGCGCAGTTCCATGGAGATGCCGCGAACGATCTCCAAAGCACTCGAAATGGATTCATCGGCAGACCGGAGCTGGTCGCGCACTTCCGGGTTTGAGGCGAGCTTGCGTTCCACCATCGACAGGTCGAGCTTGGTTGCGGTGAGAGCCTGACCGACTTCGTCATGAATACGCCGGGCCATCTCGCGGCGTTCCCCTTCGCGAACCACTTCGGCGTGGTCGGCCAGAAGCTGGTAGCTGTACTCGCCTTCCCTTACTTTCTCGATGAGTTCGGAGGCGCGGCCGAAACTGTGGTTCAAGCGAATCATCGACACACACAGTAGAACGAAACTGAAAGATCCGCCCGCGAGCGAAATAATGAGTCCGCGCCAATGATAGCCTTCCAACTCGATGGTCTGTTCCGTAATTCCGCGGACCAGATCCAATTGAAGGCGATTGACCAGCCGCATGGCCTCCTCCATAACCAGACGGCCCTGGTCGGAATTGTTGAAGTTCAACGCCGCGATACGATTGCTGGTGTCAAAGATTTTCATCGCGTCGGTCAGCTCTTCGACCTTTTGTCGGGAGACTTCCACCAACTGCGCCAGATCCGCAGGATTAGTCCCGGCAGCGCGAATTTGCGCCATTCTGTCAATGGCACCGGGCAGTTCGCGCATCGCGGCCAGATAGGGTTCGCGATAGGTGGAGCGGCCGGTGAGCAGGAAACCTCGCAGGCTGGTTTCGGCCTGGATGATAAGATCCTCGACGTCTTCCGTGAGGCCGTATTCGCGCTGCCGCGTTACGGTTTCCTTTCGGGAATCTTCTTCCGATTTCCAGATGGAGGCGAGTTGGATACCGGTGAGCACGATGGACAGAAGAGCCAGCCCGAGCAAGAGCAGGTCCTGCCATCCGAGGTACAGGTGTAATCGCTTCATCGCGTGCAACGCTTTCACCTTCTGAGGATACTATCTTGGGCGAGAAACAACGTTAGATGGCGAATCGCAAGGAAAAAGGCCCGAGTGGTGGTATACGCCACTGGGCCTTTGTTTGAAAAACAGCCGACGCGTCGGCCGGTATTAAAAGGTGATTCTGAGCGATGCCTGGGCACGACGCGCTGTTGTTCCGTCGGGAGGCGCCTGGGTTTGGAGCAACTGTTTGTAGTTTGCAAAGGGAACCAGAATCGACTGACCCGCGGCGTTCTTACTTAGGCTGTATTGCTGCTCCTGCAGGGGAGACGCGCCGGCGACAATCAGGTGATTGAAGACGTTGACAGCTTCAAACGCGAGCTGGACCTTGATGCGCTCTCTTATGGAAAACGCCTTGGCGATACGAGCGTCCGTGCGGTAGGTGGGGCTTACATCCAGATTGCCTACGGGTTCGAAGGGCACTCGCTGAGCGTTGAAACCTCCAAGACCATTGATGGTGCTGGTGGCGAAGAAAGTCTGGCCGGCGATGGTGGGCAGCGTGGTGGCGGAGACACCCCCGATCGTGGAATCGATCGGGAACGAGGAGGCAAAGGTCGAGATCACGGAGAGCTGCCATCCGTTTAGGGTATTCTTCGCGATCCAGTTGTCGCTCTTGGTAAGGGTCGGGTTGAACAATCCGACCAGGATCAGTTTATGACGCTGATCGGTGGCGCTGCTGCCTTTTTCACTAGCAAAATCGTTGTTGTACAGAGAAGTCGGGTTCGTTTGGGCGAAGAGGATTCCGCTGGACCCCGACGCTCCCGCCGCACCACCCACGTTGTCGTCAATAGAGTGCGACCAAGTGTAGTTGGCCGAACCTTGGAACCAGCTTGTATAGCGATGGTTCACGGAGATAACCAGGCCGTTATAGTAGCTATTTGCATTGGAGCTCATGGCATACACGCCGTTGTAGTTTGGATTGATCAGCAAAGCCCGTGTGTAGATGGGCATAGTGATGGTTCCCACTTGGGCGCCAGCGGCATTATCAATCAAATAGGTGTAGCTTTGGGTGGGCGCGGCCAGGTTAGCGTTATAGGCAGTGGCGATATGCAGACCGCGGCTCCAGATATAGGAAACCGTCAGGCTGGTGTTCTTTTCCAGCTCATGCTGAATGGAAACCTGTGCCTGCTCAGAGTAGGAATTCCGAAAGTCCTTGGTGTCCCATTGAATGGTCGGGGCATTGGCCTGGCCGCTGGGCTGCGCGCTTAAGAAATTCGGAAATGCCGGTCCGGCAGCAAACTGATTCGCGACTGTCGAAGACAAGGAATAAGACGGCTGATAAGAGCCATTGCCTTTTGCCAGACCGTCGACAATCTGCGAGATGTAGCGGTTGTAGAACAGTCCGTAGCCGGCGCGAATCACAGTCTTGGAATTCCACGCATAAGCGATTCCGATGCGCGGAGCCACATTGTTGGGCTTGTAATTCAGTTTGGCGGTTTCCGGCCAATCGACCGGAATGTTCAAACTCCCCAGGGCTTGCGGAGCGGCCGGTTGCGGCAGACTAGTGTGCTCATAGCGAAGACCGGGGCTGATGGTGAGTTTGGGAGTGACGTGAATTTCGTCCTGAGCGAACAGGGCAAAATCCTGGATATTGGCGTCATACACGGGATTGCCGAAGGTCTGCGAATACGTGGTCCAGTTTTTTCCATTTACCGGATTGCTGAAATCGAGCGCAAAGGCGTTGATGTTCGCATAGCTGAAAGTCCCGAATTGGTTGGAACGCTGAACATCGTAATCCTCGGTGTGCGACCAGTCCACGCCGAACTTAAGAGAATTACGACCGAGGGTCCAGCCATAGGTGTCAGACAACTGGAATCGCAGTTCGCTGGGATGCAGCCGCGGGTATGAGGTCGCGTAGCCGATATTGCTGAGGCTTCCGGTCGAGATGGAATAAGAAGCGGGTCCTGTAACAGGGAGCAGGCTTTCGCTGGCGGGGTCGAATTGGCGGTCTTTGAAAATGCCGAAGCGAAATTCGTTTACTGCGTTGGAGCCCACCACGGTGGTCAATCCGGATTTTACGGTGCGATCGAAAACAGTGGTGTTGGCATTGTTGCCGATCGCAGCTCCGGTGGTCAGTACGCCCTGAGTCTGGATACCGTTGGGCGAGCGGAAGTCAAGATAGTTCATCTCGACGTTGAAGCGATTCCGGTCGTTGATCTGGTAATCAACCTTACCGAACAGGAGGTTTTCGTCTACGGTGCGGGAAACGAGCTGCGGCACGACGCGTGTCTCAAGATAACTAATAGCGGACGAGCATTGGGCGGTGGTCGCCCTCACGGCGTAGGTAGTGCCTCCGCATCCTGTGGCGGCATTAATCGCCCCGGTGGGATTGCCTTGCGGGTCAAATAGAGTCGAGCTGATATTGGAAGAAAGAATCGGATTGCTGCGGCGCTGTAGTTCGCCATTGAAGAAATAGAACAGCTTGTTCTTCTTGATGGGACCGCCAACGCTGAGGCCGGCCTGATGGCGCCAGTCGGGAGGATTGATTCCCTGAGCCGTGGGATCGGTCGCATTTAGCGTACGGTTGCGGAAGAACCAGTAAGCGCTGCCGTGAATCGAATTGCTGCCGCTGCGAGTGATGGTATTAACCACACCGCCCGAGGCGCGTCCGTACTCCGGAAGGAAATTGCTGGTGACCACCTGGAATTCCTGGATGGCGTCCTGCGAGATGTTATAGCTGCGCGTGCGTCCGGCGTTCTCATCGTAAAACGTGTTCGTGGTGTCGATACCATCGGTGAGAAACGTATTGCCGCCCGCATTGCCCCGGAACGTGAGCAGGCCGAAGGAGGCGTCTTGAGTGACACCAGGTTGCAGCAGCACGAACGAATCCACGCGGCGGCCGTTGATGGGAAGGTTGTCGATCAGGTCCTGCCCGACCACGCCCGATACGTCCGTTTTTGTAGTTTCGACGATCGGCGCATCTCCCGTTACACTCACCTGTGTACCCGTCGCGGCAACCGTTAGCGATGCGTTGATGGTTAGAAGTTGTCCCACAGCCAGATCGAAGGCGTTCACCTCATAGGTGGCGAAACCTGGTTTCGAGATCTTGACCGTGTAACCGCGGGCCGGCGGCAAATCGGCGGCGGTGAAAATCCCGGAGCCATTGGTCTCCAGTTTGCGTTCGATGCCGACGGAAGCATTAGAAACAGTCACGGCAGCGGCAGGCACCGCGCCTCCTGAGGCGTCGAGGACCGTACCGTTGATCGCTCCGCTCGCGGCTTGCCCGAATGCGGGACCAGAAGTAAAGCTCGCGGCCAGTATTCCCAGTGCGAAAATGCTGAAAAATTTGGATTTATGGTTCATAGATATTCCTCCACACCAATGGCTATGGTGACTAGACTCCCCGAGCACCCGGCAAATCGAAACTCTATTCTGGCGGGCTTACATAGCACGATACGTGATCGATAAATCGATTCGATCAATTCCAGGTGTCAATTGCGTTAAAAATGCCGGGGCCCTTGCTTGCAGGGGTTGTAATAAATATTACATGACACGACACCCGGGAGTGAAACGTTTTTTCGGCGGCTTTGGGGCTACCATTAGAACATGTTGAAAGTAGTGGCGCTTCTGGCCATTGCCTGCGCTTTCCCGTTCTAACGAAATCCACTCCATGGCACCGGTTCTTCAGGCGCGCGATCTGCGCAAACAGTTCGGATCTCTGACCGCTGTCGATGGAGTTTCTTTCCAGGTAGAAGAGGGCCAAATGCTAGGTCTGCTGGGGCCCAATGGAGCAGGCAAGACGACCACAGTTTCGATGATTACGGGTTTGCTGGCTCCCGATTCGGGGCAAGTATTGGTCGCCGGAAAACCTCTTAGGGGCGATTCCGATCCGGCCAAGCGAAACATCGGCGTGGTGCCGCAGGAATTGGCCTTGTATGACGAATTGTCGGCTCAAGAGAATCTGGAGCTTTTTGGGTCTCTATACGGCTTGACCGGAGGTCGACTGGCTGAGGCGATTCAACGAACGCTAGACCTGGTGCAGCTCGCCGATCGTCGCAAAGACCGGGTGATCACCTACAGCGGCGGAATGAAGCGCCGTCTCAACCTCGCCGCCGCCCTGCTGCACGACCCTCGGATTCTTTTGTTAGATGAGCCTACGGTTGGCGTCGATCCGCAAAGCAGAAACGCGATTTTCGATAATCTGGAGGCGCTAAAGCGTCAGGGCAAGGCGATCGTGTATACAACGCATTACATGGAAGAGGTCGAGCGCATGTGCGACCGTGTGGTGATCGTCGACCATGGTAAAGTGATCGCCGAGGACACGTGCGAGGGGCTCTATCGCCTGTTGCCGGGAGCCAATGTGTTGCAACTCCAGTTGGAATCCAAGGTCGCCGTGGATGGCCTTCGAAAGGTCGCCGGGGTGGAGTGGTGCGAGCAGATCGATCTTACGCTTCGCGCGGGACTTTCGGATCTGAATGCGAGCGGGGCGGTGCTGGACTGGTTGACAAAGCAGGGATGCCGATTTCAGCATCTGACTTGTGAGCGCGCCGACCTGGAAACGGTCTTTCTCACGCTGACGGGAAGGAGTCTTCGCGACGCATGATGACCGCGTTCCTTGCCCTGATGCGGAAGGACCTGCTCCTCTACTTTCGCGACCGGCGATCCATGGTGATGAGTTTTATTGCCCCCATTGCGATCGCATCGTTTCTTGCGGTCGCGCTGGGAGGCATCGGTAGGCCCCAGAAGGCTTCGCGGGTCACCCTGGCTCTAGTGGACGAAGACAACAGCCAGGTGTCGGAGGAAATTTATAAGAAATTAGCGTCGAGCGAGATGCTGGACCTGCGCCGGTTAGACCGCGCCGCGGCTCAGGATCAAGTCCGCGCAGGGAAGCTGAGTATCGCGGCTATTCTACCGAAGAACTTCAGCGTGAATGCTGCTCGAGCGTTCTCGCAAGGGGGCGAAGGGAAGCCCGAGTTAGAGATTCTGTACGACCCTTCGCGGCTGGCCGAACGGCAAATTGTCGAAGGAGTCCTCACCGGGAAGGTGGTGGAGGCCGTGAGCGCTGACGTATTCGCGCCGAAACAAGGCTCGGGATTCTTCGACGATGCTCTGGCTCAGTTCGACAAGGACCCTGCAATCGCACCGAAGCGGAAGGAAGATCTGAAAACTCTTGTGGACGACCTGGGATGGCTGCAACGACGGCAAGCGGCGGGCGGACCTACCGGCTTTGCAGGGCTTTCGATCCCGTTCGTGACCCAGTCACAGGCCGTAACGGCGCGGAAAGATCTTCTCTATGACGGCGTGGCGCATTCGTTCTCTGGCATGGGTGTGCAGTTTATCCTCTTCATGGGAATTGAGGCGGGGGTCGCGCTTTTGCTGCAAAGGCAGCGCGGGTTGTGGTCGCGATTGCGGTCGGCGCCCGTTTCAAAAGGCGTTCTGTTGGGTAGCCGCGCGCTGAGTTCGGCGGTATGCGCGTTCCTCATTCTGGTGGTGATGTTCGTTTTCGCCAGGGTGGTATTCGGGGTCCGGATTGAGGGCAGCTACCTAGGATTTATCGTGGTCGGAATTGCATTCGCCATTATGACTGCCGCCTTCGGCCTGCTGATCGCAGCGCTGGGCGGAACCCCTGAGGGCACCCGGCCGATTGCCGTGCTCGCCACGCTGCTTATGGTGATGCTGGGCGGCGCTTGGGTCCCGCTGTTCATCTTTCCGCAATGGTTGCAAAACATCGCACTGGTGATGCCGACGCGTTGGGCCGTAGAAGGCTTGGACGACATGACGTGGCGGGGCCTGGGATTTGAGGCAATACTGCATCCTATAGAAATAATTCTGCTTTACGCGGTGATCTTTGGGGCGATTGCATTGAATCGGTTTCGGTGGGAAGCGGACTGAGCCGCGCGAGTCTGAGCTACCCGCGATCTATCGTACACTGGGTCATTGACGCCCAGCCTGCAAACGGTAGTCCGGCACATTGTCATCCGCGATGGGGAAGGAAAGGTCTCGACCATCCCTCTGGATCGCGATCGCATCACTCTCGGCCGGTCGAGCGCCAGTCAGCTTTGCTACCCAGACGACGCTGGGCTTTCGCGGCAACATTTGGCACTGGTCCGGATTACGAATCAGTGGCACGTTGAGGATCTGGGTTCGAAGAACGGAACCACTCTGAACGGTCGCCGGGTGGAGCGTCCCCTGCCCTTCAACCCGGGCGATCGTGTTTCGGCCGGGCACCTGACCATCGAGTTCGCGGATGCCGAAGCGAACACCCAACAGACAGTGGTTTTCGTCGACAGCCCGGAAAGCTTTTCGACCACGGCCACTACCTTCGTCGCCAACCTGGATGCCGTTCTTGGTCCTCAGGTCGAGGACCTCAACAAGACTACCGTCATTCAGGGCAATCCTCAGATGCGAGCCCTGATTCGCGCGGGACGAGAATTGGCGGAACACCGTCCCTTGGAGGAGCTGTTCACGGTCATTATGGACCTGTCGGTAGAGGCCGTGATGGCCGGCCGCGGTGTTCTGATGACCATCGAAAAAGACGGGGAGTTGAAGCCTCGCGCCGCACGCGGAGAGGGATTCCAGATCTCGCGCACAGTTCGCGATCGGGTGATCCGGCAGAAGGAATCGCTGCTGGTGCGCGACGCGATGATGGACAAAGCTCTCAAAGAGCAGATGAGTATTGTGGAGCAAAAGGTACGCAGCATGATTGCCGTGCCGCTCCAAACCAACGATCGCGTCATCGGCTTGATCTACGTGGACACGCCGCACCTGATGCGCGAGTTCACCCGCGAAGACTTGAACCTGCTGACGGTGATGGCCAATGTCGCCGCGATTCGAATTGAACATGCCCGGCTGGTGGAGATCGAGACAACCGAGCGCGCCATGGCTAAGGAGATGCAGCAGGCGGCGCAGATCCAGTTGGGTCTGCTGCCCAAAGAAGCCCCCAAGCTTGCGGGACTGGAGGTCGCGGGCCGGATGGTTCCGGCGCGGACAGTGGGCGGAGACTACTACGACTTCATCGCATTCGCGGACGGACGGGTCGACCTGATTGTCGCCGATGTGGCGGGAAAAGGGATCCCGGCTTCGCTGATCATGTCGAGTTTGCATGCGCGCGTCCACGTTCTATTTGAAGACGGCGATGATGTCGCAGGGAAGCTTACACGATTGAACAAGCACACTTGCGGAAACTGCCCGGACAACCGGTTCATCACGTTTTTCACCGCCGTGGTCCAGGCAGGCACAGGCGAAGTGGTCTATGCCAATGCGGGCCATAATCCCGCGCTGATTGTGCGAGGCACAGGCGGATATGACACTCTTGCTGAGGGTGGACTGATCTTGGGAATTATGCCGGCGTTCGTCTACAAGTCGGCACCGGCACAGCTTAACCCCGGCGATGTTCTTGTGCTCTACAGCGACGGAGTTACCGAGGCGGTCGATCCGCGCGATCAGGACTTCGGGGAGGACCGCCTGGCGGCTCTGGTGTGGAGCCTTCGCGACCAGCCCGCTTCCAAGATTGTGGAGGCGGTCCACAAGGCAGTGTTCGATTTCGCGCAAGGCGCTCCGCAGTTCGATGACATCACTGTGGTGGTCGCCCGGAAGCTGTAGGCTGGCGCGAACAAGTTAGAATAGAGATTAGTATTAGATGCCCGCCCATATCGACCTTTCCAAATTGAGTGTTCAGCAGTTCGCGGAGCGGTTCCGCGGCGACATGATTCCCCTGAGCAATCCGTTCTCCTATTACTGCGCCAGTACTCCGATGTCGGACGAGGACCAGAAAGAATATCTGGAGGAACCGATTGCCGCTTTGCCGCCAAAGATTTCCGCGGCTCTACCTAAGATTTCCATTCTGTTGGTTCCCTACCTGGAGCGGGATCGCCCCAAAGCGAAGGCGGCCGCCGAAGCCGACTACGTATCGATTGAAAAACCACCTGAGGGCAAAACCTCCGCATCCACACAGCTTAAGTTGGGTAGCGAGACCGTGCTGGCATTCGCGCTCAAAGATCAGGAAGTAGCCGAGTATCACTATCGCTTTTACCATCTGCTGGCGTCTGTGGTCGGCGAACAATGGCCGGAAGAAATCGAGACGACATACGGCCGTATCCTGCGCGAGGAATTAAACGCCGACGTGCACGGCGAAGTGGACGAGCCAAGCTGGCGTCTGAAACAGGGCTTGAAGCGATCCAAGGGTAGCGCGGCTGCGAAAGTATTCCGTGGCTACGCACGGCAATCCTTCATCGACACGCTTACTCTCTACCTGCACGGGATCTGCTGCGACATCGACGTCGATACCGGGCCGCGCCAGTTGCCCAGCAGGTATCTCCGCAAACGTATCCTGGCGCTGGAAGAGCTGTTCCCGCCGCCGAAGGGTTACGCGGTGTTTCCGGAACAGCTCGAGGCGTAACGCCCAGCAGACGACGAAAGACGATCGTCCGCCCCACTGGTCCGGAAACGTGATACAAGGGTTGCTGACCTATTAAGGAGCAACCCTATGAAAACAACTTTCGCCGCACTGATCCTCTCGGCTCTAGCCCTCAGTGGCCAAGCGCCGGTGGACTACAGCAAAGTCCAAATCAAGACCAACAAAATCAGCAACAATTTCTATACGCTGGATGGGCAAGGTGGCACCATCGGCGTGCTGGCCGGGCCTGACGGCGTGTTCATGGTGGATAGCCAGTTCGCTCCCTTGAGCGACAAGATCGCCGCCGCGATCCATCAAATCACCGACAAGCCGATCCGTTTCATGGTAAACACCCACGTTCACGGCGATCATACCGGCGGTGATGAGAATTTCGGAAAGATGGGCGTCACGATTCTTGCGCGCGAGAATCTGCGCAATCGCCTGATGCATCCGGCGCCGGCAAACAACGGGACACCTGGAGTTCCAACGATGCCCGTAGGGCTTCCGATCATCACCTACAACGCAATGGTGACGTTTCACATGGACGGCGAGGACGTACAATTGATCCCCATTCCCGTCGCCCACACCGATGGCGACACCATGGTTCGCTTCGTCAATAACGACATCATCATGACCGGCGACTTCTACCGCTCCATCCAATATCCGAACATCGACCGCGCCAACGGCGGCAGCCTGAACGGCATGATCGACGGCTTGGGCCAGGTGCTCGCGCGCTCCGGGCCGAACACGAAAATCATTCCAGGCCACGGGCCGACGGTGGATCGCAATGCGGTGATGGCGCATCGCGATATGATTCTGGCGATTCGGGATCGCGTAGCAAAGCTGGTGGACCAAGGGAAATCGCAGGATGAAGTGCTGGCTGCCAAGCCTACCGCCGACTATGATGCGCGCGTTCCCAACTCCGCGGACACCACGCAGAGGTTTGTAACGCAATTGTATCTGGAGCTCAAACCGGCCAAATAAGCGCGAGAGCGGAAGAGGTTAAGCTAGGGAGAGTCCTTCTCCGGATTCTCCCGAAATGACGTTTCACATCTGGCCCAAGGCCTCATTACTCTCGCCTCGACCGGACAGCGAAGGTCCGCGATTCGGCCTGGCCGATGTCGCGGTGGGACTTGGCACGCTCGCCTTGTTGTATGTAATCGCACGTGTCGGTGCACAGTCATTAGTGCGCTTCAGTCCTCCGGACATTATTCCGTCCATCGATCTGAACCCGCGCAATCTTCCCAACTATGCCGCGCGCTCCACGCTGCGGATGTTTATCGCGCTGGGCTTCTCCACGCTCTTCACGTTCGTGTATGGCTACGCGGCCGCGCGCAACAAGCGTGCGGAACGGGTCCTGGTGCCGCTGCTCGACATTCTGCAATCGGTTCCGGTGCTGGGATTTCTTTCTATCACCGTGACTGCGTTCATTGCGCTGTTCCGCGGAAGCCTGCTGGGATTGGAGGCCGCCTCTATCTTCGCGATCTTCACCGGGCAGGCCTGGAACATGACGTTTTCCTTCTATCAGTCGCTGCGAACGGTTCCGGGCGAGTTGGACGAAATGGCGACGCTCTACCGTTTGTCCGCGTGGGAGCGATTCACCCGGCTGGAGTTGCCGGCATCCGTGATCGGCCTGGTGTGGAACGGCATGATGAGTTTTGGCGGAGGCTGGTTTTTTCTCGCAGCCAGCGAAGCGATCAGCGTATTGAATCGCCAATACACGCTGCCCGGGCTCGGCTCCTATGTTGCAGCCGCCATTGCGGCACAGAATCTTCACGCGCTTGCCTGGGCGATCGGGACGATGATCGTTCTTATTCTGCTGATCGATCAATTCTTCTGGAAGCCTCTGGTCACCATGGCGGACCGCTACAAGCTCGAATTGAGCGCGGGAGAAGAACGCCGATTCTGGGTGGTCGACTTGTGGAGGGCGGCTTCCCTGCCCGCCTATGTCGAAGCGCTGGTTTCGCCAGTGTTCCGCCGGTTGGATCATTTTCTTTCGGCCGCCACCGCGGTCCAGCCCAAGGCACAACCTAAGGGGGCCTCGAAGGCGGGAGACCTTCTCTATAACGGATTCCTGCTGGTCGCCATCGCCGCGCTGATCGTCGCGGCGGTGCGGTTTGTGCTGGCTGAGGTCGGCTTCCGTGAAGTCGGCTATGCGGCGGCCTTGGGTTTAGCCACTGGCGCACGAGTGCTGGTGCTGCTGATCTTCAGCACGGTGGTGTGGACTCCCATTGGAGTCGCCATCGGGTTCAGTCCGAAGCTCGCGAGAATCTCGCAACCGTTTGTACAGATCCTGGCTTCGTTCCCCGCGAACTTCCTGTTCCCATTCGCGACGCTGGGCTTCATCACCCTGGGAGTCAGCCTGAACTGGGGCAGCATGCTGTTGATGGCGATGGGGGCCCAATGGTATCTGCTTTTCAACGTAATCGGCGGCGCGCAAAGCATTCCGAACGATCTTCGCGAGATGGCTTCCAGCATCGGGCTCCGAGGCACAAAGGCCTGGAGAACGCTGATCGGACCCGCCATCTTCGGATCATGGGTAACCGGATCCATCACCGCCTCTGGAGGCGCCTGGAACGCGAGCATCGTCGCAGAAATTGTTTCCTGGGGTAACACAACCTTGAGAGCGAAAGGGCTGGGAGCGTATATCGCCGACGCTACCGCCAAAGGCGATTGGCCTCGCATCGTGCTGGGTGTCGGCTTAATGAGCCTGTTTGTGGTGGGCGTGAATCGCCTGGTATGGAGACCACTCTACGATCTGGCCGAAAGCAAATACCGCCTGGGGTGACGAACATGCAAAACAACACGACCTTACTGAGCGCAGAACAGGTGGCCAAGACATTTCCTTTGCCCGCAGGAGGCGAGCAGACAGTCTTAGAAGAGGTCACGCTGACCATCGCGCCCGGAGAAGTTGTAGCGTTGTTAGGACGCAGCGGGTCCGGAAAGAGCACGCTGCTGCGAATCCTGGCCGGCTTGATTCAACCCAGCCGGGGCCGCGTGTTGCGAAAGGGTGTCCCACTAGAGGGTCCCAACGCGGACGTCGCCATGGTATTCCAGAGTTTTGCGTTGCTGCCCTGGCTGACGGTGCAGGAAAATGCTGAACTCGGCTTGTTCGCTCGAGGTGTTGCGAGGGATATCTGCGAAAAGGAAGCCGTGCACGCCTTGAGCATGGTGGGCCTGGAAGGGTTTGAGGGCGCCTATCCAAAAGAACTGTCCGGAGGTATGCGCCAGAGGGTGGGGTTTGCCCGCGCATTCGTTATGAAGCCAGACGTCCTAATGATGGACGAACCGTTCAGCGCGCTGGACGTGCTCACGGCGGAAAATCTGCGTGGCGAAATCAGCGATCTTTGGGAAAAAGGAACGTTTCCGGCTAAGAGCATTCTGGTGGTGACACACAACATTGAGGAAGCCGTGCTGCTGGCGGATCGCGTA
The DNA here is from genome assembly GCA_963766615.1 of Terriglobia bacterium. GTDB lineage: Bacteria > Acidobacteriota > Terriglobia > Bryobacterales > Bryobacteraceae > Palsa-187. The sequence goes on from CAVYBC010000025.1 coordinate 25,348, forward strand.
GTGGTGCTTGGCGCCAACCCAGGCTACATTCGCGGCGAAGTAAGGGTGGAGATGCCGCGGCCCAGAGACAAGAAGGCGCATCGCTTTGTTGCCCTGGTCGACTACATCTACACCGTGATGACCAATCCGCGTGCTCCGGTGGGAGAATTCCCGTCCGCCAAGCAACAGGATCGCTTCCCCATGCTGCCTCATGCGCGCTTCGGAGGCATCAGCGGTCTGCTGGAGATCGTCCAGGAACGGGGCGGCAGAGAAGATTTGCCGAAGCTGGCCGAAAGCCTCCGGCTGGAAGTGGACGATCTCTTACCGGCCACCGATGCCTTGCAGCTTTTGGGATTTGCTGAGGTGGCGCACGGCGACGTGATGATCACCGAGGCCGGCAAGGAATTCGCTACGGCCGGCGTGCATCGCAGCCATGAGATTTTCAAGGAACAGCTTCTGAAACACGTCCCCTTTGTAAGCACGGTGATGGAAGCCATCAACCAAAACAAAGACGGGCGCATCGGGAAGGACTTTCTGGTGGATATTTTGGACGAGCATTTCTCCGAATCGGAAGCCGAAAAACAGTTTCAGACGCTGGTAGACTGGGGCCGCTACGCACAGCTATTTGAGTACGACGCGGATGAGGAGCGGCTGTACAAGGTAACCGAGGAATCAGCGGAAGATCAGGCCGGGCTGAACGTTTGACGTTCAAAAATCGATCGACGCCAGGATCTCAGACGGTTTCTTATCGAAGGCCCGGGCGATTGCAAGAAAGCTTTCGATACTTGGCAGATTGGCTCCGCGCTCGATTGCGCTGATCTGAGAGACGCTCAATTTTGTATGCGTCGCGAGATCCTTCAAGGACCAATCTCGCGAGACGCGAAGCAGCTTGATACTATGCCCCAGCCGCTCCCGCAAGCGATCTTGCGGAGTGCGTCCCAGTCCAAAAGCTTCGACAGCATTCTTCAGGACTTGCCGGAGCTGCGCCAGCGAGAAAGGCTTGGCCAGGTAGTCAAACACCTTCAACTTGAAGGTCACCCGCATGTCTTCCAGCGACGGGTAGCCGGTAACAACGATGGCACAGAGATTCGGCCAGCGGGCTAGCAACTGTTCCAGGACCTTGTCGCCGGTCGCGTCGCCCATTTTCATATCCAGCAGGACGATATCGGGAACCTGTTCCTCACACCCGTGAAACAGATCCGCAGGCCGGGCGAACGCGCGAACGGTATAGCTTCCTTCGTCCTTCAGGAAATCTTCCATGTAATTGCGAAAGTCGAGGTCGTCATCGAGGATGGCGATATCGGCCAGGATTTCGGCAGTCTGTTCAGCCATGAAGCGTTAACCACCAGCGTAACCCGTTCGCTAGACCCGCCGCCCTTTCCACAGCACGGGACGACCGGTAACTCCCGCCAGAAACGCGTGGGCCAGAAACGGAATGGCGATGTAGATTGCCAACGGGGCGAGCAGGCTGCGCAGAGTGGATTCATACCAATAGCGAAGGCCAACCGGCGGCACAAGGGCGAAACACGCGGCGGCGATCCATTGACGGTCCAATAGGAGCAATGCCAGCACGGGCAGCCATAACAAGGCGATGGCGGCGGCCAATAAGCTCACCAGCGCGCGTAGCGGATTGCCAATATGAAAGCGGACGGCCTGGCGCTCCAAGCCTCGCCACATTCCTTTTGCGCCGCGATACATACGGGTTTGGCAGAGATCCGGCGCCTGCGCGATCGCGTATTTCACACGATGCCTTTCAGCCAACAGGGCCAGGCGAATATCGTCGACGGCTTCGCGCAGAATCGCGTTATGGCCTCCAAGGAATTCGTATGTCTCGCGCCGGGCCAGCACAACCTGACCGTTGAATGCCTCCGCCGGGCTCGACTTTGAATTCGTGCCTGTGAAATAAATAGCCCGAAGATACGGCGTCAACAGGTGTTCCAGAAAACCGGCCGGGGAAGGTTTCGGATAGACCGAGAGAAAAGAAACACCGCTGGCTTCGCCGGCTGCCACGGCGGCTTCCAGAAAGCCGGGCTCAAACCAGGTATCGGCGTCGGCGAACAGGATCCATCGCGATGTGAGCGGCTGGGCCCCAGCCGCGCAGGCGTTGGCCTTACCGGTTCCCCCGCGGGGCAACTGAGGCGCGGGAAGCACTCCGGCCCCCGCCTCCCGCGCAATTTTCGCAGTGGCGTCAGAGGACCCGTCGTCCACCACAATTACCGTGTCATGAGGCAGGCTGCGGACTGCCCTTCCAATCACGTCTTCTTCGTCCCGCGCAGGAATGACCACCATGCAATCGGGGGCTCGAGTTCCTTTCATCGGCTTAAGCACCGGGAGCGCCCGCAGGTTGAACCATGCGCGTAGGAAAAGGAGAAAAAGAAGGCCCGAAACAGCAAGGGCAACCCAGAGACTGGTCCCGCTTACCGGGAAATCAGGCACTTGACGCGTCTCCAGGCAGCGGATACTTCTCACAAGCCAGTCGCCAGGCAGCGTCGGGTGCATGACCCTGTTTTCTCAGCGCCAGCGTGAAATCAACGCGGATCATGGTGAAGTCGTCGAAAGGGTGCTTACGCAGAACAAGATCGAGCTCTTGGACGCGCCGCTTCCCCCAAGCGCCGGAGAGTTCGGAAAGCAATTCGATTTGACGCTGGAACATAATCCGCCGGCAATCCTGCGTCTGGATTCGGTGGTTCACCTCGTACCGCCCAGCGAGGCTAAATGTGACGCACTCAAAAACCAAGTAGAGCAGGTGGTCAAGGTCCGGAGTGCTGACGCGCTTATTTTCTTTGCCCCGCTCCACTATGACGAAGTGATAATTGACTTCGTCCACTTCGATATGAGCCTGCCCGCAGTCCTCCGTGCGGCCATAGGCTGGAAGGGAGGAATCGCGGGACGCTCCGATAGTGGAAGCGAGTCGATCAACCTCCGCTTTGATCTCCGGCAGGGTCAGCATACCGATTAGCGCACAGGACGCCGCGGCGTCCCTACAACGTTCAGGAACCTTGCCGCGGCGTCCGTTGTGCGCGGGGTTACTGGAGGGAACTGGTACAGCATCAAGTAGACCACCACACCCGTCACACTGACGTAAAGCCAGATTGGAAACGTCCACTTGGCGAGCTTCTTATGACGTGCGAACTGGCCCTTCAACGCCCTTCTTAACGTCATGATCGCAAGCACCGGTACCGTCGCGGCGAGGACCGTGTGGGTGAGAAGGATCGTCAAATAGATGTATCGGAGGATTCCTTCGTGGGGATAGTGCACCGAGCCAACATGCCAGTGATAGATCAAATAACTGATCAGAAACAAGACCGACACCCCGAAAGCGCCGAGCATGACTTTGTGGTGCGCGTCGCGATTGCCGGCGCGGATGAAACGGTAGCCCGTCACTAATAGCACCGCCGCTGTGCCGTTCAGGATGGCATTGAGAGCCGGAAGGCTATGGATGTCCACTAGCCGCGTTCTTTCAAAAGAGCTTTGGCATCAGCTACCAGTTGATCGACGATGCGAGGCTCGGAACTCAAGTAGTAGCCGCGGATGCGGCTCTTGCGGTCGACCAGTACAAAGCGAATGGAATGGTCGAGCGTGTCATCCACGTCCGCCAGTTTGAATGCGTCCTTCGAAAGGACCTGTATACTTTGGCGCGGTCCGGTGAGGAAATACCACGTGCCCGGCCGTGCGTCGAAATGGCGGCTGTAGTCGAAGAGCACTTGGGGCGTGTCATGGGCTGGGTCCACAGTGAACGAGATCAGCTTGATGCCGGTGCCAGAAAGATACGTTTGCGCCTGCTTCAACTGCGAGCTCATGCGGGGGCACGGGCCGGGACAGTTGGTGAACATGAAATCGGCGATCCAGATGGTGGATTGAAGGGTCTTGGCGCTCTCGAAGTTATGGCCGTTCTGGTCGGTAAGTTGGAACGCGGGAACGGAACCCAATAGGGGGAGGCCGGAATCCGACGAGCAGCCGGCCAATGAAAGGCAGCTCGCTGCAAGCAAGCTATATGCGAGTGCCGTCGAGTACCAGGAGGCCATAAAGTAGCGGGAGGTAAACAACGCTAGCCAGAAGCACTTGGCGCGCGCGAACAATGGATCGATCCTGGGAGGCGCGGAAGCCTACCCAAATTACGAAAGCCCCAAGGGCCAGCGCGCCGATCAAGTATATGTTGCCTGCCATCAAAAGAAACTTAGGCGCCAGGCTAATGGGAACCAGGGCAAAAGAGAACAGAAGAATCCTGCGCGCAGTGGACTCGCCATCGGGCTCCACTACCGGGAGCATGCGGATCCCCGCGCGGCCATAATCCTCTCGATACATCCATGCGATCGCGTAGAAGTGCGGGAATTGCCAGAGAAACAGAATCGCGTACAGCGCCCAGGCACTCCAATCGAGAAAGCCCGCGGCCGCCGCGTAACCGATCAGTGGAGGCATAGCGCCCGGGATTGCGCCAATCGTGGTCGAATGCGGCGACCGCTGCTTCATCGGCGTATAAACCAACAGATAGCTGAACAGTGTGAAAGCGCCGAGAAGTCCCGTAAGCAGGTTGGCCCCGAGCCAAAGCTCAACGAAACCGGCCATCGAAAGAAAGACGCCAAACGCAAAGGCTTGATTGGCGGTAACGCGACCCGACGGAATGGGACGCTTGCCGGTTCGATTCATCTTCGCGTCCGCGTCACGTTCGTACCATTGGTTCAGCGCAGCGGTTCCGCTTGCAATCAGCGCCGTCCCCAGCAGCGTGTGAACGAACTGGAGCCATGTCCAAGCCTGCCCAAGCCGGGTAGCGCACAGAAAGCCTATGGCCGTGCTCATCAGGATGAAGCAAGTGATCCGAGGCTTGGTGAGCTCAATAAAATTGCTCGCGGTTCTCATGAGAACGCCTCGGTGTGCTGAGACGCGGTCGCGCGCACGCGGACGTTGCGAAGAATGAGAATCGAAAGGGCGATGCTGGAAGCCAGTGTCAGGGCGCCGGTCGCGACGTGAGCCACCGTGGCGATCACCATAGCGACAGGCGACTCAACCGCCTGGGCACGAGTGAGATAAGCGAAAATTCCCAGGAAAATTTGCAGGCCCGTGACCGAAATCAGCACAGTGGCGGATCGGCGCAACGAGGGATGCTCAGGAAACTGGTGCAGCACGAATGCGGAGATCAACATGATGGCTGCCGATACCACCATCGCACCAATAATGTGCGGCATCAAGCCCAATGCCCTATGCCGGAACGCCGCACCCAAAGCCACCTGCGTTAACACGAGAAGGGGTACGGCAATCGCTAACGATCGTAATGAAGGCCAACCGTGATCATCCACCTGCACGGGTCCGTTCAACCAGCGTTGCGAAGTGAAAAGGGTGAGGGCGACCGTAGTAGAAAAAAATAATTGCGCCAAACACGCATGCGAGATACTCACGGGCGGCGGTAGCAGCATCAGGACCGTCAGGCCGCCTAGAAGACCCTGCAAAATAACAGCTCCCAGCGCGGCAAATCCAAGTTTGCGCATCCAGGGACGGGGGTCGGCGCGCCACAGCCAGATGGCGAGCACGATGGTAAGCATGCCCACAGTAGTCGCAACCATCCGATGGCCATGCTCGAAAAAAACACCGCCCGTCATCTGCGGCATCACTTGTCCGTAGGACAGCGGCCAGTCAGGAACCGACAGCCCGGCCTCTTTACTTGTAACCGACGCGCCTGCCACAACTAAGAAGAGCGTCGTTATCGCCAAAAGAATTGTAAAACGATGCAGCCAGATACGGTATTGCCCTGAAGATTGCATTATGTGAGGGGCACGAATTCCCTTCCCATTGTAACTCTTCTTGTCTGGCTAGAATAGTAGGGAATCGTGAACGACTTCTGCATCGTCACTTGTTACTACAATCCGGAGGGCTACCGGACCAAGCTTCAGAACTATCTTCTCTTTGAAGATGCGCTCCAAACCGCTGGTTTGAACTTAGTTAGCGTAGAGTGCTCCATGGGTCAAGCAGATTTTGAGTTGCCCGATAGCCCGGGTTTGGTGCGCCTGCGTGGCCGCGATGTGATGTGGCAGAAGGAACGGCTTCTAAACGTCGCGATCGAAAATGTTCCGGCTCGATTTACCAAGATCGCGTGGCTCGATTGCGACCTATTATTCACAAATCAGAATTGGGCTGCCGAGACCTCGCGCTTGCTCGACCGATATCCGGTGGTGCAGCCTTTTGAGACCGTGATACGCCTTCCTCGTGGCGCGACCCAGGATACAGCGGGCGGTGAACGATGGCTCGGCTTTGGAGCGGCTTATGCGAAGCAGCCGCATTCGTTATTGACTGGCGACTTCGTGAAGCACGGCCACACCGGGTTCGCCTGGGCCGCGCGGCGCGAAATTCTTAGCGTCCACGGCCTCTACGATGGATGCGTCGCAGGCAGCGGCGATCACATGATGGCGCACGCCTTCGCCGGGGACTGGCACGGCCCGTGCATCAAGAGGATCTTCGGAAACAACGGCGCGCATTGGAGCCATTTCGCCGCGTGGAGTTCGGCTATTTACCGCAACGTGCGCGCGGCTGTATCCTATGTGCCTGGTTCGCTGCTCCATTTGTGGCATGGCGAGACTCAGGACCGTCGCTACGTTCACCGGAATCGGGATCTGGCCGGCTTTCTTTTCGATCCTGAAAGAGATGTTTCGGTCGGCTCTGGCGGCTGCTGGGAATGGAGCAGTAATAAGCCGGAACTGCATCGGTGGGCCGCGAACTATTTCGGATTGCGCAGAGAAGACGGCGAGGAGGGCGCCCTTGGTAGAAGACACCATTCAAGAAGTAGTTGAGAGGCTCCATCGTTACGGGGACCGTGAACGAAACGCGGGCGATCTGACGGCCGAACAGGAAGCTCGCGAGGCAGCGCGGCGAGCTCAAGACGCACTATCCGTAGATGAAGCGCTGCGGATTGAGGCGGCTTTGCAGGACGACGACAATGATCCTGTGATTCCGGGTCAGGAAGTGGTCAAGAAGAAAAAGAAGAGGGGATGGCTTTCGCGCCTGTTCGGCGGGGGAGATGACGACGATGGCGACACGGACAATAGCTAGCGCCTGATTCGCTAAACTGTGCAGGTGACTCTCAGGCTCCCCGATTGGCTCGACCACGCCAACGCTCGCTTTGCCACAGCCTATCCGGGGCTCTCAGGACGCCGTCAGCCCGTCCACGTGGTTTACGGCGGAGCGCAGCTCTTCAAGGCGGACACTTGCAGAAAGCTCGGACGGCTCGCGCAGAGTGCGTTTGCGGAGTATGCGCCCAACGCGGACGCCATGGCGAATCTGCTTGGCATTCCCGAACGCATCGCTAGCGCGGTTCACAATCGGGTGGCCCGTAAACTCGCGAGCGAGGCCGTAGAGGACTATCGCATCGATTTCGAAGACGGTTTCGGCTACCGGTCCAATGAAGAAGAGGACGCCGCCGCGGTTTCCTCCGCGCGCGAAACCGCTATGGCAATGACGGAGGGATTATTGCCTCCGTTCTTCGGCATCAGGATTAAGCCTCTTACAGAAGAGTCGCAAGAGCGCAGCATCCGCACCCTGGGTCTTTACCTGGATACATTGCACAAAGCCAGCGGCGGCAAGACGCCGGAAAACTTTGTGGTCACTCTCCCCAAAATTACGGTGCCTGAGCAAATCCGCGCCTTGGTGCAGATGTTGGACGGATTCGGAGGCATGCGCATGGAGGCGATGATCGAAACGCCGCATGCGCTCCGCAAAATTCCAGCCTTGATGGAGGCGGCCGATTCAAGCTGCTCCGCGCTGCACTTCGGCCCCTACGATTACACCGCGAGCCTTGGCATCACCGGCGCGAGTCAACACTTAATGCACCCAGCTTGCGATTTCGCACGCTGCCAGATGCAGGTGGATGCCGCGGGACTGGACGTCAATCTATCCGATGGTCCCACCAACATTCTGCCGGTGGCGATTCATCGTGGAACCAACTTGAGCGAGGATCAGAAGGCGGAAAACGGGCGATCTGTCCATGAGGCTTGGAAGCTCCACTATAAGCATGTGCGGCATGCGCTGGAGTGTGGCTATTACCAGGGGTGGGATCTGCATCCAGCTCAATTGCCGGTCCGCTATGCCGCCGTCTACACGTTTTTCCTGGAAGGCATGGACGCCTCAGCGCTTCGCCTGCGCAACTTCATGGCGCAGACCGCGCAGGCGACCCTGGCAGGCAGCGTTTTCGACGATGCCGCAACGGGCCAGGGGCTGCTGAATCATTTTCTCAGGGCCGTGTATAGCGGGGCTTTGGAAGAAGCGGATGTCGAGGGGCTGAGCGGGCTCAGCATGGAAGAGCTTCGTACTGGGTCCTTTGCGAGGATTATCGAAGCCCGCCGCGCTAGAACCGGACGCTGGCGATTACCAGGCGGGGGATTTCGTTGTTCCAACTCTCCGGGATGTCGTCAAAGGGCAGCCGGAAGGGTTTCGTCTCGCCAGGCTTCAGCCCGCCCATTTTTGAACTGACAATAGGAAGCCTCCGGCGCAGAATCAACTGGCCGTAGGGATCGGCGAAGACACAATAAATCTCGACACTCTCCAGAGCCTTGTCGCCGGCATTCGCGATCTTGCCTTCGATCTCCACAATGGTCTGGCCGGCAAAGCTATCGGTAGCTTTCATCCCGACGTCGGATAGACGAAGATTTCCGGCGTACGCTTTTCCTTCAGGAGTCAGCTGAGCATCCTGAATAGGCTTGGGAGCGAAACGATCGAAGTAGAGCCATCCTCCCAGCAGGATCAAAACAATGACGGCCGCCACGTACACCAGCACACTCATCCCCTGTTGCTTTTGGGGCTGTGCCAGGGGAGAAGTGGAACTACTGGCCACTAATCATCATCTCCTCAATCATGAGTGTAGGCGATGCAACCGACCCGCGGAACTCGAGGTTCGACCCGACCTGCACAATCTGCTTCAGCATCTGTTTCAGATTCCCGGCAATGGTGATTTCCGAAACCGGATAGGCTAGTTCGCCATTCTCGATCCAGAGTCCAAAGGCTCCGCTGGAATAATCGCCAGTGACCGTCGATGTGGACGCGCCGATCAGTTCCGTCACATACAACCCGTTGGGCACCGTGCGCGAGAATCTGCGCCTCGGTCAGTTGGCCCGCTTCGATATAGAAATTCCCCGGGCCGATGCCCGCGTTACCCGTCACGCCTCGCGACGCATTCCCCGTGCTCTTGAGATTGAGTTTGCGCGCGCAGTAGGAATTGAGCAGATAGTTTTTCAGCACGCCCCGCTCGATCACCACCGTGCGTTGCGAGACGACTCCCTCATCATCGAAGGGACAGCTCCCGAACAATCCCGGCATAGTAGCGTCGTCGACTACGGTGAGCGACTCCGAAGCGATCTTCTCCCCCACTTTTCCGGTAAGGAAGGAAGCGTGCCGATAAATGGCCGTGCCGCTGACGGCGTCAAGCAGGTCGCCCAACAAGGAGCGCGCCGTGCGCTGTTCAAACACCACCGGCACCTTTTGGGTGACCACTTTCCGCGGGTTCAGACGCCTCAGCGCACGTTCCGCGGCGCGCGCGCCGATAGCTTCCGGAGCTTCCAGATTGGCTAGGTGACGACCAGCGGAGTGCCAATAATCGCGTTCCATGGACCCGTTTTGCTTGGCGACCGGCACAACGCTCATGCCGCAACTGGACGTTCGATAGCTGGACACAAAGCCGCGCGAGTTGGCGAAAACCCGCGTTCCGATGTAGGAATCAAACGACGCCCCTTCCGAGTTCTGAATACGGGGATCAGCGGAAAGAGCCGCCTTCTCGGCCCGGGTGGCGCTGTCGATTTTCGTTGCGGTCTCCAGCTTGGCGATCGCGTCATCGTAGAGGCGCAGATCCGCATGTGAGCGCTCCGAATGTCTCTGGCATTCCTGCGTGATCATCTTCGGTGGTGATCTTCGCGAGGTCCAACGCTCCGCGCACCATCGCGCGGATACCCTCTTTGGACAGATCCGACGTGTAAGATGACCCGGTGCATTTGCCCACCAGCACGCGAATGCCTGCCGATCGGGAACCGGCCTGTTTCAACTGCTCCACGTCGCCCATGCGGATGTTGGTGGAGAACTCATCGCCGTCGACCAGGGTGCACTCGGAATCGGTGGCGCCTAATTCGCGGGCGAGCTTGACTGCTTCCGCCGCTGTCTCTTCCAAATGGGTCATTGAGCAGTGCCTCCCACGGTCATGCGGTCGATCTTCACCGTAGGAATGCCCACACCCACCGGGACGCTCTGCCCTTCCTTGCCGCAGATGCCGATGCCCTCATCGAGCTTCAGGTCATGGCCCACCATGCTCACGTATTTCAGAGCTTCAGGACCGTTGCCCACCAGCGACGCGCCGCGAACAGGCCTGGTAATCTTGCCGTCTTCGATCAGGTAGCTCTCCGTCGCGGAGAAGACGAAATTGCCGCTGGTGATATCCACTTGCCCGCCGCCAAACGTCGTGCAGTAAAGTCCCTTGGAAACACTGCGAATGATGTCGGCGGGGTCGCTCTCGCCCGCCAGCATGAAGGTGTTGGTCATACGCGGCATCGGGATGTGCTGATAACTTTCACGCCGACCGCTGCCGGTAGTGGGAGTTTTCAGCAGGCGCGAGGAAAGCTTGTCCTGCAAGATAGCCTCGCAGGATTCCGTTTTCGATAAGGACATTGCGCTTGGTGGGTTCGCCTTCGTCGTCGACGTTAAGAGATCCACGTCGGCTGCCGATGGTGCCGTCGTCGACTACGGTGCATAGAGGGCTCGCCACCTGTTCGCCGATGCGTCCGCTAAACGCGGAAGTGCCCTTGCGATTGAAGTCGGCCTCCAGGCCATGGCCCACTGCCTCGTGCAAAAGAATCCCCGGCCAACCAGGGCCCAGCACCACCGTCATCTCGCCTGCGGGCGCTTCCACCGCGCCCAACTGGACGATCGCCTGCCGACCCGCTTCTTTCGCAAACGATTCCGGCGTGTGTTCCTGATCGAAGAAATCGAGCGTAACGCGCCCACCACCGCCGGAATATCCGTGCTGAGGAGCGCCGCCGTTTTCGCGCGCCAGCACCGCGACGCTCATTCGCGCCATCGGCTGACTGTCGACGCTAAGGCGTCCGTCGCTGGAGGCGACCAGCACATGGCACAGGCTATCCGCATAACTGGCCTGGACCTGAAACACGCGCGGGTCATAAGCTCTGGCAGCCAGATCGGCACGCTTCACCAGTTCCACGCGCTCGGCGAGGCTGGTTTCGTTAGGCGACTTCAGCATGGGGTACAGGTTGTGCCGTTTGGCTTCCTGAAACCCGGTCTTAACAATGGATGCCGGCCCGCGGGCGATCATGGCGGCCACACGCGCGGCTTTCTTCACACTGTCGGGGCTCAGATCATCGCTGTAGGCGTAACCGGTACGTTCGCCGGCGATCACGCGAATGCCGACACCCAGGCTTACGCCTTCGGTGGCGCTCTTGACGATGCCCTCATCCATACCTATGGAAGTGGTCGCGATGTATTCGAAGAACAGGTCGGCAAATTCGCCGCCCGCCGAAAGGGCTTCACCGAGGTAGGACTCAAGATCGCGCTCGGTAAGACCGAATTTCTGGGAGAAAAATGACTGGGAAAGACCCATGATTCGAGCGTAGCACGCGCACCCGCTAGGACTGGACTAAACCTGCTGCCCAAAGCCGCCGAATAGTCCCGTAGAGAGCAAATCGCCGTTTTCCTATGATCATTCCGACCCGAACAAAAATGGCGATAGCCGCCACTGCGCAAGCCCCCATCGCGGCTGTTCGCTCCTTGTTCGGGATGAAGGACCACGCCTTGGTGTGGCGCGACGGACTGAAGTGGGATCTTGATTTGCGCGAAGGAATAGATTTTTCTATTTATCTCCTGCGCGCGTTTGAACGGTCCACTCGAAACACGCTTCGAAGTCGCGTTCAGCCCGGCGCAACCGTTCTCGATATTGGAGCAAACATCGGCGCCCACACGCTGGGACTGGCGCGAAGTGTTGGTCCTTCCGGATCGGTCCACGCCTTCGAACCGACCGATTTCGCCATAGCCAAATTGAGACGAAATCTGGCGCTGAACCCCGAGCTTGACCGGCGAGTCTGCGTACATCAAACCATGCTCGCAGCCTATCCCAGCGCTCCCATACAAAAGGAAATCTACTCCAGTTGGCCCCTTTCCGGGGGTGCGAATGTTCACCCGAAACACGGTGGCCGCCTGGCGACCACCAACCACGCCCGTACCGATACTCTGGACGCATTCGCGGAGCGGGAAGGCCTGTCGCGAGTGGACCTCATCAAGATCGATGTGGACGGCCACGAATACCCGGTGCTGTTGGGTGGCTCAAACCTTCTATACCGATGGCAACCGGTGATCGTGATGGAGGTCTCTCCTTACGTACACGAAGAGGAGGGCAATAGCTTTCCTCACCTCATTGCTCTGCTGCGCGACAACGGTTACTCTCTGGTCGATGAAAGTCTGCGGCCTTTGCCTCTGGAGGCCGATAGGCTTACGGAGATGATTCCAGGCGGCGCCAGCATTAACGCGATTGCTGTGCCTGGCGCGACCAGGCCGAGAACCGTGCCGAAGACCGCGAAAATCGAGGCGTTCAATTTCATGCCGGCGGTGCCAGAAGAAGAACCTCAATCCGTCCCGGTTGAACCTCGCCAGTGATCCCTTTCGCCCAAGCATAAATAATGGCGCGACGTACCCAACTCTGGCTTGCAGTGCTGCTGGGCAGCCTCTTATTTGCGTTGAACAACACTGCCGTCTGGAGCGCGTGGCTGCACCCACCCGAGGGCCACGAGCCGCTCTTCCTGGTGCGCAGCCAGGACATGGCGGAGTACGTAACATACCTCGTGCTGGCCAATGAACCCACTCTGCTGGCGCCGGACATGCACGCGCCTTGGACATTGCCGGGCGGCCTCTTTCATCCTTGGCTGCTGATGGCGGGGCGAATCGGGCACGCGCTCAGCCTGAGCCCTGCCCTCACTTTTCAAGCGACCTACTATTTGTTCTGCATCGCCGGAGTATGGGTATTGCTTTACGCCATGGCCTTCTTCCTGCCGACAGTAACGCAGCGGTGGTGGGCGTTTGGTGCGGTGGCCTCGTCCGTCCCGTTGATCCTACTGCCCATCGTATTCAAACCCCTCTTGCCGCTCCCGGCCGAATTCTACGGACTCGGCATGGTGCAGTTTGCCTACAATTCAGCGGATGGTCTGTTTCGCGGTGGCCTATCGAACAGCTTCACAATTGCATGGGGTACCATCGCCATGCTCGCGGCGTTAACCTTTACCGCGAAAAGAATCGAAACGGGACAAGCCCGCTACCGTTACCTTGCCGCAGGCACGATGTTCTTTTCAGCGCTGCTCCATCCCTTTGAGTATTTCGTGATGCTGCCCGCCAGCACCATCGCGCTTCTTTGGGCTGGCAAGCAGTCCGGAAAATGGGGACAGGCCATCTTAGACTGCGCATGGAACATAGGGGCTGCCGTTACAGGACTCCTTCCCGCGCTCTATTTGGCCTTCCGGTATAAGTGGATCTCGGATCTCTCCACCGTTTGCACGGAGCGCATGTACCCAACGTGGCTGTTTGCCATCTACGGACTCCCTTGCATCCTGGTCGTCTACTGTCTGCTTCTGCGCTACCGCCCGGCTACAGCGCCGGATCAGGTACTGATGATCTGGTTCGCTACTACCGCGGTCATCGTTTGCCTCCCCTATTGCCCCTATCCCCCGCATCTGCTCAACGGATTTTCTTACATCACGGCCATGCTTCTGGTGCGCTTGCTTTTCGAACATCGTCAAGCAAGGACGTTCTATCGGGCCAGGCCCAAACTGGTGTTGGGGCTAAGCTCGGCAGTGGTTGCACTCTCCTTGTTCGGCCTTGCATCTCTGCAAGCACAACTTTGGAAGGACGGGAGGTCGAAGGACCCCAGCCTGCTGCTCAGCGCGTTGGCCACGAAGGAAGAGCGAGCGGTCGCGGAATGGTTGCGCGGCAAAGCAGCCCGCGAAGATCTGGTTCTCGCGCCGCCGGAGATGGCTCCCTGGCTCACTTCCGCTCCGGTGCACGCGTTCGCCAGTCACGTCTTGACCGGTTTCAACTACCAGCAACAGTTGAAGGAAGCCAACGCGTTCTATCAAGGCGAATCAGTGGAAGCGGCGCATGGACTGCTTCAAGAGTACGGAGTCCATTGGGCTGTCATCCCAAACGATTCCGCGGCCACCCGGTACTTCAGCACCTCACCAGTTGCCCAAATCGGCGCGATGCGCATATACGAAATTCCCAATGGCCGAATGGGTCCCTATCCAGGCTTAGCCAAGCTGGATCCCGATGCCGCGAACACCCGCAGTTTGAGCCAGTTGGTTATGGACGCCACCAGCCACATTTCTCAACTGCTAACTTATCTTCACGGCCGAGCCTGAAATCCTAATACGTTTCTACGGTCGAAGCCGGCGGCGTCGCGCGGCGGCGCCAGTGCGTGCGATATGCCAGCGCCCCCGTGCCAATGGTCACCACTGCAGCCAGCGCGATGACAGGCTTCATCTGTATTCCATAGATGATCATCCACACGCCCACCAGGATGAACAACATCGGCACCAGCGGATAGGCGAAACTCACCGCGCGCAGCTTGTGCCAGCCTTCACGCCTGCGGAAGAGCAACAGAGAGCCGACGCTCATCACCGCGAAGATATTCAACGTGAAGCCGATATAAATCACCAATTGCGGGAACGGGGTCATTGTCATTACCATCGCGCAGATGCTCTGGGCGATGATGGCCGTGGCCGGTGTATGCCATTTGTGATGCAGGTTCGCCGCCGCAGCCGGGAAGGCCCCGTTCTTAGCCATCGCGTAATAGACGCGAGGTCCGATGGTAACCATCGCATTGACGGTCGACATCAGAGATAAGGCCATTAATGCGCTGAAAACTCCGGCCACGTTGGAACCGAAGAGGCGTGAGGCAGCCAGCGCACCCACCGCAAGCTGCCCCTTGAGATCTTCCAGCGGCACAGCGTAGATGAAGACTACGTTCAAGCCAAGATAGAGCGCCGCAACCAGCGCCGTCCCGATTCCAAGCGCCGCCGGCAATGTGAAAGACGGATGGCGCAATTCCTCGGCCACGTACGTCGCCGCATTCCATCCGCTATATGCCAAATAGATGAAAAACAAACTGACCGCAAACTGGGCGGTGAGCGAAGACGTAGACGTGCGGACCGCGCTCATCGAAAAATGAGATGCATCGCCTTTTCCCGCAAGAAATCCAAGTAAGATGAAGGCGACCAGAACAAGCACCTTGATCGTCGTCAGCGTGTTCTGAACCCTTGCCGCGCGCTGAACTCCCAAAATGTTGAGGATGGTGAACAGCAGGACCAGCGCACACGCGGCCACTTGCCCGGGGCCGAAGACGAAAGTCCAATCACCGGAGCCGAACAGGACGTGCGCATTCTCCTGCTTGAGCTGCGGAAAAAAATATCCCAAGTAGCTCGAAAAGGCGATTGCGGCGGTGGCTATGGGTGCGGAAAAACCGGCAAAAAATGAGACCCATCCACTCATAAATCCCCAGGTCGGCCCAAATGCCTGGGTCAGATAAACATACTCCCCGCCCGAGCTTGGAAAATTGACGCCGAGTTCGGAGTAGCAAATCGCGCCCAAAAGCGCGCAGATTGCCCCAACCACCCAGATCCACAGAACCAAAGAAGGAGTGCCGAGGTCGCCCGCCAGAAACCCGGTAGTGGTAAAAATCCCGATGCCCACCATGTTGGAAATCACCAGAGCAGTCGCGCTCACAATACCGAGTTGGCGAAGAAGCACAGGTCCTGTCGTGCGCGTGGAAGCGGGCGAGGGCATGTTTCATTCTAACCGCTCTGGAACAGGCCTCCCTAAGAATGTATTCCCGGCGCCTCATGTCCCAGCTTTTGCACATACTCGATATAAGAGCCTGGATAGACCAGCGGGTTCCGCTCAGTTCCGCTTTCACCTCCAAGTTCCAACACCCTAGATCCCAAGCCGCGTAGAAACGTGCGGTCATGCGAGACAAAAATCATGGTGCCTTCGAACTCTTTCAGAGCCTCCACCAGCATCTCTTTCGTAGCCAGGTCAAGGTGATTGGTGGGCTCGTCGAGCACCAGAAAGTTGGGTGGATCATACAGCATCCGAGCCATGGCAAGCCGCGACTTTTCGCCTCCGGATAGCGACCTGATCCGTTTATCGGTATCGTCCCCGGAAAACTGGAACGCTCCAGCCAGAGTGCGAAGCGCTCCGATACCGTCGCCCGGAAAATCATTCTGAAGCTGGTCGATCACAGTGAGATCCGGATCCAAAATATCCAGAGCCTGCTGAGCGAAATATCCCATCTTGAGGCTAGCGCCCAGGCGGACATCACCTGCATCAGGCTCCAACGCCCCCGCGATCATCTTCAGCAGCGTCGTCTTCCCCGCCCCGTTTCTTCCCATCACGGCCCAGCGCTCTCCGCGGCGAATGGTCAGATTGAAGCCGTCGTAGATCACGCGCTTCCCAAACTTCTTTTCAAGATTCTCGATGACCGCCACCTGATCCCCGGAGCGTGGAGGAACCCTGAATTCGAACCGGACCACCTGCCGTTTCTTAGGCAGCTCGATCTTCTCAATTTTGTCCAAAGCCTTGATTCGGCTTTGCACCTGTGCAGCCTTAGCGGCATGCGTGCGGAACCGATCGATGAAGCGCTGCTCCTTTGCGAGCATCGCCTGCTGGCGCGAAAAGGCGGCTTGCTGGTTCGTCTCCCGAATGGCCCGCTCGCGCTCATAGAAATCGTAATCGCCCGAATACGAGACAATCTCGCCCGCATCAATCTCCGCGATCTTGGAAACAATCCGATTCATGAACTCGCGATCATGCGAAGTCATCAACAGCGTGCCGTTAAGCGACTTGAGAAATTGCTCCAGCCAGATGATGGACTCGATGTCCAGATGGTTCGTCGGCTCGTCCATCAGCAGAACATCGGGACGCCCCAGCAGCACACGCGCTAGCGCGACACGCATTTTCCATCCGCCGGACAGCGATCCGACGTCTCCATCCACCTGATCGTCCTGAAAACCGAGCCCGCTCAGCACTTCGCGCGCCTGCGCCTCCAGCGTGTAACCGCCCAAGTGCTCGTACTCTTCCTGCACCTCCCCGAAGCGCTCCAGGATGCGATCCATATCACCGGCTTGGGCAGGATCTTCCAGGGCTCGCTGCAGATGTTCCAGTTCGTGATGCAAATCCCCCGCGCGACCGCTTCCGGCAATTGCTTCGTCCAAAACCGACCGGCCCTGCATCTCCTCCACGTCCTGCCGGAAATAGCCGACCGTCAGCTTCTTGGGCACCGTTACGTCGCCATCGTCGGGCGACTCCTCGCCCACGATCATGCGAAAGATCGTGGTCTTGCCCGCGCCGTTAGGGCCGACCAAGCCAACCTTCTCGCCGGGATTCAATTGAAACGATGCGTCGACAAAGACCAACTGCTTGCCGTACTGCTTATTGACGTTTGAAAAAGAAATCATTTATGAGGGGAGACAAAAAAGAGGACCGGCTACCTTCAATCAGAAGGCGCCGGTCTCTTTAGTTTAGCAATCCTGTTCTGTCTACTTCTGGCCGAACATTCCGATATACACGCCCTTGGCGATAACTTTTCCGTTCATAGCCGCCAACAGGTCCGCGCGCGAAGTCGTATCCGGCAGACCAAGCTTGGCGCTTAGCGCGTAGACTTCGAACGTATAGTGATGATCGCCGTGTCCCGGAGGCGCGCAGGGACCCATATAGCCATTGGTGTTGCCCATGTTTTTAATATTGACCGAGCCATCCGCCTGCGTGCCCATCTTCACGCCCTCAGGCAGTCCGGTCGCATCGCCGGGGATATCGAAAATAGCCCAATGCAGAACATCGTTAACAGCCGACCCGCCCAGCACGGGATCGGGATCGTGGAGAATCACCACGTAGCTCGCCGTATTCGCGGGAGCTCCGGTCCAGGTCATCGCCGGCGAGGGGCTGGTTTGGCCCGCGGCGCAAGTGTACTTCGCAGGAATGTGACCGCCATCGGGGAAGTCCGCGATGGTGATGTGGATCATCGGCGGAAGCTGGAAGCCCTTGCCGCCACCCTTGCCTTTTCCTTTGTCCTGAGCTCCGACAATGCTCACCGACGCGAGCAGCGCAGTAGCAACCAACAGCTTTGTAATACGCATAAATCTCTCCCTCAATTTTGATTTGCAGACCTCTGCCAGCGTATCTGAGTAACCAATGTAATTCAAGTCACGCGTCGTGCCGAGGTGCCCGCCATCGCCGGCCCAAGGCCGGGATCAGCGCCCCGCCAACATTGGCCAGACTCATGTCAGGAAAAGGAGGCCTCTCAGCGCCGGGACTGATCGCTCGCGCCAGCGACCCCGCGAACCGCCCCGCCGCGCGCAGCTTGTCCTGAAACGGGACGTGCAACTCGCGGCCATTGGCCTGTACCACCAGCATCGTGACATCGTCATCGGACAGGTTCTGTGGAAACCGCTCCGCAATTTCTTTCAACACCAGGTCAATCAGTCTGTGCGGTTCTACGTCGCCTAGGGAGCGAACGATCTTCAACAGCCCGGCTTCGCCCAGTTCCTCGCCGCTCGCATCCAGAGATTCGATCAACGCGTCGGTATAACTGATGACGCAATCGCGTGGCTCCAGCTCGACGTCGAACTGCTCATACTCCGTCATAGGGATGATCCCGAGCGGCAAGTTCCGCGGCTTGAAATCGCCCGCGTCCCCATGATCTCCAAGCAAGTCCCACGTCTTGGTCGCCGCCGTATAGAACAAAGGCCGCGGGTGACCCGCGTTGCACACCATCAAACGCCGACTGGGCGCGAAGAACGTCGTCACGATCGCCGTCGCGAAGATGCCACGGCGCGACTGCTCTGAGAACTCCTTGTTCAACAGGCTCACGAATTCGGTCTGATCCAGGCGATTGACAAAACGGCGCATCAGCGTCCGCAGATCCCCCGCCATCTCGGCGACTGAATGACCGTGGCCCGAAACGTCGGCGAGCAGCAGGCGGCTGATCCGCCCCGTCGCGCAGCTCGACGCATAGTAAATGTCGCCGCCGCTCTCAGCTTCCTGGTAGGGCTTACTGTAGACCCAGGCATCCAGTCCGCTGAACTCGACGCCGCGGTTGGCGAGCTGGCTTCCGCCCCAGACTTCCATGCACTGCATCTGCTGGGAAGGCGCCGAATTTTCTGCCGAATCTTCCACAGCCACAATTTTAAGCTTGATGTCGGCGGATTGTTAGTTGCTACTCTCCGCGTCACCCAGCAGAACCGTGCTTAAATAAGTAGAAACACAATATTCAGGAGTTCCGTCCAACACCCATGCGTTTTGCCGTTAGCCTGCTTTTCCTGTGCTCATTGACGTTCGCCCAGTCGCCCAAGGATCTTCTTGCGGCTCTGCCCTTGCGATTTGAGCAAGATGCACACCAGCGTTGGGTCACTCGCGGACCCGGCTACATCATAGGCTTTCAAGGCAATCAGGCGACCTTGGTGGCGGGCGGACGGGCGGTGCGCTTCAGCTTTGAAGGAGCTTCGGCGGATACTTCGATGACTGGCGCAAATGCCCTCTCAGCTCCTGCCAACTATTTCACCCCTGAAGGCTACCGCTCCACCAAAATGTTCACCCGTCTGGAGCGGACCAGGCTCTACTCTGGAATTGGTTTGTCCTACTACGGAAAAGCAGGACAGCTCGAATACGATTTTAATCTCGCGCCGGGCGCAGATGCCTCTCAGATCCGCATGCGTTTCGAAGGGGCGGATTCCCTTGTGATCAACGAAAAAGGCGAACTTGTTTTAAGCCTTGGCGAAAACTCGGTCACGCAAAGGATACCCGCGGTATACCAACAGGGAGAAGCCGGGGAAACAACGGCGGTGGAAGCATCCTACGTGCTCCGCAAGGACGGCGCGGTGGGTGTCCGCCTGGGCTCGTACGATCGCAAAAAGGCCGTGGTCATTGACCCACAGCTAACTTATTCGGCTTTCCTGGGTGGAACCGGCGCCGACATGGCGGTGGCGGTGGCGCGGGATTCAAATAATAATATCTACGTCGGGGGCGTTACGTTTTCCTTCGACCTGCCGTTCGGACCGACCTCCTACAACTTCATCTACGTCGACAGTTCGGAATTGGCTTTTATCATGGTGCTGAATCCGGCTCTTCCGGGCGCCAACGTGCTTACCTACACCACTTTCTACGGTGGCCCAACTATGCAAACCCTCACCGGACTAGCGGTCGACAACTCGGGTAAGGCCTACATCACGGGAATGACCAACGCGGTGGGACTGCCCGTCAGCACAACCCACCTTCCGTATCAAACCACTCTCGACGCCGCTTTCCCGCATCCCTATGTAGCCGCGATCGACACGACGATCAACGGCTCGGGCGGACTGCTGTATGGCACCTTTCTTGGGGGGACGAAACAGGATCAGTCCACCGGCATTGCGACATTGAACGGCAAAATCTATGTCACCGGATACACGCCCGGCACCGATTTTCCCAGCGTTGGAGCTTACCAGACCCCGGCCGGCAACGATGACGTCTACATCTCCATCATCGATCCGACCCAGAGCGGATCTGCATCATTGCTCTACAGCACCTATTTCGGCGGCACTGGAAACGATGTGGCCCGATCTATCGCGGTAGATGCGAACGGAGTCGTCTACGTTTGCGGCTACACCGACTCCTCGAATTTCCCCACCACCGGTAGCGCTTTCAACACCGCTTATGAGGGGGGAAGCGACGCGTTCCTGATCAAGCTTGATCCCAACTCGAACACTCTGCTCTACTCCACCTTGGTGGGCGGCAGCAGCTTTGAGGAGTTCAAGAAAGTTCTGCTCCTTCCAAACAACCAGGTGGCTCTGGCGGGATACACTACCTCAAACGATTACGACATCACTCAAAATGCCTACCAGCCCGTGTTGGGCAGCTCTTCCGGCAACGCGATTCTCACTGTGCTGAATCTGAATGCGCAGGGACCGGCAGGCCTCATATATTCGACCTACCTGGGTGGCTCAGCCGGA
This sequence comes from Terriglobia bacterium, assembly GCA_963766615.1. Lineage (GTDB taxonomy): Bacteria > Acidobacteriota > Terriglobia > Bryobacterales > Bryobacteraceae > Palsa-187. The sequence goes on from CAVYBC010000025.1 coordinate 46,326, forward strand.
GATGTTGCTTACGACCTGCGCCAGGATGCAGCGGGCAAATTCTACCTTTGCGGCTATACGATATCCACGGATTTCCCGGTCACCAGCGGCGCCTTGAGTCCGACAGCCTACCCTAATGGCGGCTACAACGGCTTCGTATCGATCATCGATCCCTCAGCGCTTCCGAACAATGCCCTGGTCTACTCAAGCTACATTACCGGACCCGGTGCGCAAGTCGCATACGGGGTGGAAGTGACTACCACAGGGATTGTCTACGTGGTGGGCTTTACAACGGGCAACATCTTCCCGGCTGGATCGGCCGTGCACACCACCGGGGATGCGAACTTTGATCCCTACATCCTGGGCTTCAAGCCCTAATCACTGCATCGCTTGAAAATTGAACGTCGAAACAGGATGCGCGAGACCCTTCGCGTCCATGCCTTCCAATACCACTGTGTAGGCTCCCGGCGGAACCTGATCCGCATCCAAATCCATCCTCACCATCAGGTTGAACATCATGAGGTGATCCGCCGACGTCACGGTTTCCGTGCCGCGCTTTAGCGTCACGCGATATTCCTTGTACTCGTCAGGGTTCAGAAGAGCCAGATTCAGGACGATCTTCTTCGTCGCAGGCCGGACCAGGATCATCGTGTGCCGGACCTGCGAGCCGTCGGTCGAATCCGGATGGAGTTCAACCACCAGAGGCGGCTGCCGCTTCCAGCAACCAGCCAACGCAATAGCCAACAACACAACCGTGGCAAGTTGCCTCATCGAACCGTGGGGACACTCTCCCGGTTCGTCAGTTGCAAACGGCTGTGATGGCGGCTGTACGAGAAGTAGACCACCAATCCAATAGCGAGCCAGATAATCAGTCGTGCCCAATTGATCCAACCCAGCTTGTACATCATGTATCCGTTGAACAGAATGCCCATGAAAGGCACCAACGGAACCCATGGTGTGCGGAAAGGCCGATTCTGACCTGGATTTGTTCTTCTCAGGACGATCACGGCAGTACAAACAATCACGAACGCCAGCAGTGTGCCGATATTCACCATCTTGCCGATATCGTCAATCGGAGTCACGCTGCCTACGATAGCTGCCACCAGTCCCGCCAGCATCGTGCTCTTCCACGGCGTCCGGAACCTTGGATGCACATCCGCGAAAAATCTCTTGGGAAGCAAGCCATCGTGCGCCATCGAGTAGAGCACGCGGGACTGCCCCAGCAACATCACCAGCATTACGCTGGTAAGGCCCGCCAGAGCGCCCACGGTGATTATGTTGGAAGCCACCCCAAGCCCTCGGTCCGCGAACGCGCGGGCTACGGGAGCCTCAATATTAATTTCCCGCCAGGGCACCATGCCGGTGAGGACTCCCGCCACCGCGATGTAGAGAATGGTACAAACCACCAGCGATGCGATGATGCCAATGGGCAAATCCCGCTGTGGATTCTTGGCTTCCTGCGCGGTCGTAGACACTGCATCAAATCCGATATAAGCGAAGAATATGTAAGCGGCCCCGGCCCCGATTCCAGAAAAGCCGAACGGCGCGAAGGAGGCCCAATCGTGTCCCCAAGTGTCGGTGTTCACATACTTCAAACCAACCACGATCACAAACAGCACCACAGCCACTTTTAAAACCACAATAGTCGCGTTGAAGCGGGCGCTCTCTTTGATTCCCATCACCAGCACCGCCGTAATGATCAGCGCGATCAGGAACGCCGGCAGGTTGAAACCGATATCGACTCCAAAAATATGAGGAGCACTCAACAGCGTAGTTGCCCGCTGGACCAGTTCCACCGATTGCGCCGCCACCACATCGCCGATCTTGTCCAGATAGGCCGTTGAACCCGGCGTCAGATTTGGGTTGGAAGCCTGCACCATCTGCTGGGCGACCACCTTTTCTGCCACTCCCAGCGCCGTCCAATGATCGTACGCCAGCCACAGAGGCATCTTGATGTGAAAGATATCCAACAGCTCAATGAAATGATTGGACCAGCCCGACGAAACCGTGCTCGCGCCCATGGCGTATTCAAGCGTCAAATCCCAGCCGATGATCCAAGCGAACAATTCGCCCAGCGTGGCGTATGCGTAGGTGTAAGCGCTGCCCGCCAGAGGAATCATGGCGGCAAATTCCGCGTAGCAGAGTCCGGCAAACCCGCAGCCCATCGCGGAAATAACAAACGAGAGCATCAGGCCAGGTCCAGCGTAATGCGCTCCCAGACCTGACATTACAAAGATGCCAGCCCCAATGACGGCGCCTATTCCCAGGGCGGTTAACTGAAACGGACCCAGAGTGCGCTTGAGGCTATGCTCACCGGTTTCCTGCGCCTCCTTGACCAGCATATCCAGCGGCTTGGTCGCAAACAGGCTCATCCCCATGCTCCTTGTAGTGGCTTCGACCAGCCCCAAGCCGTATGGCCGGGGGTCCGGACTTTTCAGCAACCCGGCTAAAGGTCGAGGATAGCAGAACCATGCGCCCCCGAAAAGCTATTCTAAGGGCCTGAGGTCTCCGCGCGTGCTCCAGCCCACCCCAACCGGAACCCCTACATCGAGCCACCCGATCATCATCTCGTCCCAGGTTTGGGGTCCCCAGGTAACGGTCGCCGTAGGGTCGGGATTGCGCGGGTTTGATGCGGAATTATCGAATACTGCCAGACACTCGATCCGGGTGCCTCTCGGCAACAATTTGGGTGTCTCCAGATAGTAATAAGGCTGGTAGTCGAAATTGAATTTCGGCACCGACAGCAGGACTTCCGTTTCCCCACCCGGATACACCGCCCGGACTTCAAAAGACTTTCCGCGCAAATGCATGTGCGGACGAATGCCCATCAGCCTGACGGGGTCTCGCATCGTAAGCGCCGCAGTGATTGGAATGTCCGCCTCGCCAGGAGGCAACGTCATCCAGGGCGCCATCACTTCCATGGACCCGACCCGCTCCGCCGGTGGGCTCTTCGCGAAAATCAGCCCGATCCGCGTGCGATCCTTGCCAGGCTTCCCATTGGTGGTGTAGTGCATCTGAAAAACCAGCGAGGAGCCTGCTCGAATCAGCCGGGCCTGCCCTGGTTTCCAGATTTGAGGCATCATACCCGGCGCGTAACCCGCCAGGTATTCCTGCCCATGACCGTCGCCGATCTCATCCACCATCACGATCGCGTGATGCACTACCGAGCGGTTGGACGGCCGAACCTCGGCAATCTCTACCCATTTGTCCTCGGTGAAATGGGTTGGTACGGAAATGTATTGATAATCGATTGCACCCTGAGCGGGAACCTGGAAATCTTCCGGTGTTTCAAACACGACATCCGGCTTGGGAATGCGCCAGCCAACCGGGAACGTCTTCGGCGCCGGAGCCTCGGCAGGGTCGCCTTCGGGAGCACCACCATCCACCCACGCGGTGAGAGTCTGTTTCTCGCTCGCTGTTAGCGATAGATCATTGGAGAACTTCCCGAAGTGCGGATCAGCTTGCCAGGGCGGCATCTTGCCGGAAAGTACGGCCGCCCGAATCGCTTTGGCCCAGGGACGAGCCTGCTGATAGTTGAGAAGCGCCATGGGGCCCACTTCGCCTGGACGGTGGCAGGTCTGGCAGCGCGATTGGAGAATGGGCTCTACGTCTTTGTGAAATGTCGGAAGTGTAGCCGCGAAAAGGGTCGCTGAAAAACCCGTCAGAAAAAACAGATATAGAAAGAGCCGCTGGGGCCGGGCCATGGGTGTTGTTCCATCATACCGCGCCGCCGATTTGCCGTAGCGCCCAGTAGGGCGGGCCATCGTTCTGTGTGGCCTGCCAAATTGTGTGGGCTGCCAGAACAACTAGACGTCGGCGGAGCCCGCGTAAATACCGTCGAGCTTGATTCCCCGCGTTCGATCTTCCGCGGCTTCTAAACCCCGGGGGTCAATCAAAGGTGGTGCACTTCGATCCGGAACCCCGCGCGTGGATTCGTCGGCGCAGGCATCAGACAGAAGCGAAATTCGATGCTCTCTCCCAAACATTGAAACGGAATCACCAGCCAATCCTGGACTTTGCCCGAGCGCGTCATATAATTCTTGCCGTAGATCACCGTCGGTACGCTAAGGCAGAGTTGCCCCAGATCCTCCTCCAGCACGTTCTTCACGTTGCCGACCACCATGTTGGCGATTTCAGCAACGGCATCCAGCACCTCTTCATCCACGCTTTCGTAGGTGGACATCAATAGATGTCCGGCCAGAATACACGCCATCCGAGGGGACACCAGCAGACGCCCTGTACCGGTCCATTTTCCGGCAATGCCGACCCAGGCCATCACGCCGTTGAAGGTCTCCATCGACCCTCCCATTTCAAGCTGCGACGTGTCGGGTTCGGCCGCAATGCCGAGCATGGTGGAAAACACCGTCTCCATGGAAGCGTGGGTGGCAGCTACAACCCGTTCGCGGGGTAATTCTTGCATTTCCAATCTCCTTTACGGACCGGCGCGGCTACACGATGCCCGTGAGTTTTTCCTTAATTTGAGCAGCGGTGAAGGGCTTCTTCACATAACCCGCCGCGCCCAGTTCGAGAGCCTGCATCACGCGCGCCTGGCTGCCTTCTGTGGTCACCATCAGGAACGGTACGTCACGAAGTTTCTCCGTGCCCTTCACCTTCTCCAGAAGCTCGATGCCGTCCATGTTGGGCATGTTGATGTCGCAAAGAATCAGTTGGACGGTCTGAGTCTTCAGAATGTCGAAAGCCTCCACACCGTCGCTCGCCTCATGAATTTCTCCTGTGGGAACTTCGGCCTGCGCCAGAACCCTCCGAAGAATTTTTCGGATTGCCGCGGAATCATCCACAATCATCACGTCCAAAGGCATTCTCTCTCCCCACCGATGTTGTCCGACAAGAAGTATGTCCGACAAAAGGCCTTATCGTGCGGGGAAGCGCAAATTTGAAAACAAATGTTTCACTTCGTTCAAAGACGACGCAATAAACCCTTTTGAAACAGCCTCTTAGAGTACAGAAAGCGGGTCCCGTCGCGCACCTTGCCCTCATCCTGATAACGCAAGCAGAGACTTTGCTAAAGAAAGACTTTATGAGCTACACCAATCCTTATTTTCCGGAAGCGACTCTGACGCCCGACATCTACTGGGCTTCCCAGCCCCCCCAGGTGCGGGCGCTTCGCGACATGACTTCAGACACAGTAGCGCTGGCGGCGAAGCAGCTCGCCGACCAGGGCTTCATCATCGACGTCCCCATCATGGTCTACCAATGGGACCCCATAACCGTAATGGGGATTCGGCAAGTGGAGGGCTTCACTTGGGTACCATCCGGGAATCAGCCCAACATCTCCGTGATGCCTGGCCTGAGCTTTCCAGGCCTGCCAAGCTACGACCCCAATAATCCGCCCGCCGGCTCCATCAAAGTTTCCCTGGACGCCGCCGACTACCCGGCTTTCGATCCCCCTCCGCCGCCGCCCCCGCCGCTTCCAACCAACATCGTCGGTGCGCGCGAATGGGGAAACGTGTACACCTACGGGCCCGGCGCCTGGTCCACCGGACCCGGTCCAAAACAGTTTGTTATCACCGACGGGCAGATCGTGACGCAGGACGGCCTAACCTACACCGCACACCTCGCTCAGAACCTGGTTGGCGAGACCCTGAATTTTACCCGCAACGCGTAACGCCCCGCAAAGGGTGCGGCGGCACCCTCAGTTCAGCCATGTAACGATGCCGCCGCGCTCCGTTTTGCGGGTTGTTACCTAATAGCGCACGACGTCCGGCGCGCCGCGCCTGTCTGCGTTGCGCGCCTGAGTAATCGAAAGTCAAGGGGGGAGCCCATATATCTTTTGGCCCATCACCCCATATCAACTTCGTGTTACACTTTTTCTGAAGTCCAGCAGTCAGGCTGTTTTCCCGCTCCTCGAGGTACGGAAGACGGTTTGTGGATTTCCAAGACTAGCGTTAGTTCTGGAGGTTTTAAACCGATGAAGAAGACAATACTAGGTGTTCTGGCGGGAGTGGGCTTCATGCTGGCTGTTCCGGCTTTTGCACACCACTCGTTCGCCGCTGAATATGATTCCACCAAGCCCATGACCGCAACGGGTGAAGTTACCAAGGTGGAATGGATGAATCCCCACGCCCGCTTCTACGTGGACGTGAAGGACGAAGCCGGAAAGGTCACCAACTGGGAGTTTGAGCTGGGCAGCCCCAACGGCCTGATGCGCCAGGGCTGGACCCGCAACTCACTCAAGCAAGGTGACATGATCACTGTGGAAGGCTACATGGCGAAGGATGGCTCTAAGCTGGCCAACGCCCGCACCGTGAAGCTTTCTGATGGCCGCAAAGTGTTTGCCGGTTCCACCACCGACGGTGGCCCGACCAAATAACTTCCGCGTACCTGTTTCGATATAAACTCAGCCGTTCGTCCGAATGGATCCTCGGGCGGACGGCTGTAGTGTTTTAGTTTGGCCTTTTAGTTCACTTGAATATTCTTCAAGTAGTGTTCCAGCCGCTCGATTCCGTCTTCGATCCTTGCCCGATCGCCCCCCACTGCGGCTTGTTCCAGCTCGCTCCCGATCTTTGTAATAGGCTCGAACCCATAAGAACTGCCGGTCCCCGTCATTTGGTGCCCCAGCGTCTTAATCACCCCAAAATCACCTTGTGCTACAGCCGAGCGCATCTTGCCTACGTCGGCACGGCGCTTCTCCAGGTATCCGGGGATGATGGCCTGAAGCCACGGCTCCGGTGAAATTTGGGTTCGTTCGGCAAAATTAGCAGCGGGCGCGGGTGCGGTGGCCGGAGCTCGACCTTCGGTGTAACGCCGGACAGCCTCCAGGAGAGTGGCCCTGTCAATCGGTTTCGTGAGATGGTCCGTACAACCCGCCGCCTTCGTTTTCGCGCGGGCTTCTTGGAAGGCGTGGGCGGTCAGAGCCAAAATAGGAGTCTCCGGCCACCCGTGTTGACGCTCCCAAGCACGCATCTCGCGAGTCGCGCCGTAGCCATCGAGCACTGGCATCTCCGCATCGGTAAGAACCAGATCGTAGCCGCCCTGTTTGAACTTCTCCGCCGCGATCGCCCCATTTTCCGCTTCTTCCAGGATGTCTCCGGTCCCTCTCAAATAGCCACGAATCAGCAGACGATTGTCGTCGGAATCGTCGGCGACCAAAATCCGTAGCGGACGCTCCCGCTTCTCCGGAACGATCTTCGGACGCGGATCTGCCTTCTCAATCTGAGAGTCGCCCAAAATCGCGCCGCTCAATTCCGATCGCCGGACCGGCTTAATGATCGAACCAAATCCCGACGCACGGCAACGGGCAGCTTCGGTAAGCTTGTCCGTCGTCAACATCAGCAACACTTTGCCCGCCAGCTTGTCTTTATGAAGTCGCCCGGCGAGACCGAAGCCGTCCCCGGACCTGGCGTCCACCAGCGCAACATCAAACCGCCCGGACCCCTCCGGATAAGCCCCACTTTCGATGACCTCAGCGCCCCAACTCCGCAGAATGTCCGCCGCTGCGCCGCGATGGTTTTCATTTTCTTCCAACAGCAGGGTTCGCAGCTTCGGAAATTTCGCGGGAGGCTCCACTCCCTTGGCCGGAACATCGAATTGCGCGATGAAATGCATTGTGCTGCCTGAGCCTTCGACGCTCTCCGCCCATATCTTTCCGCCCATCAACTCGACAAAGCGTTTGGAAATTGCCAGGCCGAGCCCAGTTCCGCCGTACTTGCGCGTCGTCGACGCGTCAGCTTGCGTGAAGCTCTCAAAAATACTGCCGATACGATCCTGCGGAATTCCGATGCCCGTATCGGAAACCGAAAAGTGCAATCTTCCCGCTTTGGGGTTCTCCGCGTCGGGCGCGACCACCACGACCAGCTCTCCCCGATCGGTGAACTTGGTGGCATTCCCCAGCAGGTTCAAAAGAATCTGCCGGAGCCGCCCAGGGTCGCCTGTAAGCTTTGTGGGAACACCCGGCCGAACCCTGGCGCTCAGTTCGAGCCCCTTGGCGTGAGCGCGAAGCGCAGCCACTTCGGTGACCTTCTCCAGCACATCGGACAACTCGAACTCAATGTGCTCCAGCTCGATCTGTCCGGCCTCAACTTTGGAGAAATCCAGAATGTCGTTAATTACGGCCAGCAGATTATCGCCCGCGCGCCGGAAGATGCGCACGTATTCGCGCTGCTCCGGGGTCATTTGCGTTTCCCACAACAGCTCGGCCATTCCGAGTAGAGAGTTCATGGGCGTACGGATCTCATGGCTCATCCGCGCCAGAAATTCGCTCTTGGCTTCGGTGGCGCGAGCCAGCTCGCGGCTCAACTTTGTAACCTGCTCATAGAGGAGTGACGTTTCATGCGCATAGCGCATTAAATCCTGCGTCTCCTGAAACCGCTTCGCAGCCGACTCGATCAGCAGAAACGGCCGCTCCAGCACCATCGCCGTCGCGCACAAATGATGTTCGTGGCCCTCCGCGTCCTTTTGAGTCCAGAAATCCGAGCGGAGACTGGGGCTCCTTCCGGGGTTGGTCCAAAACTCGCGCGCATCCGGCAGAAATACCTCCAGAAACGGAAAGGCTTCCTCAAGAGGACAGTCCTGTTGTTCCGCTTCGAGGAAGGCTCGCAGCCATTCCGGCACCGGTCCCGCCAAGTGGAACGAGTCCGCCGCTCCAGGTTCAAAAACCGCATAGCCCAACGCCGTCAAAAGGTCCGCTTGCCGGGTTGCTGATTGGGGAGGAGTCACTTGCTAACGCCTCCTTCCAGAATCTTATCGGCGAGCCGGAGAAACATCTCCTCCACGCCAACGCCCGATTTCGCGCTAGTGTCGAAGGACGTCCAGCCGCAGGACTCAATGTCGGCCCGCTTCACTTCCCACTGGCTCTCCAGGTCGGCCTTGTTCACAGCCATCACAAAAGGCAGTGGACCATACATTTTGGTGATGCTCTTTTGCAAATCCATTGCGGTTGCCAGCGTCGACGCGCGGCACCCGTCAACCACCAGAATGTATCCCGACGCGCCGTTCACCTTGGCTAGACTGACGTCCGCAATTTGGTCCTTGCCCGCGATGTCCCACAGCATCAGCGTTACCGGCTTGTCTCCAACTTCCACGTCCTTCTTGTCGATTTTCACGCCAACGGTGGTCAGGTATTTGTCATCGTACTCGCTCTCCACGAAACGCCGTACCAGGCTAGTCTTGCCGACGCCGAAGTGACCCAACATGCAAATTTTCTTAGTCGCCATTGTTCTAGAAAAGTTTTAAAGAATCCGTCCATCGAGTACTCTGCCCGTTAGTCAGTAACTCTGAATGAGGCGCTACGGCACAACAACCGTTCTTCCTCTTTCACAGCAGAGCATGTCTCTTTCGCCTGATCCCCGGCAACCGCCGTGATTCGCGCCTGGGGCACGCCCATCGAGATAAATGCGGTTTGCACCGCCGACGCCCGTTCACGCGCCAGAGTCGAGTTCACTTGTTCCGCTCCCACCGGATCGTGATTCCCGCGTACTTCCACTTGGACGGTCTTTCCCATCGCATTGCCTGCCTGTATCAGAGCCAGCACCTGGGACGCGACATCCTCCAACAAAAAGCGCTGCTCCGGCGGAATTTCGGAGCTTCCCGTTTTAAACCGGAAGGCACGCTTCTCCAACTGGTCCTTCAAATCGGCATATCGCCTTTGATCGGCAAAGCGGGGTTCGAGAGAGTGGAAATCTGCGAAGTGGAATGCAACCTTCTGGGGATTCAGGCCCGAAGAGACAAACAAGTCCGCCGGTTTTGCGGCCAGAGGATCACGCAGACCGGAGAATTCATGCACGCCGCCTCGGGTTTCCGTAGTTGTCAGCACGATGCCGGGCTGCTGGTTCAAAAGCTGCTCAAAAGCCGACCACCTATGTGCCGCCCGGTACGAATAAATCCCCCAACCCACCAGCGCCAGCACAATTATCGTGGGAATCCCAAACAGCAGCACGCGCGCCATGGGCGAAATACCCGCCGACTCCTTGGGGTCGCCCTGCCCCAACAAGCAAGCCTCCAGTCGCGGACGGCAGCTATCGAAGTCCGACTTCTCGCCGGAAAACGAACTCAGCTCCTCCGCTTTCTCCTGCTCAATCGCATCTACGGTCGCTTGAAATTTACGGTTCAACACTCGCGGCGTTGCACCTCTGGCGATACCGGATAAGATTAACTCCGGCCCGTACGCCAAAACAATTCCAACCTCGCCCACGCGAAACGTCTCAAGATTTCCGCCATCGGTTCCACTGACCGTATCGCGCACGAAATCTTCCAGCGCCGTGAGCATACCCGCGACAATCTCCGGATCCTTCGCTTCAGCGCCTGGATCGGCGACGTGCTGCAGTTCGATTCCCGTTTTGCGATGAATCAGGAATACCTGTTCCACCTTGTACAACAGGCTGCGAAGCAGTACGACTTCCATGTACGGTTTACGTGTGCGGAACGCTTCCCAGCGCCACTGCAGACTGCGTGCAGAGAATTTTTGCTCCAATGTCTGGCTCAGCGATTCGAGCATCGCGTCCAACTCGATCGCGATCGACTTGCGAATAGCCGCGCCGATGATGGGAAACAGCGCATCGGCCAGCAGCTTCGGGTGGGTCTGCACCGAGACTTTCAGCGCCTCTTCCATCAACGGCTGCAGTGACCGCCGAAGCTCCACATCGGGGCTCAGCTTTACTGCGTCGGCCAGCACGCTGCCCACGTCTTTCGCGCGCTTTTCCCGATCGTCAAGCCGCTCCCGCAGCCGTTCCCAGTTTTCGCGCTCCGGTTGAAGAAGGAGCTCGCGCAGTTCCGCGAAGCGTTGATCATCCCCGTTTGGTTCACGGCCGCTGGCCGAGGTCGCGCGCGGGCTGCTACCGCCGGTGGGCATGTTTTCTCTTCAGAAGCCCACGGGCCTATTCGGCGCCGGGCACCTTGAATTGATCCGACAGCCTCAAAGCGACTTCGGAAAACAGGCTGGCCAGTGCTGCGCGATCCGTCTTGGCGTGATGCAATTCCGCAAAACGACGCTCCAAGAGGGACGTCATATCGTCCGCCTTCTGGCGGATCGCATCGTGCAGTTCCTTGGACTGCTGCAGTATATTGCTGCGAATCTCGCTCTTGGCGCTGGCTTCCTGATTCTCCATTTCGCCGAACCTCTTAGAGAAGGATGCCGACGCCGCGGCAAGATCCGATGTCAGACGCGAGTGATTCTCCGTCCTTTCGTCGCGCTCCGCGATGACGCGGCTCTGCAGCGCCGACAATTCCTTGTGGACAAATGTCTCCAGCGCCTCCAGGTGCCGGCGCGTGCTATCGCGCAACTCGGCCGACTCCTTCCGCAAGGCTTCTTCCAGACGTGAGAAACGCTGTTCGTAATCCCGCATCTGATTTCCGAACAGAATGTCCCGGATCTTATCGATATTCCCCGCTCCGGCTTCGGAGGGATCGCTCTGGTGGGTCTGGTGCGAGGAGCGAAACCTCGTATCCATGTCCTTCCGCTCCGCTACCTGCGGACGCTGCATTCATGTGGTCTCCGTCCATCTCTTGGTCACCTCCCACTCGTCTTCTTTACAGTAAGCCGTCTACAGATACTTTATGAAAATTACTTCGTTGCCCTTAGAGCTGTAGATCAATTCATCCGCGAAGTTCTTGGTCATCAGCAACCCGAACCCGCCCGGCCGAATACCCATCTGCTCCCTCAACTCCAGATGCCGGTAGGGTTGGTCCGGCGCATTCGCAATCGCGGCGTGCTGCAGCTTCTCCATCGAAAAACCCTCGCCCGGATCGTGCAGGTAATAAACAATGCAGCGCCCGGTCCGAATGTAGCTCATCCTGACCACCTTGGTGGGGTCCAGATGGCCGCCATGTTCGATTGCATTCATTAGTAGTTCCCGGAAGGCCGTGGCGATCTGCTCACGCTCGTCCGGATCCAGGTCGCCCGGCAATTCCTTCACAAACGGGACCAACCTGTCGGCCGTGGCAAGCTTACAACGTACTTCGAGCGAAATCCACTGTGGCCGCTCCGAAAGAATCTTGATGTCGTTATGCTCCACCCGCATTGACAACGCGTTTGCCAGCGCTTCGGCCAAAATATCTTTTGTGAATGGCTTACTGACGTATCCCGCCGCGTCATTACGCAGCGATCCGACAATGTGATCCGGTGTATTGTGCACCGTCATCACCACCACGTGCGTATCGGGATGGCGTTTGCGGATGTGCGCCAGAAGCGTTAACCCGTCCATGCCGGGCATCCGGATGTCGGTCAGGACCAGATCGTAATTCTGTTCGGCCAGGTATCTGAGCGCTTCTTCCCCGCTACCCACTGCCTCCACTTCCCAGCCCTCGTCTGCGAGCATCGCTCGCACGAGTTCATGAATGGATGGATCGTCGTCCACCAGCAGGAGGCTCTTCGCTTTCGGCACTGTCCCAGAATACACGAAGTGACTAGCCCGCAAAGGGCGCGCGGGCACCTGTTGGCATGGAAGTAAGCAGCCCGTGCGCTCCGTTTTACGGGCGGCTGGTCAAAAGTGAATCGTGGTCAATTCAGATCCGGAGACTGCAGCAATGGATTCGACCAGGCCTTAGCGCGCACGTGCGTTCTGGATTGGATACGCCATCCTGCGGCGGTCTTCACATAGATGTCCTGATAGCCGCCGAAGCGTTGCACGTCGCGCGGCCCCTTCTCGCCAATCGCCACGGCATACACTCTTCCGGTAGCTCCTCCGCCAGCGGTCGCGGTAATCACGGGATTGAGCATCAGGTGGCTCCAATCCTTCCATCCGACGTCCTTACAGCCAAGCGTCCCGCCACCAGAGGCGCGGGCTAAAGCCTCGCGTCCTTTGGCTCGCACAAGACCGCCCTTCTTGAAACCTTCATCGGTGAAGTTATCGGTGAATGTGCCATCGGGCGTGTAGAGGTCGGCGTAATCATACCCGTTGTTGGAGCATGTGTCGATCGCTTGCCCATAGCGATACATCAGTTGTTCGATCTCGAAATAATCGAGCGCAGTTAGCTTCGGTTGCTGAGCCCGCACAGTGGATACCGCCGCCATAATCGCCATGCCTGAGAGGACAGCCAGAACGAGCTTTCCGTATTTCATTGGATTTCTCCTTCCCGAGATGATATCGAACCCGGCCCGAGATGATATCGAACCCACATTGTGGGAGAATTCGCCAGAAGGGGTGATCGAATGAATCGTCCGCAAAGCCTATTGGGAATTTTCACGGTCGCTGCTTGTTTATTGCCATGCGTGAGCGCGCAATCCAAGGCGTCCCTGGAGTCACGCCTCCAGCACCTGGAGGACGTGGAGGAAATCAGGATTGTTTTAACCGAATACGGTCGGACTCTGGACACCCGCGATTTCGCGGCTTACTCCCACCTCTTTGCCAAGGATGGAGAATGGGTGGGCGGCTTTGGAACCGTCCAGGGCCCCGCCGCGATCCAGGCCTTCATGGAGAAGAACGTCGGGACCGTGAATAAGGCTCATAATTTTCACTTGCTGACGAATTTTGTGATCCAGGTCCACGGCGATACAGCCACCGCATGGTCGCACTGGTCCTTCGTCGTGCCTACACCCGACAACAAGCCGGTGATCGCGCAGAGCGGCCGTTATGACGACACCTTGATCCGCGAGAACGGCCAGTGGAAGTTCAAGCGCCGCACCGCATCCAACGACATTCCCAGCGGCGGACCACCGCCGGCCCCTCCCAAATAGAGACAAATAGAAACGGCGGTGAGGATCGCTCCCCACCGCCGTGTTTTTGAGGCTGTCTTTTAAAGGAACTACCGGCGCGACAGGACTACTTTAGGTGTGGCCAGGTAACCAACCACTCCGTCTTTATTCACCTGGTTGATCACGATCTCGTCAGGCTGCTTGCTGCCACCGACGTAGACTTGCACCGGTTCATTAATGGTCCGATCCTTCTTCTCTACCGTCTTGTCGTCGGCCAGTACTTCGAGCGAGAAGCGGTTGTGTTTGGAGTCGACCTTCTTCAGCGCGATCGTGACGCCGCCGATCCGCGTCGATTTCTGACTCTTTGGCCAAGCTGAACTCATAGTAGTTCCGTTCTCCCAGAGCGCGGAGCCCATCCAAGTCCTTGCTGTTGGTGGCGATCAGGCCGCTCATCACGCCCATGTCACCCGTCACACGCTTCAAGTCGGCCGTGTGCTGGTCGATCAGGGTCTTCGCGGAGGCGACGTCGGTCTTGACGCCATCCACATCCGTCTTCACGCCGCCAACGTCGGTAGAAACTTGGGAGATCTTGTTGGTGGTGTCGTCCTTCAAGGAGGTCAACTGGCCGGTAAGCTCGGATCTCTCCTGCTCAATCCGCTGGGCGATCTGGTCGGCCTGTTTCTTCGCCTCAGCCTGCTGGCGCTTGAGCGCGGCCTGCGCGCCGGAGGCCGTGTCATGGGCGGCCACAATCGACTGGGCAAGACGATCGATCTGCTCGCGATTATCAGCCGCGGCTGCGGCATGCTGCGGCATCCATCTTAGAGAACTGAGCCGCGTTGGCGTCCCGGACGGCGGCAAGTTCTTGGGTCAGGTTGTTGGAGCGGACAATCAGGTACGCATTCGCCCCGAGCGCGATCGCCAGCACCCCGCCTAGAATCCAAAATTTAGCCGAGCCCGAATCGGTCCGCGCCGGCGTCACTTCTCTTGTCTGGTCAAATTCGTTGGGTTCCATCGTCGATTCTCCTCATCCAAAGCTTGTCTAACGCCTTGTGTGAACCAAAGAATTGCACGTTAGGCACCACTTTCAAAGAGGCCCGTTTAGGCCTGTAAACATTAGGGTTGGTAATTTCCTAAATAAACCCTAATACGTGGTTTGCCGGTATTGTTTACTGCGAGAATCGGTATTACTTGCATTTGGTACTCCAAACTTAGAAGTACCGGGGAGCGGCTCTACTTGGGCAACAGCGCCGGATTTCCCATCACAACATTCCAGGGACGAATGTTCCAGGACATGAACACCCCGACTTTGGAAAACGGGTCATGGGCAATCAGCGATTCTGCCTCTTCCTGCGATTCCGCTTCATAAACGATGAGCGCGCCGCTATCGCCCACAAACGGTCCGGAGATGGCAAGCTTGCCGTTCTTCAAAAGGTCGCCCAGGTACTGGCGGTGGGTAGGACGAATCTCGGCGATCTTGGATAGATCGGGTCCGTATTCAATGATCGCGGCGAATTTCATAAAGGGTATTCTACTGAATAGCCAGCGTGACCGTGTTGCTGGTCCGTCCGCCGCTTGAAACCACAATAGGAACCGACGTTCCCGTGACACCAGCCGGAACCTGGACGTTGATCTGATCCAGGCCGACAAATCCGGGGGCCCTGCCCGCGAAGCTCACCGGCGCCTTCACGCCTCCCATAGTCACCTGAGGTGTGAGGATCGCCACGTCCAGAGTTCCCGACGAATTCGTCAAACCCAGGCCGGTGGCGTAAAGCGAAACGTACTCACCCACGGTAGCCGGGCTGGTCGCGCCGATAACAGTTCCGCTAGCCGCGTGCAGTGCCGAAGCAGGACCCGACCCGCTATTGTTCAGCGTAAATAGCGTCGGGGCCGCAGGCGCCACCAGCAACGTTGTCGTATGCTGCCCAAGCGAGTTCTTGATCGTCACGTTTACCAACCCGCTCAACGAAGGCGGGACGTATGCGTTCACCTGTCCATCCGATACAGCTAACAAGGGCAGTGCCGTCGCGCCTGAGGATATCGTCGTCCCACCAAGTTGCGCCGGAAAAGGCAGGCTGCCGAACTGCGTGTTGGAAGTCGCGAGGCCCACGCCATAGAAAGAGACCAGCGACCCCGGCGCAACCACGCGAGCATCGGAGAGCCCTGCCGACGGCACTACCACGCTAATCGCCGGCGGCAATTTTGCCAACCAGGCAACGAATGCCCCTGGCTGCACTGCGACGACGTTACCCTTCAAGACGGCAGTAGACGCTTGTGCGGTCAAACTATACGT
The DNA here is from genome assembly GCA_963766615.1 of Terriglobia bacterium. GTDB lineage: Bacteria > Acidobacteriota > Terriglobia > Bryobacterales > Bryobacteraceae > Palsa-187. Next base: position 62,183 of record CAVYBC010000025.1, read on the forward strand.
GCCGGCTCCAAGAAGGTCCTTATAGTAGGCGAATGCTCCATGATTCAGCATGTCGCCGGCGGAATCATAGGTCACACTGCTGATGTTGAAGGGAACATCGTTGGAATCCCTCGCTGTGAAAAAGAGGCCTCCGGTTCCGCTCGCGATCGTCTTACCCACCGAGGACCAGTCATTCGACCCGCCCAGAAAGGAACGGACGATTGATGCGGTCTCCGGAGCAGTCGCAATTCCTACTCCCGTGCAAAACCCCAAGCTGGCGAGAATCGCCGTGTGGCAATAAGGGAGCACGCGTGTCCGCAGCGCAGGCTGGCTGAACGAAAGTAAAGATGCGCTATTCATGGATACCAGACCATCGTCGGTCCCGGCGATGCCCGAATTGCCCGCAATTGAGATGCTGTCGGTGCCCCGCAGATCGTCGATCCCTTGATTCCACCGAGCCAGGTTGTACAGAAATCCGCTTCCTTCCTCCATCTCCGTGACCTCTGCGTCGGTCAGGTCAATCCCAAAATCATTCGCTACCGCGGCTCCGTAATGAGGAGTCGCGATAAAGACAATCTTCCTGATTTTTGTATTTTGCGGTGGCGTCGACGCCGACCCGTTCTGCAGACCGGCCAGGTATGAGCGCACAATCAACCCACCCATGCTGTGCGCAACCACGTCTACCTGCGGCGCGGAAATCCCAGCCAGAAATTGCCCAAACAACGCACCCAGGGTCTCGATGGGAACGTTCTTCTCCCCCGCCGCGGCGCAGTTATCGAACCCGTACACCGTGGCGCCGTCGGCTTGAATCATGGCCGGCATAGTGCCAAACGTGCCCGAAGGGTCGGACGGAGTGCAGAATCCGAACAGCGCCCAGTTGAAGTCGTATCCGCGGACGAACACTACCGGAGGCCGGGTGCTTTGAGCAGCCGCGAGGCCCGCCAGAAGAAAGAAAAAGACCAGGAACTTTCGCATCACTTCTGAAGCTACTACAAATCGGGCGTACAGCTTTTGGGGTAGAATCGAGCCTTGACAGGCCTCTCATGAAACACTTCCCCGCCCTTCTGTTCCTGGCCGTTCCCGCCCTGGCAGCCAATTGCGCAGACTCGCGCGATCTGAAACTAGTGAACGGCAAGATCGCGACGATGGACAAAAACAACACCACCGTTTCCGAGGTCACCATCCAGAACGGGCGCTTCGATACAGTCGGGAAGAGCGGCGTCCACAAAGCCGGCCCCTGCGAAAAGGTCATCGATCTGCATGGAGCCACCGTAGTGCCCGGCCTGATCGACAATCACAACCACATCGTGCTTTTAGGGACACGTCCAGGCTACGACATTCGTCTAGAGACCGCAGCCTCCATCGCCCAATTGCAAGCGATGCTTGAGGCCAAGGCCAAGACAGTTCCTCCGGGCTCTTTCATTACCACGTTGGGCGATTGGAACATCAAACAGTTCGCTGAAAAACGGCTTCCCACACGGGCCGAATTGGATAAAGCGCTCCCCGATCATCCCTATCTGATGAACGGAAGCGGTACGGCCACCAACAGCCTCGGCAAGACATTCTTCGAATCGAAAGGAATCGCAGTCAGCCCGGAGGGTGTCATAGCCGGGCCCGCGTTTCTTCAGGCGCTAAACGCGCTCCGCGCTATCCAAACCTTCGCCGACCAGAAGCGCGGTACAGCGGACGCGATGGCCTGGCTGGCGAGCCTGGGCGTCACCACCAGTTCCGACATGGGCATGTTCGCACTGCCGGGATCGGGCGACATGCAGGAGGCCTCCGTCGCCGATACTGTCGAAAGCCTGAATCCGTGGACCGCCTATGATCCGTTCCTCGCGCTCCATCGTGAGGGCAAGATGACCACTCGCCTGCGCATCTTTTTTTTGACTCAGGACACCCGTCCCGACGTGCCCCTTCTGCGCGAACGCCTGCTAAACATGTTCCCCGACTTTGGCGACGACATGCTGAAAGTCTCCGGCATAGGCGAGTTCGCGGCAGCCTGGAATTTCCGCAACGGCGCGACGCCGGCCAATTATGAAACCGCGCTGCAGTTGGTCGCCAAACACGGCTGGGCCTTCCAGCAGCACACGCTATCTCTGAACGAGGATCAATTCACCACCAGCACGTTCGAAAAAGTAAACGCGGTAACACCCATTCGCGACCTGCACTGGGCCATCGGCCACGTACCCAAGATCGACCGCCCCACGCTGGACCGCCTGAAGGCAATCGGCGCTGGCGTCGCAGTGCATGGCTGGCTCTATCTCGGCGGCACGGATAAGAGTTTCGGCCCGCCCTTCCGCACCATTGTCGATAGCGGCATTCATGTGGGCGCAGGCTCCGACGCCGCAGCGGTGTCGGTTTTCGATCCCTGGCTGGAGATTTATTATATGGTTACGGGGAAGAACTCCGCCGCTGAACTGATCAACCCAGGGCAGCAGTTGACCCGTATGGAAGCAATGCACCTTTACACATCGGAAAACGGCTGGTACACGCACGAGGAGGACAAACTGGGAACCATCGAGCCCGGGAAGTTGGGAGATCTGGTAGTGCTGAGCGACGACTATTTCGATTCGCGTAAAGTTTCCGACGAAGCCATCAAGGGCATCACCTCAATGTTGACTATAGTCGATGGCAAGGTGGTTCACGACGCCAGAAGGACAGCCCGCTAATGGAAGCCGCTCAACAGCCCTCGTACGACGCCGAGCGCGTCTCTGGAGTTATCTTTCGTTACGCGTCCCTCATCGGAGCCGAGCAGGATACCGATCGTTTGCTGGAACTCAATGCCGATATGGCGCGCGACATCTCCGGCGCGGATCGTTGCAGCATCTGGCTTCGCGATGAACGAAAGAAAGAGCTGTGGACCAAGGTCGCGCACGGCACCAAGGAGATTCGCGTCCCCGAAGGCGCGGGGCTGGTCGGCGCTTGCATTTCGTCGAACGGACCCATAGTGGTGAACGACGTAAAGTCCGACAAGCGGTTCTTCCAAAAGGTGGACACGTCCAGCGGCTACGTTACCGAGTCCGTCTTGGCCCTGCCTTTGCGAGGCGCCAGCGGCAAAGTCATCGGTGTGCTGCAGGTGTTGAATAAGCCAGGCGGCTTCACACAATTCGACGTCGAGATGCTCGGCCTGGCGGCAAGCTATGGGGCTTCTACTTTAGAGACCCAGCGATTGCGCCAGGAAGCCGAAGCAACGCGCGTTCTCTATCGCGAATTGGAAATCGCGCGGGACGTCCAGCAGAAGCTTCTGCCGCAGAAATTTCCTCCCGTTCCCGGACTCGACTATGCGGGCCACTGCAGACCTGCCCGAGCTGTCGGTGGCGACTACTATGACTTTTGCCAGATGGACGATGGCAGGTTTGTCGTAACTCTGGGCGACGTATCCGGAAAAGGAATCGCGGCCGCTTTGATGATGGCCGGCATTCATTCCTCCCTGCGCACTCAAATGCTGATGGGAGTAACCTCGCTGGCCGAACAGCTCTCGGTTTTTAATTCGGCCATTTACATTTCTTCCCCGCCCGACAAATACAGCACTCTGTTTGTCGGCATTATCGACGTTGCTCGTCGCGAGCTCACCTATGTCAACGCTGGGCAGTGCCAGCCCATGCTTGTGCGTCATGGAAAACTGCTGCGCCTGGAAGAGTCCGGCGTCCCGATCGGTCTCTTGCCTTCCTGGAAATATGAGCAGTCCACGGTGCCTTTGCAAAAGGGCGACCTGCTGGTTTGCTTCTCCGATGGAATCAGCGAAGCCGAAAACGCGCAGGGCGAATTTTGGGAAGAAAACCGCGCAGGACAAGTAACCTCCAAGTGCACAGGCATGGAAGTCATCACTCACCTCTTTCAGGGTTGCGACGAATTTGCGGCGGGTTATGAACAATCCGATGACATTACCGTCGTCGCTGTTCACGTTCAGCAATAAGTCGCTTTGAAACCGGCACGCATATTGCCGCGTCCATAAGATAACCGCTCGCTGAACGCTTTTTCCCCAAGGAAGAGTGTTTCTGAAAGTTGCGAGCGCAACAAGTGTCTAACAAAATGTTCAGGAGGTCTACGCGATGTTTCGCAGGTGTCTTTTTCTGTCTTCCGTGCTTCCCTTTTGCATGATTGTTGCCTACGCGCAATCCGAAGTCGACATAACGCTGGGATTGGGAACCGCGCAGGCTAAATCAAACGGCCAGGTAATCGACCCTCTCGGCACCGGCAACTTTGCTCCCACCGGTTCCATCAATGGTCTGTTCATGAAAATCGGGGGCGACGTTATGTTCAAACCCAGCTTTGGCGCGGGCTTCGAAGCTTCTTTCAGGCCGGCCCAGGGGTCCTACGCCGGCCTCGGCGATAGGCCTCTGTTCTACGACTTCAACGGCATCTATCATCCTCCGGTGAAATCCAAACGCTTCGTGCCCGAGCTGCAAGCCGGTCTGGGCGGTGTCAATGTTAAGTTTTACGCCAATCAGCAATTGTGCAATTCGCTCACTGGCTGCTCCACCAGCAATGAATTTTTGACTAGCGCGGACCATTTCCAATTGCACTTCGGCGGCGGGCTTAAATATTACGTCACCGATCACATCTTCGTCCGGCCCGAAGTTGACGTACATTGGGTCAACAACTTTTCGCAGTTCGGGACTAACTGGGTTCCTCAGTACGGCGCGTCTATCGGTTACACGCTCGGCGAACGTTAATCGGTAACAACTCTTTGCTAACAGTCGAGCTGGAATCACTATTTTCTGGCCTCGACAGCGGCAGCGAATGCTAATCTGTAGGCGGGACCTCACCAGCATGCCCGCCAACCTCTTTCCCGCTTCCAGTTTGTTGTTCGTCTTAAGCGCCGCCGTATTCGGTCAATCAACAACCCAGCAAACTCTTCCCATCCCTAAGCCTTCCACCGCGCTTGCCGAGCTCAGCACTTCCATTGAAGACTTGGCTACCGCAGCCAGTCCGGCCGTGGTCCGCATTAGTGTGCGCGTTCGCGCTCCTCTGGATAAAGATTCCGCCGACAAGACCGGCTTCGTGACCAATGAGGAAGTCACCGGCTCCGGCGTCATCGTCGATAGCGACGGATACATCATTACCAACAGTCACGTTGTCAAAGGCGCGCATCGCATCGACATTAGCGTCATGACCCGTAACGCCGCCGATCATTACGAAGATCATGCGCATTACGAAGCCAAAATCCTGGGTGTGGATCACGAATCGGATCTTGCGCTTCTCAAAGTGGAGGCACGAAACCTTCCCACGCTCGCCTTCTTCGACTCCGACAAATTGAAACAAGGTCAGGTTGTTGTCGCCTTGGGCAGCCCTCTCGGTCTGGAAAACTCGCTCACGGTCGGCTATGTCAGCGCCCCCATGCGCCACCTGAGCACCGATCGGCCGATGTTCTACGTGCAAACCGACGCAGCCATCAACCCGGGCAACAGCGGCGGACCGCTGCTGGACATCACTGGGCACATTGTCGGCATCAATACCTTGATCTACACGCAATCCGGTGGAAGCGAAGGCATCGGATTCGCCATCCCCAGCAACGTCGTCGAAAAAGTCTATAAGCAACTCCGCACGGACGGCCGTGTCCGTCGCGGTGTAATCGGTGTTGTTCCCGAGGACATCACCCCGGTGCTCGCATCGGCATTGGGAGTCACCCACCATTCCGGCGTGATCCTTTCCGATGTCACGCCCGGCAGTTCAGCCGCGGCGGCCGATCTACAACAGGGCGATGTGGTCCGGGCAGCGGACGGCAAGCCCGTGCGCGACTCCCTTCAGCTAAGCGCCGCGATTTTCAAGCACTCCATCGGCGACCTGATCACCCTGGACATCGAGCGCAATAAAGAGCCGAAGCAGGTAAAGGTGGCCATCCTGGAGGCGCCCCGCTCTCCCGCCAATCTGACCGAGATTGCCAATGGAGACGAAAATCTGGTCCGCCAATTGGGCATTCTAGCGATAACTCTGGATGAGAAAGTCACGGGCAGTCTTCCCAACTTGAGGCGCTTAAGCGGCGTGGTCGTCGCTGCGATTCCCGCCGAGTTCGCAGGCGCCAACCCCGGACTACTCACCGGGGACGTTATGTATGAGCTGAACGGTACGCATCTCACCTCCCTGGATGATTTGCAGAAATCTCTCGCCGCCAAGAAGACTCACGATCCCATCGCTCTCTTGGTCGAACGCCAGGGGCAGCTCATCTACGTCACGCTCGAACTTGAGTAGGCCAGTTCCTCCCACCGCTAACCCGAGCCGTGATAGTATCGCTACGGCTCGCAATGCAGTGACCAAGGGAGGTTTTATGCGGAATTACTTCGGCGTCGCGACTCTGGTGATCGCGTCCGGTTTTGCAACCATGGCATTAGCCGCGGACCCACCCGGATGGGCCTATGGCTTTCCGCCCGCCGGCACACCTGCGCCAGCACCAGCGACTCCGGCACCGCCGGACACAAGTGTGAAGCACCTCCCGGGCAGCACCGGCGCATTCACCCGCGCACAAATCAGCGATCGATTTGGGCCCGCCGACTGGTACCCAGACGACCATCCCTCCATGCCTGACATCGTGGCGCACGGAAAGAAGGCGGACGTTTTCGCATGCTCACTGTGCCACTATCCAAACGGTAAAGGCCGGCCTGAGAACGCCGGAGTAGCCGGCCTTCCAAACGCCTATTTCATTCAGCAAATGAACGATTTCAGGAACGGCGTCCGTAAAAGCTCTGAGCCCCGGAAAGCCAATACCAATACAATGATCACCATCGCCAAAGGCATGACCGACGATGAGATCAAGGCGGCAGCCGACTACTTCGGCTCCATGAAGTGGACACCCTGGATCAAAGTTGTCGAATCCGCCACGGTACCGAAAACACGAATCGCGGGTGGAATGTTCCTGACGCTGGAGGGCAACGAGAAAGAACCTCTGGGCCAGCGCATAATCGAAACACCCGAAGATGCCGAGGGCACCGAAGTTCTCCGCGACGCCCGCTCAGGCTTCATCGCCTATGTGCCTGTAGGAAGCCTGAAGAAGGGCGAGGCTCTGGTCACCACAGGCGCCGGCAAAACAACCAAGTGCGGAGTGTGCCATGGAGCCGACCTCGCTGGCCTGGGTCCCGTCCCCGGCATCGCCGGCCGATCCCCCAGCTACCTGATGCGCCAGATGGTCGACATGCAAAGCGGCGCCCGCCATGGCGTTTGGAGCGACTTGATGAAACCAGTCCTCAGCAATCTTTCGGAGTCCGATCTGCTGGACATCTCAGCCTACGCCGCCTCGCGCAAACCTTGAAGTGTTGCGCGACGGTCGCCCCGTCGCGCAACCACCGTTCTACGGAGTACTGCTCGCTACAACCTGCGGAATCGTCGCTGCATGTCCCAGCACCACCAGCGTTCGTCCTGTGACCGTATCCAGAATTTCAAGCGTCGGTATGACTTTGCATCCCGTGGCCGTCGCGGACGCTGTTGGCGTAGCTGGTGGAGGAACACCGGGCGTCGAAATCGTAGCCCGAATCTCGCGGCGTTGGCCTGCAACCAGGTTTAGATCCACATCGCTCCTGAGGACGAATGGCATGCTCTTGCCGGGCGCAATGGTGAGCGTCGCCGATTTGAGCACCGTTCCGCTTGCGTCCACAAACGAAACTGTTGCCGTACAGACAATGCCCAGCGCGGGAGCCTCCACGCCGGGATTCAACACGTTCAACTGCGCAGTCTGCGCATCTCCGATTCCCACCATGCCCGTAGTTCTCACAACGGGAAGCACGGTACTGACTTGCGCCGAAAGCCCAACCGCGCTCAGCGCCAAGACGCACGTCAAGTGGACTGATTTGAACATACTTCTCTCCAATGTTTTGAATTTAGATCGCCACGACTCCGATCCCCTCCGACTGCCGGGAAGCGGTTCACCCGCGTAGCGATCTGATTAGTTGAAACCAAACCGCCTCGAAGAGTTGTGACCATCACGAAAAAAAACAGTGCTGTATCGCCCGAGGGCGGAGAGTTTGTTAAACTCGATCCCAACGATCTGCAAGACAAGAAACGGGGAACAACACATAATGTCAACGGATCCAAGCAGACCAAGAATCCCGAATCGGCGCCGTTTTCTGGAACGGGTCGGAACAACCCTCGCCGCGGGTACCCTCACTAAGTCATCTAACGCCCTCGCCGAGTCTTCCTCGATCCGCCCGGACATCGGGCCGTCTCTAAATGGCCCAGCCGCTGAGCGTCTGGTTCAGGCTTTCAATCTCCGAGTCGCGCAGGCAACACACGACGCGCTTCTTGGTGTGGCCAAGAACGTCAGCAACGGCGACGAGACTCTGTACCCCGACAAGGGCGGTACATACACCAAAGGGCTCCCGCACGACTCTTTCGGGCGAGTCGACCTGAACGCGTATCAGACATTCAAGACCGCGTTAACCAGCGGAAAGTTCGCGGATTTCCAGAAAATAACCATGGGCGGCACCAGAACGCTGAACGGTCCTCAAGGGGGACTCGCGTTCGACCTTGAAGTCCCCGATAGCGTGCAGTTCGGCCAACCGATCGTTCCTCCCGCGCCGCCGATCGCCAGCGACCAGACCGCCACGGAGTTACTGGAACATTACTGGGCTTCGCTGTTGCGCGACGTCGCGTTCGCTGACTACGGCTCGAATTCACTGGCCGCTATGGCCGCGGCGGAACTCAGCGCCCTCCCCGCCTATCTTGGTCCGCGCAATAGCCACGACCAGGTGACCACCAATCTGCTCTTTCGTGGCGGTTTTCCGGGCGAAGCGCTTGGGCCATACGTCTCCCAATTTCTCATCACGCCAACTTCTTTCGGCGCCCAGCCGTTGAGCCAGCAGATAGTCAGCTATCTGCCCAACATCGACTACATGACCACCTTCAGCGACTGGCTTACCGTCCAGAATGGCAATGTAATCAGCCAGAATCACATCGATCCGATGCTGCGCTACATGCGCAACGGCCGGGACCTCGCTGCGTACACCCACGTGGACGTTCTCTATCAGGCCTACTTTGTCGCCTTCCTTGTGCTGTCGGGCATTGCGCCGCCGAATCCGGGGAATCCCTATATCGGATCGAGGTGTGAGAACGGTTTTGCCACTTTCGGCGCGCCCGACTTCGCGGCCACGCTTGGCGCTATCGCAACCAAGGCGCTGAACGCGGTGTGGTATCAGAAATGGTTTGTACATCTTCGTCCTCGCCCGGAAGCGACGGGCGGTCAGGTTCATCTGGTTAAAACGGGCCAAGGCGCAAATACGAACGTTCAGCCGAGCAAGGTGATTCTGAACTCGGTTGGACTTCAGCAGAGCTTCAACAAATATGGGACGTGGCTGCTCTCGCAAGCCTTCCCGGAAGGCTCGCCAACACACCCGTCCTATCCGACCGGCCATGGCGCGGTTGGCGGAGCATGCGTCACGCTTCTGAAATTCTTCTTCGATGGCACGTTCGTGCTGCCAAACCCTATGGTGCCCACCAGTGATGGGCTGCAGCTTGTCTCTTACACTGGTCCTGACCGGGGGCAACTTACCGTCAACGGAGAGCTGAACAAGCTCGGCCACAACATCTCCTTCGGCCACGGAATTCATGCTGGAATCCACTGGCGGAGCGACACCGACACGTCGCTGTTCTTGGGTGAGGCCGTCGCCTTGGGGTATCTCAGAGACAGAGCAAAGACCTATAACGAGCCTTTCACCGTGCATCTAACAAAATTCGACGGAACCACCGCCACAGTCTCGAACCAGGGGAATTCGTAATGGCCGCCGCGAAAAAGAACAATATCCCAGCCGACAAATTAGCCCTCTACGAGAAGCTCGTCGCAACCATTCCGGAGATCGAGCGCAAAGGTGCGGCGAACCCCTATACATCGCTCAATGGCCATATGTTCACCTACCTGAATCCATCCGGCACATTGGCGCTTCGTCTTCCAACAGAGGAGCGGGAGAAGTTTCTCAAGAAGTACAAAACAACCTTGTTTGAGGCGTACGGAGCCGTAATGAAAGAGTACGTGACCGTGCCCGACGCTCTATTCAAAAACACAAAAGCTCTGCAGCCTTATTTTCAAATGAGCGTCGAATATATCCGGACGCTAAAGCCTAAGCCAACAACCAAAAAGAAGTCTTAACCCCATCCGCGAGCTCGAGACATTCTATCCTGAAATGTTGTGAGCCTTATCAGCACCTCCCGAACCATGCCCGGCGGCCGCGCCGACCGCGACGATCTTCCCAAAGGTGAGAGTGGCCGCGCTCTATGCCGTTGGTGCAGTCTGGAAGTCCCTGCCCGCCGATTCACCTTCTGTTCCGATTGGTGTGTACACGAATGGCGCCTTCGCACCGACCCTGGCTACCTTCGCGAACAAGTGCTGCAACGCGACCGCGGTATTTGCGCCCTCTGTCAGGCCGACACCCGCGCCGCCTATGGCGAATTGCGGCGAGCACGTGGCATTAAGCGCGAAAAGCTTCTGGCGCGATGGGGATTGAAGCGTCTCTCGCGCAAGACGCTCTGGGATGCCGATCACATTCTGCCGGTAGCCGAAGGCGGCGGGGAATGCGATCTTCAGAACCTGCGCACTCTGTGCCTGCCCTGTCACCGCCAGCAGACCCAGGAACTTCGCCGCCGCCTGCAGGCTAATTCTGCGATCGCAGGATCTTGAACCGCTCGGCCTGAGCGCATTCGCTGGTGACCGTGAAATAGCGGCCCACAGCATCTTTACCGATGTCGAACGTATGCGCCTCGCCCGGCTTTCGTAACGCGAGCATCTTGATCTTAGTAACCGCCGAATCGAATTCCGAGTGATTCGACATCAGAACAGTGGCGTTCGCCGCAGCGGCTGCAGCAGCCATTTTACGTTGGGAATTGATGTAAATATCGAAGTTCGGCGCGGTGCTAGGAAAGTTGAACGCCGTCCCTCCCGAATAGGCCACCGTCAAAGGTTTGCCGTTATCCTTCACCGTAAAAATCATCGACAGCGTCCCTGGCGTGTGGCCGGGCGTGGCGACAATGGTAACCGAAGCGTCGCCCACGGTAATCTTCTGGCCGTCATCGGCCACGATGTCGCGCTTGGGCTTTCCCTGGGGATAGCCGTTGACCGACTTTTCAATCGAATCCCAATCCGGGCCACCCATCACAATATGAGACCCAAACCGGTCCTGCATCATTTTGGCCCCGCCCACATGATCGCCATGCGCATGGCTGATGATCACGTATTTGACCTTCGCGGGATCGAGCCCCAGCTTCTTCAATCCGCCAACAATCTCCTCCTCGGAGTTGTACGTGAATAGCGTATCGATAAGGATAATGCCCTCGCTCGAGGTCAGTGCCCAGGAGGAATGAATCTTGGAACCGACAAAGTAAAGGTTGTCGAATACCTTGGCAGGCTCAATGAACCACGTGTCCCGTGCAGGCGCGGGGCCGGGTGCTCCGTCGCGGATTGCTGTAACCTTGGGCGGCGCGACACACAGGCGCGCAAGCGTGCCCGTGAAGTCGAACCCCGCGGCGGTTCTGGCTGCAACCAGGTGGCTGTCCACAGTCTCGGCGGTATTCTGCGCGTACAAGCTGCATACTGCGGCGGCAACAACGGCGAATATCTTCATCGCACTCCTCTCTAGCGAGCGAGCTGCGCGCTCATGCAATCCGTGATCACATCCAGAAACTTCAGATAATTTGCTTGTCCCACCACGAACGGGTTGGCTCCGCTCTGCTTCAGATGCGCCAGTCGAGCCTCAAAGTCATCCATCAGAGGATGGTTCTGAAGTTCCACGTCTACCCTGTACTTCTTGGCCTCATCTTTGAAATGGGCAATTGAGCCAAGGTATTGCTTCAACACTTCCGCCGACGCGTTTTGCGGAAGCAGAATCGTCCCGCCAAAAAGCGCAGCCTTGTGGACCTTGCCGTGATCCTTCACATCGAACAGGAATCCCATCGAACCGGGCGTGTGCCCTGGGACGGCCACCGGCAGAAAGCTCTCCTCGCCGAGCATTACGGCCTGACCTTCCACCAGCGTCTGATCGTGCATCGGAAGCCCTGTCGCCGGTCCCTTCGCCTTGCCTCCACGGCCGGCCGGAGGATTCTCCATGAAGTTCCAGTCGGCTGAGGAAATATAGACATGCGCACCCGTAGTGCTGCTGCAGATAGGCCGACCCGCCGAAGTGATCGGCATGCCCGTGGGTGACCAGAATCATTTTGATCCGGGCAGGATCAAGCCCCAGCTTCTTCATGCCGTCCAGCAGCACCGGCTCAACGTCGTTCGGATATCCCGCGTCAATCAGCACGATTCCATCTGAGGTAGTAATCGCGTAAACCACCGTGCTATTTCGACCGATCGCGTAAACGTTGTCGAAGATCTTCGTCGGCTCGATCACCGGATCATTCGCCGCGTTAGCCTTGGGAGCCTCGCAGAAGAAATGAACTTCGCCCGGCCACTTCTTGTCCGCGGTCTTGGATGCCTTCGCAATCCATTCTTTCGATTCCGCTGTTTCCGGCTTGAGCGGCGGCGGTGGCGCCTGCGCGTTCAACCCGAACGTCAGAATCGCAAAGCCAAATGCGACATTCATGGAACGGGCGTGGTTGCGGTCCACACCTTGATGTGACCAGCGGTAACGTCCTTATTGTTTTCCTCGCAAGAGTACTCCAACAACTGCCAGTCCGGCCGAAGCGTGAAGGTGCGAGTGTTAGAGAAAGGCTTGGTGTAAAACGGAGGATCGTCAACCGTCATCACGTATTCGATGTGACCCGCGTCCAGCCGCTTGAACCGCTCAATCACGTGCAATTGGTCACTCAAAGGATGCCCGACTGTATCCAAGCGAGTCTTGCCATTAAAGCCGATGGTGTCGATCACCAGCGTATCTCCATCCCAGGTCCCAACCGAACTTCCGTGCCAGGTCGCATCAACTTCCTTGGGATGCGCGTGGCCGTCGGTGTTGACAGAATGGAACCACGTATTCTGCTCAAATAAAAATGCGATGTCGTGATCGTTTTGGACGATTTGAATCGGGTAGGGCGCGTTCACGCTGCGCACCAGTCCAAAGGGGAGGCAATTTCCCGTATAGTCGCCCTGCGCCGCATCGTAGGATTTCCATTTCGCAAGGCCGACCGCCGAAAAAGGAAGCTCGGGCGTTCCCTGCTGTCCATTTGCGTTCTTCGTGAAGTCGGAAACATACGGATGCTCCCAGACGCCACTCATATCGGGCTTCCCATTCTTCAGGCGAGGAGCAGGACCGGTGGGAACTCCGGCCTTTGCTTCCTGCTCCTTGGTCATCACGCCGCGCACGTTAGGCGTGAGCGGATTGGTCTGCGCCACCGCGAATGAAGCCACAAACGCGATGCATAGTGTATTCAGGGCAAACTTCATGGGGCCTTTCCTTTCCAACCTCTCTAGCATACTGCGGAAAGCAGCACTAGGCGCGTGCTAAAACCAATGTTTGCGGCGTGGGCGTGAGCGGCTCTTGCCGGCAGTCCTTGAAGCCCCCATCCCCGATCATCTGGCTCAGTTCACGAAAGGTAAACGCATCGCCCGCTTCGGTGCCCCCCAGCATTTGAATGCTGAAAGCCGCCGCCAGCGGTGGCGACACCCGATCCTCGTTTGGCACAAACTCAGCGATCGCCAGTGTCGCTCCCGGCTTCATCGTAGCGTGAAGTTTCCGCAGGAACCCCACGCAGGTGGGGATATCGAAGTGATGCAGGAAGTTCGGGACCAGAACCAGATCGTAGCCGGACCCCAGGTCAGACTCAAACGCGCTGCCCGGAATCGTATGAAAGCGGTCCGCCGCTCCGAATTTTGCTGCGTTCTCGCTAGCCACCTCTAACACGTTGACCCAATCCGCCGCATAGATTTGTGCCGAAGGGTTCTGCTTGGCTACCATCAGCCCGAACAGTCCGTGACCAGCCGATATATCCAGAACCTTCTGCTCTTCGCCGGGCCGTGCGACGAACTTCGCGAGGGCCCCAGCCCCCATGGCGATGAACGGCGCCATGGATCGCGCAAACTCCACCCATATTGGATCCTCGGGCGCCAGCGTCCCGCGGGATACCGTTCCGCCTTTGCGAACCGACCCCGCCATATCGTGAAAGCACTCCATGATGGAGGGGTGCGCCAGAAAGTTGGCCATCGATCCGATGTAAGCCGCCGAGCGTTTATTCAGGAACACTTGCGAAGTGGCGGTGTTCGCGTAGTGGCCATCGGCTTTCGCGAGGAACCCACGAATCGTTATGAAGTCGCACAAAATGCGCATTCCCCGTTCCGAGGTCTTGGCGCGCTTAGCGATCTCCACCGAGGTGGACGCCCCATCGGCGATGTGGGTGAACACCTCCAGCTCAATGGCCGCTTTCAACGACTCCGTCTGTTGGAAGGCACACAGAGTTTCAAAGATCAGGCCCGGATCGGGCGCCGCGCCGGTTTGAGTCGACATAGAATGTGATTCGGGCTTACTGCTGCTTTGTGTCCACACCGGGTCGAGGCACTTCGTAAGGAGCGCCTTCTCCCGGACCGGACGAGCCTAAAAAGAGCTGTTGCCCGTTGGGCAACTTAAGATCGCGACCGTTGGCTCTGTGCGATCCGTCCTTGGACTGATACCCGTCAACCACGATCTTCTGCCCCACCTTGAGCGTGTCCTTAGTGATACCTCGCCTGAGCAGAATGTTCGGGCTGCCCGCTTCGACCGCCCAGTTTTCAACCGTGCCGTCGGCTTGCTTGACGTCGACATAAATCCAGCTATGAGGGTTGATCAACTGCACCTTGGTGACGGTGGCGTCCTCAAAATGCACTGGCTTCTTGGAATCGAATTCCGCGGCAAACGCATGGTGCGCCCTCACGGGCGAAGGTGCTAGAAACAGGGCAACTCCAGCCGCGAAAACGGCTGCAAAAGTAAGCTTGGCGCGCATTAGGACAGGCCTCCCGAAAATTTCATCATCTCACAATCCCTATTTCACAGCCGCGGCCGGCGGATTGCCCGATATGTAACGCTCAAACACAGCCTCACCGGGAGGGATCGTGCGCTTGACGTCAATCGTCATGGTATTGCCCACCCAATGCTTCACCAACTGTTCCTTGCGCAGATGCCCGTACATGGTTTCTTCCACCATCTCGACACACCGGAATTCCATCAATTGCGCGTTCTTCTCCAGACGCCGGTAAAGAGGCATGCTGATTTTCCACGGACGCGAGAACACTTGCGGGTCTTCAAT
This sequence comes from Terriglobia bacterium, assembly GCA_963766615.1. GTDB lineage: Bacteria > Acidobacteriota > Terriglobia > Bryobacterales > Bryobacteraceae > Palsa-187. The sequence goes on from CAVYBC010000025.1 coordinate 77,291, forward strand.
GGTCGCCTCATACTGGATCGCATTCTGTCCCATGGGCGTGTAGCGTTCCACCACGTGCAAAGCGTCGCTATGGAAATTCCCCGCCCTGTCGAACCAGGTCGCGTCAGTGAAGTCGGTAACGTCCACCACCAGCGTGTCGCCTTCCCAGCGGCCCACCGAATATCCCATGTAGGCGGTGTTCGGATAGGGATCCATTTTCGCCAGATGGATGGTCCGTTGACTATTCGCGAATTCAAACACCATCATGAGGTTGGTCGCACTCTGAATAATCTGGAACGGATGCGGCATGTACATCGCCCGAGGAATGCCAGGTTGGAAGCACTTGATTTCCGGATCGCGATCCATCCAGTGTTCCTGGTTTTCTTTCTTTCGCGCGGCGGCCCAAGGCAGGTAGGGGATCTCTTCGCCTTCCACAATGCCCTGCCCCGCAGGCACCCAACCAATAGCCCCAAGCCCGACCACCGGCGCAGCAAGAACCACTGAGCCCGGAGTCAGACCCGGTTGCCCAACCATAGGGCGAGCCTCGTGAGTCTGCAGGTCCCAATTGGCGGTATTGTTGGCCTCCCAAATTCCACTGAAGTCGGGCTTGCCCTCGATGCGAGGCAGCCCGGCAGCGTCAGCAGCAGGCGCCGCGCTCGCAAAATCTCCGGCAAGGAAAAAACCGAGTGTCATGGCGGCCATCGACAATGCGATGCCACCGCCTTTGCCCCAATGCGGCATGTGCTAAAACCTCTCTCATCCCACCGCGCGCGTCACAACGCGCTCGCAGGAGCAGTACATTTATATCCATCTGGCCCAAGTTATGTCAATGCCCGATCACTTAGCCAACAACGGCTTCAACGTCCGGAATACCGTCCCCGATACAATCTCCGCGCCCTCCGCCGTCGGATGGATCCCGTCCCTCTGCAGATAGTGCAGATCTTTCGTGATGATGTCCACCAACAGGAACGGGAGAAACGTCAGGTGGTGCTCACTCGCCAGATCGGAATAAATCTGATCGAACTTCTGAACATAATCGGCGCCATAATTGGGCGGCAGAGTGATTCCAGCCAGCACCACCTTGGCCCCCGCACCCTGAAACGTCGTAATCATCGTTTCAAGATTCTTCCTGGTCACCGCCAGAGGCAGCCCGCGAAGCCCGTCGTTGCCTCCCAATTCCAGCAGAACGATGGCGGGCTTCAACTCCGTGGCAGAATCCATCCGCGAGACTCCGCCCTCGGTAGTATCGCCGCTGATCCCCAAATTGACCACGTGCCACGGGTAGTGTTCCGCGTCGAGCCTCTTCTGCAGATCGTCCGGAAAGCTCTGCCCCGCCTCCAGGCCGTACCCGGCAGATAAGCTGTCGCCGAACACAACCAGCACCTTCCGGTCATCAGGCTTTTCGGGAGTCGACTTCTTCTCTGGAGTCTTGAGTGGCGCATCCGCGGCTACGGAGGGCGAAGGCGTGGACGAACACCCCGCCAGAGTCAATCCAATCGCGAGAGCAAGAAAGCATCGCACGCTACCAGGATAATAAACTAACCCCGCAGCGCCGCCAACACCCGCTCCGGCGTCATCGGGAACTCCCGCATCCGAACTCCAGTCGCATCAAAAAACGCGTTAGCCATAGCCCCCGCCGCCGCAGCCATCGCTTCCTCCCCCGCCCCCGACGATTTCTGATCCAACCGTTGCACCACCACGGGCGTAATCTCGGGGCATTCCTCAAACCGTAAAATCGGATAGCTGGCCCAATCCAGCGACGTGACAGCCGACTTGGAGAACTTCACCTCCTCCAGCAGCATCCGGCTCACGGTCTGCACCATCTGCCCCATGATCTGGCTTTCGACGTTGCCGGGATTCACCACCATCCCGGCATCAATCGCTCCATACATATGCTTGGCGCGAATCTTTCCCGTCTCCTTGTTGACTTCGATCTCCGCCACCGCCGCGCCCCACGATTGCAAATGCGTCCCGAGCCCGATCCCGCGCCCCGTCACCACCTTCGCATCAGAAAGATTCGAAGCAGCCCGCCGAGGCGTCCATTTCGCGGCCTGCGCCACCGCATCCAGAACCCCCTGCCACCTCGCATCCAAAATGTTGCGCTGCCGGAATTCATGCGGATCGGTCCCAGCCAGATACGCAAGTTGATCGATGGCCTGCTCCGACGTGAACGAAAAAGAAAGATCTAAAGGCGACCGCAGCCACGCAGCCTTCAGGTATTCCAATCCGTTGACCTTGTGATTCACCAGCCTGATATTCGGAATGTTGTACATCCCGCCGCAGGCCAGCGGATTCACCTGTTGCGCCGCCGCCGTGGCCCATTCCGCCGCCGGAACTCCGGTCAACTGCGAAGTCGTCTCCACATTGGACCAGTTATGATGCCAGCCCTCATATTCATAGGCGATGATCTTGCCGTTCGCATCCGCCGCCGCCCGAACTTCGCCCACATGCGCAGGACCGTAGTTATCCCATCCCAACTCGTCCCACCGCATGAACTGCAGTCGCACGGGCTTGCCCGCCAGTTGCGACATTACCGCGGACGCCTGCGCTACGTCGTCGTAGCAACTGTGACCGTACGTGCCCGAGCCTTCGTAATATTGCACCCGGACCTTATCCACCGGCAGCCCCAACAACTTCGCCAGCGTATTGCGCGTGCCGTACACATCCTGTGTGGACGACATCACCACAGCCGAGTCCGCCTTCACATCCGCCAGCGCACAGTTGGGCCCGAACGGCGCATGCGCCTGATACGGAGCGCGCGCGTGGAAGGACACCACGTGCGGACCCTTCTCCAGCGCCGCCGCAACGTCGCCCTTCTGCAGCACGACCCTATCCTGCGTCTGGCCCGCGCGCATTTTTTCGTATAACCCGTCGTTTCCCGGCAGCGACGGATTCGTGTCCCAGGTCACTTTCAGTTGTTGCGCCGCGCGAATCGCATCCCACTCATTCTCGGCGACCACACCCAGAAAATCGCCTTTACGAACCACTCTCGCGCCGCCGATACCGCGAATCGAGCCTTCGTCGAGCGCCAGCACCTTCGCCCCGGCTCCATACGCTCCCTGGCCTCTCGGGCGAACCACCCGCCCATGCAGCATTCCTTCCACGCGCGCATGCTGCATGTAGACGTACTTGCCCGCGACCTTATCAGGAGTGTCCCGGCGCGGAACCGACACGCCGACCAGTTCGTAACTGGTGGCCTCCTTCACCGGAGCCTTGCCGGTGAACGCCAGGTTGAATGGCTTATCGCCCACCAGTTCCCCATAGCTTACTTGCCGCTCCGGGCTACCCATCACCGATACGATTCCCTTTTGTACCGTCAGCCGCTCCACTGGCGCATTCAACTTCTTGGACGCCATCTCGAGCAGAGCCGCGCGAGCCTCCGCCGCAGCTGTACGCACCTGCGGCCCGCCCCTCGCAACCGAAGCGCTGGAGTATGTGCCCCCCTGATTCGGCGTCACATTGGTATCGATCCTCACCGTCGACACCTGATTCATGCCCAGGTCCAATTCCTCCGCCGCGATCTGTGGAAGGGCCGTCGAATTCCCCTGCCCCAGTTCGACAAAGCCCAGGTAAACCGTCGCCGTGTTATCCGCGTGAATCGCAAGCCAGGTATCGATCTGCTTCGCATCCGGCGGACCAGCCGCCGTTCCACGTGTTCCCCGGGCAGCCGTCTGTGCCGACCCCACATCCCGCAGGCTGAAGCCAATAATCAGGGCTCCGCCCGTCTTCAGAAACTCGCGTCGAAGCACAGGCATCCTCATGCGATCCCCGCCATGGTGCGAGAAGCCTTCTGAATCGCGCGGATCACCCGTGGATAAGTGCCGCACCTGCACAAATGCCCGTTCATCGCCGACCGGATCTGCAGCTCGGTGGGCTGCGGAGTCTTCGACAACAGCTCAGAACCCTTGATGATCATCCCATTCACGCAGTACCCGCATTGCACCGCCTGTTCGTCGATCATCGCTTGTTGCAGCGGATGCAGCTCCGGCGCTTTCGCAAGCTTTTTCTGCGATGCGTACCATTTGGGCAGGCCTTCCAGCGTGGTCACCTGCTTGCCCTTCACCGCGGAAACCGGAGTCACACACGAGCGTGTCTCCACCCCGTTCACCAGCACTGAACATGACCCGCACTGCGCCAGCCCGCATCCGAACCGCGGCCCCTGCAACCCCATTTCACTCGCCAGCACATACAACAAAGGAGTGTCGGGCGCCGAGGCAACCTTCCACTCCTTTTCGTTGACTTTAATTTTCAGGTCCGCGCTCACTGCTTTCTCCGAAACACCGATTCGTCCTGCAATAATTTATCGTAACGTTTCAGGTCTTCGTTGTTCTGGTTGCACTCGTATTCGCGCAATCGCGTTCCGTCGCGCAGCATGATGGTGTTACCCATCACCCACGGTTTGGTGAGGACCTTCGGGTCTTCAATCGTCGCTTCATATTGAATGGTGTTGTAGTCCACGCGTTTGAATTTCTCCACCACATGCAGATTTTCACTGTGGAACGTGCCCGTCCCGGCAAGCCAAGTCTCATCGTTGAAGTCCGCCACGTCCACCACCAGCGTATCTCCGTCCCAATAGCCGACCGAATCGCCCATATAAGAGGGCTCCGCATCATCCGGGTGCTTCGCCTCGCCCTTCGGAAAAATCGGGATTACACGGAACACGCGAAATACTTCAAACAACATCACCACTTGCTTTGGAGTCTGCACAATCTGCATCGGGAACAGCCCCATCGTAGTGGTGCGCGGAACACCCGCCGGCAGACACCTCGCCATCGGGTCGTCGATTCCCCGCCTGTTGTACGACTCCAAAACCTTCGCGGCCGCCCAAGGCTGATAAGGGGCCGGCTCCCGGCTGGGTCTCACTGCCAGAGGCGAAACCACGCCGCCGCCCGCCGTCGCATTCACTTCCTCCCAGGTTCCAATGCGATTGCTGCCGCCCTGCCAAACCCCCGTCATATCGGGTTTGCCATCGGCGGCCCGAGGAACCGGAGGATAGGCCTTCGCAGGCTTGTCTTGCGCAAGTAGCGGTGCCGAACTCAGCAACACAAGAGCCGCCACGTGAATGTATTTCATTTGAGCCTCTGTACTACTTCTGTTTCCGAGTTAATCACCACGGGAGGAACATTGCCACCATCTCCGGTCCCCGCAGGCGGTCCAAAGAAAAGTTTCTTGCCATCCGGCAGAGTGATTTCGCGCGAATGTCCCCAGTCGCCTCCATCCCTGGCGCGCCAACCGGTGACCGTAATTACATCGCCGGTCTTCATCGTGACGTCCTTCTTCCAGCCAGTCCGATAGAGGACGTTGGGAGGATACCCTTCCATCTTCCAATTCGTCACCTTGCCGTCTTTGTCTTTTACATCCAGGAAGAAATGACTATGCGGATTGGTCCACTCGATCTTTGTGACCGTGCCCGTGATCGAAATTGGCTTATTGGCATCATATTCCGCGCCAAAAGAGTGATGGGCAAGCAATGGCGAAACTGCCGATACAACCAACCCCGCCACCAATGTAAGGACAAGACGATTCATTTCGCGAACCTCCACGTAGAGCCCTGTCGAACAGCGCACTTGTTCTTATATCACGAAAATCGCGTTAGGCCAGCAGAATCCCCGCGGTAACGCGGCAGGGCTATCTGTGCCGGATAGCCGCCGCGTTACGGCCTGGGCTGGCCCCATTGACTGTCATGCACGTTTTTCAAGACATTCTTAGAAGTTGGCTGATTGAAAAGAGCAAAGGCCGCGACAGAGTCTTCAGAGGGAGTCCTCATGCAGCTTTTCGTCCGCGGACTTGTGAGGCGGTCCAGAAACAGGGAGCACGCGACCGAAGACGTTATTTGTGCGAATGCATCTTCAAACGTGCGCCAGGCTTTGTGATTTTCATGCATTGATTGAAATTCGCCATTGGCTCATATGCTTGCGATTCCCGGTTGGCTCATGTTTCATTTTGGGCCGTGGGTTCGTTTTGCAAAATAACTTTTTCGCGGGGGTCAGAGGGGTCCATGAACGTTGGGGCGGTGAGCGGCGTGGCGAGGTGAGGACGGAGGCGATCGGGTTGGATGGGAGGGACGCGGAATCTTTGGCATCGAGCAATTCCTGACGGCGCATTTTTTGAATGGCGACCTGGGCTTTGGCAAACTGCCGGTCGTAGGAGGTTTCGTAGCGGTGGAGCCTTGTCTAAGAAACTGTTGCCGGAAAGGGTGCGATATGCGGGGGTGGCGAGGACGACCGGTGTGAGATCGACGGCTGCAGTTTCGGATGCGGCGTCGTGGCCAGATTCGACGCGGGCAGATTCCGTGCTGGCGGATTCGACCCGCGCCATTTCGAGCTCGATGGCGGCCTTTTGAACTGCCCAGACGCGCATCTGACGCCAGCGGGCGATCGCCATCATCTCGACGTAGCCGGATTCTGTGGAATTGCGCAGTTGGACCTGATCCTTGAGTTCCGCGAGGGCCTGCGCAAAGCGATGCTGGGACTTACATTGAAGGACCATGGTGCAGCTGAAGATGCCGTGCTGCGTGGCGTTTTGCGAGGAGGCGAGCCTGCCTTCTGCGGTGGTTGGGCCGCGAGATTTGGCCCCGTTGGCTCGGGCGGATTCGGATTTGCGTGAAGTGGTCATCCTGTGGGTAGGGTACACGGAGGGCCGAGGAATTTCTAGTGAGTTCGGAAGAGGAAGTGCTTGGAATGAGGAGAGTTATTCTTGGGAGCTGTGAAAATTAGCGCAGCTTGGAAGGGGATCCGAATTTGTGTCCACTTCAGATGCAACTTCAGAAATGAACGGACGATATGACGCCGCTTTCGAGAGCATTCCGATGTCCGTAAAGGGTATGGATTGGCCGAAATAAGTGGCTCCCCACCTTGGACGCATTTAGAGCTCTTGCGGCCCTAAATTCGGGGTTGATATCGTTGATGACACCAAGTGTGTCCGACTTTGGGTATTGATGTGCCTGACACAGCCGGATGCAGACAATTCACAATGGAAGGTACCATGCCCGACACCGAACGCCGCTGGAAAGGGGTGATCTTCACTCCGGATGACGAGCCTTACCTTGGCCGGGAACTCCTGTTTCATTTCGATCAGGTCATCAGTGCCGCAATGGAGCAGAACAGCCGGATCGTACCGCTCACCCGACAGGGATCGTTAAGCGACCTACAAAAAGCAGCAACGCAACTGGTACCGCAGGGAATCAGTCTCGCTTTGAGTATCAGGGAACTGATTCGGCAAGGATACCTCTTCGCTGCCGTCGTCATGCTTCGCCCTCTAATGGAGCGAGCAGCAATCATCTCGTACCTTCACAGGAATCCGTCTGCAATTGCGTTGTGGAAGGACGGTTGGAAATACCGAGAGCGTCCGAGTCTGGCTTCAATGATTGATACCGTCAGCGACTCAAAGGTGGACTTGCAGAAGGCAAAGCAACTCTGTGAAATCCTAAACCATCTGGTTCACGGCGATCCCATGGGCTCGGACTACAACCTTGCTCAGTTAGGCGAAGTAGGTGCGGGCTATGCGCCAAGCAAAATGCTCAGCAATCCCGAACTCAGTGATTTCATTTGTTCTCTCGCTGTGAGCTGGCTTGTCGTGCTCCTTGGCATGATGTATGCATGTTTCCCTGCCGATACGCAGATTCAATAACTGGAAGTGCGGATGTGCCGCAAAAAATACGTTGCCTCCCCTTTGGTGTCGTCAAGTATGTCAATACTCTAAATTCCCTCCTGCTCGAACCAAGTCAACTCCTTTTTGCAGTATGACTTACAGTCAAGAATCGTAATAGCGTCCAGGCTGGGCACCCAGCATGGTCGATCGAGAACCGCCCGGCTGTTTCCGAACTCGCACGCGATAGGACAATCAACCGTGTGGGCGCGATTCGTGAGAGTGGATAGCTTCCGAGTACGCCGTCATCCAGGCGCAATCCGCGTCTTGACCATGTAAACTTAGCTGGATCGGTAATATGCCTCTGACTGCGGGCGACAAACTTGGCCCTTATGAAATCCTCGCGCTCATCGGCAAAGGTGGGATGGGAGAGGTGTACCGTGCGCACGACGCGCGCACCGGTCGCGATGTCGCCGTCAAAGTTTCCGCCGAGCGTTTCAACGAGCGCTTCGACCGCGAAGTCCGCGCCGTGGCCGCGCTGAATCATCTCAATATCTGCCACCTCTACGACGTGGGACCTAACTACCTGGTGATGGAGCTGGTGGAGGGGCCGACGCTGGCCGACCTCATTCGTAAGGGCGCGATTCCGCTGGAGGAGGCGCTCAAGATCGCCGCGCAAATCGCCGCCGCGCTGGAAGCGGCGCACGAAAAAGAGATTACGCATCGCGATCTGAAACCGGCCAACATCAAGATCAAGGCCGATGGCGTCGTAAAAGTGCTGGATTTCGGTCTTGCGAAGATCGGAGGCACTCCCGCGGCGCCGTCGGAGGATTCGCCCACCATCAGCATGGCCGCTACGCAGGCCGGAGTCATCCTGGGGACGGCGGCATACATGAGTCCGGAGCAGGCTCGCGGGAAGGTGGTCGACAAGCGCGCCGATATCTGGAGCTTCGGCGTGGTGCTGTACGAAATGGTCACCGGCCGGCGATTATTTCGCGGGGAGGATCTGACGGAGACGCTCGGCGGCCGTGGTGATGCAGCAGCCGGATCTGAGTGGCGCGCCGTTTGCGATGCAGAAGCTGTTGCGAAAGTGTCTGCAAAAAGATCCGGCGAAGCGGCTGCGGGATATCGGGGATGCGTTCGAGTTGATTCAGGAAGACAGCGCGGCTCGGAGCCCGCAGGCTACGAGCCTGCCCCACAAGAAACTTCCTTGGGCGGTGGCGGGGATGCTTCTGCTGGGGCTTGCCGTCGTGTCCTTCGTCCATTTTCGCGAGCAGCCTCCCAAAACCGAAGTCACCCGCTTCGTCGTGGCCGCGCCGGACAAGACCAGATTCAACGGTACTCCGCCCGCGATTTCGCCGGATGGCCGCACGCTGGCTTTCGCCGCCATCGATGCCGAAGGCCGCCCGCAGATCTGGCTCAAGCCGATGAATTCTCTCGAAGCGCATGTGCTGGCTGGAACCGACGGCGTAGGTGCGCCCATCTTCTGGTCGCCGGACGGACGCTCTCTCGGCTTCTCTGGTGCGAGCCTGCGTATGCTTAAGAAGATCGACGTAGCCGGCGGACCGGCGCAAACGCTGTGTCCGGTATCCGGTGGCGCGCCACTGGGGGCCTGGAGCCCCGCGGGCATCATCGTCTACCACGCCACGGACGGCCTCATGCAAGTGCCGGCGGGCGGCGGCACGTGCACGCACGTTACCAGGCTCGATTCCAAACGAGACGAACTGCGCCATACCGCTCCCTCGTTTCTGCCGGACGGCCGGCACTTCCTGTACCTGCGCGTCGCTGCGAAGGACGAAAACAGCGGAGTGTATATCGGGTCGCTGGATTCCAAACCCGAGGAACAGAATTCGCAGCCAATCCTCAGAGGTATTACTCCGGCCAAATACGTGGCCTCGGTGGACTCCATGGCTATCTGTTGTTCCTGCGCGAGGGCGTGCTGTTGGCCCAGCCGTTCAATGCCGGCAGCTTGAGCCTCACGGGCGATGCTGTTCCCATCGCGGAGCAGGTGGGCACCGGAGCCAACGCGGACAACAGCATGTTCACGGCCTCTGCCAACGGGACCTTGGTCTACCGCGCAGGGCAATCCGGCGGACGCCAGCTCACCTGGTACGACCGCACGGGAAAGTCTCTGGGACCCGTGGGCGCGCCGGGCAGCTATGGCACGCTTTCCCTTTCGCCCGACGGGAAGCGAGTGGCGTTCGATCGCTACGACAGCTCCCCCGTGAACGTTGACGTCTGGGTGCACGATCTGGCGCAACACACCACCAACCGCTTCACCTTCGATCCCGCTCGCGACGAGCAGCCGGTGTGGTCCCCGGATGGGAGCCAGATCGTGTGGAGCTCCCAGCGCGATGGCGCGAGCAACCTGTATCAGAAACCCAGCAACCTCGCGGGCGTGGAAACGGCGCTCCTGAAGTCCGCGGAGCAGAAGATTCCACAGGACTGGTCCCGCGACGGGCGGTTTCTCTTATACACCGTCACCCACGCCGACGCGAATTCGGATTTGTGGGTGCTTCCTCTGGAAGGGGAGCGCAACCCGATTCCTCTCCTTACTACCAAGTTCAACGAGGGCCAGGGGCGCTTTTCTCCGGACGGGCGCTACATTGCCTATGTATCGAATGAGTCCGGCACGTATGAAGTGTATGTTCGTCCCTTCTCGGCGGATGGAAAAGTCGGCGGGCAGCAGATGATCTCTCAAGGCGGCGGCGGGCAACCGCAGTGGCGGCACGACGGCAAAGAGCTGTTTTACATTACTACGGATTCGAAGCTGGTGGCTGTGCCGGTCTCCACCGCTCCCACATTTCAGCGCACCGGCGCGCCAGTGGCTTTGTTCACGGTCCCCATCTTCGGTAAAGGCTTTGCTGACGGCCAACGCTGGGCCGCGATGCCGGACGGCCAAAAGTTCCTCATCAACTCGGTGCGCCCTGAGGCCGCGTCGGAGCCGATCACGGTAATCCTGAACTGGATGGAGTTGCTGAAGAAGTAGCTGTATAGGACGAGTCTGAATCGGCCAGCTCCTGTATTGTCGGTAAACTGCGGATGTGTAGTCACCACGAAACTCTCAAGATACGGCGTTCTGGGAATGAGCGCCTTATGAGCGAGGAAGCGGGTTGCGAACGATAGGTTTCCGGATTGTCGCTAGCCTTGATCGGAAATGCCTCGGCGCACAGAATTGGTGCGAAGACGTGCAGTCCGAGCCGAGGCATTTTCGATAAGGAGACAAGAAGGAAGCCGCTGGCGTTTGCGGCGGACGCGGCAGCTATGGCGATTGGTCGCCGGTTTGGTACCGGCTCGCGAGGCAGGATTGTCGGCGGCGTGGAGTGGAGATCGGTTTGCGGCGCGGTTTCGGCGGGGAAGGTAGCGGCAAAGGCCCTGGAGATCGTGTCTCTGAGGGCATTTCGCGGTTTCTGGACAGACCGATGCGGCGGCGTGCGAACGGCACGTCCATCGTCCGGTTCTCAGGTAGCTGATCAGGAAGAATCAAAGAAGCTCCTTCGGAGAGATAGCTCTGCAGGAGTGAATTTCTGGACCACAATCATGGCAGCGCCGCACTGTGAACATTTCCAAGACGAGGGCGCCGGCGTTGCTCCGGCCGCATAAGCGCTGGCGGGGCAGCCGAGGATCTCACGACAAATCGCAAGCCGGGCTTTTCGCCAGCGGTTGGCAAGAAAACCGAAGTGGCGGATGCGAACGAAGCCCTTGGGCAGGACGTGTAAGAAAAATCGGCGCAGGAACTCGACGGCAGTTAGCGTCATGACGCGGTGTTTGCCCCCGTGTGCGTAGTCCTTGTAGCGAAACACGACGCGCTCTCCATCGAAGGAGACGATCCTATGATTGGAAATAGCGACCCGATGGGTGTATCTGCCCAGGTAGCGCAGCACCTGTGAGGGACCGCCGAAGGCTGGCTTGGCGTAGACGACCCAATCTTGCCGGTGTACATCGCGCAATAGCTTGGCAAACTGTTTCGGCGCCGCCAGCAAAGCGGCGGGGCCCGAACAGTTCAGCTTCCGACGCCGGTACAGGCGTTTGAGGCCGTCGACAAACTTGCCGCGAAAAACACGGCTCAACGCCTTCACCGGCAGGAAAAATGGATAGCGCGGAGGAACCCAGTGATCGTGATCGACAGAAAGGCCGCCTGCGGGAATCACGCAATGGATGTGAGGGTGTAACAGCAGATTCTGTCCCCACGTATGGAGGATGCTGATCATGCCGATCTCGGCGCCGAGATGACTCTGATCAGCGGCCAGTTCCAATGCCGACGCAGCGCTGGCGCGGAACAGCAGTTCGTAGAATGCTCGCGGATTGTTCAGGGCAAGGACATTTAGTTGGTGAGGCACGGTGAAAACCACGTGAAAATAGCTGGTCGAAAGAAGCTCTTGCTCTCGCTTGGTGATCCAGCGCTCCCGTGCCTGTGTTTGGCACTTCGGGCAGTGCCGGTTTCGGCAGGAGTTATAGGAGATGGCTTGGCGCCCGCATTGTGGACAGGAATCGAGGTGTCCACCCAGAGCCGCGGTGCGGCACTTCTGGATGGCACGGAAGGCCTTGAGCTGCTGATAGTCAAAACTCGATTCGTATCGGTCCAAAAAACGGCTGCCCTGTGCGCGGAGGATGTCGGCCACCTCCACGGCAGGCCGGCTCATCCCTGCTCTTTACGTTTAGTCCCCGGATTGCTTGCCGGCACGTCGGAAAGTTGGAGCTTTGCCAACGGATTCGCTGCGGCGTGCAAGTGTTCCCGCGAGAGATGAATATAGCGTGCTGTGGTCTCCAGATCTCCGTGTCCGAGGAGCATCTGAATGGTACGCAAGTCGGTGCCGGCTTCCAGCAGGTGTGTCGCCCAACTGTGTCGCAAGGTATGCGGGGTGACGTGTTTGGTGATGCCGGCCTTCCGCGCGCAGTCGCCGCATACCTGCCAGACCGTCTTATCGGAGAGTGGCACGTCCGGACCTCTGCGCTCGCCCCGACTGGGGAATAGATACACCTTTGGCCTTCGCCAACACCAGTACGCACGGAGGGTTTCCAGCAGTTCTGGGCTCAAGGGCAGATCGCGATCCTTGCCACCTTTGCCTTGCACCACACGGATGATCATGCGCTGGCTATCGATATCGCTAACCCTGATGCGGACCACTTCAGAGCGGCGCATGCCAGTCCCGTACGCTGTCATGAGCAAGGCTCGCCGGAAGAGGTTGCTGCTGGCATTGATAAGATGCGCCACCTCATCCAAGCTCAGGACCGTGGGCAGACGCTCTTCTTCTCTCGGATAGGGAAGGTAGTCGCGAAACTCCGGCCGCTTCAACGTCCGGACGAAGAAGAAGCGCAGTCCTGCCACGTGGTTGACCACGGTTCCGACAGCCAGTTTCCGCTCCTGCAGCAGGTAGGCTTGATAGCTGCGCAGCTCATTCAGCCCGAGTTTATCGGGTGACTTGCCGTAGTGCTTTGCGAACTCTTCGACCGCCCGCAGGTGGTGCCGGATCGTACCATTGGAGTAATTACGGCGCTGGAGTTCCTCCAGCATCATTTTGCGTAGTTGGGTCACAGGGACCTCCTTGTGACCCACAAAATACCGCTCTCGTCAGCCGACTGCCTCTAGCTTTACCCACGCGTAGCGTCCGCCGCGCCAGCGGCTTCGTTCTTGTCGGCCAGCCGGAAGTTATCCACGCTGCCGAGCTGCCGCTTCGAATGCCCAACATGGATTCGAACCTGAGAGCAAATCACTTAGCAGTTCTGCTGAACGAAGACGTCCTGTTTTCAACGATGGGTTGAGTGGCTCCCCATCCTGGATAACACTCGAACTCTTGCGGCAAAAATGGGCCTCCACTCGAACCCATAGGAAGCCTTCGCTCCATTCGACATCCGAGTGAAAACAGACCACCCATTCATGATGGGTACCCAAACCAGGACAAGACTAGAACTCGGGGTCAGCAGCGACAGGACAGCGAGATTAAACTCTTCAAGTCGGAGCGGCTAGGTGGATAAACTCCCGGATACGCCGTGACACAGCACAACCTGATACGCTACCTCCAATATGAACCGTCGCCTTGCCTTGCAGCGCCTGGGATTGTTCTCGCTGCTAAGGCCCTCGTTAGTCGCACAATCGCCGGAAAGTGTCGATTTTCTAAAGCGTCATTCGGCTGTGGACATGCACTGTCATCCTGGCGATTTCGCCGCGGAATCCGGAGGTGACCAAGCCCCAGCCAAGACCATCTCCGAGATGCGCGAGGGCGGCCTGGCTGCGGGATTCTTCAGTATCGTCGCTGATGCGAAGGTATTGGGCCGCGACTCCAAGGGAATCGTAGTGAAGGGAACTTTTACTCCCGGCGAATCCTGGGCCGATTGCAGGAGGCAGCTGACAATTTTCGACGATCTCGTTAAGCGCGAAAAAATTGGGTTTGCCTCCAGCGTCCGGCAGATGGAGACAATACGCAATCGCGGCCAATTGACAGCGTTTCTCTCCTGCGAAGGCGGCGATTGCCTCGAAGGAAACGTTGGGCGTCTTGACGACCTTCACCAGCGAGGCGTCCGCAGCTTTCAACTGGTCCATTACGCGCAGAACGCCTTGGGCGATCTGCAGACGGAGCAACCGGTCCACAACGGTTTGTCGACCTTTGGCCGCGATGTAGTGCGCTGCGCGAATCGCCTCGGCATGATGGTGGATGTGGCACACGCGGCCTTTTCGACAGTCAAAGCGACGGTCGATTCAAGCACTGCACCGATTGTCCTTTCCCACTCTCACCTCCAGAGTGAGTCTTCGCCTCATCCCGGCTCATCACGGTCGAACACGCCCGCCTGGTTGCTTCCACTGGCGGTGTGATCGGTGCCTGGCCTTCTGGATTCGCCAATCGAACCTTCGCCGACTTCGTCGATCAGACCATGCGCCTTGTCGATGCCGTGGGCGTCGATCACGTAGGACTCGGGACCGACATGGATAGCAACTTCAAACCGGTGTTCTCGTCCTACCGGCAACTGCCCGATTGGATCGCGGCCTTACGCGCCAAGGGTCTATCGGAAGGCGACGTGGCGAAAATAGCCGGCGGCAACGCGTTGCGGGTGCTTCAGAAGGTGTTGAAAGCGTAGTTCGCCCCAGCGCGGAGGGCCAAGCCGGGGAGTGAAGCGCCGGTTTCTCGCGGCTGGTTCGTGCCGAACTCCGGCAGTGCCAAAACAAAGTCGCTCAACTCCCAGTTGGTCGGGAACTCGGAGGTTATTCACGTTGCCGCGTTGTCGGCTTCGAATGCCCAACATGGATTCGAACCTGAGAGCAAATAACTTAGCAGTTCTGCAGAACAGAAGCGCCCTGTTTTCAATACCGGGCTGTATGGCTCCCATCCTGGACACCATCAGAACCAAAGCAGCATAAAACGCTGACCGCTCGAACCCAGCAAAGCCGTTGATTGCGTACAACATCAAGGCCAAGAACGACGACCCGTCCATGCTGGGTTCCCGGCATGGATTAGAACCACGATTAACAATGCCATTGGGGTAAAACAGCAATCTGAGAAATCTCCCGAGGTCTACCCAGTTTCTTCACAGCTTCTCAGCGCGAGGGAACCACTCGCGTCCGATCTCATTCACAGATCCTTGAACCTACCGCCCCAGCATGGAGGAACTCATCACCACCAAACCCAGAGTCAACCCCGCCAGCGCGAATTCGCCGATAGCTCCCACCAGAATCGGCTTCACTCCTTGCTTACTCATCTGCCTCAAATCGGTGCGCAGACCTACTCCCGCGAACGTCAACAAATACGCCCACCGCGAGAGATTTGCCAGATCGGTCGTCTGCGCCGGACTGAACACCTTCAGCGTGGTGAGCAGCGAAAGCAAAATAAATCCCAACACGAACTTCGGAAACTTCTGCCACAGAAACGCACCCTTATCCGCGATGTTCTTCGCCTGATTCTTCCTCGCCCAATAAAGCGCATAAGCCAGCACCACAAACCCGATCGTGGCATTGCGCGTAGTCTTCGCGATCACGCGAATTTCCCCGCCGCATCCGAATAGAGAGCCCCCGCCGCGGTCGCCTCCGCGGTATTGTCCACCGCCAGACCCGCCCACATCCCGTAAGCCTGATAGCCCATACCAAGCGAATGCCCTATAAAAGGAAATGCAATTAAGCTGAACGCGCCCAGCGCCAGAATCGCCGCGATCGCATACGATACATCTTCATCATCGGCGTCAATGGCGCCCTTCGCCGCGATAATCGCCGACACCCCGCAGATAGACGACCCGATCGCCAACAGGCTGGTCAGCTTCGGCGAAAGTCCAAACCGTTTGCCTAGCCAGTCATCAGCGCTATGGATACTGCCAATTCAAAGGCCACCAGCACCAGGCTGTAGCCTCCCAGCTTGAGCATGTCCCCCTGCAGAAACCGGACACCCTGAAAACCGATCCCCAGTTTCAGCCAGAACTCATACGTATCAACACCCGCCTGAAAAAACGCGGACACGCCCACGGTGTTCGAAATAATCAGACCGAACAGAATGGCCCAAAGCAGATATTCGATGTTCGGCAGCGCGACGTGGTGGGCCTTTCCGTAAGCCGTAAGCGATTACTCCACGAATTTTCCGGCGTACCCGATGGCGGCCAGCAGAAGAATTCCTGTAAGCAGCCGCCGCAATTGCGAAGGAAACGTTGTCTCTGCCGAAGAAGTTCCGGAAGTTGAAATCGCAGGGTTCATTGAATTCTCCGCTACCAGGGAATGTGCGGCAAAAAACCAAACCGGACTAGCGCCGCCGCGCCCATCCCGATCAAAACAGACCACCAATCTAAAGACAGTTTCTTCATGCGAATGAACTCCTCTTTCCTATCCTTTTTCGCCGATCAATTCCAGAGCCACTTCTCTCGGCGGCCGGCGGTTGTTGCGGCTGGCGGCGCGCAGATGCTGATGCGCCTGCTCCTCGGACATTCCGTAAGGGGCAAGATTTCGTTCCTGAACTTCCGTTTCCCTGGCCGCCGCCAACCGTTCCAACATAATCCCGGTTTCCCGCTTGCGCAACACCGTATCCGCAAACCGGGCGACCATCTCCGTGGCGGACCCGTTCATCGGATATTGAGCAACAGCGTCTTGTGAGAAACTTGTCATCGGACCACCATACATGCGCCAGTTGTCCAAGCGGACCCAATACTCGCTGCGAGCACTCTATTCCCTGACGCGGCATTACGGAAAAGGTCCCACGCTGATCAGCCAGTTAGCTGAAGACGAGGCGATCCCGAAAAAGTTCCTCGAGCAAATCCTGCTTTCGCTCAAGAACCTGGGATTAGTCTCCAGTAAAAAAGGAAAAGGCGGCGGCTACCAGTTAGCCCAGCCGCCGGAACAAATCACGCTGGCCAATGTGATCCGCATGATGGAAGGCCCCCTGGCCCCTCTGCCCTGCGCCAGCGAAACGAGATTCCGAAAATGCGAAGAGTGCGTCGACATCGAAACCTGTGGCACCAGAATGGTAATGCGCGAAGTCCGCGACGCCGTAGCCGACATTCTCGATAACACAACCTTGGCCATGGTTTGCCGCAAAGTCGATGCAGCCCGCGAACAGCAACGGGCTCCGGAAGCGTTGATGTACGAGATCTAGTCAGCTCACGCCGGACAGTGAAACACTTGTAGCAGCCTCGTCGCCTCCGGACAAGCATGATGCGCCGTCCAGCCCAACACCGCGGCTAAGATCAGCACAATAAAGAATGGAATCGCCGATGACATCAGTACGCCTGGCATCCAATCTCCATCTTTCGCCGACGCCTTCTTCAGCGCCCCCGCCAGCGCGAACTGCCAAGCCGCCTCAGGCAAGATCTGCGGAGCCGCATAGACCAGATACCCGCCCGCAAATACGATCCCCAAAATCAGAACAGCCAGCAAGATCAGGATCCACAGTCCGTCGCCGTCCAGATTGAAATCCAGATCCGGAAACCAACCTCCGCCACCACCGCCGGAAGGTGCAGGCGCAACCGCAAACTCCGCCGCCCCGGACTCACCCCAAGCGTCGCTAGCTCCAGCTCCTCCTGAATCTCCACCCCCAAATCGAACGGCACTGCCGCCGCCCCCTCCACCCGATCCTCCGCCCCAGCTAAATCCGTTGCCCCCGTCAAAACTCCCCAGACTCACTCCCGCGACTCTACGGATCGACACATACCAGAGCCACACCCGAACCAGCCCCAGAAACACCCCATAGGAAACCAGCACAGCAATGGGATACCGCAAGCGTAGCGAATGAAATCCCGCCATCAACAGCAGCTTGCTGGAAAGAACTCCTGACGCAACCACAGCCGTTAGAATCAGGCTCATCTGAAACCTGACCAGATACCCATGCAGGATGCGCTGCTTAAAGCGCTCCGCCATAGATGGCCGGACCGGGTCAAGAGAAGTCCTCATATTCAAACCGACCTGAAACAGTCCTTGGCTGCCACTCCCTTAGGAACATCCCCCAACTCGGTCAATTGCGAGACCAACGTGTCCCACCGGGCCTCCGTCATGCATCCGAGCCCCAACTGCTTCGTCTCATCGGTCTCGACGTAAGGCTTCTGCGCCTCGGCGACCTCTTTGATCGTCTGCGCATCCAATGTAGGATTCAACTCGCGCATCTTCTCATTGGTTGCCGATGGATTATCCAGGTAAGCTCTCCATCCTTCTTTCACCGCCGCGACCATCGCGCTGACCTGAGCCATCTCACGTTTCAAATAGTCGCCGCTCGTTGCGAGCACCGTAGTGTACGGATTGTAGCCCGCATCAGCCACCGGAAACACTTTCACCGCGACCCCATTCCGTTTGGCTCCCAACGGCTCATCCATCACGAAGCACTGCTGCGCGAATTTTTCATCATGAAGAAAAGCGCTGATGTCCCCACCCGGTGAAGGCACTATCTTCACGTGATCGAACCCGTACTTCGTCTCCAGAATCCGCGCATATGGCAGCCCCTTCTGCAGTGCGACCGTTCCTTCCTTGAACACATCCCCGATCGAAGTAAGATTCCGCGACGCGTGCACCATAATTCCCTGCGGACAGTTTTGGAACGTCGCAAACAAAGCCACCACATCGTTGCCGCGCGCCCGAGCCACAACTAATTCATCGGCAGAAACAATGCCGAACTCCGCAGACCCCGCCCCGATCATTTGTACTGTGGGCGTGCCCGCGCCGCCGGGAAGAATATCGATATCCAGTCCATGCTTCTGAAAAGGCGCCGCATAAAACCCGCCAAACTGCGGATCGGGCTTCCAATTCAGCGCCAGCCTGGTCTTGGAACTCTTCGCGCAACCGCTGCCACCACCGCCGGCCCCAGCATCAAGAACATTCTGCGATCCATCAATAGCCTCCCCCAACCTTACTGCTCCGACGCATGCCATCTCTTCAGCGTCACCGCACTCAACAAATTTATTACCCCGAACAGCGCCAACCCCAGCACCGAAGCCAGCAGCACTGCCGCAAACACTTTGTCCACCCTCTGCTGCGTCCGCGCGACATCCACCACCGACCCGAGCCCTTCCCCTCCGATAAACTCCCCCACAATCGCCCCAATCACCGCCAGCCCCGAGGCAATGCGCAGCCCGGTGAAGATCTGCGGCAGCGCCGCCGGAAATCTCAGCTTGAACAGTGTGTCCTTTCCCGAAGCTCCATAAAGCTGGAACAGATCCCGCAGCGCCGGGTCCGTCGACAGAATCCCCGAAAGCGTGTTGGCGATCACCGGAAAAATCGACACCACAAATGCCGACGCGATCACCGTTCGCATCCCATAGCCAAACCAGATCACCAACAAAGGCGCGATCGCAATAATGGGCACCGTTTGAAAGAACACTGCATAGGGATAAAAAGCTTTCTGAATCGTCTTCGAAGACGAAAGCGCCACCGCAAATGCAATCCCGGCGAGCGTGCTCGCCACAAACCCCAGGAACGCAGCGGCCGAGGTCTTCAGCATCGCCATCCCTAGTTCCGTTCTGTCCTGCACCATCGCCTGCAACACCGCCGTAGGCGTCGGCAACAAGTAGGATTTAACGATTCCCTCCCGCACTACCAATTCCGCCACGATCACGATCACCACCAGCGGAATCAGCGGAGGCAGAATCGTTTTACGGAACCGCAAACTACTCCTCCTCCATCGCGGCCATCAGGAGATGCATCTCCTGGCCCAGCTTCGGGTCGCCCCGCAACTCGTTGGTCCGGTCGTTGGGAAGCTCCATCCTCCGATCCAGTTTGATCTTTCCGCCCCGTCTTGCCAGCACCACCGCGCGATTGGCAACAAACGCTGCCTCCGAGATCGAGTGAGTGACAAAAATCACCGTCATTCCGAGCCTCTCCCAAAGCTCGCGCAACTGCACCTCAAGATGAAAGCGAGTAATCTCATCCAGCGCCGCGAACGGTTCGTCCAGCAGCAATAGGCTGGGCTCCGTCACCAGCGCCCGCGCCAGCGAAACCCTCATGCGCATGCCGCCCGAAAGCTGACCCGGATAAAGGTCCGCCGAATCCTGCAGCCCCACCTGCTCCAGAACCGCGCGAGCTTTGTCATACCGCTCTTGCCCGGCCCCCTGCAATTCCAAGGGCAGCGCCGCGTTGTCCAGCACTTTGCGCCAGGGCAACAAGTGGGCGTCCTGAAACACAAATCCGGTGCGATATTCGGAAGGCTCGGCGACGATCTTCCCGCCATCGGGCTCCGCTAATTTCGCAGTCATCCTCAGCAGGGTGGATTTCCCGCATCCGGAAGGTCCCAGAATCACCAGAAATTCGCCGGCATCGATGGAGAGATTCATCCCCTCGATCACCGTGCGATTTTCTCCGTGGTTCCCAAAGACACGCCGCACCCCCTCCAACCGCAGCGCCACCCCGCCTGAAGCTGTCATTAGCATTACTAGCTTAGCCGCATCACGCGAGATGTCGTAACTCGATCTCCTTTCTCGCGCTTATTTTATGGTCAAGGAATCAAGCGCCCACGTCACTGGAGAGTATGGACGGGCAAACAGCTAGCGTAGTCACCGTCAACTTGAAGTAATATCATATACGCTGGATTAAAATATGGAGGTTTATATGAATCGCCGGCGCATTTACCCCAGCGTGTTCCTCGTCGCGAGCCTCACGTTGCTCGCGGTGCCCACAGTAGCTGAAGTGTACCCTCTTATCTTGCGCGGCAAAGTCGTGTCGAGGGACGGCTCCCCGTTGCCCAAGCAGATTTCGATTCAGCGTATGTGCAGCGATGACAATGGCTCGGCTCCGGGCCCACTGGTAGACAAGAAGGGCGACTACCTGTGGCGCATGGACGTCGACCCGATGAGAACCCGAGCCTGTCATCTAATAGCGGTGTCCGCCGGGTATTCATCCACTCAGGTCGATATTTCGGCTCTTGACGGCTCCACCACCACCGTCCAGATGCTGCCTGACATCTTCATCTACAGTAAGGTCGCCGATCCCTACACCATCACCAGTGGGGACGTCGGCGTCCCAGGCAAGTCCATGGGTTCGTGGAAAGCGGCCATGAAAGCAGTGGACGGAAACAACATACCTGAAGCAATCACTCAGCTTCAGAAGGCCGTGCAGGACTCCCCCAAATTCGCGCAAGGTTGGCATAGTCTCGGCATCGTGTATCAGGTGCAGGGAATGTTCAAGGAAGCGGAGGAAGCCTGGAAGCGCGCCGTGGAAGCCGATCCCAAATTGCTGCCCGCTTATGTGGGGCTGGCCCGGATGGCCATCAAGACTAAAGACTGGCAGGAGGCCCTGAACTCCAGCGACGCCCTACTGAAGGTCGATACCAAAAAGGTGTATCCGGAAGTCTACATTCATCAGGCTGTGGCGCATTATGGCTTGAAGGATTACGATGCCGCGCTGGCCAGCATTCAGGAATCCATGAAAGCGGACCCTAGCCGCAAGCGCGCCGAATACGTGTGGGGCCGCATTTTGGAAGCCCAAGGCGACAGTGCTGGTGCCCGCCAACATATTGAGAAGTATTTAGCCTCGGACCCGGCCGCGGTCGACGTCGAGCAAATTCATGCCCGTCTCGAACTGATGGGGAAACCCGAAGCAGCGGCCATCGACGTCGCGTTGGAACTGCCCTAATGCGATCCACCATTGCCGTTCTCGCACTTGCAGCAGTTGCCCTGTTCATTGGCGTGCGTATTCCCGTGGCGCACGCATCCACCGGACCTATTCCACTTAATTGCAACCGCGCGTGTCTGGATAATGTAGTGGATCAATATCTGTCTGCTCTCACGGCACACAATCCGAAACGCCTGCCGCTTTCGGAAGACTTGAAGTACACCGAAAACGATCAGCTCATGACCATCGGCGACGGGTTCTGGAAGACCGTGGAAGGCCCCGGCAATTACAGGCACACCTTCGCCGACCCCGAATTCGGCCAGATCGTTTTCATGGGCACCATGCGCGAAGCCGGCACGGCCCTGCTAATGACCGCTCGTCTTCGTATCGAGCTTGGCCGCATCACCGAAATCGAAACCGTCTACTATAGGCAAGGCAACGGCGGCCCCTCCGGTATCGCCGATCTGGACAAGCCAGGCTACAAGCCCGAAGAAATCTGGTTCAAGCCGATACCTCCCGCACAGCGGCTTTCACGACAGGAAATGATCTCAATCGCCGACGCCTATTTCAGCGGCCTGCAGAAGAATGACGGCAAAGGCGTAAACGGTACGGGCACCTATCCTTTCACCCCCGATTGCCACCGTATCGAGAATGGGGCTCCCACCACCAACGTTCCCCGGCCTCCGAATGAAGCACCCGATGCCATCAACGGCTTCGCGATGGACTGCCTGGGACAATTCAAACTAGGCTACTACTTCGTGGTGCAGAGCATCCATCATCGGCGCTATCCCGTGGTCGATGCCGAGCGCGGCGTTGTGTGGTCGCACGCGGTTTTCGATCAAGGCACAGTCAACAGCGGCACTCTTTCGGACGGGCGGAAATACAGCTTCAAAGGCTTCAATCGTCCCGGCAGCCTTTTAGTAACAGAAGCATTCCTCATTGAAAATGCGAAAATCCGCCGCGTGGAAATGATCGGGCCGTCGGTGCCTTATCACTTGACTTCACCATGGACCGATAGCCTGAGCGGAAATTAACTTCTTATGCGACAAATCCTGTTATTTACCTTCGCCACCGTCGCCTTCGCGGCAATCGACCAGCCGGTCAAGCTGGAGACCGGTATGCTCTCCGGCGTCGCCGGAAAGAACCCCGAGATCCGAGTCTTCAAAGGCATCCCTTACGCCGCTCCTCCGGTCGGCGACCTGCGCTGGAAGCCTCCGCAGCCCGCTCTGAAATGGGACGGCATTCGTTCCGGCGCCGAGTTCGGCAACTCGTGCATGCAAGGTGGAGGCGGAGGCGGCGCTGCCAAAGGTGGACCGCCTCCGGGCGCGGCTCCGCGAGGTCCCGCTAATAGTGAGGATTGTCTCTTCTTAAACGTGTGGACCGCGGCGAACTCAGCGGCCGAACGACGTCCAGTGATGGTGTGGCTCCATCCCGGAGGCTATACCACCGGGTCCGGCGCAGCTCCCGGAACCGACGGTGAAAATCTCGCCATGAAGGGCGCGGTGCTGGTCACCATCAACTACCGTCTCGGTATTTTCGGCTTCTTCTCGCACCCCGAACTGACCAAGGAGTCTCCCCACCACGCTTCGGGCAACTACGCGTTTCTAGATCAGGCTGCCGCGCTACAGTGGGTGCAGAAGAACATCGCGGTGTTTGGTGGCGACCCTCGGCGAGTGCTGGTATTCGGCGACTCGGCCGGGTCCTCCAGCATCGGCAACCTGGTCGCCTCGCCGCTGACGAAAGGCTTGTTCCAGCGAGCCCTAGGCGAGAGTGGCGCCTGGATGGGACTGTCGGTCGCGCCGATGACCAAGCTCGACGCTGCGGAACAAGCGGGAGTGCGGACCGCGACTCAGCTGGGAGCCAATAGCCTGGCGGAGCTTCGCGCGAAGCCCGCGTCTGAATTGCTGGGCGCGCGTGGAGGCGGGCCCGTGATCGACGGCTGGTTCCTGCCTGATGATCCCGCCAATATCTACGCGCAAGGTAAACAGAACGATGTGCCCTTGCTGCTGGGATCGAATAAAGACGAAGGCACGTTCTTTCAAAGCCCGACCACGGCCGACATGTTCACGAAAACCGTCAATACAAGGTTCGGCGACCTGGCGGAGGCCTTCTTCAAAATCTACCCGGCGGGCTCGGATGAGCAGGCTACTACCTCCTCCTTCGCAACGTTCCGTGATCAATTGGGGTTTGTGATGCGCAACTGGGCCGGGGCTCAAGCAAAGAGCGGCAGGAATAGGGCGTTCCTTTACTACTTCACGCACGAGCCGCCGATCGCCGGAGGCAACCCTTCGCCCAGCCCTGTGGTAACGGTCCGCCAGCAAGGCGCGACCCACGGAGCGGAAGCCGCCTACGTGTTCGAAAATCTTTTAGGCAATCGGCCCTGGGGCGATCAGGACCACTTGCTGTCCGACATGATTTCTTCCTACTGGGTAAACTTCGCCGCCACCGGCGACCCCAACGGCAACGAGCTGCCCGCTTGGCCCGCCTTCGACGCGAAGACAAACATGCGCATGATCTCTGGGTGACAAGGTAGAACCCGGGCCGGGACTCACGAAGGAACAGCTCGCGCTGTATCAGGCACTGTACGATCGCGTGAAGAAGTAACGCTACTTCCGCAAGAACGGGTTCGGAGGACTATCCAGATCCTTCAGAAACGCGCGCATCTCCCGCAGCACGTCGCCTTCATTGGATAGGAACAGGTAGTGATGGGCGTGGGGCAATCTGACTACGCGCGCCGAAGGCACACCTTTCTCAAACGCGGCGGCCTGCGCCTCGGTGGCAGGGTCCTGAATGCCGTAGACTCGATCCGCCTCAGGGTAGTCATGAAGCCATGGACCGAAGTAATGCGGCACGGCGAAGATCGCCAATGTAGGCACGCGAATCGAGGTGTATTTTTGCCCGCCACCGATGATCGCCGCCGGAATTTTCGGAGACACGCGCTGGGGGCCGACCTGGCCCTCAGCGCCTACGCGGTGCGTTTGGCGCAATTCCGATTCGGGGATGGGTGTGGCCGTCACTTTTATATTCCAGGCGCGAAAGGCCGCAAAGGTTTTCAGATCAGCCTCGCCGGGTTTGGGCGCGGGCGGCATCGCAGGAAAGCTTTGCTTGTTGGGCGGGAGCACGAGCGGGCCTTTGTTAAAAGCGTAAGCATATCCGGCGTCCAGATAGATAAGGCCGCCGACTCGATCTGGATAGCGCGAACCTACAGAACTTAACTCTTCGCCGCCAATCGAGTGCCCCACCAGTATGGGCTTTTCCAACTTCAGCGC
Source organism: Terriglobia bacterium (assembly GCA_963766615.1). GTDB lineage: Bacteria > Acidobacteriota > Terriglobia > Bryobacterales > Bryobacteraceae > Palsa-187. The sequence goes on from CAVYBC010000025.1 coordinate 102,125, forward strand.
GTTTAGCACGGCGATCACGTCGTCACCCAAACGGTCGGCTCCATAACCCGAGTCGGGCGCGGACGATGCTCCGTAGCCCCGCCGCGTGATTCCAAATACGTGATTGGTGGACGTGAGCTTCGGAGCGAGTTCGTCAAACACGTGGGCCGTGTTGCCAAGCCCTGTGAGCAACACCACAGGCCGTCCCGAGCCGCCCCAGTCCAGCACCTCCAACCGAACGTCTTTATCGACCGTGACGAATTGCTGTTTGTGGGCAGTTGGATCTTTCCACTCCTGTTGCTGCGCCAGGAGCGAAAACTGAAACACCAGCAATAGAGCGAATGTACCCCTTTGACGCATCACCAGCAGATTCTATCGCACGCGCGGGTGTATCGTCGTTACAAGGAGAACCACATTGCACCGCATTTCGACTCTCGCCCTGGCAGCCTTCAGTCTTTCGACACTTCAGGCGCAACAAAATCCTTTCAGCGATGACGCGCGCCAGACCTACGCACTGGTGAAGGACAGCATTCTGAAAGCAGCGGATAAAATGCCCGCCGACTCCTATTCGTTCCACACAGTTCCTGAAGTCCGGACGTTCGCGCAGATGATCGCGCATGTGGCCGATGCGCAATTCCGGATGTGCGGCACGGTGAAGGGAGAGTCACCCACGCAAGATGCGCTCAAGAAAACCACCAAGGTGGAGCTGGTGCCGATTCTAAGAGCGTCGTTCGATTATTGCGATCCGGTCTACGCTAGTATGACCGACGCAGCTGGTTCGGCCAAAGTGAAATGGTTCCGTTGGGAGATGTCGAAGCTTGGAATGCTGAATTGGAATATCAGCCACGATAACGAGATGTACGGCATCATGGGTGCGTTCCTGCGGGTGAAAGGGATCGTGCCGCCTTCAAGTGAAGGCCGTCCTTAAGAAGACCGTCGGTGGCTGTTTGTAGAGCTGTGTCGACCGCATAACAACCACTCCGTTACCGTCGCGGCTCCGAAGGGCTGCGCGCCTCAAGCGTTTGTGTTTCCGGCGACCACGGAGCAGCGCCGGTCACGGAGCGTGTGCCTTACTTCTGCCACAAAATATAGTTACACTCCAGCGGCAGCGACACTCCTTCATGGTGCGCGATCACGCGGGCTGTGTAGTCCCCAGCAGCGCGCGTCGGCGCGACGGATGTAGAGAACTGGCCCCAGCCATCCGCGTGATGCTCCAGCGTCATCTCCTGGCGGAATGGTAGCGACCCGTCGCTGTTGTCGGCGAATACTTCTACGCGCACCATGACGGGTTCCACGTCGCCCAAATACACGGCCGCCTCAAAGTGAAGACCATCGTCGCGGCGCTGGATTCCCACGTCTCCAAAATGGATCTTGCTCCACGATGCGGCGAGTTTTTCTTCCCACCCTGCGATTTCCTTGCCTAGCTTGCCTGCGTCCGCCGCACGATGGGTGTAAGAGGCTGCGGCGGGCAGATAGTGCTGATCCGTGTATTCGCGTACAGCCCGGTTCGCCGAAAACATAGGCGTCAGACGAGACATGCTGGCGCGGATGCGCGCCAACCATCCTGTTGGAACGCCGCTGGAGTCGCGATCGTAGAATTGCGGCGCTACCTCATGTTCCAGCAGTGTGTAGAGCCTGTCAGCTTCGGCTGCATCCCAGGCGGGATCGTCATCATGCTCTTTCCCGTCGCCCAAGGCCCACCCCAGGTCCGGCGAATATGCTTCGGCCCACCAGCCGTCGAGTTCGGAAATATTCAATCCGCCATTTACCAAAACCTTCATGCCGCTGGTGCCGCAGGCTTCCCAGGGGCGCCGCGGCGTGTTGATCCATACGTCTACTCCGCCCACCAGTTGCTCGGTCATCAACATGTCGTAATCGCTCAGGAAAACCACATTTGAAAGCGGGCCGTGCTGGCGGATGAAATGATTCCATTCGCGGATCATCTCCTGGCCGGTGTGATCGGCCGGATGAGCCTTGCCGGCGACGATCAACTGCACGGGCCGATTCCGATCAAAAAGGATGCGTAGAAGACGTTCCTGGTCGTGCAGCAAGAGCGTGGGACGTTTGTATGTGGCGAAGCGGCGGGCAAAACCGAGGGTCAAAACACCAGGGTCGAGCACCTTCCCCGCTGCATCAATCCCCTGCGTGGACCAGCCTTGCGCAGCAACCTGACGCTGGTAACGCGCGCGGATATAATCCACCAGGATCTTTCGCGCTTCCGACCGCAGTTTCCAAAGCGCCTGATCGTTGGCTCTCTGCAAGCGTTCGCTTACATCCTCAAGCTCGCCACGCCATACGCCTTTGCCGCAGACCTCTGTCCACAGGCCGTCGGCGCCATCGGAATCCCAAGTGGAAACGTGCACGCCGTTGGTCACGTGATGTACCGGCACTTCGCGTTGCGGCCAGCGCGGGAAGAGCGGCAGAAAAATCTTACGGCTCACCTCACCGTGCAGGCGGCTCACTCCATTCACGGCGCCGCAGCCGCGCATGGCGAGGTAGGCCATGTTGAACGGCTCCGCTTCATCGTGCGGATTTGCGCGACCCAGAGCCAGCAGTTGGTCGACAGAAATGTGAAGCCTGGTGTCGGCATAGTGCCCGAAATGGGTGCGGAAAAGATCTGCCGGAAAACGATCGAAGCCCGCTTCCACGGGCGTATGAGTGGTGAACAGATTTCCCGCGCGGGTGATGCTCAGCGCCGCCGCGAAGGGCTGATTGGTCTGCTGCATGTAATCGGCGGCGCGCTCCAGCATGGCAAATGCGGCGTGGCCTTCGTTCAAGTGGCAGACCTCGGGAGACATTCCCAACGTCCGTAACAGCCGCCATCCGCCGATTCCTAAAATCTTTTCCTGACGCAAGCGCATTTCCGGGCCTCCGCCGTACAGTTCGCCTGTAAGGCTGCGGTATTCGGGGAGATTGGTTGGGTCATTGGTATCGAGCAGATACAGCTTGGTGCGGCCGACCTGTGCCTGCCATGCGCGGATCCACACAGTCACCCCGGGCAGGATCACGGAAAGCCGGACCCAGTTGCCCTGCGAGTCTCTCACGGGCGTCACCGGCAACTGGCTCGGATCGTTATAAGGATAGACCTCTACCTGTCCGCCGTCTTGATCCAGAGACTGGCGAAAATAGCCGCGCTGATAGAGGAGTCCGATGGCGGCGACGGGCACGCCCAGATCGTCGGCGGCTTTCAACTGGTCACCCGCAACGTTGCCGAGGCCGCCCGAATAAATCGGCAGAGCCTCGCTCAACATATATTCCATACTGAAATACGCGACGGTTTTTAGTGGCGAGTTGGGATGCGTCTTCTCAAACCATCGCGGCCCCGCGTTATTCGCGGCAGTACATTCGGCGATCAGTTTTTGAAAGGCCGGGTCGGCATTAGCTTTGTTGAGGGTGTCTTCGGAAACGCTTTGCAGAATCAGCCAGGGATTGCGGGTGAGGTTCCAGAGATCGTTGTCCAAACGCTTCCATACTTCATCGGACGCGTGATTCCAGGAACTGCGAAGGTTCAACGCGAGTTGCGCCAGAGGATCTCCATCAAAGGACTCGTAGGGGAGATTGGTGTACTTTGGATTGCTCAAAACTCCGCCTCCGTTTACTTTCCGGATTTGGCCGGATCGATATGGATCCGGCCGAGCGCCTCCGAATCTGTGCCAAGCTCGTGTTCGCCCGCGGGGAATTTATTGGACTTGAAAATGTACGCCAAAATGGCCGCATTATCGGGCTTGGAGACTTGTCCCGGCCGGTCGGCGGGCATGGAAGCCTGGATCTTGTCGAAGAGATCACCCACGGTCATGCCGGTCCAATTGGAAAGGAAATCCATGCCTTCCAGTGGCGGCGTCTGGCCCTTGCCTTGCATTTTTGGACCGTGGCAGGACGCGCAGTTGGCTGTGTAAGCAACTGCGCCTTTCGCGGCCTGATCGCTGGTGTAGATGCCATCCCAAACCGATGCGGGCGGCTGGCTGAATAGGGCGATTGACGCTGGAATCAACAGCACGGCGAGGCTGAAACAGAGCCGTCTGGACATAGCTCAATCATATACGACATGATATACAGTGCTGGAGAACACCCATGACTTTCTTAAGAAATAACACTGCGATTGCGCTCGCTATTTTCGGCTCGTTTTCCTTGTTTTTGAAGGCCGCTCCGGCGTGTGATTCCAATAACGGAGGAATCACCCTTCCCGCCGGATTCTGCGCGGAGGTAGTTGCCGACGGCCTGGGAGCGGCAAGGCATCTTGTGGTCGCGCCTAACGGCGACGTGTATGTCGCGCTGCAGGGGGAAGGCGAAATGGGCGGAGTGGAGGCCCTGCGAGATTCCAATGGCGATGGGAAGTTCGAAGTCAAAGAACACTTCGGCGCGGGCAGCCTTACCGGCATCGGTTTGCGCAATGGCTATTTGTATGTGGCCGGATTCAATACTGTCCAACGTTACAAAATGACGCCGGGCCAATTGAAACCATCCGGCGCGGCTGAAACCATCGTGACCGGCTTGCCGGGAGTCCGCCAGCATGGCGATAAGGGCTTGACGTTCGACGGCCAGGGGTCGCTATACGTCAATGTCGGCGCGCCTTCCAACGCATGCCAGACCAAAGATCGGCAGGCGAAGTCTCCAGGTCAGGATCCCTGCCCGATTCTGGAGCACAATGGCGGCATCTGGAAATTCGACGAAAACAAACTCAACCAGAAACAGGAGGACGGCACGCGACTGGCGACAGGAATGCGTCAGATGCCGGCCGTGACGTGGCATGACGGCGCGGTGTATGTGGCCATGAACAATCGCGACCAGCTCGACGTGTTGTGGCCGGGCATGTTCACGGCGAAAGAAAATGCCGAGCGTCCCTCGGAGCCGCTCTATCGCGCTGTGGCCGGTTCAAATTTCGGGTGGCCGTATTGCTTCTACGACTATGGCATGAAGAAATTCGTGCTCAATCCCGAGTATGGCGGCGATGGCAAGGCTGTGGGTCGCTGTGCGGAATTCACTCCACCGGTCGCGGCGTTTCCGGCGCACTGGGCTCCAGTGGACATCATGTTCTATTCGGGAAGTCAATTTCCCGCTAAGTACAAAGGCGGCGCGTTCATCGCTTTTCACGGCTCCTGGAATCGTGCGCCGGAAGAGCAGGCCGGTTACAACGTGACGTTCCAACCGTTCGCGAACGGCAAGCCGTCAGGCGCCTTCGAAGTCTTCGCAAAGGGCTTCCAAGGCAAGACACCGTTGCTTAATCCGGACGACGCGGTGGCTCGACCAGATGGTCTGGGGGAGGGTCCCGACGGATCGCTGTACATCACCGATAGCCAGAAGGGAAAAATCTGGCGAGTGTTCTTTCGAAGCAAGTAGGCCGGTAAAAAATACACTGCTCTAAGCCGAACTACTGATTCTGTTTAGGTTCGAGAATGGCCATCGGTATGCTTCAGAGATGTTAGCTGAATATGTCGACCAACCGTTGGACGTCCAAAATGCTGATGGCTGCAATCGCCATTCCGTGCTTCGCCGCATCGAACTCAACGCTGCAGCGGCTTGAGGTCGCGGGAGTTGTAATGGACGAGATCCTGCAATCGCCGGACCAAGGCATTCCGCAAGACCTGTTGCGCAAAGCTCACTGCGCTGTGGTCGTGCCCGGCCTCAAAAAAGGAGCGTTCTTTCTTGGGGGGACCTACGGAAAGGGCTTCATGACATGCCGGCATGAGGACGGAGTCGGATGGTCGGCTCCCGCGGCGATCCGGATGGAAGGCGGCGGGATCGGGCTTCAGTTCGGAGGATCGGAAACCGATTTGGTGATGCTGGTGATGACTGAAAAAGGCGCCGATCGGTTAATGGCCAGTCAGTTTGCTTTTGGTGGAGAAGGCACGGTGGCCGCCGGTCCGGTCGGCCGGCAGATCAACGCACAGACTGATATCAAATTCACGAACGATCTTTTCTCCTGGTCCCGGTCGAGGGGCGTATTCGCCGGAATTTCGTTAAGTGGAGCAACCATGCGCCAGGATCAGGACGACAACGAGGATCTCTACGGGAAGAAATACACAACGATTCAGGTGATTCATTCAGGCCTTGTATCGCCCGCGGAAGGCTCGAAATTATTCAGCCTTCTGAACGCGGAATCTAAGATCGCCGACCGTAAATAAAGGCTCGCCCGACTACGGCGTGCCAGGGACGGTGCTATGCGTGTTCTTATAGCCGATAACGATTTTGGTCATAACATGCGACTTGCCCAGGTGCTGGAGTCTTGGGGTCATGAGGTCCAAATCGCGCCGGATGCGAATGAGGCAACCAGGCAGCAGACGTCATTCGCGCCTGAGGTGATTCTCACCAGTTTCCCGCTGGTCACCGCAGAGGTTCCTCCGGCCATCCTGGTGCCCGCCCATGAAAGCCTGGAGCAGGCCGCCGAGGTGGTGGATGAATCCAACGGATTTTGGTTCGTCAGGAAACCCGTGTCCGACGAGGTGCTGCGCGTGCTTCTGGCGCGTGCCGCGGAGTATGGGCATCTGGTTACGGAAAACGCTCGCTTCCGTTCGGAGTGCAGCAAGCAGAGCTTACCCATTCGTGTCGGGATGAGCATCGACCAGGGTGAGCGCGTGTTGCTGGAAGCGACACTGGCTAACTTGGGTAACAACAAGACCCACGCCGCGCGGGCGTTGGGAATCAGCACCAAGACGCTTCACATGAAACTGCGGCAGTATCGCGAACAGGATGCGCAAGGCGCGCAAGCGGCGGAGCGGTCTTAAGCTTTACACATCGGTCTTCGCAGCGCTGCCGGTCCCCGGCGCTTTGCCGCCGCGGAAGGACTGCACTGGCGCGGAAGAATTGCCATCGGTAGCGTGACCGCCCGCGGGACGGCTGGCTTCGCGGGCGGCTTTTATCTGTTCCGGAGTCCTGACATCCGGCTCGGAGACCTTGATGTGTTCCTTGGCGCGCGCGACTTGACGTTTGTGACGTTTTGCTAATCTCTTGTCCATCTCTTTAAATATACCCCGCAGGTTCAATTTATACGAACTAAGCCGCTAGATTTTCGCCAACTACTTCGTCGGTCCATACCTTAAAGCTCTCCAGCGTCGCGGTGCCGAAGGTTGTGGCGATAGCGACATCCGCGGCATCGCGGCCGCGAGCAATCAGCACCCGGCCGATGCGAGGCACATGATTGCGAGGGTCGAACGTGTACCACCGGCCTCCCAGAAACGCTTCAAACCACGCGGCAAAATCCATGGGGCTGTAGGGAGGCGGCTGGCCCATGTCGCCCAAATAGCCGGTGCAATAGCGGGCTGGAATGTTCATGCAGCGGCAGAACGTAACGGCCAGATGCGCGAAGTCGCGGCAGACGCCGGCACGCTCGTTGTAGGCTTCCCACGCAGTCTTGGTGGGGCGCGCATTCTGATATCCGAACACGATGTGGCCGTGCACGAAATCGCAGATCGCCTGCACGCGTTGCCATCCCGGAGCGGTCTGGCCGAACAGGCTCCAGGCAATTTCCGACAGACGATCGGTTTCGCAATAGCGGCTGCCCAGAAGAAACATCAGAGTCTCCTCAGGCAGGTCCTGCACTGGATGCTGGCAGGCGCTGGGTACGACGACGTCCGGTTTTCCAGGGTCGTAGATCAGACCCGCGCCCTTGATCAGAATCCGGCCCGGTGGCGCGACGATGCGATTACACCAATTTCCGAAGCCATCGCGATAACCAGTGATGGGAACCGGAGGCAACGTACTGAGGTGATCGGGAATGACCATGTCCGAAGCCCGGGAGTAATGGGCGTTCAACGTCAGGATCATGGGCGTCTCTTGAGGACAGTTGTAAGTCAGCTCATAGCCGATGCGGATTCTCATGCGCGCTCGCTTCCTTCAGGCGTTACATTTTTTCTGGCACGCTGCCCTTTCTGGGGCGAGCGGTAGAACGTCTAACTGAGACGTTTGGCGGTGACGAGAAGAATGATTCCCGCGACGATTGCAATGCCGCCGTAAATGGCCCATCTAACTTGGCCGGTCATGAAACTGCCGGGCAGGACGTTGATTCCCTGGAAAAACCAGATGCCTCCAAAGAGGACCAGAATCACGCCCAAAACGTTCAACGCACTTTTCATAGCAAGCCAATCGCCAGTTCAGCGTACCATCCACACGCTACCGGGTGCCAGAATAGGAACATGGCCGGGCACCCATCCCCACGCTCTTTGGCAGGCGTGCCGATGCAGATTGAGCGTGTGTTCCAGTCCGCGCTGCTGGGAATGCTCGCCTCGGGCTACTTCGCATTGCTTGGCACGGGATTTCTGGATTGGCCCACCGCGTTGATCACGCTGGCAGCACTCTGCGCTCGAGGCCTGATGGTGGCGGGCGTTTTGAGGCTCGACATTCCTTCACGCGCGGTGGCGGCTTTAACCATCGCCTACGCGGGCTTCTTCCCGCTCGACTACCTTTACGTATCGCGATCGATTCTTTCCGCGATGGTGCACCTGGTTTTGTTCCTTGCCGTGGTGAAGGTGCTGACCGCCAAGTCAGCCCGCGACTATGGCTATTTGAAGATCATCTCCGGGTTGGAATTACTGGCTGCCGCAATTCTTTCCTTCCAGTTGAGTTTCTTTTTGTTCCTGGCGCTGTTCCTTCTTTCCACCATTGCGACCTTCTCAAGCGGCGAGATACGGTCGTCGGCGATGGAATACCAGGGCGTGGTCCGCAGCGGGATGTTCCGCTTTCCACGCCGGCTGAGCGTCTTCACGGCCACGACGTTTCTGGGCATCCTGGTGATTACCGGGGGAGCCTTCTTCGTTCTACCGCGCACCGCACGCGCGGCATTCCAGCGTTTTGTGCCCCGCCGCTACCACCTGCCGGGCTTCGCCAACGAAGTTACCCTGGGCGAAATTGGCGAGATCAAGCAAAGTAGCCGTCCGGTGATGCACGTCAAGCCGTACCTGGATGGCAGCGTTCTAAACGCGCGCTGGCGAGGCTCATCGCTTTCGCAGTTTGACGGGAAACGCTGGTTCAATCCGCCGGCTCGCGACGATTGGCAGCCAATAGAACGCGGTCTGCTAGTGTTGCCGAGCGTGGCTCACCGCAACAACGCACACACGGTCGCGTATCAAGTGGAGATGAATGATATCGCCTCCGATGTTTTGTTCTTTGCGGGCACGCCGGTATCCATCACTATTAACGTTCCCCTCCTGGGCTTTTCGCGAGGGGGAACCGTGCGTCCTCCTCCGCGTACAATCACAACAGGCCTGCGCTACGGCGTTCGCAGTTATCTGGAGGAGGATCTCGCGCCAGCGGCCGCGCCCTCGGACCTCATGCCTCCACAGCGTCTGGAAGATTATTTGCAATTGCCGCCGCTGGATGGGAGGATTCCGGCGCTGGCGCGGGAGATGGTCGAGGGGGCGTCCGGCGATTTCGCTAGGGCTAAGGCAATTGAGAACGGGCTGAAGACGCGCTATGGGTACACTTTGCAACTGCTGGACGAACCCGTCTCCGACCCACTAGCCTACTTTCTCTTTGTCCGCCGCAAAGGCCACTGCGAATATTTTGCTTCCAGTATGGCCGTGATGTTGCGCACCATCGGAATTCCCTCGCGGGTGGCCACCGGATTTTTGAATGGTGTTTACAATCCTATGACTGGCTGGCAAGTGATCCGCGCTTCCGATGCTCATAGCTGGGTGGAGGCATGGATTCCCGGCCAGGGCTGGACGACGTTCGATCCCACGCCTTCCGATCCTACCGCCGTTGGCGGCGGACTACTCTCTCGCGTTTCACTGCTGCTCGATACGATGGACCAGTTCTGGCAGGACTGGGTGATGGGCTACAACCTGGAGCGTCAAGTGGTGCTGGCCTCGCGCATGAGCGAATCGAGCCGCAATTTTCAGTTGCCCCGATTCGACGATTTGGGCGATTGGTTCCGGAGCCTGGGGCTGGGCTCGCTGCAAGGATTCTACCTGGAGTTGCTCGCCATCTTCGGGGCGATCGTGGCACTTACTACAGCCGTGTGGATCTGGTTTGGCGACGCGATGGCGCGATGGTGGAAGGCCCGCGTGGGAGTGCGGCGGGCGAAACGCGGACAAGGCCAACCCACTGACGCGACTCTGCTCTATGAACAGATGCTCGCCCAGCTTTCCAAACGAGGGATACGCAAACCGTCCCATGTGACGCCGCAGGAATTCGCAGAGGCCTTGCCGGAGCCCGCGATTTCGGAACTGGTGCGGGAACTGACGCGTTCCTATAATGAATTCCGTTTCGGCGGCCGGCGCGACGTTGCGATTAGGATGATTCAGTTGCTGGAACGCCTGGAGCAGACGCGTTGACCGGCATCGCCCGGTCGTCCTCTGCAGAACGCCGCGGTTGGTACATGTACGACTGGGCCAACTCCGCATTCGCTACGACCGTGGTCGCTCTGTTTCTTGGGCCATACCTAACTTCCATGGCCAAGGCTGCGGCGGACCCGTCCGGGAACGTGTACCCGCTGGGTATCACGGTGGACGCTCGCAGTTTCTGGAGCTACATGGTGAGCTTGTCAGTGGGTCTGCAAGTCCTGGTTCTGCCGGTGGTGGGCGCGATTGCCGATTATGGCCGCCGCAAACGGGAAGCCCTGGCGATCACCGCGTATTTCGGCGCCGCTGCGACGATGCTCATGTTTTTTCTGGACAACGGGCATTATCTGTTTGGTGGTGTGCTATTCATTTTGTCCAACGTGAGCTTTGGCGCCTCCATTGTGATCTACAACTCGTTTCTGCCGGAGATCGCGGGGCCCGACGAGCGCGACGATGTCTCTTCTAAGGGCTGGGGAATCGGCTATCTCGGCGGCGGGCTCCTGCTGGCATTGAATCTGCTGCTTTATCTGAAGGCTGATGCGATTGGTGTTTCGGAAAAGATGGCAGTGCGCATCAGTTTGTGTTCGGCGGGAGTTTGGTGGGCGCTGTTTACTATTCCCGTCGTGATGGCGCTGCGAAATCGGGGAGCCGCGCGGGATTTACCGCCGGACGCTTCCGCAACGGGAACGGCATTCCGTCAACTGCGCGGGACTTTTCGGGAATTGAGGACCTATCGCGAAGCATTCGCGTTTCTGATTGCTTACCTTCTTTATAACGATGCGATTCAGGCCGTGCTGGCTCTGGCCACGCAATTCGGCAGCGACGAATTGAAGATGCCGGTATCGCAACTGACAATGGCCATTCTAATGGCGCAGTTTGTGGGGTTCTTCGGCGCGATCGGTTTTAACTGGCTGGCACGAGCCATCACGGCGCATCGCGCGGTGATGTTCAGCCTGGTGGTGTGGACGGGAGTGCTGTTCTACATCTACCTGTCGGTGAAAACCGCGACGGAGTTCTTCGTGCTGGTGGGGATCGCATCGCTGGTGATGGGCGGAAGCCAGGCGTTGAGCCGGTCCATCTTCGCGCAACTGGTGCCCAAGGGCCGCGAGGCGGAATATTTCGGCATTTACGAAATCAGCGACAAGGGCACCAGTTGGATGTGTCCGATCATCTTCGGACTGGCGCTGCAGTTTACCAAGAGCTATCGGTTGGCGATTCTTTCGCTGGTGATATTTTTTGTAGCGGGGCTGGCGATGCTAACCAGGGTTGATGTCGCCAAGGGGGAGCGGGCGGTTGCAGCGGCTTAGCGGCGTTGATCTGCATAGACTTTGCGGACCAGATCCACAATTTCCTCAGGCACAAGATCTTCCCACGGCTCACCTGCCGCGATACGGCGGCGAACTTCGGTGGAAGAGACGTCGTCGAAGTTGCCATTTAGACGAAGTGGAATTACGCGTTGCGCGAATGGTTCGGGCGCAGTGAACTCGCCCTGCCGCGCGGCTACCAACAACCCGAATTCTTGCAGCATGCGCTCTGCGAATCCCGGTTCGCCATAATCCCAGTTCAGAATACGTTCTGCCGCATCCCGTCCGCACACGAAGTAGATTTCCGATTCCCGTTCTCTGGCTCGCATTTCACGAGTGATCTCGATGAACAGGCCGCCGTCCGTTGTCTCGACGCGATAGGGCGTTTTCTGGAGCATTGCCAGGCGTTGCTCCAACCCGGCGCCTTCGAACTGCTTGTGGGGAAAGACGCGAGGTACAACCCAGACAACTTCATCCACCACGCCGGAAGCGGCGTGAGCTAAAGCCAAGTGCGCGCGGGTGAGAGGATTAAAGGCTCCTGCCAGGATAGCGATTCGTTTTGACAATGACAGTTCTAGTGGCGCAGGCGATGGCCGAAGGTGTCCACCGTGCGCACGCCTTTGCGATGTCCGCCGAGGGTCGCCAGAGCAATCGCCGCGGCGATGCAGGCCAGCAGGCAGGTCGCGATCCAACCCAGAATGCGGCGCTTTCGGCGAGCTTTCGCGCCTTCTTCCACACGAATGCCGACCACGCGAGGAGTTTGCTGAGCCGGAATTGGACGGAACCTGAAGCGAGGCGAATCACCGACCGCGTGCGGCATTTCCAGAACACGGCGTCGATGCGGAATGAGCGCGCCGGCCTTGTATTCCAGCTCCTTTACCAAGCCGACAATGCGGACCGGTTCTTCGATAAGGGAAACCTCGCCGACCATGTGGCGGGGCACCCACATCTCCAGGTCGCTTTTAGTGTTGACGACGTGAACTTCGGTCCACGTGACGCGGCGGAGACGCCACTGGTTATGTTCCACGCCGACGATGGACGGGTAGAACGAGAAAGGCCTGGAGCCGAGCTGGTCGAGAGGCGTCGGGATGTGCGGCGCGTTCACCTGCCTTTATTCTAACTAGCCCGCAAAGGGTGCGGCGGCACCCTCAGTTCAGCAAGTAACAATGCCGAAGCGTCTCGTTTTGCGGGCTGTTACTTAGAGATCTAGCTCGCGGCAGATGGCTTCGACCTCGGAACTGGTGGGCCTGATTGTTGAGTTGGGTGCGGCATCTTCGTCGAGGGCTCGTTGAAGCGCCATTTTAGCGACGCCGTAGCATTCTACTTCGGTGAGCGGACGGTTCTGCAGCACCCAAGGCTCAAGCGTTTTGGCGTCGATGACGACTTCCAGGGTGAGCTCGATTGCGGGCCCGCTAACGGCGCGGAAAATATAGGTGTCGTCGCCGCGGAGGCCATGGAAGACATATTGGTACACGTAGCCGCTTTGGGCTGCGTAGGTTTTCCAACGAGGTTTGGGGAACCAGTTGCGAAGCACTGATCTCAGTCTAACGGGGACTCGATACAATGAACGCTGTGCGGACCCTTGCGATTCTTCTTGCTCTGACGTCGCTTCTGACCGCGGAGTCTATTCGCATCCCCTACACCTGCACCGCTGCCGACATGGATGCCTTCGGGTTCACCTGCACCAGCGAAGAACCCTGCCCTGTTTATGCAGAACTGGTTGCCGTCGACGCCCTATCCGGACGGTTGTTTGTGACTGGGAATCTGCACACCGTATCGGCGACCATGTATGGGCTGCTGCTGGTGAGCGAGGACGGAGGCAAGACCTGGACCGAGCCCGTGAAGCGGGATCGATGGTCGGCGTTTGAACTGATTCAGTTTGCCGATCTGCAGCACGGCTGGGTGAGCGGAGTGACCATACAACCTCTCCCTAAAGACCCATTTCTTCTGTTGACCTCCGATGGCGGCAAAACATGGCGGCCCCGTCCGTTATTTGAGGAGTCGCGCTTTGGATCGATCCAACAGTTTTGGTTTGACGACGCTAAAACAGGCGAATTGATCCTGGACCGGTCGCAAGGCAACATCCAGCGCTACGACCGCTATGAGTCGCAGAGCGGGGGCGAATCGTGGGAGACCAAGGAGGTGAGCAACAAACCTCTGAAGCTCTCCACCGCGCGGCCAAAGGAAAACCCTACCTGGCGATTGCGCACCGATGCACCATCGAAGACATTTCGTGTGGAGCAGAGGACCTCATCGGGCTGGAGCCCTACCGCCAGCTTTGATATTCACGTAGGCGATTGTAAGGGGACCGAAGAGTGAGCGCCGATTCCATCGAATTGGAGTTGTTTCGCCATCTGCTGGTTTCCATCGCGGAAGAAATGGGCGTAGTGCTGAAGCGAAGCTCATATTCGGCCAACATCAAAGAGCGCCGCGATTACTCCTGTGCTGTTTATGATGCGCGCGGGGAGACGGTCGCGATGGGCGACCACATGCCTGTGCACCTGGGCGCGATGCCGCTTTCGGTGCGGGCGGTGATGGAGTCGTTGGACCTGAACGCGGGCGATGTCGCGCTGGTGAACGATCCTTTCCGGGGCGGCACACATCTGCCCGATATTACGGCGGTGGCGGGCGTGTTTCTCGAGGGCTCAAAGCGTCCGGCGTTCTACTTGGCGAATCGCGCCCATCATGCCGATGTCGGGGGAATGAGCCCGGGGTCGATGCCGATGGCTCGCGAGATTTACCAGGAGGGGATTCGCATTCCGCCTGTGCGGATTCAGCGCGGCGGAAAGATCGATCAAGAGATCCTGGGCCTGCTGCTGGCCAATGTACGCACCCCGGTGGAGCGGGAAGGCGATTTGATGGCGCAACTCGCGTCTTTGAATCGCGGAGAGCTGCGGCTACGCGAACTAGTAGCCAGGTATGGGCTGAGGAAAGTGTCGATGAATATGCTGTCGCTTCAGGACTATAGCGAGCGCATGATGCGGGCCGCCATTCGCGCGCTTCCACGCAGGCGCGTGAGCTTTGAGGATTGTCTGGATGACGATGGAATCCGGCCGGAGCCGGTATGGATACGAGTAGACCTCACAATTGGTGAAAAGGGCGGTGGCGATACGGTCGAGGTGGATTTCAGCAGATCCAATCCGCAGGCGGAAGGTCCTGTAAATGCGAATTACGCAGTGACGGTAGCCGCAGTGATGTACGTGTTTCGCTGCCTGGTAGAAGAGGAGATTCCGTTCACTGCGGGGATTCTCAGACCCGTTCGCGTGATCGCTCCCGCGGGCACGGTCGTAAATGCGAATGCTCCGGCGGCGATGGCGGCGGGCAACGTCGAGACCTCGCAACGCATTACCGATGTGTTGTTAGGCGCCCTGGCGCAGGTGATTCCAGGTCGGATTCCGTCAGCGTCCAGCGGCACGATGAACAATTTGAGTTTCGGTGGCTGGGATGGCTCGCGCGGCCGGGCGTTCGCGTATTACGAAACCATCGCGGGCGGCATGGGCGCGTCGTCGAAAGCGGCGGGGCTCAGCGCGACACACACGCACATGACCAACAGCTGGAACACACCCATCGAAGCGTTTGAGCACCAGTATCCATTGCGCATTGAGAGCTATCGTGTGCGCAAAAATTCAGGTGGCGTAGGGAAGCATCGCGGAGGAGATGGGATTGTGCGCGAGTTCCGGTTTCTAACCGGGGCCGAGGTGACTCTGCTGTCGGATCGGCGCAAAACAGGACCTTGGGGGCTGTCGGGCGGAGCGGATGGAAAGCCGGGACGGAACACTCTTGTGCGCAAGGGCCGGGAGATTGCGATTCCGGGAAAGTCGCGATTCGAGGTCGTGGCGGGGGATTTGCTGAGAGTGGAGACGCCGGGGGGCGGAGGGTATGGCTAGTGCTTCAACGAATTCGCTACCTTCACCTGATACTCCGCTGCCTTCGCCAGCACCTGCGCCGCATTCAGCGTCAGCATCTGGCGATCATGGACGATTTCTTTTCCGTTTACCATCACGTCGGTGACGTCGGAACCCTGCAGTGCGTAGGCTAATTCGGAATAGACGTTATACATGGGGACAGCGTGGGGCTGGTCGGCGCGCAAGGTGATGATGTCGGCTCGCTTGCCTTTTTCAATCGAGCCAATCAGCTTGTCCATCCGCAGCGCGCGTGCGCCAATGATGGTCGCCATGGCGAAGGCTTGGTCGGCGGGTAGAGCCTGAGGGTCCATCGTGGAAACCTTCTGGAGCTTCGAGGCGAGGTCGATTTCCTCCATCATGTTGGCCTCGTTGTTGGAGCCCGCGACGCCATCGGTGCCCAGGCCCATAGGAATGCCGAGCTTTAAAATCTTCACCACCGGCGCGACGCCGCTTGCGAGCTTCATGTTGCTGGAGGGGTTGTGCGCCAGTCCGGTTCCGCGAGCTTTCAGAATCGCTAGATCGGCATCGTCCAGCCACACGCCGTGCGCGGCGACGGTCCAGCCGGTCAGCACGCCCAATGCGTCCAGCGCCGCAGTGGGGGTTTTGTGCCGTTTTTGGAGCGATTCGTCTTTTTCCGTTTTCGTTTCGGCCAGATGGATCACCAACGGCTTCTGATATTTGTTCGCAAGCTTGCGAGAGGCAATTAGCGTATCGTCTGTATTGGTGTAGATGGCATGCGGGGCGACGGCGGGAATGATGAGGGGATCATTCGCGTAGGCGGTCAAAAACTTTTCGGTGCCTGCTAAAGCGAGCTGCGGAGTTTTATAGTCGGCCGTTGGAAAGCCGATGATGGTCTCGCCCAACATGCCGCGGAGGCCGGCTTCTTTGGTCGTGGCCGCGACTGTGTCCTCGAAATAATACATGTCGGTGTAGGTGGTCGTCCCCGAAAGGGCCATCTCCAGGCATGCCAGGCGAGTGCCCCATTCGACGAATTCCTTGCTGACGTTTCTGGCTTCGGCCGGGAAGATGACTTTGTTCAGCCAATCCTGCAGATTCATGTCGTCGGCGACGCCGCGAAAGAGAGACATGGCGGCGTGGGTATGGGTGTTGATCAGGCCGGGGGTCAGGATCGCATTGGGGCGGTCCAGACGCTGCTTGGCCCGGTAGGCTTTGTCGATGTCCGCTCGCGTGCCTACGTCCACAATGTGGTCGCCGGAAATGGCGACGGCGCCATTTTCGATCACGCGGCGCTGAGCGTCCATGGTGACGACGTATCGGGCCGACCAGATCCAGTCGACTTGGGACTGGGCACAGGCCAGCCCGCTGAACAGAAGCGCAAAGGGCGCGGCGCGGACTATCGTCTGTATAAGAGTTCCCCTCGCGCCGCGCTCCGTTTTGCGCGGATAAAACATGGACAGCTTAAATAAATGACGCATCGAAGGGCCTCGGAAATAGATCTTTCATCTGCAGGGTTTCGATTTTCCCTCGTGGGTTAACCAGGATCACTTCGATATCGCCGCAGAATTCCCAGAGAATCTGCCGGCACGCGCCGCAGGGGGGAGTGAGGTTATCGCTATCGGTGGCAATGGCGATGCGCTGGAACTTGCGCGCGCCTTCGGAGATCGCTTTGAAGACGGCCACACGCTCGGCACACAAGGTGAGTCCATAGGTAGCGTTCTCGACATTACAACCGGTGTGAACGCGGCCCGTTTCGTCTTCCAGCGCGGCACCCACCAGAAAGTTCGAAAAAGGGGCGTGGGCATGCATGCGGGCGATCAGGGCGGATACGGCGAGGGAATCTGACACTTCTAACAGTTTAGGGGACTGCCCGCGGTTACAACAACGCTTGCGACAAATTCTCAAACTGCTGCGGGGTCACCAGATGGAAGCGCAGTTCCAGCGATGTGAAGCTTCTCAGCGTGGAGTTCATGCGCGCGGTGGGCAACTCAGGGCCGGCCAGGAACAATGCGCCTTCTGTTATTTGAAACGGGACCACCTTCAGCTCGCGCGCGATTTCTTTCGGAAGAGCCTGAGCTACGCGGCTGGGGACTTTGTGCGGTTCTATCGAGGCCAACGGCAAACCTTGCTGCAGGCTCAACGCCTCGTATAGACGAGCCGCGGTCAGTTTCCCGGTCATCACAAGATGTTCTCCCAGACGCCTGTTCGCGGGGCATGTCGCCAGGGCCTCTTTCAAAACTGCGTTGCTCACGTAGGCCGAACCGGTCAGGATTTCTCCGAGCTTTCGCTTGTGGCTCAACAACGCGGCGCGGGATGGATAGGCATGTTCGGTCTTCATCCACTGCAGAGGCTCGCGCTTGAGCCGTGACGCGACGTATTTCATTACCGCCTGACAGCTGGCAGCGGAGTTCAACAGATTCCCATAGACTGTTCGAACCGGGACGCCGAGCGCGAACCAGAAGCCGTAGGCGCGCGCGCTGCAAGCCATCCGCACCAGCGTACGCACGATCAGAAGCGCGAGCGTAAAGGCAGTCAGGCGAGCCATGGGCACCGAGATGCGGGTCCAGAGGCGGGTGGCGAGGCCATACAAAAAGACCACGTTGGCCAGCACACTGAGCGAATTTCCCAGCAAGCCCTTGCGGTCGCGCCAGAGCCAGTACAACTCGCCCGGTCTTCCCCTCCAGCCGAAGCGGCTCCAGCCCTGCAGTGCGATTCCCGTGACCCAGCGTGTCCTCTGCCGCAGCGCGGAGTTCCATTGGCGCGGAAAGAATTCGCGCGTCGCAACCCAATCGCGGGGGCTCTCTCCACTGGAAGCAATGGGCACAAAGAGCTGCGTGCATCCCAAGCGGAAGAGCCGCAGGCCATTCTCGTAGTCTTCGGTGAGAGATTCCGGCTCGAAGATGCGGTTGGAAGCGGCGCAGGCCAGCCGATCCAGAGCTTCTCTGCGGTATCCTGTCCCGACGCCCGCGCCGGGAACAAACCCGCCGGTCTGAGCCCGAAGGGACATGTCGATGGAGTGATTCTCGGCGAATTCGTCGCAATAGATTCCGTGCATCAAATGGTGTAGAGGGGTGGCCATGGGCAGCACGGGAGTCTGGATAAAGTCATAGCGGCCGGAATAGAAATTGATCCAGCGGAGTTCTTCGGGGTGGATCATATCCTCGGCGTCGTGGGTCAGAATCAGGTCGAAGCGCTCGGTGTGTTCGTCTTCAAAAAGAAGGATGTGCTGATAAATCCAGTTCAGGCAATCGCCCTTGGAGGTTGGCCCCTCATGAGGACACAGCGCCATGTGGACGTTCGGGAAGCGGGAAGCCACGGACTGGACGGCCTCCTGGGTCCGCTCGTCGTTGGGGTAGCAGCCGCAGAAGACGTGATAATCGGGGTACCGGATGGCCGCGATGTTGTGTTGCAGCATGTCCGCGATGACGGCGTGTTCGTGCCACAACGGCACCAGAATCGCGATTTTTCGGCGGGGGGCCGACTCCAACTGCCGTTTGCCGGGCGGAAACATCCTCGCGGCGGGACGGAATCGGGAATGAATCCAATGATAGGCCCAGACGACGTTAATAAAGAGATCGTCCAAGCCGCTCAATAGGATGGCGACGGTCAGCGGGCCCAGAATGGTCAGCACACACCGGTCGAATAAGCCTAAGAGATCGGAAATCACTTAGGGGATAGTGCTGGGAGGGAGCCAATTATCTCAAGACTAAGAAACTAAACCTGCAGCGACCGGATCATGCGGTGCGCATAGGCCGACCCTTCCCAGAACGCGCCGGGGAGCGAAGCGAAGCCGGACGTCTCCCAAACCGGATCAGAGCCGCTAGAGAAGGCTTCATAGGATTCGACTGTCGACAGGAGACGCCCCAAGGGGCCCTCGCGGGTGAGGAGCGCGGCCGCGATGTCTGCATTCAAAGGAAGTGAAGGGATAAGGGCTTCCCAGGGCGAATCCAGCATTCCGTCGAGCAGAGAGAGCAAACCCAGGATGTAGGCCTGATCGGGCTCGCCGATCTTTTCGGCGCGGGAGACCAGTTCGCAGGTGCGGGCTCTGTGCAGGGCAATCTCGACATAGTCGCTGGGGCTGTTTTCGATTCGAAGCAAGCCCAGGAGGGCGACCCAGCGAGCCAATAGATTGGTTCCGGCGATACAGACGGCCTGGCGAACTGAGTCGATGGGCTTGCGGCTCCCGGTCATTGCCGAGTTCGCCAGGCGAAGAAGGCGATAGGTCAGGTTGACGTCGCCCTGGATGGACTTGGGCAATTCCGCTCGCGTCAGAGTTGTGATCCATCAGTTGCTGCGACAGGCTCACCAGGGCGATCAGATTGTTGGGAGCGGCCCTGGCTACCAAGGTTTCCGGTCTTCGAAGGTAGTAGCCCTGAAAAAGCGTGAAGCCTAAGGTGCGGCAGTAATCCAGCTCCTGTTGTGTTTCGATTTTCTCCGCCACCAGAGTGCCGGGAAAATCCCGCAGCCGCTCGATGGCGTCTCGCAGCTGTTCCCCGGCGTGCTGGCGGACGTCAACCTTCACATAGTCGGCAAGCTTCAATAGGGGGTCCCATTCTTTGTGAAATTCAAAATCGTCAAGAGCGATTTTGTATCCCAGATGGCGTTGGCGCGCCACGGCGGCTACCATTTCCTGGTCTACCGCTACGGTTTCAAGAATCTCCAGAGTGCATCGCTCGGGCGGAAGAAGAGGCTCGTGATCCAGGAAATAGCGGGTGCAGTTGATGAACAGAGGCTTGGAGCCGGAAATCTGGTCCAGGCCGATTTCGGTAAGAATGTTCACCAGTACGCGAGCCGTGGCCGCATCGCCATCTTCGAATTCCGCGCTGGAGGCATTGCAGCGGTACAGGATCTCATAGGCCACAATATTCCTGGCCGAGTCGTAGATGGGCTGTCTTCCGACGCAAATCTGGGTTGGACTGGGAGTCACCATGCCCGAAGTATCGTATCGACCTCGGGGGCGGCTCCGATAGGAAGTCTGGTTACTGGATGGTACGGCCGTCCACAAGAACCAGGGCGCGTTCGAGTTGATTGGCCTGGTCGCGGATGATTCCTAGAGTGGCGTCGTTGGAAATCCGCGTCTCAAAACGAGCCACAGTCTCGACTACCGTTCTCACGTTCGCCAGAAGCTTGCGGCGGATAGATGGATTGGCGCTTCCCTTTGCCGTGTGCAGCATGGCTACGCCTAGTTCGAGATCGGCCTGCAGGAACTCCACAAGATTCTGTTCCCAAACCGACTGCAGTTCCGCGACCACATCATCGTATTCGGTCATCACACTTCCCTACCATGATAGATCCTCGGAGAGTGTATTAAGATCATGGGTAGAACCCGATGGATCCTGAAAAGGACAGAGTCCGCCGGATGCTGCAAGAGCAGCTCACAGAGGCGATAGAACAACGCAAGCGAGCGTCCCTCGCCTTCAGGTGGGTTCCGTCCGATCCCAACGGGCTGCCCTATACCGAGGTTACTGAGCAGATTAGGAATGCCTCCAGGGAGTATGCCCAAGCCCTTCAAAATGTCGCATGGATAATTAGACTCAAGAGCCCAACATAGTGTTACTGGATTAACGCTGGAAGAGCTTCAGCAAAAACTGAGGGCTCCTGAAACGGGGAAGCGCCCGCGGACTCTAAAAGAGCGTGGGGACGACCACACAGATTAAACGCGGGGAAATGCCCTACCGCAAGCTCGGGCGAACGGGAGAAAAGGTCTCCGCGATTGGTCTGGGCGGCTCTCACATCGGTCTGCCCGCCGTGTCCGCCCGCGAGGCAGTGCGAATCATACGCGCAGCTCTGGACCGCGGCCTTAATTTCCTGGACAACTCCTGGGACTACAACAAAGGCGAGAGCGAAAAGCGGGTCGGCGCTGCGCTAAAGGGCGGTTACCGCGATAAGGCCTTCGTGATGACCAAGGTCGACGGCCGGTCACGCAAGGAAGCGGCGCGCCAGATTGACGAGTCGCTGAAGCGCCTCGGGGTCGATTATATCGACCTGTTACAGCATCACGAGATCATACGCTTCGACGACGCCGATCGCATCTTCGCCGAGGGCGGCGCAATGGAAGCTTTTCTCGCGGCGCGCAAGGCGGGCAAGATCCGCTTCATCGGTTTTACCGGCCATAAGCATCCTCAAATTCATTTGTACATGCTGAAGAAGGCCACTCAACATGACTTTCTTTTCGATACTGTGCAGATGCCTCTGAACCTGCTGGACACTCATTTCCGCAGTTTCGAAAAGGCCGTGTTGCCCAAGCTGGTATCCAAAGGAATAGGCGTGTTGGGCATGAAGAGCATGGGTGACGGCGTCATTCTGAAGAGTAAGGCGGTGAAGCCGTTGGAGTGTCTGCACTACGCGTTGAATCTGCCGACCTCGGTGGTGATTACCGGCATCGACAGCATGAAGATTCTGGATCAGGCCTTTGAGGCAGCCGCGACGTTCCAACCGCTGACAGCTCGCGAGGTCGCGCGGCTTAGGGCCAAGTCCGCCAAGGTCGCCGCCGAGGGCGAATTTGAGCTCTTCAAAACCACCACCATTTTCGATTCGACCGTGACGAATCCCAAATGGCTGGGCGAGGAATCGCAGCGAACGCACCAACTAAGGGGCGCCTAAGCTGGTATTTCAAGTGCTGGCAATTGGGCAGGATGGTCAGGTGTCCCAATTGCGCGTCGCGCGTTTTCCTTCCGCGGCGGCCCGTTCCTGAAGTCCGCGAAGAGATCGAGGTTAGATCCCAATTCGTACATCATCGCCTGGATCATAAACCCAGGTTGCCGGAGCTGATGGATCTCACCACGTTCATGCATGGAGGTCCGGGGCGCCTGCTGACGTGTCAGATTTGTGGACTGGCTGTGAGGGACGAATCGCGGGAGGGATCGTACGAATCCGACTTCTATGACACCGATTTGCTGGAACACTTGTACCCCCGATATCTGGAAGCGTTCCGCGAAAAGCGGGATCGTTACCGCGGCCTTTTGCCCTTCCGTGCCGAGGTCGTGGAATTGGGGAGCCATCTGGGGGCGTTCCTGCAGGCAGCCGAGGAGTGGGACTGGCGTCCGACAGGAATCGACATCGGCGCGCATACATCGCTGTTCAGCGAACATCACGGATTGCGGGTGATGAGGGAGCCGATGGAAGATGCGCGGTTGCCGAGCCACTCGGCCGACGCGGTCTGCATCTGGAATTGCTTCGAGCAGTTGGAACACCCGGCAGATACTTTAAGGGCTGCCCACGCGCTGCTGAAGCATCATGGACTGTTGATTCTTCGCATTCCGAACTTTAACTTCTATGAAATCCGGGTCAGACCGTTCAAGCATGCGGCGTTTCGGGCGCTGGCCTACAACAACCTGCTCGGCTTCCCGTATTTGAATGGTTATTCGCCACAAGTGCTGAATTCGATGGTCGCCCGCCACGGCTTCGAAGCCGTAGCGGGGTTAGACAGCACCTTGGTGACAATGCCGTTCCCCGAGGTTTCCGCTAAGGTCCGCAGGGAATTGGATGCGGCGTACCGTCCCTACCGGAACGCGCGGCTGAGAAACCCCTGGTCGGTGTCCGGACCGTGGGTTGAAATCGCGTATCGGCGCCGGGATGGCTGAGTAAACCATACCATCAGTCTTCGACAAATGACTTGAGCCGCGAGAGCGACTCGTCCCACTGCTCGGAGACCAGATCGATGTACTTCTTGACCGGCTCCAGAGAGCCGGGATCGAAAGCAAAACGGCTTTCGCGGCCGGCGCGGGCGCCGTGCACGATGCCCGCCCGTTCCAACACGCGGAGATGCTTGGTCATCGCCTGCCGGGAGAGCCGGGACCCTTCCGTAAGCTGGGAAATCGAGTAAGGCTCGCCACTTGATAGCCTCACGACTAAAGACAGGCGCGTTTCGTCGCCCAGCGCCGCAAAGACAATGGAGGCTCGGCGGGTGGCGGCGACGTTGCTACGGCGTCGTGGCGACATGTTTTTCGATGTTGTGCATCTGTTGCTCCCAGCCTCCCTCATTTTTGCGGAATGCTTCCAGGCGGCGTTCGGCGGGGATTTTATCGAAACCGGTTTCGGTGAGTATGAGCAGGGTTCCGGTGGGTGTTTTCTCCAGCTTGAATTCCACCAGAGTCGGCGTTTCCTTGAAGTAGTCGACATTCTTGTCGATGCCGTAGGGGTGCCAGGTGAAAGAAAACAGTCGCTCCGGCACGATTTCTTTGACCACAGCGTGCCACCTAACGTGCTCATAGCCGGGATGGGTGATGTTGCCGCTGGACTCGTGGCCCGCGACGAATGGCCCGTCCAGCCGGACGCGGAACCATTCGCCGAATTCGTGGTGGTCCGTGATCGCGCGCCAGACGCGGGATACGGGCGCTTTCACTTCGATTCGTTTTTCAATCCGATCGCTCATTGAATGATGCAACCTCCTGGTTGCATAATAGCGCGGCGGCTTTTTAAATGCAACCTCCTGGTTGCATTCTTTATAAACGGCGGCCGCGCCTCCAGTCGAGGCACCTTTTGCGTTAATCTGAATTTTCTCCGCTTTACTTTGTAGCTAAAATGTTAATCTACCGTTTTTTTGGTTCCGGTCTGTTTCTTGGAACTCTGATGCTGGCGGTTGTGCCGGCTTCCCTTCGCGCGGGAGATGTGAGTTGGGACGTTACTATGACGGGCTTTTCCGATGAAGGCTCGCTCACTGGCACGTTCGTGTACGACTCCGATACGGGCGCGATGCGTACCTGGAGCATTTCCACCGTCGGTGGCGACACGGTAAACTTTCCGCAGTTTACCTATACGCCGATGAACAGCAGCTTTTCGCTCTCAGGCAGCACGCTAATCTTTCAGGGTCCATTAGACCCAACCATCAACCCAGCCCCTAACGGGTTCCGCCAGCTTCGTATCGGACCGTTTAACATGCCCCTGGACGATACCGGGGGCGGCAGAGATCTGGTGGCCGACCCCTTTGGCAATCAGGAATGCTACAACTGCACACCGATGCGAACGGTGGGTGGATTTATAGTGGGCACGCCGCTGCCAGATTTAACCGTTACGAAAAGTCATGTGGGAAACTTCAACGCCGGACAGCTTGCGGCGACCTACACCATCACCGTGACCAATTCTGGCGTCGGACCAACGTTCGCGTCCGTCACGGCTACCGATACGCTTCCACCGTCGATGGCAGCGGGAACTATGTCGGGTACCGGGTGGACCTGCGTTCTTGCTACCGTCAGTTGCACCAGCAACGATACTGTGGCCGGGGGCGCGAGTTATCCGCCGATCACGCTTGTCGTGATCGTGAATACGAATGCTCCGCAAATGGTGGTCAACAGCGTCGCCGTATCGGGAGGTGGCGAGGTGAACACCACTAACGACACGGTGACCGATCCCACGACCATTCTGCAATCGGATCTGACCATCGCCATGGCCCCGTCAGGTGTTTTCCGGGCGGGGGACGTAGGCGACACATATTCGATTTTCGTTACCAATTCGGGCAACGGGCCGACTGGGGCTTCGGTCCTGGTGATCGATACACCGCCCTCCGCGGGCGTAACCGCCACGTCGATCAACGGAACGGGGTGGACGTGTGGGCTCGCAACCGTGAGTTGTATGCGCAGCGACATTCTGGGTGCGGGAGCAACCTATCCGCCTATTGTCCTGACAGTGAACATCGCCGCCAATGCGCCGCCGTCCATCACCAATTCGGCGACGATATCAGGAGGCGGTGAATTCAATACCGGCAACGACACTGCTTCCAACACCATGAGTCTGGTGTTTCCGCCGGTAACATGCGTGGCCAACGCGGCCATAGCGCAGGTGCTGCGGCAGGAGGGCGGGACCGAGCCCGGTGGAGACGTCATTCTTTCCTGCACCGGCGGAGTTCCTACACCGGAGGGTATGCCGCTGCCGATCGTGCAGTTCGGTCTGACCTTCACGCCCGGCAATACCGTCGGCGGCAGGATTCTCAGCGGGACAACGCCTCCGATCCGCGGCGAAGCTCTCGCCCTGGTGGATGAACCCACTATGACGCAACTGGTGTGCGCGGACCCCGTGCAGCCGTGCTCGATCCTGGCCACAGGGCTCGGCCAAGGCGATTATGACGGATCGGCGGGGCGGCCAAATATTTTCCAATCCAGCGCAGTCACCGGCAGCAGCCTGCAGTTCAATATACCGTTTGATCCTCCCGGCGCGGGAACCAGGATCGTGCGGTTCACCAACTTGCGGATCGACAGCCGGGGCGTGCCTCCCGGCGCTTCGCTGTCCATGCCCACATCGGTTTCGGCGAGTATCACAGCAACCTCATCGCAGCAAGTGACGATTACGAATCCTACACAGGTGGCCGGATTTATTGCCAGCGGCGCGAATGTGTTGGTGACGGGAGGCGCAGCGACACCCAACCGGATCTCGCAATTCAACGTGGTTTTTCAGGAAGGCATCACTAGCGGCTTTCGAACGCGAAGCACGGCCGCGTTTGCCGGCAATGATGCGTCGCCGCCGGTGGTGAATCAGAATGTTCCCGGGACGATTTATAACTCTGAGACCGGGTTTCACAACTCGGCATTTCCATTTCTGGTGGGCCAGGGAGATTTGTCACGGGCGGGCTTGGCGGATTCGGGCACCAGGCTGATTGTAAAAGTCGCCGGAGTGCCGGCAGGAGTCCAGTTGGTGGTGCCCGCGGCGGTGCACTCGGGGACCACTTCGAATCCTTCCATCGGCGTTCTGCGATTGATCACCGCCGATACAAACGGGGTGGGACCATTCGCGCCGAACGGTACCGCGTTCTCGCTCACGCCCATGAGTGTGGACGCCGCGGGGAACGCGTATGCGGTCTACGAAGTACTCAGCACCGACCCGCTCTCGTTTGAGTCGGTCACCATCCCGGTGACGCCAGTCTATCCGCCCAATTCGTCTCTCATCTGGCTATCAGCCCAGGTGTCGGCGGGCTTTGCGCCTTTGGATTCCGCAGGCGGCCCAAACCTTACATCGCCGGTGCCGAGGTTCAGCGCACCCAAAACTTTTGCTGTGGTCGCCGCACAACCGCCGCCGCTGATCACCACAACCACTCTTCCGGGAGCATTGGCAGGGCAGGCATACACATTTTCTTTCGGCGCGACTGGTGGAGTGCCGCCTTATACTTGGTCGGCTACCGGCCTGCCTTCCTTCCTGAGTATTTCCAGCAGTGGCGTTTTGAGCGGAACGTTTCCTAACGGAGCGGCTCCCGCTTACGGCTTTACAGTATTCGCGAAGGATTCCGTTGGTGCGACGGCGTCTAGATCGATCACGATCGCGGTGACTCCGCTACCGCATTTGACCATCACGACGACCTCGCTGCCTCCTGGCGTGCCGGGCGTGGCTTACGGCATCGTGCTCGCGGCCATTGGAGGAGTCGCGCCATACACGTGGTCGTCCAACGGCCTGCCCACTTTCCTGACGCTCTCTGCCTCAGGACCTTTGAATGGAACCATTCCCGCCAATCCTCTGGGCAGCTACAGCTTCAGCGTATCGGCGAGGGACGCGATTGGAAATTCTACGACCGTAGGGCTTACTCTCACCGTCAACAGGCCGCCACTTACTCTGAATGTCTCGCAGATTTCCGGCGTCGCGGTCGGCCTGCACTTCAGCAGCATTCTTACGGCAGGCGGAGTTCCACCCATCACGTGGACCGGGTCCGGTTTGCCGTCGTGGCTGACGCTGCAGTCCGACGGCATTCTTCAAGGGACGCCGCCCGCGGGCGCGAATCTGCCGGTGGCGGTGCCTCAAAGGGCTCGTGCGGCGAGCACCAGTTCCTATAGCTTCACCGTTACGGCGACGGATGCCACAGGCAATTCGGGAAGCTCCGGCACATCGCTAACGGTCGCGCCACCGCCTTTGGCGATCACAACATCTTCGGGGCTCGCGGGCGGGATGGAAGGCAAGGCTTATTCGTCTCAGCTCACGGCGTCGGGAGGCACTCCTCCTTATAGTTGGACTGCGACCGGGTTGGGATCAGGATTGGCGCTAAGCGCGGCGGGGGTGGTCAGCGGAACCCCGGTTGCAGGATCGGCTGGCGCGATCGCATTCCAGGCGACCGTAACGGATGCCGACGGAAACGTGCAATCGAGCGGGTTCACAATTCCAGTCGCCTCCAGCGCGAACCAGTTGACCATCACGAGCCCTGCCGCCCTGCCCGATGCGGGCGCGGGACTCACTTACAACACATCGTTGACCGCCAGCGGCGGCACCCCTCCTTATTTATGGTCGGAAACCAGCGTGGGGTTGGGGTTGACGTTGTCTTCTTCGGGCAACGTGAACGGCACGGCGAGCACTCCAACCAAGCTAGGGTTCACAGGCCAGGTGACGGATTCGAAGGGGGCCACCGCGTCCAAGGGATTCAGCCTGAGCGTGGTGCCGAAGTTCGGAATAACAACATCATCGCCGGTAGCGGCGGGAATCGTGGGCGTTCCTTACTTCCAGCTTTTTGGAGCGATCGGCGGGACGCAGCCTTATCAATGGTCGACCAGCAGCGTCCTTCCCGCAGGGCTCGGATTCACGCCGGACGGAGTCATCAGCGGTGTTCCCGGCGCGGCGGGTTCGGTCACGGTGAACGTCACGGTTCGCGATTCCGCTTCCAATGTGGCGACGGGATCATTCGTGGTCAGCATCCAATCGCCCGCGCCCGTGGATCTGATTCTATCGGCGGGTAGTCTCGCATTTTCGGCGCAGACGGGAGGCGCACCTCCTCCGCTGCAGAGCTTCGGTGTGAACGCGACGGGATCCAATTCGGTTCAGTTCAGTGCCAGCACCGACGCGACATCGTGGCTTCGTCTCGGCTCCAGCAGCGGTCCAACGCCGGGAAGCATCAGCGTGTTTGTTGACCAGACAGGACTGGTGCCGGGACTCTATCAGGCGACCATCACAGTCACCTCACCCAATGCGAGCCCCAAATCCGTGCCCGTTTCGCTGACGGTGGTGGCTGCGCCCGCGTCGATTTCCGTATCGCCATCCAGCCTGCAATTATTCGCGCCCGCTGCAGCCTCCACGCCGCTTACTTCAGCGATCCGGCTTACAAGCACCTCTGCCACGGCATCGCCTTTCCAGACCAATACGGTGGACCTGCCCTTTCTGACAGTGTCGCCGCAGCAGGGATCGGTCGCTCAGAATAGCCCGGTGGTCCTGAATCTTTCGGCGGACACGCATGGTCTGGCAGCTGGGTTTTATCGCGGCAGGGTCGAAGTTATTTCAGGTACTGTCGTCGCGACAACATACATTACAGTTCAGGCGGGAGCGGCGGGACGACTGATACTCAGTTCGCTGGGCACTACTCTAGAGGCGCAGGTAGGCACTGCGATTGCCGGTCCAGCGACGCAAAGTTTCACAGTGCTGGCACCGGATGCAACACCGCTGCACTTTACTGCGAGCATCGTAGGCTCCGCGCCGTTTTTAACGCTTGGGAGTACCAGTGGAGTCGCAAGTCTGAACCAACCGGCCGGTGTCCCGTTCACGGTGAGTTCCACGGGACTAGCTCTCGGGGCTTACTACGCCCGCATTCGGATCACGTCATCGGACGCAGTGAACTCGCCTCAAGAATTTCTTGTGGTGCTGAATGTCCGGGCCACAGGTGTGACACCCGACCTGAATGCCTTCCCATCCGGTCTGGTATTTCTGCCGGACGGAGCGAGCCAGACCGTTCAGGCCTACACGGATTCGGGACCTCTACTTAATTTGCAGGTCGCCGTGACCACGCAGTCGGGAGGCAATTGGCTCAGCGCGCAGGCGTCCCAAAAGACGATCTCAGCAACCAGTCCCGCACAGGTTGTGGTCAGTACCAATGCGACGGGGCTTGCGCCGGGAACCTATCGCGGATTTGTGGCACTGGCTCCGGCGAGTGCTCAGGTGCGAACGGTCGGCGTAACGCTGGTGGTTCCCGGTAAGGGTCCGGTGGCGAATCCCGCTGGCGAGGAGAGGCTCGAAGCGTCGGGCGCCTGTGCGCCTTCCCGTTTGGTTCTGAGCCAGACCGGCCTGACAGGCAATTTCACAACGGCGGCGGCGTGGCCCAAGCTGATCAGCGCGCAATTGACGGACGACTGCGGCACGGCCATTTCGACCGGTCAAGTCATCACGAGTTTTTCCAACGGCGACCCGCCCCTTACGCTCGATTTATCGGATCCCACGGCAGGAGCTTATTCCACCACATGGGCTCCATCCAGCGCGGCGAGTCCGGTTGCAGTAACGCTGGCGGCCAGCGCATCGGCGTTCCCGCCGGTTTCGCTGACGGTAAGCGGCGGCGTTTCACCCAACGCGGTTCCCATCGTCAGCCAAGGCGCGGTGCTGCATTTGCTGAACCCGAAGCCCAGCGGATTGCTCGCGCCAGGGACCATCGTGCAAATCTTCGGCAGTGGACTTGCGGCATCGCCTGCCACGCCCGCCTCGCTTCCCCCTCTGACCATCAACGGCACCACGGTGCTGATCGGTGGCAGCGCGGTTCCGCTCTATTATGTAAGTCCGACTCAGGTCAACGCGGAGCTGCCGTTCGAGTTGCTGCCTGGCCATGAATATCAATTGCTGGTAATCGCTAACGGCGGCTACACAACTCCGCAACCCCTGCAGTTTGTTCCCGTCGCTCCCGGAGTCGCGTCGTTTCCCGATGGCCATGTGATCGCGCAGCACGCCGACTATTCTCTAGTGTCCGCCGCCTCGCCCGCTAAACCGGGCGAGGCTCTGGTGATTTATCTCGCGGGAATGGGTGCGACGAGTGTGCCCGTGGCGACAGGCGATCCGGCCCCAAGCGGTCCTCTGGCCAGCGCAAGCACTCCTGCGACAGTAATGGTCGACGGGCAACCGGCAAACGTCATCTACGCCGGTTTGACGCCGCAAGCGGTGGGGTTGTATCAAATCAACTTCGTCGTGCCTGGTGGCGTTCACGCGGGGGATGTGGCCCTGGAGGTTTCTCAGGGTTCAGCCAGTGGGAATAAGACGATGCTGACAATTTCTGTGCCTCAGTAACGCTGGTACCTGCGGGACCATTGACCCAGTCGAATCGTACGCTGGTTCCATTGTTGGGGCCGGCGTGTGTCCCTACTATCGTTCCAGAGACAAGAGAAACCTGTAGTCCAGCAAACTCCCTTTCCTAGCTAAATCCAAACGACCCCACGTGATGGGCGGGGTATTTTCGCGTCTCCACGAACCCAAGGCGGAAGGCGCACAAAATGAAATACTTAGCTCTCTCGGTTCTCATCACAACGGCATTTGCAGCACCAGCGCCCGTTAAACAAATCCACGATAATTCGGTTCGTGATTTCGGTGCCAAAGGCGATGGAGCCACAGACGACACCGCAGCTATTCAGAACGCCTTCGATACCTCGTGCAGCGCAAGCTTCGTCATCTCGAACAGTACTGGAACCGGAGTCTCGCCTATCGTGGTGACAACAGCGACGCCGCATGACTTCTTGAACGGCTCCGCGATTACGATTGCGGGAGTGGCCGGGAATACCAATGCAAACGGCGACTGGCTAGCGACGGTGATTAGTTCGACCAGCATCGCTCTTCTTGGTCAGGACGGTGAGGCGAGCGTCGGAAACGGGGCCTACACTTCAGGCGGGACCGTGACTCCCCTGACGCCGCGCCTCTATTTTCCGGCAGGCGTGTATAACATCAGCTCGCCGCTTAAGACCAGCTGCGCGATGTTCCTATCGGGAGACGGTCCCGCACAAAGCGTCATTTTCCAAACGCACCAGTACACGCTGATGCACGGAATTGTGGCGAACCATTCGCTTTGGATGCAGGATATGGCTGTGAACACGACTCCCCTCACTGTGGATTACGGCATGGTTGGCGTGTTCGCCGGAAATTCGACGGCCATTCCGATGCTCGGCGACACGTTCACGTTTGTGCGCTTCAATTCCAGCGGATTCAACTTCGGGTTGGATATTAATGGGTCGAGCGACAGGGACCTGCTTGCCTCGGTGACCGTGAACCGTTGCAGGATTTCGGTGGGCACACAGGCCAATGCCGTCAGCCAGCCGATAAACGCTGCCAATGCGCTATTCCTCACCGTTGAGAACTCGACGCTCTTAGGCGACAGCCTCCCGGGCGGCGCCATCCATAACGATCATGCGATCTACACGCTGGCCGTTCGAGGCGTGTTGATCCAAAACAACCTGATTCACGATCACGGCAACTCCGCAATCAAGCTGTTACAGGGCGGCTTTCGCTCAGCGTCTTGCCCGACGACCCAGGACTACACGTCTTGGACGATTCGCAACAACAGAATTGAAGGGTCCAGGCTAGCGATCGCGGTCTACTCTTACTGCGCGCTGGTGATGCCTTCCATCGTCCTCGCGAATAACGTCATTTGGAATATTCCGAATCCCTATCTAGGCGATTACGCGGCGGTTTATGTTCAAGCCAACTGCCAGTCGAACATGGCGGAGGTGGTGAGCAGCGGGAACACATTCAGCAACCTCGGACTGGGAGGAATCGTGCTCGCTTCCCAGGTGCAGAGCGACGCGGCATGTAGCGGCGCCAGAGCGCGCAGGGCACCATTGCCAATTTCACCAGCATCGGCGACACGTTCGTCAACTGGTCCATGTCTTCGCCCGGGACCTTCCCGGCGATCAACAGCACGGGCGCAAACCTGATTCACGCATCGATTTCACAGTTGAACGCGGATGGGGGATCGAGTGGTAACGTGGCTCTGAATCTTTCGGCGTTCGCGGAGGTGAACTGAACGAGGTAAGCCCCGCTCCATTACAACGATCTCTTAGCGGAGCTTCCGGCGCAATAGCTGCCAGCCAATGATTACCGATGTACCGCACAGAGTCAGCCCTCCCAGCATCAAAGTCAGTACCACGATGTCCCAGGCCGGGCGGTGATTGTAGAGCCACGGATAATCCCAGGAGTGCAGTGCGTGATAGAGCCAGCGGTTGGTGAAGGAGTCGATATCGGAATGCTGCTCAAGCGTGCGGCCGGTGCGCGGGTCGATATAGAGCTGGGAATGCTCGGCATCGTTCAGCTTTATGAATAGAACCGGGAGCGGGCGGCGATGATGACGATCCAGGTAATAGGCATCGTAGCTGGTCATCTCGTGCTCCTTCTAAGACTGCGGCTGGCATGGGCGGCGCGGGCGACAATTTCAAAAATGCGGTCGCGACTGAACTCTTTGAGAATTTCGCCCTCGACCGGAACGACGAAGATCTCCTTCGAACTGAGCGTCGCCAGGTAGACTGGACGGCCATCGAAGGACGTGAACTCCAGTTCCTTTACGCCTCTTTCGCCAAGCTGAGCCAGGGCCTGCTGCGGTGTTTTGGAAACGTAGTCGGCCAGGTGAAACGGGCCGGGGTGGAGTGCGGCCTGAATGCGGGCGGACGGGCTTCCGCCTGAACCTAGCGACGCGCCCACAGGGTCGCTGTTCAGAAAAGGCGGGTCCATGGATAGCATCCCGCTGAAGGCCCACGTGCAGGTGACGATTCCGAAAAACAATCCCAGAATCATGTGCAGGCGCTTCGGCCCGGCGTAGGGCACGCGCTTCGAAGGCGAGTATATCCAGACGCCGACCGTCAGGCCGAGCAGAGCCATCAGGGTCCCGATGAGCGATGCATAGATGATGAGGTTCGACCACAGCTCGGTGTGTACGCGCAGAGGGGTGAAGTAGAGCCAGTGCGGAATGGGCCCAAGATACGCCTGGATGCGCGAAGCCGTGGTGGTGTATTGAAGGATTTCGCCGGTCGCGGCGGAGATGTAGACCTGCTGGCCGTCGGGAAAAGAATACTTGATCAGAGGCAGGATTTCGCGGACGCCGATGGTCCATTGGTCGGGCCGCTCAATGTCTTCTCTCTTCGCGGACGCCGCGGGCTGCGAGGTCCAGGCGGAGGCCAGGCGCAGCAGCATCGGCTCGGGATAGTCTTCTTGCTTTTCACCGTTATCGGCATAGACCACGCTACCCGAAGCGAAACGGTAGATAGGCCGGCCATCGAACATCGCCAGCGACACTCCGCCGGGCAGGCCCTTCTCGCCGATCTTCGCCCACGCATCCCAGGCCGACAGCTTAATCTTCGATCCGTCTAATGCCTGCGCCCGGTCCAGCCGATCGGCGCGTGAGACGTCGGGGTAATCCCAATACATCATGAAGATGCCCGATAGAAACCACCAGGCGAACAGCAGACAGAACGTGACACCCATCCAGCGGTGGCAGAGGATTGCGGTCTTCTTGACTAAGGAGCTCAGGCGCATCCCTCGCATGAGTCTCGCACACGCCGAGGTTAACGAAGTGCCATGGCCCCCGGCTCATACTGCATCGCTCCCACGTGGTTGCCTTCCGTATCATGGAAATATACCAAAGTACCCACGGTAGGAATGGTGGATTTAGGCATGACGATTTTTCCGCCGTTAGCTTCTATGGTGCGAATCGTCTTGTCGATGTCGTCAACAGAGATGGTGCATTCGAAGCCTTTCATGCCGGTGCCTGTAAGTGGTTGCTGTCGGCCTTGCAGGGAGCCCATGATGCCGGGATCCTGGTCGTCTCCGGTGCGAATCAGGTAGAAGCCCGGAGGCCCCCAGGGCTCACAGCGCCAGTTGAAAACCTGCTCGTAGAAGCGGCGCGCACGTTGCACATCGTCGCAGTGGATCGCAAAAAACAGAACGTTGTTTGCCATGCGGCCAGTATAGGCGGAAGCGAGGCTGAGAATCTTGCGCTAGATTGACAATAAATGCTTCAAGCCCGCCAAGTCGTGCTCAGCGTGGAACAGGAGCCGTTCCTGGTAGCCCGCTCGCTGGCCGCCAGCTATAGCAAAGGCTACGTCATTCAGACGCACACGCATCCTTGGCACCAGTTGCTCTATGCGTCCTCAGGAGCGATGACGGTAAGCGCGGAACAATCTTGCTGGATGATTCCACCTGGTAAAGCCGTGCTGATTCCGGCAGGGTTCCGGCATTCGATTCGGATGTGGGGCACGGTGGAAATGCGGTCGCTGTACTTTCCTCCCTCGGTGGAGGTCGCGCCTGAATGCCGTGTGATTTCGGTGACGTCGCTATTGAAGGAGCTTATTCTTCGCGTAATCGAGATGGCAGCGCTAGACTCCCGCGACACCGCGCATAGCAGGTTGATGGCGGTCTTGCTGGATGAGATCCACACGGCGCCGGTGACTCCGTTGATGGTGCCGGTGCCGGCCGATCCCCGGGCAAAGGCGATCGCGCAGTATGTGCTGTCATCGCCATCGGGAGCGGAAACGTTGGATGAGTTGTCGAGACAATCGGGCGCCGGGCGGCGGACGCTGGAGCGGCTATATCGCGACGAGACCGGCCTCAGTTTCGGGATGTGGCGGCAGAAGGTGCGGATGCTGGATTCGGTCCGGCTGCTGGCGGAAGGAAAGTCGGTTACCGATGCGGCGCTGGATTCGGGCTACGTGAGCGTAAGCGCGTTCATTGCCGCGTTCAAAAGGACATTTGGGTGTACGCCGGGGCAGTTGGATGCGGGACAGCCGTAAGCGGCCTAAAGGGAGCCTGATCGCAACCGCTGGATATGTCTTTGGAACAACTCCGCGTTGCGCTGAGGCCGCCTTAGGAACCAATAAAGCAAAGCACCGAATACACTGGCGAACAGGATAATCAAGATCCAGACGATTTTCGTGTTACCTGCATTCGATTCCTTGGTCGGCGCATTCCGCCAGCATCCAGAGCCAGAACATGCCTGCGAAGAGAGCGAGCGCGCCAAACAACAAACTGATTAGTTGGTCCATAAGAAGCCTTTGCCGCAATCCGAGAATACCAAAATACCGTTATCTCTGACTGAGTCCACCATCCGCCGCCATGATCTGACCCGTAACGAAATTAGACGCTGTGAGAAAGAACACTACCGCGTCGGCGATCTCCTCTCCGGTCCCAGCGCGTCCCGCCGGCGTCACTGCGATCAGATTCCTGATGCGATCGTCATGAGGGCCGAACGGAATCACGCCAGGCGCTACCGAATTCACGGTGATCGTGGGGGCGAAAGCTTTGGCCAGTGCCTTGGTCATCATGATTACTCCGGCTTTGGAAGCGCAGTAATGCGTGTGATCGGCCCAGGGCCTTAGACCGCCCAGGGAGCTGATGTTCACGATCCTGCCTCCATCGGACTGCAGCATTCGCCGGGCAGCCTGTTGGCAGCAGAAAAACGTTGCCTTAAGGTTTACGGAGTGAATGAAATCCCAATCCGCTTCGGTTACTTTGAGCGGATCGATGCGGGTGAAGCGAGCTGCGTTGTTCACCAAGCCGTGAATGCGGCCGAAATGGTCGCCGACCTCCTGAAACAGGCGCTCGATCTCAGTGACCCGCTCCAGGTTGGCTTGGAACAAAGGCGCATTGCCGCACTCCTGGGCGGTGGCCCGTGCCTCCTCTGCCGATCCGTTGTAGTGAATCGCCACGCGGGCTCCCTCGCGCGCCAATCGAAGAGCGATGGCCCGGCCGATGCGTTTGGCGGCTCCGGTGACCAGAATCACCTGCCCTTCCAGGTTGGACATGGACTTATTATTACGCGGCGATACCTTATTTGAGTTAAGATACGGGGCATAATCTCCCCAGCTCCGTCTATAAGTGAGGTGACTATGAAAATCGTCGTCAATTTAAGCCTTGTGCTCGCCAGCGCGCTGTTTCTGTCGGCTCAGGATCCAGAAGTTCCCGCCCCGGCCCCTGAAACTCCGCCTGCCGCGGCTCCTGCCTCCCCCGGCAACCCAGCGGGGCGAGGCGGCGCCGATGCGGAGCCTCGGCCTTACGATCGCGTGATTACCAAAGACGCGAAAACCTCATCGGGGGTGTTCAAGGTGCACCAGATCAAGAGCCGCTATTACTACGAAATTCCCGCGTCGGAATTGGGCAAGGATTTTCTAATGGTCAGTCAGATCGCGCGAACCACCATCGGGGCCGGCAATGGCGGGCAATTCGCGGGGGAACATGTGGTGCGCTGGGAGCGCCGCGAGAACCGCGTGCTGTTGCGAGAAGTCACCTATGAACTTACGGCCGACTCGAAAGATCCCATCGCGGCCGCGGTGGCAGCTTCGGAAAATCCATCCATCATCATGGCGTTCAATATTGAGGCCGTGGGCAAGGACAACGCCCCGGTGATCGACGTCACCAGGCTGTTCTCTACCGACGTCCCGGAGTTGAGTGCGCGAGCGCGGCTTCGCGCCAGAGGAATGGACGCCTCTCGCAGCTTTATCGATAAGATCACGCCATTTCCCGAAAACGTGGAGGTGGAGGCAACTCACACCTTTACCACTCCGACCGATCCGCAACCGGCAGGGCAGCGTCCTCCGGGCGGCAACGGAATGCGGCCCGGCTCGGGCACCGTAGTGATGCACTTCAGCATGGTGAAACTGCCCGAGCAGCCCATGATGCCGCGCCTTTTCGACGAACGGGTCGGGTACTTCACGACCTCGACCACAGACTACAGCCGTCCCGAGCATCGTGCCGAGCGCCGCCAGTACATAGCTCGCTGGCGCCTAGAAAAGAAAGACCCTACCGCAGCAGTGTCCGAGCCTGTAAAGCCCATCGTGTACTATCTTGACCCGGCTACTCCCAAGAAATGGATCCCCTATTTGAAACGCGCGATTGAGGCCTGGCAACCTGCGTTTGAAGCAGCCGGATTCAAGAACGCGATTATCGCCAAGGAGGCTCCGACGCCTGAGGAAGATCCAACCTGGAGCCCGGAAGATATGCGTCATTCGGTGGTTCGCTGGCTGCCATCCACCATTGAGAATGCGAGCGGCCCGCATATTTCGGACCCGCGGACAGGCGAAATTCTGAACGCGGACATACAGTTCTTTCACAACGTGATGCAGTTGATCAGCGACTGGTATTTCGTGCAGATATCGCCTATGGACGCGCGTGCGCAGAAGCTTCCATTGCCCGACGATTTAATGGGGGATCTGCTGGGCATGGTGCTGACTCATGAGGTCGGCCATACGCTGGGGTTTGAACACAATATGAAGGCCAGCTCGTTGTACCCGGCCGAGAAGTTGCGCGATCCACAGTGGCTGAAGACCATGGGGCTCTCTCCCAGTGTCATGGATTACGCCCGGTTCGACTATGTCGCGCAGCCTGAAGACAAGGTAGATCCCAAGGATCTGATGCCGAAGCTCGGGCCATACGATGTTTGGGCTACCTCGTGGGGTTACAAACCAATTTCCTCGGCCAAGACCCCTGACGAAGAGAAGAAGACGCTGGATGAATGGGCGCATGAGCAGGATAAAACTCCGTGGTTGCGCTTTTCCACGGCGAACTCCCGCGGTGCGGACCCTGGTGAGAACACGGAAGCGGTCGGCGACGCCGATGCGATCTACTCCACAGGGCTCGGCCTGAAGAATCTGAATCGAGTGATGAACAATCTGCTCGCGGCGACGACGCACGAGGGCGAAGATTGGGGAGATCTGACCGATGTCTACGGCCGTGCGCTGGGGCAGTGGGAGCGCGAGTTGGGGCACGTCGCACAGATCGTGGGCGGGTTGGATTCGCAGGAAAAACATGGCGGCCAGGACGGCGTGCGATTCACTCCCGTACCTAAGGCTCGCCAGGAAGCTGCGGTGAAGTTTCTGAACGAGAATGCCTTCGCGACTCCTACAATGTTCCTGAAGCCTGAGATCCTGCGGCGCATGGAACCGAACGGAGCGCTGGACCGGATGAGAGCGAGCCAATTGCGTGTGCTGAGCGGTCTTCTAACTCCGGCCCGAATCGGGCGTCTGGTGGAACAGGAGGCCATCGATGGAGCTGCAACATATCGGGCAACGGAGTTCCTGGCCGACGTTCGCAAGGGGGTGTTTCAGGAAATCTATTCGGCCGATCCTAAGGTGGATGCGTATCGCCGGAATTTACAGCGCGGATACCTGGAGTTGATTTCGACTCGGCTCAACGGCCCAGCGGCTCGCATCAACGATGATGAGCG
This sequence comes from Terriglobia bacterium, assembly GCA_963766615.1. Classification (GTDB taxonomy): domain Bacteria; phylum Acidobacteriota; class Terriglobia; order Bryobacterales; family Bryobacteraceae; genus Palsa-187. The sequence goes on from CAVYBC010000025.1 coordinate 140,394, forward strand.
TCCTCTGATGCGCGGCGAACTGCGTTCCCTGACTAGCGATTTGACAGCAGCAATGGGGAAGACGACAGATCGCAATACAAAGCTGCATCTGGAAGATTTGCGCGACCAGATTGCGAAGATTATGGATCCGAAGTTCCAGCAGACCACAGGAGCGCCAGTGGTGGTGCCCGTGTTCACGTTGGATGGGGACTCGGAACTCGCGCCTTGCTGGCCGGATTACTGAGATCGGCTATTTCTCGCAGGTCGGGAACCTGCGCCACTTGTGCGGATGTGGGGAGGTTCCCGACGTTCCCGCCCTGCCAATTCTAAACGTGCAGCAACGCTTCGAACGCAGCCTGACTCAACCGCTGCCCTACGAAGAAAGTCCCGAACAGCGCGTACACCGCGCTCACTTCGTCGAAGCGCATTTCATAGATCAGGCGTTTGAATACCAATGGATCGTCGACGAACAGGTCGACGCCCCATTCCCAATCATCAAACCCGATGGAGCCTGAGATAACCTGCTTCACCTGGCCCGCGTACCGGCGGCCGATTGCGCCGTGCTCGGCCATCTGGCGCTGGCGCTCAGCGATGGGCAGGCGATACCAGTTCTTGTCCTCGCCGCGTTTGCGATCCATGGGGTAGAAGCAGAGCCACTTGGTAGGGGGAATTTCCGGAAACAAGCGGGCATGCATGGCTGTGCGCTGACGGTTGAGGGTCTCCTCGATTCCGGCATCCCATTCGGGAGTGTGCGGCGTGAGGCCTTTTTCCGACAACGCGTGGTAGGTCTTGAGCGACGATTCGTACAGGCCGAGCTCCACCACGGACAGATAGGAATGCACTTGCTCCAGATAGTCCCATAGGCGAAGCCTACAAAGCGCGGACTCCACCGTTCCCAGCGCTTCGAAACCGGTGCGGAAATGCACCAGCATCAGATCGCCTTTGTGGCCCAGCAGCGAATAGGCCGCGCTGCCCTGCTTTTCCAGTTCCGCAACCGCTGCGGAGGCTTCCTTGAGGATCGCGTCGCGCTCGGTTGCGGGCAGGGCTCGCCAGGCGGCCCAGCGGACGCGCAACATCTGGTGCAGCAGGCTCGCGCCCTCCAGCGTGAGCGGGACTTCGGGCAGTCGGACGGCAGAAAGAGTTTGGGCTTCCATAGCTCTTATCAGCATGACGCGGCCCACGTGCTAAAATCAAGAAACTTCGACGCCATCGATGACACTGCCGATGGCATTTGGCGATGGCACTGGAAAATACAACATGCATCCTGATACGAATCTGGTCATCCAGGTTCAGTCGCTTGATCAAAAAATAACTGCGCTCGAAAAAGAAGTGGCCGCGCTTCCCAAACACATCGCGGTGATAGAGAAGACGCTAGAATCGCATCTTAAGAAGCTGGAGGCCGACAAGGCCGCGCTGGCTGCCAATCAGAAAGAGCGAAAAACCAAGGACCTGGAGATCCAGACCCACGAGCAGAAGATCTCCAAACTGAAAGATCAGATGCTGGGGGCCAAGAATAACGAACAGTACAGGGCCTTTCAGAACGAAATCGACTTTGCGGCGAAGGAAATTCGCAAGGCGGAGGACCGGATTCTGGAGTTAATGTCGGAAGCCGAACCTCTGGACGCGAACGTGAAGAAGGCCGAGGGCGCGCTAAAAGAAGAAAAACAGCACGTGGAGGCCGAAAAAACCCAGGCTCGCGAACGCACGGCGGTGGATCAAAACCAGCTCACCAAGCATCGCGAGGAGCGTAAGGAAGCCCTTGCCAAGCTCTCCAAACCGACCGTTGCGGCGTATGAAAAGATTCGGCGTAAGTCGACAATCGTGATTGCCGAAGTCGAGGCGGGACGGTGCACCGCCTGCCAGATCCAGTTGCGGCCGCAGTATTTTCAGGAGTTGCGGCGCGGGGACCAGTTAATGTTCTGCGAAAATTGCGGGCGATTTTTATTCTACAATCCGCCGATGAATTTCGAGAACGCGATTACAGGGAACTAAACCCGGAAATTAGACAGAGAACCGGCTGCGCTCGAAGGCTTCTTCGGCCACCCTGGTGCGGGGACGGCGGCTTCCTGGCCAGTCCAGACGCAAATCCTGGCAGACCTCATCCAACATTTCCATCGTGCAGTTCCTCGTCTCCTGCGCGAAGGCTGTCAGCAGCAGGTTATCACAGAGCGCGTTGATCAGGCGAGGAATCCCTTGGCTGCGCACATGAACTTCGGCCATCAGCTCATCGGAGAAAAGAGTCTGACCTGGCATGCCCGATTTTTCCAGGCGTGAGTCGATGTACTCCACCGCGTCGCGCAGCGTGAACGGCTGCAAATTGCAGCGCAGCAGAACGCGTTGCTTCAATTGGCGAAGATTGGGAGCGTCCAGCTTGCGGTCGAGCTCCGGCTGCCCAGCCAGGATAATCTGGAGGAGCTTTCCGCCGCGATTTTCCAGGTTACCCAGCAGACGGATCTCTTCCAGAACTTCCCAATCCAGGTTGTGCGCCTCATCCACGATTAAGACAGTGGTGCGGCCCTCTTGGGTCTGCTCCACCAGCAACTCATTCAGCGCAAACAGAACTTCCGTCTTGGACGTGCGCTCACAGCGCAGGTTCAAGTCGTACGCGATCATTTCAAAAAACTGTTCGACGTTCAACCGGGAGTTGAATAGAAACGCAAACTCGATGTAGTGGGCTTCAAGGAAGTCCCGCAAGCACTCGAGCATGGTGGTCTTACCCGTGCCCACCTCACCGGTCAGGACAATGAATCCTTTGCGCGCCTGGACACCATAAACAAGATTCGCCAGAGCTTCTTCGTGCTGCTCGCTTCGATAGAAAAAGGCGGGGTCCGGGCTTAAGTTAAAAGGACTCTCCGAAAAACCAAAGAATGCGTTGTACATGCGGGGCTAATACCCTCTCTCAGTTAGCAACGAAAAACCCCTTACGACCCGTACATGGAGTTTTCGTGGCAGGCATCTCTTCTCTTATCGATAGTACCACGCAAAGCCATGAGGGCAAGACCCTTCCCAAAGTACCCCGGGTACCGTTACCAGTATGGAACTAATGGGTTTCCAGTAATACCCAACCTGGAAGGGTGGCAGGTTGACCTTGCTCAAAGACGATGCGGCGGGTCTTGGGAAGTGGTAATCCTGTTTGTAAAGCTCTCTGGTAGAAGGGGTAGTTTCTGAGAACTGCCCGGAACTCCTCGCCCTGGGGATCGGCTGCAGCCTTGGAGACTAACCCACCTCCCCATCCGAGTGACAGGAGGCAAGAATTGCCCGAATCCGCCCCTTCCAACCGCTTCTGCAACTGTTGGACGGTAGCCAGCAAGTGGGACAGGCCGGTCGACGCGGCGTACCGCCCGTGGGATGCGAGTTGGCTGGCCGCAAACTTATTGGCAGCATTAAACAAACGGCTGCGGTCGGCGGAATTCTTTTCCGACCAGCCTCCCTCAAAACTTGTTCCGGGGATCGCCATTTCAACGAACGAAGGGGTGCTTTCTTCGATTTTGCGCGGTTCTGCGGAGCCCCGAACGGTCTTCCATCCCAGCTCGATTTTTCCACCGCCGCGCGCAACCAGCGTGGCGACGCGCACCAGATAGACCTTCATAGCGGAATAGGCGATTTCGGCGGAGTCTCCAGCGGAAAAGCGCCGCATCTTGTTGGAAGAAGAGCCTCCCAGCGCGGCATCCTCGGCTTTGGCGGCGGGATTTCGCGGGGGGCGGTCGTCAGCCATCCGCTCAGCGAGTTGCTGAAAGGTGGCGTCATTCCAGCGTTCAAACACCGCCCCGGAACGAAGGGCTCCCTTGATGGCGGTAGCGGGAATATACGGACCCTTCGACAGGGCAGCAAAGGTCGGAATGAAAAGGTTTTCCGAGTGAGCCCGTTCCCAGGCTGGGACCGAACTGGCGTGCTCAAAGGGGATGCGGCGGCCGGCGAAGTTTTGCGCGAACCCTCCCCAGGACGCGAAGTCCAGCTTATCCACGGTTTTAAGTTGGTTTAGGTAACCGTCCAGGCGAGGTCCTTTGGCCAGCAGCCGGAAGATGCGGCGCTGGTCCAGAACATTGACGTGCTCTTTCCACACCATATAGTCGATGGGGGCCAGGCGCTGGCCGTCGCCGATGAGGGTCGGGGTTAGACAGGTGATGCGATATTTCACTCGGCTTCCTCCGTCTCGGGTTCGGCTTCGGTTTCCGGTTGGTCCGGCGTGCTGACTGCCAGATCCTCCGCCTGATCGTCTGGTGAGACGAACTCCGGTTGCGCCAATTCCATTTGCGCAGGAGGAGGCGGTGCTGGTTGGGCCGCGCGCACTACGGGAACACGAGCTGAAGCAACCGGTAAAGCCAACGCAAGCGCGAAACCGGACCGATATACGGGATGAGGGAAATCGTCGGGGGCTACATTGGTCGCCTCGCCGCGCAACGCACTGGCTGCGATCAGGACAGAGCCTTCGGCCACCATGCGTGTGGACTTCTTGGCGTCGCCATGGCGCACTTCGCTCTCCACGCGACCGTTGCGGGTGTGCAGAGCATAGCTGCCTTGCGTCCAGTCCACTTGATCGTCCGAGGAGGGATGAAACAAGGAAAGCAGCCAATAGCCAGAGGCGTTCTGTGCCTCGGTCGAACCGAGCAGCAAGCTGGGAAGATCGCCTGGAGTGATCTCAGGCATTTCAGAACGTCCCCAGCCACGCGATCTTTCGCCCGCGAAACCAGAATCGGCCAAGAGGCGGAGCGCCGCAGTGACTGGACCGCTCCACCGGTCGCGAGCCTCTTTACCGGAGAAAGCGGCCACCATCCACAATCCGCTGTTCGGAGTGAACTCCAGGCAAGCCGACGAATGAGGCAAGACCGCTGAACCATCGCGATCGACCGCGGCCGAAGAACGAACCGCAATTCGAAACGGCCCTTGTGTCGCGGAAGAAGGGATCAGGCACTCGCTCTGAACGTCGATTGACCAGGCATCTTCGGAAATATGCTGCCCCTGCAAAATGGACCGGACCAGATTCAGCGGAATAAATCGCGCCGATTTCCACCGGATTTTTGACGTCGCCGGAGGAGGCCACAGACTTCGCGGCGGGACCACGTACCGGGTATCGCCGTGGAAGGGAAAACACGAACTGAACCGCACGGCTGGCTCAGAGGACTGGGCTGTCGCGGCCAGCCAGTCGTCCAGGTCGCCCAGTTGCGCCATGGCGCTGCAGACCGCGGAGTAGAGCGAGTCGCTGTGGTAAATACGATCCACGCGGTCGCGGTCGCCGGAGTCCGGGCCGATTCGCCAAGGTCCTGTGGGCCTCAGGCGGATAAGTAGAGCGGGAGTCATTTCAATTCTCTAAGAGGCAAGAAAATTTACAGGCTCTTTCATCCCGAAAGCTTTTCTGAAAACTCGCTACCATTCGAAAGCGCGAGCAGCGTAGCCAGATCGCCAGATGCCAATTCTGCCTCGGCGCCGCCGGTCGAATAGAAATCCCGATTGCGCCAGTTGAGCTTCAAGTTTGAGAACCGAACGCGCCCACTGCCGCGCGAGCCTCCTCCACCCAAAGCGTCGTCTTCCAGCAGTCGCAGCCCCTCCAGCAGGCGCGCGGCGAGAGCCTTGTCTTCTTCGCACAAAACGTCCAGCACCATGCGGACGCGGAATCGAGCGCCGGCCGGAACGCGCTCCAGCGTGCGGGGATTGGATTGCGAGGTGATGCGGTCGATCGAGTTTTCGCTCTTGACCTCAGTGATTTCGTCGTCCAGGTTTTCGCGCATCTGAACGGTGATGCTATCTGAATCCAGGGGCGAGTCATAGACGGTCAGACGAGCAGGGCTCGCCGCTTTCGACTCAATCGGCTCGCCTTCGACGCGCTCCACACGCCCGGGACTGCGACCGAACAGAAGGCAGATCTCATCGTCGGGCCGATCGCTTTGATGGATTCGCACTTCCTGGCCGCGGCGCTTGGAAAGGTAAACCAGTTCGGCGGGGCTAGTGAGGCCCAGGGCCTGCTCCAGCAGGGAGCGCAGGCGCCCGCGCAGCGAACTGCCGGGCACATACGGCATGCCGAAGGCATCCTTGACCACGGGGTTGTCCGCCCCTCCAATCTCAAGCGAGCCTTTGCCGGCTCCGATGTGGAGACCGGTTTCGCAATGCAGGTCGCCGGAGAGAATCAGTTTGCCGATCAGTTTCAGTTGTGTTTTGGCGGTGTGGGCGCTCATATGGTCCTATTCGTTGTAGGCGACAATCGCCTCGAAGAGATCTTTGAATCGTTCGTAGCCCCGCGCGTCGTTGCGGCGCGTCACCTGAAGAAGCAGGCGCTCCAGCGCATCCAGGCTGCGAAGGGAATGCCGGGCGATGGTGTAAGCCAGGCGCGCGCGCAGCATGACGAACTGATGCTGCCGTTCGCTTTCCGGCGCTCGCACAGCTCGGCGCACGGCGTTATATAGCCGGCGGAGCTGGCTTTTGGTGCCGCTGTCCATATCGCGCATCCGGGCGACTACGGCATGCGCCTGATTATCGAGATACAGGCTGTCGGAGACGAGCTTCTCCAGCTCGATCTCGCCCATTCCATCAAACGGCCGTGCGCCGCTGGGCCTTCCACCCTCGCGCCGTTTCGCCACCGTCCGCCAGGTCCACGATGTTCCCCACCGGGTCGGCCGCCTTCGCGTCTTTCCCCGCCTCCCGGTGGCGCGTGATTCGCTGCGTTGCCCGCCTCGGCCTGTACCGGGACCTCCTGGGCCACGCGAAGGACCCTCACCGCGTCCCTGGCCAGGTCCGCCACCCTGGCGTCCCCTGCCGCCTTCGGGCCGGGCCGTCTCGGTTTTACGACTTCAGGCTTGGATTCCTGTGTGGACGCGGCTTTGGTGGCCGCTTCCAGCCGGGCAGCATCCTGCCGCGCCGCTTCCTGCTTCGCGGCTTCGAGCATCGCTGCTACCGACTTAGGCGCTTCCGCTGGCGCTTCGGGTTCGGCGGCGGGGCCGCCCTCATTGGATAATGCTTGCGATTGAACGTCGTCGTCTTCCATGGAAATTCCTTTGGGATTTCTACAAAGCCAAACTTCTAGGCCTCGGCGGACAGCCTCGCCCATTCTAGCGCCACACGGCCGGCGGGGCGTAACTTCACCGTCACCGCGCTGCGTCCGATCAGGTCAGCGATAAGTGCCGCGCGCGCTTTCTGAAATTCGTTACGCTTCGGACCGCCGCTCTGAAACAGGCCTCGCGAGGCGCTCAAGATGCGCGTAATCCGGCGATGATAACGCCAGGGCCGCTCGCCTCCGGTGCGTCGCGCCTGGCGGCGCGAAACACGAGCCTGACTCTCACGATAGATGCCGCACAAGTCTTTCAGATATTGCGGCGAGCAATCGAAATCGGAAATCATCCGCATCAGCGACTCTTTGAGCGAGGACGCTTCGGCGAGCTGTTTCCATTCCAGAGTGCGGCCCAGCAGCCAGATACAATCCTTGTCCGCCGATTTGGCTGCTTCCAGACGCTGCCCCGCTTCTTCAAACACGGACCCGAGCGACGCATCGACGGCGGGCGCCAGCGCCAGCGCCATGCTGATGGTCTTGCCTTCCGGTCCCGCGAAATCTTTCAGGTTCTGTTCGGCGAATCGGTGAAACAGGCGCTCCATTTCACTAGCCAAGGCCAGCAGCGCATCCCAGGCGCCCAGCACGGCAAAATCGTCGCCACCCGCGTAGATCACGGTTACTTTCCGCCAGAATTCGGGGAGCGAACAGAGCACCTCCAATTCCCCGGCAAAGAATTGCTTGAACATCACCGAGAGCTGGATATGTTCTTCGATGTTCTGCGCGCGCCGCAGCCGGATATCAAAATTGTCGACGTCGCCGCGCAGCACACCCCAGGTAGAAAGCCCCACCGCCCGCCCCGCCAGAACTTCGCCGGACGCGGGCTGATGAATATCATCGGTAGGCGCGGCATGGCGAGCAAAGGGAATGGAATCGCCCGAAGCCGCCAGGCTCCAGGTGTATTGGCTTTTGAAGAACGAAGGGACGCAACGGACGCCGCCGCGAGGGGTTCCTCCTCCGTGTCCGAGCGCGGCGGCGCCTGCGTCCCTTCCCCAATCAAAATGCGCCCGGGATGTTCCGGCGACCATCCGGCCGATTCGGCATCACGCAGTTTCTCGCCCAGATATCCGGCGAAATATTCTTCGGTTCCCTCAGGCACGCCTTCGGGTTGAGTGAACGTCGCCGCGTCGAGTACCGAAGCCGGGGCTCCGCGCTTTCGGTCGAGCCCCTCCTGGAGCCGCTTGCGAATGTCGCTCCAATCGCCCAGGTTTTCGGTCAGACTCCAGATGAGTTTCAACTGGCTGCCGCTCATTTCCCCGATTTCCTGGGCCGCAAGGGTAAGGAACGTTTCGGCGGCGTCGCGAACTTCCTCGGGCAGGACCAGCAGGAATTGTCCGCCACCACTGGAACCCAGCAGAATCCGCGCTAGGCCTAATTCGCTGAGCAGGGCACGCGGCAGCACTTCAGCCAAAAGGCTGGTCCAGTGGGAGCGGCCGAGGAACACCGAAGAGGTGTCGTGTTCGGCCGGGGCCAGGAGGAATTCCTCGATTCCAAGGAGCTTGCCTTGCAGGAAGATCTGAACAGACATTGTTTGAGGCGAAATCAACAGGGTATCAGATTGTGGTGTTTACTTGACGAGGGAATTGAAAAAAAATCGAGCCGCGAGAGTAATGGAGCGGAGCTGCTGCGTTTTTCGCCGAGCTCCTGGAGAGCAAAAAGCGGGCTACGGGTTCCCGCATGCGGCCAATGCGGCTGCTGTCAATTCTTTCGGGGCGCCGCTGGACAGAAATTTCGTCACCGTCTGAGTGCCGGCTTGGATTTCCAGGATCATGGTCGACTCGCGATAGCCTTTCCCATTGCTGCCTGCCCGGACCAGGGCATCAAAGACAGCAAAAACGCTATTGATACGGCCATAGCTGGAGATGTCCGCGGCGGACTCAACAAATTTCGTTACCATTTTTTGCAGAGTGTCCACTGGAATCGGGGTGCCGTGCTTGGCTTTGGTGACAAGATCGTCCAGGTCGGAGAAGCTCTGGGCGAAGGCGAACTCCATCCCCAGCAGCGTATTGATAAATGGGTTCAGAGCTTGATTTATGTTCGTGCGGCCACCGCCGAGGTCAGCCGGAACGTTAACCGCCCAGTGACCATCACGGACGGCCGTGAACCCTTGTTGTTCATACACCCGGTGAATCTGCGGGTCGATCGCGGCAAGCGCAATGAGGGCAGGTCCGACCAGCAGACCGCGATGAATCAACGCGCTGCGAATCAGCCCTTGCGTAATCCTATGGGCCAGCGCCTTAGCTTGTCCGGGGGTGACCGTGAATGCGTCGCGAACGCCGTCATTGTCGAAAGCGACTACATATTTGGCGGTGACTTTGTTCAGCCCGTTCGGGAATTGCGCTACGAGAGCCTGCGTGAAGGCCTGAGCGCTGGGAATCAAGCCCAGGGCCTCGGCGAACGCTAAGTAGCTTTGCAGCTCAGTGCCCGTGGTCTGATCATCTGTGTAGGAAAGATCGTATTCGGCAGCCATATTGTTGATGGCTCGAACGAGATAGGGCGCCGCGGGGGACGAGGTGGGCAGGAACGTTTCGCCGACAAACTTGAGCAGGAAATTGGTCTCCACCGTCTCAGTGATCTTGTCGCTGCCTTTCTTCGTTTGGGTCGACTTGCGCTGATCAATGGACGACTGAGTGGTGAACACTTGAATCTGCCCCGAAGGCCCGGCCTGAATGGCAATCTCCGTATTCGACACGACTTGCGTGAAACTGGACGCCTGCCAGCCGAACACGGCGATTTGCAATTGCGTGGTCTTAGTGAGGCTGTGGGTCAACACGCCCTGGTGGACCTGAATCAACGGAGAATTGGGATTGGCAAAAACGCTCTTGAATTTCCCATGTACGGCGTCGTCAAATAACGCCGCGCCTGCGGCTGTGGAGAGGTCGATATCCACGTCGATCAAGGTGTCATTTTCCGATGCTCGCGTGTAGCTGTAGTTGAGCTGCAGGCTGAAGCTCTGATTAGCGGCCTTCTTGAGGCACAGATACCACGTATCTTTGAATTTGTCGATCTTCACCAGAACGCCCTCAACCTGTTTGGCGAAATCGGCCGCGGAGCTTGTCTTAATTTCGTCCCAAGTTTTGTTTAAGAGCTTCTCCACCACACCCTGAAGTTTTTCATCAGGCAGGTTGGGCAGTTTCTCTTTGGCGCAAAACTGCGAGATTTCGCTGAACACCTTATTCAACTGGAACGCAGACTTCAGTTCATCGATGAGATCTTTCAGCCCAGGCTGCCAGGACCCGTTCATAAAATCCAGAGTCTTCTGAGCAAGCCCCATGATTTGAGCAAAAACGATGTTTTCCTGGAGCAATTTGAAAATATCTCCGCCGATCAGCGTGTGGATAACCGACCATGCATCGGGATCGCTCAGCGTGGCCAGGCCATCGCGGCCTTTGAGCGCTGCGATCTTCGTGACGGCCGCCTTGAGGACGTCCACCTTGCCGTGGCTGAGGTAGTCCTCATACAAATGCGTGACGGTGTTGACCACAACCTGATCGGCATTCTCATAGTCGGTAATTACCTTGTTGACCACGCTAAGAAACTTCGCCATGGTGGACTGGTCCAGCGCCTCGCCGATCCACTTGTGGGCGAGATTTTGCAGACGGCCCGCAAGGAGCTTTCCGGCTTCCTGATCGATTTTTGAAGAATCGGTGTAGTCCTTGATCTTGTCGAAGAGGCTCAGCGCGGTTTTAACGTCCGTTCCCAATAGCGCGCTGAGGAAGTCATCGGCCGAGCTGGGAAGTCCGGTGAGTTGTATGTCGGCGTCGGCATTAAAACTGGCGGCGAAATCGAATTCTGAAGTGCGCTGCTTTCGGACCACCACGTGAACCCAACCGAGCCCGTGGCCCCGGCTGACTTCCATGGAAAACTCGCCACCCAGCTTGTAGCCAACCGACACTGCCGCCTTGAGACGAAGCTGATAGTCGATGGCAAGGTCCAGATTGTTGAAGTCGATATCGTGCGTTCCACTGAGTTGGTAGCCCCAACTCAATCCTGCGGAGAGATCGAGAAATCCGTTGTAATCGAAGCAGAGAACTTCGCCGGGAAGCGGGAGCCGATCGATGGCGCCACAGTTTTGCGGCAGGCGCAGGCCGGTCACCAGATCCTTCACCAGCGTTCCGCCCAGCGTGTGATCGTCGTAAACGAAATAGCGATCGTAGCCGACGCCCGCGCCCGCTTTAATCCCGAATTCAAAGCTGGCGGGCCCCACTGGCATGGTGTCCGCGACATTTCCGCTGGCGGACGCGTCGAAAAAGAGATGCGCGCCTACCTTTCCCGCTGGAACCTGCGCGATGTTGCGCTGTTTCGTGAAGTCGTTGGTCTGCCCAGGCCAGATGAGTTCGATCCCACTCTTTTCCTTGGCTTGAAAATTCACTGCGCAGGCAAGCCCGGCGGGACTCCCAAACTCCAGCGCCGCCGGATTTGCGCCCGCGCTGACCACAGCAAGCTGGGTAATGTTGTTTGGCAGCGGCTGGCCGGGATCAAAGCCGTTTGCGTCAATATCGAGACTTCCCTGGCCATTTAGGAAGTCTCGCTGAAAAGACACGTCATCGATGGGAATAAGCACGCATGCTCCTGAAGGTGGGTTTGGATGCACGGTAACACGATGCAGGGAGAGTGTCAAAGAAAAAAGCCCGCTACTGGCGCCACATGATATTCATCTAAGCTGGTGTGATCGCTCGTGAACAGCACGCTTGACGAACTTCGGAGATTTGCGGTGGCCCGCAGTTTGTTTCCGCCCACCACGCTCAAACAGGCCCTTAACAGACTGGGCTTTGTGCAAGCCGACCCGATCCGGGCACCTGCCCGCGCCCAGGACCTGATCCTGCGCCATCGCGTGAAAGGCTATCGCGCAGGCGACCTGGAACGCGATTACGCCAAGCTCGGCGTGGAGGAGGACTTCTTTATTACGTATGGCTTCGTCACCCCGGCCCTGCAGGCTCTAATGCATCCTCGGGCGAAGCCCGGCACTGCTGTATATGGTCTTGAGGCCTGGCCTGCCGCCCGGCGAAAGAACGCACAACTCCTCCTGGACTTCGTGGGCGAACGCGGCGCAGTGCACCCGCGCGAAGTGAATGAACGTTTCGCTCATGGCAAGGTGACCAATTACTGGGGCGGAAAATCGAACGCGACCACCTTCTTGCTGGACGCCATGCATTATCGCGGTCTTCTTCGCGTGGCGCGACGCGAAGGCGGGATCCGCATCTATGCTACCCATCAGCACGGGCCCGAGCCTGCCAATACAATCGAACGGCACCAGCGAATCGATGCCCTGGTCGACGCCGCCGTGGGAATTTACGCGCCAGTGCCCGCGGCGAGCCTTGGATACCTGGTGCGGCGTCTGCGCTACGCCGCGCCGCAGTGGCAGGGCGAATTGAAAGGCGCTCTGCAGAGGGCGAAGCAACGGCTGTCACACACGCATGTGGACGGCATTGACTGGTTTTGGCCGGCGGATGAAAACGCTAAAAGCGCGATCATCCAGGACACGGTACGATTGCTGACGCCCTTCGATCCAGTGGTGTGGGACCGTGACCGCCTGGAGTTGCTGTGGAGTTGGCAGTATCGTTTCGAAGCCTACACACCGGCACACAAACGCAAGTTGGGATATTACGCGCTGCCGCTGCTGTGGCGAGACCGCGTGATTGGGTGGGCGAACCTCTCCGTTAAAAATGGTGAGCTTTTATCCGAGTTCGGCTATGTGAAGTCGACGCCGAGGGACCGGGAGTTCAAGCGAGAGCTCGAAGCAGAATTGGATCGAGTGCGGGATTTCCTGGGCTTGGAACACTGAGTATCAGATCGCTTTACGCCTGATCAGCAGCAAAGCCATCCCCGCTCCAGCCAGCAAGAGCGATCCAGGCTCGGGTGTCAATAGGGTGCCATCAAGCTCGCCGAAAAATGGCTGGTTCGTCGCAGGCGCTGTGAAATCCCTGTACTGATATGCCGGAGTATTCCAGGAATCGTTCGTATTTCCCGGATTTCCGAAAGCCCCCACAAACGTAACGCCCGCGGCGTGCGCAATTGTCGGAGTGCCGGTCCAATCCCAACCCACGCTATTGGGCTGTTGCACCGCCGCGAACACAAGAAAGTAAGTCCCTGGCGCGAGCGTCAAACCGCTGAAAGGAGTATACACCCCGGCGGCGGGGCTGGCTGTAGACGTTGCGATGACATCGTTCTTGTTCGTGCCGTTCCCGATTTTGTCGGTCAGCCAAGCGGTAAGGGGAATCCCCGCCGTCCCGGCAATGGTCATACTGAAGCTGACATTGGTGAAGGTCTTCGTGAGGGTAAACTCTTCTCCTGCAGCACCTTGGGCGGTATTAAAGTTTGTCTCCCCCAAGCCTGTATTGCTTGTAAGCGGTCCCGTGACGTTGAAAAGAATAGCGCCTTGAACCGATGCGCAGTTCCCTGCGGCGAACAAGCAGACGAGCACAAACACAGTTAGAGTTGCCGTTCGCGGACATGAGCCCATATACCCCATGAATCGGCGGAGTACTAAGAACCCTATAGACATCGAGGGGATGGAACGCTAACATTATTCCTTCCCCGCACTTTTATTCACGCCGGCCGTGCCACAATAAAAGCACCGCGCCCATCCCTTTATCGGAGGCCGTGTGCGCGTTCTCTCTTCCTTTTTCTTCACCGCCGTATGGATCGCTCAAGGTGCGGCAGGCCCGCTCTCTTTCGAACAGAGAGGAGCAGGGCAATTCCTCGCGCGATTGCCGGGCGGAACAGTTGAATTCCGGCCCGACCGCGTGACTGCGGGCGAGGTCACGCTCCGCTTTCTGCATTCTTCTTCTCAGGCGCGCATGGAAGGGGTCGGCTCCGCTGCCCCCAGCACCTATCTGGGTCACGGCCTCCGCCGCACGTTTTCTCAATTCCCCAAGCTGGCGATTTACAATCTGTATCCGGGTATCGATGCCGTGTTCTATGGGAACGGCCAGAGCCTCGAATACGACCTGCAAGTAGCGCCAGGCGTCTCGCCGGAGGAGATTCGGATCTCAGTAGAAGGAGCGAAGGTACAGATCGACAGCCAGGGCAACCTCAAAATGGACTCCACCACAGGAGTCGTCCGGCAGATGCTCCCGCGCGTGATCCAATCCAATCGGCAGATCGACACAACATATACGTTGGCTAACAACGAAATCAGCTTCCGCGTGGGCAAACACGATAGCCGTTTGCCCCTGACCATCGATCCCGTCCTCGAGTATGCGAACCTGTTCGGCGGCAGCGGGATTAGCGTGGCTAATGCCGTGACCACCGATGCTCAGGGAAACATCTACGTCGCGGGCGTAAGCAGTTCGACCGATTTTCCAACCACCGCAAACAGCTACCTGCCGCACCAGGGGCCTCCCTTGGTCGCACTTTCCAATGCCGGCCAGACCGCCACTCCGCTTCCGGTGGACACCCAGGGAAGTGTGCTGGCGATAGGTGGAACGCCTGACGGCAAGACTCTGTACGCAGCCACACCCGGCGGAATTTACATCAGCGTGGATGGAGGCGCGACCTGGCCCGCGAAGGCGGCTTTGCCATCAGTGCCCGGCGGGGCCTCGAATCAACTGACGATTAGCAGCATCAGCGTGAACACCCTCGATTCGTCGCGGTTCTGTGTCGCAACCAATTTCGGCCTGTTCTTCCGATGCAGCAATACCGGCCTGCCCATAGGGGGCGGGGTGCAATCCGTCATCATCACTCCCGGCGTCGGTAGCATCGTGTATGCCACCAGCGGAGGCCATGTTTATAAGAGCATCGATACTGGAGTCAATTGGCAGCAGTTGAACGCGACCTACCCAGGCGAGCCACCCATTCCGCAAAGCCCATACTCCAACACGCTCGCTGTATTGGGACCCAATGGAAACGACCTCTACGTAATCAACGGCAACGGGAATTTATTGAAGAGCACAGACCAAGGGACTACGTGGCAGCTCCTTAGCCAGCAACTTTACCAGTCGACGCTTCTGGCCATCGATCCTTCCAACGCCGCGAACATTTACTATCTGACCACCGCCGGCCTGCAAAGAAGCGTAGACGGCGGCGTGACCTTCGCACTCATCTGGCCTTTTACAGCCGCTGATGGATCGGGCCAAATCCGGTCGGTGGCTGTCGACTCTACCGGCACGCTCTATGTTGCCCGCAGCAGCCGAATCTACGTGTCGACTGATAAAGGAACCACGCTGACGCCGCTGCAGCATCTTCCACCCTCGGCGCAACTTCTTGGCGCCATCGGCAGCCGCGCCTACCTAGGGACGCCAGCCGGCCAGGCTCCCTTCGTAATCAAGTACGATCCTAGTGGCTCACGCATCCTATACTCGACCTTCCTCGGCCAAGCCGATGTGATTCTCGGCGGGCTCGCAGTCGATTCGAAAGGCGAAGCCGTGCTCGCGGGGTTCACGGATAACCCCGATTTTCCGGCGACCATACCGGCTTCGAGCCCCGCAGGCCCCGGAAAGAATGACGTCTTCGTTACCAAATTGAATGCCGACGGCACGAACCTGGTTTATTCCAGGCTTTTCGGAGGATCCCAGTACCTGCCGGCGCCAACCCTGACCGCAGATTCCTCAGGGGCGGTATATGTCACCGGCAATACCAGCGCGTCAGATTTCCCGACCACCCCGAATGCATTCCAACGTACATTTCCCACCGCATCCTGTACGCGGACCACAAGCATCTTCAATGGCAATCAGAACCTGGGGACGCACACATTTGTAACCAAGCTAAGTCCCGACGGAAGCTCGCTCATCTATTCGACGTTCCTCACCGGCGCCTGCGGAAGCATCGGCAACGGCATCACAGTTGATCCCGCCGCGGGTGAAGCGATCGTGGTGGGCTACACTACAGCTCCCGATTTTCCGGTTTCCGTGAACAGCTATCAGCCGGCCTTCCCCGGTCCATCGGACCAACCCAGCCCGCCGGCTCTGCTCAACGCGGGATTCGTAGCCAAGCTGAGCGCGGCCGGCGACAAATTGCTGGCGGGTTCTTTCATTGGTGGCGGGTTCCAGACCATGGCCAGTGCGGCCACACTCGATTCCTCAGGCAATGTTTACATCACCGGAGGCACTCAAGGTATCGCTCCCGGCGCAACACCTGGGGCCTTTCAGACAAAGCTCAAAGATAACTGTGTACCGATGATCGGTATCGGCGGTACGGGGCCTCCGCCCACAGGCTCGGGAGACGCATTCATCCTGAAGCTCGATCCGACCCTGTCAACCGCCCGCTACCTGACTTATCTGGGAGGCGGATGCGCCGACGCGGGAGCCAGTATCGCGCTGGATGCCAGAGGGAATACATGGGTCGCGGGCCCCACCCAATCCCCGGATTTCCCGCTGAGAGCTCCGTTTCAAGGGACCGCAATTAACACAACCGTATATTCGGGCTTCGTCAGCGAACTAAATGCGGATGGATCGCAGCTCCTGTTTTCGAGCATGACGGATGGCACCGCCTTAGCGCTCGATCCCTCCGGCAACGCGTACGTGACGGGCTCCCGCGGTACATCGGCATTGATCCAGAAAATCACTCCCGCTTCGACGCCAACCGTCATCATCGACTCCACCGCGCCGATGGTGACGTTTCCACCCACCTTCACCGCTCCGTTCGAAAACCAGATCGCACCGGGCCAATTAATCCAGATCACGGGCCGCAACCTGGGGCCAGCCACGAAGGTGAATGCTCAACTGGACGTATCCAATCGGCTACCCTTCAGCGTCGCCAATACGATGGTTTACTTCGATGACATTCCCGCGCCGCTAATCTCCGTGCAGGCCACCTCCATCACTTGTTTCGCTCCCTTTGAGATCACCAACGGCACGCAGATCACGGTGGTTTTCAACGGCCAAAGGTCGAACGCGGTTCGCACCGGAGTGTACGCCTTCACCCCGCAAATCCTGAGCATCGCAAATCAGGACGGGACCCCGAATTCCGCGACCAGTCCGGCCAAGCTCGGTTCTGTAATTGCGCTGTACGTCACCGGTATGGGCGAAACGAATCCCCTGAGCGTGGACGGATTGGCGAACACGTTCCCTCTGCCCGTTCCTCTTACGGTTCCCTCCATTTATGTCGGACAGACCCAGGTACAACCCCTATTTGTAGGCGCCGCGCCGGGTCTGATTTCCGGAATCGTGCAAGTGAATGTCCCGCTTCCCGCCACGGTAAGCGGCGGGTCGAATGCGGTCGCGCTAGGTCTGGGCAGCGCCAATGTAAGCATCTTCATCACGCCGTAGCTTTGACCCGAAATGCCCCACAGCGTATGATGGGCTGGTTGCAAGAAGCCAACCGAACCACCGACGTGGCGCACGCACTCCTCCGTGCCGTGTCGAGACTCGTCTCGACACCCGTCATATTCACAATCGCGATAACCCTATCCGCCCAACCCCGTTACAGCTCCGCCGACGTGGAAACAGGCTCCCGTCTTTACCGCAACAACTGTTTCGCCTGCCACGGACCCGACGGTAACTCCATCCCCGGCGTCGACTTCAAGCGGGGCCAGTTCAAACGCGTCGCCTCCGACGCCGACCTTCTTCGCGTCATCGCCAGCGGCGTTCCCGGCACGGCCATGCCGCCCAGCAATTACAACGATGGAAATCGTTTCGCCTTGGTTGCTTATCTGCGATCTCTACACGACACCGCGCAGAACGCCGTCGGCTCGGGCGACCCTGCTCACGGCCGAGCGATCTTCGAAGGAAAGGGAGCCTGCCAGTCTTGCCATCGCGTCAACGGCCAAGGTTCCCGCGTCGGTCCCGACCTGAGTGAAGTAGGCGGCATCCGCACAGCCGAATATCTCGAACAATCCATCGTCGATCCTGCAGCATCCATCCTGCCCGAACACCGCTACGTGCACATTGTGACGAAGCAAGGCACCAATTACACCGGCCGCCGAATGAATGAAGACACGCACACCATTCAAATGATCGATACCCAGGAGCAGTTGCATTCCTTCCTGAAGAGCGACCTGAAGGAGCTGACTCTGCTAACCACCACAACCATGCCGTCCTATAAAGACAAACTGAGCGGCGGGGAATTAGCTGACGTAGTCACCTACCTGCTCTCCCTGAAAGGCTTGGAATAATCATGACGCGCATACTGGTTATTCTCCCGTTGTTCGTAGCTACGCTCGGCGCCCAAACCCCGGTCACCATGGACCGCCTGCTCCACCCCGAGCGCGAGCCTCAGAACTGGCTCACCTATTCCGGCAGCTACAGTTCACAGCGCTACAGCCCGCTCGACCAAATCACCACGGCCAATGCGAAAAACCTGGAAATGCAATGGGTGTTTCAAGCGCGTTCGCTGGAAAAATTCGAGGCGACCCCCCTGGTAGTCGACGGCATCATGTATCTGACCGAGGCGCCCAATAACGTTGTGGCTCTCGACGCCAGAACCGGCGCGATCTTCTGGGTTTACGAATATCGCCCCTCCGCCGACGCCCGCGTGTGCTGCGGAGCGGTGAACCGCGGCCTCGCGATTCTGGGCGACACGCTCTACATGGGCACCATCGACGCCCGCTTGGTAGCCATCGACGCGCGTAGCGGTCATCCAGACTGGATCGTCAAAGTGGGCGACCCGAAGCTAGGCTATTCAATCACCCACGCCCCATTGGTGGTGAAGGACAAAGTAATCGTCGGCGTAGCCGGAGCCGAATACGGCATTAAAGGCTTCATCGCCGCCTACGACGCGAAGTCCGGCAAAGAGGACTGGCGCTTCAACACGATTCCAGGTCCTGGCGAGCCCGGCAACAATACCTGGGCAGGCGACTCTTGGAAGCACGGCGGTGGCTCGGCATGGATCACGGGCTCCTACGATCCCAGCCTGAACCTGGTTTACTGGGGCGTCGGCAATCCCGGAGCCGACTGGAATGCGGACAATCGCGCCGGTGACAACCTGTATAGCGATTGCGCCATCGCGCTCGACCCCGACACGGGCAAGCTCAAATGGTATTTCCAATTCACGCCTCACGACCAATACGACTATGACGCCGTGCAGATCCCCGTTCTGGTAGACGCCAACTGGAAGGGCAGCCCCAGAAAGATGATGATGTGGGCCAACCGCAACGGCTTCTTCTACGTGTTGGACCGGACCAACGGCAAATTCCTCTACGGCGCGCCATTCACCAAAGTGACTTGGGCCAAAGGCCTGGACGAAAACGGCCGCCCCATCGTGGCCCCTAACATGAGCCCGACGCCCGAGGGCATCGTCATCTACCCGGGCGTTCAAGGCGGGACCAATTGGTATTCGCCTTCGTACAGCCCACGCACCGGCCTGTTCTACATCTCCACCTGGGAAGACTATTATATGAACCTGGCGAAGATGCCGGTCGAGTACACCCCAGGCCAACGCTACACCGGCGGCGCCCCTCGCTCCCCCGCCCCGTCCCTTCTGCGAGGCCCCATCAATACCTGGACCACCGACAACGGCTCCGGCACGCTTCTTGCAGTCGACCCATCTAGCGGCGAAAGAAAATGGCAATTCAAAATGACCGACGTAAGCGGCAGCGGCATCCTGACCACGGCATCAGACGTAGTGTTCAGCGGCGGACGGGAAGGCTTCTTTTATGCGTTGGACGCCCGCACTGGGAACATGCTGTGGAAGGCAGCCCTGGGTGGGCAAGTAGCGTCAGGGCCGATCACGTATCGAGTGGATGGAAAGCAGTACATCGCAGTAGCAGCAGGTCACGCGTTATTTACTTTCGCGCTACCCTCGGAGCCGCGACAGTAATGGAGCGGATTTCATATTGTTCGACAAGCTCCTAGCCGTCCGCTTATCGCGTTCTTGATCTCTGGTGCAAGCCTGGTTTTTTCCAACCGACTCTCCAGCACTTCCGCTTCGGCATAACCAGCCTGAATAAGGTGTCGGAGAAAATCAAGATCTTTCGGCCTTCCAGCCACGAGCTTCGCGATAGCCAAGTCGTGGACCTCCAGACACCAGCCACGAATCTGCCGTGTGTTTTCTCCGGCCACGAGGACCAACCGTTGTTCCCAACCCTCCGGTAGGGCAGCCGTGGAAGCATCCACGCCATGAGCGTAGTATCCGAACTCCCGTTGAAATGGCGAGCCCTCCCCGATAGAACCGTCGATCAGATCGCTGAGCTCCGGTTTGTTCTTGGGATAAACATCGGCCTCCATGGAAACCAGAAGCTCCGCGATGGCATCCGGAAATTGGCCGAGCACCGCCTGGCTTCCGATGACGATGATATCGGGGTCGTCAGCGATGGTCCCGGCCGCTCGGATGATGTGTTCCAGATTCGAACGTGTCATAGACGTGCCATCGCTCCTTTGGTTCGAGTATGCCCGCAAAGGGGCTGGATTGGCGCAACTCGATCATCCGTGGCGTGTCTTGCACGATGAGTGTGAGAATCTCTTCCAGTGGCAGGGCTAGTATGCTCCGCCAAACATCCCAATAGGGTTGCGAACGCCTTCCCTTTTCGCCCCACCGGTCCAGGTTATCCTCCGCAATCCGCAGCAACTCCGGGCACTCGCGGAGCTTGGCCGCAATGGCTCGATGCAAAGCAAGGCTGCGATTCTCCAGACGGTCGTGCGGCATATTTGGCGCCTGATTCCGATGGTAGCAAGCGAAACAATCAAAAGGAGCGGCTTACGGCGCGAGAAATTCGACCATCTTGACCTTTGTCAAATCCACTTTCTCCGAGGCTCCTTTAGTATTCGTTAGATAGAGCACGCGGAAATCCGTCAGCAGCGACATGCGCCGCTCCTTACCGTCTCTCAGGATGAACAGAACATCGCCCCCGTTCACGTCCTTGATCGCCGCAATACTGTCGAGCCGCGTGCTTACCGCGGAATCGCCAGTCTTGCTCTTCAAGACCGTCCTGGAGCAGATGCTCGAAGTGCATCCGACGCCCTCAAATTTCATCGTCGCAATCGCCCCGTCCAGCAGGGTGATCTTCGCCATTAACCCGGGTGCAGGTTCGCCGCTTACCAGCCTGGTAGTAAAGGCAGCCGGAGACAACAGCACTGCCCCAAGAATAATCATTCGCAGTATAGAAATTCTCACAGATTCTCCCCCTATCGTTCTTTCAGCACCGCGTTAATGTCCGCCTCGTATTCACTCCGGCTGCAAAGGCCCTCGTGCAGAGCGGCAACACGGCCAGACTTATCGATCAGCAAGGTAGCGGGTACCGCCTCCAGACCGCCATATTGTTTCGCGACGTCTTCATTGCCCAAAAGTATCGGGTAATTGAACTGCGCCGTTTCCATGTATGGCCTGACCACGCTCCAACCATCGCCATCCATTGAGACACCGAGCACCGTGAGACCGTCTTCCCGATACTTCTTCTGCAATCCCTTGAGCATCGGAATTTCCACCTTGCACGGACCACACCAGGTCGCCCAAAAATTCAGCAGCACCGCCTTGCCCCGAAAATCGGAAAGGCTGACTTGTTTGCCGGAGGCATCGGTCAACCTAAAGTCGGGCGCAATCTTGCGGTCTGCGATGGCCACATATGTGGAGCTTAAAGTCGGCCCTACGAAAAACTCCCGCACCCGACTCGATTCCTGGACGCAAGCCGACACACACCGTTGAGCGATCGCCCGCGTCACCGGAAGCGCCATCAGCGGAAGTCCCATGGCGACGATGCCCGCCATAACCCAACCCCACTTCTGCCTGACTCCACGTTGAGCTCCGTGCCGTTCCTGCAACCGCGCGAGCCCCCGGGACAGATCCGGCTGCCATTCAGGGCTCGGACGCAGTGATGCCAGGCGGCCATTAGCCCAACAATCCACATCGACCTCGTTATTGTGATCCATATCGCTTCATGTACTCCTTCCGGAAAGCCTTTTGCGCGCGACTGAGAAGGGTCCCGACGGAAGCCGGCTTCAGGTCAAGCGCGGCTGCAAGTTCTTCATAGCTAAGATCCTGGCTGCGCAGCAGAACTAACTCCGCCTGCCGCTGCGGCATAATACCCAGCACTACGCGGACGCGTTCCTGTTCTTCGCGAGCGGCGAAAAGATCGTGCGGCGACCCGGAGCCGCGAACAAAATCGACCAGGCGTTCATACCGGCTGCGGCGCGTCTGCTGACGCAACTCATTGAGTCCGGTTCGTATGGCCGTCCGGTAGAGCCACCCCTCCGCATTTTCCCCATGCGCCTTGGAACTTCGCGACCATTTCAGAAACACCTCAACGGCGAGTTCCTCGGCGCGCGCGGGATCCTTCGTTACTCCCCCAATGACCCGGGCGATCCGATCATACTGCGCCCGGAAGATAGTCTCCAGGTCCGGCTTAGCCTCGTTGAAATTCATTTCAACGACAGCTTCGTTTGGCACGTCCACAACAGTACAACACCGCCCGAAAGCGATTTGTGACAACGAATCAGTGCTACGCTATCGAAATCCATGAACGTTGAAGAGGAGCAGAGACAAATCCAGAAATGGGGCGGGTTGTTCGATTTGTCCATCAGCGCCAGGACGGCGGAACCCCAGGCACCGGGACGCCATTTTCTTGCGTGGAAAGACAGCCGCACGGGCAAGCACATTCCGAAGGAACAGATGGAGGAATGGGCAGATTTAACCATACAGCGAATTCTCTCGCTGCAGCCGTCGGAGGTTCTTGAGATTGGTTGCGGCAACGGTCTCCTGCTGCTCAACATCGCGCCTTTGTGTAGGCGATACGTAGGCGCCGACGTCTCCGTTTTGTCGCTGCAAAGCGCACGCGATCAAATGACGTTAATGGCCGGACCATGGAATACCACCGTATTACGGGAGCAGCCAGCGGACGACTTCGCCGCTTTCCACGCGAACGAGTTTAGTACCGTGGTCATTAATTCTGTGATCCAATATTTCCCGAGCCTGGAGTATTTAACCAATGTGCTCAATGGCGCAATCAACGTCGTGCACCAGGGGGGCGCAGTCTTTATCGGGGACGTGCGAAACCTGGCGCTGCGGGAAGACTTTGCCGTGTTTGTGGAACTGCACAAAGCAGGCCCCGAGTTGACCATCGCGGAATTCAGGGAGCGTGTTGCAAGACGTATCGCTCGCGAGCCGGAACTCTTGGTCCATCCGGATTATTTCGCACAATTCGCCCGAAACAATCCAAAGGTCTCGCGTGTCGAAATCTCGCTAAAGCCTGGTCGTGCCGACAACGAACTAACCCGTTTTCGTTATGACGTCACCTTCCATTTATGATGTGATGCGAGCCGACGGAACCCTCTTCAGTCAGCCTTAAACTCCCATCGCAACAGCAACATACCGTTTTAACTGCCCGCGGCCGCGCAACCTTGCCTGTATCTTACGGGCGCAATGCGAAAGCTTTTTCTTCTATTTCCGATCCTCCTCCACGCCGCGACACCGACTTGTCAAGGTACCGACTGCCGCCCCGACTTCGAGGCCAATGCCTACGCCGGAATCGCTATCGATTCCTTCGCCGCGCCCGAGCTAAATAACTACCTCAACCCCGAAGCATCGGGCTCAATCAGAGAGCGGGCCATCGCCGGGTTCGACTTCGAATATCGCGTCCTTGGCGACGCCTCCAATCCCGGTATGGCGCAATCTTGGTTGTACGGCAGGACCGGACATGGTGTTCGTAGCGCTGACGTCGATTGTTCGCTCGCGGCAAACAGCACGCTGCCCGTATGCGGGAATTTCTTTAAATCGAATCTGTCGGCGATCCAGCCCCCTACAAAGTTCATCTATATGCTGCAAAACGCTACCAGCCTGGAGGCGTTCACAGGAATGCGCTGGGAATTTCCCGCCATCCGCCGAATGAGCCCGGACTCTGCCCGCCCCTACATCAACGTGCAATTTGGATTTCTCAGCGTAGCCGGTAGCGGCTCCGGCGCGATCCTGATGAACCACGCGGGATTGGGACTTGTGATAATCACCGGCCGCTTTACGCACAGTCATCTGGAAGCAGGCTTCGGGCGAACAAGCCTGTTTCTGCGCGACCCCAACCGCCGTCTGATTGTAGACGGATATCTCGAATGGCAATCGAAAGTCTTCAGCGTGGTGAAGGCCCGGCCCTTCGTGCAGATGACCGTAGATAGCGGATTGGGCTCGGGTGCGGATAGCGTGGAGACCTATCTAGGCCTCAAGTTCGACCTGGACAAGATATTTTGAGAACATTCGACCGCTAGAATGATTTCATGTCCTTGGGCACCTCGGTGCGCATCATAGTGTGGGTTTTGGTCGCGGCGTGCGCATGGTTTACACCAGTCTTAAAGGAACCGCTGGTTCGCAAGTGGGAACAAACCGCCGCAAGGTTCGCAGCCCATCGCGCTTTAAGCTGCGTGGCCATAGCGCTATTGGTCCTGCTGACGCGAATCGTGTTGCTGCCGGTATGGCAGATCCCCAAGCCCTACATCTGGGATGAATTCGGCTACATCCTGCAGGCTGACACGTTCGCTTCCGCGAGGCTGACCAATCCACCTCATCCGCTGGCTCCGTTTTTCGAAAGCATTTACGTACTGCAGTCGCCGACCTATAATGCGAAGTTCCCGCCCGGCCAAGGGCTGATTCTGGCTGTGGGACAAGGAATTTTCGACCAGCCCTGGTTCGGCGTGTGGCTAAGCTGTGGATTGCTGGCCGCAGCGCTTTGCTGGGCTCTGCAAGGGTGGCTACCGCCCGCGTGGGCTCTGTTCGGATCGGTGCTGGCGCTGCCACTTTGCATTTCCTCCTATTGGATGAATTCTTACTGGGGAGGAGCTGTTACCGGCATCGGCGGCGCTCTAGTGATCGGCGCGGTTCCACGTATGCGCAAAAAGAACAACGGCACCGCCCCCTGGCTCCTCGCGATTGGCTCGATTCTGCTGATTTATACCCGGCCGTTTGAGGGTTGCCTTCTGCTTGGCCCCGTCTTTCTGACGCTCCTATTCCTGCGGCTGCAGGTTCGGGCTTGGGCAGCCGTTATGCTGACAGGAGCACTTGGAGCAGCCTGGCTCGGCTATTACAATTACCGCGTCACAGGGAGCGCCGTTACGCTTCCTTATATCGAGTACGATCGCCAATATCCTTCCACGCCGCATGTTAACGTGCTTCCCCTCCCGCCTCTGCACCAATTCACCCACCTGGACTTTACCGTGATGGATCGATGGGAGCGCGAGGCTTGGACTCGCGCCCGCAGTGCCGGTTTTCTAGCCGCCCGGTTCGGCGACGTCACTCAAATGCTCAACACCTTTCTGGGAAGTATGATGCTTCTCATTCCCGTCGCTCTGTTTTGGCGCAGTCTGTACCACTCACCCCGGCTGAAGCTCTTATGGTGGTGCGTTCTCACCGGCTGCATCGCGATGGCGATCGGGACTCAGTATTACGAGCACTATGCGGCCCCTATCCTTCCAGTCATTCTGATCCTTACCGTACAGGCGTTCCGGCATTTGCGGGTATTTGAATATTCAGGCCGGCCGATCGGCAAGTTTCTTTGCCGCGCGATCCCCGCCACCATGCTGGTACTCGCTGCCGGCTCCCAGGCGGCCCAACTTTATCGCACGAAATTCATCGCTGAGGGCTACTATCCCAATACCAACAGGATTCGTATGGAGGACACCCTCGCGGAGCAGGCTGGAGGCCATGTCATCTTCGTTCGCTACACCAAGTACCGGTTTCCCCAAGAGGAGTGGATCTACAATCGAGCCGACATCGACAACGCGCCGGTAGTGTGGGCCCAGGACATGGGTCCGCTGGAAAACCGCCATCTGATGGAATATTTCAAGGGCCGAACGTTCTGGCTGCTGAAGCCCGACGAGAATGCGAACCGGCCGGAGCCCTACAGCGGATCCGATTCTCAGCCGAAGTAATTCATTTACTTGGCACTAACGGCTATGCCCAGTCAAATTCCCATATGCTATCTTCAGTGAAGGACGAACCCCGCGACCGTCCTTTTTCGGAGACCCCCTATTTATGAATAACTTTGTTCGTCTGTTTGTTTTGAGCGCAGCTACGCTTGCGGCGCAGTCGGTCACCATTAATAGTGCGCCATCGCGGGAATTCGGCCAGCCCACGCTGCCCCCAAGCAGCAGCCCCTTCAACCTTCCCTCTACCAAGGAAAACTTCGTAGAAGGCCGTGAGCTGAGTACGCCTCTCTCCATCGCGTTCGACAACAGCGTTACCCCGCCGATCGTATACGTCGCCGACACTTTGAACAACCGTGTGCTCGCGTGGCGAAATGCCGCCAGCGTCACCAAAACGAACTTCGCCGATCTGGTGATTGGCCAGCCGAACCTCCAGCAGACCAATGCTGGAGGACCGGGCACAGGCTTTAGCACCGGCCTCTCGTTACCCGCAGCAGTGGCGGTGGATGCAAAGGGAAATTTATATGTCGCCGACGAGGGGAACAACCGCATTCTCCGCTACCCTTCACCTTTCAGCCAGACTGCGGGGTTCCTCCCGGTAGACCTGGTGATTGGCCAAACCAGCATCAGCTCCGGGACCGGTGCGAATGGGGGGACCCCGGTGGCCAGCGCGAAGACCCTATTTTTGTCAGGAAATGGGGGCCTCTTCACCTTGGCAATGGCGATTGATGCCCAAGGGAATCTCTGGGTAACCGATCCGGGCAATAATCGCGTCGTGCGGTTTCCAGTTGGAAGCCTGGCTGCCGGCACCTCGCAACCTTCTGCCGATCTCGTGCTAGGGCAGAACGATTTTGTCACGTCTTCTCTAGCGCAGGGATTTAGTCAGCAGAGCAAGAGCATCCTGTATCAACCTGGTGGCTTGGCGTTCGATCAAGCCGGCCGGCTATTCGTGTCGGATTCCGGCTCCCGCGTGCTTCAATTTTCGCCGCCTTTTAATACCGGTTCAAGCGCGGCTCGCGTTCTGGGGATCTCCCAAATCCTGCCTGGACAAACGGTAATAACCTATCCCACCCAATACACCTTAGGCTCAGGCGGGGCTTTCGTCACGGGCGGAAGTTCGCCCCAAGGCTTGTTCACCATTGGCAACAATTTATTCGTGCTCGATTCACCGCAAAGCCGTATCATGCGCTACGACGATGCATCCAACTACCCGGCAGAGAGCACCACAACGTTTTCTCCACCCGCGCTCACAGAAATCGGCCAGCCCAGCTTCAATTCCGGCAAACCAAACCAGGGTGCGAGCCAGCCAACCGGATCGACTCTAGCCGCTGCTTCGGCAGGAGCCGCTGTGACCATTGGGGGCAATACCGAGATCTGGATTGCCGATACCGGAAACAATCGTATAGTCGCGCTGGCGCAAACCGGAAACCAGACCTTTCCCAGCCCGGCGAGCCGCCTGCTGGGGCAACTCGACTACATCTATAGCGGCTCCAATCTGGTGGAAGGCCGCGAGCTATTTTTGAGGGGCGCGTTTTCCGCTGGCGGAGTTGTGATCGACAAGAACTCCAATCCACCCCACCTCTACGTAGCCGACACGTTCAACAATCGCGTACTGGGATTCAAAGATGCGCGCGCAGTGGGTACCGACGCCCGGACCTTGCTGACAATGAAGGCCGATATTGTCATCGGCCAGCCGGATCTGTTCACCACCGCGATCAACTATCCCTCCCCCACGCCCACCCAATTAAACGATTCGGGATTGAACGGCCCTATAGGCTTAGTGGTCGACCCGGCCGGAAACTTGTTTGTGGCGGATGCTGGGAACTCGCGAATCCTGCGCTTCCCGGCTCCCTTCAGCCAGTCTGCCAACGCGCTGCAACATGCCAATCTGGTTCTGGGCCAGCAAAGCTTAACAGGCTTGAAGGTCACCGATCCCAGTGCCGTCACCATGAACACCCCGTGGGGGCTGGCGCTGTTCGATGACGGAAGCATAGCTGCTTCCGACGTCACCCACAATCGCGTGTTGATCTTCAAAAAGCCCTCAGGCGATTTCACCAGCGGCCAGGCGGCCGCAATCGTTCTGGGCCAGAGCAACTTCTCTTCGATAGGGTCGGGCACCGGGAATGGAAGCTTCAATGCGCCGCGCAACATTGCCTCCGATAGCGCGGACCGGCTATACGTCGCCGACGCGGTCAACAACCGCATCGTGGTTTTTACGCGCGCCATTAGCGCATCCAACGGCACATCATCGGCCCTCATCATACCGGCACTGAGCGGTCCTCAAGGCGTCACAGTGAGCACCATTACGGGAGAAATCTGGGTGGCCAACACGGGGGGCAATCAAATTCTCCGCTATCCCGAATTCCAGACGCTGCAGTTGAACGGACCCACGGCCACGGCGACTCTGACGTCGCTGGGGCCGCTATCGATCACGCTGGACGCATTTGACGATATGGTGGCGCTGGAGGCTACCAATCGGATGACGTTCTACTTCCCCAGCCTCACCTACCAGCATGCGGCTAACTTTAACCAGCAGCCCATGGCGCCGGGAATGCTGGCCTATCTGTTTCGCCTGGGACAGCCATTCTCTGTTAGCGATGGCGCGGCCACACAGTATCCTTGGCCCACCACGCTCGCGGACGTACAGGTCACTGTGAACGGACTCGCGGCACCTCTCTTCCACGTGATCAGTTCCGCCGGACGAATAGACTTCCAGGTTCCTGCCATGGCCCCATGCGGCTGCAACGGAGAAGCGAACACGGCAGATTTCGTGGTCACACAGGTGTCCACTGGACGGATTCTGGCGGCGGGAACGTTCCAGATGCAGCAAGCCTCGCCCGGCTTCTTTACGACCAACGCCGCCGGGACCGGGCAGATTGCAGCCTTAAACCATGACGATAATTCGGTGAACAGCCCGTCCAACCAGGTGGCCCGCGGTCACATCATCGAACTCTACCTCACTGGCCAGGGGCGCGTTTCTGGAATGCCTCCAGATGGCACGCCGCCTCCCGGACCGGTGTCGATTCCGGTTCCGACCACGGTGATCATAAACGGTCCCAGTGCCTTGCCTGCGGGGAACGTGATCTACTCCGGCCTGTCGCCGAGCTTCCCTGGAGGCTGGCAGATTGATGCCACAGTTCCCAACGAAGTGCCACCGAATCCTGCGGTGATTACCGCGGTGACGCTCTACGACGTCCAGAGCAATCTGGGACCGAACGGACGCATCGTCACCACCATTGCAGTGAAGTAAATCTACACCAAATCGAAGCTGTCCCCCCGCGAGGGCATGACAGCTTCGATCCCGTATTCTTTCCGGATCAAATCGGCTAACGCTGCGCCGGGCCCCGGCTCCCCGTGGACCAGAAACACTTTCTTCAGGCTTGGCGTGATGGGTCGCATCCAGTCGATCAGCTCGCGCTGGTCGGCGTGGCCGCTTAGTTCTTCCAATTGCACCACTTCGGCGCGCAAGGACATCGGCTCTCCGAAGATGGGCACCTCGGGATGCTTTTCGAGGATCTTGCGGCCCAGAGTATTTTCTGCCTGAAAGCCCGTGATCAGCACGGTATTCCTGGCATCGCCGATGTTGTTGCGAAGGTGATGCAGAACGCGGCCTCCTTCAGCCATGCCGGAGGCCGACAGGACCAGGAAGGGTCCCCGGAGATCGTTGAGGGCTTTGGACTGCGCCACATCGCGAATGTATTTCAAGCGGTAAAACCCAAACGGGTCCTGACCCTCGGTGAGATACTTGCGAGCTTCGTCGTCGTAACATTCCGGATGTTTACGAAAGACCTCCGTTGCGTTGAGAGCAAGCGGGCTGTCGACAAAGATCGGTATGGAAGGAATGCGTTTTGCATCCATCAGTTGGTGCAGCAGCAGGACCAATTGCTGCGTCCTGCCCACAGCGAAGGTAGGAACAATAATCTTCCCGCCGCGCGCCGCCGTGCGATTGACGACGTCTGCAAGCTTGTCTTCAGCGTGCGTGATCTGCGGATGCAGGCGATCCCCGTAAGTGCATTCCATGATCAGGTAGTCGGCCGGCGGGAGTTTTTCGGGGTCGCGAAGAATAGGGAGGTTGACCCGACCCACGTCACCTGAAAAGGCGAGGTGGATGCCGTCGGCCTCCAGCACGATGGAGGTGGACCCAAGCATGTGCCCCGCTTCATAAGTGCGGTAGAGAACGCCCGGAGCAATCTCATTCACTGAGCCGAGCGGCACGTACTGAAACAGAGGATAGGTCTCCTCGGCATCTTCGGGCGTGTAGAGCGGCTCGCAAGTGCGGTCGTCGCCGCCGATATGGCGGCGGATGTGCCTCCTCTTGTTGCAGAACTCGGCATCCTTCATTTGCAGGAACGCCGAGTCGGCCAGCATCGCGAGACACAAATCGATGGTGGCGGGAGTAGTGTAGATGGGGCCGTGGTATCCATTGCGTACGAACGTTGGCAGGTTTCCGCTGTGGTCCAGGTGAGCGTGCGAAAGGATCACGCCATCAATGGTGGAAGCCGAAAACGGGAAATGGCTGTTGCGCTCAAACGCCTCCTGGCGGCGTCCCTGATACATGCCGCAATCGAACAGAAATCGCTGACCGCGGGAAGTCTCGACATGATGCATGGATCCTGTGACGGTCTTCGCGGCGCCCCAAAAGGTTAGTTTCATAAAATGACGAAACTTTACTATACGACGTCAGACACGCGAAACAGAGAGAGATGTTTAGCCGCGAAAAGGCACTACTCCCTAGGAGCTTGTGAAAGCACCGGAGCCCCCGGCGGCCTAGGGCTGAATCGCCTTTATTCGACGTCGTGCGGGGCCAGCCCCAGCCCGTAAGGGCGGGGGTTCCCTGGGCCTTTCAGCAAGCTGTGGGGAGGTTTTGCACTGTGATTGAGTCTGCACGGTTCCGGGCCGCACTAGAAGAGATTGCGCGTCTTCCAACGGGGGAGGCCGGCAATATAGCCCGCGCCGCTCTTCTGGAAGCGGAATTGACCTCGGAAGAAAATCCTGACGCCATTCAGGTCCTGATACAGAAGTTAAAAAGGACAGCCATGACCACTACCGAAAAGCTCCTGCAATGGAAGCCTCAACACTGCTCTTTCGACGAGCTGCTTGAGCTTCGCGCGGCCGCCCGCTCACTCCGGACTGAATATGCGGCCCACCAGCTTGACCATCCCTACTGGCTTCCCAAGGCTGAGTTAGACCTGGACAATGAAATCAACGCGCGCGGGCAGAGTGAAAGGCTCCGGATGCTCTGCGAATTAAAGAAGGAGCGTGACGCATTGCGCGTGGTGGAAGAACGAAAAGTCGGCCTGGACCAACAGATTGCGACTTTCGAGGCGGCTCTGCACCAGTAGAATCGCAGTACGATCATTGGGTAAGGAGGACGTACCTGATGATTCAATCCATCAGCCGCCGGAGCATTCTAACGGCGGCGGGAGCATTACTTGCGCAGAGGAACGGATTCGGCTCGGACCCTGCCCTGCATTTCACAATTCTGGACCACGTGTCCCTGGCTGTAGCTGATGTCGCGAAGTCGGTGGATTTCTATGCCAGAGTGTTTGGAAACACTCTCCGCAAGGAGAACGATAGCCCTCGCTACTATGTAAAGCTTGGCCTGTCTTACCTGGCGATGGGACGCAACGAGAAGGCCGGGCGCATCGATCATTTTTGCGCGGGCTTTGAGTCGCATGAAATGGCCAACGCCAAGGCGCACTTGAACAAGCTTGGCATCAAGTTCACCTCGCCGCCGCCCTTCGGCCTGTTCTTTGCCGATCCCGAAGGCATTCGGGTTCAGATGTGGACCGACAACTCCTGGAACGATGTTGGCCGGACCACTTCCCCAGTTCCGCATGAACTGCCGGAAGTACCAATTTTTGAACCCACCAGGCTCGACCACCTTGTGCTGGCTGTTTCCGATCTCGAGGAGGCAACCGGGTATTACCGCAAACTCCTTGGTCCTGTAATCCGTGAGCAGAAAGCGAAGCAGATCTGGTTCAAGCTGGGACCTTCGAGAATCGGCTTAATTCAAGCCGCAAGTGACGAGACCCCACGCATCGAGCGGTTCTGCGTCGCCGCAACACCGTTTGACAGTGCCACGGCGGCCAAGAAACTGACCGATGCCGGAGCGAAAACGGAGAATGCCGAGCGTAAGGGCTCGGTAAAGTTCCGCGACCCGGATGGAATCCTGGTTGAGGTGATTTAAAATGCTACTTCGTATCGCTGGACTGGAACGCCGCTTCGGTGGGTCCGCTTGATCCGAGCGTGCGTTTCATGACGCTGGGTCCTGACGCTTTGAAGATCTTTTCGGGGTCGATCTTCGAGTCAATCACGAAGCCCATGAAGGCGTTCTGCATTTCTTCCCAGTTCTGCAATCCCCACACGACTTCCTTGCTTGGATCCGGATTGAACTTATTGTTGGCGGAGTTGTCGAAGTGCGCGATGCCTTGGACCTTGGTGCCCTTCGGGATCAGCAGCGGTTTCTCCAGGTCGTAGCCGATCTGCCAGTTGAAGTCGAACTTGCCGCGGAACACGGTTTGCGATTCGCCGGTCGGGTATACCACGCGAACCTCGTAGTCCTTGCCGCGGAGATGCATGTGGGGCTGCACATAGACCAACTTCGATTCTTCGATGGCTGTCATTTCAGACACGACTTCCGCGTTTCCATCGCCAGGGGAGAGGACCAGATTGTTGGCTGTCGGACCGTAACTGGTAATGTAGCGAGCTGCCGGCGGTTTCTTGGCCAGCACCAGGCCAACTTCAGACTTGCTATCTTCAGGCGTGCCCGTGGTGGTGTAGTGGGCCTCGAAAACGATGTCTGATCCTTTAGGGACGAACTTGGCGGATCCGCCGAAATCGAAGGTCTGACCGCCCAAGCCGGGGTTGAACTTGCCCAGGATCTCAATGCCGGGACCAGCCTTCTTCATCTCGCCGGTTGCGTAGGAGACGCCAGGGGTGGCGTCGGCCATCCACTTGGAACCGGGAGGCCGCACCCAGGCTTCGCCGTGATGCAGAACCTTGGAATTCCCCGCCCTCATTTCCGCTGCGACCACCCACATGTCCTCGGGAAAGTTGGTTTTCACCAACATGTATTGGTATTCGATGGTGCCCTTGGCGGGAACGTGAAACACGTTAGGCATTTCGACGATGACATCGGGCTTTATTTGCCAGCCATCCTGAAATTTAATCGGCGGCGGAGCATCGGCCTTGTCACCTTCAGCCGCGCCGTTGTCTGCCCACGCGACTACGGTAGCGATCTCACTGTCGGACAGCCTGCGCTCATTCGCGAAATGTCCAACCGTGGGGTCGGCAAACCAGGGCGGCATGACTTTGGAAGACACCGCGGCTTTCATGGCCTTGGCCCACGGGCGTGCGTCCGAATAGGTCAACAGCGACATCGGCGCAACCTCGCCGGGGCGGTGGCAGGCCTGGCAATCCTTTTGAAGGATGGGGAGAACGTCTTTATTAAACGTCGGCGTAGCGGCGAACACGCTTGCCACCGTCAGCACTGCAATCGAGGCCAGTCTAATCACTTGGACACCTCCAGGGACATGTCAGAGACGAGGTTAGCTTACGGTATTGGTGAGCGCAAGCGGGTGTTGTTATTTCTGGGCCAGAGGCTTCACGTCGCCGCAGTCGGAGGAAAGCCACTTGGTGGTAAACGACATTTTGATGTTCATGGCCGCTTCGCCAGAGGTTTTCATGACGACGTTGCCTTTAGCGTGCTCGGCATCAACGCGCTCCACCATCATGTCGCCCGTGAGGTTCGTTTTTCCCTGCGTGCATTCCATATGGATGGTTTGCGAAGAGGACGTGGATGCGGTCACTTTGTTGGTGCAGTTCTCGCGGTTCTGGCCCATGGCCAGCGCGTTCTTGAAAGAATCTGCGGTCAAACAAACCTTGTTCGTGCTGGATTGGGGCGCGCCTCCGGCCGCACCCATGCGGGACTTCATCATGGCTTCGACTTGCGCGCGCTGCTGAGGAGTCATTTTTGCGAGCTGCTCCGGCGGGATTTGCGGCATCGCGGGCATGGCCGGCATGCCGGATATTTCGGTGGTCGATGTGGTCTCCCAAAGACCGGGCTTGCCGTCGAAAGGTTTGATGTCGTCCGCTGCCCACGTAGTAAGGGGAGCGAGCAGGGCGACACTTATTAGGAGTATCGATTTCATAGTTATTCCGAGGATCACATGGTGAGAGATGTGTGTGCAACTGCCCGGCAGCCCGCCCATGAAATCCCCGCCCTAACGGGACGGGGCTATTGCTCCGGGGGCGGTTGCCCACCTCGGCCACCGCGACCCGCACTCGGCGTCGGGATTGCCAGCGCGGCGAGCTCTGCTCCACCGCCTTGCGCGCCCGCTACAACCGCAAGGATGAACTGGCGTCCGTTGACCAGGTACGTCATCGTGCCGCCGCTCAGGTTTGAGCCTAGTTCAAACGCGTGGATCTGTTCGCCGGTCTTCTTATCGATCACCCGGAGGTTGTTGCTGCCTTCAAAAAGAAGCGTCTTGGTGATCAGGATGGGGGATCGTTGTCCGCCTCCCCAATTGCTCGCGTCGATGTTGGCTGCCTTTAGTGCTGGATTGTTCACCAGACTGTCAGCCGGCTTTCCGTTCGGGATCATCCAGGCATGCTCGCCAGTGTTCAGGTTGATCGCGGTTATGCGTCCATAGGGGCCTTTGATCAGAGGCACGCCCATCACGTTGGGGCCACCCAGGCCGCCGGCGGCGATGTATGGCATTTCCGACCTGGACCCGCCCGGCTGCAGTGAAGATAGATACGGCGAGGTGGTGGATGGAACGTACAGCATACCTGTCTCGGGATCTACCGAGCCTCCCATCCAGTTGGCTCCGCCGCCCGCACCGGGCAATTGAATGGTGGCGAGCTTTCCATTGGTGTCTTTGACGATGGGAGGAGTGTAAATGGGTCCAAGCACGTATTGCGAGGCGGCCTTCAAAGCGGCGGCCTTGATCTCTGGCGTGTAGTCGGCTAGATCGGCTTCTGTCACGCCCTGGCGATCAAATGCGGGGGGCTTGGTGGGGAAGGGTTGCGTGGGCGAATACCATTCGCCGGGAGCGTTGCCTTGAGGCGCGGGACGCTCCTCAATCGGAAACACGGGCTGGCCGTTGGTGCGGTCGAACACGAAGGTGAAGGCCGACTTGTTCACCTGGGCCAGGGCTTTGATCTTCTTGCCGTTCACTGTGAGGTCGAGCAGAATGGGCGCGGCCGGGATATCGTAATCCCACATTTCGTGGTGAATTAATTGGTAATGCCAGATTTTCTTGCCGGTCTTGACATCCAGGCAGACGACGCTATCGGAATAGAGGTTCTGGCCGGGGCGCTGGCCTCCGTAGGTATCGCCGGACGGAGCTTCGACGGGGATGTAAACATAGCCCAGCTCTTCGTCGCCGGTGAGTGGTCCCCAGGCTCCGGTATTGCCGGTGAACTTCCAGGATTCAACGCCGGTGGCTGGATCCTTACCCCAGGTTTCGACGCCCGGTTCGCCTGCCTGCGGAACGGTGTGGAAGGTCCACAGAAGTTTGCCGGTGCGAACGTCGTAGCCGCGAATATAGCCGGGTGTGTTTAGCTTGGTGGGCAGCGCGACTCCAACCTTCAGTGCCGCGCCGACTACTGCGACATCTCTAATAACGATGGGCGGAGACGTGGCGCCGATGGTTCCCTTCTCCACCTTGGGCCGGTCCAGGCCCTGCCAGAGATCGACGTGGCTATCGGCTCCGAAGGTCGCTACCGGGAGTCCGGTTTTTGCGTTCAGCGCGACCAATTGATAACCGGGAGTAACGAATAGAATCCGGTCGTCGCCCTTACCGTCGCTCCAATAAGATACGCCGCGATTGTTCGCGCGAACGGCTCCGCGTTCGGCCGTGTCGTCGCCGCGATAAGTCCACAGCGTTTCGCCGGTGGCGGCGTCGGCCGCGACCACGGTGCGTCCGGTGCCTGCGGTAAAGAAGAGCCGGCCACCGACCATGAGAGGAGTGACCTCCCAGGCCCCTTGCGGGGCCGGTCCCATGTTCTGCGCCTTCCAGCGCCAGATCACTTGCAGGTTCTTTACATTGCTCGCGTTGATTTGATCCAAAGGCGAATATCGGGTGCTGCCGGAGTCGCCTCCGTTGACGCGCCACTCTCCTGTGGCGGGCGTGCCTTGCTGACCTCTGGCGCGAGGGGTGACCGTAAATACGGCCGCTGCCAGGGCGAGCGAACATAATAGCCAACGACTCATGAACTGCCTCCAAACCGATTTATAAAAGTAAACCCAACTTCACGAGTCTATTGCCAATCTATGCGTTTCGCAAGCGAGTTGGGCATGTTTCATTTTGGGTCGTCGGTTCGTTTTGCAAAATAACTTTTTCTTGGGCCGTCGGTTCGTTTTGCAAAATAGCTTTTTTCCTGGTCCGAGGTTCCATGAACGTTGGGGCGTGGAGTTGAGCGGCGAGGCGCGGGACGGCTCGAGCGGTCAGGTTGGATGAGGGGGACGCGGAATCTTCGGCGGCGAACAGTTCCTGACGGCGGCGCATTTTTTGAATTGCGTCTTTGGCACGGATGAACTGCCGTCTGTAGGAGGTTTCATAGCGGCGAAGCTTTTCTACGAGGACGACGGACGTAAGACCTGCGGCTGGTATTTGTGAGAAGAGGTCATTGGCGGATTCGACGCGCACCATCTCGAGCTCAATGGCAGCCTTTTGAACTGCCAAGAAGCGCATTTGACGCCAGTGGTTGATGGCCATCATCTCGACGAAGCCGGATTCGGCGGAATTACGAGGTTGAATCTGATCTTTGAACGCGGCGAGGACCTGCTCAAAGCGATGCTGGGATTCACATTGGAGGACCACTGCGCGGCTGGAGATGCCGTGCCTGGTGGCATTTTGCGAGGAGGCGAGTTTGCCTTCCTGGGTGGTTGGGCCACGGGATTTGGCCCCGTTGGCTCGTGCGGATTCGGGTTTGCGTGAAGCGGTCATCCTGCATGTAGGGTAAGAGGTGGCTGGCGTTTTGTGGCGAGTTCGGAAGCGGGAAATGGCTGGAACCAGGGGAGTTATTCTTCAGGAGGCGGAAGAATTCGCACCGAATGGGATGGATCGGTTATTGGCTCAAATGCTGATTTGAACCGGAGGGCTGGAAATCGAGCGACGGTCCTAAACGGCTCATTCCCAATCCTCGGTAAAAACCCGGGAATGCGTGAAAACTCGCGAGTATTATGCGTTACCAGCATCAGCCCACGCCCGCGTGCGATCGCGGCAATCATCAGATCGTTGGGTCCAATGGCCGGTGGGGTCCAGTTCCCAATGACGGCCAGGGTAATGGTATGGGGAGTTGAGGATGGGCCGTTCGAAGAACTGATTATTCATGCTTCAATGAGTCCATTTTGAAGTTTTCAGGACGGCTACATCAAGCAATTGGCTAATTGAAGTTATCTATGTTGTCACGTTTTTCTTCGGGATTGCCCGCAGGGGCTGGTTTAGGAGATTTATGCCCGCAGATTAACGCCGATGAACGCGGATTGAAGGTGGTGGGAGCGGGTGGACGGCTGGGAGGATACCGGACGTTCCTGGAGTCTACGGAGTCTTCGGGACATGCACTTTTCTTAAATGAATGACGGGGGCCCGAGCGTCACCGCATTGCTGGAACGGTGGACCAGGGCGACAGCGGCGCGCTGGAGCAACTGCTGCCTATCTTCTACGCTGAGCTGCGGCGGCTGGCAGCGAGCCATTTGCAGTGGCAGCGTTCCGGGGACCGGGAAGCAGCCTTACGCGATCTGGACGATGCGCGGAAGAGCTTTGAGAAATTGCCATCGCCGATTCTAATAATCTGGAAGCGCAGCGCGACGTGGCCGATGTCAACCAGAAGATTGGCCTGGTGTTGGCGGAGAGCGGCCAGCGGACGCATCCTTCGCGGCCAATCGCAAGGCACTCGCGCTCTATGAAGAGCTGGGCCGGGCCGATCCCACAAGCGGTGAGGATGCGGAGTACATCAAGTCGATTCGTGCGCGGATTGCCTCTCTACGGTGACGCGCTTCTACTTGCCCAAATGCTTACAGATTGTTGCTAACCGTTTGGCACTCTGAGCGTCTACAATTGTCGATAATCTAGGTGTATGGGCAAACCAACTGATCTCGTTCAGGGCACGCTCGATTTATTGATTCTAACGACGATCTCTCTCGAGCCAAAACACGGGTGGGCAATTGCGAAGCGTATCCAACAAGTTTCAAATGACGTTCTCCAGATTCAGCAGGGTTCGCTGTACCCGGCGTTGCACCGCCTTGAACAGCAAGGCTGGATCAAGTCCGAGTGGAAGCCCACGGAAACCGAACGTATGGCGAAGTTCTATACCCTGACACGACCGGGCCGCCGCCAACTGGAGAAGGAGCTGGCAAGTTGGGCGCGCCTCTCCACCGCCATCAATCTTGTCGTTCAAGAGGGTTAAACAAATGCGAATGCTGATAAAAGCCTGGTTGCGCTTCCGTTCGCTCTTTCGCCGCAGCGCCGTGGAGCGCGAACTGGAGGACGAGCTCGGCTTCCATTTCGATCAGTTGGTGGAGGAGAACGTCCGCGCGGGGATGTCGCCGGCAGATGCCCGGCTCTCCGCGTTACGCAAGATCGGAGGAGTGGCTCAGTTTCAGGAGGAGTGTCGCGATATGCGCCGCGTGAACTTCATTGACGACCTGGTCCGGGATCTCCGGTACGCGGTTCGAAATCTGCACCGCAGTCCTGGCTTCACCGCACTCACCGTTCTGATCATGGCACTGGGAATTGGAGCAAATTCAGCAATCTTCGCGGTGGTCGATGCGGTTCTGCTGCGTCCCTTGCCGTATGGCGATCCGTCACGCATCGTAATGATCGACGAGGTTATCCCAGCTCTGACGCGGGAAGGGATGCCCGCCACGCCGCAGGACGTGCTTGAATTCCAGGGTAATTCAAGGGTCTTTAGCGCTGTGGCAGGCTTTATGGCAAGCAACGCAGACCTCACGGGGCAGGATCAACCGGAGCGGCTGCAAGGCGCTCGCGTTTCGGCTGAAATGTTTGAGGTTTTAGGTGTCCAACCCATGCTGGGGCGCGGCTTTACGCGGGCTGAGGACCGGCCGGGAAGCGCCGTGGCAGTGATCAGCTACAGTTTGTGGCAGCGTCGGTTCGGTGCGGACCGTAATATGGCGGGCAAGGTTGTCAGCCTGGACCGGCAACCGACGACGGTCATCGGCGTCATGCCGAAGGATTTTGACTTTCCTCTGCCGGGAATGTTCTTTGGCGGGAAGAAGGATATCTGGATACCCATGGGCTTCACGCCCCGGGAACTGTCGCCAATTGGCCTTTACAACTTCGCTATGATCGCGCGTCTGAAGCCAGGCGTGAGTTTAGAGCAGGCGCAAGCCGATGTTCATGCCGTGGCCCTGGGGATCATGGAGAAATATCCGCCAGAGATCCGGGCACAAGCAACGCTCGACGCCCAGGTAACCCCCGCGGTGCAGCGCGTTGTGCAAGGTTCGCGCCGTTTGTTATGGCTATTGGGCGGCGCAGTTGGGTTTGTATTATTGATCGCGTGCGTCAATTGCGCAAACTTATTGGTTGCGCGAGGCGCCGCTCGGGAGCGCGAACTGGTGGTGCGCGTGTCACTTGGCGCCGGTCAAGGGCGCCTATTGCGGCAACTGCTGACTGAGAGCATTGCGCTTTCTGTCGCAGGCGGTGCGGCAGGTCTGCTGCTGGC
The DNA here is from genome assembly GCA_963766615.1 of Terriglobia bacterium. Lineage (GTDB taxonomy): Bacteria > Acidobacteriota > Terriglobia > Bryobacterales > Bryobacteraceae > Palsa-187. The sequence goes on from CAVYBC010000025.1 coordinate 179,814, forward strand.
CACTGGCATGGTGAGGCTTCTGGCAATGGTGATTCCCCATTCGGTGCCGCGCGCCGCGACCATCGACCTCGATTGGCGCGTGGTGGCCTTCACCGCAGCGATTTCCGTGCTTGCCGGATTATTTTTTGGGACGCTTCCGGCTTTCTTGGCGGCACGCTCCAGCGAATCAGCGCGATTGAGGAGTTCGGGACGCGGGACCACCGCGAGCCGGAGCCAGGGGCGTCTTCGCGGATTCCTGGTGGTGTGCGAGGTCGCGCTCTCGATGATCCTGCTGGTGGGAGCCGGTCTGCTGGTGCGCACGCTGGTGGTCTTGCGATCGGTCGATCCAGGTTTTGATATCGAACACGTGCTGACTGCCCGCATCTCGCTCCCGGCACGCGCTTACGCCAACGCCGAGTCGATCCGGGGGTTCTATCAGCGCGCACTCGACCAGCTTGCTGCGATGCCGGGCTTGAGGGGCGCTGGAGCCGCCGCCGCGAACTTGCTAAATCCCGCACGAGGGCGCCTATTCGTTGTGAAGAATTCGGCTGTTCCGGCAGCCGTTTCCTCGCACGCAGAAGTCCTTGGCGATTATTTCCAGGCGCTCGGGATTTCGCTGCGCCGGGGCCGGCTGTTCGACTCGCGAGATCGCCAGGGATCAGAGCCAGTTTTAGTGATTAACGAAACGCTCGCACGCCGGTATTTTCCGGGGCAGGATCCCATAGACCAGCAGATTAAGCTGGGTTCGCGGCAATCGACAGACCCCTGGTACACGATTATCGGAGTGGTTGCCGACTCCAAGAACGACGGCTTAGTGAAAGATGTTCGCCCTCAGACCTACGAGGCGTATTCGCAGTTGGACGACTTGTCGGTGCGGACTCGTGGAAACTCAATGCTGTTCGCCGTAAGGTCGACAGGCCGTCCGGATACGCTAGCCGCAGCCTTGCGTGTCGCCGTCGCGCGTCTCGACCCGGAGTTACCTGTGACGAACGTTGAAACGACCCGGGCAACAATTGAAGAATCGCTTGGGCCCGAGAATTTTCAGACCTGGCTGGTGAGTGCATTCGCTGTGCTTGCGATACTGCTGGCCGCGGTTGGCATCTACGGTGTGGTGTCTCGCGCAGTTGCGCAGAGAACCCAGGAACTGGGAGTTCGGATGGCGCTGGGAGCGTCACGTAACAACCTAGTTTGGATGGTGGTGCAGCAGGGCATGAAATTTGTACTGACGGGAGTGGCGCTGGGACTATTTGCGTCGTTAGGCTTAGCTCGTCTGATGACGGGGTTTCTCTATGGGATAAAACCAACTGACGCGCTGACCTTTGTGGTCACGCCACTCCTGTTGTGTCTGGTCGCTCTGGCGGCGAATTTGGCGCCCGCATTGAGTGCCGCCACGATTGATCCGGCTTGCGCGCTACGCGAAGAATGACGCATGGCTCGGGTGCTGCAAGGGGACACATGATTCGGCGAGAGGCAGTAGGCCCATAGCCGAAGTTGCGCATCCTCTGCATAGACACGCAACAGGTCCAGGTAGAGCTGATAGTCTTGGCCTTCGAAAAAGACCTACGTCGCTCGTTACCGCGCTGCGTCACGTGGTACGGAATATTCTCCAGAACGATCCGGACGATTCGAGACATCGTACAGATAGTTCGGCAACGGTCTAGCTTCTCTCGATAGTATTTGAGT
>CAVYBC010000026.1:0-655928 GCA_963766615.1 Terriglobia bacterium
AGTGTATAATTATACACCCAGGTGAATAATTAACCAATGAGCACACCCGTCGGTATTTTAGGCTTCAGCGGCTATAGCGGCATTGAACTGATCGACATCTTAAAACGACATCCGCGCGTTGAGCCAGTCCTTCTGGAACATCGCGAAACGATAGCAACCCCCGGCCCTCTCGGCCAACACGGCCCCCGTAGAGCGGCTTTTTCGCCGGAAGCTGTTCGCGATCTGCAACTGGCGGCCGTCTTTCTGGCGACGCCTGCGGAAGTTTCCATGGAATTAGCCGGTCCTATTTTGAACGCGGGCGCTAAAGTTATCGACCTGAGCGGCGCTTTCCGGCTGGGAACGGCGGAAAACTACAAACGTTGGTACAAAGAGTCCCACACGCAATCGGCCCTGCTGGCCGAAGCCGTTTACGCGCTACCGGAATTCTGCCGCGAACGCATTCCTCATGCGCGGCTCATCTCCAACCCGGGGTGCTATCCGACCGCGGCCAACCTGGCTATCAAGCCTTTACTGGATGCCGGGGCGATCCGGCGGGAGCACGGCATTGTCTGCGACGCCAAAAGCGGCGTCAGCGGAGCGGGAAGAAAGCCGTCGCTTAAAACCAGCTTTTGCGAAGTAACTGAGAACTTTTCCGCCTATCAGATGCTGGATCACCGGCACGTACCTGAGGTTCTGGCCACCTCCGGCCTGGAGGAAAGCGAATTCAGCTTTACCGCCCAGTTGATACCGATCCACCGTGGAATCCTTGAAACCATTTATTTTCGGGCCTCCGACGCGATTTCCTCCCCTGAAGATCTGCTCGAGATTTATTGCAAGCGCTTCCAGGGTGAGCCGTTCGTCCGAGTATATCCACCGGGAGTTGTACCCGATTTACGGGGTGTTTTGCATACGAATTTTTGCGATATTGGCTTCAAATTCGATCCAGGTACTCACCGTACTGTGGTGGTTTCAGCCATCGATAATCTGGGCAAAGGAGCCGCCGGACAAGCCGTCCAGAACATGAACTTGTCTCTGGGCTACGGCGAGACCGAGGGCCTGCTTTGAAGCTGCTCATCAAGCTTGGGGGGGCGCTGCTGGACGACCCTGATACCTGCCGCCGCCTTGCGCTGGAGATCGCTGGGGTTCAGAAGCGCGGCCACCATGTAGTAGTGGTGCATGGCGGGGGCAAGCAAATGACTCGTTTTCTCGCAGAGCGAGGAATTGAGAGCCAATTTATCAATGGGTTACGAGTGACCTCAGCGGACGTGATCGATGCCGTTGTGAAAGTCTTCGCAGGCAGCGTCAACGCGCAACTGGTCACGTCCTTTCGAGCCGCAGGAGTTCTTCCGGTGGGACTAAGTGGGATTTCAGCAGGTTTAGTAGACGCGGTACAACTAAATCCTGAGCTAGGATGGGTGGGAAAACCTGTAGCGTCCGACGGGAAAATCCTGAGCCTCCTTACCGGGGAATCCTATATTCCCGTGGTGGCTTGTGTCGCAGGAGACGCAAATGGGGGTATATTCAATGTCAATGCAGACCAAATGGCAGTTGCTTGTGCGGTTTCTTTCGGAGCCGAGCAGTTACTTTTCGTAACGGACGTCGAGGGTGTTCGTGGCGAGAATGGCCAGATTCAGGCCGTCCTGAATACGATACAATCGGCTGCATTGATAGAGCGCGGCATCGCCACGGGAGGCATGCAAGCCAAGCTGGAAGCCGCTGCGGATGCACTTCGTCAAGGAGTTAGCGAAGTGCGCATTGCGCCGGGTGCGCATCCGGGAATAATCGAAGCATTACTTAGCACCACCCCGCCGGGTACCCGTCTTGTTCTAGCCTAGTACCGGATCCGCGGATGACTAGATCCTCCGCCGACGCGAAATACTCCGTTAATTATCCCCAAAAATTATTTGAGATTTTAAAAAAATTGTGACACTATATATTGGCAATCGTGCCGTTGTTGTCCGACGGCTCCCTTGGGCCTGAAGTCGGAAACCTTTTGTTAGGTGGGTGTGGGGAGGTGCTGTGAAAGCTCTAACGATGGATGTCCGGGAATCAACCGGACGCATACTCTGCTGTACGATCTTTCGTCCGGGCGGGCGCAAATTGCTCGCCAAGGGTCACTTACTCAGTGAGGAAGATGTTAGATTGCTCGAAACCGAAGGGTTAGGGCAGGTCTGGGTCACCGAGCTAGAAGACGGAGAGGTCGCGGAAGATGATGCGGTAAGCCAAGCCGCAGCAGAGATGGGGTGCGGGTGCCTGGAAATTCGCTTAGCGGCGGGAGGCCGTGCGAATTTGTTTGCCACCGAAGATTGCTGCGTTTTAGTAGACGACGATCTTCTTCGACAAATTAATTGCACCGCCAGTATCGTAATTGCCACTACTATTAATTTTGGCTTTGCGCGGGCAGGTCAGCGCATTGCCACCGTGAAAAGCGCGCCTTTCGCAGTGCCACGCGAACAACTCGACGCTGTCATTAATATTCTTAAAGAACGGGGCCCGATTCTGCAGGCTCGTCCCGTCCGCCGCCCAACGGTGGGCGTCCTCTATACCGATCCGGTTCAGGCAGACCGTGCCCGCCAGCTCTTTGAAAACATTATGCGCCAGCGGCTTGAGCGTTTTGGCGCCTCACCCGCCTATGAAATGAACGCGATAGAGGAAGAATGCGTGGTGGGCAGAGCTCTTCAGCACCTGGTGCGCATGAAACCCGACGTTGTCCTGGTCGCATCCACCACGGCCCCGGCAGGTCCTGAGGACGTGATTGGTCGCGCCATGAGCCGAATTGGCTCGCGTATTGAGAGATTTCTTGCCCCTGTGGAACCCGGAAATCTATTCCTTTTGGGATATAAGGACGAGATTCCCATTGTCTCCGCCCCTGGATGTTTCCGTTCCGCCAAGGCAAATGTTGTGGATTTGGTATTGCCTCCCATGCTGGCCCGTTATAGAATATCCGGGTGGGAGGTCGCGTGCTTGGGGCACGGCGGCCTTCTAGGTTGAATCTCTCAACGAGTCGAGTTAACGGGGCTCTTGAGTTGAGGAAACTGATAAAGTTGCCTCCGCTTAACCAGCTGCTGTCACCTCCGAACAGCAGATGGCGTGCTCCTCCGCCAGGCATCCCCAAAGGATGCCTGGCACTTTCTTTTTATGGGAACCTCTTTTGAATGAACGTCGCGCACAACGGAGCGGGCCGCAATTCCTTTTTGCATCTGATGGAATCGCCCCGCCCTGTGCGCTCCTAAGCTTTTGTATTCCCTCAACTAAATTCGCCGGGAGGGGGGCAGGGTCGTAGATTCAACTTGCGATCCAGTGCCCTGTACCGGTAGAATCGAAGTTTTGCAAGTTCTGAAAAATCTGGAATGTTGGCGGTTCCGGGAATTGCCGGCAAGTCTGAAATCTGGGAGGACGTATGTCCGTTGAGCAAAAGGTCAAGCAAATCATCGTAGAGCAACTCGGAGTGGACGAGGCCCAAGTAGACCCCACTGCCAGCTTTGTCGATGACCTGGGCGCCGATTCCCTCGACATTGTCGAACTGGTAATGGCGTTTGAGGAGGCGTTCGACCTCGACATCCCTGACGAGGACGCCGAGAAGATCGCGACCGTAAAGGATGCCGTTACCTACATCGAGTCGAAGAAGAAGTCGTAAGGGGGCCCTATTGCCCGCCACAGAGTCATTGCAGTTTCTGCTGGAGTTTCCTTTTGCAGTCTAGCCCGCAGAGAAGAGTCTTCGTTACCGGTGTCGGTCTGCTTTCTTCCGTCGGCATAGGTACCGAACCCACCTGGGAAGCGTTGAAGCGGGGAGAGTCCGGCATTGGGACCATCCAGGCCTTCGACCCGACCCTGTTTGCCTGCCGGATTGCCGGCGAGGTAAAAGGCTTCGAGCCCGGCGCCTATATCGAGAAAAAAGAGATTAAAAAAATGGGCCGGTTTATTCAGTTTGCCATCGCGGCAAGTGAATTTGCCGTGCAAGGCGCCCGTTTTAAAGTAACGCCGGAGGATGCCGAACGAACCGGTGTCTTCATCGGCTCGGGCATCGGCGGGTTTGAAGTGATCGAGCGCGAGCACAAGAATCTGCTCGAAAAAGGTCCCGGCCGCATCTCCCCGTTTTTTATTCCCGCCACCATCGTAAACCTGGCCTCGGGTCACGTTTCGATCCGCACCGGTGCCAAAGGGCCCAACTCCGCCACGGCCACAGCCTGCACCACCGGCGCGCACGCGGTGGGCGATTCCTACCGCATCATCCAGCGCGGTGAAGCCGACGTGATGATCTGCGGCGGTACTGAAGCTGCGGTGACTCCGATGAGCGTCGGCGGGTTTGCGGCCATGCGCGCTCTTTCGCAGCGCAACAATGAGCCGCAACGAGCTTCGCGCCCCTGGGATGCCGACCGCGACGGTTTCGTCATCGGAGAAGGCGCAGGAATTTTGGTTCTGGAAGAGCACGAGCGCGCATTGCGCCGCGGCGCGACGCTGATGGCCGAAGTGGTCGGCTACGGCATGAGCTCGGATGCGTTTCATATCACATCGCCCTCGGAAGACGGCGATGGAGCGTATCGCGTGATGCGCAACGCATTGAAGGACGCCGGCCTGGAGCCGTCTCAGATTCAATACGTGAATGCGCATGGAACGTCCACCGAAATGGGCGATAAGATAGAGACCACTGCGCTCAAGCGCGTCTTCGGCGAACACGCTCACAAGGTTGCGATCTCCTCCACCAAATCCATGACCGGTCATCTATTGGGCGGAGCCGGCGGCCTGGAGGCAGGCATCGCGGTGCTGGCTCTGCGCGATCAAATCGCCCCACCAACTATCAACCTGGAAAATCCGGGCGAGGGTTGCGACCTCGACTATGTGCCCAACCACGCGCGGCCGATGGAGATGGAATACGTGCTCTCCAATTCGTTCGGGTTCGGAGGCACCAACGGGTGTCTTATATTTAAGAAGGTCTGACAAAGCATTGTTGGACCGCGACCGTCCATGAAAATAATCGTCGCGATCAAACAGGTTCCCATCCGCGATTCACAACTGCGCGTACAATCCTCCGGCCGCTGGATCGAAGAGACCGACTTGAGTTTCGAGATCAACGAGCCTGATGCGTACGCATTGGAGGAAGCTCTCCAGCTCAAGGAAAAACACGGCGGCGAAGTAGTGGTCCTCTGTCTTGGTCCTGCGCGCGCGCAGCAGACCATTCGCGAAGCCCTCGCCAAAGGAGCCGATCGCGCAATTCACATCGAAGAAGACAACCTGGGCGCCTTGGACACGTTGGGGTCGGCGAAACTGCTGGCCGCGGCGGCGAAGAGTGAGAATCCGGACCTGATTCTCACCGGTCTCCAGTCCGACGACCTGGGCTATGGACAGACCGGCGTCGTAATGGCGGAATTGCTGGGCCAACCCCACTCAACCATCATTATGCAGGTGGAGGTGAACGGATCCGCCCTTCGAGTGAAGCGGGAATTGGAAGACGGCTGGTTCCAGCACATCTCCATGCCTCTTCCCGCGGTGCTCACCATTCAGAGCGGCATCAACAAACTGCGCTATGCGACTTTGATGGGCATCAAGAAGGCGAAGAATAAAGAAATCAAGCGCGTGACTGTCGGCGATCTTGGCGGCGCGGGTACCGCGTTGGCGGCGATCCAAAAGGTCTATGCTCCGCACAAATCAAAACAGGCACAAATGTTTTCCGGCGATGCCAAGTCCGCGGCGCATCAACTGGTGGAGAAGCTCAAGTTTGAGGTTCGCGTGATATGAGCGTTCTCGCCTTCCTGGAACAGAACGCCGGCGTGCCGCATCGCATGACCGGCGAGGTGGTCGCGGCGGGATGGCAGATGGCGGAGGCGTTGGGGACAACGCTGGAATTCGCGTCAATCCGCATGGAGCACTCCGCGGCCGAAGGCGCGAAAACAATTAAGGCCTGGACCATCGAGCACGACCTGCTCAAAGACTACACGGCCGACAGCTACACTGCCGCGCTGGAGGCCCTGATCCGCAAGACCAACCCAAAGCTGGTCTTGTTTCCACACACCTATCAGGTTCGCGATTTTGGTCCTAAGCTCGCCACGCGATTTGGCCGCCCGTTTATCAGCGATATCATCGCGATGCGAATGGAGGGTGGCGCTCCCGTTTTCGTCCGGCAGCTTTTTCAGGGGAAGCTGAATGGCGATGTAACGGTCTCGGGCGACGGACCTCTCTTCGTCTCGATTCAAGCAGGTGCGTGGAACCCGGATCTGGTGAAGGAGCAATTCAAGACTCTTCCGCGAATCGTTCGCGCCAACTCTGGAAGCGTCTGCAATTCGTCAAAAGCCCGAGCCTCCGTTCCGCGAATCGGCACGCGCAGTGGACCTGACGGCGGCGGAGTTGATCGTCTCCGTCGGGCGTGGGATCAAGGAAAAAGAAAACATCGGAATGGTGGAGGACTTGGCTCGCGCAATGGGCGCCGAACTCGCCGCCTCCCGGCCCATCTGCGATGCGGGCTGGCTCCCGATGGAGCGGCAGGTGGGCAGCTCCGGCCAGACGGTTTCGCCCAAGTTGTACATGGCCGTCGGCATCTCCGGAGCGATTCAGCACCTGGTGGGTATGAAGGGCGCCAAGACCATTGTCGCCATCAATAAAGATGCGAACGCGCCGATTTTCGAAGTCGCCGACTACGGCATCGTCGGCGATCTTTTTGAAGTGGTTCCTGCCCTGATCGAGGAAGTCAAAAAAGCGAAGGGTTGAGCCGTCCATGGCAGTGGACCTGGAACGCCTCTACGGGGAACGCCGGGCTTCCTCACGCCTCTTGCGCTGGCTGACGCCGCCTGATCCACTGATTCCCAACCCACGCGAGCCCAAGGATTTTCCGCTGGGCCGTTGGAACCTCTACATCGGCGGGGCCGGCCGCGCCGTTGCGGGCTACGTGAATCTTGATCTCTTCGCGGTCCCCGGAGTCGACGTCCAGGCCGACGCTGAGCGCCTTCCCTTCCCCCCGGCAGTCTTTCAACGAATAGAGTGCGACGCAGTGCTGGAGCACGTCCGGTCCCCGCAGAACGTCATGGCCGAGATGTCGCGCGTGCTCGCTCCCGGAGGCTATCTGCATCTGGTCACGCCGTTTTGTCATCCATTCCACGAATATCCGAAAGACTACCGGCGCTTTTCGATAGATGGTTTGAAAGAGCTGGCGGGGACCGAGCTGGAAGTAGTCGCCGAAGGATGGCGCACCGGGCCCACGGCTACGATGCTAGTCTTCTCGATCGAGTATGTGAAGCTGTGGTTTCCGTGGCGTTGGTGGCGCGCAGTTGCACACGGGGTGCTCGGGTGGGTGCTGTTCCCGTTGCGATATCTCGACCTTCTGTTTCTCAAGACCCCGAGAGCGGGACGGATCGGCAATCATTGTTATGTGTGGCTGCGGAAACGGCAGCGAGGGATTCTAGGGCAGCAGGATCATGCGGACATCCATAACGTTCGTGCCCGTGGGTCCCGTCTTGATCAACCCCTCTAACTTCTCAAAGAAGGTATAGGAATCGTTGTCGTCGAGATACTTGCGCGGATCCAGACCCATAGCCCGCGCGCGGGCGAGTGTCAACGAGTCTACGTAGGCTCCCGCAGCATCCGTCGGGCCGTCGATGCCATCGGTCCCGCCGCTGAAGATCACATGCGGGCCATAGCCTTCCAGAGCCAGTGCCGCAGCCAATACGAATTCCTGATTCCTCCCGCCCTTTCCTTTTCCGCGCAGCGTTACCGTGGTCTCGCCGCCTGAGAAAATGGTCGCGGGACGGCGCAGTGGCCGTCCGCTGGAGAGCACTTCCTTGGCGATGGCCGCGTGGACCTTCGCCACTTCCCGGGTTTCGCCTTCCATGAATGACGAAAGCATCAGGGTACGATAGCCCAACTCCTTCGCCTTGCGGGCCGCTGCGTCCAGCGCAAGACGATTGCTGCCGATGATCAGGTCCTTCACGCGACGCAAGGCAGGGTCGTCCGGTTTAGGAGTCTCATGCAGCGCCTCTGCGGGAAAAGCGATGCCATAGTGCTTCAGGATGCTGAGAGCGTCTTGCTCGGTAGAAGGATCGGCAACCGTAGGACCCGAACCAATGGTAGCCAGATCGTCTCCCGGCACGTCGGAAAGAATGAACGCTACAAGAGTCGCGGGCCAAGCTGCCATGGCTAGCTGACCACCTTTGATCGAGCTCAAATGCTTGCGCACGACGTTCATCTCATGAATGGTCGCGCCCGACGCCAGAAGATGCCGGGTGATTTCCTGTTTTTGCGCAAGTGTGAGCGGAGGAGAAGGAAAGGGCATCAGCGCTGAGGCTCCGCCCGAGATCACGCACAGCAGCAGATCGCGCGGACCTGCCCGCTCCGCAATCCGAAGAATCCTGCGCGCGCCTTCTTCGCCGCGTTCATCGGGAACGGGATGGCTGGAGGCGTGCATCGTCACCCGCCGCAGAGGAGCCGCGCTTCCGTCTGGCACGTTGACCAAACCTCCGTGGATACGCCGGCCTAGCAACCGCTCCAACGCCTGCGCCATCGCCCGCCCGGCCTTGCCCGCCCCAATTACCTGCACGCGATCGAAGCGAGTGAGATCGTAACGGCGGCGTCCTGCGCTAAGATAGCGGCCGTCGAACTTCAGGGCACGCATCATCGCGTGATCGGGATCGGCTGCGGCCAGAGACGCGCGAAAGATTTCCAGGGCGTGCTTACGGGCGTTTTTCACGTCAGCTTAGTGTCACTTTAGATCAGCTTCAGCGCCAGGATGTCGGAGACGGCGTGCTGCGGGTCGTCGCTGTGTACCTTGATGTGATATTCGGCCCGCGCATAGGTGGCGCGGCGACTTTCGTAAAGGTAGCGGAAGCGGACCGGGTCGCGCGCCAGGGGCCGGTGGTTCGCCTGGGCAACACGCCTCTCCACATGCTCGAATGGACAATCGAGCCAAATGGGTACCCCGTGATTTGTGAGCAACTCGATCGTTTCTTCGCTCTGGAAAGCTCCGCCACCAAGCGCGACAATGTTGGGGCGGCCTCCGGAGATATGTTTAACGCGGGCCTTCAGAAGTTCGGACTCGATGCGCCGGAACTCCTCCTCACCTCGCGATTCGAAAATTTCTGCAACGGTGGTGCCTTCGCTCTTCTCGATTTCCTGATCCAGGTCGACGAAAGGCCATCCCAGATGTTCCGAAAGAGCGTGACCAACGGTGGACTTTCCACATCCCATGAATCCAACCAGGTAGATTCCGGGGGTTCGTTTGAGCTTTAGTATCACGCTTAAAAGTGCATCGCGGCAGTCATAATGGTAGCATGCAGTCCGGTCTGCTCTTACCTCTGTTTCCGCTTCAAGTCGTGTTGTTTCCCGGCGCGCCGCTGCCGCTCCACATCTTTGAGGATCGATATAAAGAGATGATTGGCGAAGCCATCAAGCAGCAGACCGAATTCGGCATTCTCTTAGCCACTTCCAAGGGACTGGCCTCAGTAGGATGCACCGCGCTGGTAGAACGAGTGCTGCGGGAATATCCCGATGGGCGGCTCGACATTCTGACTCGCGGCCGGCGGCGATTTGAGCTCCTTCTGGTGAACGAGGAGCGCAGCTTTCTGCGTGGATCGGTGGAATTTCTGGAAGACCAGACCGCCGAAACAAGTTCCGAGGACCGCGAAAAGGCAATCGCAGGATACAACGAGTGCCGCAGACTCTCCTCGGAAGGGCCGCTTTCCGCAAGCGAGTTGGAGAATCCGGCCTTAAGCTTCCTTCTCGCTGAACCGGTGCTCGATCTGAACTTTAGGCAGACCGTCCTCGGCGCGCACAGCGAGGCCGAACGACTGAAACAGCTTGCCGAATATTTGCCCAAGCACGTCGCGCGTGAACTGCATGTGCAACAGGTGAAAGCGGTCGCGCCGCGAAACGGACACGGCAAGACGGGGCCGACCATTCATTAGCGCACACGCGACGTGCTCCTGTAGGTCATTAACTGATCTCACGTCGCGTACGTTGTGCGCGGTTACGAGAGAGGAGCGAGGGCATGAGTCATCTTCTAGTCGACGCAGACGACACGCTGTGGGAAAATAACATCTATTTCGAGGATGCCTTTGACGATTTCGTCGCCTTTTTAGGACATTCCTCACTCACGCATGGACAGATTCGCGATGTTTTGAATGAAATAGAGTCAGCCAACTCCAAGATTCATGGCTACGGCTCGATTAATTTCGGACGGAACCTGCGCCAGCTCTATGAGCACCTGGCCGAACGCCACATTCATGAGGACGATTTGGCACGCGTGATGGGGTTCGCTGAGAGAATTCTGGAGCAGCCCATCGAGTTAATTGAAGGAGTGGAGGACACCCTGGGGCAACTCGCTGCGCGTCACGAACTGACATTGTTCACGAAGGGGAATGCGGAGGAGCAGCGCCTTAAAGTGGAGCGGAGCGGCCTGGAGCGCTACTTCCGCCACACCGCGATTGTGAAGGAAAAGGACCCCTCCGCCTATCGGTTCCTGGTGGAGCGGCGCTCGCTTCCGGCATCGGACACATGGATGATCGGCAACTCACCCAAGTCCGACATCAATCCCGCGCTGGAGGCGGGCTTGGGAGCCGTGCTGGTACCTCACGCTCGAACGTGGGTACTGGAGTTGCAGGACCTAAAGGCGCCTGAAGGAAGCCGGTTTCGCCAGGTGGAGCGCTTCAGCGATTTGACGGTCCTATTTTAATACTTAGACCCTCAAATTTCCCTCGGCCGCGCCGATATGACTTCATGATTGATTTCAGCACTCCGTTGGCAGGGCTGGATCGCGCCTCGGCCGCGGTGCAAAAGGTGGCTTCGCGAGTGGCGCAGGCCGGTGACAACGGCGGCGACTCAGTGGACTTAAGCGCGGAAGCCGTGGCGCTGATCGTGGCCAAGCAGAACTTCGAGTCCAACGTTAAAGTGGCCCAGACCTACGACCAGTTGAGCAAGAGCCTGTTGGATCTGGTGGGCTAGCCTTCGCTCTAGCGTAACGACGCCTTAGTTGCAAAGTCCAGGATCAAATCCGGCTTGACACCTAGGACAATAGTGGCGATGGCTGACGCGTAGACCGCGATCCCAAGTGCCCGGCCCACCGGCGGCAGGTTTTCCACCGACGCTCCCGGTTCGCGGAAATACATCACCACCAGTAATCGCAAATAGTAATATGCAGCCACGGCGCTGTTCAGCAACCCCAGCACAGTTAGCCAAACCAGGTGCGAGTCCAGGGCTGCTTTAAAGATATAGAACTTCCCGAAGAAGCCCCCGGTAAGAGGCACTCCTATCAGGCTCAACAGGAAGATGGTCAGCATCGCGGCCATCGCGGGTTTGCGTTCGGCGAGTCCGGCGAAGTCCTCAATTTTGACGTACTGTTCGTCCTTGCGCGAGAAATACGTGACTACTGCGAACGCGCCGATATTCGTTACCGCATAGGCAGCCATGTAAAACATTACCGCTGCGGACCCTATGTCGGAATCGGCTGTTATAGCTACCAGAACGTATCCGGCGTGCGCGATGGAACTGTAAGCCAGCAGGCGCTTAATATTGGATTGCAGAATCGCGCCGAAATTCCCCACGATCATTGTGGCCAAGGCGCATCCCCACAAGAACGGCATCCACTGCGAGGCGATGGGACCAAAGCCGCCGACGAACACACGGACCATCACAGCGAAAGCGGCAGCCTTCGGGCCTACCGTCAGAAATGCGGAAACCGGCGAGGGAGCGCCCTGATAGACGTCAGGCGCCCAGGACTGAAACGGCGCGACGGAAACTTTGAACGCCAGGCCGATGAAAATAAGCGCGGCGGAAACACCCACCAAGGCGCTTGCCGGAGGATTGGGCGACAACAACGCTTGGCGGATCGCCCCAAGATTGGTGGACGACGTCGCTCCGTAAATCCAGGCGACGCCATAGAGCAGGAAGGCTGTAGCAAAGGAGCCTAACAGGAAATACTTGAGCGCGCTTTCATTGTTTCGCACGTCGTCGCGCAGATAGCCGGCCAGAATGTAGGAAGCGATGGAAGAAATCTCCAGGCCGATGAAAATCATGATCAGCTCATTCGCGTCGGCCATGAAGCACTGGCCGACCACACTGAACAGAATCAGCGCGTAGAACTCTCCACCCTTCGACTTCTCCAGTGCCAAGTAATCCATAGCACTGAAAATCGCCAGAATACCAATCGAAATCAGCAGCACGCGGAAGAACGTCGCGAAGCCGTCCACTTGAAGCATGGAGTGGAAGGCAGCCCCCGGGTCGCCAAATGCAGCGAAGGCGGCAACCAGAGCTGCAATCAGGCCTGCGATCGACAAAGGTCCGTAGATGCCCTTCTGGTCGTCCTTCAGCACCGCTTCCAGAAACATGATCAGCGTCGCAACGACGATGAGAATGAGTTCCGGCAGGATCCGAAAATATTCGACGTTGGAGGGCATCAGGATGCTATCGGGCATTGGCAACCTCCGAAGGCGACGGCCGAGCAGCTAGTTTGGTTTGATCGAGGATCTTTGCATTTTGCGCACTTATCGGAGGTAGAAATGTTTGCGTGTAGACGCCCATCCAAATCATCATCGCCAGCAGAGGCAAAACCGCGGCCCATTCTCGGGGAACCAGGTCGGACATGTGGTGCGAAACGGCTTCGGTCGCCCGTCCGTAAAAGACTCGCTGATAGAGCCAGAGCAGATAGCAAGCCGAAAAGATCACGCCTAAGGACGCGAACACCGCCCAGGTGTAAGTATTCTGCGACGCGCCCTGCAACACCAGGTATTCGCCGATGAAATTGCTCAATGTCGGCAGACCGATGGAGGCAAGTGTAGTAATGAGGAAGACCGCGGCCAGATTCGGCGCCGGGGTGGCGACGCCTCCATAAGCAGAGATGTCCAGCGAGTGGCGGCGTTCATAAAGATAGCCGACCAGCAGGAACAGCGCTCCGGTGGAAATTCCGTGCGCCAGCATCACATACACCGCGCCGTCCAGCCCCTGCTGCGTGAAAGAGAACACGCCCAGAACAACAAATCCCAAGTGGCTCACCGACGAATAGGCCACTAACTTTTTCATGTTGGGCTGAATCAAGGCCACCAGCGCTCCGTAGACGATGCCCGTAATCGCCAGCGTGGCGATCCATCCCGAGCACCGATGAGCGGCCTGTGGAAAGAGCGGCAGGCAGAAACGGACCAGTCCGTAGGTCCCCATTTTCAGCATGACCGAAGCCAGCATGATGGAACCCGCTGTGGGTGCCTCCACGTGCGCGTCCGGCAGCCAAGTGTGCAGAGGAAATAACGGAACCTTGATCGCGAATGCGATGAAGAACGCCAGGAACAGCAGCAACTCCGTGTTCGGCAGGAAGGTCACCTTACCGCTTTGGATCTGGCTGACGATCTCGACATAATCAAACGTGCCGGTGAGGTTGTAGAGATAGATAATCGCTGTCAGCATCAGCACGGAGCCGGCGAATGTGTACAGGAAAAACTTTACGGTGGCGTAGATGCGCCGGTCGTGGCCCCAGATCCCGATAAGGAAGTACATGGGCACCAGCGTAATTTCCCAGAACACGTAGAACAGAAAAAGGTCCAGCGAAATAAACACGCCGATCAGCCCAAATTCCAGAAGGATCAGAAATGCGAAAAACTCTTTGATACGATGGGCGACCGACTTCCACGACACCAGAATCGCGATCGGCGTAAGGAAGGTCGACAGCAGCACCAGCCAGATGGTCAACCCATCCAGGCTCACGTGGTAGTGAATCACCGGCGCAGAGATCCAGACGACGTTGTTGGTATAGACGAATCCGTCGCCCGCGCCCAAGCCGCTTAAGAGCCCCAGGGACAGGACGAAGATCGCGAGCGATATCACCAGCGCGCCCATGCGGGAGGCCTGTGGGTTGGACTTCGGTACCGCCAGCAGGACCAGAAACCCGATCAGCGGCAGGAAGAGTACGATGTCGAGCAAACTCATTTCACCACCACTCTCAGGCCGATCCAGCCGACCGCCAGAATCGCGCCGACTACAACCCATGCGGCGTAATTCCGTATGTAGCCGGATTGCGCCAGCCGTAGCAGGCTTCCTGTAGCGGAGGCGACTTTA
Source organism: Terriglobia bacterium (assembly GCA_963766615.1). Taxonomy (GTDB): domain Bacteria; phylum Acidobacteriota; class Terriglobia; order Bryobacterales; family Bryobacteraceae; genus Palsa-187. The sequence goes on from CAVYBC010000026.1 coordinate 14,002, forward strand.
CCGACGCCGTTTACAGCTCCGTCAATGATGCCGACATCGCCGGCTTGCCAGAGCAGGTTGCGAGAGCCGTCTATGACCGGGCTCACCACAGTGGAGTCGTACAACTCGTCGACGTAATATTTATTCAACATCGTTGTATAGAGACCTTTGAATGCATGCGCGAGGTTTTCGGGCAGGCGAGGGCTAACCACATAGAAGAGATAAGCCAGCGCGATTCCACCCAGACCCGCGGCGATGCCGAAATAGCCGAGCCATGCCGGAGCCTCGCCCTCATGCAGTTTTGAACATCGGTTCCAGGAAGTGAGGAATGTTGATGAATCCTCCGCCCAGGCTGAGAAGAGCCAGTATGGCCAGCGGAATCCACATCGAGGGCGGAGCCTCATGTATGCCGGCGTGTCCATGATCGTGGCCATGGTCATGGCTGTGATCGTGTGTGTGCGGATGAGAGTGCCCAGGATCGTCGCCATGGGCCGCCATGCTGGGCGGATGGGAATGACCGTGCGGATCGGCGTGGGCCAATCCTTGAGCCTTCGGATCCTTATCGGTTTCAAATGTCCCACGATAGGTGCCAAAGAAACATAGGAACAGCGCTCGAAAGACGTAGAAGGCCGTCATGAACGCGGTCAGCACGCCGACCCAATAAATCCACGGCGCCTGTACATAGGCCGCCGCCAGAATTTCCTCTTTGCTGAAATAACCAGAGGTAAACGGGAACCCTGCGATGGCTAAACCCGCACAGAACAGCGTCGTGCAAGTAATGGGAATCTTCTTGGCCAGCCCTCCCATCTTGCGCAGATCCTGTTCGCCGGAGAGAGCGTGAATCACGCTGCCGGCGCCAAGGAACAATAGCGCCTTGAAGAACGCGTGCGTCATCACGTGCCAGATTCCGACCGAGAACGCTCCCGACCCCAGGCCGACAAACATGTAGCCGAGCTGCGAAACGGTCGAGTACGCGAAGACCTTTTTAATATCGTTCTGAACCAGGCCGACGGTGGCGGCGAAGAATGCCGTAGAGATGCCGACAATAGCCACCACATCCAGCGCGTGCGCCGAATGAAGATAAATTTGAGAACTCCGCGCCACCATGTACACACCCGCGGTCACCATGGTCGCCGCGTGGATCAGTGCGCTGACCGGCGTGGGACCGGCCATTGCGTCAGGCAGCCACACATACAACGGAATCTGCGCCGACTTGCCGGTGGCGCCCACCAACAGCAAGAGCGAGATCGCGGTGAGCAATCCGGCGTTGGCTTCCACCGGCAGGTCCTTCACTTTGGCGAACACAGTCTGGAAATCAAGCGACCCGAAGTGTCCGGCGATCAGCAGCATCGCCAGCAGGAATCCAAAATCTCCGCAGCGGTTGACGATGAACGCTTTGTTGCCCGCGTCGGTCGCGAATTTTTCCAGGAAGTAGAAGCCGACCAGCAGGTAGCTGCACAAACCCACGCCTTCCCAGCCGATGAAAAGAACCAGGTAGTTCGCGCCCAACACAAGGGTCAGCATGAAGAACATGAACAGATTCAGGTAGGCGAAGAACCTGTAATATCCGCTCTCATGCGCCATGTATCCGGTGGCGTAAATGTGAATCAACGTCCCCACCCCGGTGACGATCATCAGCATGACCGCGCTCAGGCGGTCCACCGCGAAGTCAATCGAAATGTTCAAAGCACCTGATTGAATCCAGGTGTAATAGTGTTCGATATAAGCATCTTTCAACGCTTCTTCGCCGCCCGAAAATACGCCCAGGGCATTGAGCGTCTTCAGCACCCATAAGAAGGACAAGAGCACCGAACCGACGGCGATACCGTTGGTAACCGGTTTGGAAAGCCGCCTGCCGAACAGGCCATTGAGGGCAAAACCTATCAGAGGAAATATTGGAATGAGCCAAAGTTGCATCGTTTGTTTAGTTCTTAAGCGAACTGACCTCGTCGATTTCCAGCGTTTGGCGATTCTTGAACACCGTGAGAATAATGGCGAGTCCCACCGCAGCCTCCGCGGCAGCCACCACCATCACAAAGAAGCTATAGATGTGGCCGTCCACCTGTTTGAACTTATAGGAGAACGTCACAAAGCTCAGATTCACCGCGTTGAGCATCAGCTCAATGGACATGAACACCGTGATGATGTTGCGCCGGAACAGAAACCCGGCGATGCCCAAACAGAAAAGAATTGCACTAAGAGTCAGGTACCAGGAAATGGGGACGCTCGCCGGAAGGGGCATCGGCATTATTCGAGTTCCTTTCGAGCCAGCACAATTGCGCCGATCAGCGCGATCAGGATCAGGACGCTGGTGACTTCAAACGGCAGCACGTAGATCGTAAACAGACTCTTGCCGATCGGCTCCGGACCGCCTCCGGTAAAGGCTCCGAAAGTCACGCCTTCGGAAACCGGCGATAGCTCGTGAGCGATATATCCTGCCATGGCAAGAAAGATCGCCAGCAAAGGCAGGCCGCCGAATTTCACCCAGAAGTTCAGTTTGGTCTTGTGTTCGGTACCGGCATTCAGCAGCATGATGGTGAAAATAAACAGCACCATGATGGCGCCCGCGTAGACGATCAACTGCGCCATGGCGATGAACTCGCCGCCCAAGAGCAGATAGAGAATCGCCAGCGCGCCCATCACGCCTACCAGAGACAGCGCGCTGGAGATGGGATGCGTCTGAATAATCAGGTTAATGCCGCAGACCACCGCGATGGCTGCAAAGATGAGGAAAAGGATCGCGTCCATACTATTTCGTAGTCACCGCCACCAGAAGCGCGGTAATAAAGAGGTTGACGATGGCCGCCGGGAACATGAACGTCCAGGCAAAATGCATCAATTGGTCGTAGCGAAAACGCGGGAGCGTCCCGCGAATCCAGATAAACAGGAACAGAATAAATCCGACCTTCGCCGCGAACCAGAACAGAGGCAGCAGAATCTGTCCCAGAATCGGAATCAGGAAAAGGCCCGCAATCCCAAGGAACACGACGCCGAAAACCGGAAGAGTGATGCGGTCAAATGGACGCGCCGGATTGATGGCATGGTAGAGACACATGATTCCGCCGATGGCGAAGATCAGAGTGGGAATAAATTTAGACCCGTACTCCGCGGGAAAAATCGGGTGCCAGCCTCCCAGAAACAGCAGCGTCGCCACGCAGGACACCGTGATCATGTTGGCGTATTCCGCCATGAAAAACGACGCGAACTTCATGCTCGCGTATTCTGTATGGAAACCGGCCACTAATTCGTTCTCGGCTTCCGGCAGATCGAATGGTATCCGGTTGGTTTCCGCAAACGCGGCGATGGTAAATAAGATAAAGCTGAAGATCTGCGGGAAGGGCATCTGGAAAATCGACCAGCGCGGAATGAAGCCCAGATAGTAACCCGCCTGCCCATCCACTAATTCCCGGAAACTTAGCGTGTTCAGCATCAACAGCGGCGCCGCGATTGCCATCGCCATCGGAAGCTCGTAACTGATCATCTGCGCCGAGCTGCGCAATCCGCCGATCAGAGAATATTTATTGTTCGATGCCCATCCGGCCAACGCCACCCCGTACACGCCCATGCCGGAGAGCCCCAGGATGAACAGCACGCCAACGTTTATGTCGGTCAACTGCATCATGGTTTTCACGCCGCCAATGTTAATCTCGCCCCCGAACGGGATCACGGAGATTGCAATCAGTGCAAAAGTGACGGCAATAAAAGGAGCCAGAAAATAGAACACCTTGTTGACATGCGAAGGCAGCATGTCTTCCTTGGTCAAAAGCTTTACGACGTCGGCCAGAGGCTGCAGCAGCCCGTGCGGGCCCACGCGGCGAGGACCGACGCGAAGCTGGATGTGGGCGATTACCTTGCGCTCAATCCATTGCAGATACGCGAGGGTGGTCATCAGCACGCCCGCGACAATCGCCGCCTTGATCAGGCTGATGATGAAGAAATTGAGCACCATTTAGTGACCCGTCCCCCCGTAAAGCTTACCGGGAGCTTCCATCACTTCATTCAGAATCTTGGAGTACTTCGTTAAAGAGCCCGAAGTAAATAATGTGTCTTGCGAAGATACGACCGTCCCAGGCAGCGCGGCCACGCGCCCGTTCAGCGGCATGGTAGGAGCGGCGCCGCCGGTCGAAATCACCGGCAGCGGCACGTTATATCCGTGCACTGTTTTGCGGATCTCCTCCAGCATTTTCTCGGGCAGCCAGATGCCCAGGTTGAGCTTCATTTCTTTCGCGATCAGGCCCATGATTTCGAGATCCGTCTTGGCGCCCATCACCTTGACTGCGGCCTTCAACTTCTGGACCTCGCCAGTTACGTTGGTCACCGTGCCCGACTTTTCATAAGCCGATGCGGCCGGCAAAACCAAATCGGCCCGCTTCGCCGTTTCGGTCATAAAAAGATCCTGGACCACAACGAACGCTTTCTCCGCAGGCCAGCTTCGCGTCCTTCAAAGGATTCGCGCCGACCACCCAGAGAACATCCAAATCCGTCGCGGCGAGCATCTGTTCCCGGCTCATCCCGCCATCGCGCGGGACCAATCCCATATCGAACGCTCCACGCGAATTCGAATAATCCACCGTGCAGATGTATTTCACCGGAATGCCGAGCGAATCGCCGAAGGAGACGAGCTTGCGGAGAGCATCGCCCTGCACGCCGTCGCCGATGACGACCACCAGACCCGCTTCCGCTTTCAGCTTGTCACGCAGCGATTCCGCGCCCTCGACTTCCCCGCCCTTCTTCACTCGCACGCTGGCCACCGCGTCTTTGTCTTCGCGGACCGGACCGGTGGTGACGTTATAAAGATGCGCGGCGTGATGCCGGAAGTTGGAACGAGCCTGGAACCCCAGCAGCGGATGCTGTTGCGAAAGATCGGTGCCGACCACCAGAACGGCCTTGGCTGTGGACAAATCGCCGACCGTAGCCAAAGCATCCTGCTTGCCGGACAGCGCGTCGAAGAACGTCGCTAGATCGCCGGTCCGGTGATGGTCGATATTCTTCGTGCCCAAGCCCTGCCGCGCGAATTTCTGGAGGAAGAAATTCTCTTCGTTGGTGGTGTGGTTGGAGCCTATGACGCCGAATTTACCGCCGCTGGTCTTGGTTGCGTTGAACCTGCGAGCCACGATCTCCAAAGCCTGCGTCCAGGAGATGGCCTCAAACGAATCGCCCACCCGAAGCATCGGCGATTGCAGACGGTCGGCATGCTCCACAAAATCGAACGCGTAACGGCCTTTCACGCACAGGAACTCGCCGTTGATGCCCGACTGGTCGCGATTGTTGCCGCGAATAATTTTCTCGTTGCGAACGCCCAGAGTGGTCTTACACCCGTTGGAGCAGTGCGTGCAAATCGTGCCAACGTGGTGCATTTCCCACGGCCGCGTTTGATAACGATAGGCTCCGCTGGTGAGCGCGCCCACAGGACACACATCGATGCAAGCCCCGCATTCATCGCACTCCAGATGGTCGTGCTTATTGGGGATTATTTCCGCGATCACTCCACGGTTGCCGACGCCCAAAGCGTCCACGCCCATGCCTTCATCGCAAACCCGAATACAGCGGTAACAAAGAATGCAGCGCGGAGCATCGAAGTACACCACCGGCGACCATTGCTGCTCCGGCACGTGTACCTTCATCTCGGAAAAACGGCTCTCGCCCGCGCCGTAGCGGAACACCATGTCCTGCAGCTCGCACTCGCCGCCCTTATCGCAAACCGGGCAATCCAGAGGATGATTGGTCAGCAGGAATTCCAGGGTTCCCTTGCGGGCCGCCTTCACCAGGTCCGACTCGGTATGAACAACCATGCCTTCGGCCACAGGAGTCGTGCAGCCCACCTGCAGCTTGGGAGTCTTTTCGATCTCCACCAGGCACATCCGGCAGGCAGCCTTCAGCGTGTAGTTCTGGAGGTAGCAAAACGAGGGGATTTCGATGCCGTTCTGGCGCGCGACTTCGATCAGCAGCGTGCCTTTCTCAGCTTCGATCGGCCGGCCGTTGATTGTGAGCTTAACTAGTTCTGCCATTTTTAAACCGCCACCGTCTGGCTGGCCAGGCGTTTTTCAAAATCCTCACGGAACTTCTCGACGATGGATTGCGTTGGCATAGCAGCGGCATCACCCAGCGCGCAGAAGGTCCGGCCCAGCATGTTCTTGGAAAGTTCGCCTAGAAGAGGAATATCGGATTGCTTCCCGCCGCCATCGTCGAACCGCTGCAGGATCTTCCGCAACCAGGTTGTACCTTCGCGGCATGGAATGCACCAGCCACAGCTCTCATGCGCATAGAACCTCATGATCCGCAAAGCGAACTTCACCATGTCGGTGGTCTCGTCCAAAATCACCATCCCGCCCGACCCCAACATGCTGCCGATCCTGGCAAGATTGTCGTAATCCATCGGAATATCGCACTCATCAGCCCTCAATAGCGGACACGACGAACCGCCCGGCACCACGGCTTTCAACTTCTTGCCTCCCGGAATACCGCCCGCGACCTCATTGATCGCTTTCATCATGGAGTATCCAAGCGGAAGTTCGTACACACCCGGCTTGTTCACGTGACCCGAGATGCAGACCAGCCGCGTGCCGCCGTTCTTTGGAGTTCCCAAAGCCTCATACGCGGCCCCGCCCATGCGAATGATCGCGGGAATGGAGCTGTAAGTCTCCACATTATTAATCAGCGTCGGACAGCCCCACACGCCCGACACCGCGGGAAACGGAGGCTTCATGCGAGGGATGCCACGCTTGCCTTCCAACGAATCCAAGAGTGCCGTCTCTTCGCCGCATTCATACGCGCCCGCGCCGCTATGCGTATAGAGATCGAAATCGAAACCCGTGCCGGCGATGTTCTTCCCTAAATAGCCCTTCTCGTACGCTTCGGCGATCGCCTTGTCCATCAGGTCGATGATGAACCGGTATTCGCCGCGTATATAGAGGTAGCCTTTGTGGGCGTCCAGAGCCAGACCGGCGATCAGGATGCCCTCGATTAACTGATGCGGATCGTACTCCATCAGCAGGCGATCCTTGCAGGTGGCCGGTTCGCTTTCGTCGGCGTTAATGACGATGTATTTCGGTTTGGGCGAGGTGCGGGGCACAAAGCTCCACTTCAGACCCGTAGGGAAGCCCGCGCCGCCTCGTCCTCGAAGCGAGCTGGTCTTCACTTCCTGAATAATTTCTTCCGGCTTCATCTCGCGAGCCTTCAGGAAGGCTTTGAACCCGTCGTTGGCCAGATAGGTGTCCAGCCGTTCCGAGTTTTCCAGTTGAAACCGCTGGCTGATCACCATGGTTTCCAGCGGGCTGGGCGGGTTGTAAAGCTTCTTGGGCATTAGTTCGACTTCCTTAAGCCATCAATCAACTCATCAAACCGCGCCGGTGTCACGTTGTGATGAAAGTCGTAATTGATTTCGACGGCCGGCGCCCAACTGCACGCCCCCATGCACTCCACTTCCTCCAGCGAAAACGTGCCCGTCCGCCGTGACTTGCTTATGTCCGATCCCCAACTTCTTGCAGGCCTGCTCATACAGCTCCGTGCCGCCCACCAGCATGCAACTGATGTTGGTGCAAACCTGAACATGATACTTGCCCAGCGGCTTGCGGTGCAGCATTGAATAGTAGCCGATCACCTCATCTACTTGCAACGTCTCCACTTCGCAGCGCTTGGCTACTTCGGCGATCAATTCCGGCGTAATCGCGCCCGTCTCATCCTGCGTGTACATCAACATGGGCACCACGGCGGCGCGCTTCCGTCCCTCGGGATAGCTCTGCAGCATCTTCGCGAGGCGTTCTTCTAATTGAGGAGAGAAAGTCATTAGCGGTCCGTGTCTCCCAACACAAAGTCCATGCTACCCAGAGCGGCAATGGAATCGGCAATCAAAATTCCGTTGAGCATCGGAGGAAGCCCCTGCAGATTCCCGAAGCTCGGCGTCCGCATGTGAACGCGATAGGGTTTCGAAGTTCCATCGCTCACCACGTAATATGCGATCTCGCCTCGGGGCGATTCCACTACCTGGTAAACCTCGCCCGCCGGAACGCGGAAGCCCTCGGTGACAATCTTGAAGTGATAGATGAGCGACTCCATCTGGGTCTTCATCTTTTCCCGATCCGGCAGCACCACGTGCGGCGCATCGGCCTGCCACGGTCCTTCCGGCATTCCTTCCAGGGCCTGCGTGACGATCTTCGAGCTCTCCCGCATTTCTCCCAGACGCACCCTGTACCGCGCGTACACATCGTTTTCCGGGCGCGTGATCACCTTGAAATCGAATTTGTCGTAGCTCGAATAGGGCTCGTCCTTGCGCGCATCCATCGCGAGCCCTGCGCCGCGAATCATAGGGCCGGTGATGCCCAACTCCAGCATGTCTTCCAGCGAAATGAAGCCCACGCCCTTGGTGCGGCGCGTCCAGATGGGATTGGTATCCAGCAGTTCTTCGTACTGATCGATGCGGCTTCCGAACTGCTTCATGAACTTGCCGATCGTCTCATGCCAGCCCCGCGGCGGCTCCAGCGCAAGCCCGCCGATGCGGATATAGCTTCCCATCATCCGCTGGCCGGAGAACTTTTCCAAGATGCGCAGGATGTCTTCGCGTTCGCGGAAGCAGTAAAAGAAAACGCTCATCGCGCCGATGTCCAGCGCATGCGTGCCCAGCCACACCAGGTGGCTCTGAATGCGCGAAAGCTCCGTCATCATCACGCGCATCCACTGCGCGCGCGGCGGAATCTCGATCTGCAGCAGCTTCTCCACCGCCAGGCAATACACCAGGTTGTTGGAAAGGTTCGCCAGATAATCGACGCGATCGGTCAGCGTCACCACCTGCTGCCAGTGCTTCTGTTCGCACTCTTTTTCGATGCCGGTGTGCAGGAAGCCGATGTCCGGCTCCGACGAAACAATCGTCTCGCCTTCCAGCTCCAGCACGATGCGCAGCACGCCGTGCGTGGAAGGGTGCTGCGGCCCCATGTTGAGCGTCATGCGCCGTGGCGCCGATGGAGACGCTGGCAACTCCTCCATGGCCGGCATCGTTTCGGAATGTTGTTCGTAGATCTTTTTCATATCAGCGCCTACTCGCCACTGCTATTCATTGGAGTATCCGTATTTGTAGCCATGCACCGGGTAGTCCTTGCGAAGCGGATGACCTTCCCAGTCCACCGGCATTAAGATGCGCACCAGGTTGGGATGATTCCGGAATCCGATGCCAAACATATCGAAGGTTTCTCTCTCATACCAGTTTGCGCCGCGCCAAACCGAAGTCACCGAGTCCATCTCCGGGTTGGTTCCGGACAACCGGCACTTGATGCGAATGCGCTTTTTGGTGCTGGTCGAATGCAGATGATAGACCACTTCGAAACGAGGCTCGGCCGGATGCCAGTCCACCGCCGTGATGCTGGAGATACGATTGAATTTCTCAGTGTCGCGAAAAGCAGTGCACAGGCTGACGATCTGCGCCGGATCGGCGATGTAGGTCGTCTCACCAAACGCCTGGCTGGTTTCGAGTATGGCGGGATGTGTCATTTCTGAACCTTAACGGAGATCGGAGGTGGACCCACCGGGGCAACCCCGACATTATCCTGAGTCGCGATCAATTGGGTTTGTGTTTCGGCCAGCGTGCCTTGCATCACACGCATCCGAACCGGATGGCCCAGTTGCGACGGCTTCTCCAGCGACCAATCCAGCGCGCCCTTCTTCCACACATAGAAGAAGCCGATCAACACCAGCGCCACGAAGATAAGCATTTCGAAAAACCCGAACAGCTTCAACTGGCGATACACCACAGCCCAGGGGTAAAGGAACACCGCTTCAATGTCGAATAAGATGAAGATCATCCCGACCAGGTAGAACTTCACGCTGAACCGTTCGCGAGCCGAACCCACCGGCGCCATGCCCGATTCGTACGGCGTGTCCTTTAAGGGACTCCTCGCTTTTTTGCCCAGCAGACTGGAGGCGGCAATCAAGCCGGCCGCCAGGCCAACGGCAATTAAGGTTTGCACCAGGATGGGAAAGTAGAGTTCGGGATGAGTCGTTGGCATGTTTCGCTCAGGTCTCTGGCGGACCTTGAAACTGATCCACCGCGGTACCCACGAGGCTTGTGTCTAAATAGGTCTAACAATTGAATATAATGAGGTTCGGAACAGGGTGTCAAACGCCGGGATGGAAACCATTGAAACAAAAACGATTCATATTGTTGTAAACGGCGTCCCCCGGCTGGTTCCCCCAGCCCTCAACGTGGCCGGATTGCTCCAATTCCTGGAGATCGACAGCGGAAAAGTCGCGGTCGAGCTCAACCGCGCAATCGTGCGAAAAAAAGATTGGGCCACGACCACCATAGAGGAAGGCGCCTCAGTAGAGGTCGTTTGGTTTGTAGGCGGGGGCAAGTGACTGGTGCCCGCCGGTACCCATCTGACCCTAGTACCGCCCCCAAGACCCCTCTTAGCCGACTTCACTTAGGTTGTATAGCCGATCCTAGGTAAGTATCGCCCTTAGTTGCCATCTAGGCACCATCAAGCTGCCTTTAAACTGAGGCGGCATGGTACCAAAAACGCTTTCTTACTCCCGCTTCATCTTGGCCGGATTGCTCCTGGCAGGCTCTGCCTCCGCCGAATCCAAATGGACTTACATGCGCTCCGAGAACCTTGAAGTCTACTCGGAATCCACACCGCTTCGGAGTCAGGAGACGCTTCGCGCCTTCGAACAGATTCGCAGCTTTATTGTGAAGTCGATAGCCCCCCGCGACGGCTCGCTGGGCCCCGTCTGCGTGGTCGCGTTTAAGGCAGAAGAGGACTTCGCCCACTTCCACAAAGCCAACGCCGTTTCCTATGCGATCTCCGGCACCGACCGCGACTACGTAGTTATGGGCGTCCCCGAAGCCGATTCCGTCGACCCGGCCACCGGCGCCTACACCGATATCTTAAGCCGCCAGCTCGGCCTGAATTTGCCGCCGTGGCTCGACGAAGGGCTCCACAGTTTCTATGCCACCTTCACCGTGAAGGGCAGCGAAGTCATCGCTGGCGACATGACCCCGGAGCGCCGCAAGACCCTTTATAACGAGTCGTTCGGTTCCCTAAGCCAGGTACTCAGCGCACCGGCAAACAGCAAAACCCAACTGAACCAGAGATTCGTCCTGGTCCACATGCTGCTTCTGAGTAAGGACTACGCCCCGAAATTCAAGGATCTGATCGCGGCGATCCAGTCCGGAACGAGCTCGCAAAACGCCATGGAGACCGCCTACGGCAAGCCGCTCGCGGCCATTGAGAAGGACCTCAAAGCCTATTCCGTAGGGGGGGACTTTGTGGGGACCTCTCTTTCAACCGGCTCCAAGGCGTTAGCCAATTCACTGGGCGAGCCCGCATCCGCATTCGACGTCAACCTGGTCCTGGCCGGAATCACCAATCAGCCAGGCCGCGAACGCGACGCCGAGGCATGGTTCGACCGCCTGTCGGGAATGAGTCCCGAGCGTCCCGAGCCCTGGGCCGGACTTGGCTACATCGCATTGCGGCGCAACCAGCCCGACGTCGCACAAAAGAATTTTGAGAAGGCCATTTCGCTGGGATCGCGCGACACCGCAGTATTGTGGGCCGCGAGCCGCATCGCTCACAAGGACTCCACGAAAGAGACCGCGGACAGTGTCCGTAAGCTCCTGGAGAAGGAACCAACCCGCGCCGACCTGCGCGTCAAGCTAGCGGCCCTGGAACTGGATCAAAGAAGGCCTGCCGTAGCTTACGACCTGCTTCAACCCGTGAAGGACGTTCCCAACGATTTGACTCCCAGATTCCTGGCCGAGCTAGCCTACGCCCAATTGGGAACCGGCGAAAAATCGGCCGCTAAAGTGACCGTGGCACGGCTGGACGATCGCACATCGTCAAACTCCGACAAAGCCGAAGTCAATCGCCTGAAGGACTTCATCACCGGACCAACGCACATGACGCTCGGCTCCAAAGCGCCTGCCCCGCAGACGAATACAGAGCAATTGGCAGCCGACGCTCAAAGGCTTGCCAAGGAGAAGGAGCTTGCCGACGCTAAAGACAAACAATTAGCCGAAGCTCGCGACAAGGAACTCGCTGCCGCCCGGGAGAAGGAGGCCGCTGAAGTCATCGAGAGAACCGCAACCGAAGCTCGCCTGAAGACCGAAGCCCGCGACAAAGAAAGGGCCGAAGCCGATCAGCGCGCGCAGGCTGACCAAGCGGCCCGCATCAAAGCCCTGAATGAGGCTCGTGAAAAGGCCCTGGCGGACGCCCAGGAAAAGAAAGACGCCAAGGCTAAGGAGAAAGCCGACCGGGAAGCCCAGGTCCAGGCACTAGCCGATGCGCGTCAGAAGGCCGCGGCAGAGGCTCGTGAGAAGGCTCTAGCCGACGCGCAGGAAAAGCAGGAAGCCAAGGCCCGCGAGAAGGCTGAAGCAGAAGCCCGCGACAAGGCGATTCAGGAAGCTCATCTGAGGGTGGCGCAGGCAGCTCAGGAAGCTCACGAGAAGGAAGTCGCCGAGGCTCGTGAGAAAGCCGAAGCGGACGCTCGCTTAAAGGTGGAAGCTCGCAACCGCGCTGAGGCGGAAGCAAGAGCCAAAGCCGACGCCGACGCAAAGGCAAAAGTGTTAGCCGACGCAAAAGCCAAAGCCGACGCCCGCCAGAAAGCCACTCCAGAACCCACCGTGCTAGCCAAGGCCGCAAAGGAAACGCGCGACAGCGCCGACGCCGCGGCTCAGCCTCAGCAAGCTTCAAATCTGGTCTCTGACAACACCCCCAACCACACGATGTTAAGCGGCCAGTTTGTCGAGCTCGGCTGCGGCGACCAGATCAAGGTCGTCGTCCAAACCGAACAGGGCAAGAAAAACTTCAGGATCATGAACCCGGCTAATATAATCGTCTCGGGCAAGTCCGGCGGAACCGTCGACCTGAACTGCGGCCCGCAGACACCCAGCAAGGTCCGCATCCAATACGGCCCCGGCGAAACCGGCTTCGATGGCCAGGTGGAAGCGATCTACTTCGAATAGATAAGTGGTGACCCGCCCTACAGCCCTCGCAAGAAGGGCGGGTCTTTCCAATCCCAAATCCGACTCGTGTCGTTGTTCACGCTGACCGGAGTGGAACTCCATTCCTGCACCTGAATCGATGTCGCCCCCCGAAACTGAATGAACCACGCGACCGCCAGCGTCGCCACCAACATCGCCTTGCGCATCGAATGCCCCTGCACCCACTTCACCGCAGGCGACCACAAGATCATCAGGTAAGGAAGAATGTCGGCCAGGTATCGAGGACCGTAACTATAGCCTCCCCACCAATCCGTATGCGTCGCCACCAGCACCATGTGACACACCACCAGCGCGCAGAACCACGGTCTGACCCGCCGTAACCCATCGGCCATCGGCTCCTTCCAGACGCCCGGAACCAGCAGAAACAGGAAGAACGGCATGAACACGAACAGCCCCCGCGCCGGTGAGAACAAATTCGAAACCAGCGCCAGGGGGATCGCCGAGTGGAACGCCAGGCTAGTCGCATTCGCCCGCACCGGCAGAAAGAACGGAGCCAAAATGGTTCCGTACATGTTTAGATTCATCGATACGAAACCGGCCGTGGGCGCCAAAGCTCCCGCCGCCAGCCACAGCGCGCTCTTCCACCCGGCGCGCACCAGCAGGTAGGCGCCAACCACCACCACCGGCACGGCATTGGTAGGCCGAACGAAAAACGCCAGCGCCAGAATGAAGCCGATCCCCCCACAGACCCGCCGCGAATAATTTCCACGAATCAAAAGCAGCACCAGCAGCGAGTTCAGAAAGACGCTGGGACTGTGCTGCCACAACGCCCGCGACACGAGCGACCATAGCAGCGTCCCAAACGCGAACGTCAACGCCACCAGCAGCGCGGAGGACGCAGGCAGCAATTCCAGCGCGGCAAGATATACCAACGTCACCGCGCCCGCCACGAAAACCGACGAGATCAGGATCTCTAGAATCTCCTTCGACCCTCCCGCGTCCCCCGATAGAAACGCGCGCAGCACCGGATGTTCGAAGCGATCCACCAGCCCACCAGTGATCGGACTCACCAGATGCATGACGGCCTCAATCACCACTACGAACGGAATCGCCAGCACCGGCACCGCGACCGGATTGAAGGCGTACAGCCGGCCTCCATCGCACTGCTCCAGTGAAGTCAGCGGATACTGGCGGGCATGGCCGGGCCCGACGCACTCCATCATGTAAAAATGCGTCTTCACGATGGCAGGCGCAACGTCACGTAAATCGGCCGTGTGCCGATGAATCATGCTCAGGGCGGTAGGGATGGTCCACCTCGAGTCGCCCGAGAGCGATATCGGCATCAACACATTCAGAAAGTAGACGCAGAGAAATATAGCCCCGGCGCGTAAGCGCGGGGATTTCGGAAACACCACGCTATTTAGCCGCGTTCGGCGTGATCTTCAAAGGCAGCTGAAGCATGATGGTATCGCCCGGCTTGGAATCCACCCGATACATGGTTTGCGGAAGCGGATCGTCCTGCGTCAGTAGCGCGCCTCTCGACGCCGCCTGTTCGGCCACCGTCAACACCTTCCCCGCCTGACCCGCCGCCTCCAGCCGGTACGCCTTCGTCTTGGATTGTTTTTCCCATTCCGCCATTTGAGTCTCTGTAAGCTTAATCCGATTGCGCGTATTTCCGATTCCCGGAATCGGCTTGGGACTCACCAGAATCGTGATCACCTCGTTGACCTGATCGGCGCGGCTCCGCACCACCTTAAAGTAATTGGGATTGTCTTCCTCTGCCGGAATCTGGATCACCACTCCCGGCCTGACGTGATTGTCGCCGCCTCTTGTGCGCGTGGTGGGAAAGATTACATAAGGATCACTCTTGCTCCCGTCCGCATATTCATCGCGATCCACCAGGTACAGATATCCTTCTTCGCCGGACTCAACACTGATCCGCACGCGCTGCCCTTCCAAGAGCGGCGAGTCGGCAGGAATCCGCTCCGGGGTCCAATCCCCCATGTCTCGCCCGTCTTCCTGAACCAATGCCCGAATTTCGCGCTTGTCGGTCGTCTGCGCGGGACGAAGCCTCCACACAGTAACGCCCACCAATCCTCGAACCGGTGGACTGGCCGGCTTGGGGGGCGTTGGCTTCGCTGCAGCTGGGGCAGCCGGCCGCTGCGCCGCGAGCGACGAATCCCATAACTGCCGCGTGCGAACCTGCCCGTCTGCAGATGGGGACTCCTGCGAGAGCATAACGCCACCCGCCACGCACAACAACGGCAAAATCCAAAACTTCATCCCATTCCTCCGGCTAGTGTGTCGAAAAACCCGGCCCCTTCCGAGTCGCCTCGGAGCCGACAGTGATGGAGCGGTTGTTTGCATTTCCCACCAAGCCCTAGTAATGCTGCCATTCGATCAAGTGCACCAGAACCTTGCCCTTGCTTCTCAGCTCCGTCAGCTTATTCACAGGATCTGTCTTCGGAGACTCTTCGGGGGGATACCCGCGCAGCAACCCAGGCAAAGCCCGCGCCTCGCTAAGATCCTTTACCGCTCCCCGATCCTTCTCGGTCGCATACTTCTTGAGATTCTCCAACGCGGGTATCTTATCCGCCGACCAGACGATCCAGAATTTCTCAGTGCCCTTCTGGGAGTCGAACTGAAGATAGTCTTTCTCCGATTCCGGAATGCTAAGTTGATCGTCTTTTTCTAAATGCGCTGAGCCGCCGCGCACCTTGGGCGAAGGAAAGAAAATATTGAAATCTGGTTTTTCGGCAGTAGACTCGGCGGCTTCGTTTAACACATACAGATCACCAGGCTCGCTCGCGTCAATCACCAATTTGATGCCGTTTCCAGATTCAATCGCTGCTTCGCCAGGCAGCCGCGTGGGTCGTCCGAATCCCTTGTTATTCGCAAGTGCTTTTGCAAATAGCACGTGGTAGCGGAGAACTCTGGCACGCTCACCCGGCGACGCCACAACCGCTCCATCCTTCTTTTTGTCCTCAACTTGATGCACCGTCTTGTCCGGCCCCGTCGCCGAGTTATAGGCAAGCCAGCCCCCCACCGCCAACACCACCACTCCAAGGCCCGCCCACACCGGCAACATGCTTCTGGGCGTTGCAGGAGCAGAGGTGGCCGAGGTTTTACACTTCCCGGGAAGCGCCGCATTGCCGGCGCCGTCGCGCGTGATGTTAAAGATCTGAACCCGTAGTCCGTGCTTGACCTCCACGAACCCCAGATCTTTCACACACGGCGGCCATTCGTCGAGCTCCTCCAGCACGTCCGCCACCGCGCGCGACACCAGAATGTGACCCGCATCCCCGCAATCCATCACCCTCTGCGCGATGTTAATTCCTCCGCCCACCACATTGATGTTGTCTTTAATATCGGACTGTCTATAAACAGGACCGGTATGAATCCCCGTTCGCAAAGGCAAACCCGGGTGGGCCTTCAAGACGTTTTGAATCTCAATCGCGCACCGCACCGGCGCAACCGGATCGTGGAAGAACACCAAGGCCATGCCATCGCCTGTAGGCAGCTTGATCAGGCCGCCGCTTTTCTCAGCCTGCTGATACTCATTGGTGCTTCGCACAATCTGTTGCAGATGGTCGAGAAGCATCCTCTGCTTCTCCAGCGAATTGAGCGAAAATCCGACGATGTCGGTGAACAGCACCGACGCCATCTCCAGCCCTGGCGCAGATGGAGTAGCGCCCTCGGGAGGGGAACCTTGCTGGGGAGAACTGGGGGTCACCTAGAACCTACTTTACTTGGTTTAGCGCACAGCACGCGACGGCCCCCTGTTTATCTTAGTGAGATCACGTCGCGAGCGTTGTGCGCTTATTACTTGAGAGCGGGCTTCGTGCTGATCAAATGCTGTACGTCACGATTATTTTCCGTGCACGAATACTCAATCAGCTCGCCAATTGCCGGATTCACCTTCAACGGAGTCATGCTTCGCTCCAGCGTCCAGGGCTTCGAATACATCTTAGGATCGTCTACCGTAAACGCGTAAGCAATGCCCGTAGGCGTGCGGCGCAACGTCTCGATCACGTGCAAAGCATCGCTGTGCTGATGCCCCGCCGTATCGAGCCACGTCCATGGCGCGTCCATCAACTTAACCGTGTCGATCACCAGAGCGTCGCCGTCCCACCGCGCCGTCGAATCGCCCATGAAAGAGGGCTCCATATCCGCCGGATGCGGCCGGTTATTCAAAGGAATCGACCGCCACAACCGCATATACTCGAAAATCATCACCAAGTAGTCCTTTGTCTGGACCATCTGCATCGGATAAGGCGACTGCATTATACGCGGCACGCCCGGATACCAGCAATTCGCCGTAGGGTCGTCTTTGGAATCATGCGCCAGAAACGCCGCGCGCCCACGGTCGGTATATGGGACGGTATCCTCTTTTCCCCCGGCCATGTTCGGCACATAAGGAAGGTTCCAGAAGCCCGTAAAATCGGGCTTGCCGTCGGCTGTGCGAGGAATTTCCGGAGCCTGCGCGCAGAGGAACGGGCTCAACACCGCAGCAAGAAACAATACCTGCTTCATCGAGGTATATTATTCACGGGTCGCCACGAAAGTCAATCGTCAACAAGCTTCGTGGGCTATCATCGGCTACCATGGCAACCACCCGAAAACCCAAGCCCGCAGCTGGAACGATAACTCTCAATCACGCCATGATTTATTCGGCCGACCTGGAAGCCTCTCTCCGCTTCTACACCGAGGCGTTAGGATTGAAACCGCTGGAACTGATGATGCCGTATTACGCACGACTTCGGAGTCCCGTCGGGACCTCGACCATCGCGCTCCACAAACTGGAACCCGGCGCCGACGCGACATCCAAAGGTGTGCGCCTCTATTTCGAAACGCCAAAACTAGCCGCAGCCGTCAAGCGAGTCGAAAAAGCCGGATACACACTCAAGTCGCCAGTAAAGAAAATGCCTTGGGGCTGGACCCATGCCTACATAAACGATCCCGACGGACATGAGATCAGCCTCTACTGGTCCGGAGGATCGCGCTTGAAGAAAGCGAAGTGACGTGGCGCACGCACTTTGCGTGCCGCGTCGAGACTCTTCTCGACGCCTCTAAACCTATGGCAGCGCCTTCACCGCCGGAACAACAGTCTCCCCCGGCGTAGCCTCAGACCGTAGCGATTCTTTCAGCTTTTCCATGCTGGCCGAGTTCAGCCCTTTCAGGTCCATCGCCGAAGCCAGATGTCTGCGGAAGTCCATATTAAAAGGCTGGGCGATGACCACATCCTTGAGCACCGCAATCGCCTCATCGCCCATTTGCCGTTCACATAAATCCACCCGACCGTGTCGGCTACATCGCTTGACTGAGGCAGCGCCATCCTCGCCCGCAGCGCGTATTCGGACGCCTGCGAAAGATCTCCTCCGCTAACGGCTTCAATGTAAGCCAGGTTATTCAACGCGATGCCGTTGTTTGGCGCCAGCTTGAGCACCTTCACATACTCGTGCCGCGCGGCCTCTTTTTGCCCCGTGCCCTCGAGCAGCAAGGCCAGACTGAGAACGGGAGCACTATCGTCCGGATTTTGGACCGACGCTTGACGCAGGGCCCACATGGCCTGATTTAAATCTCCCGCGCGCCGGTAAGCTTCGCCCATACGCGAATAGACTTGCGCCGCAGTTTGCGAATCGCCCGCGGATCCCAGCACCAGCTTAAGCTCATCGACTGCCTTGCTGTACATATTCGCGTCGATATAGAAATCGCCCAGAGCCATGCCGAGGCCGACCATGCTCGGGTTTGGCTGAACTTCCGAATCGACCAGGCGCATAGCCTCGTCCTGGCGGCCCTCATGCAAATAGACCATCGCGATGCCCACCACGGATCTTGGATTATTAGGCTCCATCTCCCGAAGACGGCGGAAACCCTTCTCTGCTTGTTCCAAGTTTCCAACCTTTAGACTCCCCATGCAGGCCTGGTAAAGCGTGTCCGCCGCGTTATTGGAACCCGCTTGCGGTTGAGCCTGAATAAATCCGACAGTGACCGGCAAGAACACCGCAAGGCTGGCGATGACGCCAAGCAACGCCAGCGCCAGGCGCCCAGCAGTGCGATTCTTCGTGCTGTGGATCGATGTTGTCATGATGTGCTCCATTCGTTGCATCAGATAGGAATCCGCCATCGCCGCGTAAGCCTGGGACCCTCCCCACGCAGCTAGCCGGCAAACCTTCGCGATGGCTCCGGCATAATCGGATGCGTCGGCCCCGCGCACAAGCACCAACTCGTCGCAGGCAGTCTCACGCTCCTTCAACATTCGCCGCTCCATCCACCAAAGAAGTGGATGAAACCAAAACATGCACGTTATGATTCGAGCCACCGCCGCAACCCACAAATCCTTCCGTTCCAGATGCGCAATTTCATGCGCCAGAACAGTATCGAGTTCCGCTTCGGTCAACTCAGAGATCAAGCCATCGGGCAAGAGGATGGCCGGTCGAAGAATGCCTCGCGCGCCAGGCGACAAGCCCGCGGGAATAATCCGCAGGGCGACCCGTTGCGTGCGCCACCTCCGAAGTCCGCGCGAGAATGCCTCAAGCTCAGCCGCATTAGGATCCCTCGCTTCAGGAGTCTTCCTCGCCTGACCGCGCAGCCACAATCCTAGAGACAGAAACGCACCCGCCGCCCACAACCATTCCGCCGCGTTCGCCAGAGACATCGACTGAGGACGGGCGGGCCCTAGCGGGCAATCTTCCCGGTCGTCGGAGCAAGCGCGCTACATCGTCGGCCACCGGCAGAGAGAGCACGGGGGAAGGCAGACAACTCGCCAGTTTCCCTCCGGCCTTGGCGAGCCACGGCGTGGGGATGAGAAATCGAAGCATCGCCGCCAGAAGAACGACGTGCCGCAAGGCCGCGCGCTGGTTTTTCAGAATCAGGCAAATCGCAACCGCCACTAAAGCGAAGACAGTCGACTGGACGAGATGACCGATCATCTTTTCTTCTCCAGCGCCATTTCCGCAGCTCGAATATCGGCCAACGAAAGCTTTCCGGACTCGACCAGATGTTCCATCAGCGGGGTCGCTGAGCCCCCGAAGAAATCCAGCAGATCGGAAACCACTCGCCTATAAACAGACTTCCGCGTGATGGCCGCCTCAAACACATGCGCGTTGCCGATCTTCTTAACGCGCCGCACGGCCTTCTTTTCCTCCAGGCGATAAATCATCGTCTGCACGGTCGTGTAGGCCGGGCGCCCGGCTTCGGGCAAACACTCCTGGATCTCACGCACGGAAGCCTGGCCCAATTTCCACAGAGGCTCCAGAAGTTCCAGCTCAAACCGCGTGATTCGTGGCTTCGACATCTCTACTAGACTCGTTGTCCATGCTACTACAGATGTATGTAATAGTCAAGTGGGGCAGGTTCCCGACCTGCCAAGGGCTTAAGCCCTCTTCTAAAAAGTCAGTCACACCACAATCCCCCAATAAAATCAGCAAGTTCCACAATCCCCCTAGAAACCGCATGCTATCTTCAAGTCGAGAAAAGGATCTTCACCGGCTTTTCTTCAACAAGTTTCTTCATGGCCATGAAGCGTTGCATTACGGTGGAACGGAACTTCCGGAGCCCCTGGAAAGGCTTACGAGAGCTAACTATAGGGATAGCCTCGACGGAAGACCTTGGAGTCGCGATTTCATAACATCTGAAAGCTAGAAATGGCTGAAGATATCCGAGAGTTGCACACCGTAGACGAGAATGGCTCGTGAGGTGGAACTCAATTCATTGGCGGCCGATCGTAAAAAATCGGCCGCCCGCAACGTCGTGGGAGTAGTGTGTCTGCACGGGAACTTCTCCATCGCGCGCAGTGTCCAAGTGCGCAGGAGGAAGAAATGGCAATTAGCTCAGCTCCCGGCCCGCAAATGAACGTGACTCCGATGATCGACGTCCTGCTGGTCTTGATCATCATCTTCATGGTGATGCCGCACAAGGCGAAAGGCCTGGACACGCAGGTGCCGCAGCCATCCTCCGCGTCGCGGCCGCAAGCTGTTGAAGAAGATATTGTGCTCACCGTCGAAGGCGACGGGAACGTGCGTGTGAATCAGGATGCGGTCGCGATGGACCAGCTTGAGCCGCGCCTCGTAGCAATTTTCAAAACCACAGCCAGACCGATCGTGTTCATCCGCGGCAAGAAGGATCTGGCATTCGAAGAAGTTGCCCAGGTAATCGACCTTGCCAAGGGCGCGGGCTTTCAGCACATCGCCCTGATGAACGAATAGGCGCTAAGCCGTAACGTTCCCGCAAAACTTGTCGAACGCCTCAGTCAACAACTGTGCGATCTCCGGCGCCTCGCGACGTTCAATATCGCGGCGATGCAGCATGTAGACCGGCTTGCCATCACGAAACAGCGCGATCGAAGGCGACGACGGCGGATAGTCCGAAAGCAACGCGCGCAAGTGAGCCGTAGCCTCATCGTCACCGCCCGCAAACACCGTCGCGGCCGTATTGGGCTTCACCGAATGTTGCAACGCCATTCCGACGGCCGGCCTCGCCCGACCAGCCGCGCAACCGCACACAGAATTGACCATCATCAACACAGTCCCGCCGCCGGGAGCGAGAAGACGATCCACCTCCTGCGGAGTCCGCGCCTCTTTGACGCCATATTTCGTAAGATCCGCGCGCATTGGCGCTATAAAATGTTCTGGGTATGCCACGACTTTGATTCTACCAACGACTCAAGTAACCAAACATCACTTCGGCGGAACCACGGATGGTTTGGCGCTGCCCAAAAAAGCAGTGCTCTGGAATCGGACTTGCCAGGCATGACCGTTCTTATCGGTAACTTCCACTATTGGTCCGTTCTTGGTGCTAATCCCGAAAGCGCCGCGAGGCACTCCGTTATCATCCACGATCACAAAGTTTTCCGCCCGAATTTCATTAGGCGCAGATGATGGCCCTTGCGCGTAGACAGGTCTGAGTACAATGCGCTGTGAGACAATTCCGCCAGCCATTCCGGCTATGAAAGCCAATACAACGGTCGCTTTGTGCTCATGCGCCGAGTATGTCGAAAGGGGCGGAAAGCGGCGAGCCGGGGAGGTCACAGGCCGTCCCACTTTCGGAGCAACTTAGGTGAAGTAAGTTATGCTCGATTTCGCCAACCGTCGACTTCTTGAACGAATTGCGTTAGCTGTTCCGGGCTGCTAAATGCTCGCCGAGGTATAAGAAACGCATTCCCTGTTCCTCTTACGATGAGCACGTGGTGACCAGTGTCCTGAACCAGCCGCACCTTTCCCCAAGGCACTTCTCCTTTAAGCGAACCAATCTCTGTCGATATGCCCCGCTCGGATATGGACAGCGTCCTTTCCGCGGTCTTGCCTCGAACAAAAAGCCACAGGGGCATGAAGAGGAAGAGACCGGCTGACACCGCGAGAGCAGTCAGCGCGTCCCGCGCCGTGAGGGATCGAGAGAAAGCTCCACTCATTACCAAAAACATCAAACCCACAGCAACGGAATAGATCAAAATCATCGACAAAAATTTCGGAGACGAACCAAGACTTCGAAAATAAGAGCGGACGATTTCGCTTCGTGTCAATTTGTATTTGATTGTCATGCCTTGACATCCAACGCGCTCAGCATTGCTTAGTGTACCCGGAACTTGCCCTAAACCCGCAGTGGCAATGATCGACTGATAAGCTCTAAAAGAGACCCCGTGCTCGATAAACCCTTCCGCCCCGAAACCCGGATCGTCCGGCGCAACGGCTCGCCTTCTGTGATCGAGCACAAAGCCGACCTCTGCGTCTGCGGCGCTGGAATTTCCGGAGTCTCCGCGGCCATCGAAGCTGCCCGGCTGGGACGAAAAGTCATCCTGATGGACGGACTGCCCGCGCTCGGTGGACAGGCCGTCAATTCCATCATCGGCATGATCGTCGGCCTGTTCGGAAATCCTCCCGGCAACCAGCAACTCACCCACGGCATCGCGGACGACCTCATCCACGACCTGGGTGCAACCGGCGATCTGCACCTGGTGATGGGTGGCATCTCGCTCAACGCTCTTTACAATGAGGTCGCGCTAGGGCGATGGGTGGAGCGGAAGGTTCTTGAACTCGGAATCACGCCTTTGCTGGGAGCGGTCCTGCGCCGGGTACGTATGGACGGGCGCAGAGTATCAGCGTTGGAATTAGCCACCCGCTACGGCGACGTTGTCATTCGAGCCAACGGATTCGTCGATGCCACCGGCGACGCAGCAGTCGTCTGGCAAGCCGGGTTGGAATGCCGCGAACCGGCGGAGGGAACCATCTACGGTTCGCAAATGATGGTGATCGAAAACTTCGACGACACCCGCAAGCCTTCTCGCGCCGAAATGTCGGAGCGTATCCGGTCGCGCGGCGAACATTACGGAATGATCCGGCGCGATGGCTTCGCGATGAGTGTCCCTGGCGGACGCACCGCGGTGGTCAACATGACGCACATTGAAACGCCGCTCGATCCCTTTGGTTCCTCCAAAACCGGGCTGGAAGGGAAAGACCAAGCCGACCGGACGATGCAGTTTCTGAAAGGCGAGTTTCCCGAAGCGTTCGCCGATGCGCGTGTGCGCGCATACGGACTCCCCGGAATTCGCCAGACTCGTTGGATCGTAGGCCGGCATCACCTCACCCTCGACGAAGTGCGCAATGGCGTCAAGTTCGAAGACGCCGCCGCGCGCACTGCCTGGCCCTTGGAGCAGCACCACAACGTCGAAGGTTATGTGTGGGAACCGTTCGCTCCGGATCACGTCCACTACGTCCCACTGCGCAGCATGACGCCGCCTGGCGCCGACAACATTGTCGCAGCAGGCCGCTGCATTGACGGCGATGCGACGGCGTTATCCAGTGTTCGAGTAATGGGCCCTTGCATCGCGATGGGCGCGGCAGCAGCTCACGCGCTGGACCTCGCGGGAACAGGAAGCGTGCATGAGATCGACCTCGCAGCATTCCGCGAACGAGTGAAGAAAAATATCGAGGATTAAGAGGTTATCCGCGTTCATCTGCGTTCATCAGCGGCCATAAAATGTTGAAGCTTACCGATTCCGAAAAGGCGATGCTCGATGGTTCGAGCGGCCTGGCGAAGCGGAAGGCCATGGAACTGCTGGTGCGCTATGCGGAGGCCCTGGGAGCCGAGCGCTTCGTGGACACCAACAACGTCGCAGGCGTGCCGGGTTCATCGTCGACCGTCTTATACAACTACTACAAGAACCATCCCTTGACGAAAGAGAAGGGACCAAATTACGAGGCCATCTTCTCTCTCTACGACCTGGACAGCGACGTTATCGTTCCCGTCCCCGCCGCGAGCGTCTACACATCTCATCTGCAGGGCGGCATGGATCCGCAGCTCTGGCAGATTCAGGGATGGGCCAAGCCGGCGTTCGATCACTTCCAGGAAGACGAACGGGAAGTCGCAGCTCACGGGGTTCAAGTGCTGAAGACGTGCACTCCCTATCTGGCCGGAAATGTTCCCGTCAAGGGCGAGCATTGCGCGTGGATGGAATCGTCAGCGGTCGTGTTCTGCAACTCGGTCCTCGGCGCGCGCACCAATACCGAAGGCCGCGAGAGCACCAGCGCCGCGATGCTCACCGGCAAGGTTCCCGACTGGGGCCTTCATCGCGACGAATATCGCTACGGAACGCATCGCATCGAAGTGGAAGTGCCGGTGGAGAGCGTGATGGATTGGGGCATGCTCGGCTACTTCGTTGGTGAAGCGGTGGAGGAAAACATCCCTGTAATTACAGGGCCTCTGAGCCAACAGAATCTGACCAGGCACAAACATTTCGGCGCGGCCGCCGCATCTTCGGGCGGAGTGGAGATGTATCACATGGTGGGCATCACCCCCGAAGCGGCGACGCTGGAGATGGCGTTTGGCTCGCGAAAACCCGTTGAGACCATCCGGTACGGACCAGCAGAGCGGCGGCGAATTTATGAATCGCTCAACGCCAACGGAACATCGACAGACGTGCAATTCGTGATGCTCGGCTGTCCGCACGCGTCGATCGAACAACTATGGGAGATCGCGCGGCTGCTGGACGGCAAGAAGATCATGACCCATTTGTGGATCTTCACCTCGCGGTCCGTGAAAGCAGTGGCCGATACCAACGGCTACACCAAAGCGATTGAAGCCGCAGGCGGCCACGTCATGACCGATACCTGTTCCGCGATCGGCCGCATTCTGCCGCAAGGCACCAAAGTGGTTGCGCTCGACTCCGCGAAGCAGAGCCACTATCTGCCGGCCATCATGGGCATTGAGGCATGGTTCGGCACCACAGAGGATTGCATCAACGCCGCGATGACAGGCAAGTGGACGGGCGAACTCAAATGACCATCACTTTGCACGGCCGCAAAGTAGTGGGAGGCGTGGCGGAAGGCGAGGCGTTGGTGACGAAAGAAACCATCTCAGGTTGGGGCGGAATCGACTTCATGACCGGCACCGTAATTGAAACCCGCCACGAACTCCACGGCGTGAGTTTCAAAGATAAGGTCCTGGTGTTTCCGGGCGCGAAGGGATCGTCCGGCTGGTCGAACGCGTTTCACATGACGAGAGTCACCGGCTCCGCCCCGCTCGCGCTGGTGTTCAACCAGATGACCACTAAGGTCGCGCTAGGGGCGGTAGTGATGCGTACGCCATCGGTGACGGAGCTCGACCAAGATCCGCTTGAGGTGATTGAGACAGGTGATTGGGTGAAAGTCGACGGGGACCGGGGGATCGTTGAGGTCACTAAAAAGAGCTGATCAATGTATACTCGGGGCGTGCGATTGAGACTAGCTCTCGCGTTGGTTATCGTGTTGCCGTCCGCTCATGCGCAACGGCCCACGAAATCTCTACCCCCTCTCAATCCTTTCAATCCCGCTCCGCCTCTTGAACGTCCCATTTGGATCCGAATCGTTCCCTCGGTACCCGCTCCGGTTTCCCGGCAAAACGATGGTCCGTCTTTCGATGAAGTTCCCTTACACGAAAAATTGACTTTGGCTGCTCAGGCGACCGGCCCCCAGAGCGATGAATCTCGCGCTGCACTGGAGTCGGCGCGAGAGCTGTGGCAAAGAATTTTGAACCTCGACCTCCCTGCTCCCAGCGAGACAGGGACACTGACACGCGCGGGTGAGGATGTCGCGGTGGGACAGGGATGGTTAGCTACGAACGCCAGGGGCTTTTCGCGCTACCTCATGTGGGATGATCCAATTGCTACGTCTCTGCTCATAGAGGTTCCAGGACCCACCCTGACCAACCCGGCAGTTCTCGAAAAACTGATGACGGGGCTGGTGGCATGGGGACAAGGGCACCTCTATTCCATCGAGATCGCGATGAGTCCAGGTCCTCCCGGTAAAGGACATGTTTTTCGGGGCTGGGCTTCCTTGGATATCGTCCAGCAAATGAACCTAGGTCCCGCGCTCA
This sequence comes from Terriglobia bacterium, assembly GCA_963766615.1. Classification (GTDB taxonomy): domain Bacteria; phylum Acidobacteriota; class Terriglobia; order Bryobacterales; family Bryobacteraceae; genus Palsa-187. The sequence continues at coordinate 40,256 of CAVYBC010000026.1, forward strand.
CTGCCTCTGGCGCATACGATGGCGCGCAGGCCTGGTTAACGATCAATTGCATGATCAATAATTCCGGCATTGCCGAGCGTTTTCCCCCGTTACGCGATCGGGTTCATGATTGGACCACGAAGCAGCTTCTCTCCGCGTTGGGCCATGGCGGACGAGCCGAACATGCTCCGTGGAAATCCTACGAAAGGGACCGTGTTCTGATTAGTGAAGCTTTGAAGCGAGCGGATTTCGCGCCAAGCGACCTTCGGGCCTTGATTCAGGCCGAAGCGGGCACTGGAGCCGATGTTTGGCGGTTACCTTGGGTGATTGAACACGCTGCACGAACCGATAGCGGAGCACAGTTTTCACCGGTGTTTATGGAGTATTTTCGGAGTCCAACATCTGGACATCCTCCAGGCTCGGGAAGCTCGAACGCGGTTACGCTGATGCGTACGATAAATGAGTTAGGCAGCCCGGGATTCTGTGCACTCTCCATAGGCCTCCTTCCGCAACACGTCGCAATCGGTGAGAGCTTACAGTATCTGACAAAATTCTGCTCCGGCCAGGAAGCCTACGACGCAGTCCAGAGCCTTGAAGATCGGCCCGAGTACTCTCAGCAGAGATCCGACGCACTAGCCCAACTGGCGAAGCGACTTTCTAACAGGTAGGCCTCTATATAATGATCCTTGTCCACTCCGCGTGGGCGTAAAAAGGAGCAGTCTTCGGCATGCCAATCCAACGCCCAGCGCCCGCGGTGGTCGACGTCTCGCAAATCATCGAACGTCAGAAGCTCAGCGGGTTCCTGATTGGCCTGGTTCTCATCTCCTGGTTCATTACGTTTTTTGACGGACTCGATTCAAACATCATTAGTTTCGCCTCACCCTACTTCGGTTCCGAATATCATCTGACGAAGGTTGAGCTCGGCAACATTTTTGCCCTGGGTCTGCTGGGCACGCTGTTCGGCGGATTTATCTTCGGCTACCTCGGCGACAAGATCGGGCGCAGGCCTGCGATTCTTCTCGCCGCGGGCGGGTTCGGCGTTCTTACGATGACCTTCTCGTTCGCGAACAGCTATTGGTCTTTGTTCGCGTTGCGTCTGTTGAACGGCATTCCTTTGGGAGGCATGCTGCCCTTGTCCTGGGCTCTCAATATCGAATATGCGCCCAAGAAATATCGAGCCACCATCGTCACGCTGATCATGATGGGATATTCGTTGGGCACCGCTCTCGGCGGCCCAATCGCCAACAAGTTGATCCCCCTATTTGGCTGGAAATCGCTATTCATTTTCGGAGGCGTCGCCGCGCTGGTGAGCACTGCGATTCTGGCGATTATGCTGCCCGAATCCATCCGTTTCCTGGCCAGCACGGGTGGAGCGGTGGAGAAGATTCGCACCATTCTCAAACGCGTTGCGCCCGAGGAACCAATCCCGGAGCACGTTACGTTCGTGGTGGCCGATGAAGCAGGCCACAGCAAAAAGTTCAAGCCCGCGCTGTTGTTCAAGGGCGAACTGGGCCGCATCACGCCGCTGATCTGGATGGCTTATATCGCCAGTTCTTTCGCCGTTTTCTTCATCGTGAACTGGACGCCTTTGGTGTTTGAATCGCTCAAATACAATCGTGCGGACGCAGCCACCGCGGCCACCCTGAACTCGCTGTTCGGCGCCGTGGGCGGAGTCCTGCTGATGCGCTTCACCGATAAGCGCGGAGCGATGGCGATTACAGTGATGCCGGTGATCACCTTCATCCTTCTGCTGGTTGCGGCCTTCGTCGACATGAGCAAAAGCAATTTTCTATTCTTCGAAGCGATGACCGGCGGCTTCCTGATTGGCGGACACTTCGGGATGCACAGCATCTGCGGTCTGTTCTACCCAAGCTCGTATCGAGCCAATGGCGCTGCGTGGGCGACGTCGGTCGCCAAGATTGGGTCGGTCACAGGGCCATTGGTGGGAGGTTGGGTGCTTTCGACCAACTTGCCGGTGAGGCACACTTTCGCGGTGCTAGCGGTGTGCCCGGCCATCTTCGCGGTGTGCATCTATTTCGTCGGCCGCATGCACACGCGGATGCTGGGCGTAGAGGCACTGGCGGCGATTGAAGGTCCGGGCACTCTTGCGACGACTCGTCCGGCGAGTGCGCACTGATTGCGATAGCCTTTAAATATGGGCACCAGAGCGGCGCTGTCCGTCGAGGAATACCTGCACACCTCTTTCCCGGATCTTGATAGAGAATACCGGGACGGTCAATTAGTGGAGCGCACACTGCCAGACTATCTGCATTCCAAGACCCAGGGATTGCTGGTCTTTTTCTTCGCGCTCGCTGGAAGAACGATGCCGCTGTTCGTATCTCCAGAGTTGAGGTTAAAGATCCGGCAGGGCCGCTATTTGATTCCTGACATCTCGATTTTCCATGGTGTCGAGCCAACACTCAGCGTGCCAGACCAGCCTCCGTTAGTAACGATCGAAATCCTCTCTCCAGATGATCGCCTTCCGAAGGTTGAAGAAAAGCTCGAGGAATACGGCAACTGGGGAGTAAAGCATGTCTGGTTGGTGGACCCACATTCCAAAACGATGTACACCTTCGGCCCGCCGCTGACCGAAGTCCCGACTCTCCGCATCCCCGAATTGGGGCTGGAAGTGACTCCAGGGGATGTCTTCGAATCGTGAGACATTGCGATAGCCTATGAATATGGGCACCAGAGCGGCGCTGTCCGTCGAGGAATACCTGCACACCTCTTTCCCGGATCTGGATAAAGAATACCGGGACGGCCAACTAGTGGAGCGCACTTTGCCAAATACCTTGCATGGGCGAACCCAACTGTTATTGGGCGCATTCTTTCTCGCCGCGGCAAAATCCCTTTCCCTTTGGCCGTACTCCGAGGCGCGCGTCAAACTCCGGGCCGGCCTTTACTTGATTCCTGACATCTCAGTTTTCTATCCGGATAAGCCTCCCCTGGTACCCGATGCTCCGCCCCTAGTGGCAATCGAGATCTTGTCGACTGACGATCGCCTTCCGGCCGTCGAAGAAAAGCTGACAGAGTACCGCAACTGGGGAGTAAAGCATGTCTGGCTGGTGGATCCCCACTCCAAACGCATGTACATCTTCGGCCCGCTCCTGACCGAAGTTCCCACCCTGCGCATCCCCGAATTGGACCTGGAAGTGACTCCTGCCGACGTGTTCGAATCGTGAGACACTAGCTCCCAAGGAGATTCCCCAATGAAGGTTCGCTCGTTCGCCCTTGCGCTTTTATTGACCGCCGTGTCCGTCTTTGCCGCCGATGTGGATGGGAAGTGGTCTGGTTCCGTTTCCACCCCCAACGGTGACTTCCCCGTCGGCTTCGCATTCAAAGCCGAGGGTGCCAAGCTGACCGGAACCATGGAAGGCATGGACGGTATGAATATTGCTATCGCCGACGGCAAAGTGGATGGGGCCAACATCTCTTTTTCGGTCACGCTGGACTTCGGGGGAATGCCGCTGGTGCTCAACTATAAAGGTGTCGTCTCCGCGGCTGAGATCAAGCTGACGGGCGATGCGATGGGCATGCCCTTCGAGTTGACCGTAAAGAAAGCTAAATAGAAGCCTATCTCGTTCACGCTAAAGGCTTTCCAGCCTGCGCCGTTCGATGCAGTACTGTGCCGTTCACTGGTCCGTAACTACATTTCAATTCATTCATCTCGCGTGAAGCCGAGGCCTAGGCCTATACTGGATCGTCGCGAGCACTTTTTGGGTTAACCCCTGGAGATCAATAACTTGACCAAGCCGATTAAGCACGTGGAAAAGGTTGTGGCAGTAGCCGCCAACGTGGGTTGGGCTGTCTATAACAAGCTGAATTCCATCAGCCCGAACCCCTCTTTCACACCCAAGTGGTCGGATAAACCGCTGCTGAAGAGCTGGGAAAAGCAGAAGCCGAAGCTGGGCTGGCCGCGCGAAACCGACTCGCTTTGCCCCAAGTGTATTCCGGAGATCCGCAAGAAGATCCTGGACGGCGAGCTTCCGGTGGAAATCCTGCGCAATGAGAAGGTTGGCGAGGTAAAGGCCAACATCATCGAGCGCGATGGCAAGATCATCATGGTAAAGGATTGCGCCATTCACGGGCATTTCGAAGACCTGATGTCGATCGATCCGGCTTTTTCGCAGCACCTGGAAGATGTCTTTCCGGGCCGCGACATTCGCGCCCATAACGACGAAGACCTGCACAACCACGGGACATCAACCGTAACCCACGGGCGTGGCAGCGTGCTCACCATCGACCTGACCAACCGCTGCAACATGATGTGCGATCCGTGCTTCATGGATGCCAACCAAGTCGGGTTTGTGCATGAGCTGAGCTGGGAAGAAATCAAGACGCTGCTGGATAACGCGCTGAAGATTAAGCCTCGCCGGCAACTGTCGGTGCAGTTTTCGGGCGGCGAGCCGACCATCTCTCCGCACTTTCTGGATGCAGTCCGCTACTGCCGCAAGATCGGCTACCAGAGCGTGCAGGCGGCCACCAACGGAATCGAATTCGCCAAGCGGCCGGAGTTCGCCAAGGAAGCGGCCACGGCGGGTTTGCGGTATGCCTACCTCCAGTTCGACGGAATCGGCAACGCGGCCAATTCGCACCGCGCCGTCGGCAACCTTTTCGACGTAAAGATTGCGCGCGATTGAGAACCTGCACAGCGCCGGTGTCGACATCGTCCCGGTGATCACGCTGATCAACGGCATCAACAATGAGCAGGTGGGTGCGGTGGTTCGCTTCGCGCTCGACAACCCCAAGAAGATTCCGTTCCTGAGCTTTCAGCCGGTTTCGTTTACGGGCCGCGATGAGGAAGTGACGCCGGAGCGCAGAACGGCGCAGCGCTACACGCTGTCGCATCTGGCGCACGATGTGAAGAATCAGGTGGGCATCGGCGAGCCTGTGCGCGACTGGTTCCCGATTTCCTTCATGAGCACGTTTTCCGATTTCGCGGATCTGGTCCATGGGCCGGATGCGGACTGGGGTCAGCTTTCCTGCGGTTGCCATCCCAATTGCGGCATCGGTATGGCGGTGATGTGCGATAAGGAAACCAAGGAATATGTGCCGGTGACGGCGTTTCTGAATGCGGATCGCCTGGCCAAGGACATCGCCAGGATTAACGATGGAGCCCGTTCCAAGAGGATTTCGGTTCTGGGCGTGACCCTGGCGCTGCTGCGCAATTACAACCCTTACAAAGCTCCCACGCACTTCAAGCTGGGCGATCTGATTGCCAAGTTCGATAAGTGCTTCGGCATGTCGAAGAAGAATTATGGCAAGGTCACCGGCGACCGCACCATGGCTGATATCGAGAAGCGCCGGCGCGATCGCTGGAACTTCCTGTTCATCGCCGGCATGTGGTTCCAGGATCTGTTCAACTACGACTTCCGCCGTACCGAGCAGTGCATTATTCCTTACGCCACGCAGGAGGGCGAGATTTCCTTCTGCGCCTATAACACGGGCGTGGGTTGGCGCAACATCGTGGAAAAGATGCACATGACCGCGACGTTGACCAAGTGGTACGAAGAGAAGGGCCGGCACGAAATCATCGCCGGTGGAAAGAACGTCAACCTGGTGAACAAAGACCACTCGTTGGTGCTGCGCGCCGAGGATGTCGCTCACGGGTTGCAGCATGACCTGGACGACAAGGGTATCGCCAAGACGGCTCGCGAAGAGAAGAAGAGGGCTCGCGATCTGAAGCTGACCAGCGCGGAAGACGCTCGGATGGCGAAGCTCTATCGGCAGCATGTTCTTAAGGAAGAGGCTGGGCCGGAGCTGGTGCAGTTGGGTGGAATCGCTGCCGCGCCGAAGCCGGCGGAGAAGTCGGAAGAGGTTGGGTCGTTCGGGGACTAGTTCAAGGACTCAAGTAAATAGCAAAGCCGCTCCGTTAATCCGGAGCGGCTTTTGTTTTTCTTAGCTCTTTTTCTTTAGCGACGGGCGCTGGCGGTCTCGGCCAGAACGTCGCTCAATTGCAGTAGGTGCTGCATTTGAGAAGCGGGACGGATGTGGGGCACGGGGATCGCGTCACTGACTACGCGGAACCGTTCTTCGGCGCCCAACTTCAGAAACGTCGCGGCGACCATTCGGTCGAAGTGGCGGCCCGAAAATTCGATAATCTGCTGGCGGGCCCATTCCTCGGTTCCCCGGGGGCGATAGGACCGGTCCGAGGTCATTGCATCGTAGGCGTCGGCCACGCGGACAATGCGGGCTTCCAGGGGAATCTGGTGGCCGCCGATGCCGTAGGGATAACCTGATCCGTCCACATTTTCGTGATGCAGTTCTACTACGCTCAGGTACTTGTCGAAACCGGCAACACGCTCCAGGATTCTGCGTCCAATTTGCGGATGCAGCTTAATGAAAGCGAACTCGTCGCGGGTGAGCTGTTCGCGCTTTTGGAGGATCGCATCGGGCATGCCGATTTTGCCGATATCGTGCAACTGGGCCGCGATGCGAATGGTCCGGGCCTGGCTTTCGTTCAGCCCGAGGCCCAAGCGCAATTCCGTACGAGTATTCCGCGACACGGATGCTGTGGCCAGCCGTGTATGGATCGCGCGCATCCAGCGCCTGAGCCATGGTCTCGACGAACTGCAGATAGGGCTGTTCCAAGTGGAGAGGATGTTCTCCAGCCATGTGATGTTTCCTCAAATATCACATCGGCCGACGTTTCACTTAGAGGAGATTATTTTGGACCCTACCCCATTTATTTCAAAGAGATAGCCGGGACTCTCCGCGATTTACTATCCCAAAAACCCCAAATTGGGGGTACCGAAATTCGCCAGATTTGGGAAAACCTGGGACATATTCGCGCCGGCGCTGACTCCGAACCATTGGGCCATGGTGGCTGCGTATTGGTCGACTGCGGTGGTCGGGATCAGGGTGCCGCGCGTGTTGGTGTCGTTCTGGCTACCCAGGGCGAGCGACGGGAAGTTGCCGTACATGGCTCCGCCCTTTACTGCGCCGCCGATGATGAAGTGGTGATTGCCCCAGGCGTGGTCGGTTCCGCCATTTCCGTTGGGGGTGAGGGTCCGGCCGAATTCGGAGGCGGTGAAGGTGAGGACCTGCTGGTCGACCGAGAGCTCCTGCGTGGCGGTGAAGAACGCTGACACGGCCTGGCTCAGTTGAGTGAGCAGCGCGACCTGCGTGGCGAGCTCGTCGCTATGCGTGTCGAAGCCGCCCAGGTTGCAGAAGAAGATTTGCCGCGTCATTCCGAGTTGGTTCCTGAGACCGATCAGCTTAGCGGCCATCAGGAGCTGGTCGGCGAGAGGGTTGCCGGCGGGGAAAGGAGTGTTGATGGTGGAGGTCGAGATCAGCGCCGCGAGCGTGTTGGCGTAATTCGAACCACGCGACAGAATGCCGTTAGCTGCCTGGACGAGTTGCAGACCATTATCGAAGGTCAGCAGTTGTTGGACGGCCTGGTTGCGAACGGGGCTCGACACCGCGCCGGTAAGTTGGACCGGCCCGGTGGAAGGAACCGAGGCTGGGAGGGTCGACTGGCCGGTGCAGAAAAGGCCGCAACCGGAGATGGAAGTGATGGGCGGAAACTGGGCCCCTGCGTTCAATGGCTGCAACTGGTCTGCGATGCGGCCGCCCCAGCCGGTGCTGCCGAGGCCCGTGGGAATCGCGGTCTGCCACTGGCCGGTCTGGTCGGAATGCGAGAAGAGGCTGTTGGGGAGAACCGCGTTGGGAAGATTGTAGGAAGCTCGCGTGGTGGGCGTGACCAGCATGCCGACGTTGGCGAGGATCGCCGCGTGCTTGGCGTTATACAGGCTTTGGATCTCAGCAATATTGGGGTGCAGACCGTAGGTGTCGGCACCGACGGCAATCGGCAGCAACGAGTTTGACGGGAGAGCCAGGCCCTGGCGGCCCGTCTGATAAACAGAGTAGTTCTGCTGCGCGGTAGTGATCGGGATTACGGTGTTATGGCCGTTGTTTCCGCCCGAAAGGAAGACGCACACCAGCGCCTGATAGTTGGAGCCTGTGGCCAGCGCGTTAATCTCACCGAACTTGGCCAGCGTGCCAAAGGCGCCCAGGGCAGTGGCGGAGCGCAACGTGTCCCGCAGGAATTTTCGTCTGGATCGGATCAACATTTTCATTTCTCCTTTAGTGCCACACGTTGTAATAGTTCGACGTCAGGATCAGGTACAGAGCGGTCTGCAACTGATGTAGCGTCGTGGTTCCCGCGTCGGCTTGAACCGCTGAAGCGACGATTTGTTTTAGCGGTGCCGGAAGCACTCCGCCGGTTAAGGCGTTGTCCAGGGCGTTCACGAGCGCGGTTGGATTGGACACCAGGGACATGTAAGACGAGAGGTCTACCGTGGTGCCGGGTCCGTAGGTTTGCACTGGGTCTGAATAGTTGCTGAATAAATTCGAAATCAAATTCGCGCGATAGATAGAGGTGAAGGTGTTGAAGATCTGGAATTCCCCGCCCTTTAAAGTCGTGTCGGGAATTCCATAACTGGGTGAGTAATAATTGAACACGCTGGCCGGGTTGAAAATGTCCTGACCCATGGTGGCCAGATCGCTGGCGAAATAGTTCTGCATGTTCATCTGTCCGTTGAATGCGCGCACGATGCCCGCCAGATAGAGAGCCGGTTCCTGCAAATGGCCGTCGGTGGGCTGGTCCGCTCCGCCGTTATCGTTGGCGCGGGCTTCGGGGTCGAGCAGTATGGCGGCGATGACCGCTTTCATGTCTCCTCGCACGCCTTGTCCGTTGTTGTTGAACGCGGCGGTAACGCGCGCTACGTAGGCGGGGGTCGGGTTGCTCTTCACCATGTGCTGGATGAGCTGCTTGCCGATGAACGGGCCGACGTTGGAGTGATTGAAGAGATTATCCAGCGCGCCTTGCAGGTCCTGAGCAGGCGTGAGGCCCGCTGGCGATACGAATCCGTTCAGCAGGTTCTTCGATCCCGAGTCATGAAACGAGGGGACCGCGACCATGGGGACGTTCATGTTGGTGTTGCCGTCCACGTTGATGCCCCACTGCGGAGGTCCGGACTGAGGAGCGAAGGTCCAGCCTGTGAACACGCGGGCCAGTTCGGTGACGTTGGTCTGGTTGTAGGTCGGGATCAGGTTGCCGCCGGAATCGGTCTGCCGCGAACCGTCGGCGTTTAGCATGGTGGTTCCGATGGAGAAGAGCTGCATGATCTCACGCGCGTAGTTCTCATTGGCCACTGTGCCGGCCTTCGGATCGGCGGCGGCGTTGTTGGCCATGTCGAGGTAATAGCCCATGGGTCCGCTCAACGTGACGTCTCCCAGGATCTGGCGGTAGTTGGTGAAGGCGTCGTTTAAGAGGAGATTTTCATACGGGACGATGTTGTTATTCCAAATCAGCTTGGTGATGGAGATGACGCTGATCTGGCTGAGCGCGAAGCCGATCTTCTGACGCAGCTGGTCGGGATTGGTCACTGCGTTGGCAAGAAATAGCGGCGGCAGGCCTTCCTGGCTCGACACCAGTGCGGCATTGTAGTTGGAAACCGGAGCCATGGCGAACTGTTCATTCAGCCACGCCTGGAAGCCGATGCTTTGCAGGTGCGCGACGTCGGCGGGCGTGGGGCCGAAGCCGGCCTGTTGCAGGAACCGGTGCGCGGCGGCTGCGGTCATCTGCGGGTTGGCTACGGAGGCCAGCGTGACTGTCGCGGTTCCGGATTGATTACCCGCTCCTGAAGCGGTGATCGTGACTGTGTTCAACACGGGCATTGTGGATGGCGCCGTGTAGAGTCCAGTTGCGCTGATGGACCCTGCGGTCGCCGACCACGTAACGCTCGATTGGCCCGTGGCGGTGAATTGCTGGGTCGCACCTAAGGCTACGTTCGCCGTGGCGGGCGCGACAGTGATGGGCGAGGGCGGAGCGATCAGCGTCACGGTCGCGCTGCCGGATTGATTGCCGGAGCCTGTGGCCTTAATGGTCACCGTGCTTGAGGCGGGCATCACTGTGGGCGCGGTATAGAGGCCAGTCGCGCTGATGGAGCCCGCTGTCGCGGTCCAGATCACGCTCGATTGGCCTGTGGCGGTGAATTGTTGAGTAAGTCCTAACGTGACATTCGCAGTCGCCGGTTTGACGGTGATGGGCGATGGCGGAGCGATCAGGGTCACGGTCGCAGTGCCGGATTGATTGCCCGAGCCAGTGGCCTTGATGGTTACAGTGCTCGATGCAGGCATGGTGGTCGGCGCCGTGTAGAGGCCGCTGCTGCTGATGGAGCCTGCGGTTGCGGTCCACGTCACGCTGGATTGACCTGTCGCGGTGAACTGCTGCGTCATGCCCAGGGTTACGTTCACGGTCGCGGGCGACACGGTGATCGGCGGGGATGTGGTGTTGACCAGGGTTACCGTGGCGGTTGCCTTCTGGCTGCTGGAACTGGTCGCCGTGATGGGTACGGTGCTGGATGAAGGCATCGTCGCCGGGGCCGTGAAGAGTCCTGTTGCGCTGATGGTGCCTGCCGTTGTGGACCACGTCGCGCTGGAGGTCGCGGTGAACTGCTGCGTCGCGCCTAACGCCACGCTGGCTGTGGCGGGCGACACTTTGAACGGAGTCCCGCCGGAGCTGCCCACGGGGATCGCAAGAATGTTGGAGAAGAGCGAACCTGGATTTTTCACCTTAACTGCTGTGGTGGATACAGCGCCTTCGTAGCCCGATGCCTTGAGGCTAGTGGAAGAAACGAACGTGGTGGGGAGCTGAATGTCGCCGACAAAGATTGTAGCTCCGGAAACGAAACCCGAGCCGGTGACCGCGATATTGAACGTGCCTACTGGGAGAGGATTCGGGGAAACGGAGGTCAGAGTCGGGCCCAGGGGCTCGATTAAGAGGTAGATCGAAGCCGAGGTCTTTTTGTCCGATGCCAGCGCTTTAACCGTGACGGGATTCTGCCCTGGCAAAGATAGCGGCGCGGTGTACAGACCGGATGAAGTTATGGTGCCTGAGTTCTGCCCTAGCACCGACCACGTGACCGCTGTATTGGTGAGGCTTGTGACGGTCGCCGTCAATTGTTGCGTGAATCCTACACCAACCATGGCGCTGGACGGAGAAATGGTGACAGTCTGCGCCTGCGCAGCGCTTAGGTAGATGGGTCCACACCACAGGAGTAAACGCAGGGAACGCGAGAGGTCAGGCATAGAACGGAGGCTTCCTTCCGATAAACCGCGGTACCAAAACTTTGTCTCTCGTAAAGACGGCGACTGGCCTTACATATGAGCATTGCGGGTAGAAAACGTTTCACCCTAGGACGACATTCGTAGTCGGCGTAAGGCCCTTGATATAGGGTTTCGCTGCGTCTGGACAACCCGTACCAAAGAGCCGATAAGAGGTATGGCGGCTTGGCGTCGCAAATCTCACATCCATGAGTACAGCCGCGCCCGATCTGCTGCAACATTTTCTGAGCTGCCCCGATGGCACGCAGTCCACGTGGCTGCTGGAACGATTGCTCAGCGAGCATGCGGCACCGATGATCCAGCGTATTGTTTTATCGAAGGTCCCCAGCCGGGCCTGCGAAGATGTGCAGCACGATGTTCTGGTGGACTTGATCGCGCGGCTTCAACAGATGAAGCGTTCGGGCAAGCGTGATTCGATCGGCGATTTTAGCGCTTATAGCGCGGTGGCCGCGTATCATGCCTGCAGGCAGCATTATCGCCGAAGTTTTCCGGAACGCTATCGCCTGGGGACTCGCGTGCGGTATCTGCTGGCTAGTCATCCGCGTTTCGCGATCTGGAAGACATCGGGTGGGACATGGGTGTGTGGAAGGCGGGAGGTGCTGCGGGCGGACAGCAAGGCCGTTCGGTCCGCAGCGAGAGAGATTGAGCGTTTGGTGGAAAGGATTTTGGAAGGATCAAATGCGCCGCTTGCATTTGAGGATCTTCTGGCGCACGTCACTGCCGCTCAGCAAGGCGCCGCGCCACAGCCGGAGGCTGACAACGTAGAGAAGCGGTTAACGCAGCGCGACTGGATTCGCGAACTCTGGCGTGAGATCGTCCAGTTGCCGCTGCCACAGCGAATCTCATTACTGCTGAGCATGCGCGACGATGATGGAAACTCGGGCCTGATTCTGTTTCCAATGGTCGGCGTGGCCAGCCTTCGCCAGATCGCAATGGGGCTCGCGATGCCGGCCGAGGACCTGGCTCGCATGTGGGGTTGTCTGCCGTTGAACGATCAGCGCATTGGAGCGCATCTGCGGCTGGATCGTCAGCGGGTGATTAATCTGCGGAAGTCGGCGCGAGAGCGGTTGAGTCGCAGGGCGAAGTGAGTATCCGAACAAAGTTCTGGATCTATCTTGCCGCTGTGTTTGCCGTCTATCTTGCCCTGATGCCCATCGCGCTGGAAAACCCTCGCATGCTCGTCCTTCTGGAGGCCGCGTTCGTGACACAAGGCTTCGTGTTCCTTTTGTTTCGGTGCCCGCACTGCAGGACTCCGATCATCAAACGGCGGACGACCTCTCATCGCTTCGGTTATTACTGGGGTCCTCCGATTGGTAAAGCCTGCACCCAGTGTGGCGAAAAGCTTTAGTTGGCTGACTGTCAAGCCAGCTCCGAAGGTTGAAATTCGTGCCGTCTACCATGCCGGATATGCAGTATTTCGACGCGCTTCTGCTTTTCTAAGACGCGGTAAATCACGCGGTAGATATGCGGCTTGTGGCCGTAGAGCAGATGCCTGAGCTCCCTTGTTTCCGGCGTGACCGGCGAGCGATTGGGATGGATTTCAAGGGAAAGAATCGCTTCTTTAAGGCCCGTATACCAGTTCAGCGCGGAATTGGAATGCGCGGCCTCAATGTGCTCATAGATATCCGTCAGGTCACGCTCCGCTCGGGGCGTGATACTAACGAGGTATGCCATGCGTGGCTTCGAATGCGGCGAAGAACTCCCGGACCGGCCGGGTCTTTCCGTTCCGGGCGTCTTCAAGGCCTTGACGGATCCCTTCCTCAGCATCAGCTTGGGCGGCTATGTCGAGCAGGCGCTGATAGGCCGCGGCATCCTGAACGACGGCGGCGGCCTTTCCCTTGACTGTCAGCACGACCGGGCGCTTACTTTTTTTGAGTTGCTTCATGAAATCGCCGGACCTTCGGCGGAACGTCGTGAGTGACTGAATGTCCTTGGTGATGTCAAGCATTGGCCTATGTCCATTAAAGCACCTTTTTAGGTGCCCATCGTTTCTCGGAGCGAAATGAGTTTGGTTAAGCGCCCGTCTCTACAACCACGCGAAACCTTGCTTCACCGCTCATCATGCGGTCGTAGGCTTCGGCGGTTTTCTCCAACGGAAAGCGTTCGATCATTGGCCGCACCCCGAACAAAGATGAAAACTTGAGCGTATCTTCGGAGTCGGTCGCGACACCAGCTGGCCAGCCGGTGACAGATTGCCGGTGCAGGATCAATTGAAGCGGCGACACTTTGACGGGGTCCATCGACACGCCGAGAATGACGAATTTGGCGTCGTAGCCGAGCCCTCCCATTGCGGCGCTCATAGCGTCGGAATTGTTTACGGTCGCCAGAATCACCTTCGCGCCGCCGAGGGCGGTCAACTCCTTGGCGGCGTCCTGCGTGACGGTGTCGATGTAGTGATGGGCGCCCAGGTCCTTCACAAACGCGGCCTTGTCCTGGCCGCGCGCGATGGCGACGGTGCGGAAGCCCATCTTGTTCGCAAACTGAACGCCCAGATGACCCAGGCCGCCGACGCCGAGGATCGCGACCAGGTCGCCGCCGGTAGCACCGCTGTGACGCAAGGAGTTAAACGTGGTGATGCCGGCGCAGAGGAGTGGGCCCGCGTCGGCGCTGGTAAGGTCGTCGGGAACCGCGGCGAGGGCTTGAGCGGGAACGTTGAGATAATCCGCATAACCGCCGTCGAAGGTCAGGCCGGGAACCATGGCTTTCTGGCACGTGACGAAATCGCCGCGGCGGCAACGGTCGCATACGCCGCAGTGGCCTCCATACCAGCCGACTCCAACGCGCTGACCCAGGCTCCACGTGGTGACGCCATCGCCCAACGCTTCGATCAGGCCGACGACTTCGTGTCCGGGACTGATGGGATAGGGGATCCCGGGGAACTGCCCTTCCTTTGTAAGCGAGTCGCTGTGGCAGATGCCGCAGGCTTGCACGCGCAGGCGCACGTCGCCTGGCTTGGGCGCGGGAAATTCCCGCATTTCCAATTTCAAAGGGGCGCCGGCGGACGACACGCGAACTGCTCTTCCTGAAACGGATTTATTAGGCATTGAAAATTCCTCCTGGTCTTAGGTGGTCGCGGAAACGGGGCTATGGCTTGATCAGTTCGAGCTTACCTCCTGCCATGGCGATGCGAATGCTTCGCTCATCTGAATTATCACAAGTCGCGAAGGCTCGATGCGGCGTAGTAGTTCAGACCGTACTGCCAGTCTCTGCGGACGTTTTGCTCGACACAGGAGCCTTGCACTTCGGTCCGATGCTCCGTCCAGAATGCCCGGACCGAAACTCGCTTCATCGAGTGCGGGAGAGATCGCGCAGTTTCATCGCGCCTGCTCCCGCCGCAGCCGTGAGACCGCATAATAAGACAGCGGTTTCCCATCCGTCGCGGCGCGCGATCCACCATACGGCGACCGAGACGACCACGAATGGGATGGCCCAAGTCAGGCTGTTGTTCCAGCTCATGCTGGATCGTCGAAGGCCCACCAGCAAGGCTTGAGGCAGAAGGGTTGCGGCGGGGGCGAGCAGCGTTAGGAGCAGAGCGCACGACGCTAGCCACCAGCCCCGTTGTGACGATTTGTTTAGTGCTACCGCCAGAAGAATCGCCAGGGCGGGCATCAGAGGCAGAAGGTAGCCTGGCAGCTTCCCTTTCGAAAGAGAGAAGAAAAGAAATCCGATCAGCACCCAGCCAACCCAGACAGTTTATGCGGTGGTCTTCCCAGGTCTTGCGGGAACCCAAGAAGCGCGACCAGAGGAGTCCAGGGGAACAGGCCGCCGAGCAGGACTGGCACGTAAAACCAGATCGGCTGGACGTGCTCGAGTTGGCTGCTGAAGAATCGGGCGACGTGATGTTTCCAGAAAAATTCGTTCCAGAACACTGAGCCGTTCCTCATCGTGACCAAGATGAACCAGGGCGCGGCGATCAGGGTTGCGGCGGCTAGGATCCGGATCGTTTTCCCTGTGGCGATCAGCCATGCGGGAGCGAAGAGCGCCAGCGGGACGAATCCCTTGGCGAGAATCGCCACGCCCAGCAGAGCGCCCGCGATCCAGCCAACGTTGGGGCGTTTATCGAAAATGGTGATCAGAGAGTACTGCGCTGAGAGCGACGGACATGGGCAGGTCGGGAACGGCGGCGAAGCTGTAGGCGATCCAGCCTACCGATGTGCCCAGGATTGCGGTTGCGGTTAAGGCGACGGCGGGGATAATTCCCTCCGCAGGAAGGTATAGAAGAACGCTAGAAACGCGATGCTTAGAAGAGCCATGGGGAGACGAGCGGCCCACTCGTCTTTAAACCCGAAACGAAGTGCGGCGGCGGTCGTCCAATAGAGTAAAGGCGGCTTCTCAAACCAGCCCGCGCCGTCCAGCCGGGGCGTGATCAGGTCTCCGGTTTCGGCCATGGCGCGGCCGATGGATGCATAGCGCGGTTCGTCCGGCCCAAGGAACCCGGTTGAGCCCAGATTCATCAGGAAAAGAACCGCAAGCGCGGCAAGCAACAAGCGCCCAAACCACAAGCCTTTAGACAAATCACCAGTATAATGATAAAGATCATGAGATTCGCCACACTCCTGCTGTTTTCCGTTGCCGCGTTCGCGCAGACGAAGGTCCCGGCTGGGGCCCCGGCTTCGAACATTGACAAAGCGAAAATCGACGCCTACCTTCGCCATCTGGAGTTGTGGATTCCCCAGGTCACCGTGACCATCGACGACCCGACGCCCGCGCCGGAGATGCCCGGCTATAACAATCTGCTGGTGCATCTGACTTATAACAAGGCGTCGACCGATATTCATTACTACATTTCGCAGGACGGCACACGCCTCTTCAAAGGCGACTCCTACGATCTCGGTAAGAGCCCGTTCCAAAGCAACCTGGACAAGCTGAAGATGGACCTGATGCCAAGCTTCGGTGATGCGAAGGCGCCGGTAACGATCGCGGTGTTCGGCGATTTTGAGTGCCCTTATTGTAAGGAAGAAGCCAGCGTTCTCCGCAACAACGTGATGACCACCTTCCCCGGCAAGGTGCGTGTGTATTTCAAAGATTTTCCCCTGATGAGCATTCATCCCTGGGCCAAGCCCGCGGCCATCGCCGGCAAGTGCGTGTTCCACCAGAATCCGGACACGTTCTGGAAATTCCATGATTGGATCTACGACAAGCAGCAGGAAATCACTCCGGACAATCTTAATTCGAAGGTGCTGGAGTGGGCCGGGCAAAACAGCCTGGACGCCCTGCAGTTGGGCCGCTGCATGGACAACAAAACGACTGAGCCTGAGATAGACAAGAGCGTCGCCGAGGGCCGCGCGTTAGGCGTGGACGGGACGCCGACGCTGTTCCTCAACGGACGAAAGGTAACCGATAACATGGCTCAATGGCAGGTCCTGCAGCAGTTGATCACCATGGAACTGGACCACCAAGCCAAGGCCGCCGAAGAAGCTGAAAAATGCTGCACCGTTTCGGTGCCGACGGTCGGGAAGTAGGAACCCGGTGATCCGGTTCTTAGCGTTTGTAGTCGCCTTGGCTCCCGCCTTTGCCGCTTCCGGCGTGGACGCGCAGACTTATCTGGAGGACATCAAGTATCTTTCTTCTCCCCAGTTGAAGGGCCGCGCGACGCCGTCGCCGGAGTTGGAGAAGGCGGCCGCCTACATCGTGAAACAGTTCAAGTCGTTCGGGCTGAAACCGCCCAGCGATGAGGGCTATGAGCAGCCGTATGAGGTACACGCGGCGGCGAAGATGGGTCCGAACAATCACTTGAGCTTTGAGGAATCGGGCAAGAAGACCACTTTGAAGCTGGCGTCGGATTACTCGCCGTTTCGATTTTCATCTCCAGGCTCGGTAACAGGCAATGTGGTCTTCGCGGGCTATGGGATTACCGCCAATGACCTTCATTACGACGACTACGCGGGTATCGACGTTCGCGACAAAATTGTCCTGATTCTGCGGCATGAACCTCAGGAGAATGACGAGCACAGCGTGTTTGGTGGCAAGGAACTGACCGAACACGCGACATTCGCCATCAAAGCCGCCAACGCGAAGGCCCATGGAGCGAAGGGCGTCATTATTGTGAATGATGTATTCACGCATCCTGACTCGAAGGATGCGCTGGCTGGGTTCACTGAATCGTCCGGGCCCACCGATGCGGGCGTGTTCTTCGCGCAAGTGAAGGAGCCTTACGCGGAGGAATGGCTGAAGGACGAAGGCTACGACCTGGCAACGATTGCTCGCGACATCGACAAAGATCTGAAACCGCACTCGTTTCCGCTGGCGAAGCTGTCCATCGATCTGTCGGTCGACCTGCAGCGCGAGACTAAAACAGTTCACAACGTTTTGGGCTACTTGCCGGGCGAGACTTCGGAATACGTGGTGATCGGCGCGCACTACGATCACCTGGGCCTGGGCGATGAGCATTCTCTGGCTCCTTCGCAGATGGGTGTGATTCATCCGGGCGCGGACGATAACGCATCGGGCACGGCGGGGGTGATCGAGCTGGCGCGCACTCTTTCCAAACAGCCGAAACAGAAGCGCGGCATCCTGTTTATGACGTATTCGGGCGAGGAACTGGGGCTGCTGGGCAGCGCCTGGTACGTGGGCCATCCTGTTCTGCCTTTGAAGGATGCCGTGGCGATGATCAATCTGGATATGATCGGCCGCATTCGCGATGGCAAGGTTTACGTGAACGGCCTGGGTACGGGCGATACGCTGCTGAAGCTGCTGCAGAATATTCCGCCGCCTAGCCCGTTGAAGCTGGACCTTTCTGAGAAGCTCGGGTATGCGGGCAGCGATCATCTTTCCTTCACGCTGCACCAGGTTCCGGTAGTATTTTTCTTCTCCGGACTGCATGGCGATTATCACAAGCCTTCCGATACCTGGGACAAGATCGACAGCGCCGATGCCGCGAAGCTGCTGGACTATGTGGCCACGGTGGCAACCACGCTTGAGAGCGAGCCTGGACGTCCGCAGTATGTGAGGCTTTCGGAGCCTGAGACTTCGGGCGGAAGCGGAGGCTCGGGGTCGTCGGCGGGCGGTTACGGGCCCAACTTCGGCAGCGTTCCCGATTTCGACGAGCCGCCCAAGGGAGTGCGCTTCGCCGATGTTCGCGACGGGACTCCGGCGGCCAAGGCGGGGCTGAAGGCCGGCGATATCCTGATCGAATTCGATGGCAAGGAGATCGGCAACCTGTACGATTTCACCTATGCTCTGCGCGCGCACAAGCCTGGGGATAACGTCCTGGTGAAGGTCCTGCGCGGCGGGCAGACGGTTGAAGCTAAAGTTCTTCTTACTGAGCGGCGTTAACCAAGGTTAAAGAATTACGGCTCCGGTGGCGATATTATGACTGGGCCTTTGGACCCAGTGAAATTGAAACAACCGGTCTACTTACGTCGCAAAACCCGTTTGGGATACTGGGGCTGAACTTATGGCACTCGCTTATTCCCTGCCCCCTCTGATTCTTCATCCGTTCGCGGAAGCGACCGTCCAGAACAAACTGGTGGAAAGCTCCCGGGCCAACCTGATGATGCAGGGACTGCTGCCTACCGGTGAGCGGAGCCCGGAGGATCTGGACAAGTCACTCCTGGACGGCCGTTATTCCGAAATCCGCATGCTGTTTTACGTGGGCAAGGACGTCGTTCGCTGGATCGACCAATCGCTGGACTTTTGTGAACGGCAGCCGGAATTGAAAGATGCCGGGATCCGGTATCAGAGTTTCGCTGCGCTCTTAGTGAACCATTCGCCCACCACCGTGCAAACCAAGCTGCGCAAGTGGGGCGTGGGGGACTTCAAGTCCATCTTCACGCGCGCGCTGGGTTTGAATTCGATGCTGGCCGACATCCCGCCGCGGCCGTTTCTATCCGACGAATTTGTGCGCAACTACTACCGCTACGCCGATCAGCTTTTTCAATGCCGTCAGAACCAGATCTCGTTTCCGGAGATCAACGAGATGGGGTTCGAGTTCGACATCTTCGCGTCAGGTGAATACTCGCGAATGCTGGAACGCGAGTGGGCGGAGAGCTAACGATTACTTGCGCGCGCCGGCTTTGGGAGCTTTGAGTCTGGACTGCCGCAGTTTGCGGGACTTACGCTTGGGCTTGGTGATGAGGAACGTGCCGCTGCCCATCGGTTCTGATTTATAGAGCTTATCGTCTGCCATTAGAGCTTTTATTGTAACGCACTCCCCTTCACCTTCTCCGATCGGCTACACTCAGTTGAACCGCATTGCCAGGCTAGGCTTTGCCGTTAACATTTCGAGAGAGCGAGGACTCAAGAGGAGCATGCTTCTTCAGAATGCTATCGCGGATGCACTCAACAATACCGAATGGGCGTTTCCGCTGGCGGAGTGTATTCACATCGGCGGGTTTGCGGTGGGTGTTGGATCGATCGCACTGGTTGACTTCCGGATGTTGAACCTGGGACTGCGCCGTGAGACTACTGCGCGGATTTTGAAGTACACAGAGCCATGGACGCTGATCGCTCTTGTGTTCGTTGTGTTCTCGGGGATGGCGCTGTTTTTATCGCAGGTCAACATTTACCTGATCAACCCGATTTTTCCGCTTAAGATGTACGTGCTGGTGGCGGCCCTCATCTACAATTTCACAGTCCACAGAAAAGTGGCGGCCATGGAGAACCCTTCTCCTGCCTTGAGCAAGTTCGTGGCGATCGTCTCTGTGTTGCTGTGGGTGTCCATTGTATTCGGTGGGATTTTCACAGGTTTTCTTGAATAGAGGCATGACATGACATCGCTCACTCTCTCGAGAGTATCGGTTTTCTCTCCGACTTCAGCGAATCGGTGCTGGTGTACCCGATCGTTCTGTCGACTCATCTGACCTGCATCGCGCTATTCGGCGGCATGATTCTGATGACGAACCTGCGCCTTCTGGGGCTCACCTTTAAAAGCGTGACGATCACCGAGATGGTCACCAGCTTACGTCCATGGAAACGTGGCGGGGGTGTGGTGATGATTTGCGCCGGCTTGCTGCTGGCACCCTCAGAGGCGGAAAAGTACGCGCCCAATCACTACTTCTGGACCAAGATGGTGACGTTGGGCTTAATTGGAGTGCATGGGTTGATTTTTCGTCCGATTGTTTACAACAACACGGAGGAGCTGGACCGGTCGCCTGTCATCCCGACCAAAGCGAAGGTCGCTGCGATTTTGTCGTTGGTGCTTTGGGTCACGATGTTCACGATGGGAAGGCTCATCGCTTATTACGAGCCATAACCTCTAGTACAGAAGATACGGGCGGCGCCGGGACTCGAATTTTTCTGTGTCTTCGTCGTGCAGGCGTTGCGATATCTTTCTTGGGTCCTCGTGGGACTTCAACTCGACTAATACTTTGCGGTTGGCTATTAGCGATTTGTTTTGCTCTAAATCGATTCTTCCGGGATAAAGGTGATCCAGCGCGTTTGCTATTTCAAGACCAAGTTGGATCGCGTTGAATTGGTCGCGATTGGTGATGATGAAGCGAACGCCCTCAATCGTTTTGCCTTTGAAGTTGGAGTCCTCGGGGTGGAAATGGGTTGGGTAGGCGCGTACTCCGGGGATCTGGCGGGCGTTCAAATATTGGGCCAGCTCCTGGCCGTGAATCCAATCGGCGCCGATTTGTTCCAAAGGCGCGTCGGTGCCTCGGCCTACGGAATAATTTTTGGAGTATTCCAAGAGCGCGATGCCAGGGTAGAGAGTGGCCGCGGTCAGGTTGCGCATGTTGGGGGATGGGTTGATCCAGGGGAGGCCGATGGAGTCGAACCAGTCGGCGCGGTCCCAGTTTTTCATTTTCACTACGGAGAGTTGGGCGGACCATTTGCGTTCGGCATTCGCCATGGTGGCTAACTCGCCGAGCGTCAGGCCGTAGCGCACGGGCATGTCGTAGCAGCCTACAAAGCTCTGCAGATTTTCATCTGCCAGAGGACCTTCAACATGGAGGCCGGTGACCGGGTTGGGACGGTCCAATACTACGTAGGGGACCTTGGCTTTGGCGGCGTCTTCCAAAGTGTAGAGCATGGTGCAGGAGTAGGTAAAGAAGCGCGCGCCTACGTCCTGGATGTCGAAGACCAGGGTGTCGAGCTGGCGGAGTTGCGCGGGTGTGAGACGGCGGCGGTTGGGCTCGTAGAGGCTGTAGACGGGAAGGCCGGTGGCTGCGTCTTTCGTATCGCTGATGTCGGGTCTGGTCTTGATTTCCGGCGACGCCGTGTTCGGGCGAGAACAGGGCGACTACATTTACGCCGGCGGCTTTCATCAGGTCGACGTTGCGGCGGCCTTGGCGATCGATTCCGGTTTGATTAGTGATCAGGCCGACTCGCTTGCCTTTGAGGGATTCGAAGTTTTGCTCTTCCAGGACGTCGAGGCCGGTTAGCACGTGATGGTCGGCTTCGGGACGACCTGCTCCTACGGCTGCGGCGACGATGGTCGCTACGCTTCGGCGCAAAGGGGCGAGGACTTTGCCGCGTTTGGGGTGGACGGCGTTGGTCAGCAGTATGACGTAGGAATTGCTGGCGGGGTCGATCCACATGGATGTGCCGGTGAAGCCGGTGTGGCCGAAGGAGCCTGCGGAATAGATCTCGCCTCGAGGAGCTGAATAGCTGGAGTCGATGTCCCAGCCCAGGCCGCGCACGTTGGGCTGGCCGGATGGGCTCGCGGGCGAGGTGAATTTCTTTACGGTTGCCGGGGCGAAGATTCGCGTGCCTTCCAGTTCGCCCAAGTTGGCCATCATCTGGGCATAGCGGGCCAGGTCGGATGCGGTGCTGAAGACGCCTGCGTCGCCGGTGACGCCGTCCATGTAGCGAGAGGTCGGGTCATGCACGATGCCTCGGAAGGGCTGGTTTGTGGCGGGGTCAATTTCGGTGGGGGCGATGCTGGGCCGTTTCGAAGCGGGAGGGTTGAAGGTGGTCTCCTTCATTCCCAGCGGTGCGAAGATTTCCTGTTTCGCGAAGTCGTCCAGCATTTTGCTGCTGACACGGTGGACGATTTCGGCCAGCAGCACGAAGTTGATGTCGCTATAAACGAAGCGGGTGCGGGGAGGGCCTTCGGGTTTCTCTAGCAGCGCTCGGCGGACACCCGTTTGGTAGCCGGACCAGGCGGGTTCGAGGTCGAGGTCGGGTTTGAGGCCGGAAAAATGAGTGAGCAGGTCGGCTACGGTGATGCTGCTTTTGCCGTTCTGGAATTCGGGGAGGTATTTCGTGAGCGGGTCTGTGGTCACGATCTTGCCCTGCTCAAAAAGCTTCATGATGGCGGCGGTGGTGGCTACGACTTTCGTCAGCGATGCGATGTCGAAGATGGTATCGACGGTCATCGGCTCGCGGTTCGGAATGAGGGCGCGCTGGCCGTAGGCTTTTCTATGGACGATTTTTCCGTTGTGGCCGGCGATGAGTACGGCGCCGGGGATCAGGCCGTCGTGGATGGCTAGCTCGATTTGTTCGTCGAGTAATGTGGATGCGGAAAATGATTCCTGGCCGTGGGCGAGGGCGGCTATGGCCAGCAACACTGCCAGCCTCATAGAAGCTTTTGAGCGATGCCCTCAAGGAGTTTCGCCAAGTCGACGTCGAGCTGCGTGATGCCGCCGGCATCGTGTGTGGAGAGGTCGACGGTGACCCGGTTGTAGACGTTGGACCATTCGGGATGGTGGTCGCGCTTTTCGATGGTGGGGGCCGCGGTGGCCATGAACCCGAAAGCTTGCGGGAAGCCCGCGAAGGTGTATTGGCGATGGAGCTTGCCGTTATTGATGGTCCAGCCGGTGAGGCTCGTGAGAGCGACGGTGAGGTCGGATTCGGGGAGAAGTTTCCTGCTCATGGGGCGATTGTAGCGCGTCGAGGGCGGGACCTGAACTTTTTCCAGAAGAGGGACGAGAGGAGTAGGCCTGTTTTCACACTCAACATTTTACTTGTGCTGATTTCAGTCAATCGAACTTGAAGAAAGGACCCGCGGCTCACTGTGTGATATAAATATTACACATGTGAACGCCTGTTAGCACCGTGGAAGCCCGTCCGCGCGAGATCCGAATCCTGGATGAAGGGTGGTTTGAGAAATGGATGAACAAACTTGAGCGAAGCGACTTCAGGACGCATGGACAAATACTAGTCCGCTTGGATCGTGTCGAAGAAGGAAATCTGGGCGATCATGCGCCCGTAGGAGAGGGTGTGGTGGAGTTACGGTTTATTAAAACCGGTCCCGGGTACCGTATCTACATCGGTCAAGAAGCCGACACTGTCATCATTCTTTACGCGGGAACAAAGGCAACCCAGACCGCGGATATCAAGATCTCCAAAAAGCTCTGGAAGGATTACAAGAATGGCTGAGAAAACAAGGAGCTATCGCGAATGGCTCGGTAAAAAGCTGGCCAATCCAAAACTTGCGGCTAATTATTTGAGCATGGCGTACGAGGATTCTCACGGCGCGTTTCTTCAGGCGCTACGGAACGTTTCAGCAGCGCAGGGCAGGTCTATGACCGAACTGGCGGATGTCTGCGGAGTAAGCCGCGAAAGTCTGTATCGAATGCTTTCCGAAGATGGAAATCCAACTTCAGAGAATGAGCGTTCCATTCTTTCGGCGCTGGGTTTTAAGGTTACCTTCCTGGTCTCGGGCAAACAAGAGCGGCCAAGCCGAACGCGGCGGAACGCAAAGGATTAGCGACTCCTGGGCGCTCATACCTCCAACCCGACCGCCCGCATGAGGTCCAGCGCATTGCTGCGAGTTACCACTCCAGGGCGCAGATGGTAGTCGAAGCGGACTTCCCCGCCTTCCAGATAATCCTGAAAGTGTACATTGCGGACCATGCCGTTTAGAGCCGGGGCGATTTCGGCCAGGGCCAGGTCATGGGTGGTTACCATGCCGATCGCACCCAGCTCCACCAGCTTCGTTAAGACGGCTTGGGCGCCGATGCGGCGGTCGTGGGAATTGGTTCCGCTGAGGACTTCGTCGAACAGGAACAGGAGCGGCTTCCCGGCGCGGGCGAGATTCATGACGTCGCGCAGTCGGGAAATTTCCGCATAGAAGCGGGAGCGGTGGTCTTCCAGAGAATCGACCGTGCGGAGCGACGCGCCCAGATGCAAGCGGGAAATTCGCATGCTCGCGGCGGTTACGGGCGAGCCCGCCCACGCTAGGACGGCGTTGACTCCGACGGCTCGCAGTAGCGTGCTTTTGCCCGACATGTTGGAACCGCTGATAATCCAGAGGCGGTTCTCAGGCCCCAGGGCGACGTCGTTGGCGACGGCTTCTTTTACGGCAATCAGAGGGTGCAATAGAGCGGTGGCTTCGAAACGCGGATCGGGGCCGGGGAGGAGTTCGGGGAAGACGGCTTCAGGCCGCTCGAAGGCGAAGCTCGATAGCGAGCAGAAAGCTTCGAACTCGCCCAGAGCGGACACCCAATCGCCGATGCGAGGGCCGCAGCGCTGACGCCAGGCTTCGACAGCCATGGCGAACTGAGGAGCCCAGAGCAGGGGCAATACCATAATGCCGAAGAATGCGTTTCTTACGGCATCGAGTTGGATGACCAGGCGTTCCAAACTCCGTAGTTGCTCCGACGCAGGGCGGCCCGCCGTCTCCAGCTTTTTCTTCAGGCGCACCAGACCCGCGGAGACGAATGCCTCTTGCTCAATGCGCTCCACCAGGAGGCTCAGTAATTTTAGATCGTACGCGGGCGTGGACACGGTGGCCCGCACCATTCTCACCGGATCACGAACGAGGAAACCGAACATGATCTGGACAAGGAACACAACCAGAAGCGGGCGCAGGCTCAACACCTGAACGAGAAAAAGGATGAAGGTCACGGTGGCGGCCAGAGCGAGCAGGAAGGCTATGGTGCGCGCTCCCGGGAAGAATCGGATAGGCGGCATAGCGCCCCACAGGGCAGGAGCTTTGTCGTCGGCGGCGGCTTGAACCTCATTGCCCATCAAGGCCATGGCCTCTCTAAGATCGTTGCGCGACCGGAGCTCGGCTACGGCCTGCTGGCGCGCGACCACTTCGGCCTGGTCGCCGGGTTCGAGGAACCAATCGGCCAGAGCACGCTCGCCTGCAGTGCTCCGGGCGATGGAGATGCGTTCAAAGACAGAGGCCCGGCCGAATAGATCGAGGTCATCTGCGAATAGGTGCGAAGAAGCGCGGAAGCGCTCGCCGGAATTGCCGGTGCCTGCCCACTGGCCGTCGAGCCGTTTGAGACCCCGCTCATAGTAGGCGACGCCCCGGTTAGCGGCGTTGACTCGCTGGTCGACTTGTTCGTGAAAGATAGCGATGCCTAGAAATATGGCGGCAATCAAGGCCAGCCACCAAGGGGAAATCCAGCCTGGGCCGAAGGCGATGAAGGCGATCGCGGCAGCAACCAGACCGAGCCACAGGCGCAGATTGCCCATCAGGCGGAAGGTCCGGGTGGCGGCTTGTTTCAGGGCTTCAAAATGGGCCAGGCGGGTGCTGTAGGTTTGGCGAGGGTCCAAACCTTGAGTTTAGCTGCCTGGGTGAGTGTGCCACACGGGGTATCCTAGCTCTTATGCTCGCGCGGCTCCGTCGGGATTTGGACATGATGCCTTCGCCCATTGAGGATCGGCCCGGGCTGCTGATGCGGGATCCGTTTCACTATTCGGATGCCACGCTGATCGTGCCGATGGAACTGGTCCAGTGCCTGGAGTATTTCGATGGGGAGAAGAGCGAGCTCGACTTGCGGGCGTTCCTGGTGCGGAGCTCGGGTCAGTTGGACGTCGGCGGGCCTGGTGGAGCATTTAGAGAAGACGTTATCTCAAGCGGGTTTTTTGGAGGACGAGGCTTACGCGAGGCTGAAAGAAGCGAAGCAACAAGCGTTCGCCAGTGCGCCGGTGCGCGAGCCCGTGCATGCCGGGTCGGGGTATCCGGACGATCCAGCGGAGTTGTCCGCTACGTTTTCGGAATACATGCGTGGGACCGCTCACGGCCACGAGAACGGCCGCGTAGTGCGCGGGATCGCTGCGCCGCACGTTAGTCCTTTTGGAGGGATAGAGACGTATCGGGCGGCTTATTCGGCCCTATCCAAAGACGATGCGGATAAGACCTTCGTGATTCTCGGGACGTCGCACTACGGGCAGCCGGACCGGTTTGGATTGACTCGCAAGCCGTTCGTCACGCCGCTGGGAGAGACGCTCACCGATCTCGGGTTGGTGGAACGGCTGGAGCGCGAGGCTTCGGGCGCGATCGCCGAGGATTACTGCCATGCGGTGGAGCACTCGATCGAATTTCAGGTGGTGTTCTTGCAGCATTTATTCGGGCCGCGGATCAAAGTTGTACCGGTGCTGTGCGGGTCCTATGCGCGGAGCCTGTATCTGGGCGGGAAGCCGGAGGACAATGACGATGTCCGGCGCGCGCTAGGAGTGCTGGGCGATATTGCGGCCAAGGAATCGGACCGGCTGCGGTGGGTGTTGGGCGTGGATATGGCGCACATGGGGGCTCGGTACGGTGACCAGTTCGAGGCTAAGGCGGAAGAAGGCGAGATGGGTCGCGTGCGGGAGCGGGACCTGGGACGCATCGGCCGGATTGAGGCCGGCGACGCGCAGGGTTTCTGGGAGCAGGTGCAGGAGAATCGCGACGATTTGAAGTGGTGCGGGTCGGCTCCTATCTACACGTTCATGAAGGCCGTTCCCGAGGCTCGGGGCACGCTGCGGCACTATCACCAGTGGAATATCGACGAGCAGAGCGTAGTGAGTTTCGGGGCGCTCGAGTTCGAATAACGGGCCGGTTTCATAGCTGAAGGAATTCGGGCGATAAGTCCATTCTGGGACATATGAGATCGTTCGAAGACTCCATTGGAAAACTGCGGGATACCGCGGCCGCCGAGACGAGCGCGCCGAAGCAAGACTGGAAGACCCTGCAGGAGTGCTACTCGCTGTCGTTGCGCTCGGCGGCGGACTACGCGGTGGAGCTGGATCCTCCGGCCATGCAGGAATTTCAGAGGCATGTGCGCGCGATGGCGACGCGGGCCTCCACCGGACTGAACGCCGAAGATTTCCGTGGTCTGCAGGCGTCTTTCCGCGGGGAACTGCGGGAGTATCGCGATAAGGGCAGGGTCTTCGTCCAGCGTCTTCGCGACGATCTGGAAGGCGCAGCGGAGGCGATGAAGAACTTCGCCAACAGCTTTGTCGCCAACGGAGAGGACGGCCAAAAGCGGGTGCGGGCCAAGGTGGCCATGCTGCAACGAGCAGCCGAAAGCGGCGATCTGGAAAAAATCCGGGAGAGCGTCCGCGCGGTGGCTGAGGAGATCGAACGCACCTATGAGGAACTGAACAAGGCCAACACTTTAACCGTAGCCGAACTGCAGCACGAAATCCGTCTTCTGCATCGCGAAATGGAGGCAGAGCGGCGCGCCTTGTGGACCGATGCGGCCTCAGGCGCCTGGGTGAAGAAGAAGCTCGACGACAGGATGCATGAGCTGCTCAAGAACTCCGAAGCCTTCTGCGTGATTATCCTGCTGGTGACCAATCTAAAGCGGCTGGAAAACGGGTGCGGGAAGAACCTGACCGATGGGGCGTTGCGCGCGATGGTAAAGCGATTCTACGGCATCGTGGGCGAGGAAAGCCTGGTGGCCCGGCTCAGCGAAGATCAGTTCGGGGCGGTAATCGAAGTCGACTTGGCCGCCGCGCAGACCATCGCGAAGAATGCCAATGAACGCTTGTCGACTCGGTATAGCGTGCAGGAAGCCGGCGTCGCGCAGAGCCTGGAGTTGCGAGTTTCCTGCGGCCTGGTGGGTCACGCGCAAGGCGCCGATCCCGCTGCGTTCCGTCTGAAAATCCAACAGATGACTGGATTCGCGGAGGCGGGCAGGGTTCTTCCCGCGAAATAAAGGACCTTTTTCTCACCCTGCTAGGCTGAAAGCATGAACTACGTCTTTTGGGGCGGAGTGATGCTGGCCTTGGGTGTCGGCATCGGCGCGTTCGGAGCGCATGGGCTCCAGGGAAAGCTCGACGCTTATTCCATGGACATCTATCAGCGCGCGGTTCTGTACCACTACGTCCACGCGCTGGGTCTGCTTCTGATTGGCGCTCTGGCTGCGTCCAACGCGATTTCAACTTCCTTGAGCCGCTGGGCCGGGCTGCTGCTCTTGATCGGCATCGTCTTCTTTTCCGGAAGTCTCTACATCCTGGCGTTGACGGGAAATCGCACCTGGGGAGCCGTTACGCCGATCGGCGGGGTTTGCTTCATTGCCGGCTGGGTTGTGCTGGCGGTTTCGGGCCTGAAAGGCTCGTGAGACTTTGCTGCCATAATCAAGAGCATGCGGACGGTAATCGGGTTCGTTCTGTTTCTGCTTCCAGCCGCTGCGCAAACCCCATCTCCTAAAGCCAGCATCGAAGGACGGCTGGAAAACTCTCTGACCGGCGAGCCATTGCGCCAGGGAGTGCTGCGCCTCAGCATTCCTTCAGCCGGATTGCTCGCGCCGGAATATGTGGCCCAGAGTGATTCGAGGGGAAACTTCGTGTTCGAACAGGTGGAGGCGGGCTCGTACGTGCTTTCCGCCGACCGCATCGGATTCCTGCACGGCAATTATGGAGCGCGCTTTCTGATCAACGGAGAGCCGATCCGGTTGCGAGCCGGAGAAAAACGATTGCTGCGCGTGGCGTTGACGCCTAAGTCCTCCATCTCGGGCCGGGTGCTGGATGGCGACGGTGACGTGGTTCGCAATATTGAAGTGGCGGCGTGGCGCTGGCGATGGAGCGCGTCGGCTGGACAGCGGCTGCTGCAACTGGTCGCACGCACGATGCCGGATGGGCAAGGCAATTTTCGCTTCAACACGCTGCCGAACGGACAGTTCTTCCTGAGCGCCTCGGGATTGAATACTTATCGCCCGAATGGTCCAGGAGTGCTGCGCCGCAGGAAGCCTGGGGATAAAGCTCCCGAGGGCGTTCAGACCACGTTCTACCCCGGTGTGTTGAGCGTGAGCGACGCGAAGGGGATCGACCTGGCGGCGGGCGACGACGTCCAGGGCGTGAACCTCCCGCTGAAGCGGAGCAGACTGTTCAAAGTGCGAGGCTCGGTGACGGACCACTATTCGTTTCGTCCTTTGAACCTGCTGATGGTGGAGCTGACTCCTCTGGACCGGCCTGCTGAGGCGTTTCCCGGTTCGGTCCGCAGCGTTGCGGTGGAGGATGAAGAATTCGAGTTCGATGGAGTCGCACCAGGGCACTACAGCGTTACAGCTCGCGACTATTCACCTGCGGAACACCTGACGGGGAAGATGGATTTAGTGGTGGCCGACAAGGACGTCGAAAACATTCGCGTAGAGCTTCGCGCCGGGGCTGAGATCAAGTGCGTGGTGCGCACCGAGCGGCTTCTCAACAACGTCCACGACCTGCCGGAAGGGGCCTGGCAAAGCTCGCCTGTGAGCGCGACCGTCATGCTGAGAAGCGCTGATGGTGGGCTTTCCAGAGCCATCGCCGCGACGCAGGATTTGCCGGGGGGTCCCCTTCGATTGCGCGATATTCCAGCGGGACGTTATTGGGTGGACGTTACCAGCCTGCCCGCAGGCTTCTTCGTCAAATGGATTCACTTCGGGACGGAGGACGTGACGACAGTCCCTTTGAAGATAGGCCAGCCGGGCCAGGAGCCCCAGCTTGAAATGATGCTGTCCAACAAATCGGCAACGCTCTCGGGGGTTGTGACGGGCTCGGACGGGGGGCCAGTGCAATTGATGCTCGCACCAGCGTCCAGGGAATTGGAACGCGTCACACGGCTGGTGAAGGGAACGTTGTCGGGCGCGGGGAGGACGTTCCGCTTTGAAGGGGTCGCACCAGGAAAGTATGTTGTGCTGGCTTTCGAAAATGCTGAGCCAGGATTGGCGGAGGATCCCGAGTATCGCGCGGGATTCTTGGGCGTCGGGACCGAGGTTGAGTTAGAGCCGTCGGGGGATCGCGTGGTTGAGGTGCGGGTTGTGCACTGAGGCTATTGTAGGCTGCTTATCCGGGTGGAGCCGCCGCATTCGACTTCCTGAAACGAACCAGAACTTGCGTTGTCGAGCGCGATGAGGATGGGCGGCAAATTGTCTTTAAGAATGTGCCAATCGATGCATGACAACACTACCGTCGCAATGCTCCGCCTGGTAAGATTCTGCTCGTAAGAAAGAGTCTGGTCGCCGGTGACGAAGGCCTCGAAGCCGTCATCCTCGGCCGCTCCCAAAAGCTCGCCGTTCTTCAGCCCCGCCCAGCCTTTATAGCGGACCGTGAACACATCGTGATCGCCTATTGCGCAACAGATGCGGAAGATTTTCATCGAGCAACACTTTCACGGGACGGGCTGTCCGCGGCTAGCTTGCGCAAATTCGATGAGGCCCTGGATCTGCGTGATGGAAAGCCCCGGATAGTTCTCGTGAATGAGGCTAAGAGGCTCACCCGCATCGTAGCTGTTGACGATCGCGTCAGGCAGAATGCGCGTGCCGCGCACGATGGGCCGTCCCGATACTTTGCCGGGTACTTGCTCGATTAGTTCGCATTGCGTCCAGTCGATTTCCGAGGCTCTATCTGTGCGTGCCATGATCGGACTCCTTCATTCAGATTATCGCAAACGCCGCAAGTCTACGCCGCTTCGATGCTAGCTTCTCTGCTTATGGCGCCGCCGGGAACACCGGAATCGACGTAAACGCCCCGCTGGAGTTGAACCTCAGCGCCAGCATCGAGAACGGACTCGTAGTGCTGGTGAAATCCGCCAGGCCGAGCTGGTTTGAGGTCGACGGCACCTGCATGATCAACTGGAACGGCGAGTGAGCTCCCGCCGGGACTGCAATGGAGGCGGAGGTCCCCAGAACTTGAGCCTGGAACGTTTGGGCTTGCGCCGTGTTCACTAAGGCCGCGGTAGTGTTGTTTCCGCCGGTATTGTCGAAGGGGACTAGAACCTCCTGCGTGGCGGCGAAGGCCAGTGCGGTTCCTTCCTGATCCTGCCGGCCGGGCACCCGCTGCTTGAAAATAGCAAACGCCTGAATTCCTGGATCGGGGGTTACTGTCGCGTAGCCCTGCGTAAATGCGGCAGTGCCGGGGGTCTCCAGGAATACTGCGCCGCCCGCAGGGATGGAGACGGACGAAATTACCTGTCCATTAAGCGAAGGCGACCAGGGGCCCGAGTTTCCATTGATCAGATCCTGCTCGAAACTTAGCTGAGCGTTACTCGTGGACGCGCCCGTGTTTACAAGGACAATCGTCGTAGCCCAGCCGCCCCCGTCTGCGATCTGCGACAAAATGACGGGTTGCCCTGAGCCGCCACTTCCCTGAAACACGGGGACTGTAGAAAATGCGTTAGTGGAGTTGAAGCGCAGAGCCAAAGCGTTGAAGGGTGCGCTGGAGCTTGAAAATATCGCCACCCCACGCACTCCGGCAAGTTGCGGGAACTGGGTCGCGGTGGCAAAAGCCATGTGCCCTCCCGCCGGAATGGAAAGCGAACTGTTGGACGACATTCCCGAAGTGGTGAGAAAGCTTACATTAATGGTCTGCGAATTCGCGCCTGGGTTCGCCAGCGCCACTGAGGTTACGTTTAATTCGGCGTTGTCGAAGGGGACCACCACGGTGGAGTTCGAAACGCTCGCTGTAGCGGTGCCTTCCTGATCTTGCCGGCCAGGGACCAGGAACTTGAAGATCGCGAATGCTTCCGTGTTGGGGTCGCCCGTGAGGATGGCGTATCCCTGGGCGAACGGCGCGGTGCCCAGAGTATGCATCCACAAAGCCGAGTGTGGGGCCAATTGGATCTGGCCATAGTTGACGTTATCGGCGATCTGCGGCGCCCACGGTGCGGTAGAACCGGCGCTCGTGTCCATAAAGAAACTCAGGCTGGCGTTGGCCGTGGTCGCGCCTCGATTAACCACGACGATAGTGGTTTGCCACCCGCCTCCGTCGGCTATTTGAGGAATCACTTTGGAAACTGCCGAAGCGGTGACTGTAATCGTCACGCCGACGACCGCCGGGACACTGTTGGCATCGGAGCAATCGAAGGTGATCGTGCCCATCAGCTTCGAGGTCAGTTGAGTTGCGTCGACCGCAGTCGTCGCGGTCCTCGATACGGGGTCGTAAGTCGCGCTCAAGCCGGGAATGGTCGCTGTCGCTCGCACGGTGCAGGTTCCGCCCTGGTTCAGGAGCGTAATCGGTGAACCCTGCACCTTTTTGCCGGGCGCGACCTGGATGGTGATGGAAGCCGGTGAGGCGACGAGTTGCACGACCACTTGAAAGCTGGCCTGGATCGTCTGGGTGGTGCCGTCTGAGGAAACAATCTTGATGGATTCAGCGTAAGTGCCCGCAGGGAGTCCGGTCGCGTCAAAGGCGATATTCAGTGCGGAGGTTGCGTTCGGCGGTACTGGATTCAGCGTGAAGAAGGCCTTAAAGCGGGCGGGATCGCTGGTGGTCACCGTAAGCTGGATGGGCGAGCCCGTGTTGTTGGTCAGCACAAAAGCCTGTTGGTTGGAACTTCCCGAGCCCACGGTGAAGGTCAGGTTGGAGGGCAGTTGAATGGTAAAGCCCTGTACTTGCAAAGTCACGGTTAGCGTGAAAGTGCTGGTTTGTCCTCGAATGACGACGCTGCCCGCGTAGGCGCCCGGCGCCAGAGATGCGGAGTTCACGTTGACGGTGACCAGTGCGGATGGGTCCACCGGGCAGTTCGGCAGGAGGCAATTCGCGGGCAGCTTAAGGGAAGTGGGATCGACCGAAAGCCAGGATGACCGGCCGGACGTGGCCGCGATGGTGATGGCCTGGGCCGTACCCAACCCGTTGGTCACTTTGAATTTCTGCGATGCCGGAGATGTGCCGGGAGCCGTGGCGAAACTCAGCGATGTGATTGGTACTCCCTGCTGATCGGTGACGAAGAATTGCGCCGTTGCGGCTGGTCCGCATAGTGCCGCAAGCGTCAAAACAAAAACGCGCGACTTAGTCATATGCACCCTGCATATAACTGCGTCTAACCCGCCCGGCGTTTCAAGGGGCTGTGACTTTGTTTACGAACGACAGGCTTTGCGTCAACGCGGAGGGTTGCACCTCCTGTTCCGGACCGACGCCTCCCTCGGGAACGTTCACATTCCACCAGCTTTCCGCGTCCTGCTGCGTCCAGACGCCGGTTTCGGCCATCGCAAGCGCGCGGAAGAGGACCTCGGCGCTTTCGGGACGGTCTTCCGGCTTTTTCTCCAGACACGCCAGGACCACCTGCTCCAGCGCCGCGGGAATCTTGAGCCCGCTTCGTTTGAAGGAGGGACGGGAGGTTTCTGGACGTGGGCCAGCATCATCGCGGTGGCGCTGCTCTCTTCAAATACCAGCGTGCCGGTCAGCAACCAATACGCGACACAGCCGAGGCCGTAGAGATCGCATCGCCCGTCGATGTGATCATTTCCCAAAGCCATTTCCGGAGCCATGTACGCGGGGGTCCCGGTAGCGCCGCCTACGCCTGTCAATTGCAGGTCCTTCGAATCCAGAACTTTCACCAAGCCGAAATCGAGAACCTTGGCGAAATCGTACTCGATGCCCAGACGGCACACATAGATGTTGGTGGGCTTGATATCGCGGTGGATCATGCCGCGGTTGTGCGCGTCGCCTAGGGAGCGGCAGACCTGAGAAAGAATATGCGCGACCCGCGCAGGGGGCTGCGGGCCGAACTTCTTTACCAGGGTCGACAGGTCGATTCCGTCCAGCAGTTCCATGACGTAATAGAAAACGCCGTTTTCGGTGACGCCGAAATCGTACAGCTCCACAGTATGTGGTGATCGAAGGGAAGCGGTCGCCTTGGCTTCCTGTTCAAAGCGGCGCTTCATCATGGCGCCGTCTTTTTGAGAGACGCGGCTTAGCAGATCAGGCTGGATCAGCTTGATGGCGGCGTCGCGGGTCAGCATGCGATGGCTGGCCTGCCACACTTCGCCCATACCGCCTTTGCCCAGCAGCTTGACCAGCTTGTAGCTGCCCATTTCACGAGCCCTGGTGACCTGCCGCCCCAAGGTCGTGATGACCCGCGAGATCACAAAGGCCACACCCAGCAGCAGATAGTCGGGCCAATGCATCACCAGAACGTCCCACGGGTGCGCGAAGTCCCACGCGCCGCGGGCATGGCCGATCCACATGCTGATGGGGTTCATAGTCACTGAGAGCAACCCCGCGGCCAGAAACTTGTGAGGCTGCGCCGGCACAATGGCGGCAAACATCAGAATGACAGCGCCGATCCAACTGATCATCGGGCTGATGTCCACGTGAGAGGACATCAGCTCCCAGTGGCTGACCACCGAGAGGCCGATGGAGGTGAGCACCATGTACACCATGCCGAGGTCGAGCACGAAGTTAGGGTCGTTTGAATCCCGGCGTGTATAGGCAAACAGGGCGATGGAAAAGATCACGGCGGCTACGGAGATGCCGTCGGTGAAGTTGAATCCGGTCTCGGGTCTGGCGCCGGTGACATGGTAGAGCACGGTGCCGAGGGTCCACAGCGCCGAGCCGACCACAGACATGATGCCCAGCCGGCGCGAGCCTTCCTCCAGCAGGTCATGAGGAATTTCGCATTTGCGAAGCCGCGAAGCGGAGGACTCCTGTGAGTCGGTGTTGGAGCCCGGGCGTGGACCGATCAAATGGCGGCTTCGCATATCCTAATTGTCCTGTACGGAATTTCAGGCGGGGGGGCTGCCGGGCACAGTTTTTGTTCTTGACATCCGATTATTGTACAGTAGGAGGATCGAGGCGCTATGTTGTACTCCGCTGTCTCTCTCATTCTTTCGACGGCTTTAGTTCCTTGTGCGTGGGCGTTTCAAGTCGCCCCTACGGCCGCCGCGCTAACGACCCCCGCCCCTGCAGCCGTCGCGCCCAAACCCGAAATTTCCCCCCGGCCCGAAATCTCTCCAGAGATGCGCGGCGATATTTACATGGCCCGCAAGATGTACCGGGAGGCGGTTGACGTCTATAAGCCTGGCGCTGTGAAGTCGCCGGTTCTGGCGAACAAGACCGGCATCGCCTATCACCAGTTGCTGGATCTGCCCGACGCCAAGAAGTATTACGAGAGAGCGATCAAGCTCGACCCCAAATATGCGGAGGCGATCAACAACCTGGGTGCGGTTTACTATGCGGCCAAGTCCTTCCGGCGCGCGGTGGAGCAGTACAAGCGCGCCCTGCGCTACTCACCCGAGTCCGCGTCTATCTTGAGCAACCTCGGCACGGCGTATTTCGCACGCAAGCAGTACAAGGAGGCGAGCCTCGCCTACGAAAAGGCTCTGGCGATCGACCCCGACGTTTTTGAGAAGAAGACCACGGGCGCAGGCACGGTACTGCAGGAACGCAGCGTGGAGGAGCGGGCCAAGTATCATTACTACATCGCCAAGACCTATGCCAAGCGCGGCTCCATCGATCTGGCTCTGCAGTATATTCGCAAATCGCTGGAGGAAGGCTTTAAGGAACGCGAGAAGTTTGTAAAGGACCCGGAATTCGCGTCGCTGCAGGAGAACCTGGAATTCAAGCAGATTCTCGCCATGGAGCACAAGACCCTCTGAAACGTTCGCTTCTCATTGCGGGAGTATTGGCAATCGCCGCCTGCTCCCGGCCTGTTCCCCGCCCTTTCGAGAAGATAGCAGTTCTTCGCTTTGACGACCAGACCGGCAATTCCAACAACGCCTGGATTTCCGCGGCTGCGGGCCGGATTCTGGTAAGCCAACTTACCGGCGCGCCTCGGACAGTCGCGGTGTCGGTGGCCACGGTAAGCGACGGCTACCTTTCCGGCGCTTCGCGGATGGTGGAAGGCTATTTCGATGGCCCCTCCTCGTTTCATGTCTCGATTGAGGACCTGGCGACACATCAGATGGTCGCTACGGAAGATTTGCATTCCGGGCTGATTGCCGCCATGGATCGCACCTCGCGCCTGATCAATCCGGATGCCCGGCCATTTTCGACCTCGCAGGAGGAAAACGCAGTGGAGTGGGGACAGGGCCATTTCGAGGACGCTGTCGCGAAGGATCCGGGATTCAGCGCGGCATGGTTGGGTTGGGTCCAGGAATTAATGTCTAAGCGGGATAACCAGCGGGCCCTGGCGGTTGCGGATCGGGCTCTGGCGTCAAAGCCCGAACTGCGATCGCCGTTCGACCGGGCGCAAATCGAGCTGCTCGCCGCGACCCTGCGTAGCGACGTGCCCGCCCGGGTGAAGGCTCTGGATTCGCTCGCGCATATTTCTCCATTGGACGTTCAGCTATGGCGGACCCTGGCCGAGGTTCAGATGAATGCCCGCAACTTTCCGGCTGCGGCGGCGGCTTACAAGCAAGCCCTTCAACTGGAACCGCAGTCTGTGGAGGATCGCAACCTGCTAGGGTATGCGCAGGGCTTTGCAGGCGATCTGGACGGGGCTCGGCTGACGTTTACGGAGTACGGAAAGCTGCCGAATCAGGCGGCCAACTCGTTCGACTCCTTGGGGGAAGTCTACTTCGCGAACGGAAAGTTCGCGGATGCGGAGCAGTCATTCCGGTCGGCCAATAAGGCTAACTCAGGTTTTCTGGCCGGGCTGGACCTGTGGAAGGCAGCCTATGCGCAGTGGTTGGGCGGAAACCTGGCGGGCGCCGACCAGACCATGAAAGAATTCCTGATCGGCCGCGTGAAACAACACGACGCTCTGACGACATGGCGGGAAGCGGTGTGGCTCTATTCGACGGGCCGGGAAGCTCAGGCCGAGTCGTCACTGGCGCTGGCGTTGCGGGACGATCCGGGGACCAAAGAAACCCAGTCCTTGATGGAGAAGCAGTTAGAGGTTTGGAAAAATCCAAACAACCTGCCTCACGACGCAGCGATGTTGAAGACAGTGTATGACCACACACGTCCTGCGCAAGATGGGTTCGTAAGGACTTTGTACGCACAGGCTTTACTTCAGGCTGGCAAAAAGGAGGAGGCCCGGCCGCTGATCAAGCTTTGGCCGCTGCCCGAATCGGGTGGGGAACCGCTCTTCCAGGCGTTCCTGTTTCCCAGGTTCCTGAACGTCAAGAAGTCACTGCAAAACTAACATACAAAAAGAAAAAGGGACAGGCCGAAGCCCATCCCTCTTCCCCAACTTCGTCCAGAGGTTTAGCCCTGGGTGGAAGCCTTCGACATCACGGAGGAAATCTTCGAGAAAATGGTGCTGATGCTCGTGGCGACGCCCGGCATAATTGCACCGGCCGCGACCGCAACGAAACCCGCCATCAGAGCATACTCGATGAGATCCTGCCCTTTTGTGTCCTTCCAAATCTGCAACTTCAAGATGAAATCTTTCATATCCAGAATGTCCTCTCCCTTTTGAGTGGCGACGTTCTCCATCGCTGATACAAAGTTATCATCGGCAGTTTCCTAAAAGAATCAGGCTAAAAGCCTAACGTACCCCTAGAATCGTCTCAAGACTAGACCTCGCTGCGGCCCACCAAACCTTAGTACAGAAAGCAGTTTAGGGTGGTTGTATGCCACCCTATTGCGGATCGGCGGGCTGACGATTATCTCTCTGAGGGTATCGCTAATGTCAGCCAAAGTACGGAGCCTGTTGATCTTCTTCGTACTGTTGATTCCGTCGGCCACCTTCGTCTGGCGCAATCGAGATATGCCAGAGTTCGGGTATCTACACGATGATGGCCTACAGTATTTAACCGCTAAGAGTGTCGCCCAGGGAAACGGGTACCGCATTCAGAGCCTTCCGGAGAATCCGGCAGAGACAAAGTTCCCTCCCCTCGATTCCTTATATCTATCAGCAGTTTGGAGCCTAAACCCGAACTTCCCCTCGAATCTCCGGGAGGCGTCGTTTTTCTGTTGGGTCACTTTGATCCTGTTTTTAGGCCTCTCCTGGACGTATTTCGGCCGCTTAGGTATGCCCAAGTGGAGGGTAGCCCTTCTGGCCGGCCTTCTGGCGATCAATCCTTATGTAATTCTGTTCGGGGTGACTCCCTTCTCGGAAGTCCTCTTCACCTGTTTTGTACTTCTGGCTCTTTTACTTGCGGAACGAAATGAAATCCAATGGGTGATCCTGGCGGGTCTGGCCGCGTCGGCTGCCTACCTGACGCGTACGGCCGGGATTGTCCTCTTAATCGCAATTCCGGCCTGGCTTTGGTACTGGCGAGGCCAACGTAAGAATGCGATTGCCTTCCTTGTCGCGATGCTTCCGGGAATCGTGGTCTGGATGACCTGGACTCGCTTTGCGATGTTCAAGACCGACGACGCTACCCTCATTTACTACATCGACTACCTGCGCGGCCATTCCATGAGCGTGGGTCCGGACAACATCGCGGTGGTGGTGTGGAAAAACCTCGACCAGACCCTGTACGCTCTCGGATCACTGATCTTGCCCAAAGTGGTGGATCTGCCGGTAGTGAAGATTCTTACCCAGGTGCTGGCGGTAGCGTCTATCTCCGGGATCGTCCGGATGGTACGCAAAGGGGTAATGGTTCCCTACGCGATGTTCGGGCTTCTTTCGGTGCTGATTCTGCTGGTATGGCATTTCCCTCCGAATGAGCGTCTGGTGCTGCCGCTCCTGCCGCTGGTCGCGGCGGGGTTGCTGACGGAACTTGAAGCGCTCGGGCAGAACATTAGAGGGGCCCTCCGGCATAAGGATCGGAGCCAAAGGGTTGTGGCGTCCGCTTTCGGGGGAGGAGTCGCGGTTTTGCTCACGGGGATGGTGGCGCTGCAATGCTTCGTGACATTCTCTTTCCTGGACGAATCGGCCCAGCAGAAGCGCGCCAAGCTGGTGGACCTGAAACAGGCCTACACCTGGATTTCAGCCAATCTGCCCCCGGACGCTCGGATTCTCTCTTACGACGACCCGTTGATGTTTCTCTACACGGGCCGTCAGGGCAACTATCTTCCGCTGTTACCCCGCCTCTGGTATGCCGACGACCATGACAAGATGATTCAGGCCTATCGCGACCTGCCCGCTTATTGCCGCAACCGGGGCCTTCAGTATGTCTATTTCACCTCCGACGATCCGGGCCGCGAGGTAGGCGACGAGGATCGCCAGAAAATCGCAGCGGCTGTTAAGGGGAACCCGGAACTGGTGCCGCTGTTTCACGCCGGAATCGGGACGGTGTACAGGGTAGCTTCACCACTGACCGCTAAGAGGTTTCCCTGAGGGCTTTTCCGGCTGGATAGCCTTACATTCGAAGCATGGAAGCTTTCCTGTTCCTATTGTTGCTGGGGGCGTCGGTGAAAGAACCGCATGCTCAACTGCGCTCGGGCTGCTATTCCGATTCCGAACCGGTAGCAACGCTGGAAGCAGGAGTTCCAGTTACCATCCGCTACTCGCTGGCTGGGGCAGAGACCGCTTGTTATAAGGTCGCTGTTGACTCGGGCGGCAAGACCATCGAAGGCTATCTGCTGGCGACATCGATTAACGGGCTGGAGGACTTCGACAAGGCTCGTCGCGACGCCGCATGGCTGGATATGACCCAGGTGATGGG
Source organism: Terriglobia bacterium (assembly GCA_963766615.1). Lineage (GTDB taxonomy): Bacteria > Acidobacteriota > Terriglobia > Bryobacterales > Bryobacteraceae > Palsa-187. Next base: position 79,669 of record CAVYBC010000026.1, read on the forward strand.
ATCGTTCCACAGCCAGAGCGGAGCCTCAGCACCCAGCAAAGGACTTCCAGGCGGGGGATTCAACAAAGTTGCGGCACAGGCCGCTGACCTCATTGAGGCGAGTCAGCCGGGGAAGGCGCTCGAAGTCCTGGAACCGGAGTTGCGAACCAATAAAGATCCCGGCCTGATGATGCTGGCAGGCATCGCGTCGTGGCGGAATGACGATTCCAAAAAGGCTCTGGAATATTGGCGCGTGTCGCTCGACAAGCAGCCGAACGAGGATCTGGAACGGCTCTACAAGAAGGTCGAGAAGGAAACGAAAAACGATCAGTCCAATCAGCGTCTGGTCGGGCTGCGTGTGTTACTTCGCTACGATTCTTCGGTGGTGAAGGCAGATGCGGCTCGGGACATGCTGGGCGCGCTGGATCACGAGTTCGCACGCGTGGCGGATGAGCTTGGGTGTCACGCCGATGAGCGCGTGGTGGCCATTGTGCAGAGTCGCGATGCCTACCGCAAAGGCACAGAAGCGGCCGAGTGGAGCGGGGGCCAATACGACGGCCGCATTCGCGTTCCAGCCTTCGACGGCCAGGGACTGGACAAAGAAATGCGCCGGACGCTGGCGCACGAAATCACGCATGCATGCTTGACCATGTTGGGCCGCTGGCCCGCGTGGCTGCAAGAAGGCCTGGCACAGAAGCTGTCGGGCGACACACTGAAGCCCGAGGTTCGGCAGAAACTCGCTGCCATGGCGCAGGAGAAGAAGCTGCCACGGTTAAGCAACCTGGGTCAGGATTGGTCGCGCATGGATGCCGATCACGCCACGCTGGCTTACGCGCTTTCGCTGGCCGCTATTGAGACTTTCTATCAGGACTATGCCAACTATGGCATCGGCAACCTGCTGAGGAATCCGGAGCGTTTGGGACAGATTACGGACGATTTGGACCGGCGGCTGGGGTTGTGATTCCTCTGACGCTGGAAGTTCCTGAAATCATTTCCCGAAGGTTGACCGCATTCGCGGACGCGAATGGCAGGTCCGCGGACCAGGTAGCAGCGGAGTGTATAGACTCGTTCCTGAGTGCCCCACGAATCCGTAGAGCCATTCTCAAAGCCAGGAAAACCGCTGGAGAGAGGGAGTCCCTTGCGGACCTCGGCTGGCTGGACGGATATGCCGGCCAGAGTATCGATGAACTCTTATTGTTGGACGGTCTGGAAAAGCCAGAGAGGCTGATCATCGCCGTGGCGGAGGGGATCGAAGAGAAGTTGAAGACCCACGGCATCGGCAAAAGAACCGGCGTGGAGCGAGTCATTCTCGCCGTGTTGAGATTTCAGGGAGAGGTCAACAACGGGGGCTATCACCAATTTTTTACCAACTCTTCGCGCGAGATTGGGCCGGTGATTGTGGAGGACCTGGAGCGGATTGGCTGCAAGAGAATTGCGAACATTACACAGAAAGCTTTCGAAGCCCTTCGGCTTCCGAACCAGACCGTCCAGGCCATTGCAGAGGCCATGAAGGGGACCGACCCTCTGCGGGATAAGAAGCTCTCTCGCTGCGACAACGCGTTTTGGAAGACCACCGAGCTGACGAAAGGCCTCTACAAATACATCAAGAGCAACCGCAATGGCATTGTGATCTGACGTGCCGGTCTGTCATGGGTGAGCGAGCGCCTGCCGCAGCAGGGTGCTGATCCCATTCCACGCAATCTGGACTCCGATACATAAGAGGATGAAAGAGGACAGGCGCAGAATAACGTTCATAGCCGCATCCCCTATCGCGCGAGCCAAAGCTTCGGCGAACCGGTAGCTGAAGTAAATGCTGACTGCAACGACAGCCGCGCCCAGAAGTGCAGACGCCAGATACCAAGTCCGGGCGGCATTTTGCGGATGGTTGGCGCCTACCGTAATTGCGACTGAGATCGAGCCTGGACCGACGGTGAGAGGCAGCGTCAACGGGTAGAATGCGCGGCGGGAGATTTCGGCGGGGCTGGTGGGCTTGGGCACATCGATTCCACCGTCGGCATCGTCTTTACGGTTTAACAGGGTCCAGCCGGCTGCGATGACCACCATGCCGCCGCCCACCTGCACTACGGGCAGGGAGATCCCAAAGAAGGCCAGGATATTGGTGCCCACCAGAATGGAAATCGCCAGCAGCGCGAAGCCATTCAACGCGATCCTGCGAGCCAGCAGCGCGTAAGCGTCGTCGCTGAACCCTGTGGTGAGCGCCAGAAAGATCGGCGCGCTTCCCAGCGGATTCACAATCGGAAATAGAGCTCCGATGACCAGCAGCGCGTTGCGGATGAACTCGGCCAACCCCATAGTCTAGGATTCCGGCCGACGGCGTTCTTTAATGAAGCGACGCTGGCAATCTCGATTTTGCAGGAAAGCGCGGGGCGTCGTCAAGCGTACGGCTCCGGAGTGCGGGAGTCGCCGTTGGGAGGCAGGCCGGGCGCGTTGAACATAGTCTCCAGCGAAGGGCCATAAAAGATCTGGCCGATGCCAGCGGCGGACGCGTGGCTTTCCAGTTGCGCGATAGCGGTGGCGAGGCTCTTACCTGGGGCCAGCCAGAGTTGCGAGATATCGTCCTGGGTGGGTCCGATTCCGGTTGGATTGAGCGGCGATTCGGAGAACGGCAGGAAACCTGGATCGAAGTTTACTAATACGTCGGCCGGCGAAACACCATTGGTCCCGCTGGGCCCCGGAATGGGATTGAATCGTTTGGGATCGATGGGAGACTGCCCGTGTTTGGCGGTGATGATGATGAGCGTGGAGTCTAGCAGATTCTTGGCTTTCAGCTCCGACACCATCTTGCCGATGCTCGCGTCGGCGAAGCGGATCTCGTCTTTCATTGGACCGGTGGGGGTTCCGGCTGCATCACTGTAGCCGCCAAAGACACCGTTCTCAATCAGCTTTTGTCCCACGCTGACGGCCTGGGAGTTCATGCCGAAAAGGTTGGGTACTTTGCCGCCATTGGACTGGCCAAGGCGTCTTGCCATCGATCTCGTTGATGATCGCGTTCACCTTCAACGTGTCGTAGCAGCGGATATTTACAAAGTCGGTGGTCCAATCGCCGCCGGTGACCGCGGGGCTGGCGCAATTATCGCCAATCGCGGTGGTCACACCGGGCAGAGCAATGATGTTGGAATTTACTTCGGGAGAATAGTAATCATCCACGTTGCTGGCATTATTATCGCCGGGACCTGACACAGCGGCGTAAACGGCATGTTTGTCCGACCAGGCGGTGTAGCCGCCCGCGGCATGGATCACGCCATAGATGGTGTTGGTGCGAATGAAGTTCCAGGGGTAGAGCGGTTGGCAATGATTGAAGGGATCGCGCGGCAGTCTCAAAGGATTGATGGACAGTATGCCTCCATCGGTGGTGCTGTAATGCGTCGAGCCTCCGTTGAGCTTGGTCTGATCTATTTCCACACCCTCTTCATATTCGGTAGTGGTGCCATTCGGCTGGCCGACAGTGCAACCCGCGGGATTGATGCCGCTCCCGGCAACACCGTTACCGGTGGTGATCTGTGGAGGCGCCAGTACGCGATCATAAGCGACGTCATAAAACGCGCCGACTGTCTTCGGGGATGCGCCGGTTACCAGCGCCATCAATCCCGGGAAGGAATCAGAGGGCCTGGAGGTGGTAGTGCGCGTATAGGTCACGCCATGGTTAGGTCCTGAGGCGGTCGACCGAGATGACTTCGGTGAAATAGTGCAGGCTGTTGTGACGGATGAGGGAGTCCAGCATGGCGGGTGTGCCGTTAGAGAGGATGGCTAGCGGCGATTCTTTTAAAGCTTCCAGGGCGGGTTTTACATCGTCGAATGCGTCCAGGGAAAGATACGCCTGCATCAGGCCTTGGACTTGTTCGGTCGGGGCCTGGATGGCGAGTTGGCCGATGGCGGACTTGAGGGCAGCCTCGGTGAGGGTCCAGAAATCCTCGTAGCGCTCCATGAGGGCTCGCTGCCAGGTATATTCGAGCTGTTTGCGTCGCCACAGTTGCGAGAGGGCTTGCAGATCGCCCTGGATTCCCGCAGCGCCGCGGCGCGTGACGGAATCGACATCGAACAGCGTTCCGTAGGCATCGAACAGGTAGGCTTGGGGTTGGGTGGGCACTGGGTTCCATGATATGCGACTACATGCTGAGCTCCGGCGAGGTATATAATTCCAGGTGGAATCTCGCGGACACCGGAGGTGCTATGAAGCGGAAGCTACTGATTTGTTTAGCGGCGGGTTTAGTTGCGCTCGCGCTCGGAGCGCCAGCATGGGCGCATCATTCTTTTGCGGCGGCGTACGATCTTCAGGCTCCGGTAACGGTGCATGGAGTCATCACCCAGGTGCTGCTGCGAAATCCGCACTCGTGGTTTCACATCAATGTGAAAGATGCCAGCGGCAATGTTCAGGAATGGTCGTTTGAAGCGGGGACGCCGAGCGGAATGATTCGCAACGGCTACAAGCCGGATGTGATCAAGGCCGGGTCGGAAGTCACTATTAAAGGGTTCCACGCCAGGGACGCTTCGCAGTACAGAGGCATGCTACGGGAATTGGTCACTTCGGATGGGAAGGTGTATGGAATGTTTGGTCCTCAGCAGGGGCCGCAAGCTCAGTAGTCCGGTGATCCTATGAGAAATTCCATCTGGGCCGCTTCGATTGGAACATTGCTTTGGATCGCGATGCCGTTGGCCGCGCAAACTGCTGAAGTGAAGACACCTCGCACCGCGGACGGTCATCCTGATTTGTCTGGCGTGTGGTGGCGTGGAGCGGATGTTGGGGGTCGGCCTGCAGCAGGAGCAACACCAGCTGCGGGAGCGCCGGTTGCGGGTGGGGGAGCACGGACTCCACCGCCTACGTTTGCGGGGCTGTATACGCCTGCGGCCAAAGCGAAGGCCAAGACTCTTAGCGACAAGGACGATCCTTCGCTAGGGTGTGTTTCGACAGCGTTCGGGACGTTAGGTGTGAGTCTTTTTGACGTCGGGGCGGTGGCGCAGATCGTCCAGACTCCTAAGTTCGTCATTCTGTTGACGGAAACGTATCACGGATTTCAGATCGTTCCGACGGATGGAAGACAGCACCGCGACAGCGTGCCTCCTTCTTATAGGGGGGACGCGATCGGGCGTTGGGATGGCGATACGCTGGTAGTCGACAAGACAAACTTTACCGATACGAACTGGATTTCGGCGGAGGGCCGGATTTCGTTTCATTCCGATGCATTTCACACCCTAGAGCGCTACCACCGCGTGGGGAACACGCTGGAGATTGAAGCAACTCTCTACGATCCGAAGGTGCTGACCGAGCCGTTCGTTGCTCCGAAACAGACGCTGGTACTGGCTCCCTTCGATCAGATCATGGAACTTGCCTGCTCACCTGGCGACACCCCCGAATTGATCGACGCGGCGTCCAAGCAAAGTTCGGCAAAGAATTAGCGGTTTTTCAGCACGAGAAGGTTCAGTCTTGCTCCACACAGCTTGGCTAAAGCCAAGTGCGGGCTCAAACCCGCCCTCCGCGCGCTAAAAAAAGATAGATTTGGTGTAGGAATTCTGGACACTGAAATTGTCTTTAAAAACAGAAATGGGCAGAAACAGAAACGCCCCAAGGTCCGCGAGTGGCCTAACACATGCGCGGTGAGCGGGAGCGGCAGGAAGTAGCCGAGCTTTACATTACTGCCCGCGAAGGAGTAATTCGGTACCTGGTCGCGTCCGGTCTGGACGGAGACGCAGCGGCGGAGGCGACGCAAGAAGCGTTTTTGCGGCTCTACACAGCCAAGCGCGACGGGGATCAGATCCGGGCACCGGGGTTGTGGGTTTACCGGGTCGCGCGCAACATTGCGATCAATACCGTGAGGCGGTCAGCGCTCACGAGGTCGGCTTTGTTTGAGGCTTTGGAAGCTACCATTGCCAGCGCCGAATCCAGCGCGGAAGAACAATTGATCGAACGGGAGTGGATGGAAAGCTTTGGAGAGGCCATGAAGAATCTCTCCGAACGGCAGCGGCTCTGTCTGGAGCTGCGTTCGCAGGGTCTCCGGTATCGCGATATTGCGGAAGTATTGGAGATTCAGATTTCGACGGCTGCGGAATATGTACGGAGGGGAATCGAGGAATTAAGGAAGTGGAACAAATGCAGGAGCTAAGTCATCCGGGCGACGAACAGTTGGCCTCTTTTCTGGATCCAGAGTTGGGACCGGAGGAGCTGGAGCGGCTGGCAGTGCACTTGGATATTTGCTCCGTATGCGAAGCGCGATTAGAAAAAATGGAGCCGGCGTTTTCCCAGTATCGGCGCTGCCTGGGAGAAGTACATGCGCGCGTGGCCCGACCAAATTTGGATCCCCGGACAAGAGACCCGTGGGCAAAAGAACTCTGGACGAAGATGGAACGCCTAGAGGCCAGCCGCTCGGCCAGGAGAACCGTGACGATGAGGTTCGCCTGGTTGAGCGGTGCTGCGGCCGCAGCGATTGTACTTGCGTTCCTTCTACCTTGGGGCCGCCAATCGGAGATACGCGCGGACACGCTTCTTGCGCGGGCGGCTACCTCGGCAGTGCACAGCGCGCGGCCCTCCCACTTGCGCATCCGGACGCGCACGGCTTCTTTCGTGCGTCCGGCGGCGCTTCGGGGAGCGGCCTCTTCTGGGAGGGAAGAGGCGGTAATTGAGGAACGTTTCGTGGCAGCGCACTACGATTGGCAAGAGCCTTTGAGTGTGCAGTCCTATTCGGACTGGCGGCGCCGCCTGAAACAGAAGACTTCCAACGTCTTGCCGGACCGGGATGAGCGGACCGGCCAGCCCGAGCAGCGCATCGAGACTACAACCATCGGGGGAGAGCTGCAGGAAGCCTCCCTAAGTCTTGATGCGTCGCTCGCGCCAGTAAGCGGATTGTTCAGATTCGCGGATCAGGAATGGGTGGAGATCACCATCGCGCCGGAGCCGGTTCCGAGCCGGCCTTCTACAGTATTAGCCGGGACGCCCGTTGCAAACCCGCAACCGGAGACGACTTCGAGCGCTGCCGGAGCGGCCGTTTCCAGCGAACCAGTCGCGATGCGGGAACTGAGTGTTCGGCTCGCGATTGATGCTTTGAATCCGGGTGCGAGTAACCCGATCGAAGTGAGCGTGGAGCCGACGGGCGGCATCGTTGTAACTACCTACGGTCTTGGTTCAGAATTGGAGAAGCAGTTGCGTGCAGGCCTCGAACCAATCCAGAGTGTTACGTTGCGCTCCGCTGAGAGCAGCAAGCAGCAGGAGGTTCCTCGACCCGACACACAGGCGCCATTGGATCAAGCAGACCGCATTCTTCGGGCCAGCCAGGATGCATCTTATGAGGCCCATTTTCTAGCCGTGATCGCAAGCCGTTTCCAGTCCAACGCCGAAGCTAGCCTCACGCCGGCCAGTAGGATCCAACTGAGGGACCTTCGCAGGAAACATTCCGATCGTATGGTTCGCGACCTGACGGAACTAAAGGGCGAGTTGGAAAAAGAACGCTCCGGGTTTCGTCCTATGCCTTTGGATTTGACCGGAGCGCAGGTCCAGCGAATGGCGCAATCGGCAACTGTTGTGGACAGGCTGATTACGATGCTCTTCGGAGGCAAAATCGCCGGGGGTTCGCAAATCGAAAGCTGGCGCGAGTTGGAAACACAATTCGGTACGCTGCAGAGCCTTGCCGGCGCCTATTCCGGCGAGTTGGATCGTTCCATGGCCAAGCGGTGAACAGAACGTCCGCGGTTCTGGCCTCGCTGTGCCTGGGCGCAGCATGGTGCAGCGGTGCGGGCCAACTCGAGGGCACTATACGCGATAGCTCCCAGGCTGTGGTTCCTGAAACTTCCATTCTCTGTGTTGCTGAGGATACGGGATTCCGGTTCCATGTGCAGTCGGATGCCGAAGGCAATTACTCGATGAAGGTGCCTGGGGGGTCATACAACCTCATCGTTCGCCGCCAGGGCTTTGAACCAGTCGCCAGTATCGGCGTTCGCGTGCCGCAGGGCGGAGCAATACGGGTGGATTTCGAACTGAAGCCGAGCAGTGTTGGGGAAACAATTACTGTGTTAGACGTTCCAGAAAACACGCAACCGGCGAGCACCGCTGTGACAGTGCTAAAGCCGGAAGAGGCGCGCAGTTTTCCAAGAAACGACGGAGCCGTGACCGGGTTATTATTCCTGGTTCCGGGAATTCTCAACACGCCCGCGAGCCGTGGGGAGCCGGGGCAGTTCTCCAGCGCCGGAGCCCGTCCCAACACCAATCGCTTCAGCGTGGACGGCGTAAATGGAAACAATGCCGTGGCCGGTGCCGGCTGGCCCAGCTTCCTGCCTGGCGGAAGACTCCCTGACATGACGGCTCTGGGCACTACGCACGGTCTGGCGATGTTGGATGCGATTCAGGACGTCAGCGTGGACACACAAGGCGAGGGTACGGACGCGGTGCAGACGCCAGGCGCAAACATCATGATTCACACCAAGTCGGGCACCAATCAGATCCATGGGACATTCTTCTTCAACGGTCGATCTCAAGGCCTCGGCGCGAATGACTGGTTCACGAATCGCTATGGTTTGGGAAACGACGCGCCTACACTCAATGAGGAAGGTGGCTCTATCGGCGGACCTTTACGGCGCGACCATACTTTCTTTTTTTTGAGCGCTGAAAGGTTAGAGCTTCATCAAGGCTACGCGTTTACCACTACTGTGCCGTCGATGCTGGCTCGCACGCTTTCGCCTGCCGGTCTGTTGTCGTTATTGAATGAATTCCCCGCCCCGAACGGTCCGGTCCTTACGCCAGGAATTTCGCAATTGATTGGCCGAAGCTCGATGCCCGCCGGATTGAAGACTATTAGCGGGAGAATCGATCATCAGTTTACCGAGTCGACCCGGGCGTTTCTGCGGTTTTCCGATACGCCGTCGTGGAGCGACTCAGGGCTTACGCAGATCGCTCTGACCGAGTACCGCAATCGGGTGGCAGCCATAGGCTTGACGCAGACACATGGATCGTGGCTTCACGATACCCGGCTGAGTTACAGCCGCAATGAGGCCACATCCACGTGGTTTACGGGCGACGGGACGAACTCGTCGCCCGCCTTTTATTCACAGTATCCGAGTCTGGCTGCGGATTTTTCCAATATCGTAGTGGGCGGCGCCGGAACGGTGTCGGTGGGCCAAAACGGCCATAACCTGCAGAACCAGTGGCAGGCCTCGCATATCTCGGCGTTGCAGACTTCGCGGCACCAGTTACGCTTCGGCTTCGAATATCTGGAATTGCAGCCGGTGCGGAATGGTCCATCGCTAAGCGCGACAATCGCGTTCGGCACGCCGACGAATCTGGTGTTTGGTCCATTTGCTCCCGTGTGGATTACATATTCCCGTCCGGAGGCAAACTCGACGCATCTGGCTCTTCCTTCGGCATTCGTTGAAGACACCTGGCGGATTGGTTCGCCAGTGAGCTTGACGTTCGGATTGCGAGCGTCGTATCCGAAGCCGCCCAGTGTGTGCCCGGCGGCGAATCTTTATTCGGTGGATGATACGGCCAACCCCGTGGCATTCTCCCCGCTTCAAACTCCACGGCCTTTGTGGACAGGTCCCGCAATTCAATTGGCTCCTCGGATTTCGATGGCATGGCGGCCCACGGAACATGGGGACACCGTATTGCGCGCAGCTTGGTCTGTTTTTCATGACGTCGGCTCAGCGGCCGCCACGGACCAACTAAATGGAATTCCCTACCAGGAACTGCAAACGCCAACGGGATCGCCCACCGACATTTACGATCCGTCGCAGTTGCTGACAGTGCAGTTGGGATATGGATATTCGCAGCATCTGAGACTGCCGGTCTATCAGCGCTGGAATGTGCAGATTCAGCATGACTGGCATCATCGCGATTCGGTGGCTGTTTCTTACACGGGGCTATCTGGAACGGGCGAACTGCGACGCGAGATCATTTTAGATCCTTCAGCTAGTCTGGGTGCATTGACCTTCGCATCGAGCGATGGACGGTCGCAATACGAGGGGCTCAGTTTCCTCTATAAGAGGTCGCTGGCGAGTGGGCTGCAGGCCAATGTGGGCTACACGTGGTCTCACTCGTTGGATTTGAATTCATCGGATTCCTCGGTGTTTCTGCTTTCTCCAGGGCACAATTCAGCCACCGATTACGGCAGTTCGGATTTCGATGTGCGGCATGCTTTGAACGCGGCGATTTCTTATTCAACTCCGGAGCGAGGACGCGGATGGGCGGGGCGATTGATGTCGCGCTGGACTTTCGGGAGCGTTATTTCCGCCCGCAGCGGATTCCCTGTGGACGTGCTGGTCTCAGAGACTCTGGATGGCTTCGCGATCGCCAATTACAGACCGACGCAGTTTGCCAATGTTCCGGCGTGGATCGCCAACGCGAGCGTCCCCGGGGGGCGTGGGCTGAATCCAAATGCGTTCGGATACCCGCTGGCAGGACAAATTCCGATCGGCCGGAACGCGCTTCGTGGATTCGGGATGTGGCAGGCCGATGTGACGGCGGAGCGTCCGGTGTGGAAGAGAGACGGGATGCAGATTTCTTTTCGAGCGGATGCGTTTAACGTTACCAATCATGCGCAGTTTAGCGATCCGGTGCGCTATGCGAGCAATCCGATGTTCGGCCAATCGCAATCGGCTTTGAATTTGATGTTCGGCAGCGGGAGCCCGGGTAGCGGGCAATCGCCAGCCTTCCTGATGGGAGCTCCACGATCTTTGCAATTGGCATTGCGCTTTAGTTTTTAAGGGAAGTGATTACTGGATGAGATCTACTACTGACAAGCTGATACTGTTCGCCGGCGCCATAGCGACTTGCTTTGGGCAGGCTTCCTACACTTCGACGCAGATAAAGTTTCCCGCCGGCACCACCGGATATCTGAGCTGGATTAGTGACGATGCGAGAAGCGGTGTGGGAGTTCAATGGCAAGGCGGCAACCCAAGTTTGAGCCAGTGTTTAACTTATCAGGATGGCAACATCAACGTTCTGCCGACGCCGAACGGATCTTTCTGCTCTCCGGTAACAACGGTGGCCGGCGTTTTTGTGGCGGAAGTGGGGACAGAAGTCAATCCGGTTGGTGCACCCTCGTATGATACGTACGCCTTGGTGAAGTACACAGGCGGCCAGTTTAGTCCCATCACTCTGCCGGCGGGGGTCACCATCAACCAATCGTTCCCAGGCATCAGCGTGAACAAGAGCGGGCAAATCGTGGGAACTTTCTATTGCCCTGCGCCGGATATATTTAAGCCTCTACACACGACAATTCCTTGCGCTTACACCATCTCAAGCGATGGCACGTTTACTCGCCTTCCCGATGTGGGTGGCTACAGCGGGGCTACCGCCGTTAACGACAATGGGGACATCGCAGGCTGGGTAACGTCCGCGGGCGATTACACGAACCAGACGGAACGGCCTGTGATCTGGCCGCGGTCGGGCGGAATGACGGATCTGAATACGGTGGCGAGAAGGCCCTTGGGCTTACCGGTGGCGATGAATTCGAAGGGGCAGATATTAGGAGGCGACTGCGTTCAGCCAACGACGAACACGGGCTGTGCTTTCTTTTACGATCCTGTCGCGAAAGTTACTTCCTTAAAAGTGCCGGGGGCGAGTGTAGTTCGGCCTGTCTCGCTCAACGAGAACGGTCAAGCAGTCGGGACCTATAATGCACAGGGCGGCGATGGCACCGCTCATCCGTTCTACTACGACTACTCGAGTGGCCTGATTGTAGATCTGAATGCCGTGGGGACCGACCTGGGGACGAGTTTCCTCCTGACCCAGCCATTCGAAATCAATAATGCCGGCCAGATCCTGATTTCGGCTTTGAATGCGAGCCAGCCGATAGCGACTTTCGGGGCGACTTCAATACAATTCCTGCTGACTCCAACAAACGGAGCAGCCGCGCTGCTGGCGCCCGTTGTCACGGCCGTCAACAATAGCGCCAGTGGGGCGCCAGGCATTTCGGGCTCGTCGCTCATCACCATTCAGGGCTCAAATTTGTCCAAGTCGACTCGGGGCTGGGCGGCACCAGACTTCATGGGCGGGAATCTGCCCACTCAACTTGACGGCGTGTCTGTAATGGTCAACGGGCTGGCGGCCTACCCGAACTACATCAGCCCGACGCAGATTAATATTGTGACGCCCGATGATTCCACGACGGGTCCGGTTCTAGTTACAGTGACCAATTCACAGGGCACCAGCAAAGGCTTCACGGCGTTTAAGAGCGAACCGATGCCGGCTTTTTTCACGGTGGGTTCCAAATACATCTCCGCGACGCACGCGAATGGCACGCCGGTGGGTCCAACCAGCTTGGGTAGCAATTTTACACCGGCTGCGCCTGGCGAGACGATTCAGCTTTATGGCACCGGCTTCGGTGCCGTAGTCACGCCGGCCGGAGGTGCAATACTCACTGCGCCGTCAATGCTGGTGAACCAGGTGACGGTGACATTCGACGGATTTCCGGCTGCGGTTAGCTATGCGGGCCTGACAGCCAATGGACTGGATCAGGTGAACGTCACCGTTCCAACCGGACTCTTTGCAGATAGCGACGTGTTTGTTCAAGCGACGGTGAGCGGCGTCAAGACCAATGGGTTTCTGGCCGTGCCGGTCAAGAACTGATTTTAGACACCAACTTCTTTAAACACCAACTTCGGCACGCTCTGTTTGCTGATCGGGAAGCAGCACGCCGCCACCGAAGCTCATGCGGGTCGGCTCGGGACCACCTTGGGTGACCTTTACCGCGCAGTACTTGAACTCGGGGATTTTTCCGAAGGGATCCAGTACAGCATTGGTCAGCATATTCGCCGCCGCTTCGTAAAAACAGAACGGGACGAAGACGGCTCCGCGCGGGGTTCCTTCGTCGGCGCGGGCGTAGAGGGCGATTTTTCCGCGGCGCGATTGGATAGTCAGAATTCCGCCCGGCTCAATACCCAGACCTTCCAGATCGAGCGGGTGCACCGAGGCAACGGGCTCAGGCTCGATAAAGTCGAGGGCCGAGGCTCGGCGCGTCATCGACCCTGTATGCCAATGTTCCAATTGACGCCCGGTGATGAGCACCATAGGATACTCCGCGTCCGGACGCTCCGCCGCCGAAATAAGATCAGCGGGAACAAACTTGGCGCGACCGGATTTGGTCGGGAAGTTCTCGATAAACACGACCGGATCTCCCGGATCGCCTTCCTTGACGCACGGGTAGGTGACAGAGGATTCACGCTCCAGCCGGTCCCATGTAATACCCGCGATTGAGTCCATGCAGGTGCGCATTTCGTTGAAGACTTCGCGGGGGTGATTGTAATACCAATCGACACCCAGGCGGCGAGCCAGTTCGTTGAGAATCCAAAAATCCTCTTTGGCGTCGCCGGGAGGTTCAATTGCCTTGCGCCCTAGCTGCACCATGCGATCGGTATTGGTGACTGTGCCGATTTTCTCAGGCCATGCGGTTGCGGGCAGGACGACATCGGCAAGATAGGCGGTTTCGGTGAGGAAAATGTCCTGGACCACCAGGTGATCCAGGGCACAAAGCGCGTCCCGGGCGTGGTCGACGTCCGGGTCGGACATGGCCGGATTTTCACCCATGACGTACATGCCGCGTATCTCTTTTCTCTTCGACGCGTGCATGATTTCGACCACGGTGAGGCCCGGCCTTCGGATCCAGTTCGGTCCGCCATAGCTTTTCGAAGCGTTCCCGAGCCTCTGGCGTTTCTACGCGTTGATAGTCGGGATAGAACATCGGGATCAAGCCTGAGTCAGACGCGCCCTGGACGTTGTTCTGTCCGCGGAGGGGATGCAGTCCTGACCCAGGTTTGCCGATCTGTCCCGTCGCAAGGGACAGAGCGATTAGGCAGCGGGCATTGTCGGTGCCGTGAACGTGCTGGGAGATGCCCATGCCCCAAAGAATCATCGATCCCTTCGATGTCGCGTACAGCCGCGCGACTTCGCGGATGATTTTGGCGTCGATTCCACAAATCGGCGCCATTAATTCCGGCGAGAACTTCTTCACGTTCTCAGCGAGTGCTTCATAACCGGAAGTACGGTCCCGAATGAACGCCTCGTCGACCAGACCTTCCTCCACGATTACATGTAGCATCGCGTTGAGCAGTGCTACGTCGGTGTCGGCATTGAATTGGAGGTAGTAAGTTGCATGACGACCTAAGTCGCCCATGCGAGGGTCGGCGACGATGAGCTTCGCGCCCGCCTTGGCGGCGTTCTTGATCCATGTGGCGGCGACTGGATGATTCACCGTGGGGTTGGAGCCGATCACGAAAATTACTTCCGCAGCCGCTACATCGCGCACCTGGTTCGATACAGCGCCCGAGTTGATGCCTTCCATCAGCGCCGCAACGCTGGACGCATGGCACAACCGCGTGCAGTGGTCGACATTGTTGGAGCCAAACCCGGTCCGAACTAATTTCTGGAAGAGATACGCTTCTTCGTTCGTCCCTTTGGCGGACCCAAAACCGGCGAGCGCGCGTTTGCCATAGGTGTCGCGAGTTTCGCGAAGGCCCTTGGCCGCGACATCCAGCGCTTCTTCCCACGTGGCCTCACGAAAGATTTCCTGCCAATTCTCGGGATCGACGGTGAAGTTTTTATGCTTAGGAACTCCAGGCTTGCGGATCAGCGGCTTGGTGAGGCGATGCTTGTGCTGGACGTAGTCAAAACCATAGCGCCCTTTGACGCACAAGCGATTCGAGTTCGCTGGGCCGTCCTTGCCCTGGACGTAAAGGATTTGATTGTCCTTGATGTTGTAGGTAAGCTGGCAGCCGACGCCGCAGTACGGACACACAGAATCGACCTGCTTGTCGGGGACAATCTGGCCGACCGCGCGTGCAGGCATGAGCGCACCCGTGGGGCACGATTGAACGCATTCACCGCAGGCCACGCAAGTGGAGTCGCCCATCGCATCGTCCAGATCGAATACGATCTTCGAGTGTCCGCCGCGGAAAGCGTAGCCGATCACGTCGTTGACCTGCAATTCGCGACAGGCGCGCGTGCAGCGATTGCACTGGATGCAGGCGTCCAGGTGAACCGCCATGGCGGGGTGCGATAAATCCTCTGCAGGTTGATGCCGAGCCGCGAAGCGCGGCTTACCAATAGACAACTTCTTAGCCCAAGTATCGAGCTCGGAATTGAGCGTGTAAGACGTCTCTGGAATATCGGACAGCAGCAATTCCAGCGACATTTTCTGGCTGGTCAGAGCCCGAGGGCTGTCGGTAGTGACCACCATTCCCTCTTTCGGGTAGCGGCAGCAGGATGGCGCAAGGACTCGCTCGCCTTTAATCTCCACCATGCACGTGCGGCAGTTGCCATCGGGCCGCATGCCCTCCATGTAGCAAAGCCGGGGAATTTCGACACCGTGGTTTTGGGCGGTTTCAAGAATCGTTTCGTCCGGACGGCACACCACCGTCTCTCCATTCAGCGTGAAGGAGATCGCCGAAGAGGTCAGGAGCGAATTTGTCTGGAGCATTACTTAACCTGTCCTTTATTCACTTCTTCTGGAAAATATTTCAAGACGGTGAGTACCGGATTTGGTGCGGCTTGGCCGAGACCGCAAATCGACGAATCTGCCATTGCCTGCGACAACTCTTGCAGCAGGGGGCCATCCCAGCGGGGCTGTTCCATTAAATGTAATGCCTTGATCGTCCCGACTCGGCAGGGTGTGCATTGGCCGCAAGATTCTTCGGAGAAAAACTTCATCACGTTGCGGGCGGCGCCGGATGCGGTGTCATGATTGGACAGCACAACAATCGCGGCCGACCCGATGAAGCAACCGTATTCGTTCAGAGTGTCGAAGTCGAGAGGAATGTCGGCTTTGGATGCAGGCAAAATTCCCCCTGACGCGCCGCCGGGGAGATAGCCATACAGATGATGGCCGTCGAGCATGCCGCCGCCATATTCGTCCACCAATTCGCGCAGCGTGATGCCGGCGGGAGCAAGATGCACTCCCGGCTTCTTGACGCGACCGCTCAACGAGAAGGACCGCAGCCCTTTGCGGCCGTGCCTGCCTTGACCTGCAAACCAAGCTGGGCCTTTTTCAAGAATGTCCCGAACCCAATGCAGGGATCTCCATGTTGTGTTCCAGCGTCGGGCGTCCGAACAGGCCGACTTGGGCCACGTAGGGCGGGCGCAGGCGAGGCTCGCCACGCTTGCCTTCAATGGACTCGATCATGGACGATTCTTCGCCACAAATGTACGCGCCCGCGCCGCGGCGAAGATGGATTTCCGGAAGCTGGCAGGGAGGATCGGCTTGAAGCGCTGCGATTTCAGCGCTCAAGGATGGCGCGGCACCCGTGATATTCGTCGCGGAGGTAGATGTAAATCGCATCGATACCGACTGCCCAGGCAGCAATGAGAGCGCCTTCCAGAAAGCGATGCGGATCGCGCTCCAGATAGTAGCGGTCCTTGAAGGTCCCGGGCTCGCCTTCGTCAATGTTGATCGCCATCAGACGAGGAGCAGGTTCTGCCGCGACCAGCTTCCACTTGCGGCCTGTAGGGAAGCCCGCGCCGCCCAGCCCCCGAAGGCCGGAGTCTTCCATAGTTGCAATGACGTCGGACGGCCTTTTTCTCCCCAGCCTTGCAGGAGAGCGCCAGCGCATATCCCCCAGCGGCGCGATAAGCGGCATAATCGATGTGGCCTGGCGTGACGTCGCCACCCTGTTTCGGGTGAGTCACGTTACCGGCATGAACCGCTTTGGTCACTAGATCGGCGTTTGCATGCGGAATCGGATTCTGGCCCACCACAGCCACAGGTGCAGTTTCGCAACGGCCGACACAAGGCGCGTGGAGCACGCGAACGTTCGCGCCAAGCAAAGCCGGTAGCTTCGCAAGCAACTCATGCGATCCTGCAAGGTCGCAGGCGATGGAGTCGCACACGCGTACCGTAATCGCTGGAGGGGAAGTCTCTCCTTCTTTAATGACGTCAAAGTGGTGATAGAACGTCGCCACTTCGTACACTTCCGCCATCGCCATTTTCATTTCGGAGGCGAGCGCCACCAGATGCGCCGCTGAGAGGCATCCGTACCGGTCTTGAATCTTGTGCAGGTGCTCGATCAGAAGGTCGCGCCGGCGCGGCGCATCGGCCAAGAGGGCGACGGACCTCTTCGCGCGCCTTCGGGTCCACCCGCCGTCCTTTCGGCGTGGAGCGCACCCGCCCCTTTCCGCCACCCTTCTTCCTTTTGAGGGCGATTCAGGCGTAGCTGGCCCGGGGGTTGAAAGCGAAGCCGAATTGCTCATTGGTCTCCGCCCAAAAACACTAAATTTCCTTGGATTTTCATCGTGTTGGAGTGTCTTGGCCGTTCACGTCCAAACGGGTCGCGGCCTACCCCCATGCTATCATGATCACGAGTCTGATCGGCTTTTCGGAACACTATGCATGTTGAGTTTTTTGGCGTTCCGCGGGAGCGCGCGGGCATTTCCAAATTGGAAGTGCAGGCGGATACGCTGGGCCAGTTGTTGGGCACGCTGGCGGTTCGGATTCCAGCGCTCGGCAACATGCATCGAATGTGGACCGGCTGCACTCCGCCATTCGTCGCCAATCTGAACGGAGATCGGTTCGTCAGCGACCTCGGCACACCTCTCAACGAAAACGACTGCGTCCTGATCCTCTCTGCCGACGCAGGAGGTTGAAAGCCTCATGCCTTTCGGTTATCACGGCTGCTATTTCGCATCGACGTATCGCTGGGAACAAGCGAGTACGTCCCGCTGGAGGACCAGGTTCTGCGCCAGTTCATCGGCGGCAGCGGCCTGGGCGTGCGGCTGTTGCTGGACGCCGGCACAGCGGGAGTGGATCCGCTGGCCCCTGAGGCTCCTCTCGTTTTTGCCTTCAGTCCTCTGGTCGGAAGCCCGCTGACCACCTCGGCGAAGTTCGCGGTGGTGAGCAAGAGCCCGCTGACCGGCCGCATCAACGATTCGCTTGCCAGCAGCGGCTTTGCGATTGCGGGCAAGGGCTGCGGCTGCGACGCGATCGTGATCGTAGGCCGCGCCCCTGAGCTCTCGGTAGTGGTGATCGATGAGACCGGCGTTCGTCTTGAAGCCGCTGAGGAATATCGCGGCGCGACGTGCCGGGAGACCGAAGCAGGATTGAGAGCGCGCCTCGGCGCGAACTATCGGATCGCATCGATCGGCCCTGCGGGCGAGCATCTGGTTCGTTACGCCACGATTTCGCACGATGGCCGCCATGCCGGGCGCGGCGGCAGCGGAGCGGTGCTGGGTGCAAAGAACATCAAGGCAATCGCCGTGCGCGGGACGCAGACGCTGCGAATGGGCGCAACCCGCGCGAATTGACCGCCATCAGCAGATCTCTTTCGAAGCGATCGTTCGGTCCCGCGACCGCAAAGTATCGCGAACTGGGCACTGCAACCAATCTGCTCACGTTCAACCGCTTCGGCGCGCTGCCGACGCGCAACTTTCAGAGCGGCACGTTCGACGAAGCTGCCAATATCTCACCCGAACAGCTGAGGTGCAACGCGCTCCAAGACTCGCGAAAGCTGCGTGACTTGCACCATCGGCTGCGAGCACATCTACTCGCTGGGACGAGCGGCGTCCGCGTGGAGTACGAAAGCCTGTTCGCACTGGGTTCGCTGTGCGGGGTGGGCGACGCCGACGCTGTGCTGCGCGCATCGCAACGATGCGACGAGTTGGGGCTGGACACCATCAGCGCCGGTGGGACGATCGCCTTCGCGATGGAGTGCGTCGAGCGCGGATGGCTCGATGAGCCGTGGCTGAAATTCGGAAGCGGCGACGCGGTGCTGCGCGCCATCGATTTGATCGGCTCCCGTGAGGGAATGGGCGATCTTCTCGCCGAAGGCAGCCGGCGCGCCGCCGCGGCGATCGGCCACAACAGCATCGCGTTCGCGCCGCAGGTAAAGGGTCTTGAGATTCCGGGCTACGAGCCGAGGGCCCTGCAAACCATGGCGCTCGGTTTCGCCGTGGGCGCGCGAGGGGCGGACCACAATCGCAGCGGCGCATACGAAGTCGATTTCTCGGACAAGGTGGATCGCCGGCATGTAACTCTGGATGCCGTGCGCCATGCGATCGAGACCGAGGACAAGGCCGCGCTGATGGACTCGCTGATCATCTGCAAGTTCCTGCGCGGCGTGTTCGAAGATTTCCATGCCGAGACCGCCGAGATGCTGCAGTAGCGTCACAGGCTGGGACGTAAGCGCGGACGAATTGCGGGAGACGGCCAGACGGATCGTGTCAGCCAAGCGGCAGTTCAACCTGCTGGCCGGCTGGACCCCGGCCGAGGATACTTTGCCGGAGCGGTTTCTGAATACTCCCCTGCCGAACGATCCCGCGGCTTCGCTAAGCCGGGAGAGGCTCGACGATCTGGTGGCGGAATATCATCGCCAGCGGGGTTGGTAGCTCGCGCTATACTTGAGGCCGATGGCGATCGTAACCGAGGTTGGCAGCCTGATTTCGCGCCACCCGAACGTTCGAGGAGGCCGACCATGCGTTGCTGGAACAAGCGTCTCCGTTCGCCGGATCGCACAATGGCACAATATGGGTCTCGTTCCCGAGGAGATCGTGCGGAAGTTCGGCCACCTGTCTCTGGCGCAGGTTCACGCGGCGCTCGCGTACTACCACGCTAATCAAGCGGAGATTGACACTGATCTGGAAACAGAGGCTCGCGAGGCCGAGGCCCTGGAACAGCAGCATCGCCGTTAGATTCCCGCCTTGAGCCCGATCAAGTTATACATTGACGAGGACGCGATGGATAGCGATTTGGTGGCAGCGCTTCGTTCTCGCGGAGTCGGCGTTATGACGCCCATCGATTCCGGCTTGGTCGGCAAAACAGACGAAGAACAGTTGGGTTTCTCCACTTCGTATGAGTGCGTTCTCTACACATTCAACATCTGCGATTTTTACGGCCTCCACGAACAATGGCTCAACTCCGGGCGGGAACATGCAGGTTTGATTCTCGCTCCTCAACAACGCTTCTCTGTGGGTGAGCAGTTGCGCCGAATCCTCCGGCTTCGAGCAAGTGAGACGATGAGTGGGATGAGAAATAGAATTCTTGAGCAACTGGGGCTGAGTGCCGAGAGCGTGGATCAGCCCTCCTGCGCCAACCCCGCCTCGGCCAACGCCGCCAAATAATCCTCCCGAGTATTGAGATTCCGCAGCGTGCGCAGCTCCGGGTCGACCAAGGTCATCTCCTCCGTCCGCACCCGCCGCGTCCGCACAGCATCAAACAGGAACACCGGCCGCAGCTTATCTTGCGCCAACAGCGCTTCGACCTGCGGCAGCACGTCCCGCCGGTACACCGCCGAAAGAGGATGCGGGAAGCCGTCGATTTCCATGACCGCAATGTCGTGATCACCCATCAGGTCGATCATCCGCGCGACGAACCCAGGCACCAGCAGCGGCACATCGCAACTGGTCACGTATGCCATATCCACGGAATCGCGGCAGCGCTTTCAACCCGGCGCGCAACCCTTCCAGTGGACCCCGCTGCTCACGTTCATCTCGAGTGACGATGATGTCATCCGGCAACTCCGGCAGTACCTGCTCGCGCGCCGCGACTGACGACGATCGGCGCGACAACCGTGCCTAGCAGCCGCACCACCCGCTGCAGCATCGTCTCAGGACCGAACGGCAGCGTGGCTTTGGGAACTCCCATTCTGGTCGACCTTCCGCCGCATAATACGATCCCGCCGGCCGTCATGGCTTCATCCCCAATCGCGCAAGCACCTCTCGTGTCGATGTCTGCTGCAACAGCGCACGGAACGCGACCACACCTGGCCGATCCGCGCGCGACTTCGGCACGATGAAATCATACTGCTCCGCCTGCACGGGCAGGAACCCAAGCCCGGCGTTGCGAGCGATGGTATCGAGCGTCATTCCCCAGTCCGCGCGGCCTTGCACGACCGCGGCGGCGACTGCATTGTGATTTCGAGGCTGCACGGCATAGCCATGCGGCTTCGCGCCGCCCAGCAGCCGGTCGATCAGCACGCGCGTCCCACTTCCCTGGTTGCGATTGACCATCACGCAGGCCGGGTCGTCGATGACGCTCGCGATTGCATCCTGCGCCGAGCGGCCCTCAAAACGCGAATCTCCCGGTCGAAAGACGATGCCCTGCAAACGCCCATAGCCCGGGATTAGGTCCAAAGCCGGTGTAAGGAACGGCCGGTTGTATTCGTTCGTTTTCGGATCCAAGCAGGTGGACGCCCGCGATATCGCATTCGCCTCGCTTGGCGGCATCCAAACCTCCCGTGCTGCCTACCGCGAGAAACTTCGAGCGCACTCCCTGCCGCTGTAATTCTCCCAGCAGGTAATCAAGCGCAATGCAGTGGCTGCCGATCACGATGAGATCGGCCAGTTGCGAGTTCACGGCCGAGGAGTTGGACGTTGATGATCGATCCTGCCTGAACAATTTCTTCGTGACGGCCGATGGTGGCGAAGCCATCGGCGCGGCTGAAGGTTGTGACGCTGCCCGAACCTTGGCCCATGGGGTACGCAGCGACGCACCCCGTCTTCGGTTCGTTCGACCAGCCCGACCAGAAGATATTCCGTCCGGCCAATTTCGCTATTGACCTTCACGGCGAGCTTGGCCGGAACCACCGTCCGTTCCTCGGCGCCTCGGCCCGCCAGCATGCGAATCACGGGCGCCACGAATTCGTGGAAGGTGAAGATCGCGGAAGTGGGGAAGCCCGGCAGCACAACCACCGCGCGACCGTTCGTAGCCGCGAGGCAAATCGGCTTGCCCGGCTTGAGCGCGACTCCGTGCGCGACAATGCCGGGATTCGTCCAAGCTCGGCAACAACGCGATAGGACACGTCGCCCGCCCCTTTGCTGGTTCCTCCCGAGAGAAGCACGATATCGGCGAATTCCAGCGCGTGACGCAGCCGCTCGCGCAAAGCGTACGACATCGTCATGCGTGATTCCAAGCCGCCTGGGCTCGCCGCCGAGTTCCCGTACGGCGTCGGCGAGCACCTGCCCATTGGAATCGTAGACCTTGGCCGGTTGCATCTGCTCGCCGGGTGCGATGATTTCATCGCCCGTCGAAAGGATCGCAACAATCGGCTTCCGCCAGACGTTGACACTGCGCGATGCCGATCGCGGCAAGCACTCCTGTATCGCGGCTGGTTAGCAACTGACCGCGTCGAAGCACGGTTTCGCCAGCGGTGATATCAGTTCCCGCGAAAGAGACGCCGCTGCCTGCGGTGACCGCTCTGGCGATTCGAAGTTCGCCGTGCCTGTATTTCGGCGTGCTCCACCATGACGACTGCATCCGCGCCGCGCGGAACCATGCCGCCGGTGGCGATCAACACTGCTTGTCCGGAATGGATGGTTGTGGCCGGGACGACGCCGGTGTGAATCTCTTCCTCACCCAGCGCTACGAACCGAGGCACTTCTTCCGAGGCGCCGAACGTATCTTCGGCCACCACCGCAAAGCCATCGACATTGGATCGATCAAACGATGGCACGTCGACGGGCGACACGACGTCAGCCGCCAGCACCCGCCCCAGCGCCGCATCCAGAGGAACCATTTCAATGCCCGCGGGCGTGCAGTCGATGGCCGCCCGGAAACGCCGCTCCGCTTCATCGCGGTCGACGACCTGGAGAAATTGCGTCCTGTTCAGCCATACAGCCAAACTGTAACATCGGAGCCGGCGGCGAAGCCTTCGCTATCGTCGCCTACGATCACGAATCCGTCTGCGCGGGTGGTTGACGATAGAATTGACGCTCCGCCGACGGCGAGTGGCTCCACCAGTCCTCCAGTCGATCTTGACGCGCGCGTAATCCAAGCGGCCAATCGGCGAACTGATCTTACGATCCAATGTGCCTTGCATGGAGCGGTACGGCCACTCCTTATCGCGTCCTCCGAGTGCGCGCATCGCGCGGCCGGCAGAAGAAATCGTAGGCGCACAAACTCGAAACCGGATTGCCGGGAAGCAGGAAACACAAGCCGATGTCCAATCCGGCCCAATCCCGTTGGACTGCTTGGCCGCATCGCGATCCCGTGCACCGCCAGTTCTCCGTGCTGCGCGACCAGCATCGGAGCCAGGTCCTCGATGCCAACGCTGGAGCCTCCCGACACGATGACGACATCCGCATCGGCATGCAGAGCTTCGCAGGATGGCGTCGGGATCGTCGCGAACCAGACCTGGGAAATCGACTATTCCACCATCCCGTTCCACCAGCGCGGCGAGCATCGGCCCGTTGGCATCGACAATTTGAAAGCCTTGAGGACGCGAGCCCGAGGGAAGCAATTCATTCCCAGTGATCACGAGCCGCACGCGCGGACGTCGAACCACGCTGACGCATCCCTGGCCGATAGAACTCAAGACACCCAGATCCTGAGGGCGCAGCACACGTCCTTGCTTCAAGCAAAGCCGCGCCACCGACAATATCTTCGCCGCGCCTGCCAACGTTCTTTCCAGGTGACACGGGGGCTAGGGCGCTAATGCCGTTCGGCGGCTCTGCTTCCACCCATTCCGCAGGCAACACTGCGTCTGAACCACGGGGCATCGGCGCACCGGTCATCACGCGAACCGCTTCGCCGGATGAGATGAATCCGTCGAATGGCTTACCCGGCATCGAATCGCCGATCAGGGTCAGCGGTATCCGGCTGTAGGCGGAAGCGCCTTCCGTGCTATCAGCACGTAGCGCGTAGCCATCCATCGTGGCTCGGTCGAATCCCGGAACGTCTACGTCGCTGACGATTGAAGCCGCCAAGACACGGCCTGCGGCGCTGCTCAACGCTACGTTTTCCGACGCCAACGTGTGGAGCTGCGCGTCAAGCCAGCCGAGCGCGGCCTTGACGGTGTGGCGTTGCGCGAAGCCGCGCATCCGCACGTCGTCTGCTGCTCCGCTTTTGGGATTATGCATGCGGGTCGGACCACCTTCATGTTACTGCACAGGCCGTTATTTCCCGGTTGTTTTTACCAAAGGCCGAAGAGATTCGGGAAGATTGTGAAGGTCGGCCGGGCTGACCAGCGCAGGGGAGATCGGCTCGGGACCATTCTCATTCAACGATGCCGTTCCCGCGGGGCTCAATAACAGTTGAAGAAACTTGATTGCATTGTCTTTGTTGGGCGCATCTTTCATCAACGTAATGCCCCACGCGACGTGCGCGCCGGGCACGGCGATGGTGCGGGCACTCTTAGAGGTTCCCAGACCAGGCAAAACCACTATGGCGTGCTGCCGATAATAAGCATCCTTGGCAGGGTCTGACATGTTGATCTCGTCGGGCAGATCCACGTAGCGGTAATCCGAATTTGTGGCCGCTGTCGCCCGCGCGTTGTGTTCGTAGGAAAACTGAAAGTCGAATTGCTTGCCCAGAGTGGCTCCCGAATTCTGGCCCGGAATCACGACGTGCTCCAGCAGGTTGTTGTAGAGATTCGGCACCTTGTAATACTCCTCCGCCAATTGGAAGATCATCGGCGCCCTGTAAGCGCCGGGGTCGAGGAACGGATTGCCACCGCTGATCGACACTCCCGGCATGGTAAGGATCTCGTACCATTTCGCCACTGCTTTCGGAATCGAGTTGGGCGGATTGCCGCGTTCGGCGATGGGAGGCAATTTCTTCGCTGCCAAACCGCTGGGCGAATATGCCAGGACCATTCTGCCGTGCGCGAAGACAATATTGAAATCCGAGTATCCGGCGGGTTTCATGAACAGGTCGATGTCCAGGTAGTCGGCCGGCGCGTAGAGGTCGGCGGCTTGGCCTCCGGCGGTGATCTGGCGTCCCGCGTCGACGCTGCCCATCGCCTGGTCCTTCACCTGGATGCCGGTCTGGCAGGTGAATTTTTCTTCCAGCGGTTTGAAGGCGCGCGTCAGGCTGCCGGCGCGATAAATGATCAGTTGCTGACTGGATGGCGGCACGCAATTTCTGAGCAGAGCCGACCGCTGCCAGAAACAACGCAAGAATAGGACGTTCTTCGGCATAGTCTAGAAATCGAATCGCATGGAGGCCGTAACCAGCCGCGGCTCGCCGAGGTGTCCCGAGATAGCTGCCCGTGCTCTGCCCCGTAATACTGCCCGGCCCGAGCGTCGACCAGTAATGCACATCGGTTATGTTATTCACCGTGACGCGCCACGTGGTGGGCTTCTCAAAAATTTGGCGCGTATAGCGAAGGCCAAAGTCAAAGGTATTGTATTGCGGCGTGTACTCGCTGTTGATGTCGTCGATGGGGCGGCGTCCCGTGTGCTCCCAATCGAAATTGAAATACGCGCCCCTCACAACAGGCAGACGATATTCGGCAAGAATATTGGACTTGAAATCCGCAATGCCGACAAAGTTCCGATTGTTCGTGGCGGCGATGCCAGTGTCGGTCAACTTCGGATTCAGCACGGACAAACCACCCGTGATCATCAGGCTATTGAAGATGCGGCCGGAGATCGTCGATTCGATACCGTAATTGACTTGATTCCCCGTGATCCGGAACGCCTGGCAGTTCGCGGTACCGGACTGAGCGCCGCAGATCGGATCGACGACGCCCGTAACGTAATTCGCAAAAGGCCTCTCCACACGAAACAACGCAGTCGTGAAATTGATCCGCCGCACTCTCAATTTGTACCCGATCTCGCCTTCCTTGCTGCGATACGGTGGAAGAGCCTGACTGGCATTTACGATTATCTGGGTGCCGCTATTGGCTGCGGCGACGTCGGGCGCTTGAATACTGTCGGCAAAGGTTCCATAAATGGTCATATCCGCGCGCGGCTTGAACAGGATGCTCGCCGACGGACTAACTCCCTGGGTTACGTAGCCGCCGGGAATGCTGGTCTTCTTGTAACCGGTCGCCGACGAGTCGCTGTAGCTGTCGGTCCAGGTCCAATCCTGGCTCGCGCCTAAGCGCACAAGCCAACGAGTGCTCAGCGTGATTTCATCGCTGAAACTGAAACCCTGCTGGCGGATGATGCTAGACCCGTAAATGCCGTTGGTGAAGTTTGTTCTCGCGTAGGAAAAGATTCCCGTCGGAGGCTCCACGAAGACAAGCGGCGCATCAATGTTCGCCTGGCAAATGCCTGTCGGAGTGTAGTTCGTGCATAGAGCGGTCTTGGGGGGATTGGTGACGGGCGAGTAGGATGCGAACCGGTAGCCCGTGCTGCCCACTACGATGTCATGACGAATCCCGCCGGTCTTGAACCTTCCCGTCAAATAGGCCAGATCGCTGATCACGTGGAAACGCGGGGCAAGCGATGAAAAGCTATTGGCAAGATACGATTTGTAATTGCCGTTGTTGTCAATCAATTGGTTTACTGCTGTATTGATATTCCGGTCGGAAATCTGGTTCAGTCCCCCGACGATCAGATGCCAGTTGGTGCTGAAGTCGTGTTTCACCCGCAGTTCGCCGATATTCGAAGTAAGATCGACGCCCGAGAAAGATTGACCGTAGCCCTGCAGCGTGGGATCCGGCGCATTTTCGGGCAGCAGAACGCTCTTTGAGCCGGGCGTGGATAAAGGGATTGTCGTCGGCTGATAAGCAAACCAGCCGGGATAGCCGTGCTGGAACAAATTGTAGTAACTGTAGTTGCCTTCTATCACCGTGCTGGGGGTAATACGAATATCGCCCGCGCCTGCAGCCAGCTGCCGGCGAAGCTCGCTCCCACTGACGTAGCCGCTGCCGTCGGCTAACAACAAATTCGTGCGATAGCCGAACATTGCATTCTTACCGAAGCGGCCGCCTAAGTCGGTATGGATGGTGCCGACACTTGCGCCTTCATAGCCCAGCTCGATTTCGCCGAAGCGCTGTTCGGTGGGCCGTTTGGTTACGAAATTGAACATGCCCGAAGGGTTAGCTGGGCCATACAGCGGGCCTCCCACGCCGTTGATCGCCTCGATCTGTTCGTATTCTTCGAGCGCCGATGGCGTGGTGACGGCAATGCCCATGCCGTCTTTGCGGTCGTTCTGCATGTTGCTTCCCTGCAGGCCTCTGGTCTCAGGACGTAGGACTTCGGGGCCTTGCATCTCTTGAAATGAAATCAGCGGCAGGTACTTGGCTGCTTCCTTGAAATTTCTGGATTGCGTGTCGTCAATCAATTGGCGGGAGATCACGTTGACGGAATAAGGAAGGTCCAGGATAGCGGTTGTTCCCAATGGTCCCGCCGCGTCGACGTTGTCTACGCGATAAGCATTTTCGGAATCAGCCGAGACCGTGACGCTGTTGGCGACAGCTGCAAGCGACAATGCAAAATCGGATTGAACGGTCTGCCCCGCGGCGACTTTCAGTTCGGGGCTGACGCTCGCTTTGAAACCCTTTGGTGCAACTTCGACGATGTAGGTTCCCGGCGGAAGCGACGAAAACGAGTACACACCCTGGTCATCGGTGACCGCCGTCGTTTTGACCTTGTTCTGATTCGTCAGGGTCACTTGTGTTCGAGGAACCAGTGCCTTATCAGGGTCTCGCACCGCGCCCGTGATCTGCCCTGCATTTGTCACCATTTGCGCAGAGGCACGCAACGTCAGCAACAAAATTGCCCCAAGCAGCGGTAAATAGGCATTCTTTTGCATATTTACCGTCGCGCCTTATCATCTGGTGTCATTTTAAAATGATACCCGGTACTCCATATCTCGGAAAATATGATATTGTTTGCCTAACTTTAAGTCACTAACATAGGAAGCGGAGTTCCAGACTATGATTCGCATCGAGATTGAGCCGATTTGGCGCTTCACCCGTGAAGGCGACCCGACGGTCAACGCAGTGATGCTTGACTTGTTAAATGAAATTCGGGTAACCGGAAAGATCAGCGAAGCTGCGGACCGGATGAGCATATCCTATCGCCATGCATGGAACCTGATTGAGAAATGGTCGGGCTTTTTTGGCGTTCCGCTGGTGGAGCGGAGGCAAGGCAGCGGCACCAGCCTGACGGCGTTCGGCGAGAAACTTGTCTGGGCAGGCCAACGCCTTCAAGCCCGGCTTGGACCCCAGTTCCAGAACCTCGCACAAGAACTGGAAACGGAAATCAATCAGCTTCTTCCCCTCGGTCCTTCCGTAATCCGTCTGCACGCGAGCCATGGATTCGCAGTCTCAAAGCTCCGGGAAATGCTGGACCGTGAAAAGGACCTGGGCGTGGATCTTCGGTACGTGAGCAATCAGAATTCGCTCGTCTCGCTGGCGCACGATGGCTGCGACTTGGCCGGCATGCACCTCCCTCAAGGGGAATTGCGGAAAAGAAGCATCGACGCGTGCAAGGGCTGGCTGAAGCCGGGCGTTCATCGCGTGATCAGCTTTGTGACGCGCGAGATGGGCCTGATGGTGAGGCCGGGAAATCCGCTCGGCATCGTCTCGCCCGCTCACTTGCTGAACCCGTCGGTACGCTTCGTCAACCGCGATCCGGATTCCGGGACGCGCCTGCTCTTCGATCAGATCCTGGATCAGCAGGAGCTGGACGGTCCTTCCATAAACGGCTACGAGCAAGTCGAATTCACGCATGCCGCGGTGGCTGCCTATGTGGCCAGCGGCATGGCCGACGTAGGATTCGGAGTGGAGGCCGCCGCCCGCCAGTTTCATCTGGATTTCATTCGGCTGGTGACGGAAGACTATTTCTTCGTGTGTCGAAAGCAACTGCTTGAGACGGAAGCCATGAAACGCGTCCTCGCGATTATGCGCGGAGAAGAATTCCAGGCAGCCATCTCTCGGTTGCCGGGATATAAGTGCAGCGATGCGGGAGAGGTTAAGACGGTATCGCTGGTGTTCCAGCGTTCCGTATCCGCTTCGTCGCCTAGGTAGCTCGGCCTTAGTACTAAGGTTCTCTTGTACCGAAACGAAAGTCCTCTTAAGGTTGGCTATGAGCATTTCGACTGAGAATCTAAGGTCTCAATCCAACGACGTTTTTGAGCGCCGACGCGAACCCCGTACGCGCGTCGACATTGCGGCCCGCTTGAAGAGTGTCGACCCCGTGACGTCCATAGGGCCTTCCACAACAGTCCGGATTGTCGAAATCTCGAGGAGCGGCTTGAAGATTTCGGTCGACAAGGAATTTTTGCCCAAGACGCTGGTGCAGATAATCGCGTCCAATCAAATCATGATGGGGCAAGTCTGCCACTCAACTCCCGTGGAAGGCGGCTTCCATGTGGGAGTGCAATTGGTGGAAATGATTCAGCCGTCATAGTACCGTCATAGTACTATCTTCATGAAAATTTAAGTGGAAACGATTTCTTGCGGACGGATCTAATCGTACAGGAAGCATGAGAGCTTCCCGTCACGGGACCCGAATTAACGGAGGAGACTCGGGTCCCCGGACGGTCTTTTCCTTCCCACCTTCACCTTTTTCCTTGACAGCCCAGCTCCTCACAATTATCCTATGCATAGGAATAAGAGGTATGAATTTTAAGGGAACACTTCCGACGTTAATTTTGGAAGCACTGGTGCGCGAGCCAAGCCACGGCTACCTCATTGCGCAACGAATCAAACAGCGTTCCCAAGGCGTGTTGGATTTCAAAGAAGGCACTCTGTACCCGGCGCTTCACAAGCTGGAGAACGAAGGCTTGGTTGAATCGTACGAAGGCATGGAGAAGAGCCGGCCGCGGCGCTATTACCGCATCACGGAATCGGGTCGCGGGACCTTGACCAAGGATCGCGCGGAGTGGCGCAAACTTTCACAAGCGGTGACGGTTATTCTTGGGGAGGCATAGAGATGTCTGCATTGGAATATTGGTTAAACGAGACGACGCGTGGTTTATCCAAAGATTCGGCCGCACAGGTGCGTAACGAGATTCGGGCGCACTACGAATCGGCACGCGAGGCCGCGATAACAAATGGCGCGGCGTCTGAGGAAGCGGATCGAATTGCTTATAGAGCGCTGGGCGATTCCGATGATGCCAATGATCAATATCGCCGCGTATTGCTGACCTCCGCCGAAGCCCGGATATTGGGCGAAGGCAACTGGGAAGCTCGTGTCGCTTGCTCGCGAGGTTGGATCAGATGGATTCTTGCGGCCATTCCTCTTGCCGCGGTATTGACGGCCGCCGTGTTGTTTTTCACTGGCTCTGTAAGCACCGCAAGGGTGCTGGTGGTAGGCGGGATGGGAATGGGACTGGTTTTCCTAGCACCTCTTCTGCCCATTTACACCCGTTCCCGCAGCCGCATTTTCCGTCCCGTGAAATGGATCATGCTGAGTGCCACATTGGTGCTGGCCTTCGGCCCGAACGCTCTCAAATGGTCATGGCTTATCGTTTCATCTCTCTGGCCCTTAATCTGGATCGAGTGGACACGTATGTCGATTCGACGGAAACTGCCCGTGGCGAAGTGGCCCAAGCAATTGTACTTTTGAGGCCGCGCGCATCTTAAATCTAATCCTCTCGTCGTGGGCCGAGTATTAGGGCTGGATATCATGAAAGCGGGCTCCTTACTGGATTGCTCCGAATTCATGACCCAGCACCCAGGCCCCAGCCCTGAATTTAACTTCGCGGAATGTTCCCAGGGAATCGCGATGCGGGATGCGGGGGCCGAAGACGCATTCGTCAGGTTCTTCGAGCGCAGAATTTATGCCTACGCTTACAGAAATCTTCGACCCGCCGCCTCCGTCGAAGAAATCGTGCAGGAGACCTTGTGGGCCGCCATCCGCGCTCTCCGCGACCAGCGCCTGGAAGACTCGGCGAACCTGTCGGCCTTCGTCTATGGAATTGCTCGAAATAAGGTCGCCGACGCCCGCCGTCGTGCGGCGAAGGACCCGCATGAGCCATGGCCCGAGGGATTCGACCCTCCGACGCCCCGTTTTGAGTTCCCTTCCGAGGAAACCCGCCATAAAGAAGCCGCCGCAGCAATTCAGCAATTGGCGTCCGCCGAGCAGTCCGTTTTAAGAATGATGTTAGTGGAAGGCTTGCCCGCCAGCGAAATTGCTGACAAGCTGAACCTTACCGAAGTAGCCGTGCGCCAGCGCAAGTCACGTGCGCTGAGAAAGATAGCCGACCGGCTCCGATCCCGCGCATGATCGACGTCACAAAATGCTTTCTTGTGCGACCTACTTGAGTAAGAATAGGCCAAACACATGCATTGCTCCAGCGTCGAGCAGGGCGACATCATCGAGCGCTATCTTCGGCCAGGGGCCCTCAGCGAAGCCGAAGCCGAAGCCTTCGAACTGCACTACTTCGCGTGTGGTGAATGCTTGGAATTACTGGAGGCAACACAGGCAGCTCGTTCGGCCTTGGCACAAATTCCCGCTCGCCGCGTGGCGATGCCGCGTCCAAATCTCTTCCGATGGATCGCGATTGCCGCTGGAATTTTCGTCGCCGCCGTTGGGATCTGGTTCATGCGACGTCGAACCACCGAGCCGGCTCAAATCGCCCGGCAAGTCATAACCGCACAGCTCGCGCCAAAAGCCGACCTGACCGAGCTCGCCCGTTACGATCCTCCCAGCTACCAGCCAACCGCGTTGCGAGGACAGGACTCGCCTGCCCGGGCGGCGTTCACAGCAGCGATGCAAAGCTATCTGCAGGCCGACTATTCAACTGCGGCTCAAAAACTCCGGACCGTAACCGCCGCCTACCCTACCTACACTCCGGCGCATTTCTTCCTCGGAGCGAGTGAGCTTCTCCTCAAACATGGAGGCTCCTCGATCGCGGAAATGAATCGCGTCTTGGAAGATCCGGACAGTTCCTTTCATGAGGAAGCGCAGTGGGCCATCGCAAAATCGCTGCTGCAGGTAAACGATGTCGCGGAAGCGCGAATCCCTTTGAACGCCATTGTGTCGGGAGGCGGCGACCTGGCCCCCCAAGCCAAGGACTTAATGCGAAAATTAGAAAAATAACAAATGCCTGCGGTATCTCGCTTGACGTCCGCGATGGCCGCCGGCGCCATCTTCCTGTCCGCTCAAAACCCTGGCTTCGACCAGCAGGCGGCCCGAATCATTGACGCGCGCCTGAAGATGGAGTACGTCAAGAGCCAGACCTTGGCCGAGGCGCTGTCGGCAGAGACAAACCAATCACAACCTTCTTCGCTTCACGCAGCAGAGGCCCTGGAACTGCTGGCCGCCGCGAAGATCTCCATGGGCGACAGCTTGGATTCCATAGACGCCCTCCTGACCCGGAGTGCCGCGATCGAGCAGACCCTTGCCCCCGCCCCAAGCCTCCCGCTCACGCGCAATCTCCGCATGCGTGCCGAACTGGAATCCGTCAAGGGAAACTTCGCTCCCTCAATCCGGATATTCGAACAGGTCGCGCAACTGGAAGAGCAGTTGAACGCGCCCCCCTTCGAGCGAGCCCTAACCGCAGCCGGCCTCGCCCAGGCCTATGACTCCGCCGGCCGCTACAAGGACGCTTCACTGCAGGCGCGGCTCGAACTCGAGATCGCCAAGGCCGCGGAAGGAGATCA
Organism: Terriglobia bacterium; assembly: GCA_963766615.1. Taxonomy (GTDB): domain Bacteria; phylum Acidobacteriota; class Terriglobia; order Bryobacterales; family Bryobacteraceae; genus Palsa-187. The sequence goes on from CAVYBC010000026.1 coordinate 111,853, forward strand.
GAGCTTCTTGGCCACGCGTGCCCGCCTCGACCTGGGCCAAACCCTGATCGAAATCTCCCCCGCCGACAGCCGTAAAGAGCTGGACACCGCGCTCGACCGCTTCACTGCTGTGCTCGGTCCGGATTGTCCGCTGGTGGGGAGAACCTTGGTCTACATCGGGACGGTGGAGTATCATCTAAGCCGCTATCCGGAGGCCAGCGTGTTTCTTGACAAAGGACTCCGGGTTCTCGAACACTCGCTACCTCCCGATCACAAGAGCCTCGTTCCAGCGCTCAACAACTACGCTCTATGCTCGAAGCAGCTTGGCAACTACTCCGCCGCCGACTACGCGTTCAATAAGGCGCTCGAAATTTCCGTTCTTCGTTTTGGCCCGGAACACAGCTCCACCGCCACGCTCCTGAACAATTTGGGAATCCTGAAGGCGGAGACTGGCGACTACCCCGCCGCATTACGCATGTATCAACGCGGGCTGGCGATTCAAGAAAAGCGCCTCGGGCCGGACAGCGACATGGTTGGAAGCGTGCTTTACAGCATGAGCGGTCTGCATCGCTGGCTCAATGACTACGCGCAGGCCGATGCCGAATCCGCCCGAGCTCTACGAATTCATGAAAAGGCGTTAGGGCAGACCAATTGGAAGACGGTTCAAACGCTGCGCTCCCGCGTCGAACTGGCTCGCGAAATGAAGAAGCCGGAAGAAGCCAAAAAGCTCGCCGAAGAAGCTCTGGCAAGAACCATCGAAAGCGCAGGTGCCCAATCCGAAGTCGCCGGATCCGCCGAGCGATCTCTCAGCGGCGCATTGGCGGATCTCGGCCAGTACGATTTGGCCAAGACTCATTTGGAACACGCAATTCCGCTCTTGAAAGGCACTCTGCTGGAAAGCGAGGCCGTGAGCGATCTCGGCAACATCGCGAGTAGACAGGGACAATTCGAAAAGGCTGTGGAATTGCAGAAGCAAGCCGTAGCCCTTCGATCTGCGTTCGGCGGCCCGACCAGCCAGGGCCTGCCAAATACCGTGCTCCGCGAAGCTCAAGCCCTAGCCGATGCGGACCGCCGCGAAGAAGCAATCGACGCCGCTCTGGAAAGCGCCCGCCTTCGCGAAGAATCGCTTCGTCTGGTAGCCCGGGCCTCGGTGGAGCGTCTTGCTCTCGGCTACACTGCTCAGGCGGAAGGCGGAGTCGAGCTCGCTCTCACCTTGATGCGCACCGAGCCCGACTACCGCCGCATATGGAATCGCATCGTGCTAGGCCGCAATATGATCCTGGACGAAACCGCGGCGCGCTCCGCCTCGTGGCGGAGTACCTCGTCACAGGAAGGTGCACTCGGCTGGCAACAGTTGGCCGCGGCCCGTGCACAGCTCGCCTCGCTTGCTCTGCGTGAGGTGTCATCAGACAAATCGTTGGCAAAGGAAATGCAAGCGGCCCGAGCCACAGAGGAACACCTTGAGGAAGAGCTCGCATCCAAGAACAGCGAATTCAAGGCCGATCTCGTGCGCGAGCGCGCCGGCCTCGACGAAGTGCTCCCGGCTTTACCTCACGCGAACCGCGCTGGTCGCCTACGTTAAGAAGGATCGCTACTACGTCTTCGTCAGCAACGGCCGCGCCGTGACAGCATTCGACCTGGGCAGTGCGCACAACATAGACCTCCTCATTACTGCGTGGCGCAAGGAGATCGACCGTGAGAAGGAATCCTTCGGACGCAACCGCATCGGAAATGAGCGAAGCTATAATCTCGCCGCAACAGCGTTACGCAAAGCCGTATGGGATCCGATCGCCTCCTCCCTCAGCGCTGAAAAGCAGATCTTTATCGTGCCCGATGGCCGCCTTCAGGAAATCAACTTCGACGCGCTGCCTTCCCCCGGCGGTGGCTATCTCGCGGAGAAGGGTCCCCTGCTGCATCTGCTCAATGCGGAGCGCGAGGTGCTGCTGCCTCCATCGGATTCCCCCAAGCGATCCATGCTCGCAGTTGGCGATCCGGCCTTTGATGAAGTGCCCAAAGCGCTGCCGGTCCAACTCTCAACTGCATTCCGGGGCGCGACTCCGGCTTGCTCGGGTGCCCTTTCACTCCACTTTGAACCTCTCCCCTCGTCCGGAGAGGAAGCCCGCCGTGCCGCGAGTTTCGCGCGAACGCAAGGATGGCAAGTGGAAGTGCTCAGCGGTTCAGCCGCAGGCGAAGCGAATATTAAAGATAAAGTCCACGGTCAACAGGTAGTACATTTCGCAACACACGGATTTTTTCTTGACCACAGTTGCTCACCGGCCGGCTCCGGCTACGACACCGCCCTGCTTCACTCCGGCCTCGCATTAGCCGGCGCCAATGGTGGCACCGCCGTAAAATCAGGGGAAGAAGACGGCATCCTCACAGCCGAAGAAGCGGCGTCGCTCGACCTCGAAGGCACCGAATGGGTGGTTCTGTCAGGCTGTGACACGGGCACAGGCAAGCTTCTAGATGGCGAGGGAGTTCTAGGCCTGCGGCGCGCCTTTGAGGTGGCCGGTGCGCGTACCCAAATCGCGAGCCTATGGGCAGTCCAGGATGACGACACCAGCCAGTGGATGTCCTCCCTCTACGCCGCTCGCTTCTCGCTCCACTTGAGCACGATTGAGGCAGTCGCTCGCGCAAATCGTCAGGACCTGGCGCGACGAAGAGCCGCCGGAGCCAGCACTCACCCATTTCACTGGGCGAGCTTCGTAGCCGCGGGCGACTGGCGCTGACCTCGAAACTTTCTCCGAACAACGTGTCACAAATAGCGCCCTGAAACGACGTACCTCGTAGCGGGCACACCCGCGAATCGGAGGATCAATGAACGTTCGTCGCATTTTTACCGGCCTGTTATGGACTTTGCTCGCCTCAACGGCCGGGCCGAATCTAGAGGCGCAAGCCACCGTAAAGATCGTGACTCCTCCCAATCTTCCGCCCGCGACGGTGGGTGTTCGCTATACGCTCACGTTCCAGGCTACCGGCACGACGCTGCCGCTTTCCTGGGACATCGACAACAGCGCTGCGCCTCCAGGCTTCACCATCGACGACCCCACCGGCATCTTGACCGGCACTCCCACCGTGACAGGGACTTACCATTTCCCTGTCCACGTCGACGCGCTTATGGGATTTGAAAACTCTGTTGCCAGTGACGTCGAAACAGTCACACTGGTGGTATCGCAGCCGGGCAGCGGGCAGGTCACGCCTTCGGCGCTCACATTTAGTGGCTTGATCGGCGGCGAAAATCCGCCGTCGAAGGTGCTCACCGTAATCGCGACGTCAGGCTCGCCGACCTTTACCTTCACCGTCGACAGCGCCACACAGGGAAGCGCAGCCCCGCCATGGCTCCTCGCTGGACCGCCGCAAAGCCAATCCACGCCCGGCAGAATTGCAGTCTCCGTGGACCTGACCAAAGCTCCCACCTCGGCAGGATCGTATAACGCGCGTATCCGGGTCGCCTTCGCGGGCGCCACGACGACCTCCGATATTCCAGTCACCCTGATCCTGACCACCGCCCCCCAACAACTGTCCGTGTCCCCAACATCCTTGCGATTCAACAAAGCCAATCTCGAACAAACGATTCTGGTGAGGAACTCAGGCGGCGGTGGACCAATCGGAATTGGCGCTGGTGCGCCCGGCAGCAACATTATTTCGAGCGTAAAGCTTTCCGCCCCGCAGACCCCTACTCTGATTCACGTAACTGTGAAGCCCACTAGCCCTGGCGCGTATCGCAGCAGCGTCAGCCTTGGCGCGACCACCCTGCTCACCGGCCCGTCCTCAGCAGCCGTGCCCGTTTCTTACTTCGTCCCACCAGCGGGACCGTTTCTCGCAGTTGATCAGACTGGATATCGCTTCCTTGTCCGTCAGGGAAACGGCACGTCTGTTAAGAAGACGATTCGCGTTCTGAACCTGGGTGACCCCGGGACCACGATCAATTGGAAAGCTACCCTCCTGGCCGGCAGCGATTTCTTATCTCTCGGCGCAACCTCGGGAACCGCGACGCCCACGCAACCCGGAGCCATCCCCTTGACCGTCATCACCGCGGGAGCGGCGTCAAAAGAGACGAAGGGCTATTACGGCTTGATCCAAATCACAGACAGCGCCTCACCCAGCACTCCACAGTTTGTTGTCGTCGTTTTGGACGTCGAGCCTGGGAGCACTCCCGTAGCTCCTGATCCGATTTCCGGCGGATTGTTTTTCGCCGCGGTAGCGCAGGGGCCGCAACCGGCGGTTCAGACAATCAGTGTGGGTGTGAGTTCCCAATCGCCCGTCAACGTGCTTGCTGCCGCCTCCACCAGCGATGGCGGAACATGGCTCTCCCTCACGCCCTCCAGCGCATCCGCAAGCAGCGCATCGCTAGCCCAATTTGGCGTTTCCATCGCGAGCGGCCTTAAGGCGGGCATCTATCGCGGAGAGTTAGACTTCGCAATCGGAACCGAGCTACGCGTCGTCAACGTGACCGTAGTCATCGCGCCTGCGGGAACTACCCTGCCGACGGTATCGGCTACCGAATCACCCGCAGATGTTCCCTTAGTTCGTCTGGTATCTCATGCCGGCAGTTGCACGCCGACGCAGCTCGCGCTGACGCAAATAGGAATGGCCGACAATTTCTCCATCCCCGCCGGCTGGCCCGCCTCGCTGGGCATGCAACTGAACGACGACTGCGGATCGACGGTCCTCAACGGAACCGTGGTAGCGAGCTTCTCCAATGGCGACCCGCCGCTCACGCTCCTCGGTGATGGAACTTCCGGACTTTATTCTGCAACATGGCAGCCAGGATCCACAGCCTCGCCGATCGCGATCACACTGACTGCCGCAAGTTCGACCCTGCCCGCCGCAACCTTTCAATTCAGCGGAAACGTGAATCCGAACGCAACCCCCGCGCCATCGTTGGTAATCAACGGCCTGCTTCACAACCTGAACCCGCAAATCGGCGCGCCGCTCGCTCCCGGCACAGTCACGCAGGCGTACGGAACAAATCTGGCCGCGGCCGGCGCCTCACCCGCCAATGTTCCGTTGCCGACCAGCTTCAACGGCGTACAAGTTCTGATGGGTGGCCTCAGTGCTCCTATTTACTACGTCAGCCCAAATCAGCTAACCATCCAGGTGCCAAGCGAATTAGCAGCCCCAGCCGAGTATCAGGCTCTCATCTCCTCAAATGGCGGCTACACTCTGCCGCAACCCATGGACCTTGTGCCGGTCGCTCCCGGCGTGGTGGCATTCCCCGACGGATCTTTAGTGGCGCAACATTCCGACTATTCGCTGGTCAGCTCAACCAGTCCTGCAAAACCCGGCGAGACGCTCACGATTTATCTCGTCGGAATGGGAGCCACCAGCGTAACCGTACCTTCCGGCGCAGCCTCTCCGGCAGATCCTCTGGCGGTAGTCAGTAACAGTGCCCAGGTCACCATCGATGGCCAGACTGCGCAGACCGTTTTCACGGGTTTGACACCGGGAGGAGTGGGACTCTACCAAATCAATCTGACCGTACCGCCGACCGCGAAAGCAGGCAAACTGCCCGTGGTGATTACCCAAGCGGGTGTCACGACCAATGCCACAACGCTATTGGTACAGCCCTAAGCCGAGCAGATCGGCTACCTCGCCAAGTGATGTGAGGACCCTAAACGCCGCCTGCCTGGCCGCCTGCGATGGAGGTTTCAAATCAGGCACCATCACGGCGATCATCCCCGCCGCGCTCGCAGACAAAATTCCGGCATCGGAATCTTCCAAAGCAAGACAGCGCGCAGGAGGGATACCAAGACGGCGCGCAGCCTCGATGTAAATATCGGGCGCCGGCTTTCCGTTTGCAACTTGCTCGCCCGTCACCACCTGCGCGAAGCTCGCCAAAGCTAGCCCAGCAGCTTTCATGCTGAAGCTTGCATATTGGCGGTCGCTCGAAGTGGCTACCGCGACCGGCATCTTCCGTTCGCTCAGATAATCCAACAATTCGGTGAGGCCGGGTTTTCGAGGAATGCCCTCCGCCTCCACCTCCGCCCGCCACAGTTCCTCCCACCTCTGACGAAAGGCGGCTAGAGGGAAGTCAGGGGCGAAGCGTTCTGCCAGCGCAGCCTCGCCCGCCTCGTTGGTCCGTCCGACAAGAGTGAAATAGAAGGAGTCATCCAACAGGAACCCAAGAGATGACGCCGCCCTCTGCCACGCGCTCTTGTACAGATGCTCTGTATCGAGCATGAGTCCATCCATATCGAAAACGACTGCGTCGACACTGAGCATTGGAGCGATAGTCAACAAAGTAGCATCGCACAAACACGCCGATGTTCGTAATCTTTCGATTAATCAAAGGAAACCATACGATTCCCGCCAGTTAGTCGTTTGAAGGGGCTCTAAATGACATGGCGATGGGATAATGGCAGCAACTTACTTGCATGGTCAGGATCGAGAAGCTATGGGATCGAAGGAACCGTACGCCGGTCCTTATTGTTATCGGCGCAATCATCCTGGTCTTGGCCCTGATCGACTGGCGTACAAAGCCCTATTTCTCCCTGGGCTTTCTTTACCTGTTTCCAATCATGCTCGCCGGAGGATTCCTACCTCGGTGGGCGATTGTTCTACTGAGTATCGCCTGTGCCGTACTCAGTGAAGTGTTCAGTTCGCTCGACCCTTCGGGGCAGTTCGTACGATTGTCCTTTGAAAGCTTGGCATTGGTCGGCTGTGGATTGTTTGTCGCGGAGTCGGTTCGGAATCGGCAATTGACACTGGATTCCGACGAACGATTACGCGTTCTGGTCGAAACAAGCCCCGCCGCGATCATCACCGTCAATGAGCGAGGGTTCATCGAAGTCGCCAATCGCGCCGCCACTGAGCTGATCGCCCCCCGCGACGGGCACCTGATTGGCCATCCCATTGCCGCATTCCTGCCCGAATTGCATTTTGCCCTGAGGCGCGAAGAAGGGCCGCAGTTTCGCGCTTCCATGCAATGCAATGGACATCGCGACAACGGGGAAAACTTCCTGGCCGATGTCTGGTTCTCCACCTATAAGGAAGGCCAGAGCCCCAAGCTCGCGGCGATCATTGCCGAGGTCAACCAGGAGCCTCTCGCCAATGGTTCTTCCGCGGCTTCCGGATCGAATCACGAGCGATTCTCGCCGAACAATCGCGAAATAGAAGTGCTTCGCTTCGTAGTTCAAGGTTTGGCAAACAAAGAAATCGCTGCTCAAATGACCATCTCCGAAAGCGCGGTCAAGAACACGCTCCAGCAATTGTTCGCCAGGACCGGTGTGCGCACCCGCAGCCAACTTGTCCGCGTCGCGCTCGAAGAATATCGCGATCTTTTATAAACTCTTTCCACTAATCGGAAGATCGCCCGTTCAGAAACAAGATCTCTGGCTTCTTCCCATGTGACGGATTAGAGTCGTGTACGTAGTGATTCGCGGCTTAGTCGATTTCGCCCTCAATAACCGTTTCCTCGTATTGGCCATCGCTCTCCTGCTTTTCATCTGGGGTGTGATTTCCTTTAAGAGCCTTCCTGTGGAAGCTTATCCCGATGTAGCGAACAACTATGTTCAGGTCATCACCCAATGGCCCGGCATCTCCGCCGAGCAGATCGAACAGCAAGTAACCATACCTCTCGAAATCGCGATGAACGGAATTCCGCACCTGGAGCACTTGCGATCCTCGTCGCTGCTTGGACTCTCAAGCCTCTCGCTGATCTTCGATGACCAGTCCGAAAACGATTGGAACCGGGAAAAGGTATTGGAGCGGATGTCACAAGTTACCTTGCCTCCTGGTGTCCAGCCTCAAATGGGTTCAGATTGGAGCCCGGTGGGACAGATCTTTTTCTTCACGCTGCACAGCACCAATCCCCTTTATGACGCCATGGAGCTGAAGGCGCTGGAAGACTGGACGATTGAGAAGGAGTTCAAGTCCGTCCCCAACGTGGTCGATGTCGCCAGCTTTGGCGGCCCCACGCGCGAGTATCAGGTTAGCGTGGATCCCACCAAAATGATCGCGTATGGGTTAAGCCTGAGTCAGGTGGAGCAACAACTCGCCAACAACAACGCCAATGGTGGCGGCAGTTTTATTGAGGTGGGTCTACAGCAAATCGCCGTGCGAACCGCGGGTCAGGTGAAAACGGTGCATGATATCGAAAATACGGTTTTGCTCAGCAAGAACGGGACACCGTTGCGCATGGCGGACATCGCCACCATCCAGCAGGGACCCAAAACCCGGTTGGGCCAATTCGCCAAGGCGATTCACCGCATGGACGGCAAGATCGTCGACAACGACGATGTTGTTTCCGGAATCGTCTTGTTGCGCAAGGGCGCCAACTCAGACGCCACGTTGGACGCCATCCACGCCAAAGTGAAGGAACTGAATGAAGAGATCCTCCCGCACGGAGTGAGTGTGGTTCCTTTCCTGGACCGCAGCGATCTGGTCCATTTCACCACCCACACCGTGGAGCACAATCTTGCCGAAGGCATCATCCTGGTGGCGATCATTCTTTTTGTTTTTCTGGGCAATGTTCGTGGCGCATTCATCGTCGCCCTTACCATTCCATTCGCCTTATTATTCGCTTCCATCTGCCTGGACCTCAGCAAAATTCCCGCGAATTTGCTGTCCTTGGGCGCTCTGGATTTTGGCATGGTGGTAGACGGAGCCGTAGTGATGGTGGAAAACATTGTCCGTCACCTGGGCCGCGCAAACGATCAGACCAAGACGCCGAAGCAGAAGATCTTTGAAGCCGCTCATGAAGTCCAGCGTCCCGTCTTTTACGCGATCGGGATCATCGTCACCGCCTACCTTCCCATCTTCACTTTGCAACGAGTGGAAGGTCGCCTCTTCAAGCCCATGGCCTGGACTGTCGCGTTCGCATTGCTGGGCGCGTTGCTCTTCTCCATGATTCTGGCGCCCGTCTTGGCGAGCTTCTTGTTCCCCAAAGGTGCAAAGGAATGGCACAACCCGTTGATGACATGGCTCACCAAGGCGTACACAAAATTGCTAGGGGCCGCTATTCACTGCCATTGGGTGACCGTGGGCGCAGCGGCCCTGGCGCTGGCGGGCGCGTACGTGCTTAGCGGCACGATTGGCTCTGAGTTTCTCCCCCACTTGGATGAAGGCGCCATCTGGGTCCGGGGCACGCTTGCTCCCAGCACTGGACCGCGCGAAGGGGTCCGGCTGTCGAATCAGGCTCGCATCGCACTGGCGACCTTTCCTGAGGTGACCGTCACCACCAGCCAAGTGGGTCGTCCCGATGACGGAACCGATACTACCGGATTCTTTAATACTGAATATTTCGTCGACCTCAAACCTAAGGAACAGTGGCGTCCGATATTCCAGCAGGACAAAGACGAACTCATCGCGGCCATGAACCGCGAGCTTTCAAAACTCCCTGGAGTCATTTGGAATTTCTCGCAGCCCATCTCAGACAACATGGAGGAAGCCGTCAGCGGCGTCAAGGGCGAGCTCGCCATTAAGATGTATGGCGACGATCTGAAGACCCTGGAACAGAAGGGGGATCAGATCGTAGCGGTCATGCGCACCATCCCCGGCATTCAGGACCTGGGGTTGTTCCGAGTTCTAGGGCAGCCCACTCTCAATTTCACTGTGGATCGTCCGGCCGCCGCCAGATATCAGATCAACGTCACCGACGTTCAGGATGCGATTCAAACCGCCGTGGGCGGCAATGCGATAACGCAGGTATTGCAAGGCGAGCAGCGTTACGACCTGGTAATGCGCTACCTGCCTAATTACCGCAGCACGAAGGAAGCAATTGAAGATATACGCTTGCTTGCCCCATCCGGAGAGCGAGTCTCTCTTGCACAACTCTGCCAGATCGACACGACCGATGGAGCCTCCGAAATCTATCGTGAGCGCAATCAGCGCTACATCGCCATAAAATACAGTGTTCGTGGGCGGGACCTTGGCGGCGCAGTGGAGGAGGCGATCAAAGCGGTGGGACAACGAGTGGGGCTGCCCCCTGGCTACCACATCGATTGGGCCGGCGAATACGAAAGCCAACAACGCGCCCAACGCCGACTGTCGATCATCATCCCATTGACGCTTCTGTTGATTTTCTTGATTCTGTATTCGATGTTCGGATCCATGAAATGGGCAGGCCTTATCTTCGCCAATGTGGCGGTGGCGCCCATCGGGGGAGTCATCGCACTCTATCTGACGGGCACCAACTTCAGCGTCTCGTCCGGCATCGGTTTCCTGGCCCTATTTGGAGTCTCCGTTCAAACCGGCGTCATCATGGTCGAGTACATCAACCAGCTTCGTGCACGAGGACACACGATTCTTGACGCCGCCCGGAATGGAGCAATCCTTCGTCTGCGGCCCATCATGATGACCATGCTCGTCGCCACACTAGGATTGCTGCCAGCCGCCACTTCGCACGACATCGGCTCAGACTCGCAGCGTCCCTTCGCCATCGTGATTGTAGGAGGATTGATGGCAGCCCTGTTAATGAGCATCTTCCTGCTCCCAACACTCTACGTGTGGTGCGCCAGGGATTCCGACAAACTACCCACCGCCGATCCCGACTTTGTTGAGGAATAGAAGCGTGTTTGGAAAAACTCCACTCGGAGAAATGCAAGCCCTTTAGGAGCCCTCAGAAGGCGCGACTGTGATGGATGCATATGACGCAAGCTTCCATCGCAAGGGGCGGTGCGCTAAAACGTGAGCTTTCCAAACCCTCATCTGGAAGGCTTCCAGTCCAGGATCAACGGAGTTCTGCTACTTGCTGGGGGGAACAATTCACAGGTCTTCGCAGCTTTCTTGAGTGCGACCGCGTTCATGCAGTAGCGTAGAGGTTGCTATACTCGATCGAAATTATACGCTCTCACAGGAAGGCATGGATGTACAGGACTCTTATAACGATGCTGGCTAGCGCCGCCCTGATGGCGGCATTTCTCGCCCAGGTTGGACCCGCTCAAACGCCCGCAGCGAAAGTTAAGTCGACGGCGATCCCCGCCGGTGACTGGCCAATGTATAGCCGCGACCTCACCAGTTCGCGCTACTCTCCCCTAAAACAGATCACCACCGCAAACGTCAGCAAAATAAAGCAGACCTGGAGCTATCGCCCCACCGGACCAGCCGCGGCGGTCCCTGAGGAGAATACAGAAGGAGGAGGTAAGGGCAAAGGCAAAGGACCAGCCCGACCCGCCGTGGTGGCTGAGTCGACTCCCATCGTTGTGAACGGAATTATGTACGTCCCAGCCGGCAGACAAGTGGTGGCGCTGGATGCCGACACCGGCAAGGAAATCTGGACCCACCAGACCACCGGCGGCAGCGTCGCGACGCGAGGCATCGGCTACTGGCCGGGCGATGGCTCCAACCCTGCGCGAGTGCTCTACACCGTCGGGACGAACATGTTCGCTCTCAACGCGGCTACGGGCAATACCGATCCAGGTTTCGGCAAAGAGGGCGTTGTCGACATCGAAATCACCTGGGGCGGCGCGCCTTATGTCTATAAGAACCTGATCATCATGGGCAACAATAACGGCGAGCGCACCGACGGCCCCGCCGGTGATACCAAAGTCTATGATGCCCGGACGGGTGCCGAATTGTGGCGCTTCAAAACGATGGTTCAGCCGGGTGACAAAAACTTTGAGGGAGCATGGTTGAACGATTCGTGGAAGCACCAGCGAGCCGGTCTGAACGTATGGGGCTGGTACTTCAGCGTCGACGAAGAGCGTGACCTCATCTTCATGCCCGTTGGCTCGGCCGCCGGCAACTATTACGGCGGCGATCGCCCCGGTAACAATCTCTACGGGAATTCCATCGTCGCCGTGAATGCCACCACGGGCAAATACGTGTGGCACTTCCAACTCATCCATCACGATCTGTGGGACGCCGACCTGCCTGCCGCGCCGAGCCTGTTTGACGTGAAGAAGAACGGCAAGACGATTCCTGCGCTGGCAGTGATCAATAAGACCGCGCTGATGTTCATCCTGAACCGCGAGACCGGCGAGCCTATCTATGGTGTGGAAGAACGCTCGGTGCCGAAAGGCGACGTTCCGGGCGAATGGTATTCGCCTACGCAGCCGTTCCCTCTAAAACCTCCGCCATTGGTGCGCATGAGCTTTAACAAGGCCGAGGATTTCGTTCGCGAATCGGACACTACGCCGGAACACGTGAAGGCCTGCGAAGAACTTTGGGACAAAGCAGGCGGCTTCGTCAACCAGGGCCCTTTCACGCCGTTCGGATTCCACGAAGCGGGCACGCCGCCTAAGAGTTACGTGCAGTTCCCTGGCGTCGGCAGCCCCAACTGGGGCGGTACGGCCGCCGACCCGACCACCGGTTACGTCTACGTCGGCACGTATGACTCCGCTCTTACCGGCTGGATCGAAAAGAAGGTCGCCCGGCGGTAACTACGGCGCTCTCACGGACGGTTCTCCGCTTCCGATGGATCGCGGTTCTTTCAACGGCCCCGGCCCCTACAGCGGATTCTCCGCGGCAGGGATGCCCTGTCAGCGCCCACCCTGGGGACGTCTCTACGCCATCAACGCCAACACCGGCGACATCGCCTGGAAGGTCACTCTGGGCATTAATGAGAGACTACCCGAAGGCAAGCAGAATGTCGGCGCCATCGGCGGTTCAGGCCCCACGGTGACCGCCGGCGGCTTGCTGTTTGCTCCCACCAATGACAGCTACTTTCACGCGCTGGATTCGAAGACGGGCAAGGAACTTTGGTCTGTCAAATTGGACGGGAACATGAACGCAAATCCTATGACCTACACGGGTAAATCCGGCAAGCAGTATGTGGCTGGAGTCGCCGGCGGGGCGGTGGTCGCATTCGCGTTGCAGTAGAGGCTTTGGACGCGTTCCCGCCTGAGCCAGATTCTGGATGCCGGCGAGGAGGAACGCGATGACATTCGCGAGGCGAGTTGTGGAGGCCGGGCGGGCGGTCGCCGTGTTGCTCCGGGCTGGATCAGACCATTCTGCAAGTTCCGCTCAATGCGCCAACGGGCTGTTGGGTTCCTCTATACATCCGGACGGCGGGGACCATCTTGAGAAACGCGGTGACCATCGCAACCGATGCCAACGGGAAGCCCCGCTCGGAGGCGAACAACACCTTGGCCAGTGGGTTTCTTTCCGGAGCAAAAATTGGGACGTTCCGCCTGATGCGCAGCAGCACCTGCATGGGAGACGTCCCTTCGGCCTCCTGTTCGGGCAGCGGCGCCAGATCCTTCTTTAACGAGCTAACCGGTGGCGGGCGAAGCAGCCCATCGCCGCGATCCCCAGACCCATGAGTAGCAGTGAACCGGGTTCCGGCGCCGCCGAACCCTCGCTTTGCGTCAGGAATACGCCAGAATCGGAAGTAAAGCTCACTCCCGTCGGCAGGACGAGCCCCATCTGACCCGTGTTCGAGAAATCGCAGACTTGGCCGGTATTGCAGTTCATTTCTTGTGTATAGAAAAGCTGTAGCGACTCCCCATTCGTGACCGTAAAGGTTCCCTGGAATTGGAATCCGGATGCAGTGTTGTTCGTATATATGAACGTATTAAAGCCTGAGGTTTCGGCGGTACCCACCTGCGTGCCGTTGATGTTCGAGGCGCCAGTCCAATCCATGTCCGCCGAGCCGATAAAGTACTTGATCTCTGAGGAGTAACTGGGCTCACTCGGGTCGGTGGCGCCAAGATTGCCATCGTACACATAAGTCATAGTGACGTTCGCTGACCCGCCCCCTGGGACAAAAAATGTCAGCCCGTCAATCATCCCAATGTTAGTGATGGTCGACGACTCCGTGGGTGCGTTCCCAAAGGCTGTGGATGAATATAAGTGTGTGGCGCCCGTCCCCAGGCTCGCGCTGACGTCCGCCACCCCTGACTGAGAGGAAAGGTCAAGCGTGCCACTGGTGAGGCCGCCAAATTGGAGCGAAGGGTTGGGCGAATAATTGAGGACCGCGTTCGAGTCATTGGAGGTGACAGTTATCCCGGGCGCGGGGGCAAAGTTCCCCGCGATATTTCCGTACTGCACTAACACGTTGCCTCCTCCCGGTATCGCCGGCGAGGGGGTGTTAAAGATCTGTACGGATTCTCCGAATTGAGTGATTGTCCCGGCTTGCAAAGGCACCAGCCCCAACGCTCCCATAAGAGCAGTGCCGGCCAGCTTTCCAAAGTTGTTCATTCCGCTTGTCCTTTAAGTTGAGTAAGAAAATATTTCGAGTTTCACGAGCCCCGGAGTGCCTGGGAAGGATCCTCCGATTTACGATCTCCAGGTCCCGATCAGAGTACGCGGAAGCGGCCCAAGGTTGGCAGTAGCAAGCGGTAGCGCCATAGGTAGCACAGGGTCCGTAAAAGCTTGATACCTAACTGTTTTAATCCTGGAATGGCGACTCGAACATAGTTATACTGGATGAACTTCAAAAATGTCAGTCGACGCCGCCGGCCGGACGAACCCGCCCTCATCCGAGCCCCACCTGCCCGGGGCAAGCGCCGCCGAGGTGGCTGCGGCTCTGGATCTGATCCTCGCCAGTGACTCTTTTGCGAAAGTCGAACGGCCCAGCCGCTTCCTTCGCCACGTGGTGGAAGCCTCGCTCCGCGGTCAACAGAATCTGCTCAAGGAAAGTCTTCTCGGAATCGAGATATTCGGACGGGAACCCTCGTGGAACCCGCGCATCGATCCCGTCGTGAGGCAGGAGGCTGCCAGGCTCCGGAAGCGGCTGGCCCGCTACTACGAAACCGCATCGCCCGAAGTGCGGATTCAACTGCCGGTCGGCACCTACGTTCCGGTTTTTCATCGCGTAGCCGGTGAGACAGTCGAGCCCAACATCGCTGACCCCGATGCTTCTTTAGAGGATGCCCCTTTAGCGGATGCCCCAGGGGACGCGCGCACACCAAAGCGTTATCTATGGATAGCGTTGGCGGCAGTGCTCCTTCTTGCCGTCAGCGCCGTCGCGGCTTGGCGGTTCTTCAAGAAGAGCTCCACCGGCAGCCCTCCCTCAATCGCCGTCCTGCCGTTCACGAATCTCAGCACCGATCCAGCTAACGAATACCTCGCCGCTGCTTTCACCAGTGAGATCACGGACGAACTGGGACGGCTGAATTCTTTGAGGGTGATCGCCCGGACCTCCGCGCATGGCATTCAAGAGCGGTGGCAGCCGACGTTGGCAACGTGGGCAGGCGACTCAACGTATCCTATGTGCTCGAAGGAAGCGTGGAGCGTTCCGAAGATCGAGGTCCGGATCAGCGCACATCTGGAACGTACGTCGGACGGGATTCGTGTCTGGTTCCAAACCTACGACCGGCCGGCGAAGGACCTTTCTTCTCTGCAGTCGGAATTGGCGGCGGCTGTCGCACGTTCCCTCCAAGTGTATTCCGGTCAACCAGCCGGGCCCCGGCACATCCCCACCGCCGAAGCGCATGAACTCGCGATGCGCGCGTTCTTCGAAATAGAGAAAGCGACCCCCGAATCAATCGCCAAGGCAGAGCAGGACCTTCGGCGGGTGATCCAGATTGATCCTGATTACGCTTACGCCTGGGCACTTCTGGGCGGGACGCGCCAAAGCGCGGCCGCCGCGCGCGGTCTTAGCTCGACTCCGGAGGAACTTTCCGAGGCCAAGGAGTTTTATCACAAGTCGCTCGAAATTGATCCGAATCTTTCCATCGCTCACGCGAACCTGGGGGCCATGGAGATGTATTGATTGGGACTGGCCGGGGGCGGAAAGCGAATTAAAATTGGCCTTACGCAACGAATATATCGGCGCGGAATCCACGTACGCCATGCTGTCAGCCTTTCGCGGCCGGTTTAGCGAGGCCGACCAACACATAGGGGTGGCGAGTTCCCTCGATCCCGTGAACGACGGGACGTTGATGGACGTCATCCAGGTCCGCTATATGGAAGGCCGGATCCCCGATGCCATCATGGTTTCGACCAAGGCAATCGAGCTGTATCCCGACCAGATCATGCTTCAACTCCTGCTGAACCTCTCCTACATTCAGGATGGGCAGACGGAACGGGCGCTCGCGAATTTGCATCGGCTCGAAGCCGTATACCCGGCTGCGCGGATGTTCGAAGTGATGGCGCTCGGCCGGTCGGGACGCCGTGAGGAAGGCCTCCACAGGATCCAGCTGCTTGAGACCGAATACGAGGGAAACCGAAATGTATATCGGTTTTGGTTCGCCTTGGCGTGGGCGTCTCTCGGAGATCATGCCCATACGTTGAAGTCGCTTGAAAGATCGGCGGACCTGCATGAACTCGGGGTACTGACCCTGGCGGTCATTCCCAATTTCGTGGAAATGCGCAACGACCCGGGGTTTCGCGCGCTGGTTAAGCGTATCGGCCTGATGTGAAGGTCAAATCGACAGCCCAATGTCGTTAACGCGGCTCAAACATGCCGGAGACGACATCGCGTTGTCCAGAAAACTCCAGCGAACGTCCGTCGACGAAACCTCGCGGCGATTTCATCATCCCTTCAAGATTCTATTCCTTCCTGCAATCATCCGTTTATGGCCCTCCGCCCCACCCTCGCCACCACGCCTTGGATCATCGCAGAGGGACCCGTCCGCCTACCCAAAACTTTATGGCAACCGAAGTCAAATCCCTATCTGAGCTATTCGCTTTGACGGTTTGACGCCCGCACAGTAAGATCCCGTTGCCCACGGAAGAGATTGGGTAAGCCAGGACAGACGTCAAGTATGTCTCGCATCACCTCAAGCCTTCGGCGTGTCTCCAAACCGTTCCTAAAGTCTATACGCAACGCGCAAGAAGTCGAACCGCGACTTCCCAGTGTTGGAGTTTAGATATGATCAGGCAGCGGGAGGAGGTAAGCTGCATGGTAAATGATGGATCGATATTGGTAACCGGGGCTGCGGGCCGAACGGGGTCGGTCGGACGCACACTCGTCGGCCTGCTCCTCGATCGAGGGTTTCCGGTCCGCGCTATGGTGCGGCGCGAGGACGAACGGGCGGCGTCTCTGCGAGCCGCAGGCGCCCAAGTGGTGATCGGCGACCTCCTCGAACCGGGTGACGTTTATCGCGTCGTCAGTGGCTGCAGCCGGGTCTACTTCAGCATGTCCCCGTCTGCCGGGTACCTCGAAGCCACCGTGACCATGGCGGCCGTGGCACGGGAAGCCGGAGTGAACGCGTTGGTCAACATGTCCCAGATGACAGTCTCGGAGATGAGCATCCGGAACACCACCACGAGTCATCAACAGCGGCAGCACTGGTTAGGCGAGCAGGCGCTCGCGTGGTCGTGCCTGCCTGTCGTAACGATCCGGCCGACAATGTTCCTGGAAAGCTTTTTCCAATTAGCCGCTTCCAGCATCCGCGACCGGGACCGCATAGAACTGCCGTTCGGGCGGGGCAAGACCTCACCGGTTGCGGGGGCTGATGTCGCTCAGGTAGTCGCTGCCGTTCTGGCCGACCCCGTGCCGCACCTGGGCCGGATCTACGAACTCACTGGTCCGCAGTCGCAGGACATGGACGGTGTCGCCCGCGAATTCTCGGACGCGCTGAACCGGGAGATCACGTACTCGGACATTAGCCCGGAGAAGTGGGAACAGGGGCTGAAAATGTACAGTCTACCGGACCATCTGATGGGGCACCTCTTGACGATGGGCGAGTTGCACCGGGCGGGTCGTTATGACAGGTCGGCGGACGGCGTCCAACGGCTGACCGGCCGGCAGCCGATGAGCGTCCGAGAATTTGTATCGCTTCACGCGGAGGAGTTCGGTGGACGTCGCTCCTAAAACGGGCAACAATATAGTTGCCAACTCACTTCTGCGATAATGGAGACGTGGAAGGCGGCATACAAAAGCGGGCCCCGCTCACCTTGTTCCAGTCGATCTTTTTCTGGCTGTCATTTGACCCGTTCATGATCCTAGGGATGTTATGGCTGAGTGTCGCGATGAACCGGCGAGAATTCACTGAAGTTCGAATAACGGCCATTAAGGACCTGAGCCTCATCTTCGGTTCGCTCGGAGTCGTGCTTCTATTGGTAGGTGTTATTCATACGCTTCTTCGGAGTCGGCGTCTCGCTGTCCGCTAGTAGTTCGGTCAGTGGGGCTTTTTCGCGTGCCGCTTCTTATCCGTTCGCCCTTTAACCTTGGCTTCCTTCTTGAGTAGGTCCGCCTTTGAGACCGTGAGCACGTGGCGTAGCGCGTTGCTCATGCGTTCGGCTTCTGTGTTGCCGGGGACATTGGGGGCTGGTGCTGGCTTCATGACATCGACACCCTTGGACGAGACTTAGGTTTTTTCCCTCGCGGCGTGATTGGAGCGCGCTTCGGGCAGATATCTACGATTAGTCTGTCGCAGCAATGTTTTCTATCCTGTTCTTTTCGATAGATGACTGGGAGTGTCGCTCCCTCTGGATACAAGTCCCTGCGTCGTAAGTAAGGAATAGCCCTTACGTCATCCGTACAGACGAGATGGCACCTCGATACGCCAACGAGAGCAACGATGTGCTCATCGTCAAACTCCTTCTCGGGTGCAATCGCTTTAACTACAGAAGCGCGGGCGTCGACGGCTCTTGTATCTATGTTTATGGCTCTCCGTACTTTTCTAAGCTCCGTGAACAATGCCAAATATCTTCCATGGCCCAGTTCTTTAAAAAATTTAGTCCCACCGTATATTACAGTTCCTGTTCCTTCAGTGACCCAAGCATAAACAGCGGTAAATTTCTTATGCTGCGCGTTATTCTTGTCGAACACCTTTCCGATGACACAAGTATCGATCACGAGGCACATATAGATTACAAGCCCAGTAAATCTAGCTGCTCCTTTATGAAAAACCTTCGATAACTGGCTGGCTGCGCTTCCGGAAGTTCTCCATCCTTGCCAATCTGTAGCCGAGTGACTACGTTGCAATCATTCCTTCGCTCAAAAAATAAAATTTGGCTGGTCGGATCGCTGGATTGTGCGGTAGTACGTAAATGTGATCGGTAACGGTCGATCATAAAGTCACTATGCGTCTCTATCAAAAATCTTTTGTCCTCGGTGGTCGCTGTCGCGAACAGCAGGTCACCGAGGGCCGCTTGCGCGCGGGGATGGAGATGCACTTCAGGCTGTTGGATAGCGAACCAACTATGCTTTGGTCGCCACAATATCTCGACCATCACAGGGAGCGATTGGGATACTCCGTATCCTACGTTTACAATATTGAACGATTTCTTCCCGAGCACAATCTGAACTTCAAACGGGGAAGACTCATCAGCCCCAAACCTGTTTATGACGACTTTGTCGAACAGGTGGCTATCTCTTCCCACACGTTGAATCATGCCCGCAAAGCGTTTTGCCTGCGATTTAGTATCGAGCATTTTTCGCAGCACGTAGGGCGTATGTGTTCCCTCAGAGGAAAATGTACGCCCTGTAGCATCGTACGTACGCCTGGGCCGTGTGCGAATTGGGGCTATCCAAAATGTACTAGGGAAGACTTCTGGATTTAGCATCGGCGCTGGTCGTTCTGACTTCCACGCCATGTTTTGAGCAACCATTGACACAGGGAAAAGCAGTGAGCGGTCCTCCCTGTATGGCAAATCTAGTCTTTTGAAATCTTTCCCAGGTTTGCGATGTTCCCTGATCCATCTAGGAAACAAGGCCTTGATGTCGGTAGCCGGGGTTATCGCCTCATCGCGCATCTTGAAGTGATATTCTTTGCCAACTCGGCGAAGCACCACTTCTTTCTTTCCGAACGTACAGGTGAAACATAAATCCCTAGGCAAACCTTCATGCTTCTCGTAAGTAATCAATACGGCCATCGGCATTTTATGCGTAGGCGTGATGTCCCATCTGAGCATGCCGATACGAAAATAATTTGGCTCATCGGTGTGGGCACTTACTATGTCTTGAAAATTGCCTAGATCGATGTCGTCTGTCTGGAACTGATTATCGTACAGCAACCCTTGAGAAAGGAGTTTGAGCAGGCTGAGCAGCGATGTTTTTCCAGAGCTATTCTCTCCGACGAGAAAATTAATGTGCGAGATGGGAACAAAGGTGTTTTTGAAGCCTCTAAAGTTATCGACGTACAAAGTGTAGTCGTCGATCATTTCCTAGGGGGACTGGCTTGCTTGCGCTGCTTGGATTTATCTTCCGATGATTCGCGCAACAGTTCGTCAATGAATTCCGCAATGGACACGGTTGGCGTAGAGCCTCCTGTGGCGGATTCTTCAGGGACTGAGTTGTATCGATAGAGATTCATATATGTTCACCCGTATTGTATACTATCGGCGGCGTCCTCGCCCCTGTCTTTTGGAAGTACGCAACCCATTCATAATAAAGAGGATTTGGTCTCCATATTTCCGGTAAGTTCATCGAACGTCACGCGCTTGCCGACGATCCCGCGCACAGCCATATCGAACCGCTCCCCATCCGTTAGCTTCCGGTTGTTGAAGCGGTAAGCCTGTTCATCCAGATAACGAAACAAGTGGAATGGTGCCACGCTCACATAGGTTCCGCTGATTCCACGCTTCAGCAGACTCCAAAAGTTTTCCAGCCCGTTCGTATGGACGCGACCGTCAACATACTGCACGGCATGGTCAACTACCTGATGCTCGAACTCGCTCAGCCCTTCATACGACTTCAACGCATCCGTGTAGAGCGCGGAACCGGCTTCAACGTGCTTGCGAACTTCCTTCTGGAGCTGTCAACTATATTGTTGCCCTAAAAAGCACACGGCGCCAAGAGCACCACTGCAAGCCTTCTCGATGCGAGCTTAGCTGCTCGCCTGAGCGTATTGTCATCTAGTTTCCTCATTGATCCGACAAAACGAGGCCGTTGTCCCAGTCACACTCTCCCTTTGCCTTCCGCTGCGCCGACGGACCACGGAACCATGCGATTCAAAAGGCCGTCCCGCAGGATCAGCGTGTGGAACAATACCGCCCCCATATGGGCAAGAAACGCCAAGAATAAAAGATAGGCGAGGATCGTATGCGTCTCACGCAATTTGGCATAGAGCCCCGGATTCGCGGGCAGAATCGCCGGTAGGTGCAAAGCTCCGAACATCACGATTGGGTAGTAGCCCGCTGACAGCATCGCCCAACCCACCAGCGGGAGCGCGAAGAACAGGGTGTAGAGCAGCCGTTCGGAAACCTTCACAACAAAGCGTTCCTGTTGCGGCATGGCCGGGGGAAAGTCCGGAATCTTCGTCAACAGCCTGGTGGCCAGACGCAGGACCGCCAACAGCAGAATCAGAATGCCCAACGGACGATGGATCGCCAGAAGGGTGTGGTAGCTACCCAACGAGGCCACCATGGATACGCCGATGAGTAGCATCGCGACAAGACAAGCGGCCATCAGCCAGTGAAGGATACGCGACGGCAGCGCGAATTGAATGGGACTGTTCAAAGTAGACATGGCTACTTTCCAACCTCCGCCGTTGAAATTGCGCTGGGATCTTTGTGCTCCCCTTCGCGCCGCGTGAAGGACTGCGAATACGCCGCCGAGCGCGCGCTCAACAGCGGGTCGTCCGATGGCGAGATCCCATGCGGCAGCACCAGGGGATCGAAGTTGATATCGCGCGTCGGACTGGTCTCTTCGCTCTCGACGGTATCGATCGTCAGCGTTCCCGCGTCAATCTGTTTCCTGTCCGGGGGCCAAAGCTTCGTCGCATCCGCCGTCGAATCGCCTGGCTGGCCTATGGTGAGAATCAAACGCCAACGCAGCGGTTGAGCGTGAAGTTGCGCGATCAGACCATCGAACAAATAGTTCTTGCCCATTGCCGCGCTGTTTGCCTCGAACGTTTGCTCCGGCGTCACAGACCAACGAACCGGAGTGGACTCACCTTGGGCATTTACGAAACGGAAGGCGTTCAGAGCCCAGTATGGGCTGTCGCCGAATCCGGATGAGAACGGGTGCTTGCCAATCTCCTGCAGTGCCGCGGCAGTTTCAGGATGCTTCGCCAGAAAGGCGGGCATAGCGTCGGGAATCTCTTTTCCCGTGGCCGGATCTGGGGAGGACGCCACCAGGAATTCGTCGAACGCTTGCGGTGTGTTGACGGTGAAGACCGGGATGTTGATCATGGCCGTCCGCCACTCTTCTCCGTCGTGCTGTTTGAATAGAATTGCCAGGCTTCGGACGGTTCGCGGCGTGTCGTCGGCGTACGGCTTTCCGCCAGCCAGAGCAAACCGGCCAACGATGGGGATGCGGCCGGGGAGAAATACTTGCGCCTCGGAGACCGCTTGTCCCTGGCCATTGCTCTCGAAGTATCCGGTAACACAGACACCTTTGGCATGATTGCGCCGAAATCCGGGGTGCGCGCCATTCACGTATTGAAAGGTGTTGATAATCGCCGCCGGGGTCAGTTCGTGCGGCGTGAACCAACCGCCTGCCCACAGAAATAGCCCCGCAGTCACTACGATGGCGCCCGCAATCGCTGTGAGCCGCCCGGCTAAAACTGAGCTCTGCAATCGAGCGACGGGTGGCTGAGAAATCGAATCTGATTCAGTGCTCTTCATACGTCTCCTTACTCCGCAAAGCCATTCGGACAAGCGCATTGAAACGGATGCTCCAAACGAGCGTCCCGACCGCCAGTCGAATGTTATGCCTATGAGATGCACCCTAACGAAGCAACGCTCCGCCGCCGATCAGCATTTTAAGTGACGGTTGCACTTGCCATCGCTTTTGTCCGCCTTCTCGGAGCGCCTCCGCCTATGGAGCCTGTTAGCTTCTTTGTAACGCACGTTGAGGATGCACACCCACAAATCATCCACATTTACAACCTGGATGACGGACCGCGTGCGATCGTACTGCCACGTTACAATCCCAGGACGCCGATTCATCCCAGCCCATTCGAATTTTCAACGCATCGGGAGAAGGCATTCAGGAAATCGAGCAGCCGCCGAAATAGTCACCACAGTTTCAGGCGAAACAGAAGAGCCTTTTTCATTTCCAGCCGGAACCGCAACAGTGCAACTTCAAAACCCCACAATCAAGGCCAGCAGTTGGTGAATCACGAAGAGGCTCTTGCAAAACGAATCGAGGCAGAAGGGGCGTTGAAACAGGGGTTTGCAAAAATGATTTGGAAGCGGGGCTGAACTGCGCTAATTTGGTGTCGCCAAACAGCCTCATCAGAGAAGCCAACCCCACATGCAGCTTAACCCGCGCCAACTCGTTACGCAATTCGCCCACATGCTGCAGGAGGAATTATTCCCTCGGCTGAAAACAGTAACGGGGCCACTGAGTCCACACATGGAACTGCTGGCGGCAGTGATCGCGTTGATCCCGCTGGAGCGCATGCTATCGGCGCGACGCTCGGCCACTGGAAGACCGGCGAAGGACCGGGCCGCGCTGAGCATTGCGTTTGCGGCGAAAGCGGTGCTGAATCTTCCGACCACGCGCGATCTGATCGATCGCCTGCAGGTGGACCAGACGTTGCGCCAGTTGTGCGGCTGGCGCAGCGCTACAGCGTTGCCGCATGAATCGAAGTTTTCCCGCGCCTTTGCCGAATTCGCCGCAACCGAGTTGCCGCAGCATTTGCACGCCGAAGTCATCGCGGCGACGCAACAGCAGCGCCTCATCGGCCACATCGCACGGGATTCCACCGCCATCCCGGCGCGGGAATGTTTTCCCGAAACGGCGAAACAGAAGGCGGCCAAGAAAAGATCCCAAAAGGCGAATAAACGAGGCGCAAAGCCAGGCCGGAAGAAAGGGTCCGGTGGTGCTTTCGCCCGGGCCAAAGCCAGTGAGCGCGGGACTCGCATCGAGCGCCAGCGCCATCAGAAACTGGATCGCATGCTGAAAGAACTGCCGCGGGAGTGCGATATCGGGGGAAAGAAAAACAGCCAGGGCCAGGAACAATACTGGCGCGGCTACAAGCTTCATCTGGACGTCGCCGACGGACAGCTTCCTGTCAGCGCCGTGCTGACCAGCGCCAGCGTGCATGATTCGCAAGTTGCCATCCCGCTGATGACGCTCACTTCGCAACGCGTCACTCACTTGTACGAACTGATGGACTCCGCCTACGACGCCGATGCGATTGATCAGCACAGCAGGCAATTGAATCACGTTCCCATCATTGCGCCGCACCCGCGGCGAGGAACCAAGAAGTCCTCCCCGCTGCCGAAAGTGTTTCCCGACAAACCCACGCCGCAACTGACGTGGGCACAGCAGGACCGCTATAAGACACGCACGATGA
The DNA here is from genome assembly GCA_963766615.1 of Terriglobia bacterium. Lineage (GTDB taxonomy): Bacteria > Acidobacteriota > Terriglobia > Bryobacterales > Bryobacteraceae > Palsa-187. The sequence continues at coordinate 135,855 of CAVYBC010000026.1, forward strand.
GCGAACGCGTGAATGCGCGGCTAAAAGACGAATTCGGCGCCAGTCACCTGCGGGTGCGGGGAGCAGTGAAGGTAATGGCGCATCTGATGTTCGGCGTGCTGGCCCTGACGGTCGATCAGTGGCTTCGGCTGAGCGCTTCCGGCTAGCGCCGTCCAGCGGTCGGATTCCAATCACACCGGCCGTTTTCGCCAGCCTCCTCCACAGGCCCGGTCGCGGCGTGCCTCCGGAGGCCTTCCGCGGCTCCTTTGTCGCTGCCACAGTCGCCCCTTGATAGGTGAAAACCGCCGCCAAACTGCCATGCCCATACACCGAACCCTTTGTCAAGCAGACTTCCGCTGAGTTCTGCAAGTGGGTGACAATCCGACCAAATTTATTTCTTCTTTTACAATCAATTCTTTGCGGACGGCCATTCAACCCTCTTGGACGGGCTGCGCATATCATCCCCTCAGAGCGGACCCGTCCGCCTACCCAAAAACTATGGCAACCGAACGTCAAATCCAGGCCAACCGCGCCAACGCAAAACGCTCCACCGGACCCGTCACCGAAGAAGGCAAGCAAGCCTCTTCGCAAAACGCCCGCCGCCACGACCAGCTCTCTAGCTGCGTCGTGCTCGCAGCCGAATCCACCCCGAAGTTCGACGATCTGATGGACTCTCTCATCGCAGGAGTTTCAACCTCGGACCGCCAATGAGACCGCCCTCGTCGAAACCATGGCCGTCGCCCGCTGGAAGCTCTGGCGCAACTGGACCATCCACACCGCTCTGCTGGAGGTGGAGACAGTCAAACAGGATCCAGCGGCCGGCAATGCGCCCGTCATCACCGCGCTCGCATTCAAGAGTCTTGCCGATTCCTCCCAGTCGCTCCATCTCCTTCACCGCTACGAAGTCTCGTTGGATCGCCAGTACTCCCGAGCTCTCAACAATCTCCTCAAAGGCCGCGCCGCCGCCCAGCCTGCCCAGCGCGCAGAGCCGACGGTCATCCCGGCTCCCGCGGCGGAGGACCCACAGAATTTTCCAAACGAACCCAATTTGCCTCCCGAACCCGCCCCACCCAGCCGGCAGAATCCCGTCTCTCGGCGGGATCAAAGTCGTCCAGCCCCAAAACCAGCGCCAGTAACGTCTATCACCGGCCGCGCGCCTTCAACGCCGGCCGCCCAGCAGCCTCAAGCCAACTCCAGACCGCCGCACACACCGCCGAAGTCAGGGCGAAATTAGACTTGTTTTCTTAGCCATAACGATTCGGACCGCCCCGTTTCCGCGCTCGCCAATGCTAATACATGTAGTGTGAAGACGTTCGAACGGCCGCGCATCCACCAGACCACCGCGCCCGCCAAGGATGTACTATCCTCTGATGGTCACCCTATGATATGGTCGATCTCGTACACGCATCTTGAAGGCAAGGGTACCGAATAATGATCCGCAATCCGTACGTTTATTGTTTCCTGGCAGTCGCTCTTATCGGATTAACCGCGTGTTCTAGCGCGCCGCCTCCCAAGGAAGCCGCCGTCGCTCTAGACAAGATCCACGGCAAAGCCCTTGTCTTAAACGAAAACACTGAGCTCGACAACTCGATGAACGCGGGTGGACCTTCGGTCTACCTGCTGGATGGCATGAATCGATATCGGCTCTTCTTCAACAAGGCGTTTCCTGTTGAAGCCGGACATGAGTACACTGCCGAGGGCGTCTATGCCCAAAAGGCCATCGATGCAATTGGCGATCCCGACCAGGGTAAAAACGGCTATCCGCTTGAATCAAGCTGCAGCACTGTCGTACGGATGGCTTGGCCCGGTCTACCCTTTGATGTGACGGATTCATACTCCGCCAATTTGCACGCCAAGGTGAAGCGCTTTCCAGCCAGGGCCGTATTTTTGGTGACCAAGATCGAGCCCGCCACCGCCGATTCCGCGAAAAAGGATGATGCTGCCGCGGACAAGGACCTGCCGAGCGTTGCCGTTCCAGCCGACAAACAAAGTGCGCTCCGGGTCGAAGGTCCCACCACACTGCCCGCTCCTCTTTGGGAGCCCACAGGGGGAACAGCTCGTTGCAAAGTCGTCATCGACGAGGGAGGCAAGATTGCGGAGCTCAACAGCGGCGCCCAACTCTGCGAGACGGTGCCATGGGCCCAATTTCGCTATCAGCCCACGCTCAAGGGCGGCCACGCCGTAAGAGTGAACACCGAAGTGGAAGTGCGCTTCGACCCGAAAAAGTAAGAGTCGCTGGCAGCCATCGGGGTAAAATTTAAGAAGCTCCCCTAGCGGAGCTTCATACAGCAGAACTTTCGAGGAGCAGAAATTTGTCTTATTCCAGCGGTCGTCACTTTCTACAAATTCCAGGACCAACTAATGTACCCGAACGGGTATTGCGAGCCATTTCGGCTCCTACCATCGATCATCGCGGCGGCGCATTCGGCCGTTTCGCAAGCGAGCTATTGGAGGGCCTTCGGGACGTTTTCCAGACTTCGTCCCCAGTCGTAATTTATCCCTCATCGGGAACGGGAGCCTGGGAGGCCGCCCTGGTCAACACGCTGTCGCCGGGCGATTCAGTGCTGATGTTTGAGGTCGGTCAGTTCTCCACGTTGTGGTGCGAGATGGCCCGCCGTCTGGGGCTGAACGTCCGATTCGTTGAGGGCGATTGGCGCCGCGGGCCCTCTGCGGCCGAGGTTGAGCGCATTCTCACCGAGGACACTCACCACACCATTAGGGCCGTGGGCGTGGTCCACAACGAAACCGCTACCGGAATCGCCACGAACATTTCTGAAGTTCGTAAGGCAATGGATCGGGCTGGGCATCCGGCGCTGTTGCTGGTGGATGCCATCTCCTCGCTGGGCTCTATGGATTTCCGCCAGGATGAATGGGGCGTGGACGTTACTATCGCCGGCTCGCAGAAAGGCCTGATGCTGCCGCCGGGCCTTGGCTTCAATGCGATAGGCTCGAAGGCGCTGGCCGCGAACAAGACGGCTCGTTTGCCGCGCGCTTATTGGGACTGGCAGGCGATGCTGGGGCAAAATAAGAACGGCTTTTTCCCCTACACGCCAGCCACAAACCTGCTTTACGGGCTGCGAGAATCCCTGGCCATGATTCGCGAAGAGGGGCTTGAGAATGTTTTTGCGCGCCATGACCGCCACGCGGAGAGTACGCGCCGTGCAGTAAGGGCCTGGGGTCTTGAGGTGGTGAGCAGCGATCCTGGTCAGTACAGTAGCACGGTTACCGCCGTGTTCATGCCCGCGGGCCACTCCGCTGACGAATTCCGCCGCATCGTACTCGACCGGTTTAATATGTCGCTCGGCAGCGGTCTGGGAAAAGTCCAGGATAAGGTCTTTCGCATCGGACACCTCGGCGATTTCAATGACCTGATGCTGGCCGGTACGCTCTGCGGCGTCGAGATGGGGCTCACTGTGGCTGGGGTTCCTCATCGCAATGGTGGAGTTGCCGCCGCGATGGAGCATCTTACGGCCGTAGCTCAGGCGGCACACGAAAGCCACGCCGCAGTCGTTCGGTAGGTCGAAAAAGCCTTGTTGTTTGAAGGCTTAGCGCCCTGGGAGAACGGCCAGAAATGACCGAAAGATAACTGGTTCAAGGAACGCCCTGTCGCTAACTTGGTACCAGCATGAGCAATAATTCCAAGCTGTGTTCCGTCGTCTGTCTGGTGTTTGTTCTCTCCCAGGGACTTCTATTCGGGGCCGTCACCGGGTCAATCTCCGGCACAATCACGGATGCGAGCGGCGCTGTGATTCCCAACGCGTCGGTCACCATAGCAAACACCGCGCAGGGCGTGAAGACAACGACGATGACAGACGCGAAAGGAGTCTATACCTTCGCGAGCGTGCAGGTGGGCACTTATAACTTATTGGTCGATGCGCCGGGCTTCAAACCTAAGACTAAGGACAAGATTATGGTCGACCTGGACAGCGTCCAGGATTTTAGTTTCTCGCTGGAAGTACAAGAGAAGGTGGAAGAGGTGACCGTATCGGAAAGCGGAGCACGCGTGGAAACCGAAAGCACTCAGGTCGGCCAAGTGGTCACGACGCGTCAGATGACTGCAATCGCGTTGAACGGACGCAGTTACACGGACCTGCTGGCGTTGCAGCCCGGTATCGTGCCTATGTCGACGCAGTTGCCCGACTCAGTCGTGATGGCGGGTTCGACGGTGGCGATCTCGCCATCCGGCACTCTTGAATCCAGGCAATCAATCCATCGCCGGGCAGAGAGAAGCCGACAATGGCTTTCTGGTAAACGGCGCGGACGTCAAGGAGTTGCAAAATGGCGGCACTCTTATCATTCCCAATATCGATTCTCTCGACGAATTCCGTGTTCTCACCAATAACTTCGACGCTCAGTACGGCAACTACGGTGGCGGCATTGTGAATGCCGTAACCAAGGCAGGAGCCAATGCCTTCCATGGCACCGGTTTTGAGTTTTTCCGCAATACGGTTCTGGACGCGCGCGACTTCTTTTCTCCGGATCGGGACGTGTTCCGGCAGAATCAGTTTGGCGGCACGATTGGCGGGCCGATCAAGAAGAACAAGGTATTTTTCTTTGGCGACTACCAGGGCACACGCTCAACGCAAGGAATCAGCTCGGGCTTACTCTCAGTGCCCTCCCTCGCGAATCGGGCAGGAAATCTTTCCGATCAGGCGAGTTCGCTGACGGGCGACGTCAGCGGACCCTACCTGGCCAACTTGCTTCAGCAACGGCTGGGCTACGGCGTTACCGCGGGCGAACCATACTACTTTCCCGGTTGCACTACTGCGGAGAGCTGCGTTTTCCCGAACGCCACAATCCCGCACGAGAGCCTGGTCGGCGCCGGCGAAGAACCTGCTGCAGTACATCCCCGCACCGAACAATGGTCCGTCCACGTTTACAACAGGCGCTGAGTCGCAAGTCGTGCGCGATGATAAGGCCAGCTTCCGGGTGGACGCCAACACGGAGCGGATGGGCCTGCTGACGGCCTATTATTTCCTGGATGACTACGACCTCAACAATCCCTATCCGACAGGGCAGGGTGGTGCGAGCGTCCCTGGGTTTAATGCCCTGAACTTCGGCCGAGGCCAGCTCATTACGCTGGGCCATACCAAGACCTTCGGCGGCACCACCGTAAATGAGCTTCGCCTGAGCTTCATGCGCAGCGCGAATACGGTAGGACAGCCCCAGGGCGGCGTCGGTCCAACTCTCGCTTCCCAAGGTTTCCTCACCGGAGTGGGAACAGCCGGTATTGTGCCTTTGCTGCCGAAGATTGAAGGTGTAATGAACACGATCTTCAATTCGTTCGTGATGGGCGTTCCCATCACCAACCTGGCACAGTGGAACAACACCTTCGGTCTGGCCGATAACTTTTCCAAAGTTCTCGGAAATCACAGCCTGAAATTTGGTTTCCAGGGCAGTTACGAACAAATCAACGTGAATCCGAACCCCACGGCGAACGGCTCTTTCCTGTTCGCGGGCACGGAAACGGGTCTGGATTTCGCGGATTACCTGATCGGCGTGGATAGCAACTTTAACCAGGCCCAATCCGGGGCTTTTTATGAGCGTCACAAGTATTGGGCGCTCTTCGCGCAGGATAGCTGGAAGATTCGTCCCAACCTCACGTTGAACTACGGTCTCCGCATGGATTGGATGGAATATTGGTACGAAAAGTACAATCAGTTCCCGACGTTTGTGCTGGGCCAACAGTCGCAGGTCTATCCTCAGGCGCCGCTTGGCGTGGTTTATCCCACTGACAAGGGAGTCCTAAATACCATCGCGCCCAGTAAGTATAGGTTCGCTCCGCGTATCGGCATCGCCTGGTCGCCGAGCAAGTCCGACGGGTTCCTTGGCAAGATACTTGGGGGACCCGGCAAGACGAGCATACGCGCCGGATATGGAATGTTTTATTCGATCGTTCCGGGAGCATCACTCGCCTATAACCTGCCGCAACCTCCCTACGGGCTGAGCTATACAAGTCCCGCTCCGTCGTTGTTTGATCAGCCGTACCGGACCGCCGCGGATGGGTCGTTTACGGGAAATCCGTATCCATTCACGGTCCCGCCGCTCGACACAAGCATATCCAAGCCGTATCCAAGCCAGAGTTTTGACGCATTCCTGCCGATCAACGGCGCCACCGGTCCGAATCCGGCTAACACATATCCGTACAACGAACAGTATTTCTTCTCCATCGAACGGGAGATCCGGCAAGGAACGGTCCTGAATGTCTCCTATGTCGGTTCGCAGGCGCACCACTTGCTGCTCACCGCCTCGGTCAACCCCGGCAATCCAGCGCTGTGTCTCTCCTTGAGCACTCCGCAATCCGTGGCGCCGGGTTCTGCGACCTGCGGTCCGTTCGGAGAGTCGGGACAATACACCAGCGCGGCTGGCGTGGTGTACAACGGAACGCGTGGACCGTTCGGAGCGGCTTTGGGCAATGACGATTTTGAGAGCTCGTTCGGGAATTCCAGTTACAACTCCCTGCAAGTGTCGGTGCGCCACTCAACCAGAGACCTCACTGTCCAGCTCGGATATACCTACAGCAAGTCAATAGACGAAGGTTCGGCCTTAGGCGATACGTCGGATCCCTTCAACTACAAACAGACGCGTGCTCTTTCCGCTTGGGATTTGAGGCACAATTTCGTAATCAGCTACGATTATCGGCTGCCGTTTGACCGGCTCACCAAGCGATGGAGCCAAGTGACGCAGGGCTGGGAACTTTCCGGTATCACGCGCGCGAGTTCGGGCTTCCCCGTGACGCTCAAAAGCAATGACGATAACTCGCTGCAGGGCAGCATCCCCAACGGCGTAAACAACTACAGCCTCGACATTGGCCAATATACCGGAGCGCCGCTTATGCTGAACGGCAATCCGCGAAACGCTCTTCCGTATTTCAATCCGGAAGCTTTCACGCAAGCCGACCTGGGCACCCTCGGGAATGCCTCGCGCCGCTCGTTCTATGGGCCGGGCGCGCTAAATTTCAATATTTCCTTGCTCAAGAATTTCAACCTTACGGAATCCAAACTTCTGCAATTGCGCATCGAGAGCTTCAACACCTTTAATCACACTCAATTCTTTGGACCGGGCGCGGTGCAAGGTAACCTCGACAGTCCATTGTTTGGGCAGGTTGTGAAGACGGCTGATGCGCGCGTTATGCAGTTAGCGCTCAAGTTCTCTTTCTGAGACACTACGTTGGCGGAGGACGCGAGCACTACATGACTTGGAAGACAGGAAGCCGAATCGCACGTGATTTGTTTCTGTTGTTTGGACTTTCGGTGATCGCTTGGGCAGCAGCCGTGGGCGGAGCGCTTAACGGCACAGTCACTGGAGCGAATGGAGCCCCCGTCGCTGGAGCCCGCGTGGTCGCCGTGAGCGCCACCCAGGGTGTACAGACGAAAGCCAGTAGCGACGCAAAGGGCACTTACCGGTTTCCGGTTTTGGCCGTCGGTCAATACGACCTCAAGGTGGAGGCTCCTGGCTATAAGCCGTCGGTCCACAAAGTTGTGATCCACGTGGACGATAAAGTGCGCCTGGACATTGCGCTGGAGTCCGACGCGCCTTAGACACCTAGTTCGATACCTTTCGTCCGAACTCGAACTCAAATCGGGATTTGACCACCAGCCGATTCGCTGGATCGTTGGACCAGCCTATCCCGAAACTCCACGTGAGATCCTTTCCGATCCGCATGTCTGCTCCCGGCAGGATCTGATGTGTCGAGTCTCGCCGCCAGGAGCCGTAATATTCGAGGCTTGGCCGGAGTGCCGGTCCCATCTTCCAACCGATTCTCGCCGCGGGCTCAAAGACCCAACCTTCCTTCGCCGACGGTAGGCCAAGAGAATGCGAGAAAACGGGATTGAAGTCCAGATCGAGGCGGCCAACTCGCTTTTCAATAATGGGCCGAATCTCCAGTTGCTTCGAATTCTCTTCATAGGTTGTGCTTTGGGACGAAAACTCTGTTACCAGCCCAAAACGAAAGGGCAGTTTCCAGGATAGCGGCGCATAGAAATGAGGAACTACTCGGAAGCCCGCATATTCCTCCACTCCGCCTTCACGCTTGGCCGTGAGCAGCACAAAGCCCGCGGCCAATGATTCACTGAGCCCGACTGTCAGCTCGGAGGAGAAGCGTAATTGCTGATAGGAAGGTGCAAGCCGGCCATCATAATGATGCGTGCCGTCCAATACATAGTTCACGTGGGCTTCATACGAGTACGACCCCAGTGGCAAAGGTTCGTACTCGTAAACATTGATTTCAAACGGGTCTTGCGCGTGCAGCACATGAAGAGACGCTACACACAGCAGGACCCAGCGAACGAGTCGCATAGGTGCCTCCTTGATTCGATTTCCTGTTTGGAAGTTCGAATCAGGAGCGAGGAGGGCGGTAGACGTTCAAGGATGGGGCGACGGGAACGTCGCGGGGCGAGGGTGGCGCAACGGACTCGACCAGGCTATCAGGCAGAAATACTAAGGGTTCCCTTGCACCCAGGCACTGCGAGCAGCACAGACAGCCGTCCTTGTCGGCCGAGGCGCGACTGGCAACAGATGATGCGCCGGTCGTAAGAGAGCAGTCACATCCCGTGGCGCATTCCACAAATTGCGCGGCGGTCAAGCTAACCACCAACATCGCAATCAGACGTAGGAAAGTCCTCACAATGATCCCGCTCATAGGCATAATAAGCCCGTTCATGAGATCTGACAATCCTGTGCCCGTGGAATTAGCCAAAAGATACCGAGGAGTGATGGAGAATGCTCCCCTCGCGACCAAGGTATGTGGGTTCGTCGCCAAGTCTCAGATTTCATGGCGACTTGCCTCGTGTTTCTGGTGATGAGCCGATCGACCCATTGTGTCCGCCGCGCTAAGGCGTTAAGGTTGCAATGGCGACCATTTTTGACCGATCGGGAGAGGGTCGGCCGTAGCGGCTTGAGGAGTGTTCCGGCATTGAGAACCTTAGAGTTGGCACAACAGGCGTTTGTTGGGCGGCTTCTTTCTGGCGCAGCCCTTTTCTCCTCCCTGATTTCCGTCGGGTCCGTTTGGGGACAGTCGAAACCGGAAAAGGCGTCCGCTGCGGTCCCGGCTGCCGCGGCGCAAAGGGCGTTGCTCGATCAGTATTGCGTTCTCTGTCACAATGACCGCCTGAAAATCGACAATTTTTCGCTGCAGAAGGCCGATATCAGTGCAGTCGGAGATCATCCGGAGATTTGGGAGCGGGTGGTACGCAAGCTCCGCGCGGGCATGATGCCTCCTCCTGGAATGAAGCGCCCGCCGCTCGCCCAATACGAAGGACTCCGGGATTGGCTGGAAGCCGAACTTGACCGGAAGGCAGCCGCTCACCCGGACCCGGGTTCGGTGGTGATGCATCGGCTCAACCGGACTGAATACGCTAATGCGATTCGCGATTTACTGGATCTGCAAATCGATGTCAATACATTGCTACCCGCCGATGATGCGGCCAGGGGGTTCGACAATGTCGCTGGTTCGCTGACCATTTCGCCGACTCTACTGGAAGCTTATATGACGGCCGCGACCCGGATCGCGCGAACCGCGGTCGGATTTTGGGAATCTCCCACGGAAGCAGCCTACATCGCGCCGGGGGATACCTCCCAGAATGAGCGCCTGGAAGGGATGCCCTTCGGCACCCGGGGCGGAATGGCGGTCCGGCACAGCTTTCCAGCCGATGGCGAATACAAGTTTTTGGTCCAAAACTTCGGGCTTGGCAAATACACGCCCGGCGAGCAGTTGCAGTTTCTGATCGATAACGAGTTAGTAGAAACCCGTGAATATGTCGGCGTTGGCCTGAGTTCGGGGATGCAGGCGGATACCGATGGATCCATCGAGGTGACGTTGCCGGTGAAAGCAGGGTCGCATATGGTGGGCGTGACGTTTCTAGCCACCAATTACCGGCCGACGCTCGACCTGGTGAGGCAATATGAACGGAAATCGCTTGAAAACAACGCGATCCCGCAATTGCAATACTATCCTGCGATCGGCCTGTTGAAGATCCGCGGACCCTTTCTCCCCACCCGCCCGGAAGACTCACCCAGTATCCGCAAGGTATACATCTGCCGGCCTGCGACGCCGGCTCAAGAGGAACCGTGCGCGCGTCAAATCCTGACGACGCTTATGCGTCGGGCGTATCGCCGCCCGGTAAACGCCACGGACATGGAATGGGTTCAGGGCGCTTATCTGGAAGGCCGCCGCTCCGGCGGGTTCCAGGATGGAATCGAACTGGCTCTGCGGCGCATCCTCGCGAGCCCGCAGTTTCTGGTGCGCGGTGAAAAAGAGTCTACCAACGCACCTACCGGCCAGCCCTACCGGATTAGCGACCTCGAACTCGCCTCCAGGTTATCGTTCCTGTTGTGGAGCAGTATTCCGGACGACCAGTTGATTACGCTGGCGAGCCAGAATACACTGCATACTCCCGCAGTGCTGGAACAGCAGGTGCGGCGCATGCTCGGCGATCCTAAGGCAAGTGCTCTGGTGACGAATTTCGGCGATCAGTTGCTGTATCTGCGGAATCTTCCTGCTACCTCACCGGACGGCGTGTACTATCCCAACTGGGATGATGAATTACGCAAAGGATTCCGCAGGGAAACGGAGCTGCTCTTCCAGAGCATCGTCAAAGAGGACCGAAGTGTCGTCGATCTGCTGACCGCCGACTATACATTCCTCAACGAACGGCTGGCCCAGCACTACGGTATCCCGAATATATATGGATCCCAGTTCCGCCGCGTCACACTTGGTCCGGACCTGGCGTACCGCCGCGGATTGTTAGGACAAGGAAGTGTGTTGTCTCTTACGTGGGTGCAGAATTTCCGCACGTCTCCCGTCAAGCGAGGCGTTTGGGTGCTCGAAAACATTCTCGGAACCCCGCCTCCGGAGCCTCCGCCAAACGTTCCGGCGCTGGAGGACAGCAAAGGCGGCGAGACCAGAGTGATGACGTTGCGCGAGCAGATGACCATTCATCGCAAAATGGAGCCTTGCGCGAGCTGCCACAAACTGATGGATCCGATCGGCTTCGCGCTGGAAAATTTCGATGCCGACGGAAAGTGGCGGACCAAACAGGGCGGCGATGGAGGAGTTCCCATCGATACCACTGCTGTGCTTTGGGACGGCACGGAAGTACACGGTCCTGTGGAGTTGCGGCAAGCGTTGCTGAAGTATTCGCCGCAGTTTGTGCGGACCATCACGGAAAAGCTGATGACCTACGCCCTGGGGCGGGGAGTGGAAGACGCGGACATGCCCGTGGTCCGGTCCATCGTGCGAGAAGCGGACAAGAATCAGGACCGGTTTATCTCGCTCCTGATGGGTGTGATCAAAAGCGGTCCGTTCCAAATGAGAACCAAGCAAGTAGAAGAAAGAGCTTCCAACTAAAGTAGGCTGGATAAGGAGTTTTTGATAAATGTTCATCACCAAGAAATTCATCCCTCGCCGAACGTTCCTGCGGGGTGCAGGCATCACTTTGGGGTTGCCTCTGCTGGATTCGATGATTCCCGCGCAGACTCCTCTGGACAAGACGGCAGCGGTCCCAGTGCGGCGCTTCCTGGGCATCTGGCATCCGCACGGCGCGGCTCCTGGATATTGGAGTCCTCTGCAGCAGGGCCCCAATTTCGAGTTTTCGTTTATCACCAAGCCACTGGAGCCCTTTCGCAATCGCGTGACACTAATCTCCGGAATGGACATGCCGGAATCTATGGCCACCACGGACGAGCCGGGCGGCGACCACGCTCGCGGTGCCGCGCTGCTGGCGGTGACCCGCCCGCGCCGAAATGCCGTCAGCCCGTACCTTGGCATCACGGCCGATCAATTAATTGCGAAGAAGTTCGGGCGGGATAACATCCTGGAATCGATTCAGCTGGGTGTTGAGGAAGATGGTAATTTCGGCAATTGCAATTGGGGGTATAGCTGCGCTTACACAAATTCCATTTCCTGGAGTTCTCCGACGCAGCCCCTGCCGACGGAAGTAAATCCACGGGTGGCGTTTGAGCGTTTGTTTGGCGACGGACTCAGCCCGGAAAAGCGGCGCCTGGGTAGAGAACAAAACGCCAGTATTCTGGATTCCATTACCAGCGAGATCGCCAGCTTCAAAAAGCCATTGGGCGTGGGCGATCGCGGGCGCCTGGAAACTTATCTGGACAATATTCGCGAGATTGAGCGTCACATCAAGATCGCGATGAGCAGCAGCGTGAAGGAGCCCACCTCGGAAATCCCATTTGGATTGCCGGAGAGCAAGCACCTCCACTATCGTCTGATGTATGACCTTCTGGCGCTGGCGTTTGAGGGCGATCTCACGCGCTCCGCAACGTTCATGCTGGGCAAGGATCTTTCGGGCGCTAGCTTTCCGGAGTCGGGATACAACGGCGGATGGCACGGAACGTCGCATCACGGCGATAAGCCCGACAACGTCGCCAATTACGCGAAGATGAACCGGTATCACGTGCAGAACCTGGCCTATTTCGCCGACAAACTAAACAAGATTCCCGACGGCGACGGTGGCAGCGTGCTCGACCACATCCTGATCTACAAGGGAAGCAACATGGGGAACTCGCACCGGCATGCGCATGTGAAGGTACCGATTATTCTGCTGGGCGGCCTGGATGGAAATTTCAAAGGAAATCGCCACATTGCCTTTCCAGACAACACGGAACGAACATCGAACATGCTCCTGTCGGTTTTGCACAAGTACGGATTCGAGCAGTTCCCACAGTACGATGCCAGCGGCCGCCAGACGGGTTTGGTCAATAGTTTCGGTTCCAGCACGAAGCCTATTTCGCTATGACGGGAAAGGTTGGAAAGTATTTCGTGTCGATTGTGCTGCTTTGGCTTGCGCTGTCGGTGCCCGCCGCGGCGCAGCTTGGCGGCCGGCCGACGCGCCCAAAAGTGCAGCGGCCCGATGGCCCGGCGTGGGAAGTCATTCGCAAAAACTGCATCGACTGCCACGGAATCGACGACTATGCGTTCTACGCCCAGGACAAAGCCGCGTGGCAGAAACTGATTGCCTCCAAGCATCAGCCTGGAGATGTCAGCCTGTCCCCCGGTGACCAAGCCGTGCTGCTGGATTGGCTGGTATCCAAGTTTGGTCCGGGAACCAAGCCCTTTCCCCGCACCTATATTCCTCCTGAGATCACAACTTTCTTTTCCGACCCGGAGGCGAAGCGATTATTGAATCGCGCCTGCACTAAGTGTCACGACCTTGGGCGCGTCGAAACAACCCGGAATGCGGAGGAGGGGTGGCGGGTACTTCTGGTGGACATGAGAGAGAGGGGAGCGCAACTCTCCGATGAGGAACTGGAACGTTTGGTAGAGTGGCTGGCGAGAGTTTGGGGAACCAATCAAGACAAATGAACGGGTCCCAAATAAGCAAATCAACGACGTATATTCGCGCTGCGACGCTTGCCGGCATTGGATTGACGGCCATATGGGCGAGGGCACAGAGTACAACTGCTCCCGCGCCTGTGTTGAACCTGGTAGCGATAACCGCAAACGTCGCGGGCGCCCCCGATAATATTCGCATCGACCTGCTGCGTTGGTCGACCGACGCGGAACGCGACAAACTGATGGCTGCATGGAACATGACCGCGCCAGCGGGCCGTGGCGCGGGTACCGGCCGTGGCGGTGGACGGGGCGCTGCGGGAGGACGCGGCGCGGGCAGAGGGGGGAGAGGCGGCCGCGGCGCGGCGCCTGATCCGGCCGCGGATACGACACCCGATCCGGACGCTGATCCCAATATCGGTTTTGCCGATCGCTATCGCGTGGAAGAAGCCGTGCCTGTGACGCCGGAAGCGTCGCTGGCAGCGGCACTGAAACAAACTCCTAGTCTCGGCTATCTGTGGTCTTCCGAAGTCGCCGGATATGCGATTCGATACGCGGCGAAGGTTTCCGGCGCCGACGGCAACGATCGGATTATTTTGATTACCGACCGGCGCCTGGGGAAGACCAATAGCCGATGGAAACCGACCGGAGCAGGGACGCCCAACGCCTACGATTTTTCCGTGATCGAGCTTCACTTGAATGGAAAGAGCCTCGGCGAGGGAAAGATTTCCCTGCTCGGCAAGATTGTGCCGGACAGCGCGGCAAAAATTGTGGCGCCGGAGAATTACGGAGCTTTGCCCGTGATGCTGACGAACGTGAAACCGAAACAGCGGTAGGAGAGTACCGACAGGATGAAGCGCATACTTGGTTTCTGCATATTGGGGCTGTTGCCCATGGCGAATATTTCCCTTGCCTCCTCCAGCGAAGTGGCCGACGCGGCGATGGCCGGAGACAAAACGGCCATACGCGCTCTGCTGGCGCGAAAGGCCAATGTGAATGCACCGCAAGTCGACGGCACGACAGCGCTCCATTGGGCCGTGCAATCAAACGATCTGGCTGTCGCTCAACTCCTGATTCAGAACGGAGCAAACGTCTCGGCGGCGAATAACGCGACTGCCACTCCTCTCTTGCTGGCCACGGTAAACGGAAATGCGGCGATGATTGAGCTGTTACTTAAAGCAAAGGCTGATCCGAACGCTCCACTCACCAAGTCCGGAGACACGGCGCTGATGATGTCCGCACGCACCGGGAAAGCAGACGCTGTCAAAGTGCTGCTGGACAATGGAGCTAAAGTAAACGCGAAGGAGACCTGGGGCGATACGACGGCTCTGATGTGGGCAGTCTGGCAAAAGTACCCGGTGGTGGTTAAGTTGCTGATCGAACGCGGCGCGGGTGTCAATGCCAAAACCAAATTTGTACCGTCCGCTTCAGGCCGCGGCTTTGAGGGCACCACGCCGGTTGCAGCCAAGGCGAACCAGCCCCCGGAAGAGCATGCCAGCGGCTTATTAACTCCCCTGATGTTTGCCGCCCGTGAAGGCGATCTCGAATCGGCGAAGCTTCTTGTCGCAGCGGGTGCAGATGTGAACGCCATTGGAGGCGACGGGAAAGACGCTCTGGGCCTGGCCGTTTTCAGCGGCAGCTACGATATTGCTTCGTTCCTCATCGATAGCCATGCCAATGTGAACCAGGCGGATGCCCAGAAATTCACTCCGTTGTTTTGGGCAGTGGAACGCCGCAACATGGAGACCGCGCCGAATTTCCCCTGGACCATCACCACGGATCCTCTGCCGCTCATCAAGAAACTCCTCGAAGCCGGCGCCAACCCGAATGCGCTCATCAATTCCACGCCGAGGGCGCGAATGCGCGACGGATCGCCGCGCATCATCTACAGCACGGCGCTGATGCGCGCGGCGTTCTCCGGCGACATCGATTCGGTGAAGCTGCTGCTCGCCCATGGCGCGGATCCTCACATCGCGTCCAAGGATAAAGAGACGGCCTTGATGGCGGCCTGCGGCACCGGTTTCATCAACGGATACCACAGACAGCGTAGCCCCGCTGAGCGGCTGGAAGTGGTGAAGCTGCTTATTGACCTGGGTGAAGATGTAAATGCGGCCGACTCCTACGGGATTACACCTTTGATGGTAGCCGCGAACCTTGGCGATGCCCCAATTGTTCAGTACCTGATAGATAAGGGAGCAAATGTGGGGGCGCATGACCTGGGCAAGAAGAACGACGGCGCCTTCGGATCCAGTGTGGAACCGCTGATGCCGCTCGACTACGCGATCGGCGTGGGAACATTCGTTCCCAACAACGCCGTGATCATGCATGACGATGTAGTCAAGCTGATCAGCGGCGTCATGAAGGAAAGAGGAATCAAACATACGACCTCGGAGTGTACGTTACGGGGCTTCACCTGCTCCGGAGCGAACGTCGATCCGAAGACGGCCACCCCTGCAGAGATCGCCAAGATAAGAAAAATCCAGATCGGTTACCAGGTGGATGGGCTTACCGGAGGTCTCGCGGTGAAGGAAAAGGGTAAGGAAGAAAAGGGTAAGTAAGAGTTTATCCGCTTTTCAAATTTGCGACAGTCCATGCACCGGATTTTGTTATGGTCCATCGTGTCGGTTGTGGCCTTCTTCCCAGCCTTCGCACTTGACCCGCAAAAGAGCGTCTCGCAGTTTTCGGTTTCGACCTGGACACAACAGCAAGGTCTGCCCCAGGACACTATTTGGGCCTTGGCCCAAACCAGCGATGGGTACCTTTGGGCAGGCACCGCCGAGGGGCTCGCGAGATTCGACGGCTACGAATTCACGGTCTTCAACCGGGAACACAACCAACTCCCCTCCAATAGCGTCACCGCTCTAGCCGCGGGTCCCGGAAATTCATTGTGGATTGGAACCTCCGGCGGAGTTACGGAGTATCGGGACGGCAAATTTCGAACTCTGACTTCGGAAGCCGGTCTGCCCGCGGGACAAGTAGGAGACTTGTTCGTCGATCACTCCGGCGCGCTTTGGATCGTCGTAGGGGGGAACATAAGCCGCTATGATTCCTCTGGTTTCCACAACTTTATGCGAGAGCGCGATCTCCCTATGCGTTCCGCTCGCGGCGTTACTGAAGATGAACACCACACCATTTATGTCGCGGGAAACAGCTCCGTGGCCAAGCTGGAAAACGGGAAATTCGTTGAAGTACTGGGACCCCAGGCGCTCTCTGCCGATTTCCCCACCAAACTTCACGCGGACAGCGAAGGTAACCTTTGGATCATCGGTGTTCGCGGAATCGTTAAGCGCTTCCGCGATGGAACCATTCGTCACTATTCAGCAGACGAAGGCGCAACCAACACTTTCGGCCCGAGCCCCATGGTGGAGGATCGTGACGGAAACCTGTGGTGGGGAAAAGCGACAGGACTCGCGCGCCTGGAGCGCAGCGTGCAAGGAAAGGAGGCGGCGGAGTTGCCGCTCGGCGCCAATCTGGGGGTTGGGCCGATAGGAGCGCTGCTGGAAGACAGTGACGGAAATCTGTGGGCCGGCGGAACGAACGGATTAGCCAGGCTCCGCGATGACGCCTTTACTGTTTTTCGCAAGAGCGAAGGCCTCCCTAGTGATGGGCCCACCACGGTATTCGAAGATAGCAAGGGGCAGATCTGGGTTGGATTTCTTGATGGGGGCATCGCGCAGTTCAGCAGCAGGTATCTACCCGGATCGGCGAAACTTGCCGAGCCTAAGGGACGGATATTCTCCATTCGTGAATCTAAATCCGGCGATTTGTTGATCGCGTCCCGCGACGGATTGACTCGAATCGCCGGCGGCCAGCACAAACTATTTGTTCCGCCGGATCCGCACGGCCGGAGAGCCGTTTACGACGTACTGGAAGATTCAGAAGGCACGCTCTGGCTAGCGGTGCCGAACGGACTAATGACTCTGAAGGACGGTCACTTTCGCACAGTGGTTACCGGCGGAAACACCCTTGAAGAAAGCGCCTTTGTCACCCTTGCCAAACAAATCGATGGTTCCGTATGGGCAGGCAGTCTGCAGAATGGGCTCTGGCATTTCTCCGGACAGCACAGCAAGCGCTACATGGCAGCAGATGGATTGGTAAACAGCCCAATCCGCCACCTTTATGTGGACGGCGAAGGAGTGTTATGGATTTCTACCAACGGTGGGGGGTTGAGCGCGCTCAGAAACGGAAAGTTCTTCAGCTATCGGGCCGCGGATGGACTGCTCAGCGATAGCATCGCTAACGTCATTGACGATGGAACTTCGCTCTGGCTCAGCACACCGCGCGGCTTATGCCGGATTAGCAAACAGCAGCTTTCGGAGTTCTCCGCCGGCACGCGCCGCAAGCTGGAGCCGGTCAACTATGGTGTGGCTGACGGACTTCCCAGTTCACACGGAGCGCCCGGGTTCGGAGCCGGTGGAATCCGGGATTCGCAGGGCAACTTATGGTTTGTCACCACCAATGGAATTGCGCGATATTCCAAGGACGAATCCAATCGGTCGCCTCTGCCTCCGCTGATTCATATTACGGAGCTCGCCACAGACAAGGGAATGATCGATTGGCCCGCTAACTCCAAGTTGCCGGCTGGCACCAGCAGGTTGAGAGTTCGCTATACCGGAATCTACCTCCGCGCCCCGGAAGTGGTGAAGTATTCTTACAAACTGGACGGGTTGGATTCGGATTGGGTCAGTTCCGGAGATCGCCGCAACCTGGATCTGACCAGCCTTAGCCACGGCCGGTACACATTTCATATGCGTGCGGAGGTGCCGGGTGGGAAGGCAAGCGAGGAATCCCTCGATTTCGAGATCATCCCGCGTTTCTATGAGACCAACTGGTTCCGGGCCGGTGTGGTGCTCCTGTTCATTCTGCTGGGCGTGCTCGGCTACAAGTTTCGCGTGCAGCAGGTCCGGTCCCGCTTCGCGGCGGTGCTTGAGGAGCGCACTAGAATCGCCCGCGAAATTCACGACACACTCGCGCAGGCCTTCGTGGGCATAGCTTCGCAGCTCGACACAGTAGAGATGTTCATCAGCGAGGACACAAACCGTGCGAAGAGTTATTTGGACACCGCGCGCCGAATGACCCGTCACAGTCTTACCGAAGCGCGCCGGGCTGTGGTCGACTTGCGGGCGGCGGCGCTGGATGAGCAAGACCTGGCGGCCGCGCTGGAATCCGGTGCGCAACTCTGGACCGCGGGCTCCGGGATGGAGGTAGACGTGGATGTCGAAGGCGACAGTGCGACGCTGCCTGAGAACCTCGCCCACCAGGTTTTACGAATCGCTCAGGAAGCCGTGACGAATGTGGTCAAGCATGCCGGGGCGAATCATGTAAGCTTGCGGCTTTCCGTCGACCCCGGTGGATTGCAATTGAACATTGTCGACGACGGCCGGGGATTTGACGCGAGCACCGCGTTCGCTTCAGGCAACGAGCATTTCGGCCTGATCGGCATGCGGGAGCGGGCCAAGCGAATGGGGGGAAATGTGAGCCTTGTCACACGCCCTGGGGAGGGGACCGAACTGAATCTGAAGGTGCCCGTCAAATGAAGATACGGGTTCTCCTGGCGGAGGATCACCTTGTAGCGCGCGTCGGCCTTCACGCCATCATTGATGCGCAGAAGGACATGACGGTGGTGGCGGAAGCCGAGGATGGCATCCGTGCCCTCGAAATGTTTCGCAAACACCTGCCGGATGTCATGCTGCTGGATATGCGCATGCCAGGATTATCGGGAATAGAGGTTGCTGCCGCAATTCGCGCAGACTACCCCGATGCGCGCTGCATCATGCTCACCACCTACGGCGGCTTCGAAGACGTACGGCGATCACTGGCGGCAGGGGTGAAGGCGTATCTGACCAAGGAAGTGCTTCGCGACGAGCTTCTGGCCGCGATCCGCACTGTGCATTCAGGCGGCACCTATTTTCCAAAAGCGATTTCCGCGGCCATTCAGGTGCAATCCGACACGCCGCAGTTGAGCGCGCGCGAGATTCAGGTTCTGGAACTAGTTGCCGGCGGGTTGCCTAACAAGAGAATCGCTTACAGCCTGAACATCGCCGAAGCCACCGTCAAGAATCACGTACAGAACATTTTGAAGAAGCTGGGCGCTGAAGATCGCACGCACGCAGCCACGGCCGCGATTCAGCGCGGCATTATCCACCTTTAGTTTGCCGTCGATCTTTCCTTAGGGAGAACAATGGTAACCGGCAATCGATCTTCTTTGAGCGTCCGCTTTTTCGCGAAGTCCCTGGTATTGGAACGCGGCAATCACTGTAGGCTCGGCCGCGCAGAAATGCCTTTGGACGGCGGCGCATTGCCCCTGGAGCGTGGAGCCGGGAACGACGGCGCATGCGATTCCCAGCTCCTTATATAGGTTCTTCAGATCGTTCTGCAGATCTGGGGAAACAAGCAGCATTCCTTGAATTAACGCCGCAGCAGCGTCGTCCTGGCGGTTGGCGTCCAGGAATATACCGGCAATCTCCCGATATGCCTGTGCTGTTTGAGGAATGTGGATCAGCGCTTCGCGCGTCGCGTCTAACCCGCGCTGAGCATCCGAACTAGCGAAATAGGCAGCGGCTAAAAGCTGGTAGATTTCCGAATCGTCAGGTAATGGCACATAGGCATCCCTGTCCCCCAGCGCGCGCCACTGGTTGATCTGCTGGTCATATGCTGCTCTGGCGGCAGATTGAATCGCGACCCCGCGCAGGAGCAGAATTTTTGCCCGATCGAATTCCTCAGTACGGTGCGAGAGCGTTCCAGCTATGAGATAGTAACCGCCGGCCTGACGGTATGGATCACGAATGTTAAGCACGTCAGGCAGTTCGTTGAGAGGAGCGAGACTCCGTTCCGCTTCCTGAATTGCGTCGCTAATATTAACGTGCGACGGGTCGGAATCATAGAGGGTCGACGCCATTTGCTTGTGAAGTTTGAAACTGCTGGGACGCTTAGCTGCATCGGCCGAAAGAATCGTGGCATCATTCTGCCAATCCAGGTTCCGACCCCAGGTCAGCGATCCTAAAACGGGGATAAGAGCGAACAGGATCCATCCTGCGAGTTCTGGCGATTTCCATCGGGCCAAGCCCGCATACATCCAGAGCGTTCCGCACGCGATCAAGCCCAGGGATGGCAGATACATCAGCCGCTCCGCCATAATCGTGCCAATGGGAAACAGAAAGTTTGAGACGGGTAAGAACGCGAGAAACGAAAAACTCAGAAAGAAAAGAGTTGCCCGTTCGGAACGCAGCGCCGCAAACAGTGCCACCGCGATCAACCCCAGCGCTACACAAGCAAGGGCCACGGCGGTCGACATGGGAAGCAGAGGGACCGCTGCGAAGGAATAATCGCTGGAAAGATTGACAGGCCAGACCATCAGCAAGCTGTAGCGGAGCATGACACTGAGTGCTGTGCCTCGGCCTGCAATGAAATCTGCCCATGCTATCGGGTTATCCACAAAAGGGATCTGCGACGGTGGCGAATTCGACAGAACGAGCCATCGCAGATACAGCATCGCGGCAATGGGAACACCGGTCGCCAGCAGGCCCCACAGAAGGATGCGGTCCCTGCGTTCCTGTCGCCAGAGCAACTCGTACGCGAGGATCACAACGGCGATTACGACCGCATTCTCTTTTGAGAAAACGCCTACGATGGTCGAGAGAAAGAGCCCGACTAGGAAGCCTGCGCGACGCCAGCCCGTCGCTTCGCGAGCCTTAAGATAGAGAAGCAAACCCAAAAGCACTCCGAAGCAGGCCAGGAGGTCCGCGCGACCGGATACGTTGGAAACCGCTTCGGTCAGCAGGGGATGAACGCCCCAGACGGCGGCGATCAGAAATGGGATCCACGTGCGGCCGATCACCCGCCGTACCAGCAAGTACGCCAGGACGACGTTCGCCACGTGCAGCAACAAGTTCAACCAATGATATCCGGCTGGTTGAGTTTCGCTTCCCAGAATCGAATAGTTCCACCAAAACGACAGCGTAGTAAAGGGGCGATACAAGCCTGCTTCTTGAGAAGGCCAATAGTAGCTGTGCTCGAAAACCTGCCGGAGATTGGCCAGCGACGTCGCACGAATTCGGGGATCTTTGAGGACCAGCGTTGTACTGTCCAGGGCAAGTCCGGCGCTCAGTGCATTCGAGTATGCCAGGGTAGTCAACAGGACGAGCAGAGGCACTGGCAGTATCGCAGCCAGCGGCTCCTTCATGCGAGCCGGTGCTGGCTGCGCGGGCTCGCGCTTGGTTTGACGACCCAACCTATGTTCAGAATAGAAGCTTCATGGCCAACTGGATGATTCGCGGATCGCCGGTTGCCTGGATTTGTCCAAAGGCGCCGCTATTGAGTGTGGCCACGGGGGTACTGAAATTAGCGCGATTCGGCACATTGAAAGCCTCACCTCGCACTTGAAGCGTGAACCGCTCCCGGATCCTGAAGTTTCTCGACATGCTGACATCCAGCGTGATCATGTCCGGTCCCTTTAGGTTATTGAGGCCCAAATTTCCATAGGTTCCCGCCGCAGGTTGGCCGAAGGCCAAAGGATTGATCCATTGCGCGACATTTTGCGTGCTCGGATAGGGATTCAGAGCCAACAGATTCGGAGTCTGGCCGGGTTGCCCACTCAGCGCGTTATCCACGCCCGAAGTAACCGTGAACAACTTGGCGGATTGGACCCTGAGAATGGTTCCAAGCTGCCAACCCGTAGCCAGCAGGCTCAGCTTACGGTTGGAAAACTTGGGCGTGTCCCCAACCAGCGAGAGGTTGAAGAGCTGCCGTTGATCGGATGTACCGCAATTGCCGTGATAGGCGGAGCGATTGCCGGGAATGGCCGACGTCGAACCGCCTGCTGCTCCGGTTTGAGCGTCGAAGACATCCCCGATGCAATGAGACCAGGTGTAGTTGGCTAGCACGCTAAAGCCTTGGCTCAAGCGTTTCTGGGCGGACACAAGCAGAGCATTATAGTTCGACGTTCCGCCATCGTCCACAAACGGCACGCCGGCAAAATATTGACCCTGGAGGGGATTTTGCAGGTACAAAACGCGCCTGAGATTCTGATTGGCGACCGTGGAACAGACTGTCTGGGGACTGGCGACCAGTTGCCCCGACGCACTGACCGTCTGCAAAGTGCACGGTCCTGTTCCGAGGTATACCGCGTAATTCAATTGATTCGACGTGGTGAGGTGAACTGTGTTGTTGCCGACGTAATTCGCGGTGAGAAGCCAGTTCTCTCCCACCTGCCGCTGGATGCTGAAGTTCCACTGGTTCAGGTAGGTGGGCTGTAGATCCAAGGGATGATTAATCACATTGCCGAAGGGTTTAAACGCCGCGTCCTTTCCAACGTCCAGAGGGAATGGGTTGCCGCCCGCATAAGCCACCCATGGATTGGTAAGCGTCGGACCCGTGGGTTGAATTTGATATCCGAAGGGCTGATTCTGTGCAATGAAGTTCAGGCTAAAGGCGTGCTGCCGATCGTTAAACATTCCGTAGGCCGCGCGGATGGTCATGCGTCCATCACCCTTTGGGTCCCACACAATGCCCAGCCGCGGACCGAACTTCAGGTACTTATTGTTCTCGACGCTGCGCCCGGGGGTATAGGCGTCGTCTCCGGGGTAGGTCATGCCGGCGGGAGCGTTGACATACACAGAGCTCTTCAGGCCATTGTCAAATCGGCTCTGGTCGAAATGCATGAACTGCCCGTATTTGCTATAGACCGCTAAATATGGCTCCCAGCGAACGCCGTAGGTGACGGTCAGACGCGGCATAACTTTCCAGGTGTCCTGCGCATACAAGCCCACATAGTTTTGACGCAGAGTGAATCCGTAAATATTGCCCTGGCTCATGGTTGACGGCACGCCAATAAAAAAGTCGGCCATCCCCAGCGTTGTGGTTTGCCCGCTGAAAGTGAACGAGCCAGGGGCATTCAGTCCAGACCAGTAGTTCATCAATTGGAAGATGTAGTTCACTCCGAATCCCAGTTGATGTTTTCCCTTGACAATACTCAAATCCTCCAGAATTTGGGGGTTCGGGCCCGAAAACGCAGCGCCCGGGGTTCCATTCACACCGCCCACGCTGAAGCCATTTCCAGTGACTGCGAGCCGAATGGTTTTGCCGGCGCCCACTTCTGTCAGGTTCGAGCCCAGGTCGGCCCAGGAAAAGAATTTGTCAGGGGTTCTGGTCAGATCCGTGCGGTTGGCCGAAACTCGAAAGGAGCTCACGATATTCGGTCTTATGAGCCACGTGTGGCCCAGAGTCAGCGTGTAAACGGCATTGCGTGTCCCGTTTGTGTTTAGCGTCAGTGGATTGGATCCATCAAATGTGCTGGGCTGGTCCAGGACGTTGACGGTCGCCCGGCCGAAAAGCGATTGGGTAGTGGTCAACTGATAATCTACCCGGGTTACAAAGTCCTTTTGGTCGGAATTCGCATTCAGACCATAAGTCACCTTGCCGCAAGGATCGGTGGACTTAGGCAGCAGGCCCGCGATCTTAATGGCGACCGGATTCAGCAGCGTCGGCGAGATCTGGTTGTTGACGAATCCGCGGGCGGAAGGAAGCGTGAGCTGCCGTCCCGCATTGCACGCCGGAGACGTCAATATCCGAAAATCACCAGTCAGGGATTCAGGCGTCGGCACATAAGCGACGCTTCCCGGCGGATCGGATCGGCGGGAGGTTTTTTGAAAGCCCCCGAATACGAACAGCTTGTCCTTCAGGACAGGCCCTCCAACAGTTCCGCCATACTGGTTCTGCTTCAAGGTGTCGCGCCTTGGATCGAAAAATTTCCGCGCGTTGAAGTCGCCATTGCGCAGAAATTCGAAAACATCGCCGTGCCACTGGTTGGTGCCCGATTTTGTAACGGCATTCACGGTTGCCGCTGAATGCATTCCGTATTGCGGCGAAAGGGCGCTGGTCTCTACTTTGAACTCCTGCAGAGCATCCGGGAATGGCAGAGGAAGATTGAGACTGCTGCTGACATCGTTGTGATTGGCGCCGTCCAGCAGATAAGTGATTCCATTTCCCTGGCCGCCGGCGACGGAAATACTGGCGGCGGGAAAATTGCGAAGCTGCGGAATGGTGCCGGGTGTTGCCATTCCCGAAAGAAAGATAAGCTGCGTAGCGTCGCGTCCGTTCAAGGGAAGGTCCACTACCCGCTGGTTATCCACCACAGTGCCGATTCCCGTGCTATGGGTCTCCACCATAGCCGCACCGGCTTCCACCATAACCGATTCGGTAACCGAGCCCAGCTTGAGGGCGACGTCAATCGTCGGATTGGTTCCAACCTGTAGAACGATTCCGGATTGTAAGTATCGGGAAAAGCCGTCTTTGCTGACGGCCAAAGTGTACGGGCCCACGGGCATATTGGTGAAGACGTACTCGCCATCGGCTTCTGAGGTCACGGTACGCACCTGTCCGGTTTCGGTCTGGGTAAGTTTGAGTTCGGCGCCGGGGACGCTCAGGCCGCTGGCATCCCGGACAACGCCATTGATCTGGGAAGTGGACGCTTGGCCGAAGGCGAAACTTGCAACCGCCAGCCAAGACGCAAATGCAAATAGAGTTCGACCGATTCCGAAGCGATTCATGTGCCCCCCTAGGCCCCTAATACTCAAAACCCCTGGCGAAACTGCGCGCGCCGCCCCCGGCGCGACTTTTGGGCTCAAAGTTTCCTAAGGGAGTTTATCCTCACCATCGCGAATTGGCAATGAGCAGAAATGACTAGCGCTCAAGAATAGTCCGAATTGCTCTTTGAGCTTACAGATCGGCTCTGTTATTCTGAACCGGAATTTATTGGCGGGGAAATCCTTCGCAAACAAAGAGGAGAGACTATGCCGAGATCAGCCAAGAAGCCGGTGGGCCGTCGAGGCTTTCTGAAAGGAGCGGCTGCCGGTGCGGCGGCCATCGTCTCCACAACCCCTCATCTGGAAGCGCAAACCGGGACGGCTACGGCCCCCGCCACTGGACTGCCAGCGCCCACTCCCGCGCAGATTGATCGCGAATCCGGGAACGTGAGACCTCCCGTACCCGTGCGCACGATCACGCGTCCCGGTTCGGACCTGATGGTTCAGGCCGTTCGCGACCTAGGCATCGAGTATGTCGCGGCCAACCCGGGTTCCAGCTTCGAGGGACTGCAGGAGTCCTTCATCAATTACGGGAATCCGCCGAATCGGATGCCGGAATTCATCACCGCGCTGCACGAAGAATCCGCCGTGACGATGGCGCACGGGTACGCGAAGGCACAGGGCAAGCCTATGCTCGCGCTGCTGCACGGCACCATCGGCATCCAGCATGCGGCCATGTCGATCTATCAGGCCTACCACGACCGTGTCCCCGTGCTTTTGATTGCCGGCAACGATACCGATTTCATTCAGCAACATACGGCGCACGATATGGCGGGAATGGTTCGAAGCTTCACCAAGTGGGATGCCGAACCGAAGACGCTGGACGCGGCCCTTGTGGCCATTCAACGGGCCTATAACGAGGCCATGACGCCTCCAATGGGGCCCACCATGGTCGTGTTGGGTGCGGAAATTCAAAAGGACAATGCCCCAAACACCCAGGTGCCAGCGTACAAACCGCCGCAGTTCCCTACCATCGACGCGTCTCAAACAAGAGAGATTGCAAAAGGATTGCTAACCGCGAGCAACCCCCGTATCGCTGTCGGACGTTTGCGAACCCAGGAGGGGGTGAAGCAGGCTGTGGAGCTGGCCGAA
This sequence comes from Terriglobia bacterium, assembly GCA_963766615.1. Classification (GTDB taxonomy): domain Bacteria; phylum Acidobacteriota; class Terriglobia; order Bryobacterales; family Bryobacteraceae; genus Palsa-187. Next base: position 161,793 of record CAVYBC010000026.1, read on the forward strand.
CTGGTGGGTGCGTCCACCAGCACGACGGCGACGAACGGTCCCATGAGTTTTCCGCAGCGCCATCCTCTTTGTGGACCCGGAGCGGATACAAATTACGACTACACGCTAGGGCTGGAACAGCCCGCTACACAGGCCTCCATTACGGGCCCTACGCTGGCAAAAATCGCGGGTCCGCGCGACCCAACCTCCATCGGGTTCGGCGGGATCACCGGGGGTGGGCGACCCGGGCGCGGCGGTGGCGTTGCTTCCAGCATGCCCATTGAAGCGGACGCCGAAGCCAGCCTCCCACTGCTGATCGAGGAAGTGAAGAGGCAATTGACCGGTGACGCAAAAACGAGGATTCAGGATCGGAGCGCGAGGCATGCGAAGGCCAACCACGAGGCTCGCGTCATCGCTGTGACCCAGGCGGCGGAGAGCAAGCGCGCCGGGTGGAACGGAGTTCCCATCGCCACAGCGCGTCTTTATGCAGAGCTCTGGCCGCTGATCATGAATGAAGACTGGTGCCTGTCCTCTCCCACTGGATTCTCCGGCGGACATCATCAGCAACTCTGGGATCACGACAAACCTTATAGCTTCCTGGGGAGCCAAGGCGCGGGGGGTATGGGCTACGGCGCTCCGGCGTCCGTGGGCGCGGCGTTGGCGGCGAAGGCGCGAAATCGAATGGTGATTAATATCCAGTGCGATGGCGATCTGAATTACGCTCCTGGCGTTCTCTGGACCGCCGTGCATCACAAGCTGCCCATGCTGACCGTGATGCATAATAATCGTGCCTGGCACCAGGAATATATGTTCGTCGAGTACATGGCCGGCGTTCGCGGCCGCGGCGAAGATCGCGCGCACATCGGGTGCACTCTGCGGGACCCGTATATCGACTACTCGAGAATGGCATCCACTTACGGCATGGCGAGCGAAGGGCCGATCACCGATCCGGCAAAGCTGTCCGCGGCCCTCAAGCGCGGAGTCGCCTCCGTCAAGCGCGGCGACCCCTATCTGATTGATGTAATCACGCAGCCCCGTTAAGGAAATCGCCCTTATGAAGAACGTCTGGATCAGGATTGCGGCGCTTGTGGCGCTGGTGGTGTCTCTGCACGCACAGGGCGGACGCGGAGGTGGCGGGCCTGTAATGAACAATCCACCGCCGACCAGTTCCGTTACCGGAAACTCGGCGAATGGAAAGTCGCTGTACTACGCCTACGGCTGTTATGCCTGCCACGGATACAACGGTGAAACCGGAGCACGAGCCTTTGTGGGGCGCTGGGGAAATCTCTCCACCGAGCAGCTCTTCATCAGGTTTCTCCGCGGCCGCGCGAACGTGACACCCATTACTCCCTCCACATCCATGCCCAGTTTTGCCGAGGAATCGCTATCCTACAAGCAGGCAAAAGATATCTACGCGTACATCCGGACCTTTAAGAGCTCTGCAGCCGACGTGAAGGATATACCCGCTCTGACCGCCATCATTGAAGGAGCAAAGCAGGAGAAAAAATAGGGCCGCAAAGCTGTCAATGATCAGAATGGACTATCACAAAATCCTTGCTTCCCGACTAGGCTAGTGGTAATTTCGGCAAGCTTCACAGTCTCAAGACAAAGAGGTGCTTCCGTGTTTAGAAGCCTATGTTCCAGGTCAAACGCTTTGATCGCCGTTTTCCTGTTCGTCGCATCTTTGAGCGCATGGGCACAGGCCACCTCCCAAATCAATGGAACCGTGCACGATGCCAGCGGACTTGCCGTTCCGGGCGCGGAGGTCAAAGCCACGCAGACTGCGACGGCCTCATTGCGCATTGTCATGACAGGAGCCGAAGGCGGCTATGTCTTAACCAACCTGCCGATTGGACCCTACGTGCTTGAAATCAGCAAAGAGGGTTTCACGAAATACGTGCAATCCGGCATCGTCCTGCAAGTGGATAGCAATCCCACGATCGACGCGAGTTTGAAGATTGGCTCCGTGACGGAACAGGTTCAAGTCCAGGCCGACGCCGCACTCGTAGAAACCCATTCGACGGGCGTGGGCACTGTGGTCGACAACAAACGCATCGTCGAATTGCCCCTCAACGGACGCAACCCCATCGAGCTGATCGCCATTTCGGGCATGGCTAATTCCGGTACCGGAGGAGGCGCACTGAATTCGATTCGCAATTATCCGACCATCGTTGTCTCGGTCGCCGGCGGACAGGGGAATGGCAACACTTATCTGCTCGACGGGGCCAATCACAATGATGTGATGAACAACCTCAACCTGCCACTCCCGTTCCCGGACGCGTTGCAGGAATTTAAAGTGGAGACCAGCGCGCTTCCCGCGCAGTACGGCATGCACTCCGGTGCGGCTATCAATGCGGTGACTAAATCGGGCACCAACCAACTTCATGGGGACGTGTTTGAATTCCTGCGCAACGGCGATTTCAATGCGCGCAACTTCTTCGCCGCTACGCGCGACACACTGAAGCGGAACCAGTGGGGAGGAACCCTGGGCGGCCCCATTCTCAAAGACAAGCTCTTCATCTTCGGTGGCTATCAGCGGACTTCACAGCGCTCCGATCCGTCTTCTTCTATCGCTTATCTGCCCACTCCCGGTTCGCTTACCGGAGATTTTACAGTTCTCGCGGGTCCGTCCTGCAATGGAAACCGCACCATCCCCTTGCCCGCCTCGCTAGGATTCACAAATAACAGGATTTCACCCACATTGCTGAATCCGGTGGCACTCAAAATCGCGACGCTTTTGCCTGTATCATCCGACCCCTGCGGCAAGATCACCTACGGATTGGTACAGAATCAGGACGAGTACGTCGGAGTCGCGCGCGTGGATTATCAAAAGAGCGCCAAGCACCAGCTCTTTACACGATTGGGCGTCAACGATCTGGACATCTCTTCCACCTACGACGGCAAGAATCCGCTGACGATCAACACAGCCGGTACGCACTACCGTATCTACACGCTGGCGTTTGGCAGCACCTATCTGGTGACATCCAATATCGTGAACTCATTTCGCGCCTCAGCAAATCGGAATGAGACCGTAAAGTCGGCCGATCCCTTCTATTCCTGGGCCGATCTTGGAGTCAACTTGACTCCGCAGATCAAGACGATTCGCCTGTCGGTCACCGGCAACGGCTTCGGCGTTGGCAGTCCGAACACTCTCACTGCGTTGTTGAACACCGGCCCGAACCCGCAGCTTGCCGACGACGTGAGCATCATCAAGGGCGCTCATCAGATCGGCTTGGGAGTCAATTACATCAAGCATCTGATGAACTTCTATTCCGACTTGAACGCCGCTGGAACCTTCACATTTGCCGGCCAGATTACCGGACTAGCCATGGCGGATTTCCTTATCGGCCAGACCTCCGCGGGCGGCGGAACACAAGCTTTTAACCAGGGCAACCGGTATGGATACACCAATCGGCAAGACTATATCGGCATGTACATCCAGGACGCGTGGAAAATAAGCCAGCGGGTGACGCTGAACTACGGCGTTCGATGGGAACCGTTCTTTCCGGTCCGAAGCAAGTACGGGCAATTTGTGCATTTCGACCAGAGCACTTTTACCAGCGGCGTGAAAAGCAACGTCTATGTGAACGCTCCGGCGGGTCTATCATTTCCGGGTGATTCTCAGTACACGGCGGGAGACTCCCTTTCAGAAAAACGCTGGGCCAAGTTCGCGCCCCGGTTCGGAATCGTGTGGGATCCCAAGGGCGATGGCAGAATGACCGTTCGCGCTTCGTACGGATTGTTCTTTGACCGCTATCACATGTTCGGCCTCAACTTCCTCGGTCAAGAGCCGCCGTTCGGCAACAATATCGTACTGCCGAGCGCAAACCTTTCGAACCCCTGGGCCAATTATCCGGGAGGAAACCCTTTCCCGATTCGTCTCAGCAAGACGTCGACATTTCCAACGGCGGGCGGTTATGTGACCTTTCCGCTGGACTATCGCCAGATGTACCTCAACCAATGGAATCTGAGCATCCAGCGTCAAGTAGGCAGGGACTGGCTGCTCACGGTGAATTACTTGGGCAATAGCACCATCCACCTTTTCACATCCAACCAGGCGAATCCCGCTGTCTTCCTGGGAACGGGCGCCTGCAACATCAACGGAACAAATTACGCCACCTGCTCCACCGTGGCCAACATCAACCAGAGGCGGACTCTCAGCCTTCAAAACCCATCTCAGGGTCCGTTCTACGCGGGCATCGCCACCGCCGACGATGGGGGAACTGCGAACTACAACGCCCTCTTCCTCTCGGCGCAGAAGCGGCTGAGCAACGGGCTAAGCGTATTGGCCAACTACACCTGGTCGCATTGCATTAGCGATGTAATCGATTCCCAGATTGGTTCCGGCGGTACGTCGGTAACGGCCGTTCCGGGGAACCGCCGTCAATATCGCAGCAATTGCGGGACTTCGGATCAGCGCCACGTATTCAATCTGTCGGCGGTAGCCGAAACTCCAAGGTTTGCAAATCGCCCGTTGCGGATCCTGGCAAGCGGCTGGCAGTTTTCTCCGATCGTCAAACTGAAATCTGCCGTGTTTTTTACCGTCACTTCGGGAGTGGACAGCGCACTCAGCGGTCAGACGGGCGAGACACCAAACCTGATTGGAAACCCATATCCCGCCCAACAGGGCCCCAGCCGCTGGATCAACGCCTCTGCCTTCGGGCCCGCCCCGACAGGGAGTTATGGAAACCTGGGTTACAACAACATAAAGGGTCCCGGAGTCTTCAACCTGGACGTTGCCCTATCTCGCACGTTTCCCATTTGGGAGAAACGAACGCTCCAGTTTAGGGCAGAAGCTTTCAATCTTCCCAATCACGTAAATTTCAATACACCCGTGGCGACGCTGAATAGCGGAACCTTTGGACAGATCCAAGCAGCCGGAGACCCGCGAATCGTCCAACTGGCGATGAAGTTGGTTTTCTAACGGCTTTGATCTTGACAATATCTAAAAAGGGAATTCCGACTATCATCCCTCCAGGACAACTCCGCTTTTTTCTCTCAAGATTCGTTACTGTTGCAGGGGACTAGATTCGAATGGCCGTTAACCAAAATGTCGAGTTTTGAGTCTCAGAAAGGAAAATTAGATAGGCGGGTCGGGGCGGCGCGATATAGAAATTTGGCTCCCCAGAAATGCTGTTCCTCGGCGAGCATCCGCAGGTACGTTCCATTTCACGCCGACATATTTGTCCTGGATGAATCAGGTCGAGCGATGGTTAGCCAAGATCGAGCGCGACGCGATTGCCCGCGGCGTGTTCACTTCGGTCGCCGACCTTGGCAACAAACTCCGCAAGAACATCCGCGCCTACTCGAAATCAGCCAAGCCTTTCCGCTGGACCACCCACCCGCAGAATCCGCGTTAACAAAATCGCCGGGTCAGCTTACTAGTGGGCGGGCGCGGCCCCCACTTTTCGATCATACTTCCCGGTGTGGCGGACGCGAATCCGGCGAAATCATTTACGAATCGGTGCTGATTTGCCCGTTGTGCCCCTGCGAGTCTGGCATACGACGCCGTATCACCCGCCCCGCATCGGTCTGGGTCGAATAGAATAACGGCATGAGGCTCATGAATTATGACCGTGGCTAAGCTCGTTTACACGGCGATCATGCATCGCCCAAAGCCCCTGAAAGCGGTCGCGGACGCAATCATGCGGACCGTTGTCCCGCGCAAGCTGGAGCGCCGCGGCGCAACCATCATGCTGAATCCTAATGATTCGGCGGTCTCTGGCGCGCTCGCCTTCGGAGTCTACGAGAATGCCGAAACCGATTTCTTTTGCAATGCCTGCCGGAATGGAATGACGTTCCTGGATGTGGGGGCGAATATCGGTTACTACACCGCGCTAGCGATCCCGCGCATCGGCGAAAACGGACGGGTCGTCGCGCTCGAGCCGGATCCCGAAAACTTCGGCTTTCTCCAGTCGACAGTAGAAGCAAACCACGCCCGCAACGTCACCTGCATCCAGAAAGCGGCAGCCGATCGGGACGGGAGGCTTACTCTTCACGTGTCGAGCGAGAACCGGGGCGACAACCGCCTCTATAAAAACGAACTCAGCGACAACGCGATTGAAGTCGATGTCACCACCATCGATTCCATCCTGGCGAATTGCGGCGTCGCGTCCGTAGACCTTCTGAAAATCGATGTGCAGGGGTTCGAGGGACATGTGTTTCACGGAATGACTGAAACGCTTCGCCGGTCGCCGCAGCTCATCATGCTGACGGAATTCTGGCCGCATGGCCTAACAGGCGCCGGATCGCAGCCGCTGCGGGTTCTCGATGAGTTGGAGGCCGCGGGATTGACCCTGCATGAGTTGCACCCCAACGGCAAACTGGATCGAATCTCCGACAAAGCCGCGTTCCTCCGGCAATACGACGGAGTCAAGTACGGGAGCGTCGTTGGCGTCGGCCCGTCCGCCCCTCGCGACTGGATGATCGCAGCCTGAATTCTCCGCCGCGATGTTGCTGACCACTGGGTCCTTTCACAATCGAATCTGACAAGCGTTGTAAGGACTTGAGCACGAAGTCTCTACTTCTCACCCCGAAACTCCCCGGACTAGAGCACTCCATAGTTGCCTCGGTCTGGGCATTTCGGGAAGACTCAAGAGGACTGTCATCGCCAAGTGAGCGCCGCTCAAGGCAAAGCACACCGGCTTACGGATACCACTATAGTGTGTACGAATGAAGATCAGAGACGACGTCAGCATGAAGTAATACTTTCTCCATGCGCCAGTTCCCCGGAACGAGCCCGAGACGTGGTGGAGAACCTGTAGTTCGGTGTCGGGGACGATGTACGTACGGATGCCTTTCTGCTTGGCGCGAAGGGTAAGATCGAAGTCTTCAAAGTACATCAGGTATTTCAGGTCAAAACCTTGGAGCGTGGTCCAGACGTCCGCGGGCACGAGAAACGCGCATCCGGTGATGATGTCGACCTCTGTCACGCGAGTGAAGTGAGTGCGCGACCGGACGAATGGAGTCAGGACGGTGAACTTCCCGCCCGACGACCAAATCCGTGTGGGCGAGTGCGACCAGAAAATAAGTGGACTCAAGATGGCGCTGGGTATTTCGGCCGCTTTGCGATTCCAGTGCTCCATGAATCCCGCTGGAAACGTTGTGTCGTTGTTGAGGAACAGAAAGTGAGTCGCCCCAAGCCTAATTGCCTCGCGAGCGGCCCTGTTGCAATTGGCCCCGTAGCCCGCGTTCTCGTTCCTGAAGTAGTGAACCAATTCGAATTGATGAATGGCGGAGGGCGGCGGAATTGGGGATCCGTCGTCGGCGACCAGAATCTGAAAATCCCGCGTCGTCTGCGTTTCCAAAGCTCGCAGACACTCCATCGTGTCCACCCAATTTCCGTAGACCGGGATGATGACGAAGACCAACATGTTCCTTCCATCAGGGCCGCGCGTCTCGAACGGCCAGGAAGATATTCCGATGCGGCAAGTCCTTCACGTTGAACCCAAGCGGCGCGAGGTCGGAGCGAATCTCAGGAATGCGATAAGATCCATGATATTCGCCAATAATCGTCTGTACAGAGGCCAGCCAAGGCTGATGAGCACGGAACAGCATCTCCTCTGCGCCTTCGATATCGATCTTGAGGAGATCTATTCGCTCCCATCCGAGCCGGTCGAGTATTGTCGGGACGCTGAGTCCATCCACGATTATGGATTCGCCGGTGCTGTAATTCGTGGGAATGAGCCCGTGCGTCATGCCGCCCCCCAGGAAAAGATTCAGGGATCCGTCGGCGACAGTCGCAGCAGCCTGAATCACGGTGACCGGGAGGTCGTTCAATTTGACATTTGCCGCCAGCGCAGCAAAATTGCCGGGGTGTGGCTCCACGGCGGCGACGCGGGCCCACGGAAACCGCGCGGAGAATGCGATAGCGGTGTAGCCACAGTATCCCCCCAAATCCAGGATCGTGTCCGGTTGGCCGAGGTCCTGATCGTAGTATCCATTCAGAAAGATTTCGCGAAAGGCGGCGAAGTCCTCCGAGGACATTCGCATGGGAAGTTGCCAGCTCCTCTGGTTGTGAGCTATCTGCATTTGCACATCGGGTTGCCAACGGAACGGCGAGTAATCGTTCCAACGTTCGAGTAGCAGAAGTTGAAAGGCCTTCAGGCGATGCGCCTCTATCCAGGGAGATTGCGCACAAGCTTTGATGTCCTTAAGGAACGCACGCAGATCCATACCACTCCTCCGTATTATCTCGCCTTCACCCGTTCCTCTGGAACGATTCTGACGAGGCGTTGGCGGAAATCCTCACGGTCTTCCTTTGTGGTGCCGAAAGCGACTGCAGAAGAGAGCCCCAACGTTGCAGTGAGGGATACCTCAAAGAGGAACAGCGGCCAGTGCTGTGGGGAACGCCATTGGACGAGTGCGGCGCCGGCCAGGTAGGCAGGGATGCCAGCAAGCAATGGTCTACAAATCACGTCCCGAATATATGCGCGCAGGTGAAAGGGATACCTGCGGAACAGGTAGATGGGGATTGCCAAGCCCTCAAAACATAGCATGGGCAAAACGTTGGAAAGGGCAACGCCAGCCAGCCCGTAGGGCCTTACCAGAAGCAAGCTGAGCACGAGCTTGATCGCGCCTTCGAGAAGCGAGATCCACATCAGGTAGTTGAGCCGGTTGGTGGCGTAGAACAACTGCGTCGCCATGTTCTGGACCAGCCGAGGCAGAAACGCCGCAAGCAAAATGAGCAACACAACGCTTGACCGCTGTTGCCACGGGCCAGTGACGAAGACACTGCCTTGCCAGATCGATAGAAACGCCGTGCCGAAAGCCGCGATATGTGCGGCCAGAAGAAAAACGATCAAGCCCGTCAGACGCGCGCCCCGAAGATAAAGCCTGACCATGTCCTCACTTTTGTCTTGCGCATGAAGATGCGTTAAATGTGAGGTGAACGACCACGCAATCGCGCGGATTCCAGAGTCGGCGTACTCCATCAGAGACCGCGGAATGGAGTAGTAAGCGACAGTTGAAATGCCGAGCGCCATTCCGGCCACAATGAGGTCGGTCCGGCTGGCCGCGAGCCAACCCAGGCCAATCATTAGCGACGGGAGGCCGAACCGGCACAGCCGGATCAGACAGGCAGAGTTCCAGAACCGGACCGAAAATGAAACGTCGGGGAGCGTCCGGCGGATTGCGACATAGGTGCAGGGCACGATGATAATCTTGGCGCCCAACTGGATAAAGCTGAGCGGTACCAAACCCAGGCCCTTGACAACAGAGATCAGCATGGCGGCCGAGATCGCAGATCTGCTGATCATCTCGATCAAACTTACGATATCGAGCCGCTTATTCGCGGTAAGTACAGAGTTCATGGCTTCAATGGGCAGGCTGAGGCCGACCGCGAACGCCATGATGACAATCGACCGGTGAGTCTCCCGAGAATCGAGACTTGGCGAAGCGAACATGGACGGGAATGCGGCCGCGAGCGCGAAGCCGGCTAAGGCGAGCGCGGCGCCGACGACGGCGAGCGCCCAAATCGAGGTACTCACGATCCGGTTCAGTTCGCGAGTCTGCCCTTGCGCGAGGTAGGACGCCGCATAGTAAACAACGCCGGCGCGAATCCCGAGGCCGACATAGCTGTAATATCCCGTCACTTCGGAGATGAGCATCCACAGTCCGTAGCGGGCGACGCCCAGGTTGCGGACCATGACCGGGAACATGAGGAACGCGGCCGCGATCGTAACAAGATAGCTCGCCGTATTCGTCGCGATATTCCGGACCAAAGAACCGGTTTGCCGTCTCACGTTTTGCCGTCAAACGAAGAGATGCGAATTAACGGTAGTAGGATTGTTAAGTTCTTTCGCTCGACGTAAATGCTTCGAGCAGCTTTAAAGTTCATGGTACTATACAGCGTTTGCAGCCACCTTTGAACACTCCCGCTGCACGCCGCAAGGTGCTCATCGTGGCACCTTTTCCGCCGAGGCGCGACGGCTTTCACGGGGGTAGCCAGGTCATGGGCCGTCTGATCGAAGAACTGGTGGAAACCCAGTCAGTAGCCGTGGCCTACCTGCGCTCAGAAGGCGAATTACCCATGGAAGAAGAGTTGGCCCGTCGTTGCGCAGCCGTGGAGGAGGTGTCGCGGCCAGGAGCACCGTGGGACCCGGGCCGATCAATCCGTCTGCTGAAAGCCTTGATGCGAGGCGATCCGATGTGGGTAGAGGACTGGCGAGTCCCTGCGTTTCGGGTCCGCTTGCGGCAACTTGTAGAACGCTGGCGGCCGGACGTAACGCAGTTTGAATCTAACACCGTGGCGCAGTACCTGGACGAGGCCAGGGGGAGTACCGCAATTCTAGATACGCAGGAGCCCGGTGCGGCCGCGGCGAAGGACCGTTGGCAGTTCAGCCACGGATGGCGCAGGCCGATTCTCGCAAGGGATATGCGCGCTTGGGAAGCGTACGAGCGCCAAATCCTGGGAAAATTTGCGGCGGTAGTGTGCTTCACTGATCTGGACCGGCGCAACCTGCTTGAGTTGCAACCCGGGGCTCGGGTGAACGTGATTCCGCCGCGCGGTCCTTCAATGACCGCATCGCGTTCGGCTGGCAAGGAAGATGGGATTACGATTCTCTTCGCGGCAAATTTTATTCATCCACCAAATGTAGATGCGGCGATTTGGCTGGCGGAAGAAATTTTTCCGCAAGTGCGTATCCGGCATCCAGACGCTGTGCTGCAGCTTGTGGGAGCCGGGCCGCCCGCCTCTGTTCGCAGGCTTGCGGGCCCCGGTGTGGCTGTCACGGGAAGAGTTCCTGATGTCACGCCGTTTCTCGAAGCGGCGACAGTCGTAGTCGCACCGTTGCGGATCGGCGGCGGCATCCGGATCAAGATGATGGACGCCTTGGTCTTCGGAAAACCCACCGTAGCAACCCGCCGCGCAGCCGAAGGACTGAATGTCACGGACCGGCGGGAGTTGTTACTGGCGGATGACAGCGAGGCGTTTGCGGATGCCATCAGCGCCCTGCTGTCGGATCGGCCGCTTCGAGAAGTTCTCTCGGCGAACGCACAAGCCTGGGCGGCACAGTTCGGAACGGCCGGACGAGTGGGAGCCGCGTATGAGCGGCTGTACGAGAGTTTAGCGGGAACTAACTCCAATACGTCGAATGACCCGTGACCGAAGTTGACGTCACGAAAATCCAACGATCCAGCGAGGAATGGACAGTGCGAAAGCCGTTTTGCGCGGGATTACTTACAGGCTAGCTACTAGAAGAGATGTTTGATAGCTTTGCCGGCGCCCTTCAGTATTTTGCCTATTCCTTCACGGCGCCAAATCCCACATTCTTTGCGGTTTGGGCCGCGTTACAGGTCGGCGGCGATTCTTACCTGTTCCCTTGGCCGCGCTGCCGACACCTTTGGCTTCACCCTTGCCGATGTTTCCTGCACCACGGGTGTGCCCCCTCGCATCCGAATGTTGGGTTTGAGAACTTTGCGCCAAGGCGCGCATTCGCGTCGCCATGACTCCAGAAAGGCCGACTGAGTCCACGTATCTTCATCTAAATACGAGACGATTAGCGGGCCGCGGAGTTTCGGCCCTCGCGAGATCGTTTGCCTCGTCAGCGACGTGGAAGGCTTCGCCTACTGGTTTTTGGTAATCGGGGACAACGGTGTACGTCCAGAGTTCCTCGCCTGAGGGAGTCAGTCTACTTTTCGCTCCGTCCAAATTCCTAAACGCGCCCTAAGAAATAAATCCGGGGGGAAGAAGCAGCATCGTTGCAATCACCGGAGAAACGTCACCGGGACGCGCGAGGAGTCCATTCCCGGCGACAAGGACCAGACGCGAAACCCAAATCCAGGAGGAATTCAAACGGCAAATGCAACACCAAGGGAAAACCCAAAATCCTGAAATCAAGGAGAGTATACAAGCGAGGCAAAGAGTAAAGACAGAATGAAAAACATACGAGCACTCTCTCTCTTTTGGCTTGCACTTGCCAGCTCAGCTGGCGCGACTCCCGCGGCATGCGGCATTCTGATGAACGGTGACTCATCTCTTGCTGCGTTCAGGACCACATGTAAGGCTGAGGCCTTGACGTGCGATTGCGGTGCCCAACCGCCGCTCTCTCCTCCGCAGCCGTTTCAAATCGACTTGACAGACACAATTGGTATCGTGATTCACGAATGACAAAGCGGTCCGTAACACTTGTCGCTCAAGAGAAATCATACAGGGTACTGACACAGAAGAAATAACCGAGGAGTCAAGTTGTATGCGACCACTTCTGTAACAGTCCAATGCGGAGAATTCCCATCCTGTAATTCATCGCAATATGACAAAGCGCCTGTAATACTTGTCGCCCAAGAGAAGTAGACAAAGTGCCGGACACACAATAGCGGAGGAGTTTTTCGATGCCTCGATTTTCGGTAATTGTGCCCGTTTACTCTGGTCCGGCACTGCTGTCGCAATGTTTGCGGAGTATCCGCGCCTCGCCGTTTGTCGACTACGAATTGCTGGTGAGCGATGATGGCTCGCCAGATGCAGACGAGATCCGATCCGTGGCTGCGCAGTATGAAGCCAGGCTGATCCGTTCTGAGAATCAGACAGGTGCCGGCGCCGCCCGCAATCGCGCGGCTCGGGTCGCTGTAGGCGATCAACTGGTATTTTTCGATGCCGATGTGACCCTATCGGGCGATACCCTCACGCGCATCGCTCAGGCGTTCGATCATGACCCGTCGCTGGATGCGGTGATTGGCGCCTATGATCGACAGCCAAGCGCTCGCAATACAACGAGCCAATTTCGAAATCTCCTGCACGCTCACGCGCATCGCAGCGGACACCGCGAGGCGACTACCTTCTGGACCGGCTGCGGAGCAGTCCAGCGCGAACGATTCCTCGCCATGGGTGGATTCGACGAAATCTACGGCCGTCCTTCGATTGAAGACGTCGAGTTTGGGCTGCGTCTGCATCGCGCCGGAGGCCGGATTATTTTAGCGCCGGAGATCGAGGTGACCCACCACAAGAAATGGACTTTGGTCTCCATGGTGCGAACTGATCTGCTGGCGCGCGCCATCCCCTGGGCCAAGCTTGTTCGTGAACATGGTTTGCCGTCAGACCTGAACTTCCATACAAGTGACCGTCTGGCTGTGGGACTCACGGCATTAGCTGTGCCTCTCGCCGTTGTCGCAGTTCGTCAAGGGCCCATTTATTGGGGACTTTTTATAGCGGCGCTGGCCGCGACGGCTTTTTTGCAGGCATCGCTGCTGCGATTCCTGGCCGCGTCCAAGGGATTATTCTTTGCGGCCCGTTGTTTTCCTCTCGTGCTTGTCTACAATCTCACGTGCGCGGTGGGGCTGATGGCTGGCCTGTTCCAATCCGAGGTCCAGCGCGACCGTTGGTTGCTGCCAACACTCGGCGCCTGCAGCATTCTCATCATCGGTTTGCAGATTTCAGGCGGAGCCTACCACGCCGAGTTCGACGCAAACGCGGATGAAGCAGCCCATTTTGTTTCCGGGCTGATGGTTTATGACTATCTGACGGCGTTACCCCTTCAAAATCCATACACTTGGGCCCAGAGTTATTATCTTCACTATCCGAAGGTCGCCATTGGCCATTGGCCGCCGGGGTTTTACATTATGGAGGGCCTCTGGTGGCTTCTGGTTTCGCCATCGCGAGGAACGGCCCTTCTTCTCAATGCCGTCCTTATGCTGTTGGCCGGGATTATTTTCTATCGCCTTCTCCGGGCGTTCGCACCACCTTGGTTGTGTCTGGCGGCGGCGCTGCTCCTCATCGCGACTCCGGTAGTCGTGCAGAGCTACAGCCAGACCATGGGTGATCTGCCTTGCCTCCTATGGAGCGTCCTGCTGGCCGATGCGATGGTCCGGCTCCTGCGCAGGCCGTCCTCTGCATCCGCCGGCCTGGTTGCCTTGTGGCTGATCTGCGGACTGCTGACCAAAGGAACGGCGGCGAGTCTGGTGTTGGCTCCTGTGATTGCCTGCGTGATCACGGGGCAGTGGCGAATTCTAAAGAGCCGCTTCGTGCTCAGTGCCGCGGCTGCCGTGATGTTGCTGGGATTCGGCTGGTACGTTATGGAAAATGCCGTTTTTCATGAGAATTTGAGAACTCTAAGCGGTGTTGCGGTCGCGGTTCCTTGGAGTGGCGGGTACATTCCCGCACTGGCTGGCCTCGGATTCTTCACGCTGGCCTGCGGAGGGGTTTGCGTGGCGCTGCTGCGCCGGCGCCCGGTGGCCGTCGCTTCCGCCGCGATCCTGCTCTCCATTGGGATCGTAGCCTGGTTCCTCCGGGCGATGAACGACCCGCGCCACTTCATCATCGTGATCCCGGCACTGCTTGCCTTGTCGGTGGAACTGCTCGTGTGGGCACGCAGCCGCACACAGTTCGGAATTTTATTGGGGATTCCCGCGCTGGCCCTGTTTCCGTTCGTTTCGTATTTCCAGCAGCCTCATGGATTCACCAGCCTTCTGAAGCAGATTCACCGTCCCGCAAGAATGCTGGTGAGTTCCAATGGTTCGGGGGAGGGCGCCTGGATCGCCGAGGTCGCTCTCGCCGAGAAAAGGCCAGCCAGCGTAGTTATCCGCGCATCCAAGACGTTGGTCTCGGAAGGGTGGAATGGGGAAAACTATCAGCTCATTACGAAAACTCCAGAAGAGATCGGAGCCCGGTTGGACGATTTGGCCATCGAAGCCGTAATCGTGGACACGGATGCTCAACAAAACGTCCCGTTACACCAACTTCTACTGGAGCAGACCGTCAAAGGGAGCAGGTCGTGGAGGCGATGCGCGCAGGCTGAGGACTTGACGGGCTACTGCCGCGCCAAGCCGCCGCGTTCTGCTCCGCAGCCTCTTCAAATCGACTTGACAAACACAATCGGTGTGGTGATTCACGAATGACAAAGGCGCCTGTGACACTTGTCGCCCAAGAGAAATTAAGCACAGTGCCGGACACACAATAAATAACGGAGGAGTCAAGTTGTATGCGCCACTTCTTGTGACAGTCCAGTCCGGAATTTTAATCCTATCATTCAATCGCAATAAGGACACACATAAATGACAATTAAACCGTTTAAAGCCATAATTGCTGGCGCAGGTCCGGCAGGATTGACCGCAGCCTACCAGTTGTCGAAGGCAGGGCTGCCGGTGCTTGTTCTGGAGGGGGATCCCCATTACGTCGGGGGAATTGCGCGAACCGTCAATTACAAGGGGTTCGGGTTCGATATCGGCGGGCATCGTTTTTTCTCGAAATCGCGCGAAGTGGAAGACCTGTGGACGGAAATTGCGGGGGCCGATTTGCTTGAGCGGCCGCGATCCTCGCGTATCTACTATGACGGACAATTCTTTGCCTATCCGCTTAAGCCATTGGACGCGCTCTTCAAGCTAGGCGTGCTCAAGTCGACGCTGTGTATGCTCTCGTTCGCGCGCGCCCGGCTCTTCCCCAGACCGGATCCGAAATCGTTCGAGGACTGGGTGAGCAACCAATTTGGCGAACGTTTGTTTAACATCTTCTTCAAAACCTACACGGAAAAGGTGTGGGGAATGAGCTGCCGCCAGATCTCAGCAGACTGGGCGGCACAACGGATCAAGGGATTATCGTTGGGATCAGCGATTAAGCACGCCCTACTGCCCCAGCGCCGCACCAATAATGGAAAGGACGTAATCAAATCGCTAATTGACACGTTCCGTTATCCACGCCGGGGTCCGGGAATGATGTGGGAGATGTGTGCCGAGAAGACCCAAAAAATGGGCGGGGAGTTGCTCCTCGGCCGCCGCGTGACGGCTTGCCGCTTCGATTTTGCCCGTGGAACCTGGACCGTTCAAGCGGAGACGGCGGATGGCGGGATCGAGTTTTACGAAGGCGAACATCTGATCTCGTCCATGCCCGTCCGCGATCTGGTGGCGCAGATTGAGCCGCGCCTCCCAGCGCCGGCCATCGACGCGGCGCAGTCGCTCAAATACCGCGACTTCCTCACCGTCGGATTGATCGTGCGCGAGCCCAACAAAATCATCGACAACTGGATTTACATACACGATCCGTCTGTGAAGGTCGGCCGGATACAAAACTACAAGTCGTGGTCACCGGAGATGGTTCCGGATCCGGCATACTGCAGCTACGGCCTTGAATACTTTTGTTTTGAGGGCGATGGGTTGTGGACCATGTCCGACGAAGACCTGATCGCGTTGGCGATCCGGGAGATCGAACAGATCGGGTTAGGGAGTGCCGCCGACGTCTCAGACGGTTGTGTGATCCGGCAACTAAAGGCCTACCCGGTCTACGATGAATGCTACGCAAAGCACGTCGAGACCGTGCGGGACGCCCTGGAACGGCATTGCACGAACATTCACCTGGTCGGCCGCAATGGCATGCACAAGTACAACAACCAGGATCATGCGATGATGACGGCGATGCTGACCGCCAAGAACATTATTGCGGGCTCGAATGCATTCGACGTCTGGAAGGTGAATCAGGACGCGGAGTACCTCGAGGCCGGAAGTGCGCAATTTCCAAGGGTTTCTCGGCGATCGTCTTGGGCGCCGCACCCGCCGGTTCATAAGCGGCCAGCTACGTGACCGGAAACGCCAGGCTATCGCGCAGGACCGCGATTACGGCGAGGACTGCGCGTACTGAGTTGAATGAGCGGTGGGTCTTTCAGGCATTGCAAGAACCACCGCGTCAGAAGCAGTAAGACAAGAATTAGGCGTGGCGTGTCCGGGATGGGTGATGCGACCTATAATGACGGAAGCCGATTCCGCGCAGTCCATAGAAGCGTGTCAGGCAACCCTTACAGCGCAGCGGGATCATCAAGCCCAGCATTGCGAGGTAGTCACTGTATCGATACCTGGTGCACTTGACTACTTTGTACGCGCCACACCGCCAGCATTGCGGTGCCATGCGGTGTCGCTCGAATGCAATCGCCATTCGTGCGAGCAACACAACTGTGAGGCCACCCAGGAAGACTAGGAACATAGTACTGCCCATAACTAGGTAGAGACCGCCAAGGGCTCCGATGATTCATTATTTACATAAAAAAACTATCGACAAAGTTTGAATGAGCGTGCACATGCACGTAGGCTTCCAGGAGAGAAGGCGCCAGGGGTATGCCAAGCCAGGTCTAACCGTCACGAAAGGGGGATGTGACGATCACGCACAACGACGGAAACACCGTTTATCCCAGCGAGTGTGACGCGAGCGGCCTGCCCGCTTCCGAATCCGATATAATGGAACGAGCATCTTACTCGAATCGGAAACTCGCAATGCCGGCCCGGTCCTTTTAGGCTTGCTGCCATCAGCGCTTCCAGCGTCCAGACTCCCGCATGGGGTAGATTTGCTTATTTTCCAAACGCTGATAACGGCAATATGTTTAGTCAGATGGGATCTTCGAGAGCGACCACTGTGATTCAGCGCTTCTCAGGGTACTGGAACAAGCATAACCGGCACTGGTGCCACCTACGACCTTCGGGCGACACTAGTCGCACATGTACAGGCAACGTTCAACACGCCGGCATACCTTCTTCCGTAGTTAGGATCAACCTATGAGAAAACTCTGGCTTCTCTTACTTTTGGCATCTTCCTGTTTCGCCGGAACGCAGTCCATAACGCAAATCCCCGGAAACTACACCCTACCAAACCATGCTCCCTTTAACGCCATTGGCGACAATACTTTGACGATCCGCGTCCATAACTGGACCACACCAGGCGGCCTAGAAGATGTTTTCTGCGCTCCTGCGGGTACTAACTGCCTACGGATCGACGGTTCAGGAAATTTTATAGCGGCTATTTTCAAGGACAGGACAGGAGCACCTCCAACCTTGTCCGTGACAGGTATCCCGGATTTCATCGCACGACTCAGCCGGAACACAACCGGTATGGTCTATACACTGGAGATCTTCAATCCCGTAACAGGCGCTTGTACAACGACTAGTCCGAATATCGTATCGCTTGGCAGCAACAACTGGTCTGGGAGCGGGGGCGGATTTGGTGGTGGCTTCACCTCAAAGATTGCTTACCTGCGTTGGAGTACGGGCATCCCGGCCAAGATCTGTGCAGGAATGCCGCTGGAGACCGATCCGCCAGCGAATCTGCTGGATTACGAATTCGAGAACAACACTACGGATACGTCACCGAATGCCGTCCGGCTCACAATGTCCAGCCCGGCCTACACAGCCACTCCCACTCATCCGCCGACTTGCCAGGGACAAGACCCCGGCACGAGCCCTTATCCGGTGAACACAATACGTACGAATACGCTCTCGCCGATTACATGGGTGGGTTGCACCTCCGAGAGTGGATCTGTACTGATGTATGTTTGGACAAAAGGAACTTGTCCAGATGCTACCTTATCGAACGCCAGCGCGCCCCATGCAATCGTCAATATAACGACACGCGGTCAGTGCACTCTAAATTTGGCCGTGTCCGACTCCGCTCTAAACACTACCAATATCACTACCACGTTTGGTGCGGTCTCCACTAACCCGCGCGACGTAGTGCAGACGGGCGACCCGGGGTTTGACGCCATTCTTGGGCCCATGCTTCGATACGGCGCGTCATCGCATGCGTTTTTTGACGATCGCAATCAGGCATGGGCTCAGCTCCTGGGTAATGCGCAAAGCACCCTGGCGTATTATCAGGACCAATGGAATGTAGCTCTGCCTGGGACAATCACGATAACTACTACGGGGGGGGTGACCACCGTAACCGGGGTAGGAACGGATTTTCAGAATCAGTTTTGTGGTGGTGGAACGTCAGAGGCCGACAATACTTATCTAATTGCTTGGACTCCCGACGTAAGGGCCGTAGGTGGAACGAAGAGAGTATCTATTCAGGGGAGTGGCACATTCACATGTTCATCGGCAACGTCCATTGTACTGAGTAACCCGTATAACGGTGTACCCGGCGGCCCTGGTTTAAATTATTCGGTTTGGACCACCGCAGGGAATTGGGTTGGACCTTCCGAAAATGTCAACTATTACGACAACGTAGTTGCGTTGTATGCGGTCTCCGAACGCACTGGGATGACGATCTTTCGGGACTACGCACGAACCTTGGCGGACCGCTGGTTCACGATGCCCTACTTTGACCAAGGGCTTGCCGATTGCAATGTAGAAACCTGTCTGATGCCCAGGCTGGTAAGTTACACGGGAATGGTGTTGCGAGCGCTGGACGGACGGCCAGAAATGTGGCCCGGCCTGCGGGCCTGGACCGATACCACAGCTTTCGAGCTTCTCACGTGGTATGGCGATATACGTGAAGGCGCCTACCTGCTGTCAGTGCAAGCGCTTTGCGGCATGGTTGACCCGGACGTAGACGGTCACCGTGTTACCTGCCAGACTAGGGTAGCCAATGCGATCGCGAACTTCTGGGCGCCCAATCAAGTGGCGGACGGAAGTTGGACCGCCGAACTGGGCGGCAACTCAACCTATGTAATCTGTACATGGTGTGGGACTGCCGGCGGAACGATACAGGTAACAACAGGCAGCACGGATGCGGTGACAACGGGCTCCGGCTGGACAACGAATCCATTTCCAGCAACCTGCATAACAAGCGGGATGTGCTCGCTCTGGATCACGCCTGGTGCATCGTCTCCAGGGAGCAACGCGGGCGGCGATAACCAGACTTACCATGTCACGTGGGATGCTGGGTCGCCTATGCATCTAACTCTGGATCGTCCATACGATGGTAGGTTGAGCGGTTCCGGTAGGGGATTTTCGCTAGGCGTTCTAACCGGGTTTGGGACGCAGCCATTCATGATGGGTGTGGTCGGTGCTGCGATGGGGTATTCGTATCAAGCGTTGGATGGCTTCGATCCCACCAATGCAGCCCTTGCGAAACAGTTCACGCAGGACGCGGTTAAGTGGATCGTCTCCACGGGCACGATCACCAACACCGGGAACACCAACTATTACGGCTTGTTCTACGCCCGCGGGTTTACAAACTGCGACACGCTTACTAAAGCACTGAACGACATCAATTGCAGCCAAGGTTTGGGTGGCGACGATATATCGATCCAAGGCATCCGCTACCTAAACATGGAGATCATGCACGGCTTTTGTTCTGCGTATCTTCTTTCCCACGACCCATTCATTCGCGATTCGGCAGAATGGCTGTTCAATGCCGCTTTTGGCCCTTACGATTCGCATTACCTCACGGGATATCTAGGCGCCGGGAGCTTCGACTGGAACAACTTTCATGCCAAGACACTAGGCTTTGGATTCGGCTGGGGGCTTGGACATTGTTGGGAAGCTGCCAGTACGTTTAGTCCGAGTCCGCCTAATCTCGGCATCTACGGGGGTTCCACCGGGTTGCATTAGAATGTGGCTCTATAAAGATCGGAGATCGCATAGCGCCATCGGCGCACCGCTGGTATTCGGGATATGGTCCTCACGCCGATAATCCGCTCGATCAAGGGCTGAGGGGGTTGGGCCCACTGCCTTGCGGCCGATATCGGCTAGATATGTTTATCAATCACCCGACGCAGCTCGGATCCCTTTCGGGAATGACAACCGGCCATTGCAATTGGACTAGGGTCGGATTTTGAAAGCTAATTGTGAGTTGCTGCTGAACCACCACAGCAGTGCGCCTAAATCGCAAACATCGACAGTACGGCAGCTGACGGCCACATATCGGCAACCCTTTGAAATGCTTGCAGTTGTAAATGACACGCAGGTCGCCCGAGAAGCCGCGGAAGAAGCGCCAAGGAACAAATTTGAGGATTGGCTCCCCAGAAATGCGATTTCCCAACTTTTTCTCTCAAGATTCGTTAATGTTGCGCGGGCGGGAATTCGAATGGCAGCTAACTGAGAAGTCGCAAGTTCGAGTCGTGCCCGAGGAGCCAAACATTTTCCTTCGAACTGTCTGGGTTGGTTCGTTAACTTAGTGGCGGCCGTCACGGCCGCAAAGTGGCAGGGATTGGCGCTTTCGCGTGAGTCCGCCGCCTGTCCGCCAATGACTGAAAGGCGCGGGCGACGCAATGGGCGGCCAATTCAGACTCCAGCCGCGCGCACGCTCTAAAACTCTCCAACGCCCGCAACCCTTGGTTAACAGGCAAAGCACGCGAAAGCCCTCGGGCACCGCTCGCCCAGTTGATCCCTCTAGGGCGCGAAATATGCGGACATATCCAGAATCAAGTGCGTCAAGTCGCTGGCGAAATCGCTGATGTCAGCGTTGTTGGTCGGCACGATTGCCAGGTCATTTGTGATGGCACCGTCGAGAGCGTTGAGCGTAGCCACCACCGGCCGCACGGTCCCCTGCGGCCAAAGCGCCAGGAATCCGAAGGACGCCCCCGGCACCACAGTCGCATTGAACACGTAGGCCTGCGCCGGTGGCGTACCTGCGCACCCACTCCCCAGCACATTTACGTCGAGCTGCCCGGTAAAACTCGGCGAGCCCGGCGGCTGCCGTGTGTCCAGCACCCTAAGAGACCGAAGGCCTCCGCGAGTTCAAGGGCGGCATCCTCCAGAGCGCAAACCCGCCGCTGGAAATGGATCTGAGGAGGATCTTTGACTAGGAGCGCGCTGGCGGCGCGCCAGGCGCGGCGATAGGGCTGGTGGAGTGAGCGATCCCTTGTCAAGGTTTTGCGCACAAGAGTTGCGGACGACAATTGAAAACGCATGCTGCGATACAATTTGTCTCAGAGGCCGATTCCTCCCCGTCCAATCGACCTTTTCCAAATAATCGGAGATGAAATCATGTGCCAAAGGTTTCTCTTTGGCGTTTGTGCCAGCCTCTTGTTCACTGTCGGAGTTGGTGGCCTGTGCGATGCGCAGTCGACACAGACCATCATAGTGACTTCGGTGGCGAGCTTTCAACGAGGCGCGCCTCCCAAGGGATTGATCGCCGCTGCATTTTGCACAGGGTTACAAGTTCAAGGCGTTATCTATGGCACGACAAGCCCATTAACGTCCACGCTGGACGGGATTTCGGTTACGGTCGGCGGAGCACCCGCGCCGATCCTAGGAGTGGCCGATGACGGGGGGTACCAGCAGATTAATTTCGAGGTTCCTCAGGCGGCCCTTCAAAACTCCGACGGTACGTGGACGGTAACTGCGAGCCAAGATGGAACGCAACTCATCGTGCGGGTCGCGAGCTTGCAATCTCCAGGTGATTTCTTCTGGGTGGGCAGCAACTTGGCGGCCTTTCAGCACGCGGCGGATTATTCTCTCGTGACTGAACAGAACCCAGCGCATCCAGGAGAGGTTTTGGTCGGCTACCTCACGGGATTGCCGGGCACAGACCCGACAGTCCCAACGGGCGAAGCCTCGCCCTTTTCGCCGCTTGCTGTCGTTCCTCAGGCGAATAACCCGACTTCGGTGGACCAGTTCGCCCTTCTACTGAATGAGCCGTGATCGCTAATAACTGTCCGGTTGAGTACTCTCCGTGTCAGGCTTCGAATCTCCGGTGGCTCCGACCTCACGCCGGGCACAGTAGGCTTCTATCAACTGAATTTTCGTAGTGCCGGCCATTGCAGCCTCCGGCGATGTGGCCATCCAGCTTCAGAGATCGAGCTGCGCAGTTTTCTTTGGCGCCTATTGCCAGAGTGGTGAGGCGTTCGATGCGAATGCGAGACCCGGGTGCGCTTCGTTCTGGAAGGGCAGCGTTTGTACGAGCTCCGCCGTGCCTCTACCTATTCGACAGCTGCAGAGCCATCCGGCCCAATACCTGGACCAACACGTTCACCGAACTCGACTCCGCCACCATCCTGTAGAGGCGCGTATTTTCGATTGGCTTGAAAGAACGAATCATCGGCTACACTGATTGCTCAAGCCAGAACCTTCTTTACTCGACATATCTTGGCGGGCTTCATGACGACGAACCTTTTGCGATCGCGCTTGATTCGCAAAACAGTGCCTACACTCTTGGTGCGTCGGCCTCGACGGATTTTCCCATCAGCCCAACGCGTATCAGCAGGCACGAATTACTTCTCAACACAGTTTTTAGGACAATACCCTGAACGGACCTGTTGAATGCGCCGGAAAGATCTGGCGTGATGCGTTCGAGGAGCGCGATCGACAAGATTATCATTTATGGTACGAACAAGGTGGCCGGATCGGCGACGGTCGTCAGGAATCCGCTAGCGACGAGGGTCACTGAACCAAAACGAGGGGCGGTATGGAGGAGAATTGCTTCCGCTGTTAAAAAATAGCGGATGGGCGATCCGAAAGTTACTTTTTCGCGGTTTCCGCCCGGTTGATGAGTCCTTCACAACCGTTAGCACGATTGCTTCGCCGTCATGGCACAGGGATCTCCATCGAAAAGCATCATCCTTGATCGGATGGGCGAAACGAGTCAGCCTGCGATGCTTAACAAATGCCTCAACCCAGAAGGCTTAACTGCCTCTTGCCTGGCACATCTGGACTATCGTCAAAGACCAAGCAACGGCCGAAGACATCACTGACGCAGCGTATGCGACGGCATTCGAAAGGCGGAAAGATTTTCGCGGCGAAGCGTCAGCTTACACCTGGCTGCACCGGATTGCCGTGAACCAAGCATATGTCTTGCGGCGAC
Organism: Terriglobia bacterium; assembly: GCA_963766615.1. Classification (GTDB taxonomy): domain Bacteria; phylum Acidobacteriota; class Terriglobia; order Bryobacterales; family Bryobacteraceae; genus Palsa-187. Next base: position 185,206 of record CAVYBC010000026.1, read on the forward strand.
GGAATCGACCTGTGTCGCTGGAATCCCTCACAGGCGTGTCCGAGGCTCTAATGGAATGCGACTGGACGATGCAAACTTGGAGCAGTCCGAATGCAGTTCGAAAGGTACGTTCAGTTGGTATGGGGAAGCCCCGACAAAACTCGCCACAGGTTCCCGATGTTGTCACTCTTAGGCGAACATCGCTTTGCGCCAGTCGTTTGAAAACAAAGTTGTACCTCCCAGAAATGCGTTATTTCCAACTTTCTATCGAGGTCGCTAAGGTTTTATGGGAATCCCGCTCGGAATCTCGTAATTCGCCATTTGCATTGTTAGTAGTGAGTGCTGGTACCAATCCAACTCTGCGCAAGGTGCCGTTTGAGACCCGAAGTGTATATTCCAAGTTCAGCGATCGAAGAATTCCTACCACATAGGCGAATGAAGATTCCCCGCCCAGGGTCCGCTAGAACTGAAACTTCGCCACGATCTGCCCTTGTCTCGGAAGTGCGACCCCCGTGGCGGGCTGCGATCCGAAGGCGGTGCTGATGTAACCAAAGCCCGCCGTGGTCTGTCCTAAGTTGTTCCTCTGTGGAACGGCTTGGGCGTTGGTTACGGCGGCTCCGGTCGGGTCGTTATAGCGGGCCCGATTGAATACGTTGGTGAATTCCGCACGGATGTTCAGGTTCATTCTCTCTCGAATGCGGAAGATGCGGCCTACAGACATGTTTTCCACGGGGCGGCGCATGTAGCGGTAGTCGTTGTAATAGGCTGTCGCCGTACCGAACTGTCCGGCCGCTGGCTGCGACCATGCCGCGGGGTTCAGAACGAATGTGGTGTTCGGGTCGTAGCAATGACAGTTGAGGTCAACCGTGAAAGGGTTCACGCCCGGAACGCGGTTGGCGAATGTGGCGTTTGACGAGGTTCCGATATTGCGGAGCAACAAGGATTGGATCGCATTATTGGCCAGAGGAGAAAGAATCGGCAATCCGCTCTGATACGCCAGATAGCCGCTATAAGTCCAATCGCGAACCAGCACCGAAGCTATCTTGCCTGCGAAACCCGATCCAAACTTGAAGCTCGGAACCTTGTAGGTGATGGACGTATTGAACTGGAAGGGCTGGTCGAATTGAGAAAGGTCCTTGTTGTTGGACCGGTTGAACACATCGTTGACAACCTGCCCTCCCGTCGTGCCCGCCGTGGGAGCGATGTCGGAGCCGAGCACCAGTTGCTTCTGCCAGGCGAAGACAGCAGTAAAGCCCAAGCCGTAGGACGTACGCTTGATGGCCTTCAATTGGAGAGAGTTATACCAGGTGTCGCCCAGCGGCGACCAGATAGAAGTGATGGAGGTGAACTGCGGAAACGGCCGCAGCGACTGAGCGACCGTCGCGGTCAAAGGGAATCCTGAATAAGGCGGCTTATTGAAACCACGCGATGTCGCGAGAGCAGAATTCAAGGGCGAGATGAGCAATTGCTGGTCGGCGGCACTGTTGATGTTGAGGTTGTGCGCGGCCAGATTCTGCGTGGTAATCGCGTTGACGTCGATGAGTCCCGGTGCGGTCCACCAAACCCCACGGTTGCCGACGTAGGCTGCTTCCACGGACAGGTTCTTGAAGACCTCTCGCTGCACGCCGATGCTCCATTGAAGCTGCCGTGCCGGCCTTCCTGCGTTCTGATCAACAAATAATTTGGGTGGAGTAAATGTTCCGGGAATCGGGTATTGTCCGATGTCCAGATTCGGCCAAGGGCTCGGCGTAATGGGAATGCCTGTTTGGAGGACCATGGCGGGCTGCCCGAAAGCTGGGGCGCTGAAGGGACTCGGAATGGAGATGGACGTAGTGGTCTGGTTGTTGGTTGGAGTACCGGAATAGATCACGCCGAACCCCATGCGGATGACAGTCTTTGTATCCAACTGATATGCCGCGCCTAACCGCGGACCAAACGCGAACGGATAGATCTTGGCGAAATTGCAGTTGCAGTGTCCGGGTCCATCACCTTCAAAGTTGACGGCGCCAGGCTGCCCGCCCGCAGAAGGATTTGGCGTGGTGGGCGAGAAATTGGGATAGCGGCCATACTGCTCCCTTGGGTAGCCCTGGTAGTCGTAGCGAAGGCCGTAATCCAACGTAAGTTTCCGGCTGATTTTCCAACTGTCCTGCGCGAAGAACCCCCACGCGTTTTGACCGACGCGCGCCGTGGGCGGGTTGGCGATTTGTCCGGAATCGACCAGGCCGAGAAGGAAGCTCGCGTACGCAAATCCAACCGTGCCGCCGTTCAGCGAAGTGGTGTTGAGATAAGGCAGCGCCGTCTCTGCGGGGTTGAACGCAAACACGCCGTTGGTGGCTGTGTAGAGCAGCGTGGGCACGCCCTCAAACCGCACTTCCATGCCGAATTTATAGGAGTGATTGTCCTTCACCCAACTGGTGCTCAGGTTCCCCGTCGGCTTTTGATAATAGATGTTGCGGTTTCCAGTAGGTCCCAGATTCTTCACGCCGCCCTGCGCATTGGACGCGCCGGTGAACGCCGGAAACATGCGGTTGACCGTGGCGCCCTTCAATCCCAGCTCGGCCAGTGAATTGTAATTCAGGTTCACCACGTCATCGGAGAAGAATAAATCCTGATAGCCGATTCCAACATGGAATAGAACGGCCGGCGTGATGATGTACTCATAGTTCAATCGATAAAGATGAGAGGTAATAAAGGTCCCGATCGCGGCCGAAATGAGCGGCGGCAAGCCGTCGGCGCCGCCGGTGGTGTTCGAGTATTGACTCGCGGTCTTTATCTCCGAGAAGAAGAAAGAAAGTTTCTTGCTGTTGCTCAGGTTGTGATCGGCCTTGATGGACGGAGCCGTGGTGAGCCGGTCGCTGACGTACGGAAAGATCGCGTTATTCACTAAGCCGGCTTGGTTCGGCAACGGAATCAGATCCTGAACTTTAACGGCCACCGGATCGAAGCGAACGACAGGAATGGTGTTGTTCGGAAATGGATCGCGAACAACCTGGCCGTTCACCGTTCGCTGGGTGGTGGGATCGTAAATCTCGTTTCCAAAAATGGATCGCTGCAGCGGATCGGTGCCCAGCACCTTGCTGGTGACAAGCGCCGAGCTGAAGTTGCCCGCGCGATAGGCCGGAGTGGGAATAGTAATCGATTGGTTGTTGATATTTTCGTTTTCGCGAAACTGCTCAAAGTTGAAAAAGAAAAACGTCTTGTCGCGGCCGTTGTAGATTTTCGGAATCCAAATGGGACCGCCGATAGTGCCGCCGTAATCGTTCCTGCGCGCCGCCGGACGCAGCAGGTTCCCGCTTCCGTCGTTCGTAAAAGGGGTCCCCGCGTTCAGCGCTTCATTGGCGAAGTAGTCGTAGGCGGTGCCATGGAACTGGTTGGTTCCAGATTTCATCGTGTAGTTGAAGAAGCCTCCGCCCACCTGCCCATATTCGGCGGCGTAGTTGCTGGTTTGAATGGTGACTTCCTGAATGGCATCCACGCTGGTCTGATTCTGCTGCGGCCGGCCTGGCACGTAGCCGTTGTTGGCGTCCTGTCCTTCAATGCGGAACGACGAGGTATTCGCCGGAGAGCCGTTTACTTTCAAATTGACATTCGGATCGAGGTAAGCGCCCGGCACCAGCACCACCGCCGCAGTGGGATTGCGAATGGCTGAGCTTCCCGCGCCCGCGCCTGTCTGCAGCACCGGAAGATCGTCCAGCCGTTGCGCGCTCACGTTGTGGCTGACCTCGCCGCTCTCGGTTTGCAGCAACGCCGCTGCTTCCGTCACGGTTACCGATTCGGAAGCGCTGCCCACCTCCAGGCGAACGTCGATGCGCAGTGTGGCCGCTACCTGGATCGTCAGACCTTGCCGGACGTATTTCTTAAATCCTGGCACGGCGACAGAAACCTCGTAAGGTCCGGCAGGCAACTCGGAAAGCGTGTAGTTGCCGGTGGTGGTGCTTTGAGTCGGATAGATTGCGCCCGTATCGGTATTCTTAGCTTCAATGGGCGCGTTGGCGACAACCGCTCCTGCTGGGTCTGCAATGGTACCCGTGATTGTGCCGCGATCCCCTTGAGCAAATATAGCCCCAGCTAACAATGTTAGACAAATTGCAATAGACAATAGGCGCATCTGAATATCCTCACTCCCTTGATCGATCTTTCTGTTTATGGAAAAACGGCCGAAGCGAAAAATGCCCGTCTTACTTGCGGGTGTCTTTGCCGACGATGTGCTCGACGTCTTTATTGTTTTCCTGGCAGATGTATTCCATGAGTTCCTCGTTCTGGAGGAGCGGCGACTTCCCATGCATCGTGAAGGGCTTCGTATATGCGCCAGGATCGTCAATGGTCGCGGTGTAAACCAGGTGCCCCAGGTCGGGACGCGTGAAGCGTTCGACCACATGCAATTGCTCCGTGTGAGGATGGCCCGCGAAATCGAACCAGAATTTGTCGTTGAACCCGACCGAATCGATCACCAAAGTGTCCCCCTCGAAGTGGCCGATGGAATCTCCGTACCAGGTGGGATTGATGTTCTTGGGATGCTCTTTCCGATTCATGTAAATCTGACGGTAGCTGTGAATGTTGCCTTCGAAGAGAAAGGCGATGACGTCGGCGCTCTGCATGATCCGCCACGGATAAGGGGCTTGGCGCGGTACGCCTGTCGGCATGCAGTTGGCTTCTGGATCGTCCTTGGACATGTGTTCCTTGGTCAGCTTGGCGGCCCAAGGCTGCAGGGGGAGTTCCTCGCCTTTATCCAAAGAGACGGAAATGTCGTAGATGAAGACGTGTTCGGGACCCCACACTCCGGAAAAATCCACCTTCCCATCGGCGGTGCGCGGCGTTTTGCCGGTTGGAGGAGCCGCCCGTCTGCCGCCACCATCCTCCTGCGCGAAGACGGGCGTCGCGGCCACGGCGATGAGGACCCCTATTGCGAATAACGTGGCAATCTGGCTTCTAAAATTATGCTTCATGGCAGTGCTCTCCTCTAACCCCACTCCTACTTGCTCCGCATTTCTGCAAGCGAATGTTCAGAGTCTATCCAAATGTTACAAGGACGTCTATAGCAGTCCTTTGATAATCACTATCCATTCTCTTGATTTATCCGGCAATCGCCCCACGGATCATTGATCTGGCGCCTATCGCAGTTCGCTCATCATTCCGTGCAGGCTCCGCACCATTGATAGCCCGTTGGGCTGCCACTTCAGATCGTTTACCAGGTAAGCTTTTACCTCCTCCTCGGTCTTGCCCTGGCGAACGACTGCGCCTACGTTTTCCCGCACCCCTTCCAAGAGATTGCGATAGGCAATAATGTCCGACTTTTTGCCTACCGGGCCATGGCCGGGAACTACGGCATCAATCTTAAGCGTCTCCACGACGGTGTCCAGGGTCTTGATCCAGCCGTTGAGAGTGCCCCCGCCGTTATAGTCGATCAGTGGAGCTCCTCCGCCGACATTCAGGTCGCCGATATGGATCAGATCGCCCATGTGGACGAAATTGTGCTCCGGGAAATAGACCACCGCATCGGTTCCGGTGTGTCCAGGTCCGTAGCGAAACGCACGAACTTCTTTACCGCCCAGGAAAACCCGGATCTGGTCGTTGAACGTAACCGATGCCGGAATCATGCTGACGGGCATCCCGGGCTGCACGGCGTGGAGGATGTTCTCACGGCCTTGAAGCGTGGAAATGATGATCGCGCCGGCAGGTGCGAAATGCGTGTTCCCGCCGCTATGATCGGCATGATAATGCGTATTGATCACGTACTTCACGGGCAGGTTCGTTAATTTCTTAATGTCGGCCATCAGTTCGTCATAGTGATACTCGTATTTGTCATCGGCCAGGATGACTCCCTCACCGGTGATGTAGACCGCGACGTTGCACCCTCCACCGTCGATAACGTATAGATCGTCGGCGATTTTGATGGTGTTGAACGGCCTGCCTTTTTTCGGCGTAGTCAAGTCCTGCGTGGGGACCGGCGTCTGCGAGTAGACGATCCAGGCGCTGGAGAGCGCAAGAATCGCCCCGGCAAAAACCCCAAAAGGAATGCGCTTGTTCATCATGGAATATTTCATAGTTAATTTAGAGTCAAATTGCAAGCGTACTAAAACGTGATATGAGCCACCAGCAAGCCATTTCTTTCACCCGTAACGGCCCGTGGCGGGCCTGGTCGAAATTACGCCGAAACCAGCGTTGTTGACGCTCACTCCGTTAGCAGCAAGGATGGAAGTGACCGGCGAAGTGTAGCTGACTCCGGCATCGAGGGGGTTGGGAATCTGGGTCCGGTTGAAGGGATTGGTGAACTCCGCCCGAATCTGCATCGTGACTCGTTCTTTGATCCGGAACTTGCGACCGAAGCTCAGCGTTTCCTTGGGCCGGCGTTCGTAACGATAGTCGTTATAGTAGGCCGCCGAGGTGCTGAACTGTCCTGGGGTAGGATCGGTCCAGGCCTTCGGATTGAGTACTTGCGTCTTGGCCGGATCGAAGCGGTGGCAGTTCAGGTCCTGGTGGAACAACGGCTGGTCAGGGACCCGTTGAGCGTAAGTGGAGCGCAGCAGCGCCGTTCCCAAATTGCTTGCGGCGGTAGCAGGAGCGGGAATCGGCAGCCCGCTGCCGTATTGCAACACGGTTCCCACGGTCCAATCCGCGATGACCGCTTGCACCAATTTGTTCGGTCCCCATTTGGGCGAAGTGTAGCTTACTGCGATGACGTTCCAAAATGGCCGGGAGAAGCTGGAGAGCTGTTTATTGGTATTCAGGTTCTCCACGTCATTGATCGTTCCGCCACCCAAGTCGGTGTCGGCGCCCAATTGCAGCTCCTTCGAAAAGGTAAAGTTGTAGCTCGCATCAAGACCATGTGAAAACCGTTTGGTGACCTTGGTCTGTAACGAGTCGTACCATGTCTTGCCCATAGGCGCCCAACTGCTGATCGCGCCGAATTGCGGGAAGGGCGTTAAAGCACGGGCGACGCTCAGATTGGTGGGGAAGCCGGTGAAGGGAAGAACATTACGGAAGCGGCCCGCTGCGGCCTGACCTACCTGTGCGCTAAGGATCGCGCGATCACTTGCATTGGTGATGTCCAGTCCGTACGACTGAAGGGTGCTCAGTGTGAGCGCGTTATAGGCGTTCAGCGCACTTGTCTGCCACCAGTTGCCGCGATTTCCGACATAGTTAACCTCCAGGGCAACGTTGGGAATGACTTCGCGTTGGATTCCAATACTCCACTGGACTTGGCGAGCCGGCCTGCCCGCGTTGTTATCCACGTAAAACGGCTGACCGGCGAAGGTGGTGGGGTCGGGAAAAAGATTCGGCGTAATATTCGGGAACCTGGGTGCGATGGGGAAGCCATGGCTGAGAATCATTGCGGCGTCTCCCACGGCTGAAGCGGTTGCGGTCTGGCTTGCGCCATTCGCGCCCTGGATTCCGCCAGAGCTGCTGGAGTACGTCACGCTGTGCCGGCGCGCAGAACCGTCTTGCCATTGATCTGGTACGCCAGGCCGAAACGCGGGCCAAATGCGAACGGATAATTATGGCCAAACGAGCAGTTGCACAAGCCGGGTCCATTGCCTTCGAAGATGGTGCCACCTAGTGGTCTGGGTCACACAGATTGAACATTAAGAAGCGTCTTGCGGGCACGCTTCACTTTTTCGAGGATATCGTGGGCGGAAGCGGTCCAGATGAACGGCTTGGGATGTTGGTTGTGATGATCCACGTAGTCGTCGATGGCGGTGACCAGTTCCATCACGTCGCGAAACACGCCTCGCCGCAGACGATTTGCCGTGAGGTCTCGGAAGAAGCGCTCCACCATATTCAACCAGGAGGCGCTGGTGGGTGTGAAGTGAAAGTGGAACCGAGAATGACGTTTCAACCAGCGTTGTACGGCGGGATGTGTGTGGGTGGCGTAGTTATCCACGATCAGGTGTAGTTGCTTGTGGTCGGGTGTGGCGTCATCCACCAGGCGCAAGAACTGGAGCCATTCCTGGTGGCGGTGACGCTGTTGGCACATGCTGATCACTTTGCCATCGAAGGTATTGAGAGCGGCAAACAGGGTTGCCGTACCGTTGCGTTTGTAATCGTGCGTCATCGTTCCGGCCCGGCCGCGCTTCAGCGGCAAACCGGGCTGCGTGCGGTCCAGAGCTTGAATCTGACTCTTCTCGTCACAGCACAACACCAAGGCATGTTCCGGCGGATTCAGATACAGACCAACGATGGCTTCCAGCTTCTCCGCAAAGTTGGGGTCCGAAGACACCTTGAAGGTTTCCACCAGATGAGGTTTGAGTCCGTGCTTGTGCCATATGCGCCGCACCGTAGCAGGGCTAAGGTTCATCGCCGCTGCCATGGTGCGCGTGGACCAGTGCGTGGCATGAGCCGGCTTCTCCTGCGTGGTTTTGTGAATTACCCGCTTCACCGTAGAGGCCAGGATACTGGGGGTGCGCCCCGCTCGCGGAGCGTCTTTCTCCAGCCCCGCCAGGCCCAGATCCAGAAACCGGTTGCGCCAACGCGCGGCTTTGTGCGCGGTGATATTCAATGCGGCAAGCGACTTCTTTGTCCTGTTTTCCGGTGGCCGCCAACAATACAATCCGCGCACGTTCGACCATGCGGACCGATCGAGAACGCGCCCTAGCGCATTGCTCCAACGCTTCTTTCTGTTCGGGATTTAGCACCACTGGATGAGCCAAGCGCATGGGGAAAGAACCTCTCTATTGTAGAGACGTTCTCTCCCTGATAATGATTACTACTTCGGACCCACTACACTAGATGGCCGCCCGCTGTAGCGTTCTCGATCGTAGGCGAGAAGTTGGCCGTGCGGCCATATTGCTCGCGGGGATACGTAAAGTAGTCCCACCGAAGACCGTAGTCGAAAGTGAGAGTGCGGGTCGCCTTCCACGTATCCTGAACAAAACCAGCGACAGACTTCCGGCCGCCTCGAGTTTCCGCCGGCGCAGCCAACACCACCGTGGAGACCCTGCCCAGCAGGAAACTGGCAAACGGAAATCCTGTAGCGCCGCCCGTCAAAGTCACACCGGCGTCGGAAAACCACGGGTTCGAGGTTGCAGCGGCGTTGATGGTGAAGGTTCCGCTGTCGCCCTGATACGCGTGTTGGATGTAGCCCTCAGTACGGCCCTCTCCGCCAAATTTGAAAGTGTGATTGTTCTTGACCCACGTGACGCTTCCATTAAAGGTAGGCTTCTGCTCGTCGTCATGGCTTTGCGCACCGGGACCCATGGCGTTCATCCCGCCGGTGCTATTACCTCCCGTCATCGCCACGAAATTTGGAAAACGGGCACCCGTGCTTGGGCCGATGATAGAACCGGTTATGCCCAACTGACCGGCCATATCGTAGTTCGTCACAGCTCCGTCGTCCCTGAAGTAGTTCTCCGTGTAACCGGCTCCCAAGTGAAGCAGCACCGTGGGTCGCAGAGTGTAGCCGAAATTGACTCGCTCTGTTTGCGCATTGACGAAAGTGCCGCGGCTTGGCTCAATCGGAAGCGGCAGGCCCTGGCTTCCGCACAGCGGCGAGCAATACTGCACGTCTGTCGTGGTGGTGGACCAATACGCGGAAATCTTAGCCTTGTCGGTGAAGGAGTGATCGATCTTCAAGGCAGGGATCGGCGTGTGACGATCCGTAGCAAAAGGATTGTTGTAATTTGCCACCAGCCCATTACCGAAATTGGCCTGCGGAATCAGTGCGAGAATCTTCACGGAAGAGGGGTCGAAGCGGCTGGCGGGAATCGTGTTGTTGGGGAAAGGTGTTCGCATGCGGCGTCCGTCGGATGCAGTATATTGCGTCAGCGGGTCGAAGATCTGCCCATCCAGAGCCGGTTGACCGGCCACGTCCGCGTTCACTCCTCCCGTGCCCGTGACCTTAGCGCCAGTCAGCGCGGTCTTAAAATTCCCACTGCGATAAGCACCGGTCGGAACAGTGGGATAGGAAGTATTGATGGTCCCCTTCTCTAAATACTCTTCGTAATTAAAAAAGAAGAACGTCCGGTTGTGGCCGTTATAGATCTTGGGGATCCATACCGGACCGCCAATGGTTCCTTCGAAATCGTTTCGTCCCTGCTTCGGCCGCAGAGCGGTGAAAGCCTGAGAGGCATTCAGAGAGTCGTTCGAGAAATAGTCGTAGACCGAACCGTGGAACTGATTTGTGCCCGACTTCACGGTGTAATTGAACATGCCCGAGCCTGCCTGTCCGAACTCTGCCGCATAATTGCTGGTTTGAATGGACAGTTCCTGCAGCGCGTCCACACTAGGTTGTACTCGCGATTGGAACGCTGCGCTGCCTCCGGGTTGCCCCACCGCGCCACCACCCGAAATATTGGTGGTCGCATCCTGGCCTTCCACGCGAACCGCCATGGTGTTGCTGGGGATCCATTGACGCGTAGGTTGTTGCCTGGATCGAAATAGGTTCCGGGTGTGAGATTCGCCACAGCCGGAGGATTCCGTACCCCATGCGAACTGGAGAAGCCGGCGCCGATCGGCAGAATAGGGAGGGAGGTCAACAAAGCACCGTCCACGTTGGTGGATACATCGCTGCTCTCTGTCTTGAGCAGACCAACGTCGGCGCTGACGGTCACCGATTCCGAGCTGCTGCCGACTTCCAGTTTGATGTCCACACCCAAGGTCTGCGAAGCCTGAACGCGGATATTTTGCCGGGTGAAGTTCTTGAACCCGGGAACTGACACGGACAGTTGATAGACGCCCAATGGGATTTGAGTAAAGGTGTAGTTTCCGGTGGCGGAAGTAACTGTTGGATAGACGGTGCCGGTTTCGGTACCTCTCAATTCCAGCGGCGCGTTGGCGATTACGGCGCCCGCCGGATCTGTAACCGTGCCCGTGACGGTGCCTCGATCGGTCTGGGCCACGGCGGATAGGGCCATAAGCAGTGCAGCCGCGAAGCGATGACAAGCTATCTTGGATGTACCTGGTAAACGCATTTTCTCTCCTAATGAAACCTTCTTGGCCGCAGGCGCCGTGGGCAACTACTTCACCCTTCGGGACAGATCGGTGTAGACCAGAGTTACGAAGCGATCGGGCGTGATGGCTCCCGCTTTTCGAGCTTCATCGAAGTCGGCGGTGGGCTTGGACGCTACTACCTTCTCAAGTGTTTTCCCCTCGCGAATCGCCGTCAGGATGCGCTCCCGCCCAGTCACGAACATGTCGAGCTGCTGCTGAATTTCTTTGAAGCCGATCACTGGCCCCAGATGACCCGGAATAATCTTGGTGGGCTGCGCCGCCCATGAGGACGTAGAGATTGTCGGCAATCTTGACGGTTTGAATCTCAGTCTTTGCGAAGTCCACGCCTTGCGCCCTGACGGTTCCAAGCGAGGACGCCAAACCGAGGAACGCAATTGCAAGGAGATATCTGTGTTCGCGAATCATAGGTTCTTTTCCTCGATCAGAAAGTAAATCGCGCGACAACCGTTCCGGTTCGCGGTGGGCTAAACGTCGTTCCGGTGGTGGCACTGCTGGTGTTCACTGCACCGAAGCCTGAAACAACGGACCCGTTTACTACCGACTGCGTGAGCTTTGCGTTTGAGACCGTTGGATTAGGCAGTTCGGTGCGGTTAAAGATTGTTGAACTCGGCTCGGATCGAAACGTTCACCCGTTCAGTAATTTGAAATTTGCGGCCGACTCCAAGATTCTCAGCGGGGCGGCGTTGGTACCTGTAATCGCTGTAGTATGCGGCCGATGTGCCAAACTGACCGGGCGCCGGATCTACCCATGCGGCGGGGTTCAATACGAAGTCCTTCGATTGATTGATGCAATGGCAGTTCAAATCCTTGGTGAAGAGCGGCACCCGGAATCGGGTTTGCGAAGGTCGGCTGGAAGATGGCCGAGTTGAGATTGTTATTGGCCAGGGGCGACTGAATCGGCAATCCTGTCGCATAGGTCGCAAACGGACTGACCTGCCAATCCCGGACTATTTGTGAGACCACATAGTTCTTTCCCCAACGCGGTGTCGTATAGTTCAGCGCGATGACGCTGACCAGCGTTTGATCGTAGCCGGAAAGATATTTACTGACAAGCCGGTTGAACACATTATTCACCGCAGGAGCTACGCCGCCACTATCGCTTTCCGCACCTAGGGCGAGTGATTTTTGCCAGGTAAATGCATAAGTGAAGGAAAGGCCGTGCGAGTAACGCTTGGTCACCTTCACTTGCAAGGAGTTGTACCAGGTGTCACCCAGCGGAGCCCAGATCGGCGCCAGTCCGGAACTGTATTGCGGGTAGGGGCGAAGCGATTGCGCCACCGTCGCCGTGAGTGGAAATCCCGCGTAAGGCGGATTACCGAAGCCGCGCGAAATGGCCAATGTAGAATTCAACGGGGAGTTCAACAGCGTAACGTCGGCGGGATTGCCGAGGTTGATTCCCAAGGTCGCCAGTGTGGCTGGATTCAACGCGTTGTAATTCACCAGTGAGTTGCTCAACCCGTTGGCGGAATTTGAACCTCCTCCACTCTGCCACCACGCGCCGCGATTGCCGACGTAAGCGGCATCCACAGCGAGGTTCGGAAACATCTCGCGCCGTAATCCGATGCTCCATTGGATTTGCCTTCCAGGGCGTCCGGCATTCTGGTCGACCACAACCGGCGGACCAGTCAGCGAATTGGCCAGCGGGAACAAACCGGGCTATAGTTCGGACAGGCGATTTGCTGAGCCGTCGGCGGCACGCCTTGTGCCAGAACCATGGCGGGTTGTCCGAAGGAAGACGAGATGAGCGTATTCACCGGCGACGCTCGCTGTGAGGTCTGGTTATTCTCGGGAGCGCTGGAATAGACTACTCCAATTCCCGCTCGGAAAACAGTCTTGGGCGTAAACTAATAAGCGGCTCCCAAGCGCGGTCCAAAGGCGAATGGGTAATTCCTCGCGAAACTGCAGTTGCAGCGACCCGGGCCGTTGCCGTCGAAGATGACGCCGCCAAGACGTCCGCCCGCGCTCGGGTCGGGTGTGGTGGGCGAGACCGTTGGCAACCGCCCGTACTGCTCTTTCTCATAGGTCCCATAATCCCATCGCAAGCCGTAATCCAGGGTCAGTCTGCGCGTCACCTTCCAGGTGTCTTGGATGAAAGACGCCTCCTGTTGTTTTCCGAATCGTGGAGTCGAGACCGGTACGACATTGGCTGTGTCGGCCAAGCCCAACAGGAAACTTGCGTACGGGAATCCGACAGAGCCACCGCCCAGAGTCGTCGCATTCAGATACGGCAGCCCTGTTTCAGCGGCGGAAAATCCGAACACTGAAGTTCGTGATGGGATATCCTTCCCAACGCCCGTCGGCCCCGCCTTTGTAGGTGTGGTTCCCTTTTACCCACGTGAGACTGACAACCGCGGTTGGCTTCGTCATGAAGTTGTAGGCATCGGCCGGTCCAAGGGTTTTGATCCCTCCTTGTGAGGACGACAACAAACCCGTAATTTGCGGAAACAGCCGGGGAGTGAACGGACCGTTCAAGCCGAGTTGGCTGGTGGGATCGAAGTGCAGCGTGAAGCCGTCCTGATCGAAGAAGAGATGCTGGTAGCCGGCGCCGACATGCAGCAATGTTGGACTCAGGGTTCGATCGTAATTCAGCCGCTCAACATAGGAATGAAAGTGGGTTCCGTTGACTTGCGATATAGGCTGCGGCAGTCCGTCCGCCAGTCCCGTGGTGTTCGATTGACGGCTATCGGTGCGGGCCATGGACCAGTAGAACGAGAGCTTGTCGTTGGCTCCCAGTTGATGATCGAGCTAGAGGGAATGCTGGTGCGACGGTCGGCCGGAAAAACCGGAAGAAGATTGTTGACCGTCGCCGAAGTCTCGGGTAACGGAATTAACGCCTGAATCTTCAACGCCACAGGATCCTGACGGGTCAAGGGAATGGTGTTGTTCGGGAACGCGTCGCGTACCAGCGATCCATTCACCAGCCGCTGCGTGGCCGGATCGTAAACCGAGTTTTCGATGATCGAATGGCCCGCTGGATCGGTCCCCAGACTACGCCCCAGTGCCGCGCTGAAATTGCCGCTCCGATAGGCATTCGTCGGAACGGTGAGCGGAGTATTGCTCACAATGTCGGTACCGCGAACCTGCTCGAAGTTTAGAAAGAAGAATGCCTTATCGTGACCGTTGTAAATCTTTGGCAGGGAGACTGGACCGCCGACAGTGAAGCCGTAGTCGTTGCGGCGATTGCGCTGCCGAATCAAATCTCCGGAGCCATCATTCGTAAACGGCTGAGCGGCGTTCAATGCCTCATTGACGAAGTAATCGTAGACCGTTCCATGATATTGGTTCGTGCCCGACTTCGTGGTCACGTTAAATACGCCGCCGCCACCGCCGCCGCCGTATTCCGCGGCGTAGTTGCTGGTTTGAATGGCCGTTTCTTCGATTGCGTCGACGCTGGGCTGAACCTGCGCAGGCGTCTGGTTGGCGTAGCCAAGCGTCGAATCCTGCCCTTCCACCCGGTAGACCTGCTGATTGGCGGGCGCGCCGTTAATTTTCACTACTGCGTTCGGTGCGAAGCACTGGCCAGGAATCAGTTGCGTCACAGCATAGGCGTTGCGAATCTGGGAGCTTCCCGCGTTCACTGACCCGATTCCAACAATGGGAAGATCGTCGAGCGTTTGAGTTCTGACAATGTGGCTTAACTCGCTGCCTTCTGTCTTCAGGAGCGCGGCATCGGCCTGAACATTCACCGATTCGGTTGTATTTCCCACCTCCAGGCCGATATCGATGCGGATCGTCTGCGCCACTTCCACTGTCAAGCCGCGGCGAATATATTGTTTGAAACCTGGAACTACTACTGCCACTTCATACACACCGACGGGCAATTGAGAAAGCGTGTAGTTGCCGGTATCCGTACTCTGGGCCCGATGGACTCCTCCCGTCACCACGTGCCTCGCCTCAATTGCGGCGTTCGCCACCACGGCGCCAGCGGGATCGGAGATAGTGCCGGTGATGGTGCCGCGGTCGCTCTGCGCGAAGGCTGGTAAAACAGGACTCCAAAGAAGCACCATGCAAAGGACGCTCTTGGATGTTGCGGTCGAGGTTGGACGCATCAGTGACTCTCCTGCGGGGTCTTTCCAGCTGTTTGCGGTGCAGACGTGGCGAACGCGAAAGCCGCGCCGCTAGATCACTGCGTGTATCTTTCCCGACGATGCGCGAGACGTCTTTATTGTTTTCCTGGCAGATGTATTCCATGAGTTCCTCGTTCTGGAGGAGCGGCGATTTGCCGTGCATCGTGAAAGGCTTGGTGTACGCGCCCGGATCATCGATAGTCGCTGTGTAAACTAGGTGCCCCAGGTCGGGACGCGTGAAGCGCTCGACAACATGGAGTTGTTCGGCGTGGGGATGGCCCGCGAAGTCGAACCAACATTTATCGTTGAACCCGACCGAATCGATCACCAGCGTGTCGCCCTCGAAGTGGCCGATGGAATCGCCATACCATGACGGATTGAGATTCTTGGGATGCTCTTTCCGGTTCATGTAAATCTGACGGTAGCTGTGGATGTTGCCTTCGAACAGAAAGGCGATGACGTCGGCGGTCTGCAAAATCCGCCACGGATAGGGCGCCTGCCGCGGCACACCGGTCGGCATACAGTTGGCTTCCGGGTCGTCCTTGGACATGTGCTCCTTGGTTAATTTCGCAGCCCAAGGTTGCAAGGGGAGTTCTTCGCCTTTGTCCAAAGAAACCGAAATGTCGTAGATAAAGACGTGCTCTGGTCCCCACACTCCGGAAAAGTCCACCTCCCGTCGGCGGTGTGCGGCGTTTTGCCGGTGGGCGAAACCGCCCGTCTGCCGCCTCCTTCTTCCTGGGCGTGTCCGGGCACGGAGACGCAGACTGCCGAAACAATTATTGGTAACCACGTCGCGAGACGTCTCTTAAATGTGGACTTCATGCAACTCCCGTCTTAAACCCACGATTCATAGAATGTCAGAGTCTATCCGAAGGCTGCATGGGCGTCCATATCAGTCTCTTGATAGTTGATATCCATTAGCTTGATCGACGTGTTCTCACCCTTTAGAAGACCTCTTAGGCGCGGGGTTGAAGGCGCCTATCCACCAAATGGATAACCAATATCAATTCGGCGATATCGATCGGGCGGCCGTTAGGCCATATATTGGAGCGATGGCCGTGGACGCACACAGGCGAACACTTACAGGAAGCGGAATGAATGGACTCGCATCCGTTGACGTTCAACAAGTGATCGATGAACAGGGGTTCCGGGGATTTCATCTGGGCGTTGTGACGCTCTGCGCCGCTTGCGTAATGATGGACGGATTCGACGCGCAGGCCATGGGTTTTGTCGCTCCCTCGCTGGCGCAGCAGTGGCACATTGCACGAGCAGCGCTCAGTCCGATCCTCTCGGCGGGATTGGTGGGGATGCTGCTTGGCGCGCTGGTGTTTGGTCCTCTGGCCGATCGCTTCGGACGCAAGCCGATTTTAGTCTTGTGCACATTATGGTTTGGCGTTCTCTCGCTGCTAACCACGACCGCAGGTTCGGTCCAATCCATGATCGTGCTGCGTTTGATTACGGGATTTGGGCTCGGGGGTACGTTGCCTAATGCCATTGCCGTGACCTCGGAATACATGCCCAAAAAGTTGCGAGCTACCGGCGTAATGCTGATGTTTTCCGGTTTTTCCATCGGAGCCGCGATAGGCGGGTTTGTGGCGGCGGGCCTGATTCAGAAGTACGGATGGCAATCCGTGTTTTGGGTTGGTGGAATTCTTCCATGTGTCACGTTCTTGTTCCTGCTAAGGTTGCCGGAGTCGATTCGATTCCTGGTTCTGAAAGGCGGCCAAACAAGCCGGATCAGAGCGATACTGGGGAGGATTGCTCCCCAAATGCCGCTGCCTGCCGACGCGACGTTTGCGATCGGGGAGGGGCGTGAGACCACATTTGTACTCAAGCAGCTCTTCACGGACGGGCGCACCGCCGTCACCCTGCTGCTCTGGGTGATCTTCTTCATGAGCTTGCTGGATCTCTATTTTCTAAATAGCTGGCTGCCGACAGTGCTGAACGATTCCGGCCTTCCCCTTTCCACCGCGATTCAAATCACGGCCATGTTTCAAGTGGGGGGTGCGGTGGGAGCCTTTCTGTTGGGCCGTCTTTTTGACCGTTCCACTTCCTATCGCGCTCTGGCCTGGGTCTATCTAGGCGCAAGCGTGTGCGTCTTCTTCATTGGCATGGCCGGATCCTCTGTGGCGCTGCAGGCCTTCGCTGTATTCGCTGCGGGCGTGTGCGTGGTGGGTGGGCAGACAGGGTCGAACGCAATAGCCGCTCAATCCTACCCGACTTCGGTTCGGTCCACGGGAGTGGGATGGGCTTTGGGAATCGGCAGAATTGGCTCCATCGTCGGACCCGTCGCCGGAGGAATGTTGCTGTCATCGCACTTGCCAATGAAGAGAGTGTTCTGGGCAGCTGCACTGCCCCCCTCATCGCCTTGATCGCCGCCGCTGTATTAAATCAACGTAAGGGCGGCGGCGCTGTCAAACAAAGCGCCGCTGCTGTCTAAAGATTCACTATGAAAATCGATATCTTCAACCATCTCTTCCCCCAACGATTCTTTGATGAATTCATCAACACGCCCGCCGGCCCCAAGGACATCGGCAAGCGCGTCAGAAGTATGCCGACCATCGTGGACCTGGATGCTAGGTTCCGTGTGATGGACGAGTTCGGCGAATATTGCCAGATCATCTCTCTCCCCATGCCGCCCTTGGAGACATTAGCCGGGCGGGCTCAGTCTCCTATGCTCGCGCGCGAGGCCAATGATCAAATGGCGGCACTCGTCCGGCATTATCCGGCCCGCTTCCCGAGCTTTGTCGCCTCTCTGCCCATGAACAACCCGGATGAATCGGTGAAAGAGGCCGTGCGAGCGCTTACTGAACTGGACGCATGTGGCGTACAGGTATTTACGAATGCGGCTGGGAAATCCCTGGACCAGCCCGAGTTTCTGCCGTTATTTCAAGAGATGGAGTCACGTCAGGCCGCCATCTTCTTGCACCCTGCCCGGGACGCGAGTTTCTCCGATTACAAAAGCGAAGACCGTTCAAAGTATGAAATCTGGTGGACTCTTGGATGGCCTTACGAAACCAGTGTCGCTATGGCACGGCTGGTCTTCTCCGGACTCTTCGACCGCTGCCCGAACATTAAAGTCATCACTCACCACATGGGTGCGATGATTCCTTACTTCGAAGGACGTGTCGGCCACGGTTGGGACCAGTTGGGTTCGCGTACCTCGGATCAGGATTACACCGCGCTGCGGCATTCCATGAAGAAAAGGCCCATCGACTATTTCCGTATGTTCCATGCCGATACGGCCTTGTTCGGCGGAAGGAGTGCGACTAGATGCGGTCTGGACTTCTTTGGAGTCGACCATGTTCTATTCGCGTCCGACGTGCCCTTTGAGCCAAGCCCCGGGCTCTATATCCGTGAGACCATTGCCGCTATCGAGAGCCTTGGCCTGCCGGCCGATCAAAAGGAGCAAATCTATCAGACCAACGCGGAGCGTTTGTTGAACCTCTCCAGAGTGGTTCAGACTGCCTGACTCGTGCCCTTCAGGCCCGCTCACAGACGCACGTCCCGGCGAGTAGAATCATCTGAGAGGCGTGCCGATGACCAACATCGATTTGAAACTGCTGGCGGTGATCAACGAGCTTCACCGAACGCGAAGCGTCTCTCACGCCGCCGAGAACCTGCATCTGAGCCAATCGACCACCAGTATGCGTTTGGCTCGGCTACGTAAGCATTTCGGCGATCCGCTCTTTGTTAGAACCTCGACAGGCATGGAACCAACTCCCCGGGCGGCTGAATTAGTCTCCATTTTGAAGCAAGCCGAAGACCTGTTGCAAAAGGCGTTAGAGCATCAGACCGTTTTCGACCCCAAGCGATCGGATCGCTTCTTTCACATCTGCACCAGGGACATCGGGCAGCTCAGGCTCCTGCCCCGATTGATGAAGCGACTTGGAGAGATCGCGCCCCAGGTCAGGATGGACGTGCGTAATATATCGGAGGATACTCCGAAGCTTCTGGAATCAGGAGCGCTGGATGTTGCGGTCGGCTTCTTCCCTCCCATGGGTGCGGGTTTCTGCCAGCAAAAGCTATTTAAAGAAAGATTTGTATGCGCGGTTCGCAAAGATCATCCGAGGATCAAGAACAACTTGACCTTGAAAGAGTTTGAGAGCGAAGTTCACCTGGTCGTGACAACATCCGGGACAAGTCACGGCATCGTGGAGAGAACCATTGAGGCGACCAAGATTCGCCGCAAGGTGGGCCTCCGTGTTTATAGTGTCCTGGGGATTTCGTCCATTCTTCCCGAAACCGACCTGTTGGCGATTCTTCCCGAACAGATGGCACTTATCGTAGCCAAGGCCGGATCGATTAAGCTCTTTAAGTTACCTTTCAACTTGCCCACCTATCTGATTAAGCAGCATTGGCATGAACGCTATAGCCAAGATCCTGCAAATAAATGGCTGCGGGGGGTTATTGCGGATCTATTCTTGAACTGATAGTCTTCCATTCGCATGATGGCGCATTCCGCGCTTTGATTTTGACAGCACCTAAAAGGGGAAGCCGAATCAAGCTCCCCAGCCGGACATTGTGTACTCAGCGAAGTGTGAAGCCTTTCAGCAAGAGCGTCTTGTTTCCGGGCCCTCCGCTGTCCTATAGCCCCACAACCGGCGAATATTGGTGTTCGGAAACCATATCTTTTCCGAACTCCAAACTGCCGCAAGCTAAAAGGTTGTGTTTGCGCCGTCGTCTAGGCTAGCGCTTGGGAGGGTTTTCCGAACAGGGCCGACACGCCCGATTGTGGACATGGGCAGATCTAGCATTTGCTAGCTTTTGCCAGCTCATCCCCTCGCTCGGAAACTGTTATTTCGTCGCGCCGAAAAACGCGCCCCGTGGGTTTTGGCCTGCGCTGGAACAAATGCTTAAAGCTCAGAAGAAGCGGTGGGCTACCAATAAGAGCCAGTAAACAACCTATCTCTAGCCCGGGCGTTCATCGCGTTTTGGGAGAGGACAGAAACTGTCGATACTTGCCGCTGGTGTAGGTGCTCCAAGCGCTGAAGCCTCGTTTCTCCCGAAACAACTGGTAGGCGAAATCTATGTTGGCTTTGCAGTCAAGCAAGTCGCGCAAATTTAGTCCTGGCCGTTTTAAATGCACGGTATTGATTTGGAAGTATCCCCAGTCCAGGGTTCCGTCAGAGTTGTAGTGATAGATCTCGCATTTTCCCTTCGGATTTTCGGCCCGCTGGATCGCCAAGGCAACGCGGCAGTCAGAGCCAAATTGCCGGCACGCGTATTCCTGCCAGGCCGAGAGCGGATGACCCTGTTGATCAGCACGGGCCTCCTCAGCCTCTACGGAAGAGATCCTTTCTGAAATGACAACCGGCCATTGCAAGTGGATTAGGATCGGACTTTGAAAGCCGATTGTGTAGTTGCTGGTGAACCACCACACGAGTGCCGCCAGGATCGGGAAAACTAACAATATCGCGGGTTTGCCGCCCGGCGAAGACTGGTTGATGAAAGACCTGGCGGGCCTCTGAGGTCGCGCCCTATGACGTGGGGACTTCGCGGCAACTTTCAAGACAGCTTCACTCGAACCAGTTCAATGCTGGCGAAGGGACCATCGACAACAGGCGTCTTCGCAAAGTAGGCCACTACTTCTTGCTTCCCAGGCGTTCCTGCTCATTGGCCATCTCTGTTAGCATCGCCGCCAACTTTCGAGCACCAGCACTGCTCATCCGAATTCTTTCGACATCATCGGGAAACTGCATCACAATCTGGCCAGCCTGAATGCGGAAACCGATCCGAAGCTTAAAAGTCGTCGTGGTCGTCACCAAGCACGTTCTCAACCGTGCGCGGCGGGAACATTTTTCTCGCGGCCATCCATTCCTCCCTGACACACCACGCTCGGCGACCACAGTCGAATCGGTTGTGCCGCCGATCTCACCCGGTTACTTCAGCAGATACACAATCGTGGTTTCGAGTTTCGCTGGATCATCCGACCAGTCGCCGTAGATCTCCCAGGACTTTCCTGTGAAGGTGCGACTGTTCGCCGCGCGCCAGGCATGAATCGCGTCGTGGGTCTCCCTCATGCGGTCATAGGAGCCCACATGCACCGCCATCGCCACCTCTCCCGCCGGAGTCTCGACCACATGAACTTCGCCTTCGGGTTCAAACATTTGCCGGACCTCAACTCCGAAGTCCACGTCCATCGGCATGTCGCGGCGTGCGGGGTGGTGGTAGAGAAACACGTTGTGACCATCGGTGCGCAGGCCTGGCTTCGCACGGAGGAAATCCCAGACCTTGTCGAGCGCCGGCCGCCATGCAGTTCCCACACCACCAATCTCGACCCGACGCCGCACGGCGGCAAGCTTCATCGCAGCAACCGTGCGAACGGAAACAGTGAGGCTCATGCACCACCTTTAACATGGTCGTGTCGCCTGCGTCCATCGCATGAGATTTCGGAACATTCAACCGTGGAGGTGCCGCTCGGGGTGCCTACAATGGGAAGTTGTCTCCTTGTGTACAATCATCGTCCTGTGAGGTGGAGGAGCCTCAGCGTGCGCCAATCTGCTTGACGATGCCGCCTACCAAAGCGTTCGGAATAGGGACCGAAAGATTGTATTGCATGATCTTCCACTTCCCGCCGAGCGACAAAAGGACCCCCGATCCGCGGCACAGGCCCAGGTTCGGAGTATCCAGCATCTCGTCGAACCATGCCGTCTTGCCGTCGCCTGAAAAATCGATGTGCCGGTCGTGAGGCTTAAAGCTCCATGCCGACTTCCGCCGGAAAGACGGTTGCGCCCATTGCCGGAATTCGGGCAAAGTCCAACGCTCTGTGGCGTCGGTGCCCATAAAGACCCCGTTCGGCGCGAAGTGACCGAAATAGCGGGCTTCGTCCGCAACAGCCGCCGCCTGATGCCAATCGTCGAGTACCGCTCCAACCTGAAATGCCGAACTCTGAGCCGGAGCGAGCGATGCAGCGAACCCGAGGAGGTAAATCAGCAGGATTTTCATGAGTCAATTAAAACACGACCCCGCACCTTGACTGTGTCGTCGCTCGGAGTAATGGATGTGTGGACTGGTCAAAAGTCCATGCGTCTGGAAACCAAATTCCTTCGACTCCACACTCCCGTTACTCTGGGTCTTCGGCGAGGGGCAGGAGATCTGGCTGGGCGGATGGAGCCGACACCGGCTTTACTATCTGGTCAAGGTGGATCAGTAGGGACCGATGCAAACAGGATCAAGTGGGAAGAAGACGATTTCTTCCCTGGGCATCATGTAGCGCGGCAAGCGCCTGTGTCATCGCATCGACCTGATCGTCTTACGCCCCGTTCGGAAAGTTCACACACTCATCTATGAAATCGAGGACCCACGGGGCGTAGGAGGGATGTCCTTCTTTTACTTGAGCAGCGCTTAGGTCTCGCGCGATATGGACGGGACTCCGGGCTCAGTATGGTTCTACGAATTGGCTAGAGTGTATCCGATGATCACCCTCCATCAGGAGGGATGCAGTAAGGCAGCGACAGAAGGAGAGGTTCTCTCCGAGCATGCAATAAGACAGTGAGTCAAGGATGCGGAGGCGGACTCCTCATTGGGCGCGGAGAACATCGTGCAGTGGGCGCCGGCGATTTCAACAATGGAAAGCGCGCCAGTGTGTTTGCTCCAAATTGCCTGGGGAGATGGGAGGCCGGGTTCCCGGTCCGCCGGAGTGAACAGGGTGAGTTCCCCCCGATAAAACCCGGGCCGATACCGCGCCGATGCGATCAGCGCGCTCGCCTCCACCTTGAAACACGGATGGGCGCGGACTTCAAAAAGCTTCGTAATCTTGCGCCGGCACGGCAGCCCATCTTCCAGGCCGCCGCCGGCAGAGTATGAATGGGCCGCGTGGTCACGCCTGCGGCGAACTGCACGACTTGCCCGCGCACAATGGAGAGCCACGAACGTAACGGCCATCTTAGCGGGCTCATCATCGTATCGAAAAGGCCGACCAAGGCTACTTCGTCTCCCGAATCCCGAAGCCGCCGCGCCATTTCGAAGGCTACGAGCCCTCCGAAGGAATAGCCGCACAGGTTGTACAAGCCGTCGGGTTGCCGCGCCTTTACCTCTTTCAAGTATTCGGCTGCCATAGCCTCCACGGTTGTGAGCGCCGGATCCTTGCCGGACAGACCACGTGCCTGGATACCGATAACCGCTCCCGGGTAGGTCATTCGTCGGGTCATCGAGAGAAGTCCCGCGACATTCCCGCCGAGGCCATGAATGATGAAGACCGGCGGTGAGCCGTCGCCCGGTTTCAGCACGACCAAGGGGAAGTAACGGGTAGTGCGATGCTCTCTGAGGGCCTCGCATAGTCGGGCGAACTTCGGCGCTTCCGTGATCAGCGTCAACGAAAGCTCTAGGCCTAGGGCGTGCTCGAGGTTGAGTTTAAGTTTGATCGCTTTTAACGAATCGCCGCCGACGTCGAAGAAGTCGTCCTCCGAGCCACCAACTGGCATTTGCAACACTTCTTGCCAGACCCGTGCCACCGTCTGCGCGATGCAATCGCGGCCCGCCGGACCTGCTTCGGCCGCAGCGGCTACATTCGCGCTTTCATTTTGAACGTTGAGGGAATCCAGCGCCATGAGCGCGCGCAGGTCAAGCTTAGAACTGGGCAGTCGGGGGATCTTGTGAGTCAAATAGAATCGACCCGGCAGCATGGACGGGGGCGCTGAGCGCATCAACTCTTTCAGATCGTCGACCATTCCGGCACGCGCCCCATCCCGAAGGCTCACATAGGCGACGAGGCTCACCTCGCCGATGGCGTTGTTCGTCTTGATCGCAGGCCTTGCGAGGGCGGCGACATCGCGGACGAGGGGGTGCTGGCGAAGGAGGGCCTCCACGGCATCGAGATCGACGCGGGCACCACGGATTTTAACCTGCCTATCCTTGCGGCCGATCCGTTCCAACAGCCCGTCAGCCCTTTGGCGCACGAGATCTCCGGTGAGGAAAAGCCGACAAGGGGGCGCGCCGTTGCTTTCAATGCTGTCGAGGGCGCAGCGCCCATCGACCCAACGTCCCAAAGCCAGGAAGGGCTTTCGACGACCAACTCTCCGACCTCGCCCGGCGGGGTGTTGCGTCCACACTCGTCTATCAACGCCAGACGGTTGCCTGGAAGCGGATAACCGATGGGGATTCGCGCGTCCTGGCCACGGCAGCAATCATCGACGAACCACTGCATCATCGGAGCTTCAAGTGGCGGCATAAATCAACTGGATTGCCGGCACCGGCCCGAGCTTGGCGCGCAGCATATCGATGTCACTCCACAGTGTGGTGTCTCCACCGATGCGAACCAGTCGAAGGGCATCGCCAGCGTGCTCGCCACCGCACCCTATCACCGATCTCAACAGAGCTGGAAACGAGAACAAGATTGTGATGCCCTCTGCCCGGATAACATTCAAAATCTCTCGTGCACCTATGCGCTTCGGATCGAGGAGGTGAACGCTGGCGCCCGCGAGCAGCGCTGTCATGGCGTCTCGCACGCCGACTATGGTGGAAAGCGAGGCCAAGGTCAGAAACCTGTCTTCCGCGTTAACATGTGCGGCGTTTATGGATTGAGCGACACGCTGCAGAAGACTCCGCTGACTATTGACGATGCCCTTCGGTTGGCCGGTAGTCCCCGAGGTAAACACCACGCATGCGGGCTGGTCCATGCCGAGTTCGCAGGGTCGCCAGCCCCTTCCCGCAGTTTGAGGCAAACAGTTCAGATGGATGACGCGCGCCGTTAGCGCGCCGTTAGCGCGTCGGTATCGACGCCTTTAAGGACATCCTCTCGGCCGATTATCAAGGCAGGCCGCGCATCCTGCAACACCTGGATCAACCAGTTGCCTGGATAGTGAGGATCCATCGCAACAAAGGGGGGTCCGGCCGCTAGGCAAGCGAGTATGGCAAGGGGAAACATCGAATATGTCGGCAGCAGTATGCCTATCAGGTCTCCGGGTTTGGTTTCTGCCTCAATAGCTTCGGCCAATCCGGAGAGGCCATCCCACAATTCATCAAAAGATAGAGAGGTGTCTGAATCCGTGATTGCGATACGATTTCGATGCCGGCCCACCACGCGCTCAAGGTGATTGATGACCGGCCTATCTAGATCTTCGTCGCAAAACCTGGCGAAAATCCGGCCGGCTGGGCCGTTCCAGTCCAACGGATGCTTACCATCCTCAAGCCACTCCAGGCTCTTGAACTCATCCGCTGCTGCGTAAGCATGGCTCGTCTCCTTTCGCCCCGCACTCCCCACGGAATTGTCGGGCGCGTAAGCCTCAACTGCGACCGAAGCCAACCTCGAACTCTCTCGCGATATCGGCGACTCGGTTCTTCAGGACGGCCCATCTGACCACTCCCATGAACCTCCTACGTTCCAACCCCTTCCATTGTTGCATCGCCGCGATGAATCCCCACCCGTGTAGCTTGCAACTACACTAACCATATCTTGCAGGGCTTGTTCCTAAAACAAACTTTCTGCGGCACTTGTTCGCTCCATGACGGACGGGTCGTTATGACCGGCAGGCGGACAGCATCCCAACGGGTGGCCGACTGGCTGGCGATGAGCCTTCGGGAATTTGTGTCGCTTCATGCGGAGAAGTTCGGTGGACGTCGCTCCGCAGCGCCAAGAGCACCGTCCGCAAGTCCTGTCAGTAATCTCTTCCGCATGGCGCCAAGCCCGCGTCGCGGCAACTCACTATTACTCTGCGGGGAACCCTTAGAACTTCAAACGCAGGGCGAACTGCATCACCCGAGGATCGCTGGCCAGTGATGTGACCGTGCCCGCTGAACCCAAAGACCAATCCCGGTTCGGCAGCGCAAGTTGAGTGGTGTTAAACAGGTTGAATACCTCCCAGCGGAATTCCAGATTGGCGGTTTCGCGAATCGGGAAGTTACGTTGGAGAGAAAAGTCGAACACACGCGTATTCGGGCCACGCAGGCTATTGCGTCCGAGGTTGCCCATTTGACCTGACTGCTGAAGTTGGAACGGATCAGTAGCCGTTGGAGCTAGTGTCTTACATGTAGGCTGACGTGAATTGTAGAACCAGCAATCGGCCACGTTAGGCGAGACCACTGGGCCGACTACATTCGGAACCGCGGTGGCGGCGCCGTACGGATCAATCGCGTTACTCAGAGCGCTGCCAGCACTTAGAGTGAAGGGCCGGCCCGAAGCGTAGGTAAAATGAACCGCTTGTCCGGAATCCTCTGATAATCCACATCAGTGGACCAGTCGAGGCCATCTTCTTGCCCTTTCCAAAGGGCAGGTCGTAAACATAGCTGGCGACGACGCGATTGGGAATGTCGAAATCGCTCGGACCGTACCATGCTGCATAGTTGCGGCCATCCTGCGCGTTACCGGAGTTGGTATTCAGAGGTTCAGCCACATTGTCGCGGCTCTGAGAGTAGGTATAGGCTACGCGGAACGTGAGGTCGCTCTGGAATCGGCGCTCTACTGCGAGGTCGAGACCGTTGTAGTGGCCGTTGCCCGTGGGATTCCGGTACTCGATATAACCGAAATTGTAGTAAGGCACCGTGCCGTTGATGGGCTGGTTGAAGTCGGACAAAGCTGTTAAGTGCGTGGATTTCGTTCCAACGTAGTCGGCCTGCAGGAACAAGTGATAGGGTAACGTCCGCTGAATGCCAAAACTCCATTGCTGCACGTAGGGATATGGATCGTCCGGGTTGACGGCGCGGACGCGTACGCGGTGCAAATCGAGTTTCGTCGGATCCAGGAAGTCAGCGGGAAATCCGTTTTTCAGGAAGAAGACGGGTGCGGTCGCGTTGGACGCCACCGCCGGAACGTTGTTAATCAGAAACGGCGGATTCAGAGCCATCTGATCCTCGCTGCCGTAACGTTCAAACAACTGGTAGAAAATGCCATAGCCAGTGCGAATCACCGTCTTATCGTCAAGTTGGTAGGCGATGCCAACGCGCGGGGCAAAATTTGTGTAATCGGGGTTGACGAGTGTGCGGTCATTGAGACCGCCGTCCGTAGCGCGCAGCAACGCTCCGCCGTTAGCAGTCGGGCTGAAGTTGGCCAAGTGATTCTTAGCTTCCGGAGGTGCGGAGAAGTCATAGCGCATGCCGAGATTCAGGGTGAGCTTCCGGTTGATCCTGAAATCGTCCTGGGCGAAGAAAGACGCCATGAACAAACATTGATCCACAAAGTACACATTCGATAACTGGCCCTGCTGGACATAGCCAAGCAGCGCGTCCGCGTAAGACAATCCGGTATTGGAAACGCAGCTAAGCGACGCGTTGCGCTGGCAGGTGAAGATGTTTGTGAAACTAAGCGTACCGCGCGTGGACGGCACGTCCATGAAAATATTCCTGAGTGGAGCGCGCAGGTCGCCGCCAAGTTTAATTGTCTGCCGGCCGAACGTGAGCGTCACCGCGTCATTGAATTGGTACTGCAGCGTCTTCTGGAACTTTGGCAGGAAATCGGGTGAACCAAGGAAGGTATTGAATCCGCTGAAAGTGTGCGAGAAACGCCGCCATCGATGGCGGCATTTACAGGGAGACCAGGGATGTAGTCGCTGGTCTTGTTCAGGCCAAACGGATCCTGCTGCGCGAAGCTATCATCGCGGCCCACGCCCACGCGAAATTCGTTCAAGATCCGCGGGCTGAACACCCGGTTGTATCCCAGCGAAACGCCAAATGCATTCAAATTTTGAAGGCCACCCGAAGATGAGGAGGGTTCCGTCCGCAATCCCGCCGAAGAGGCCCGGAATATGCCGGGCTCTATCTGACAGCGTCCAGCGCACAAACACCGTATCGTTAGCCGTCGCATTCCAGTCGCCTCGCGCACTGTAGCGGTCGATATCATCGGATACCACGGAATTTCGGATAAAGTTATTGTTCTGGCCGGGCAGCGTCGGATTGGGGAAAAGAGCCATCAGCTTCAGCATCACCGGATCCAACCTTGTCAACGGAATTTTATTTCCGGGGAAAGCCTGATTGTTGGTGAAGTCGTAAATGATCGGGTAACTAACGCCGGCTGCGGCCCCCGCGCTGAAATCCCCGATGCGCTCATTTGCCAGCGACACCGTTCCTGTAAGCGGACGGCCGCGGCGAACGCGAGTGCCTTCGTAATCGAAAAAGCCGAAGAATTTGTTCTTGATGACTGGTCCGCCCAGATTGCCGCCGAACTGATTCTGTATGTTCTCTGGTTTGGCCAGCTCGCTCCGGTTCGCGAAGAAGTCGTTAGCGTCCAGAACGCGGTTGCGGAGGTATTCATATGCGACGCCATGCAATTTATTCGTACCGCTCTTGGTTGTCACCACGACCGCTGCCCCTGGGCTTCGGCCGTACTCCGCCGTATAGGGATTCGTGATTACCTTGAATTCCTGAATCGTGTCGACGGACGGACGAACCACCTGAGTGGATAACTCCTGCACGTTCTCTGAGATGGAGTTGTTGTCGGTGCCATCCATAATGAAATTGTTTTCCAGGCTGCGGACTCCGTGGACGTTGAACCCGCCTTGACGTCCAGCACTGGTTGCGCCGCCCTGTTCGGTATAACGCGAAAGCTGCACGCCGGGCACCAGATTCATCAGGTCATCCCAGCTCCGCAAGTACAGTGGAAAGCGAGAGACATAGGTGTTGTCGACCGTACTGCCGAGCGAGGAATCCTCTGAAGAAAGTTGCGGCGCGAGAGCGTCCACGCTGATCGCCGTCTGGACCGCGCTTACGCTCATTTTGAAGTCAACGCGAGCTTTTTGGGCAGTTTCCAGCGTGATCACCTGCTTTACCGGCTGAAAGCCTTTGCCCTCGACGGTCAGTTCGACGTCTCCGATTGGCAACGAAGCAAAGCTATAGTAACCAGTCGAATCCGTTTCCGTCGTCCGATCCAGATTGATCGCAGGATTGTGTGCGGTGACCTTGAGCCCCGATATTACAGCGTCGGACGGATCGGTGACGAGCCCGGTCAAGCTTGCACTGCTGACTTGCGCTGCAAGCGGTAAGCTGAATGCCCCGTAAACGAGAAAGCCAAATACTACCTTCGTCATAATGCTAACAAGGTTACTGGCTAAACATTTTTTACGGTTTCCGCTGCATGAATTTTGGATGATAACGAGCTACTAACTCCACCGCTAATGTAGCGATGGGGTTAGCAAGCAATCTCGCTATCCGTCACGATAACGTGACTCATCTAATTTATTCTTTAGCCTTGACCTGGCGGCCAGCCGCTTCTCCCGTCAGGTTCCTATTATGATGATCCGTCTCGCTTTCTTACTGTCTTGTGCTATCGGTCTTGCACAACCCGCATCCAATTTCTTGAACAACGGCAAGCCGTTACTGGATGCGCACAACTGCTATCCGGAGGATGGTGAATGGGCGGACCGGATTGACCGCGCACTGTCTCTAGGTGTCAGACTCGGGATAGAACAGGATCTTGCCTGGTACGTCGATCCCGGAACGCAACAGGGCAGGATCGTGCTCTCGCACACTTCCAAACCGACCGGGTCAGAGCCATCTCTGGAACAATACTTTTTCGAGCGCGTCCGCCCCATTATTGCGGAAGTGCTACGCAAGAATAATCGCGAAGCCTGGCGCCTGGTCGTCGTTCATTTTGATTTCAAGAGCAACCAGGAGCCGCTATTGCATGCGGTGTGGGAACTGCTAGGAAAGTACGAATCATGGATCACGACTGCCACGAGAGTTGCGGATAACACGAAGCCTTTCGATCCGAAGCCTCTACTGGTTCTCACCGAAGACTCGGATGCGCAAGAAGAGGTGTTCTTCCATGCGGTACCAGCCGGTGCGAAGCTGCGCGTTTTTGGATCCGCCCATACCAATCGTATTCCAGGCGATTCCGACCGCGAGCGTGCTCACAATGCCGCGACCATGACTCCCGAGCAACTTCTAAGCGAGCGGCCTACAAACTATCGCAGATAGTGGAACAATTCCTGGTATGAAGTAGAGGAGGGCGGCCAACCCAATGCCGGAGCCTGGACCGAAGCGGACCTCAGCCGCCTCCGCTCCCTGGTGGATCATGCGCACCGGCTTGGATTCTGGATTCGGTTCTATACACTGGACGGCTTCACCCATGGGCTGGGATGGAGTTCTGGCTACAACTTCGGATCGACTGACGCAGTCGACAAAAGGTGGAATGCGGCGCTTGATGCCGGCGTGGACCTCGTCGCCACGGATCAGTATGAAGATTTGGCTGAGCTAATGAGGCAACGGGCCAGGCATTGAAGAGTCGCGCGGAGGACGCGGCCGTTCCGTGGAGTCATTGGCATTACGCTTCAGCGGCGTTCATTACGGTGTTGTATGGTCAATTCACCGGAGAAAAGAGGAACCATGCGCCTGCAGGCGCGAAGTAGATTCCGCTACTGCGTTTTGATCCAGATGGGATTGGTCAGGCCGAGCATGGAGTTCTTTTCGTCGCGAGCTTCAAGGCGCAGAAAGCCCGCCTGCGCAGGCACTTCGACGTTCTGCTTCCACGCGCCCGCGCCGAACTTCCACCGCTTGACCTCGCCCGATTGAGAAATGAGGATCGCCTCGCCCGGGGAGCCGAATCCGTCGAGCGAAAGATCGAGCTTCACAGGAGAGCCGCCTGCCGTGGTGACCGTGCCGCCCGGCTTCGAGGAGCCCGCTTCCATGCGAATCTTTCCCGCCCGTGTCGACGTAACAACCGTTCTTCCCTGCCGGATCGCGTCGAGAACACCTTGAACGCCCGGCTGCTCCGCGTACACGCTGATCGTCGGTTCGCCCACGGGGACCTCGGGACTATGCGAATCGCTCGATCCGATCAGCGAGATGTGGCGGCCCGTGCGCAGCTGCGAATCCCACAGCTTCAGCGACGATTCATCTTCGATAGACCAGGAGCTGTTCCACACTTCCATGCCGTCGAAGTTTTCCGCGCTCTTCGAAAATCCCCATTCGCAAGCCTTACAGGTCGCATAGGGATGGTTCACTGAAATCAACGCGCCTGTCGCGTGTACCGCCGCGACCATTTTTTGAATCTGATCGTCCTGACCGGGAAGCTGGCGATGGTCGAATACCTTTCCGGAAGGGATGCCCCACGCGTTCATGTGGCCGTTATAGGTGGTGACCTCCATGCCGCGAATCAAGAGCGGACCGCCTTTCGGAAAGCGATCGATCTCCGCGTGATGGGCGGACGTGTTGTGGTCCGTGATGGCAAGGAAATCGAGCCCCGCCTTCTGTGCGGCCGCGGCGAGCGTGGTCACGGTCCAGGTTCCGTCGCTATGGAGCGTATGGGCGTGCAGGTCGCCGCGCATCCAGCGCGGGCCGGCATCAGACACCGCTGGGCCTTCGCTCGAAATCGAAATGCTCAGGTGGACATCCAGGCCTATGGGCGCTTTGTAAACATAGAACATCACGCGCCAGGTACCCGCGGGCAACGGTCCCGGAAGATTGCCCGTCGAAGCCGAATCACGTCCGATCACCGAGATCAGGGGCAGACGATTGGGATTGCGCCCACGAAAACCGGTCATGTCGTCGTCACGCCCGGAGAAACTCGAATCGAACACCAGATAGTCGACCACGTTGTCGCCGCCGGCGTGATCATAGTCGAGCCGCAGAACGATTTCCTGCGCGTTCGCCGGCACTTCGAACGGCAAGTACACGTAAGGACTCTGTCCCGGCGCGATCGGCCCCAGATGGACGGTTCGTTCATCCACCCGCGCGTCGGCCCGCAGACCCAGGGCCACGAAAGCAATGAGAGCTATGTGCTTGAGCATCGAATTTAACGGACGAAGCGCCACTCGATCGTCTGACCGTTCGCGGGCTGGTAATGGTCGGGCAATTCGTTCACCGGCGCGTTACTGACGAAGAGCTGCCAGTGACGGCCGGCAACGCCATCGCGCCGTTCGCCGATTCCCACCAGCCGCACGCCTCCGCTCACGGGGGCCGTTTCGATACGCTTTGCTTTTCGCAGCAGTTCCAGCGCGGTCGCTCCGTTCTGTCCCACGACGCGCACGGGTGAGTCGAGCAACTCGTCGGCCGACTTGAGCCAGCACGCGTACCACGCATCGCGCAGCATCGACGCGCCTTCGGCCAGCCGGGTGGCAGTGAATCCTTCGCCTCCCTCGGCTCATTACCCGAACCGAATGAGCCGCGACGATCGAGCTCATAAACCTCTTCAAAATGGCTGAAAGAACGACGAATATGCGACTCCGCCTCCGCGCGCCAATCGCCGAGGGTGCGCAGGGGCGTCATGCGCTCGCGAATGTCGCTCTCCTCAATGGCGCGATTCACGTACTCGCCTTCGAACCGGCCGTGAATGTCCTTGCTGACGTAATTTTTCGGGTTGGGATAGCGTGAATCCCAGTCGTCGGAATGCACCGTGACATGCAGCGGTTGACCACTATCGGTGACCCAGTGGCCGAGGACCCCCGCGCTGAAAATCGCGTTCTCCTGAATCTGCTTGAGCGCGATGCCGTCGACCGACGCGGCTTCCTGCTGCTCCCGCCAGAGCCGGAATTCGACCGTAAGGCGCTGCATTTCCTCGATGATGGCGTAGAATACCAAGCCGACTTTGTGCATGTTCACTTCGTCGCGTGGAACGATGCCCTTTTCCACCATCATCACGATAAATTCGTTGCGCGACACGGGAAACTTCACGCCATCGAGCAGCTCCATCCGGATGTTGTGATTCGCCGCCGTGAGATTCGTGAGCTCTTGGCGGGGACCTTTGTGCCCACCCCACGATTCGCCGCGCCAGCGATCCGGCTCGGGCAGCAGATAGGCGAGCTGGTCCGACGACGCACGAAAGAAGAGCGGCATGTCTGCCGGCAGCGCCTGCGCCGCGACGCGTCCGGACATCATGTGTCCCTTCGCGCCCCAGGCGTCGGCAGTAGTAAGAGATCCCGCGGTAAGAATTAAGATCAGGACTGCGCCTAAGAACTTCATTTTGCATTTGAGCTTAACGGCTCTTCGTTTCCAGAGAATTACGATTCAATAACAGTTCGGCGCAGATATCATTACAAAACTGATGCAGCATCTGGGCAAGCCTCGCGAGAACTACAGAGGCCTTGACTCCGGCCCTTGCTACTGTTAGCACTTGAGGGGCTTGGCTCGCATCCTGGGAAGCCCGCTAATGGATTCCGGCGGGAACGTCAGGCAAAGTTCATGCTGATCGTGGCCATGACTCTCACCCGTGCAGTTTGCAACTACACTAACTGTATCTTTGCGGGTTTTGCTCCTAAGCCTAGCTTTCTGCGGCACGTGCTCGCCCCAAGAGCAGTGGTGGCCTCAAACAACTGCTAGACGAATGCGACGGTTCCGTTAGCTTACTGAGACATTAGGGAAAACATTACATGAGAAAAGCGGCCTGGATGCTGTTCGTCAAACGACGTGGCAGAGCGCGAGTGCCACTGAACTGGGCACAAGGTTCCAGAGAGAAGAGAACCGCCGAGTACCGGGACACTTTTATCCAACGAAACAACATGTTCTCAATCGTTGTTCACCTGACAATACCTTAATCTCATCTGACGTTGGATGCGGAGGTTGACGTTTTGCCTTCCAAAGCTCGGTCGGGATGAAGAGTAAGCTTCTGCACGCGCCAATTCAGAATTTCTGCGACGTATAGAGTGTTCTCGGACGGGCAGGCCATCTCATGGATCCAGCCGAACTGCTTCGGCTGACGGCCCGTGCTTCCGAACATCCCCAGCACCTTGCCATCCAGCGTCAGCTTATACACGCGACCCGGGTACGCATCAGCACTATAGAGATACTGCGTGCCCGGACCAGGCGTAATGCAAATTGCCCAGGGAGCGCCGGGGCCCAACATGCCGTTTGCGGCTTGCGGTCCAGGAGGATTACCCATCCACATGTGGACTACCGGCGGTGGAGGAACATCAATCTTCATCTCACGCAGAAAACCGCCATCGTGATCGAAGACCTGAATACGGCGATTGCCGCGATCCGCCACGTAGATATTTCCCTTTGCATCGGCCGCGATGCTGTGGGGAGTGTTGAGCTCGCCTTGCTTGTTGCCCGGTCCGCCCCACTGTTTGACCCAGTCGCCGTTCTTGTCGAACTTGGCGACGCGGGAGTTGATGTAGCCATCACTAATAAAAATGTCGCCTTCCGGATCCCAGGTGACGTCGGTCGGTTGGCGGAACTGGCCATCCACCGCCGGACGAGGCGGATTCACGCGTGTCCACGGCCCGGCTTCATCGGAAGCTTCTTTCTTTCGGCCGAAGACCATCGCGACGCGTCCTTCGGGATTGAACTTGATGATCATGTCGGACCCCTTATCCACGGCCCAGAGGTTGTCGTCTTTGTCCACACGAATGGCGTGGGCATAGGACCATGCATAAAGGTTATGGCCGATCTCACGGAGGTATTTTCCGTCTGCGCCGAATTCCAGAATTTGAGACGCCGTCGCCGCGTAGGCGGGACCGGTAGAATTCCCACGCGAAAAGATGAAAATATGGCCCTTGGAATTTACCGCGACACCTGAGGCCTCGCCGAGGTGGAGGTCAGCGGGCAACTTGAAAAAGTTGGAAGCCGAGTCGAACGGAATCTCGGGAACGTTCTGCTGGGCAAACACCGGAGCCACCAGAAGCGCGAATGGCGCGAGCAAGGGATATTTCATGAATCATCAGTTTCCTTAACCTTACGAATGTAGCGTTAGGATGTCTAGGAAAGCTACTACTCTTTTGGGGGATGCGCTTCTTGACCGGGGATTCAAACTCCTGTAGCATTCCGAAGTGCTTCCTCTTCCGCTTCGGGTGACGTTCAAAACGGCTTTTGCCTTCTTGATCTGCTCGCCTGCTGTCTTCGCTCTAAATCCCCGTAAAACGTTGGCGCAATATACGCGGTCGGTCTGGACACAGTCGCAGGGGTTGCCGCAGGATTCCATCCGCTCCATTGCCCAGACTAGAGACGGCTTCCTTTGGATCGGCACCAACGAAGGGCTTTCGCGGTTCGACGGCTACGACTTCACCGTGTTCACGAAAGACGACGGCTACTTACCAAGCAACTCTGTGAGCGTCGTCGCCGCGGGCCAGGACGGCTCGCTTTGGATTGGCACGCCGGAAGGGTTGGCGCTCTATCGCAATAGCCATTTCACGACCTATACCCAAAAGGACGGATTGCCAAATAACCGCATCTCAGCATTGCTTGAGGACCACAAGGGCTCTCTGTGGATCGTGGCAGGTTCGTTCCTAAGCCGCTTTGACCATGGCAAGTTCGTAAATTACGGTTCAGACCAGTTGGCCAGTGTCCGCGTACCCAGGAGCCTTTTCGAAGACGCGCAAAAGACTTTGTGGGTGAGCGGGGCGGGCGGTGTGGCGAAACTCGTAAACGGAAACTTCGCGCCCGTTCTCGGAGAGCGGGAGATGAACGGCCACAGCGGGATCGCGATTACGGGCGATCGAAACGGGGGCCTGTGGATCGGCGGCAGTAACGGAATTATTTTTCGCGCTCGCAATGGAGCATTGACAAGGTTTGATTCTCGCGATGGCCTTCCCGACAATCTGGTTGTTTCGCTATGGGTGGATCGGGATGGGAATCTCTGGGCGGGCACCAATCGGGGCTTGAGCCGACTGGAAGGAAATCGCTTCACTGCATCGGACTTAGAAGGCGGGGGCAATCATGACTTTGTTCGTTGCCTATTCGAAGATCAGGAAGGCGACTTGTGGGCCGGAATGCGAAGCGGCCTGAACCGTCTGAGAGATGACGTCTTCACCGTGTTCGGCCGGGCGGAAGGCTTTCCGCACGATGCTCCCGTGGCGGTTCACCAGGACCGGTCCGGAACCATTTGGGTGGCATACAACGGAAGCGGGCTGTTAGCACTGAGAGGCGGGAAAACTCAGGTTTATACGAAGAACGACGGTCTCCCTAGCGATGAGATCTACGCGATTCGCGAAACGCGCAACGGCGACCTGCTGATTCCGAGCCGAGGAGGCTTAAGCCGTCTCCACGACAGCCACTTTTCCAACTACAATCTGGGCGTTCCGCTTTCCCTAATGGTGACGCTCGACGTGCTGGAAGACAGGCAGGGCCACATCTGGGCAGCGGGACAAGGCGGGGTATACGAGATCGAGGGCGAGCGCGTCCGCAACATTATTCCCGCAGATCCGCTGTTAAACGGTCCAGCAGTGGTGTTGGCCGAAGCCCAGGACGGCGCCGTCTGGGTGGGAACCGACGGGGGCGGTCTGCGGAAAATCCAGAAGGGCGAGATTACTTCTTTCCGCGGTTCGAGTGGACTGGGCAGCGATGCGATTCGCTGTCTCTATCCGGACCCGGATGGGACCTTGTGGATCGGCAGCCTCGGCGGCGGGTTGGAGGCGTTTCGTAGCGGAACGGTTACCAGATATACGGTAAAGGACGGCCTGCTGAGCAATAACATCTCTCATATTGAAGATGACGGCCATGGATTCCTGTGGCTGAGCACGCATCGCGGGATTAGCCGCGTTTCCAAGCAGCAACTTCGCGATTTTTCCGCCGGCCGCGCTCATTCGATTGTCGCTGTGAATTACGGAGTCGATGACGGACTTCCGAGTTCGCAGGTCGCACCAGGCTACCCAACCGGCGGCGGTGGAACACAAACCACGGATGGACGTCTATGGTTCCCCACCACTAAGGGGCTGGCTGTTATCGATCCGAAAGTCGAGAACGTGCACCCGCTGCCCGCCCCCAATCTGGAATTCCTGGAAGTGAACGTCGACGGCAAGAGTCTGGACGTCGCCCAGGCAGCTAAACTCAAACCTGGCTTGAGGCATATCCAATTTCGATACAGCGCGGTTCACCTGAATAATCCGGAGATCGTCCGCTACGAATACAAGCTGGAAGGATTTGATGCCGACTGGATTCCCGCGGGAAGCAGCAGAGTCGTTAACTATACGAACCTACGGCACGGACCATATCGATTCGCGGTCCGGGCCGTAGTTCCTGGACACGTGCCAAGCGAGGGTGCTTTCGATATGGAGGTGCTACCGCACTTCTATGAAAATGCGAATTACATCTGGTTTTTCGTGGCCTCGCTGATTGGCGCTGTTTATGGCCTTTACCAACTTCGGCTGCGGCAGCTTCGTTTGCGTTTCGCACTGGTACTGGATGAGCGGGCTCGCATGGCCCGTGAGATTCACGACACGCTGTCCCAGGGATTTGTTGGTATATCGTCGCAACTCAATGCCGTGGCGGGGCGGATTCGCGTTAACGATGGAATTGCGGAACAGCATTTGGAACTGGCTCGCAAGATGGCGCGGCATAGCCTTACGGAAGCCAGGCGATCCCTTATGGATCTGCGGGTATCGCTGCTGGACGATCTGGACCTGACTTCGGCTCTACAAACCGCCGCGCATCAATGGACGGCGGGGAGCGACATCCGGCTTGATGTTCAGGTCGCAGGCGAGCGCCGCCAGTATCCGCGCGATGTGGAGCAGAATCTTCTGCGGATCGCCCAGGAGGCCGTAACTAATTCCAGAAAACACTCCGGGGCGGCCAACATCTGGATTCGTCTACAGGCCGATCCGCGAAAGGCGACGCTCACGGTGAGAGACGATGGGCGGGGCTTCGACTCCGGCTCGGTATCCATTGGGGACGGACATTTCGGCCTGCTCGGCATGGGCGAAAGAGCCGAGCGTCTCGGCGGGCAATTCGAGATTTTTAGCCAACCGGAAAAGGGGACAGAGATTCGAGCCATTATCCCCTTGGTGCCGGGACACACCAGAAGGTTTTCCAAGGGCGGACTACTGGGCGTGCTATGGAAGCGTTTGAATCAGGCTCACTCGTGAAAAAAGACCATCCCATTCGAATTTTGATCGCGGAAGACCACTTGATCGCCAGGCTGGGCGTCATCACGATTGTGAATGAACAGCCGGACATGACGGTTGTCGCACAGGCCACAAACGGCCAGCAGGCTGTGCAGCTCTACCGGGAATTCCGGCCCGATGTCGTTCTGATGGATATGTTCATGCCGTTAATGAGCGGCGTCGAGGCCGTGGTCGCGATCTTGGCGGAGTTCTCCGCCGCCCGGTTCGTGGCTCTCA
Source organism: Terriglobia bacterium (assembly GCA_963766615.1). GTDB lineage: Bacteria > Acidobacteriota > Terriglobia > Bryobacterales > Bryobacteraceae > Palsa-187. The sequence goes on from CAVYBC010000026.1 coordinate 223,118, forward strand.
GCACCTATAGCGGGGAAGAGGATATCCGGCGCGCGTTCGACGCGGGCGTTCAGTCCTACTTGACGAAAGATGTGCTGGATGACGAGCTGATCCAGGCGATCCGTGCGGTGCATAGCGGCAAGGAATACATTCCGGCACCGATTGCGCACGCGCTGGCGACACATCCGCCGAGGTTAAGTGCTCGCGAGTTGGATGTCCTCAATGCAATCGTCCAGGGGCAAAGCAATAAGCAGATCGCTTACGCTTTATCCATTTGTGAGGACACGGTGAAACACCATGTCAAGAATATTCTGGTCAAGTTGGGTGTGGCCGACAGGACTCAGGCGGCAACGGAGGCGATTCTTCGGGGCACCATTCATCTCCATCGCTGAAACATCAATGTAACTATCGATCCTTCACGTCGCTATCGCTCGAAAGAGTAGTAGATTGACTCGCAAAGGGCGGGATATACTTTTGCCTTATGCGCAAACTCAGAGTCGCGTATGTGACGGTATTGTTCTCTGCCTTTGTCTTCGGCCAGGGTCGGGCCACGGTTTATGAGGGAGCTCGTTTAATTACGGGCGATGGCTCCGCACCGATTGAGAATTCGGCGTTTGTCATTGAAAACAGTCTATTTACACAGGTAGGAAGAAAAGGTGCGCTGAATCTGCCCGCAAACGCAATTCACGTCGACCTTACGGGCAAGACGGTGATGCCGGGCAAGGTTGATCTCCATGGCCACATCGGTTACCAGCATGACTGGGACGGAACGATGGCAAAGGAGTACTTCACGAAGGAGAATCTGATCGACCATCTGCAGCGGCTCGCTTACTACGGGTACAGCGCTGTGATCAGCGTGGGTGATCTGATGGACCGGTCTGATCTGCATGGCGGCAGGACGGGATGGGGAGATGTTCCTTTGCAGGTGCGGAACCAGATCATTCCGGGGGCGGCTCTTTATCGCACCGCTGGACCAGGAATTGCCTGGCCGGGCTCGGGCGCTAACGGGCATCCGTCGCGCATGGACGTTCCCTACCCAGTTACCAATATGGACGAGGCTGTTACCGCCCTCGACGATTACCTGAAAACCAAGCCCGAGTTCGTCAAGATTTGGGTGGACGACCGGAGTGGACAGAAGAAGAAATTACCGCCGGAAATCTACACCAGAATCATTGAAGAGGCTCATAAGTACAACGTTCCGGTGGGATTACACAACGTAACTCTGGCCGATGGAAAGATGCTCATGAAAGCGGGCGTGCAGGGATGGCTGCATCTTCCGGTCCGCATGGGCGACCTGCCCGATGACGAATTCATGGCGATGGTGAAGGACTACAACGCGAAGAGCAAGGAACCTATGTGGTTCAATCCCGGGGCAGGGTCGGCCGCGACTTCGAGGGAAGAATGGAACGACCCGCTGCTGACCGAAACCATTCCGCCGCAGCAGATTCAGGCGCAGTGGGGAGATTACCTGAAGAAACTAACTCCAGAGACGACGGCGCGAAACCGCCAGAATCTGAAGAAGATGGGTGAGACCAACGCTTTGAAGCTTCGGGCTGCCGGAATGAAAATCACCCTCGGAAGCGACACGGGTCAGACCAGGTTCTTTATCGGCTGGATGGGACAGCTCGAAATGGAAAATTGGATCTGGATGGGCCTGACACCGATGGAAGCTATCGTGTCCGCGACGCGAGATTCGGCCGACGCGGGTCATTTCAATACTGGTTTGGTCGCGCCCGGGCGGAGCGGAGATTTTGTTGTGCTGGATGCGAATCCATTGGACAACATTCTGAACACACGGAAAATCAACAAAGTGGTCCTCCGCGGCGTGGAAGTGGACCGAGCGGGGTTAAGGAAGAAGTGGCAGGCAAGGTGGCCTAAGCAGTAGCATCCTACATCAGGAGCAACGCTGGCCCACTGCTGGCGGCCATTCGGCAAGAAGATTATTGCCGGTTATGGCAAATGACGGCGCTTAGGAAACGTCGGCTCGGGCGGCAGGTATCGAACGATCGCTCATCGATCGTGGCCTTCGGCCCCCGATCTCAAAACCAGTTTGCCTTGCACCGCAGCTCGGTGCGCTCTCAGTGAACCGTCCCGGCATTCGAGGCGCGTCAGCACCTTGGTGGAACTGCAATATATGTATAACGCCACCCCACACACCCGTTAGATGTCACCGCTCCCAGCGGTCTTCGTCACAAGTACCCATCAATAATGGCTACTGGAAGGCTTCCTGTCCCATGTGGCGCGCGACGGAGTAAGGTGCGTTCTGTGTGACGCACTACACGAGAGCACGAGCGCTAGCAGGGCAATCCAAAGCATTGCAAGGTCCAGCAGAAACGGGGGTGGTTCCCGATCCGCCACGTAAACTTCTCTAAAGGCAGATCGTAACTTGCCCCCTGTTGATTGCTAGCTTTGCTTCTTAATGGAGGCTAGTTGCCGATTTGCAGTATTCCGCTGGTTATGCGCTTGGGAACGTAGCCCACGGGTATGGTTGCGATCACTTCCATAGTCTTGTTATCTACCGCGATAGTCGCATCTTTCCCGGCGACAGCGACATAAAGATTCTTGCCATCGGGAGGAATGGTCAGCCATTCCGGATGCAAGCCTACTGGCACCATCTTGATGAACTTGAAGTCGGGAAGCGAATAGGCTGCGACGTAGTCATACCACTTACTGGTTACCCACAGAACTTTCTTGTCCTTGGTGATCGCCAAGCCGTGGGAGGGCGAGCCCTGAATACCATCCGTCACCTTTGTTTCGCCAGAAACATCCGGGAGCGTAACGCGCTGGATCTCTTTATGCGTGGAGAAATCAATCGTAACAAAGCCATGAAAATCGGACAGCTGAACGATGATCTCTTTCGTCGAACCGTCGGGATTCGTGGTGAAGATCATGGGGCGGATCCCGCTGGATTCCTTGAGCGTCCAGGCCATCGTGTTGGTAGAACGGTCAATGACATTAATGGTTGAAGTTGCAATCGATCCCGCGACGGCGAACCGGTTGTCAGGGGTGATATAGACGTTGTGGATAGCGCCTTGGGTGGGAATCGTCTTGATGTTGGTCATCGACGAGGTGTCGATCACGTCTACCGCTCCCGGATTCTGAGCGATGCCGACATAGACGAACGCACCGTCCTTGGTTACATCCAGATTGTTGGGACGACCTGACAGGGGAACTCTTTTAAGAATCTTCAGGGTTTTGCCGTCGATGACGTCCACTGTCTTGGTCGGCTCCTCAGTGATGTAGATCCTGCTGCCGTCGGGCGCCATCGTGACCCCGTGCGGAACCTCAATCCCTTCGATCGTACCCACCACTTTGTTTGTGACCGGATCGATGACGTGTACGTTGTCTCCGGCCGAGTTTGTCTGGATGACCCGCTCTTTCGTCTCCGCATGGACCGCCGCACAGGCTGCTATGGCAAGAATTCCAAGCGCGCTAACCATCCTCATAAACGTTCCTCTTTCTATGCACTATTTCGCGGCATCTGCCTTCTGGCCTCGAACCCAGGCGGCAAGCGTCTGCCACTCGGGATCCTCTTGCGATTTCCAATGCTTGCCGCCCGCATGGAAGGGATCGCCGCCAGCTGCGGCAGCCAGGGGATGCATCAGGAGCCGGCTGACTAGTGGATCGCCTGGGATCACCACTTTCTTCCATGCTTCGAAATTCTTTTGGGACTGCTCTTGGGTGAACGAAGTCGCTCCCGGCGCGAGTTCCTGCAGCCGTGGGCTTCCGTTTTCATGACAGGCGATGCACCGTGCGTGCCCGGGGCGCTTGTTTAGAAAAATAGGCTGCACGCGATCGCGGAAAAACGCATAATCCAGAGTCACGGCGGGTGTTGCCGCAGTCGCGCCGGAACCGGTATGTGCCCATGCGGCGATGGCCTTCCATTCCGGATTGTCGCGCGTGGCCCAGAACTTCCCGCCTGTGTGTGTTGGATCGCCGCCAGCCTGAGGGGCAAGGGGATGCATCAGAAGCGGGCTCTTTTCAACATCGCCTGAATTGATTAGCTTCGACACGGCTGCAAAATTGTTCCGGGACTGTTCCACCGTCCAGGAAGTTGCTCCTGGTGCGAGAGGTTGAAGGCGCAGCCGGGTCGCAATTTTTGTGTGGCATGTGAAGCAGGCATTCCCACTCCCTTCGTTGGGTTGCCGAGCTTTAAGAAAGATTGGCTCCACTGTTGTTCGATATACCTGAAAGTCGAGGCCCGACCCAGAGGATGTCGTTTGAGGAGCACCCGTTCGAGCCCATCCGGCAAGAGTCTGCCACTCTGGATCGCTCTGGGACTTCCAATGCTTCCCGCCTGCGTGGAACGGATCTCCACCCGCTTCAGGCGCTAAAGGATGCATCATTAAGCGGCTGGCGAGCGGGTCACCCGGCACGACGACTCTTTGCCAGGCCTGAAAGTTTTTCTGAGACTGCTCTTCATTCCACGTGGTCGCGCCAGGCGAAAGCTCCTGGAGCCTGGGGTTGCCGTTATCGTGGCACACGTAACATCGCGCGTGTCCTGGCCGTTTGTTCAGAAAGATCGGCTGTACTTTGTCGCGGAAGTATTCGTAGCTCAAAGTGGAAGCCGGAGGCGACGTGGGAACTGTTTGAGGCAAGGCGACCTCTTGAATAAGCAATACCCCTGCAACGGTTATCAACGATCTCATAAAACCACTATCCGATTCCTTTGCTAGATGCCGACCCACCTCACAATCATCCGTTCAAAACGTGAAGCGGGCAATCAATGTACCGGTACGGGGGAGTGCGTATAACTGTCCTACCACGCCGTTTGCTGTAACCGAGGGCGCAGTGTTCGGGCCCACAGCCAGGTTAATGGTTCCAAAGCCGCCCGTGTATTGTCCCGCAGGATTCTTGCTTGGAGCCGTCCCGGGAGCTACTGTGCTGGGATCACCGATATAGGTGTGGTTAAAAATGTTCACGAATTCAGCGCGGATTTGAAAGCTGGCTCGCTCCTTGATTCGGAACGTTCGGCTAATGTTCAGATTCTCTTGAGAGCGGCGGGCGTCGCGGAAATCCCCGTAGAGGGTTCCCGTCGCTGGGCCGAAGGCGCCGTTGACCGGGTTAGCCCATGCGGCAGGATTCAAAACGATATCCGTATAGGGATTGACACAACCACAGTTCGGATTCTTGAGATAGAGGGGCTGGCCCGGAACACGGAACTGTTCGCTGCCCCCGATGTAGTTGGTATTGGTAGCCGCTGGAGGCGCCAAAGGGAGACCGCTGGCGAATTGTACGAACCCGCCGAGCGACCAGTCCTTTACCACGGTCGTCAGAATCTTATTCGTAAACCAGCGTTGCGTCGTGTACACGAAACTGGTGTTGAACACGTACGGCTGATCGGTGGTTTGGAGGGACTTATTCGAGGCGACAAACAGATTTGGACGGATACTCACTAGGGATTTTGACCACGTGAATGTGCCGTTGACCTGCAGGCCGTGCGATAAGCGCTTCGTTCCCTTGACCTGAAGAGAATCGTACCAGGTGTTGCCCGTGGGCGAATTGGTTACAGCAATCGAGCTGAACTGTGGATATGGGCGCAGCGCGTTCAGCAGTGTGTTGCTGGTCGCGTAGCCGGAATACGGAAGGACATTGCCTACGCGCGAGGTCACGGCGGCACTGGCTAGGGTCGAACCAAGAAGAAGATTATCCGCCGGATTCGTGTATGGCGACAATCCGTAGTTCGCCGCTACTTGCGGGGAAAGCTGATTGAGATATCCAAGCGGTCCGGACCACCAGACGCCGCGGTTTCCGACATAGGCTGCCTCGAGCACGAAGTTCGGCGATATTTCACGCTGCAATCCGATGCTCCATTGGTTTTGGCGTGGAGGCCGCGAAGCGCCCGGATCCAGATACGAAAGGAAAGCACTGGTAGTGGAACCTGGAAGCGGCGTTTGGCCTACGTTGAAATTCGGCCACACCGGTTGCGGGATCGTACCGGGATTATTGATTGTGGCGAACGCGTTGACTCCGGTAGGGGTATTTGTAAGCTGACCCGTATTTTGAACACTGATGTCCGGAGGAACCGCATAGGCGATACCCCAACCAGCGCGCAATACGGTTTTGTTATTGATCGAATAGGCTACGCCAAGGCGGGGTCCGATCGCGTAAGGGTAATTCGATACGAAACTACAATTGCAGGTGGCTTGGAAAATCGGCGCTCCCAGGCGCCCCCCGACCGCCGGATTTGGCGTTGTCAAGCTTAGGTTTGCTGAACGCCCATACTCTTCTGTGGCAGCAGTAGCAAAATCCCAGCGCAAGCCGTAATCGATGGTGAGCTTACGAGTGGCCTTCCAGGAATCCTGCAAGAAGATTGCCCATTGCGATTTGAACATGCGAGCATCCACCGGCGCGTATTGGGTCGCCGCGGTGACATCTCCAAGCAGGAAATTTGCATAAGGGAAGCCGGCGCTGTACGCGCCCGTGGAGAGCGACGCCGGGATTCCGGTTGCGCCGGAGCCTGTCACAGCCCCCGCGGTGCTGAGTGTTGCAAAAGTGAGGCCGACGCCCGTCGGAGGCGCGGTAATGTTGGCCTGGAACCAGACTTCCGCGCCACCCTTAAATGTGTGATTGCCCCTGACCCAGGTGAGGTTTGAGTTGAATGCGGGACGCTCGGTATGAGTCGTCGTGTGGCTCAAAGCGTTGCCTAGCTGCTGCATGCCGCCAAGCAAAACCGGGCTTGCAACGTTGCCCGCAATGATGGTCGGAAAATTGTAGCTTCCCTCACAACCCTGTAATTGGATCAGGGCCAAGCAGTCCACTGTCTTGCCGCTGTTGGTATAAGGACCGTTGTCGTAGAAGTAGATGAGTGAATACCCTCCGCCCAAGTGCGCCAATAGCGTCGGCGTAACGGAATAGTCGTAATTAAGCCTGAAAACAGGCCCGCCGATGGGAATGGATCCACGGGCGGCGGAGATCACTGGGGGTAATCCGTCGGGAGAACCGTTGGTAGTGTATTGAACACTGGAGTTATTGTGCTGATAGTAAAACGCCAGTTTATGTTTTACTCCGATGACTTGATCAAGCTTCAGGGACGGAATCGTGTCGGAACGCTGGGACAGGTTCGACCCATTGAAGTTGGAATAAAGAGCACTATTTGAAAGCGGAGGGAGCAGGCCTTGTATCGCCACCGCGACGGGACTGAACCGCGTCGCGGGGATGATGTTATTGGGAAACGGATTTGCGATTCCCACGCCGCCGGACGTAGTCGTCCTGCTCAGAGGATCATAGATTTCGTTCGCATACACCGGCCGACCCAAGGCATCGGTGGCAATCGCCGCAGATGGAACTCCGAGGGTAGAATTGAAGGCTGACCCTCCGTTGGGCGAGATAGCGGAGAAATTTCCGGCCTGATATTGCGCATTGGGCAGCGTGTCTTTAAACGTCAGGGTGGTGGTCTCCGCATACTGCTCGTACGAGTAAAAGAAGAAGGTCTTGTTCCGGCCATCGTAAATCTTGGGGATGAAAACGGGACCTCCCAAAGTGCCGCCGAAATTGCTCCGGCGGTTCGTCTGCCGATACTTGCCGCCCTCTGGGGTATAGGAAAAGGGATTGCCGGCGTTGAGATCCTCATTCACAAAGAATTCGTAGCCGGTACCGTGATATTGGTTGGTGCCCGACTTCATTGTGATGTTAATCAAACCGCCCCCGGCCTGCCCGAATTCTGCGGCATAGTTGCTGGTCTGCACCGCCACTTCCTGCACCGCATCCGCGCTGGGCTGCTGTTCCTGGATAGCCTGGGCCACCGTGTGATTGGTAAAGTCCAGACCTTCGATGCGGTACCCGGCTGTGTTGGTAGGGGCGCCGTTTACAATCATTCTGAAATTCGGAACGTAGCTGGTTCCAGGGAGCAGGACTACGCCGTTATACGGATTGCGAATCCCAACACTGCCCGCGTTCTGTCCGCCAATTCCCAAAACCGGAAGATCGTTCAATTCCGAAAGAGTGATGTTGTGAGCCACATCGCCGCTCTCTGTCTTCAGGAGCGTTCCCTCCGCGCTTACGGTGACGGAGTCAGCTGCCGAGCCGACCTGAAGTGCCAGATCCAGAGGAAGCGTCTGTCCGGCGTCGACCGAAAGGCCAGTGCGGGTGAGAGTCTTGAATCCCGCGGCCGTGACTGAGACACTGTACGGCCCAGGGGGCAATCTTGGCACCGAATAAGCGCCTGTTTCCGTACTGACAGTCGGGTAAAGCACATTGGTGTCGGTGCTCTTCACTTCGATAGAAGCATTGCCTATCACTGCACCCGTGGGGTCCGTCACCGTGCCTGTGATAGCACCGGTACCGGCCTGACCATAGAGAGTGATGGACAGCGCGACCGCGCAAAATGCGACGACTAGGTTACGCATAAGGCAAAAGTATATCCATCACTTCATGCCGAATCTACTACTCTTTAGAGGGATGGCCAAGATCAGGGAAGTTCTTGGCGGTTGGGCAGTGTTCGCGACGTCCTGTTGACGGGTTTCATAAAGGAACCCAACTCGCTCGATTATTGCTTCTTGGAGGCCGCGATCTTATTGCGTTTCAGATGTCCACGGCGACCGACGGCGGGCGTCGTTTTTGTCGGGATGCATTAAAAAGAACTTAGCCCGTTCGATTTGCCGCCATTAGAGGATGTGCCGCGAGGACCGCATTCTACTTGAGGAATCTGCGGGAGTTTGCGCGATTCGCCCACTACGCACCGTTTGGCGGATCATTTTCACGATTTGGAGTGGTGGCGCGCGCCAACGAGCAGCCCTGTACGTAGGTCTCGATTGGACCGCCAGAGTATGCTGAGCGGATTGGACCCTTCCATAGATAGTTGCCGAATTGCGTGAAATTCACACAACTCCCCTACTGAGTGTCGTGGCGGACCAGTCGCGTCACTGGAAACGGTTCCGGACCGGCTACATAGTTGACACTTTAGACCGGAGACATCTTTGAATGTAAGGCTGGGGCCAAGTTTCCCAGAAACGGCGAAGGAGAAATCCGATTGCCCTGGAGACAGAGGAAGGCCTTGGACGAGAAGAAATACTTCATCCAGGAATGGAAGCACCAGGAGGTGAGCTAGCCGCACTCTATCGAACCACGAGATCAGTCGCCAAACAGGCTACAAGTGGCTGGAGCGAGATGAGCAGGACGCCAGACTGGAGGAACACAGTAGGGCTCCGCTGTATCACCCGCATGTCAAGAGAAGTGAAGGACACTCTGGTGAACCTGCATAGCCGGCATCCGAACTGGGGTCCACGGAAACTGCGGGCTTGCCTGCAGCGCGAGACTCCCCAAATGGTCTGGCCAGCGGCAAGCAGCATCGGGCCACATCCGCGGCGGAAGCGAAAACGGACACCGCCCCATACCGAGCCGAAATCACCGCTGCCCTGGACAATGGTCAATGCCGAATCGGTGAGCACCGGGATCTCGCCAATCAGTGTGTGTTCGCAGTCTCGTAAGAATACCTTCTGGCCCTAAAACAGGTCTTCTCAGTTAGTATAGGAAACCTGTGGCATTCCAGAAATCCGGTTTTCCAACTTTCTCTCTTAAGATTCGTTTTCGTTAATGTTGTCGGGGCGGACCAGATTCGAATGGCACCTAACCAAAATGTTGTGGTTCCATTCTTATCCGAGGAGTCCAAACATCTCTCTTCGAACGATCTGTGCTGGTTCGTTAACTGAGAGGCGGCCCGCCAACGCCACAAAGTGGCGCAAATTGGGCTTTCACGCGATTCCAGGACTTCCCCAATGACTAGAAGCCACGGGCGACATAGCGAGCGACCAATTTAGACTCCAACCACGCGCAGTCTCTAAAACTTTCGAGCGCCTGCACCATTGGCTAACCTGATAGCGGTCACCGTAGTGGTCAGACAAACATGCACGCCGTGGACTGAGGAAAAAGTAACTGGGACAGGGCATTATGGTGGAACCAGCAAAGCTCAATCCCAATGCCAATAGGAGGTAGACTGGGCCCATGCAAAAGAGCCGTGCTATATTTCCGATGTTGCTGACTACCATTGTGCTGGCACAATGCGCAGTTGGGCAACCTGCAGACACCGCGACAGCGCACAAGGCAGCCGCCACAGCACTATTGAACCCGAATAATAGCGGGGCGGCGCATCTGGCCTGTCCCGCAACGACCGGGTCTGTGTCGACTGCAAACTCGCCTGCCGGTCCGGGTCGGGCGAGCGGTCCCCCGGCAGCACGTGGTGGCCCGAACAGCGGCGGGCGTGGCCCTCGCGCGGTTCCTCCGAAAGAAAATTGGTACGCCGAGGGCGGTCAAGTGTTTGACAACCTCTATATGCTGACAACGAAAATGAATAGCGCGTGGGCGGTGAAGACCTCGGAGGGAATTATTCTGATCGATACCCTGTTCGGCTACGCCGCGCAGGACGCCATTGTCGACGGTCTAAAGCAGGCGGGGCTCAATCCGGCCGATATCAAGTACATCATCGTGAGCCACGCGCACGGCGATCACGATGGCAGCGTCAAATTCCTGCAGGATACTTACAACGCGCGCGTGGTCATGAGCCCGAAGGATTGGGAGCTATCCGCACGGGAGGCCGATCCTCCACGTCACGATATGGACGCCACCGACGGACAGAAGCTGACCCTCGGCGATACCACTGTCACGATATACATTACTCCTGGACACACGGCCGGCACACTTTCCGTCTTCGTTCCTGTAAAGGATCACGGCCAACCTCATCTCGCGATGGAATGGGGTGGGACGGCGCTAGGCGCCGGGACTTCGAAAGAAATGCTGGAGTCCTACATCTCCAACGCAAAACGCTTCAAGGATATTAGCGATGGCCTGGGCGCGGACGTAATCATCGGCAACCACACCGAATACAACGATGCTCTAAACCGGTTGGAGCGCACGAAGGCCCGCAAGCAGGGTGATCCCAATCCCTGGGTCGTGGGCAAACCCGAGGTCGAGACTTATCTCACTGTGGTTGAGGAGTGCGCGAAGTCGTGGCTCGCCATCGACGACGGACGTCCGTAACTAACAGGAGGACCTCATGAACAACGCGAGCAGAAGGACATTCCATGCGCGCACGGGAGGCCTGCGGAATCGCCGCAGTTTCATGAATGGCTTAGGTATTCTCGCAGCCAGTCTGTGGCGATCGCCATTCGCCGCGGCCTTCGCTCTCCAGGAAGACAAGATCAAGGTCATCCATTACTTCACCACTCCCGGTACTTCACCACTCCCGGCGATGCTCAAGGACGCCAAGGACAGCCGATGGTCAATCAATCTGCCAACGTGGTCATCATTGAAACCGAACGGGGCTTGGTGGGAATTGGCGAGGGTGGTGAGCCGCGCACGATGGAGGAATGCGCAAGCATGTTGATCGGTTTGGATCCGTTCCGCATCGACAACCTGTGGCAGCGCATGATGCGTGGCTACTTTTATCCAGCTGGCCGAGAGAAGTTGTATTCCCTGGGTGCGTTGGACCTGGCTCTGTGGGACCTCAAGGGCAAAGCGTTGGATGTGCCAGTCTGGCAACTATTGGGAGGGAAATCGCGAAACTACGTCGAGTTATACTCCACCGCCTATCCATCTCCCCAAGGACCTCGAGGCGGAACGCTGGAAGACGCGGCGCGCGCGTGCGTGCAAGCGGGCTTTCGCACCTATCGCTATGCCACCGACAACCCGCGCGAGCGTGTGGTGGACCGTTTCAAGCTGGTGCGGAAAATGTATGACGATTGCGTGCTCTTGCACAATGGCGCTGGGGACGGCGGATGGGCCATCGATTTTCACACTGAGCTCGATTCGGCCGATGCGATCAATCTCGCGACCATGCTCGAACCGCTGCACCCCTACTTCTGTGAGGATCTGATTCGCAGCGAGAGCGTGACCTCCTACGAGAACATACGCCAGCGAACGCGTGTGCCGATTGCGGTGGGGGAACAATTCGGCTACAAGTGGGACATTAACCAACTCATCGAGCGCGAACTCATCGACTATACTCGTGTGACCTTACCTAACGTCGGCGGGATCACGGAGTTCATGAAAATCGTCGCGCTAGCTGAGACCCATTACATCGGAACGATTCCGCACTTCACAGGGCCCATTTCCGAGGCGGCGCTTGTCCATTGCCTCACCGCAACATCGGTCACGGCTTTGATGGAGATGTTAGGCGACGGAACGCGTACTTGGCCGTATCTACTGAAGGCGTATGATTTTAAGGACGGCAAGCTCTGGCCGAACGATCGGCCGGGCTTGGGCGTGCAGGTGGACAGAAACAGACTCACCCAAATCGGTAGATACGATACTTACCGCGCCGGCATGCTGATGAATCAGCGGCCGGATGGCTCATTTTACGAATTGGTAACGAGGTCAGGCAATAGAACGTGCTCGACCTAATCCGGAAGTGCATTGGGCCGTTTATCCGGTCCCCGATGTGCTCCAGGATTCTGGCAAAGCGTCGCGCGAAGAACCCAAGGAACTCTCGCGCCATCTCTGCTAGACTGCCAAGTGGCATGGAGCCCAGAGCGAGGGCGGTTCTCAATCTACGGAGGTCATAATGAATCGACGATTCCTGGCCAGTGTTATAGCGTGCTTCATAATTTCTTCGGTGGGCGGCATTCTTGCGCAAGCTCCGGCACAGCCCGCGCCTGCCGGAAAGGGTGGACAACGTCCGGCCAGCGTCGCGACTGCCGAAGATCTCGCCGAGATCGCAAAACTCGCGAATTTGCCGGCCTGGGTCAAGGGCTCCGGAGACGGAGATTTTTCGACGGGCCCTGACTATACGCCTGCGCCCGAAGAAACGCAGCGCATCGGCATTCCGCACGGCAAGTTGATCGAGTTCTTTATGAACTCCGCCAGCAGCAAGATGTTTCCAGGTATTAGCGGCCCGTTTGAGCGGCTGGTCTCCGTTTATGTTCCTGCCCAGTATGTTCCGGGAAGGCCTGCGCCGTTTATCTTCTCGGCGGACTCCTACGGCTCGCGCGATCGCCAACTGGCAAACATCCTCGACAATATGATTGCTGATCGCCGCCTGCCTGTGATGGTTGCGGTGATGGTCGCCAACGGCGGCCCTGAGCGCAGCCTTGAATATGACACGGTGTCCCCGGTCTTCGCAGATTTCGTGGAGACCGAAATCCTGCCCCGCGTGGAGAAGGAAACCGGTGTCAAGCTAACTACGGACCCCGAAGGCCGCATGGCCTACGGCGGCAGTTCCGGCGGAGCGATGGCGCTCACCATGGCCTGGTTCCGCACGGAGCGTTACCATCGCGTGTTGTCCTATTCCGGGACGTTTGTCGATCTGCGTGAGGGCCCCGAAGCACCCCACGCAGCCTACGAATATCCGGAACACTTCTTTCCCGATTCGCCGGTGAAGCCGATTCGCATCTGGATGCACGTTTCGGAAAACGATATAGGCGCAAAAACCGCCTCGGCCGAGCGGCGCAATTGGGTGATCGCGAACCAGCGCCTTGCAGGCGTGCTGAAAGCCAAGGGCTATCACTACCAGTTCGTATACGCCAAGAACGCGGGTCATGTCGACCGGAAAGTGATCAGTCAGACGCTGGCGCAAGCGCTGGAATATGTGTGGCAGGATTATCCGAATTTGCCGACCCCATTAAAGTAAAATCCGCCCGAGGTCGAGTGGCCGCGACCGAGCGGACAAATGGAGCTTCAACTGCCGGCGCGCTCATATTTGCCGCTACTGCTGCAGGCTACTTCTGGTAGACGTTAGGCTCGTATCGTTATCGGGTGTGTTCCTTGAAGAACTTAAAGATCTCAGGCATGCTCTGCGTGATCACGGTTCCGTGATCGGCACCGGGCAACTCAAGATATTTGAAGTCTTTCATCTTGAGTTCGGTCGCGGTTTTGGCCCACCGCCGGCCAACATCGATAGGAACCACAGTATCCGCATCGCCGTGGGCCAAAAATAGTGGCATTTTGTCTTTCACCGGGGCTAGGCTTTCGGGCTGCATCCGGAACGCGGCCGGCGCCATGGAGGCCACCGCGGCCCACTGATCGGCGTATTTGGGCCCTAGAAACAGGGCTCCGGCCCCGCCCATGGAGTGTCCCATCAAATAAGTGCGTTTGTCATCAATGGTGAATTCCTGGCGCATGAGCGCCAGAACATTCATCACGTCCTTCTCGCTGAGCTCGGCCAGATTCGGAGGTTCCGGGGTGGGAGGGGGACCGCCTTTTCCCTTGCCCTGACCGCGGTTCATGACAATCACCGGAGAGCCAAACCAGCCCTCGGGATTGTAGCCCATGGGTCCGACCAGAACGTAACCACCTTCCTCTGCTAGATCGATTGCGCCTCCGCGCAGCAAAGAATTGCCATCTCCAAAGACCCCATGCAGCGCTACGATCAGCGGGGCCTTTTTGCCCTTCGTGACTTTGGAGGAAACGAACAAAGCATAGGGAAGATCTTCATTGGTCTCGGCGAAGTGATACTTCCGCTGTTGCACGCGAGGATCAGGTGCGCGGTTGATCCCTTTCGGGGCTTGCTTTTGCTGTTCCGCTTGCGCGTGAGCGCTGGGAGGTCCAATCACAACGAACTGGAAGAATGATGTCAGCGCCGCGCATCCCAAGGCACCGAGTATCATATGTGCGAATTTCACAACCTGTCTCCTTTTTCTTGAGTAACCCTCTGGAGATTGTACGGGGCGCGAACATCGATTGGCTATGAGTGCGCAAGGTCGAGGGCCGACCCATATCGGACGGCGTCCGACAAGGAACTACTTATCCTGATTGGTTCCCCAAACGCGACCAAGCCACTCCACCAGACGTTCCAATTCTTCGTCACTCAACTGGGCTCCGCGCTCGCGCATGTCTACGGCGAGAACTCTCCAGTGCTCTTCGGGAAACCGGGCCTTTTCGACGCGGTCCACACCGTGGCATTTGCTGCAGGCTCGATCCAACAAGCGGTGGGCCTCGGGATCGGAGAAGAACGTGGTGATTTCCGGAGGGACGTAGGTTCGAGGGAACGGCTTGGTATCCGGACCGAATTTGGAAACCAGCCAATCCACCAGTATCTTGCGATCCGCGTCGTTTAGAGAGTAGCCGCCGTTTGCTTTGTGTTTCGATGCAAGCAGCGCCTTCCATCCCGCGTCGTCCAGCGCGAAGAAAGCGTAATCGTCGATGCCGTGGCAGCGAGTGCAACTCTGGCGGATCACCGTCCAGGTTTCGCCATCGGGCCTGCTAACTTGAGGCCGTGTTGGCCGCCTATTCTGAGCGGCAAGCGGAACGATGGCGATCAGGAACAGGACCGCGGCGCTACTTTTTCGCTTTGTTGGCATCCCTATCCTTGCTCGCGTCCTTGTCCGCCTCTTTTACTGCAAGACCACCCGTGATGCCGTCGACCTGATACCCGGTCTGAACCTTGCGCACTTTGGCAATCTCGGCCGGAGTGGCTGTCTTGGGATCCACGTTCGCGCCCGAGCAAGTGAATCCGCGAAGCGTACATTCCGAGGTTGTATGCTGGATCCCGCGTTCCTTCATCTTCTGGGAAATGAGCGCAATCACATCGGGGTGCGGAACTACCGCGTTATTCGGGACAAACGTGCCGACCCCGATAGCGTAATCCAGGGGCATCAGCGGTTCTACGCTGGATCCGAAGCTTCCGTCGTTCTTCTTGCCCAAATCGTAGGCGCCCAAGTCCGCGCCCTTATCGATCAGATACTGGACAATAGCGATGTCGCCTAAGTTCGCTGCGGCCATCAGCGGGGTTATCCCGTAACTGTCGGCCCAGTTCACGTCCTCACCCGCTTCCACCATCAGTTTCACCACCGCGAGCCTTTCTTCCGGGGTTCGCTGCCTGTTGTAGCCGTTGATGAACGCGAGACCGGCGGCCGCTTCCAGCATACTCTCCCGATCTTTGGAGAGAACATGAAGCTTGGCACCATGCGCGAGCAGTAGTTGCACCAGTTCGATATCGCCCGAGAACGCGGCTCGCATCAGTGATGAGGCAAAGACGATGCGGGGAGAACCTTCACGCATTCTCGCTCTGGGAGTATTGTTGATGACCGTGTTCGGGTCGGCTCCGGCGTCCAGCAGCTTTTTGATCAACGGCAGCGGGTCTACGGTCACCATCCACGGAAAATTCGGGGCAGTTTCCATGTTGCGGCGTTCCACTGCCCAAAATAGGGACGTAAATCCCTGCGCATCGGCTTGGTTTACCTTGGCATGGTTGTCCACCAGGAACGTAGCGACGTCATAGCTCCCGTTGAAGATTGCGAGGCTCAACGCATCCTTCCCGTCTCCGTCTAGAGCGTTGATATCAGCGCCGCCGGACATCAGCAGCCGAGCCGATTCGAGGTTGTCTTCGCGCGCTGCGAACATCAGCGGCGTCAGCGAACCACTTGCAAACTCTTCCGGCTTTCCGGGACTCTTTGCGGCCGGAGTTGTTCCTTCAAAGCCTCGCCCCGAGGCCGACGGCACAAACCTTGACTTGGCATTGACGTCGGCTCCACGCTCGACCAGAAGCTTCGCGACGTCGGGATGGCGCTCAGAAATCGCCCACATCAACGCAGTAGTGTCGCCCCAGCTCTCTTTCGCGTTAACTTGGGCCCCATGATCCAGCAGCACTCTAACCGCGGCAACCTTGCCGGCCCGCGAGGCAATCATCAGGGCCGTGTCCCCGGACCTGGTTAGAGGAGCGTTGACATCCGCACCTGCTCCGGCGAGCGTTTCGATCATTGCCGCGCTTCCGTTAATGGAGGCCAGCAGCAGGGGCGTCGCACCAGTCTGATTCGCCGCCACAGCCTTCGCGCCGGCCTTCAGAAGGAGAGTGGCGGTTTCCACATCGTCGGCCTGAGCTACCCAGTGGAGCGCCGTCGTACCGTCCACCTGCGCGGCGTTCACATCGGCATTCTTGTCGATTAACGCTCGCACCGCCGATTTGTCTCCTCGCGCGGCGGCGTCGGCCACATCGGATGGAGTTGCAGCGTAGGTAACTGTCACGGCCGCGAGCAACACGGCCAGCAAAGAACTTCTTCTCATGTCCACCATTCCCCTACAGCGCAATCGGCTTGGTGCTTGACCCGAAGCTCTTGGCTGTACCCTTAACCCGGCCGGCTGCATCGTACGTTGGGAAATCTTCGATCCCGTACTTGTGAAGCACGGCGAGCAGCATGTTGGAGGTTCTTTCCGTATTATCGGGGAAAACGAAGTGCCGGTTGCCCTTGAGTGTACCGTCCAAACCGCCGAGCAGAATGATGGGTACCTTCACATGCGCGTGACGGTGCGAGTTGCCCATATTGCTGCCTTTATAAATAAGGATGTGGTCGAGTAGAGTTCCATCGCCCTCGGGTGTCTTCGCAAGTTTGTCCGCAAAGTACGCCAAGTTCTGCACGTGATAGCGATTCATCTTGGAGTAGCTGGCGACATTGTCCGGCTTGTCACCGTGGTGTGACGAACCATGCCAGCCGCCATTGAAACCGGAATCCGGGAAGCTCGATCCGGAAAGATCTTTGCCGAGCATGTAGGTCGCCGAACGAGTGAGATCGCCTTCAAACGCCAGCGCAAGAAGATCGTACATCAAGCGGTAGTGAACGGTTTTGTTCTCAGGCAACCCAAACGGGATCTCGGAGGTGGGCTCCTTTACGGTACGATCGCTCGCGATCTTTATGCGCCGCTCGATTTCGCGGACATTCTCAAGATACGTTTCAAGTTTGGACTTGTCGCCGGAGCCGAGCTTTGCTTTAAAAAGAGAAATCTCCTGACTCACGGAGTCAAGAATGCTCGCGGTCTCGCTACGCCCCGTGCGGCGTTCCTCGGGGTTCGTCCCATCACCGAACAAGCGCTCAAATGCCACGCGCGGATTCACTTCGGTCGGCAGCGGCTGCACCGGAGACGACCAGGAAATGCAGTTGGTGTAGGCGCAGCTGTAACCCCAATTGCAATTCCCGAAGTTCCCGTCTTCTTCGACGCCCAGCTGCATGGATTCAAGGATCGTATCCTGTCCGAACTTTTGAGCCACCAACTGGTCCACAGTGATGCCCAAATAGGGGCTCACTGCATTGCGGCGGGGACGCGCGGCGGACAGAAGAACGGCTCCGCGGGCGTGGTCTCCGCCTGGCTCCTCTGTATTCGCCATTGCTTCCGGCATGTCCATGCCACTGATCAGCGTCACGCGATTGCGAAACGGTTCGAGAGGTTTCGTGATGAAGGAGAATTCGAAGTTCGCTCCTTCCTGCTGCGGACTCCAATATCCCGGTGCCGCACCGTGAGGATGCCAGATGCCCAGGAAACGTTTGGGCGGAACTGCCGCGGTTTTCGAGAGAGGCGTCTGCGCTGGAATCATCGAATCCAGCAGCGGAAGGCCGATGGCGACACCAGCGCCGCGCAGAAAGGTCCGTCGAGGAATGTGTTTCTTGCTGATATAGCGAATGCCCATAAGTCTCCTTAGTTGCTGGCCCTTTCTTCGGCTTGTTTTGTCCGGAACTGGAATGGCTGGCTTTTGATGATGCCCATCAGGATCGAGAAGAACCGGTCGTTGTCCTTGTCCGCCTCATGCACGATGGAGCGGACCACCGGCATGTCCTCGTTTTCGACTCCTCGCCCCAATGCGAAGGTCATCAGTTTTTCGGTGATCATCCGCACGAACTGCGGCGAATAGTGAAGCAGCGCTTGCCGCAATTCCACCGGGCCGTTTACCTTTGTGCCATCCCACAGAGTCGCCGCGGTATCGAGTTGTACGCCGCCTGCACCGCCTTGCTTCGTCCGGTAAGATCCGTCGGCGTCAAAATTTTCCAGCGCGAAACCGATTGGGTCCATCAGCTTGTGGCAGCTCGCGCATGGCTCCTGCTTGCGGTGCATCGTCATCTGCTCGCGCAACGTCAGGATTTTCTTATCGCCCTTGGTGTCTTCCAGAGGCGGAACGTTGGGTGGAGGCTCGGGCGGAGGAGATCCGAGGATATTCTCCAGCACCCAAACGCCGCGCTTCACAGGTGAGGTTCTGAAGTTCTGCACCCAGGTCACGGCAAGGAAACTTCCTTGTCCCAGCAGCCCTCGCCGGTAGTCCAAATCGGGCCCCAGGGCCACGCGCCGGAAATGCGAACCGTAGATATTTGGAATGCCGTAATGCTGTGCGAGCCTCTCATTCAGGAACGTATAGTCGGCAGTCAACAGATCGACGACGTTGCGATTCTCCTTAATGATGCTTTCAAACAGTAACTCGGTCTCGCGACGGAAGGCCTTGCGCAGTTCGTCATCCCAATTGGGATAGAAAACGCCATCGGGCGAGGTCGCGGGCAGGTTGCGGAGATATAGAATCTGGTCGCCGAAGTTTTCGACCAACGCGCTGGCTTTCGGATCGGCAAGCATGCGCCGCACCTGCTTTTCAAGCACCGCCGGCGCGTGAAGTTGGTTCTCGCTTGCGACCTTAATTAATTCATCGTCCGGTATGCTGCTCCAGATCAGGAAGGAGAGCCGCGATGCGAGCTCTAGATCCGTAATGCGGTAAGGCTGGCCAGACCGCACAGTTTGTGGCTCGACTTCAGCCCGAATCAGGAACTGCGGACTAGTGAGAATCCTACGCAGCGCCAAGTCGATTCCATCGCGGAAATCGCCTTTGCGGCGTCCCTGTTGATAGAAACCTTGCACCCAGTCGAGGTCAACTGGGGTCACGGGGCGCCGATAAGCACTGCGCATCAAAGTGGTCAGGATCTCTTTGGCGCAGGGGCTCTCCTCGGCTTCGGTCTTCGGCATGCACGTGAACACCTTGCGAATACTGCGTGAGTCTTCGGGACGTGAGGCTTTGAATGGTCCGCGAATGCGCAACGTGCCAACCGCCGGGTAATACTCTAATTGCGGAATCGGATTGTCTTCGAGCGACTTTCGCTCGTACTGGCGAATCAGGTCGAGACTTGGCCGGAAATTGTCCTCAAGGAAAGTGACACCGACGACGTGCGAGCCAGCCTTCACTGGAAGTTTGAGTTCTATCGAGCCGTCGCCGGTGGATGCATTGGCAGCGGTGAGACCAACTCCTTTATAGTCGCGAGTCGCCAGCGTTTCGTTGTCGATCAGGAAAAGAAGTTTTTCGCCGGGGATGAACCGGCCAAGACCGAAATTCTCAACCGTAAAGCTGTATTCGCCGTCGGACGGGAAGGTGTGACGGACCTTCATCCCACCGCGCGTTCCAAACGGCAGCCCATCCAGGTGTTGCGTCTGCGAAGTATCCGCCGGCGAGATATACGCGGCTTCCGTCGGCGACTTCCAGAACCCTACCGCGGTACGCGCGATACGTGTCGCAGCTGTCGAATAGGCTTCGATCAAAGTGGGGGAAATGGTCAACGAACCAGCGACGTTATCGAAGCCACGCGCCGAGTTGTCGGCGGGGAGCAACGCGGATACATCGATATCGAGGTCTAGCAGGTCGCGGATCGCATTCGCATACTCGGTGCGGTTCAAACGATGCATCACTACCGAGCCTGGATCGGGATGCCTGGCGGCTTTCGCATCCAACTGCGATTCCAGCCAGTCGCGAAGGCCCTCATACTTTGCCAAGGGAGGGCGAGGCATTCCGGATGGCGGCATCATGCCCGCTCGAAGTTTGCGAATGACGGGCTCCCAGACGTCCGGATGATCGCCCGCCGTGGCCAGATCGAGCTTTTGAAGCGAAAAGTTGGCGACCTTTGCTTTGTCGTTGTGACACGTGACGCAGTACTGATCGAGCACCGCTCGATACGCGACGGCGGGCGCCGGGGTCGGCGAAGGGGGCTGGGCGCTTACGACGACGCAGCAGAACGCTCCAATGACCAGTCTTCCCTTACTGAAATTCGGCCTGACCTTCATCCTGACACTCCCTTGGCACACCTGTCCTACTGAGAGAACAAGCTCAGAATCAACTATATACCCTGGCTTCCCTGCCTTCAATGATCCAATTGGATCATTGGAAGTGTCTGAATCAAAACACGAACTTCATTGCGAGCTGGATGATTCGAGGATCTCCCGCATCCAGCCCATTGTTGCCGCTGACGTCGCTGAGAATTTGGCCGAAGGTCGACGACGACAAATTGCTCACCGGATTGCCGGGGTTCAAATGATTCGGGAGGTTAAAAGATTCCCCTCGGATTTGCAACGTCTTCCCCTCGGCGATCCTGAAGTTGCGTGAAAGCGCCAGATTGAGCTGGAACATCCCCGGACCTGCAACGTTGTTCTGGCCAAGGTTCCCGTAGGTTCCCAGCCCAGGCAAGGCGAAAGCGGCGGGATTCAGGAAATTGTTGACACTTTGATTTGCCGCGTAAACCGAGTTGGGACTCACCAGATTTACCGTTTGAGCCGGGGCCGTGGTCAACGCGCGATCCGTTCCGGGCACGATTGTAATGTACTGTCCCGATCTGGCGGTGAGAATCGGCGCGACCTGCCAGTCGCTTGCGATCCGGCGCAGCCAGGTATTTGTAAAACGCGGCGACTGCGCGACCAGATTCAGAACAAATGAGCGGCGAAGATCGGCTCCGGTACAATTACTTCTTCCGTTTCTCCGAATGAACGGCGACACTCCGGCGGATCCCGTTTGCTGGTCATAGAGGTCGCTGATGCAATGGGACCAGGTGAAATTGGTATTCGCCGTCACGTAATGGCTCAGGCGCTTGTTGGCAGAGAGATAGAGGCCGTTGTAGGACCCTGTTCCGCCGGGATCGTAAGAGCCGATGCCCGAGTAATACTGGCCTGCTTGCGGATTCTGCAAATACAGAGTGCGGCGCTGATTTTGGTTGGCG
Organism: Terriglobia bacterium; assembly: GCA_963766615.1. Taxonomy (GTDB): domain Bacteria; phylum Acidobacteriota; class Terriglobia; order Bryobacterales; family Bryobacteraceae; genus Palsa-187. Next base: position 244,750 of record CAVYBC010000026.1, read on the forward strand.
GTTGTGGAGCAGGTGGAGTAATTTGTCGGTACGACACCGTTCGCGCCGACGACATTTAGCGTGCAGGGACCCAGGCCCAGGAAAACGGCGGGGTTGATATTCTCCGACGTTCCCAGGTGAATCGAGCTATTACCAATGTAGTTTGCGCTCAGCAGCCAATCGCCCACCTGGCGCTGAATGCTCAAGTTCCACTGGTGTGTATACATCGCATTATAGTCGTCCGTGTTAAAGCGGACGTATGCGCCCGCTGTCGGGAATGTGCAATCGGTGCGGGCATGGCCCACCGGGCTGCAACCCACAAGGTATGGGATGGCATTGCCGCCAGGGTAATTCGCCCACGGATTGGCAATGTTCACGTTTGAAATGCCGATGTTATTTCCAAACGGCGGCCCGAATCCCATCTGATTCGGGAAGAACTGGTGCAGACGATCGCCGAAGATGCCGTAAGAAGCTCTGATCGTCATCTTGCCGTCGCCGCCCGGGTCAAAGGCGAATCCAAATCGAGGGAAGAACTTGTCGTAGCTGCTGCAGTTGTACCCATTCGCGCAGGCGTACTGCGGATCCCCGGCAAAGGCCAAGCCGATCGGGGCGTTCTTGAAAACACTGCTGTGGAATCCGGCTGTGTAGAGGCTCTGATCGAAATGGTCCAGTTGTCCGTACTTATTGACGTTGGACAAGTAGGGTTCCCAGCGTAATCCGTAGTTCAGCGTGAGGCGCTTATTTACCTTCCACGAATCCTGCGCGTAGAGCGACGCGTAGTATTGATACAAGTACATGCCGTAGTTCGTGCCCTGGCTGAACGAAACCGCGTTCCCCAAAAGGAAGTCGCCAAGAGCGAGTCCGGTCACGGTGCCGTTGAACGAACTGCTGCCGACGGCATTTACTCCAGACCAATAGTTCATGATGCGCTTGTAGATATTGCCGCCGAAAACAAACTGGTGAGCCCCTTTAACGAAGCTCACGTCGTCGGTGATCGAGACGTTCGGACCGGTATGGGCCTCGCCGGGAACCGAAGCCGTGGAACCGATGGCAAATCCGCCGCCTACGCCCGCCACTGTGAGGTTGATCACAGAGCCGCCGATTGGCGTGTAGTTCGATCCGAAATCCGAGAGCGACTTGTACGCATCCGGGATCTTCACAACGTTGGTCCGGCTGGCGGCGATGCGAAACGAATTCACCACGTTCGAGCGGATGAGATACGTGTCGCCGAGGGCGATCACGTAATTCAAGTCGTGTACTCCGTAGTTGTTGATCGAGAGCGGATTGTGTCCGTCGTAAGTGGAATTGTTAATGAGGTGTCCCGCGTTGTAGCGGCCAAAAATAGTATGCTTTTCGCTTTTCTGATAATCGATTCGGGTGACGATCAGGTCTTCGTCAAGACCGGCATCGAAGCCGTAAATCGTTCGACCGCACGGATTGGTGGATGTCGGCATCGTTTTCGCGATGTTGAGCGCGACGGGATTCAGCAAAGTCGGAGAGATCTGGTTATTGACGAATCCCTGGGAGGCATTCAGATTGATTTGTTTGCCTGCCTGGCACGCCGGCGACGTCACCGCAGTGAAGTCTCCCCTCAGCATGTCAGCAGTGGGAACGAACGCGGTTAATGAGTTGGGATCGGAGCGCTGCGTGGTCCGCTGATAGCCGCCGAAGAAGAACAGCTTGTCGCGGATGATGTGGCCGCCAACTACGCCTCCGAACTGGTTGCGCTTGAGTGTGTCGCGGGTTGGAGCGAAGAAATCGCGAGCATTCAGGTCGCCGTTGCGCAGGAACTCGAAAAGGTCGCCATGAAAGTTGTTGGTCCCCGATTTGGTGACCGCGTTCACAACGGAGCCCGAATGGTAGCCGTATTGCGCCGGAAGCGCGCTGGTTTCGACTTTAAACTCCTGCAGAGCGTCAGGAAAAGGTAGTGGTAGCGCCAGATTGTTGTACGGATCCTCATGGATGGCGCCGTCCAGCAGGTACATGGCTGTGTTTCCGCCTTGGCCACCCGCGACTGAGATGACGATCGTCGGGTAGTTGCGCACGTTGTTGATTGCACCTGGTCCAGGGAGGCTCGCCATGCCAGTCAAGAGGACCAGTTCCAGAGGATTGCGGCCGTTGAGCGGCATTTCCGCCACGCGCACGTTGTCGACCACCTGTCCGATGCCGGTTGACCGAGTCTCTACTTGCTGCGCGTTGGCCTCCACGGTGATCTGTTCGTTGACAGCTCCTACCTTGAGCGCGATATCGAGGGTGGGGTTGGCGTCCACTTGAAGGACAATCCCCGACTCAATCGCGGCCTTAAAGCCCGTCTTCGCGACTTCTACGGTGTAGTTCCCAATGGGAAGGTTTGTCAGAATGTAGACGCCGTTTGGTTCGGTGATCACCGTGCGGACACTGCCTGTGGCTGTGTGCGTCGCTTTCACCTCAGCTCCCGGGATCGCGCCGCCGCTGTCGTCTCTTACGGTTCCGTTGATTTGCGCGGTGGATTGCGCCCATATCGCCGCGGATGACATCGTCCCCAAAACAATGCAAATCCCGATACGTATAGTTGTAGTCATGAAATCCCCTCACCCCCTCAGGTGCGTCGCCCATCGGGATTCTATTGCGGCGTGGGAAATGGAACAATGATCAATTCGGATGATCCATTCGGACTATTCGCCTCAATGCGACTTTTCACATTTGGCGGAACCGGCGCATAATGGGAGTCCAGATGCCGAGGACATGTATCCTTGCGATGTTGTCGTGCGCGATGTTGTTGGGCATCTTGAACCCGCTTCTCGCGCTCGATCCGCATAGGGAGTTGACACAATATTCCGCCTCAGTCTGGACTCAGCAGCAAGGGCTCCCTCAAGACGCGATTCGCGCAATCACCCAGACCACGGATGGATACCTGTGGATCGGCACCGACGAAGGGCTGGCGAGGTTCGACGGCTACGAATTCGTTTACTTCAACCACGACCGCGGGGCGCCGATGTCGAGTTCCATTTCCGCACTCGCCGCTGGCAAGGATGGATCTCTTTGGATTGGTTCGCGAAGTGGGCTGACGCAGTTCAAAGATGGCCAGTTCCGTACCTATACTCGCAAGGATGGGCTGGTGGACGACTTGGTTTCCTGCTTGCTTGCGGGCCGAAACGGAGCCCTCTGGATCGTTGCGGGCGGAAACCTAAGCCGTTTTGACGACAGCCATTTCACAAACTTCCTTCGAGAGCGCGACCTCCCACTGACGATCGTGCGAGGCGTAGCAGAAAGCTCCGACGGCAGAGTATACGTCGTTGGCAACAGCGCGGTAGTGGAGCTTGTAAATGGAACCTTCGCGACCGTGCTTGGGCCTTCAGATCTTTCTCTAAATTTTCCTTCGTATCTTCAAATCGACAGGGCCGGTAATCTGTGGATCAGCAGCGCGCGTGGCGTGATCGAACGCCTGCCGGATGGAACTTTGAAGCGTTACCGCCGTAAGGAAGGCCTTTCAGATGCGTTTGGCCTGAATGTAATCCTGGCCGATAGCGTCGGCTCGATCTGGGTCGGAACCGACTGGGGACTCGCGCGGCAGGAGGGATCCCGTTTTCATACTCTTCCTGAACCTCGCGATGGTGGCGCGGTACGCTGCATCTTCGAGGACCGCGAGGGAAATCTCTGGGCGGGCAGCGATCACGGACTTGTGCGCTATCGGGACGATGTGTTCACGTCGCTTAACCAGTCCAACGGCCTTCCCGACAACGGACCCACGGCTATTTACGAGGATCGCAAAGGAACCATCTGGGCGGGCTTCGACGACGGAGTTTTCTCTCTTCACGGTCAGCAAGCGGCGCCGGTTCGTATTGTAAGCTCCAAACTTTTTGTTCGGCATTTGCGGGAAACACGGCAGGGAGCCTTGCTCGTGCCGTCCAGGCAGGGTCTGATCCGCATCGACAACGGGCGCGAGGATACGTTTATCGCACCGGATCCGCAGGGTCGAAAAACTGTGTTTGACGCCCTGGAAGACAAGAACGGCACGCTGTGGCTCGCGCTTCCAAACGGCCTCGGCGAGGTTGTTCACGGGCGCTTCAACACTGTGATTCCAGGCGGACCTCTTTATCAAGACGATTCGTTCAATGTGCTGGCCGGAGGGGTGGACGGCTCTATTTGGGCCGGGACGTTCTCCAATGGCCTCTGGCGATATAAAAATGGTGAAGCGCGTTTATTCACCGCCGCGGATGGCCTCAGCAGCAGCCAGATTCGCTCTCTCTATTTCGATGCTCAAGGAACTCTTTGGATTGGAACGCTTGACGGCGGACTGAATGCGTTTCGAGACGGCATGTTTGTGAGCTATCGGGCTCGCGACGGCGTGCTCAGCGATAACATCTACGGCATTACGGGTGATGGCGAGTCCCTTTGGCTCAGCACACCGCGAGGTATTTGCCGCATCACCCTCTCGCAGTTGGCGGACTTCGCGGCCGGCCGCGTCAAGTCCCTGCAACCGGCTAACTACGGTGTCGCGGATGGACTTCGTAGTGCGCAGACCACCGATGGAGAGCGATTTTCAAATGGTACATTGTGGTTCGCTACCAGTCGCGGAATCGCGATCTACGATCCCCGTGATCGCGCCGGCGCCGCGCTTCCTCCTTTGATACATATCCTCGATCTCACTGTCGGCCGCCGATCATTCGATCAGCCAAATCCCCATTTGCCAGAGGGCAGCGGGCGTGTTCAGATCCGTTATGCAGCGATCCATCTGCGCGCACCGGATCGTATCCGTTATTCCTATATGCTGGACGGTTTGGATTCCGATTGGACAAACGTGGACGGGGCTCGCGTTGTAAACTTCGACAACCTAAAGCATGGTCATTATCGTTTTCGCGTCAAGGCCGACCTGCCTGGAGGCAGTCCAGGTGAATCGGCGCTTGAGTTTGACATCGAACCTCACTACTACGAGACGTTCTGGTTCCGCATGGCTGGCATGCTAGGTGTGGCGATTCTAGCATGGACCGCTTACAAATTCCGTGAGCGGCAGGTTCAGTCCCGCTTCGCTCTAGTGCTTCAGGAACGAGCTCGCCTCGCTCGCGAGGTGCACGACACACTAGCACAGGGGTTTGTTGGAATCGCCCAGCAACTGGACGTTGTGGAGATCACAATGCCCGCAGAAGCAGAGGCCGCTCGTAGTGCGCTCGGTCTCGCCCGAAGCATGGCGCGTCATAGTCTGACGGAAGCGCGGCGCTCCCTCATGGATCTTCGCGCTGCCGCGCTGGAGGATCAGGATCTCGCGATTGCGCTCCAATCGGCGGCCCACCGGTGGGCGGCCAATTCGCACGTCTCCTTGAGTGTGGACGTGAGGGGAGACACCTCAAGAGTGCCGGAAGAGGTGGCTCATCACGTCTTCCGAATTGCTCAGGAGGCGGTCGCGAATGCGGTGAACCATGCCACGCCGGCCCACGTGGACGTACGGCTCAAAATCGAACCAAGACAGTTGCAACTGGATGTGGAAGACGACGGAAGCGGTTTCGAACCTCAAACAGTTTTTGCCGCTGAAGGAGGAAGCTTCGGGCTGATTGGGATGCGGGAACGCGCGGAGCGCATTGACGGGGCATTGCTTGTCGATAGCCATCCGGGAAAAGGAACTCGCGTCGAGGTCAAGGTGCCGCTGCCATGAAGCAAAAGATTCGAATCCTGATCGCCGAAGATCATCTGATCGCACGGCTTGGCATCACGTCGATAATCAACACGCAGCCGGATATGGCCGTGGTGGCAACGGCCGTAAACGGAAAGCAGGCCATCGCGTCGTACCGCGAAAAGCGGCCGGACGTTGCACTAATTGACATTCGAATGCCGGCGATGTCGGGCGTGGAAGCCGCAACAGAGATTCATTCCGAGTTCCCAGAGAGCAGGCTGATAGCGCTATCGACATACGATGGAGACGCAATTGTGAGGCGGGCCCTCGCCGCTGGCATGCGGGCCTATTTGACGAAGGATGTCCGTCACGAAGATTTGCTAACAACCATTCGCGCAGTTCATGCGGGCCAAACCTGTTTTCCGACGGCGCTTCTAAATCATCCACCATCTCAACTAAGCGCCCGTGAGGTAGAAGTTCTCGAGTTGGTTGTCGATGGGCTTTCCAACAAAGAGATTGCTTATCGGCTTGGGATCGCAGATACGACTGCGAAAAACCATGTGAAAAGCATTTTGGCGAAGTTAAACGCCCAAGATCGAACCAAAGCCGCTACAGCTGCGATTCAACGAGGTATTGTGAGTCTGCGCTGACCGAGTCACTCGTTAACTGAGCTATAACAAGTCATCGTGGGGTCAGATTGGATAACTATCATAGTTCCTCGATTCGTCGCAGTCCCTTCCTACAAAGGCTACAATCTCGAATCTTAAGTGATCGTATGAAAGCGCTGAGGGCACATGGGCGATAGGGTGCTCTGATGAAACAATTTGGGCCGTGATACCCACAAGCGCGCCCTCCGAAGAAATCATGAAGCCACGCTATAACGGCTTTGGTGTTTTTACTGACGGCATGAGTAGTTCGCGCCGTCGTCCATGTTGCCAGAACCGTTGTACTGCGCATGGGTTGGGTACGGGCACAGCGGACGGCTGCGTCCCGGGAAGGCGCGCCCCGTAGCCATCACCGAGTCCGGAGCCTGACCCTTCTCCACCCAATTCACGGATGCCGAAAGCAGGTCAAAGGTATCGAGCGTCGCGCCGCCTCCCGCGCAATGGCCCATGCCGGGCGAGAGGAAAAGGCGGCTCCAGTCCATAACCTTCGCTGAACCGCCATTGGCGGTCGTCATGCGCTGGTAATAATCGATGGTGTCCTTGGCGGAGAACCACGGATCGCTCACGCCGTGATAGAAGATCAGCTTGCCTCCGTGAGAGGAGAAGCTGCCCAGGTTCACCCAGGTGTAGCTGTCCCCGATGCGCGCGGTCGGATTGTTGTTAAGGGTCTCCTCTTGAGCATCGATGTCCAGAGTGGTGGCAGTTGTGGGAGCACCCAAGGGGCTGGGACCGGGGCTCAGCAGCCCGGGAATGCCGCCGCCCTGAGAAGTGATGCCCGTGTCATAGAAGAAGCCGGGATAAACCTGCTTCCCATGGGAATCCTTAGGGCCGGCAAAGCCCTTCTCAATCGCCGCCACCTGATCCGCCGATAGACACCCTTCGGCCTTGGCGCCGGCGCACTGCAAATCGCGAGGCTGGAACGTGCAGCCGGTTGGATCAAAGATCATGCCGTCCTTGGCGCCGTCGCGGGCGTCGCATTCATCCAGCAGCTTCGCAATCACAGCTTTCTTGTCGCTTTCGGAAAGCGCCGGTCCCGGTTTGCCACTCGCATCCCTTGGCGCCGCTGCATTCAGTGAAACGGTGAGCGCGCGCGTCGCTAGACCCGAATAGCCCGTGCGCTGCGCCGGCGAGCCCGCGACGATTCCATCGAAGTACATGGGATAGCGCTGTGACATGAGCATCGCCTCGCGGCCGCCCGTGGAACAGCCGACGTAGTAGGAATGCGCCACCGGCTTGCCGTAGTAGGTCGAGATGATCTGTTTGGCAATTACCGTAAGACGTCCGATCGCAACGAATTCGAAATCCAGCGCCGCCTGTTGGTCGCTCATGAACGAACCATCGAAGCCTCCACCGGAGCTCTGGTGTCCTGTGTCACTGCTGGCCACCGCGAAGCCGCGCGCGAGGGCTGGCTTGTCTCCGGCAGCCTGATTCCCGACAGGCTCACCTACGCTGCCGTTCAAGCCGCCTCCGCCTTGCTGCAGATAATCACTGTTCCAGTTCTCCGGCAGCGCTACCGCAAAGCGGATGCCGTAGGTCTTGCTATCTGATCCGGTACGCTTGTCAACAATTCCGTCCACGCGGCAATGCGCCGGCAGCATCGGTCCTGTCCCGCCGCGGCCACCGCGACCAGGCCCGGCGGCTACCATCTCGGCGCGGGTGATTTCAATCATCGCGCCGGGCATCTGGAACCGTGTCAAATCAGCACATTTGCTGTTTAACTGGGCATTTGCCGCAACTGCCGTCAAAGCGAAGAGAAACCATTTCATGTTCGACTCCTATTCCCGGAACAACATCTGGACACGCCCTAGTTGCGTCCGATCAACAGCCAGCCATCATAACGCGTTTTGAAGGCTCAGGACGGGCTTCCCGCTTTTATTTGATTTTGAACACCATTAAAAGGGGAGCCGCGCTGTAATCAATTCCTGCCGACCGGGACGAGTCCGCGAATCTGGCGATAAAACTATTTCCCACATGTCTTCTCCAGCTATGGCGTTCGCTTGTCCTGTTCGCGATCTCCTGGTGGCCAAAGTTCAAGAGACACCTGGACCATCACACGCAGACGTTCTCAGGGCTGTTCGACAAGATGATGGTAGACAGGGCAAGCGAGGAAACAAAGGTGTTGCATCAAGCCTGCCTAGAAGCCAGGAGAGAACTACAGGAACCGAACGTGAGCACGGATGTATTCAGGCTACCCAAATAGTCCAGCTTCTGATTTTGCTGCTAAATCCCGAGGAGTGGGATCGTTACAGTATTCATTGAGTGCGCCGGGGATGGACGCCCTCGCCGCAATGCCGACAGGTGAACGCCTCAATCACGGAGAAGCCGGGAATACGTTCACTTCGCCCATCCGCCTTTGATTTTGACAACACTAAAAAAAGGCGAATCCCACCAATCATCTTCCCCCGGGAGGCAAAATTCCAAATGGAGTTGGCCACTATTGGCCCGGTCCAATGCCCCGAATAGATCGCGCGGCATTTGCCGATCAGCGAATGACTTCCTTTGGGGGACGACGGGGCTCGAACCCGCACTGCTAACCGCAGCTAAAGGCAACACGAGGTAACTTTATGAGTCTACGTGCATACGATTCGGCCAAGTGGCAGCTAGAGGCAACGGCTTTTTCCAGCATGTTTGCACGGTGTTAGCGTGGCCGTTGGCAAGCTTGGGTACAGGCCACTGCCGCCACCTGGAAACTGGGCGGAGCGGTTTGTTTGCACGCGCATGAGGCAAGGACTCACTCAAAAGGCTTTTGCACAGCAGCTTGAAGTGGGCCCGTCCACTTTGGCCAAGTGGGAGCGCGGGGAGCACTAGCCAGCGGGCGAGTTCGCAACAAAAGCGGAGCGAATTCTCAACGACGCTTCAGGGGCATCCATGCTGCGGGCCGGGTGAGCCAGAACGGTTCCGATTACTGGATCTTTTGGCCTGCAGGGCCCGCAAACGGAAACGTAAGCGGAAGTCCTACTTACGTCGCGTAGAACACCTCGGACTCGAGTGACACGCCGTTCGCAGTCGCCCTGTCGCATCGTACGGTGCGGTACAGGTCGATAAGCAGGCAGCCTTTATGGTTCCGCCGAATCGAGGAATACAGTAGGTGCACTCCGTCGCTAGTGAATTGGGGACTCTTCAAATTTGAACTGCACTTCCCTCAAGGGGATTCGTCTGTTTTCGGGATGAACCCGAGCTGGAGCGATCGCCACTCGTTGGATTACAAAGGAGCTGCCTGGAGCAGCAGCCGCGTATACGAACGCGCCGGCAATTCAATCGCCATACGGCCGCTTGCGCGCGGCAAATCGAGCGCGGCGGGCTTCACCTTGTCTGGCTCCGCAAACGTGTTGACAGCTTTCAAATCAGTGCCTGTGAGCGTGTCGAATCGTAAGCTGCTGGTGGGTGCATTGTCGCGGAACAAGAGTGTGGTTTCGCGAGGCTGCGCCAGATCGCGATTGAGCAGAAACACACAATATCGGCCTGTGGCTTTGTCAAAAGTAACCGCGCTGTCAATGGCGGGAATGCCTTCGATGACGGAAGATTCCACCCAGGTGTCCAGGGACTGACCACGCCCGCTCTCTAACGCCCATGCATAGGGATAGTAGATGCTTTGGCGCAAGAGGGCGTTCACGTTGGTCACGATGGGTGCGATTACATTTACTAATTGCGCCAGGCAAGCAACGCGGACTTTGTCGGAGCGCCGCAAGAGTGCGTTCACCAACCCTCCCACTAGCAATGCGTCTTCCAGGTTGTACTCCTCTTCCAATAGGTGCGGCGCCTGCTGACGCTGCCCATTACCGCCGCGGCGGCGGTACCAGACATTCCACTCATCGAACGAGAGCCACAAGCGCTTGCTTGAGCCCGTGCGCTTGCGAACATACTCGCAAACAGCAGCAACCTGATCAATCTGCTCTTCCATCGCCAGGTTCATGGCCAGATACTTTAGAGAATTGCCGTCGGTTTCCCCACTCGCACCGTTGCCATAGTAACGATGCAGGCTGATGCCGTCCACTTGCGAATAACACTCTTCGAGAACTTCGCGATCCCATTCCAGGAATGTCGATTGTCCCGGCCCAGACGATCCACAGGCGATCAGTTGCACACTGGGATCAACAGCTCGCATTTGCCGAGCGGCATCAACGGCTTTGCGGCCATACTCCCGGGCCGGCATGTGGCCAATCTGCCAGGAACCATCCATTTCATTGCCGAGGCACCAGGTGCGAATGGCGTGGGGCTGGGCGTAACCATGTTCCCGGCGCAGATTGCTCCATTTCGTGCCGGCCGGCACGTTGCAATATTCCACCAGCGCGGCCGACATCTCGGGTGCTGCTGTGCCAAAATTGGTGCCCATCAGCGGCTCAGCACCAACGCTCTTCGCCCAGGTCACAAATTCGTTGGTGCCAAACTGATTCGTCTCGATGGAGTTCCAAGCCCGGTCGAGTACAGTTGGCCGCTTGTCGCGCGGGCCCACACCGTCCAGCCAGTTGTAGCCAGAAACGAAGTTGCCGCCCGGGTAACGAACGATCGGCACACCCATGCTGCGCACCTCCGCAGCAACGTCTTTGCGAAAGCCCGAGGCATCGGCCAGTGGAGAGCCCGGTTCATAAATACCTCCATAGATCGCGCGGCCCAGGTGTTCCAAGAAACTGCCCCAAATACGCCGGTCAAGGGTGGCACGCACGCGCAGGGGATCGATCACAACACGGTTATTCGTGGTCTGCGCACGTAGCAGGGCGGGTGCCGCAAAGATCAGCGGGAAGAAGCTCCGTCGAGTCATCGCTACTCATGATATTCCATTGTCTGAACGGATCCTGAGATTGGAGGTCTAAGGGATTTCGACGAGACTCGCGCCCGCGGGTTACTCTCATAGGCGTTCACAAGGACACGGCTTGCGGCCCCTTCTACGTACTCAACGTCGGGATTCACCTCTTCTGCCCCAAAGTACTCGGGTCTCAGCTTAGCCCTCTTGCTCGTCGAAGGACCTAGCGGAGATTGTCCGTTAGCCAAGACAGCTTCGGGCACGCAGGAGAAGACCCAGCAGTGGGAAAAAAGCGTATTCAGTCGGGACATCAGAAGCTTTCACGCAAGCCGATGGAGTCCAGTGCGTGAAGGTTTGAGTAGATCGTCCTGAGTGGTAACATACAGAACCATGGTGAACCTCACTCGCCAATCCGTGTTACTCCCTGCTCTAGTCGTCGTTGCCTTCGCCCAGCAGCCCGAAGTAGATGCAGGCAAATCTGCGCACTCCGTGGCTGCGGCTGATGAAGTGCTGGCCTTCGAGCGAGACATGGAGGCGGCCGTGGTGCGTGGCGATGTCGCGTACGTCGATCGGGTTAGTGCTAGTGATCTTAGCTTCACTCATGGTGATGGCTGGACTACCGGGGGTAAGCCTCTGCTAGTGGACGATCGCAAGACTTTCCTGGAGAGAGTCGCGAACAAGCAGTACAACGCGCGCGATCTTGATTCCGTGAAGGTAGAAATGCACGGGGACATCGCGATCACGTACGGACGGTATGTGGCCCAGAACAGGACGGCCAAGCCCGAGCAATCCTGGTTCTCCGTTTGGTTTGAGCGTGTTTATGAAAAGCGGGACGGCCATTGGTTGTACGTTTCTCATCGCACGGTCCACGGGCCCACGTATGGTCCGGACCGCGAATCTGTAAAGGACAAATAACAGGTTAGGGTTTCTCGCCCGCTATTCTGTAGGCGTCGAACGTCAGAGAGATCGCGCGTGCGCAATCGTGAACGGTTGCCGGCGGCGGCTCACCACGTCCGATTCTATCCAGGCAGTCTTTGACCACGCCGGGCCAACTCCCGACATAATCGGGAGGTGCCATCAGTGTTTCGTTGCGGCCGGGTCCGATGATTTGGATCCCGTCGCCAGTAGCAGTGGCACGCAGTAGCAACTTATGGCCCGCGACCTTGCGCTCACTATCCGAACCATTGGTGGGGAACGTATAGCTCGCTTCGTTTAGAAACACCATGCCGCCGGGGGTGCGGAGAGTAACAAAAGCGTAGTCTTCTACCTCTCGCTTCCAGATGGAGTGGCTGGTCACAGCCGAGACCACCTTCGGCTCTTCTCCCGTGATGTAGCGGCAGAGATCGAAACCATGAAAGCCGAGATTTAAGAGCGCTCCTCCGCCTGCGGTGGCTTTGTTCAGCATCCAAGAGTTGCCTTCGTCAATGTAGCGCTGCACCCCAGGCTGGTTGAAGCGGACCAACATATGAGATATGGTTCCGACGTCACCGCTGCGCACCAGTTTTCTAGCCGTTTCCGCCCACCAGCTGTAGCGAAACGACATGGGAGCCGTGGCCCATGCATTTTTCTTCTCCGCGTACGCCGCTAGTTCCTTCACGGTCTTGTCATCCACACCCCAAGGTTTCTCTGCCAGAAATGGGATACTGCTATCGACCAGAAAACGGAAGGGAGCTGGCATGTCGACATGGCGGTTCAACGAGAGCACGAACTCTGGCTTGGTCTTCTCGATCATTGCGCGGTAATCGGTGAAGGGCACGCTGCCACAACGTTTGGCCCGATCCTCCGCAACGGCGCGGTCCGGATCGTGAACGCCCACTATGTCGAGTTTTTCGTTTTGCAGAATTCGCAGGTAAAACGGAGCCAGCGTCGCGTGGTAATGTCCGACTCCGATGACGGCAACCCTTTGTGGTCGGCGACCCGCAAACTTCGGCTGCGCCAAGGCTCGGTGCACCCCCAGAGCGGCGAAACCCGCTCCCGCGAGCCCCGCGGCTTGTCGCAGAAAGTCGCGGCGGCACGCGTAATTTCTTGCTAGCTCAGGTGCGCCCGATTGTCCCATCATTCCACTCTACTTCTCAAAAACTTGTCTTGGGGAGATGTACCTCGGTGTTTGCGGCCAACCTTGGCCTTCTCGGCTTAAACTGAGGTCGGCAGCACTTCCCATGCGTTTCCGCAAGGTGTCTTTTCTCGACGGTACCACGATACCTGCAATACCCGGCATGGTGGTAGGAGTCCGCGCGCTGGTTAACATCAGTCCTGCGAAGCCACCCGTGTTTACCGATCCAGGCCGGGGATATGAAAGCGAAAAGCTGCTGTGTTACTGGTCATCCTTGCACTATCCGTTGCCAACGACCTCAAAATAGTTACGGTTGGGGCGTGATATATACTTGGCGAAGTCCGAAAGGAGATCGCCATGAGGATTGCCGCAGCAATCACTTACGTGCTGCTCGGGTCGGCCGTAGTGGCGCAAGCGCCCGCGCCCCAACACACCGTTACCTCGGAGGAGTACGAGCACTGGAAGAAAGATCTTTCCAACTGGGGCCGCTGGGGTAAGGATGATCAGATCGGAGCTTTGAACCTCATCACTCCAGCGAAACGGAAACAGGCGGCGGCTCTGGTGAAGGAAGGTGTTTCGGTGTCGATGGCGGCCGATTTGGATACGGAAAAGGCTGTAGATAATCCCAATCCTTTTGAGCTAAAGATGCTGACCATCGGATCGGACCAAATCTCGGCGAACTATCATGGCATCGCCCATACACATCTCGACTCGCTGGCACACATCAATGACAAGGGAGTATTCTTCAACGGGTACAAGCCCGACGCAGATGCGGTGATGAAGCAGGGACACGCGAAGAACTCGATTCATAATTTGAAGGACGGAATCTTTACGCGCGGAATCCTGATCGATATTCCGCGGCTCAAGGGTGTTCCCTATCTCGAACCCGGCACGCCGATTTACGTTGAAGACCTGGAAGCCTGGGAGAAGAAAGCCGGTGTCAAGGTTTCCGCCGGTGATGCTGTGTTTGTGCGTACCGGAGTTTGGACACGGAGAAAGGCTCTGGGACCCTGGTTGCGAGGGCGCGCCGAGGGTGGTCGGGATGCGGGCCTCGATCCATCGGTGATCCCGTGGCTCAAGAAACGGGACATCGCTATTCTGGGCAGTGATCATCCGCAATACGTCGCGCCCTCGCCTCTACGCGGGGCGGTTCACGATTTCGCCTTGTTGTACTTGGGCGTTCATCTGTTCGATAACTGCGATCTGGAAGCCCTCGCCGATGCGGCCGCCGTGCGGAAGCGCTGGGAGTTTCTCCTGACCGCTGCCCCCTTGGCGATTCGCGGGGGCACTGGATCGCCCATCAATCCGATTGCGACCTTTTGAATGGGTTGAAAACACCCCTTTACCGGCTTATAGGAGGCTAGGGAGGACCCTAAGGGAACCCCTCAAACTTCCATCTCCGTCAGTTGCTATCTGCACGGACACCCGTGCAGATAGCGACTACACTAACCATATCTTTGCGGGGTTCGCTCCTAAGTAAAACATTCTGCGGCGCTTATTCGCTTAAAAGGTATCCAGCGCGTCTAATTGTGGAGATTCGGCCAGTTTTGGTCAGCGCGCTGAATCCGAGCCGTCGGATCCTTCAAAAAGTCCGCCTTGATTCGCTGGCTGTAATTCAAGTAGAGCTTGCCTTCTATAATTTTCCAGGCCTCTGGATCGATGTCCACAGCATGGTTCTCACTCACGCCATAGGCGCAATAACCGCCGAACTGCGGTGCGTAGTGTTCCGGATCCTTGGCGAAGAGATCGCGGTGCTCTGCACTGGCGAATTGCCACGTGGCGCCGCGCCACGCATAGGAGAACCGTGCGTCGCCTTTGAGCGGCTTGGAATCGGTGAAGTAGGCAACCGGGTCGTAACCTTGAATTGCGATGCCAGTCTTCGTGTGGTTGACCGGATCTGACTTTGGACCCGCAAACGCGAAAGGAACGAAAGCGAGGAAGAGAAATGTTGTGAGTGTCATCATGACTTCGTTATCCGGGTGGTCTGTGATTTATTCCGATCAAAGCCAAATTCGCGAAGTTTTCTCGTGGCCAGTGCGGGAGTCAAGCAGACAGGGCTTCGGCCAAGACCTCTCTCGCTTCACAATCGGTGCCTCGGCTGGTTGTGCCGTTTTGTTGCATAAGCTTCGCTACAAGGCCAGTCCAGCCTGTTTGATGACTTGCTCCGATACCGGACCCATCGTCTCCATGGAAATACTCATAGAAAAGAATTAGGTCGCGCCAGTGTGGATCGTCTCGATACTCTTCGTATGGTCCGTGGACCGGCCGTTGCCTGTTTCGTCTTTCAAAAAGATACGAGTCAACCGTCGCGACAACTCTGCGGCTACTTCCAATAGGGTCATAAATTGACCGGAGCCCGTGGGGCACTCGACTTTGAAATCATCCCCGAAATAGTGATGGAATTTTTGGAGAGACTCGATCAACAGATAGTTCACTGGAAACCAGATAGGCCCACGCCAGTTCGAATTGCCTCCGAAGAGCGCCGTACTGGATTCGCACGGCTCGTAGTCGACGCGGTATTCTATTCCATCGACCGGGAGGCGGTAGGGGCGATCCTTATGGACTCGCGACAAAGCTCGCAATCCGTAGGGCGATAGAAATTCCTTCTCGTCCAGCATGAATTTCAGGACGCGGCGGAGCTGATCGGCATCGACGATCGAAAGCAGACGGCGCTCTCCCATTCCCATCGTGTCCATGCGGGCGACATTAGCAGTCAGATCGGGCCGATTTTCGATGAACCAATCCAGGCGCCGCTTGAAACCCGGCAGCCGATTGATGACCTCAGAATCCAGAGTCTCTACCGCATATAGCGGAATCAATCCCACCATGGATCGGACTTTTAACGGAGTGTGCACGCCGCCTGGCATGTGCAGAACGTCGTAGAAGAACCCGTCCTGTTTATCCCACATTCCCACTCCGTCTTTACCCGGGTGATTAATCGCATGTGCGATATACAGGAAGTGTTCCCAGAATTTGCTAGCTACATCTTCATAAGAAGGATCTTCCTTGGCGAGTTCGAGAGCGATAGCCAGCAGGTTGAGGCTGTACATCGCCATCCAACCCGTGCCGTCGGCCTGTTGGAGGTAGCCACCGGTCGGCAATGGGGCGCTGCGATCGAATACCCCGATGTTATCCAGGCCCAGAAAGCCGCCTTGGAATACGTTACGGCCCTCCGCATCCTTGCGATTCACCCACCAGGTGAAGTTCAGCAAGAGCTTGTGAAAAATGCGCTGTAGAAATGCACGGTCGCCCACGCCAGTTCGCTTCTTTTCAATTTTGTAAACTCGCAAGGCAGCCCATGCGTGGACGGGAGGATTCACATCGCCCAGAGCCCACTCACAAGCCGGAAGCTGGCCGTTCGGGTGCATGTACCATTCGCGCACCATCAGCGTGAGTTGCTCTTTCGCGAACTCTGAATCCACCAGCGCCCAGGGTATGCAGTGAAATGCGAGATCCCACGCTGCATACCACGGGTATTCCCATTTGTCAGGCATCGAAATAATATCTGCGTTGTAGAGATGACCCCACTCACTATTGCGTCCCTCCCGTCGTTGCGGAGCCGGAACGGGTTGAGCTGGGTCGCCATCCAGCCACTCTCGAACCACGTAGTGGTAAAACTGCTTGGACCACAACAACCCGCCGAAAGCCTGGCGCATTACATTTCGTGCGTCTTCTGAGGTGCCTTCCGGCGTGATGGTCTCGTAAAATTCGTCGGCCTCGCGAAGACGCAGGTTGAACGTCCGGTCAAATTCGCAGCCGAACATTTCGCCCTTAGACAGGTCGGTCAGACGAAGACGTACCATGGTTTCGCCTGCACCTATCGTCAGCTTGTAGAGGGCCGCAGCCTTGGTTCCCGTCCGTTCGGGATTTATCGCACTGGCAACCCCATCCACCACGTAGTCGTTAATTCCGTCCTTGAAGAACCCGCCGCTTTCACGCCCGTACAACTTCCGAGTATCGGTGTCATTTTCTGTGAACAACAGTTCCGGCGCACCTTCACATGCCAGCCTTCGCTTTCTGGATTCCGGCTCGCTGATTTCAACAACATTTTCCGTGCCGGCATTGAGCTGAGGCCGGCGCACGTGTCTTCCCAAGACCACGTATTTCGAAACCACACCGTAGGCAGCAAGTGAAGTTCGGCCGCTTCCGGACCTCGATTTGCTACCGTGATCTTCATCAGAATGTCTTCCGGAGAGCCCTTTGCATATTCGATGAACACGTCGAAATAGCGATTGTCGCGGAAGACGCCCGTATCGATTAGTTCGAACTCGCGTGAATTCCGCTCGCGTTTTCGGTTTTCCTCCACCAACTGCTGGTAGGGAAATGCCGCCTGAGGATACTTGTACAGATACTTCATGTAGGAGTGCGTCGGTGTCGAGTCCAGGTAAAAGTAACACTCCTTACAGTCCTCTCCGTGGTTGCCCTCATTGCCGGTGAGGCCGGATAGGCGCTCCTTCAAAATTGGATCGCGACCGTTCCAGAGAGCTATGGCGAAACAGATCTGCTGATGGCGATCTGAAATGCCCGCGATCCCATCTTCGTTCCAGCGATGCGCCTTAGATCGAGCATGATCGTGGGAGACGTGTTCCCATGCAGTTCCGTTAGGGCTGTAGTCCTCGCGTACCGTTCCCCAGGCCCGTTCGCTGAGACACGGCCCCCACCGTTTCCAGTGAGCGACGCGGTCGCGAGACTCTTCCAATCGCTGATGTTCGGGAGTAGAGGCTTTATGCACGATTCGTTTGTTGTCCTTTTCAAGGTTGTAAGGACAATTCGAGGTCCGATTATTCCAACGAGACCCCTTTTTGAGAACGGGTAAACGAAACGCCCCGCTCAGATAAGCGGGGCCTTTCGACTGCGGACTTGAGTGGCGCTTTAGAGCTGTTCCTGTTTTGCCAGGAAATCTTTTACCCGGGGTGCCAAGGCCAGCATCAAAGACGTATTCTGCTGCTTGCCCAAATCCGAAATAAAGTAGATCAAATAATCGCGCGTCTCAAATGCAGTCATCTGAAATCGCTGAACGCCAGACTGGTACATGGGAATTCCAGCCTGAACCAGGGCAGGCACCGCATCTGAAGCGTTGAAAGATTCACCCGAACCTTTGCGCGTAATGACCAAGGACAACATGTTCGAATCATCCATCAGCGACAAATGAACGAACTTCCGCCCGTGATAGCGGCATTCATGTGCCAGCGTCATCCGAAAAGCCTCGGGGATCTCCTGCCGGACAATGGGGAGGAGCCCGGAGTATCGCGGGCCCAACTTTTCAAGGAACTGGTCCGTTGTGGGAGCGTCCTGCGGATACTTCCGAAATACCGAACAATGGATATGATCGCCCAGGCCGACCCGCATCAGCGTCGTGACCTGCGTGGAAATCGTCGCGATGTAGGATTCTTGTGAGCGAACCGTCAGCCGCAAATGGCCGAGTTGGTAAGCGATACCGACTCCAAGCATAGCGGCCACTGCAATCGAGGCGGGAGCCAGGCGTGGAAGCCAACGCCGCGACGGCTTCTCGGTACGAACCTGATTCCGAATTCGCGCTTCGAGGAAAGGCGGCACCTGAACGCTGTTTACCGCGCCCTTTAGCCGTGCATTCACTGGAGACCCATGAATCCGGCTCCGTACACGCGCCGCCAGATCCTCCGGAACAGCGATGCTGTTTATTGCCCTTTTCAAGCGGTTGTTAGCCTCAGGAACTTGGTTCACTTGCTTTTCCCCTCAGTGTTATCCCGCCCGATACCGTAGGACCGCGCGACATCTTCCAACTGTTCTCGTAACAACTTTCGGCCGCGGCTTAACCGGGACATGACAGTGCCGATCGGAATGGAGAGAATCTCAGCGGCATCTTTGTATGGAAACTCTTCTACGTCCACCATTAAAATCACGGCCCGAAAGTCTGCGGGAATTTTGTCCAGTGCGCGTAGGATTTCTTCGTCTTTCAAGTGTTCCGGGATCGGTTCCGAATAAGTCAGGTTGGACTCGAGAAATTCCTCGGTTTCCTTTAACAACGGAAAACGGAACCACTTACGGCGATGGTGGTTTGCGCAATGGAATAGAATTTTGAATAGCCAAGCCCGGCAATTGGTCCCCGGCTCAAATCGATGAAAGGACTTCCAGGCCTGAAGAAAGACTTCCTGCGCGACATCCTCGGCCCGGGCTCTGTCGCCCAAGATCCGTGAGGCGGTTCGGAAGATGTCGTTCAGATGCGGCATCGCCTCGGCCTCGAACCGGGCGGCGGAGCCGCCGTCAGAAGGCCAAGTGGTGGCCATAGGGGGAGCTTTATCCGTTAACCAGCCTTCAGCGGCTTTGGAACCTTCCATACAAGGCCAAGATGTCATCAATGATCTCATTTATTCCCGCCCCTCGAGTTTTTTCTTCTGCGATTTGCATCTGAAACAAAACAAAAGGGACGCAGAGAGCGGTCCGTATCCGCTTTTCCGTGTCCCTTGGGAAGAACCCTATGAGGCGAGCCTAACTTACTGGCGAAGTAAAACTAGCCTCCCCCAACAACACCTCGGCCCATGCGCAGTAGACCTGGATCTTTACGATGTCGTGCACGTAGGAGGGCACACTGATCTCGCGCTTTTCCCCGTTCCCAGCTTTGACCTTGAAGGCATCTAGTGGTCTGGGTCACACAGATTGAACATTAAGAAGCGTCTTGCGGGCACGCTTCCCTTTTTCGAGGATATCGTGGGCGGAAGCGGTCCAGATGAACGGCTTGGGATGTTGGTTGTGATGATCCACGTAGTCGTCGATGGCGGTGACCAGTTCCATCACGTCGCGAAACACGCCTCGCCGCAGACGATTTACAGTGAGGTCTCGGAAGAAGCGCTCCACCATATTCAACCAGGAGGCGCTGGTGGGTGTGAAGTGAAAGTGGAACCGAGAATGACGTTTCAACCAGCGTTGTACGGCGGGATGTGTGTGGGTGGCGTAGTTATCCACGATCAGGTGTAGTTGCTTGTGGTCGGGTGTGGCGTCGTCTACTAGACGCAGGAATTGGAGCCATTCCTGGTGGCGGTGACGCTGTTGGCACATGCTGATCACTTTGCCATCGAAGGTATTGAGAGCGGCAAACAGGGTTGCCGTACCGTTGCGTTTGTAATCGTACGTCATCGTTCCGGCCCGGCCGCGCTTCAGCGGCAAACCGGGCTGCGTGCGGTCCAGAGCTTGAATCTGACTCTTCTCGTCACAGCACAACACCAAGGCATGTTCCGGCGGATTCAGATACAGACCAACGATGGCTTCCAGTTTCTCGGCAAAGTTGGGGTCCGAAGACACCTTGAAGGTTTCCACCAGATGAGGTTTGAGTCCGTGCTTGTGCCATATGCGCCGCACCGTAGCAGGGCTAAGGTTCATCGCCGCTGCCATGGTGCGCGTGGACCAGTGCGTGGCATGAGCCGGCTTCTCCTGCGTGGTTTTGTGAATTACCCGCTTCACCGTAGAGGCCAGGATACTGGGGGTGCGCCCCGCTCGCGGAGCGTCTTTCTCCAGCCCCGCCAGGCCCAGATCCAGAAACCGGTTGCGCCAACGCGCGGCTTTGTGCGCGGTGATATTCAATGCGGCCGCGACTTCTTTGTCCTGTTTTCCGGTGGCCGCCAACAATACAATCCGCGCACGTTCGACCATGCGGACCGATCGAGAACGCGCCCTAGCGCATTGCTCCAACGCTTCTTTCTGTTCGGGATTTAGCACCACTGGATGAGCCAAGCGCATGGGGAAAGAACCTCTCTATTGTAGAGACGTTCTCTCCCTGATAATGATTACTACTTCGGACCCACTACACTAGCGTGTAGATGTTGCCCTTGGAATCGACGACGCGCCACGTGGGGGCGGGGGTATCGGGGACCTTAAAATCGGCAGACACGCGCAATGTTCGCTTGCCGTTTTCGGCGGTAAAGGTTGCGGTGCCGGTATTGGCCTTAGGGCCCTCAAACTTCGAAGAGGTTTGCGGGCCATTGGCGGCGAATGAGACGCTGGAGGCAATTAATACACCGGCCAGCGCGAAGACAGACATCAAGTGGTTCAGTTTCATTTCATTTCCCTTTGAGGTTTTACTACTGGGTGATGGTTGCGCGATGTTTGTCACTGCCAAACATCGCGTTTTGAATCTGCTGTTTACATCTGCCACTTAAATCCCGATTGCAGCGGATCTATTCCGCTAGACATTGGTTATTCGGCAAGAAGGTGTTCGTGACGGCAATCGAAGATACAGGGTTGATGACCTGCGTGATCCAACTTCGCGCAGAAAACACGATGAAGCCCACGCCGAAAGCAATAGATCTCCGATGCGCACAACATACCGGCCACTGGCGCAGTCAGGTAAATCCAGAGAGGACCCCACTCATCTGCGCTGAGTGCTGATGCGAAGGTCCGCGCCGGATTCATGCCGATTCCTGCTGCGGTGAACAATGCCAGCAGAGCCGCGGCACCGTAGGACGTTCTATGGTTCCAGCGCCGCGAATTGGAGATCCAGAGGATCGCCGTCATCAGCAGCATTGATGTTAAGAACTCTCTTAGGAAAGTCAATGCGCGTCCACCCGATCCGGGCACGACGGCGACGAAATTGACCGAGGAGTGTTGCAGTGCGGGCCCGATAAGCAAAATCGCAACTGCCATTCCGGCGACGGCTCCCAAGAACTGAAACACGACATATCCCAGCGCGTCCCACGGCGCGACCTTGCGCAGGCTGAAGAAGGCGATGGTCACTGCCGGATTCATATGAGCACCGGAACGTTGGCCCCAGGGGGACCGAATGATTCCGAGAGCCGTAAGACCCAGCGCCAATCCGCTCAACACGCGGCGAATCATTGGCTCACCCTCCAGTGCTTGATGAATCGGCGACATAGGATGCTCCAGCAGTACCCCTATGATGCAGGCCGAGAGCATGAACAATCCAAGCGCGGCAGCCTCTATAAGGTATTCAGCTCCATGGCTGAGTCGTTCGCGAAGCCAGTCCGAAGATCTCATCGCTGGCGGCGTCTGGGGAGGGGCGATTCGCATCGGTGTCAATTCGGGAATGATTCGCAACGGCGTTCTTATTCCTTGGAATAAACGACGCTGCCGGTGGCATCTTGGTCCCAAATGCTCAACCACGTCAGCTCGGAACTCATCGATGCGAACACCGGCCTGCTGCGGCAGATGCTCTCTGTCTTGGCACAAATAGATGACGTCGCTTTCGGAGTTAGCCCTAAAGGCCTGGCGCCGCATCGTGTGGGAAGTCACCTCCGTCACATCCTGGAATTCTACGAATGCTTCCTGGACGGCCTCGAATCGGCAAATATCGACTACGACAGCCGCAAACGGGACGAGCTGGTGGAACGAAACCGGCATGCAGCAGCCACAAAAATCTGCTCTATCGTGAGCCGATTGGAGGATCGCCTGTCCGCCCGCGCCGATGCGCCCGTGGCGGTTCGAATGGAGAACGCCGATTCGGATGTCTATCTGGCTTCTTCTGTCAATCGAGAGTTACAGGCACTCAGCAGCCACACAATTCATCACCTCGCGCTGATTGCCGTGACGTTGAGGCTGCATGGATTCGAACCCGACGCCGACTTCGGCATGTCTCCTTCCACCCTCCGCTATCAGGCCCTTCACCGTCAGGCGGGGAAAGCCGCAAAGGAAACCTAGTGACACAATCGGACTTTCTTCACGCGCTCTTGATCTTCGGATCCACGTTTGTGCTGGAAGATATCGCTGTTCTGGGCGCGGCCTTGCTGGTGGCAAATAGCATGGTGTCGCTGCCTTGGGCTGCCGGCAGTAGTTTTGCCGGAATCTGGATTGGCGATCTCGGCCTTTACTTCCTTGCGCTGCACTACGGCCGCCCGGTTTTTGACCGGGCTTGGTTCAAGCGCCTGATGGGCAAGAAAATCGATCTCTCCAAGAGCGAATCCTGGTTCCGGGATCACGGGGTCGCGGCGATCTTATTAAGCAGAGCAGTGCCAGGAACGCGGCTTCCGACTTATCTCGCTGCCGGCCTGCTGAAAGTTCCCGCCATTCGATTCCTGCCCATCACCGCAGCGGCCTGCGTCGTTTGGGTGACCCTGTTGTTCTGGTTCTCCTATCACGTCGGGATGATGGTGATCTCGGAGTTCAACATGTTCCGGTCCGAAGCCAGCAAACTCGGAGCGTGCATTGTTTTGGCGGTCGTTCTGGGCTGGCTGCTTCGCGGGGTTTTCAAGAAGGTGTCCTTCGAATCTCTTTCAGCTCGTTTCAAGAAGAACCTCCGCTGGGAGTTCTGGCCTTCAGCGCTGTTCTATATTCCTGTGGCTGCAAAGTGCCTCATGCTGGCGATCCGTTACCGGAGCTTCAGCCTGCCGACGATAGCCAATCCCGGCATGCTTACCGGTGGGATTATCGGCGAATCAAAATTCGAAACGTTGGCAGACCTGGCGCGCGCATATCCGGAATTTGTGCCTGAAACACACCTGGTCCGCTTTGAGTCGGCCGCACAACAGATCAATGAGATTCAACGATTGCGTTCTACACGAGGCCTTTCCTACCCTCTGGTGTTCAAGCCCGATGTGGGCCAGAGAGGGTTTGCATTCAAACTGATCCATTCTGACGAAGAAGCGCGATCCTAC
Organism: Terriglobia bacterium; assembly: GCA_963766615.1. Classification (GTDB taxonomy): domain Bacteria; phylum Acidobacteriota; class Terriglobia; order Bryobacterales; family Bryobacteraceae; genus Palsa-187. Next base: position 268,355 of record CAVYBC010000026.1, read on the forward strand.
GTGGAAACGTTCTCACGCGATACACTCATCCAGAACTACGCGCCTGGACCTTACGAAGCTGGGATCTTCTACTTTCGCTTCCCAGATGAAAACACTGGAAAGATTTTTGCGATCACAGAGAAGGTATTTCCGGCGCTCACCGGCGACGGACAGCACACGGTGGAGGAACTAATTCGTAGTCAGCCCCGAGCTTCTCTCATCGCCGACACCTATCTGAAACGTTTTGCGGCCGACCGCGGCCGTATCCTGAACACCGGCGAGTCATTTCGGCTGGTTGAGGCTGGCAATCACTGCCAAGGCGCCATTTTTCTTGATGGGGAGCGATTCAATTCCCCGGAATTGGAGCGCCGCATAGACGAGATCTCCAAATCGATCACCGGATTCTTCGTGGGCCGCTATGATGTCCGATTCTCCTCAGCAGAATCGCTGCGTCAGGGAACGGAGTTTCAGATTATTGAACTGAACGGGGCTTCATCAGAAGCAACCAGTATCTACGATCCTAAAAATTCGGTCGGCGTCGCCTATCGGACCCTGTTTCGGCAGTGGGAAATCATTTTCGCCATCGGCGATCAGAATCGTAAGCGGGGCCTGCATCCCACTTCGCTAAAGGCCCTCTGGCAGAATTGGAGCCGCTATCGCCGGCAGGCCGTGCCCTCCGTGAGCGATTGATCAATCCGGGCAGGCCGCCGCAGGATTGTTGACCTCCCATGCAATGGCTGCGAGATCGCGTGGTACGCACTTGGAGAAAGTGCGCATGATTTCCGGATTCGAGTGCATCGCAGCAAGAATCGCCTCAATTTCTGAGGGCGAAAAATAGTCCCGTTTCTTCTCCTCCATTCGGTCCGCGGGAACATTAAGGTAGAGCCACGCCCGAAAAGACGCAAGCCCCGGCCCGTAGCCCAACCGGATGGATTCCAGATCGGCGGTGCGCTCAAACCGGGCGTTGTACTTCGCCGACAGGATCTGAACCAGGGCCAGCAGACCCATTCTGCTGTGGCTCTGGTAGTAATCAATGTGCGAGAGCTTATGTGCCACAATGGCCTGAAGCGCATCGTCCGGTATGTGGCGAGCCAGAGCCGCCGGGTTGAAGAGAAGTTCATAGCGAAGCAGCGGTGCGAAGAAACTGGGCAGAGTGAACCTGGCCTCCAGGTAAACATAATCGCTACTCAGGGAATGAAGCTCAATCTCCGCGCCTTTCAGTTGAGGAAAAGATTCGGCCCGAACCCGTTCAATCAGCCGGGCGATGCCGGGCAGGGAAGGGTCCAGTTGGTCGTCCCCAGTGCAGAGCATCAAGTAGCCCGCAAACCCGACTGCCATTAGCAATAGAACCAGAATCGCTCGCCGCAAGCCTTATCCTAAGCTTTTTTATGCAGGGCTCAGGAATAGGCTTCTGCCCAAACGTCATACTAAAGACGCGATGTGCACCGTAACCTGGCTATTCGAAGAATGCGGCTACCAACTGTTCTGCAATCGTGACGAGAAATTCACTCGCCAGCCGGCCCTCCCACCTCGCATCCAAACACGGGATCAGGTAAGATTCATCGCTCCTGAAGACGGCGACCACGGCGGCGCCTGGATAGCCACCAACGAGTTCGGCGTAACCGTTTGTCTGCTGAACGGCCCAGCATCGCCGCCTCCCGAAATGTCGCGTAGCCGAGGCCTGTTGGTGCTCGATCTGGTTACTTTTCCTTCTACTACTCAGATCCGCGAGCACATGCAGGTCGCGAATCTTTCCGTCTACCCGCCATTCACTCTGGCTGTAATTGAACCCGGCAAACCGGCTTTGCTGGTGGAATGGAATAGCTCGCGAAGAACGATCTCGGAGCAGCGTGATCGGCAGTTCATGCTGACTTCGTCCTCTTTCGATTCAGGCCGGGTCATTGCGAGCCGGCAGGAGTACTACGCGAGCGTGAACGGATCGCCCTCCATCGATAGGCTTCGTGCTTTTCACCAGAGTCACCCTAATGGTCCCAGCGCGTATTCAGTGTGCATGCACAGACCGGACGCGGAAACGGTGAGCTTCAGCCACATTCGCGTTTCGACGAATGAAGCCGAATTCCTCTACAGCCCTGCAGCGCTGTGCAAGGCTTCCGCGACGATGAGCCTCAAGCTGAATCGCCGGTTCAGTTCTGGTGCGATCGCGTAAGAACCGGTCCGAGAACCGGCAGTTCCGCGCGATGAAGAATCAGCACTGCCAGAGAGCAGCAGAACACGACCACCGCTAAAGCGAACAATTCGCCATGATCATCCACCAACGGCAGGGTGACGCCGAGCTTTGTCAGGTGGAAAAAGATTGCTCCACTAATCACACCTAATGAAAGGATCGCCCCGAACACCACTGTTTGCGGTAGTAGCAGCAATATTGCTGCGATCAGCTCCATCACACCTGAGCCGATTCGCCCCCAAGGCTCCATCCCCAGCGTCGAAAAGATATACACGGACTCCTTTGCCGCTGTGAACTTGAAGAACAAAGTTTGAAGCAGGATCACTGCGGCGATCCCCCGTAACGTCCAGGTCGCGATCAAGAATGCTTTGCTATGCACCATAGTTTCCTTTCTGATATCTGAGAAATTCCGCGGCCTCCGCCTTGCCCAGATATCGTTCCAGCAGTCTGGGCTCAGTCCGGGTGAGGTCGACGAGGATCAATCCGTCCAATGCGTCTGAAAATTCCGGATCCACGTTGAAGCCCAGCAATTTGCCACCGAGCTTGAGATATTGGCGCAGCAGAACCGGAATCCCCGCGCGTGCCGGCTCAAGGTCCGAAATTACGTCGGAGAGATCCTCCACATCCAGTCGCGCATCGGGCCAGACTGCGGCGCTTGCGCCTTGTCGAATGGGATTTCGGTTCGAAACCAGCTTCATCAAATCCTGTAGCGAGCAATTCTTTTCCAAAAAGGCGATCATCAGTTCCCGCGAAACGGCCTGATACTGGTTGCTGATGCTGACCGGCCCGAACAAAATCTTGTAGCGTGGATTTCGCGCTATGTAAGCTCCGATCCCCTTCCATAGGGCGAGCAGCGGCGCGAATCCTTTCTGATATTCGGGACGAACAAAGGACCTGCCGAGTTCGAGGGCTGGTCCCGTCTTGTCGAGGAAGGCATCGCCATATTGAAAGAGCGTGGCCGTGTAGAGATCATGAGTCTGATCAGTGCCCGCCAGCCGGTACGCTCCCACAATTTCCTGTTTGACCGGATTCCAGGCGAACAGATGCAGGTAGTGTGCATCGAACCGATCCACGTCGAGTGCCTTGCCGGTTCCTTCGCCCACGGTCCGAAATGTAATTTCCCGCAACCGGCCGATTTCCTGGAGCACCTTTGGAATTAGAGGGGCCGGAGCGAGATACACCTTCAGATCTCTTCCGCTGGATACGACATACTCTGAGCCCAGCGACGTAACCTCGTCGCACAAATGCCTGGATTCAACCGCAGCGGCCACGGGCTCAGGGGCGTGCCGCGTCCGGCTAAGCAAAGGAACGGAGGTCTTAGCTTTGTAACCGGGTCGGTTGGCAAGAAGGTAGGTCCGCCATCGAAGATATTCCGTGCGTTCTTTAGGGGTCGCGATCTCAAGCAGTTTCTTGCTTCCGATGGCGCTGCCGATTCGAAGCTCGACTTCCGTCCCGCGCTTGTTCAACAGCTCCCGCGCAAGCATCATCGTACGAAGCCTGGGATGAATCAACCCGGCCGTCTGAAACAACAGGCTGTTCGATCCTCCGATATAGATGGGGACGACAGAAACGCCAATGCTTCTGCGCGAAAGAGCGTCGACCATTCGAGCAACCGCGGTGTGCCAAGGAGAGTCGGTCACCTCGCGATCGCGCAATTGAAGATGCGATACTTCTCCGGCCGGAAAGACAACCAGGCAACCGCCGCCTTCCAGAAACCGCATGAACCGGCGAAGACCTGCCAGATTGCTGCGCCCACTCATGGGGTCAACCGGAATCAGCAGATCCCGAATCTCAGGGATAGCGGACAACACGTCGTTCGCCAGGAACCGCACATCGGGCCGCAATTTCGTGAGAACCGCGGCAAGCACAGCACCCTCCAGAATGCCGAAGGGATGATTGGCAACCACCACCACCGGCCCCTTTCGCGGGATCTGTTGCAGGTCGCTATCCGCAGCCCTGTAGGTGACAGCCAGTTTTTCAAGCAACCGCTCCGGAAGATCCGCCGCGGGGCTGGATGCTTCAAGGGAGTGGTAGAGTTCTTGAACTTGATCGAAAGAAAACAGGTGAGCTACTGCGCTTCGAATAGGCTGAGGAACAGTAACGATGCCATCGAGAATGTTCGTTAGATTCACTGCCCATGAATGTCGTGGGCCGTGAATTTATTCCACTTATCGCCCAAACTGCGACGGTTCCGCCTTCAAAACCAGATTCGAGCCCGATCTCACCAGTGCGCCCGAAATCTCCACCGGCTCCGCGACAAACGGCAGCACTTCTTTATTCAATTGCCGACCGTCCGAGCCGACCAGCAGCAAAACCTGCTCCTGGCCGGATTCGTCACGAGCCACAAACGCGGGCGGGGCGCCGCCGCTAATGCAGCGGGCTGCACAGTCGCGATGAACTTTTCCGCTACCGGGATTCATTACGCCCAAATAGCATTTGCTGTCGACAATCTCCCCTCGCAAAGTCACCGATCCTAAGTCCACGGGCTTGCTGCTTAGCGCGGTCTGCCCTGTAGCATGAAGCGATTCAGGAAGCACTTCCAACATGTGGTCTTTTCCACGTTCGATCAGCGTGCCCTTCAACTGAACTGTCTTCCCTTGCATGCCTTTCACGAGTTCAGACAGCCCATGTTTGCCAGGGCCGACCAATAGGAAGCTGGCATCCCCGCTCCTCAGGATCGGATAAGGCCACTCTTCCATCTCACCCGAGTAGTCGTGGAGCACCCCGTACTCAAATCGGCTCGCATCGAACGGCACTTGGCCCAACATGATTATGGCACCGATGCCAACCGCGCCTACCAGAAGTCCCGCCACGATTCGGCCGATCCATTTTCCAAGGGAAGGCGACATCTTCGGAAAATATCCAACGTAGAAATCGTCGTTCATGTCAGGCTCCTGCTCCCACCGGTGCGATCACTGCTGGTTCGACTCTGGTCCCGGGCTGCATCGGACAAGGATGAATCAGCACTTTATCCCCCACCACTTTGGTCCGGAACGTCGCCACTTTATCCGTGAACGGCGCAGGCGAAGCGCCATTCTCAGGCTGATATTGATAACCGTGCCAGGGGCAAGTGATGCACCCATCGATAATGCGGCCTTCGCCCAACGGACCGTTCTGATGGCGGCAAACGTTGGAGACCGCCGAAATCTTTCCGTCGTAGCGAAACACTGCCACGCGCTCCCCTTCCAGCGAAAGAACCTTCGCGCGTTTTTCAGGAATGCTTTCCACTGCGCACACTTCAACGAAGCCTTCATCGCGAGACTTGGCCACAGCCCGATCTACCCGACGTTCCTGTAGACCGGACAGCAGGTGCAGTGTGGAGATCCCCACGATGCCGATTCCCAGCGCCCCCGCTAGAGCGAGATTCGCCCCCGATTGCAGTGCGCCAAGCACGACGTGCGCCACCAACAGCGCGTAAGCGACGTAAACCATCATGTGGATCCGCTTCCATACAGGCGCCGATAGATTGTGGAGCCAAAAATCGTGACTCGTCGCCGCCATCATAAACAGGATCATCAGTGCGAAAACTCCCAGAGCTTGAAATGGAAAATCAGGCAGACTGCCGAATCGCGTGTTGCTGGTAAATATGCTGACCAGAGGCGAGACATCTCCCAGAGAGTGGAACTGAACGAGGGAAAACACTGCGTGGATCAACGCGGCCCCAAACGTGATCACGCCCAAATGCCGCCGATTGTAAAGCAATGGAAGAAAGCGCCGGTCCAGCCTGCACAACGGCCCAATGCTCAGAATCACGTGGAGCAGCAACAGCGCCAAGGTTCCAAAAGCTCGAATCAGCAGTGTCTCCGCTGTCGCACTAGGGAAGACGAGCGAACCCGCTCCGGCAAAGATCGCAATGTAGAGCAACGCCCCGCCGCCCGCGATCGCATCGTAGCGCCGCTTCTGACGGTTCCATCCAACCGCTTGGTATTGAACGCTCATTTGTATTTATCCCAGTGAACTCCCGAATTAACGGGCATCGTCGTGCGGCGCGCCATCAGCCCCGCCACAAATAAAACACCCAGAAGGATAGGCAGAACCACCCAGATCGAAAGATGGTTTCGGCGAAGGGGCTGCATCATACGTTCGATTTTCCTTTCCGGAACCATCGACCCAGCAGCAGAGGCCACAATGCCGCGGCTCCAGGCAAGATGATCAATCTGAAACCCACACCCGAACCCTTCGCGACTGGATCGACCCGGCCGATTCCCACGGTCACGAATGCGATGCCAAACAATATCCCAATCGCGGCATATACCATCAAGACATTCACAAACCATTCGGCTGCCATCTCATGCCTCCACGCCATAAACAGGAATCACGGCACCGCTGATTTGTGATGACGCGCCGGACATCAGGTGGACCAGCATCTGCGCTACCTGGTTCGGGTCCACCCATTTCGACGGATCAGCCGCTGGATCGGCTTTCCGATTAGCCGGGGTATTCATGGTTGCTGGCAGCAAAATGCTCGCAGTAATATTCTTGTCAATGTTCTCTCGCGCCACTGTGCGTATCAGCGATACGAGCGCTGCTTTCGACGCCGCGTAGGCTCCTGCCATGGGTGCGGGCTCCATCGCTGCCTTACTGCCCAACGCCAGAATTCTGCCCCCACCTTGAGCTCGCATCTGCGGCAATACTCCGCGAATCAGGTAGAACGCGGTCCGAAGATTCATATGCAGCATGTTTTCGAGGGTCGCATCGTCGGTGTCGGCCACCGATTGTCCCCCTGCAAAACCGCCCACAAGATGAACCAACCCGTCAATTCGCCCGGCCTCCGCCGTAATGCTGTCGAGCAACATTCGGATATCCTCTCCACTGGTGATTTCGGCCTGGACTGCCGTAAATGCCACGCCAGGGAAGTCGTTGGCGCTGATTGAGCGTGACACGCCAAACACTCGGGCCCCCGCTTTGAGAAAGGCATCCGTGACGAACGTTCCCAGTCCGCCCTTGGCTCCTGTTATGACGACTACCTTTTCGGAGAGATTCATGATTTAACTGCGCACCTCGCGTTTGAAAAGAAAAGATGCAGTTGAGAGGTTAGTTTATTCCGGGATAATTCGCAGCCCGTAAGCCGTTTTGTCGAGATCCTTTCGCCGTTCTGTCGGGGAGCATAAAAAGGGAGCGACGCTGATTGCGATTGTCCATTTATAGATGGCCTTGCCACTTCCGGCGGGATCGGCCCTCGCGGTCGTTATCGCATGCGAAGTTCGCGAACAGTAGTTAGTGACGTGACGGACCGGTGGCGTCACCAAAAAGGTCCGGACCGGCTACACAGTTGACACTTTGGACCGGAGACATCTTTGACACTGTTGGGCTGAGGCCAAGTTTCCGAGAAAAGGGCGAAGGAGAAATCCGATTGCCCTGGAAACAGAGGAAGGCCTTGGATGAGAACAAATACTTCATCGAAGAATGGAAGCGGTGGGAGGTGAGCCTGGCCGAACTATGCCGACGTTATGAGATCAGTCGCCAGACAGGCTACAAGTGGCTGGAGCGCTATGAGTAGGAGGGCGAGCCCGGGCTGGAGGAACACAGCCGGGCTCCGCTGCATCACCTACAAGCCATGTCAACAGAGGTGAGGGACGCTCTGGTGAACCTGCGAAGCCAGCATCCGAACTGGGGTCCACGGAAACTGCGCCTGCCTGCAACGCGACACTACCCAGAAGGTCTGGCCCGCGGCGAGCAGCATCGGGGATCTGCTGCGGCGGGAAGGGTTGGCACATCCGCGGCGGAAGCGGAAACGGACCCGCCCGTATACCGAGCCGTTGAAGCATGCTAATGCGCCAAATCAGATCTGGTGCGCGGATTTCAAAGGATGGTTTCTTACACAGGATGGTGCGCGCTGTGATCCGCTGACAATAACGGACGCCTACAGCCGATACTTGTTGCGGTGCTGCGTGGTGAAGAAAACAGATGGAGAGCATGCGTGGGCGGTGTTCGAGGCGCCTTTCGCGAGTTTGGATTGCCGGAAGCGATTCGAACGGACAACGGACCTCCGTTTGCCAGCCGAGCGCCGGCAGGTCTGAGTCAGTTATCGATGTTGTGGTTGACCTTGGGAATACGACATGAACGGATCGAGCCGGGAAAACCCCAGCAGAACGGCCGTCACGAGCGCATGCATCAAACCCTGAAACAGGAAACGGCAAACCCGCCGGAGCGGAACTTGCGGCGGCAGCAGATGGCGTTCTTGCGATTTCAAAAGGAATTCAACCACGTTCGACCTCATGAAGCACTCAAGTATCGGACACCCGCGTCGCAATACGCGGGTTCGGAACGGCGCTATCCTGCGAAACTACCCGACTTAGAATATCCCGAGGGCGCGAAGTTGCGCCGGGTGTCCCACCATGGAGATGTAAAGCTGGACGGTGTGCAGATGTTTGTCAGTGCGTTGTTGGCCTGGGAGGTGGTGGGGCTGTTGGAAATAAAGCAGGACCCCCATTGGCTGGAAGTCTACTATAGCCCGTTGCTGATTGGCTGGATGGATCTGAGGAGGTCAAAACTCCTGCCGATCGGTACGGGGCGGCGACGGCGATGAAGGATGGAACAACGCTCTCTTTTTAATATGGGGACTCTGCCCCCAAACCCCCGGGATTTATCGCATTCGCGCCAGGATTCCTGGGCCGCGAGAGCGAGCTCCGCTCGCCCTCACGGAATCCCGGCCGCTGAATCGGCGCTCAGGTCGCATCCCTGCGTTGCCCTTATCCTCCGTTCAGGTGGGTTCAGTCTATCAGGGAGCAAAGCCTATATTCGCGAGGTACTCCAACCAGGCCTCGCTTTCGCTCATTCCATCGCTCCTTATCCGGTGTGGTGGAATGGGTAATACGACGCTTGGTCTTGGCTCAAAAAGTGTCAAGAGTGTCGCCGGTCTAAAGTGTCAAGGATGTCCCCGGCCGGCCAGAAATCGCTATTCCAAATGCAATCAGCGCGCTACACGCCACCGCCGAGGCCATTTCGGGGGATCGGGAGCCCCTTAGGCGTATACGTGCGCCGTGGCGTTTCAAAACCGCAATCCCGAGCTGGCCCAACGCCGGGAGCGGAATTCGACCAGACGGAGCCGGCAAAGCCACCCGCCAGAGGCTCTTTTCAGCAGCCGCGAAGGGCTGAAAAGCGCGAATAAAGCGCAAAAAAGGTACAGGTTTGCTACATGTGATCTCAGCAATATGCTGAATCAGAGCGGTTTACGAGTTTAGTCAAAATGGAGGCCTCGGACAAAACCCTCTTTGTTGGCGCACGGGCGCTCAGTGGCGTCGTTGCTTAGGGGACCGAAGAGACGGTGGGGAAGGGCTGTCAATGGCGCAAAAAGAGCGCAGACCTGAGAGGGTAATCTCGGCTGCTTTAGAAGCTGGATTGCTTGACGATTCGAGCCACGGATTCCAGCCGCCAGGCGGTTCCCCGTCGCGTTCGTAACGGGCCTTGATTGAGCGTGGCGGCGATCCCGCGTAGGGTCGTGCCCTGGCTACGAAGCCGGCGTATTTCCGCCAGCGCTCCCGGGGTCCGCTTCCAAGTGGAGACCGTCGGCTGCCAGCCGGTATCCGAACGCGATGTTGCGACCCGTTGCCCTTGGCTGCGTTGTGGTTCAGAGCGTCTTTGGTCCGCTCTCCGATGGCCTCCCGTTCCCATTGAGAATACCGCCGCCATGATGTTCACGACCAGGCGTCCGGCCGCGGAGCCGGTATCGAGCGACTCCGCTACGGAAACCAGGGTTCCGCGGTCTCCGGGGAAAGCCGTTCCACCGCCTGGAAGATCCGGGCTACGGCGGCCTTCCGGCTGGTGAATTTCTTGACGGGTTTCAGATCCTGGAAAGGCGCGGCGCCGGCGAAGCTGTTCCAGGTTTCAATCAGGCGGGAAACCGGCCACTCGGCGGTCAGCTTGGCGAATTCCTTTGCGGTTGAGAAGGCTCCCTCCGCACCCGCGGGACGTTCAGCGTGGGCGGTGATGTTGTTGGTGACGTCAATCGTAAATACGGGCATTTTCGTTTCTCCTTTTTGGTTCCGCGAGTTGTTCGCGGTGTCACATTCATCACTCCGCTTCGAAGAAACAGCAAGCGGAATTTTCAAGACCTGAAACTCGTGGCGGCGGCGCCGCTCAAGCTCGATTCGGGCGATGATGATCCTCGCTAGAGACCCTAGCCGGTCGGGCTACTTTCCATTCCGCGAACTACCCTCGCGGTGGCGTGAAGTTTCTACGAGGCCCATTCGAGGAGTTGATGGCAAGGACGGGCTGGCAGATGCATTCCATACGGGGCTTCCTGTCCGGGACCGTCGCCAAGAAGAAGAGGCTGGCAGTCGTATCCATCAAGGGCCACGATGGGGAGCGCACCTTATTCGATTCGAGCCTGACAGAGCTGAGTCGGCATCCCATCAGCCGCCGGATTAACCCTTGCGGCTTTTCTTTTCCCGTTCGGCTTCCAAGATTCGTAGTTCCGCGGACCAGTCCGCCAAAGCAAGGCACAATCCGGCTACGTCACGATGCCCGCTTCGCAATAAGCGTTCGATGACGTCGATCTCAGCGCGACAGCGCATGATCGCTGGATCTTCGGCGGCATGACGCGGTGCGCACGTCCCTGGCATGGTCATCTTAATAGCTCAAGCATTCCCCGTTAGCAATCAAACGTGATCTTCCATCGCTAAAAGAAACGGCCACGAATCCTCCTTGCTGGTGGCGCCGGAGGTAATGGCGGCTGGCCGACTCTCTTCTCCGCCTCCTCCATTCGATCCTCCAATGTTTTCCAAGAGATCTCTATGAAACGGTCCATTCCGTACACCGCGGCAGCTGCTCGCGCGTAAGTTCGCACGTCCAACTCTTCATTTCTGTCGCGAGTCTTTCGCCACTCCGGTCGCCGGTAACCTTTCACGATGCGCGTCACCAACTGTTCGGCTGTAAGCTGCTTGAAGTACTCTTCGCTGTATTTCGGGAAGTGACAGTAGCCCGTCGGATAGGGCTCGCCGCTTTCCTCCGTTGGGCGGTCCAACCGCAGCCAGCGGAAAAGCTCCTCCTTAATCATCGAGCCGTTCACCGGCCACACTCTGATCCGCCAGCGCACGCGATCCCCCCTGGGGCCGACATCAATCGGGGAGGGCTGGCTGATGGGCGCTGCCGCCCTCGAATAGCCTTTGATGACGACGGCCTGGTGCGGTATTCCGAGCCCAGTTATCATCGGCAAAGTCAGCGTCAATTCTTCTATCCTCACGAGGGCTGATGCGTCCGGGCTTGATAGCCTTTTGGACGGCCCGCAAGCTAACGCCACGATGGCGAACATACGCACGCAAGGACATGGGTTCCTCACGCCAGCCGCTCCTCCGCGACCTCATCAAACAGGCGGTTGTCACTCGCGAGCACGGCCCGCTCCCCGGATCGTATGCCTTGCGCTTGTGGTGCCGTGAGTTGAATGCTTTATGCATTCTTTTGCCGAATCGCCGCACAGTTGTAAGAAGAGTCGAGTGCGTCCCGCGTCGAACCAGCCTGTCAACGAACGTCTCCTGTCAACTGGAGAAACCAGAGAATTCGCAGGCAAAACGTCAGGTTCGGCCTCAACCGTGGTGGTTGAGGGCGCCACCCCGCAACACCTCGTTTCCAACGAGAGAGAACGCGCGGCGCGCAAGAATCTGGGGAATGTGGCGGATACGGGCGATATAGGCGCAGAGTCCCGCTGTCAACAAAACAGGCCTTCTAAGTTAGTATAGGAAACGTGTGGCTCCCCGGCATGGATTCGAACCACGATTCACGGCTCCAAAGGCCGCTGTCCTACCATTAGACGACCGGGGAATCTCCGAAACGGAAGGAATTACGATTTCCAGTGTAGCAGTGGTGCAGGGTCAAACTCCATCCTCGTTGCTCATTCGGGTTGATCCTCGGCTGGGTTAATCCTCGGCATCGATATCCGCTTCTACTATGCAACTGGCCGGACGGGAATGGTTTGGGGCGGTCTTCCAAGACCCGCTTAACAATTCCACCCGCCGCAGTTTCTCGAAAACAACGCAACGCCAATTCTCCGGCGAACCCATCGGCGCCAAACCGCTCTCGCTCTCCCCGCCATATTGATAACACAGCACGCGACGCTGGTCCAGGCGATTGCGGCCCAATCGGTGAGGGCAGAAGAGACGATATTGTTCTTTGTAAATCGCGCTGATCGGTTGCCTGTTCGCGATCCCCGTCCAAATCAGCCGGTACAGGTCTTCTACCGTCTGAATTTTCGCTTCGACAACGCTCATCCCGTCACCACTCCGAGTATGGCGTGCCCTCCAGGCTCTTCAAGTCCGAGCCGCTTCGCACGTCAAAGATGCCGGGCTGGGTCTGATTCACCATCGATAGCGCGTCTTCCATAATCAGCCTCCAACTCTGGTCCGAACCCGTGATGGGATCCAGCGGCACTGAGCGAAGGTAGCCTTCCGTCACAAGGTCTTGCAGGGTCTGCGGAGCTTTCTGCTTGTCGAAGGTGTACTCATCAATCACCGTCCGCAGTGTGAAGAGGTTGTTCTTCAGTAGCGTCTCCTTGGTGCGCTGCAACGACTTCTGATACAGCGGCACCGCGATGGAAACCAGCACCGAAATGATGGCCATCACAATGATCAGCTCGATCAGTGTGTAGCCTCTCTTCGCTCGCAGATTCTTAGTACATATCGAGAGCATTGTGGACTCCCTCCAGTAACGAAAGCTCTTCGCCGGTGAGTGGGTTTAAAAGCGCGCTCCGCAGGTAGCCTGCCTCTACCAGCTCCCGCATGGACTTGGGCGATTTATGTCTATCAAAGACGAATTCGTCTACCACGACACGAAGCTGGAAGCGGTTGTTTTGCAGCAGTTTCTCCTTGGACGCCTGCAGGGCATGGCGATAAACCACGGTTGCCATCGACACGATCACTGCCGCCAGAAACAGCAGAGCACCTTCCCGCAGCTTACCAATCCGAATACTTCGTTCCATCTCTGGCCGACTCCATGCTCTTGGTGTAGACGTCGAAAACATTTTGACCTCCCCAGCTTTGCGAGCCCGGGTCGTCTTGCATGCTGTGCATGCCCCAATCATAAGTACCCGTCATCGGGTCCTTGGGAATACGCCGCAGAAATTTGATCTTTTTGCTGTCCGCCGATTGCGAAAGATTCACGCCCTCCACCAACTGGTCCAGCTTTTCGGGATAGCCTTCGGTTCCCAGCTTGGTCTGAATCTTCCCGCTCAGCGCCGCGTCTTTGTAATCGTCAATAGCCTTTCGGATCTCCCGCAGGGCATACCGCAACTCGCGTTCCTTATCACGCTGGACCCGGTATCGCGCCAGGGGCACGGCCATGGTCGTCAACATACTGAGAATGGTAAATGCGACGATCAATTCCACCAGCGTGAGTCCCCGCTCGCCCCGCTTGCGGATTACAGGGTTGCGAATAAGACTACGTACTACTGGAGTCATTGCCTTCTTCTCCTACTGTATCGTCACCGGGACGTTGGCCAGCGTCACAGTCTGCGCCGCCGACTTTGGATCCCTCAGGCCCGCCTCGGTTACGGAGACGGTTCCCGTGCCCTTCCCCACGGCGACAAAGTTCAGCGTCGCCACGGTACCGGCGCCGGAAACACCGGGCACATCGGGTGTTCGCGAAATGCTAATCGTTGCCTCCCCGGTATCGTTACGAATGTCCTTGACTGAAGTAACGCGCTGTCCATCGCGCGAGAGCAGGTCGCCCGCATTCACATCGTTCAGGCGAAGCAACGCAGGATCGTACTTCACCCGCAAGGGCGAAACGGAGCCCGTATTGGATGCGCCTTCCAGTTGAACCGTCACCGTGAAGGGAGTGCTTACAGAAACCTGAACAGCCGGGGGAAGCATTTGAATACGAGCACTCTGTTGCGGAGCCGTCTGCGCGGGCGTCAAAGCGGAGGGCGCCCCACCAGGAGTGGGAGCCGCCCCGGGAGCGGGCGGCACCGGCGCCACAGGAGCGGCCGGAGTAGGGGCAGCAACAGGAGCCGGAGTCGTAGAAGGCTCTTCCGGCCTTTCCGCGTACGTCAGCTTTACCGTTTGATCGGTCCCCGCGTAGATTCCACGGAGATTCTCCGGCGAGTAATCCGGCGTGCGAACAATATGCGGAATCAGCACGATCATCAGCTCCTGCCGGTCCTTTTCCGTATGATCGCTGCCGAACAGCGACTTGCCCAAAATCGGTATGTCCACCAAACCGGGAATTCCGTTTACCGTGCTGGAATCCTGCGCCGAACTTAATCCGCCCAGGATGTTGATTTCGCCTTCGCGCAAGCGGATGTCCGCAATGTTCTTGCGCTGGCCGATGACAGGCTGGGAGAGTCCGCCCGTGCCGCCTATCGTCAGATACTGCTTTACCGAGGAAACTTCTATTTCCACGTGCATTGAAATCTCGCGGTTGGAATGCACCTGCGGGGTGATGTCCACGTTCACGCCCACTTCCGCGAAGTTGAACTGCGTGCTAACCAGCGGACTCACGCCGACCGTTCCCACGCCGGGCTGAAAGCTGCCGGTTGCATAAGGAATGCGATCCCCAATTTTGAGGGAAACCTTCTGCCCGTCCGAGGCTCGCACCTGAGGCGAGTTCAATACCCTAGTGCGATTGTCGCTGAGCATGGCCTGGAGCAACAGGCCTGGAAGCGAGGTTGTAAACTGATTCGTCGAAATACTCCCGATGCGGGATAAAGCGACGGTACCGGTCGGTGTCGGAGTCGGAGTGGTTCCCGTTGCCGTTGTCACGACCGCTGTATTCGGCCCGACGTAGGTGGCCGCGAGGTTCAACCCCGCCGTTCCGTTCGAGGTAATGGTGGCCGCCAGGTCCTTCGTGCGCGTGCTGTTGGTTTCCATCACGATCACGTCGATCACTACCTCGGCCTTGGGCTTGTCCAGATCGTGAATCAGCTTTTCGGCCAGGGCCACTTGATCCACTGTGCCGCGGACCACCATTGCCTTTTGCGCGTTGTAGGTGAACACGCGCCGGATTTCCGCCACGGTTCGGATTGCAGTAGCGATTTCCTGAAACTCCTGCACCGAAGTTGCGTTGGTAACGTAGAAGACCTTCACCACTTCGTCTTCATAATCGCGCCGCTTGGTGACGTTATCCTCGGTCACGAAAATGGACGTCGAGGAGATTGGTTTCCAAAAGGTATGAGTCAACACAGCCAGATAATCGAACGCCTGCTCCACGCTTGAACTTCCCAGTTCCACGGTGAAGCCGCGGGAGGGGGGTGCGTATTGCGAGTCGAACACCACGTTAATCCCGGCAAGCTTTCCCACGGTTTCAAACAGGACGCGCGGCTGTTGGTTGTTCATTTTGAATGGCTGCAGTTGACGGATCACGGGCTTCAACTCGGGAGGACCCAGAATGGAATCAACCCGCGCATCTTCTTCTTTGCGTATCCGCTCGGCTGCCGTCAAACCGCTATCCGCGGGATTGTTGGAGGGACTTCTCAGGATCTCTTCTGTCCGCTTCATCTCCTGAATCGCGATGGCTGACCCGGGACTGATCACAATGGCCTTCTGAAACTCCTGAAGGGCTTCCTGGAGTTTGCCTTCCCGCCGCAGTTCCTGTCCCTTGTTCACATGTTTCTGGCCGGACTCAAACCGGGCCCGGTCCATGGCGATCATGTAGCCCGAATTTTGGGGGCTGGCTTCATCAGCCTTGACGTAGTATTCCAGGGCCAGATCCCAATCCCCTTTCAACTCGGCCGCCTTGCCCAAATTGAACCACTTTTCGGCGCTCTGCTTCTTGGCGACGGCCTGGGGAACCACGCAGGCGCATAGTGTCAGGATTATTACAAAAGCACGTAAGTGTTTGTACATCATTACCTTACCGGAGATTTGCGGGAGCCCCGTGGTACACTAAAGGCGACCGGAGGAGCCCCACACAAGTGATTGACGCTGTGAGGGTTCCACGCGTGGATATTAAAAAGTGGATAGGAAATCCGACACCAGTATCAAGATCTTAAGCGAGAACCGGTCGGCCGGCCACGAATACTATCTTTCCGACCGAATCGAGGCCGGTCTGGTCCTCACAGGAACCGAAGTAAAGGCCGCCCGGGACGGCAAAATCCAGATTAAGGACGCCTTTGGCGAGGTCTCGGAAAATGAGGCTTGGCTGGTGAACGCCAACATCAGCAAGTACTCGCATGGCAACATCATGAATCACGAGCCTGTGCGACGGCGGAAACTTCTTCTGCATCGGGCCGAGATTCTGAAACTGCAGCACACCACCCGGGAACGCGGACTGACCGTGGTCCCCACCAAGCTCTACCTTAAAAATGGCCGGATCAAAGTCGAACTAGCTGTCGGGCGCGGCAAGAAGCTGCACGACAAACGCGAGAGCGAACGGGAACGCGAGATGGACGCCGAAGCCCGGGCTGGCCTCAATCGCCGCCAATAGAACCCCGTTGATAAAACCCTTACGATAGACAAATACGAATCATGGAAACCAAACTCATCTACCAGCCTTTCCACCAGGTGGAAGCCGACGCGATTGCCGTCGTGTTGTTCGAGGATCAAGCTGCACCCCCAGAAATGTCTGCCTTCCAAGCTTGGCTGGACGAGCTCAAAGGATCCGGCGAATTCACCGGCAAGTCAGGCGAATTGTTAGTGCGGCACCAGCCTCCGGGCCTAACGGCAAGCCGCTTGATCGCAGTGGGGGGCGGAAAGAAAGAAAAGTTCAGCTCCGGCGCGCTGCGTAAAGCGGTTAGTTCTACGGTTCGTTCGCTGAAGCAGAAAGGCGTGAAGAAACTGGCCTGGTGGCTTGCCGACAACGATGTGGAAGCGGCCGTGGAAGGCGCGATCCTGGGGAATTTCGAACCCGACCAGAACAAGCCCTCCACAGAGGCCAAGCCCCTTGCCGAATTTTACGCCGTCACATCTGAAAATGCCGATACCGTGCGCGCCTTTGAGCGGGGCCGGATTATTGCCGAGGCGCAGAATTTCACCCGTGAGCTCGTGAACCAGCCCGCCAACCTGCTGCCCCCCGCTGTGCTCGCCCAACGAGCTGTCGCCATGTCGGACGAATTCGGCCTGGAATGCGAAGTGCTCGATCAGGACCGCATGCGCCAGTTGGGTATGGGTTCTCTCTTGGGCGTGGCGCAGGGCAGTGCCGAGCCGCCCGCGCTGATCATCCTCCGCTACACCCCCTCGACGCCCTCCGCCGACCATCTGGGTCTGGTCGGCAAGGGCGTCACCTTCGATACCGGCGGCGTTTCCATCAAGCCCGCCGACGGCATGGAGAAGATGAAGTACGACATGGCCGGAGGCGCCGCAATGCTGGGCGCCATGAGAGCAATTGCGCAATTGAAACCTCTTGTACGCGTTACCGCCTTGATTCCGGCGGTTGAAAACATGGTGGGCAGCCGCGCGCAGCGGCCTGGCGACATTGTGAAGTCGCTCGCCGGTAAAACCATCGAAGTGCTGAACACTGACGCCGAGGGCAGGCTGATCCTGGTGGACGCCTTGACCTACGCGCAGCGCCTTGGCTGCACTCACCTTGTGGATGCGGCGACGCTGACCGGAGCCATCGTGGTGGCACTGGGCCACGTCAACATCGGCGTCTTCACCAACAACGATGCCATGCTTTCAAAGGTGATGGCGGCAGGCAAGGCCGAAGCCGAAAAGATGTGGCAGATGCCTCTGGACGACGAATACAAAGAATTGTTGCAGAACTCTTTTGCGGACCTGGGCAATATCGGCGGCCGCGCCGGGGGCTCCATCAGCGCCGCATGGTTCCTGCGCGAGTTCGTAGGCGATACACCCTGGGTTCATCTAGATATCGCCGGGACCGCCTGGAATGACGACGCGAAACCCTACATGGCGAAAGGGCCCACAGGAGTCGGAGTCAGAAGTTTCGTGCGCCTCGCGACCGACTGGAGCTAGTGGGGCAGGTTCCCGACCTGCCATAATCTCATTCTTGTGACCCGCAGGTCGGAAATCTGCCGCGCCTACTTCAGCGCGTCCGCCGTTGCGACCTGCTTCTCCGCCGTAACCTTGGCGTGCAGATTCGCGACCCCGGCCGTATAGCGCTCATCGGTCACCGTGATCGCAATCGCATCATCCAGCCAGTCATGCGCGGTGCCGTCGGGATCGTGCGACGCCACAGTGAGCGTGTACGCCCCCGGACAAAGATCGCACAAGAACGCAAAAGTCACGTCGACCGTGTCCCCGGCCTGGCAGGGGCCGATCTTCACGCACTCCAGGTCTGTATTGGTCCCATACACTTCGAATCCGATTTGCGTGCGGATCATCAGGCCCAATACGGGTTCCGCCACGGCCTCATGAAACCGCACCGTTGCCCGCACCGTCGCCATCTCGCCGCTTTTCCACACGATGGTCGGCCCGCCCGCACCGCGGCTTTCCAGGCCGATCACTTCCGCATGGCCATTTCCATGCCGGAAGGAAGGAGCAATGCGCGGCGAAATTGTATCGCCCCAACTGCGAATCGCCTCGGCCACATGCCTGCGGTATTTCTGGAGCGTCTCCTTCGGATCTCCTTTGGCCGCCAGTTGCCCGTCATGCAGCCACCACACTTCGTCGCAGAGGGTTTCCAGCAGTCCGTACTCATGCGACGACAACAGAATCGTCGACCCGTTGCGGCGCAGCCGGTCCAGACCTGTGAGCGTACGCGCACGAACCAGGGCATCCTGCGTGGCCAGCGCCTGATCCAGCGCTACCACGCTGGCGGGAGCCAGATTTAAAAGCTCGCCCAGCGCGACATACCGCCGCTCGGCATCTCCAATCACCTCGCCATCAGTGGGTTGCGCGAGCCCGCCGGCCAGCTTGAGCAATTCCGTGACTCCGGAACCCTTGTCGCCGATCACTCCAATGATTACGCCCGCCGGCGCCATCGCCCGGAATCCCACCAGAGGCGCCGCATTCACGTCACGAAACTCAAGGGCCATATGAAACTTTCAGGATACTGTAAGGGCGCATGCTAAGGCCGGGCGCCGAGATTTTCCATCGCATAGTCGGAGCAAACATTTCCCGACACTTTGTTCGCGGCCAGGGAGACGCCCGGGCCCGCCGTGATGCATCGCGTCTTCATTTTGTGTCCGGAAATCGTGTTTCCTCGAATCACGTTACCTACGGTTTTCTCCCGTCGCGCAACACCTGTACCCAGATAGATCCCCGCATCCAGCATGTTGGGTTCGTCATTCTTGTAGATGCACAGGAATTGTTTGTTTTCGTTGCATTCGGCCTTGTTGATATGGAAAAACTGATTGTCCAGAATCCGGTGGCCCCTGCCCATCAGAAACAGTGCGCCGTACTTGGTTCCGTCAATCACGTTGCCCTGAATTAGAACATTCTCCGCCCGCACCTGAGGATCGGTGTTATTCATCACGATCCCGAAATGCCCGAACACGTAATCCACAGGTAGTTTCCGGTTGAAGCAGCGGTTATCAGTCACGCGCCCGTCGTGAAAGCCATCCAGGTCGAAGCACTTCCCGTTGATCTCATCAAAACTATTACGGGTATATTCGCTCTGGTCCACGTTGCCTGCTGTGTCGATCCCCACCGGCGTGCCTCCGTTTTCGACGTCCACCGCATCTACCGGATATCCGATCGATTGCCCCGTGTTGGAATCCACTTTCACCCGTGTGGCGTGGCCAATCTCAATCGCGTCGCGCGCGATGGTATCGAAATGATTTCTGGTAAACAATCCGTCCTTAAGCCGGAGCGAAGTGGCCAGCGAGTGCGTCCACAAGCCGTTGCCCAGGATGCGCCGGAAGGTGGAATCCCGCACCTCAAAGTCCGAAGTGCCTTCTTCGATCAGCACGCCACCCGACAGATTGTTCCGCTTCTTCAGATTGAGCGAGCCGGAATCTTCAACCAAAATATCGTGAATCCGTACCTTCGAAGATCGGCTCACCAGAATCGGAAAACCCACCACGTTGGAAAGCCGCACTTTCGAAATTTCGATGCCTTCCACGCGGTCGGCCAGGATGCCATTGCTTGCGTAGTAATTCCGAAACGCATTTTCGGGCGGCGCCATGTCCAGCGGCTTTTGCAGCACCGACCGATTCCCGTCCAGCGAAAAATCCCTAAAGTGAATCCGCTGGACGTCCTCGGCAACAATCACTGCCCGGCCCCGAAACGTCTCGTCCGCCTTGAGTATGCTGCCCGAGCCCACGATTTCCAGATCGTGTGCCCCCGGAGCCAGAGTCAGCTCCGAAGTAATCTCGGTAACGCCCGGCGGCAACTGGACCACCCCGGTAATCTGCGTCGAAAGCGTTTTACGAAGCTTGGCTTCCTGAGTAGAACAGCCAGTCAGGAGAATTAGAAGAGTACAAGCCGCGCACGCCCGCGCTACTGCTTCTTGGTCCACTCGCCAACCCATTCCAGAAATTGCGAATACCAAAGCACGCTGTTTTGGGGCTTAAGAACCCAGTGTCCCTCGTCTGGAAACACCACCATTTTCGAAGGCACCTTCTGCATTTGAAGCGCGGTGAAAAGCTGCAGGCCTTGCCCGACCGGGACCCTATAATCCAACTCGCCGTGAAACACCAGCGTGGGAGTCTTGAAGTCCTTCACATAAAAGCTCGGTGACAACTTGGCATAAAGATCGGGATTGTCCCACGGCATGGAATGAAATTCCCACTGAGGAAACCATAGCTCTTCGGTCTCCCCCGCCATGCTGCGCAAATCGAACACGCCATCGTGCGACACAATCGCCTTGAACCGGTTGGTGTGGCCCAGCAGCCAGTCAGCCATGTATCCGCCATACGATCCCCCGCCCGCCGCCATGCGATCCGGATCGGCATATTTCAACCCGGCTACGTGGTCCACCACTGCCATGATGTCATCGTAGGGCTTGCCGCCCCAATCGCTATTGATGTCGTCTATGAATTTCTGCCCATAGCCGGTCGATCCGCGAGGATTCGGCATCACCACCAGGTAGCCCGCGCCCGCAAACACCTGGGCGTTCCACCGATAGCTCCAGCTCTCACCCCACGATCCCTGCGGGCCGCCATGAATCAGAAACAGAACAGGGTACTTCTTTGTATCCGTAAAATCCGGCGGCTTCACTACGAAAGCACTGATGCGCGTTTTATCCAGACTCTCCACCGACAGTTCCTCCAGCGGCGTCAACTGGTAGCCCGAAAGCAGACTGTCATTAATATGCGTAAGAGCCGTTGGCGCGCCCCCGCTGGAACTCACCCGAAACAACTCATTCGGGCGCGACCCGCTCTGCTCCAGATAGATCATCGTCTTGCCGTCGGAGGTCAATTGCACATCGCTCAAGGTCGACGAGCCAGAGATGATATTTCGCGACCCTCCGCCCGACGATGCGATCATCTGCAGACCCGTCCGTCCGCGATCTTCTACCGTATAAAACAACCGCGTCGAATCGGGCGACCAGGTGAACGTCCCCACCCAACGATCCAGCCCTTCGGTAAGATTCACCGTTCGTCCCGTCGCGCGATCCAGCACCATCAGCCGCCAGCGATCGCTTTCATAACCCGCCCTCTGTTGCGAAAGAAATGCCAGCAGCTTGCCGTCGGGCGAATAGGAAGGTTGATTATCCGCGCCCAACCCGACCGTGATCTTCTTCGGCTCGCCCCCCGAGATCGGCACGGTGTAAATGTCGGAGTTGGTGCTCAGCGCCTGATCCGCGTCGACATTCATCGTGAACGCGACCTCGGTGGAATCCGGAGAAATTGTATAGTCCTCCGCGCCCTCCAGCGAAAACGGCGGAGCCTCGTGCGTACCCGGCGTCAAATCTTTCGGGCCCGTCCCATCCGCGTCGATCGAAAAGATGTGCTGCCTCCGCTTGCCCTTCCATTCGTTCCAATGACGATAGAGGAGGCTGGTGTAGACCCGAGCTTTCAGCTTGTTCTTCGTCTCGTCATCCAGCATCCGTTTATTGCAGGAATCATCGGAACCGCACTCGGGATAAATCTCGGAGACAAACACCAGCTTCTTGCCGTCGGCGGAAACAACCTGGCCAGTTGCCTCGGTGGAGAAATGGGTAATCTGGCGCGAATGCGACCCGTCCGGGTCCATCACCCAAATCTGCTTGGAGCCATCGCGATTGGACGTATAAAAAATCTGCCGCGAGTCAGGCGACCACTTCGGCCGCTCGTTATCGGTTCCGTCTTGCGTAATCTGTTTCGGAACGCCGCCCCCAAGCGCGACGGTATAAATCTGCTGCGGCTTGGTGTTTTTATCGAGGTCGACGGTCTGAACCGTGAATGCGATGGTCCGGCCATCGGGAGAAAGAGCCGGTTCGCCGATACGCGAAATCGCCAGCAGGGCATCCACGTCAAAAGGATGCTTCTGGGCCAACAAAACAGAGCTGGAGCAAGTAAAGGCGAACGCAAAAACCGCCGCAACACGCATAGACACTATTCTATCGGTCCAGCCAGCCCCCAGCGCACAGGACGCCGAAGCGTCCGTTGTGCGCTGGTAATTAAGCCGGAAGACGCGGGCTCTACTACTTCTTGACGAACTTCTGCAACGAACTGTTCACTGTGTCGGCGACGTAAACCTCATCGTTGGGACTGAGGGTCACCGCATGCGCCTCTCCAAATTCCCCAACGCCCTTGCCCGGCTTGCCCATGGCCGCCACAACCTTTCCGTCCAGATCCAGCTTTAGCAGCTGCCCTGCAAACCCGTTCACCATGTAAACGTTCTGCTTACCGATAGCGATGCTGCAAGGCAGACCCTTGTATTTCAGCTCGCGGATAAACTTGCCGTCCTGGTCGAAAACCTGGATGCGTTGGTTCTCGCGATCTGTCACCCACAGCAGCCCTTTGGCGTCGATCGCGATTCCATGCGCCACGGTGAACTTGCCAGGCTGGGTTCCCTGCCCGCCCCACGACGTCAGAAATTTACCATCCTTATCGAACTTCAACACGCGAGGATCGCCCTTGCCCGCGGTATGCCCCTGCACCACAAAAACGTCGCCATTGCGGCCGACAATCACGTCATTAGGTTCATTGAAGAGCCTCATTTGCGACGCTTCATCCCACACTCCGGCCTGGCCCTTGGTCCCCAACGTCAGCAGAACCTGACCTTGCGGATTAAGCTTCACCACAATGTGCGCGCCCACGTCCGTCACCCAAAGATTGTCGTCGCGGTCGATCCGCAAGCCATGCGTTCGACGGAACAGGCCGTCCCCAAAGGAGCGAATGAACTTTCCGTTCGGCTCGAATTCCATCAGTGCCACAGGCCCGCGATTCAGCACCCACAAATGGCCCTTGGAGTCGAAAGCCGTGGCGGCCGGCGCCCCCATGGTGGTGCCATCGGGAAGCATCAGCGGATTGGCTGTCACCGCATAGTCCAGGTCTGTCGTAGTCTCTGGAATCAGCAGATCGGGATTGGAAGGCCGCTGCGCCAGCAGAGCCGATCCGGCCAGCAACATCGCCGCGCAAAATTGTTTCATCATTTAGGCCACCTTCGCCTGATGCATTACCGCGTCGCACTTCTCTTTGATCTGTTTCGCGACTTCATAGGGATCGCCATTGACCAGGTCGTTCAGGAATAACTCCACCGAAAGGGCCCCCATATAGCCCTTTTCCGAAAGCTTCTTCAGAATCTTGCCGAGCGGAGCAATTCCATCGCCCGGAATCAATCGCGAATTGTTGTCGTACAACTCTTTGGGCACATCCGCGACATCCTGAAAATGCGCGTGTACCAGTTCGCCATGTTGGAACAGGTCCAGATCTTCAAACTTGCTCAAGCCTGACCAGAAATGGAAGAAATCCATCATCGGCTTGACATTGGGATGGTTCGCTTCCCGAATCATCTTGAGCGACGACGTCAGCGTAGCCAAGTGGGTCGAGGTGCGAGCGAACTCAATCATCGCCGTCATATCGAACTGCTTGGCGATCTCCCCAGCTTCGCGAATGCAATCCGGAGTGGCCTTGTAGTCTTCCATGGTCACCTTCCGATTCGTGACCGAAGGGCAATAAATCTTCTTCAAGCCCATGGTGGAAAACTGCTCGCAGCGTTTCTTGAACGTGTCGAGTGACGCCGCCCGCGCCGGCCCGGGAATCCACACATCGGGCAGCACTGCCTGACTCGAAACCGCCGTCATGCCCAGATCCTTGAACACCTTGCCCGCGGCATCCAAAGTATCCGTTTTGAGAAAAGCCTCCAGCAGTGTATCCGATAATTCGACGTTCTTGATCCCCGCTTTGGCCCAGCCTTCCAGCGATTTGCGATAGCCCGCCGCCCGCGAAGTACCCTGATGCATACATAGAGACATCTTGCCCGCGGCAGCCGACAACGGCATCACCGCCTGCGCCGCCAAAGGAGCAAGAAGAACAGTTCGTCGAGAAAGCATAGGCATTACTATATCGCCATTCGCGCAAGTCCTCCAGTGGCCGAATTCCCTATTTTCGAGCCCCTGCCGGACGCGATAGACTTATTCTGCGTGCAGACTTTCTTAAAATTGGCTGAAGGCCTCATCCTATTACTATCCGCATCCTTCGCCTGGGGACAAATGAACACCGGCGAAATCACCGGCACCGTGAAGGACCCGTCCGGAGCCGCACTCCCTGGCGCCACCATCACAGCCGAACAGTCCGCCACCGGTCTGAGATTCACCACCACTTCTAACAGCGCAGGTCAATATCTTCTGCCGGGGCTCGCCATTGGATCCTATTCAATCACCGCCAGCGCCCGAAATTTTAAGCAGTCGGTGCTTCCTTCCTTCGACCTCCACGTAGGTGAAGATTTCCGCTACGACTTTACGCTACAACTCGGCGATTCAACCGAGCTTCTGACCGTAGTGGCCGACGCGGGTGGAGCGCAACTCGAGTCCGCCGAAATTAACGACGTCGTCCTGCGCCGCCAGTTGCTCGCCTTGCCTTTAATTGGCCGTCAATTTCTGGACCTTGCGATGTTGAGCACGGGCGTCGTGCGCCCTCCCGGCGGTACCCGCGGCGACGCTCTTCAACAAGCGGGCACGCTGGTAAATGTGCTGGGCCAGCGCAGCGGACACAACCTGTATCTGGTCGACGGCGTCACCGTGACCGACGAGCATTTCAACAACATGGTGATCTCCCCTTCGATCGACGCCATCGACGAATTCAATATTCAGAAGACCTCCTACGCCCCGGAATTCGGCGGTAAATCCGGCGCCGTGATTAACGTTGTATCCCGCTCCGGAAACAATCAGTTTCACGGCGACCTTCTGGAATTCGTCCGCAACGACGTCTTCGACGCCAAGAATTACTTCGATTCCGCCACCGCGCGAATCCCGCCCTTCCATCAGAACCAATTCGGCGGAAGCCTTGGCGGACCAGTTCTCAAAAACCGGACCTTCTTCTTCGTCAACTACGAAGGCCAGCGAGTGCGCAAGTCTCTCACGCAAACCTTCTCCGTTCCTACAACGGCCATGCGCGCCGGGAATTTCGCCGGTCTGCCCACGATCTACGATCCCAACTCCGTGAACGCCAGCGGTCAGCGTCAGCCCTTCCCCGGCAACCGGATTCCTTATGCGTTGAATCCCGTCGCTACCGGCCTGCTTGCATCGGTCCCGTTGCCGAACCTTCCCGGCATCGCCCAGAATCTCCTGTCGACGCAAACCCAGGCGATCAACACCAACCAGGGCAGCGGGCGCCTCGACCATCGCTTCACCGACAACGACAACGTCTACCTTCGCGCCTCCGTTTTCGATGCCCGCGAATCCGACCCGTTTGGTTCCGGCGTTTTGCAGGAAAGCCTGTTGCCCGGCTTCGGCCGCGATCTCAGCACTCATTCCATCAACGGCGCCGCCGGCTGGACCCACGTCTTCAGTCCCCAATTGTTAAACGAAGCCCGCTTCGGTTACCTCACCGTCGTTGGAGGCCAACAAAGCCCCAACGCGGGAAATCCTTTCGCGAGCCTGACCGGCCTGCAAGGCGTCACCACCAATCTTCAGGACATGGGCTTCCCTCAGGCATCCTTCGGCGGCCAGTTCACCACCATGGGCGACCCCGCCCTGTTCACGTTCCGCAACAATCGCGACTTCGAATTCTATGACAACGCGACGTTCCACAAGGGCAGGCACACGCTCAAATTCGGCGCGTATTTTATGCACTATGACCTGCAGGCGGTCAACCCCAATGGCGCGCGTGGCATCTTTTCATACACGCCTCACTGGACCTCTTCCGCCGTGGGCCTCGCCGATGGCAACGCGTTCGCCGACTTCCTTCTGGGCTACCCCACAACCGCGCAGGCGGGCCTCGGCCGCGCCGCCGTGGATAGCAACACCAACTGGGCCCACTTCTACGCGCAGGACGATTGGCAGATTACTCCCAATTTCAAAATCGATGTCGGCCTGCGCTACGAATACAACCAGAACATGACCGACTCCGCGAATCAGTTCTCGGCCATCGACACGTCGGTCCCCGGCGGGCGATTCGTCATCGCCAGCGATGGCTCCGGGAACATCAACGCCATCCGCCAGCGCCCTGCTGCCGTTGATCCCAATCTCTTACGTGACCTCTGCCGCCGCCGGCTGGAACAACAGTCTGCTCACCCCCCGGTCTTTGCGCCTAGCGCCCCGAGCCGGGTTCGCCTGGAATCTGCCCAATAACATGAAGACCATCATTCGGGGCGGCTACGGAATCTACCCCAACCAGGCTGCCTACAGCATCATCACCAACCTCGCGCAGAATCTTCCGTTCTTTGTAACCAAGACGGTCTCCACCAGCACCACCGCGATCTCGCCGACGTTCACCACGGGCAATGCGCTCACCGCCACTAGCCTCGGCACCGTCGGGGGCAACGAGGTGAACCATAAGTTCCAGATAGAATACAACGAAGTATGGAATTTCAGCGTGGAGCGGGAGATCACCAACAGCACCAGCTTCACCGCGGCCTACATCGGTTCACACACCGTTCACGCCGATAGCTCCACGGTCCTCAACGTCCCTCTTCCAGGACCCGGAACCATCGCGGCCGCGCCGCCCCATCCCGCAGCTCAGCCAATTTAATACCGTCCGCTTTGACGGCTACGCGTTCTACGATGCGGCCACCTTCAGTTTGAAACGCCGCTTCGCCAAGGGCCTCACCTACGACCTGAACTACACCTGGTCGCACTCCATCGACGACGCCTCCGACCCCGGCACCACGCTGAACGAAACCAATCTGCCGCAGAACGTCTACAACATGGCTGCCGAAAAAGCCAGTTCGAGTTTCGATCACCGGCACCGCCTGGTGCTCAGCTTCGTGTATCAGGTCCCGATGGGAATTCGTACCCCCTGGGTGCGCGCCGCCTTCGCGAATTGGCAAGCAGGCGGAAATTTCACCGCGCAAACCGGAGCGCCCTTCACCGTGAACATCGCCAGCGATCAGGCCAACATCGGCTCAGGCCCCGCGCAGCGTCCCAACATTTTGGGCAATCCCAACTCCGGTCCGCAGTCGCCGAATCAGTGGTTCAACACATCGGTCTTCTCTTTGCCCGCGCTGTACACCTTCGGAAATGCGCCGCGGAATGCGGTCATCGGACCCGGCTTAGAAGAACTCGATCTCTCCTTGCAAAAGGAGGTCCCGCTCGCTGAGAGAGCTAGACTCCAGTTCCGTGCCGAAGCCTACAACCTGTTGAACCACCCGAATTTCAATATCCCGAATCGGACCGCCTTTACCGCGAACTTCGGCAAAATTTCCAGCGCGCAAGACTCACGCCAGTTGCAGCTCGCTTTAAAGCTGATCTTTTAATAACGCCGTTTACCGCGAAACACACCGGAACCCAATATTCCGATCCGTATGCTCCGGCTCAATCCGGCTCCGGAACGACGACCGTACCAGCGGCGGATAGTCCCACCAACTGCCGCCCTTCAGCGCCTTGAACTCCGCGTCCCGCGGCCCCTGAGGATCCGTGGTTTCCTGCGACAACTGCACGGTGTACCAAGTGTAGGTCCACTCCAGCACATTGCCCAACATATCGTGCAGACCAAACGCGTTAGGCTCCTTCAGCCCCACCGGATGCGACTTCAGCCCGGCATTGCCGTAATACCACGCGATTTTGTCCAGGTCCCCATACAGAGGCCCCGTAGTTCCCGCACGCGCCGCATATTCCCATTCAGCCTCGCTCGGCAGTCGACCGCCGATCGCGCGGCAGTAGGCATCCGCGTCATCCCAGGTCATTTCTTCCGCGGGGAGGGTCGGCCCCTTGAACCAACTGGGATTCCTATGCATGATTTTCTGGTAGGCCGCCTGTGTGACCTCGGTGTCCCCCAGCCAGAATCCCTTGGTCAGCGTGATCTTGCGATCTGGAAGCTCGTCTTCGTAGCAGTCTTTGTCGCCCGGCGAGCATCCTTCCGTAAATTTCCCCGCGGGAATCCAAAGATACTTCAGCCCATCCTTGGGATTTATCTTCGAATCGCCCAGTTTGGGAACCGCGCTCGCCGCCCCGCTCGCCTTCGCCGCAGTGCCCTGAAAGGCCGCGAGGTTGGACGGCAATGTCGTGGCGAACGCCACCGAGGCAAACAACACCAGCCCCCGGTTACCCGCTCGTTTCATCTGCAAATCAGCCTCCTGAAATTGCCCACTTTATCACACCCCCGCCGATCTTCCCTTTGCGTTGGTAGATAATAGCAGATGGTGTTGCACAGGCGATGTTGCACCAGAATGCTGAGCGCAACTATACTGAACAGGGCGTTTGCGACTGTGAGTGCATGCAGGGCAATCCAAGCAGAGTTTGTTTTCTTGAGAGGAGTTTTATGAAAATTATCCGTTCGAAGGGAAGAGCGGCCTTGCTGTTCGTCGGAATCGTGGCCTTAACGGCCCGGTTTGGCGTCTTCCCTACCAACGCGCAGCAATCGAAATCAGGCTATGTCAGCCCTCCCGGCTACATCACCGGTACGGTTACCAGTGACAAGGGTCCCGAAGCCGGTGTCTGGGTCATCGCCGAAACCAAAGATCTTCCCACGGGTTTCATCAAGATCGTTGTCACCAACGATCAGGGCCGCTACATGCTTCCCGAACTGCCCACCGCCAACTACAACGTCTGGGTTAGAGGATACGGCTTGACCGATTCCACCCCGGTGACCGTGAAGCCCTCCGCCACTCCGCTGGCGTTGAAGGCCACCACCGCCAAGACGCCGCAGGAAGCAGCCAAAGTTTATCCCGGCGACTACTGGCTCTCCATGCTCGCGCCTCCGGACAAGAGCTTGTTCCCCGGCACCGGCACAACAGCCGACCCGGGCAATGGCGTCGGCAACCGCATGAAGTCCCAGGAGCTGTGGATCAATTCGCTGAAGTCCGATTGCAACTTCTGCCATCAACTCGGCAATGCTCTCACGCGCGATACCAAGCACGTCTTCGCGGCCAAGCCCGAACTCAAGACCGATGAAGAAGCCTGGGAATGGCGCCTGGGCGTCGGTGTCCGCGGCACCAACATGTATTCGGTGCTCAACACGCAAGGCAAGACGGAATCCCTGAAAACCTTCGCCGACTGGACCCGGCGCATCGAAAAGGGCGAAGTTCCCCCCATGCCCCCCCGCCCCACCGGCGTGGAGCGTAACATCGTCGCGACCCTCTGGGACGTAGGTGACGACCACTCCTTCATGCACGATCAGATCTCTACCGACAAGAATCATCCCAACGTCAACGGTGGTGGACCGAACTACGCAGTGAACGCCGGTCACGGTCAGTTGGTCATTATGGATCAGCGCGAAAATTCGACCACGTCGCTGGACATCCCCACACGCGACCCCAAGGATAAAGTTCCCTCCCGCTTCCCCGCTCCGAACCGTCCTTCTATGTTCTGGGGCAATGAGCATCTCTGGGCCAACCCGCCGTATGACCCGGCCGATCCGCACAATCCGATGATCGACAGCAAGGGCCGCGTGTGGATGACCTCCAAGCTTCGCGCCAATCAGGACCCGGCATGGTGCAGCGACGGCAGCAACAAGTACAGCGATTGGTATCCGCTGAAGGGCAGCGGACGCCAGGCGTCTTACTACGATCCTAAGACCAAGCAGTTCACGCTGATCGACACCTGCTACGCCACCCACCACCTGCAGTTCGATAACGATGCGGACGAAACGCTGTATTTCAATGAGCTGGTCGGCCCCATCGTCGGCTGGATCGACACCAAGGTTTACGATCAGACCAAAGACGAGCAGAAGGCCGTAGGCTGGTGCGGTCAGGTGGTCGACACCAACGGCGACGGCAAGATCACTCGCCCCTGGAACGTCCTGCCCCCTTCGCGCGGCGGTGAAGTTTCCATTCTGTACTCAACCGACACTGCGGTCGATCCCGCAGCCGCCCGCGCCGCCGCCAAACAGGGGGACAAGGGGACGACTACCGTGGTCCTCGATCCGAACAAGGATACGATGATCAGCTACTCGCTGTACTCCATGATTCCCAGCCCCGTGGACGATTCGGTCTGGGGCGTATCGGAAGTCTACCCCGGCTACCTGATCCGCATGCAGCGCGGCAACAATCCTCCGGAATCCTGCAAGACCCAAATCTTCAAGGTTCCTACGCCGGGCTACGATCCTCGCGGCGTGGACATCGACTCGAACGGCGTGGTGTGGACGGCTCTGGCCGCCACCAGC
The DNA here is from genome assembly GCA_963766615.1 of Terriglobia bacterium. GTDB lineage: Bacteria > Acidobacteriota > Terriglobia > Bryobacterales > Bryobacteraceae > Palsa-187. Next base: position 298,975 of record CAVYBC010000026.1, read on the forward strand.
CATCTGGCCAGCTTCGACGTCCGCAAGTGCAAGGACCTGGGCGGCAAGCAGAAGATCGACGGCAGCCAGTGCCAGGAAGGTTGGACGCTCTATCAGACCACCGGTCCGAAGCTGAAAGGCACCGACGTCCCAGCCGACTTCCATTACTACAACTGGGTCGACCAGCATAATGTCATAGGCCTGGGCAAAGATATACCCTTCGCTACAGGCTCAAATTCCGATTCGCTGATCGCTTTAGATCCGAAGACCAATAAGTGGACCTACTTCCGCGTTCCCTATCCGCTCGGGTACTACTCGCGCGGCATGGACGCTCGAATTGACGATCCGAACGCCGGCTGGAAAGGCCGCGCGCTCTATTCCAATTACGGTACCCACTTCGTGTGGCACATCGAAGGCGGAAAGGGTACCAAAGGCAAGATCGTGAAGTTCCAAGTCAGGCCGGATCCGCTGGCCCGATAGAGCCAGCCAGTAACAAAAGAAAGGAGCGGCTGGCCTCAGGGCCTCCGCTCCTTTTTTATTTGCTGGAGTCGGAAAATGGGGACTGACTTCGAATTTCCGCGTATCTCAAGCTGCTGAAACCCAAGGGATAGTTGGGGGCGGAAATTCGTTGTCTGTACCCTTTTTCCAGCCCACAGCTTCAGGCCCGGAGGTTCAACCTTTTCAGCAACAGTTAGTTCGCCACCAGCGACGGCGCCAGCACCACCGCGAGTTCGAACGGAACCGTCTCCGGCGCCTCGCAAACATTGTCACTGCACAACTGAAACCGAACCTTCCCCGCGAGGTTCACCGTACCAGCCTCCAGCGGAAACTTCAGCAGCAGCGATCCGACGCCCTGAAACGATCCGCTATACACCGGAAGCGTCTCTCCCAGCGCAGCGATCTCCATTGGCTCCGCCGCCGGAAGCTCGAACGATTGACCAATAATTTTCGGATCGTCAAACGTGACAGACGTAGCAGTGTAAGCCTCCGGAATCGGCGTACCATAAACATGCCATCCAGGCTCGACCACGAACTTCGCAAAGAAGCCCAATTCCTGCCCCGGAAACGCCTTCGCACTGGAAAGCCCAATCTCAATGGTGAGCGCGCCGCTCCGCAGTCGTCACCACGGCAGCACCGCCATCCACCGCGCCGAATTCCCGCAGCACCACAGCCGCCCCCGTGACCCGATGTTGGTAGTTGGGCACAAAATACTTGCGAACCACAACGCCGTCCGCGCCTACCAGATATTCCACCGGGTGTGGAACTCCATGCGCCCGAAGCCCCTCAGCGATATTCAAATTGAAGATGCCAAAACTGCGGATTACCGCGCTGCCGACATCGGAAAGCAGAGGAAACCCAATCTTGTACTTCTCCGCAAAGCCGAGAAGCGTCTCCTGAGAATCGTAACTGACCGCCGCCAGTCCGACCCCTTCCTTCTCCATCAACCCACGCGATTGTTCCAACTCGACCAGTTGGGAGCGGCAGTACTGTCACCAATCCGCGCTGCGATGAAAAACAAGAAACAGTCCGTTGGGTCCAGCCAGATTCGCCCGATTCCGCATCTGCCCGTTCTGATCGGGAAGTGAAAACTCAGGAATGCGCTCGCCCGGCTCGGGACCCGTCGTGTAGCCATCATTGGTGGCGTGAAGGAACCGCGCATACAACTCGTCGGGAACCGGCTGTCCGGCAGCGCGAAGCTTCCGGAACTCCCGCATGATTTCAGCCTTCTCTGCAAGATCGCTAGGAATTTCGTATCGACATTCTAAACCCTCATGCTACCGTGAACCCATGTACCGCTCCAACCACTGGAGCCCTTCGTCCTCCGTCGAAAACGCCCCATCCGCCTGCGCCTCATAAGCTGCCTCGGTGACCTCGCCGATGTGCTTCCCCGGCCGTCCCTCAAAATAAGGCAGCACATGACGACCCAGGATCAGCCTCCCCTGCGGCTTCCGTTCCACCGCCTGTTCCTGCGCAGCTTCCAGCAGCCGCCGAGCCCCCTCCGGCAACCCACCCGGCTTCGGAGGACGACCCGAAGCATCCGCCTCAATCAATCTCATCAACTGCACAATGCTGGCCGGCGCAAGCCGCATCGCCAGCCTCCGCACCGCGCGTGGCGTCACTTCCTCGCCCAGGTTCGAATGCACCAGGTGATTCTCCACCAGCGGAACCACCTGATCCACAATCGCGCTCTTGATCCCGATCCTCTCCAGAAACGCCCGAGCCATCGGCCCCCCCGCCGCCTCATGACCCCACGACGTCCACCGCATCTTGCCCATCGCGCTCACGCAGTTGCGTCGTGGTCGCCTTGGCGAAATCGTGCGTCAGCGCAGCAAACAGCAGCACCGCCCGCTCATCCCCTTCAATCCCCGCCTCGTCCGCGACCCGCGCCGCCTGATCCACCACCAGCATCGTGTGCGTAGCGACGTCGCCTTCGGGATGCCACTCCGGATCCTGAGGGACCCCTTCCAGCGCCTGCAACTCCGGAAAATGGACCATCCATCCCGAATCGTTCAGATACTCCCGCAACCGTCCCGGCCGCGAACTCTTCTCCGCCCACTTGCGAAATTCTTCGCCGATCCGCTCCCGCGCAATGGTCGAGTACTCATTCACCAGCCCCCTGCACTCCGCCGCAGTTTCCGCATCCAGCCGCATATCGAACCGGCAGGCAAACTGCATCCCTCGCAGCACGCGCAAAGGATCTTCGCGAAAGCGCGGACGAGGTCGCCCGCAGCACGCGATTCTTCAAATCTTCCTGGCCTCCAAAAAAATCCACCACCTCTTCGGTGAGTGGATCGTAAGCCATCGCATTGATCGTGAAGTCCCTGCGGCTGGCAGCTTCTTGGGGCGTGATCGATGGGTCGAAGGTAGCCTGAAAATCGCGATGATGCGCCCCGGTCTTGCTCTCCCGCCGAGGCACGCTAAAGTCGACTTCGTTGGACAGTTTGACGACGCCAAAGCTTTTCCCCACCAGATCGACACGCCCATAGCGCGACAGGAAAGCCGCCAGCGAGTCGTAAGAAATCCCATAGACCTCGATATCGAGATCCTTAGGCTGAATCCCCAGCAGCGCATCGCGCACCGCGCCGCCCACGATCACAGCCCGAAACCCGGCCGATCTCTGAGATCCCGAACAATCCCCTCAAGTCCTGGGGAGGGTCATCGTGGGGCAGGTTCCCGACCTGCCAGAATCTTTCTTGATAGTGTTAGTCGGACAGGCCTCGCTACTCCGTAGGCCGCTTAGCAAGCGAGTTCCCATCCAGAAACCGCTCGAACCAGTAGCACTGCCAATTCAGGCTCTCCACCAGATGCTTCGGCTCCCCCGTCCGCGTCAGGTTATGATTCTCCCTCGGGAAAATCACAAATTCCGACGTCACCCCAAAATGCTGCAGCGCCCGGAACCACTGCTCCCCCTGCTCAATCGGGACCCGCTGATCGTTCTCCGAATGCAAGCACCAGCGTCGGCGTCTTCACCTTGTCCGCCAGCCGCACCGGCGAATATTTCCAGTACAGATCAAACGCATGGTAAAGATCGCCGCCAAAATCGCGATCGTGCAAATAAGCGTAATCCCTGGTCCCCTCATCACTCACAAAATTCGAAACCGACCGCAGCGTGACCGCCGCTTTAAAGCGATTCGTCTGCGTCACGATCCAGTTGGTCATAAACCCGCCATACGATCCTCCCGTCACGCCCAACCGGTCCGCATCGATCCACGGATTGCGCTTCAGCACCTCATCGACGCCCGTCATGATGTCGGTATAAGCCTTGCCGCCCCATTCCAGCGCGACTCCCCTCTGAAACTTCCGGCCATACCCAGTCGAGCCCCGAGGATTCACAAAGAACACCGCCCATCCCCGCGCCGCGTAGACCTGGAATTCGTGATACCAGTCCACGCCATACATCCCCGAAGGCCCTCCATGAATGCTCACACGCCATCGGGTACTTCTTCCCGGTTCCCAACCCAAAGGCTTCACCAGAAAGCCCTGAATCTCCCAACCATCCTGAGCCTTGTACGTCATCGGCTCCACGCTTGCTGTCCGAAGCCCTGCCCACAGGTCCGCATTCAAATGCGTCAACTGCCGCTCCGGCCCTCCCGAAATTTCACGCACCCATACATCGTCCAGATGCTCGAAATCATTGGCCAGATAAGCCACCGTTTGCGAAGGCTCGTGAACCGTGAAGCTCTTCACCGCTCTTGCGCCCGAAGTCATTGGAGTCGTGCGACCGCTCGCCAAATCATAGCGAAACAGTTGCGTCTCGCCCCGCACCGGCGAATAGTAATACAGCGCCCGGCCCTCTTCCGCCCAGGTGAGTTCATTCACCGGCTGATCCAGATCCCTCGCCGCGGGATCTTCAGCCTTGCCGATCCATGACGTCACGTACAGCAGCGGGATGTCTTCCGCATCCGTCGCGCCCAGGTAGGCGATGTGCTTCCCATCCGGCGACCATAACGGGCTCATGTAGGTCCCCGGCCGCGCGGTCACCTTCTCCACCACTCCGCCCCCGGCCGCGATCACCCAGACGTTTTCGTTCTCGGCGAGGTCGAATTCCTTGCCACTTCTGTCCGACACGAACACGATACGCGCGGAATCCGGAGCCCAATGCGGATCTTTATCGTCCCACTCATCTCCCGACGTGATCTTGTGCACCGCCCGCGTCTTCACTTCGACAACGACGATGTGTGTCCGCAAATCGTCCAGAAAACCCGACTCGTTCAGCTTGTACTTGATATGCGAATAATGGCGCACATCGCTCTTCGAACTCGCCTCCGGCCCCGTGCGGATCAGCCCCAGAAGCCTGCTCGAATCAGGCGACCATTCAATATTGGAAATCCCGCCTTCCAAACTCGTCAGCCTGGACGCTTCTCCCCCGCCATCGGCAACAGCCAGACCTGCGACTTGGAGCCATCGCGCGTCGAAAGAAATCCCAGATATTTCCCGTCCGGCGACCATCGCGGCGACGTTGAAGAAGTTCCCTCCGCCGTCATCGGCTGCGGGTTCCTGGTTCCATCCGTGGCGACCATCCAGATCCGCGACATCCTGCGATTTGCCGCCTGATCCACTCGCGTAACCGTGTAAGCCACCCATTTGCCGTCCGGCGAAATGTGGGGATCTCCCCCGGTCACGAAGGAGTAGTAGTCTTCCGGCGTAATCCCCCTGTGCTGTTCACCCGCAATTAGGGTAGACCCCAAAGCGAGCGCAGCCACCAGGAAGCAGCGAATCATAAAGGAAGCGAGTTTCACAGGATAATATATCCGATTGTAAAGCGACCTTTCGTTCCACGCTCTATCCCGATTGGCCCAAAATAAATATAAGACCAAAGCAGTCCGAGATGGTGTATGCTGTAATAGTAAATCAGAAAAACCCAGATGCAACTGGTTGGCGCAATGGAAACACTCAAAAGTATTGACTATACGACAATCCCGCCCGATACTATTCTGACAGTGCAATCGAGTTTCAAGAAGGATAGGGCATCGACCCGTGCCCGCAACCTTACGGAACTCAAGCGCGGGGAGTCGGCGATCCTCGAAAGTATCGATTTGGACCCACACGAAGCCCGCCGCCTAATGGAATTGGGCTTCCTCCCCGGGCATCGCGTTACAGCCGCCCAGTCCGCCCCCGGCGGCGATCCACAGAGTATTTCAGGTAGACGGATCCGAAGTGGCACTGCGGCGCGAAACAGCCAGGCGCCTTCTCCTCAGGAAGTAAAGTCCATGAGCGATTGTCACGATTGCCCCGGAAACATAGCCGTTCTGCCGCCGCCAACCGCCGGAACGAAGCAGCGCGTCGTAGCGATTGTAGGCCCGCCCAACTCCGGCAAATCCACCCTGTTTAATCGCCTCACCGGCCTCCGTCAGAAGGTCGCGAACTTCCCCGGCGTCACCGTCGAACATCACCTGGGTAAAGCCAAGCTCCCTTCCGGTCGCGAAGTGTCCCTGGTCGACCTCCCCGGAATCTACAGCCTGGAGCCCCGCACCGAAGATGAGCGCGTCACCCACGATGTGCTCTCCGGCGAAATGCCCGGCATTCCTCGCCCCGACGCCGTTCTCCTGATTCTCGATTCCACCAATCTGGGCCGCCACCTTGTGCTGGCCGCCCCAATTCTAAGCCTCGGCGTCCCCACCATGATCGCTTTGAACATGGCCGACGACCTGCGCAGCCGCGGCGGAACCGCCGACGTAGAACAGCTCGCCCTTCAGCTCGGCTCGCCCGTAGCGTTAATCAGCGCCGCTCGTGGCGAGGGCCTGGAAAAGATTTTCAAATTCCTCGACGGAGCCACCGCCGACATCCCACGCCCCCGCGCTGATGCAGCTTCCGGTAATTCAGAACATTCCGCAGTGCCGAGCCTGGGCCACCCAGGTCGGCAATAATTCGAAATACCGCGCGCCCGCCCCTCCCGAATGGACCCGCCGCCTCGACAAAGTCTTCCTTCACCCCTTCGCAGGTCCCGCCATCTTTGCCGTCGTCGTCGCCGCAGTCTTTCAGACCATCTTTTCAGGAGCCCGCCCCCTGATGGACGGTCTGCAGGCGCTGATCCAAATGTCAGGCCATTGGGTCGGCAGCATGATTCCCAATGAAGCCTTGCGATCCCTGGTCGTCGATGGCGTCTGGAGCGGCGTCGGATCGGTCATCGTTTTCCTGCCCCAGATCTGGCTGCTGTTCCTGTTCATCGGCGTGCTGGAAGATTCAGGCTATCTCGCCCGCGCCGCCCTGATCGCCGACCGCACCATGGCTAAATTCGGCCTCCAGGGAAAAAGCTTCATTCCGCTGCTCTCCGCCTATGCCTGCGCGGTGCCCGCCATCATGGCCACCCGCACCATCGAGAACAAGCGCGACCGCATCGCCACCATCCTGATCGCGCCGTTCATGACCTGTTCCGCGCGCCTGCCCGTGTACACTCTGCTGATCGGAGCCTTCATTCCGAACAAGCAAATCCTGGGAGCGTTCTTCGGCCTCCGCGCAGCCGTTCTGCTTGGTCTTTACATCGCCGGGTTCCTGGCCGCGGTAATCACCGCCCGCCTGCTCAAGTCGACCGTCTTGAAGAGCGGCAAATCCACCTTCCTGCTGGAAATGCCCCCCTACCGCTGGCCCACTCTACGTTCGCTGGGCCTACGGCTGCTCGACCGTTCCAAAGTCTTCCTGCGCCGCGCCGGCACCGTGATTCTTGCCGTCGCAGTGATCCTCTGGGTGCTGGCTCACGTCCCCATGCACGGCGGCAAAGCCCCCGAAATCGCGCAAAGCTTCGCGGGCGACGTCGGCCACTTCATCGAGCCCGTCCTTCGTCCTCTGGGCTTCAATTGGAAAATCGGCATCGGCCTGGTCTCCTCTTTCGCCGCGAGAGAAGTAATTGTCTCCACTCTAGGGACCATCTACGGCATCGAAGGCACCTCAGAATCCGTAGGCCTGCAGGCAGCCCTGCGCCAGGACCTGACACTAGGAGGCGCGGTAGCTTTGTTATTCTTCTTCGCCTTCGCCATGCAATGCATGTCGACCATTGCCGTAGTGCGCCGCGAAACCGGCGGCCTGAAGTGGCCAATCATCCAATTCGTCTACATGACCGCCTTCGCCTACGCAGCGGCCCTGATTGCCAACAAAGTAATCACCGCCTGGTTCTAAGAGGCGGGCAGCACGTCGGCGAACACAAAACCATCGCGCTCTACGATCTCACCGATTCTTATTTCGATCGGTGACGAGAACACCGGCGACGCGTACACAAACGTATGGAACTCACCGTTCTCCCCGCACGGATCAACCCCCGGAGGCAGGTCCTCAAGCAGCGCAGCATCGTACTCGCGGCCCGCAAACGATTTGTCTAATTTCGATGGATCGATACACGTGAGCTTCGCCTTCACTCCTTGCGCGATCATTTCTCTGGCAAGTTCCGCGGTAGGGATCTTCCAGACCGGGAACAAGGGCTCCAGGCCAGTCTGCGCCAGTTGACGAACGCGATAGCCGCGCACGTCTTCGAGGAACAGATCGCCAAAGGCGACAGCCTGGAACTGCTCGGCGATCGCGCGGTCGCAGGCGGCTTGCATTCTCGTTTCGTATTCCGCATTGGAGCACGGCCAGGGAAGATCGACAGCCCATAGCGGCAGTCCGATGCGCTCGGCCTGTGCGAGAGTCAATTCACGCCGCACCGCGTGCATCGCAACCCGATCCGCCGTCTGATTGAACGTCGTCAGCAGCGCGGCCACTTCCACATCCGGGCTCTGGCGCAGAAGATGAAGAGCCCACGCACTGTCTTTGCCGCTCGACCAGGAAAGCAGCACCTTCTTCACGGCTGTTGTACCGCCATAGCCGGTCGCCACTCCTCCCCGCTGAAGGCCGACCCAAACGACACGCCGTGGACAATTTCTGCGATGATCTCAGCAGTTCGCGAGATGGTCATGCCGGAGCGGTTGAAGTACAGATTTCCGTCGGCGAAAAATACCGTTCCGTTGCGGACAGCCTGGAGCCGGTTCCACCACGAGTACGATTCCAAAACCGGCTGCTCCCGCAGTGTCCGATCGAGGTTAAATCCGCACGGGGCCACAATGATGTATTCCGGGTCCAGCCGGCACAACTCCTCGCCGGCGATCGCGGCCGAGTATTCGCCTTTGTGTCCGGTGAGCAGCTCGGCGTTCGCGTATTCCACCAGCTCCGGCCCCCAGTTCCCCATGGCGAAAAGCGGTTCTGTCCATTCGAGCATCGCTAAGGAAGGCCGGCGAAGATGCTTCGTTTTTTCCTTCACGCAATCCAAGCGTTGCTGTTCACGCTCGACCAGCGCGGCCGCCTCCTGCTCCAGGCGCAGCGCTCTACCGACGCGTCGAATGCTGCCGAAGATGTCGTCGAGGCTGAAAGCGGAAAGCACGAGTTGCGGAATCATCCCAGCAGTTGTCTTTTCGACGTCCGAAGGAGTGATCGCGCAAACATCGCAATGAGCCTGGGTGAGGATCAGGTCGGGTTGCAGGTCTTGGATCCGCTCGCTGTGGATGATATAGAGAGGCTCGCCTGCGCGGACCCGGCGGCGGACTTCGGTGTCGATGGCGAGGCTTGAAGTCGTGACATCGAAGGCCGGCTCACTCAAACTGGGAAGGCTTTTGACCCAAGCCGGATTGTCGCATTCATGCGACCTCCCGACCAGCGTCGCCCCGGCGCCCAGCGCGCAGACGATTTCAGTGCCGCTGGCCAGCAGCGAGACGATGCGCATGTGTCCATTTTAAAGGGTTAGGCTTCCTTCAATCGCCGGACCCCACGGAAATGCATCAAACTTTCGCGATGCAATTCCAAAAACGGCAGCACGAATATCACTAACACAAACCCGATCCCCAGCACGCTCCACGGGTCCGGCAAAAGCATACAGATGTAAACCGGCGGAGTCGCCAGCCAATAGAACCCCTGTTTTACGACTCCCTCCGACAACGCGCAAAAAACCAGGACCAGAGCATAATCATGCAGGCCCAGGTGCTTCGCCACCAGCATTCCTCCCAGCAGACACAGCGAGACCAGCGTCCCGAAAGGAATCCGCCGCCACGCCAGCCACCCCAGGCACAACGTCACGGCGCCCGTGAGAATCCACTCCCCCACATCGCCCCATCCGAACATGATTGCCACGGCGTGGAAGTTGACAGGGAATGGTAGCGGATGCAACTCGGGACGCCTCAGGAATTCGACGTAGCGCGAGACCCAAACCGGACCTTCCACCAGCGTTGCGGCCAAGAGACACGCACCAGTGCCCGCGCATGCGCCCGCGATCATTCTCCACTTGCGATAGGCGATCAACGCCAGCGGCACGAAGACGAACAGATGGAATTTCACGGTGCAGAAACTCAGCAGCAGACCAGCGGCGAACTGCATGCCTCGGCGGTCCAACAGAATCGCGCCCGCGAAGGCCAGCATCAACAGCGTGACGTCCTGGCCGTTGGCGAGCAGCGCCGCCAGGGGAATGGAGCACAGGGCGAACATCCACAGGTTGGGCTCGCTGCGAAACAACCAGAGAAAAGCCAGCAGGGAAGCCAGGCTCAGCGCCTCGAAAAGCCAGTATGCCGTTAGGTAGGGGAACCACGCCAGAGGACGCAGCAGGATCGCATAGTAGTCAGGGCGGATGAAAAGCACTCCTGGGATCCAGATATGGGCCTGCTGCTCGGAGAGTGTCCGTTGAACCTCGACAGACCGTAACTGGCCCGTGCCGGAAAGTTTGGCTCCGGCGTAATAGGAGATAAAGTCGTTCTGACCGTGCAGGATCCGGTCGCGGGGGAATTGAAGCGCGGCGGCCAGGGTGATCAGAAAGCCGGCTGCTGTGGCTAACCACCTCATGCCTTTTCATCGGCCGATCCAAGGTTCCGCATTACCTGTCAAACCGAATCGACCTTAAAGCGTCTCTTAAGGTGTAAGTCACCCCTCATTTGTTGGGCTAAAATAGTCGCAGAGCACCACAGCAGTAGCAGATGGACCCAAACTCTTCGAATCCCGTTCCGGCGACCCCGGATCCGCCGCAGCCTGTTGCGGCGGTGTCGAATTCCGCAACCGCGCTTTCCTGGCTACGCGACCTGATGCTCAGCGTCGTCCTGGCCATCGTAGTGATTCTGTTTCTCTACCAACCCGTGAAGGTGGAAGGCACCAGCATGATGCCAGGGCTGGTGGACCAGGAAAGGATCTTCATCAACAAGTTCGTCTACCGGTTTGGGATCGCCGATATCAGTCGTGGCGACACGGTGGTGTTCTGGTTTCCGCAGGACATCTCCAAGTCCTACATCAAGCGCGTGATCGGCGTGCCTGGAGACAAGGTCGAAGTGGACGAAGGCATCGTCTTTGTCAATGGCAAACCCTTGACGGAGCCTTATGTTCCCGAAGAATATCGCGACCATACCTCGGCCAGAGAGCACGTGCTGGCCGCGGACGAATATTTCGTCTTAGGCGACCATCGCAGCTCTTCCAACGACAGCCGGGTGTGGGGAACGGTCCCGCGGCGCTACATCTACGGCAAGGCTGTTTTTGTGTATTGGCCCCTGGATCGCATGGGCGCCGTCCGATAAATCGCTACGGCTTTAACTTTCCCAACAGCCACATTCCCAGAGTCAGAACCAGACTCAACACAATACAACTCACAACCGGGAAATAGAACGACCCATTCTTGCCCTGCCACGCAATGTCGCCCGGCAACCGACCGAATGGAATATTCAACCGCTCCGCCAGCATCATCAACAGGCCGATAACGACCAGCGCAACTCCGATGCCGGCAATAGTTCGCCCCACAATTTGATCATACCGTTGGTTCATAATTGGGGCGGAGGGACTGAAGTCCTCATGATCCTTGGAGTCGCGGTACCCGAAACACAAACAGACGAGCTCAACCCGCTGTTGGCAGCCGAAGCGCGCTTCGACCGCGCGGCCGAACGCTTGAATCTGGACGAAGGGATGCAGAAGGTGCTGCGGTCCTCGGCGCGGGAGTTGACGGTCCACATTCCCGTGCAGCTAGACGATGGGCGCCTGGAAGTGTTCACCGGCTATCGTGTCCAGCACTCCATCGCGCGAGGTCCGGCCAAGGGCGGAATCCGCTACGCTCCCGACGTGAGCCTGGACGAAGTGAGGGCGCTGGCTTCCTGGATGACATGGAAATGCGCCGTGACGAATATTCCCTTCGGCGGCGGCAAGGGCGGCATCATTTGCGATCCCACGCTGCTTTCCCCCGGCGAGCTGGAACGCATCACGAGGCGCTACACAGCCGAGCTGTTCGATTTTATCGGGCCTGAGCGCGACGTGCCGGCCCCCGACGTCAACACCAACGCACAAACCATGGCGTGGATCATGGACACCTATTCTATGCACGCAGGCCGCACGCAGACCGCCGTGGTGACGGGCAAGCCGCTCGACCTGGGCGGTTCCAGAGGCCGTCCAGAGGCGACCGGACGCGGATGCATGATCGTCACCGAAGAGGCTTTGAAGTCCCTCGGCATAGATCGCGCACAGGCTCGCGTAGTGATTCAGGGATTCGGCAATGTGGGCGGCATGGCGGCAAAACTGATGTCACAGGCGGGATTCAAAATCGTCTGCATGATTGAGTGGGATGGCGCGGTGTATAACGCCGCCGGCCTGGACATCGAGGCGTTGGAAATGCATCGCAAGTTCAGCGGTTCCATTCGAGGATTTCCGGGCGGCGAGGAAATCGATAAAGACGAAGCGATGTGCCTGGAGTGCGAGGTCCTGATCCCCGCGGCTCACGAGAATGTGATCACTTCGCAGAACGCCCATAAAATTCAGGCAAAAATTCTGTGCGAAGGCGCCAACGGTCCGACGACGCATTTAGCGGACGCCACGCTGATGGACAAGGGGATTTTTGTGATCCCCGATATTCTCGCCAATGCCGGCGGCGTGACGGTTTCCTATTTTGAGTGGGTCCAGGACAGGCAGGGCTACTTCTGGAGCGAGAAGATGGTGAACGATCAACTCCAGGAAATCATGGTCAACAGCTTCACGGACGTGGTGGCCTACGCGAAGAAGCACGGGGTGCATAATCGCATGGCCGCATATATGCTCGCGCTGGACCGCGTAGCTTTCGCGATTAAGTTGCGAGGGATTTACGCCTGACGTTAACAAGACGCTTATCCTGCGCCACGATCACATCTCCCCGCGTACAGCTGAAACGGAGCCCAGTAAAACGGCTTCTTATAAGCCCCCTGCGAATGGACAAGCTTCAGCTTAGCCGCCCGCAGAGCATCGGCCGGCGTTGCTCCGGCGGTCATCTGCGCATAGAAATCACCCATCAATTTTGCAGTAGATTGGTCGGTGACGTCCCAAAGTCCCGCCACCACCGAACCCGCACCGGCTCGCAGGAAGGCCCACGACAGGCCGACCAGTCCTTCCCCTGAATAGGTCTTCGCGCCTGCGCTGTGGCATGCGGAGAGCGTCACAAGATCGGCCTTCAACGGGACGCTCATTACCTCGCGTGCGCTGAGCGTAAAGCCGGAGGGCCCGGGCGAGAGAATGAGCGCGGATTCGAGTGGATTCTCGCGGCTGGCGTTGGCGTGGACGGCAAAATGGATGTCCGAAAAATTGCCCGGGGAGGATTCCAGATAGCTTGCCGGAACCGCATTCGAGCCGGAGCGGACGCTCAGTTGGCTCGGTGGAAAACTCTGGCTGATCAGAGCGATCTCTTTTGCGGCATTTGGCAGGCGGGGATAATCGCGGCTGGCCGACTCGGCGTCTCCAATCATGAGCAGAGACCTGAGCGCAGGCCTGCTCGCACGCGCCCGCCCGGCCAACAGAGTTAGGGAAGGCGCAACCGAGAGGGTTGCCGTCTCGATCACGTACTTAGACGGATCGTTTGGGTCCGGCAAAGCCTCAAAGTTGATCGAGTGCAGGTCGCGATCCGGCGCCACCACGAACTTTGCACCCTTCCGCAGATCCTCCTTCACAGGCGCAAGAAGAACTTCCGAAAGCTCCTTTCCCGAAGGGTCTTCAGAAGTCAGAGGATCGCGTAAGATTTTCCAGCAGAGAACGATACCTGTTCACTAGTGCCGCGATCCGGCTTTGCCCGGCCGTCAACTCCTTTAGTTCCACCCCTCCGGGCCGGACCACCCAAAGATAGGATTTGTGTTGAGTAAGCCAATAGGCAAGAAAGATGGATCCTGAAGATCCGGCCGCTTGCTTAAGAGCCGCGACGCTGACTGCGGGCGTTGGGCCCGATTGCGCGGCACGCTCGTTAAGCACGCGAGCACGGATGGATTCGGTTACTTCCAGTGCCCGGTCTATCTCCTTGCGCTGTACCAGGAACTCGACGTAGTTATCGCAAAAGTCGATCAGGCTGGAAAGATAGGACAATCGGAAATCGTCATCGGAGAGGTCTGCTTGCAGGTTGGAGATCTGCGCGAGTGTCTGGCGATATTCCCGGTCGGCTTCCGAAGGGTTTCCCTTCTTTGCCAGAAGCTGTGCGAGATCCGAATGCGCATTCAACAACGGGACGGGGTCGTCCGAGGGGCGTGACAGCATGTCGCGATACAGTTGTTCAGCATGCTCAGGATGGCCCCGCATCACTTCGATTCGCGCTTCATTTACGGGAATGAAAAGATCGGTGGCGGGCTGGTTCTGTTCGGCATTCATCGATTTCTCGATCGCGGCAGCTTCACGATTGGATACTTCCGCGCCATTCACATCGCCCAAGGCAATCTGAGCGTTCGCCAGGCTATAGGACCAATGCCGCATCCAATACAGGTCCTTGGCCTCCCGGGCGATGGCCAACGCTTTGCGGAATGCGTCGGCTGCTCCCTTAATATCGCCCCTGTCAAACGAAACGCTCGCCAGGTCGCCTAGCCATGCCTGCTGGTCACTGGGACTTCCCGACGGTTGTTGCGCTTGCCTCGGCTTTCCCAAGGAAGTCGGCCGCTTTGGTGGTGTCACCCAATCGGAAGTAACACCATCCCAGATTGCCCAAAACCTTGCCGACCTTGGGGTCTGCCCCCATCCTCTGGAAGGCGACCAGAGCCTTGTCAAACCACGAACGGCTTTGTCGCAGCGCTGTGTTGACAATAAGAGCCAGGCCCAGACTTCCTGTCGCTTGCGCGTTCAGGCGGGCGTTCCCTTGCTCGTTCGCGATTTTTAGCGCGCTCAGAAAGAATTGTTCCGCTTCCTTCGGGTGGTGCTCCCGCATCTCAACATTTCCGCGCCACAATTCGATTTCAGCGCCTGGAATCGGCGACGCTAATGACCGCGCCCTTTGGGCGGCCAGGTCGAGACTCTGTTTCGCTTGTTCATAGTGGGAAAGGTTGAATGCCGCTTGTGCACGGAGCAGCGCAATCCGGGTGAGATCCTCGTCGCCGGCAGGCGGCGGGACGTCCAGTGTTTTTAAAGCTCCCTCGGCGTCGCCGCTGAGAGTGAGGTATTCTGCCTGTAATAAACGAAATCGCCAGGAGGACTCCCTGGCGATTCCCACGTCAATCTTGCTCTTAGCTTCCTTGAGATTTCCCTGGTCGAGCAGGTCTCGCGCGACTTTATAAACTGTGTCCGTGTTCGGAGCGGCACAGCCAGCCAGCACTAGAAATACAGGCCAGAGTCTCATGGGTTAAAACGCATCGCTCGCACAAGCGAGCTCCGTCATGGAAAGGGAACGCCGTTGCCGCCCGTATTCCCGCCACCATAGCAACCCTCGGAACCGCAACCAAGCTCGACCTTCAGCATCCGGACTCTGCGGGAGTTCGCGTCCATGAAAAGTTCGCCAACGTATAACATCCCGAATTCCGGAATCCACAAGTCCCCGGCCATGCTGCACGATGCCCCCCGGGAGCTTGCCCCAGTCCCGCACCATGGTGCAGCCGACCGTGCCCTTGGATTGTGGCATCTTGCCGGGTTTGGAAGACTTGACGTGGGACATCTTCTCGAACTTTGCTTGAAACTGCGAGTAGTTCTTCTCGAAGCTTTCAAATGTGTCGTGCTCGCAGAACCAGTCGACTGCGAGGTCCGGCTCGATCAGGTAGCCGCCGATGCGTAAGCCCTGAATCGTGCAACCGAGAGGATTGATCCCCCTCTCTCCAGTCTTCATGTCGTGGTGAACCGCGATTCGGGAAACAAGCCGATCCACGGTCACCATCTGGTGAATATTCAAGCCTTCAATTACCGACTGGGCCAACGAATTCCAGGCATTCTTCTTGGTGCTGGAACGGCCGATCACTTCGGAGTGGGCGTATTTAAACGAAAAGATCCCGTGATGGGAGTAATTCTCGCAGGCCAGGCGTCCATGTCCGCCGCCCATGGGGACGGAGACGGAAGCCTGTATCGGCATCACTTCGTTTACGGGGACCGTAAGATAACCAGTCGCCGCTACGGCGGTGGCGTGGTAGTGATAGGTGGTTGGTGTTTCTAATGCACTTGCCGGAGGTTTTTTGGGCATTTAAGATTTAGCTTAATTGAGTCGGAGCGTAAACGGGTAGCGGGCTACTTCTTTGTCTCCGTCCTTTACAGCTAGAACGTAGCGCCCAGGAATGAGAGCTTGGGTTGGAATCTCAACTTCGACGAAGCGCCCCGGACCGGGATCCTTTAACGTTAAGTCGGCCCGGTCGGCGTTGCTTACCTCATCGCGGATCTCGGCGCGATAGGATTCCGACGAGCCTTCCCAGGTCTTGTCCATGTACAGCATGAAAGCTGCGGAATTCCCGGACGGGGTCACCAGGGTTTCCTCGCCGCGAGATGCTGCGTACACGGGAAACGCAGAGATCTGCTCTATCTTGTTGCCTGGTCCGTGCAGGGACGGGTCGGCGGAAACGAAGGCGATCACCGCTAGAGCGGCAAAGGCGGGGCCAAAAACCCAGGGCTCGCGCCACCACCGAACTTTTGGGGCCGGGACTTTTTCCACAACGCGTGGTTGCGATGCGACCGGCACGGCGGCCGGCTGAATAACGGGAGGCGCGACCATAACAGGCTCTGAAAAAACGGCCCTCGCATTAGTAACAAGAACGGAGAGTGTCCTCAGTTCCTCCGAACATTGAGGACACTCGAAGAAGTGACGTTCGAACTCTTCAACCTCCACCAAGGGGAGGTCTCCGATTGCGTAACGCTCAGCGGCGTTGCCTCGGACGGCTTCTGTATGATCCATCCCTGTTTGCCTCACAATGTGTTAGTGCATGCAGACATATTGCCGTTTCACGATTCCGAAATTACTTGCCTTAAAATATCTTTAAAATGGCGGCAAGTTGTTCTTTTCATAGACCTCTCGGAAGCGAAGTTTAGCTCTATGGACTAGTACTCTCAGATAATCCCTATCTACTGAAAACCGCAAACAAATGTCATTTTTATCGGATTCTTCCAGGAAAAGCGCCCGCAAAATGTTACTGTCCTTTGGCGCGAGCTGGCTCAGAACCTGACTGACGATTTCCTTTCGTTCCCGGTTGACGACAGCCTCGTCGGTGTTCATTTTCCCGTCGGCGAACTGCTGCGATTCCTCGGGCAGAGGAGGATGCCGCGTGGAGGACCGCAACAGTTCCAGCATCACGTTTACCGAGACGGAATGCACATAAGCGCCCAAGCGCTCAGGATGATCCAGGCTGCGGTCGGAGCGTAAGAAATTCAATACCCGCAGGAACGTTTCCTGGCGTATGTCCTCAATGAGTTGCCACGAGCGCAGACGGTATCGCATGGCGATTCGGATCACGTTCGAGAAGTGCGCTACGAAGTGCCTCTCCGTTTCCGGATCGCCATCACGAAGCTTCAGAAGGTACTGGGCATCGAAAGGTGGCAAGGATTTCAGGATACAGCAGTTTTCTGTTAGTACTCTCATGATAGATAAAGCGGAACCCGAGCCGTATCCCGCCAAAAATTCTTTGGACTGAATTGAAACGCACGAGAGTTACGGAATAGTTACTTTTTTCCACTTCTTGCCTACGCGGAGCGTCAGAACGGGATCGGCCGGGTGGGATAGTTCTGTCCAGCGAGCTCCATTGATTTCCAATGCGCCTGATTTGATTTTTCGATCTGCATCGGTCCGGGAGTCGGCCAAGCCGATGCTCACAAGCATCTTGGAGACCTGGATTCCGGTCGCGCTGCGGGCGGCGTCGGGAAGCGCAACGGTTTCAATATCAGACGGTTCGGCGCCCTCGCGGACTTCGCGATTGAAGTCATCCTGAGCCTGGCGGGCGTCGGCGGCGGAATGGAAGTCGGCGACGATTCTGCCTGCAAGCTCCATTTTCACGGACATAGGCTCGCGATGCTTCATGGCGGCGATTTCGGCGAGCGAAGCGTCGGTGAGGAGTTCCCAATACTTCCACATGAGATTGTCATCGACGCCCATGATCTTGCGGAACATCACCTTCGGCGGCTCCGTGATGCCGACGTAGTTGTTCTTGGACTTCGACATCTTTTCGACACCATCGGTGCCCACCAGCAGCGGCACCGTGCCGACGATTTGAGGGAGCTGCCCGGAGTCCTTTTGCAACTCGCGGCCGACCAGCAAATTGAACTTTTGATCGGTGCCGCCCAGCTCAACATCGCACTCAAGGCGCACTGAGTCATAGCCTTGTGCCAGCGGATAGAGAAGCTCGTGCATGGAAACAGGCGTGCCTTCTTTCAGGCGCTTGGTGAAGTCGTCGCGTTCCAGAATCCGTGCCACAGTGTACTTGGAGCACAGCCGGATCATGTCTTCGAACTTCAGCGGCTCCAACCACTGGCTATTGAAACGAATCTCCGTTTTTTGTGGATCGAGAATCTTGAAAACTTGAGCCTTGTACGTCTCCGCATTCTGGTCGATCTCGGCCCGGGTCATGGGCGGGCGGGTGATGTTGCGGCCGCTGGGGTCGCCGATCAGTCCGGTCATATCGCCGATCAGAAAGATCACGGTGTGGCCCAGTTCCTGAAAGTGCTTCATCTTCCGGAGCAGGACCGTGTGTCCTAAATGAAGGTCGGGCGCGGTGGGGTCGAAGCCGGCTTTCACGCGCAGGGGACGGTTGGATTTGAGGGCGAGCTCAAGACGCTCCTTCAGATCCTCTTCACGGATTATTTCGGCGAAGCCTTTCTTTAAGTAGGCGATTTGTTCGGCAACGGGAGCAAAGAACACCCTTTCATTGTATGGTGAAGATGTAATGCGCTACTTCATCTCTTATGACTCTCGCAACCGCGTCCTGGGCTCAATCTCCGTACGATCGCTTCTTCGACGAATTCTATTTCCCCGATAACCCCACCACCGCAACCGCCAGCGGCATTCATAAATACGACAGCGAGCTGGAGGACTACTCACAGGCCGGCATCGTCAAACAAGCCGCCAAGCTTAAGCAGTTCGAGGCTGAGTTTGCGAAGCTGCCGGAGAGTCCAGACCGCGATCTGGTGCTTTCCAATATTCGAGCCGCGCTCTTGGAACTTGAGACCGTGAAGATGTGGGAGCGAAATCCCGACAACTATTCCAGCGGAATTTCACAGAGCGCGTTCACTATCATGAGCCGCAATTTCGCGCCGCAGGATGTACGCCTGAAGGCTTTGATCGCGAGAGAGCGCAAGATGCCTCAGGTGCTGCAGGACGCTCGGGTAAATCTGAAGAATCCGCCGAAGATGTACACCGAGGTCGCGCTGGAGCAGTTACCGGGGATTGAGGATTTCTTCGCCCACGACGTTCCTCTGGCGTTTAAGGAGGTAAAAGACCCGCAACTGCTGAAAGATTTCGATGCATCCAACAAGGCGGTGATCGCAGCGCTTCAGCACTACGAGAAGTTTCTCAAGACGGATCTTTTGCCCCGATCCAATGGCGATTACCGACTGGGTGCGGAGAAGTTTTCCAAGAAGCTGCTGTATGAAGAGATGGTGGATGTGCCGCTAGACCGCCTGCTGAAAATCGGCTACGACAACTTGCATGAGAACCAGAAGAAGTTTCAGGAAGTCGCCGCGCAGATCGATCCCAAGAAGACTCCCCGCCAGATTTTGGATGGACTTGGAAAAGGATCATCCCGCGCCAGACAAGCTGCTGGATGCTTTCCGGGAGACATGCGTCAAGCTGCTGGCATTCATTCAGGAGAAAAAGATAATAACGGTTCCCTCGAAGGTGCTGCCGATTCTGGAAGAAACCCCGCCGTTCATGCGCGCGCTGACCACAGCATCCATGGATACGCCCGGCCCTTATGAGGAGGTCGCCAAGGAAGCATTCTTCAACGTGACTTTGCCGGAGAAGGGCTGGCCTGCTGCTCGCGTGGAAGATTACATGGAAGGCTTCCATAAGGGGACGATTCTTTCCACCGCAATTCACGAAGCCTACCCCGGCCACTACATCCAGTTTCTGTGGATGCAGCACGTGGATTCACGTGTCCGCAAACTGCTGGGAGCATCGTCGAATGCGGAAGGGTGGGCACACTATACCGAACAGATGGTCCTGGATGAAGGCTACGCCAAGGACGATCCCCGGATGAGGCTCGGCCAGTTGCAGGACGCTTTATTGCGCAATGTGCGGTTCATTGTAGGCATTGAGATGCACACGGGAAAGCGCACGTTTGAGGACAGCGTCACGGCGTTTG
Source organism: Terriglobia bacterium (assembly GCA_963766615.1). Lineage (GTDB taxonomy): Bacteria > Acidobacteriota > Terriglobia > Bryobacterales > Bryobacteraceae > Palsa-187. The sequence continues at coordinate 318,909 of CAVYBC010000026.1, forward strand.
AGAAAGAGGGTTATCAAGTGCACGAGGTCGCACTGAAGGAAGCTAAGCGGGGGACATCGAACCCGACTTATCTTTACTACACGCTGGGGAAGCTCCAGATCTTGAAATTACGGGAAGACTACAAGAAGAAGATGGGCGCCAAGTATTCACTGGAGGCCTTCCACGACGCGTTTATGCAACAGGGATTTCCGCCCATTAAGATTGTCCGCAAAGCCCTGTTGGGCGATGATTCGCCGACACTGTAAATGTGGGGCAGGTTCCCGACCTGCCCCACTTCCGTCTACAAAACGATGAAAATTCTGATTTCCGCGGGCGAAGCGTCGGGTGACCTCTATGCTTCGCGCGTCGTGGAAGCTTTAAGGCTGCTGCATCCCGAGGCGGAGTTTTTCGGATGCGCCGGCCCCCGGATGCAGGCGGCGGGCGTTCGACCGATTGTCGATTCGCGTTCCCTGGCGGTGGTCGGACTGGTCGAAGTTGTCGCGCACATCCCTCGCATTTATGGCGAATTCCGGAAACTGGTTCGGGCCGTCAAGACGGACAAGCCGGAAATCGCGGTGCTGGCCGATTCGCCGGATTTCCATTTACGGCTGGCAAAGAAGCTTCGGCGCCGAGGCGTGCCGGTGGTGTATCTGATTGCCCCTCAGGCCTGGGCATGGCGGGAGGGGCGGGTCAGGACGATGAAGAAGAATCTCCGGCGCCTTCTTTGCATCTTTCCTTTTGAACAGGAATGGTTCGAAAAGCGTGGTGTTCCTACCACTTACATTGGTCACCCGCTGGCACGAATCGTAAAGCCGGCACTTTCGCGGAAGGAGTTTTGCGACCGGATCGGCGTCCGGGAGGATGCGAGAATTGTCGCGCTGCTGCCGGGGAGCAGGCATGGCGAGGCCGCCCGTCATATGCCGGACCTGATTCAGGCCGTCGAGGCCATCGCCAAAAGGCATGAGGTGACGTTCGTTCTGGCGCTGGCGCCGGGATTTGGCATAGAGCAGTCAAGTTTTTGGGAACCCATTCGCAGCCGCGGCTCGTCCATCAAATGTATAGAAGGACATACTTGGGACGCGCTTGCGCAGTCGGAGGTCGCCATCGCAGCCAGCGGTACGGTGACCATCGAAGCAGCACTGCTAGGGGTGCCCATGGTGACCTTTTACCGTGTAAACGCGCTAAGTTGGTTCATAGGCCGGTGGCTGGTGAAAGCGCCGTTCCTGTCGATGGTAAATTTGGTAGCAGGCAAAGAAGTGGTACCGGAGCTGATCCAGCATGATATGACGGTGGAAAGACTGGCCGGGGAAGCCTCGAAGTTGTTGGAGGATTCAGAGGCGCGGGAGCGGATGAAAGCCGGGCTGGCGCAAGTTGCGGAAAAGCTCAAAACCAGGCGGGATCCTATGGAAACTGCCGCAGAGTGGGTTGCGAGGGTTTGGAGTGAGCAAAAGAAATAGTTTCACGCTGATAGCGGCGGTGGTTCTTACTGCCGGCTTGAATTTCGGCCAAAGCCGCGGGGATCGTCAGCGGATTGATGTTCAGGACTACGCCATTGACGCGCAGGTGAATCCGGACGCGCAGACCATTACGGCCACTGCACTGGTCCGGTTCATTCCCATTGACGACGTTTCCGGCGTCACGTTTGAGCTGAACAACGCCTTGGACCTGAAGCAGGTCACCGACGATCAAGGCCGCCAACTGCCCGCGTCGCGAACGCAGCAGGACAACAGCGTGCGCGTGACCTTTTCGCAGCCGCTTCCAAAGGGCAAACCCGCGACCATGATTTTCACCTACGGCGGGAAGCTGAACGGGCAGGAAGAGTCCCCGGTTTTCGGGATCAAGTTCGCTACAATTTCGCCGGATGTGACCTACCTGATGTATCCAGCGCGCTGGTTTCCGGTGAACGACTACACTGCGGACCGTTTCACGATGGACCTGAAGGTCACAACTCCTGCGGGCTATCGAGTGTTGGCGAGCGGAATCGATTCCACCGACCAGGCTCCGGCGGGCGCGACATCGACGCACTATAAGTTCAACGAATCGTCGTTTCCAGGCAGTTTTGCGGTTGTGAAAGGGGAGCCGAAGCAGATTTCTTCGGGCGGCATCACGACCGCGCTCTACTTCCGTAAGAAGGTCGATATGGCGGGTGCTTATGGCGAGGAATTCGCCAGGGCGATGACGGAGTTGACCAGCGTTTTCGGGCTGCCTCCGAAGAAAAACCTTACTGTGGTTGAGACCGAAATGGGCGCTCCTAACGGTTATGCAGCGCCCGGCCTCGTGTTCCTGGCGCCCAATGCGATCGGGGCGCAGGTGAATCAGCGGCTGGTTGCGAATGAGGTCGGCAGGCAATGGTGGGGAACTTTGGTTTCGCCCACGACACGCAACAATGCGTGGATCGAAAACGGAATGGCGCGATACTGCGAGTTCTTGTATCTGGAAAAGGCCAGCGGAGCGTCGGCTGCCGATCTAGCGATTCACGATACTTACGTCGAAGCAATGACGGTGGAGCAGCCGCCGCTGGCGCAAGCAGCGCGTTTGGAAGATTATTCGCCGGAATATTGGGCCGCGACGGCGGGCAAAGGCGCGGCCGTGCTGAACATGCTGCGCGGCGTGATGGGCGAAGCGAATTTTATGAAATTGCTGAAGGCTGTGCCGGATCGATACGCCTGGAAGCAGATCAACACCGACCAGTTCCAAAAGATCGCAGAGGAGTTTTACGGCCAGAGCCTGAATTATTTCTTCCGGCAGTGGATCGACTCCACGGGCGCGCCTGAGTTCAAGCTGGAGTACACCATTTTCCGCACGCAGAAGGGCTTTCGCGTGATGGGCAAGATTTCTCAGGACCTGGACACATTCCGGATGCCTGTGGAGCTGAAGATTGAAACCGAAGGCAACCCGGAGTCGAAGGTCATTGAGGTGGTCGGCACTTCTTCGGAGTTCTCTGTCGATACGTTCGGCAAGCCAAAGACGGTAACACTCGACTCCAAGATGAACGTCCTGCGCTACGACGATGAAACGCGTGTTGCGGTGGCGATCCGTCGCGGGGAGCAGTTTGTTGAGGTCGGCGAGACGTCGGAGGCTTTGAAGGAATATCAGAAGGCGCTGGAAGTGCGGCGAAATAATTCGCTGGCGCACTACCGTATCGGCGACCTGTTCTTCCAACAGGGAAACAACCAGAGCGCGGCGAACGAATTTCGTGAGTGCCTGAGCGGCGACTCAGAGCCGATGTGGACGCAAGTCTGGGCGCACATCAACCTGGGTAAGATTTTCGATATCACCGATCAGCGGGAGCGCGCGGTGAACGAATACCGGCAGGCGTTGCGGACCAAGGACAACACCTACGGGGCGCTGGAAGAAGCGCAGAAGTATATTACGCAGAAATACGATAAGCCCCGCGGCCAGAATTAGTAAACTTGGTTCATGAATCGTATCTCTGACGCTGCTCTTGGGCAGATCCTGCTCAATGCCCGCACGCACTCCGTCATGGCGGCCAGAGCCTGTTTCGATCGAACTCCTGAAAGAAGTTTATGAACTGGCGCGGATGGGGCCGACTAGTGCTAATTCGTCGCCGGGCAGGTTTGTATTTTTGACCACTCCCGAGGCCAAAGAACGGTTGGTTCCGGCGCTTATGCCTACCAACGTCGACAAAACGAGAAATGCGCCGGTGAACGTCATTGTCGCCAGCGATACCGAGTTTTATAACCATCTGCCTAAGCTTTTTCCGCAGCGCGATATGAAGGGCGCTTTCTCCAGCAACCCTGCGTTTATTGAGGAAACGATGATGCGGAATGGGTCGCTGCAGGGGGCTTATTTCATTATTGCGGCGAGGGCGCTGGGCCTGGATTGCGGACCGATGTCGGGGTTCGATAAAGAGAAGGTCAACAAAGAGTTCTTTCCGGACGGAAAATGGAAGGCGAATTTCCTGTGCAATCTTGGGCATGGCGATGCCAGCAAGCTGTTTCCTCGGAACCCGAGATTGGATTTTGAAGAAGCTTGCAATGTGCTTTGAGCAGAAACACTACGGCCACGCGACGTTGCGGGCGGCCGATTTTTACGATCGGCCGCCAATGAATTGAGTTCCACCTCACGAGCCGTTCTCGTCTACGGTGTGCAACTCTCGGATGTTTTAAGCCATTTCTAGCTTTCAAACGTTATGAAATCGCGATCCCAAGATCTTCCGTCGAGGCTATCCCTATAGTTAGCTCTCGTAAGCCTTTCCAGGGGCTCCGGAAGTTCCGTTCCATCGTAATGCAACGCTTCCGGGCCCAGAAGAAACTTGTTGAAGAAGGGCCGATGTAGATCCTCTTCTCGATTAGAAGATAGCATGGGGCTTCCAGGGGATTTGCGGAACTTATAGATTTTATTGGGGGATTGGGCTGTGACTGACTTTAGTGGCCTTCGGCTTCCAGGTACCGCTCGGCTTCTATGGCGGCCATGCAGCCGGCTCCGGCGGCGGTGATGGCTTGGCGATAGGTTCTATCCTGGACATCGCCTGCGTGGAAGACGCCGGGGATGTTGGTTTGGGCTCCGCCGTGGGAAACGATGTAGCCGTCGGGGTCGAGGTCGATTTGGCCGACGAACGGCTTGGTATTGGGGATGTGGCCGATGGCCAGGAAGAATCCGTCGACGTCCTGGTCCCATACTTCGTTGGTCTTCAAATTGCGAAGTTTCACGCCGGTGACCAGGTTTCGGGAGACGTCGTAGATGTCCTCCACGGCTGTGTTGGTCATGAATTTGATTTTCGCGTTGTTGCGGGCGCGGTCGAGCATGATTTTGGAGGCTCGAAACTGGTCGCGGCGGTGGACCAGGGTTACTTCAGAACCGAAGCGGGTGAGGAAGTTGGCTTCTTCCATGGCGGAATCGCCGCCGCCGATCACCATGATCTTTCTTTCCTTGTAAAAGGCTCCATCGCAGGTGGCGCAGGAGCTTACGCCGTGGCCGATCAGTTTGTGTTCATTGGGAAGCCCCAACCATCGAGCTGACGCGCCGGTGGCGATGATGAGCGTGCGGGTGTGGATCCACTCGCCTTCGACCTTGACACGGAAGTGTTTGCCTGACAGGTCGGTTTCGGTGACGGTGCCCCATTCGCACTCGGCGCCGAACTTTTCGGCCTGTTTTTTCATGTTTTCGACCAGGTCGGGGCCGTTGATTCCCTCAGGAAATCCGGGGAAATTTTCGACGTCGGTGGTGAGGGAAAGTTGTCCTCCGGGTTCATGACCCATTAGGAGCAAGGGCTTGAGGCCGGCTCGGGCGGTGTAGATGGCGGCGGTGTTTCCGGCGCAGCCGGAGCCTAGGATGATGACGTTTCGCACGTCCTATGGTAGCAATCGAGTCAAGATCGGCAAATGCGAGGCATTGAGCGTTTTTTCAGGCAAGTGGAGACTCAGCCTGAGAACGGAATTGGTCGACGGTTAGCAGCACCTGATAACCGGCACCTTCGGCGGCCTGCAGCAATTTACCGTTTTTCTTGCCTTTGAGACCTGCCCATTCCGCGCTGTGAGCCTCGTGGCCGGGAAAACTATGCCGGAAATCTACTGGCAGGCATTCATCCAGCAGAATCTTCAAGCGATTTTTTCAAGCAGCGATTCTTTCGCCTCTTCGAGGGCCTGGACGGCCATCTCACGCGTGACCGTCGGAAACTGATCGAGGAATTCTTGCAGGGAGTGCCCGCCCTCAAGGTAATCCATCAAGTTTTTGAAGGGAACTCGCGTACCGCGAAAGCAGGGTGTTCCGTTCATAATCTCGGGATCCACGACAATCATCCGCTCAGCCGTCATCATCTTTGATTGTAGCGTCTGAAAAAAGAAGCGGCCCGCTGCTCTCTCTTTCAGCGGGCCGTGAATGAGACTGGCAAGGAGGTTACCAGACGAAAGTGAATGCGAGCCAGAGAAGTCCGAAGATCGTTGCTTTTATTGGCTGCTTCATCTTTGTGAACTAAGAATGCCAGGGGGACGCGGGGGCGGAAATGGGCATTGGGTTCTGGAAGTACTGTTCTTAAGGCAGAGTATTTGGGGTGCGGAGGTACTAGAACGACGGAGCGGTTAAACGGACGTCATCCAACGGACCAGGAGCTTCTTGTATCCCGTCAATCCCGCCGACTCCCAGCGCCTGAGCCCGTGCGCGCCGCCACGTACTGCGATTAGATCGCACTTGCCGCCGGCCTTCCGAACTGCTCTGCAGATCGCTTCCGATTGACTGAAAGGCACCAGGCTGTCCTGATCTCCGTGGATCAACAATAGCGGGGGCAATCCTGCGCGAACTCTGCTCGCTGGCGATAGATCGCGCATTTTCGGCATCAGCATTCTTGCCAGCGGACTCGACAGAATCGCTCCCGCGAAGCCCTCCAAGTGTCGTGACGACCGGGCGATCTCTTCGAGGTCCGCCGGCATGTAGAAGCCCACCACGGCACGCACCACCGGCTTCGGTTCATTCCAGGCGGCCAAGGCTGCAAGCTGCGCACCTGCTGACTCTCCGATCACGAAGATGCGTGAGGCATCGATGTGATAATTCTCCGCGTGTTTTTGCACGAAGGAGATGGCGGCGCGAACATCATCTACGCCTGCGCCCCAGCCCAGGATGTCTTTGGCCAGAGTGTAGGAAATGGAAAACCAGGCGATGCCGGAATCCTGCAGGAGAGCGAATAGCGGCTCGACGTTGCGAACGCGATCTCCTCCGATCCAGCCGCCGCCGTGAACCAGAATCGCGGCGGGAACAGGATTCGGGCTGTCCGGGACAAACCCGTCCATTAAGAGAGGCTGGCCGCTCGCGCGCCCGTACTCTACATTTTGGAGCGACCGACCTTTCAGCCTTTGGCCACCTTTTTGAGCGCCACCGCATTCATGCAATAGCGCAGCCGGCTGGGAGCAGGTCCATCCGGAAAAACGTGGCCCAGATGCGCGTCGCAAGTGTTGCAGGTGGTTTCCACGCGCTGAAAAATGGACGGTCCATCGAAACCGTATGCGATCACCTTGGGATCAATCGGCTGGGTGAAGGAAGGCCAGCCGGTACCGGATTCGAATTTCTCCGTCGCATCAAAGAGCACCGTGTTGCAGCAGAGGCACGCATAGATTCCGGGCTCAAACAGGCTGCACATCTCTGAGCTGAAGGGCCGCTCCGTGCCGGCTTCGCGGGTGACGTGGTATTGGTCGGAACTCAACTGCTGCCGCCACTGCTCGTCCGTCTTCGCGACCTTATGATCGGGCGCGGGGTTGCCATTTTTCGCCAGTTTTAGAATGTCAGGCCAAGTGATCATCTTGACTTCATGGTAGCGTGACTCAGAAAATGGTCACCCTGGCAGCAGAGGGCCCCGCCGCTCTCCCGCCCGACCACAAACATCCCATCAGCAATGCGTTTGTGAACAGCGATGCGATGAAGCCCGTAAGATAGCGCGAATCGCCGGCGACGTTCCAGGCGAGCTTCACCAGCCAGGGAATATTCGGAGCCATGGTCTGGCCGGTGTAGGCCCCGACGTCGAACGGTGCGAGCGACACCATGTACACTGCGAGCATCGCGATCTGCCAAGGGCGGTGCAGCCGCGCGACCACCCAGCCGCTGAGGGCAAGAGCCGCGCAATCAAGCAGAACCGACACGGTGGCCCACCACGATCCGCCGACCCAGCGATAGCCCAACGCCAGGATGGGACGTTCCACTGCGTAACTCAGGAAGAGCAGCGCGGCCCAACCGATGAGGATCGCGCGCATCGCCAGAAGCTTGTGGCTGGCGACGGTGCGGAGAAGGTCCATGCGTTATGCGCCGGACCCTCCCGCCTTTCTGCGCGCTTCGATTGAAATCTCTAAGAATTCGAGGGTCAGCAGCCAGGCCTGTTTTGCAGCGGCCTTGTTGTAGCTGGCTCGGGCATCGCAGAAGAAGCCGTGATCGGCGTAGGAGAACACGACGTTTGTATATTGCTTACCTTCCGCCTTAGCCGCGTCCTCGACGGCGCGAACGGCATCCGAGCCGATGTGTTGGTCCAGGCCGCCCCAGAAGAACATCATAGGCGCCTTCAATTCTCCGAAGCGGGGGGTGAGTGGAGGAAACATCCCGCCCGGCGCGGTGCCGCCACCGTAGTAGGAGATGCCGCAGGTGATGGGAACCGTCATTGCCGCAAGTGTCGTGATGCGGCCGCCGACACAATAGCCCACCGCGCCTGTGGGCACGGGCTTTCCCAGCGCTTTCTGCAGCCAGTCATACGAAGCTTGGATATCGAGCGCGAGCTGATCGTCTTTCAGCGCCCCGAAATGCGGCATAACGGCGGGGAAGTCGGTGTAGCTGCCTTCAAAGCCGGGGCCGGTGCGATGAAACAGCTCGGGCGCCAGAGCCAGGTAGCCTTCCCGTGAGAACCGTTCGGTGATGTCGCGTATGTGCGGATTGACGCCGAAGGCTTCCTGAAAGATGAGCATGGTGGCGTGGGGGTGAGTATCGATAGGCTTGGATACATAGCCTCGCATAGTGGTGCCGTCGGCTACTTGAAGATTGATCCATTCCGTGGAGATTCGCATTACCACTTACCATATCATTGCCGGGCGCTAAACTGGCATGAGTCAGCATGAAGAACGAACGCAGCAGCAAATGGTTTCAGGCGCCGGAATATTATGGGATGGCCCGGCGGGCGTGGTTGCGGTCGGAAGGGTATCCCGCCGACGTGTTCGAGGGCAAACCCATCATCGGCATCTGCAATTCCTGGAGTGAACTTACCAACTGCAATCTGCACCTGCGCGACGTGGCCACCGCAGTAAAACGAGGAGTTCTCGCCGCGGGCGGAGTGCCTCTGGAATTCCCCACCATTTCCCTGGGCGAGCTGTTCATGAAGCCTACCGCCATGCTGTTCCGCAACCTGATGGCGATGGACGTAGAAGAGTGCATCCGCGCCAATCCTCTTGATGGTGTAGTGCTCTTGTGCGGCTGCGATAAGACGACGCCCGCGCAATTGATGGGCGCGGCAAGCGTGGACATTCCCACCATCGTGGTGCCGGGCGGCCCGATGATGGCTGGTCAATATCGAGGCCAGCGGTTGGGCTCGGGCACCGACGGGAAGAAATTGTTCGACCTGTACCGGATGGGCAAAATCACAGAAGAAGAGTGGAGCGAGGTGGAAGGATGCATCGCGCGCACCGCGGGCCATTGCACGGTGATGGGCACGGCTTCGACCATGACCAGCCTGGCCGAGGTTCTGGGAATGTCCTTACCCGGCTGCGCGAACATTCCTGCGCCCGATTCGCGCCGTTACGCCATGGCGGAATTGAGCGGCCGGATGATTGTGGAGATGATCGGCACGGATCGGATACCGTCGCGCATCATGACGCGCGAGGCTTTTGAAAATGCCATCACGGCGCTGATGGCGCTGGGTGGGTCGACTAACGCGGTGGTCCACTTGATCGCCATCGCGGGGCGGTTGGGTATTAAGCTGACGCTCGACGATTTTGATCAGATCTCGCGCCGCACTCCCTGCGTGGTGAACGTCAAACCCTCGGGCGAATTTCTGATGGAAGAGTTATTCCATGCTGGCGGGGTTCCAGCGGTGATGCATCGGATCGCGGACCTGTTGCATCCCGGCGGCCTGACCGTGAATGGCAAGACCACGGCTGAGAATATGGCCAATACGCCATCGCATGATGACCGGGTGATTCGTCCCCGTGAAACGCCGGTTTATGCCGAAGGCGGTATCGCGGTGTTGTATGGGAATCTGGCGCCGGATGGAGCTGTGATCAAACAAAGCGCGGCATCGGCCCATCTATTGCAGCATCGGGGTCGCGCTCATGTATTCGAGACTCGTGACGAAATGCTGGCCGAGGTGGAACGCGAAGATCTGCCCGTGGACAAAGACACGGTGTTCGTGATGTGCAATTGCGGACCCAAAGGCGCACCGGGGTTTCCGGAATGGGGACACATCCCGATGCCTCGCAAACTAATGCGGGAAGGCGTGACTGACGTCGTTCGTATTTCCGATGCGCGGATGAGCGGGACTTCTTATGGAACCGTGGTGCTCCATGTTTCACCGGAGTCGGCGATTGGAGGTCCGCTGGCGATTGTGCGGACGGGGGATGAGATCGTACTGGATGTCGCTGGGCGGAAGTTGGAGGTGGTTCTAACTCAGGAAGAGATTGAGGCTCGGCTGAAGAGCTTCGTTCCGCCGAAGCGGCATTATGATCGGGGTTATGGGCGGTTGTTTCTGGATCACGTGACGCAGGCTCATCTGGGTTGCGATTTTGATTTTCTGATGCCGTAGGCGTGAAAAATTAATGGCCGCAGATGAACGCCGATAAACGCAGATTGAAAACGATGTCCTATCCGCCACGCTAAAATACTTTACAAACATGCAATACACTCCATTTGGCACAACAGGAATTACCGTATCGCGGCTGTGTTTGGGCTGCATGACGTATGGCGGAGGCGACTTGCCCGCCTGGGCTCAGGGCACCAAGGGGTGGCACGTCTCCAAGGAAGATGCGCGCGAGCATTTTGCGCTGGCGCTGGAGGCGGGGATCAACTTCTTTGACACCGCCGACGTGTACTCGGCTGGATTAAGCGAGGAGATCACGGGCCATTGGCTGAGCGAGATGGCCTCGCGCGATGATGTCGTGGTCGCCACCAAGGTTTGGGGACCGATGGGCGCGAGTCCCAACAAGCGTGGGCTGAATCGCAAGCACATTATTGAAGGTTGTGAGAATTCGCTGCGACGTCTGGGGATGGATTACGTGGATCTCTACCAGATCCATCGTTGGGACCCATTGACGCCTATCGAAGAGACATTGGAAGCATTGGACTCCCTGGTGCGCGCCGGCAAGGTTCGCTACCTGGGTTGCAGCAGCATGGCCGCCTGGCAATTGTCGAAGGCGCTCTATCTGGCCAAGGAGCATGGCTGGCACAGATTTTCGTCGATGCAGAATCACTACAACCTGATCTACCGCGAGGAGGAGCGCGAGACCATTCCGTTGTGCATGGATCAAGGGCTGGCCGTGATTCCCTGGAGTCCGTTGGCGCGTGGATTTCTGACAGGGAATCGCAAGCGCGATGGCGTGGCGACAAAGCGCGCCGAGGTGGATACTTTCGCTAAAGACATGTACAACAGCGAAGACGATTTCGCGGTCGCCGATGCGGTGGCCGAGGTGGCCAGAGCGAGGGGTGTGTCCGCCGGTCAAGTCGCGTGCGCGTGGGTGCTGCAGTCTCCTGGCGTGACGGCGCCGATCATTGGCGCGACAAAAATCGATCATTTGAAGGATCTGATCGCTTCGGTGGAATTGAAGCTGAGCCCCGAAGAAGTGGCGGCGATGGAAAAGCCTTATCGTCCGCATCGGATTCTGGGTCACATCCAGCCAACGCCTGCACAAATGAAGCGATAGCTACTTAACGATCTCTTACTTAACGGCGGCTAATCCCTGGCTAATCTCTATGTAGGTTCCCCACGGATCCGTCAGCACGGCCACCGATAGCTTCATCTTGTCCGCGGTTCGCATGGGGCCATCGAATTTCGCGCCTGAGTCCTGGAGCCTCTTCACGGTTTCCTCCAGATTCTGGACTTCGAGACCGATGCGGTCGAACGCGCGGCCCTTGGTGGGTTGGACGGCGGCGGCCGACTGGACGAACAGAATTTGCGCACCAGGGATATCGCCCAGCGTGAGCTTGCCGCGCTTCACCGGCGTTGCGCCGAAATATTTGGCGTACCATGCCGCGGTTTCGTTCGCGTTAGGAGTGGCCATCGTGAGTTCGGCACAGGCGATGGGGGTTGCCAGTTTCTTGTCTTCTGTTACATAAACCCTGACTCCGTCGGGACCGGCCAGCCAGGCTTCTTTTGAAGTCGACTCGGCGGTAGTCGTAATGCCGGCGGCTTTCCATTTTGCAAGGGACTCTTTCAGATCGCGAACGCGGAATCCGATTGCGTTGATGGTCGATCCTTCGGTGCCGCCCTTAGGTTCGCCCTTGCGAATCAGGAACAGGACTCCGGGAAACTTGGTCAGCTTCAGCGGACCGAGCTCGGCTGGCTCGCCGCCTAAGGTGTTCCAGAACTTGTTAGCGGCATCCAGGTCGCGAGTGGAAAAAATGTGATGGCCGGCCGAAACGCCCAGGCTGTTAGGAGCGGGGAGTTGCGCCAGCGCGGATAGAGCCATACATAGAGCGGCCAGACATAAGTCGGCAAGACGAGTTCGGGTCATTGGGGTGAGGATATCACCAATCGGTTTCGCCCTGACAGAACGGCGGCCCCGCCTGGGCATTGCGGCCTACGCGAAAGGACTTAGGTCTTTCGACCAGGAGCCGTCTCGGGCCTTCCCTTAAAGAGTCTCCTCGGACCATCGATATGGATTACGACCAGCAATTTTCCTGAAGGAGATTTTACAACGATGGTACTTGATCGCAGACTTATGGCCGCCCTATTTCTGGTAGTGACCACACTCGCCCTCTTGCGGGCCCCTTTGCGAGCGGAGGATGAACCCATGAAAGTCAGCCGCACGGACGCCATGAGCGCGGCCACCAACAAGCCGCCACCCGCCTATCCGCAAATCGCAAAGCAGCTCAAAGTGGAGGGCGAAGTTCAAGTGCAAGTGGTCATCGGCGAAGAGGGAAAGGTAGAGGGCGCCACGGCCGTGTCGGGCAATCCGATTTTGACGAAGGCCGCCGTGGACACAGTGAAGGACTGGAAGTTTACGCCGTTCAAGAACAACGGAAAAAACGTGAAGGCGCGGACCGTACTCAGCTTCGTTTTTAAGATGTAGTGCAACATCCAGACTGGTTTCTAAGGAGAGTAACCAACGTATGATTCGGCAGATGACAATCGGCAAGAAGCTGATTGGCGCCTTTGGAGTGATGCTTGGAACAGCCGTCGCGCTGAGTCTGGGTGCGTTCTGGCAAGTGAAAAGCCTCACCGGGGATTTGAACAACGCCGTGAACGTTACGGCCAGGAAACAAGCTTTGGCCGGAGGGATCCAGGCCAGCACGGCGCAGATGATGGTCTACGAGGAGAACCTTCTGCTGGGCTCCATCCTGCAGAGGCCCGCCATGGTGACGCAGGCCAAGGAAGGGTTCCGGACAGAGATGGCCCGCACACAAAAAGCCTCGGCCGACTACCAGTCCCTGGTCGATGCCGATACTTCGGCGACTATCATTGCGCTGGAACAGGCCCGTGGCCTGGTGAGCCGCGCCAACGACGATATGCTGGCTAATCTCGATAAAGGCCAGTTCGACCTGGTGCAGAAAACGTTTGACGACTCGGTGGTGCCTCGCATCAAGGAGATCAGCGTCGCCTCAGAAAAGCTGGTGGATCAGGAGAGAGAGCGTCTGGCTGCGGTCAGCAAGTCGGCCGAGGGCGCCACCACACGCGGCATCTGGATTATCGGCATGTTGTTTATGGCCTCGCTGGGCGCGGCGGGTATGGTGTTGTGGATCATTCAGCACACCAATAAGCAATTGCGCGGACTGGCGGTTGAGGTAGCCACCGGGTCAAGGCGCGTAGCGCGCGCCGCGGCTCAGGTATCGGGCTCGAGCCAATCGCTGGCGCAATATGCTTCTGAGCAGGCCGCGGCACTGGAGCAGACCTCCGCATCCATGGAAGAGATGCGTTCGGTGACGCACAAGAACAACGACAACTCGCGCGGCACGGCTTCGCTGATGAATGCCTCGATGGAGGTGGTGGGAGCGGCCGAACGGACTATCCGTGAAATGTCGGCGTCGATGCAGGAGATCAGCGCGTCAGGCGAAAAAATCACCAAGGTGGTGAAGCTGATCGACGATATCGCATTCCAGACCAAGATTCTTTCGCTCAACGCGGCGGTGGAAGCGGCGCGCGCCGGAGCGGCCGGGGCCGGATTCGCAGTGGTCGCCGAACAGGTGGGCCATCTGGCGCAGGAGTGCGCCGAAGCGGCGCGGTCGACGGCCGAGATGATCGACGGCACGGTGGCTGGGGTTCGGGCGGGCAGCCAGAAATTGGTGAAGGCGGCGGAGGCGATCCAGGAAGTGGTGAAGCATTCCAGCCAGGTGAAGGTGCTGGTGGATGAGGTCCACGTGGGAAGCCAGGAGCAGGCGCGCGGTATCGATCAGGTGGCTCGCGCGGTGACGCAGATGCAGGAAGTCACGCAAAAGACCGCGTCCAACGCCGAGGAAGGGGCTGCTTCAGGCAAAGAGCTGGACGGCCACGCAGAGCGACTGGGCAAGCTGGTCCGGCGCATGCATGCTCTGGTGGGCAGCTCCGACACGCAGGATCGAAATGGCGGATCGACAGGATTTGAAAACGAATCGAGTGAAGACATGTCGCTCGCTCCCTCTCGCACGTTCCAGGGTTCGCGCCAGAATCCGCATGGGCGAGCGTTGTCAAATCTGGGGCGCGTGGTCGCCGCCAAGAGCTGGCATAGCGATGCAGACGGCAGCGGCGAGGGCGAACGGGAAGCTGCATTGCCGCTCGATTCGGAGTTCAAAGAATTCTAGGGCTAAAGGATAAAATCATGGCAGCAGCGGTTCAGGAAAAGCCCAAGTCCGCTACGGACCGCGCGGGCAAATATCTCACTATTGAGCTGGGCAGGGAAGTCTACGGCTTGCCCGTGCTTCGAGTGCGCGAAGTGATCGGCATGCAGGCCGCGGCCAAGGTCCCGCACACACCTGACTACGTGCAGGGCGTGATCAATCTGCGCGGCAAGGTGATTCCGATCATCGATCTGCGCATGAAATTCGGCTTACCGCCGACCGAGCACACCGATCGCACCTGTGTGGTGGTGGTGCAGTTGACTGGGCGAGGCACCGTGATTCTGGCGGGCGCGGTGGTGGATCGCGTCTCCGAGGTTGTGAATCTGGTGACGGCCGACATTGAGGACACGCCTGATTTCGGCGACGGGACCAACCTGCCTTACGTGCTCGGTATCGCCAAGACGAAGGATGGCGTGCGGATTCTGGTGGACCCCGATGTGCTGTTTGAGGTGACCCAACTGGTACAGGTTCAGGCGGCTCTGGCGGGCGCAAGCGAGCAGGAGGGAGGCGAGTAGCGTGCTCCCCCCAGACGGTGAGAAGTCCCAACGGCGAAAGCCGGTAGCAAAGTTGCGCGCCGCCAGGAGCGCTCGGGTTCAGGCGCGAAGCGCGATCGTTTTCTTCAAGCGGCCCAAAGGCAAGAAATCGGCACCTGAGGAGTCGCAGCCTACGCACACTCCTGAAGGTCAGGGTCCTGAAACCGCATTCCCCGAACTTGCCGAGCCATTTCCCCTTGGACCTGAGAGTGCGAGCGATTCGCCGGCGCCTACGGCTGAGTCGGAATCGGCATATCTGTCGGGCGAACTGGATCTGGTGGCCGACTTCACGGTTGAAGCAAGGGAACATATCGCCTCCATCGAGAAGGGCCTGTTGCGGCTGGAACAGAATCCGGAGGACAAGGATGCCATCCACTCGGTATTCCGGGCTTTTCACAGCATCAAGGGTCTGGCTGGGTTCCTGGCGCTGAATCAGATTCAGACGCTGACTCACGAAGTGGAGACGCTGCTGGAGGAAGTCCGCAACGGCCGCCACGCGGTGGACTCCGCGCTGGTAGACGTGGTGCTGCAGAGCGCGGACTACGTGAGCCGGTCGCTGGTGAGCCTGGATGCGCTGGTGGCCGGCAAGCATGTCCCTATGCCTGCGCTCGATCCCGCTTTGGTGGAGCTTGTTCGGGACGTGCATCAGGGTAAGGAACAGAAAGCATCGCCAGGAAAAGCGGCTGTCGCGGAACCTCCGCAAGCGGCGCCGCCACCGCAGGGACCAAGCGAGGGAGCCCCTACTCATCGCGCCACCGAAGCCAGCCGGGTGAAGGTGGACACCCGCAAGCTCGATCTGCTGGTGGAGATGGTGGGCGAGTTGGTGGTGGCGCAATCTCTCTTGCGCCATGACGAGCGTTTGAAGATCGACGTCAATGCGCCCATCGCTCTGAAGATTTCGCAAATGGCTCGCATCACCAGCGAGGTCCAGCAAATCACCATGGCGATGCGCATGGTTCCGATTCAAGGGTTGTTTCAAAAGACCGCACGGCTGGCTCGCGATCTGTCCCGGAAGAGCGGGAAGCTGGTGGAGTTCGTCACCAGCGGTGAAGATACGGAACTGGACCGCAATATCGTAGAAGAGCTCGCCGATCCGCTGGTGCATATGATCCGCAATTCTATGGATCATGGCCTGGAATCGCCGGAAGAGCGAACGAAGGCCGGGAAGAACCCTACCGGGAAAGTGGGACTTCGAGCTTCGCACCAGGCGGGCATGATTGTGGTGGAAATCTTCGACGATGGCCGCGGACTGGATGCAGCCAAGCTTCGCTCGCGCGGGATTGAGCGGGGGCTGATCAACGAGAACTCCAGCTATAGCGAAGAAGAGCTGTTCGGGCTGATCTTCGAGCCTGGCTTCTCCACCGCCGCAAAGGTCACCGACATCTCCGGCCGCGGCGTGGGGATGGACGTGGTGAAGCGGCACATTGAGCGGCTGCGCGGCCGCATTGAGATCCGTTCGCAACTGGGAGCGGGCGCGACGTTTCTTGTTGAAGCTTCCGCTGACGCTTGCGATCATCGACGGGCTGGTGGTCGGGGTGGGCGGAGAGCGCTACGTGGTGCCGATTGTCGCGGTGCGGGAAATGTTCCGGCCCGCCAAGAACACCGTGACTTCAATTGAAGGTAATCGTGAGATGGTGCGCCTGAGGGATCAGGTGATGCCTGTGGTCCGGTTGAGCGAGCGGTTTGGAATTCGCGCGGCAAACCAGAGTCTGGAACAAAGCCTGCTGATTGTCACCGAAACCGAGAGCCGCACGTTCAGCCTGGTGGTGGACGAGTTGCTTGGGCGCCAGGAGGTAGTGATCAAGAGTCTGGGCGAAGTGTTTGGAAACATCGCCGGCATCGCTGGGGGCGCGATTCTGGGCGATGGCCGGGTGGGATTGATTCTGGATCCCAAGGGCGTGTTTGAGGCGGGAGCGAAACAGGTGGCGGCTCTGCATGCCTGATGTTGTCACCTCGGAATCGATTCGGTCGTCGGACATCCAGCTTCCCGTGGCTGTGTTCAAGCAGATCCAGTCCTTGATGTACCAGCGATTTGGAATCGCGCTGGCGGACCGGAAGAGAGATCTGGTCGTGTCGCGCCTGGCAGATCGTCTGCGGCAGCGCAGGCTGCGGTCCTACGAGGAATACATGCGCGTGGTGATGGGAGACGCAAGCGGCGAGGAACTTTCGGCCATGGTGGATGCGCTGACCACCAACTTTACGAGTCTCTACCGGGAACCGGAACATTTCGACTATCTGGAAAAAACCGTGTTGCCGCAGCTTCGGGGCCAGTCTTCGATCTCGATCTGGAGCGCAGGGTGCGCGTCTGGAGAAGAACCCTATTCAATTGCGTGCTGGCTGATGGAAAAGCTGGAGACTCCCCGGCCGGAAACATTAATTCTCGCCACCGACATCTCCGGGCGGGCGCTGAAAGCGGCGCAGCAGGGGGCTTATGCGGAGCAAACGTTTCGCGGATTGGGACCTGCATGGCGCAGGCGATTTCTGCTGCGGGGCGAGGGAAGGTGGGAGGGATGGTACCGCTTCAAGCCGGTGGTGCGGCAGCAGGTGCGCTTCAAATATCTCAACCTGAACGAACCTTTTTCCAGCGCCGGCATGTTCGATATCATTTTCTGCCGCAACGTAATGATCTATTTCGACCAGCCGACGCGCGAAGGGCTCATGACGCGGCTGGCCTTGCAATTGAGGCCGGGCGGCTACTTTCTGCCTGGGCACGCCGAAAGCCTTTCGCCCGAACTCCACGGCCTGAAGCGCGTGCATACTGCTGTGTACAGAAAACTCTAGGATGCTGACCCCATGGCACTCATCATCGTAGGCGTGGCCGATTACAAAGTCTCTCAGGACCCGAAAGCGGTCCTCATCACGTGCGCGCTGGGCTCGTGCATCGGGCTCACCCTGCACGACCCTGTGGTGGGCGTGGGCGGCCTCTTGCACTTCATGCTGCCCAACGCGGAGAGCGAAACTTCGAGGGAAGATTTCAACCCCGCCATGTATGGCAACACGGGCATTCCCTTGCTGCTGCGCGAGCTTCAGAAGCTGGGCGCCAATACCCGGAAGCTGGTCGCCAACATGGCCGGAGGAAGTCAGATTCTGGACCAGACCGGCCTGTTCAACATTGGAAAGCGAAATCATGTTGCCGCAAAAAACATGTTGTGGAAAGCCGGCATATTGGTCCGCAACGAGGCGGTGGGCGGCAGCATTACACGTTCGTTTGGCCTGCAAATTGGAAGCGGGCAAACATGGCTCAAACAAATAGATTCATCCGCCCCCTCCGGCCAACCGGCGGAAGGGTTCCCCAGAGGAAACTATGTCCTATCAAGTTCTGGTGGTTGACGACTCCGCCGCCATGCGAGGTTTTATTCGCCGCGTGCTGGATTTATCGGGCTTCGAAGTCGGCCGGCTGTTTGAAGCCGCCGATGGGCTCGACGCGCTGGCCGTGCTGGAGGAGCACCAAATTGACGTGGTCCTCACCGACATCAACATGCCTCGCATGGACGGCGAGGAACTGATGCTGCATTTGCGCGAAAACGAAGATTTGCAGGACGTGCCGGTGCTGGTTCTGTCGGCCGATTCCAGCGAAGCCCGCATGAGCAGAATGTTTGCGGCCGGAGCGCGCGGCTATCTGCCCAAGCCGCTTTCGCCGGAGCGATTGCGCGCCGAGCTCGACCGTGTTTTGGGGGTGTGCTTATGAGTGAACCGATTCCCGATCTACTGGCGATCTCCGCCGAAGAAGTGCTGGCGAACATGTTCTTCACGCAAGTGGTGGCGCGCAAGCCGGTGGAGGGCGCTCCGGAAAAGCCATTTATGGGCGTGCGGTTATGTTTCCTGGGCGGGACGGAGGGCGACCAGGGAACTTCCACCTCGAAACCCGGAGGACATCTGGACCTGGAGGTATCGCGCGAGGGAGCCCAGTGGATCGCGTCGAGCTTTCTAGCGGCCGAGGACGGTTCGGTTCCGCAACATCGTGTGGCCGACGTGATGTGTGAGCTGACCAACGTGGTGTGCGGCAACGTGATGAGCAGCATCGCTTCGGCTTCCGGATTTTCCATGCTGAGTCCTGAACTGATCCGCGGATCGAGCCCAGAGTGGCCTCACACGGTGCATTACGAAGAATCCTTCCAGTTGGAGCGCGGGTGGCTTACCCTGCGTCTTGCCCTAGCAGACAAGACATGAAGGTGGCCAAGACCAGAGTCCTTATCGTGGACGACTCGGCCATCGTGCGCCGCGTCCTCACCGATATGCTCTCCGGTCAGCCCGACATTGAAGTGATCGCCACTGCGCCCGACCCCTACGTCGCGCGCGACAAGATCCTGGAGCTGAAACCCGATGTGCTCACGCTGGATCTGGAGATGCCGCGCATGGACGGCATCAGCTTCCTGCGGCGGCTGATGCATTTTCATCCGCTGCCGGTGGTGGTGATCAGTTCCATCGCCGAGAAGGGCAGCGATGTGGCTCTGGAAGCGTTGCGCCTGGGGGCCGTTGAGGTGCTTGCCAAGCCGGGAGGCCCTTACTCGGTGGAGGATTTGGGGGAGCGGGTGGTCGACTCAGTCCGCGCCGCGGCGCGAGCCCGCGTCAAGGCTCGGCGCGAGGCCGAAGATGGGCCCGAAAATCCGCCGACACCGGTCCGCTTCGAGAATCTGCACTTTTCCAGCAATGCCCTGGTGGGGATCGGCGCATCGACGGGCGGAGTGGAGGCGATCCGCGATGTTCTGGTCCAGCTTCCGGCAAATTTTCCGCCGGTTCTGGTGGTGCAGCATCTTCCTCGAGCCTTTTCACAGTCGCTGGTGGAACAGCTTAACAGGAGCTGCGCCCTGGAAGTGAAACAAGCGCAGGAGACCAATGAACTCGCCGCCGGCCAGGTATTGATCGCTCCGGGAGAGAGGCACATGGAAGTTCGCTATGTGGGCGCCAAGCGCGCGGCGGTATTGAGCTGCACTCCGCCGGTGAATCGTCACCGCCCTTCGGTAGACGTGCTGTTCCGATCCATGGCGAAGACGGGCGCTCGCAATTCGGTGGGGGTGCTGCTGACGGGCATGGGCTCGGACGGCGCGGAGGGGTTGCTCGCGATGAGGCAGAGCGGCGCGGCTACTATCGCTCAGGACAGGCAGTCGTCGGTGGTGTATGGAATGCCGGCGGAGGCGGTGCGATTGGGCGCGGCGGAAGTGGTGCTGCCGCTGAAGGACATCGCGGGCGGGATTGTGCGGGCGATATCGAGAACAGTTCGGTCTTAGCTGCGGGAAAACCAGTCGAGGACGCGGCGGTTGAATTCTTCCAGGTGCGTTCCGGAAGCGTCCACGTGGCCGGTATCAGGGACCAGCCACAAACTTGTAAGCGGATTCGCCTTCGCCAGCACTTCGGAATTCCAATACGGAGTTTTCATATCTTCCATGCCGTGGATCAGCAAAATCGGAGTCTTCGTATGAACGATGTCTTTCAGCGGCGAAACGTCGCTCAGATCGATGCCGAATCGGACACGCGCGTAGAGGAACGCGCACTCCACCATCGCTTCTGAAAACGGCTTATTCAGCCATTCGGGCCACTGGTGCATCTGTTGGACGTCGTACTCGCCCTCGGTTCGCAACTCCGCGTAAGGGCACTCGGCGACGATGGCTTGAAAGATCGGATCGACGGCCGCGGATTGAATCAGGATCGACGCCCCAAGGGACTCACCCAACGCATCGATGGTCTGGCAGCCTTCCGACCGCATCCAGTGCGCCCAATCGATGACATCGTATTTTTCCAGCAGGCCGTAGGTGATCAAGTCGCCGCCGCTGTTTCCGTGGGCGCGGTCATCCGGCAGGAGCACACGGTAACCATGAGACGTGAAGAGAGGCACAAAGCCTTTCATGCCGTCACGCGTGTAGCCGATGCCGTGCACCATGAGGACGCACTTATTGCTGTGCTGGGCGGGTGTGACGAAGGACGCCTCCAGACGCGCGTGATCCCGGGCCGGGATCATGACCGTGCGCCATGCGGGATCTTCTCCGGCTTGGGAGAGAATCGGAACCGTGGGATATCGCCGGGGTACTTTGAGAGTGCTCTGGCAGAAGACCTCGCACACTCCGCAGAGACCTACAAAAAGCAAAGCAGCGAGGACGATTAGAGCGCGACGGAAGAAACGCACTTTTTAATTATGCACGCGCTAAACTCTAAAGCCTAAAATCAAAGCTTGGATGCGTTATTTCGGTTTAGCTATTATTTCGGCGGCGGTGCTTGCAGCGCAGACGTTCGAAGTGGCCGCGATCAAGCCTCACGACCCAAAGGTTCCCTGCGCGGGCGCGAATACTCTCTCCGGCGGCCGATTCATCGCGACTTGCTGGCCGTTGAAGACCTTTATTTTTGAGGCTTACGATGTGCTGCCCACGCAGATTTCCGGTGGTCCTGCCTGGATCGAGACGGAGCCTTGGGACGTCACCGCCAAGACGGAAGGCCTAGCAGGCGAGATTCCCAAGGAACAGTTGGACCTGATGCTGCGGGCGATGATCAAGGAGCGTTTTCGCTTGGAGCTTCGAGTGGAGACCAGAGAGCTTCCTGGGCTGGTTTTGTTGGTCGCGAAAAACGGGCCGAAGATGGTTCCGAATTCTGGCTCGGCGTTTGCATTCGATCTCGCGAAGGGGCCGGTTCTCACTTGCAAGAAGGTGACGATGACCCAATTTGCGGCCTGGCTCAAATCGTTCACCGGGGCGGGGCGGACTGTCATCGATAAGACTGGCCTGACGGGAGCATATGATTTCACTCTGAAGTGGACTGGCCAGCCTTTGAGAGTGGAAGACCCGGATTCGGCGGGACCGACAATTTTCACGGCACTGCAGGAGCAATTGGGCTTGCGCCTGGTATCGCAAAAAGTTTCCACAGACGTTTTGGTGATCGAGCGGGCGGAGCGGCCGGCAGAGAACTGAACTCTCCGAGTTCATCGCTGATATGATGACCTCTCGGAGTTTCATCATGTTCATCAATATTCGAGCACTCGCCGGCCACGCGATAGTCCTTCTACTTGCTGGGGCCGCTCCGGGCTTCGCGGCTTCCGATTGTGATCGGACCTGCCTCAAGAACAACCTGGATCAATACCTGAACGCCGTGATCAAGCACGATCCTTCCGCGGCTCCGCTGTTCGTGGGCTTCAGGCAAACAGAAAATGCGGTGGTGGTTCGCAATGGCACGGGCGCATGGAAGTCGGTTACGGGACTCGGAAAACTTCAGCGGCGCTACATCGATCCGGTGAGCCAGCAGGCCGCTTATTTCGGTGTTGTGGAGGAAGGGGAGGGTTCAGCGATCATCACGGTGCGCGTGAAAGTGGACCAGCGGAAGATTTCCGAAGCCGAGTGGCTGATCGCGAGGAAAGGCGATCCCGGCCTCAATGGACCTCAAGAGCCTGGGAAGCCCGCCGGTAATTTCTTCGATCCCGACAACCTTGCCGCCAACCCGCCTAGGGAAAAGGCTCCGAAGGAAGGCCGCTCCTCGCGCGAAGCGATGATGGCCGTCACTAATAGCTACTTCGACGGCATTACGACGCATGATGGCTCCATCATCATGGCGGAGCCCGGATGCATGCGCGTGGAGAACGGCAATACGGTGACGGGTCGAAACAACGCGGCCAAGGGCGGGCCTCCGGGAGTGAGCGACTGCACGTCGGGCCTGGCGAACATCAATGTGGAGCTGGTTGCGGGACGCCGCTATCCTGTGGTGGACGAGGAAGCCGGCGTGGTTCTGGCGCTCGCAACGTTCGTGCGGAAACCGGGAACGGCGACGCGGAGAAACATGTTCAGCGAATGGTTCGTCATCGACGATAACAAGATTCACAGCATCTATTCGGCGATGTTCTACCCCGCTCCCGAGGCTCCGGTTCCCAACTGGCCGCCGTACGAAGGGAACTGGCCGCTGCCTGCTCCATCGGCCGCAGCAAAGTAGTGGCCAGTTACGTGCTTATGAGACCTTTCGGTGACCGATCGATCTCTGAAAAATAGCTGTAGCGCCTTAGTACTAGCCGTAGTTGTGATGGGCGGTTTTTTCGCTCCACAAGCCCGGGCATACTCTGTGCTGACCCATGAAGCGATCATCGATTCGCTTTGGCTGGACGGAATCCGGCCGGTTTTGTTACAGCGCTTTCCCGAATCCACGGAAGAGCAACTGAAGGAAGCGCATGCGTACGTCTATGGAGGGTCCATCATTCAGGACCTGGGGTACTACCCGTTTGGCAGTCATTATTTCAGTGATCTGGTACATTATGTGCGCACTGGAGATTTCCTCCAGGCTTTGCTGGATGAGTCCACCGACCTGAACGAATACGCGTTCGCCATCGGCGCGGTGGCACATTACGGAGCGGACGTGGAAGGCCATTCGATCGCGGTAAATCACGCGGTTCCTATTTTGTATCCCAAGCTGAGAAAGCGATTTGGGAATAGTGTGTCCTATGCGGACGATCCTTCGACGCATTTGAAAACGGAGTTTGGGTTTGACGTTCTTCAGACCGCCCGTGGTCACTACGCGTCGCAGGCTTATCACGATTTCATCGGGTTTCAGGTTTCCAAGGACCTGCTGGATCGAGCCTTCCTGAAAACCTACGGGCTGACTCTAAAGGATCTATTCCGCACTCTTGACCTTTCCCTGGGGACGTATCGTTTTTCGGTCAGTAGATTGATCCCCACGGTCACACGGGCGGCATGGTCGATGAAAGGCAACGAGATTCTGCGAGATCAGCCCGGCACATCGCGGAAGCAGTTTATCTATAACATCAAACGCGCGAACTTCACCAAGGAATGGGGACCGATGTATGAGCGGCCCAGCATCGGCGTCCGGATTCTTACTTTCTTTTTTCGGCTGCTGCCCAGGTTTGGTCCGTTTAAAGGGTTCGGCTACAAGGTTCCGACGCCTCAGGTGGAGAGGATGTTTGAAGACAGCTTCGACGCGGCAATCAAGCGCGACCGGGAATCGCTAGCGAACGCAGATTCGGGCAGACTACGGTTGACCAATCGCGATCTGGATACGGGAAAGCTTGTGAGTCCGGGCGAATATGTGTTGACGGATCGGTCCTATGACAGCTTGCTGAAGAAACTGGCGGATAAGAAGTTTGAAACTGTTACGCCGGAACTTCGGACGAATATTCTGAACTTCTACGCCAGCATGAAGACTCCGGATCCCCACGGGATTGATGTCCAACTGGCTGCTTTGAAAGCTTTCTCTCCCGCTGCTGACTGAGCGCGAATTATTGGACGCTAACGTGCTCGCTACAGGGAAGGGGGAAGCGCATGTCCTTTGCACTGTACTTAATCGGGTATGTGGTCGTGATTATCGGTTTGGCGATTGGGGCGCACATGATGCACATGCCGCCGCGATGGATTGGCGTGGGTGTGCTAATTCTGGCTGGCCTGGGAATCGTAAGCGGCGTAGCACGCACGCGCCAGCGCGATTCGTCCTAGGGCGATGACTTGACCGGGATTGGTTGCCGTTTATCCCAGTCCCATTCAAGGCGGGTCTTGAGCACTATTCCGGGACCGTTATTGCCCACATCGAATCCCACTCCAACGTTCATGTGGAATTCTTTGGTCCACTCCCAATCTCCTCCGAGAAATAATTGATGCACTTCCGGTTGCGCGCGCGGCGGCACGTTGATGCTCTCGATTTCACCGTAATATTCGAGCGAAGGTGAAAATTTTTCTCGCTTCCAGCGAAGCAGCGCGGCAGGCTCGAAGTTCCAGCCTCGCCTGGTGCCTGGACCGTGAAGCGCGCGCTCAAAGACGGGGTTGAAAACTATCTGCCATCGCTCGAATTCGCGGTCGAGAATCGGGCGCAGCTCGACCCGGCGTGAGTTCTCCTCGTAACGTGTGTTCTGAAACGAGAATTCGGAGACGAACCCGAGCCGAAACGGCAGCTTCCAGGATTCAGGAGCATAAAAATGCGGTAAGACCCTCCAACCTGCGAACTGGGGCGAGTTCCCGGGCTCCCATGCGTTTAGGAACATGAAACCCAATGCGAAATTCGGCGTCAGGCCCAGCGTAGGCTCCAGGGTCACATGAGTTTGATGAGTGGTGGGAAGAAGCGTTCCGTCACGCTGAGAGGTCCCTTGCGCGAGGTAGGTGAGATGGGTTTCCAGGCTGTATTGTCGCCAGGACATGGGCTCGTATTCATAGATGTGAATTTCGAAAGCGTCCTGGCCATGCACGATCGAGGCGCAGAGAAACAGCGCGCTTAGGACGATTGTTCGCGGAGACACTTGTTTTTTAGGGTAGCTTGGAGGGAGATGAAAGAATTGTTGGAGTCTACCGCGCTGCGGGCTGCGCGGTATCTGGAAGACATTCGCGGTCGCCGGGTAAGTCCGTCTGCTGACGCCGTTGACGCGCTGGAGCGATTTGTGGAGCCTCTGCCCGAAGGCTCCACGGCGCCGCAGGAAGTAATTCGATTGCTGGACGAGTTCGGATCGCCCGCAACCATGGGCATTTCCGGTCCGCGGTTCTTCGGATTCGTGATTGGTGGCTCCGTGCCCGCCGCTCTGGCAGCGAACTGGCTAGCTACGGCTTGGGATCAGAATGCAGGGTTGTTCGCAGCGACTCCCATTTCAGCGGTGCTGGAAGAAGTGTCGCTTAAATGGTTGCTGGACGTGCTGGCGCTGCCGGCGGGGTGCGCTGGCGCTTTCGTTACTGGCGCAACGGTGGCGAACTTCACGGCACTGGCTGCTGCGCGCCATGCCGTGCTCGCCCGAGCCGGTTGGGAGGTGGAAGCCAACGGACTCTTCGGCGCTCCTGAAATCCAGGTGGTCGTTGGTGAGGAAGCGCATCCTTCGATGATCAAGTCGCTGGGGATGCTAGGGCTCGGGCGGGAGCGCGTGATTCGTGTACCTGTGGATGGGCAGGGCCGCATGCGCGCGGATCAGCTTCCGCAACTGCGCACACCGAGCATTGTATGCGTGCAGGCCGGTAATGTGAACACGGGCGCGTTCGATCCGGTGACCGAAGTTTGCCGGCGCGCGCATGAGGCCGGGGCTTGGGTCCATGTGGACGGGGCATTCGGAATGTGGGCAGCGGCGAGCCCCCGCTATGCGCATCTGGCCGAGGGTTGCGGGGAGGCCGACTCATGGGCGACCGACGCTCACAAGTGGCTGAATGTCCCTTATGACAGTGGACTGGCTTTCGTGCGCGACCCGAAAGATCTGCTGGGGGCGATGAGTCTTCAGGCGGCCTATTTGCCCCAAGGCGATCATCGCGAACCTTCGCAATGTGTCCCGGAGCTTTCCCGGCGAGCTCGTGGCGTGGATGTGTGGGCCGCGTTGAAGTCGCTAGGCCGCGGCGGATTGGCCGATCTAATCGAGGGCTGCTGCCGCTGCGCGGCGCGATTCGCGAAAGGGTTGTCTGAAGCGGGCTTTGAGATTCTGAACGAAGTTATATTGAACCAGGTGCTGGTTTCTTTCGGTACGCAGGAAGAAACTCAGCGCGTGATCGCGGAGGTCCAGCAGGAGGGCACCTGCTGGTGTGGACCGACGGTGTGGCAGCGACGCCACGCGATGCGGATCAGCGTTTCTTCGTGGATGACGACGGAAGAGGACGTGGACAAGAGCCTGGAGGCGATTCTGCGAATCGCCCGCAAAGTTGAATCGGCGTCAATTTGATCTCATGCGCCGGCCAGCCGCGAGTCCGAGAGCGGCGAGGCCGAGGCCCAGCATCCCGACGGTAGCCGGTTCGGGCGCCAATTGTAACTGGCCGCCGATTTCCGGAGCGATCAAAGAATCGTGGCTCGAACCCACGCCGGCAAATGGCGACTGACCAGTTACTGAACCGCTCTGATCGGTGAAGACTCCGAGGAATAGGGACCCGGCGAGCAGTTCCGGCAGGACGCCCTGAGGCAGTGCATAAGTTCCTGTCAAGATTCCCGAGGTGAAGGAGGGAGTGGGGACGTTTAGCGGCAGCACCAGCGTGCCGAAGTCGCCGTCATAGACGCCGGTACCTGCAGCGAGATCTCCGCTCAGGCCACTTACCACCAACGAAACAAAAATAGATTGCAGGTCATCGCTGACGTCGACTTCTCCGAAGCCGCTCCCGTTGCTCACAACTCCTTCATAGGGGGTGAGGTCGGCGGTCAAGATGAAGCTGGCCGCCGCGGCTTTGGACGGAAGAAGAGCAATCGCCAGGCAGGCTGAGAGAAGCAGAGATAATTTCATTTTCGTTGGAATGGATCGACGGTTTGATCTCAGAAGTTTAGAACGACACTCTTAGTACTAACTGAAGGTTACGCGCGGTCTCATTCAAAGGGCTCAGAGAAGGAAAGCCCGATTGCACACCATCTCGGCCGAAAGTGGCTTGTCCGAAGTTCGCCAGGGCAAGGTTAGGGAACGGATTATTGAGATTGGCGTGGTTCAAAACATTGAAGGCGTCGGCGCGAATTTCCACGCGCCCTGCTTCGCCGAGCCAGCCCGCAGCGAGAGTTCGGGCCAGAGAGATGTCCAGACTGCGCAGGCCGGGTCCCCGAAATGCGTTGCGGCCCGAGTTGCCGGGCGTAGTAGACAAAGGCGACCCAAACGCGTTCTTGTTGAGGAGCAATTCGCCGCCCGCAACCGGCGTCGGAGACGACAACACTACAGCGTTTGGATCGATGATGTTGGCGCGCCCGAACACGCCATAGACGCTATAAGGAAAGCCGGAGCGCAGCGCGCCCATGGCGGCGAGGCTCCAGTTACGCAGTAAAGGCGCCACAAAAGATCCTGTCGCGACGGAGGGCATGGCCCAGGTGGAGTAATAGACCAGGTTCTGGCGTTGATCGAAGTCGGAATTTCCTCTGTCGGAATTACTGTCGAACTGGGTGGAGAAGCCCGCGCCCGAAGCGGGGATTGTGGACACGGTCGATCCGCTGGTGAATCCGAAGTCGAGGAGATCCTGGCGAAGAGGGTCGCTTTGATTATCGATGGAGTGGCTCCAGGTATAAGAAACGCGGAACTCCGCAGTGGTGGCGCGGTAGCGCAATACAGTGGTGAGCGCGTCGTAGTTGGAGCTTCCCTGGGTGCCACGGTAGCTGATGTTAGTCGGCACGACGCTGCTGATTGGCTGGACCCCACCCCCAAATCTGTTGACAACGTCGGTGGTGATCAGGCGACGGCCGAGCGTGAGCAGACCGTTCACTTCCAAAGAGAGGTTCGATGTGAGGCGCTGGTCCACTCCGGCGAATGAACTGAAGATACGCGCGTTGGGCAGGTTTTGTTGGAAGAGTGTCGGATTCGGCGGCGAGGTGGGCGAGTAGAGATTGGAATAACCGGACAGGACACTCGGGACGGGCGCGAGGAAATTCGTGGAGGTCGCAGAAAGACGGAATAGAGAAAGTGTCTGGTTATTGACGCGAACGTCCTGCCACAGGTTGTCGAAAGGACGATCGTAGAAGAGGCCGGAAGAGGCACGGAGGAGAGTACGGCCGTTGCCCCAGAGATCCCATGAAACGCCAAGGCGCGGAGCCCAATCCTTGTTGTCAGCTTGAAAGAGCCTTTCGTCAGCAGAGCCTGGAAACAGGAACTGGGCCGTCTTCAATTCCTGCGGAAATCCAGTTCCCTGCCCTAATTGGATGAGAGCGTCTTTCACTGGTCCGACGTTTTCTGGTGAACCGTAATTTTCGTAGCGCAGGCCATAGTTCAAGGTCAGGTGGCGGGCCAGTTTGAAGGTGTCCTGAAAGAAGAAGAAGTATTGGCGATAGCGGTATTCGCGCTGTGTATCAGGTGCGCTTGTTACGGGAAGAGCAGCGCGGTCGACCGCAGCTTCGAACTGGCTGGGGCGGTCCTGGGCAAACGTCGTGAGGCTGGAGAAGAAATATTCGCCGTCGCGTCCCGGAGCGAAGATACCGTTGGAACTGCGTAGCAACAATCCGGCGCCCACGGTAATCAAATGGCGCCTGCGGCTGCGGATTACATTGTCTAGAAACTGCCACGTGCCGTTCCGGTTTTCGTAGGGGAAGAAGAGCGGAGCGCCGGGCAGAGTAGTTCCGTCGCTGGAAATCAGCGTTGGGATTTGCGGGTTGTTTCGGCCGAAGCTCAAGAAGTCGTTGTTGTAGCCCGCATGGGCTTCGTTCACTAAGCCGGGCGAGAACGTGTGGAGGTCGCTTAGCGCGCCGGTGAGCGTGTTCTGCTTTAGGGCGGACGTGAAGGCAGGATAAGGGCTCCAGACGAAGTCGGGACGAGAGAGCAGCACCATCGATCCGCTGGCTGTGATCTCGTCGTTGGCGCGTTTGTAGTCGAGCCGTTCAATGGCGGTAGAGCGGTCGATGGAGGAGGTCGGCGAGAGGGTCAGTGGTGCGTTATTGCGCGTTCCGCTTTGCACTGCAGGAGGCGCGAACGTAGTGAGGAGCTGTTTGGCGACGCTCTGAGCTGGGAGGCTCTGAATGTAGGCGGGCGTGGGGAAGAGATAAGTCGTGGGGTCCAGGCGGCTACGGTCGCGAAGGTGTTCGAAGGCCGTGGAGAAGAGCAGGCGGTTGTGAAGAATGGGTCCAGTCAGGCGGAAACCCGGCTGAATCTCCTTGAGCGGCTGGCGGCCCAGTCCGATTAAGTTGCGCTGGAAATCGTTGGCGTTCAGCGCGTCATTGCGGAGATAGAAATACACAGCGCCATGAAATTGGTCCGAGCCCGCATAGGTGATCGCATTGGCGACGTACCCAGCAGTGCGGCCATATTCGGCTGAGAAGTTATTGATGGAGACGCGATATTCCTGGATCAATTCGGGCGCCAGCGCGGTCAGTGGTCCGGTGATCAGATAGTTGTTGTTCTCCAAACCATCGAGCAGAAAATTCGAAGAAGTGGATCGCTGCCCATTGATGGATAACCCGAGTCCGCGGCCGGTACCGCCGTCGGAAGTGACGCCCTGTTGAGTGACCAGCATGTCGTACACGTCGCGGCCCTGAAGCGGCAGGTTCAATAATTCGTCGGAGTCAATGACCTGAGAGACGGTCGACTCCAGCGGCGAGATATGGCCTTTGGCCGAGTCGAAAGATCCGGAGCGGCTAGGGTCGACGTCAGGGCCGTAGAAGGTCACGATGGTTTTGGCCCCCGGCAGAAAGACGCTGCGGAATTGCCCTGCTTCCCATACGTCGGTGAGGATGCGCATGCGGAGGTCGAGTTCCATGCGCGCGGCTACGGGAAGTTCGATTTCGTAAAGCTCCTGGGACTGGTAGCCGTCGGCCGTGAAGCGCAGATGATAGACACCGGGAGAAAGTAGCGGCAGGTAGTAAAAGCCCGAATCGTCGGATTCGGCCGCGCCTTCGGCATTTTCGTGGAGCGCCTCAAATGAGATCAACACGTGTGCCAAAGGGCGGCCCGTGATGGAGTCCTGAAGGCGGCCCGAGATCAACGCCTGTGTTGTCTGCCCTGCTGCGATCGCGCCTAGAAGGCACACCATTGGCGCGATCTTTGCGAATCCAGACATCAAAGCGTATAGTGTCTATCGGCGGTGGAGGTGGTTTTGTACACGCATCGGAGATCTATCATGAAGCGTGTTCTATTCGGGTTGTGGATGGTGGCTGCCGCGCAGGTGATGTATGTTTCGGATCTTATCCCGGAAGGATTTACAAAATGACGCTGGAGGGCAAGGTTCTAGGAATGTTGGGCAAGAGCGGCAAGCAACTGGGGCAATTCGGGGCGATCCACCAATTGGCTTGTCCTTCTGAGAACGTCTTATTCGCGGAGTTGTTGAACTGGCGGGTGCAGAAGCTCGTGCTCGAGCCCTAGCGAGGTTCCATTCCCTTCGCCTTGTACGTTGGGGCGACCGCGGGACTGGAGAGAAACGCCAGCAGAGCTTTTGCCGACGTGGCATCGGCGGCCTTGGAGCCGACTCCCCCAGCAAATGAAATATAGTTTTGCAGTTCGCCCGGCAAAGGACCTACCAACTGCACGCCGGGGACTGGAAGAATCTCGCTGACCAGGGTGATGACCATATCAGCTTTGCCTTCGCCGACGGTGTGCTCCGCCGTGCCCGGCACTTCCTGAAGGATCACTTTCGGAGTCATCTCCTTGGTGATGCCCAGGCGGTCATACATCTTTTCGATGAAAGGTCGGCTCGCGCCGGTCTTTGTGTAGGTCACCGATTTTACGTTGAGCAGAGTTTGCTTCATCGCAGGCAGAGTGCTGATGTCAGGCTTGGGAGTCCCCACGCGCACGCCGACACCAATCCCTGCTCGTGCAAGATTAGTGGCAGACCCAGCGACCTTGCCCTCTTTGATGAGGGTACCGATCAAGTCTGGGGTGAGGATGACGGCATCAAAGGCCTCGCCGGCATCGATTCTCTGCTTGAGGTTGACGGAAGAGCTGAAGTCAATCGCGATCTTGTGGCCGGTGGCCTTTTCCGCCTGCGGTAGAACCGCTTCCACTGTGGCCTTCATGCCGTTCGAGCACAACACCCGCACGGGCAAGCCTTGGGCGAACACCATCGCGGCGCTTGCGGCTAGAAGGAAAGGGGCGATCAGAAGTTTGCGCATAAATGTTCTTAAGTAAGCTATCGCTTCTTGCCTCTGAAGTAAAGACCGGCTACTTTGCTTGTTCGCGCTTCTTCTTGCGCTCGGCGGTTGTGGAATAGCCGCGGTCGCGGTCGATGTCCTGTACGTGAACGGTGACGGAGGCGAGACCGGGTAGATCACCCACGAATTTGTCGATCTCATCCCCCAGCGTCTGGGAGACGCGCAGCCGAACAGCGGCGGTGCGGCCTGGCGTGTCATTTCCTGCGGCCAGGGTGACGTGAAGGAATCGCTTTGCCGGATCGCCCGCCACGTTCGCATAACGAAGAGGCACAATGGCGTGCTTCAGATTGCTCAGGTTTATGAAGGGGACCATCTCTGGCGCGATCGGTTTGCCCTCGGCATCCAGACGAGCCTGTTCTTCGCTTATCACAGGCGGTTGCGCGGCACGAAGCGCTTGGCGCCGTGCTTCGATGCGATGATTCTCCATGCGCAAATTGGCAACGACGTGAACGAGATGGTCCAACAGCTTTTTGGCATCGAAACCCGTGGAGGCGGTGAACTCTTCGCGCAGCCATTCTTCGGGGACGTGTAGTCTGAGGTGCGGCACGTCAGTTCTCCCGAAACGCGTACAGCTTGCGTGGATTTTCTACCAGGATGCGGCGCAGGGTGTCCGGATTTTTATGGGCCACAGGCCAGATCCAGTGGTTGGCGATATCGCCGTCATTCGGCATTTTATTGGGCGGATCCCCGCGGCCGGTGACAATTACGGTATTCATGTTGGGGCGCGGCCGGTCTGTTCCACTAATAATGTTTCCGGGGAAGTGCTGGATTAGCGCGTGGGCGAAGGGAACGACGATGCCCCAATCCTCAGGCCGGGCGGAACGGGTGTAGCGATCAGGCGAGGTGACCTTCCAATAAATGTCTCCACGCCGCGCGCCCAATTCCAGGAGGCGCTGAAAGTAGTCGTTCTTCTCCGCCGCGACCTGGACATCGGGCCGCCCCATGTGATCGATCACCACCGGAGTAGGGAGCGACCGGATCAGCGGCTCCATGGTGGAGAAGGACTGCGGGAGGAAGTATAGATCGGTGTGCCAGCCGAAGGGCTGAATCTTTTCGGCGATCCGCTGGATGACCGGAGCCGGAGTGGTTTCGCTGGCGATGTGCGGAAGAAATGCGAAGCGGACTCCGCGCACTCCGGCCTCGTGCAGACGCTTGATTTCGTCCTGGGTCACATCTTCGGTGACACTGGCCACGCCAGCCGCTCTGCCTTCCATATTTTCCAGGGCGTCGACCACTACGCTGTTGTCGGTACCGTGGCAGGTTGCCTGCACTACAACGAATCCCCAAAATCCTAATTTGCCGATGAGGATGTCTTTCTGCTCCTGCCATGTTGCGGCGAAGGGCTGGTATTGTGACTTGGGTGATAAAGGGAAGCGGTCGAAAGGACCGATGACATGCATGTGAGCGTCAATCGCCTTTTCCGGCATCGCGAATTGTAAGGGATAAGGTGTATGATCCTGCTCAACATAAGGCTCAGGGCTACTCATTCTTAATCATCATACCTGTGATAGATTCGGACTGAAAAGATGCGAATCGATAAGTGGCTGTGGGCGGCTCGATTCTTCAAAACTCGCTCGCTGGCTTCCAAGGCGTGTGAGCTCGGCCGGATTGAGTTGGGCGGGCAGCTTGTGAAGCCTTCCCGGGAAGTGCGCGCGGGCGATATGCTTCTGGTGAAGAACGGGAGCGGCGATTTTCACATAGAGGTGCTGGGCCTGAGCGAGATGCGCGGTCCTGCGCCGATGGCTCAAACGCTGTACCGAGAGACCGAGGCAAGCAAAGAGATGCGGATGAAGGTCGCAGAAGAACGAAAGACGATGCCGCATTTCGAATCGGAGCGCGAAGGCAAGCCATCCAAGCGCGACCGGCGCGTGATCGGCAGGCTGCGAGGCAGATAGCATTTCAATCATCCGCTTTGCGTAGGCCCTTCACGTCGATTCCCAATTGAGAGCATTTTTTGTAAAGATGGCTGCGCTCTAATCCAAGAGCTCTCGCTGCTTCAGTCATGTTGTGGCGGGAGCGCTCCAGCTCTTTGTGTATGGTTTCGCGTTCGAAATTCTCCATGGTCGCGGCTAGCGTTCCCGAAGGTCTGGCAGCGTGGGAATGCACCATGGGGAGAACCATGCGAGCGGTTTCCTCGTCGACTTGTTCGTCCGCGAGAAGCAGCAGTCGCTCTACGACGTTGCGCAATTCGCGCACGTTGCCGGGCCAGGAATGCCGCGTCAGCGCGTCGATTGCTTCAGGCGCGAATGGCTTCGGCTTCCACGCGTTGATTTCGCTGACCATCCGGCTGAAGTGTTCGACCAGTACCGCGATGTCTTCTTTGCGATCGCGGAGCGGTGGCAGCAAAATAGGGAACACAAAGATGCGGTGATAGAGATCCTGCCGGAAGGTGCCTGTGCGAACCAGTTCTTCCAGGTTGCGATGGGTGGCGACCACCACTCGAACGTCGACGCGCTGCGTTCCGGAGCCGCCCACTCGTTCAATCTCGCCTTCCTCTAAAACACGCAACAGCTTGGCTTGCATCACCGCGGGCATGTCGCCGATTTCATCCAGGAACAAAGTGCCGCGATGGGCCTGCTCAAACTTCCCGGTGTGGCGCGTGGCGGCGCCGGTAAAGGCGCCTTTCTCATGACCGAAGAGTTCGGACTCTATTAACTCTCCGGGAACGGCCGCGCAGTTGAGCGCGACAAACGGGCCTGTCCGCCGCGAGCTTTTCTCATGCACGGTTCGCGCGATCAGCTCTTTGCCAGTGCCGCTCTCGCCCAGAATGCAGACTCTGGATTCGCCCTTAGCAACGCGCTCCACCTGCGACATCACCCGCCGCATGGCCTCGCTTCGCCAGACGATTTCGTGACGTCCGACGCGGGCGCGAAGCTCGCGATTTTCGGCCTCCAGGTGTTGGAGCCGCAACACGGTTTCCATGGTGAGCAACAGCTTCTCCGTGGAAAGAGGCTTCTCCAGG
The DNA here is from genome assembly GCA_963766615.1 of Terriglobia bacterium. GTDB lineage: Bacteria > Acidobacteriota > Terriglobia > Bryobacterales > Bryobacteraceae > Palsa-187. Next base: position 353,298 of record CAVYBC010000026.1, read on the forward strand.
AAATCGTGCGCTCCCAGCTTGGTGGCTCGCACAGCCATGTCGAGCGTGGCTTGGCCGGACATCATCACTACGGGAGTGGTGACTCCGGCTCCGCGCATATCGGCGAGCAGGCTGATGCCATCGCGATCGGGCATAACCACGTCGGAGAAGATCAGGTCAAAGGATTGTGCGCGAACCAATGCCAGCGCTCGGGCTGCGTTATCGGCGAGCGTAGCCTCGTGACCGGCCAGGCGAAACGCACGCGCGAGTGATGCAAGAGTGTTCGGATCGTCATCCACAATCAATACGTGGCTCACGCGGTTCTCTCCTGGCTTACAGGTAGATCAATGATGAAGGTGGCCCCCTGGCCGCTTTGGCTGACTACCGATATTTTTCCGTGATGGTCGCTTACCACGCTTTGTACTATGGCCAGACCCAGGCCGGTGCCGTGATGCTTGGTCGTATAGTACGGCGTGAAGAGTCGCGCGCATTCTTCTTCCGTGAGGCCTGTGCCGGAATCGGCAACTTCGATACGCACACGATCCTCATGCATGGCGGTTCCAATTCGCAGTGTGCCGCCTTCCGGCATCGCGTCCAGAGTGTTCAAGACCAAGTTGCCGATGGCGCGGCGCAACTGGTCCTCGTCGGCTAAAATTCGCAGTTCGCCTTCCGCGAGGTCGAGCGCAGTGTGGATCTGCGGGCGGCCCTCTTTGTGAAGGGCCGCATCGTGCAGCTTCATCACGCCTCGGACGAGCGCGTTAAGATCGACATCTTCGAAGCGCGGCGGGGGCATCCGGGCGAAGTCGCTAAATCGTCCGATGATGGATGTGAGATTCGCGAATTCGGCCAGCAGCATGGACGTGCTCTCCTGAAAAATTTCGTCAAACTCGGCGGGTGAGGATCGCTCCCTGGAACGCTTGAGGTTCTCTATGGTGATCTGCAGCGGGAACAAGGGGTTCTTCAATTCGTGCGCCAGTCTGCGCGCCAATTCACGCCACGCCGCGACGCGTTCGGCCTGAATGGTGCGGTCGCGCTGTTCCAGCAGCTGCTCAGTCATGCGATTGAAGGCTCGCGCCAATTCTCCGATTTCGTCCTGCGACAAGACTTCCACGCGGGCGGACAGATCGCCACTGGCGACGGTGCGGGCTCCCTCGGCCAGGCGCTCGACGGGCCGTGTGATGCGCTCGGTGGTCCACCAGCCCAACAGCGCCCCGATGACGACGCCGGAGGCGGCCACGATGGAGCCAGTTTGCAAAATGGCTCGCTCCAGCCCGAACTGCTCGCGGAGCGAAGTTCCCGCGAAGAGCACGCCGCCGAGCCGGCCATCGCGCAGCAAGGGGAGAGCGAGGAATGCTTCTGAGCTGTTGCGGTCGGCGGTCCATTGCACGGTGGCCGTGGCTTGCCGGCCGGTGGCGCGGACCTGTTCGATTAGCGAATCCAACTTGTGAGGGTCGTTTGGCGATCCCTGGGCGGCACCGTTTGAATTACTTACGATCTCTTCGGGCGGCACCCATAGCAGGGCGCGCATGCCAGGAGCCAACCCTAGCGACTTCAGGAATTCGGAGTTGAGCCTGCGTCCTCCGGCGACGTAGCCCTTGCCGCCGGGCGCGGGTCGGATTGCGACTAGCGCCACGGCACTGCCGTCAGGTAGAGGTATTCGCGTCAGGAAAACGTCCTTGGCGGTCCAATCTCCTGGGGCGATTTGCCAATTGTTCTGGTAGCCGAAGCGGGCCGGCCAGTGCGCGGACGAAATTATGGAGAAGTCGGGCTTGACGACGTCCAGAAAATCGAGCGATACAGCCTCGGCCTCGGTTTGGGCCCGGTCGTATTCGGCGTTTCCGGATGCGATCTGCTGCACACCGGGAGACGCGGCGGCGACTTCCACGCGGCGGGCGATCTCTTTGCTTTGCGCATCCAACTCGCCGCGAAACTGGTCGAGCAGCGCCTGGCGCCGTTCGCTATCGATGCGGTCAAAAGCGCGCCGCGTGGAAACGGAAACTGCGCCGGTGACCAGCGCGACTGCGCCCGCCACTGTAAACGACGATATGAACAGGAGCTTGGTGCGAAACGTCACGGCGCTGTCCCCGCGTCGAGCCAGGCGTCGGCCCAATTGGGCCCGTTTTTCCCGGCCCAATCCCTTACGCGCGATTGCATCATCCAGCCGTGCGGCAAATGGAACAGAGGAATCACCTGAAAACCTTCCAGCATCGCATTCTCTGCTTCATAAAGGTTCGCGGATGTGGGCGCTGGAAGTTTCAGCAGCCCCGAGAACTCCTCCAGCACGATCCAGGGATCGCGCGAGGTAACGGGCAAGCGCGTCAACGTAAGAGCGGGCGCGCCGCCGGGGCGCAGTGTGATGCCGACCTCGCTTGCATTCACGGCGACTCGTTCCGCAATCGCGCGAGTCACCGCATCCTGACGGTCGTAGGCGAAGTTCAACGGGGCAGGAGCCGGCGCAATCTGGCGAGCCCGCGCCACATTTCGGGCCGTCGGAAACACAAACGCGTAGCCGCTTAGCCATTGAGGCAGCAGAGCGCCGGAGACCTCGCCTTGCCTCTGCAAGAGCACACTATGGATGGCTGCGCGGTCGATGGAAAGCGCCAGAGCTTCGCGGACGGCATCGGGAACACTGCGATTGGTGAACTGAAGCGCCAGCGTTTCCATGGGGGCGGTGGCAAAGACGGTGATGCCGCGAGCGCGCGGGGCGCGCAGATCTCGGAGCCCGATCTCCACCACGTCGGCGGTGCCTGCCTGGAAGTCGACTGCCTGTTCACTGAAGGCGCGCCCCATTTGAATCGCGATCGAGTCGAGATAAGGGCGGCCTCCCCAATACTTTTCATGCGCAGTCAGAGTGGCCGAGCGATCCGAGTCCCACCGCGCAATGCGAAAGGGACCGGTTCCGATCAACGATCCATCGGCGGCACGGATCACAATGGCGTTGCGCGGGCGTGCCAGGTCGCGAAGGATCTGATCGAGTGGGCGGCTGTCGGGAAGTACGAGGGAGCCACCCGGCGGAGTCCATGGGGTGCCGTCCTGAAGAATGACGTTCGGCCGAGGGGTGAAGATCCAACTCTTGCGTGCCGCGTCATGAGTCCAGGACTCGGCCAGCCATGGCTGCGGCTCTCCGTGATCGTCCAAGCGGACCAGCGTTTCGAACACTGCGGGAAGAATTTGTCGCTGTTCGGAGAGCGCCAGCGCATCGGAAGGTGTTTCCTGCGGGTCCAGAGTTCGCAATTGGGCTCGCAGCTCGATTCGCAACTCGCCGCCGTAACGAGGGCGACGGGCCGCGTTCAAACTTCCGATGGCGGTGCAGGCCGCCACCACTGCGCTAGCGGCCGCAATCCACGGAGAGGGCGTAGGCCGCATAATTTCCTGTTGAGAGATTCCTAACCACTGCCATGGCGCCGGTTCCGGCAGGCCACAGAGCCATGACCGGTCCCGGGAATTCCGCCGGATCGCTCACCCGAAAGGGAGCACCATCGATAACGCTGTAGAGCGCGATGGAGTCGACGGACTTACGGTCGCCCGGCGCTGTGGCGGCCACGTAGGGTCCGCCACAGGAATCATTGCTGGAATTTCTGGCCGGGACGGGCACAAAATCGCTGCCCCACGTGTCGAAGGAGCCGGCAGCGTTACCAGAGGCGTCATAGATTTGCGTGCGCCCGTCGATTTCGGCGATCAGACGTTGACCTGCGATGTCGGCGGTGGTGAAGAATGGGGCGTGTCCGTCATGAGGGTCGACGGTATTGCGAGCCGCCGAAAAGCGGCCGCCCTCTTCACACTGGACGGTTAACATCGGCTTCCACATCCCCTGGCAGATGAGGCCGGGCAGTTCCACGGTTATTACATCTCCGGAGATTTCCAGATGCCCGCGAGGATCGCGGACGTTCACGGGCGGTATGGCCGCTGTCTCCTTCAATTCCCATTTCGCCGCGTTGCGTTCATAGCGATCCAGGCGAGTGGGATCGAGGAGGATGATCTGGTCGGACACGAGAAGCAAGTCAAGGATGGGTGCCGGTTGCTCCCATAGAAGCCGCCTTTCCAGAGCGACCGCGGGGCGAGGCTGGGCGGTTGGAGGATCGGGGCGGAAGTCGACCATCTCGACCAGAGTCGCATTGTCATGGCGAATTTCGGCAACCAGCAAATAGCCTCGTAGATTCTCTGAAATGGTGAGGGCGATGTCGACCGTCATTGGATTACGCAGGCGCCGCCGGAGAGCGCGGTCCAGTGTTGCCTGGGCCTTCAATACTTCGGCGGAAGAGAGTGAGGTGAGACTTCGCGCCGTAACTCGGGGGGCGTCGTCAGGCCCGAGCCTCGCGATCACTTTCTTTCCCAGGGCGCGGACGGCGTCGTCCAAGGTTTCGGCGCGCGCGCAGAGGCAGATCAACAGGAGGAGGCCAGGCGCGTCACTGTCGCGAATGATAGCAAAAAGGCGGAACATAGGCGCGTCCGTGCCTCACTGAGAAAAGCTCGGCGCGACTCATGATTGCGCGGGAAATGAGATATTTTGGCCGTCGACAATATCTTCACACTCGGGTGGTTACCGTGCGGTGTGTTTCGCTCCAATCGGAGCGTGTGATTGAATTCTGTAGAAAATCAACCTCCAATTTATTGTGGGTTCTGTGTTTTCAAAAGCTTGGTGGGTTCGTTTTGCAATTTAACTTTTTTTTGAGCACCCTTCCCCCGAGTTTGCCGAGCCTTCGAACGTGGTGACGAATGATGCGCTCGCCTTGCGGTGGCGGCCGTTGTGAAGGGCTTGCTGACCAGATTCCGTGATGGACCCGGCGGAGCGTTTTGCGTTGGCTCGTTGGCCTGGATTTGATGTTCGTTTGTCATAGTTTTTTTCGGCGGGCGGACGGGTCCGCTTCTGAGGAGATGATCTACCCATCGGCCGCGCCGGCGGGGGAATATCGGAAGACAAACGGATGATTACAAAGGGTAAGTAACCTTGAAAAAAAACGTGATGACACGTTTCAGAGACGGCTATGAGGTTTCCGGTAACGACTGAGTCCCTCCCGTCGCTGGAGCAATATAGTCGCCAGCGCGCTGGAATGCCTCGTAGGACCCATCAAGGGGTTCCGCGACCTATAAAAACCGCCGTGAATTGACTTTCGTCAAACTCCCCGTTTGCCAGGTTTGTCGCACGGATTCGCCTAATGGAGCATGCGGTTCAAGTAAGGAACTATGCGAGAGTATGCCGCAGGGATGGGCGTTCATTATGAATGATAGTCTGGTAACGCTCGAGGTGAATGATCAGCTTGTAGAACAAGATAATCCAAATCAGGAGCGCTGAAATGAAACGTCTAGCAATCTTGCTATTCGTGGTGGCTGGCATAGCCACCGCGGACTCGATTTCCGTTAACAATTCAGGCCCAGGAATGTGCTTCGCATTTAGCAATATTTCTGGAGACGAAACCAATCAGGTGACCCTAGACGCGAGGGTGGACTTTCCGGGCGTTGAAAATCCTCAACCAACTACTTGCGTCCTGACCGTAACAGCCCAGCTAATCACCGATGGGCCCAAGCGGCCTGGAATATTAGACTTTACACTTTTTACCGATCCTGAAGCGCCCGGAGCTGCAAGTCTTTTCTTTAACGGAGTCCTTTTGAAGTCCTGTCATTTTGTCTGCGAAGACCTAATGATTCCCGTTACGCTCGGGGATGGCTTCCAAATAACTGAAGTGGCTCCCGGTTCTCAGGGTTCTCTTGTGGACAGCAGTTTCTATAGCGAAATTGATGCCAGAGTTCAGGCTCTTGATGGTGGATCTGCCGTAACGCTTACGGAGTGGATAACCCCCGAGCCAGGAACGCTGCCACTCGTCATCGCTGGGCTGGCGCTTGGGTCCATGCTTCTTCGCAAGCGTCTCCCATCGACATGACTCGCAAATAAATCGGGGCTTCGGGGACAATCGCAATTGCTCGGTAAATAACGATTCCTGGTGCGCAGCATGCGCGGCCGCGGGACCGCTGATATGCGGGCGACCAAAGGTCCGATGCGCATAGCTGGATCGGTGGCAGATCTAATTGAGTTACCCCCAGCGCCCGATCCCGCCATTTTCGGCACGTCGTTTCTACAACCTGCGCGGGAGATTCCGTCAGGATTGTCAACTTCCTATTGCGCAAGGTTACCGTATTGGTAACTTTGAAACGGTGAGGATCATCAGCAAGGCGGCGATCACTGAATTCAGCACGATGTACAAGGACTCATTGGAATCGCTGCTGCATTGGCACAGTATAACCAAGCGAGCCGCAAGGAGACATTTGGACTTGTCCCCATTTTTGACACGACCAGTTAAGACTCAAAATCCCTCCAAAGGAGAATTGAGTCATGGGGTTGTCGAGAAGGATGTTCACGAAGGAGTTCAAGCTGTCTGCGGTGCAGCGGCTGGAACGAGGGAGTTCCCTCGGCGAGGTGGCACGGGCGCTGGAAGTGAATCCGAACGTGCTGCACCGCTGGCGGCGTGAGGTCCGGCAAGGTCCAGGCAACGTGTTTCCGGGTCACGGAAACCAGCGCTGGGCCGAAGGGCGCATAGCGGAACTGGAGCGCAAGATCGGCCAGCAGGCCCTGGAGATCGATTTTTTGAAGGGGTGCTTGCAGCGCATCGAGGAACAGCGGATGCTGCAGGCGTTGACTGGAAATCCGCCGTCTACCAAAAGGTCCAAGAAGAAGTGAAGGCGGGAGGCAGACTCACGGTCGAACGCATGGTGAAGCTGGGCCGGGTTTCCCGGTCCGGCTTCTACCGCTTCGACAACACTGAGCCGGGACCGGACCCGGATATGGATCTGCGCGACGCGATTCAGAAGATCGCCGTGGAGTGGCCCGGCTAAGGGCGACCGCGCGTGACGCGCGAGTTGGGCGAGCCCGGGTGGAAGGTGAATCCAAAGCGCGTCAACCGGCTGATGCGCGAGGACAACCTGCTGTGCGTGCGCAAGCGCAAGTTTGTGGTCACCACGGATTCCAACCACACGCGCAAGGTGTACCCGAACCTTGCGCGGGACATGGGTCTGACCGCGATCAATCAACTGTGGCGTGCCGATATCACCTACATCCGGCTGCGCGACGAGTTCGTGTTCCTGGCCGTGATTCTGGACGCCTACTCGCGCCGCGTGATCGGTTGGGCGCTGGATCGCACGATGGAAGATTCGCTTACGCTGACCGCATTGCGAATGGCGCTGGCGCGTCGTGCGGCCGGGCCCGGCTTAGTGCATCACTCCGACCGCGGCTCGCAGTACGCCAGCAAGGAGTACACGGAATTGCTCAGAGCCAACGGCATCGAAATCAGCATGTCGCGCAAGGGCAATCCGTGGGACAACGCCGCCTGCGAGTCCTTCATGAAAACACTGAAGTACGAAGAAGTGCTGCGCAATGAATACCGCGACCTGGCCGACGCTCGCGCGTCGATCCGCGAGTTCCTGGAAAAGATCTACAACCAGAAACGGCTCCACTCAGCACTCGGCTACGTGCCGCCCGTTCGATTCGAAAAGGATGCCGCTGCGCGGCAGCTTTCTGTATGAGTTTTCCCAGGCATAGGGAAATCTTTCCATCCGATGGAGGCGTCAGCCCAGCGGCCAACGCCTCCGCTCATCGTCTGGATGAGTTTCCGGCTGGCTATTCCTCGGCGGGTTGCTCTCCAGCATGGCCCGCTTCCGCTTCACCAGCCGGGCACCAGTATGCTGTAATGTCGTCTTGCCGGTCGAGTACTTTTCATCGAACGGCCAACTGTGTCTTAACTGTTTGTGTCAGTCGAGGGGGCAAGCGCAATTTGGCCGATGTTCGTGTCGATTTTCCGCACGCCGATGTTGCGGGAACTAAGACTGTGTTCAACATCAGCGGAAACAAGTACCGCCTCATTTCGGTGATCAAGTACCGATGGCAGATCGTCTACATCCGGCACATACTCACGCATGCCGAATACGGTAAGGGGAAATGGATATGAGCGCTACGTCACTCGATGAACGTGAATATAGAAAGCTTCTCGATGTGACTCTGCCCGTCGTCATTCGAACGGAGGAGGAACATCATCGGCTGCTCGGCGCCGCCGCAGCCCTCATGGAAAAACCAGAAAATGAGATATCCGAGGAGGAGGGCCGTCTCCTGGAACTGCTCTGCATCCTGATCGACGAATACGAAAACCGGGCGCACCCGCTTCCGAAGGATAAACCACACAAGATGCTGGCATATCTGCTGGAAGAGAAGAACATGAAGCCGAGTGTCCTCTGGACGGTGCTGCCCAAGAGCCGTGTATCGGAAATCTTGAACGGCAAGCGCAGCATTAGCAAAGCCCAGGCCAAGCAGCTCGCCGAACTTTTTCGCGTGCCAGTCGATCTGTTCCTGTAGCGCTGTTAGTATACGTGCACTCTTTCGCCGAATTTGCCGAGCTTTCGGACGTGGCGGCGAATCAGGCGTCTTGCGTTGGCTCGGTTGTCCTGGATTTGGCGTTCAGTTTGCCATAGCTTTTTCGCGCAGGCGGACGGGTCCGCTCTGATGGGAGGATCTAACAGGAGTCGCGCGGGGGGGAAACGTAGAGCCACGAACGGCAAATAATTCAGAAGGGATCGTCACCGGGCTTGCCGCTTCCTGAACTGGCAGGCTTGATTCGGCCTTGGCTTTGAATTTTTCGGACAACCGTGATTTAAGTGTGCTCTTCCGAATATCGACCGACAGTAACTACCTTGACTTCCCGGGCCTGGGGCGCCACTTTCGACATGTAGACATATACTACCGGGGTCAAGTAAAGCGTCATAAGCTGGGAAAAGATCAGGCCCCCGACGACTGTCAGGCCCAGCGGTTTGCGAGCCTCCCCTGCCGCCCCATGCCCTAAGGCAACCGGAAGCGCCGCGAAAAGAGCCGTCAGCGTCGTCATCATGATGGGGCGGAAGCGACTCAGGCAGCTTTCGTAAACGGCGTCGAGGGGACTCTTGCCGCGACGCTCCGCCGCCAGGGCGAAATCGATTTGCATAATCGCGTTCTTCTGCACAATTCCAACCAGCATCACTAACCCGACAAAGGCATAGATGTTCAGCTCGGCCTTGAAATACAGCAGCGTCACCAGCGCGCCCAAGCCCGCAGCCGGAAGTCCGGACAGGATGGTAAGCGGGTGAATATAGCTTTCGTAAAGAACACCCAGAACAATGTAGACAACGCCGATGGAGACCAGGAGTGGCAATCCGATATTTCCAATGGAGCTTTGAAAGGCCTGCGCATTCCCGGTAAAGCTGGCCGTCACCGATTGTGGCAGAATTTCCGGGCCAGTTCCGTCACTCGGTCCACCGCGCTCCCCAGCGAGAAGCCAGGCTTCACGTTGAAGGAAATGGTGACCGAAGGGAACTGGCCGGAATGGGCGATGGATTGCGGTCCGACCGCAGGCTCGATCCGCGCCAGCGCGTCTAGCGGAACCAGTGCGCCTTTGTTGGATTTGAAATAGACTTTGGAGAGAGAATCGGGGAACTGCTGATAGGACGGTTTGATTTCTTCCAGCACATGATACTGGCTCACCGGAGTGTAAATGGTGCTGGCGATCTGCGGACCGAATGCGCTGTACAGCGCTGTTTCAATCTGGCTGACATTGAGGCCGTAAAGCGCCGCCCTCTCCCGGTCAATATGGACGTTCTGCATGGGGTTCTTGATCTGGAGGTCGGTGGAGACGTCGCTCACCTCTGGCAGCTTCGACATCTGCTGCTCCACGATGGCGGATTGCTTGTAGAGCTCGTCTTTGTCGGTCGATTGCAGGGTAAATTGATAGGCGCTGTTGGATTGCCTCGCACCGATGCGGATCGCCTGATTGACGCTAAGAAACGCCTGGAAGCCGGGGAAAATCGCCAACTCGGGACGAAGCTTGTCCATCAACTGCACCACGCCGAGTTCGCGCTGGCCGCGGGGTTTTAGATTTACCTGGAAGGTGCCGGTATTGGTGTTGTTGACGCTTCCCACGAACACGTCGACGGCAGGCTCGCGTTTCAGAATTTCCGCCACCCCCTTTTCGTATTGGCTCATACGATCGAAGGATGTGCCCTGCGCGGCGCGAAAGCTTACGATCATGAAGTCCTGGTCTTCATCGGGAAGGAAACCCTTGGACACTTTTTGAAAGATGTACGCAGTTGCGCCAAGCACGGCTACGAATACGATCAGCATGGCCGGACGCCAGCGAAGCACACCCTTCAGAGTCACACTGTAGATGTGCAGCATCGTCTCAAAGGGCCAGTCGAGCGCGCGCGCCACCCAGGACTTCTCCGCCGCGCCTTTGACCCTGAGGAAGCGGCTGCACAGCATGGGGGTCAGGCTGACAGAGACCAGTCCCGAGATGGCCACAGCGGCCGTGATGGTGATCGCAAACTCGCGAAACAGTACACCCAGCACGCCACCCATGAACAAGATGGGGATGAACACGGCAGCCAGTGCGACGGTCATGGTGAGGATGGTGTACCAAATCTCACCTGACGCATTGAGCGCGGCTTCGAAAGGACCCTCACCCATTTCGACATGGCGCATGACGTTTTCCAGCATCACGATGGCGTCATCCATCACGAAGCTAAGCGAGAGAACGATGGCCATGGTGGAGAGGTTATCCAAGGTGAAGTCCAGCACCGCCATAATCGCAACGGTTCCCAATAACGTAAAAGGAACCGCCAGTGTGGGAATCACCGTGGCTGAAAAATTTCTCAAAAACACAAAAATCACCACAACCACCAGGCCCAGGGAAAGCGCCAGCGTCATGCGCGTATCGGCGAAGGATTGCCGGATCAGCCGGGAACGGTCTGAGCGAAGAAACAGTCTCGCCGAAGGCGGAAGCTGGGACTGAATCTCCGGCAGCATCTTCCGGATGGATTCCGCAATGACGATATCATTGCCGCCGGCCTGCCGCATCACGTTGAGTTGCAGCACACGCTGCACGCCCGCAGGCGTGTACGCCCACGCCGCCGTGCGCGTGTCCTCCACGCTGTCCACCACGTCCGCGACTTCATTCAGTCTTACCGGCGCTTTGTTCTTCCACGCGACAATCAGGTTGCCGAACTCCTCGGCGTTCTTCAGCTCCGCATTGGTCTTCACCGAGTAGTTGGCGCGCGGCCCAAACAACGTCCCTGTGGGTAGATTAGGATTTCCGTTGGAAATGGCGACGTTTACTTCGTCTAAGCCAATGCGCTTTGACACCAGTTTGTCCGGATCCACGCGGACGCGTACCGCATATTTCTGCTGGCCGTTCACCACGACCTGGGCGACTCCATTCACGGTGGAAAGCCGCGGCACCACCAGCAGATCGGAATAGTCATTCAAGCGGTTGAGTGGAAGTGTGTCTGACATGAGCCACAGATAAATCACCGGCTGATCCGCGGGATTGGTCTTACGGAACGAGGGCGGAAAGGGCATCCCGGAGGGCAACAGCGGGGTGGCTGCCGAAATGGCTGTCTGCACATCGGCCGCTGCACCGTCGATTTCGCGATTCAAGTTGAACTGCAAAGTGATCTGTGTGCTCCCAATGCCGCTGTTGGAGACCATAGAATCGATTCCCGCAATTGTAGTGAACTGCCGTTCGAGCACAGTGGCAACAGTAGCGGCCATAGTATCCGGATCGGCGCCCGGAAGACTCGCAGAGACGCTGATGGTGGGGAAGTCGATGTTGGGTAGATCGGCGATTGCCAAACTACCGAAAGCCAACACGCCCAATAAGGCGATGCCGGCCATGAGGAGACTGGTCGCGATGGGCCGACGGATGAAAATCTCGGAAAAGTTCACGTCTTCTGTGGAATTGTCACCGGGAGTTTGCCGGCGCCGTCATATTCCTAGGTTCCGGCAACAGTGTATCTACACGTATTGCGGCATGTCAAACCGCGTGCATCCGGTCCTGTTTAGGGTCTAGATCGTTTCGCGAGTCCAGAGAGGACCGACAGATCATCCAGGATTCGATCCCGCCGCGCCATTCCAACTGCCTTTAAGACCGTAGCTTGTGCTTTCTGCCAGTATGAAATAGACTGATCGAGCGCCGCGCGGCCTGCGCGGGAAATCTGAACTGCCTTCGTACGCAGGTCCTTGCCTTGCACTACTTGGATGAATCCTTTCTTTTCCAAGTGATTCAGATTGCGCGTCATGGTAGTCCGATCGGCGCCCACCTCCTTCGCTAAAGCGGATATGGCTGGACATTCTCGCCGAGCAATAGCCATCATCAGGCTGAACTGAGGTCCTCGTAGGGGCGCCAATCGCATCTCACTCGCGTATAGCTTCGAAACTATGCGGGAGGCCTTGCGTAGGTTGTAGCTAATGCACGCGGATGTTTGCTCGCCGGATTTCATTTAAAGAAGAACTAATTCTGAGTGTACAGACTTGTACGCTTCGTCTGCCAAGGCTGCGATCAGCCGCATCGCTCGCGGTACTTTCACGGAAAAAAGCGTCCCGTAAGACCTTAATGGTCCCGAGAACCATCCAGTTCCATGCGATGGAGCAGCTGCCGAAACCGTGGCGTAGACCGAGTCCGTCAAGCCGGGAATCTGACAAGAACTGCAGGGTTGCATGGTCCCGTCCCGTTAAGAAGCTGTGAAAAAACGACCGCGGCGTATCGGCCTGGAACAGGCCGTGGGACCCGAGCGGTTCCCCGCGCTAACGCGGAGGGGCTGGCCCAGTTTTGCCGACAGCCAAAGCGCGTCCGCGCGGAGACCGTGTCTTTCCAATCGATTTTACGCGTTCGACTTTTTAACAGCTTCTTAGTGCGGGGATTGTTATTGGTACCGCACGCCTGGCCGCGAAGCTTGTTGCACGGATTCGACTGACGGAGACATGCCGTTCATGTAATCGCCGATGACGGCGGGGTTGTTCGTGATGGTTCCGATGTAGCCGTCGGGACGGACTAGGACGAAGGCGTTCTGAATTCCGTACGCGTTTGCCGCGTGCTGGTGGACGTCTACAATTGCGGCGGTATCCGATGTTTCGCCAGGGCGGGTGACACGGAAGATCCGCAATTGGGGGCGATTGGAGAGACCGTCGTGCGGGCCGAAAGCGAGTAGCGTGAAATGTGGACCTCGAAAAAGATCGAACAGGCGAATGGTGGCTCCGGCGGAGTTCTGACGTGGAGCATCGGGGGCCCGATCACCGGGGTGCAAAGCTCCTAGAGGCTCGCCTTGCGACAAAGAACTGGTCCGATAGTGGATGCTGAGCTGTAGAGTTTCAGGACCGCGGCGCACCTCTTTTGCGTCGGCGTTCAAGAGGCTGCGATGCAACCGGGTGGTTATGCCGAGCATCCCCGCGGCGATGGGCAGGCGTTCCTCTTCATAGGTGGCGAGGAGATCGGTGGGAGCGCCCTTTAAGACTGCGGCGAGCTTCCAGCCCAGGTTGTAAGCGTCCTGAATGCCCGTGTTCATACCTTGTCCACCGGCGGGCGAGTGGACATGAGCGGCGTCGCCGGCGAGGAAGACGCGTCCCACCCTATAGCGATCCACCATCCGAATATTAGCCCGGTAGAGAGACAGCCAGGTCGCGTCGCGAAGCTGTATCCGCATTCCCCCGGTGCGTTCATCGATGATTTGTTGAAAGCGCTCGAGCGACGGCTCGGAGGTATCGTCGGGGCCGATTTGGGACTGAAACTGGAACGAATACGTGCTGGGCAGCGGGCAGAGGGCGACCATACCTAGCTCGCGATTGAGCCACGTGTGCCAATGGTCGCGATCAATTCCGTCGGCTTCCACGTCGCCGATGAGCATGCGTTCGGTGGTCCAAGTTTCGCCTTCGAAGCCGATGCCTAGTGCCTTGCGGACAAAGCTGTGGCCACCGTCGGCGCCGATCAGATATTTTGCGGTCACGTGGTGCGTGCCGAAGTCGGCAGCGACTTCGTCTGTGGTCTGCGTCAGCCCCATGAGTTCCGTCGCAAACTCGATGCGGTGGCCGAGGCGTTCGAGTTGGTCCCGCAAAATCGACTCAACCCGCGATTGGGGAATGATGAGCGGGCTCGCATAGGGTGTATCGGGCGTGGGGACGCGGCCTTCGTGAGGATCGCGATCTCCTGCCACCTTGCCGTTTTCGTAGGCGCGGAAGGGGAGATGGAATCGGCCATGGGCGACAATTTCGTCTACGACTCCCAAGTCGTCCAAGACTTCCAGGCTGCGGGGTTGTAGGGCTTTGCCGCGTGAGCCTGCGAAGTATTGCGCAGCCTTATCGACGATACGGAAAGATACGCCGCGGCGGGCGAGGTCGCAGGCCAGGGCGAGTCCGGTGGGTCCGGCTCCGATGATAAGAACGTCCAAGCTCATTTCCAAATTGTACTCAGGCACGAGGAAATTAAGAGCATGGGGAAAGCCGGAGGATAAAGTCGTTCCCGCAGTAGAGGCTGCGATTTCGCGCTTGACTTCTCATGCCGCTCGCGGTTAGTGGTTTCGTGAAGGCTGCATGTTGACGCCTTCGGCTACTCACAGCGGGATAAGTGGGTTTTCGCTTTCACTAGCGAAATTGACCAAAAGCCGAGCTACTTTTCCTGGGCCCTGTAGCCCGACAAGACTCCGGTCATGCCGTAATTGCCCTCGTGGCAGGCATATTCGAACAAGCGATCTTTCACCTGATTCAAGGCGATCTCCACGGTCCATGGCTGCGAGTAGACTGTGGGATCGTCCACGGTGGCTTTATAGCGAATCATGTCACCTTCGCGTGTAAAGCGTTCGATCACGTGCAGGTTCTCATCGGTCATTCCGTCGTAGATCACTCCGAAGCGGCTGCGCTCGGTGGCGCGAAAATTGGTGCTGTCGACCACCAAGGTGTCGCCTTCCCAATGACCCACCGGATCGCCGCTCCACTGCCGGATGGTGGGGGGAATGTGGGCGCGTCCGTTCAGCGGAATGACGCGGGCAATATCTCCCATCTCTGCTCGAATCAGCACGTAGTCCTTCGTCTGTGCGATCAGGTAGTTGTCGTTGTAGTTGCCGGGAAACATCGGCGGACCCGCCTGGGAGAACATCAGACAGCGATCGGGAAGAGGCCGTTCGCCGGCGCTATCGGCGGGATGAAGCTCGAAATAGGCCTGAATCTGTTTCCACTTTTTGGCGGCTTCGGGAAGCAGCGGCGGAACCTTGCCGTTGGAAGGGTCGACGATGAGAGATGTCCGCATGGTGCGGCTCACACGGGTGCCGCGGTCGAAGAAGGCTTCGTTATAGGCGCGATCCAGGTCGGCCTGGTTGGACCCGTCGCGCCGGTCACGATTTACTTCCTTGAGTCTGGAAGAGGCAAACTGGGCTGCTTCCTGCTCGGTGAAGAACTGCTTGTCTCCTAAGGATGCCGGCCTCTCTAATGGCGTCAGGCTCGCGTTGTTCCACACGCCGTTAAGATCGGGTTTCCCATCCGATGTTCGGGCGAGGGAATCTTTTCGGGCCTGGCCGAACGCGCAACCGAGCGCAAGCATTATCAAGAGAGAGCAACGGAGTCCCATGAAAAAACCTCCTGTTGTAGCGCTCTTGATGCTATCGATCGGGGCTACCGGTGTCAATCCAATCGTTCTCCACGCCTGAGTCCCACGGATTGCAATTCTGCCTGCTTGCAATCTTGCCTTGCCATCAATTTTGCTTTGCCGTCAAATCTTGCCTTGCCATCGGGTTTGCCTTGCCATCGGGGTTTCGAGCCTGTATAGTTGACTTGCTACGCCCCTAGGATGTCTGCTCCGTTCGCAGACCAGCCTTTGTTCGGCTCCCAACAACCGTCTCCCCGCAGAGCTATTTTCGCCGGGATTCAGGGAGGTCTTCATGCCTTTAGAAGATTGGGTCGAGAAAGTAAGGCGATACCGTATCGCCGTACACGCCTACTGCGACGCTGTCGATCATTTAGAAAGCACAACCGGCATCGGCCGGGTAGAAAGCACAACCGGCATCGGCCGGGAGTGGCAAGAGATTGAAGCCGCTCGCGATGAAGCGGAACGGGCCCGGTTGGCGATCGCGCCACAACGGCCGAAACCGGTGTTTGTTCCGCTCGAAACCTGGGCGCATGGCGAGGGCGCCGATCTCGCGACCGAAGAGTTGGTTCTGGGAGATGTGGGGCAGCACGGCGGCTGAGTCCGCGTCAGAGCTACGGAACCGGCTTGGAGTAGCGCGGTCACAGGCCGACCGCGAGCTTACCCGCCGAAATTATCTCCGCCGGCGTTGCGCTCTCCAGAACCGAAATGGCCGCGACCAGCGGAGTGAGCCAGTCGTGAACGGCGGGCAGCGACTCCGGTCGCGGCTATTTCGATTCCGTTGCCCGCGCATAATGTATATTTAGACAACGCAAAACCTTGGGGGCACAGAGATAGCGCAATGCGTAATCAGAAAGTGTGGTTTCTGATCGCGGTGGTAGCAGCGCCGCTTGTCCACGCGCAATGGTTGAGTCATCCCACTCCGGGTATTCCTCGCGCCGCCGATGGCAAACCTATTCTTTCCGCGCCAACACCCCGCGCTGCCCATGGAAGACCAGACCTCTCCGGGTTGTGGCAGACCGAGAGCGCGCCACCCCAACTATTGGAGGGCCTGATTCCCCCGTCGACAAATGGCGCCGGTGAGGAGCCCTTGTCGCAGTACTTCATCAATATTTTTTCCGATTTCAAACCCGAAGACGTGCCGTTCCGCCCCGCGGCTGCTCAGCTATTCCAGCAACGTGCGCAGGAGTTCAACAGAGTGTCTCCCATCTCGCATTGTCTTCCCGAGGGTATGCCGATGCTGGAGATGGCGCCTGCGCCTTATAAGATCGTCCAAACGGGCGGGGTGACGTTTATGCTGTACGAACGAGACACAACCTATCGCCAGGTGTATACGGATGGCCGAAAGTTGCCGGATGATCCGCAACCGTCGTGGCTGGGTTACTCCGTTGGAAAATGGGACGGTGATTCATTTGTGGTGGACACGATCGGCTTCAATGACCGCGGATGGTTGGATGCACGCGCCCATACGCATAGTGAAGCACTGCACCTGACGGAGCGCTTTCGCCGCCTCGACTTCGGCCATATGGAAGTGCAGTTAACGATTGATGATCCGGTTACCTACACGAGACCATTCACCATAAAGCTGAAGCAGCGCCTGCTTCCGGACACGGATCTGCTGGAATCCTACTGTGCGGAGAATGAGAAAGACGTAAGCCACATTGAACGGAAGTAGCGCATCGCGCGCGGGTTACTTGGGGTTGGCGGGGCAGAGCGTATAGTATCGTTTCGGGCAGCGATTCCGGTAGCCAGAACAAATGTTGGCGTGTCCGTTTGTTTTTCGGTTTCATTTGCCGGCGAATAAGGAGCCCTTTGTCCAGCGAACTTGATTTCAGTACACTTGTCTCAATTCCTAATGTCACTTTCTCCCGCCGACAGACTCGGGCCATATGAAGTCCTGGCTCGCATCGGTGCGGGAGGCATGGGTGAAGTCTATCGAGCGCGCGACCCCAGGCTCGGCCGCGACGTCGCCATCAAAGTCGCGAACGAAAATTTCTCGGAGCGTTTCGAGCACGAAGCTCGATCCATCGCGGCCCTGAACCATCCCAACATTTGCCACCTTTACGACGTCGGCCCGAATTATCTGGTCATGGAACTGATCGACGGGCAGCCTCTAAAAGGTCCGCTGCCGGTGGAGAAGGCGCTGGATTACGCACGGCAGATCGGGGATGGCCTGCGAGCGGCCCACGACAGAGGAATCACTCATCGGGATCTCAAACCCGCCAACATTCTTGCCACGAGCGGCGGAGGCATCAAGATTCTCGATTTCGGTCTGGCGAAGAATTCTGATGCTCCCGCGGCGAATCCCGAAAACTCACCGACAATGACGCTCTCGCAAACGCGACCCGGAATGATTGTCGGAACCGCGGCCTACATGGCTCCGGAACAGGCGCGCGGAAAACCCGTAGACCATCGCGCTGATATTTGGGCCTTCGGTTGCGTGCTTTATGAAATGCTGACAGGCAAGGTGGCGTTCCCTGGCGAGACGATTACGGATATTCTGGCAGCCGTGGTGACGAAGGAGCCGGACCTCACGCCCGTGCCGGTCAAACTGAGAGGCGTTGTGCAGCGATGCCTTGAAAAAGATCCGCAAAAACGTCTACGTGATATCGGAGACTTGGACCTGCTGCTGCGCGCTTATGACGAGCGCTCCGCCGAGCCACTGCGTCGATGGGGCGTGCCGGCGGCGATCGGGTCGGCTCTGGCAGTTTTGGCACTTGGGGTTGTTCTGTGGATGCGCCCGCCACCGGCCCAGCACGCATCCGTCACTCGATTCGTGATCACGCTCGACACGAACGAGGAACTTACCGCCTCGCCGGCTATCTCAGCGGATGGAGGTTTGATCGCGTATGCCAGTCAAAAAGGCAGCGGCGATCCACACATCTATCTCCGCGACCTGAGCGGCTTCGAGACGCGCGAAGTGGCTGGAACCAGCGGGGGTTCGCAGCCATTCTTTTCTCCTGACGGGAGGTGGCTGGGCTTCTTCGCGCAGGGGCAGCTTCAAAAGGTAGAAATTGCCGGCGGCGCACCGATCAAGCTCGCAGGCGCAACGTTTCCGTTCGGAGGCACGTTTCTGGACGACGGGAGCGTCGTCTACGTACCCGATGAAACCTCCGGCTTGATGATGATCCGGCCAGGCCGCACCGAGCCAGAATCGCTAACGCGACCGGACGGGGCCGAAAACGGCTATGAACATATATGGCCGGAAGGGCTTCCGGGAGGAACGGATGTCTTGTTCACGATCGGAGGACAACACAAACGCGGGATCGCTGTCTACTCGACGAAGACTCGCCAATGGCAGCTGCTCCTTCCAGGCGTGAGCGCTGGAGCCGCAGGCGCACAGACGGGCTCATCCGTGCGTATTTTCGCGACCGACTTGAACACGAGCGTCAAGGCTGCTGTGTTGAATATTCAACATCCCACCGTACTGACCGCGGACCGAACCGTTCTGGACAACGTGAATTACGAAGCAGGCGGCTGGAGACGCATGGCCCTTGCGGTATCGCGTTCCGGCTCGGCGGTCTATGTGCCGGGCGATCCGGCAAAGAGAACTCTGGCATGGGTCGATCGAGCAGGACGCGCCGAACCGGCCATTGAAGTTCCCTCTGAATTTGTACAGTCGGTGCTCTCGCCGGATGGCCATCGAGTGCTTGCGGTGATCGCCTCGGATCTCTGGATTTGTGAATTGGAAACAGGCGCAAGGCGTCGGCTTACCTTCAACGGCAATAGCGGGAAGAACGCCTCGTCGCCGATGTGGAGCCGGGACGGCTCGCGAGTGATCTATGCCGCGAACGATGATGTCGATTACGACATCTTTTCGCTGCCAGCCGACGGCTCGCGCCCACCGGAGCGGCTGCTCAAGCGTCCCTTCAATCAATATCCGACGTCAGTCACGCCCGACGGCACGCTGTTATTCGGTGAAGGATACCCGGATGGGGGCGAGGATCTTTACACGTTATCCCCTGATGGCAAAGTCGCGCCAGTCCGAGTGTCCCGCGCTTTCAGCGAAGTGAACGCCGAGTTTTCTCCAGATGGACATCGGCTGACCTACCAATCGGATGAATCGGGCAGAAATGAAATCTATGTCGAAGATTACCCGGGCGGAGGACACCGCGTGGTGGTTTCCACGGAAGGGGGCACCACGCCGATGTGGTCTCGTGACGGCAAGGAACTCTTCTACGTTAGCGGGGAAGCTGTTATGGTGACGGCGGCGAAAAGCGACGGCTCGTTCGGACTCGGACGGAAATTGTTCGATCGGTCTCCTTATAATTTTTTCTGGCACAGCTACGATCCTGCTCCCGATGGAAAGCGCCTGTTGATGGTTCGCCGGGATGTTGGCTCGATTCCAAGGCAGATGAGAGTGATCCTTAACTGGGGCGAAGAGCTGAATCGCCTGGTGCCGGCCGGACAGCCGTAGTCCGACGGTTCCCTTTCGGCCAGAGTGGCGGCGGTGGTTAGGCCCGCGGAAATGTGATAAATCTCCGTCCGTCCGGCATTACCCACTGGATCGACCCAGACAACCGAAGGCGCGTGCGGACCGTGCGACCGTTCAGAGAGGCTCGTCGTCTTTCTTACGGAACGAGAAATTCTACTGGTTGAGCGCGCAGGCAGGAATTTCCTAATGAGAGGAAAGGGCGCTTATCGGGACTGGCGAGGCTTTCCAGAACCAACTTTCCAGAACCAGCTACGCGCCCCAAACGATTGGATCGTGCCCGGAAGTCTACTGCGTAATCCGCAGCACCTGACCGCCACCCGCTAAAACCGACCAATTAGTCACATAGATGGTGCCGTCAGAGGCTATCGCTAATCCACCCGGCATGGACAGTTGACCCGCCGCAAGTTCGGTCCGAACGCCGTTTTGCACCTTAAATAGCGCACCAGTGGGATCTCCGCTAAGCAACCCGTTCTTGGAGATTTCCAGCACGTACAAGGCACCGTTCGGCCCGAAGGCGATACTTATGATGTTGGTAAACCCGCTCAGCGCGACAGTTGGTATCCCTCCATCCGGTGAGACGCGGAAGATGTTGGCTGAGCCGGGTTGAAAGGGAAATCCAGTAAGCTGGCCGACGTAGTATGCGCCATCCGGACCCAATACCACCGTAGTCGGCACGGGCTCCGCCGGAATGTTGCCCGGAGGCAGAAACGGGGGCGCAAGTTCCAACTGGTTTGGAAAGACCGCCAGAGTCCGGATACTTCCATTGGCACTGATTTCAAGAAGGTCGTTCCCTCCGGCATCGGCTACGATCTGTTTTCCGGGCAGCGCGAGGATACCGAACGGGTCGGTGTCTACAGGTCCACCCGCGGGATTGTGCGTCATCTCGAACGTTCCCAGATCGGCTTCCGCGCTCCACTTTCCGTTGGGCTGCATCCGCGCTTCGTGGGCCATGTTCGCTCCATTCGGACCCAACTGACTGCGCAGGGCCGGATTGGAGCCGAGGCCGACGGCGATATACCCATTCCCTTGTCCTTGAAAGGAGATGCCAGCGGGTCCGATGGCGCCATTGCCGTCCGGCCCGGCTAAGGACGGGAAGCCAGTGGCAATTCTATCCTGCGCGCCTGTGCGCAGGTTAATGCGGGTGATGGAACCGGTGCTGCCGAAACACGGTGTGGTGCCGTCCGAACTTGGGATACACGGCCCGTTGCCACCGGTTCCCGCTTCAGCCACGTAAAGATCGCCGTTGGGAGAAATGGCGATGCCGCGAGGATTGTTAAGACCCGTGCCAATAACGTCGGCTGCAAGGATTGGAGCCGCCGAAAGAGCCGTGATTAAGGCGCACTTCGACAGAAATTCAAAATTCATAAAGTAGCTCCTCTGATAGGTCCCACTTCACCCGTGGGAATCCCCACCCACTCTATCCCAGTTTGGTCGAAGCGCAAGTAACTTTATTCCTCACGCCCTTTGTTTGCCGTACCGGTACGCCTAAGCGCGGGGTAGATTCGGCGAGAGCTTTCGCGTCTCGCCCTTGAGCCTCCACCGATTCCTTCCGACACAGTGCGATGCAACGCAACCCCTCCTTCCAAGATGAGAGGCCAGCCCGCTCTTCCAATCTGCCCCGGTTTGGGTTAGCTCCGTTTTGCCGCGACCACAGGCCGCAAGTACTGGAGCTCATTAGATTTCTGGATGGTACGCTGAAGCCCGGCCCTAAGGCCCTTAAGAATATTCCTTAAGCCTGGCTTCCAATGGCTACTCCCGCCCTTTGCGGCTATTCTTCCTGAAGAATGTATTTTTCAGAGGGAGTCCGCTTGCTTTCTGCTCGTCCACGCTCATGCTCTGTCTGGCTTTTATTCGCCTGCTGTTTGGCTCTGCCGCACACGGCTTCCGCCAGCCTTTCGTTCTCTGCAACCGCCACCGGCACTGGCGGCGCGGGGGATACGCTCAGCGCGTCCGCCTTGATATTTCTGCCGGGAGAAACGGACACTTACGGGCACACCTGTTCGGGAGTCGTTGGTACCTTGTGCATGACATTGATCAATACCCAGGTTGGGGGCACGACCAACCGGGGCGATGTGCTCGCCTCGTTGTACTTTTCTGTCACTGGCAACCCGACCCTCGTCGCTGCGAGTGCCCTTGCGGATACGGTCCTCAGGCCGAATAGCACTGACACATCTGTTTTAAGCGTCGCGCCTCAATCTCCGGTGCTTGGCGGAGGGTGGGCGCTGGTCACCACACCGGGCACCGATTCGATGAACCCGACCCTTCCCAAGTCAGGGTACGCGTGGACCACAGTCGGCAACAGCGGCGCTTTCAGCAATGGAACTTACAATGTTGGCACTGACAACTACGCGTTGATCTCGGGCACCAACGTGAGCGGAATCGGAGGCGGGATTCCCGTCATTTCGAATGAGGTTTTCCTTACTCTGACGGGGTTTAAATCGGGCGGCACGTCGCTTGCTCTCTCACAGATCAACGGCGTCGTTTTCACCTGGAATTCCACAGGTCAGTTCTCCGCTCCTGGAACTCCCTCTGTGCCGGAACCGGCGACAGTGGGGATCGTTGCGATGGCCCTGCTAGGTGTAGGTTTCGGACGCAGAGTTCGGACGAGGAGTCAATAGAAAGGGATGTGGGCGTGATGGGAGCGATTCGCCACACTGCATCGCGATCGACATCAAGAACAAAACAGATTGTAAAGCTGTTGCGCCGCCGCCGTGCGTGCAGCTTTGGGCTGGACGCTCTGCAGAAATCTGAAAAATCTCCGTCTGGAGTGGTTTACCTATGCCGTGTAAGGCGCCGTCGTGTCTCACGGCCGCGCGCCCCCCATCAAATTCTCTGAACTCACCAACCAAGCGCGGCATCAATGAAGAGTTCGGGGCGAAAATGCGATGCATCGCGAGCCTGCTGCTCTGCCTATCTGCTCCATCATTTTGATGCTCGCGCAGCGGACCGACGCGCAGCTGAAGAAGGTCGCGGTGAGAACGCCCAGCACCGCTTTGCCACGGTTAGAGGAGTAGTTGAAATGGGATATAGAAGCCTTATCGCAATTACATTCGCTTTCGGCTTGGCCGGATTCGCCCGCGTGAACGATCGGGCTACGTTCACGGTGAACGAGCCCATCAGCATTGCGGGTGTACCGCCGGTGACGCTTGCACCCGGCTCTTACGTACTCCGAACCGCGGATCGTTCCAGTGGCGCGAGCATCGTCCAAATCCTGAGCAAGCGCCAGGATTATGTGTACACTACGGTGCTTACGATTCCAGCGTTGCGGCTGGAGGCGGATGACAAGCCTCAAATCCTCTTTTCGGAGACACCGTCAGGGATTCCGCCGGCGCTGCATTATTGGTTTCCGTCCGGGGAGACTCGGGGATACGAGTTCATCCATACCAGCGCTTTCGCGACTCCGCAACGGGTTACCGCACCACACCAGCTGCAATTGAGGACCGACGTCAGCCAGAACCACTCCGCTCAGGCCGAGGGGAACACGGCGGATTTTTACGCTCTGCAAGAGGTGATGACGAGAATCGAGGGCGGCAAGTTTGGCAAGGCGCGAGATTCCTTCAGGAGGAACTACTTCCTGGAGCAGAATCGAGAAGGTGCGACTACTTCGTTTCTATTGGCGCTCCTCATGAGTGACCGTGAAGAGGCCAGAAGATCCCTTGAGGTGGTTAAGCGGCTGGATCCTGAGCGAATGCAGGTGATGTCCCGGCTCGATGTTTATAGCGTCGTCGAATCGCTGCCAAGTGGGCGATCGAATTTGAAGACAAGCCGAGTCCGCCGGTTCCTGCTGGATTTCGCGCTGGAGATGACGGACGATGTGTTGGCGAGGACCGCGGTCCTTTCTTTTGAGAGACACACGCTCAAGGGCGATTCGTTCCCTGTTGAGATGGCGTTGGACAGGCGCCGTGACGAACGCGAACGAGAGAGCAGGCGCGAGCAGCAATGGGTTCTCGCCAAAGAACAGATCGCCAGGCTAAATGACTGCGTTAAGTCGCTCTTGAATCAGGTGGGCGCACTGGAGTATTCCTCGAGTGTGGAGGCGGCCTTGGGCCTCTTCGGATCAGTCAGGGTAAAGGTTGTTCTGAATCAACGCAGGCTGAACGATTTGGACGCAATTGTAGTTCGTTCGCACCGGACGATCTGCGATCGGCACGCGACACTGGAGCGGTATATTTCCCAGCGAAATGCAGCGATTTCACGGGAACTGGATTCATTGCGGTCGGCACTGAGTGAACTCGACAAACGGCCGGGTTCCACAACGAAGTCGCAGTTCGGATCGCTTCGCAAGTGGGAATCGGCGCCCGTTTCTGAGGTCTCACGCGATCTGATGGTCTTGGCTGAGACCGCGAATTTGCCGTATATGCGGCCTTCGAGCGTGCTTCTGACCGACCACGGATATGTTCAGATCAACATCGCCGCATCGTTAGCAAAGCTGGCGGAGTGGGCCGGCACTCGAGGCCAGGATGGATTCGCCGGCAAGTTTTAAAATCTCCACGGCAGAGCCAAGCCCTCGATAGGATCTTAGTAGACCGAAATGGTAAGGGTCACGCGGGCAGGCGCTGGTGCAATAGTAAACGTATGTGGCGTGCCGCGGGTTGGGTGATGGAAAACGCCAGTCTGAGAAGCTGCGAAAAAAATGAGCGAGGCGACTCAGGCAGGACGGGATTCACCCCTCCCGCAATGTAGCCGCCGTTGTCACCCTTCCTTATGTGCTAAAGCACAAAAATCCTGAATCTGACTCTAAAAAAATGAATCTCCTCTTCGATTGCCGGCGTTTTACCGGCCTGCATTAGTCGACCGTGTACGAGGTGTTGAAGTGTCGCAGACCGGTGATTCCTCTCATGATTTGACCCGCACTATGCTGTCCATCGGAATGATCGGCTTGCTGATCGTTTCTGCCGCCTGGATCGTGCGTCCATTTGTTACGGCATTTCTATGGGCGACCGTGATCGTTATTTCGACCTGGCCGCTTCTATTGAGCCTTCAGGCACGGCTATGGGGAAAACGTGGGATGGCAACTGCGGGGATGACGCTCGCGCTCTTGCTCCTTCTCCTGATTCCGCTGGGGTTCTCTGTGGTAACGCTGCTTGGGCACATGGACCAAATTGTTCAATGGGTGGGTTCGCTGGACGAACGCGCAATGCCACCTCCTCCCGTGTGGGTGGCCAGCACTCCGCTGGTCGGCCACAAGATCACGGCCACTTGGGCACAGCTCGCCTCCCAAGGTCCGGGCGGCGTCAGCGCGCTGGTGCAGCCTTACGCGAAATCGTTCATCGCGTGGTTTGCCGCTCAACTCGGAGGGGCGGCCAGCATGATCCTGCAGTTCTTGCTGACGGTGATTATCTGCGGGGTGCTGTACGCAAATGGTGAGGCGGCCGGGCGGGGAGTCTGCAAGTTTGCGGCTCGCCTAGCGGGGTCCGACGGCGAAAGCGCCGTGTTGCTTGCGGCAGGCACAATCCGAGGTGTGTCGATTGGCATTGTGGTCACTGCTGTCATCCAAGTTCTGATCGCCGGAACCGGGCTGGTGATCGTATCGATGCCTGGCACCCTGGTACTCTCTGTGGTCATTTTATTCCTGTCTTTGGCGCAACTGGGACCGGCACTGATCATGATCCCCGCCGTGATCTTTGAGTTCTACACCGGGTCCCAGTATTCCGGATTTATTCTGCTTCCGTTCGCGATCGTGTCCATAACAATCGACAATGTGATACGCCCCATCCTTATTAAGAAAGGCGCCGACCTCCCGCTGCTATTGATCTTCAGCGGCGTCATTGGCGGCATGATCAGCATTGGGATTTTAGGACTTTTCCTGGGCCCCGTTATTCTCGCCGTTACCTACAATCTGCTGAAGCAATGGGTTGAGAGGCGGCCCGCATCGGATGAAGAGGCGGACTCTGGCGCGCTCCGTCCAGCGACGAGGGCGGCGGGATTGGGTTAAGGCATGGACCGAAAGGCGTCCTACTGAAGGCGACTGCATCGACTGCATCAAAAATACGCGGGATCCGCATGGCCGGGGCCCGGACGCCAACGGGTGGGAAAAGCTCTCACCGTTAGAAGGATTTCAGTAATGCCGGACTCGATTGAGGTTTATATTGTCAACGTCACCCTCGCAGTCTTTACGTCGCTCAACCTGCTTGATATAGGTCTCAGGCTCAACCGCCGGGAAGCCATCAAGGGGTTACGTAACGCGCGCTTCGTGGTGCTGACCCTGGTGTGGGGTTTCGTCTTATGCCCGGGCCTGGCCTACTTGCTGACAAGAATCGTCCCGCTGGAGCAGTCGTATGCAGCCGGCATGATTTTGGTTGGGATGGTGCCTGGCGCCATGTCTTTGCCCGCGCTGGTAAATAAGGCGCGGGGTGACCTGTCGTATATAGCACCATTCTCCCTGCTCACCGCGGTGGTCACGGTGGCGTTCATGCCTTTTGCAGTTCCGGTTCTGGCCGAGGGAATCCCGGCTGATGCATGGACCGTCGGCAAGCCGCTCCTCTTGTTAGTCATGCTTCCGATGTTGATTGGGTTGGCGGTGCAGTCCGTCTGGCCGCTGCTCGCGTCCAGAGTCGCACCGTTCGCAGATAATGCCCTGAAGTTCATGACTGGTTTCCTGTTCATCCTGGTTTTCTCCACCAGCTTTTACGCCAGAGGATTCCAGAATTCGATCGGGGCGTATGCGATCGTCACTCAAGTCCTCTTTTACGCAATATCATCGGCTGGGTCGTACTGGCTCAGCCCCGGTCTGAAATCCGGTCAAAAGAGTGTCTTAAGCCTGGGGATGACCACGCGCAATCTTGGCGCCGCGTTCGCGCCGTTTTTCGGCATGCGGCATATTGATCAACAAGCGATGGTGATGATTGCCGTCGCTCTTCCCATTCAGTTTATCGTTGCGTCGTTGGCAGCGCGCCAGTTCGCCCGACGGGATCTGACTGTTGGTACTCTCTCCGCAGCGGGTGACTGACTTCCACCTTACCGGCGCCAAAGCACTCCAAAGTGCGAAATCTTCGAGAAACTGCTTTCCTCTTATCGGCCAGCAATCGGAACCATTCCGTTCGGCCGCCCCCACAGGGGACCACCGCGCCGCCCTTGCGAACTGCTGCACTGGATCACCCGATAATCCACTGCCGCCAAAGCCATACCTGCGCACAACGGGTTGCGCACAAAGGGGCGTAGCGGCTTCGAGCCGGGCGCGTCCTCGTGGGCCGGTGGCGGGACCAGATGGACGTGATTAGAATCAACCGAAGGAGCTTGTTGAAAAACGCCGGAGCAGATTCGCTCCATTGACTCTCGCGGCTCTTTATAACGGGCAGCGCCGTTTCCGAGCCTCGACTCCTAAAGCGACAGCCCGTATTGCAGAGAGCAGCGCGCCAACAGATCCAGGAACAGAGCCCGGTCCTGATCGGAGTCCAAGAGCTTCGCCCGCCAGTTGCCGCGTTGGGCAATATGGCGCCGCAATCCCGGCGGGCAAATTCTCTTGATACTCAGCATATGCGGATATTGTCTCGGATAGGCTACCGGCGGAAAAGCCGCAGCACGCCGCCCACGCCCAACGACAATAGTCCACTCAGGCCGATAAGCGGAAACGGACTGCCAGTGGTGGGTAAAGTTGATGGAGGTTTCGCTGGGGCGTCCTTCGTATTCTGCGCTAGCTCCGCGCGTTCCTGCGCGGCCTTGGCGGCATCCTGCGCGGCCTTGGCAGCATCCTGCGCGGAATTGGCGGCATCCTGCGCCGCCTTAGCATTGGCCAGCGCAGCAGTTGTCTCTGACCGCGCGGCACTGGCATTCGCCCCCGCGGCACTCGCGTCCGCCCGGGCTGCACTGGCGCTAGCCAGTGCGGCATTGGCGTTCGCCTGCGCGGCACTCGCAGCCGCAGCCTGTGCCTTATTGTCTGTCGCTGTAATGCGTGCATCGACGCGAGCAAGGTCGGTGTCATGCTTGTCAGAGTACCCCTTGATTTGGCCCTGAACCTCGGTGACACGGTCGTTCACTTTCGCAGCCTGCCTTCGAGCATAGCCCCTGGTCGCACAAGCAGACCCAACCAAAGCCAATATGGCGGGCGCTAACACAAAGAATTTCTTCATAACCTCTCCTTAGGGTGGAAGGCACTTGGTTGCCTTGTGGATGGCAGATGCCGGCAGAACCTGACAGGAGTTTTTTTTTGTCCGGCCCACGATCCAGTTCCGGGTTCGCGCGGCATATACCGGCTCGCCAGATTGGGCATGTACAATCCGTCGACGGTCTCAGTTTCCCCTTCCGCGATCTTGTCATTCTTCAAGAGGCCAACGAAACACGCAGAAGCAATGCACGCCGAACAAAGGGCGGCGTGTTTCGTCTGCTTCAACGTCTCAGCTCGAAAGTGCATTGTGAATCGTTCCACGAAACCAAAATTCCTGAAGGTTAAAAAATCGGGTTTGGCGGAGGCCCAGGGCGCGCACATCGGGGACAGTCCGTTGTCAGCCGCCCAGACCGAGGCGCCAGCCGGGCGCGCCGTCTATCAGGTTGGCTGGCATAGAAGTGCCCAGGGCGGTAAATCTCCGTTGCTTGAGGTCCTCCCAAACTCTCAGCCCCACGAAAAGGGGGCTGTGTGAGAACGCCCAATAAACGTTCGTAAACTCTTGAACGGATCGGTGTGGTCAGTTCTATTTCGCCCTGGCAGCACTGGCGTTGGCCTGCGCGGCACTGGCGTCCGCCCGCGCGGCACTGGCGTTCGCCTGCGCAGCACTGGCGTTAGCCTGCTCGGCATTCGCCGCAGCCGTCTGTGTTTTGGTGTCCGTCGTGGCAATGCGCTCATCGACACGAGCGATGTCGCTCTCATGCTTGTCTGAATACCCCTTGGCTTGGGTCTGAACCTGGGTGACCCGGTCGTTCACTGCTGCAGCCTGCCTTCGAGCATACCCCCTAGTCGCACAAGCGGACCCAACGAGAGCCAATAAGGCTGGCGCTAACACAAAGAATTTCTTCATAACCCCTCCTTAGGGTGGAAGGCATTTGGTTGCCTTGTACATGGCAGATGCCGGCAGAACCGGTCGGAGCTTTTTTAATACGCCCCACAACGCAGTTCTCGGCTCAGCGCCGCAATACTCTTGTCTGCAATGATCCGCTGCGCCACACTCAGTCGTTATCCCAGCCAGGCGAGCGCCCGGCCTCCCCGCCGGGCGCCCTGCGCTGAAGGCTGTGGCGGCTCGTTATTGCGGAGACGCCGTCATGCCCTTCAGCACATCGTTGGCGAAGAAGAATTTTCCGTCGTTGGGCACCATCATGATCTGGACCTTGTCGGATAGCTTCTCCGCAATAATTTTCTGGATCAGCAGCGGATTCTGAGTGAGTACTCCCGCTTCCAGCTTCATTCGCTCCGCATCGGCGATGGCCACCTTGCGGATGTGATCTTCGTCGGCATCGCTCATCAGTTTGCGTTTCTCAAGCTCGGCCTTGCTGTCGATGACTTTGGCTTCCGCCAGAGCCTCGGCATTCTTCACCGTGGCCTCTTTGCGGGCTTCCGCTTCCAGACGGGACTGCTGGATCTGCTTCTCCTTCAGCGGCAGCGTGTGCTGCATCGCGTCGGCTTGCGCTTTTGCTTCGAGCACGACCACGGCTGCCTTTGCTTCAGCCGCGGTCACCTCGCGAGCTTTGTCCGCTTCGGCTTCCAACTCCGCCTGCCGCACCATTTTCTGTTTGACGTCCAACTCAATGGTCAGGCGCTCGCTCTCCTGTTCTTTTACGAGCAATCCTTCCAGGCCCTTGGCGTAATCAGCGGGAAGGCGGACGTCGCGCAGGACTACATCTTTCACCACGATGCCGTCGGTGGCTAGTTTGGCGGTTATTCGCGAGGCGGCCAGCTGGCGAAGCTCTTCGCGCTTTGTTGCGAACATTTCCCGAACTACGTAGGCGGGCGCCAAATCGCGGAACACGGCGGAAATCGCGGGCGCGATCATCTCCTCTTCCAATGGCTGCGGGAGATTGGCGTGAATGTATGCTAGCCGGGAAGGGTCTAGCCGATAGCGGACGGCCACCGCCAGGCCGACGGTCAACCCCTCGCGAGTCTGAACCAGCAAAGATGTTGGCTGGGGCTTCTTCAAATCTTCGTCGAGAGTTGTGATGAAGATGCTATCGCGGATGTTGTAGGTCTCCAGCGTTTCGATCAGGGGGAGGATCCAGTGCACGCCTGGATAGAGAGTCCCCGGCCTGGTGCCTACAAATTGGTTTACCCTCACTGCGGCCGCGCCGCTGGGTACCACCGCGATGCTCCATCCGATCAACAGCGGCGCGACTGAAAAAGCTACCAGCCTCCGCGCGGCCTGCCAGCGGAAGCGCGGTTGAGGGCTCGCGGTTTCCTCCCAGGGATTGGGGGTCTCCGCGGCGGGGCTTTTTCGCGACTTCAGGATTGTGTACAGATCCCACACGAGGATTCCGGCTGCGCCAACCAGCAGGCCGATCCCAATCATCATCAGCAAATATCGCAACAGCACCACAGTGTTTTTCTCCTTTTGAATAATTCATGGCCGCAGATGAACGCCGATGAACGCGGTTAAGACTAGTGTTTTAAATCTGCTTTAAGTCGTGCGCGTTATTCCGCGTCTAGAGTTGAAAATACTTTCGTGATCAGCTCCGGGGGTTCCAGCTCGGCGAATCCGACTGTTTCGATCTCTACAGTTGTCCCGACAGGAATGAGGTCGAATAGCTCTTCCAGGTCTTGCTGGCGCATCCGGATGCAGCCGTGCGAGGCTGCTTTACCGATGGACGCGGGCGCGTTGGTTCCGTGGATGCCGTAGCCATCCTTACTCAATCCCATCCAACGCGTTCCGATTGGATTGTTTTTTCCGGGAGGGACCGGACCCTGAGGTCCATACCAGGTGGGATGAGGGATCCGATTGATCACCACGAATTTCCCCTCCGGCGTCGGCGTGGAAGGTTTGCCGACCGCGACGTCGTAAAGTTTCAGAACTTCTCCGCCTTGGATAAGGGCGAGCTTGCGTTCCGGTATCGAAACGACAATTTGAAAAGGTTCAGGCTTGCGTGTCTTGGATGGGTCCTCAGTTACATCGCGCACAACGCAGCGGGCCGCGATTGTTTCACAACCTCTAGTGACCGCGTCCCGCGCTGTGCGCTCTTCCGCGATGCCGTCGATGGAAGCAGCCATTAGTACTGCTGCCAACTTCGTAATCTGTCCCTGTGCAGTGTTCATGCACAGGAAGATTGCATCCCTCTGCCCAAAGACTATCTTGCTGATTTAAAGATACTTGTTTTGTTTGGCCGTGTGTCTGGACGGACACGTCCTCTTGGAATTGACACGCCATGAAAAAAATGGCCGCAGATGAACACCAGTGAACGCGGATAAGATTTTATTTTCGATCAGCGTTCATCGGCGTTGAATCTGCGGCTATTTTTTTTGGGGCTGTGCAAGCTGCTATTCAAGCACTACCGCTTGCCAGGACTTGTCGGGATTGAACCGCGTCATTTGGCGGGCTTGCACGGCTGTGGTGGGTCCCAGATCCTTTTCATATACGACGCCC
This sequence comes from Terriglobia bacterium, assembly GCA_963766615.1. GTDB lineage: Bacteria > Acidobacteriota > Terriglobia > Bryobacterales > Bryobacteraceae > Palsa-187. Next base: position 384,623 of record CAVYBC010000026.1, read on the forward strand.
TCGTGATTGATAATCAGCGTGCGGATTCCGGACACACCATACTCGGCGGGCCAGGCGACCAATGCGAAGCCGCCAATCATTTTGCCGTTTACCACATAGTTGAAGGCCCCACCCACGGCGTCGGGTCCCTGCGCTTTCAGGATGCGGAAATAGTAACCGTGGTATGGTTCCTGTTTCTTGCCCGGTGTGGCGGCATTCATTGCCGCCGCGGCGAAAGCTTTCGGAACCATGCTGTCGGAAGCACCCTCCATGTAGAGGCCGTCCTGCTTGCCGGGCGTACTCACAATCTTCTGCGCGTATTGGAGAAGATGCTCACCGTCGCGCGCGGTTGCGGCGTATGACATTTGCGCCTCCGCGTAGCCGCGGCAAACCTCCATGGCGTTCAACTCGTCCTTGCCGATCCTGCGCGCGAGGACCTCCATCTTTCCGCTGGCCGAATCAAGCTGCCACTTCCCATCTTTGCGAATCACCGGAACCGGGAACGGCCAAGCCTGGTCGCCCACCGTAAAGTCCACCCGGTTGGGATTGAGGGGGTCGGTATCGATCTGGAGCTTTTCGTGAGCCATGCGCGCAAACTCAGCCCGAACCTCACGATCTTCCGCCGGATCGCCCGATTCGACGATGTCCTTACCCGCAGGCCCGAAAAGTTGAAGCAGAGCCGGAGTGTCGTTATGTTCGGCGGCGTCGATGGTCGCCTGAACAGCTTCCTGCGGAGTTGCAAACATTTTCTGGGTTGTTTGCGGAGGGGCTGCTTGAAGAAGACCCGAGCCTAGCAGCAAGCCGGCAGCGAAGATGTTTATGGAATGAAATTCTAGTCTCGACATGGCTTCCTTCTTCCTTACAGGAGGTTGTGAAAACATCAAAACCGCTCTATTGCTGTCGCGGCTCCGAAACAACAAGCTGCTAGCGATGGCCGCCGCCACCACCACGGGGCGCTCCTCCCCCACCGCCACGAGGAGCTCCGCCTCCACCGCTGCGACCTGCTCCCAGACTGGAATATCCGTGGTCGCTTTGCATCCTGGCCGCTCCGCCTTCGCGAACGCCGCCGAACGCACTGCGATTGGAGCTTGGCGAGTTCGACGGAACCTGACGATTGCCCATCCGCTCACTTCCGGGATTGGTGGCTCCCCTGGTCTGTGTTGACTGTCCCGCAAAGGAGCGCGACTGGAGGCTTTGCCGCGCAATAGCTCCATACCGGTTTGAGAGGGCGGAATTGGAATATGGTACGCCCTCGCGATGGAAAGCGTCGTGCGACCAGGTGGACCTTCCAGACAGGCTGCCTCCACGGCTCGCATTGAAATTGTAGCGGTGAATAAAGTTGTTATTCACGATGATGGTGTGGCCTCCCCAGCCGGGATGCCAACCCCAACCGCCCCAGCCTCCCCAGCCGACGCCAAAATAGAATCCGATCGGAACGCCAACACCAAATCCGAAATACGCGGGCGGATAATACCAGCTTGCGTAGGGATAGTAGAGAGGAGGTCCCCAGACATAAAAGGGATCGTAAGTCGGCACATAGATCACCTGCGGGTCAGCAGGCTGAATTTCGATAATGGGCGGGCCCGGGCCGTCGGCGGGGGGCATGGAAGTGACGGTCTGTTGGGGCGTCGACGCCAACTTACCGGCTGATTGCGCCTTGGCTCGCATACGTTGGACCGCATCCATCACGTCGGCTTGCTGACTCAGAAAGGCATTTCCCAGGTTGGTGGTCCAAGTGATGTCCTGGTTCAACTGCTTTACAACGTTTGGAAAGACCACCAGGGCCTGAATGCTGGGATCCCAGTTCTGACTCTGCGCGGCCTGTGTGAGCGCAGCGCCGGTGAGCCCCTGGTTTCGCGCGAGCCACTGGGAAGCTTGCACCAGTTCCAGCGGATAGGTAGCCGCTACTAGAATCTGGCTGAGCAGCGGGTCCGGGTACAGCGCAATGGGAGCTACCAGATCCTCGAGCTGGTCGGGGGCCAGAGTTTGGCCTGGGGGAGGTGCTTCAGGCGGTGGAGGAGCCGGCGGAGGTGCTTGAGCAACGAGCGCACTCTGAACCGCCAGCAAGAGCAGGGCGCCAAGAACAGCCCTCACGTTTTGATTCGACCAATAGGAGCGTTTCACGGATTCCGGTCCTCTTTTCTCTCTGGACGGAAAGGCAGGGTCTCAGACCCCCTCCATTCTAACCACTCCACCCGTCACTTCGGTGTTACACACGCCGCTTTGATGGTGCGATATGCTGACCGGGAGTTAGCCTTATGTCCCTCTGCCGCTCCTGCTCGGCCGAACTTCCTCCTGGAAGCAAGTTCTGTCTGAAATGCGGGAAGGCGAGGAATGGCGCGACGTCACCGGTGCCTGTGGATCCCGTGGGCATGGAAACTATGGCTATGGATGAGCCCTCGGCTTCGGGCATGGGTGCGCCCGTGAGTTCACCGAGGTCCGTCTCCTCTGGCCTGCGCACATCCGGACCGGAGCGGCATCGGTTCGAACCCGGGTCACTAGTTGCGAGCCGCTATCGCATCATTTCGCGGCTGGGCAAAGGTGGCATGGGAGAGGTGTATCGCGCCGAGGACATCGTCTTGGGCCAGGCGGTGGCGCTTAAATTCCTGCCTGAATCGTCGGTGGGAAATCTGAACCTGCTGAAACGCTTCTATGACGAAGCTCGCATAGCGCGCCAGATCACGCATCCCAACGTTTGCCGCGTTTACGATATCGGCGAGATCGAAGGCCAGCCGTATCTTTCGATGGAGTACATCGACGGAGAAGACCTGGCCAGCCTGCTGCGCCGCATCGGGCGCCTGCCCACCGACAAAGCAACCGAGTTCGCCCGCAAGATGTGTGCCGGTCTCACTGCCGCCCACGCGCAGGGCGTACTGCATCGCGATTTGAAGCCCGCCAACATCATGGTGGATGGCCGGGGCGAGCTTCGCATTACGGATTTCGGGCTAGCTGCCATCGGCGCGCACGTGGAGGGAGCCGAAGTACGTAACGGGACTCCCGCGTACATGGCGCCGGAGCAACTGGAAGGTCGGGAGGTTTCCGTCGCAAGCGACCTCTACGCGCTGGGTTTGGTCTTCTATGAGATGTTCACCGGCAAGCCTCCGCACCAGGGCGAGACGCTGGCCGAAATTCTAAAACAGCGAAAAGAGAGTAATCTTACAAATCCCTCCAATCTGGTCGCCGACTTGGATCCGGTAATCGAAAAAGCAATTCTGCGCTGCCTGGATCCCGATCCCAAACGGCGTCCCGCGTCGGCCATGGCGCTGGCTGCCTCGCTGCCCGGAGGCGATCCTCTGGCGATGGCTTTGGCGGCCGGCGAAACACCGTCTCCCGAACTGGTGGCGGCCTCGGGATCCAAAGAAGGGTTGCGTCCCATCGTCGCCTGCGCGGCTTTAGGTTCCACTGCAGCGGCGATGATCCTGTTCTTTGTGCTGGCTCCCAAGGTACTGCTCCTTAATCGTTTGCCTCTGGACAACTCACCTGAAGTGATGAGCTCGAAAGCAGGCGACATCGCCAAAGCCGCCGGATATATAGCTCGCCCGGTTGATGTCGCCTACGGATACTCGGACAGGGACGCGGACGCCTACAAGGAATACCTGAGCGGTAAAATAAAAGGCGAGGAAAATTGGAATCGCACTCTTTCCGGCCCGCCTTTTCCTTATTACTTCTGGCAGCGTCAGAGTCCGAATGAAATGGTGGCCGCCGATTTCCGGGCGGACAACCAAGTAACTCCCGATGATCCTCCTGCTTCCGTGCCAGGCATGGTGGCAATCACATTGGAGATGGACGGCAGCCTTCGGTCCTTCGCGGCTGTTCCGCCCGAGCATGACACGTCTTTTCTCCGCGATCGTGGGGTCGCGCCTGCAGCGCCGGATTGGGCTCCTTTCTTTACGATGGCGCATCTGGACATGCATCAGTTTCAAAATGCTCAACCCGAATGGACGCCATCGGTCACCCCCGATGCACAAGCGGCATGGACGGGCACGTATCCCGGCGCAACTTCAATCCCTATCCGCGTTGAGGCCGGGTCGTTCCACGGCAAGCCTGTTTATTTCACGATCGTATGGCCGTGGACCAAACCAGCCCACGTCGATTAACAACTCTGCGTCGTTTTGGGGAAACATCGTGAATCATGGTTTCACGGTCTTCTGGTGGATGGTGAACCTGGGCGCTATCTGGGTGGCTCGGCTGAATCTTAAATCCGGACGGGGCGATGCGCGGGGCGCCTTTCGAGTGGGGATCGCCATTTGCATATCCCGGCTGCTCATGTGGGCGCTCCAAGCACATCACGTTCATATTGACGCCGAAGAGGGCCTGTTTAATTACGGATTGGCTTTGGCGGCTCTGGAAGGCGTTCGATACTGGATTTTCTATCTTGCTTTGGAGCCCTGGGTGCGGCGCTACTGGCCTCAGGCTCTGCTCAGCTGGGCCCGAGTGGTAGCGGGCAAGGTGCGCGATCCTCTCGTGGGCCGCGACGTTTTGTACGCTGTGCTATTCGGCATCTTATATTGCCTCTTCATTCTCGCGTACGATTACTGGACGGTGCGCACCAGGAGCGGATACCCATCTGGCGAGTCCCCCCTCTTGGTGTTGATGGGGTTGCGCGGATTTTCCACGCTCACCTCCCAAAACCTTTATTACTCCATCACGAATGGATTGCAGTTCTTTTTAATGCTGTTCCTGTTGCGCGCGCTGGTTCGCAAGCCGTGGATCGCCGCGATCCTGCTGGTGGCTATTTTTGCGGTTGTGAAAGCGGCTCCCTCCGACAACACGGGGCCAGTTTTGTGGATGTTTTGGACCGTCATCTACGGGATCCTTGTTTTCCTGATGCTCCGCTACGGTATGTTCGCGCTGATGGTGATGATCTTCGTGATCAACTCCGGCGTCGAACTTTACCTGACACCGGACTATACGGCCTGGTATGGCCTAAGCTCACTGGCGGTCCTGCTGGTGATGAGCGCGCTGACGCTGTGGGGTTTCCGTGTGTCGCTGGGTGGCCGTCCCCTATTCAGCACCGCGGCGCTTGAGAAGGGCTGACCCGGTGAAGCCCGCAAAACTCTTGCAGCCGGGCTATTTTGATTCGTTCCACTGCATTGGAGCCGCCTGCGAGGATACCTGCTGCACGGGTTGGATCGTCCACATCGACAAGACGACTTTCGGCAAATATGGACCCTCGCTGCGATCGCTGATTACGATCAATGAGAAAAGCGCCAACGACGATGACTACGCCAAGGCGACTCTAAACGGCGACTCGTGCCCGTTTCTGGAGGAGCGTTTGTGTTCCATCCAGAAGCAATTCGGCGAGGATTACCTGTCGAATATGTGCGCGACGTATCCTCGCGTCCTCAATCGGGCGGGCGGCATGTTACGACGCTCCTTGGATTTGTCCTGCCCGGAAGCGGCTAGAGTGGCGCTTCTGAACCCTGCATCGATGGAGTTTGTCGAACGAGACTACCCAGACGGCTCTATTCGCCAGGGTGATTTTCCGGCGCTGGATGCTTCGCTATCAGGCGAGTTTCTGCGCATGCAGCGCGCTGTTCTCGGGCTGTTGCAGGATCGTTCGCAACCGATTTGGAAGCGGCTTTTGTTGGTCGGGAGGTTATGCCAGGGGAAAAGCCTCGACGAGAGCATCAGTGGGGCGACCGACATCGCCCTTCAATTCGACACAGTGGTCGACCTGATTGTCGCCCGTATCAGCTCCGACTCCAACCCGCGGCGTTTTCTGGAGTGCTATGGCGAGTTCATCAACGGCCTTCAATGGACGGCGATGTCAACTCCCAGAGACCTCGCGGCCCGATACAGCGAGGCGTACGAGCGATACTACGCCCCATTCATGAGCGGGCACGAATACATTCTGGAGCACTACCTGGTGAACCACGTCCACAGAACTTTGTTCCCGTTCGGCTTGCCTGAGAGCAATCAGCGGCTCCGCAATGAGCGCGTCGCATCGCCGGGTGCGGTGCAATATATGTGGATGGTCGCCAACTACGCCATCGTTGAAACTCTGCTGATTGGCATGGCGGGCTTCCATAAATCCGCTTTCGACGCGAGCCATGTTATCAAGCTGATTCAATCGGCCAGCAAGACGTTTGAGCATAGCGCGACTTTCCCTGGGCACGCGATAGAGATACTGGCCGAGAAGGGCATGACCACCGCGGACCAATTAAGCGTGCTGATTCGGCATTAGAATCTAGACAGTGCCAGTCTCTTACCAAGTCGACCGCGCGCCCATCCGCCCACATCGCTTCGCGAGGCACAGCGGGGTGGTCCGCATTACCCACTGGCTCACGGCCTTCAGCTTCCTGGCCCTGCTGGTAAGCGGCGTCGCGATCCTGCTGGCTCATCCACGTCTTTATTGGGGCGAGACGGGCAGCGTGCTAACTCCCTCCTTGATCGACCTGCCGCTACCGTTTGTGCTGACGGGGCAAACCGGTTGGGGTCGATCTCTGCATTTCCTCTCCGCCTGGGTGTGCGTCCTAACAGGATTGATTTACGGGCTCTCCGGCCTTTTCACAAACCATTTCCGAAGAGATCTTCTTGCGGCTGGAAACTCAAACTACAATAGGCTTCAGCGCTTCACTTACATGGGCGTGATCTTCCTTCTATTTCCGCTAATGATCTGGACCGGCTTCGCCATGTCCCCCTCACTCACATCGGTTTTCCCGCCGCTGGAAACTGTGTTCGGAGGTCAACAATCGGCGCGGACGATTCATTTCTTCGCCGCCGACTTGTTGGTTCTCTTTCTTCTGGTTCACGTCAGCATGGTTTCCTTGAATGGTTTCACGACTCGCATGCGAGCCATGATTATGCGGGAAGGCGCATGAGTCGTCTTCTTTCACGGCGCGGACTGATCACGACAGCCGTAGGAGGGTCGGGTCTGGTTGCGGCGAGCTTGGTTGCCGGCCGGCTCGCCAATCGATATGGGCTTATCCCTCCTGATCCCGGCGGCATTTATGGGGTCGGCGAAACCCTGACGTATGCGGCGCAGCGGTTGCTGATGGTACGGCATCCGCTTGCCCGCGAATTCGACCGGAGTGAAATCTCAAAGTCATTTCCCGTCAACGGTCCTCCGCCCGAAGACGACTCCTATCAGCGGCTGCTGGGCGGGAAATTCGCCGATTGGAGGCTGGTTGTGGATGGCCTGGTCGCGCGACCGTCCTCTTTCTCACTGGCGGAACTGAAGCGTTATCCTTCCATGTCACAGATCACGCATCAGGCGTGCGAAGAGGGCTGGTCGTTCATCGCGGAGTGGACCGGCGTTCCACTTTCCTACATCTTGAATCTGACGGGAGTGCTGCCTCAGGCGAAATACGTGGCCTTTTTCCCGTTCGACGAATCGTGGGATAGCCTGGATCTGGCCGAAGCTCACCATCCGCAAACTTTACTGGCTTACGCGGTGAATGGCGAGGAACTGCCTACCGCGCACGGCGCTCCGCTGAGGGTTCGCGTCCCCCGCCAGTTGGGTTATAAGAGCGTGAAATATCTGTCGCGTATTACAGTCGCCGACACGCTGAAGCATTTCGGCCAGGGCAAGGGCTCGTGGTCGCCCGAGATCGGCTATTCGTGGTACGCGGGAATCTGAAGCGTTATTTGACGCTCTTGATCCACTTAAGAATCGGGCCGGTGACGCTTGTATCGGGAGTGTCGGGCGACATCACTTCAGAAATGTGGCTGTGATCCTTGAACTGCATATAGGTCGGGCAGCGATTCGCTTTACAGAGCTCGTCTTTCAAGGTCTCTGCAAACGCGATGATGCTGGGTGGATCGAGTTCCGCCGTGGTCACCATGAAGGGCAGCTTGGATTGAATCATTCCCGGCAGGTTCGACCGCGCCAACTGCGTTGCCGCATCGGGCTGAGCCGGTCCTTTACCCTTACCGCCTCCAGGTCCACCCGGTCCGCGTCCCGCTGGAGGAGCCGCGCCCGCAGGTTGTCCGCACCCGGGAAATCCACCTTGCACGGGAGGCGGAACGGCGGGAAGAATGTCGAATCCGGGAGCCGACATGAAGATCACACCCTTCACGCCGACGCCTTTCGGACCGTAATACTCGGGATGGCCGATGTAGGTGCTAACCGGAATGTTGCCCGCCGATTGCGTCCAGATAAAAACGCGATTGGGGTTGCCTTTGTGCATGGCGATGTTCTGATTCACCCACTGGACCACCAGGCTGACGTCCTTGGCTGGGTCGTCCCAAGCCTGACCGGGGCGGCGCTGCATATTCACGCCCACCATGCCATTCTTTGTGGCCCATAGCATCACGTTGTCATAGAAGACGTCGCCATTCGGGCCGCCTTGCAGCTTGTTTCCCGCGCCGCCTGAAACGTAGATCAGAACGGGCCGCGAGCCGCCGCCTTTCTCCGCGGAGAAAACGTCCAGAACATTTTTAGGATCAGGTCCAAAGGAGATGTCCCGTGAAATGGAGACGCCTTTATATGGAGGGTTGGGATGCAGCGGCCGGTAGAGTTGCGCCGTTTCCGGCACGCAGACGCCGCGCCCGATGGCCACAAGCTGTTTGGCGATGTCCGGCGGCACTTGCGCCAGCGCGATTTGCGCGGCGGCTATGGCTGCGAATAGCGAAATCTTATAACTGGTTTTCACTCGAAACCTCCCACGGTTCATCGAGTATATCTCACGCCGCGCTGGCTGCATCGCGTTACGCTAAAGCGATGGCCACTGTTCGATCCCCGCGTAAGCCAGCCAAGAGTGGGAGCAAGAGCATAGAGAAGAAGACTTCGACGGGTGGGCTCTTTTGGATTGCTCTCTTCAAACTGACCAAGGCGGCTCTGCTGGTTGCGGTTGGAATCGGCGCGCATAAGCTGCTTCATCGCGACCTTGCGTCGACCGTCCTGCATTGGGTGGATGTCCTGCGCGTCGACCCGGATAATCGCTTCATCCACAGGCTGCTGGCTCGCATCTTTGTGATTAGTCCGGCGCAGCTTCGGGCTACTAGTATCGGCACGTTCATTTATGCGGCGCTTCTGCTGACAGAAGGACTTGGTTTGCTGCTGCGCAAGCGGTGGGCTGAATACTTTACCGTGATCACCACGGCGGGGCTGATTCCTCTGGAGGTGTACGAGATCAGCCGGCATGTGACGCTGGCGAAGTTTGGAGTGCTGGTGGTGAATGTGGCGATTGTGATTTACCTGATCGCCCACATTCGCAAGTCATCTCGGTAGGTCGTTCTTAATAACCTTGCCGCCCTTCATCACGAATTTGACGCGCTGAAGTTCGGTGATGTCGGCAAGGGGATCGCCGGATACCGCAATTAGATCGGCGAACTTGCCTTTTTCAATGGTTCCGATCTTATCCTGCCATCCCAGAACTTCGGCATTGATCGTCGTAGCGGCCTGGATGGCGCGGACTGGCGTCAGGCCTCCGAACTTCACCAGGGCTTCAAAGTCCAGAGCCTGGGTTCCATGCGCGTAGGTTGAGCCGTCGGCTCCGCTGCCCATCATCACTTTGATTCCCTTAGTGGCGGAAGCCGTGGCAACGGCGTGTTCAAAGATGGGGATGATGCGGAATTTGCCGCCGGTGCTGCGCTCATCGTTGTCGTCCATGTAGGGCTCGATGTAGCGGACGAGCGTGGGATCGTAATACAGGTGTTTGGCGACCATCATATTGATCTGCTCCTGATCCAGGCCAAACCCGTGCTCGATGGTGTCGCAACCGGCGATGATGGCATTGCGCTGCCCTTCGCCTCCGTAGACATGGCATCCCGTTTTCTTGCCCAGGCGATGGGTCTCGTCGATCAGAGCCTGCAATACTGGCATGGGATACGTCACGACGTATTGATCCTTGCCGGTGGGACTGAACGAGTATGCGCCCGCGGGGAAGAGCTTGATCCAGTCTGCTCCGTGGGCGATTTGCTCGCGGACGGCGGCGCGGGCGTCGTCGACGGAGCGAACCACGGTGGAAGCCAGGGGGTTGTCGGGGTTGTCGGGTTTGGCTGGGTCGGGCGGAGTGGCACCCCATATGATGCCCAGGGTGGAGACCTGATAGCGGGGGCCCTCGAAACGGCCTTCGTTGATGGCGTCACGGATTGCGATGTCGCCGTAACCGTTGCCGTGAGAACTCATGTCGCGCGCGGCCGTGAACCCTGCGCGCAGGTCCGCCTGGACGTTTTGCACTGCGATCAGCATCGACGTTTCGGTGGAACCTTTCGGTCCACGGTTGTTGAACATGTGCGTATGCGCGTCGATGAGGCCGGGAAGAACGGTGGCCTGGCGGAGGTCGATGACCTGGGCTCCGGCGGGGATTTTAGTCTGACCTTCGGGGCCGACTTCGGTGATGCGCTCCCCTGTGAGGATCACTACCTGCCGGGTGAGCACCTGGCCACTCTTGGGATCGAACAGCCGACCGGCGCGGATGGCGATGGTCGCGGGAGAGGGTGGGCACTGAAAGACTCCGCCGTCGGAACCCACGCAGGGGGTCTTCCCCGCCCCTCGCCATGGCGCCGGCGGAGGCTGGACCTGGGCCGACAGACTGACCGCTTGGAGTAGAGCGGCCAGGCACAAAAATTTGTTTCGCATCGAGTGAGAGTGTATCGGATCGCGGCACGGAATTGAAGGCGGTTCCCACGTTGTATATTGGGTTTGTCTGGAGAATGAATGAAGATCCTTGTCGATCAAGCACGCCGGGGTTCGAGGCTAGGGCGGGCGTGTGTCTTCACTCTGACGGTCGCGTCTCTGTTCGCTGGGGGGCTACAGGCGCAAACACCCACCCCTAGACAATTCTTTGACACCTACTGCATTACTTGCCATAACACTAAGCTGAAGACGGCCGGACTCGCGCTGGACACCTTGGATGTGTCCAAGCCAGCGGCGCGGGCTGAGTTGGTGGAAAAGGTGATTGCGAAACTTCGGGCCGGCTCGATGCCGCCGCAGGGGATGCCTCGGGCTGATGCGGCTACCTATAAAGCGGTGGCGACGGCGCTGGAAAACGAAATCGACAAGGCTTGGATGGCAAAGCCAAATCCGGGCAGAATCGGTGCGGTCCATCGGCTGAATCGCGCCGAATATAGCAACGCGATCCGCGACCTGTTCGCTCTGGACTTCGACGTCAAGCCGCTGCTTCCGGGCGATGACACGGCCGACGGCAGCTTCGATAATTTCGCAGACACGCTTTCTATTTCCACGGATCACCTGGAGCGTTATATGTCCGTAGCGCGACAGGTCACGCGGTTGGCCACGGGATTGCCTCCCGCCAAACCCGCACTGGACAGGTTCGAGGTTCCCCTGCTTGTCCTGCAAAATGACCGGCAAAGCGAGGATCTTCCGCTCGGCTCGCGCGGCGGTATCGCGGTGCATTACGACTTTCCCGTCGATGGCGAATACCTGATTCGGGTTCGTCTGCAAAGGCAATATCAGGATTACCTGAAAGGCATGGGCTGGCCTCAGCAACTGGATGTGCGCTTGGACGGCAAGCTGCTAAAGAGGTTCACGGTGGGCGGCGCGGGCAAAGGCAGACCCGCCGCGGCGAGTTATGCGGGCGACGGAGAGATCGACTTTGCAGGCGACCCTGAGTGGGAGACCTACATGCAGTTGACCGGCGATGCAGGGCTGGAGGTTCGCGTACCGGTGAAGGCGGGCTCGCGCGTGGTGGGCGTCTCCTTCGTGAGAGATCAGTGGGAGCCGGAAGGCTTGCCGCAACCGATCCAACTGGGCCGCGTGATATCCAACGATCAGGTCTATATGGGATACGCCAACGTGGCCGCGGTGCAGATCGGCGGGCCTTATGGGCCAAGTGGAGCGGCGAAGGACACTCCCAACCGCCGCGCGATCTTTGTGTGCGAGCCGCCGAAGGCACAGGCGGAAGAGGGGCCGTGTGCAACGACGATTCTTTCCCGTATGGCTCGGCTAGCGTATCGGAGGCCGGTGACGAAGGCTGATGTGAATACGCTGATGGGATTCTTCTCGGAGGGGCGTAAAGACGGCGGAAGTTTCGACGCGGGAGTTCAGTTCGCGCTGGAGCGGATGCTAGTGGACCCGGACTTCCTGTTGAGAGTCCACAGGGATCCGGTGGCGGCCAAGGGCGCGGCAGAGCCGCCGACATATCGGATTAGCGACCTGGAGCTGGCATCGCGTTTGTCCTTTTTCTTGTGGAGCAGCATTCCAGACGATCGCCTGCTGACGCTGGCCGAACACGGAGAGCTGAAGAATCCGCCGACGCTGGGGAAAGAAGTGCGGCGCATGCTAGCGGACCCGCGGTCCACCAATGCCCTGGTGGACAATTTCGCGGCACAGTGGCTGAATCTGCGCCGCGTGGAGGAAGTGGTGGTGGATCCAACCAAGTATCCCCACTATGACGAGAGTCTGCTCCAGGCCTTCCAGCAGGAAACGGAAATGTTCGTTGGCAGCACATTGCGTGAGGATCGCAACGTGGCCGATCTGCTGAACGCGGACTATACCTTCGTCAACGAAAGGCTCGCCGAACATTACGGAATTCCTGGAGTGTATGGAAGCCGCTTCCGGCGAGTGCAACTGCCCAACCATAGCGAGCGCGGCGGGTTGTTGGGAGAAGGCGCGCTGCTGGTGACGACCTCCTATCCGGATCGCACCTCGCCGGTGTTGAGGGGCAAGTGGCTGCTAAATAATATTTTCGGTTTGTCGATTCCCGGTCCGCCGCCCGGCGTGAATACTACGCTTGAGTCCAAGCCCGGCGTGATTCCGCCGACGATTCGCGAAAGGCTCGCGCAGCATCGGACTAGCCCTTCGTGCAACACGTGCCATTCTGTGATCGACCCGCTGGGCTTTGCGCTGGAGAATTTCGACGTGGTTGGCGGCTGGCGCACCATTGACGAAGCGGGCAAGCCGGTGGATGCAAGCGGGACCACGTCGAGTGGGGCGAAGATCGACGGGCTTACGGGATTGCGAGGGCTGCTGCTCGACGATCCCGAGCGTTTTCCTCGCACAGTAACCGAGAAGTTGATGGCATATGCACTGGGCCGGCGTCTGGAATATTACGATGAGCCGGCGGTGCGGAGAATTGTTCACGATGCGGCGGCGCATGATTACCGGTGGTCGTCACTGATTCTTGGGGTGGTGCAAAGTCCGGGATTTCAGATGCGGGCGCGGACGGAGAAGGATTAGAAATTTCAGCCGCGGCTTAAGGCGGATTTGTGACTGTTAGAGAAGATGTCGACGCCCTGCTTCGCACTGCAATTCAGCAGAAGCGCGTCATCCAAGTTCTCTATCAGGACAAGCTGCGAATTGTGGAGCCTCATGATTATGGCCTTCACAACGGGTCTGTGAAACTTTTGGCTTTTCAGATAAACGGCGAAAGCAGTGGCAAGTTGCCGAACTGGCGGTGGATGGAAGTGGCCTCCATCTCCGAGATCCGGCCTCTGGAGCGGACTTTTCCCGGCGGGCGCGCAATTCATTCTGGAAAGCATCATCAGTGGGATGAACTCTTCGCCAGAGTGGCACCCGCTGAAAAGCGGAGTTAATTGCGGTCAAGCCTGATGCGTTAGGATCATCAGTAAAGCATGACCGGAATCTTTGCTGTCGTGACTGGCGCCCTCCTGTCCGCCTCTGCGATTGACGCGCAGGCGGTGAGAGCTGAATTCGACGTCTCCTCGGTCAAGCCAAATAAGACGAATTGCTGCTTTTCCGGCGGAGCGAATAATGGCCAGGCGGGCGCGAAGGACTCCACACTCAAAGCTCTGATCAGCCTCGCGTACAAGGTACAGGAATTCCAAATCGTGGGCGGCCCCGGCTGGATCGGGTCGGACCGCTTCGATGTGGAAGGCAGGACGGAGGACAAGTCCGCCGACCCGGATCGATTGAGATTGATGCTGCGGTCGCTGCTAGAGGATCGTTTCAAACTAAAGCATCATATGGAGATCAGGCAGGTTCCTATCTACGCTTTGGTGGTGGCCAAGGGCGGGCCCAAGATCAAGCTGGCGACGGATCAAACTTCACCGGATGTCAACGGGCCTTCGAAACCTGGCGCGGGACCGAACCACGGGGCGATCAAGTTCGGGCCCGGCAGCATGATGGGGAATGCGGCGAACTTTTCGCTACTGGTGCGGTTTCTTTCACAACGGCTGGACCGGCCGGTCGTCGATCGCACGGGTCTTAGCGGGCGTTACGATTTCCTGTTGCAGTGGACGCCCGAGGTTGGAGAAGCCAAAGTCGATCCGGGCGGGAATCCCCTGCCGGTTGGGGATACTACGGGTCCATCCATCTTCTCGGCGATTCAGGAACAGCTTGGGCTGCGATTCGAGTCGACCAAGGGACCGGTGGAGGTCCTGGTGATTGATAGTGTCGAGATGCCGGATGACAATTAGAGCTTCGCGTTTTCGGCTCTGGCCTGCAGCAGAACGGGCAGGTCCGAATCGGCGTCTTTCCATAGATTGAGAACGTCCTGGTAGGCTGCTCTTGCCTTGGCCTTGTCGGTCGATAAGGAAAGCGCTCTGGCCAACTGCAAACGGGCCAGGGCAGCAACGGGATCGCTCCACACTAGCCCGGGGCGGGCGAGAATCTTTTGAAATTCCGCCGCTGCATCGGTTGGCTTGCCCAAGGCCAGAAGGGCTTCGCCCCGGACATAAGCGGGATAGAGAACTCCGAAGAAACCGTGAATGGCGGTGCGGGGCGTGCCCATTTCATAAGGAAGGGCGATTTTAAGCGACTCCACAGCGTTCGCGGGGTCGTTGCGGTTCAAAGCGAAAAGAGCGCGAAGTACCGGCAGGTAGTTGAGTCTGACCGACGTGTCCGCTCCAAAGCGTTTTTCCAATTCGCTTGCGAGTTTCTCAGCCTGCGGAAGAGAGCCTGCCAGCGCATAAGCGAACGCGGCACCGTAGACCACTTCCCGGTCTTTGGAATGTAAAAGAGCTTTGGCGGCGCTCGCCTTCGCTTCGGTGTTGTAACCGAAAAAGGCCTCCCGCACCGCTTCTCCAGCTTCATACAGAGCCGAACTCTCGCGCTCCGATGCCAATTCGGCAACTTCCGATGCGCGCCGAGCCATGGCTCGCGAATCGCGCATTCGACCAAAATAGGCCAGAGTGAAGGCCTCCTGGTCTTCTACAAAATCCTCTGAGCCCGGTTTGCCCTTGGCCAGCGCGACTTGCCGTAACCGTCCCGCCTCCTGACCTCTTATGAACGCGAGGGTATATCGCAACGTTGGAAAGGCGATGTCTTCCAAGTTGCGCTTGGCTGCTGCCTTCATCGCATTTTCGACGTCTTCGTAGCGATCGAGGGCCATGGAAAGGGATGCGACACTGCCATACCCCCACGGGGATTCGGGATCCAGATCCATCACTTTCTTGGCTTCTTCCAGCCCCTCGGGGTATTGACCCATCACGCTATGAATTGTTGATAAAAATGCGTGCGGATTCGGATCGCGAGGATAGGTCTGCGCCCACGACTCGCACGTTTGTTGTGCGCGCTCCAGGTCTCCCGTCTGGCGAAAATCATAGGACACGGTAATGTCCTGTCTTTCGACGTCGCTGACGCGATCCCTCAAGCCATAGGCCTTGGTGGTGTACTCCGCGGCAAGATCGGACTCTCCGAGCTCGCCATACAACTGCCCCAGATTTGCATAGGCGAGAGCAAAATAAGGATCGAGTTCAATTGCCCTCTCATAAAAAGGACGGGCTTTTATTGAGCCTGCGGAGAGGTTAAGTTTCCGCGCCACACTGTAAGCCTTCAAAGCTTCCAGAGAGAAAGTCGTGGCGTCCGGCAACGGAGTATCGTGCTTTTGAATCGTGGCAAGAGACTCGCCAACTTTGGTTCTGAACTTACTGGCAATCTGCGTTAGCGAATTCAGGACCTCCTCTTTGCTGGCCGCCTGTACTTGTTCCTCATCCAAGACGTCTCCGTTCCTGCAACTCTTCGCGCGCAATCCTAATACGAACTGAGTTCCGATTGCAGCAAGGCTGCCCTCCAGTACAGCGGCGCTTGCGGTCCGTTCGCAAATTTCCCGTGCCAGTTGCGGAGTCAGGCGCGCATCGGCAGCCTGACCCATTAAGCCCAGCACCTGCTGAATGCGTTCGTCGGAAATGAGGCTCAAGAAGGGCGATTGAGCTAACTGTATGGACAAACCCTGGCGAAGCGTACCGTCGAAGACCGGGTCACCGGTCGTGTTCGTGAAATCCGCCAGGACGATGGTGTCCTTGTCGGTCAGCTTTGGCGCGCGATGCGCATAGAAGTAGCCTGCGGCCGCAATCGCCAGCACCGCTACAGCGGCTGGAACCGCGATCTTCCAACGGGCGGAGGGCATTGATTGCACCGGGGCTCTGACAGGGGACTCGCCGGAGATCACGCTGCCCGCAATCGAGTCGCGTTGCAAACGTTTGAGGTCGGTGCGAATATCCGCCGCGTGCTGGTAGCGCAGATTGCGATCTTTTTCCAGGCACTTGTTGACGATCCGCTCGACCTCAGGCGGCAAGTCAGGATTCAATCGAACCGGGGCGACGGGAGCGCGGTTCAGAATAGATTCGAAAATGATCCCTGAAGTGTCCCCGCGAAAGGGCTGCTTACCCGTCGCCATTTCATACAGAACCACCCCGAAGGAGAACAAATCCGTACGAGCATCCAAGTGTTCGGCGCGGACCTGCTCCGGCGACATGTAGGACACCGTTCCTATGGTGTTGCCCACACCGGTCAGCGGATCTTCGATCGTCGCGGTCTCATTCGTGGGGCTGGCCGGAGCAGTTTCAAGCTTCGCTAGGCCAAAGTCGAGAATCTTGGCATCCCCGCGCCGGGTGACGAAGAGATTGGCGGGCTTGATGTCCCGGTGGGTGATTCCCTTTGCGTGAGCCGCTTCCAGGGCATCGGAGGTCTGAATGGCGAAATGCAACAGCTCGTCCACGGAGAAGAGTCCGGCGCGAATTTTGTCTTTCACGCTCTCGCCTTCCAGCAATTCCATGACGATCACTGGGTGCTGGTCGTGTTCTTCCAGCACATCAAAAATGGTGCAGATATTGGGGTGGCTCAATGCTGATGCCGCCCGCGCCTCGCGCTGAAAACGGCCGAGCGCGTGCGGGTCGCGTCCGACGTCATCAGGCAGAAACTTGAGAGCCACAAACCGATGCAGGCGGATGTCCTCGGCTTTGTAAACCACGCCCATCCCGCCACTGCCCAACTTTTCGACGATGCGGTAGTGGGAAATCGTCTGGCCGATTAAGGAGTCTCCGAGGCATGCAGTGGTGCCTTCCCCGGTAACGCTGATTCCGTGCGCAGCGACCTCGATTGCCGGGCGATCGAGAAAGCCGGCCGCGTCCTTCTGCGAAGCCAGCAGCGAAAGGACTTCCCGCTCCAGCGACTCATCGCCCGCGCAGGCCTGCCGTAAAAAGCCGGCCCGTTCGGCCGGGACACGCTCCAAGGCAGCCTGCAGCAGGTTGTCGATCTGTCTCCAGCGTTCAGACTCCATGGGCTCCTGATGGGAGGATCATTGCAGATTGCCGTACTCCGCTGTGGCTTCCTTAAAAATAGGATTGGCCGGCTCAGCGTCTTTCCAAAGCGCCAGGAAGGCATGATAGGCGGACTTTGCCTTGCTGGTGTCTCCCGCATTCCGATAGGCTCGGGCTAGTTCCAGACGCGCCATTATGCCGATTGGATCGGCGATCACCAGCGCGCGGTTATCGATGATCCTTTGAAATTCCGCGGCGGCCTTGTCGTACTGTTTGGCCCTAAGGTAGGCCTCGCCCCGAAAGTAGATGGGATACAAGACGCCGAAGAAGGAGAAATAATTACTCTGCGGCGACCCAAGCTCGTAAGGAACGGCTTGCTCTAATGCTCCAATCGCTCCAGCAGCGTCGTCGCGGTTCAGTGCCAGAACCGCGCGCAGCACCGGCACGTAGTTGAACTTCGCCGAGGTGTCCTCAGGGAACCGCTTTTCCAGATCGTCAGCGCGTTTCTTTGCTTCCACAGGGTCTCCAGAAAGAGCCAGGGCCAGAGCGGCGCCATACTCGACGTCCCTTCCATTGGAAAGTTTCAGCACAGCCATGGCGCTTCGCTTTGCCTCGTCCTTGTCTCCCAGAAAGGCTTCCCGCACGGCTGCAGCAGCCTCGAACAGAGATGGCCTTTCCCGCTGGCCGGATTGACTAGCCAGCTCCACGGCATGGCGCGACTGCTTCCTGGCCTTCTCCGGTTGACCAAGATACGCCCAGCGAAAGGCGTCCATATTGGCGAGCAATTCTCCCACCCCAGCCTTTCCCTGGCCCAGAGCCAATTCCCGATCCATTGCCGGCTGGTCGCCTTTGAGAAAAGCGATCTGGTATCTGTCCACCGAAAAATCGGGAGCGTCCAGTTTGAGGTCTGAGGCCCGCTGCAAGACTTTCTCCGCTTCGGGCAGGTTATTCACCGCCACATAGCCCAAGGCAAGAATGTTATAGGCGATGGCGAAATCGGGACTCAACTCCACTGCCTTCTTGCCCTCTTCGACGGCTTTGTCGTACCTGCCGAGCACGCCATAAATCCCCCCGGACAGGAATCCGTGCGGCATTGGATCGCGCGGGTAGGTTGCCGCCCACGACTGACAGGTCCGCTGGGCCTCTTCCATGTTTCCCGTCACGTGCATCTGATAGGTTGCCGTGATCACGGACTGCTCTCGCTGAGTCACCCGGTCCTTCAACTCGTATGCCCTGGTAGCGTTCTGCTCCGAGAGGGTCGCTTCTCCCTGGTCATCGTAGACGAACCCCAGATTTGCGTACGCAAGCGCGAACTTGTCGTCCAATGCGATGGCTTGTTTCAGGAACGGTATACTTGCGGCTTCTCCCTGTGAAGCCTCCGCCTTGTTCGCCTGGCTATAAGCCCTAAGGGCTTCGATGGAGGGCGTAGTGGCTTCGATGGGAGTATTGAGCTTTTGAACCGAAGCGAGCGACTCGCCTACCTTGGTCCGGAACCTAATGGCGATCGGGCCCAGGGACTTCAGAACTTCCTCTTTCGTATCGGCTGTGGCTTGTTCCTCATCCAGAGTGGCCCCACTGACGCAACTCCTAGCGCGTAGACCCAGAATGTACTGTTGTCCGAGTTTAGAAATCGATCCTTCCAGCACAGCCGCACTGCCAGTTCGTTCGCAGATCTCCCGCGCAACGTCCGGGGTCAGACGCGTATCCGCCGGTTTGCGCATCAAACCCAGAGTCCCCTGAATACGCCCGTCTGAGATGAGGCTCAAGAATGGCGACTGCTCCAACTGGATGGACAATCCCTGGCGGAGCGTCTCGTCAAAGACGGGATCGCCGGTCGAGTTGGTGAAATCGGCGAGGACAATTGTGTCCTTGTCTGTCAGCTTGAGTGGTTGATGAAAAAAGTAGTAGCTCGTGGCGCCGATTGCCAGCGCAGCCATCAGGGCGGCCGTGACGATCTTCCAGCGGTTGACGGAGACAGGCACATCCGGGCTTGTAATCACAGGGCGCGAACCCGAGTCCCGCTTGATGCGCTGCAAATCAGTCCTGACCTCGGAAGCGTGCTGATACCGCAGATTGCGATCTTTTTCCAGGCACTTGTTGATCACGCGCTCCAAATCCGCGGGCAGGTCCGGATTCAAGCGGACAGGAGCCACGGGTTCGCGGTTGAGAATGGAGTCGAAAATGACTCCCGAACTCCCCCCTCGAAAAGGCTGCTTGCCCGTAGCCATTTCATAGAGCACAGCCCCGAACGAAAACAGATCGGTCCGTGAATCCAGACGTTGGGCGCGGATTTGCTCCGGAGACATGTACAACACAGTCCCGACTGCGTTACCTGTGCCGGTTAACGGATCTTCCATCGTGGCCGTCTCGCCTCCCTGGCTGCCCACAGTGGCATCGACTTTCGCCAATCCAAAGTCCAAAATCTTGGCCGCGCCGCGGTTGGTAAGGAAAAGATTGGCGGGTTTAATGTCGCGGTGAATGATTCCCTTGGCATGAGCAGCCTCAAGAGCGTCGGCCACCTGGATGGCATAATCCACTAGATCGCCGATCGGCATGGGACTGGAGCGAATCCGGTCCTTTATGCTTTGGCCTTCCAGCAACTCCATGACAATCACTGGCTGATGCTCGTGTTCTTCCACGGCATGAATGGTGCAAATGTTGGGGTGGTTTAGAGCTGACGCCGCCCTAGCCTCGCGTTGAAAACGGGCCAGCACGTGTGCGTCGCGCGCTGTGTCCTCAGGCAGGAACTTGAGCGCCACAAAGCGATGCAGCCGGGTGTCCTCGGCTTTGTAAACCACGCCCATCCCGCCACTCCCCAGCCTTTCGACGACGCGGTAGTGAGAGATGGTCTGGCCGACAAGGGAGTTTGATGTCTCCGTGCTAGCGTCGCCCGTGAGGGTGGCGCCTTCCATCGCCGGCCGATCCAGAAAACTGGCCGCTTTTCCCCGCGCGACTAATAGCGACTGGACTTCCTTTTGGAGCGCTTGATCGCCCCCGCAGGCTTGGCGAAGAAACTCGGCCCGCTCGGAAGCAGGGTGCTCCAAGACAGCTTGCAACAGGTTGTCGGCCCGCTTCCAGAGTTCAGAATCCATCTATCCAATCTGTGCTGCTTCACCCGTAGAACGTATCCGTCGTATGGGCTGAATTATATCGTCTATAGCATGATAGGTTCCCGCCGCAATTCACGCCTATTACCAATGGAGGCCTTGGAAACCTGGCGATCCATAAAAGGAGAACTGCAAATGAAATTACGACCACTCATGAAAACGGCGGGAGCGGCGGCGTCCATGGGCATTGTCGCGTTGGCGGGAATGCTGCTTCTTTCGCCGGGCGCCCACGCGGACGGAGCAGAAGACGCATTGAAAATTCAACTCGGTTATCAGCTCACACCGGTGAAGCTGAACCTGACCGGGAAGGATCACGACCTGGTCGGCTTAGGCAGCTACATCATCAATGGCTTGAATGATTGCAATGCCTGCCATAACGCTGGCGGACCTCCCAACTTTGATTATCTGGCGGGCGGCAACCCCTACAATGGGCAACACCCCAAGGCATTGGATCCGTCCGTCTATCTGGGCGGCGGACAGGATTTCGGGCCGGCAGGGCCTCCTCCCAGTCCGGACGTAATCACTCGCAACCTGACACCCGACAAGACGGGCAGGCCAGCAGGCGGACTCACGCTGGATCAGTTCACTCAGGTGATTCGAAACGGCACGGATTTCGATCACCTGCATCCCAACTGCACCGCTACTATTACCACAAATTGCATTCCGCTCTCCTCGGGCATCGCCGGCGATGTTCTCCAGGTGATGCCCTGGCCCTATTTCCAAGGCATGACCGACCACGACCTTCTGGCCATCTACACCTACTTGAGTGCCATTCCATGCTTTAGCGGACCGGCAGACCCCATGAACCCGCTGCACAACGACTGCCCCACGACGGCGGCAGCCTCACCCCAGAACACGACGGTATTGACGCGCGAAATCACGCTGGATGGAACTGCCTCCATGAGCGGCGACGGCAAGCCTCTCACCTTCCAGTGGACGATCCCGCAGGGCCAGGGAAACCCGTCCGCCGCGATATTGGGAGCCAACTCTCCAACACCCAGCGTGCAGTTTGGGACCACGCGAGGGATTTATCACTTCATGCTGACGGTGACGGATTCAAGCGGGACCTCCGCGTCCGACGTAGCTACGGTGAATTACCAAGGCAACTGATATCGGCAATGGCCCCGTCCAGGCGGGGCCATCCAACGTTCAGGAACCATCCGCGGTTGCTTGAGTCGAGGCGCTTCCACGGTTGAGTTCGCGATAGAGCCAGGCCTTGGCCGTGCTCCAATCGCGCAGCACTGTTACCGTGGAGATCTGCAGCACCTCCGCCGATTCTTCAACACTCAATCCCCCAAAGAAGCGCATCTCCACCACCTTCACTTTCCGTGGATCGAGCAAGGCCAATTGGTTTAGAGCGTCATCCAAAGCGACCATGTCCGTACCGCGCCCTTGGCCCACCACGGCAGCCTCGTCGAGCGAAACATGCTGGACGCCCGCTCCGCGTTTCAAATTGCGGCGCCGGGCGTGCTCCACCAGAATGCGCCTCATCAGTTGCGACGAAACCGCGAAGAAGTGAGCTCGATCGTGCCATTGCATGCGCTTATAATCCACCAGCCGCATGTAAGCTTCATTCACGAGCGCGGTGGTCTGCAAGCTGTGGCTGGCCCGCTCGCGCCTCATGTATCTCCGGGCGAGACGGCGCAATTCGTCGTAGACGATGGGAGTGAGCTTATCGAGCGCTTCAGGGTCTCCTTTGCTCCAGGCATGCAGCAGAGTGCTGATATCGCCCTTAGCCGGGTCGCCCGGTTCTGCCACAGTCCGCATGTTTATGGGCTGAATTATACCGCTCCCCAGCAAAGGATCAAATGATATCCTCGGTCTGAATATGCGCTCCCTTATTTCCGCTTGCCTGCTTTTCACCAGTCTGGCCGCCGCGCAATCCGCTAATCCCAATGCGGTGCGCCTGACCAAGTTTATTCTGGGCGTTGACAATCTGGACCGGAGTTACGCCTTCTATCACGCGCTTGGACTGGAGCTCGACAATTCCAAGGCGCTGGGCAAGCCGAGCCCGCTTCCCGACATGCTGCTGAAGCTGGTGGACGTTCCGCAGGGCACAAAGTTTCGCAACATGATGCTGAAGATTCCCAACACGGCCTTCGAACTTGAGGTCACCGAGTTTTCCGGCATGGATCTCCACGGCGCCAAACCGCGCATTCAGGATCCTGGAGCGGCTCTGCTCATTTTTGCCGTCGATGATCTGGACGCAGCGTTGGCCACCGCGAGAAAAGCCGGAGGTGTAGTGATCACTCCCGGAGGAGCACCCATCGAAGGCACAGGCCGCGCCGGCGCACGCGCGGTCACGCTCAAAGATCCTGACGGTTATTATGTCCAGCTCGCGCAACCTTTGAGCGTTCGGCCCGGCTCAGGGAAAGTGATCGGCGCAGCCTTCGGCACGATGGTGGTGCAGGACGCTGAAAAGACCGCCTTGTTTTATCAGAACAAGTTCGGCTTCAAAATGAATGACAACGCCTGGACCACCGACTACAATGCCAACCTGGGCACACCCGGCGCGCAAGTCCGCAACCCCACTGTCACCGTTCCCGGCACCAACCTCTCCTGGGGATTCTTCGAATTCAAAGGCGTGGATCGCAAGCCCTATACGCCCAGAATTCCCGATCCCGGCGCGCCCGCGATCGGACTGCAGGTTCGTGACATCGACGCCGCGGTCGCTGCTATGAAAGCCGCTGGCGGATCATCGATCACGTCGGGCGGAAGCCTCAAGCTGGGCAACGGCAAAGTAGGTTTCGTGCGCGACCCGAACGGCATCTTGGTCGAGCTCGCCCAGTAGCCAGGGAGATCAGTTGGCCGGCAGCCGGTACGAAATCAACTCCGCTGGAAATCCGGGCCCGCTGATTGCGACGGTGATGTACTGCCGGCCGTTCAGTGAGTAAGTCATCGGCGTTCCGCCCTGGCCCGCAGGCATGTAAACTGCTCCGGCATCGTTTCCGGTGGACTTGTCATAGGCCCGCAGCAGAGCTCCGCGCTTGCCCTCGGCATTGGTAAAGAAACCGGTTTCGCCGGCGATCACCAGCGTCTTCGTCACCAGCACACCGAAGACTCCGGGCCGTCCGGTGCGTGGAACCGACACGCCCTTCAACGCCGGATTGTTCCGGATATTGTCCGGCGTTTCTCCATGCGCCACCTGCCAGAGGATCTCGCCTTTACTCATGTCGATGGCGGTGATCTGCCCATAGGGCGGCTTGAAGAGGGGCAGCCCTTCCACGGTGATGCCGGGAGCGCCTCCGCCCTCCCCGGCCGCATTCGGAGCCGCCGCTGCGCGAGCAGGTGTATTCGCCGGACGGGCGGTGCCAGAGATATAGTTCATGTCGGATTGCTCAGGCGAGGTTGGCGGAATCAGCCCGAGCGTCGTCATGACCTTCTGCGATGGCACGTAGACGATGTGGGTTTCCGGATCGAAGGAGCCACCCGACCAGTTCGTTCCGCCACCGGCCGTAGCCAGCGCGAGGGTCGCCAGGGGACCATCCACCTGACTCACCACGGGCGGCGTGAAGATCGGACCAAGCTTGTACTTCGACACCATCTTCAAAGCTTCTTCGCGCAAGGCAGGAGTGAAGTTGATCAGGTCATCCACCACCAGGCCGTGGGCATCGTAAGCAGGGGGCTTAGTGGGGAAAGGCTGAGTCGGCGAATACCATTCCCCGGGCACCGTTCCTTTTTCCACAGGACGCTCTTCGATGGGCCAGATGGGTTGTCCCGTGACGCGATCGAAAACGTACAGGAAGGCCTGCTTGGTCGGCTGCGCGACGGCCTTCACCGGACGGCCGTTAATCACCAAATCCACCAGGATCGGGGCGCAAGGAATGTCCATGTCCCAGATCCCGTGATGGACAAGTTGATAATGCCATTTGCGCTTGCCCGTGTTGAGGTCCACGGCCACGAGGCTCTCGCCGAACAATCCTGCCCCGGGACGGTGGCCGCCGTAGTAGTCGCCGGTCGGCAATTCCACGGGTAGATAGACCGTGTTCAATTCTTCATCGACCGAGATTTGTCCCCACACGCCGGCGTTACCGGTGTAGGACCAGGAGTCCTTCTCCCAGGTGTCCAGGCCGTATTCGCCGGGCGTGGGAATGGTGTGGAAGATCCACAGGCGCTTTCCGGTCTTCACGTCGAAGGCGCGGACATAGCCTTTGACGTTCTTCTTGCTCTTTGCGACGCCGCCCGGTTTGTGTGCCGCTCCGACGATCACAATATTTTTGGCGACTACGGGCGTGGCGTGCAGACCGATATCAGGTGAAAGAGGATCGATTTCCTGGTCGTCGTCTGTTTTCAGATCGACGATTCCTTTCTGGCCGAAACCGGAAATCAGATTGCCGGTCCTTGCGTCGAGCGCCGCGAGGCGGTAACCGGGAGTCACATAGAGAATTCTTTCTTCGTTGCCATCCGTCCAATAAGCGAGCCCGCGTCCGGAAAGTACTCTGGGCGCGCCAGTGCCGCGCTCGCCTTCGCGTTCGGCATGGGTCCAGAGAAGCTCGCCGGTGGCGGCGGCGAGAGCGATCACGGCGCGGCGCGTGCCCGCGGTGGAATAGACGACACCCTTCACCATGAGCGGCGTACCTTCGAAATTGAATTCGGGACGGGGGCCGAGATTGGCCGTGGAAAATCGCCAGGCAAATTCGAGCTTATTGAAATTGGAGGCGTTGATCTGATCGAGAGGAGAGTAGTGAGTGTTGCCCAGGTCGGCTCCATAGGCTCGCCACTCTCCGTTCTTCGCTCCAGATTGCGCGAACAATGGGAGCGAGACACACAGGCTCAAGAAAATTCTTTGAACGGCAGGGTTCATGGCGAGTTCTTCCTCGACCGGCGATTGTATCGCATGGGGCGGTTGACTGCGACGTGCCCTATACTCAATCGAATGCCCTCGCAGTTTGATTTGGACGCCTACCTTGCACGCATCGGTTATACCGGTCCACGCACCGCGACGATGGATACGCTGGAAGCGCTGCATGTTTTGCACCCGGCCGCAATTCCTTTTGAAAACTTGAATCCCTTGCTGGGTTTTCCTGTCGCGCTTGACGTGGATGGGCTGCAAGCGAAGCTGGTGGCCGGGGGCCGGGGTGGATGGTGCTTTGAGCACAATACGCTTTTTCGCCATGCACTGGAAGCGTTAGGATTTTCGGTAACCAGTCTGGCGGCTCGCGTCTTGTGGAACGCCGCGCCGGAGAGCCCGATCGGCCCGCGAAGCCATATGCTGCTGTTGGTTAATTTGGGCGGGGCGCCTTACCTCGCCGACGTTGGATTTGGAGGCAACGTCCTTACCGCGCCACTTCACATGGAACCGGACGTGGCGCAATCAACGCCGCATGAACCGCACCGCCTGATCCCGCTGGAAAACGGCTTCCTTCTGCAAGCTTTAATGAACGGCGAATGGAAACCTTTCTACCGCTTCACACTGGAGTCCCAATTTCCAGCCGACTACGAAGTATCCAATTGGTATTTGTGCCATCATCCCAGTTCGTTCTTCCGCCAGTTGTTGATGGCCGCACGCGTGAGGCCTGAGGGACGATATGCGCTGCTTAACAACGCGCTTGCGATTCATGGCAAGAACGGAACCGAAAAGCGCACGCTGAATGGCGCAGTAGAGGTTCGAACCTGTCTCGAAAAGGATTTCGGACTTCGATTGCCGGAATCGCCTGAATTGGAGGCAATGCTAGAGCGCGTCGGCAATATGCAACCCGAACCGGCAAAGACATAATAGGGAACATGCCGGTTTCCTTTTCTGTCGGGGGAGGGTTTCCAGATTCGGCTTTGCGCAAGACTCTGCTCGGCCATTTTGGCGTTCCCGCCGACAAAATCGCAACGGCTGGGCGTCAGTTTCCGATCACCGCGCGGGTTGATATTCAGTCGGCGCTTGAAGATCTTCTGCGCAACCGGGCTCCTACGCTTGTAGGCATCGTGTCCCCCAATCAACATGAGGCGCCATCACTGGCAAACATATTTGCCGGAGTGCATATCCACTTCTCCGCTGGACCGCTGCAGCATGATGAGATTGACGTTGGAGATCCAGCGCCCGTTCGTTGCCTGAAAAACGGTTTGTGGCTCTCGCGCGAAGGCGCGCTGCCGTTCGCGATTTTGATGGCGCCAGGCGGCCGATTTGGGCTCAACAGCGGCGTGCAGGTTGAGATCGCGGTATTCGCCGGCGATCGTGGAGCTCAAATCTCGCGCGATTTTTTTCGCGACCTGGAACTTGAGATTGGCAAGGGCCGCACTTACCGCGGACGCATCATTTCGCTGGAAGCGCACATCCATCCGATGGGCGGCGGCAGCATGGTGAAGGTCCATCGGCTGGCCGCGGTGAATCGCGAAGACGTCATTTTGCCGCGCAAGACGCTCTCGCTGTTGGATCGCAATGTAGCGGGCTTCATGGCCGCGCGCCAGCAGCTAAAATCGCTGGGATTTCAAACGCGCAAAGGCATCTTGTTTTACGGGCCGCCAGGCACGGGCAAGACCCACACGATTCACTATCTGGCTGCCCAACTGCCGCAGCACACCACATTGCTGGTTACTGCGGAACAGGTGGGATTGCTGGACGAATATTTCAGGCTGGCCCGTTTTCTGCAACCATCCATGATGGTGATCGAGGATGTAGATCTGATCGCGCGCGAACGCTCACACATGCACGGCATGGGCAATGAAGTTATGCTCAACAAATTACTGAACGAAATGGATGGCTTACGAGAAAACGCTGAAGTATTGTTTATCCTGACAACGAATCGGCCTGACGAAATCGAGCCCGCATTAATTTCGCGGCCCGGACGGATCGATCAGGCGATTGAGTTCCCTCTGCCTGACGAAGATGGCAGGGCAAGGCTGACCAAGCTGTATGGGCGCGGCCTGGATATTTCCGGGGAGTTGACCGAACTGATTGTTTCACGCACCAAGGGCGTGAGCGCCGCGTTCATCAAAGAACTGATGCGCCGGTGCGCCCAGTTTCAAATCGAATTTTCGGAAGGCGCGACCCTGACGCAGCGGGCCGTGGACGCGGCGCTGGAAGAGATGCTCTTCACGGGGGGAGCGCTGAACCGCCGTTTGCTGGGAGGCGAGGGCGCGGAGTGGATTTACCACGAAGCCGCTGGGGAATCATCTGTACTGCGCGGTGCGCCACCAGGGCGGCCCCCACGCACACTTAACAAAAAAACCCGGCAACACGCGCAAGTCTGAGGCTCGTGTTGCCGGAAGGTTCTACGGTTTTCAAAGTCGGCTACTTTCTGGAAGCTACCACCGTAACTGGCTTGCGGGCAGCTCTCCTGGCGATCAATTCCCTCTCTGCAGCGGGCGGGACTAACTCCAACCCGTAATCATTGCCGGCCCATTTGGACAGGAAATAGTGGTTGTCGACCTTGTCGAAGGTCAGCGACACAATGCCCGGGACTCGGGACGGCGAGCCAGAATTGCCCAGCGTCATGAGGACGCTGTAACCACTGTGGGTCCTGATGCTCAGGACCGAAGGAGCCGAGCGCCCGATGAGATACTCACCTGCATAGAGCTGCTGGTTTCCAACGGTAAAGTTGAATGGGATGTTAAAGTGCGCCGAGTCTTCCGCCATCAGACCCATAGGAAGGGTGGCGAGCAGGCTAAGCGGAAGGAGCGTGCGAAGAATTGCGAAGTTCATAGAAGTTCTCCTTGTCAAATTTCCCGTTTGTTTTTTCACGGGCGTGACATACGGGTTAGCGCGATTATTCGGAATACTCCGCCAAGGACGGTCGCCGGGGGATAGAAGATGAAGATGCTAGGCATCGGTGCGCTTCTTGCCGCGATGGATGACGGTTGTAGGGGCTGGTCATCCGGCCCGAGAGGGCGCCTCCGAACCTTTCGCAGTTTCGCAGGTTCTGGTTTATGGTTCCTTCCTTGCCCTTGGAACGACGGAAGATACTGTGGGACGCCTTTAGGGGATACAGCGCGTCCTGTGAATTCATTCTCGCCACTAAACGAGCCTTGGAAAACAAGACGCTCGTAGGATCTCACTGCTTAGCGAAACGAGGAATTTTCGCGGCTATCGGCTTTAGGTTTCTCAGAAACCGGAGCAATTAAATTAACGTTGACAAGATTACGCTGACACTCCATACCCACTCTGGGAAAGGAGCCGCGTATGGATATGCTTTTAGCCTTATTGTTTCTTTTGACTACCAATGGCTTAGGTGATAACCCTACTGGTCCGAGAGGAGGTTAGCTCGGTTCGAGATCGCGTGAAACGGCGTGCCCTCGCGCGGCACGGGTAGGGCCAGTACTCGGTTTCAGCCCTGCTGCGGAGCCGTGGACAGCGGGTGCGCCTCAGCATCCTTTATTGCCCTGGTTGACGTCGGCGATTTTTGGGGCCTGCGCAATAGCCGAGCCGTCCTCTAATACGGGCGGAGAGGATCCTGTGGGTCCGCGATGTCGTCGAACGCACGGAACTCCTGGGCCAGCGCACGGAGGATGTCCAGAAATTCTTTTACTGGATAGGCCTTCATCAACTCGATCCTGGCGCAGGTGCCCAGATAGGGCACGATCCAATCTTTGTTTCCCACGGATGACTTGAGCCAATAGGCTTCCACCAGAACGGATGGCACTCGCAATACCCAAAGCTTAAAATGCTGATCCCCTGCCAGTTGAGGAAGCGATGCTATCTCGTTCGCCGCGCGAACGGCGGCGGCGACTTCGGTTCCGTGTGAAATGCCTCTCATGCCCGAGGATCCGTCGGCTCTTTTAGATACATGGGCCGCTGCGCCTTGGCCGCCTGGTGTGGCCACAGAAATAAAACGCCAGCCGGCGTCTTTCACGGCGCTTAGCCCAGCCCCTGCGAGGAGGTCTTTCGATGTCAGCATGTAGACTTGGTGACCCTCATTCGCGTTGTAAAGGTCGCCCGCGATGGGGTCCGATTGGTTTACAAAATCCGGGAGCCCGGCAAGAAGTTCCTGCCGCATGTGCTCGGGGGGCGGGGTATGAGTCAAAGGCATAGATAGACCTCCTGGGCTTTTTTTGTACGGGCTCTTATGTAGTGGCTTTTATGTAATAACTGTGGGTCCAGAATCCGCCGCCGTCGTTCCAGAATTGATAGCAGTTGGCAAAATCCTGGTAATAGAGAACGGACGGGCCAAATAGCGGGTCGGCCACGTGCACAATCTGGTTTCCAGACGAGAGGTAGTAGCCGTTTACTGCGACGAAGTGGCCGCCGCCGTCCAGCCAACCAATCCTCACGCCAACGGGCCGGTTCTGGTCGATCTCGTCGCAAAGTTCTTGGAATGTGAGGGCCCGCGGGAGAACTTTGTTCAGCCGTCCGATGGCCTGCAACGCGTCACCCAGCGACGCCACCTGATTGCAGGATTCCGGAGTTCCACAACAGTCCGCCTTCACCGATATCTGAGGGAGTTCTTTTTTGACGGCCAGACTGTGAGCGATGCGGCACTGAGTCCAGGAGGATTTAGGAAAGAAATAGCGATCGATACTGGCCGAGACAGCGGCCCAACACCACTTGTCCCGGCGCTGCTTTTCCATATGAAACTCTGACATTGTTTGGACCTCCTTCGAACGGCTTCAATCGTGAATAGCAACTATCATGTATAACAACCCAGGTCACGCGCGCTTTCTGGCCGCAGCCTTCTTTTTCACCGGGGGCTTGGGGCGCACTGGGGCCTGCAACGGGTTAGTGGGTGTTGCCGAAGTCGAAGATGCAGACGCGTCAGATCCGGGGCAACAGACAATCGGCCCGAAGACCACGGTCAGCCCGGAAGTTTGGGCGTTCCCGCCGAATGGGCCCGTTGGATTATCTCCCCTGTTCCCGCCGAATGGGCCCGTCGGGTTGTCTCCCCTGTTCCCGCCGAATGGGCCCGTCGGGTTGTCTCCCCTGTTCCCGCCGAATGGGCCTGTTGGGTTGTCTCCTCTGTTCCCGCCTTGCTGTTTCTTAGCCAACGTCTGAGTTTCCGCAACGGAAGCAGACAACACCTTCCCGCGGACGGCCGATCCAGGAGCCTGAGCTTGCACCCCGTCGGATGGGCCCGGTTCCACTCTCTGTGTAACGCTGACGCCGTCTCCGGTAAATTTGATCGTGTACTCGACCAACATGGGATCGGTTTCTCCTTTATTTCTGCTGATGGGCTGCTAACAACTCCTGAAAGCGAGAATCTTGCCGTAAGTCCGCCAAATCGGGATCGCGGGCGACGTCCGCCAGCACAGCGGCCGAGGAAGAGCTCAAGACTTTGATGCTGGAGTTTCGGTCGTTCAGGGCTTCATAGGTGAGGACCGCCCAAAATCGCGCATCCGCGTCGCTCGGAGACTCCCTCAGAGCCTCAGCAACTTGCGATTCTGCCACGTCCCGCTTATCGACTCTCGCGTACAGGTACGCCAGAACGGCACGCACCCGCCCTTCGCGAGGGTTCCTGATCATCTCCGCTTTGGCCAAGTCCAGACCGCGCTGATAGGCACGTTGCGAAGCCATAGGCTGCTTTGTCCGTCTGTACGCCGTTCCCAGGTTTGTCCACCACAAGTAGCGTGCGGGCCACTTGTCCAGCGCGTTTTTGATATAGAAAATCGCTTCCGGATCTCTTCCTTCATCCATCAGCAGCGCCCCAAGGGAATCCAGAGCTCTTGGGGTCTCCCCTAAATTAAGAGAAGTTCGAAATTCGTTCTCGGCGTCCTTAGACTGTCCGAGGTTCGCATAGACCTGGCCCAGCGCAAAGTGAGTGCTTGGCTCCTTGGGCTCAAGATCCATAGCGTGACGGAAGTATTTGGCCGCTTCACTGTAATTCCCCTGGTTGTAGTAGTAACCACCCATGGCGGAAGGATTTTGGTAATCTCTGGGAGCGAACTCAATCGCTTTTGAATATGCAGCTGCTGCGTCGCCGAGCTGATTATTTGATTCGAGGGTGTTGCCGAGCCACCGGTAGTTGTCCCCATTGGCGGGGTCCAATTCAATGGCCCTTCGAAATTCCTGCTCCGCCTGCTCATACCAACCATCGAAGAACTTATGCAGGCCGGCAACACTGTGGACGGGGGCTAAATCCGGGTTGCGCAGTTGCGCCTGGAGCAGGGACTCGCTTGAGCGCGCGATCCATTTTTGATCTTGTGTAATTACGTATTCCCGTCTTTCACCTTCCGCCAACGCGGCATAGGTCAACGGCGAATCAGGGTCGGCGATGACGGCGCGCTCCAGCAGAGGAATGGCCCTGTCGACGGTAGAGTTCTTGCGAATGAAATAAAGTCCTTCCCAATAATCCTTCGCCGCAGCCTGCTTCACCGCGGCAGCTTGCGTCAACGCGGGCAAGTGGAATGTCTCTGTTACCACTCCAGCTAGTGCAACGGAGATGTAACGCGTTTCACCCGGAGCGTATTCGGCGGTCCATTCTTTCGCATGCAGCCCGGTTCTCAAGTCCGTTACGTACGCGTGGAGAATGGTCTTGCCGTCGCGTTTTTCAAAACTTCCATTCAACGCATGCGTGGCTCCCAGAATTGACTTGGCTTTATCCGGCGAGTCGACTTTTTTGCCCTGTTCCTCCGATGGGTCGAGCACCTTGAGTCGGATTCGAGTCCCCGGGTTGAGCCGGCTGATCTGACCGGCCGCTTCGGGGATCAGCGTCTGCGCCAGAACTGCCGCCTCCGGACTCGCCGCAAACGGAAGCACCGCCAGCCGCACCGATTCCCGAGGGATCGCGGTGCGCTGGTATGTAACCAGTCCGGTTCCGGCCGCCAAAACAGCCGCTGCCGCAATGCCCAAAAACCATCTTCGAGACTGGGGGGGCTCCAGTTCCTGAACCACCTCTTCCGCATTGGAAAACCTCTGGGCCGGATCGGGATCGAGGCAGCGGGAAAGGAGCTTATCCCACTTCGCGTCCACTAGAGGGGGCTTAAAGCGCTGCCGTTGTTCCCAGGAAAGTTCCGGCGGGTAAGGGCGCTGACCGGAGGCGAGTTCGTACAGCAAGACTCCCAGGGCGTACACATCGGAGGTGGGAGACGCTTTCGCTCCTTTCCATAGCTCCGGAGCCATGTAGTCGGGCGTGCCCCCTTGCTCGTTTTCGGAAAGCAGCGTGGATTGGGAAGTCTCCGGCCGGCGAGCCAGGCCGAAGTCTGTGATCACTGCGCGTGTGGCGCCGTCCGGCCCAGCGGTCACGATGACGTTAGTGCTCTTGAGGTCGCCATGAACCACCCGATTGCGATGTGCTTCGGCCAACCCAGCAGACACCTGCCGCGCGATTAGAATGGCTTTTTCACGGGGCAACCGCCCTCGGCGGAGGAGGTCAGCGAGAGTCTCTCCATCCAGAAATTCCATGGTAAGAAAGTCGATCTCGCCGTAATCGGTAGAGGCCGTATGGATCTCGAAAATCTTGCACACGTTGGGATGGCTGATTTCGCTCGCATGGCGGACTTCTGGAGGCAGCCGCTTGCTGAACCCCGACTTGGCGCATTTGATGGCAATACGGCGGTCGAGCTTTTCGTCCACAGCCTCATAAACGATCCCCATGCCGCCCTGGGCAACCTCCCTCAGGATGCGGAACCGGTTGTCTAAAAGTTCTCCCGGCTCAAAATGACGCTCTTCCAGGGGAGGAGGAAAAAGAGGATCCAGCAGGAAGCGTCCCATGCGCTGTTCCCATTGAACGTAGTGCCACACTTGGTCAAAGATCTCCTGGCTGTCTCCGCATGCGCCGCGCAGGTAAGACTCGCGGTCTGGCTCAGGTTGTGAGAGTGTCAGTTCTACTAGATTGATGACCAGGTCATCGTCCTGCGGCGCTTTGTCCGGCATTGGGCGGCTCCGTTCGCTCAAATAGCCATTGCCGGGCATCACGCCACATTCGCTGCATTGAACGCAGTTTAATGCCCAGGGTTTCCGCCGCCTCTTCGTCGGTAAGCCCCAGGAAAAACTTGACTTCCACCAACATGCACCATTCTGGTTTGGTTTCGGCAAGTTGATCCAGGAGTCGGTCCACCGTGAGGGCGAGATCCAATTTCGCGCTGTCGGCTGGAAGCATTTCTTTAATACCCTCCAGTGCGACCATCTCGCCGTCGGGGCGCGCGCGGGCATAGTCGATCAGATACCTTCGCATGGCTCTAGCAGCTATAGCGAAAAAATGCTGACGACTCCGCCAATCCCGATCTTTTGCCGCCACCAGACGAAAATAAACCTGATCAACCAACTCTGTGGCCTGCATCGAATGCCCCTTCCGTTCCCGCATCATGAGGTAATGCGCCAAACGGCGGAGATTGGGCAAAACTAAGGCGAAGAGCTGGTTTTCGGCATCGCGACTACCTTCGCGCCACCGTTGCAGGAGCTGCGTGATGTCGCCGGTTTGTTCCACGTGCGACCTTGGACTGATGCTGGCGGATTCATCCCGTGTTGTCAAGCGAGAATATGGGAATTCCATAACCGCATTGGACGCGGGGGGAGTTCCGAAGTTACCGGCTGGGCAAGCTTTTCTGTCGGTGGCGAGTTCCCGATGGGTGGGAATAGATCAGGTGCGCACGCGCTCTGCAATCATCTTCACGGCGCGATGCGCCGCCAGGACGGCGCCTTCCATCCAGGCGTTCAGATGGCTGCAATGGTCACCCGCGAAATAGATACGGTCGTCGGGCTCGATGAAATCCTTGTAGGCGTTGTCGTAATAACCGCGCTCCGACGACGGGTTGGAAAAGCCGCGCACCCAGGAACCCTGGTTGTAGGGAATCTTGCCCCAACTCACATAGACGGGATTTCGCAAATGCTGTCCGCAGCCGGGGTGCAGATTTTCGATCGCCTGGCGCGACGCCGCCATCTTTGCCTCCACGGTGGCAAGTCGCCCAAATTCGGAGTTTCCCTCCGGACCATAACCGGAAAGCACTACACCGGATTCGCTGAATGGGTTCCCGCTCGGATACCAGACCAGGCCGATCGGGCCGCTGCTCAACCAGGATATGCCGCCGTAGATGTTGTAATCCGACTCCCAGAAGCGTTTGGACTCCCATGCGATTTTGTAGTTATCGGCGTATTCCGTCACCTCGATCGCATGCTGAACACGAGGCGAGAAATCGCTGGGAATGGATTTCAGGATGCTGATGGGTAAGGCGCAAATGCAATAATCGGCATCCAGAGATTTTGCCACACCGCCCCGCGTGTACAGGATGCGAACCCCACTGGATGTCTTGCGAATCTCTTTCACGGGCGAACGGTATTGCACCACCTTGCCCAACCTGTGCGCGAACGCGTAGGGAATTCGATCCATTCCGCCGACTGGCTGGAACATCGTGGCCTGATAATCGAGCCCTTCTTCAAACAGGATGGCGTTCCAGAAGTTTGCGTCGAGCAGTGCATGCATCGGCAAGGGCGAGCGCAACTCCTCGTCGTCTGGACCCGCGCCCGGCCCGCGAACCAGACCTGCGCGCTCCGAGCCTTCATATTTCAGCTTCGCGGAGAGATCGCCATAGATCCGCAGAAACGCGAGGATCCGCTGGTGATCTTCGGCGGTGATCTCGCTATCCAGCGCGCCTTGCTGCACGCACTTCGCCAGCAATTCCGAAACGTGTCCGCGCGTGTCGGTGACCGCCTGCCTCTGTTCCACGGTCCTGCCGCCGAATACATTCTGGTTCCACAGCAGGCTGCTGCGCGAAGTGTTGATCTCCACCTCCAGCGGAATTCCAAGTTCCTTGCAATAACCCAGAATCGTGCGGTGGATGGAAGGAATGCGCGCCGCGCCCGCGTTGAAATAATTTCCTGAGGCGAAGTTGGCGGTTTGTTTGGGCGCGCCGATCGATTCGACTGTGGAGCCGTTCCGAACTGTCCAGACGCGGCCACCGGGACGATCGCGGGCTTCGAGCACCGTGCATTGAAATCCAGCCTTGCCCATCTCGTAGGCGGCTACCAGTCCCGCGATGCCTCCTCCGAGGATCGCGACTTTAACTCCCTTCCCCGAGCCAGGCGCCAGATCGGCCGCCGAGGCAGCCGATGCCGCCACGGGCAGCAGTCCCAGCGATTGCATGGTGACGAGTGCGGCACTGAAACCACCCGCATCGCCCACCCGCTGCAGAAAGTTACGTCTAGTGGTCGGCATAGCGCTCTGATTCTACATCGGCGCGTTATAAAATCGCATGCGCATCGACTATATAGATTGTGGGTCCAACTGAACGCGACGAACTGTACGCGACCGCCAGCCGTGAATTCGGCCGCGCACTGGACCGCCTGTCCGCTGGATACGAGGCCGATCCGGAAAAACGGCACGATCTTCGTCAGGACATTCATTTCCAGCTCTGGCGAAGCCTGGAAGCATTTGACACGCGCTGTTCCTTGAAGACCTGGACGTATAGGGTCGCCCATAACACCGCGGTTTCTTATGTAAATCGCGAACGCCGCAAGAATGCGCCATTCGTGAGCCTGGAAGAAATCGAACAGACGGCTTCGGAACGCCATGAGCCGGACGTGGATCGGCAGAGAGCGCTCCACCAGCTTTACGGGTTCATCCGGCAACTAAGACCGCTGGATCGCCAGATCATGATTTCTTACCTGGAGGAGTTGGACCTGGCTACCATCGCCGAGATCACCGGGCTTTCCCGCGCCAACGTGGGAATGAAAATTCATCGCATTAAGAACATTCTTTCCAGCCGATTTCTACCCCGCACATCTCAAAAGGAGAATCGTTATGCCTGAGCAGACCAGTGATCCCGGCGGCATTTGGAGGGATCAGCCGGACGAGAAACTCCCCGTGGACCTGAAGCAGATTGTCGAGCGGCGAACCGAACAGCTATCGTCGAGCACCCGTTGGGAGATTCTGGGAAGTATCGCCGCCACGCTCTTTCTGGTTGGGGTAATGGCTTGGAGGCTGGAGATCGCTCACGAAGGTCTTCTGGAGTTCGGATTCGCCGCGGCCCTCGCCTGGGTCGTCATCTCTTTGTATTGGTTTCGCCGCCGGATCTGGCGCCGCGACTCTTCGCGTCGGGACGCCATTGCCGCGACAGGCCAGGAATTTTACCGCGCCCAACTTCAGCGCCGCCGCGATCACTTAAGGAACGAATGGTTGTGGCACGGCCCGCTGTTTCTGGCTGCGGTCATCTTCGTTGCAGTCCTGGCTGGAAAGACGAATATCGCCTTTCGATCACTGCGAAGCGTAGTGCCTCTGCTCTTGCTGCTAGTCGCCTGGACAGGGTTCGGCATCTGGCGCCGCCGGATTCAGGCGGACGCGCTGCAGCGCGAGATTGATGAACTAGCACCCCCCGGCGCGGGAGAGCGATTGGAACAGAAGTAGTGTTTAATAGAGAGCATGCGTAGATGGATCTGGATTGGAATCGCGTTCGTGGGAACTTGTTTTTGCGCTCAGGCACAGTGGAATAATCAACCAACTCCAGGAGCCCCGCGCATGGCCGACGGCAAGGTAGATATGACCGGGCCGGCGCCCAAAGTAAACGGCAAGCCCGACCTTTCTGGTATCTGGCAGGTGGAAGCAGAACCACGAGGGCCCGGCCTCTACGGCCTCGGCGAATCGCCCAATTCAAAATATTTTCGCGACATTCTTTCCGATTTCAAGCCCGGCGAAGACCCCATGACGCCCGCAGCGAGGGAAATTTTGCGCCAGCACGGCCAACCGGGAACGGTCGGCCCAAGCCTGATTTGTCTCCCCGACGGAGTGCCTCACGCCGACCTATTGCCCGAGCCATTCAAGATTATCCAAACACCCAGTGAAACGCTGATGCTGTACGAAGTAGAAACCATCTTCCGTCAGATCTTCACCGACGGGCGTAAATTTCCCGATGACCCGGCGCCCGCCTGGCTGGGTTATTCCATCGGGCATTGGGACGGAGACACCTTCGTGGTCGACACGAAGGGATTTAACGACTCAAGCTGGCTGGATGCCCGGGGCCACGGGCACAGCGAAGAGATGCAGGTCCAGGAGCGTTTCCACCGGCGCGACTTCGGACATATAGAAGTCGGCGTGACAATTACCGATCCGAAGACGTTCACAAAACCAGTCGTGATCAACTTCGTGGAGCAACTGCTTCCGGACACGGATGTGTTCGAGCATATCTGCTACGAAAACGAAAAGGACGCCGCGCACCAGCCGGCGAAAGCGCCTAAGTAAGGTTTCGCCAGCCTGCTGTAATCTGGCAATCCCGCCGATCTTCCGGGGAAGATGCTCCGTTTCGGGACGCTGCTTTCCTTTGCGGTGATTGCGTTGGGCCAAGCACCCCGGCAGCCCGCCTACGTCTCGATCGACATAGACGCTTCGGGCGATTTGAGCGCCACGCTCACAGTTCCCGCCGCTCGACCGTCCGCCGCGCTTCCGGCAACCTTCGCTCATGCTATCGGCTGCGATATGCGCGGAATCGTGAGGTCTTCCTTTGAATCCCGCATTGAAGTCCGCTGTTCCGTGGCCCGGACGTCAGCCCTGACGTTCCACGCAGCTTTTCGCCTTTCCGAACTTGCGTCACAACTTGTGCAGGCAGGTGCCGACCAGCTCAATCTCGATCTCACCGCCTTTCATTTCCGATCTCTGCGTATTGATCCTGCCATAGCCTTCGAAGACGGCATTTCAAGCGGACACCATCGCACGCAATATTCTCTCGACTCCTTACCTCCGCCCATCGTGATAGAGGGCGGCTTCGACACAGATCAGGTGCGCACGCTGGTGATCGCGGCGACAGCTCTTATCCTCGCCCCGTTCCTTCTTCTTCTGCTGCGCCCTTCCGACCCGCTGCAATTGAGGGCCTATGGGGAGGCGATCTTCGTGCTCGCATGGATCGGCTGGATCTGGGCCCTAGTGCACGCCGACGGGGGAGCCTTACTGAATTACCTTTTTGGAAAGTGGGCGATAGGACCTTTGCTGGCATTGCTCGCGCCGCCCCTGGTCGCGGTATGGATCGGATCGCAGATCACTGCGATGTTCTATGCGCGCGTGACTGTCAACCCATTGGGCGCAGACTATTACCGCTGTATCCGATTCTGGTCCGGCGCGGCTGCGGCCTGTTTCGCATCGACGGTGCTAAGCCTTCTGCTGCTGACATTCTCCAATGCTCAATGGTCGTTGCTTTTTGGCTTCGTCCTGACCATCGCCTGCCTGCTTTGTATCAGGCGCATCAGCCGCGGAAGGAGTACTCCGCTTGCAGAGGGAGACCTTCGCAAGCGCACATTTGAAGCAGCCGCGAGGGCTGGCGTGAAGCTCCGCGGCATCTCGATCGCCACGTCACCAACGCCGCGTCCTCCGTTCGCGGTGGCAACCCGCTGGGGCGTTGTCGTTTTGAACCAGGGTCTATTGACCAGTCTCTCCAGGCGCGAAGTGGACGCGGTGGTTTGCCATGAACTCTCGCATCTCGGCCCCGCCAAGCGTTCCGCGCTGACGGGTGTGTATGTCCTGCTGGTGGTGTCGATACTGGGCATCCAATGGTTCCCAAATTTCGCGAATCTTGTACCGCTTGTCCTGTTGGCTCTTTATTTCATGATCAAAGCATGGCGTCGATCGGGAGAATGGAAGGCGGACCTCGACTCGGTCCGCTGGAGTGGCGATCCCGAGGCAATGATCACGGGGCTCACACGCGTATCGCGAGCTCACGGCATGCCGTTGGAGTGGGGCGCTCCGATTTCGTGGATGATGGCGCACCCGCCGACTATTGAAAGGATTCGCGCGATTGCCCGCGCCGGAGCGATCAGCGACGAACGCATCGTGGAGCTCTTGGAGGAGTCGCGACGCGAACCAACGGACCTTTATGTGGATGCGCCTTCCGACTCCGTTCCGGAAGACGCTGCGTTCTCCCCAGCTATGCGCAACCGGCTGCAGACTCGCCTGACGGTGTTTGCATTGGGCGCGCCGATTGTTTTGGGTCTGCCGGCGGCTCTGCTGTTTCAGCGGATGGGGTTGCCCTGGTGGAGCGTGTCATTAACAGCAAGCCTGATTTCGGAGGCAGCCATTTACCTTGGCTCAGATTGGATCGTGGGCTCGGTTCGCGAAACCGTCAAGCGACGCGCGGCGGCCCGTCAAGGACAGGGGACATTTATCGGCTTCAGCCCGTCCGCAGAACCGCGCCTGTTTGACGGCGGCTATCACTACGACCTGGGCATGGTCCGCTTCGTAAACGGATTGCTTGAATTTGCCGGTGATCGCGCAAAATTCACTCTCGATCCGCGCCTGGTACAACGGGTTTGGCTGGGACCCGGACCACGACATTGGATGCGCCGCAAGGTCATCTATATCGAGTGCCGGTCTTCGGTGGAAACCGCTCTGGTGGTTTTCTCGCTGCAATCCTTTGAAGCGTGGTTCTGGCCGTGGACCACAACCGCGGCAAAGCAGCTCTATCAGATGGTCGAAGAGTGGCGCACAAGCAAGACGCCCCTCTCGCCCGCGCCGCCGCTGCCTTGCCCGCTGCCGCAAGTGGAAGGAAACCCAGTCACATTCATCTCGTTTCGGACAGCCCTTCGCTCCGTAAGCGTGTATTCCGGGATCGCATTTTTTCTGGCATCCACGGGGACTTGGCTCGGCTCTTCCGCGGAGGTCTGGAATCCATCCGAAGTATTCTGCCCGATGGGGGTTTGTGGTCTGCTCGCGTTCCTTATGGTGTGTCCCCGTTTGAACTGGAGCCGATTTACGAACGTCACCGGATCTCAATCGCGCTTGCCGGCTGACTCGTAGTGTTACTTCCGCTACCGCGGTTGCGTGATTACATCGATCAGCGCCGGCTCACCGTTCTTCACACGCTCAATACCGCGTCGAAACGCCGCCGCCAGGTCCTTCGGATCGGTAATAGGACCCTCGCCATACAACCCATAAGCTTCGGCCATCTTGGCGTAGTTGATATTCGGCTCCCAGAGCTTGGTGCCAATATGCGCGCGATCGGCTCCGCGATTGTGAAGATTCGCCTGCTGCTGTACCAGCATCAGCTCCGCGTGATAGCCGCGATTGTTATGCATGATGGTCAGCATCGGAATTTTGTGATGCGCCGCGGTCCACAGAATGCCGGGGGCATAGTTTAGGTCGCCGTCGGTTTGAATGTTGATCGACAGGCGGCCATGTTTTCGATTGGCTAGCGACGCTCCAACCGCCGCGGGAGCACCTCCGCCGATTCCCGCCGCCCCGCGCCCACCCACATATTGATAGGTCTTGTCGAAGTTCCACAGGCGCGTGGGCCAACTGCTGACAAACCCGTCCCAGGAAACTAACGACCAATCCTCTTTCTGGATCAGGGGCCACAATTCTGCGCAGAGGCGCGCGAGGCTGACCGGGCTCGCATCCCAGCCCTGCGCCGCTTCTTCGATCACGCGATCACGAGCCTGCTTATGCGCGGCGGCAATTCGCGCCCCTCTCTGTTCAAAGGCGCGCTTACGATCCGCTGTGATCAGTTTGCGGCAGGCTTCGATCAAGGCAGGTAAAGTGGCCTGCGAATCGGCCGCCATGTCGATATCGACCTCGGCGTATTTTCCGAAGTCCTGAATGTTGCTGTGGTGATCTAAAGTGACGGAAGAGATGCTGATGGTCTTCGCACCGCGCAGCATCCCTTGCCGAGCCGCCCCCGACACGTCGGCGACTTCCAGGTTGAGAACCACGTCAGGCTGGTATCCCGGCCCGCCGTTCCCCGCCAGCGGATGACGGGAAGGAATATTGATTCGCTCCGAGCTCTGCACAGGAGCCTGCAACAACTCGGCGAGCTCGACGATCAACGTCATACCTTCCGGCGTTCGCGCAGCGCGTTGCGCAACGATCATGGGACGCTCGGCAGCTACTAAAAGCCGTGCCGTTTCGGCCACCGCTCCTGGCTCGCCTTGCGGCGGCGACGTTGGAACAAGCTTTGGGATGGGCGGATTCTGTGCAGGCGCGGGGTGCGATTGCAACTCATGATTGGCGACGATCAACACCGGGCCCATGGGCGGCGTCATCGCGAACTTGTAAGCACGCACAGCAGACTGCGCGAATGCTCCCAACGAATAAGGCTGGTCGTCCCACTTGACGAACTCTCTCACCAATGCGCCCATGTCCTGAGCGCTGTGCTGCGATTCTACTCCCGCGCCGCGCTCCGCTCCATCAGCGTGATTGCCGACAATCATATATATGGGTAGGCGATCGGCATACGCGTTGTAGATCGCCATGCTGGCGTGCTGCAGGCCAACGACTCCGTGGATCAGCACCATCATCGGCTTTCCTTCGATCTTGGCGTATCCTTGCGCCATCGCAACTGCGGACTCTTCGTGGCAGCAGGTGAGAAATTCCGGCGTCTGGTTGCCGCCATAATTGATGATCGATTCGTGCAAGGACTCGAAGGTGGAACCAGGATTGGCGCCCAGATAGTCGATATTCAGCGTCTTAATCACGTCGACCATGAAGTCCGACCCAGGCCGCTCGATCACTTGGGCGATCGGGCGTTGAGGTGGGCGTGCTTCCGCGGCCAGCGCCGAATCGGTGGGGACAGGGGCGGTCGCGTTTGCGGGCCGAGGAGCTTGTTGTGCTTCACTAGCCTGAGAACTGGCCGCAAGGGCCGCGGCTCCGGCGGCTGCGCCTTTCAGAAATCCTCTGCGGCCGAAGGGAGATGTGGTTCGCGTCTTTTTCATTCGTCTAATTCGCGATGGTATCAGACCGGCGGCCTTTGAGTACCATGTATTTAGAGGCAACCATGGCGACCGCCTGCGCTGCGTTCGAGCTGATTTTGAACGGGGAAACGATCCGTGTGGAAGACGAACTTCCACAAACAACCCTGCTCGATTACGTTCGGTCCCGCGGACTCACCGGCGCAAAAGAAGGTTGCGCCGAAGGCGAATGCGGAGCCTGCGCCGTGCTGCTGGTTTCCTCGGGACCTTCCGGCACACGATATGAAGCTGTGAATAGCTGCTTAGTCGCTTTACCGTCGGTGGCGAATCGCGAAGTCTACACGGTGGAATCTCTGGCACGCGACGGGCAACTAGCGCCCGTCCAGGAAGCCATGGCGAAGGCTGGCGGATCGCAGTGCGGGTATTGTACGCCTGGGTTCGTGGTCAGCATGTTCGCGCAACACTATTGTGGCGATCGCGATATACATGCTTTGGGCGGAAACTTGTGCCGCTGCACCGGCTATCGTCCGATTCGCGATGCGCTCCAGTCACTGGGCCCTGCGCCTGATGGATTTTTCCTCGATCGATTAAGCCAGCCCGTGGCGCGCTGTCGAGCCTCTCGACTACCAGACGACTCGCGGGCGATTCTCAAGACCGGCAGATTTGGCGGCGTGTCTCGAACTGGCTGCGTCGGATCCCTCGGCGCGATTTCTTGCCGGCAACACGGACCTGGGCGTGTTGACCAATTTGCGCGACCAGCGATTTGCACACCTGATCAGCCTTGAAGGCGTAGCCGAGCTGCGCGAATTTCATGAGGATGACAAGGCTATCGAGATCGGCGCAGGACTGACGCTGACCGAAATTGGAGAGCGCTGGCACTCCGCTCCCGAAGTATTTCGCGATTGGCTGAAGTTGTTCGCCTCACCGCTGATTCGCAACCGCGCCACGCTGGGAGGAAATCTGGCTACAGCCTCTCCCATTGGCGACTCGGCTCCGCTGCTGCTTGCACTGGACGCCGAGCTTCGTCTCGCATCACAGGCGGGCGAACGAATGGTGCCCCTGTCTTCGTTCTTTAAAGCCTTCCGGGAAACGGAGCTCAAGCCTGGAGAATTGATTCGCGCGATCCGAATCCCCAAGCCGCTGCCTGACTATATAAGGTTCTATAAAGTAGCCAAGCGCGGATTGGACGACATCAGCACCGTTGCAGCGGGAATCTCTCGCTGCGCGGACGGCCGCGTGCGAATCGGTTTGGGCGGCGTGGCTACCGTGCCATTGCGCGCCCTGGAAGCAGAACAAGCGCTGGGAACCTCGGGCGATGCCGAGGCTCGCGAACGCGCGAAAGACGTGCTCCGCCGCACGCTCCGGCCGATCAGCGATCATCGCGGGTCGGCAAAATACAGGCTCGCCATGGCGCAAAGCCTACTCGATCGATTCTTCGAGGAGGGCGGACTTTGAGCTATTCAGGAAAACCTCAACCCCACGAAAGCGCGCAAAGCCACGTTACGGGCGAGGCGCTTTACACAGGCGACTTGCTGGAACGATATCCCGGCGTGCTGCACGCATGGCCCGTGATGGCGCCGCATGCGCACGCGCTGGTGGTTCGCATCGATGCGTCACCCGCTTTGTCAGAGCCCGGCGTCGTAGCGACTCTAACGGACCGTGACGTTCCCGGCGAAGGAAATTCCGGCGCCAATCGGCATGATGAGCCTCTGTTTCCCAATGAGGTCACGCATCATTCGCAGCCCGTCGCCTGGGTATTAGGCGAGACTCTGGAGGCTGCCAAGCTAGGCGCGGCCCGAGTTCAACCGGAGTATCGAGCGCTCGCGCCGATCCTGACCATTGAAGACGCGATCGCGACAAAGAGCTTTCATTCCGGTCCATATAGTATCCGCCGTGGCGACGCTGGAACCGCCATAGCCGAAAGCTCGCATCAAGTCACAGGCGAGCTGTTCATCAACGGTCAGGAACATTTCTATCTGGAAACGCAATGCGCGCTGGCCCGCCTGGACGAAACCGGCGGCATGGTGCTAGATTCCTCCACGCAGCATCCCAGCGAAACGCAGGACGTGGTCGCGCGGGTTCTTGGCGTCGGCAAAAATCAAGTCGCGGTCCAGTGTCTGCGAATGGGTGGAGCGTTCGGAGGCAAGGAAGTGCAGGCGAACCCCTGGGCCGCCATCGCCGCTCTCGGTGCCTGGAAGACGAAGCGTCCGGTGCTGGTTCGTCTGCCGCGCCGCCTGGACATGGTGCTGTCGGGAAAGCGCCATCCGTTCCTGGCGCGCTATACGGTGGGCTTCGACGACTCCGGCAAACTAGCCGGGCTTGACCTCAAACTTTATTCCGATGGCGGATGGAGTCTGGACCTATCCGA
Source organism: Terriglobia bacterium (assembly GCA_963766615.1). Lineage (GTDB taxonomy): Bacteria > Acidobacteriota > Terriglobia > Bryobacterales > Bryobacteraceae > Palsa-187. Next base: position 428,883 of record CAVYBC010000026.1, read on the forward strand.
CCCCGTCCTGTGGCGGGCGATGTTCCATTGTGATAACGCGTATCTCATCCCCGCGCTCGATGTCACCGGATGGGTTTGCAAAACGCACAAGACTTCGCAGACGGCCTTCCGCGGCTTCGGCGGTCCGCAGGGAATGATCGTCATCGAAGACGCGCTGGACCGGATCGCCCGCACCCTCGAACTCGCGCCACACGTGGTGCGCGAACGGAATTTCTATCGCGAAGGCGACGTCACGCATTACGGCCAACAGGTCAAAGATGCCAGCCGCATCGAACGAATCTGGAATCAGTTGAAGACTTCCAGCGCGTATGAAGACCGGCGCGCGACGGTGGAGCGATTCAATGCCGGAAGCGTCCACAAGAAGCGAGGGCTCGCGATCACGCCTGTAAAATTCGGCATTTCGTTCACCGCGACCTTTTTTAATCAGGCCGGCGCGTCTGGTGTTGATGTATCGCGACGGTAGCGTTCAGGTCAACCACGGCGGCACGGAGATGGGCCAGGGCTTGAACACCAAGATCCGCCAAATCGCGGCCGACGGACTAGGCGTACCGCTGGATGCAGTACGCCTGATGCCGACTCGTACCGACAAAGTACCCAACACGTCGGCGACGGCGGCCTCGGCGGGAACGGACTTAAATGGCGCTGCGGTGTTGGACGCTTGCGCGAAGATTCGGGACAATCTAATTCCCGTAGCCGCTGAACTGCTTCAATGCCCTGAGAACGCACGTCCGGTTCGAGGGAGGTTCGGTATCGGGACCGGTCGATACATTGTCCTTATTAAAGGTGGTCGATGCCGCGTACCGAAAGCGCGTGCCTTTGTTCGCGCATGGCTTCTACCGCACACCTGAAATCCATTTCGATCCCAAGACCGCCACAGGCAAGCCATTCCACTACTTCGCTTACGGCGCTGCGGTATCTGAGGTCGAAGTCGACGGCTACACCGGCGCTTACCGTTTCCTGCGCACCGACATCCTGGAAGACGTGGGCGATTCAGTGTCGCCTCTCATCGACATCGGGCAAATAGAAGGAGGCTTCATTCAGGGGCTCGGCTGGCTGACCCTGGAAGAATTGCTGTGGGACGCCGAGGGCCGCGTGGCGACGGCGGGAGCCTCCACTTACAAACTTCCTTCCTGGACGGAACTGCCGGAAATTTTCGAAGTGTCGTTTCTGGAGCGAGCCACCGAGCCAGGAGTCGTCATGGGCAGCAAGGCGGTGGGCGAACCTCCTCTGATGCTCGCGATTTCGGTTCGGGAAGCGATCCGCGATGCGATCGCCGCTTTTGGCGCAGGCGGCATAGTCGAGCTCGATAGCCCCGCAACTCCGGAGCGCGTCTACTGGGCTATTCAACGAGCCCGCGAAGCTAAACTCGCGTCGCACCCACCCGCAAAAGGAGCGGTGCGCGGGTGAATTTGTCCCCGCTCGCCGTGCCAGCAGGCTTGACCCGATGAAGACGCGCGGCAGAAATAAGAATCCCCGCCCTAACGGGACGGGGCTATCCGCAATACCAGTCAATTTGGGCTCAGGCCATAGCCCCGTCCCATTAGGGCGGGGATTCTTACATCGTTAATGCAGATCCTCCGCTCCGCCATCTATCACACCCCCCGCAACGCGTTCGCCTACGCGGACGCTCTCGCGCACTTCGAGGACGGAGCACTGGCTATCGACGGCAACACAATTGCAGCCTGCGGCGACTATTCTGACATCCGTCGTGCCTACCCCGACGCGCCTGTGCGCGATCTGCGCGCGGGGTTTCTGCTGCCCGGTTTCATCGACACTCACATCCACTTCCCGCAGGTCCGCATTATCGGAGGACTTGGATACACGTTGCTGGACTGGCTGGAAAAGCTGACGCTGCCGGAAGAAGCGAAGCTTGCCGATGACGATTACGCCAGCACTATCGCGCGCGAGTTCATCTCACATCTTGCTTCGCATGGAACCACAACCGCCTTGGTATTCGGTTCGCATTTCGAACAAGCCACGGCACGGCTCTTTGAAGAAGCCAATCGGCGAGGTCTTCGGATTTTCAGCGGTCTGGTTCTGGCCGACCGAATGTTGCTCGACTCGCTCCACCAATCGCCGCAACAAGCCTGGGACGTAAGCAAACGCCTCATCGCGCGGTTTCACGGCAAGCGGGCTGCAGCGCTACGCCGTCACTCCGCGTTTCGCGCTCTCCTCCAGCGAGGCGATGCTGGAAGTCTGCCAGAGCCTGTTAAAAGAGGATGCGACGCTTCATTTCACATCGCACATTAATGAGAACCCGCGCGAGATCGCCGAGGTCGCGCGTCTGTTTCCCTCTTATCGCGATTACCTCAGCGTGTATGAAAAGTTCGGCCTGGTGGGGCGGCGTTCGGTCTTCGCGCACAATGTTCACGGCACCGCCGATGAATTGCGCCGCATGGCTGCGGCCGACGCCTCGATCGCGCATTGTCCATCCAGTAACGCTGCGCTGGGCAGCGGGATCTTTCCTATGCGGCAGCACCTGGATGCGCGCGTGCGCTTCGCGCTAGGCACGGACGTGGGCGGAGGCACGGGCTTCGGAATGTTGAAAGAGGCCCTCCGCGCCTACCTCTTCCAAAGAGTCGCGCCGGAGGCCATGGCGATCAGCCCTGCTCAATTGTTATACCTCGCAACGCGCGCGGGCGCGGAGGCTCTCGCCATCGAAGATCACATCGGCGACTTCACTCCAGGCAAGGCCGCCGATCTAATCTACCTTCGGCCTCCATCCGATAGCCCGTTAGCGTCCGTACTTAAAGGTACCGAAGAGCCTTCGAGGCGCCTGGCTGCTTTGATTACGCTCGCTGGCGCTGAGTGCGTGCAGGAAGTGCAGGTTGCGGGCAATGTAACATTTACGGCCCCCTCCCGATGACCCCGTTTGGGGCACTTTCCGGCGTCCTCTTCGCTGTGAGATAATTCGGGGGCCTAACGGCACGCTGTACAGACGTTAAAAGGGGGACTGCATCTTGCAACTCGGAATCATTGGACTCGGCCGCATGGGCGGCAATATGGCGCGCCGCTTGGCCCGTCACGGACATCAAGTGGTGGTGTTTGACTCGTCGAAGGAGACGATGGATCAAATTGCCAAGGACGGCGCCACGCCTGGTGGAGCATCCCTGGAAGAATTTGTTGGCAAGCTGACGGCGCCTCGCGCGGTCTGGCTGATGGTGCCCGCCGCGGCGGTCGACAGCATGATTGCGAAGCTCACGCCGCTGATGCACAAAGGCGACATTCTGATTGACGGCGGCAATTCCTATTACATCGACGATATTCGCAGAGCAAAAGAACTGAAGACCAAGGGCATTCACTACGTAGACGTCGGCACCAGCGGCGGCGTCTGGGGCCTGGAGCGCGGCTATTGCCAGATGATCGGCGGCGAGAAGGCGATCGTGGAGCACCTCGATCCGATTTTCAAGACCCTGGCGCCCGGCAAAGGCAACGTCGACAAGACGCCCGGCCGCGACAAACTCGGCGGCACCTCGGAAGACGGCTATTTGAACTGCGGTCCCTCGGGAGCGGGTCACTTCGTCAAAATGGTCCACAACGGCATTGAATACGGCATCATGGCCGCCTACGCCGAGGGCCTGAACATCCTGAAGCACGCTGACGCCGGCAAGACTACTCGCGAAGTGGATGCCGAAACCACACCGCTGCGCGATCCGGAACACTACCAATACGATTTCAACCTCGCCGATATCACCGAAGTGTGGCGTCGCGGCAGCGTGGTGGCCTCCTGGCTGCTCGATCTGGCCGCCATTTCGCTGGCCGCCTCGCCCGACCTGAAAGACTTCGCGGGCCACGTTTCCGACTCCGGCGAAGGCCGTTGGACGATTCTGGCGGCTATCGAGAGCTCCGCTCCGTGCCCGGTTCTCACCGCGTCGCTCTATCAGCGCTTCACCTCACGCGGCGAAGACGATTTCGCGGCCAAGATTCTTTCGGCTATGCGATTCCAGTTCGGCGGCCACCTCGAGAAAGCTCACGGCAGCCACTAATCAAGATCCGGAGAAAACATTATGAATCCGAATGGACACGTAAGCGGCCATCCCGCCGAACCGTGCGTGATGACGATTTTCGGCGCGTCCGGCGATCTCACCAAACGCAAACTCATTCCGGCCCTTTGCAATCTAGCCGCAGCCAAGCTGATGCCGCATGAGTTTGCGCTCATCGGGTTTGCGTCAGGAGATTTGACTACCGAATCCTGGCGGGCGCAACTCACCGCCGAGATCGGCAGCTTCGTCAGCGAGCCCATCGACCAGAAAATCTGGGCCTGGCTGATGGAGCGCACCTATTACATCAAAGGCGCCTTTGAAACCGCGGCGGATTTTGAAAAGCTGAAGAACCAGATCGCCGAATGCTCCAAAACCCACCACGCGGGCGACAATAAGTATTTCTACATGGCCGTCGCCCCGCGCTTCTTCGCTTCCGTCGTGCAGCAACTGGGACAAGCCGGGTTGACTAAGCAGGAGGGTGGACACTGGACGCGCGTCATTGTCGAAAAGCCTTTTGGCCGCGATCTGGAGTCCGCCAAGAAGCTCAATCGCGACTTGAAAGAGATTCTGGACGAATCCCAGATCTACCGCATCGACCATTACCTGGGCAAAGAAACCGTCCAGAACATCATGGTATTCCGCTTCGGGAACAGCATTTTCGAACCGATCTGGAATCGCCATTACATCGACCATGTCCAGATTACGGCCTCGGAAACCGTGGGCGTGGAGCATCGCGGGGGTTACTATGAAACCTCCGGCGCCATGCGCGACATGGTTCCGAATCACTTGTTTCAGCTTTTAACGCTGACCGCGATGGAACCACCTGTTTCATTCCACGCCGACGCTGTCCGCGGCAAACAGGTGGATGTTCTGCAAGCCATTCAGCCTCCCGCACCGGAAGACGTTCTTTCCAGGATGGTCCGCGGGCAGTATGGCGAAGGAATCACCTCCGAAGGCCATGTCCCCGCGTATCGCGCGGAAGAGGATGTGGCGCCGGATTCTTCCACCGACACCTACGTGGCCTTTAAACTGGCGATCGACAACTGGCGGTGGGCTGGCGTTCCCTTCTATCTCCGCACCGGGAAGCGGCTCGCCAAACGTGCTACCGAAGTCGCAATTCAGTTCCGGAAAACTCCTTTCGTGCTGTTCCGCAATACTGGAGTGCAGGAACTCCAGGCCAACAAGCTGATCCTGAGCATCCAGCCGGGCGAAAAAATCTCGATTCAATTCGGGGCGAAGATTCCCGGTCCCGTAATGCATCTGGGCCCTGTAAACATGGAGTTCGACTACGCTCACGATTTTGGGGCCACCCATTCCACGGGCTATGAGCGCTTGATGTACGATTGCATGATGGGAGACGCGACGCTGTTCCAACGCGCCGACATGGTGGAAGCAGGCTGGAACATCGTCCAGTCGGTAATGGATGTTTGGAAGGCCCTGCCGGTCCGCAATTTCCCGAACTATGCGTCGGGCAGCTGGGGCCCGGACGAAGCCGAAAAGCTGTTACATCAGGACGGCCGTGAGTGGCGAAAGATCGAATAGGTATGGCCACCAAGAAAAATAACATTCTTGCCATAGATGTTGGCGGCACAAACGTAAAGGTACGGGATCAGAACCATGCTGATCCCGTCAAGATTCCATCCGGCCTCACCATGACGTGCGCGGAAATGGTGAAGCAGGTCAAGAACGCTACCAGCGGCTGGGGCTATACGCAGGTTTCCATCGGATATCCCGGCCCTGTAGTTCGCGGCCATCCCGCTCAAGAGCCTCATAACCTGGGCGCGGGATGGGTTGGATTTGATTTCGAAAAGGCGTTCGGATGCCCCGTCCGCCTGGTGAACGACGCAGCCATGCAGGCAGTGGGAAGCTACGAGGGCGGGCGCATGCTGTTCCTCGGCTTAGGCACCGGACTTGGCTCGGCATTGATTGTGGATGGTGTGCTGGCTCCCCTGGAGTTGGCCCACCTTCCCTACAAGAACGGCAAGACGTACGAAGAGTACGTCGGCGTAAAGGGCATGGAGAAGCTGGGGAAGGCGACTTGGCGCAAACACGTGGGCAAGGTCGCGCAGTTACTTAAACACGCTCTGGTGGCCGATTACGTAGTGTTGGGTGGGGGAAACGCGCGGTTGTTGAAGGAGCTTCCTCCGGAAATGGAATTGGGTGACAACTCCAAGGCGTTCAAGGGCGGTTTCCGTCTTTGGGAGGGTTTCCCTAAGACGGGCGAAAGAACGCCCAAGGCATAGCGGTTGACTCCCGTACCCATGTTCGTGTAAAGATTAAGCCTTGACCCGCTGGTTATTCATTCTCGGAGGGTTGTGCGGCACACTGGCCCTGGGTCAGAACGCCGGCCAACGAATACCGCGTCAAACTGTGGCGACCACAGGTGCGATTGACGGACTGTTTGTAAACGACCAAGGGTTAGGCCTAGGTAACGTAGCAGTTACGATTCGCAATCTCGCCGTATCTAACCAGACTGTCCTTGTTCGCACCACCGGTGACGGTATTTTTCGGGTCGTGAACGTCGCGCCCGGCCGCTACAGCGTTCGAGCCGTACTGGACGGCTACCAGACATTCGAACGAGGCAATTTGGTGGTGCGCCCCGGAGAACTGGTCAGCATTCAAGTGGAATTACTAGCCACCGGAGTTTCGCCGAAGAAGCGCATTCCGGAGTACAACCCTGGTCCTACGTACAGAAAGTTTCCCACGGCTGCGCCGGACGACGGAACCCTGCCGCCTGAACTTACCCCGCCGGTCTACACCCGGGTGCCCAACCGTTGGAAGTACGACTGGCCGGACTATCATCGCTACGGTCTTAAGGACGAAGAGCCCTACGTCCCGCAGCATTTGTATGACCCCTTCAATCGCAACAAGCTCAAGGGCGACTATCCCATTATCGGCAACGAAATCTTCCTGGATCTCAATCTGGAAGCCAATACTTTCGTGGACGGCCGCAAGATTCCCGTACCAAGCGGCGTTAGCGCAAACAATAACAACAGTTCGTACTTCTTCGGTCAGTTCGGCCAGTTGGCGCTGAATGAGAACTTTTCGTTTTCGGCTTCTCTCTTCCACGGCGACGCGGCGTTCAAGCCGATCGACTGGCAAGTCCGCGTCGATCCGGAACTCAACCTCAATTACCTCAAAGCCCAGGAAAACGGCGTCGTCAATATTGACGTGCGTAAAGGCACCACACGATTTGACACCCACTTGGGATTTCAGGAAGCCTTTGTCGAAAAGAAACTGGCTGATTTAAGCCATAACTACGATTTCGTGTCCCTCCGTGCCGGAATTCAAACCTTCAATAGCGATTTCCGGGGGTTCATCTTCTTCGATCAGGAACCGGGGGCGCGCCTCTTTGGAAACTTCCGGGATAACAAGTATCAGTTCAACGCCGCTTACTTTTTCATGCTCGAAAAAGATACCAATAGCGGTCTGAACACCTTCGCGAACAGACATCAGCAGGTTTTGATCGCCAACGTGTACAAACAAGACACGTTTAGGCCGGGCTTCACCGTCCAATTCAGCTACCACTACAACAAAGACGATCCATCGCTGCAATACAATACAGATCAATTCCTGGTGCGCCCGGCGCCGGTTGGAAGCTTCACTTTCCACGCCGTCCGAGCCCACTACATAGGGGCCACAGGCGATGGCCACCTTGGCCGGTTGAACCTCGATTATGCGTTGTACCAGGTGCTGGGTCACGACACCGACAACGCCATCGCTAGCCAATTCGTTCCTAAGAGAGGCTATCAGACCATCAACGCGCAGATGGGGGCCCTTGAGCTTTCCATCGACAAGGATTTCATGCGCTATACGACGTCTTTCTTCTACGCCTCCGGCGACAAGAAGCCGACAGATCAGACCGCGCGCGGATTCGATACGATTTTGCCCAATTCCAATTTTGCTGGCGGTTTCTTCAGCTTCTGGAACCGTGAAGGTATCCGCCTGTTAGGCAGCGGCGTCGGCCTGGCACAAGGCAACACACTGGTTCCGAGCTTACGGTCCAGCCAAATCCAGGGCCAGGCGAACTTTGTCAATCCTGGTATCGCGATCATTAACGGGCAAGCCTCGGCTGAGGTAACTCCCAAGTTGCGCGCGATCGCAAATCTGAATTTTATTCGCTTTGTTCACCCCGAACCTATGGATCTGATCCTGTTTCAGACCAACATCCATTCCGGCGTCGGAGCCGATTCGGGATTTGGTTTGGTTTACCGGCCCGCACTGTCAGACAACATCATGATCAGCGGTGTGGCCAACGCATTCTTCCCCTTCCAGGGGTTTAAAGACATATTTACTGGAACAACACTGTTCGCGGTGGCAGCCAATGTCCGATTCCGCTTCTAAAAAACGTATCTCCACGATGGTGCCGGCGCTGGTGGCCGGTGGTTTGAGCTTGATGGCCGGATGGTTTCTGCTCCCGGCGCAGGAACCCGCGCCCGCTGCTCAGGCGGCGCCGGCGACTGTGGCTTCTACTACGCCGCAGATACCGCCTCCTCCCTTTGAAAAGCATCAAACGGTCGATGAAGCAGTGCGGCGGAGCTCGGGCTGCGTCTCCTGCCATGGCATGACCGACTCGCCGAGCATGCACACCACCAACACAGTGCAACTTGCCTGTATCGATTGCCACGGCGGCAAAGGCGACGTTCAGAAGCCTGCGGGCGCCGAGATGGGCTCGGCCGGTTATAACCAGGCGAAACGCGATGCGCATCCCCGTCCCAAAACCAATATTTTTCTGAAGGACAGCGCCGCCACTCCGGTGCGCGCCTATGCGGATTGGCTCAAGGAAAGCAGAGAGTATATTAAGTTCGTCAACCCCGGCGACCTCCGTGTTGCAGACGAGGTTTGCGGCACCTGCCATTCGAAAGAAACGCGGGCCGTGCGCAGCAGCATGATGACCCACGGCGCCATGTTGTGGGAAGCCGCGCTTTACAACAACGGCGGAATCCCCTACAAGAACGCGCGCTTCGGCGAGAGCTATTCGCCGGATGGTATCGCGCAAAGAATCACCGCGTTTCCTGCGCCCGACCCGGAATTGACGCGCCTGAAGGGCATCCTTCCTTCCCTTGAGCCCCTGGGACGCTGGGAAGTTTCACAACCTGGCAATCTTCTGCGCGTGTTTGAGCGCGGCGGTGGACCCCGTGTCGAAATCGGCAACCCGAGTCCCGAAGAAGAGCCGGGCCTGCCGGATGAAAAACTCAGCGATCGCGGCCTGGGCACACTGCTCCGCACCGACCCGGTGTTCCTTGGCCTGCAAAAGACCCGCTTGCTGGATCCGATCCTTTCCCTGCCCGGAACCAGCGACCATCCCGGCGATTATCGTCACTCGGGCTGCACGGCCTGCCATGTGATCTACGCCAATGACCGCTCGCCGGTACACTCGGGCCCCTACGCCATGTATGGCAATATGGGTCACAGCGCGCAGATCGATCCGACCATTCCCAAGAACGAATCCGGGCACCCGATCAAGCATGAGCTGACTCGCGCCATTCCAACCAGCACCTGCATCTCCTGCCACATTCACCCCGGCACCAACATGGTTGCCACCTACCTCGGCTACATCTGGTGGGACAACGAAACCGACGGCGACAAGATGTATCCGGATAAGCAGGTGAACCCGACCGAAGAACAGCGCTACAAAGCCTGGGAAGCCAATCCGGAAGGCGCCGCGGTTCGCGGCAAATGGGGCGATCTGGACTTCCTGGCGAACGTCGGCACACCCGAATTTAACGCGACTCTAAAGCATACGCAGTTCGCCGACTTCCATAGTCACGGCTGGGTCTTCCGCGCCGTCTACAAGCGCGACCGCAAAGGGGACCTGCTGGACGAAAAAGACAACATCGTCTCCAATGACGACAAGGACAAGTTCTCCAAGGCCGTCCACCTTAACGACATTCACCTGCAGAAGGGAATGCATTGCGCCGACTGCCATTTCGCGCAAGACAGCCACGGCGATGGCAATCTCTATGGCGAAACGCGCAACGCTGTCGAAATCGATTGCATCGACTGCCACGGCACCATCAATAAGAAGGCGACCCTAAGAACTTCGGCGCAGGCCGCTCCGAAGGGTGGCAACAACCTGGAACTTCTCCGCACGGAATCCGGCCAGCGCCGCTTCTACTGGCAGAACAACAAGCTGTATCAGCGTTCCGGAGTGGACCCGAAGCAGGAACCGTGGGAAGTGGTCCAGGTGATCGACACCATCACCCCCGGCAACGAACACTATAGCGAAGCATCCCGTCTGGCCAAGACCATCCAGAAGGATGGAGCTACGTGGGGACCCGCCGAAACGGACGACGCCAAACTGGCCCATGCGAACTCGAAGATGACGTGCTACACCTGCCATTCTTCGTGGACCACCAGTTGCTTCGGCTGCCATCTGCCGATGTACGCAAATGCGAAGAAGCCGATGCTACACAACGAAGGTCTGACGACGCGCAATTGGACGTCTTACAACTTCGAAGTCCTGCGCGACGACATTTACATGCTGGGCGTGGACGGAACCGCCACCGGCCACCGCATCGCTCCCACGCGATCGACATGCGCGGTGGTGGTGAGTTCGCAGAACGCCAATCGCGACTGGCTCTACTATCAGCAGCAGACCATCTCCGCGGAAGGCTACAGCGGATTCGGCTTCAGCCCCTACTTCCCGCATACGGTCCGAGCAAAGGAAACCAAGGTCTGTACGGATTGCCACGTCTCCAAGGAAAACGACAATAATGCCTGGATGGCCCAGCTTCTGATGCAAGGGACGAACCTCGTCAATTTCCTGGGCCGCTACGTCTATGTGGCCGAAGGCGAGCACGGTTTCGAAGCCGTGACGGTAGCCGAGCATGACGATCCGCCCGCGATCTTCGGCAGCGACCTGCAGAAAATTGCCTACCCGTCTAATTTTGAAGAGCTGGAAAAGCATAAGTTCGAGCTCGACGAAGCAGATCATCACCCCGGCAAATCAGTGCTGGGCCTGCAGGCGCGCGGCGAATACCTTTATGCGGCGATGGGTAAAGGCGGATTCCGCATTTACGATATCGCCAACATCGATAACAAAAATTTCTCAGAGAAAATGACCACTGCGCCCGTGTCACCCCTGGGTCAGCAATTCTTCCTGAAAACCAAGCACGCAACCGATATCGGTTCTCCGTCCACGCTCGCAGTGGATCCGCTACGGCAGCATCTGGATGAGAATGAGGAGAATCTCCCGGCGCTGTTCTACGGATTCCTCTATGTGACCGATCTGGAAGAAGGCCTGGTAGTTGTCGGCGATATCAATCTGGAGCACAAAGACCGCGGCGTCGGCACCCTGCTGGACGGCAACCCGCGCAATAACTTCCTCAAGCGAGGTCTGGCCTTCAATCCCGGCGGCATCTTAAACGGTGCGCGCAGGATCACGATGGTCGGCACCTACGCATACATTCTGTGCAATAAGGGTCTGGTGGTGGTGGATCTGCGGAAACCCTATGATCCCGAAGTGACAGGGGAAATCGACGCGCCGGATTTGGTCGATCCCCAGGGCGTCGCCGTGCAGTTCCGATATGGATTCGTGGTCGACAAGGAAGGCATGAAGGTTATCGACACTACGGATCTGGGCAAGCCCAAACTGGTTCGCGGCGCTATGGTGCCCCTGACCGACGCCCGCAATATCTATGTAGCTCGCACCTACGCTTACGTAGCCGGCGGCAAGCAGGGCATGGTGATCGTAGACGTCGAACGGCCCGAGCATCCCAAGATCGACCAGATCTACAACGCCGAAGGCAAGATGGTCGACACGCGCGACATTAAACTTGGGATGACCGCCGCCAGCGCCTTCGCCTACATCGCCGACGGAACCGGCGGCATGAAGATCGTTCAGATCTTCGCGCCCAACGACCAGCCGAATTATTTGGGCTTCAGCCCCAAACCGACTCCCAGACTGATCGCAACATACAAGACCCACGGTCCAGCGCTCGCCATTTCCAAAGGCATCGATCGCGACCGCGGAGCCGACGAGAGCGGCAATCAAGTCACCGTGTTCAACCGCCGCGGATCTCGCCCATTCAACAAGGAAGAGATGGAACGCATGTACCTTCGCAACGGGCAGCTTTATACGGTGACGAATACTCCGCCCGGACCGGCCAAGTAGGCCACCAAAAGGAGTAGGCCGCCGAACATGACCCAGACCGCCGAACATCAGCGTCTCACTGAGCCGCATTCCCAGATCGTGCGCCCGTGGCGCAAGTGGGGACCCTACGTATCCGATCGCGCCTGGGGTACCGTGCGCGAAGACTACAGCCAGTACGGCAACGCCTGGGATTTCCTTCCCCACGACTTGGCCCGCAGCAAAGCCTATCGCTGGGGTGAGGATTCTATCGGAGGTATCTGCGATCGCTACCAGATCATGGTGCTCGCTCCTGCCTTCTGGAACGGTCGCGACCCCATACTGAAAGAACGCCTGTTCGGCGTGCAGTCCAGCGAAGGCAACCATGGTGAGGACGTCAAGGAATATTACTTCTACATTGACTCCACTCCCACCCACAGCTACATGAAGATGCTCTACAAGTATCCTCAGGGCGAATATCCCTACGGATGGCTTGTAAACGAGAATCGCCGCCGAGGTGGTTCCGGCCAGGAGTTTGAGCTCCTGGATACAGGCATTTTCAACGAAGACCGCTATTTCGACATTTTCGTCGAGTACGCCAAGGTCTCGCCCGACGACATCGCCATCCGCATTGAGGTAAACAATCGCGGGCCGGAAGACGCCGACATCTGGGTACTTCCACACCTCTGGTTCCGTAACACCTGGGCTTGGACAAATCCGGCCCTGCCCGAGCCGAGCATCTACGTCGTCCCTGGCGACGGAAGCCAGAATTGGGTAACGCTGTGCGCCGATGACCACAAGCTGATTCCGCTGAAGAATCTGCCCGTCGAATGGCGCCTGGGGCCCCGGTATCTCCACGGTCCAGCCGGGGCGGAAACTCTATTCACCAACAACGAAACAAACGGCAAGCGAGTGTTCGGCGAAGGGGCGCAGAGCCGGTCGCATTACGTGAAAGACGGGTTCCACCGCTACTTTATTCAGGGCGAACACGATGCCGTAAATCCCGAAAAGACCGGCACCAAAGCTTGTCTGGCGTACAAACTTCGCATTCCCGCGGGAGGCAAGCATGTGGTTCCGCTGCGGTTCACTAACGAGCGGATTGCCGATCCCCTAGCCGCCGTTGAGGAGATCGTGTCCAAGCGCAAACAGGAGGCGGACGAGTTTTACTCGACCATCCAGCCCGCCCGCGCCTCGGCCGAAGAGAAGATGATCCAGCGCCAGGCCTTCGCCGGCTTGCTGTGGTCCAAACAGATTTACAATTTCGACGTAAACCGGTGGCTGGAAGGCGACGACCCGTCTTCCCCACCCCCGGAGCAGCGCTGGCACGCGCGCAACACACGCTGGAGACATCTTAATTCCATGCGTATTCTTTCCATGCCGGACAAATGGGAATACCCGTGGTTTGCCGCCTGGGACCTCGCCTTTCAATGCGTGACCTTCGCGCTGGTAGATCCCGGCTTCGCCAAGGACAATCTCTGGTTCCTGCTGTTTGAGCAGTTCCAGCATGTGAGCGGGCAGATTCCCGCCTACGAATGGGAATTCTCCGACCTAAACCCACCGGTCCATGCCTGGGCCTGCTGGCGCGTCTACGATATTGAGCGCGAACGGACTGGCAAAGCCGACCGGGCCTTTCTGGAACGCTGTTTCCATAAGCTGATGATCAACTTCACCTGGTGGGTGAACAAGGTCGACAGCGCCGGCAACAACGTCTTTGAGGGCGGATTCCTTGGCCTCGATAACATTACCGTAGTCGACCGCAGCGAAAAGCTTCCGAACGGCGCGGTGCTGGAACAATCGGACGGCACTGGCTGGATGGGCTTCTTCTGCCTCTACATGATGAAGATCGCGCTGGAACTCTGCAAGGAAAACAGCGCCTACGAAGGGCTGGCGACCAAGTTCTTCCAGCACTACATCTACATCGGTAAAGCCATGAAGAATATGGGGGGCAGACCGTACCAGCTCTGGGATGAGAAGGACGGTTTCTTCTACGACATCCTGCGGTACCCCAATGGCGACTTCCACAAATTCCGCGTCCGCAGCCTGGTGGGCCTGATCCCCTTGTTCGCGGTCGAAGTCCTGTACGACGACGAACTGAAGAGCAAACCTCAGTTCCTTCGCGATGTGGATTGGTTTGTCCGCAATCGCGCGGAGCTGGTGGGAGAATCGTGCTTCGCGTCCACTGTGAATGGCGCGGCGGTTCATATCCTGTCGATTGTTGATAAGGATCAACTGAAAGGCATTCTGGCGCGCCTCAACAGTTCCGACGAATTCCTATCGGACTTCGGCATCCGCAGCCTTTCCAAGTACCACAAGGAACATCCGTTCTACTTCGGCAACAGCCGCGTGCGCTATGAGCCGGCCGAGGAAGAAATCAAGCTAAAGGGCGGAAACTCGAACTGGCGCGGTCCTATCTGGTTCCCTACCAGCTATCTTCTTGTAGAGAGTCTGCTTAAATTCCAGAAAGCCCACGGCCACGGCCTGGGTTTAGGCGACATCGCTCACGACGTCGCCGAACGGCTGATGAATATCTTCAAACAGGACGCGAATGGTCACCGGCCAGTCTTCGGAGGAGCCGAAAAATTCCAGAACGATCCCAACTGGCACGACTACATCCTGTTTTACGAGCATTTCCACGGCGATAACGGGGCCGGAATCGGGGCGAGCCACCAGACAGGCTGGACCGCCCTCATCGCGAACGTAATCGACGAGTGGCGTAAATAAGCGCCCCTTAGCCTTCCCGGCCTCTAAGGATCGCCGCCATGACGCGCGGGCTGCGATGACCGTGAATCACCGCGACTACCCAGAGTGGCTTCGCATCGGGCGCATAGGCGATCAAATAATCCCGCACTCGCATAAACCGCACAGGGCGGCTGGTGAGGTCTGGGCGGCTGTGCCCACGATGCGGGAAAGGAACCAGGCTCTGGACGGCACTGTAAATCTCGTCAACAATGCGGTGCGCCGCCGCCGCGCTTTCTTGGCCAACATAAATCGCTATTTCATCAATGTCGATCAAGGCTTCCGGGTGAAGAGCGTACGACGGGATCGTTGCGACGCGCCTCAATTCTCTCGTGCAACCGGGCGAAAGCTTCCTCGCCGTCAATCAGCTTTACCTTGCCACTCTTGATGTCGTCGTAGCGGGCATCTAGCATATCGCGCGTCCCGGACAACTCGTCCACGTAACCAGCCACAGCGTCCTGCACGAGTTCGGCGGCGGCGCGTCCGCTTTCGCGGGCGATACGGTCCAGCTTGGCTTGTACAGCAGGTTCGAATTGTGCTTCCATGGCGGATTTCTACTTCCTAAATCGTGGTTCTCTCTCCACAGTACCGGATTTAGACAAGGCTGTCACGAAGGATCAATCCTTCGTACAAAAAGCTGAAACCCTGTTACTTCCCGAACTCTTTAATCTGGCTCACATTCACCACCGGCTTGGCCTTCTGCCAATCGTGGTAATTGTGGCACTCATAGCAGGACACTTCCGCCGCCTTGCTGCCCTCATAGTGGCACTTCTGGCAGGTAGCGATCACCGGGAGCAGGACGTCCTCGGTCTTCTGGCTCATGGCCGCCTGGGTATGGCATTCCGCGCAATTGACCAGTTGATGGGCGCTGTGGTTGAAGGACGCGTTGTTCATCCACCGGATGGGTGTATTCGCCTTAGCGACCTCCGGACGCACTGACGGCGCCGGATAGATGATCTGGTGGCATTCCTTACACGACTTCTGCCACAAGACTCGATCCGCCTCTTCAACGTGCTGCGCGATCCATTCTTCCGCGTTACGTGGCGGCGGCGGAATGGGGCGGTTGGGTAGGTCGGGACTTAACTGAACCGGTTCGTGGACCTCAGCAGGATGGGCCGCAATGTAGTCGGTGTAGGTCTTGATCACGTATTCCTGAACCACCGCGGTTTCCTTGTGAGGAGCCGGGTCCTTGAAGCGCTTGTCAAACGCCAGCGGATGGCAGCTCATGCAATGCTTCTCAAACACTACCGGCGCAATCTCGGGCGAAAGCCGACGTGGCGTCACGCTGAGCCGCAACTGGTCCGGCGACATGTTGGCCAATTCCGTAGGCGTGGGCTTCGGGGGCGCGGTTGCCTGCTGGTGGCAATCGGTACAAACCATCTGGACCAGCTGATTCGGATTCGGGCCGCGCAGATCCTTCTTCAAGTGAATCATGTGGTTCAGCTTGAGCGTGCCGGGGTCCGATGGATGACCGGGGCGCATTACCGCAAATTCAGGATGGCCATCCGAAAAACTCTTCACGTTCAGGGCGTACTCGGTCTTGCCCTCTTTCACCTTCAAATCCGCGTGGCACTGAGTGCAGGAAGTTGTCGTGGTGGAAGACAACTTGAACGATCCCTGATGATCCACGTGACAGGTGGTGCACTCGGGCGTGAAGGTCTGCTTGGCTTGGTGGACCGGAGCGTCATGACACTTCAGGCACGCCATGTCGCTGGTCTTGGTTCCCCAGAAAGCTGGCGTAGCGTGGCAGGAGAGGCAATTGCCTGTGGTGATCTTGTGCGCGTGCGACAATGGCCCGGCGTTATACGCCTGCTTGCCCGACAGGCCGTCCCAGCCCAGCCACAGCAAGCCGAGCCCGGTCAAGCCCCAGCTCAGCGTCCTCTTCCAGCGAGGAATCGGAAAGGAATTCTTGAAATAATCCCCTTTGATGCGCTGGGCTAATTTCTTAGTGGTTCTGATTCTTCCGGCCATGATTTATCCCCAGTCGGGTGCGACTAGTAGCGCAACGCCATGACGGCGTGCACCCCTCCCAATACCAGCAACACAATCGACAACGGTACATGCACAATCAGCCACACGTGGAGCCAGTGATAGATCCTGCGCTGGCGATTCAACTCGCGCTCTTCCTCACAGATACCTTCCAGATCGCTCAGCGCTGGATGCAACTCCTCAGGAACCGCGCGACGGATGGACTCAAACACCATTACCGATCTCTGGTCATCGGCTAGAGCCACGCCTGGCTCCTGTGGAGCTTCCAGAAACGGCAGAATATTGGACTTGTAGGCAGCGCGGAAACGCTCTTTATCGGCGTGCTCCACTTCCATAGATTCCAGCGTGGCCACCAGGTCATCGGCTTCCTGCCGCAACTGCTTGCGCACGTGTGGAATCTCTTCGTAGATCGTCTCCAGCGGTACCCGCTTCATGATCAGCGTAGGGATGTAGTGTTGCAGCGCTGCTCCGAAAATCCCGCTCGCGTAGACCACGAAGAACAGGATCATCAGAACCAGCGTCAACGGCCCACGCATCACGAATCCGGCATGGAACAGGATCAGCGGCAGAGTCAAAAGCCCCAGCCAAAGATGACCGCGCATCCAGGACTGCGCCTTGCCTAGCCGCCAGACAGGCACCCGGGTGCGCATACCCAGCGCGCCTTCAAACAACATCAGCCCATAGCCGATGATGCCGAAGGTAAGACCTATCGCCGTGCCCCCGCGCGGACCGCCGGGTTGGGTAAAGGCATACCAGAGATACACAAAAAAGGAGATCACCAGCAGAACCAGTGCGAGTATTCCCAGAGGCTTGTGTGTTCGATCGATGATCATGAATTATCGGAGATTCTCCAGACCGCTATTGGAGGCGTGCTTAAGCACTTGCTGGAAGAACTTGTTAGGATCGACGCGATGCGCCGCGTCATGCGGGCAGGCGTATACACAACTTGGCTCGGCGTGATTGGTGCAGAGATCGCAGGAGGTGGCCTTCTCTTTCACCACTTCCGCGCGGCGGCCGGTGCCGTCGGCCTCTGCCATCACCGTGAACGGATGCAATGTGATGTTGCCATACGGACAATTCTTGGCGCACAAGCCGCAGCCGATGCACCAGTCTTCGATAATTACTTCCAGCGATTGCCGCCGCCGGATGGCGCCCACGGGGCAGCCGACCATGCATAGAGGGTCGCGGCACTGGCGGCAGGAAGTGGCGACCAGGAAATTCTCAAAGCGCAAGCCTTCACGGATCAGGCGCGTGACGCCGTCATGCGCGTCGGCGCAGGCGCGTACGCAGGAATCGCAGCGCGTGCATTTCTCCAGATCCAGCACCAGCAGGCTCTGGGCTTCCATCAGGCCATTGCTCAGGAAGCGATCCAGTGAAACGCTGGCGGAAGCGGCCAGCCGCTCTTTATTCTGCTCCAGATGTTCGGCGGCGACGCGAGTCAGAGCCGCCTGCACCTGCGGGAAGTCGTCCATCATGCGATGGAAATCGTCGGCAGCGATGCGAACCACTTCCACGTGATCCAGCGCCGTACAGGTAGCGGTACGGCGACCGCTGTTTGCCAGCAGCCCGATTTCACCGAAGTAACCGCCGCGTCCCAGATAGGCCAGCACCAGATCGCCCTCATGGTGGGCCTCGGTGACCTTCACAAAACCGATGCGGATCAGATAGAAGCTGTCCGCCACCTCGCCCTGTTTGCAGATGACATCGCCCTTGCCGAAGCGCAGCAATTGCACCGAATCGCGCAGAGAGTCGATAAAGTCGGGCGTCAGCGAGGAGAACAGCGGCACGCTCTTCAGGTGATCCTGCAGCGCGCGCTTCTTGTAGTTTTCGTCCAGGTGTCCCTTGACGCTCTTGTTGCGCTGCATGATATCCAGCACATTGCGCAACATTTCGTACATGACGCATTCCGTGGCGGCGCGCACGGTGGCGGACCGGGGATACAAGCTCATGCACGTCATTTCGCCGAACAGATCGCCGGGGCCGAGCTCGGCCACGGGGTTGTCGTAAGGCAGATCCACCGACGCGTCGATGGGAATCATCCGGCGGGTGTTTTCTTCTTCCCGCGTATCCTGGCTGCGGCCCAGCAACTTGCTTCCCAGCTTCTTCAGAAATCCGGTAGCCCCGCCTTCGGTCTTCACGTGGGCGATGGGCGTGGAAAGAAAAACGTGCGCCTTGCCTTGTACAATGTAAAACGCGGTGGATCCGTACTCGCCTTCGCGGCAGACGATTTCGCCCGGTCTTGAACCTGCGCTCCACCACCGCATGCTGGTTGAGTTCCAGGAACGTTCCGGAAACTTTTTGGAAGTAAGGCAGCGCCTGCAGTTCTTCCACCGGCACAGGCTTGCCGGGCAGTACCGTTTTGACCACCGTCTTATTGGTCAGAGCGCCCGTTGGGCAGCACACCATGCACTCGCCGCACGATACGCAACCCGAGTTACCCATCTGCTCGCCCCAGTCGAAGGCGATCCCGGCCATATAGCCCTTCTTTTGCCGGGCCAGAATATCGTTGTGTCGAATCTCGTTGCATCCGCGGATACAGCGGTCGCACAAGATGCAGGCTTCATGATCCACCGCGATCGAATACGAAGAATCGTCCTGTCCGCGCGGAGACAGGCGTTTTGCGAACCGCGGGTTGGTGACGCCGTCGTGGTGCGCAAGAACCTCCAGTTCGCAATCGCCCGATTTTTGCTGGCGCGCGCATGGAGATGGATGATCCGCCATCAGCAGCTCGACGATCGTGCGCCGCGCGGCCGCCACCTTAGGCGAATTGGTGGTCACCACCATGTTGTTGTCGCAGGGACGCACGCAGGCCGCCGTAAGAACACGGCCTCCGGTTTCCACCAGGCACACACGGCAAACTCCGATAGGAGTTTCGTTCTGCTGATGGCACAAAGTGGGGATGGGGATGCCATTCAGGCGCGCAGCATCGAAGACAGTCGTGCCCGCGGGCACCGTCATCGCAAGTCCGTCGATCGTCAGTTTGACATCGCTCATGTTAGTTCCCTGGGTCTCTCATCGGGCAGATGCGGTCCGGACAAACGTGCCCGCGAATATGACTTTCCAAATCGGCCGAGAAATGCTGAATCACTGAAGCGATCGGTCCATGCACGAACTGTCCCAGTCCGCAGATGGAGCCGAGCTTCATGGCCTCCATCAGATCGTGGATCAGATCCATATCGGTCGGCGTCCCTTTTCCATGGGTCCAGCCCGTGATCAGGTCCACCATCTTTTGCGAACCTACTCTGCAAGGCACGCACTTCCCGCAGGATTCGTTGCGGAAAAATTTGGTCGCGTTCAAAGCCTGGTCCACCATGCAGCGGCCTTCGCCGTACACGACAATGGCGCCGGAACCCATCATGGATCCGACTGCGGCCATGTCCTTGAAGTCGATGCGGGTGTCCACCAGCGATGCGGGAAGATATCCTGACGAAGGTCCCGACGGGGCAAACGCTTTTAGTTTCGCGTTGCCCAGCATGCCCTCGCAATTTCCATAAATCACATCGCGCATCGGGGTGCCCATGGGAATCATAAATACTCCGGGCTTGTTCACATCGCCGCTGACTCCGACAAATTTCAAACCGGAGTTGCCGTTCACGCCCTGAGCTTTGTACCACTCCAGTCCCTTGACCAGAATTTGCGGAACATTGGCGAACGTTTCCACGTTGTTCAACGCAGTGGGCTTGTGATATAGTCCCTCGAAAACCGGGAACGGAGGTTTGTTACGCGGCTCGCCGCGCTTACCTTCTATCGCTTCGATAAGAGCGGTCTCCTCGCCCTGAATGTAACCGCCTGGGCTTACGAAAATCTCCAGCTCGAAGGTGCAGCCGGACCCGAAAATATTTTCGCCCAATGCCCCGGCTTCGCGCGCGCGCTTGATCTCTGCCGCAAAAAGGTGTTCCTGCGTCATGTACTCGTGGCGGATATACATAATGCCACGTTTCGCGCCGGTTACCATTCCCGCGATAATCATTCCCTCCGCCACCAGATGCGGAAGATGTTCCAGGATGAACCGATCCTTGATGGTGCCAGGCTCACTTTCATCGGCGTTACAAATCACATACTTCTCGGTGCCGGGTGCGTTGCGCACTGTCTCCCATTTCATGCCGGTGGGAAAACCAGCGCCGCCCAGGCCTGCCAGACCAGACGCTTTCAATTGCGCGATCACGCCCAGCCAATCCTTCGTCTCCGCTAGTTTGCGAACCGCGCCGTAGTTCTCGGCTCCGATATATGGATCCGCTTTTAAATCAGGGATGCGTGGCTCAGGCTCCAGATGCGGTAATTCGCTTCCAGCAAGGCTCGCGAAGATCAGCGCTTCAGCTTGCGGAATAGAAACGTGACGGAACGAATGATCGTTGATCTGAATTGCCGGCGCGGCGTCGCACTGACCCAGGCACGACACTTCGCCGATCACGACGTCGTTCTTATCCATGCCTCCAAAGCGAACGTTCAATTCGCGCTTGAGATTCTCCGAGCCGCGCAGATGACACGCCATGTCCATGCACACCTTCGCGCGCACTTTAGGAGGTGGCGTTAGGTGAAAGAGAGGAAAGAAGGCCGCGACCGCGTGAATGTGCGACACGGGAATCTTGGTCCTCACGGACAGATCTTCCATCTGGTCGGCTGGGAGGTAGCCGAACTTTTCTTGTATCGTTCTGAGGTCGTCGAATATCAAACCGTCATTATATGCATCTTCGCCCCCCCAAAAAGCAAGGGGGGGTCTGGGGACAGGTGTGGGAGGGGGTTGTGCTGGGTACTCTGATTCGAGTACGTTATAAGCCAGTATGCGGTTTAGCCTCCTATTGCTCGTGAGTTTTGTCCTCGCTTCGGCCCAGACCGTTGAACCACCGAAGTATACCGGTCCCGGCTCATGTGCCTCGCCAAGCTGTCACGGCGCCGTGCAAATTAAAACTGAAACCTCTGTGCAGCAGAATGAGTACGCAATCTGGGTTGTGAAGGATAAACACGCGCGAGCATTTGCGAACTTGTCCAACGACGTGGCAAAGCGTATGGGTCGTCTGTTGAGTTGCACAGCGATGCCAACGCCCGTCCCCGCGCCGTTGGCAAACAACTGCCTCAAGTCAACACCCGACAAAGAACAACGCTGTCTGGTGTGTCACGCGCTCGCGCCGCCTGATGCGGATCGCGCGCGAACCTTCGACGCCACCGACGGCGTGAGTTGCGAATCCTGTCACGGTCCCGCTTCCAGCTGGCTCGGTCCTCACACCACCAAGGGCTGGACCCATCAACAATCACTTCAGGCGGGCATGAAGGATTTGCGCGATCCGGCCAATCGTACGGGCAACTGCCTGGAGTGCCACGTCGGCACGAAGGAACGCAACGTCGATCATGAACTGATCGCGGCGGGCCATCCCGACTTGTACTTCGAACTGGCTTCCTTCTCTTCGGCGATGCCGAAGCACTGGAAAGAAATCGGCGATAAGCCCAATCAGACTCCCGATCCTTACTTCGATGTGCGCGCTTTGGCCGCGGGTCAGGCCGTTCAACTTCGCGACCAGTTGTTACGTGTTGTACGTAACGCGCAAGGACCCATCTGGCCCGAATACGCCGACCTGGATTGTTTCGCGTGTCACCACAGCCTGGTTGACACGTCCAGCAGTTGGCTTCAGGAACGCGGCTATCCTGGCCGCCGCCCGGGCAATCCTCCATGGAATCTTTCGCGCTTCGTCGTCCTGAAGCAGGTATTAAATGAGGTGGACCCCGAAGCTACCCGTCAACTGGAAGACAACGTCAATCGTCTTTACGCTATGGTCACATCGCTGAATGGCGATCGCGCGCAAATCGTGGCGCTGGCGACCTCGACCTCAGAACTCGCAGGCCGCGAAGTGCCGAAACTGGTTGCCGCCAGTTACGATCAGGCTCGGACGTTGCGCCTCATGAAGGCGATTCTCAACGACACCGACTATATAACGGTGCAAGGAGAGCGTCCGGCCGAGCAGGCCCTCATGTCGCTGAAGTCTCTCTATGAGGTCTATAGCTCTAAGGGCAAGCCTGCTAACGATGCGCAGATCAATGACCAGATCGCCGCACTCTTCAAGTTGGTAGACAATCCTTCTGCTTACAACTCTTTCACCTTCTCCGCGCAGATGAAAGCGTTGGGAAAGTTACTTCCGTGAAACAGGTCTTTTTTACAGCGGCCCTGGTAGTAGGGCTGGCCGCGTCCGCAGCGGCACAAGACGATCCCACCAATCCAGGTTCGGGTGGTGACGCAGGGACTCCAGCTGCCACCGCAACCGGTGCCTTCCCTGGTGGGGGAAGCTGCCTGCGCGGCGACGACATGACCATCCTGAGCGCTTTGGATGTTTGTACTGCAATCGCCAATGCGGCCGCCTCTGTCGATTCTCCGCTCGTAATCGCGGTAACCGACCGGCAGGGTGATGTGCTGGCGGTCTATACCAAGGCCGGAGCACCGCTGGCCTATGACCCCAAAGCGCCACCAACCTTTTTTGCACCGAACTATTTCTTGGAGCCCTCCGTACCCCCGGCAGACCCGAGGGAAATCGCCGTAGCGCTCGCGCGTACAGCTTCTTTCTTCAGCAACGATAACGCTCCACTAACTTCCCGTACCGTGCGCTTCATCAGCGGTGTTCACTTTCCGCCGTTGATCATGTTCACCGCCAACGCTGACCTTTACGGAATTGAAAACACGAATCGGGGTTGCGATTTCAATACCAAATTCCTGGACGGTAAATACATTCCTCGCGCCACCTCCGTTCTGGACCCGACCAAACCAGGATTGGGAATTCTGACCGGTAAAGCGAACTTCCACGACACAGCTTTGCCGGACTCAAACATTTTTCTGCCCGACGCAAGCAGGGGCTATTCGGTAAACCCCGGCGGCGTTCCGCTGTTCAGGGTAGTTAACGGAGGAGACGTCGTTCTCGGCGGTATCGGTGTGGTTGGTCCAAACTACCAAATCTCCGAGTACGCTGCTGCCGTAGGCGCCGGATTCATCGGGGGCGCTATGCCCTCGCCGTTCAGCATCATTATTCCCCCTCCTGGAGTGGTCATCGTTGGCGGTATCTCGCTGCCTGAAATCTTCCAAACCAGCTTACCCGCGGGATCCAATCCCGGCAACGCCACCGACGGCACTTATATGTCCATTGCTGTTGCTTCGGCCACTCAGCCCAAGTCGACCGATCCTCCTGCTCCCACGACGAATCTACCGCAAGCCAGCCCCGGATTCGCCGGAGAGAATAACTTGATTGCCATTACTGGTGGCACCCCAACCGCAACCAATCCCAACCCGCTGACTGTGGCCGAGGTGACTACCATTGTCAACAATGCGGTCAACACCGCCAATTCCATCCGCGGAGTGATCCGGCTTCCTCTGGGAACCCGGTCTCACATGGTTATCGCGGTATCGGATCTGGACGGAAGACTGCTGGCTCTGAATCGGATGCCCGACGCGACTATCTTCTCCATCGACGTCGCGGTGGCAAAATCGCGCAATGTGATCTGGTTCACCAATAATCCCCAACCCGACCTTCCGGGAATCACTAAAGCGGGTACCGCCGTCACCAACCGCACCATCAGCTTCGGGGCCCAGCCATTCTTCCCGCCCGGCATCGACACATCCGATCCCGCGCCGAACTATCCCACCCCGGGGCCCTTCTTCAATCTCTTCTTGTACGATACAGCCAACCCCTGTACCCAGGGTGTGAACCAACCCAACCCGGGCGGCACCGCATTCAACAACAACATCAGCGGAATCGTATTCTTCCCTGGCGCAGTGCCTCTCTATCGCAATGGCGTGATGGTAGGCGGCCTGGGGATATCGGGCGACGGCGTCGATCAGGACGATTTCGTAACTAACGGCGGAGCGGAGGGCTTCTTAGCGCCTTTAGCGATTCGCTCAGACAATGTCTTCATCCGTGGCGTGCGCATGCCCTACCAGAAGTATCCGCGCAACCCCACAGACTAGATCTCTTCAACGTAGAAAAACCGCTCCGTGGCTTGGCTGCGGAGCGGTTTTCATTTGGGCCGTCAACTACAACGTAACCGTCATCCCCTCCCGCGCCGCGAACGAATTAGCGAACTGCTTCTTCGCCTCCGCCTCAATCTTGGCCACCATCGTATCGTCATGCTTGGGATCATGGTGAAACAGTGCGAGCTGCTTCACCCCGCACGCCTGGGACACCCGTACCGCTTCCGCCCACGTGCTGTGGCCCCATAGCTTCTGCGCCGGAAATTGCTCTGGAGTATACTGCGCGTCGTGGATCAACAGATCCGCGCCCTGCACCCACTTCTCAAACACCGGATCGAGCTCCGGGTGCCCATGCTCGCGATCGGTAGCGTAAACAATCACCGCCCCTTCCGACTCGATCTTGTAGCCGCACGCCCCATTAGGATGGAACAGCGGGAACGGTGTAATGACGGCCGAGCCGATCTTAATCGGGGAAATACCCAGATCGATGAACTCCCGCCGCGAGCGCGCATTTTCGAAATCCACCGGAAAGTGAGGACGCCTCATCTGCGCCTCCAGCCCGTCTTTCAGCTCCCCGCAATAACTGCTGGAGTAAAACTTGATCACCGTGTTCGGGCTGTAGAGCGGCGCGAAAAACGGCAGGCCTTGCAGATGGTCCCAATGCAGATGCGTGAAGAACAAGTGGATCAGCGGCTGATGCATCAGCGCCGGCCCCAGATCGCAAATGCCCGTTCCCGCGTCGAACACTATGACCTCGCCCGTTGGCAAAAGAAGCTCCAAGCACGTGGTGTTTCCTCCATAGCCCATGTTGCGCGACTGCGGCGTTGGCACAGAGCCTCGCACGCCCCAGAAGCGGAGCTTCAAGCGCCAGTGATCCATCTTGTCCTTTTCCGTGTCCTGTGCGATCAGAATTGAATCCTTACGCTCAACTGTATCTGACGTGGAGTCTCGTTAAGGGGGCTCAAAGTAGGGAATCCACTTGCCTGTCCCTGCCGCCCATACGTTGCGATGCCAAACGACGGGTCGGTGATCAGCGTATTCGGGTTACCGAGATTAGCGTGATTGAGCACGTTAAAAAAGTCCGCGCGAAAATTCAGGCGAGATCCTTCTCCTAGCCATGGCAGCGGAAAGCTCCTGCCAACGGCTAAATCAAGATTATAGAACCCTGGCCCGGTAAAAGCATTCCGTCCTACGTTGCCCAAAGTCGATGGCGCCGCGTTGGCGAAGGCCGCCGCATTCAGCAATTTCACTCCCCCCGCCACGGGCTGATATTCATTCGCAATCGCGGGGTTCACCAGGTTGGGCCGGTTACTGAGAATCTCCCCTCCCCCGACTGTGACGGTCGAGGTTCCCAGCAGTGTATAGGGGAAGCCGGAGCGGATCGCGAGCAACGTCCCGACGTTCCAATCGCGCGTTAAATACCGGAAATGCGAGCGCGGGAAAAGCGGCGCGGGAAACCAATAGCTCTGCAGCACACAATTATGACGCTGATCAAAGTCGGCATTGCCGCGGTCCGCGTTGATATCGAACTGCCGTGCGAACGTCGCCTTCCCGCTTGTGGCGGTGGCGCCCGCGACGGCATCGGTGAAGTTCAAATTGAAAAAGTCTCCCGTCAACGGATCGCTCTGCTGGTCAATCGTGTGGCTCAGCGTGTAGCTGGCCTGCACAAATCCGCGCGCGGAGCGATACCGCAACAGGGCGGTGAGCGCGTTATAGTTCGAACTCGCGTCGCCGTTGCGATAGTCGATATTCGGAACGACGTTGGTGTAGCGGCCCGTCGGCGTCGAAAAATCGCGATTAATGATGTCGGTGGTAATCAGCCTGCGCCCATAGCTTCCCAACGCGTTGACCTCCGTGGTCAGGCTATCGGTAAAGCGGTGCTGCAGACCGGCGAAATAGCTGTACACACGGCCATTTTTCAGGTCCTGATTCACCAAGGTTGCGTCCGGAAAGTTGGCCTGGACCGTGGTCGGCGGAAGTCCCGCGATCACCGTCGAAATCGGAGTGAGAACATCCAGAACCTTGCCGCCGGTCCGCGGCTGCAGAAGGAACGTGGGCAACATCACGTTGTTATTGCGCAAATTCTCCCACAGGTTGTCGAACGGCCGGTCGTAGAACGTACCGAACGCTCCGCGCAGAAGCGTCTTCGCATCGCCGAATAGATCGTAGCTCGCGCCCGCGCGCACAGACACGTCACCCAGGTCGGTTCCAAATAATTTCTCGTTGCCGCCCGAAGGAACCGTAAGCGTAGCGCCGGTCAACTGCTGCGGCAACGCCGACCCTGGGCCCAATAGCACCAGCGCATCCTTAGTCGCGCCCGTGTTGGAAGGTCCGCCGAAAACTTCGTAGCGCAATCCGTAGTTGACGGTAAGCCGGCGGCTGAGGCGGAAAGTATCCTGCACGAATCCGAAATATTGTTGATACGTGTAAGTCCGGTGGGTGTCGGGTTGGGTCAGGGTCGGCAGCCCGGTTCGCTGCACCGATACCCGCAATTCGAACGGCTGGTCCTGGGCGAACTGAACCAGGCCGCCCGTACCGAAAACACTGGAGAACACGTATTGTCCATCCTGCCCGGCCGTAAGATAGCCTTCCGACGAGCGGAACAGAATCCCGAAACCGGCGGTCAGCAGATGGCGCCCGCGAGTCCAAATCAGGTTGTCCAGGATCTCCTGGCTGTTGTTCACATTCTTATACGCGTAAAAAGCCGGGCTGCCGGGTAAAATTGTTCCATCCAGTGAGGAAAGCGTCGGAACCTCGGTGTGGGCGCGCGACCAGCTCAGCCTGTCGTTGGAGACGCTCACACGAGCTTCATTGGTAAGATCCGGCCGGATCAGCCGGATATAGCTTCCCCCCAGCGCTCCGGTATTCTGCAGCAGCGGCGAGATGAACTGCGTGTAGGGAGTCCAGATAAAGTCTGGCTCCTTCACAATGGACAAGAGAAGACGCCCCATAAAACGGTTCTTGCCGTCGGGCGAAGAATGATCCAGCCGCTCCACCGCCAAGTGCCGATTAAGTGCGCTTGGTGGCGAAATGGTAGCCGTGACGTTAATCCCAGGCCCGCCCGACACAGGAGCCGGGAATCGGGTCATCAGATCAACAGAGCGATTCGTGCTCTTGATTCCCAGCACAGGAAACAGCACCGACGGGTTGGGAAACGTGAATTGTACGGGGTCGGAAAAGCTCCGGCTTCGAAAGTATTCGTACGAGCTGGAAAAATACACACGGTTCTTCAGAATCGGACCCGTCACTACGAACCCCGGCTGGATCTGCTTATCAGGCCTCCGCGCGATTCCCTTCAGGTTTTCCTGAAAGCCGTTCGCGTTCAGAACGTCGTTCTCCAGATAGAAATAGCCCACGCCGTGAAACTGATTCGTGCCCGACCTCGTAATCGCATTGGCCAGGAAGCCAGACGCCCGCCCGTACTCCGCCGAAAAATTGTTGGTGGAGATGCGATACTCCTGCACCGCCTCCGGAGCCACCGTTACCAGCGGACCGGTAACCAGGTAGTTGTTATTCTCCAACCCGTCCATCAGGAAGTTGGACGAGGAAGGCCTCTGCCCATTGACAGATAGTCCCAACCCGCGGCCTGTAGCCGAATCCGACGTCACCCCCGGTTCCGTCGCCAGCATCGTATATACATCGCGGCCCAAGAGCGGCAGTCCCTCCAGTTGGGGCGAATCGATCACGTAAGAAATGGTCGACTCCAGCGCCCCCGCGCGGCCTTTTTGCGCCTCGAACGAACCGGACTTGCTCGGATCGACGTCGGGTCCGAAGAACGTCACAATCGTCTTCGACCCCGGCAGGAACACGCTGTTGTACTGGCCCGCTTCCCACACATCGCTCAACGGTCGCAGTAAAAAATCGAGCTCCAGCCGGGCCGCCACCGCAAGCGTGAGTTCCTGAATCTCCTGCGTCTGGTATCCCGTCTGCGTCACCTGCACGCGATACGTGGCCGGGGAAAGAAGCGGCAGGTAGAAGTAGCCCGATGCGTCACTGGTCGTCCGCGCCTCGGAGGTACCCGCGCCGATGGCGATCACGGAAGCTCCGCCGATCGCCGCGCCCGTGACCGAGTTAAGCAGTCGGCCCGAGATCAGGCCCTGTGTAGTTTGTCCGCAAGCGACGGAAGCCCAACCCAAAATAGCAACAGCCAAAAGCCTTGGCATCCCACCCATTCGAAAAAAAAGCATCGAAGATCTAGCTTGCAGGTTAGCACTTCGGCAAGAGTCCACCATAACTGTATCGGCTGTTGGGCTTGCAATCGACGTACTTGGCGGGTCCTTTGAACCCACATCGGGATACGAAGAAAAAGGGGCTTCCGGATGGGCGCCCGGAGCCCGGTCCCTCTCGAAAAATCCACTGACGGCCGATATTTCGTTGTAGTAGATAGCAAGCGGAAGAAGTGTGTCCCCGCTTCGGCAGAAAAGACAGGCGTAGTAGAATTCAATTTCATGGCTAAGCGCTGGCGACATTGGGCCATCTGCGCGTTAATCGTTGTTCTCGGTACCGCGGCAGCCCGTCTATCGGACCGCGTCCGCGTATTCCACCAACTGCATCTGAAGGCCCGCGACGCCCTGTTCGTCGTGCGCGGCAAGCAGCCGGTTTCCCACATCGTCATCCTGATGCTGGACCAGAAGACTTCAGATACCTTCACCGAACTCGAATCTTTTTGGCAGCCTCACTATGCGAAAGCGATTCAGGCAGCCAGCGATGCCGGCGCCAAGGTAATGGCCATGGACTTGGCCTTTGGCGCAGGCGTGGCCAAATATGAACCGGATTTCGATCCGATGCTTGCAGGCGCGGTCAGTACGGCCGCTATGCCCGTGATCGTCGGGTACGCAACCGAACAAACCACCAGCAAAGGAGAGCAGGCGCTCCCTATTAACATCCTGGCTGCGGCGCTGGGGTTGGATGGCTTTCCCAATGTAACGGTGGACGAGGATGGTTTCATTCGCTATCAGGAATTGCTGGAAGCACCGAAGCCCGACGACCCCAAAGCCGACCGCGGCCATTCGTTCGCACTGAAAATCGCAGAAAAATATTTCGGTAGCGACCTCCAGTTCAAGGATGGCCGCCTGATGCTGGCAGGCACCGAAATCCCCACCGTGAAGGATCGGACCATAGCCATCAACTACGCGGGTCCGCCCGATACCTACCCTATCGTTTCTCTCGCGGATTTTCTCGCCGCCGCCGGCCGCGGAGATAAGGAACAACTTCGCAAGTGGGTGGAAGGCAAAATCGTTCTGCTTGGCTCGGATTCCCTGGCCGACCGCGACAGTACTCCCTTCTTCAGCTTCTTCGGCGGGACCAAATGGCTTACACCCGGGGTCGAGGTTCACGCCAATGTCGTCCACACCCTGATCGACCATAACTTCCTGCGACTCGTCCCGGGCTGGGCGGAGACCCTCTCGCTTTCCCTCGCCTCCGTGCTCACGGTCCTGATCATGCTTGGAGTCCGGCCATCGCTCACCACCGTGTTGCTGCTGATCGAGGCCGTGGCTATCTCCGTATTCACCTACATGCTCTTCCTGGGTGGCTGGATTCTTTCGCCTTCGGAAATGCTGCTGGCCGTCATTTTCCCCGCGGTCGGCTCTGGAGCCTATCGCTTCTTCACCACCCAGCAGCGGGGGGCATTGTTCCGCAAGGCCATCTCTCTCTTCGTCGGGCGCCAGGTCGCCACTTCGCTCGATAGCGCCGATGACATTTCGCTCTCCGGCCGCCGTCTCTCTGTAACCATCCTCTTCAGCGATATTCGCGGCTTTACCGCCTTCACCGAAAAGGTATGCGATGAGCAAGGGCCGGAGGTCGTGGTTCAATTGCTTAACGAATATATGACCACCATGGTGTCCATAATCGTCGCCCATGGCGGCCACGTAAATAAGTTCATCGGCGACGGTATTCTGGCGGTTTTCTCTGATGACGACCAGGGCGCGGTTCCCGGCGATCACGCTCGCCGCGCGGTTCACTGCGCCACTCGCATGGTTACCGCACCCAGCCAGTTCAAAACCGGAACAGGGATTCACACGGGCCTGGTCGTGGTGGGCAACATCGGTTCTGCCGAAAAGATGGAGTATACGGTCCTGGGAGACACGGTGAATTTAGCTTCGCGTTTGGAAAGTTTGAATAAAGAACAGCACACGTGCCTCATCATGAGCGATGCCACTGAAAAAATGCTCGGCGACGGCATTGAGGTCGTGGAACTGGGCGCTGTGCCAGTCAGAGGGAAAGCGGTTCCCATTGTCCTCTATACCGTAGCCTCGCTCGCGCCCGCGCCAGTCGAGAAGGAACCAGTACATGCGTAAGGCGCTGACTTTACTTTTGGCCGCAGCCACCCTCTGCCTCGCCGACACCAAACCCGACGTGAAGGAAGAACCCGTCGGCCTGGTGCTCAACCCCGGCGGCGGAAAACTCCTTCGCTCCGACACCGAAACACCTCTGGCTCTTCGTGCAGGCGATCTTCTTTTCACTGGCGACTCGGTCCGCACCGAAGCGAACCCTGCGTCTTATCTCTTCTGCCCCTCCAAAAGCATTGAGACCTTGAGCGCTTCCGGCGAAGTGCGGATGGACGCGAAGCAGCCCAAGGTGAAGACCGGCAAAATTACCGATGTCCCCGCCCGTGCCTGCACGCTTCCGCAAACATTGCGTGTCGCGGTAGCGAGCCAACAGCACTACGGCGTCACGATGACGCGCGGTGGCGACGACGGTACGCCTGTTCCCCCTGGTCAGTTGCCCGCGGACCTCAAAGCCCTTCTTGCCCCGCTCGACGCCGCTCTCGTAGCCGATCCCAAAGATCAGGCAGCCCTGGTTTCCGAGGCGACCCTGTTTGAAGACCGCAAGCTGCCCTCCAACGCTCTTGCAATCTATCGCAAGCTGGCGGAGCAATGGCCCGAAGCAGTGTGGGTGAAGAGTAAGATCTTCGAGCTGGGCGATCAAGTCGGGACAGCAGCTGCGGCCGCTGCTGTTACTCCCGCTGCGGGAGGCAATACCTATGCGCTCCTGATCGGCATCTCGAAATACAAAAAGCCAGAGCTCGACCTTCAATTCGCCAACGCTGACGCCACAGAGCTGAGCAAGTTTCTGCAAAGCCCTCGCGGCGGCGGATTGCCTTCCCAAAACGTCCTGACCCTGACCGACGAGAAGGCAACCACCGCGGCAGTGCGGTCGGCGTTTAATGAATTCCTCAAAGGCCGCGCGGGTAAGAACGACACAATTGTGATCATGGCTGCCGGACATGGCACCGTGGAAAGCCCCGGCAGCAAGAGCGCCTACATCCTTACGTACGATTCCGATCCCCAGGACCTCGCCTCCACGGCCCTGCCCATGAAGGAAGTCGCGGACCTCTTTACCGAACAACTAAAAAGAGTGCGCCGCGTGCTGCTTTTCGTCGACGTCTGCAAGGCGGGCACCATCGGCACCATTAAGAGCACCACCGTGAACTCGGATGTACAGCAATTGGGGGACATTGACGGTGACATGTTCGGCCTGCTGGCCAGCCGGCCCAAAGAACTCTCCGAAGAAGGCCCGCAATTCGGCGGAGGCCATGGCGTCTTCAGCTACTTCGTCGTCAGAGGCCTGGACGGCGAGGCCGACGACAACAAAGACGGCATCGTGGACGCCTCGGAGTTGATCAAGTACGTCTCCAACCAGGTTCCCACCGCCACCATGGATAAGCAGCATCCACGCGAGTTTGGCACCTACGAAAACAAAATGATGCTGTCCGACGTCAAGAAGCCTGGAATGCAAATCACGCGCTTCAAGAGGCTTCAGGACCCGCGCAACGGCGGTCCTCTATTTACCGCTTCCGCACAGCAAGAGCTGCCGCTCTCATCCCAAGCCGCCTCGCAACTAGACAAGTACAACCAGGCCATTGCCGCCGGCCGCCTGCTCCCCAACGAAACCGCAAACGCGTTCGACGCACTGAAGCCTTTGCAGACTGAGCTATCGCCCGACCGGTACCGCGAGGCCTCCAACAATCTCCGCATCGCGCTCGAAAACCGCGGCCAGGACACTTTGCTGCGCTACCTGGCGGGCGACGAGAATCCGCAAACGCGCCAGGATTTCGCACAAGCCGAGAGCTACATGGAAGCCGCCCGGACGCTCACCAAGGAGTCGCTTTATCTCGAAGGCCGGCAGGATTTCTTTCAGGGCCGGACGCTGCTGTTCGACAAGCAATTTCCCAACGCCGTCGACTACCTGGAAAAGTCCGTCCGCCTGGATCCGGGCGGGGCCTATGGCTACAACGCACTCGGCATCGCCTACCTGGAACAGGCCAAATTTGACCAGGCCATCCCCGCCTTCCGCGATGCTGCCAAACGCGCCGTGCATTGGTCCTACCCGCTGCACAACCTCGCGCTGGCTTACGTCGAAACCGGCGACACCCGCAACGCTATCAAAGCCTATCAGGATGCCATTCGCCTCACCCCGCAGTACAGCTATCTCCCGTACAACCTGGGCCTCGTCTATCAGCGGCTGAACCGCCGAAAAGACGCTGAGACGTCTTACAAGAAAGCCTTGATGCTGGCCCCCAATTCAGCCGAGCCTCTGAACGCGCTGGGAACACTGAAAGCCTCCGAAGGCAAGCGTTCCGAGGCCGAGCAGTTCTACCGTGACGCTCTCATGCGCAATGCAAAGCTGCTGCCCGCCCGTCACAACCTGGCACTCCTGCTGGCATCGGACAAGACTCGCCAGCCGGAAGCTATCACCCTCCTGCGCGAAAATCTGAGCCAGTCTCCCGACTACCTGCCCTCCCGCTTGAGCCTCGCCGAAACGCTGGCCGCAAGCGGTGACAACGCGGGAGCCATTGAGGAATATCGCAAGGTGCTGGCCGACAAGCCCGGCTATATCGCCGCGCGGCTGGCTCTGGCCCGCCTTCTGGCCAAGACCGGCGACAATGACAACGCCCTCAAAGAACTGCGTCAGGCGGCCGGCGCCGACACGCAGAACCCCGAAGTTCTGGAACAGATCGGTGATCTGGAAGGCGCGCGCGGCAACAAAGCCGAAGCACAGACGGCCTACGGTCAGGCCGAAAAACTGACCACCGATTCGGCGGCGCGCAAACGCATGAAGCGCAAACAGTCCGCATTGCGGTAAACTGCAGTTTCCCTTCCGCGCCCGAAAACTCAAATGAATCCGAAGAGGCTTACTATGTCCTTGCGGTTCGGAAGTTCCCTCGCGTTTCTGATTTTCGCGGCACTGCCCGCCTCGGCGCAGGTCACCATCACCACTTCATCCCCGCTCCCATACGGCTCGCTGAACAGTGCTTACTCCGTTCAACTGACTAGCACGGGCGGGCCGGGGGGTTATGTCTATTCGCTCAGCTCGGGCAATCTGCCCCCGGGCCTCAGCCTTTCCCAAGGCGGCCTGATTTCGGGATCGCTCAACGCCGTGGGTACCTACAATTTCACAGTTTTCGTTGCCTCTACTGGCGGGGGTACAACTTCCACCGGCTCGAAGGCCTTCTCCATTGGCGTCCCGCAGATCACCACCAGTTCGCCTCTGCCCCCAGGGGCCCTCAACACCGTCTACTCGATTCAGTTCCAATACTCGGATGGGCCTAGCGGGCCCTTCTGGGGAATTTCTGCGGCACCACCTGGCTTGTCGATCAATGCCTCCACTGGCGTCTTGTCCGGTACACCAACCGCAAGCGGTACCTACACCTTCTCAGTTCGCGCGGATCAGAATTCCGGCTCGATCAATTCCGGCCCCTCGACAGTGACCGCGATCAAGACGTTTTCGCTCACCATCAACTCGAGCGCTTCCTCCGGCCCCACCATCACCACCACTTCGCTTGTGGCCGGAGGCGTGGGCCAGAATTATCTGCAAAACGTCGCCGCCACCGGAGGTTCGCTTCCCTACACCTTCACCGCTTCCGGTCTCCCCGCCGGACTGATGATCACCAGCGGCGGGGCTATCAGCGGCGTTCCCACCACCGACGGAATGTATACCGTAGTCGTATTTGTCAACGATAGTGAAGGCGGCCAGGGCTCGCGATCCTTTCCGTTGACTATCCTCACTTCGCTCACCATCGTGACCCCGTCCATCATTACCGGCAGCGTTGGGCATAGTTACTTTCAGGCGATTTCCGCGGTGGGTGGCACACCTCCTTTCACCTTTACAGGTTCGGGTTTCCCCGCCGGAATCACGATCACGTCAGGCGGAAACATCTCGGGCACTCCTTCCCAGGCAGGCACGTTTCCCATAGAAGTCGACGTTACCGACGCGGTGAAGCACTTCGCTTCCGCTCAGTACATGCTGACCATCGCGACTCTGCCCACCATCACCACCACATCGCTTCCCTCTGGGCTTCCGGGCGTCGCCTATTCCCAGACCATCGCCGCGACGGGCGGGCAGGCCCCATACAACTTCTTCGTGCTTCCTACTGTCACAGCCAACCCTTTGCCCCCCGGCATCACCCTGGCCAAATCCGGCCTCCTCGCAGGAACGCCGACCACTCCCGGCGCTTATTCGTTCACCGTTCAGGTAGTGGACGCGAATAACAATTCCGGCACCAAAACCTTCCAACTCACCATAGGCGCAGCAACTCAATCTTTCGTTGTCTCACCGCTTTCGTTGCAGTTCTCCGGACCCTCCGGCGGCGACGTGCCCGGTGGGCAAAACGTAGTGATTTCCAGTACCGGCGCGCCCGGCGCCTTTACCGCCCAGGTTGACGACGGCAATGGAGGACCAGCACCTGGCTGGCTCCAGGTCACACCTCTCAAGGGCACCACGCCCGGAGCTTTGCATGTCAGCATCCTGGCTAATTCGCTTCCCGCGGGCTCCTACACCGGGCGCATTCGAATCGGCCCAGGTCTCATCACCAACGTCGCAGTGACCTACACGGTCACCGCTGCAGCGCCGAAATTGAGTCTTACTCCGAGCCTTCTCCGCTTCCGCGCGCATCTCGCGAATCCGTCCACGCAGCAGCAAACCTTCATCCTGCGTAACACCGGCGGCGGCGGACCTGTCCCCATCACCCTGAGCGTCACCGGGAACAGCCAGTGGATCACTTCCGTCACTCCCTCGGCCCAAAGCGTTCTGCAAAACGCTCCTGTGTTCGTGAAGGTGATCGTCAACAGCCAGGGCCTGACCCTCGGAGCCCACCGCGACGCGATCCATGTCGTAACGCCCATCGGCCAATTCGATGTGCCGGTCACGTTGACGGTTCTCGGTCAGGGTCCGGCCATCTCCGTGTTGACTAGCGGTGTTCGCATCGCCACCATTCAAGGCAGCCAAAGTTCGCGCTCTCAACAAATCTTCGTGCGCAACGTGGGCGACCCGGGAACCGTGGTGAACTGGACCGCCCAGGCGATACGTGGCGCGAACTTCGTCACCATAACCAATGCGCAGGGAACCTCCTCTACGACAACGCCGTCCTCGTTCACTATTCAGGCGACCGCGGCGGCCTCCAGTTCGCCAGGAGCCAAATCCGCGCTGATCCGGGTTTCCGATTCGCAGTCGCAGGGCTCCCCCGTATTCGCCGTGGCCGTCATCGACGTTGCTCCCACGGGCTCCGCGCCGATCCCGGACCCCGACCCGGCCGGCCTTCTCTTCATCAGCACGTCGGGTGGAACCGCGTCCGCAGCGCAGCAGGTCACCGTGAACACAGATAGCGACAGCCCCGTGGCATTCTCCGTCGCGACGTCCACCGACGACGGAGGCTCCTGGTTGACGGCGACCTCCGCTTCCTCCACAACCTCGCAGGCCAACCCCGCACAGCTGACGGTCAGTGTGAATCCCGGAGCGTTGAGTTCCAACATCTATACCGGGGAAGTGAACATCGCCAGCGGCGCTGTAGTCCGAACAGTTGGCATCACCATGATCGTGAAACCCGCGGGCACGGTGACGACCTTTGAGAGCCGCGCCGCTGCTGCATCATGCACGCCTTCCGGTGTAGCGTTCGTGGAGACAGGACTGGTCAACAGCTTCTCCCTCCCCGCGGGCTTCCCTGCTTCACTGTCGGCGCAAGTCTCAGACAACTGCGGCAATGCTCTGACCAATGCAGCCGTGGTCGCATCCTTCTCTAATGGTGACCCGCCTCTTTCTCTCCAGGGCGACCAATCGGGCTATTACGCCGGAACGTGGCAGCCTGGCGCGGCGACCTCAGAAATGACCGTCACGCTCGACGCAACTTCGGGCTCGCTAAATCCCGCCGAAATGCAGCTCTCCGGCGACGTGAACCCCAATGCCAGCCCAGCGCCCTCGTTTGTTACCGGAGGATTGCTGAATAACCTCAACCCGCTGGTGGGCGCGCCGCTGGCTCCTGGGACCGTCACGCAGGTATACGGCGACAATCTCGCCCCGTCGCCGGACAGCCCTTCCAAAGTGCCTCTTCCCACCGTGCTCGATGGCATCGAAACACTAATTGGTGGAGTCAACGCGCCATTCTTTTACGTGAGCAAGAATCAGTTGGTCGTACAGGTACCTTCTGAGCTCTCTGCCAACACTACTTATTCCGCGCTGTTGGTCGCGAATGGGCAGTACACCGTCCCTCAGGACGTCGACCTGGTGCCAGCCGTTCCCGGCACAGTCTCCCTAGCCGATGGCACCATCGTGGCGCAGCACGCAAACTTCACCTTGGTCGACGCAGGGCATCCGGCGAAACCAAATGAGCCGCTGACCATCTACCTGGTAGGCATGGGCGCAACCTCGCAGACGGTAGCCTCTGGAAATCCGGCGCCGTCCAATCCTCTGGCGAATGTCTCCAACGCGCCGCAGGTCACTATCGACGGCCAGACCGCCCCGATCTCTTTCGCCGGCCTGACCCCTGGAGGAGTCGGCCTCTATCAGATCAACTTCACCGTCCCGGGCACCGCCAAATCAGGTAGCCTGCCGGTTGTAATCACGCAGAACGGCATTACCGCCAACGCGACCAAGTTGATCGTGTCTCAATAGCGGCGCGCCTACGGCTAGGCGCGCTAGTTAATTTCGTATTTAAAGGGCCCTCGATCCGCTGAAATTTACCCCCAGCGGCAGAGGCCGTCTTGTTCACCCGCTACGGCGCGGGAGCCCGATATCGCTCTAGCCTTGCGTCCACTGTACTCAAACCCTCGCGAAGTTGCCTAGGCATCGCTCCTGGTGAACCGACCTCCCCAATGGAAGAGCGATCGATCTCCTTGCCTAGAAAATAACCCAGAGTGCGCCAAAACGAGGGCAAGTCGAAATGGGAAGTCGTTCAAAGGGAAGTGAGATATTGTTGCGAGGTCATGTGAGTTGACACGTCAACAGGCGTGGAGAAGTCTCGATGTGCCACCGCCGTAAAAATTCGTAATCGACCCGTCACAATATGATAAGATCCCTTCGTCCTTATTTCCGGGCCAAGGAGCATATATCAAGTGAGAGTTTACGAAACAGGCGATATCCGGAATGTAGCCGTGGTAGGCCACGGAAGATCCGGCAAAACGTCTTTGGTAGCAGGTCTGCTCTACACCGCTGGGGCCACCAACCGCCTCACCCGCGTAGACGAAGGTAGTACGATAACGGATTTTGACGAAGAAGAGATAGGGCGGAAAATCACCATTTCATCCGCTGTAGCGACCGCCGAATGGGCCAAGCGGAAAATCAATCTGATCGACACTCCAGGCTTCAATATTTTTATTAACGACGCGAAGTCCGTGCTGGTGGCTGCCGACGCGGTCCTGGTGACGGTGGACGGCGTCGCGGGCGTCGAAGTGCAAACCGAAAAGGTATGGAGCTTCGCCGAAGAGTTTGAATTGCCCCGCGCCATCGTCATCAACCGGCTTGATCGCGAGCGATCGAGTTTCCAGCGGGCTTTGGAAAGCGTACAGTCCGTGCTGGGCCGCACCTGCGTCCCTATTCACCTTCCTATCGGCTCTGAGAAGGAATTTCGCGGCGTCGTTGATCTAGTAAGAATGAAGGCGCACGCCTACGCACCCGATGGAGACGGCAAAGGCCGTGAAATCGCCATCCCCGCCGACATGGCCGAAGAAGCCAAAGCCGCCCACGAAACACTGGTCGAAATGCTGGCCGAAGGCCGCGACGATTATCTGGAAGAATTCTTTGCCAACGGCACGCTCCCGCTGGAACACATTCTGGAAGGCCTGCATGACGGAGTCCGCGACCGCCGCATCTTCCCCGTGATGTGCGCTTCCGGTCTCCACAATATCGCCAGCGACCTGATTCTCAACTTCGCGCTCGAAGACTTCCCCAAGCCCGACGAGCATCTGCCGTGGAAAGGAACTCTCAACGGAAAAGAAGTAGAGCGCCCAGAGAAAGATACTGAGCCTGTCTCCGTCTACGTCTTCAAAACCGTGGCCGATCCGTTCTCAGGCCGCGTGTCTTACTTTAAGGTCGTATCCGGAATTGTCAGGAACGACGCCAACCTCATCAACGCGCGTACGGGCGGCACCGAACGCCTCGCTCACATCGGAAGTTTGTTCGGGAAGACCATCCAACCCGTGGGCGAACTTCATGCGGGCGACATCGGCGGCGTCGCCAAGCTCAAAGAGTCCCTCACCGGAGACACTCTGGACGACAAGGGATCGTTGATTGCCTATCCCAAGGTCCAGCTCCCCGAGCCTTCCATCGCCTACGCCGTCTCCGCCAAGACCCGAAACGACGAAGATCGCATGGGCAACGCCGTTCACAAAATTCTGGAAGAAGATCTCTTGCTGCGCTTCTACCGCGATCCGCAGACCAAGGAATTTCTGCTTGCAGGTACCGGCC
The DNA here is from genome assembly GCA_963766615.1 of Terriglobia bacterium. Lineage (GTDB taxonomy): Bacteria > Acidobacteriota > Terriglobia > Bryobacterales > Bryobacteraceae > Palsa-187. Next base: position 468,286 of record CAVYBC010000026.1, read on the forward strand.
AGCAACACGTCGAAATCATCACCAGCCGTTTGAAGAAACGCTACAGCGTGGACGTCGAGTTGCACGCTCCCAAAATTCCTTATCGCGAGACCGTTCGCGGAAGAGCCGAGGTTCAGGGCCGTCACAAGAAACAGACCGGCGGCCATGGCCAGTTCGGCGATTGCTGGATTCGCATCGAGCCCCTGCCCCGCGGCGGCAAGTTCGAATTCGGCAACGAAGTATTCGGCGGAGCTATCCCCCGAAACTTCATTCCCGCCATTGAGAAGGGCATCATCGAAACTGCGGAACGCGGCTACCTCGCCGGCTTCCCTGTCGTCGACTTCAAAGTAGTCGTTTACGATGGCTCCTATCATGACGTCGATTCCTCGGAAATGTCGTTCAAGCTGGCTGCGCGCAAAGCCTTCAAAGCTGCCATGGAGCAAGCCAAGCCGGCACTGTTGGAGCCAATCATGAACGTGGAGGTCCAGGCGCCCGTCGAATACGCAGGGGATCTGATGGGCGACATGAACGGTCGCCGCGGCCGTATTTCCGGTATGGAGACCAAAGGCGCAACCCAATTCATACGAGCCCAGGCGCCCATGTCTGAAATGCTGAGTTACCAGAACGACCTAACGTCAATGACTCAGGGCCGCGCTTCGTTTAGTATGGAATTCGACCACTACGATTTCGTCCCAGGCCTGCAGGCCGACAAAATTATTGCGGCGGCGAAGGCCGCACGGTCGGGCGAGGTGGAAGAAGAGGAGTAGTTTTAATGCGCAATCCGGATCGTGGCGCGATGCTCGGCCTGATCCTGCTGTTACCGCTTGCCGCTGCCGCGCAAGTGGACGTTGATCTCGCGCCAGGACGGATTCTTATTGCGGACAAGGATCTTCACGATCCCAACTTCGAGCACACCGTCATCTTGCTTCTGAGTTACGACGAGGACGAGGGCGCGGGCGGTGTGATTCTCAATCGCCCCAGCGAAACCCCCGTATCGCAAGCCCTCAAGGAATACCCGGAGGCACGCGGCAACAGCGACCTTGCCTACCAGGGCGGACCGGTTCAAACCAAGAGGGTTCTTGCTCTTCTGCATGCCAAAACGAAATTAGAAGACGCCGGCGAACTGGTTCCAGGCGTTTATTCGGTCGGCACCACCAAGCTACTTCGTAAAGCTCTGGCCGACAAAATGGATATCCGGGTCTTCGCCGGGTATGCAGGTTGGGGCGCGGGACAACTCGAAGCTGAGGTCGACGCGGGAGCATGGCACGTAGAGCGGGGTGTAGCCGCAACTGTATTCGACGACGATCCCGAATCGCTCTGGCCGCGGTTGACCCGTAAGCTGGATACTCAGATCGCCAGGTCAAAGTTAAACTATGATCATGCCCCGTCACCCGCTCCTCGCACTGGGAGCTTGTCTTCTTCTGGCATCCTGCGCCAAGTCTCCGCAACAGGAATCGCCACAACAGGTATCAACCGCGGCTCCAATGGCACCGCCGGCGCCACCGCCCAATAATAAGGTTGTTATTAAGCAGTTCCCGGCCGCCCTCGCGCCACCTGAAACGATTCTGTTTGAAGCCAAGAACGGCAACGTCACCTTCACGCATCGCAAGCACTACGAGCGTGTAAAAAATCAGTGTGACACCTGTCACCCGAAAATTTTCACCAAATCTCGCGATCCTATCAATTACAAGAAAGCAAACCACCGCGTTGCCGAAGCTACCTATACTTCGTGCGCGACCTGCCATGCCGTGGGCGCCACATCCTTCGCCGCCGACAGCAATTGCCAGAAGTGTCACGCCAACAAATACGAGTAACCATGTTAGCTACATGCCTGCATGCAGCGCAGGGAACAATTCCCTAACCGAGCCCCGCTACCCTGTTGGTGCCGTTGGACTATTTTTAACTATCACTAGCATTGATAGTGAATATCAGCACCGCTGTATCGACTTTCTATGCCATCCGGCTTATACTGCCGCAGAGCGTTGGTTGGGTTGGAACGTCTCGTTTCGAATTAGCTCCTGATTTTTACCCTTCGGGGTACAGGTTCACAAATTGAAAGGGAGAAGTGTGTCCATGAAGACTCGCGTAATCGCGCTGCTTTTTTGCCTTTTCGTCGTTGCCTTCCTCGCAGTAGCCCAAACCAGCAACGGTACGATCACCGGCGTAGTCACTGATCCAGCGGGTGCTGTGGTCGCTGGCGCAAGCATAGAGGTTAGGAACGCCGACACAGGCTTCGTTTATCCTTCCCAGTCAACGGGTACGGGTAACTACACCGTAACCCAATTGCCCCCCGGTCCCTACAGCGTAACGGTAAAGGTAAGCGGGTTCAAAACTTTCAATCGCACGGGTCTGACGATTGCGGCCGCAACCACTCTGCCCATCGACGTAAGACTCGAAGTCGGCGCGGCGACCGATTCTGTCACGGTCAACGCGGAAGGCACCTTATTAAAGACGGAGTCGGGCGACCTGGCCACCAACATTACCGTATCGTCTCTGGACAACCTCCCCATCCTCGGAGTAGGCACATCGAACTCGGGCAGCTCAGGAGTGCGAAATCCGTTTAATATGCTCCAGCTCATTCCGGGCGTCGGCAACTACACGGCCAACAGTCAGATGGTCATCAACGGACTTGGCGGCTTTGCCTACACAACGGAATCGTTCCGCATCGAAGGTCTCGACTCCACCAACCACCTGCCCACCGGCTACGCGGTGCAGGAGAACCAGCCCAGCGCCGACGCGATTCAGGAAGTCGCGATCCAAACGAGCAATTACGCGGCTGAATTCGGTACAGCCGGCGCGGCCGTGCTGAACATGACCATGAAATCCGGCACCAACGCATTTCATGGAACCGCCTACGATTATTTTGTGAACGAAGACCTGAACGCAGGCCTGCCCTTCACCATCAGCGGCGGCCCCGGCAGCCCAACGGGCGGCGACGGAGGAAAGTACCGGCCCAGAAATCGGCGCAATGACTTCGGCGGCACCTTTGGCGGACCAATCTGGATTCCCAAAGTTTACAACGGGCGCAACAAGACCTTTTTCTTCTTTAACGAAGAGATCTACAAAGAAAACAATCTGTACTCTTTCCCGCTAACAGTTCCAACGGTTGCCTATCGCACCGGCGACTTCTCCGCGATTTCCGCCAACGGAACCTGCAGCTTGTGCGCGCAGAACGGAATTCAATCCACTCCCTTGGGCGTACCCACAGCGGTGGTCGATCCGCTGGGCCGGCCGATCTACGCGAATGAAATCTACGATCCTTTGACGCGCGGCGTGGCAACCAACGGCCTCGGGTTCGCCAATCCGTTCCCCAACAACCAGATTCCCCTGACGCGGCTCGACCCGACGGCGCTGAAGATTCAGGCCCTTCTTCCGACTGCGACCACCGCGAGTCTCACCAACAACGCGACCGGTTCGATTCTGGGTCATCGCGACTCCTCCATCCCGGCGCTGAAGCTGGATCATTTGCTGACCGCGAACGACAAGCTTTCCTTCTACTATTCCAAGACATCAACGGAGTCGCAAATCGCTTTTCCGTTCGGCAATGCGGATGGCCTTCCTGAAGAGATCGGCCAATACCGTGGCACGTTCATTTACGGCACCACATACCGCCTGAATTACGACCGGACCCTCACGCCAACCATGCTGTTGCACTTGGGCGTGGGTTTCGGGCGGACCAACTTCGGCGATCAAGCGCCGTTTTTGACCTTTAACCCGTCGGACTTCGGTTTGTCGGGCTTCCTGATCCATCGCCAGTTCCCCTCCGTCGCCGGATTGTGTGCCAGTACTTTCGGCTCGAACGTGTGTAACGGCGCGGGTGGCATGCAAACCATCGGCACCTCGGGGCAAATCCAGACCTTCAACCGTGAAACTCGTCCGGCGTTCAACGGAACTCTTACCTACGTCCGGGGCAACCATACCTATAAAGCCGGCGCCGAGGTAAGTTACCAGGGCAACCTGTTCGCGAACTTCGCCGGTGTCACCCTGACGGCAACCGCCAACCAACTGCCTCCGTTCAACTACGGAGCTACCGCTCAGCCCTTCACGCCGGTCAGCAGTCTAAACGGTTTCACACAAGGCTTCGGGTATGCGAATTTCCTCCTCGGAGACTACACTTCGACATCCCAGACCCCTCAAATCGACTACCGCATTGGCAAGTCGCAATATGCTTTCTTTCTCCAGGACACCTGGAAGGTTACACGAAGACTCACAGTGGATTACGGGCTTCGCTACGACTTCAGTACTGCGGCGAATGAAACCTACGGCCGGCTTGGAAAGTTCGCCGCGGATGTACCCAACAGTAATGCGGGAGGCCGGCTTGGCGCGACGCAGTTTGCGAACACGTGCAATTGTGATTTCTATGGGCCCTCCTATCCATACGCACTTGGACCCCGAGTGGGCGTTGCATATCAGATCAATTCAAAGACGGTATTGCGCGGCGGATGGGGTATCGTTTACCAATTCACGCCGGATGGCGCCGCTGGTGGAATTGTGAGCACCAACGCGATCAATTCTCCAGCGGGCATCAACTCCTTCGTGAATACCCAATCGGCTGGTTTCATTCAACCCGCCGTGTGGCCCGTGACGAACTCGGGTGTGTATCCAAACTTGGGCACCCAGACGGGCGCGCCGTCCATGTATGACAACAATTACAATCGCCCGCCGCGCCAGAACCAGTACAGCATCGGCTTACAACGCGAAATTACGGGCAACCTGGTGGTGGAGGCGTCCTTCGTTGCCAATCGTCAGGTTTGGGTTCCCATCGGCGGCATCGGTACCGGCCCCTTGGGCTACCTGAATCAGATTCCGGCTTCGACCTATGCGAAGTACGGCCTCTACCCCTACGCCGGAACGGGCCCTGCCGGTTACAACTACAGCGCGCCGGGCTTGGTTTGCACGCCCGGAAACGATTGCGATCGTGCGTTACTCAGCCAGCCGGTAAGTAGCCCTGCCGTTATGGCCAAAATGGCCGCTGCGGGAATCGGCAATGGCGGTTTACTGCTGCCTTACGCGACTTTCCCGACGTCGGCTTCGCTCCAGACGGCTCTGCGTCCGTATCCTCAGTTCCCCAATCTTGCCCCCACGGGCTCGCCGACAGGGGATGAGCGCTATGACTCGCTGCAAGCCAAGTTGACCAAGCGCTTGTCGCACGGGCTCCAGGCCAGCGGTGCGTTTACCTTTGAAAAGAGCTTCCTTCGCGGGAATCCACAGGACTTCTTTAACCCCACTGGTTCTCAGTGGGCTCTTCAGAACCTGCCGCCCCGTATTCTCACCTTTAATATCACGTACACAACACCACGGTTTTCCTACCTGGACGCTCACGCAAAATGGCTCAATCCGATCGTGAAGGATTGGCAGGTCGGCTTCTTCGCGAACTATCAGAGCGGCACTTTGCTGACGCCTCCAACCAGCAGCACCAGTACATTCCTAACCGGCGAAGAAATTCGCGTCCCCGGCCAACCGTTGTACTTGAAGGACATCAACAGCCACGGGATCAACCCGTACTACGATCAGGTGCTGAACCCGGCCGCCTGGCAGAACGTACCCGTCAATTCGGTCGGTCCTTCGTCCACCGTGCTCTACACCGACTTCCGTGGCCCGCGTCATCCGCAGGAAAACATGAACTTCGCCCGGAATTTCAAGCTGACTGAACGCTTCACGCTTCAGATCCGCGGCGAGTTTGTGAACATCTTCAACCGGACCCTCCTTCCGAATCCGGTTACGAACGTCAACACCACGGTGGCCCTCAGCAGAAACTCCCTCGGTTATCTGACCAACGGATTCGGAGTCATGCAGGCATACTTCACTCCGAATTCTCAGCCCGGGTCGACGACCTCCGCTCAGAACGGTGGAGCCGCTCTGGGTGCGCGATCTGGAACGCTGGTCATGCGTTTGAGCTTCTAGCAGTAGTAAGCACGAAATCGGGATGTTCGCCCTGTTCGCGAACATCCCGTTTTTTGCCGGCCTACTTCTTCCGGTACGCAACCACGGCGTCCCGCCCCGCCGCCCCATCCGAAATCGACGTCCCTCCGGCTACTTCCATTCCACTCGCAGGCAGTACAGGCAATTCGTCGTTGGCCAAAAGAATTCCGCCCGGCCTCAGCATCGACGACACATTCTGCATCGCCAGAGCCTGCTCAAACGCGCCATAGTAGACGAAGATGTTGGTGGCCACAATCAGGTCAAACCGATTCTCTGCATTCAAGTCGGGCCGCTGAGCAATGATATTCAGGTCCTCCGCCTGGCAAGCGGCCACAACCTCCGGTCGAATTTCCACCGCACGCGAGCGCAGCCCGGCAAAAATAGCAGGCGGCGCAAGCGGCGGGATCTCTTTTCCCACGCTTGCGCCAAGGTGTCCCCAATAATCTTCGAGGCTTGCCGGCCAACTGCGCCCAGCATCCTGCGGCAATTGAATCGTGTAGCCGATACCCTTCTGCGCCTGCCGCCTCGCGCGCTCGACGTGCTCCAGTACTAGCGGGCTGATGTCGAACACAGTCAGAGTTAACGAATCCCTCAATTGGAGTTGCCTTAACGAATCCACCAGTGCGAACGGCTGCAGCGTCTGCAGCGGATGGTAATCGAATGCCGACGATTCGTCTTTGTCGATAAAGTTCAGCCCTGGCCCGATCACCCCCACTCGCATGCGTGGCCGGCCCACCAGACCGCCGCGCTCCTTCAACCGCCGCAGCGCGATGTCGATGGAGAAATCCGCCAGAATCCCCGTATCCAGCGACACACCCCGGTCGCGGAATAATCCCGACCGTTCGTCCAGCGTCGAGCTTCCTTGCGCAGCCGACCGCGCCGCGAACGTCTGCTTTTCTTTGAGGACCCTGGTCAGGTTTTCCAGGACGAACCGTCCCGCCTTGTCTTGTCCCTCTGTTGAATCCAGCTCCGCGACATTCCGTCTAACCAGCTTTCGCAGCAGGACCAGCCGTTCATTGTTCCCGGGCGCCGAAAGCCCGCGCACCAGGTCACCCACCCGCGCCTTCAAGACACCGTCACGCGCCTGCCCGGCCAGGTCCGGAAGATGAATCCGCGGTTGCGCCGTGAACGATGTACCAAAAAGCAAAAAGTTCACCAGCGTATCCAGGTCGCCTCGCTCCAGGCGGGCGCGAATCGCCTGATCGTTCTTCCGGTTCCAGGCATTCCACTTGGAAGGGGTAGGATTGGCCAGCTCCCGCGAAAGGCCCGCGCCATAAGCATCCAGGACCGGGCGTGCGGATTCGAACGGGGTAAAGAGTGAGGTCGCCCCGCGGGCGCGGGGAAGAAATGACAACCCAAGCAGCACGGCGCTACGGCCACAGAAAGCACGCCTTGAGTTGTCTTCGATTACCGGCGCCATGCCATAGTTTAACGTCCGGAATGCTAGCCGGCCATCCAGACTTTCGAACTTCGCATCATCGGCTGACGATCAATTGCTTAGGTGAGGCGTTCCCATAGGGGCGCTCGTCATACCATCCAAATTTGTTCTCAATGGCGAAGCCGTTATAGCGGAGTAATGCGTTGATCTCTTGCGGGTAGAACATTCGGAGACTGAACGGAATCTCCCAGTTCTCCTGCGTATCTCTGTTCGTGTAACGCCAGATGGAATGGTTCACCTGTGCAGCCACGTCATAACGATGGGTTTCCGTCACGACAATTCTGCCTTTCCCATCCGGATCGTCGTATTCGCCCACCGGATAGACCTCGTTTCCTTCACGCGCCAGCATCCGCGCCGAAGGTGTGAATATGTCGATGACAAACCTTCCTTCCGGTGCAAGGTGATCCCGAGTGCATCGAAGGCATGACTCAATTTCTTCATGCTCCAGTAGATGAGAAAAAGAATTCGTTGAGATGAAGATCAACTTGAATTTTCTACCGAGATCATAGTCTCGCATGTCGCCTTTTTGAAACGAAACCTCAACCTGATCCCGGCCTGCTCTGTTGCGCGCCGCCTCCAACATCGAAGGCGAACTGTCGATTCCGGTAATATCCGCTCCAGCTGCGGCAAGCGGGACGGTGAGTCGTCCAGTTCCACAAGCCAACTCAAGAACGGGTCCGCCACAGGCCGCAATCTGTCGTTGATAAAACGGCAGGTCGTTTGGGCCTGGGAAGAGCGCGTCATAGTGCCGCGCGTCATCGTACAGATTCCGCATTCTCATCAAGCATAGCCGGAGACCCGAATCAGCCGCGCATCATTCGGCTGGTCCTACTTCGGACAGGGGGATTGTGACCGTGCCGATTTTTCCGGTTGCGATGTTGGCGATGAGAATTTTGAACTCCACGGCGTTGGCGGGGATTTTCACCTCATTGTGGTAAAGAACGCCTCGCTGCGTCGCGGCCTCGTACGTCGGCTGGCTAAGGTTTAATTTCACGGTCTGATCAAGCGCGGGACGAGCGCCTACAGTGCGTCCATCGGCAGCCATGAACACGGCTACGACTTCAAGGTTTCCGGCCCAACGATTCTGGATCGGAGCCAAATCGAGGCTGGTGACGTCGAGCGCGGTGTCGAAACTCAGCCGTTCGCCGTTAACCTGAGTTTGATTCCCCCGATTTCGGCTCACACCAGTTTGGTTCGTCTGATCTTCAACTCGCTTAGCCGAGGCTTGGATAGGAATGGCCAAGGCGTCCACCGGACTATACATGGCTTGCACCAGATCCGCCGCCTTGGCGGACGCGGGCTTACGCAGCGGCTCGGCTTGGTAGATGTTTCGGTATCGCAGCGTGACGCCGGGGCGCGTAATGCGGACGGCGATTTGGTGAGCTCGCGAAACGCTATCGTCATCGCCAGTAGGATAAAATCCGAGCGTGTAATTGGATCGCCCATCATCAATGGCCTCGCGAATAGCCACATCGAGATCGTCGCGGTCGAAATAGGCGACGCCTCCAGTCGCGGCGGCAAGCGCCCGCAGGGGCATGCTGGCGAGCTCTTTGGCGCTCTTCACCTCGATTACGGAACCATGCGCATCCACCGGATAAACGGCGATATCCGCGGTCTTGAGCTTTTGCACCACGGGCGGAGCGATCGGAAACCGGTACGCGACCCAAATTAAATTCTTTCTTCCGGGAATGGCGGCGACATGTCCGGCGATCTGCTCGATTTCCTGGCGCAGGACATCGAATTTATTTTCGGCGGGAATGACATCTTGCGCGGGTTTCCATTTCCGCAGTTTTTGTTCCAGCGATTCGCGATCCTGCGTGAATTCGCGAACCACCCAAAGCTTATATCCCGTGGCGTAAATCGCCACGTTCTCACCCGGAGGCAGGGAACGCAAAGCTTTCACCGCCTTTTGAATGGCCCAGATGGCGCCGCTCCCGCCCTGGTTCTCGTCAGCAAGCAGGGTAAACAGCGTATCGAGGACGATCACCGAATATCCGCTGTGCCCGCCGGGCCGGGATTCGCCCCGGTTCGTGAATGTGCCGGGCGGGAGCAGCGCGGGCTCGATACTCAGCCGTTCCGATTCATTCAGAAACAGCCGAATATCCTGCGATAAGCCGTTATCGATAAGCTGAAACTCCTCCTTGTGGAGATCGGTGACAGGCTTGCCATCTTTGTCCTCCGCGATCACCCTTATTTGAGCCAGTTGGGTGCGGCTTTGAAAAGTCGCGGGCGGAGGCGCATCGGGCTGAGTTTGCTCCACCGGCGCAGATTGCGCAGTCAGCGAGATAAGAAGGACACACAGCCAGCTTCCTCCCCAAAATTCATGGTGGATCGACGCTGCAGAGGGATTCCTATTTCCGCCAAATTGCGATTCTCTCAAAAAAGAAGCCCAGGGGTGTTCTCACCATCGGTCCGCGGCATTACTTTCGCCAAAGTGCATTGAAGGCGCGGCTATTGCGGAGCTGGCAGATTGGCAATGAAAGCATTCATCTCCCGGAGCACATCAGCCTGATTCGACAGGAAAACAAAGTGATCCGCATGCGGCAATCGAACCACGCGTGCGGATGGGACGCCAATCTCGAATGCTCTCGCGATTGCATCCACGCGCGTCTTGTCACGAGCCTCATACGTGGCGAGCGCAGCAGGATCGTCACTCACGGGCGGGCCTGGATTGTGCGGAGACGCATAAATGGCAAGGACGGGGCCACGGATATCGGTATACTTTTGGCCAGTGATGATTGCGTAGTTTGCCCGAAACGAGGGAACTGGCGCCGCTGGCAAAGTGACTGGTGGCGAACTGGGTGCTGTCGCCCGCGGCAATGCTTGCGGCGGAGAAGCCGCCATGTCTTTCTGCCGCTCCCGCAGGTCCCCTTCGAATCGTGGCAGGCTCGTGGTCAGCAGTTCATCGATCAGTTGCGTCGCATCGCGTGCAGTCAACACCTGCGGTAACTTGTTCAGAAGATCAAACAGGTCGATGTTCAAATCTCCATGCGCGGAGTCGTAGAACGCGTATCCATAACCGGCTTCGAGGTAGATCAAACCGGGGACTCTTTCCGGGTGCCGCGAGCCTATGGAACTCAACTCCTCACCCGCAACGGAATGTCCCGTAAGCACCGGGCGATTCAGCTTTAGCGCATCGAGCACAGCGAGCACATCGTCGCCAAGCCTATCCGAGGAATATCCCGAGGTAGGAACACTGGAAGCGCCGAATCCGCGCCGCGTAATGCCGTACACGTGGTATGAGGGCGTAAGAGCTGGAGCGAAGGAATCAAATATGTGGGCGTTATTTCCCAGGCCTGCCAAAAGCACAAGCGGCCTGCCCGAACCGCCCCAATCCAGGACCTCGAGCTTCACGTCTTTGTCCACGGTGACGAATTGGATTTTATGCGGAGACGTGTCGATCTCCTGAGCATAGACAGCTCCACCCAGCAGAACGGCCACGGCACGATAATACAGGATTCCGGTTTCAATCTGGTAAATAGCGCATATTGTTGAGATCGGAAATCAGATCGGGCCCTGTAGGATTCCATCCCAGCCGTTCCCGCGTAAGCGCGCTGGAGGCCGGGATATCCCGTTCAAGAAATCCTCCCAGCCAGCCAAAATGTTTGGACGACTCTTCGGATGTGAGAGAGACGACGGGCACCTTAAGGCCTCGACCGATGGCCGCAGCGATATCTCGCATCGGCACTCCCTCTTCCCCGACCGCATGAAACCTCTCGCCCGTGTCTGCCTTCTCTAGCGCCAGCCGGTACAGCCGTGCCGTATCGAGACGATGACCCGCGGGCCACCGGTTGAGCCCCTCGCCGGCGTAGGCCGAAACGCCCTTTTCGCGTGCGACACGGATCGCATAACTAACCAGCCCCTGCTTCACGGTGTCGTGGACCTGGGGAAGCCGCACGATGGCCGTACGAACGCCGCGAGCCGCGACCGAAGCCGCCGCCTCTTCCGACGCGGCACGAGGAACTTCCTTCGAACTGGGCGGCGGATCGTTTTCTGTAGCGAGAAACCCCGGCTTTGAGTCCACAATCCCAGTCCCGGAGCTGACAATAAGGAGCCGGCCTGATCCGGCAAGAGCGTCACCCAAGGCGTTAATGACCTGCCGATCGCTTTCACAGTTCGCTACATATTTCGAAAAATCGTGATTGAATGCAGTGTGTATTACAGCATCGGCACCTGCGGCCCCGCTACGTAACGATTCCAGGTTTTCGAGATCACCGCGATGCACCTCCGCTCCGGCGGCAATCAGCGACTGTGCGCCCGCATCGGAGCGCGTAAGACCAAGCACCTGATGACCCGAATGAATGAGCTCCTGGACGATAGCGGAACCGATAAAGCCCGTAGCACCCGTGACGAAGACACGCATATTCTCTCCCTCTCTATCTCAAATTATCGTGACATAGTGTTAGTATTGGTTCCGCATGGCTCATCCTCTTGAGCAGATCATTCGAGATGCATACGCCGCCTTCGGCCGCGGCGACGTTGACGGCTACTTAACCGCCTGCACAGGTGATTTCACTTTTAACGTCCCCGGACGGAACGGAATAAGCGGCGCTTGGGTTGGAAGGAAGGGCCTGCACGACCTCGCCGCCAAAGCGATGACAATGTCAGCCGGGACCTTTCACGAGGAAGTTGAGGACGTGCTCGCCAACGACCGTCATGCGGTAGTATTGGCGCGGCATCGTTTCACGCGCGAAGGTTCATCCAAGGACTACCGCACAGCCCACGTGTACGAAATCCGCGACGGTAAATTGGCGCACTGTTTTGAGCAACCGCGAGATCCGGCGGCCTTTCATGACGCTTGGGGATCTTCCCAAGCCTAAAGGACCAGTTCGACCGAGGCCGAGTTTCGGCTGCATGCAGCACACCGGCTTCTCGAACGCCACCACTTAGCACCGATCCGAGAGACGCCTGTATACAATCGCTTTTGACCGGCATCGAGCTTCACGGAACGCCATTTTCGGATCTCTGCTCCCTGAGCAGTCAATCCGCCCGAAGGGCCCCTTGCACCGCTCGTCACAGCGATATATCTTATTTATGCGAGTGGATACGGAGGCGTAGCGATGCAATTGACGACAAAACCGATATCGAGATCCGTGCGGCGAGTAGGGTTTTACTTGCCCCTCCTGCTTGGATTCGCCTCGCAACCCGTCCTGCATGCAGCTCCCAATCTAACCGCCGTGGCGGATGCCGCTAGGGCCGACGAACTGGCCGCCGTTCGCGACTTGATCAAGGAAAAGGCGGACGTGAATGCCACCGCCAACGACGGCTCCTCGGCACTTTTATGGGCGGCCTATCACTCTAACGTGGAAATGACCAAGGCCCTTCTTGCCGCAGGGAGCCGGGTTGACGAAGCCAACCACTACGGCGTAACTCCTCTTCTGCAGGCGAGCCGCAACGGTGATGTCGACATCATTAAGGCCCTGCTGGATGCCGGAGCCGAGCCGACCCGCTGGCATGCAGAAGGCGAAACGCCGTTAATGGCCGCCGCGCGCACAGGCCGCGTGGAGGCGGTCCGCCTGCTGATTTCTCATGGCTCGTTCGTAAATGCAACGGACCCGTTTCAGGAAGAGACCGCGTTAATGTGGGCGTCCTCCGAAGGTCACCTCGAAGTGGTTAAGGAGCTTCTCGCGGCCCACGCGGATCCTAATCTTAAGGGGCATGTCTCCACGCTTACCGAGCGCAAGAATGAGGATCATCCCTCAGGCGGCTTCACGGCTCTTATGTTCGCGGTTCGGAACGGGCACGAGGATGTTGCGAAGGCCCTGATTCAGGGCGGCGCCGATCTGAAGGCGACCAATGCCGACGGCGCCACCGCCACTGTAGTCGCCATCGTCAACGACCGTTTCGATTTCGCCAAAGAGCTGCTCGATCTGGGCGCCGACCCCAATGACGGATCCTTATTCTTCGCTGTGGACATGCACGACGCCACCACCGACATGCGCGCGCACGACGGCTCTCGGCTGCAACCCAATCATCCCAACAAGCTCACATCCCTGGCGCTGGTTAAGTCGCTTCTCGACCTCGGCGCGGATGTGAACAAACCGTTCGTAGGCGCTTTGCATTCGACCACGCTCTGCTGCGGAGCTACGATCAACAGCTCGCCGTTCTACCGCGCTGCAACCGCGGCCGACATAGAGCTCCTCAAGTTGATGCTGGCCAAGGGCGCGAAGGTGGATTACAGTCCAGCCGAGGTAAAGGGCAAGGACGGCAAACCTGCTGCACGCGGCTTGAACGGGAACACCGGCAAGACAGCCCTGATGGCCGCTCTAAAAGGTGGAAACGGTGCACCCGATCGCGGGAGGACCAGGCTTCACTCGCATTGGTGCTCCGGTCTACCGCGAGGACGGCACGCGCGACCCGCTTGAAGCAATGAAGATTCTTCTGGCCGCCGGGGCCGATCCGAATGTGAAGGCACCCGATGGCTCCACACCGCTTCATCAGGCGGTGCAGGAACAGCAAGTGCCGATGATTCGCGCGCTGGTCGCCGCAGGTGCGAAGCTAGACGCAGTTAATAAGGACAATCTGACGCCGTTGCTTCTGGCCGAGAAACCCAAAGGCCCGGATCCCGCCGACATGGGGGACCAGGACATCTACAAACGGAAACAGGATTCGAAGGCGGACGTCGTCGCAGCACTGCGGGAGCTGATGCATCTTGGTCCCAACGATCCCGCGCCGCAACCTCCGCCGCTTCCGGAAAAAGACAAAAAAGTAAGCGACGACAAGGAAAAGAAGGACGGCCCTAAGAACGACACTCCTAAGAAGGAAGCTCCCAAGGTCGTCGCAGTAGCAAACGTTCAATGAGAATTTTAGGAAGTATGGCGAGAAAAGTCGTAATTACGTCCGCGCCCATCTTGTTCGGGATAGGTGTCTCGCTCCTGGCGCAGACCGGGAGTCGCCCCGAACCGCCGTTACGACAGGTTTCGACGCCTGCCCGCGCGACAGCGACCACGCCGCCCACGGCCATCACGAGCGCCGATGCAGACCAAGTACCACGCAATGCTGAATAAATATTGCGTGTCCTGCCACAACAAGCGCGCGCCCCTTCCGGCGGACAGTCCGGTGATTCTCGAATCGGCGAACTTCGACGACCTGTTGAGCAACGCTGGAACCTGGGAGCGAGTCCTCCGAAAACTGAGCGTGCGGGCGATGCCGCCTCAAGGGATGCCTCGACCCACGGAGGCGGAGTACGCGGGCTTTACAGGCTGGCTTGCCGGGTCGCTGGATCGTGCCTGGGAAGGCCACAACACTCCTGGCCGCTTCGTAGTCCACCGTCTGAATCGCGCCGAATATGCGAACGCCATTCGCGACCTGCTGGCGGTCGACATCGACGTGACCGACCTGCTCCCGACCGATGGGGCCGAATTCGGATTCGATAACATCGCAACATCCCTCAAAACGTCGCCGCTGCTGCTGGAAGGATATTTGACCGCCGCCCAGCGCGTCAGCGCCATGGCCGTCGGCGATCCCAAGGTGAGGCCCGGGACGGTCGAGCATTCCATCAGCCGCGAATTCAGCCAGAACGGATATATCGACGGCCTGCCGCTTGGAACAGTGGGCGGCACTGTTGTCCGTCACGTCTTTCCAGCCGATGCCGAATATAAACTGTCGGGCCGGCTCGTGCGCGGCGTTCAGGAAGGCTACGCCGGCGTGGAAGGAAATGACTTCCCCTACACCTTCGTTATCACTGTGGATGGCGTCGAAGTGTATTCAGCCCCTGTTGGCGGCCCCAAGGACCACGAGATCCAGGGCGCCGATTTGGCCGCGGCGCAACCAATTATCGATAAACGAATGACCGGACGCGTGCGAGTCACGGCCGGTCCCCACGATGTCGGCTACACATGGAAGGAGCGCCCGTTCCAGTTGCAGGACGTCTGGGAGCCGTCGCGCCGCGATAGCCAGGAAGTCCACTTCGTCGCGGGCCTGCCGAAGCTGCGAACCGTTTCGATCGACGGCCCTTATAATGTGCGCGGCGTCGGTGAAGGGCCCAGCCGGGAACGGCTCTTTGTGTGTCATCCCGCGGCGAAAGGTTCGGACGACACTGCTTGTGCGAATAAGATCCTGACGAACCTTGCGCGCCGGGCGTTCCGGCGTCCCGTCAGCGTCGCCGACATCGAAGCGCCGATGTCCTTTTATAAGCGCTCGCGCGAAAGCGGCGGCAATTTCGACGACGGGATTCGCGCTGGAGTTGCCCGCGTTCTTTCGAGCCCGTATTTCCTATACCGAATCGAGAAAGATCCACCGGCCGCCCGCCCAGGCGTCGCGCATCCGGTAAGCGATATCGAACTCGCCTCGCGTTTGTCCTTTTTCTTATGGAGCAGCATCCCCGACGAAAAGCTGTTGGATGTGGCGGCAGCCGGGAAGCTAAGGGACCCGGAAGTATTTGCCTCTCAGGTGCGCCGCATGCTCTCGGACGACCGTACCGAATCGCTGGTCGAAAATTTCACCGGACAGTGGCTGCAGCTTCGAAACCTGGAATCCAAGGTAGTTCCCGACATCTTGCTGTTTCCGGATTTCGACGACAACATGCGTAAAGGATTCCGCAAGGAGACCGAACTCTTCTTTGAATACGTTTTGCGCAACGACCGGAGCACGATTGACCTCTTAAATGCCGACTATACGTTCGTCGATGAGCGCCTCGCCAGGCACTATGGCATCGCTGGTGTCTACGGTCCGCGCTTCCGCAAGGTGAAGATCGCCGATCCGAACCGCCGCGGTCTGTTGGGGCAAGGCAGCATCCTGGCGATGACTTCCGTTGCAACCAGAACCTCGCCGGTGTACCGCGGGAAGTACGTATTGAGCACTTTCCTCAACACACCCCCGCCTGCTCCGCCTCCCAATGTCCCCACGCTCGAAGATAGCGCCAAGGAAGCGGCGGCCATCCCGAAAACGGTTCGCGCGCTATTGGAATTGCACCGGAAGAATCCGACCTGCGCGAGCTGCCACCGTGTGATCGATCCCGCGGGATTCGCTCTTGAGAATTTTGATTCGGTGGGCCGATGGCGCGACAAAGGCGCCGATGACGCGCCACTCGACGTAGCGGGTGTACTCGCGGACGGTTCAAAGGTGAATGGTCCCGTGGAACTTAGGCAGGCCATTGCGAGCCGTCCCGACGCCTTTACCACCGTGGTCACCGAAAAGATGCTGACCTACGCGCTCGGCCGGGGCCTTGAGCCGAGCGATATGCCTGTAGTTCGCCGAATCGTAAAGAAAGCCGCGCAGAACGATTACCGGCTCTCTTCCATCGTGATGGGAATTGTGGAGAGCGCGCCCTTCCAGATGCGCACCAAGCTGGAACCGGACGCAGTAGCCAGCGTGCCTCTCAAAGAAGATACTGTTAAAATTGCAGCAGCAAATAAGGAGAAGCCATGATCATCACTAAGAAGCATCTTTCGCGCCGGACGTTTGTTCGGGGCGCCATGGGCGCCACCGTCGCGTTGCCATTTCTGGACGCGATGATTCCTGCGCTCTCCGCGGCGCCTAAAACGCCGTTCCGCTTCGGCGCGGTCTATTTCCCTTGCGGCGTATGGCCCGACACTTGGCATCCCGATAAGGAAGGTGCCGACTTCGCCTTCAAGCCGGTGATGCAGCCGCTGGAGCCTTTCCGCAATCAGCTCGTCACGGTCAGCAAGATGAAGGCGCCATGGGGCGAGTCTGTCCACCTGGGAGCCAGCTCCGCGTTCCTGAACGGCGTCGGGCCGGCCGTCCGTCGCGATGGGCGCGGCGACTCTTTCGGAAAAATCGAATCCAAGAAAACCGTCGACCAGTTCATCGCCGATCAGGCCGGCGGCGACACTCCGCTGCGATCCATCGAAGTCGGCACCGAGGACATGGGCACCGCCGTTGGAGCCTGCGACGGCTTTGCCTGCACGTTCTTCAACACGCTGGCATGGCGCGACGATGAGAGCCCACTGCCGGTCGGAATCAATCCGCGCGTGACCTTTGAGAGAATGTTCGGCGAGACAGATTCAACTGAGCGCCGCTTCGCCCGCCTGAAGGAAAAGGAGAGCCTGCTCGACTCGGTGACCGAGGAAACTGCAAAACTGAAGCGCTCGCTCGGAGCCCCCGATCGCGCCATCCTCGACGAGTATCTCGGCAACATTCGCGACGTCGAAAAGCAGCTCGCGCGCATGGAAAGCCGTCTCAACACCATCACGGGTAATCCGGAAGCTCCCATCGGCCTGCCGGACGCCTTCGACGATCACATGACGGTGACGTACAACCTGATGCACCTTGCCTATCAGGGCGACATCAGCCGCGTCTTCACGTTCATGACCGGTCATGAAGCCAGCGACCGCGCCTACGGTCACATCGGCATTCCCGAACAGCACCACACCATCTCGCATCATGGCAACGATCCGGAGAAGCTCGCCAAGTACGCCAAGATCGCCACATACCAGATCGTGAAGTTCTCGGAGTTCCTCGACAAGCTGAAGGCCACCAAAGAGGCCGACGGCACGTTGCTCGACAACTCACTGCTTTACTGGGGCAGCGGCATGAGCAACGGCAACGCGCACGACCGCAACAATCCGCCGGCAGTCCTCGTCGGTGGCGCAAGCGGCAGGATGAAAGGCAACCGGCACATCGTCGCGAAGGACACGCCAACCGCCAACTTGCTGCTAGCCATCGCGCACGTCGGTGGTGCGGAGATCGATAAGCTTGGCGCTAGCACGGGCAGAGTCGATCTTTAGACAAATTTAAGTAAGCATCTAATGAGAAAGGGCACGCCTCAAATGAGCGCGTGCCTTTTTTTGTTTCGCTGCAATCAACCAAACCCTCATTGTTCGAAACGACAAGCTCTTGAGTGATTAGAACCCATAGTGGGCATCCGTTGTAATTTCGACGGAGGCGAATCCAAACACTGTTTACGCACTCATTTCGACCGCCGGAGCTGCCATCTCCACCCGCCGCGACCCGGCATGGGACTGCCAAATCTCTCAACTGGCAGTAAGCGGCCGCCCCAGCGCGTCAGCGCGGGGTCCTCACGCTGGACACGTTTCGAACTTCGCGGCCTAAACAGGATTGTGGTCGAACCCGTAAAACCCGTTTGGCTGCGTCCAAGCTCCCGGCTAAAACAGCGGGCCTGTCGATGCTGAGTACCTATTCTGTACACGTCTCGAACTCCCTAGAGCCGGTAACGGCGCGTACTGAATTCCGCGGGATCTTCCGATAGAACGAGTAAACCCTTCTATGCTGACTGAAATCCAAGCGCGTTGGCTCCAGCATCTGTTATCCACGGAACCGTCCGACCGTCCGCATGCGGAGGCGGCCTTGCGTGCCTGGTATCCGGAGATTCACAAGCTTCCCGCTCCCCGTTATTTCTTCTGGTTCGACTCTCCGGAAAGGGCCGGATGGGCGGTGAAGTTGTTGGAATCGGCCCGTGAAAGATTGTGGCAAGCTTTTGTAGAAGACAAGTCCAGTCGCCGTGAGGGCCGTTTGCTCTTGGACAGTCTGCGCTCCGAGCTCTGCGATAAGTCTGGATTGGACTGGGGCCAACTCACCCAAGCGGCAGGGCGGCACAGGACGCAGCAAAGCGCCGGTATAACTCACCACCGCCTCGTGCTCCGCGGCCTAGACGAACTCTTCTCGCAGGGCTCGCGCAAAGACCACCCGCGGTACGCCGAATGGCAGAGCAAGGTGCTTCCCTTGTTTGGCGGATACGACAAGGACGACGAGATCAACCGTCTGGAAAATCGTTATTACGACGCTATGCTTCCGTCGTGTGGGTGGGGTTTCTGTCTGAACCACAGTCTCCAGTCTCCTTACACCTTCGCGAAAATGGCGGAGGATGAGGAATTCGGTGCGTGCGAGCGGGGGCGAAATCCCTCCGGCGATTGCGGCAGCCTGGGAACTGGCTCGAAACGTCGGCTTGTGCTGGGTGTTTGAGGGGGCCGTCGTCTTCTGGAGCGGCCCGCCGAGTTGCGCTTCAATTCCGAGATGTTCTTGCATTGCGATGACGGTCCCGCGGGAGCCTTCCGTGACGGCACCAAGATCTGGGCCTGGGACGGAATGGTCAGCAATGAGGCATACATTCTCCATCCCGAGGACATTCGCCCAGACCGATTGAAGGAGTTGGCGCCCGCGTTCGCGGCCCGCGCGAAGAAGCGGAGAGCAGCGGCGGGCATAGAGGAACCCGGGAGCAAAGCGACCCGTAAGGGTCCAGCAGGCAAGGCCTACGCCGCGATCCTCAAAGCGTTCGGGAAACGGACAGGTGTCTTCGAAAGGGAGCTGCCTCTCGCGATTCAAGGCCGTCTCGGCGTGCTGCGCGAGCACAACCGTGGAAGCTTGCCGCTGCTCGACCGCTATCTCGCCGGAGAGCACCAAGAGGTCTGGCGCGACCTGCTCGCGTTGGGAGACGCTGTGCGCGAGGATCCCCACGCCGCCGATGCTTTGGCGGTGGCCTATGAGACGATGGGCCGCGTCGAGGCCAACGTCCGGACGGTGAGCGGCCGCCTTACCCAACTGGGTTTCAGCAAGAGCGACGGGCCCTTGCACGCGCCGCCCAGGCTCAGCGTGGACAGCCAGATTCGCCAACTGGAGAAAGCCGCGGGTACATTGCCCCTCTCGCTTCGCGCCTTTTACGAAATCGTAGGGGCTGTCGACTGGATGGGGAAACATCCGCAGCTCTCCCCGCCAAGCCGCCGCTGTGCACCGATCCCTTGGTCGTCTTTCCTATCGAAACGGCGTTGGAAAACGTGCTCGGGGGCCGCCAGAAGGGGAAGAAAGGAATCCTCATCGCCCCTGATGCGCTAATGAAGGCGGAGACCAGCGGCGGCGACCCGTATCAGATCGAGGTGTCCAACCCGGCAGCCGATGCAATCCTTGAGTTTGCGTGCCATGACTTTCATTTCGTGGAGTATCTGCGGCACGCCTTGCGCTTCGGTGGATTCCCGGGGTATGACGGTATCGAATTCCCGCCGCCAGAACTGGCGGAGCTGAGCGCGGGCTTACGCCCGTTCTAGCAAGCTCCTTGACGTTTTCGGGTACTCGGCCGTCGAATCTCCCAACAGGCTGGGAGCTGGCTGCCTACCCAGGACACGAATCGCTGAGCCCAGTTCTCAATCAGGGGCACTTTTGCGCCACCCGGCTCACCGTCGTCACGTTGATGCCATCCACTCCGCCGTCCCCGATCAGGAGCCCATTCACCGCCACGCGCGAACCGGCCAAAGCGTCCAGATGGGTCACCACGAACTTGAGCGTCATCGTACGTTTGCCAAGCGGTCTTGCCGCATCTTCCTCCACCGTCGCAGCCCGCTCCGCCCGCTCCGGCGAAGTCGCGCTCGTAACAACCCAGTCGGATCCGCTCTTACTTAAACAACCCACCACGCGAACCAACGCGTTAGCCGGGAGCTCTGTGCGTCCGTCCTTCTGGACAATCTGCACATTCGCCGCAGTATCGCGCCCGAGCTCGCTTTGCCCCGCGGGAAAGCCGTTGGATTTCAGCATGAGCGCGACGATATCCCGATAAGTGGGCTCCGCCAGGGAACCCGGGTTCCCGTTCGGCATGTAAGAGCTGACGAACTCGATCACATCCCCAACGTTCTTTTGCGCGAAACTCTTCCAGAACGCATCACCCACCAGCGGCGCCTTTCCTTCGGGCGTGAGCGCATGACAACCCCCGCAGCTAGGCCCGAAGGCCGTTAAACCGCGGGCAGCCTGAGCCTCCGTATACACACCATCCCAGACTGTCGGGCGCGGGGCGTTGGTCTGCGCGATGGCCGACGCGAGCGGCACCAGACCGGCCAGCACAAGAACAGTCGTACCGCCCACCGACCACCGTTTGGGTCGCACCGACAAGCTCTGCATCTCGTGATCCTGCCAGTTAAGCAGAGCTGTGTCAAGCACCGCGTTGCAGCGTCAAATAGCCGGCGGGCCGTCACTTCGAATGTCGCGTTCTATCATCGCCAACCTGAAGTTGCCTAAGTGACACTGTTGCGCGTTTTTGATAATGTCCCCATAAGCGTTCATTAGAAATGTCCCCTAAACCGAAGGCCTCTAAGGGAGGCAGGATTGGGGCGAACAGGGATGAGCGAGCGGGAGTTGAGGCGAGCAGCGGTCCTGGCGCAGGTAAAGCGCCAGGCTTGGACGTTAGTCCAAGCGGCGGAACGAATGGAGGTGAGCTACCGGCAAGCCAAGCGGCTGTGGAAGCGCTATCAGAGCAAAGGGGCCACTGGATTAGTGCATCGCAGCGCAGGGCGAAGTTCCAATCGCGCCAAGTGCAGGAAGATCCGCACGAAGGTGGTGCGGCTGATCCGGCAGAAGTATTCCGGTGAAGTGGGCGCGAGGTTCGGGCCGACGTTGGCGGCCGAGCACCTGGCCAGCGAAGATCAGATCGAGCTGTCGGCCACCACAGTGCGGCGCTGGATGCTGGCGGAGGGTTTGTGGAGCCGCGAACGAAAAGTACGGGAGCATCGGCAAAGGAGAGCACGACGGGAACACTTCGGCGAGCTGGTGCAGTTGGACGGAAGTTTCCACGAATGGCTGGAAGGACGGGGACCGCGCGGCTGCCTGATGAACCTGGTGGACGACGCTACCGGAACTACGTTGTGCCGGATGGGAGAGCAGGAAACCATCTGGGCCGCAGTGGGTGTGCTGACGGCCTGGATGGAGAAGTATGGAGTGCCGCGGGCGCTCTACACGGATTGGAAAAACGTGTATATGCGCGAGCCCACGGCCAAGGAACTGTTGCAGGGCAAGGCAGGCCTGACGCAGTTTGGGCGGATGTGCGAGCGGCTGGCCATCAAGATCATCGCGGCGGGTTCGCCGCAGGCCAAGGGCCGGGTGGAGCGCAATCACGGAACGCACCAGGACCGCTTGGTGAAGAAGCTGCGGCGCAAGAAGATCGCCACACATCAGGCGGTGAACCAATATCTGGAACAGGACTATTGCGACGATCACAACCAGCGCTTCGCCGTCGATGCATCTTCCGAGGTGGATTATCATCTGCCGATACCGGGAGTCAGGCAACGCCGGGAGATCTTCCGGCTGGAGACAGAGCGAGTGCTGGGAAACGATTGGGTGGTGCGGCACCACAACCGGTTGTATCAAGTGGAACGGCAGAGCCGGCCGCATGCGCCCGCACAGAGCACGGTCTTGGTTTGCCAATGGGAAGACGGCACTGTGGAGATCCAGTATCGTGGCCAGAAGTTGCACCTGGCATCAGATCGAGGAACGAGCGGGGAAGCCAGAAGAGGCCGCGCCGAAACGGCGGAAAGCCTCCACACCCCCGGCAGCGTACATGCCGAATCACCCTTGGCGAAGAAGCTATCAAGACATGCACCCTCGACCGGTCCCGGATGCAGCCGGCGACCTGGTTTCCAGGGCCTCAGCCTCCGCTCCGCCCTAAACGCTCGGCCTAGCGGCCTCGCAGGGCTTCGCTCCGGCCGAGGCCCCGGAAACCAACTGGCTAAGAAAGAAAGGGGACACTTCTAATGACCGCTGCAGGGGGACATTTCTAAAAACCGTTGACAGCTGCCTAAGTGACACTTCGACATGCTGGTGCAGGCGAAGAGACGCCTTGCAGAAGACGTCTAAGAGACATGCTGGTGCAGGCGCAATAGACTGCCTTGCAGTGAAGACGTCTAACGACGCCAAGTAGGGGCGCAGTCTGACCACGAGGAGATTCCGATGCGTTTGACACTTCTTGTTACTTGCCTTCTTTCCGCAACAGCGCTGTTTGCTCAAAGCGACCGCGGAACCATTACCGGGACAATTTCCGACTCCACCGGCGCCGTTGTCGCCACCGCCGCGATAGAAGCACGGAATACTGAAACCGGAGCCGTATACCCTGTAGCCGCCTCTGCCACGGGCAACTACACGATCCCGCAACTGCCTTCAGGCACCTACCAGCTCCAGGTCACCGTGCCCGGATTCAAGAAGTTCGTGCGGCAGGGACTAACCATTCAGGCTGCCCAAACCATCCGCGTCGACGCGACGATGGAGATTGGTAACGCCTCCGATACGGTAACCGTGCAGGGCGAGGCTCCTCTGTTGCAGACCGAAAGCGGCGAATTGAGCAACACCATCGCAACGCAAACTATGAACACCCTGCCGCTGCTGTCTATAGGCTCCAGCTCCTCCGGCATTCGCAACCCGTTCAACATTGTTGCGCTGCTGCCCGGAGCGTACTACCAGCCCGGTCCTCCTTTCACCGGACCTACCGTGCGCATCAACGGCGGAGTTTCCGGATCGGAGAAGGTTCTGGTGGACGGTATGGATGGCACGAATATTCTCGGCCAGGGCGCCAATCAGCAGAACCAGCCCGGTATGGATTCCATCCAGGAATGGACCGTCCAAACCAGCAACTACGCCGCCGAGTTTGGACAGGCAGGCAGCGCGGTCATGAATCTCACCATGAAGTCGGGCACCAATCAGTTTCACGGCAGCGGATACGAGTATTTCCAAAACGAGTTTCTCAATGCCGGCCAGCCGTTCACCAATGGCGGCAACGGAAATCTGGTGCGGCCCACGCAGCGGCGGAACGACTATGGCACCACTTTCGGAGGTCCTGTATGGATTCCCAAAGTCTATAACGGCCGTGACAAGACCTTCTTCTTTTTCAGCTGGGAGCAGTTCCTGCAGAGCCAGAATTTCTTGCCGGCCTCATTTTCCGTTCCAACCTCGGCGTACCGAACGGGCGATTTCAGCGCCGCCATCACAGCGGCAGGAACGAAGAACCTGGGTACCGATCCGCTCGGGCGCCCCATCATCGCCAACACCATTTACGATCCCCTCACGCGGGCGGTTGCCCCCAACGGTCAAGTGGTAACCAACCCATTCCCGGGCAACAAGATCCCTCTCACTCGTTTCGATCCGGTTGCGATGAAGATCCAGAACCTGATCCCATTGCCGCTCTGCGCGGCGGGCCCGCCCTGTAATGCCGGCGGAGTCGTCAGTAATTATCAGAACAGCGAACCCGTTAGCCGCGACACCGAAGCTCCCTCGCTCAAGATCGACCAGATCCTTGGACCCAAAGACAAGCTTTCTTTCTTCTGGAGCCGCACCGAGACCTATACACAGACAGGCTACGGCGAGGACGGCGCGCTTCAACCCATCTCCGGCACATTTGGCGGCGGCATTTATTCCTCCCGGGAACGGTTGAACTATGACCACACCA
This sequence comes from Terriglobia bacterium, assembly GCA_963766615.1. Lineage (GTDB taxonomy): Bacteria > Acidobacteriota > Terriglobia > Bryobacterales > Bryobacteraceae > Palsa-187. Next base: position 492,738 of record CAVYBC010000026.1, read on the forward strand.
TCGCGCCGACATTGCTGCTGCATCTGGGCGCGGGCTACGATCAGGATTATTTAGGGCGGCCTTCGGTGACGCCCGATTATGACGTCTGCGGGCAACTCGGGCTATGCAGTCAGGCCTTTCAGCGGCCCGCGACATTTCCTCTTCTCACCGGTCTGAACGATGTCACCGCCGGCGGGACCAGTATCGCGGGGCCTCCCGGTCGCGCTGACAACAAATACAGCATCGTCGACTCCATCGCGAGTTTGACTTGGGTCAAAGGCAACCATACGTTCAAATTTGGAGCGAACCTGGAGTTCCAGGGAAGCTTCACGTTCACCGTCAGCAACCTGTCGGGCACTTATGGCTTCAGCAGCGCGCAGACGGCGATGCCTTATTTGGTGAGTGCGGCCACGGGCGTCAGCACCGCCAATATCGGCGCGAACCACATCGGTTTACCCTACGCCAGTTTCCTGCTGGGCGCAGTCGACACAGCCGAGGTGGATCCTCCCTCCGAAGTGCGCTTTGGCAAAAAACAGTTTGGATCTTACGTGCAGGACAGCTGGAAAGTGACGCATAAACTTACCGTGGATCTCGGCCTGCGCTACGACTTCTCCACCTGGTACAAAGAGCAATACGGCCGTTCTCCGGACTTTGCGCCGAACCTGGCGAACCCAGCGGCTGGAGGACATCCTGGCGCGGTCATTTATCAGTCCACCTGCCACTGCGATTTCGCGCAGAACTATCCGTTTGGCTTTGGACCCCGCCTTGGCTTCGCCTACCAGGTCCTGCCGAAGACCGTTGTCCGCGGCGGCTTCGGCGTCGCCTATACCAGCACGGGTGTGGCTCAGGTTTTCGGCGCTGCGAGCGGAAACGCTTCGGCAAGCAACAAATTTGCCCCGGCAGCCCTTCCAGGGTCGCCGCTGATGACACTCGGGCAGGGCGTGACCATCGGTGGGGTGCCGCTGACCGCGGCTCAGGTCGCCTGGCCGAACTTTAGCACGGGCTTCTACCCGATCGGCGGCGTGATTCCGAATACCGGTCCGCAGTATTACGATCAGAATGCCGGCCGGCCCGCGCGGCAGTATCAGTGGAGCCTCAGCCTGCAGCACGAACTGGCCCGGAACCTCGTCCTGCAGGCTTCTTACATTGCAAACCGCGGGATCTGGTGGCCCACTTACGTCGGTGCGGGTGCGCTGGTCAATTACAACTACCTGAGCAGCTCGATCTTGAGCCAGAACGGGCTGAGCCTGAGTAACCCTGCGGATCTCGCCACGCTGCTCGCGCCAATCGGTTCCGCCGGCGCGGGGCGCTTTCAGAATAAGCTGCCCTTCGCGGGCTTCCCGCTCACCGCGTCGGTAGCCCAGTCGCTCAGGCCGTTTCCCCAATTCACTTCTCTCAGCCTGGTCAACGCGCCTCTGGGCGACAGCTGGTACCAGTCGATGCAGTTGACCGCCGACAAAAGATTCTCCAACGGAATTCAGTTTGGCGCGGCCTTTACCTGGTCCAAGTCGATGGACAATTTCGGCGGAACCCCTGATGTTCAGGACCGCGATTTGGCCAAGTCGATCTCTTCCTTGGATCAGCCCTTTGTGACGCGCTTTAACTTCAGCTACAGGGTGCCAAGCTTCGGACCGAAACTGGTCTCATTGCTCGCGCGGGATTGGATGTTCAACGGATTCCTTTATTACGCCAGCGGACTCCCTCTCGCCCCTCCCACCGCGAACGCCACAGGCTACCCTGCCAATCTGGCCCTCGGAACCATTAGCAATCTCAGTTTCCAGACGGGTCAGTACCAGGTCCGCACCGGCCAGCCTCTTTACCTGAAGGACCTCAACTGTCACTGCTTCGATCCGAATACCACGTTCGTATTGAACCCCGCGGCGTGGACCAACCCCGCCCCTGGTCAATATGGCGGCGCAAGCTACTATGGCGATTTCCGTGGAGAGCGGCGGCCAACAGAAAACTTCGGCGTCGGGCGCCAGTTCCGCATCAAGGAACGCGTGAGCCTGAGTGTCCGGGCAGAGTTTAACAATGTATTCAATCGCACGTATTTGAACAATCCGGCCGTAGGCGGCGTCGGAATAAGCCCGCAGACGGCTCCGACGTGCAAACTGCCGACCGGCGGCAACGGCGCCTGCTCCACGCCTGGCTTGCAGATCGTGTCCGGGTTCGGCGCCATCAACAACTCGACAGTGGCGTACCCGCCGCGAACCGGCCAGCTCGTAGCGCGCTTCGACTTCTAACGCGGATAGCCCCGGCCCGTTAGGCCGGGGATTCCGGACCTTTTCGACAACCCGGCTAGGAGACGATCAATCTCCATGGCCGCCATTCCTCCGGCGCGACCGTCGATGGCGAATCATCGATGGCACTCAGATCCAATGCGACATGCTCGCTTCGAACATGGACCACTCGATATGATACAGGCCGTCTGGCGAATGCGCCGGATACAGGCTCTCCATCGAGTCATCGCTCATGCGGAGATTCTCCCATAGCTCGCTTTCGGAGCCGCGACGGTCACGGAGCGGACCTTACCGGCATTCAATATGCATGTCGCGCTCACGCATGCGGAAGTTCTTCTTGCGGTTTCGGAAAAGGCTGCGAAAACCAGAAAGCATACTGCGTGGCGCCGTGTCTTCGATAGTGGTCCAAGCGATCTTTTGCCTCGGCTACTGTTGGGATGTGTCCCGCTTGAATCCACCACAGCGCATACGCAGGCTGTGTGGCCTTCTCGAACCACTCGGCACGTCGCTTGAAGAATTCGAGATGATGCGATTTGTACACGTAGTCTCGCAACGACTCAATCGATTCCCAAACCGACATGTTTACCAACTCGAATGGATCCTCGGAATATACGATATCCGTAGCGTTGCCGGAATCGGACTTCAGCCGCCAGACAAAGCCAGGAGTGACCTCCGCCAGCGCATTGATCGGATCGAGATTAGCTTTGAACTCCGCCATCACTGGCGAATCCATAGGGGCCAGAATGCGCCCGATGTTCACCTGAGCCAAATGCATAAAGTAAATTGTCCCAGAAGAGCCGGTTAGACGTATGCGACTGTAGTGAGATAGTGAAACTCAGGAAATGGGTGGTCCATCCCCTGCTGGTGTTCCTTGCTGCCTTCCTTTTTTCCAGCTGGGACATCACCCGCCTTGGCGTCGCAGCCACCTATTCCGACCCCATCGACCACGTCCGTGCGCAGGATGAGGCGCTCTATGTTAACGCCGCCATCCGCATCACTCAGGATGGCGACTGGCTCACTCCCAAATTCATGGGCAGGCCCTTGTTCCTGAAACCTCCATTGCTCATGTGGCTCTCGGCAATTTCCATCCGGTTGTTCGGATTAAGTCTGATAGCGGTGAGGCTGCCCTCCCTGATTTTCGGCGCGGCTGGAGTTGCAGCAGTTTTTGTTTGGATCGCGCGCACGCGGTCGACCCTCGCCGGGCTGTTCGGAGCAGGGATTCTGGCAATGAGTCCGTTCTGGCAAACCTTCTCGCGCCTCAGTTATACCGATATGCTGGCGGGTTCGTGTTCGGCTCTGGCTTTAGCGGCTATCGCGCTCGACCCCACCCTCACCAAGCGCTCAACCGCAATTTGGTTTGGAGCCTTCAGCGGAGCGGCTGTGCTGGCCAAAAGCGTGGCGGGATTGCTTCCCATCGTAGCCTTGATTCTGTTCCTCGCAGTAACGAGATCGCGGCCTCGCATCACGCGGCTCGCTGCAGATCACGCTCGCTGCGGCGGCTGTGGCGCTGCCGTGGCATCTCTATCAGGCCTGGGTTCATCCGCAATGGTTCTGGGCAGAGGGCATCCAGTTTCAATTACTCGGCGTCGGATTGAAAGGAATGCCTACGGGCGATTTCAGTCACTCGTCCTTTTTCTACCTCGAACGGCTGCTGCAAATGGACCCAATATTAGGCCTGCTAGGCGTGCTCGGCGTGGCCGCCGCAGTGCATTCACGCAAAGAGCCTCCGCGGCTGCTCGCGCTTTGCTGGGTAGTCGCAACCCTCGCGGCGATGTTCGCGTTTCAAGCCAAGAATCTGCCCTATCTCGTATTCCTCGTCCCCGGCCTGACGATTCTCGGAGCCCTCTGCGCTCCCCGGTTCCTCGACCACCGTCCGCTAATCACCGCGAGCCTGCTCCTGGTTCTCTTCACGGTCAAGGCGCTGGGCGGGGACAGGCCGTGGTCCCTGCGGCCCGGCGCCCCGCCCATCCAAGGAGCCAGGGCCATGCGCGCCTATTACGATCTCCATCGAGATACCGAACTCATCGACGCCCAGCCGGATGACGAATTCTACAGCGCCACCATTCCGCTTCCCCGCGTGCGCTACGCCCTGGTCGATCCAACCCGCATCGTCGCCCGCACGGTTCCCTACTATGTACCGCTAGGGATTGTCGTCACAGGCCGGGAGTTTCTGTCGCTTCCGGACCTGCTGCCGGGATATCGAGAAAACCTCCGCAAATGGGGATTCGATTCGACCGAGCCGGTAGGCTCGACGATCTTACTGGATTCGCCGGAGCAGTTGGAGGAATTGGTTCGCGCCAATCCGCACTCGGATTTCTACCTCCCTTCGGAATGGTTAGCCGCAATGCACGACCCGGACGCTGCGCATTGGGTAGCCCACTACTCCCCGGAACGAGTCTTCCTGTTGAGCAAGACCGCCCGGCCCCGGAAATCGGCGCCGTCGATCCCGGCCAAGTGGTAAAGGTGTAGCCTCAGGGCATGAGGGGATATCCATAACAGGTAAAGTCAGCCGGACCCCACAAACGCCGTTCTGGAGCTACCGGCAGAAATTCAGGAATGCCGGTGCGGCCAAATGGCCTGTGCTACGTCGGCAGCTTTCCTAGAACGCAAACGATCAGGTTTGGGAACGCGAGTTCGTCATCGGGATGTGGGTTGAGGTAGCGGGCCAAAGTGAAGCGCTGCCAAACCCTCACGCCGAACGCCCCCTGGCTTGCCGGTGCGACTTATTGCCCGCCTCTTTCGAAGACGAATAGCGCACACCCAGGTGGCGCGCCATGCAGAAGAAGATCTCTGTTCGGCGAAACGGCTTGAAAATGCAGTCGTCAAAGCCTGCGCGCATCACCTCTTCGCGCTCCGAAGGAAACGCTGACGCCGTGATGCCAGCGATCTTTACCTCCGCCCCGCCATCCAGCCGGCGAATCCGCCGTGTCGCTTCCACGCCACTGAACTGAGGCAGCCCCAAATCCATCCAGATAAAGTGCGGCCCCCACTGCTGGAACGCCTCGATCGCGAGTGCTCCATCATCCGCGACCCTCACCTGAAAGCCGGCGCGAGTCAGCATCTTTCGCAAGACGGCGGCGATTTCAGGGTCGTCTTCGACAATGAGAACGCGCCATTGCGATTCGCCTGATTCCAGGATGAAAGGATGCGCAGGGGCCAGTTCCACACCATAGGTCTCCGACTCCGTTGCCAGTTCCAGCGGCAGTTCGAAGATGAAACGTGAACCTCGGCCCAACTCGCTCTCAACAAGCAGCGTCCCGCCCATCAGTTCGACAAATCGGCGAGTAATCGTCAGCCCGAGACCGGTACCTTTTTGTGGACCGGCATTGCGCACCTGTTCGAACGGCTCGAATATGCGGCCCAGGTCGTATTGTGGCATCCCCACGCCGCTGTCCTCCACATCGAAACAAAACCGGGCACGTCCAGTTTCATCAGCCGGTTGAACGCTCAACCCTAACTTTACGGTTCCTTCTTTTGTGAACTTGATCGCGTTGCCGAGCAGGTTAATGAGGATTTGCCGTAACTTCCGCGCATCTACGCGGACATAGCGCGGCACTTTAGGAGCTTGATGGTAAACCAGCGCCAGATGTTTTTCGTCCGCCCGGCCCCGCACCATTTCAACCACCGTTCGCACCGTGGATATCAAATCGCAGGCTGTGATCGCGAGTTCCTCTTTGCCAGCCTCGATTTTCGCGACATCCAGCACGTCGTCGATCAGTCCCAGCAGATGCTCGCCGCTGCGGCCGATCGCGTCGATGCCTTCCCGCTGGTCCTCGGTTGGGTCAGTCTCGCTCAGAAGCTCGGAGGATGTCAGGATGACGCTGAGGGGCGTACGAAGTTCGTGGCTCATATTGGCCAGGAACGTGCTCTTGGCCCGGTTGGCGGACTCGGCCTGGTCGCGCGCCTCGACCAATTCCGCGTGCGTTGCCTCACCAAGAGTTCCAAGTGCTCCTTGTACTCCTGTAATTCCTTGCGTGCACGGCGGGACTGCTCCAATGCAGCTTTTAGCGTTTTTAAAACGTTCGCCACCGGGACCGCTCCGATCAAGACCGTGAACACGATGGTTGACCATATTCCCAATGGTCCTCCTTTGATGTAGCGCGGGATCTCAACGCCAGCGATTTTGAAGATTGCAAAGACTAGAGCGCTGCTCATAGTCAGGCCTGTCGTCCAGAGAGCGGCTCTAAACCCGAGAAGCCAAGCCGCCGAGATTGGAATGGTCACGTAAAGGGACTAGAACCGGGCTGTCGATTCCGGTATGAAATGCGATGTTACGAGTGGCGTACAACCAGGTGCTGGCCAGGTATACCAGGCTGGCTCGCCGGAGCGATCCAAAGTGCAGTAGAGACAAGACCGCGATGAAGCCGTGGCCCCGAGGGAAAAAAGGCCGAATCCTGAAGTTCGTAATTGGGTATATCGTCACGACGAAGTGTCCGAATATGAACCAAGCGATCAGAAAAAGGTTCAGACCATGCAGCCTTTGAGCGGTAGTGATCGGCCGCAAGGGGACCGCGCAGACGCAAGGCATGGGCAACGTTCCGAATGCGCTGCCGAAATGAGGACAGGCCGCTCAACATGTGACCTCAATACTGAATCACAGACCGCCGATCACGAACGATGGCGAGCCTAAAAAAAATAATACCTTAACGCCCGCTGCAGGATATCATAATACCGCATAAACTGAATCCAGGAGCTGGCTAAAAGCATTAAAACCCGCTGCTCTGAAAACGAAGCTGCTTGTTATCAATATTTTAACATCTGGGTTCTCGGGGGAATAGATATGCGAATCGGAGTATTTATTGCAATTGAATTATTCGCTTCAATTCCGATTCTAGCCCAGACACTGCTGGGCGCAGGAGCTCTCGGCGGCACCATTCGCGACGAATCCGGCGCGGTGGTAGCCAACGCTAAAATCAGTCTCACGGAAGAATCGAAGGGCTTAATCCGCGATTCCAAATCCGACCGCGGCGGATCTTTTCTGTTTCCGGCGATCATCGCGGGAAGGTATTCGATTGGGGTGGAGAAGCCAGGTTTCAGTCCCGAGCGGATAAACGGCTTAAAGATCGACATTGGGGAACATGGGTCTTTAGTCATCACCTTACGGCTTGCGGCGCTCCGCACGGAAATCACCGTACCGGCGCCCACAACAATAGAACTCGATGCGGAGTCCAACTCCCGCGGTTCGGTCGTGGATTCCGAACGGGTTCGGGAGCTGCCGCTGAATGGGCGCAATCTCCTGGATTTAGCCGGATTGGCGGCTGGCGCAATAACACTCAACCTCCCCGCATATCAGTTCTCCAACAACGTGGGACTCCCTGAGCGCACTATTGTTCTACCCGGTACGCTCCCCAACTCGGTGAGCTATTCCCTGAACGGCATCAACATTACCGGGTCGCGGGACGGTGAGTTGGCACTCAGTCCCTCAGTTGAGGCAGTCGATCAGTTCAAGGTTCAGCAGAGTTTCGTGATGCCGGACCAGGGAGTGAATGCGGCTTCCGTAAATATCGTCACCAAGAGCGGAACCAACAAGTTCCATGGCGACGCCTTCGAATTTCTAAGGAACGGAAGCCTTGACGCCCGAAGCTTTTTTGCCACCAGTCCGGAGGACTTGAAGCGAAACCAGTTCGGGGTCGCATTTGGAGGACCGATACTGAAAAATCGCGCGTGGTTTCATGGGTTTTACGAAGGGGTCCGTGAACTCACCGCGTTCTCCACCGCCGGATACAACCCCACCGAGCAAATGTTCAAAGGAAATTTCGCCGGGACGGGACACATCATCTACGACCCGGCCAGCTATAATCCGTCCTCGGGAATTCGGGACCCATTTCCCGGCAATGTCATTCCGTTGACCCGGTTGAACCAGGTGGCGCAGAATCTCCTGCCCTACTACTTGCCGGGTTCAAGCCTCTCGAGTATTCCAAGCAACATTCGCGGAAATCCACGAAATACTGTGAACGACGATCAGGGGGGATTACGAGTGGACGCGGCTTTGAACGCGCAACACCAACTATTCGCCCAGATCTTCCAGCAGAATACGCCGTCGGACCTGCCCGGATTGAATCCGTTCAGCGGGATGCTGTACCAGAATAATTCCGTCTTGGCGATGATGCAGGAGGTGTGGACGGCGAGTCCTCAAGCAGTGAACACTTTAAGACTTGGTTTTCTGCGCAACCTTGCGACCGGAGGCAATGAGGCGCAAAGTCAGGGCCCGCTCCTTGCCTCCATCGGAATAACGAACACGTTCGATCAAAGTGGAATCAGCGCGATTAATCTGCAAGGATATTCCTCGTTTGGCAGAGCCAATGGCGTGGTTGGCAACGACGACAACACCTGGCAACTGGATGAGGAGTTTAACTACAGCAGGGGGCGGCACCATTTTGCATTTGGGGCGGGTTTGCGTTACCGGCGTGGATGGCACCAGAACGGAAACGGGAACGCGCTTGGGAGCCTCTCTTTCCAGCCTGCGTTCACTGCTCAGTTGACATCGAACTCTCAAGGGCAACGGGTCCCGCTGGCGAATACCGGCGATTCCTTTGCCGATTTCCTGCTCGGGTTTCCCGTCACTGGCACTCTGCTTGGTTTCCCCGTAGTCCAATATCGGGCGACGGAGTTCACTCCGTTCTTTCAAGACAGTTGGAAGCTTACGAGTAATTTGACTCTGAACTACGGCATCTCCTGGTACCTGAATCCTCCTCCCGAGCCACAGGGTTCGGCTCGCAGTTTGGTCCATGGCTTCGATACCCAGACCGGCCTACTGACTTTCGCCGCGCTTGGTCAGATCAGTTATCACCCGGTAAATACCGACAAGAACAATTTCGCTCCACGCCTGGGTCTGGCTTGGAAGCCGGATTTTCTCCGGAACACGGTAATCCGCGCCGGTGCCGGAATTTACTACTCTCAGTTCGCGTGGTTCTGGGCTCCCTATCCTCTGATAGGCTCGCCCGTAGGAGCGGGCACAAGTTTCAGCAATGCGCTCGCCAACCCGCAGCCTACCTATGTGATGGGCATGAACATTTTCCCCGCGACCGCAAGCGGGGGCATTACACAGAGCTATGCGGCGAACCTGCCGCCGGGAATGGTGGCAACAGCGCTGAATCCTAATTTCCCGACGGCCTATGTCGGCCAGTGGAACTTTGCGCTGGAACACAGTTTGAGCCGGAACGATTCAGTTGGAATGGACTATTTGGGCTCCAGCGGGCACCAACTGCCAAATGTCAATGATATTTCGCAATGCCAACCCACCGCCAGCCTGTTCTGCGGCGCTAAAACCTATCCGCAATATGGAGCGCTGCTGTACGCGCAAGCCGGCGGCAACTCGTCCTATGAAGCTTTGATCGCCACATACGAACATCGGACGTCGTACGGCCTGAATTTGCGATTTGAATATGCGTTGGCCAAGGCTATCACCGACACTTTTCAATTCACAGTCGCGGCCGCGAATCAAATATCGGATTGCCGGGCTTGCGCGAAGGGGCCTGCGACGTTCGATGTTCGCCAGCGAACGGTCGGCAGCGTGGTGTGGACGGCGCCCTTCGGCCGCGGGTACCGCTATGGCGGGAACTTGCCAAGATGGGCAGACATTGCCGCGGGAGGATGGACCCTCACCGCGATTACTACATTCTCCACCGGCCAACCAATACAACTTGCTGCGCCGAACCAGACGGGCAGCGCTTTTATCACGCCACTTCCGAACCGCGTTTGCGACGGACAAAGCAGTCAGCTTTCCGGCAACATTCGCCAAAACGGTTTCTTGTGGTTCAATACCGCGTGCTTTACCGTTCCGCCGGTAGGATATTTCGGCAACAGCGGTCCCACGGTGATCAACGGCCCCGGGATCAACAACTGGGATATCGGCGTGGAGAAGTCCTTCGTTCTTGGGCGAGAGGCAACCAGACTGCAGCTTCGGGCAGAGATGTTCAACGCGTGGAATCACGCGCAGTTCGGCCAGCCCAACGGTAATGCGGGCGCCGGCCCAAATTTCGGCCGTATTTCATCCACCCTCCCCCCACGCCTGATACAAGTTGCCGCGAAGGTTTATTGGTAGATCGCCGAGTTGCCACGCGACGCATCGCAATGGTTCCCGCCTGCGGAGCAGCACACCGAGGAGTGCCAGGATTTCGTACGGGCCGAGTTTCGTGCCCGGAACGAGCGGGCATTGGAGATCGACTCACTTTCTCTGATTTAGAACCCAGATAAAGTCTTACGCTCGATCCGGGAGTCGGCGGTGAAAATATCATGGGAGGAAGTTTCTGTCCCGAGCCGCTGCGGGAAGTCACTGGCGGTTTCTCGAGGTCTTCGCAGGCATAGCCCGTGCGATCTGGCTAGCCTCCGCCCCAATCTCGCGCCTGATCAGCGACTTGTCATTTCGAACCACTCATCCCGCCGAATCCCCGTCCGATACTCAAATCAAAATGAGTTCCCCTAAAACAAAATCCAAGCCTCCCGCGCCAACGGCGACCGTTCCAGAGGACCCATCACCGCCAAGGCAAACGCAACTCCTCCCGCAACAGTACCCGCCACGCTTCTAGGGGTTATCCGGAAAATGCCGTCAGCCACGAAATCGCTTCCTCGTGCACAGCGTTCGGGTAGGCGGGCGACCTCAAGCTCGCACAAATCAAGAGTCGAATGATAGTGGATGCGAAGGCCGGGCTCAATTCTTATACAGTAGCGTGGGCGTCCAAACGTACTTGCCGGTTTTGTCGATATAGCCGTACTTCCCATCTTTGCTGGAAACAAACGCAAGACCATGATGGAAGTCCTCGGCGCGCGTGGCCGTCATGGGTTCTATGACCATTTTCCCAGTGGTATCGATGTATCCCCACTTACCGCCAATGACCACCGCTGCCAACCCCTCAGAGAAGTGAAAGGTCAAGTCGAATAGGGGTTTGATAACAATCTTGCCGTTGCGATCAATGTATCCATACTTCTTACCGAACTTCCAACGCGACAATCCCTCCACGAAGTCTCCCCATACGGTGGCACAGTCCGTCTCACCCGCTGATACCGGAGGCTGAAGAACCATAGTGCCGGTCGGGTTCACATATCCGCAATTGTGTTTTCGATTGACCGGCGCAAGTCCCTCGCTGAAGGAACTTCCCCATTCGAATTGGGGACCGATCACCCACTTACCTGTCTTGTCAATATAGCCCCAGCCATCATCGCCGGTAGCCGATTTCGTGACGGCCGCCATCCCTTCAGAGAACGGATAGACATACCTGAACTCAGGTGGAATCGCGATTTTGCCGGTCTTACCGATGTAAGCCTTCTTGCCGCCGACTTCAATTACTGCCAGGCCCTCGTGGAACGCGCTTTCCGGGCTGTCGCTTCCAATATTGCTATGCTCTCCGAAGCTCGTTTCTTGCCGTTCGTCAATCACAACGGAGCCCGTCTTGTCGATGAACCCCCACTTCGCGTTGGCACCTAATTGCAAACCGGATATCTGGACACGGGCCAGGCCTTCGGAGAACTCTTGGGCCCATGGAAATCTCGGCTCGATCACTACTTTACCGGTCATGTCGATGTAGCCCCACTTTTGATCGCGCTCAAAGCGTGCCAACCCCTCCGAGAAATCCCCCACCGCGTCGAAGCACATAGGTATCACGACGCGGCCACGTTGATCGATGAAGCCACCTCTGCCTTTATCTTCCACTGGAAAAAAGTGATCACCGTCACGTAGGGTTGGTCGGTTTGCGCTGGTTGTCGCCGTGCACTCCTGATCACGCGGTGCGTGCTCCGGGGCGAGCTTGCCGTCCGGCGTTACCTCTCGGCCCGAACAGCCTCCGAAATTTTCCTTATACTCGGCGCATTCTCCTGCTGAAAAATCCGAAGCGCTCCATTTCAGCAATCCGGACACTCCGCCGTAACGCCAAAGAAGCATGTGCTTGTCCGGAAAAAGAATCCAGTAAGTTTCCGAGTAGGTGTTGCCCACAATGAGGAGAACCGCTTCTTTTTGTTGTCCCCTCAGTTGCTCAATCAGGTCCGGCCGCTCTCGAAATCGCATGTCGTCGCCGAACGTTCGTAATGCCTTATCCCCAATCGAAAGGTTGTGGACATATGAGATCCTGACGGCAACTTGCGGGTGTTCCTGTATATATTGATTCAGCCACGGCACTGACAAAGCCAGAGTTTCGTACTTCTCAGCGGTGGCAAGAAACGCATCTATGCCCTCAACCCTCCCCTGGACTTGTCGTAGAACGAGTGCCACGCTAACACTGGGTGGAAAGGTAGCTTTTCGCAGCGTCGCGTGCAGGTTTACTTCCTCCGGTTCGCCTTTGTAAGTCGCCGTTCCATACTCGGGGTGATGATAGGGGCCGATCTCGGAAGCCACGACTTCGTAGCGAACTCTCAGTGCCGTCAGGGCATCGCCGGCACGATCCTGGGAGCCTAGCAAATTCCATTCGCGTTCAATGGATTGCTTGGTGGTCTCAACGAGTTCATACGCGAACGTCGAGCCTCCCAAACGGTCTTTGTTCGGCGACTTCTTTTCGAGTAGGTTCGCAACAGCCCTGGAAATCTCGGCGTTGTATGTCTGCCCGTTCACGCCCTGGACCGACCAAGGAAGCATGAAGGGGTAGTATGAGTGCGTTTCCACCCTCAGTTTGGACCCGTCGTCGAACGTCACGTCCACCGTAGCCCCTGGATAGTCGTCCGTTCTGACGTACGAGAACAAAGCAGGGACCACGCGTGCGACTTGTTTGGGGTCCTTGATTGTGTCGGACAGCAAAGCCCTCTGGCTTGCGGTTGCTCGGGCCACCACCAGTCTGAAGCGTCCTTTGGGGTCGCCGATTTGTTCGTTGAGCCATGCGGGAGTTCCTCCCAGATTGGAAAGCTCCGGCCGAGGAATGGGTGGGGCATTGACCGCAGCGATCAGCGCCTCCACCCTTGACCGCTCCACCCGCTTGCCATTCGAAACGAAGGTGCCGTTCTTGGCACGAATCACGATGGTCTGATCTTGGGGCGTCCCGAGTCCGCCCCAGCCAGAACGGATTGCAATCTCTCGTACAGGAGACTGAGCTGCGCCAAATCTTGGCAGTGAAAGAAGAAGAATACAGGCCAAGTGGCACGGAGATGTAAACGGCTTTACCTGCACGTTTCCATTATGGGGCGAACGTGGGGCGCGATTCGCTCGAACCCGATTAGCAGTGCAGTGTTTACAAACCCAAGTTAACGCGTCGTCGCCGTCCCGTACGATGAGCGCCCATGCTTGCACCCCCGCCAACCCCGACGTCCATCTCCCACCCAATCAGCAACTTACTATTTGGAACCCCGCCCGGCCGCCACCCGCATCCGATACTCACATCAGCATCAGGTCTCTAAAACAAATCCAAGCCTCCCGCGCCAACGGCGCCCGTTCCCGAGGACCCATCACCGCCCAAGGCAAACGCAATTCCTCCCGCAACAGCACCCGCCACGGATTCCCCGCACCCGACCCATCCCTAGACCAAGATCTCGCCCCTGCCGTCGCCAGTGGGAACTGCTTCCATGGAAGTAACGGGCCGCATTAGTGGCATGACAAAATCACTGCCGGCGCACTGGCCGCCGGCGGCAATCACTGCGGAGTATGCACGAGATGGGCGTTACACATCCAGCGCTCCCGGTGTTACGATTGGCGACGAGAATTGTCGCAGGAGGAAAAATGGTCGACCGCAGAAGTGTATTGAAAGCCGGTGCGGCAACGGTGGCCGCAGCCCTCCTCAGAATGCCTGTTTCCGGCCGGAACCTGTCGCCAATCCCCTCGCACGTCGCGTTTCAAAGAGCGATTTTCGACGAACGTTTCGCGGAATGCCGAGCTTTCGCGGCCGAACTAAAAGGCGCCGGCATCTTGACTTCGGCGATTCGCGGCGATGTTGCCAAGCTGTGGTATGACGATCTGCGAGCGTATCTGAGTGAGAACCGTGTGCCGATTGCGGGGTTGACGGATCGCCCCGCTTTGTTTTGTCTCGAAGAACTCGCGCGCGATGTGGGTATGCGCGTGATCTTTCGAGCGGATCACATCATGGATCACATCATGGATGAGTGGGCATGCCCAGCACACTGCCGTTGGGCCGGCATCGCTGGTCGCCGTCGCCCGCAACTTGCCGCCGGAAGCAGGATTCGGGCGCGCGATGGCTGTGCTGTTCGGCAGGTTTGATCTGAGTGAACCTCTCGATGTGGCCGCGCAAAAGCGCACGGGGCCATTTTCTCCCGAAAACAAGACGGCTCTGGTTTCCTGGTTGATCGGTTAAGAGCCCGCAAAGGGCGCCCGGGCATCCTCAAGGCGAACAAGTAACCTGCCCCGGCGCTCCGTTTTGCGGGATGTTATTAAGAGGCGGAAAGGAATATTCAAAATGGTATTACCTCCGAACGTAACGGAAGCGGCCTTCAACGCGGCTCTGGGTGAGTTCCGATCTGCTGTGGGCGAAAGCTGGGTCTTCAGCTCGGACGAAGACGTCGCCCTCTATCGCGATTCTTACTCCATTTACTGGGACGAACCGGAAGAGCGGGTGGCCTCCGCCGCGGTCGCTCCAGCCAAGGTCGAGGAAGTGCAGCAGATCGTGCGCACTGCCAATCGCTTCAAGATTCCTTTGTATCCGATCTCGACAGGACGCAACCTCACTTACGGCGGATCGGCGCCCACCATGCGCGGCAGCGTGGTCGTCGATTTGAAGCGCATGAATCGCATTCTTGAAGTTGACGAAAAGCGGGCGTTCGCTTTAGTTGAGCCGGGCGTTTCCTATTTCGATCTGTACAAATACATCCGGGAGCGCAACCTCAAGCTGATGCTGGATGTGCCTGACCCCGGCTGGGGCAGTCCCATGGGCAACAGCCTGGATCATGGCGCTGGCTACACGATGGCCGCGTTTCGCGATCACTTCGGCTCACATTGCGGCATGGAAGTGGTGACGCCGGAAGGCGACGTAATCCGTACCGGCATGGGCGCTGTGCCCAACTCGGATAGCTGGCAGGACTTCCCTTATGGCGCAGGCCCTAACGTGGACGGCCTGTTTGCGCAATCGAACTTCGGAATCGTCACCAAGATGGGTTTCTGGCTGATGCCCATGCCGGAAGCTTTCTTATCCGCCACGATCACTGCGCCGCGCTTCCAGGATCTGGAGGCGCTGGTCGAAGAGGTCAGCTACCTGGAAGATTTGGGCCTGACTGGAATGCCTCAATATGGCAGCCCGGTTGCCCAGGCATCGTTTGGCCCTGGCGCAACCGCCATGGCGAGCCTTGATGCAAAATGGCTGGCCCTCCGCCGAAGCGGCGGAGAACTTCGTGACAGCGCAGAAGCGTCCCGCCTGGTCCGTCCAGCTGTATTTTTATGGTCCGGAAGAAACTGTTCGCGGCACTTGGCAGGCCGCCAAGAGGCGCTTCGCTAAGGCCATCGCGGGCGCGGCGTTCCTAGGAAGGCGAATTCCTGACGCTGCCCATCCCAAGAGAAAAGGAACCCACCCAGTCGGACAAGCCCCGCCTGGGAATTCCCGCGCTCGAAGTGTTCAACATGGTAGCGCGGAATTCTGCGAATGCAGATGAGCCGTCCGATGGGCACGCTGACCTGTTTGTCACCATCCCGCGCAAGGCCTCGGCCCTTTGGGAATCGTCACGTGTCCTGTTTGAAGCCCATCAGGAGGCGGGCATGCCGGCCCGGAACACCCCCTTCTCCACCCCTTTTACTTACTATTCGCGCTGTTTCTGGACGGGCACGACGGTGCCCACCTGGCGCGACCCTGCAAAGAATGCACGCAGCCGGGCATTGTTTCAGAAAGTGATGGATCGCTGCGCTGAGCATGGCTGGGTCGGCTATCGCACCAACCCCGCGTTTCAGGACCGTCTTATCAGCAAATATTCTTTCAACAACAACTCTTTACTGCGCTTCCAGGAAAGACTGAAGGACAGCATCGACCCTAACGGCATCATGTCGCCGGGACGTTACGGAATCTGGCCGGCGAGTATGAGGAAAAACCGCGCATGAGACAGATGCTCTTTCTACTCCTGGTTGGTGGACTTTGGAATTCTGTGCTGGCGCAGCCGGCTTCCGAGTCAAACGGAAAGATCGTCTTCGATAAGTGGTGTACACCTTGCCACGGAGCAATAGCGCCCAAAAATGTCATGTTTGGCAATGGCGCGTTAGCAGGCACCTCCGCACTTGCCGTGAAATACAAAGGCAAGCTTCCAGCCGTGCTCGAACAACGCACGGATCTGACGTCCGCCCTGATCAAGACCGTAGTGCGGCACGGTTTGTACGGCATGCCGATTACACGCAAGACGGAAGTCAGCGATCCGGAACTGGAAGATGTGGTAGCGTACCTGACGCGGAATCGAAAGAAGTAGGGAACCGGGATATTGGGGCTAGCAAAGTCGGACACTTGGCTGCGTCGCCGTCTCGTACGATGAGCGCCCATGCTTGCCGTCGCCCGCTAACCCCGACGTCCATCCCGCATTCCATCAGCAACTTACCATTTGGAACCCCCGGCCCCGCGACGATCCCCATCCGATACTCGCAATGAAATGAGGTCCCTAAAACAAATCCAAGCCTCCCGCACCAACGGCGTCCGTTCCAGAGGACCCATCACCGCCCAGGGCAAGCGCAATTCCTCTCGCAACAACACCCGCCACGGCTTCTCTGCGCCCGACCCATCCCTAGACCAAGATCTCGCCCCTGCCGTCGCCCACTGGGCACTGCTTCCATGGAAGTAACGGGCCGCGTTGGTGGCATGACAAGATCACTGCTGGCGCACTAGCTGCCGGCAGCAATCACCAGAGAATATGTACGAGATGCGCGTTTCACGGCCATGTGGGCGGGTACCTTTCCGAATCGAAGACGGATCGCGCAGGCCGACCGGCTTAGGCTAGACGTAAATTGCGTGGCCAAGCATTGCCATTAACCCGAACAGTAACCTCTGGATGGCTTCGGTCGCGGATAGGTTGATGGAGGCCTCAAGCACGCCTGCGGCGGGTTGCCGCAGACGCATCTGGAACTCTCGTGGAGCGGCGGTTGCGGTATCTTCCATCATCAGATAGCCAGAAAGGATGCGCCGAACGCCAGGGTTCGTAGAAAAGTAATCGACCGTAGCCGTCCGTTCAGCAGCGGGCGCGAACGAAAAAGTAACGCCCACGGCGTTCGCGTCAGGAATATTCGCCGCGTTCTGACCTAGCAAAGGTGAACTTGGGTCTAGCTCCGCGCCTTGCTTCTGGTAATGCCTCATGCCCCAGACGGGTGCGTTGGTTTTTACGTACTTCCATTCCGACAGGTCCTGCGGAAGAGCACGAGTCCCCGGCGTTCCTCGCATGCGATCTAGTGAAGCAACCAAATAATCGAGATTGGTTGCCACAACAGCCACATTGTTGCGAGGAAATCCTACAAAGGTGGTCCAGGTGTCGTTTTCCGATTCCTCCTCGAAGACGGCGATCCTAGTCCCATTACGCTCTTCAAACCGCACGGCGGAATTCCCAGCTGCCCTCATGAATGCCGCTCCATCAAGCGACACGGTTGGGATGAATACCATGATGAGGCAACCTTCGTAGCGCATCAGGCCGAGAGCACGCGGCGGTCGGAAGCGGCGCGAGCCCTCGATCGCCAACGATACGGTTTTGCCCTTGACGAATTCCCCGAAACCCCCGTTCTTGAAATTCAGCAGCGTCAACGGGAACATGCGAGACTGGATCTCCAATTCTGTCGCCGTTAGACGCTCCTGAGAAGGAGAGTCGTTGGAAAGAGCCTTGGGGTCCCATGCGAATGGCCCGTTAGCCCCTAGAACAGTCTCCGTGTCGACCGGTAGCCAGCTCAGCACTTGATTCAGGTTCGGCTGCTGCGCCGCCGCGTGGGACGAGGCGAAATAAAGCGGAACAAGAACGGCAACAAGAATCCATCTGCGCATGTGTCACCTCTTTATATCGGAACGAATCCAACCGATCTGCCGACTCGATCCAGAATTGCAGATGGAGTCCTTGATCAACGAACGCTTGCCAGTTTGGACTTCCACCGTCTCAAGCGCCAGCGGATTCTGACTGGGACAAGCGGGCCGATAGACTGCGTGAAGCAGAAATCTGGAATCGGGCGACCAAACCACCTCGGCATCGTCTATGCCCCCCAGATCGCGCCTGCTCGCGAGGTTGGTTCGATCAATCAGAACAGTCTTCGAAGGCGCTTTTGGGTCTCCGAGCTGCAACGCCGCGATCCACCTGCCATCGGGCGAAAATGACCCACCTGAAAGCTGCCCCTCGATCTTTGTGATAGATCCCTTCGCCAAGTCCAGCAGCGCCAGACTGCGGTTCGCGGAGATCAGCACTTCGGTCCGCTCAGGAGAGAGACTCAGCACGCGCCACGGCGATCCCGCTCGACAATTCGAGGTTTCGATGGCTGCGCCGATGTCTCCGGCAGGCAAGCGAATTTCATACACGCCGCAACTTCCCGCCGGGTAGTTGCCCTTTGCGCCACCGAAGACGGCCAAATCCTCGCCCTGCGAAACTACAAACGGGCCGATCGAGTAGAAGGCATCCAGACTCTGGATGGTGCTGACACGCACTGGGTCTAGTTCGATCTTGAAAATGCCCCGTTGATCTGTGAAGGACTTCGTCCCTGTCTCCTTGAGCGCTGTCGCGTACACCGCCCGTCCACTCGGTCCGTAGGCGAACCATCGGGGTATCAAGGGAAGCGAAATCTCAAACTCCTTCCCTGCTGGAGGAAACACCGCGATAAAGAACCCCGCGTGGTCCCCTGCCGTTTGGCGGGACACGAGAGCCGCTGGACTAAAAGAGACAGGCTCGACGCTGCGCGCGGCGGGCGCGGCAACCGTCACAACTACGACGGCCATAGTAATCTTGCGCATGTCGGGCAGAATCCTCTCTTGCCAATTCTAGGTGACAAACTGGGCGGAACAACGGCCCCTTATGACACTTCAACAACCGTCACATCGGCTAGCGCCGGGCACGGGCTGAAAGCTCAGGTTAGAAGGACCGCTCCTGCTCGATGACGTGCCAATCGGGTCCACCGCCCCACGAATAATCCGGCTCTATGTCTGCTTGGTTGTATAGTCGGCGTCTCGAACGATGAGCGCGCCCATGCTTGCCGACACCCGCCAACCCCGACGTCCATCCCCCATGCCATCAGCAACTTACCATTTGGAACCCCCGGCCCCGCGGCGATCCCGTTCGATACTCGCAATGAAATGAGGTCCCTAAAACAAATTCAAGCCTCCCGCACCAACGGCGCCCGTTCCCGAGGACCCACCACCGCCCAAGGCAAACGCAATTCCTCCCGCAACAGCACCCGCCACGGCTTCTCCGCGCCCGACCACTCTCTGAACCAAAATCCCCCCGCCGCCTTCCTCGAACTCCGCGCCGGTTTCATAGCCGACTTCAACCCCCGCAACGCAGTAGAAGCCCGCTTGGTCCACACCATGGCCGTAGCCCACTGGCGAAAGTTCCAGGTAATCCAGGCCCAAACCGTTTTCATAAATCGAGCCACAGCAAGGCGCCAGCCCAATTCCTCTCGCGCCATGCGAGCCACCCAAGCCTTGGAAACCGCCGAGCACGACGCCCTCCTCCGCTACGAAATCGCCTTCGACCTCCAGTTCGCCCGCGCCTTTCGCCTCCTCCTGTCTTTCCAAGGCCGAGAATCCACAGAAAATGGCCCCGCGGAACGAACCCAGCAACACGTTGAATCTAAACCAGCGACCACCTCCGCGCTATCCTGGAATCCTCATGAAGGCTCTGGTCAAAGCTCGTGCCGAAAAAGGATTGTGGCTGCAGGACATTCCCGAACCCTCCATCGGCATCAACGATGTACTCATCCGCGTCCTCCGCACCGGCATCTGCGGCACCGACGTTCATATTTACGATTGGGATGCCTGGGCAAGCTCCACCATTCAAGTCCCCCTCGCCATCGGCCACGAATTCGTGGGCGAAGTAGTGAAAGTCGGCTCCAACGTCAACGATTTCAACCCCGGCGAACTGGTCTCCGGCGAAGGTCACGTGGTCTGCGGACGCTGCCGAAACTGCATGGCCGGCGACCGCCATCTCTGCGCCCATACTTCGGGAGTAGGAGTGAATCGCGCGGGCTGCTTCGCCGAATTCATAGCCCTACCCATGTCCAACGTGTGGCGTCACGACCCTAAAGTCGACCGCGACTCCGCCGCCATCTTCGACCCCTTTGGCAACGCCGTGCACACCGCCTTGAAGTTCGACGTGCTCGGTGAAGACGTGCTGATCACCGGCGCGGGACCCATCGGCATCATGGCCGCGGCCGTCGTCCGCCATGCAGGCGCGAGATTCGTCGTCATTACCGACGTCAACCCCTACCGTCTGGACCTCGCCAAGAAAGTTGGCGTCGACCTCGCCCTAAACGTGAAAGACTCCACCATCGAATCGGCGCAGCAGCACCTCGGCATGCGCGAAGGCTTCGACGTGGGTCTGGAGATGTCCGGCAACGCCCAAGCCTTCCGTGACATGATCCACAACATGGCCCACGGAGGCCGAATCGCCATGCTGGGCATTCCTTCCGGCGACATGTCTATCAACTGGCGAGAAGTGATCTTCAACATGCTCACCATCAAAGGCATTTATGGCCGCGAAATGTATGAGACCTGGTACAAGATGACCGTCCTGTTGCAATCGGGCCTGGATCTTCAGCCCGTCATCACGCACCGCTTCAGCTATAAAGAATTTGAGCAGGGCTTTGAAGTCATGCGATCGGGAAATAGCGGAAAAGTAATCTTAAATTGGGAGGAATTGCTCTAAAATGCTGGGCGCATTTGAACAACACATCCAGGGCGTGCTGGGTGAAATCCGCTCCGCCGGATTGTGGAAGCCCGAACGCATCCTCGACTCCCCTCAGCGCCCTGATGCCCAACTGCACGGCGGCGCGAAAGTCATGGTGCTGTGCGCCAACAACTACCTTGGCCTAGCCGACCACCCCAAAATCATCGCTGCCGCACGCGACGCGCTCGACCGCTGGGGCTACGGCATGGCCTCGGTACGCTTCATCTGCGGCACCCAGGAACAACACAAGCAGCTCGAACACGAGCTAAGCGATTTCCTCTCCACCGAGGACACCATTCTCTATTCCTCCTGTTTCGATGCCAACGGCGGTGTGTTTGAAACGCTGCTGGGCGCCGAAGACGCCATCATTTCAGACGAGCTGAATCACGCCTCCATCATCGACGGCATTCGCCTGTGCAAGGCCCAGCGCTTCCGCTATAAGAATCGCGACATGGCCGACCTGGAAGCGCAACTCAAAAGCGCTGAAAAAGCCCGCTTCAAGATGATCGCCACCGACGGCGTCTTCTCCATGGACGGCTACATCGCTCCTCTAAAAGAAATCTGCGATCTGGCCGAGCGCTACAACGCTCTGGTCATGGTGGACGACTCGCACGCCGTCGGCTTCGTCGGCAAGAACGGTCGCGGCACCCATGAACATTGCGGGGTAGTCGGCCGCATCGACCTCTTCAGCGGCACTCTGGGCAAGGCTCTAGGCGGCGCCAGCGGCGGCTACATCAGCGGCAGAAAGCCTTTGATCGACCTGCTGCGCCAGCGCTCCCGCCCCTACTTGTTCTCCAACTCACTCGCTCCGAGCATCGTCGCCGCCTCCATCGAAGCTCTGAAGATCCTGAAGTCCTCCAACGAACTCCCCGAGCGCCTTCGCGCCAACACCACCTTCTTCCGCCAGCGCATGACCGAATTGGGTCTCGAAATCCTCCCAGGCGAGCACCCCATCATCCCGGTAATGATCGGCGACGCCGCCAAAGCCGCCCGCATGGCCGAATATCTTCTTAAAGAAGGCATCTACGTAGTAGGCTTCTCCTATCCTGTGGTGCCGATGGGAAAAGCGAGAATCCGCACCCAGGTCTGCGCTTCCCACACCACAGAACAATTAGGCTGGGCCGCCGAAAAGTTCGCGGTAGCCTCCAAGGAGGTCGCATGACCGATTGGCCGTGGCCCGATTCCCTGGACGCCGTAATCGCCGCACCCAACCATCACCGCCTGGTTCTGGAAAACGATAAGGTCCGCGTCCTCGACACCCTGATCCCTGCCGGCGACACCGTCCCCGTCCACACGCACCGATGGCCCGCCGTCTATTACACCATCCAGCCCGGCGACTTCATCCGCCGCGACGGCGAAGGCAACCTGTTGTTCGACAGCCGCACCGTCCCCGCGCGCGCCTCGGCCAATTTCGCCGATCACCTGCCGCCCCATTCAGTAGAGAACGTAGGCGCCACCGACATCCGCCTGATAAGCCTCGAAATGACACAGTCCCAGCGCGTCAGCGCGGGGGAACCCGACGCAACAGGCGTGGCCGCCCACATCATCGAACTCGAACGCACCGCCCTGCTGCGCTGGGGCCAAGGCGACCCGTCCGGCTTCGAAGAAATCTCTGCGCCTGACGTCACCTATTTCGATCCGTTCACCGAAACCCGCCTGGACGGAATCGCGTCGCTACGCTCCTGGTACGACCAGATCCGCGGCAAAATCCACATCGACCAGTTCGAAATCATCGATCCCCAAGTTCAAGTCTCGGGAAACATCGCCGTTCTAACCTTCCGTTTCATAAGCCACGGAAGCGAAGGTTCAATGCATTGGAACGCCACCGAGGTCTACCGCAACAGCGAAGCCGATTGGCGAATAATCCACACCCACTGGTCATTCCACAAACCGAAATGACGATTCTTATCTGCGTTCATCCGCGTTCATCAGCGGCCATTAAATCCCTATGACGACACCAGACTGGAAATCCCACGGCATCAAAATAGTCCGCGCCGGCGAACTCGACTCCAACACCCCCCAAACCCCCGGTATGACCCGAGCCGCCGCCATCACCCACGCCCGCACCGGCGCCAGCAAGCTCTGGGCCGGAACCGTGGTCGTCCAGCCCGCCGCCCGCACGGGCGTCCACCACCACGGCGAAGTCGAAACGGTCCTCTATATCATCCGCGGCCGAGCCCGTTTTCGCTGGGGCGACCATCTGGAAAACGTTGAAGAAGCAGGCCCAGGCGACTTCATCTACGTCCCGCCCTACGTTCCCCACCAGGAAATGAACGCAACCGTAGACGAGCCCGTGGAGGCGGTCGTAGTCCGGAGCGGCCAGGAGCCCATCGTCGTAAATCTCGACATCGAAAGCCCCGAGCCCGCCCGGCCCGGTCCCGACTCATTTCACTCTAAACCCCAATGAATTCCCCGATTTTGTGGCCAATGTTAAACTGGTGTCGTGAGTAAGCAAGGCATACAAAACCCGGACGAGGATTCGGTAGAACGCCAAGACGCAGAAACCGCTCTGGCCGCGCTGCAGGAGCAGTTCGACAAAGAAAAGAAAGAGCTGGACGACCGCATACTCCGAGGCCAGGCCGAGTTCCAGAACTACCGCCGCCGCGCCGAAAAGGAAAAGCTGGAATTCCTGGAATATGCGAGCTCTGAAGCCGTGCTGAACCTTCTGCCGGTGCTCGATGATTTCGAACGCGCCCTGCAATCTGAATCCTCCGGCGGCGAATACGCCAAAGGCATGCAGTTGATTTACCAGCGTTTCTACGACTCCCTGAAGAAACTCGGATTAGAGCCGATTGATTCAGTGGGGAAACCGTTCGATCCGCATATTCATCACGCGGTCGAAAAGGAAGAAACGGATCAGGCGGCGCCCGACACAGTGCTTGCAGAGTACCAAAGGGCGTACAATTTCAAAGGCCGTCTTCTACGCGCCGCGATGGTAAAAGTGGCCGTAGAGCCTTCCCCTTCAACCGAAATTAAAGAGTGACTGTGGCAAAAAGAGATTACTACGAAATCCTGGGTGTCACCCGGGACTGCGACGACGGCGTCCTCAAGACCTCGTACAGGAAACTTGCGCTGCAATATCACCCTGACCGCAACCCCGGAAGCCATGAAGCCGAGGAAAAATTCAAGGAAGCCGCTGAAGCCTACAGCGTTTTGAGCGACGGCCAGAAACGTGCCGCCTACGATCGCTTTGGCCATCAGGGCGTCCCCACGGCGGCGGGTGGAGGTTTCGACGCGGGCGGGTTCCCCGATCTCGGCGACATTCTCAGCGATGTATTCGGCTTTGGCGACGTGTTCGGAGGACGCGGCCAAGGCGGCCAGCGCCGCAATCGCGCGCAACGCGGCGAAGACGTCCGCTACGACCTGGAAATCACGTTCGAAGACTCCATGCGCGGCCTAACTGCGGATATTCAAGTGCCTCGCGCGGAAGAATGCGGACGCTGCAAAGGCAAAGGGGCCGAGCCAGACGATGGCCTGGTCACCTGCCCCACCTGCCGCGGCCGGGGCGAGGTCCTCTATCAACAGGCGTTCCTATCGGTACGTCGCAGTTGCGGCCAGTGCGGTGGCCGCGGCCAGATCATTCGGCGCCCCTGCAAGGAATGCAAAGGCGAAGGCTACCTGCGCCGCGAACGCAAGCTCAAGGTAACCATTCCAGCCGGCGTAGCCAACAGCACCCAGATGCGCCTGTCGCAAGAAGGCCAACCGGGAGCGAACGGCGGTCCCCCAGGCGATCTCTATGTAGTGCTAGCGGTAAAAGAACATCCCATCTTTGAGCGCCACGAATTCGACCTGCACTGCACCGTCCCGGTAAACATCGGTCAGGCAGCTTTAGGAGCAACCGTCGACCTGCTGACCTTCGACGGCCTCCAAACCGTAAAAATCCCTGAAGGCTCCCAAGCGGGCAGCCGCATCCGGCTCAAAGGTCTGGGAGTCCCAAGGCTAAACCAAAGCGGCCGAGGCGACCTCTACGTCCACGTAGATGTCCGCATCCCCACCAAGCTCTCCAGAGAACAACGCAAACTGTTCGAACAATTGCGAGACCTGTTACCCGCCGAGAACGAGCCCGAAGAAAAAGGCCTGCTCGACAAAGTCAAAGACTACTTCATGTAAGATGCGTCTCGGAGCCGCGACAGTAATGGCGCGGTTTTTGGCTTTTAGTTATACTGGTTTCCCGCACTCCTAATTGGCGACTAGCCTCTTTCGCCAACAACCCTTCAAACAAGAAAGAAGAAAAATGTTCGGCAGCGAAACAACACGCTGGCGTAACTGGCTATTAGTTATCATGGCCTCGTTCGCCTTCATCTGGATTGTTCACCGTGCGATCGTTCAGTCGATCACCCTCGACGAGGCCGACACGTTCCTGCGCTGGGTTGCTCCCGATCCCCCTGCGTACTGGGAACCTCATTCCAACAATCACGTTCTTAATTCGATGCTGATGAGGGTGTCCATTGGGTTATTCGGACTGAGCCCTCTAACGATGAGGATGCCCGCACTTCTCGGCGGCCTTCTCTACATCTTTGCAATGTACCGGTTGTGCGTGCTCCTGACGGGTGGTCTCGCGCTAGCATCGGCTCTTTTTGCTTGTCTAGTTTACAACCCGTTCATCATGGACTACCTGGTCGCGGCGCGGGGTTACGGCTTGGCGCTCGGTTTCCTTGGCTTGGCCATCATGCTGGTTGCACAACTACTCATCCGCCGTGAGGCCCAGCCGAATGAGCGGGAAATTCTGTCCCACATTGCGGCCATCTCCGCCTGCATCGGACTCTCCATCTGCGCCAACTTCTCTTTTGCCTTTGCAAACGGTTTTCTAATGCTGGCCGCCGGATCGCTTGCCTTGCTGAGTATCAAGTTCGGCATTCGCGCGTGCGTGCGGCTCGCACTTGCGGCTTCGCTGCCCGCCCTTTTGATCGTTTTGATACTGGCAGGCTCGGCACTTCTTCAAATGCCGCGCGATCAGTTGTTCTGGGGGGCGCGGTCGTTTTCCGAAAGCTACATTGAAATGCGCCGTTCGATCTTCAGTGGATTAAACCCGTTTCTGGTGAACTCTTTTTTGGCCAATCTGCTCCGCCCTTTCGAAAGACACGCTGCCGCATGGTTCACTTTGCCTGCAGTGGGATACTTGGTTCTTCTCTTCGTCAGGAGGCGGCAACCGCGCGACCCGGCCGCAAGAGCGCGCCTGGAGGTGGCTGCCTCCCTGACCTCAGTGCTCCTCCTTGCCGTTTCGGCTCACTGGCTTCAGTTCAAGCTGCTGAAAATTCCTTTGCCTATGGAAAGAACCGGGCTCTGGATGGTCCCGTTTTTTATGGTTGCCGTAGGCGCTGTTCTTTCCGTACCTCCATCGGATTGGATGCAACGCGCTGTACGCACGGTCGGGGTCGCATGCCTGGTCATCACGGGATTCTACTTCGCCGGGGAACTTCGCGATTCGTATTTTCTCGAATGGAAAATCGATGCCGAGGTGAAGGACGCCTTCCCCGTAGTTCTTGACTTGTGCAGCCGGGCCGGTGTTAATGAGATTCCAAGCGGTTTCAATCTCACCTCCGTTCTTAATGTCTACAGCGTTCTTTACAAGGTGACGGACCGCTTCCACAGTTTCGAAAAGATGCCTTCGGACAGACCAGTATATGTATTGGAAGAATCCGTATCCAAAAAGTTCATACAGGCCGAAGGACTGGAAGTCGTCTGGCGCGGGACAATTTCCGGTGTCGTCGTAGCGATCAGGCCCAACACACCCGGCCTCACGAGTTGGAAAGGTGCTTTATAAGCAATGATCGTTTATTCTTCCCGCAGCAGTATCGAAGCATCCGTCGACAACGCGCGCATGGCAGGGACCCATGCGGCCGCTAAGCCCACCAGCAGCATTGCGAGCACAACACCAGTAAGCACCATCGGATCGCGCGGAGTCGCCTGATAGACGATGAAAGACAGCACCTTACTGGCGGCCAGACCCAGGAGCAAGCCCGCGCCGGAGCCAAGGGTCAGCAGGCGGAAGGTCCGTCCCAGTGCGGCTCGCAGAACCTGCTTGCGCTGGGCACCCAGGGCGATACGAATTCCGAATTCGCGCAGGCGCTTGCTGACCGAATACGCAGCCATTCCGAAGATGCCGGTCAATGCAAGCATAGCGCCGAGCGCACCCAGCACTCCCAGCGACACGGTGGCCACTCGCGCCGGAAACAGCACGCTGTCCAGTTCGTTGTACCAGGTCCTGCTGGAGAATGGCAGTCCCGGATCAAGGCCGCGCATCGTACGATTCAAAGCTGCCGTCAGTTCGCGCGTGTCGCCATTCGACCGTATCACCAGACATGTCCTGCTCTCGGGCGATTGGAGCATCGGAAGGAACATCGCCGGCTTGGGATCCTCGGTAAGGCTCCCGTATTTTCCGTCTTCCACGACGCCGACCACCTCGAAGCGCGTTCCGTCCCGGATCTTATAGTGACCACCCATTGCCTTTTCCATGGAACCGAAGACCTGGCGCGCAAACTCGCGATTCACCACCGCTACGGCAGGTGTGTTCTTATCGTCGTGCCAGGTGAACGCTCTTCCCGTCAGCAGAGTCGTACCTGCCGCATGGAAGTATCCGGGTGAGATGCCGTAATGCACCGTATTCGCCACAGCCTTCGACGCTCTCAGATCCGTGGTCGAGTCCGAGAAGACATTGCGTGTGTTCTGGTCCAGGTTCAGCGGCACCGTGTTTGCATATCCCAGAGCCGTCACTCCGGGAATCGCCTCAACGGCGTCCAGCATGCGGCGCTGCATGGTCACAAGCTGCTCGCCGCTGTATCTGGCCATCGCCAGGTCGGTTTCCACCAGCATCGCGTTCTCGGCCTGAAAGCCAAAGTTACTATGCAGCGACCGGATCATTCCGCGAAGCGCCACCAACGATGCCGTCACCAGCACCGCGCAGATGGATATCTGTCCGGCGAGCAGCAGATCGCGCAATGTGAATCGGCGGCCAACCGCGGCGCCGCCCGACTTGATCACTTGGTATGGATTGCTGCGAAGCACCTGCCGCACGGGCGCCATGCCGAAGAGCAGGCCGCTGACAAGCGCGAGCAGCAGGGCGACCGCATAAACGCTCGCGTCGGGACTGACAGGCAGGTTGATGGGAAACTGAGGCAGCGGTTGCCACGCGCTGATCCACGGCAGCAGCATGAGGCTTCCGCCAAGACCAACCACTCCACCGGCCAGCGCGATCAGGGTTGCCTCGGTCAGCAATTGTCGCATGATGCGCTCGCGGCTGGAACCGAGCGCGAGCCGCAACGCGACTTCCTTGGACCGGTCAGATGCGCGGGCCGCGAACAGGCTTCCCAGGTTGGCGCAGGCCGCCAACAGAATCAGGCCAGCCAGCGTCATCAGGCCTGCAATGAAGGCTCGCGCCGCTTTGCCGACAAAGTCTCCCATCAGTTCCGGACGCGCCAACTGGAAGCTCACGCCGTCGTCTTCCTTGGGATAGGTTTTAGAGAGCGATGCGGCGATGGAATCCAGATCGCTGGTGAGCTGCGCCGGGCTCATGCCGGGTTTCATTCTTCCCACGATCCAGGTGCTTCGCAGCCCGCGCGCGTCCAGGCGGCTTGCGCCCTCCAGTTGCGCCTGATTAACGATCGGCGCCCAAAGATCGCCGGAGAAGAAGAGTGCCGTTCCCCGAAATTGCGGAGGCGCCACGCCGAGGATGGTGAAGGGATACTTGTTCAGTTGAACCGTGCTGCCCACCACCGCGGGATCGCCTTGAAAATGGCTTTGCCAATACGCGTAACCGAGCACCACGTAGGGAGCGCTATCAGGACCGTGCTCATCGGAAGCATGAAAGAAGCGGCCCAGGTAGGGCTGAATCCCCAACACGTCAAAGTAGTTTCCGCTGGCTGCATACATCCACGCGCGCGACGACCCTTGGCCCTTATCCAGACCCACTTCGCCGACGTCGAACGCGGTAACGCCTTGCAGGGTGCGGTTCCTGTCGCGAATATCCACATAATCGGGATAGGATTGCATGGTGTGGTTCCTGCCTTCCTCGATCATGTAGAGGCTCTTCGCCCCCGGCAAATCAATCGGGCGAAGCACTAGCGCATTCAAAACGCTGAACACTACCACGTTCGCCGCGATCGCGATGGCCAGCGTCAGAATGGCGACCACTGTAAAGCCGGGACTCTTGCGCATCATCCGCAAACCGAAGCGGATGTCTTGAAAAAGCGTCTCGCCAAAATGAACGCCGGCGGCTTCGCGGCATTCTTCCTTGAAACGCTGATAGCCGCCGAACTCGATACTTGCCTGGCGCTCCGCTTCGGAACGAGCGAGTCCGGAACGCTCCAGGTCGTCGGCGCGATGTTGGATGTGCGAGCGGAGTTCCTCCTCCATCTCGCGATTGATGCTGGATCGCTGAAAGAACGGGAACAGACTCATAGTTCCTCCGGTTGCGGCCCGAGGGCGCTGGAAATGGCCATGGACAGACGGTTCCAGCTTTCCATTTCCTGCTGCAAACGTTTACGGCCAGCGGCGGTGAGTTCGTAGAACTTAGCCCGCCGATTATTTTCAGAGATGCCCCAACTGGTCTTCAACAGCTTCTGGCGAGCCAGTCGAAAGAGACCGGGGTAAAGCGCTCCTTGTTCGATGAACAGGGAGTTGCCGGAAATCTGACCGATGCGGAGAAGAATTCCGTATCCGTGCAGAGGACCGAGGGAAACCGCTCTTAAAATGAGCAGGTCCAGCGTGCCGGGAAGAAGTTGAGCCTTTTCACCCACGGTCTCTCCTAACGTGCTTAGGATAGCCGCTCTTTCCTAAGCTGTCAAGGAGAGAGTTACCAGCAGCGAATTACCAGAGACGCCAATGATGGAAGATCAGGACATAGGCGGACAGCAGCGCGTTGGTGGTCGCATGGGCGATGACTGCCTCGCCGATCCGTCCGCGGCGGAGGAAAGCCCAACCGTACAGCAGTCCGGCCAGGATTCCGGCAAACCAAAGGTTGCCATGCAGGAGTCCGAAGGCGAGAGAGGAAATGCTCAAGCCAAGCCAGGTGAACGTAGTGAATGGCACCGATTCAAAGTCCGGCGAAATGAGACGCCGGATGAAGAAGCCTCGAAACACAAGCTCTTCGGCGATGGGAACCGTGATGACCGCGGCCAGAGTCCGGAAGACGATCCAAGTTGCGCGGGGGGACGCCGAGGACGCTGCAAGGGCTTGCGGCATGGCGTCGTGGGGTGCTCCGTTTAGGAAGGCGTCGACCGCAATCCACAGCGCGAAGACGAGAACTCCGATCGCGGGGCCGAACCAGGTAAATTTCCAATCCAATTTCGCGTATTCGCGGCGGCAGAACCACAAGACTCCGCCGACGGCCACGAATCGTATTGGATAGAGCCATTCGAAACCAGCACTGGCGGCTGTGGCGATCATTCCAGCGGCCAGAATACTTAGGAACGGCAACAGGTAGGTCGCTGTGGGATTGGTGGACGACGGCTCGCGATGCTGGTTCAGCCGAGTGACCCAGGGCACGCGCCGGGCTGCGACAGAGAAGCCGAGTGCGACTACATTAAACGCAATCCATCCGGCCTGGGAGTGAAACCCACCCAGAGCAATCTGCTCCGCTCCGGCGTTCCCGATCAGGATGAACGCGGTAATGCGGACAGTGTTGAGCAGATAGATGGTGGCGACACCGGCGGGAAGCAAGAGCAATGCCTGAGGGAATCGGCTCTCTTTCCGGAAGAGACACAACCAGACAATTCCAAATGCGAGCATCAGGCCCGCGCCTTCGAACCCGGAGCACTGCGGCGCGATTTGAACAGAGAACGCGGGCGTTCCCAGAGTCATGGTCGCCGGGTCAGCGATGATGCCGGAAACAAACAAGCTCAGAAGCGCTTTCACCAAACTGAAAGTGAAACGCCCGGAGGGTATCCAGGCGGTCTGACCATAGACTCCTGCAACGCAAGCGGCGACCACGGCCAACACGGCGTAGAGCGATAGAAAACCCGTTTCGGAAACAATCTGGCGCCACAGCGGAAACGGAAGCAGCGCGAGGGCTGCGTAGATGAGGGCGGCGCAACCGGCGAGCAACCAGACAAAGGCGATCACAGTTTCCGGAACAGAAACCCCGTGATTTCCATATAACGCCCAGGAAATCGCACCGAACGCTGCCATCGCGAAAAGATGCGCGACGAATAGCGCAGGATGGATCGGCGCCGCGGCGGCCTGACTCGACATCCGGAGGAAAGTGGAACGGCTCTTCAGGTAGGCAAACGTAAAGAAGATGGCGGCGAAGCCAACACATGCTCGCACGGCCCAGGCGCCCCAGTGTCCGATGAAACCCGCGAGTCCAGTCCGCGAGGCCAGCGATGCGTTGTCCAACCAGAGGGAAAGGATGAGTAGTTCGGCTGCGAAGAGACCCGTTAGAACCAGCAGCCGTGGGAGCAGACCAAGACGCAGATTGCGAAACAAACGAATGGGATCACGCCCTTGTACAAGAACGGGAGCCGACTCATTCGTAGAGAGATGGGGAAACACGAATAGATAGAGAGCACCCGGGTTAGGGGTGCTCCTACGGGGTTGCTAATTTACTTCTTGCGGCGGCCGCGAATTACGAGCAGAGCGCCGGAGACCAACGCCACGGCGCTGCCGACAGATCCCGCGCCAATTTCCGGCACCGCTACAGTCGCGGCCATCGCGAAAGATGACACACCCACCAGCAACAACATCATTCCCAATGCTTTGTTCATTCGTCCTCCAAACCAGCTTTCTATTTTTTGTGTAAACGCGTTTTTTGGTACGCCCAGCGATTGTAGGAGTTGAATTGAAATGCGGTCAATGGAACGGAAAGCTAGTCGGGACCATCGATCGTAATGGAACTTTTTGGGTACGGAAGTGTCGCTTGAGTACCGGTACCTAGCGCCCGCTCCGCGCGATCTTCTCCCGCAGTGTCTCGGCCAGAGGGCCAAAATCCTCCACCGCGACCTTCATCTTGCGGCGCCAATTCGGATATTGCCACGTGCTGGCGGGAAGGTTCTGCTGGTATTCCTCGCCGGTCAGGTCTTCCTGATTGACAATGGCGAAGGTAGACGGTGTCGCCAGGATGAAGCCTAATCCGTCGTCCGCGAATCCGGCGCCGGCAAGGGCCTGGTTCAATTTTTCGACCTCTGTGCGCCTGGACGCGAGTTGGTCCTGATATCCGGCCTGGTCAACCAACCCAGCCGCGAGCCTCGCTTCGATGTCACGAGCGCAGAAGAACCCGGCCAGCGTGGCCAGGTCATGAGTGCTGGTGGATACCGCGGCGCGCGCGGGGTATTCATGTGGACCGCGAAACGTCCCGTCGAGATTGCGTTCAAACCAGAGCAGACGATAGCCCAGTATTCCCGCGGTCGCCAGGCGATCGCGCACCTCCGGGGCTACAGTACCCAGGTCTTCCCCAATCACATAGAAGCCCTGCCTCACGCTTTCCAGCGCGACAATACCCAGAAGATCTTCCACATAGTCGCGAACGTACACGCCTTCGCGCGCAGTGAGACCTTCTGGAATCCAAAACAGACGGAAGAAGCGCATCACGTGATCAATGCGCAGTGCGCCGCCATGGCTTGCGTTCTTGCGGATGGATCGCGTGAAGCGTTCGTAGCCGGTAGCGCGGTGCGTTTCTTTATTAGGTGGCGGAAAGGCCCAGTCCTGGCCAGCCGGCCCCAGTTCATCCGGCGGCGCGCCGACACGAGAGTGTGCGATATAGAATCGCCGGTTCGACCAGAGGTCCTCACCGAAGCGGTCGGTTGCAAGCGCCAGATCGTGATAGAGGCCGATCTTCATACCGGAAGCTTTCGCGGCTGCCTGTGCTTCGGCCAATTGGACGTCGACTTGCCATTGAACGAATTTGAAGAAGAGTACGCGCGTGGAAAAATTGAGCGCGAATTGCGAAACGCCGGGCGATTCGGGGGCCTGGTATTGGGGCGGCCACTGCGTCCACAGCCAGACGTTAGGATCGCGACGATGCATTTCTTCATCCAGCGCGCAGTATATGGCGTACTGGTGAAGCTCCTCGCCTTCGTTGTGTCTGTAGGATTCAAAGGCGGGGTCTGCGCCCGCGTCGAGGAATCGCGTGAACGACTGAGCAAGAGAGCGAAGCTTCAGGGCCGCGACACGCTCGTATTCCACGAACTCGGTTTGGCGAAGCCAGCTCGCTTCTTCGGCCTCCGCTTGGTCGTGCGCGAAACCCGGCACACGCTCTACGTCCAGGTAAAGGAAATTGCGGAACGTGGAACTCTGCGGCAGGTATGGGCTGGTGTTGTAGGGCTGACGGTTGGCGATAGCGTGTAGGGGATTCAGCGCGATAAAGGCCGCACCCGCATGGCCGAAAACTTCGGCCGCCGTGGCGAGGTCAGTAAAATCGCCACAGCCCCAGTTCCGCTGCGACCGGAGACCATAGAGGCTGACGGCCACGCCAGCAGCACGCCCTTCAAAAGTAAGAGCCCGATGGGGACAAACGATGAGGCGCGCGCGACCGCAGACCTCCAGCTCCGGTTCCTTCATCCAAAACATCTTGATGTTGTGATAACCAAGGCGAAGACCACCGGGAAGCGGCAGACTTTTGCGGAGATAACGAATCCCGTCGACGAATCGATCTTCCAGGGTTTGAAGTTCCGGCAACCAGAACCAATGATGCTGTAACTCGCCGTTTTCCCATTCAATTTCGAGTTTTACCGATGCTCCCGCGTGGCAGGCGGGGATGCGGAGAGGGATAGCCGCGGTGTCCTCTAAAACGACCAATGTCGCGTCGAACGGATGCGCCCATTGTTGCGCGACGTGCTGATCGAGAAATCGCTCGGTTGCTTCGGGCGATTCAAGAGGAACTCCCAGGGCGTCCAGGATTCGGCGGACGGCGTCTTCAGGTGCGTAGTGCGCCTTCCCCCAGGTGTCCGTGTAGGCGAGTTCGATCCCAAAAAGTTCTACGGCTCGTGTAAGTGCGGGCGGGAGAACGGTGTCCATATACAAGTGTATCGTTAGAGGCGCCGCTGTACTTCTGAACCGGTCCGCTATTGCTGGACAAATTCGATGAAGCTTCCCGCAGCCAATTCCTCGGGGACAACGAAACTTTTGCGGTTTTCGGTTTGCTGAATGGCAAACTTCGCGTTCGTGCCCTGTTGGACAACCTGCTGCGCGACCTTAAGATCGGCGACCGCAACGCTAAGGCCAAACGGACCGAATCCTTTTTTCGTCACCAGAGGGGATAGAGAACCTTTTCGATTGAGGGGCTGGAAGAAGACAATGGTTCCCTGCCCGCACTGAACTTCATGGCCTTTTTCGCCTAGTTCCTTGACGAAGCGTTCGCCTCGGGCCGCAAACCCCATCCGCGCACTCTGCTGCACGGCCTCCGCTATGTTCGGAACAGCTACCCATACCGACAGGAGCTTACGGGCGGTGTTGGCATGGAGTTCTCCGGCCGGCCGCCGCGGATCAGGAACTTCTTTTTCAACCCGCCCGGGCGCCTTCTGAAATCTCTCCGCGCGCGGGCCATCCGGATTGTCCCGATATTCCAGAAATCCTACGCCGACCCCTCCAGGCACGCCGAGTGGATGAGCCGCCTGATCTTTCGGATCGATACGAAGAAATTGAAATAGTGGGGCTGGTGTCCCAGAACTTTTCGGAAGAGTCACCGTCGACCCCAGGCGCTCGATGGCGTCGGCTGCCTGTTCGATCGGATAAACGTCGATGTTGTAGGCCGCAGGTCCTCCGCCCGCCTCGATCTTCTTATGTACCGGGCTTGCACCAGATCCGTCCGCCGGCTTCTGGTAGAGCCACATCAGCTCGATATAGGCGGGCGCAAGCGGAATGATCGCGTCCTGTAGCCCGGCCGCGGCAAATTTGTTTTCCGGAAGCGGCGCGAATCCAAGCTTCGCGTTGAAGACGTCTTTCACTGCGTCTGGGCTGGTTAATCCGATGATGACGTGATCCAGTCCCCAGCCTTCACCGATCACCGAGAGCTTGCTCTGCGCCGCCAGCAATCCAGGAAGGCTCAGCAGCATTACGGCATAACTTTTGGGTGACATGGCCTCTTGAGAGAAGTTTATCTCAGTCCAGGATCGGCGTGACAAGTAAGTTAGACTGGTGATCATGCGTCGCGCTGCCGCGCTATTGATGTGTCTGGGATTGGCGCAGGCTCTTTGCCTGGCACCTTTCCAACACGTTCATTCCGGCCACGACGACGACCATGACCACGCCGGACTGATTCACGCGCATTTTTACCACGTCTTTCATCAGCCCTTGAAATCCGGCGCACGCCAGATTGACGAAGAGGACGAACACGAATCCGCAAAGGCTCTGGACACGTTCACATTCGCGTTGGCCCGAACCGTCGCCCCATTCATTCTGCCGCGAGGGCCGGTAGTGGAACTGGTTTCAACAATTCTTTACGAGCCTGTGGAAGCCGTTGAAGCATGCGCGCACGATCCTCCCGCAGCTGACGAACGATCCAATCCCCGCCCCCCTCCTGCCTAACCTTCCGTTGGACTCCGTATACGTGTGTCCGGCTCGGCGTGTGTTTGCTGAGCCACTGTTGTTGATTCATTTCCGGAAGGTGATTCGTGAAGAAAATTTTTGTGTCGTCAAGATACCGGGCGACTGTTGCGCTCGTGTTTCTTGGCCCCGTTCTGTGCCGAGCCCAAACTAGATTGAGTCTTCAAGAAGCGATCAGCCAAGCGCTGGCGTCGCGGCCATCGCTACAAGCGGACTCGGAGCGCATCTCCCAGGCTCAAGCATTACGAAAACAGGCTGCGGCTATTCCCAACCCCGAATTCCAATTTCAAAACGAGAATCTGCGGCCGGGGCAGACTTATGGGCGCGACGTGGATACGCTCGCCATGATCAATCAGCCTCTCGACATTCTGGGCAAGCGACGAGAGCGGGTCACTGTAGCCGACCAAGGCATCGCGCGTTCGCGAGCCGATTACGACCTCGCGCGCTGGGACGTTGTTCGCCGCGTGCGCATCGCCTATTGGGCGGCACGAGGGGCACAGGAGATCCGGGACGTGCTCAAGACGACCGCGGATAACTTTCAGAAGATTGTCGACTACCATGCCAATCAACTGAGCGTCGGCGCGATTGCCGAACAGGACGTGTTGAGGGTGCGACTGGAACAGGAGCGAATCAACATCACCGCAAACCTGGCAGCGATTGACGCGGACCGCGCCTCTGCCGAATTGCTGAAGGCTATGGGTCGGGCTGACTTCGGAGCGTTGCAACTTACCGAAGCACTGACGATGGATCGTAATGTCCAGCCAGCGGGCGTGAACGAATCGCTGGCGCAACGAGTGGAGATAAAGGCTGCGCGCGCGGCGCTGGAGGAGGCCAAGGCGGCGGCGAAGTTCCAGGACACTTCGGCGCGTCCTGATTTGAACGTTACCTACGGGTACAAGCGAACGCAGTTGCCTGATACGGGCACTGGCGTAAATACAGCGATCGTCTCCGTGCGCGTCACGCTTCCAGTAACGGACAAGAATCGGGGGAATCGTGAGGCGGCTTACGCGGAAATCCGGCGGCGCGAAGATCTCCTGGCGGCTGCGGAGAACGATATCCGGGTCGAGTACAACGGCGCCCTGCATGAATACGAGCTTCGCCGTTCGCAAGTGATCAATGCGCTGCAGCCACTGCGCGATCACGCGGCGAATATTTCAAAGATCGCCTCCGATGCTTACGCCGAGGGAGGCGTGGATCTGCTGCGGCTGCTGGACGCGGAACGAACGCGGCTGGATGCCGACCTGGCGTGGGCTCGGGGGATATCAGATTACTGGCAAAGCGTCGCGAGGCTGGAAGGCGCGGAAGGAATTGGTCAATGAAAACATTATTCGCTCTATTAGTTTTTGTCGCGCTCACGGCTTGCAATCGGACCGAGCCCATCACCGAGGCTGCGCCTTCGGCGGAAGTTAAGACTCCGAAGAATGAAGTGATGCTGTCCCCACAGGAACAGGCGACGGCGAAGATCGAAACAGAACCCGCGGTGCTTTCGCGCGAGCCGGAGATGCTTCGGGTGAAAGGCCGCATCGCCATTGACGACAGCCGCACCTGGAGGCTCGGCGTCAGGACCACTGGCTCGGTGACGAAGGTTTTTGTAGGTTTGGGAGACGCCGTCAAGAAAGGACAGATTTTGGCTCGCTTTCACGCCGATGAGGTGCGCGATACGCGGGCCATGTACCGGGTGGCGGTTTCCGAACGCCAGCGCGCGGAGTTAATGGCGGCGCAGGCCCAGCGGAATCTGGACCGCGCCAAACGGCTACTGGAATTGAAGGCTGGATCGGTCCAACAAGTGGAGACTGCCCAGCAGGAAGTAATCGGGGCCAAAGCCGCCATTCAAAAGGCTGAGATTGAAGTGGACCGTACCAAGGACCTGCTGGAAGACGACCTGAAAGTTCCGGCCGAGCCCACGCCGAGCCGCCAGGACGAGACGGAAGACGAAGTGCCTATCATTGCTCCCGCAGATGGGTTCGTTCTTGAAAAAAACATTACGCCTGGGCGCACGATCGAACCCAATTCCGTCACGTTTGTAATCGGCGATCTGACCCGGATCTGGATGCTCGCGTCGGTGAAGCAGGAAGATCTTTCGAAATTGCGAACCGGCCAGTACGCATCGGTCAAAGTGGGTGACGGGGCGGCCATCGCAGGAAAGATTACGAATCTGGGCCAGCAATTCGATCCTGTGACGCGAGTGATGCAGGTACGAATCGAGCTTCCCAATCCGAACAATGTACTGCATCCTGAGATGCTGGCCGACGCCGAGATTCCTATCGGCGCCGGCAAATCAGTGCTGCAGATTTCTTCCGACGCCGTGCAGCAGGTGAACGGAGAGGACGTGGTGTTCGTGCGGACGGCGCCCCACCGATTCGCGGTGAGGCCCGTGCGCACGGGGGAAACCAGCGGCGGCAAGACGCCGATTCTGGAAGGGATTCAGGCAGGCGATCAAGTGGCGGTGAAGGGCAGCTTCGTTCTGAAATCTCAATTGCTCAAGGCGAGCCTGGAGAGCGAATAGCATGCTGAACCGAATTATTGATCTCACGTTGGCCTACCGTTGGCTGGTATTCTTTGGCGTTCTGGCTCTGCTGCTGGGTGGAGCTTACGCCCTCTACACGATTCCGGTGGAGGCGTTTCCCGACCTCACCAATAATCAGGTAGTGGTGGTGACGGACTCGCCTTCCCTGCCTCCTACTGAGGTGGAGCAGCTGGTCACGTATCCGATCGAGCGCGCCATGCTCGGACTGCCAGATAAGGAAGAGGTGCGGTCGCTCTCCAAGCTTGGGTTGTCCATGGTCACTATCGTTTTCGACGATTCCGTTTCCATGTACTTCGCGCGCCAACTTGTGGCGGAGCGTCTGCAACAGATATCTTCATCGCTTCCGCGCGGTATCCAGCCGACTCTGGGGCTTCCCGCCACGGCATTCGGCGAGTTGTATCAGTACACGCTCACCGGTCCCATGAGTCCTATGGATTTGAAGGATCTTCACGAGTGGGTGATCAAGCCGCAGCTCCGCACGCTGCCCGGAGTCAGCGAGATTAACGCATGGGGAGGCCAGACCAAACAGTTCCAGATTGTCGCCGATCCGGCGCTGCTCGACCAGTATGGTCTTACGCTGCACGACGTCGCCAAGCGGGTGGAGGACAACAATACGAACTTCGGTGGAGGCTACATCGAGCATGCTTCCGAGCAATACACATTGGTGGGATCTGGCCGCGCGGTGAGCACGGAGGAGTTGGGGAATATCGTCGTGGCGTCCAGTGGTGGAACCCCCACGCTGCTGCGTGACGTCGCGCAGATTCGCATTGGCGCGGCGCCTCCGGAAGGGGCGACCCTTCGAAACGGGGAGACGGTCTCCGGCATGGTAATCATGCTGAAGGGCGAAAATGGCAAGCGCCTGATTGAATTAGTAAAGGATCGCATCGCTCATCTGCACCTGCCGGCGGGTGTAAAGATCACGCCATTCTACGACCAGGCCTTCGTGATCGACGGGACCATTCACACGGTGGAGAAAAACCTATTTGAAGGTTTTATTTTGGTGACCATCGTGCTGCTGCTCTTTCTGGGCAACCTGAGGGCGGCTTTGATCACCGCCGCAGTGATTCCATTTTCGATGTTGATCAGCTTCCTGGGCATGAGGGTTTTCGGAATCAGCGCAAACCTGATGAGCCTGGGCGCGATCGACTTCGGCATGATCGTGGACGGCGCGGTAGTGATGATGGAGAATTCAGTGCATCGCCTGATTGAGCGCCAAGGGGAAGAGCCGCCGCTTGAATCGGTGCGCCACGCGGCCAAGGAAGTCGCGCGTCCCATGACGTTCGCGGTGGTGATCATCATCGCGGTCTACCTTCCCATACTTTTTCTGCAGGGCTTGGAGGGACGAATGTTCCGTCCCATGGCGATCACGGTTTGCGCCGCTCTGGCGGGATCGCTGATTCTCGCGTTGACGCTGGTGCCCATGCTTACGTCCTTCAGCTTTAGAAAGGGGTTGAAAAGCGCGCGCGGCAATGAAGAACAGAGGTGGATGAGCGCGATCGGCCGCGTGTATGTTCGAGTGCTGAACGGGGTGATGAATCACCGCGTGATCACCACTTTCGCCGCGGTGCTTTTGTTCGCCGCGGCCATTGGGTCACTGTATTTTATTGGCACGGAATTTATGCCCAAGCTCGACGAAGGGTCTATCCTAGTGGAGACGCGCAAGCTGCCCGGCATCTCGCTTACCGAATCTGTCGCGATCAGTAAAACGATCGAACAGCGCCTCCGGCAGATTCCTGAGATCGCCGATGTAGTGATC
Organism: Terriglobia bacterium; assembly: GCA_963766615.1. Classification (GTDB taxonomy): domain Bacteria; phylum Acidobacteriota; class Terriglobia; order Bryobacterales; family Bryobacteraceae; genus Palsa-187. The sequence continues at coordinate 532,453 of CAVYBC010000026.1, forward strand.
AAGATTGGACGCCCGGACTTCGCCACCGAAGCCATGGGAATCAACGAAGGCGACACCTACCTGCTGCTTCGCCCCATGGAAACCTGGACGCGCTTCCACACCAAAGAACAACTTATTGAGGCAGTCTCGAAGGAACTGGACGCCATCCCCGGCGTGGCTCATAGCTTCACGCAGCCAATGGCGATGCGGATTGATGAAACTATCTCGGGCGTCAAGGCCGATCTTGCCATTAAAGTATTCGGCGACGATTTCGGCGAGCTCGACCGGCTGGGGCAGCAGGTTCTGCGCGCGGTGTCTTCCGTTCGCGGTGCGGCTGACGCACAGATGGAAGTCACCTCGGGTGTGGCGGAGCTATCCGTTCGCGTGGATCGATCCGCGCTGGCCCGTTACGGACTGAATGTGACCGACGTCGAAGAAGCCGTGTCGAGCGGAGGCTCGGGCGAGTTGATCTCCGAAATTATCGACGGACCCAGGCGATACACGGTCGCCCTTCGCTTGCCCCAACGCTACCGCACCGACTCCGACGCGATGCGAAAGATCATGCTGCGCGCTCCCGGCGGCGAACAGGTCGCGCTGAGCCAGGTGGCTCGCGTCGAGATGCACCGAGGGCCGGAGCTGATCAATCGGGAACAAGGTCAGCGGCGTATTGTTGTGATGTCCAACGTGCGATCGCGCGACCTGGGGAGCTTCGTCGCCGAAGTGAGGGCGAAGATCGAGCACGAGGTCGCCCCGCCGCCGGGGTACTTCATCGAATATGGCGGCCAGTTTGAGAATCAGCAGCGCGCGACGCGCAGACTGATGCTGATTGTCCCCATCGTGATCGCGCTGATTTCAGTGCTGCTCTACCTCACGTTTTCCTCGGCAAAGCTAGCGATGCTGGTAGTAGGCAACGTGCCGTTCGCGTTGGTGGGTGGAGTGGCGGCGTTGTGGATTCGCCACATGAATCTGAACCTGTCGGCATCGATCGGTTTCATCGCGCTGTTCGGCATTGCGATGCTGAACGGAGTGGTACTGGTCAGCTCCATCGCTCAGCTAACAGCGTCGGGGCTGCCGAGCCGGGAAGCGGTGTTGCTGGGGTCGCGGCGACGGCTGCGGCCGGTTTTGATGACCGCTTTTGTGGCGAGCTTCGGGTTTCTGCCGATGGCGCTGGCGACGTCCACGGGGGCTGAGGTGCAGCGCCCGTTGGCGAGTGTCGTCATCGGAGGGCTGTTTACTTCCACGCTGTTGACGCTTTTTCTGGTGCCGCTCTTTTACGATTGGATCTTCGCGGATCGCTCGGGCGGCACACAAGGTGAACGGGATGTTAAATGACCTTCGTTTTGGCGTATACTCTTTTCTTGGACCTTTCTGGCTCAATCCCATTACGACACAGGCGTTGCAGGTCTCGTGGCACTAACTCACAAGGCACTAAATTACAAGATCAGTCACGGGCATAGCCGTGAGTAGGGAATCCGTCGGCCTGCGCTCGACCGAAATCGGCCTAAGCGCAAACGACGAATGCTTTCGGGAGATCTTCTCTCACGCCGCTATTGGGATCTCACAACTCAGCCTGGACGGTAAATGGCTGAATGTAAATAAGCGCTATTGCGAGATGCTCGGATATTCCGAAGCCGAGCTGTTTACAAAGACATTGGAAGAGGTTACGCATCCAGACCATTGGGAGCAAGCCTTGTCGCAGCGCCAGCAGCTTCTCTCGGGTGAAATCGCCTCACCTGTCCTGGACTTGCGCTATATCCGCAAAGATGGCACCGTCTTCTGGGGGAGGCTGCGTCGATCCATCGTGCGGGATGAGAACGACCAGCCGAAATTCTACATCGGCGTGCTGGAGAATATCGACGAGAAGATCCAGGCCGAGAGCGCTTTGCGGGGTAGTGAGCAGCGTTTTATGCTGGCCCAGAATGCGGCAAAGCTGGGCTTATGGGAACGGGACCTGAGTACAGACGTAATCGTGATTTCGGGCGAATACAGCAGTATGTATGGTCTGGCGGGTGCCACCTCGCTCAAATTCCAAGAATGGCTTAGCCTGATTCATCCGGAAGATCGCGAGCGAATACGGGAGCACGTGCAGGACAGGCTTGCGCGGGCGAACTCCGTCGGCGAAGAGTTTCGCGTGGTTTGGCCGGATGGCCGCGTACGCTGGCTGCTGGGAAGGGGCGCCGTTTTCCGGGACGAAACTGGCCGGCCTGTCCGGATCGCGGGAGTGAATATCGATATCACCGAGCGCAAGGAGGTCGAGGAGGCTCTGCGGCAGAGCGAGATCGTGAACCAGCAGATCTTCGACATCATTCCTGACTGTATTTTCGTCCTCGATGTAACCTCCGACGGCCGTTTCAAGTTCGTGACGCTAAATCCGGCCGAGGAGAAAGCAGTCGGCCTTTCAAGCGTCGAGGTGGCAGGCAAATTTGTGGACGACGTGCTTCCCGCGGACGTCGCAAAGCAGGTGATCGAACACTATCGCCTTTGCGTACAAACGGGTGGAGTTATCGCCTACGATGACGAACTCAATCTGGCGCATGGGTCTCGTTATTTCCACACCAATCTCATACCCCTTCGCAACGCGGCTGGTCACATCCATCGAATCGTAGGATGTTGCACCGACCTTACCGACGTCAAGCGCAATCAGGAAGAGGCGTTCGCCAGACAGAAGCTGGAAGGCATTGGCGTGCTGGCCGGCGGCATCGCTCACGATTTCAGTAATCTGCTGGGCGGAATTCTGGCTACCACCGAACACACGCTGATGGAATCCGAGATTGGTCCGCTGGTGGAAGAGGAACTCCTGAGAATCAAAACCGCGGCGATTCGCGGCGGGGAAATCGTTCGCCAGTTAATGATCTACGGCGGCAAAGATAAGCCGGCTCTTGAGGCGGTGGATATCTCGCTGCTCATTGAAGAGATGCTGGAACTGCTGAAGATCTCCCTGTCCAAGCACGCTGTTTTGGAGACAAAACTGGGAAGGAACCTGCCTCCCGTGCGGGCGAACGCGGCGCAGATGCGGCGCGTAGTGATGAACCTGATCACGAATGCTTCCGAGGCGATCGGAACGGGGGAAGGAGTGATACGCATCACGACGACTTGGGTAGGGGCGGCAGCAGAGAACACAACCGACGCGGACCTGATGGGCCTTCCCGCAGGCAACTATCTCCGGTTGGAGGTTTCCGATACCGGCTACGGGATGACGCCGGAGGTGCAAGCCAAAATCTTCGACCCTTATTTCAGCACAAAACTCCCAGGCCGCGGATTAGGATTGTCGGTGGTCCAGGGCATCATTCGAGAACACAAGGGTGTGATCAAGTTTGTGACCGAGCTGGGTCGAGGCACTACCTTTCAGATCTGGCTGCCCTGTGACACGAGCGGGGCAGGGGTGACCCCTAAACCGACCCTTGTCGTGACCGAGGCGCCAGAACATTCGACTGGGACGATCCTGGTGGTTGAGGATGAAGGTTTATTGCGAATGGCGGTAGCAAAGGCGCTTCGAAAAAAGAATTTCTCCGTGCTCGAGGCCGGTGACGGAACCACAGCGATGCAACTGCTAGGCAAACACCAAGACGATATCGATTTGGTATTGCTGGACGTCACGGTGCCAGGGACCTCAAGCCGGCAGGTTTTAGCGGAAGCCAAGAGAGTACGGCCAGACATGAAGGTGGTTGTTACCAGCGCCTACGGCGAGGAAACCGCCAGGGCCTCCTTTGCTGGCCTCCCCTTCGAGCATTTCATTCTGAAACCCTTTCATCTTGGTAATTTGTTGAGGTTGCTGGAAAGCACTCTCTCGGATTAGCGAGGGGACGAAATTCCGGCAGCCCGGCGTGACATAATGGGTCCGTGGACGACACCACTTTCCATCTAAGCCAGCCGCCCGAGCTGTTCTCGCGCATCGACGTGGAACCGGAGCCCGATCCGTTCGGGGAATCCATCATCACCACGACGCTGGGCAAGGCCATCAATTGGGGACGGAAGAACTCCATCTGGCCCATGAGCTTTGGCTTGGCTTGCTGCGCCATCGAAATGATGTCCATGATCGCCTCGCGCTACGACATTTCCCGCTTCGGCGCGGAAGTGATGCGCGGGTCGCCGCGGCAGAGCGACCTGATGATTATCGCGGGCCGCGTATCTAATAAGATGGCTCCGGTAATCCGTCGCCTGTATGAACAGATGCCCGAACCCAAGTGGGTGATCTCTATGGGCGCCTGCGCAACCTCTACCGGAGTATTTTCCAACTACGCTCTGGTACCGGTAAATCAGGTGATCCCGGTGGACGTGTACGTGCCGGGTTGTCCACCGCGGCCGGAGCAGCTGATCTATGCGATCACGCTGCTGCAGAAGAAGATCGAGAACGATACCAAAGTAGTCGCCAAAGTTCTGAACCTGGCTTAAAATTTCCTAAAACCCGCTACCGGCTCGCCGATAAGCATCGTTATGAGAGCTATAGCTTCTCGTAAGGAGGCGCTATGAGTATATCGCCCGTTGGCGGCGCGACCGCGGTAGCGTTAGCCCCCACTCAAACCGCTCCACGACCTCTGGATCAAGACCAGCAGGCAGTTATCAAGGCGGTGAAGGCGGTGAATGGGGCTGAGTTATTTGGACAGGAAAATGAAGTGACATTTGTGCTGGACCGCGCTTCCCATCATCCAGTGGTCCGCATTGTGAATAAGTCGAGCCGGGAAGTGGTCGCCCAAATTCCTTCCACAGCGGTGCTGCAATTAGCTGCGGGAATCAAGCAAAGCTAACCGATAAGACACTTGAATCCACATGCCCGCCAATTCACCAAATCCATATCTGCAAGCTGAAGTCCTCAGCGCGGACCCCGTCAAACTGGTACAACTTCTCTATCGCGGCGCGATCGACTCTGTGGTCACTGCACGAAGGCATCTGGCTGCGGGCGAAATTCGCCAGCGCTCCAAGTGCATCACCAAGGCGTGGGAGATCCTTCTCGAACTGATCCGGTCCCTGGATCATAGTCACGGCGGCGACCTCAGCAAGAATCTTGCAAGCCTATACACATACATGCAGAATCGCCTGATGGAGGCAAATTCGCAGCAGTCAGACCGGCAACTGCAGGAAGTCGAAACTCTGCTTACTACGCTGTTGGATGGCTGGCAGCAGGTCACGGCCCATCACTCCTCTGCTCCCGCCCTCTCGCCGATTTCTTCTAAGCCAGCCTACGCGGCCCCAGTAGAAGAGCATCGCGAACGGCTCAGCTTCACGTACTGACCTTACCGGCAGGACCGGCCTGCTCAAGTACCATAGTGGGTGGCATGACCGGTCAGGCCCTCGCAATTCAGGTTCAAAATCTTCGCAAAGTGTACGGCGAAAAAGCCGCTGTGGACGGACTGAATCTTTCCGTACCGCAGGGCTGTTTCTTCGGCTTCCTGGGACCGAACGGCGCGGGCAAGACGACCACCATCAGAATGCTGATGGGTGTGGCCCAGCCCACTTCAGGGTCCATCGAATTACTAGGGCTTCCCATGCCAGCGCAAGGGCAGCAGATCAAGCAGCAAATCGGCCTGGTACCCGATGAATCGCTGCTCTTCGATCATCTCACCGGCGGAGAGTTCATCGAATTCGCGGGACGCATCTATGGGCTGGAACAGCAAGTGGCCCGAGTACGCGCGCGGGAGCTCCTGGAACTATTCGAACTGGACGGTTCACCTAAAAAGCTCATCTCCGAGTATTCCAAGGGAATGCGAAAACGCACCGCCATGGCGGCCTCGCTGATTCATCGCCCCAAACTTTTTCTAATGGACGAACCGTTTGAAGGTGTGGATGCGGTGGGCGCTCGCCTGATGAAGGACATTCTGCTGGAACAGGTCCGCGGGGGCGCGACGATTTTTCTCACTTCCCACGTTCTTGAAGTGGTGGAGCGGCTTTGTGAACGGGTCGCGATTATCCACCACGGCAAGCTGATTCGCGAAGGGTCGATGGAGGAATTGCGCGGATCTTCAGAGACCTTGGAAGATGCATTCGTGCAGGCCGTGGGTGTGGAGCGCATGACGGAGTCGCTGGACTGGCTCGCATGAGTCGGCTATGAATCAGCTGCGGACGATTCTGTGGGCGCAGTGGCTTTCGGCGCGCGCGATGTTCCCGCGCACCGGAATCTGGACCTACCTTGTAAGCGCGATCTGGTATGGCATCTGGCTGGTGGGCGCGGCACTGTGCGGCAAGGTAGTGTCCGACCCGTCGGAGATCGGCCTGCTGCACGAAGCCTTGCCCGGAGCGCTCATCCTGATGGTGCTGTATTGGCAGGTGGTTCCCGTGCTGATGTCGGCTACGGGAGCATCGCTCGATCTGCAAAGGCTCAAGGTTTACCCGATCCGCCTGCGTGCTCTATTCGGAATCGAGGTGCTTCTCCGCGCTACGTCAGCCGTGGAAATGATTTTGCTTCTGATCGGCACCGCGATCGGATCTCTGTTCAATCCCATGCTCCCATCGGGAGCAGCGCTTGCGATCCTTCCCTTCATTGTCTTCAACCTGTTTCTGGCGGTCGGCATTCGCGATGTTCTGGGTCGCCTGCTTCGCCATAAACGAGTGCGCGAGCTGGGAGTCCTGGTGCTGGTGACCATGGTAGCGATTCCACCGTTTCTGGCCACTCGAGCGAATGCATCGGAAAGCCATCTCCGGGTTCTGTTCGCGGCTTCCACCTGGAAGGGATGGCCCTGGACGGCGACGGCCAGCCTGTTTGAAGGCCGGGACGTGCTGCTCTCGCTGTGGTTCCTGGCGGCGTGGTGTCTGGCTGCGGCAGCGTTTGCAGCGGTTCAGTTCCGATGGACCTATTCTTCCGACCGCGATGAATCGCCGGCTGAGGGTTTTCGCTCCAGCGGCAGGGAGGGAATGATCGAGTCGTTCTTTCGGTGGCCGTCGCTGGTATTCTCTGATCCTCTGGCTGCGCTGGCGGAAAAAGAGATCCGATTTCTGGCGCGCTCGCCTCGTTTCCGGCTAGTGTTTCTGATGGGATTTACGTTTGGCCTGGTGATTTGGCTTCCTATTTCTTTGGGTCAGAATGGGCTGAATAGGTCCTTCCTGGGCTCGAATTATTTGACGGTAGTCAGCGTATACTCCCTGCTACTGCTGAGCGAAGTCTGCTTTTGGAATTCCTTCGGCTTCGATCGTTCGGCGGCGCAAATGTACTTCGTGGCGCCCGTGCCGTTCTGGGTGGTGCTGGTGGGGAAGAATGTCAGCGCGGTGTTTTTCATTGCGGTCGAGATTGCGGCCATTACGATTGTGTGCGCAGTGGCCGGGATGCCGGTTACGCTGGCGCGCATGGCCGAGGCTTATTCCGTCGCGGCTCTGGTGGCGATGTTTCTTCTCGGAGCGGGCAATCTTCTCTCGGTCCAGCAGGCCCGCGGAGTCAATCCCGACACGACGTTCCGCTCGGGCGCGCCGGGGCGCATTCAGGCGATGCTGTTTGTGATTTATCCGGTCGCGTTCCTGCCGGTCTCGCTAGCCTATCTGGCGCGATACGCGTTTGACAGCCAGCTCGCCTTCTATGGAGTACTAGCCTTTGATGCGCTGGTGGCGCTAGTGGTCTACAAATTGACCTTGGACTCCGCAGTATCGGCATCGCAGCGAGGCCGTGAGCGAATGATCGCGGCCCTGTCTCAAGGGGATGGACCGATTGCGGCCTGACCTCACGCTATAATCTCCACTTGACGCTGCCCATCTGTGACTATTCGGTCGTGGTCCCCGTTCTCAACGAGGAGCAGACGATTCCGGAGATGTGCGCACGCCTGAGCCGCGTCATCGCCACGGTCGGCGGGAACTGGGAAGTGATCTACGTGAACGACGGCAGCACCGACCGGTCCTTCCAGGTGCTCTCCGGTCTGCGCAGCCAGTATCCGTTTCTCAAAGCCATCGATCTCTCGCGCAATTTTGGACATCAGGCTGCGCTAAAAGCCGGCATCGACCACGCCCGCGGGCGGGCCGTGATCCTGATGGACGGCGATCTGCAGGATGCTCCGGAGGCTCTCACGGATTTAATCGCCAAATGGCGGGAAGGCTTTCAGGTGGTCTACGTGATTCGCACCAAGCGGAAGGAGGGGCCGCTCAAGCGGGGAGCTTTCGCGCTTTTTTACCAGGTCCAGCGCCGCGTGTCGCGAATTGAGACGCCGCTGAATGCCGGTATTTTCTCTCTGCTGGACCATAAAGTGGTGGAATCCATCCGCGCTATGCCGGAGCGAAATCGCTATTTTCCGGGACTGCGCGCTTACGCTGGATTTCGTCAGACGGGTATTGAGGTGGAGCGCGCAGCCCGCTTTTCCGGTTCGCCCAGAGTGACCATGGGAGGACTTTTCAAGCTCGCCATGGACGGGATGTTCGCTTTCTCCACGGCGCCCCTTAAACTGGTCTTCGCGGTGGGCGCACTGGTGTGTTTTGGCTCGCTGGTGATCGGCGTAACGGGCTTGTACTTTCGATTTATCTTGCAACGATCATTTCTGGATTGGCCGTTTGGACTGACTACAGTGTTCTTTTTTGGCGGCGTGCAGATGATCTCTACCGGAATCGTTGGCGAGTACGTCGGAAGGATCTATGAAGAAGTAAAGCAGCGGCCCGCCTACATTCTGAAACAGCAGTTGGGATTTGATCGCGAGTCCTCGGCACCAGAGTAGCTTTTAGTGGACCAACCGGTCAAACATCCAGTCCTTGCCTTCTTGCACGAATCGCACCTGGACCGGTGCGTCGGCTGAGAACTCGCCTTTGCGAACCCCCATAATAGGGAGGCTGGAAGCAAAGCAGGTGTGCTTGATGACGGCCCCCACCTTTCCCGTCACTATTTTCACGCCCTGTTCCGTGTCCTTGGTTTGAAGCGGGGGGATCAGCTCAAGCGTGATGTCGCCTCGTATCTGGGCTGAACCGAGGCCGGACTTCTCCACCATAACGTCGTCAAAGAATTTCAGATCCCGGGCCGCTTGAAGAAGGCGTGCGACCCTCCGGTCGCCGGAAGGTACGGGCGCTTCCCAAAGCTCCTGCCGCACGCCGCATTCCACCTGGCTGTCATTGAGCACGACCTGCTCGCCGTCCAGTTTGACGGGTTGCTGATTGAGGCGCACCATGGCGAGCCCATCGTCAAAATCTCTATCGCATCCCGTGCAGACGAGCACGCCCAATATCACTATCAGACCAAGGGGTCGAATCATCTCACGTATAGGCTACCAAAAAAAATTTCCGCCAAATCAAGCACCTAGCTTAGATCGCACTAAGTCGCTTAAGGTCTTGCCATCCACTCGCTTCCCGGCAAGCTTGGCCTGCGCCGCTTTCATGAGCTGGCCCATTTGTTTGGGCGATGTTATACCGGTTTCGGCCATGGCGGAGGCTACCGCCGCGTCCATCTCAGCTGCGGTAGGAAGCGCGGGCATGTAGGACTCGATCATCTTCAGCTCGGCTTCTTCTTTATCGGCGAGCTCGGGCCGGTTGCCCTTTCGGAACATATCAGCCGATTCGCGGCGCTGCTTGACCAGCGTGTTCAGGATTTGGAGCTCGGCGGGCTCGTCCAGGGGCTTCATCGTATCGATTGCGTGCTTCTGGAGAGCTGCCTTGATCATGCGGAGGGTCTCAAGGCGGGCTTCTTCGCGGCCTTTCATGGCTGCGGTCATGTCTTTCTGAATCTGGTCGATGAGCGGCATCAGGTATGGTTTCAGTCTATAGTACCGAAAAAATCCGGTACCGAAATGTCGTTACCTACCTAGTTGCATTAATCTGTTTTGAATCTGTTAGTTGCATGGTGTTTTGCAGTACCGTAAGTGGCCGCGTACCTAGGGGAAAGCCGGATAGCTAATACCCCCCTGACGGAATAGACTCAAACATCGGAGAACAATGTGGCGATAACAAGGTGTCATGACTGCAACGCGACGTTAAAAGCAGACGAGATCCGCTGCTACACCTGCGGGACTGCTGTGGAAGGCCGGCAGAAATCGAAATTTGGCGCGGGTTTCGCCACCTTTGTGACCATTCTCTTCTTCGCCTCGGGGCTGCTCACGGTCGCCTCGTTGTTTGTCGAGGCCACGCCGTCATTCATGAAGTGCCTTATGGTCACGGTGGTTCTGCTGGTGGTGCGGACTTCGGCGGGGGAGATGGACGGCAGTAAGACCTGAGCCTGATAATGGTTGGCGGCCATGTCAACCAATGCAGGCAAGATCGCACTGATAACGGGAGCCGGCAGCGGGATCGGCAGGGCAGTATCCCTCGCGCTCCACGGCGCAGGCTTCACGGTCGTGCTGGCTGGGCGCAGAGCCTCGGAACTGGACGGGACTCGCAAGCAAGCTGACGTAAGTGGGCCTCCAATGCTCGCCGTACCAACCGACGTCACCATTCCGGGTCAGGTTCAAGCCCTCTTCGCTCGCGCGCGCTCCGAATTCGGCAGGCTGGACCTCTTGTTCAACAACGCGGGCATGGGCGCGCCTGCGATCCCCATGGAGGATCTTTCCGTCGACCAGTGGAACGCTGTGGTCCAGGTGAATCTCACGGGTTCCTTCCTGTGCGCACAGGAAGCTATCCGCATCATGAAGGCTCAGGACCCACGCGGGGGCAGGATCATCAACAACGGGTCGATCTCAGCACACGCTCCGCGCCCCAACTCTGTGGCCTATACCGCCACCAAGCATGCCATCACAGGGCTCACCAAATGTATATCGCTGGATGGCCGCAGGCACGACATTGCCTGTGGCCAGATCGACATCGGCAACGCGGAAACAGAACTCAGCGCGAGAATGGCTAAAGGGGTCCCGCAGGCCGATGGCTCCACCAAAACGGAGCCATTAATGGACGTAAAGGCGGTAGCCGACGCCGTGCTCTATATGGCGAGCCTGCCGCTGGAAGCCAATGTACAATTCCTGACAGTGATGGCGACCAAGATGCCGTTCGTCGGACGGGGTTGAGTTTACTTTAGCAGTTGGGCGAGATCGGCCTCGTAGGCAGCCCGCTCCACGAGTCCGCTGTGAACGGCGGCGATCTTTCCGTTGCGGTCGATCAGGAAGGTAGTCGGATACGTCTCAAGCGACGGGCTCCCGGCCATTGGACCGTACTTGTGCGAAAGAGCGTCGTCGCCGATAACGATGTTGTAGGTGACACCCTTCTTAGCCATGTAAGGCTTCACGATCTTGAAGCCCTCGTCGTCCATGGAGACCCCGATCACTTCCAGGCCCTGCGCTTTGTACTTCGAGGCGAACTCGACGAACCAGGGGATCTCTCTCTGGCAGGGTCCGCACCAGGTGGCCCAGAAATTGAGCAGGACCACTTTGCCTTTCAGCGCGGACAACTGGAGTTTGGCGCCCTTGGCGTCTGTCAGCGTAAAGTCGGCGGCGGCGGGACGGTCCTTAAGCGGTTTGACAGCAGCGAAGGTCAGAGCGGCCGTTAATACGAATCCAACAAACGCGCGCTTCATAAAAACCTAGTTCTCTGGGGCACTGGACAGTACGGCGAGCTGGCCATTGAGATAAGCGAGCCCGTCTTCCAGGGTCTTCCGCACGCGGTCGTTGCGGCAGGCTTCCAGTTCCCGCGTGACACGCTTGCGCTGCAACTCCAGACTGTCGCGTTTCGTGTCTAGTTGCATCTGCGCCGGCGTCAATCCGGGCATCTTCCGCTGAGAGCGCTCCAGAACCGATTCCTGCTGCGATTCGATCGCCTTACTTTCCCAGCCTCTTGCCATACTTTCAGGTTCGCGCACAACACGCCTTGGCGCAACTCTTTTATCCGGCTTTGGTCTGAGTAGCTTCCGCAGAAGGTTCTACGGGAACCTCCTCGGCTACAGTAGTTATGGTATCGGCAGGCCCAGGAGCAGGCACTCGTGTGGCATGACGCCACATAAAACGCTCCTTACACTCTTTGAAGCTGCAGAAATTACAGCGGCAAGCGGCACAACGGTAAGGAGTTGCGCCTAAACGAAGTTGAATGGTGGTCGATCTGGGCGAATGATAGTACTGCTCGCTCCAGGTGGTAAGCTCCTGCCGGTAGCAGCGCGGGCAGCGGGCGTATTTCCAGGCGCCATCCGACCAGACGCTGGTTTCCCAGCGGCTCTGGCATCGGCGGCAACGCAGTTGGTAAACTCCGCACCACGCCTTGAGCTGCTCGAATATGCTCTGGGGATGAGATACTCGCGCATCTCGTGCCCCGCACTTGGTACAATTCAGCTTCATCCAGGTATCTAAGAAATTATACCCAATTCGGATGAAACGTTTCAGGGGCGTTAGGACTCAAACCCGAACAGCACTGCGGTGATGCGCCACGTAGGAGGCGACGTACTGTTTAAAGCCGTCCCGCAAGCGGCCGGTAACCGCGCTGGCTTGAGAGATCTTCAGACCGTCGATCGAAATCACAGGCAGCACTTCCCGTGTGGTTGAAGTAAGACAGACTTCGTCAGCGGCTTCAAGATCCTTTAGCTGGAGCACCTTTTCTTCGATCGTCAGACCGGCTACTTTGGTCTCTTCCAGCAAGACGGCGCGGGTGACGCCGGGCAGGCAGCCGGAGGAAAGCGGCGGCGTGTAAACGCGATCTCCCTTCACGGCGAAGATGTTGGCCGAAGTGCATTCGGAGACCTCGCCGCGCTCGTTCAGCAGCACCACTTCGTCGAAGCCCTGTTCATGGGCGCGCTCATAGCGGGTCAGGTTTTCAGACCACGACAGCACCTTCGCGCCTGAAAATTCGCTGGCGGCATGACGCGCGTTAGCGACCACCCCTAAGCTTCATCGCCGGCGCCCACTTGTTCACTTCGGCAGTGAAGGCCACCAGATCGAAAGGACGCGTCACCGACGGACCTTCCCACATGCCTCCGCGATTGCGGATGATGCACGACGCGCAGAGTCGAGTTCCATGCCTGGTTCACTTCCACCAGCTTGAGCAGACGATCCTCCAGCCATTGAGATTCGGCGGGGAACGGAACTCGCATACGCTCGGCATCGAACTTCATGCGTTTCCAATGCCGGTCCCAGCAGAAGAGAACGCCATCGTAGACGCGAAGCGTGGAGAAGACGCCCCAGCCGTTTAGAAGTCCCACCTGGCCGGGGGAAACAATGTGGGCAGCGGCGTCCACGGTCTGATCGTTGTGCAGCAGGAGGCGATGCATGGTCTTATTTTCGCATCAGAAACTCGTTGGTGTAAGTCTTCGCCAGATCCACATGCGCGCTTCGGACGGCTTCCATGGATGTAGCCAGAACCTTCTGCACCGCCGCCGCGCCGCCCTCTGTGAAAGAGCCGTCTTCAGAAAGCATGTTCTTCAGCGACCGCACGCCATCCAGCTCGATCTCCGCATCCTCAATGCGTAACGCGGCGGGCATCTGCTGGCGGATTTCTTCGGCGGAGTGGGAGCGCATCCACGCCAGGGTCTTCTCCAGCGCGCGGGCGAGACCCGCCGCTTCTTCCTTATGGCTTCCCAGCCACGCACTGGTGGAGTAAAGCACGCTGGCCGGATAGGAGTCCACGCCAAACACCTGCCGAACTCCTTCGCGATCCCGCGTATCGGCGAGGATGCGAAGGTTCGGCGCCTGTTTCCGCAGCAGGCCGACCGTGGGATCGGTCAGAATCTCCGCGTCCACACGGTTCCTGCTGGCGGCTGCCACCGCGGTGGCTCCCAGCCCGATCTGGACCACCGAGACGTCCTCGGGCTTCAAGCCCTGTTGGGCCAGCAGGTAGTTGAGGAACATGTGCGTAGAGGAACCGGCGGCGGACACGCCCACCGGCTTACCTCGGAGATCGGCAAGCGTCCTGACCGTGGGCGATGTGGTGGTCGCCACCAGGCCTGGATAGCGCAACAGCGAAATGAAGGCGCGCAATTCCCTCCCCTGCGCCGCCATCTGGACCGTGTGATCGTAGAAGCCGCAGACAACATCGGCGCTTCCTCCGAAGAGCGACTCCAGCGCTTTCGATCCGCCTGGGAAATCCTGAATGGAGACTTGCAGGCCTTCTTCCTTGTAGAAGCCGAGCGATTCAGCCAGGGTCGCCGGCCAGTAAATCATTTGGGCCTGGCCGCCGACGGCGAGGCGGACTGTCTGCGTACCTTAGTCGTACCCTTTGGTGTCGCGCCGCAGCTTGCCAGAAGAAGCAAGAGGACGACTACCGCGCGCGGCCCGCCGGACATTACGTTTTCAGCCGCGTGAGGAAATAGAGCCCAAAGAGAGCAAAGACAGCGTCCGGAGACCACGCGGCTACCGCGGCGGGGAGTTGTCCCAGGTTTCCCACCTGCTCAAAGAGTTGATTGATAGACAGGTAGGCGATCAGAATCGCGAAGCTGATGCCGACCCCCGCCATCGCTCCCCTGTTTCCCGCGAGAAAGGCGAATGGAACCGAGACCATCACCATGATGAACGCGAACAACGGGACGGAAAACTTTTTGTAGAACTGCACCTGCAAGGCGACGGTGTCCAGGCCGCCCTGCTGCAACTCGCCGATATAGTCTTTCAGCTCGTGGAAGTTCATCTGCTTGGACTGCTTTACTTCCTTTACGAAGTAATCGGGCGTTTCCTGGATTTCGGAAAACACGCGGATCCCGCCCGCGAAGTTGTCGAAGTTCGTGATGGTGCTGCCCTTCATTTCGCGAGTCCAACCGTTCTGAAAGGACCAGCGCTTGAGACTCGGCTCCCAGCGGGCGCGCTCGGCAAAGATGTGCTTGCTCAGGCGGAATTCGACGGGATCGATTTCATATACGTTGACGCCGACCATCATCAGCTCATTCTGGTCGAAGTATTTGTAGTAAAACACGCGATCGTGCAACCCATAGATCCATTCACGGTCGGGACGAAGGAAGGTCTGCGCGGGCTTGCCTTTAATCTCGGCGCGAAGAGCGTCCTGCCGCCGGTCAGACTCCGGAACCCAGTAGTGATCGAACGCGAACAGGCTGCCGCTCAGGAACAGACCAGCCATGAAGACGGGCGCAGCCAGACGAAATACGCTGACCCCGCAAGCCTTGAACGCCGTGACCTCATTGTGTTTGGTGAGGAGGCCGAAAATAACCAGCACGGCGACCAGAACGGCGATCGGCGTGAAATCGTAAAGCAGCCTGGGCGTGAGGAAGAAATGGTACGCGGCCAGAAGGCTTAAGGAAGTGTGATTTTTGATGATGTCGCTCAGCAGGTCGAAAAACGTAAACACATGGAACATCATCACGAAGGTGACCAGTGACACGAGAAAGTAAAACAAGAAGCTCACCACAATATGCCGGTCGAGCACCTGCAGCAGAAGCGGAAAGCGGAAGCGCCGCGAACCGGCCCACGGCCTGTCAATAACGGCAACCTGTTCCCGCGATTTGCGGCCCAGGGCTCGGGCGGCCGACGCAAGCCGTCCGATGACATCGCGGTCGCCAGGAGATTCCAGCCTCATCAGCAGAATGGCCCCCGCCACCGCAAAAACAAAATTGGGAATCCACAATGCGATCCCCGGTGGCAGAGTGCCCATCTGCGCCAGTTTAATCAGGCTGATCAACCCCATGTAGTAGAGAAACGCGAGTCCTAGCGTCAGCACTACGGCGGACGACTTCCCCACTCTGCGCGAGGTGATGCCTAGCGGCACCCCGGCCAGAGCCAGCAGCACGCACGCAAGTGGAAGAGCCAGGCGCTGATGCAGCTCAATCCGCGCGTCGAGCATCGTGGTCTTATCGAGGTTCTTGCTACGGTAGGCGAGGCGGTAGAGCGGAACCGTGTCCATCTCCGAAGCCGGCCGCGAAGGAGCCACTTCGTTTTGACGGCGCGCTTGCAGGATCTGGTCGGTTATTGGCGATTGCGTGATCGTGTACTCGGAGTCCTTGACGGAGTACGTGCTTCCGTTTGTCAGCGCGAGTTGGATTCTGTTTTGATCGACGTCGGGCGCGGCGAGCGCAGCTGAGGCCAGTGTCACCATCGGGCTATCGCCACGCTCGATGGCGCCGGGCACACGATTTTCGGGAGGAGTCACGTCAGCCAGAAAAATTCGTTTCCAGCGGCTGGTGGTGCCGGGCAGAACATCAGTCACATAGAGAATCGAGTTGGGGAATTGTTCGGCGAAAACTCTTGGCTGGACATCGGCGGTGAGTTGGCTGGCGATCAACTGGTTCTGCACGCGGTAGCGTTCGCGAATCGACCATGGGGTCAACCACAGCGAAGCTGCGGCCGCCGCCAGCATGGCGAAGATACCAAACGTGAAGATGGGTGGAACCACCCTTCGGCTGGGTACTCCGGCAGCGCGCATCGCCGTGATTTCCCCGTCGGTGGACATGCGGCTTAACGTGAGAAGGGTCCCCACCAGCACTCCCAGCGGAATGGTGAAGGGAAGCACCTGCGGCAACACCAGCGCAAACAGGTAGGCGACCTGGCGTGCCGATCCGGAGTTGCGCACTAGAAATGCGAATAGTTGGCCGGAGCGCTGAACAAACAACACGAAGGTGAAAAGAATGACGCCCAGGAAGGAGCTGGAGATGATCTCCTTAAAAATGGTACGGCTGAGCAGGCGCATTCTTTATTTAAAGATAGCAGCGCTAATTCGTCGCTCTAGGCGGTGGCGGGACTACAGGCTCCTTCGGCAACTCATCGCGAGGCGTCTCGAATTCGAGCTCTTCAAACAGCAACCCCGGGGAAACGATGGAGCTGGGAGCAAGGTAACCGCCCGCCCCGAGGAAAGCGAGCGGCGCGCCATTGCCGACGAAATCCACCAACTCTGTCTCCTGGGTCGCCGCCATGATGTCACGCAGCGATCTCGTGGAGACTCCGCGGAACCTGAGGCCGCGCACCAATTCTTCGCGTCCATCGGGATAGACGCGATAGAGCAACACGGGTGGGCTCACCGGCCGCGTGGAACCGCCGGATTGGGAACTGGCCTGCGCCAGGGCTTGCAATTCGCTCCCTGCTCCGGAGAAGGGGAAATCCAGCTTGCGGACCAGCATGCCGTAGGGCTTGTTGGCGTCCTTGATCATCTGTAGCATCTTGGTCTTCAGCGCAGCTATCGGCTCGGACTCCTCTGCTTTTACGAACAGATTGCCAAAAGCCGCCGCGTGCGTGCCATATGCGGCTCCCAGGCGCGCGTGCCCGTTGGACCCCATTGAATTCTTGATCGGCTGCCGTGTGGTCAGGAAATTTCGCAATACCCCTTTTTGAATCACCGGCACAGGCTTAGGCTTCACGCCTTCCATGTCGAACAGGTAGAAGCCGGCCAGAGGCTTGCCATTCAAGGCCATCTGCGTGGAATCGTCGGTGACGTCCAACCAGTCCGGCAGGACGCGCGAACCGAAACGGGCTTCCAATTCGCTGGGCAGGAAGTTCACATTGCGGCCCGGATCGGTGATGGGCTTGCGAGGAACCCTGAGGTTGTCGCCTAAAAGTTGCGCGAAGAGCTGGGCGGCCGCATGGGGCTCAAACAGAACCGGTCCTGTGTAGGCTTCGCCAATGGGAGCCTTCACCAGCGCGCGAACATTCTCGGCCACATCCGCGATGGCCTTCTTCAAATCGGCTTCCGACGGCAGCTGGTCGATTTCAAGGGCTTGAATCGAGGTTGCGTCGTGCACCAGCATGCCGCCGGGCGCCTGGCCTTCAGCCTTGGCATACAACCAGTGCAAGTCATCCGCATATCGAAGAGCAGTGCCCTCGGAGTTGAGCAGATAGGTGGTGCCCTTGATAGATTCGAACTCGACTCCCGAGCTCAACACTTCCGGGTAGGCCTTGAAGATTGCGGAGAGCTGCTCGATACGATTAGTCCAGACGGTCTCGTCAACCTTCTTGTGTTCAATCTTGGTGATTCCCGTAACGGGATCAGCCTTCGAAAAGTCGCCCAGCTTGTCGGTGGACGCCGCGGCGTTATTCATAGACGCCTTCTTGCGGCCCATGGATTCCAGCGCGGTCTTATAAGCCCGATCCGTGGCCAGCCACAGATTTTCTCTCAGGTTGGTGTAGTTGTCGTCCAGAGGCCAGCCCTCATCGAAGCCGCTGCCGGTGTAGCGTCCGCTGAAGATGTGGCCCGTATCGTCGAAATCGTAGCTTCCCACTCGCACGCTGACGTCGGGAACGCGCACCTTGGTATGACTCACATTCACAGGCGACCCAAGCGTCGCCGACACGTGCATATTTTCCGAATCGTTAATGGAGTAGCTGAAGAAATACGGCAGGTCCAGGCCGCCGGCGGCGCGAAGCTGCCGGGAGCGTTCCATTTCATCGCGCATCGCCTTGATGACGACGTCATCTTCATTCGTTTGCGACGGCAACAGCGCCGCCACCGACAGAAGCCCAATGCAAATCGCAGCCAGACGCTTCATTTATTGGCCTCCTGTCGCTGGACGGCTAAGAAACGGAGGAGTGTCTTGCGACCGCTCTTTGCGCTGAATCTCGATTTCGCTCACCAGCAGCGCGGGGGCGATCGCGGAGACCGGAACACTGCCCGATTCGGCTCCACAAATGCCGTTAAACACTTCCATGCGATCCGACGTGGCTAGAATTTTGGCGAAGCTGGCCAAAGGAGTTCCTACAATGTCCACTCCGCGGATCAGTTCATCGGGCCGGCCATCGGCGTACACGCGATACACGGTAAGAGGCACCACGGTGAATGCCTGCAGGCCGCGCGATGCCGTAGTGGTGTAACCGCTGGTGACCTGGTCGAAGAACAACCCGTAGGGCTTGTTTTCCTTTTTGACCTCTTCCACCAGAGCTTTATGCAGGTCGGCATCGCTCATGGTCTTGGAAGATTCCACGAACATATTGGACTGGCGTGACACAATCTCATTCCCGGGAGACCGGCGTCCATGCCCGTTGGACTGCGGAAATCCATCGATAGGCGCGCGCGACATAAGAAAGGTCTTCAAAATCCCGTTTTCGACGATCGGCACCCGACGCGCCTTCACTCCTTCATCGTCGTAAGCGTAGGTGCCGTTGAGCATCGTCCCTTTGTAATTGCTCTGGGTAGGATCGAAGACCACCGACAGGAAGTCCGGCAGCACGCTCTTGTTCACGCTCTTAGTGAAGGTGCGGCCCTCGGCTTCGTCCTTCTGGCGATGCCCTTCAATGCGATGTCCGAAAATCTCGTGAAAGAAAACGCCAGATGCGCGGCCGGAAAGAATCGCAGGGCCGACGAACGGGTCGGCCAGAGGCGCGTGCAGCAGAGCCTGCAGGTTCGCGCCGACCTTCTTCACTGCAGCCAGAATCTCTTCATCTTTAGGAAGCTTGGCGGGATCATCGCTCTCAAACGTCTCCAGTGTCTGCAGATCCATGCCGTCACTCGCCTTACCCCGAGCTGTAATTACGATGCGCGCGAACGTGCGGCCGTGTTCCACGCGGGTGCCTTCGCTGGATACCAAGGTCTTCGAGACGCGTTCGGATTCCACCGAAACATGCGCGGCCAGAGCTCCCGGATATTGTTTGAACTCGGCGGACAGCTTCTTCAGGCGAGCGGTCCATTCAGCGGTATTAAATTTGATGGTGGGGGTCGGCAGATACGCAACCTCGGGCTTCTCGACAGAGAAATCGTCGGAGGTGTCTTCGGCCGCCGCGCGAAGCTTGTCGTTCGCCTTCAGTTGAATCAGCCGCTGCGAAGCGCCGCGGTATACACGATCGGTAGCCATCCACACCGTTTGCCGCAGCGCTGTTTCATTGTTGTCCAGCGCGAGCGCGGTGGCCGAAGTGAAACGCGGCCGGTCATTGCCTACCCTGCGGTAGTTGTCGAATTTGGGAGTTCCCGTGCGAAGAGTCGTGTCCAGAAGGCGCAGATGGCTATGGCTCTCCCCTTCAATGGACCCGTCGCTTGCAACCAGTCCGTCCTCCTCCGTTTCTGAGACCTCATAACTGAGAAAGTAGGGAGGTGGATCACCCTTCGCTTTCAGGATGTTGAAGTTCCGATCCAGCTCGCTGACCAGAATCTTCGTCAGCGGCGCCTGGGCGAAGGTGCAGGAAGACAGAAGGGCGGAAAGAAGTAATATTCGCACGACTTCCAAGCATACCAAGAGCCAAACTACTGCGAGGTTAGCGCATCCCACGACCAGCGTTACCGTCGCGAACGTATAGCGAGCCGCAACGGTAACGGAGCGGATTACTGAATCTACGCTTGGCCCGTAGCCGGAATGGAAACCAATCCGCGCTCTTTCAGGCCGCTCAGAGCCAGACCATAGCGGCCTCGGACACCGGTCTTCTCAAAGATGTGCTTCAGGTGGATCTTCACGGTTCCCGGACGGATGCCCAGCTCCTGCGCGATCTCCTTATTCTTGAAGCCCTGCTCCACCAGCTCCAGCACCTGTTGTTCGCGCGAAGTCAATTCGCTGCGGGGGTAACGATCGGAGCGCGCCGAATCGCGGAACACAGAATCTTCCATCCAGCTTCGGCCTTCTGACACGGTGCGCAAACAAGCCAGCACCACGGTAACCGGGGCTGTCTTGCGAAGAATGCCGCGGGCTCCGCATTGCAGGAACCTGAGCGCTTCGGCCTCGGTGATCGAAACTCCCCAGATCACCACCGCCGTACGGGTCCCGGGATCCCCCAGGCGCAGTTCCTGCAGCCAGTCCAGAATTGCCTGAATTCCGAATGCTTTATCGATTAGAAGAACATCCGGCGACTGGCGGCGGACCAGATCCAATCCCCTCTGGAGCGACTCCGTGCTCTCCGAAAAGGCTAGATCCCGGTGGCCTTGCAAAAGGATACGGATGCCTTCAGCAGTGACCGGTTGCGTGTCGCAGACGCAAACCATTTTGACGGCGCCGGTGGGGCGAAGCTCCGCAGCCGAAGCCGTCTGAGCACCGCTGCCTTTCTTCCACCCTGGTACCTCGGGACCCATATAGTCTGAAGCTGGCTTCTCAAGGACAGCCGACCCCGTCGAATACTGGTCAGTCAAGTAATTGTCGTTCATATTCTCCTCACCTCTCGTGTACTTCAGTCTTGTTTCGAGGGAGGAACACTTCTTATGGCCACCTAAAAGTGCCAACCCGTCGGAACACCCTGCTCGAAACTCCCGCGAAACTGCTTATCCGGCCCAGCCGGCTTACTGCCTAACCCCTTTGCGGGGGCTAGCCTATTAGCTCGTTCAAGGGAGACTTATCGTCCGGGTGTATCACTCTGTTAGTAGAAGGAGGTTGAAGGGGTTCTCATGATATGATCGCTCTTAGCCGATTTACTAATTTGGTACAGTTCCGAAAGCGATTCTCGCCCTTACATGCCAAACCGTGACTCCTTCCCTAATGTGTCCCGGCGGGCGGTGATCATAAGCCCTAGGGCCCGGATAACGGACGAGATCGCCCCTCTTATCGAGGGGCACCTGCCCGGCGTGACCATCAGCCAGGTACGCAGTTACCCCTCGCCCCGTGAATTGACGGGAGCCGTCGGGGGCGGTACCCAGTACCTGGTTTTTCTGGACGTACTATCCGATCGCGATCAGGCAGTCCAATTGATCAGCGAGATTGTGCGCATTTCCTCGACCGTACAAGTAGTCGCGCTGCTTCCAGCCAACGAGCCCGACCTGATCTTGCGCTGTTTGCGCGCGGGCGCCGTGGATTTCCTGATGCATCCCTTTACAGCGGATCAGATGGAAGCCGCGCTGGGAAAACTGTCCCGGTCTCAACCAACCGCTGCGGCCACCGGCAAGGATCCAGCCAAAATTTTCGCCGTGATGCCCGCCAAAGGGGCCTGCGGAGCCACCACCGTGGCCTGCAATCTGGCTTTCCAGTGGAAGAGATTGGGAGCCAAGAAAATCCTGCTGGCCGACCTGGACGCTCTCACCGGCACCATGTCGTTCCTGCTCAAGATCAAGTCCACCCACAGTTTTATGGACGTCCTGGTGCGCCAGTCGGAGCTCGATTCCTCGTTGTGGGGAGCGATGGTGACCAATGTGAACGGCGTCGACGTCATGCTGGCACCCGAAATCATGACCGACGGAGTGCAGGATCTCCGCGACCCGTCCCCGATTCTGGAATATGCCCGCAGTGCCTACGATGTTGTGGTGACCGATGCAGGCGGGGTCTATGGCGAGTGGAACCTGGCGCAGGCCCGTGCCGCCAGCGAACTGCTGCTGGTAACCACCAATGAGTTGCCGGCCCTCCAGGCCGCTCAGCGTGCCCTGTCTTATTTGGATACCAATCGCATTGGAAGATGGAAAGTGCGGCTGCTGGTGAATCGCTATACAAGAGATGTGGGACTGAGCAAGGAAGTTATCAGCACGGCTCTGCACGCCGACGTGTACGATACACTGCCCAGCGACTACGAAACGGTTCAGAAGGGTCTGATGGAGGGCAAGCCCGTGCGCCCCGACACTCCCTTCGGCAAGAGCATGTCCCAGTTGGCCGACCGCTTGAGTGGGACCACCGAAACCGCGAAGAAGAGCAGCGGCGGGCTCGGCGGAATCCTGGGCCGATTTTCCCGAACCACTAAGTAAAGAGTGCCCGTGCCCTACGGCAGGTACTTCGAGGAGTTGCACGAAGGCCAGACTTTCGAGCACTGGCCGGGCCGCACCATCACCGAATACGACGACACCTGGTTCAGCCTGATGAGCATGAACCAGCATCCCCTCCATATTGACGATCACTACGCCGTCTCCACGCAGCATGGGCAGAGGCTGGTGGAAGGACCTCTGGTGATCAGCCTGGTGATTGGAATGAGCCAGGCCGATATCGGCGGAAAGGCTCTGCGGACTCTCGAATATTCCGCCGTGCGCCACTTCGATCCTGTCTTTCACGGAGACACCATCTATGCGCGCTCGAAGGTGGTGGAAAAACAGGAATTGCCGGATGGTTCAGGAGTGGTGAAGGTCGAATCGGAAGGCTTCAACCAATCGGGGAAAGTCGTGGTTTCCCTCGAGCGCCGCATAGTTCTCCCTCGCCGCCCATGAGCTACGGGCGCTGGTTTGAAGAATTCGAGACCGGAGCGGTGTACAAGCATTGGCCCGGCCGCACCATCACCGAGTACGACAACACGTCTTTCGCGCTGCTGTCGATGAACCTCAACCCTTTGTTCATCGACGACCATTTCGCCCGCACCCAACCCATGGGACAACGGCCCGTGATCGACTCGCTGATCTTCAGCCTGCTGGTCGGAATGAGCGTCGCAGATACCAGCGGCAGGACGATCGCAAACCTGGGTTTCGATTTCGTGCGGTTCGAGCAGCCGATGTTCGCAGGCGACTCCTTATATGGTGAGTCGGAGGTCCTGGAAACACGGCCTTTCAGCCAGCAAACCCGACCGAGGCATCGTCCACGTAGAAACGCGCGGTCACAATCAGAGGGGCGAACTCGTGATTGTATTGAGGCGCAAATTCCTCGTGCCGCGGCGGACGGCCAGTTAGGTTAATCGGGCTGGCGAAAAACCCGGGATTTGCTTCCTTTGCCTGATCCCTCCTTAATGTTTTCAATCACTTCCTGGGTTCGAATCGCACTGGCGATTTTTTGTATTCCGTCGCCCGCGGACAATCGGCGTCCGCCCGGAAATATTCTGTTGTGAAAGATCGAGCCAGTCTCGACTTGCGGTTGAAGGTAGCGCGGGGAATGACGCCATTATTGAAGAGTCATGTGCTAGACAATTGAGCCCAAAGGAGATTTTGCGGTTCCTAGAAGCGGATTGCACCGAAACCATGGCCGGCGAGGGGGATTGGGACCCGTGGCTAGGCCCTGATGTTCAATACCACCCATAACAACGAACGGGAACGTCGTGCTGTATCTGCGGCTAAAGGGAATCACGCCGCCTTCGACTGCGCGCGGAACGAAATAGGATCTTAATTCGAGGCGTTGGATACACCAAACCTAAGTCGCTTCACGGCTTGGCGCCAGCGCCGCTGCTCTTGCCTTCCGCGATAGATGCTCGCGATCGTGTGCCCTGATCCTATAGCGATGATCGCTGCCACCAACGCCTCGAAGATCCTGTCTACCATGTGTTAAGCATGCCCTAAGCCGCTGCGCAAGCTACCGCCCGAATGGTTCATTTGCATCAAACAGAGAGTTCTAGGAAGGTGGATATGCTCACGAGCGCGACAAGTGAACAAAGTACTAGCGATTTTGGCCGGAGCCATGGAGACGACCCCTAAAATCACCCTTGCACCGAGCTTTGTACGAGTAGCGCGTCACACGCCCGAAGCTATTTACATAACGCCCCATTAGCGGCGGGACCAGGGGAAGAGACGGCGCAGTTGACGTAACGCCGGATTAGCGGCGGTGTTCACGCTATCCTGTAGGCTAGATCGTGGTCATTTTTCAAGTATCAGAGGTTCATGTCATGAGGAAGAAGAATCGCTCGTTCCTTCTGATGTCGTTGATTTCAGCATCGTTGCTCGTCAGCGTGTTCACTATCGTGCAGGCCCAGAGTCCTGCAGCGCCGGCAGCCAAGGCGACGAACTGGTCTGATCCGGCGACCTGGCCCAACCGCAAGGTGCCCGTCGCAGGCGACAAGGTCATCATCGAGAAAGACAAGCAAGTAGTTCTCGACGTCACTCCGCCGGCGCTGAACGGTGTGACCATCGACGGCAAACTCAGCTTCGCAAACAATAAGGACGTTGAACTGACCACCGAGTGGATCATGTTGCACGGGGAATTGGAGATCGGCACTGAAAAGGCTCCTCACACGCGCAAGGCGACCATCACCTTCACCAACAACGTCAAAGACGAAGACATCAGTGGTTTCGGTGGAACGACGGACAAGGTCGACCGCGGCATCATGCTCATGGGCGGAACCCTGAACCTGCACGGTAACAGGACCAACACCTGGACCAAGCTGTCCAGCACGGCCAACGCAGGCGCTACCTCTATACAGGTTCTGAACGCCGCGGGCTGGCGCGTCGGCGACGAGATTGTCCTCGCATCCACGGATTACGATCCCCGGCAGGCAGAGCGGCGAACCATTTCCGCCGTCAGCGGAAACACGATCACGCTCGACAAGAAGCTCGACTACATGCACTTCGGCAAGATCACCTTCGACGTCGATGAACGCGGCGAAGTCGGCTTGCTGACACGCAATATCAAACTTCAGGCATCGGCCGACGCGGAACAGTCCTTCTACGGCGGGCACGTCATGGCGATGGTTGGAAGCAAGATGTTTGTCGAGGGCGTCGAGCTCAATCGCATGGGCCAGAACATGACTCTTGCCCGGTATCCGATCCACTGGCATCTGATCGGCGATGCCCAAGGGCAGTACATCAAGAACTCCGCGATCCACGACACCTACAACCGCTGCGTGACCGTGCATGGCACGAACTTCCTGCGCGTGGAGAACAACGTGACCTACAACACCGTCGGCCACTGCTTCTTCCTCGAAGACGGGATCGAGCACGGCAATGAATTCATCAAGAACCTGGCAATCCAGACCAAGTGTCATCCGACATTGGACTGCGTGCCCACGAATCTCGCCGCCAACGGAGAGAGAGACGCCAACTATGCCAATCGTCAGGCCTACAGGGAAATGAGCTTCCACAGCAAGAACACCCTGCTGCCTTCGGACAACACGGTGGCGTCCTTCTGGATCACCAACCCGGACAATAGCTTCATAGACAATGTGGCGGCCGGTTCCGACGAGAACGGTTTCTGGCTGTCTCTGCCAGAACACCCGCAAGGGAAGTTCAAGGATTCGGAAGTCAGCAAGACCATCTGGCCGCGCCGAACGCCGCTGCGCGCATTCAGAGGCAATGTGGCCCATTCCAACTTCGACGGGTTCATGTTCGACCGGAACATCTACGAAGACAACACCTTCGGTCTGGCCACCATCCCGTTCCTGCCGTTGGCAAATCCTGCTGACCTGGATAGCGAAGTGGTGGAGACGCACTTTGAGAGCTTGACCAGCTATAAGAACCGCAATGGTGGTCTCTGGAGCCGGGGCGACCTCTTCGTATTCAGCGACTTGAAACTCGCTGACAATGCCATTGGCATGACGCCGTCCGCTGGCGACATCGGCAGCTCACGGTTTAAAACACGGCTGGTTGATTCGCTGGTCGTGGGTGAGACCGGCAATAGCGGCAATCCCACGACGCCCGAGGAAGTTGCCTATGGCCGCAGCCTGCCCGAAGCGGCTGAATCCCGGACTTCCCGATCCGCGGTTACGAATACTATGATTACCGCGATGATGTGGTGAACACGACGTTCGTGAATTTCCAGGACAACGATCGGAGAAAAACGGGAGCGCTTTCCTGGCTGTTGTTCGCGAGCTCGGGGGTCAGTACCGGAAGCACCGTCAGCGGTGCGAAATTCGTTAATGCCAAGCCCGTGTATTTTCCGAAAATCGATTCCAGATTCGATAACGACAACCGGGGTGGCGTGGGCTACCGGACCCTGTCCATCCACGACCTGGACGGTTCGGTGACCGGCATCCCCGATTCCCACATCATGCTCAACGACGGCGAGAACGACAGCGTCGTCACTGACGACAGCTGTGCGATTCATCCCACCTGGAACGCCTCTGTGTGCAAGGGTGATGTCGGTCGCCTGAATCTCTCGGACAGTAGAGGAGAACTTCCAGGCACAGTCGATATCGAAACTCGGACCGCTCGGTTCGCTTTTCTCTCTTCGATCGGTGGAAATCGTCCAGCCGCTGGCGCCGCTCAGGCTAATCGTCCCGCTCCGGCCGCTCGTCCTGCTCCGGCCGCTCGTCCTGCTCCGCAGGCGCCCATCGCGCTTGTTCGAAATGGCAAGGAATTTCACATCACCGGCAACCAGAGCACTGTGCGTGCCGGCACCGAGATCCTGGTGAAGACCGAAAGACAGCAAGTCTCTCTCAGTCTGGCCGAAATGGACCAGGGGTCATGGGTCATATTTGAGCTGCCGGGTTTCACCAAAGCAGCCTCCGGAACGGAACAGCCCAGCATGGACGCATTGCGCAGCGCGAACGCGACGTCTTATTTCAGGGGCGGGGATGCCCTCTGGGTCAAACTGGTCGTGACCAAGCCTCCGTTGCCGATTGTTCGTCCAACGGATCTGCAAGCCAGTATAGCGGTCAGCAGATAGGATCGTGTTTCGCGAACGGAACGAAGCCCTCGGTGCAAGCCGGGGGCTTTTTTTGTGCGGCGGATAAGTCCGTTCAAAATCGATCTTTCGCGACGTTGAGATGGAATGAGGCGGAGGGGCTGCATTCACAACTCGCGAACATGTGGCGAGCTTTGAGTCCTACCTAGCCCGCAAAGGGTGCGGCGGCACCCTCAATACATCCAGGTACCCACGCCGCCGCGCTCCGTCTTGCGGGCTGTTACTTAGAAGAGTCTGGTTCCGGCCGAGCGTTCGCGAATCGTCATTTGCCAGCGCCTGACTCCTTGTCCGACTTCCGGAGCCTTCAAAATGATCCAAAGAAAAATCAGAGCGTTGAACTCAATTGCAAATTTCAACGGAGAGAAAAAATGGGTTTGAGTGCGAGCGTGTCGGAGAAACATTTTAGGTGGGCAGCGCTTGTGCGTTGACTGCTGATGGAAAAGAAAATTGAATTGGCAATTTGGCTGGGTTTTCAGGCCTTGGCGGGATAACCAAATTGCCGGGGTGCTGTGCGATGGCGGAAGAGCTTCAGAAGATTGTGTGTGGCGCAAATGAGTTTCCACTCTGCAGAGACGCGCTGGAGGCCGCGCATGCGAAAGCGTCGAAACCCGCGCGTTTCTTTGATCTGGCCAAACACAGGTTCCACGATCACTTTTCGCTGAGCGTACAGAGCCTTGCCGGTTTCGCTGGCAAGGCGCTTCCGCATAGCCTGGGCCTCCTCACCATGCGGCACTTTCACCGGTAATTCTTCGTTCGGTAGACGCGGCTTGGAATCCGGAGTAACCAGCATTTCAATCCCCTTCAAACAGGGATCGCGCAGGCTCAACGTATCCCAGTAGCCTGCGTCCGCTGTAACCACCTGCGGTGCGCTACCTGCGGTTTCCAGGATGGCGCGCACCATGGGTACGAGTTGTGCGCGATCGGTAGTGGTTTGCTTGACTTCGGCAGCCACAATCACCTGAGCTCGGCTGTCTGCGGCGACCTGTGTGTTGTAGGCTTGCGCAAATGCGTTTCGTCCGGTGTCCATCATCAAACGCGAATCCGGGTCTACGAAGTTATATTCCCGTGTCGGGCTTTCCGCATTGCGGCGCGCTCGCCGCAAGCGGGCTTTCGCTTTTTCGTATTGCTGTCGATCCGTCTTTTCCTGCGTTGTGGCTTGTTCATTTGTCGGCCGCCCCGGCTTACGAGGAGTGAAGTTTTGCTGGGCTTCTTTCAACATTTCCTGCGCTTCCCGTTCCAACTCTTGCTTGGCTTGTTGAATGCGTGCTAATCGGCGTTTTGCATCGGACAGGTCCGCAGGTAAAGCTTCGGGCTTTTTGCCCTTGCCCCACTTTTCGTCTTCTTCCCCGTCGGTGCGCGTGCATCTGCCAACAACTTGTCGACGGTTTCTTTCCAATACTGCTCGCGCTCGGTGAGCTTCTGATAGGAGGCAGAGCGGTCACGACTGGCATTGGCCATGATCTTGGTACCATCGATAGCCACGTTTCCCAGCGCTACCAACCCTGCTTTCTGGCACAACCGCAGCGCTTGCACAAACAGGCCCGCTAACGCCTCTAAATGGGTGCGACGGAAGTGCGCTAAGGTGTCGTGATCGGGATGTTGATTGGCGGCCAAATACCGGAAGGCGACATCTTCATGCGTGGCTTTTTCTATGCGGCGTGAGCTGGTCACGCCTATCGCGTAACCGTACAGAAGGAGACGGGTGAGCAACAACGGATGGTAGGCTGCCAGACCTCGTCCATCTTTTCTTTCGTATTCTGCATAAATGCCGGAGAGGTTCAGTTCGTTGACCACCTCAGCTACAAACCGTGCCAGGTGATTTTCCGGCAGCCAGTCTTGTAGGGATGGCGGCAACAGATATGGCTGATCCAAATTGCATACTCGGAAGCGTTTGTTCACCTCCTCAGCTTACGGATTCTACTTACTTCGTCAAGAACTTTGTGTTGCTTCTATCTCCGACACGCTCGTGCGCTGTCCCGGGTTTCTGCCAAAAGGGGGCCTGCACGAGGGGAATCCGGGAGATCCCGAGGTTGTGCTACACACAGAGAGTCACATTATCTAGGGTTGTGCTAACTGTTGGACACGGCAGCTTTGGCCAACCGATGGCTCTTCCATGAATTCGCTTATTGACGCCTGCTGTTCTTGCTTCCAATAGCGTCATACTCGAGCAATTAGCCTGTTGGATCCGAGCCAAATCGTTGGAACAAGGCCATAAGTCTGTTACCGACTTGCACCACACGGCGAACTGACGATTCGTCTATACTGAGATACGCTGACAGTGCCACTTTTTATGGGAAGGAGGGACGGATGCCGCCCGATTTGTTAATAAGTGAAGCAGAACGCAGGGCGAGAGAAGCTGAGGACTTACCAGCATTCAGCGGGTTGAAGCTCGCACACATAAAGCGGCAAATCACACTTTTGCTCGCCTTGATCGGTCGGAACGGCATTTTTGATGAATACACTGTCCACGATATTTCCCACATCAATAGCATGCTCGAGATGCTCGATTGGATAATTCCAAATGATACAAAAGGTCTCATGTCGAGCTCAGACTGGCTTTTGATTGTCCTGGCTATATATTTTCACGACCTAGGGATGTTGGTGAGCCGAAGAGAGTACGAACAAAGGGCCAACTCCTCGTTTCCTCATTTTAAAGAAAGCGTACTTTACGCTGGCGATGACGGGACAAACTATAAGGCAAAGGTGGCAGAACTTTCGCCTGAGGATTCCGAGAGATTCCTCTATCAAGAATTTGTGCGGTACAAACATGCCGAGCGAATTAAGGCTTGGATAACCGGGAGGCCGGCGGAATATCTTGGTGTAGCCGACCGGGCGTTTGAAGAAGTCGATTCACTCCTACGACCATTGAACGTGCTGTTTCGGCGAGATCTAGCACTGGTGTGCGAAAGTCACCATCTTGATGACCTTCACGACCTGCAGAAATATAAGGCATCTCAGCCGTACGGAAACACAAAGGATCAAGCCGCCAATGTTCACTATTCGGCTGTTCTACTTAGAACCGTAGATCTACTCCACATGACGGGTGACCGCACACCTTCGGTAGCGTTTCGTTTGATCGATCCATCTGATCCGGTAAGTCAGCGAGAGTGGGCGAAACAAATGGCAGTCACAGCTGTTCGGTCTAAGGCAGGGCTGGACAAGGAAGGCTATCCAGTTGATAATCTCCCGCGAAACACGGTCGAGGTTCACGCTTACTTCACCAAAGAGGATGGTTTCTTTGCGCTAACATCCTTTCTCCATTACGTTGCAGATCAGCTTAAAAAGTCTCATGACTGGACGATATTAAGCAATCAAAGGACGGGCGCCAGGCACTCTTTTCCTTGGCGCTTCATAGATGATTCTGGCATCGAGACAGAGGGTTTCTTAAAAAATCGCTTTTCCTTCAATATAGACGAGGCGAAGATTTTAGATCTACTTACAGGCCATACACTATACAACGACACCGGTGTGGTGATTCGAGAGTTAGCGCAAAATTCTATCGACGCGATCCGACTGCAGCACGTCATTGATCGAGACATCGATCCGAGTGCTCCTCCGGGAAGCCTTCACATCAGATGGTCGTCCAAAGAGCGGATCTTGACAGTGGTCGATACTGGGACTGGCATGACCCAAAACGTGATCGAGGCGCATCTGCTCCGTGTTGGCTCCTCGCGTTATCAGGATCCCGATTTTGCCAAACAGTATCCAACTTTTTCACCGATTAGCCGATTTGGCATAGGAGTTCTCTCGACATTCATGATCGCCGACATGGTGGAAATCCTAACCTCTCATCCGGAAGACATACAGGCCCGTCGGCTTTCTCTACGTTCGGTTCACGGAAGATATCTCATCAGCTTAGTTGACAAGCACGAGGACCCTTCACTTAGTGAGATCGCAGAGCATGGAACAATAATCCGACTTCGGCTTCGAGCTAGTGCTCCAAATCCTGATGTGCTGGCGATTGCGCGTAAATGGGTCATTGTACCAGAGTGCTCCGTAGACGTCCAAATCGATGACGGTCCAATTCTACCCATCGGTTTTTCCTCAATCAGTGACGCTGTTTGGGATATCTTGGGCCAGAGTGATATTGATCGAACACATGCAGGCTACAAAGTTGAGCAATGGACTGATGGTGGTTTGACGCTCGCAATCGCTTTGCGCTGGTCTGACTTCTTCAACGAGTGGGAATTCTTTCTCCACCCTAACGCGGTGGACAACGATGATAGTGGCATCATGGAAGAGCGATCGAGTATTCCTGATTTTGGTATATGCATCGAAGGTGTTCGCGTCGAATTCAACACGCCCGGTTTTAGCTCCAAGGCCATTGTTGCACTGGCAAATGCGAAGGGGCCAAGTGCCCCCAAGACAAACGTCGCCCGCTCGGGCCTCGAAAGTACACCACAACTAACCGCGACCATTAGAGCGTTGTATAGTTTTTATTGTAATCACGTCAGGTCGCAAATGGATACTCTCCGGGGGCAGGGCTATTCACTCACCTGGGCGACACGTGAAGGAGCCTTATTACTCAACCCGATCGTAACGACCGAAGCTGGAGACGTCGTCGATGAGAAGGCTCTTCAGGATGAAGTATCAAAGCTTCCCCTATTGATTGTCGAGGAGGACGGAAATCGAAAAGGGCTCTCTGCGGTGGACTTAAACCTTCGAGATTCTTTCTGGACCGTTGAAGTGAGTTGTTCCGGTCAGCAGAAGCAATCATGAGCGAGGCACCAGGGGACGTCTCGCTTTCTGTCTTGATCTCCTTGCTTAGCGGTGGAGGTCTCAAGCTTCCCGATGGTTTGATTGTGTGCGGTGGGAGTGCTGGCCTCCAAACTGGTAAGTCCGCCTTTTATGGGAAAGAAGTCCAGTCTATCCAGGTTCATCGCACCGAGCGCCGAGTTGACATCCGATGGACACAGATTGGCAGTTCCCCACTATGGCTAAACACCGGACGAAACTTCCGATATTCGACGAGGTTCATATCAGCCGGGAGCCGACGACGAAAAATCTGGGCAAATGACACAAGTATTCTAGTGGGAAAAGAGCATCTGGATAACAGTGGCTTGACCAACGAGAGCGCTGTGCGCGCAAATGGCTTCCTCTTTCTACTTCCGCACACCGACCTTGCGACTCACTACGTCAAGATAAATTCGGCATACGAGACGAATCCCTCCGATGCGTTGAAGATCGAATTGGATTTCCTTGGATGGGTCATTCTAAATATGTTTGGCTTCGGTTCCGCGCCGGACCACCAGCAACGAAACGGGAGCGTAGATATTGAAGATATTTTGGATCTCAACGCTTATGTGGACGATGAGAATATTCCCCGTCCCGACGTTAGTCTGTCAGTTTTGCGGAAAAAGGTGAATTCCCAAGACTTCCGCCGAGTGATTGAAAAGACACCCCCGGTGGTATTTGACACTAGCGCTTGGACCCGCTGGTTGTAGGTTTTTGAAACCTGGTGACAGCCAGCGTGGTAGTGTCAAGCATTTTGTGTACACGCATTCTCCGCTAGGTTCATTTGAGCTGTGATAAGTTACTCAGTAGGGGAAACTGGAGTCGCCTGCCATCGGCTGGTGGTTTTCCATTGCACGATCCTTTCACGCTCCTTGACGGAACAGGGTCGGTGGGGACAGCCTGCATGTTTCCGTCAATAAAGGAATTCAATTTGTGCAGCGGCTCGGAATCACGCGGGCTTCCATGAAGGGAGCCAGGGACGGAGGAGAGCGCCCCAGGTCCCGCCGTTGGAAGCAAGCCCCGCTTCCGGAGCTCGCCCCCAAGCAATGGCATAAAGGGATAAACCGATCCAACGGAAACTTCTTAGATTTCCGTGAGAGCATACGCCATGAAGCCACAGTCAAAGCGGCGAAATAGACCCCTCACTTTTATCCGGGCATCGGTAGCGTCATCGCCTGTGAGTACAGAAGCGTCCCTCGCGGGTACTTCGCGTCATCTATCGGAGAGATGGAAACGCCGCCTTGTAGTTGCCAACCCTCATTCAGCCGATCTGCAACCTGGCTCACCAATCCATCCGAGCTGTTGTCAAAAAGAACGATGTATCTTGTTCCCACCACCGTCCCTTGAACTACAAAAATTGGCGCAGCCGGGCTGAAAACCCCACATAAACCCCCTTTATCAGAGATCGCTAGGCCGGGGCCTGGAAGATCTCCTCGGCCATGCCCGCTTATGCCGATTACCCCCACCCTGAACGCTGAATCGTCGTCGAATTGGCACCACCGTCCCCACATCTCCATCTCCACATCTCCCCAAAGTGAGAGGCCTTTGAAGCGCCTATCCGTTTCACGCTATCCTTACGGCTGGATCGTGGTCATTTTTCAAGTATCGGAGGTTCATGTCATGAGGAAGAAGAATCGCTCGTTCCTTCTGATGGCGTTGATTTCAGCATCGTTGCTCGTCAGCGTGTTCACTATCGTGCAGGCCCAGAGTCCTGCAGCGCCGGCAGCCAAGGCGACGAAGTGGTCTGATCCGGCGACCTGGCCCAACCGCAAGGTGCCCGTGGCAGGCGACAAGGTCATCATCGAGAAAGACAAGCAAGTAGTTCTCGACGTCACACCGCCGGCGCTGAACGGTTTGACGATCAACGGCAAGCTGAGCTTCGCGAACAATAAAGACGTTGAACTCACTACCGAGTGGATCATGTTGCACGGCGAGTTGGAGATCGGCACGGAAAAGGCCCCTCACACCCGCAAGGCCACCATCACCTTCACCGACAACGTCAAAGGCGAAGACATCAGTGGAGTGGGTGGAACGACGGACCGCGTGGACCGCGGGATCATGCTCATGGGCGGAACCCTGAACCTGCACGGCAACACCACCAACACATGGACCAAGCTGTCCAGCACGGCCAACGCAGGCGCTACCTCGATTCAGGTCCTGAACGCCGCCGGCTGGCGCGTTGGTGACGAGATTGTCCTCGCATCCACGGATTTCGATCCGCGGCAGGCAGAGCGGCGAACTATTTCCGCCGTCCATGCCAACGCGAACGGGGGAAACACGATCACGCTCGATAAGAAGCTCGACTACATGCACTTCGGCAAGATCACCTTCGACGTCGACGAGCGAGGCGAAGTCGGCTTGCTGACTCGCAATATCAAACTTCAGGCATCGGCCGACGCGGAACAGTCCTTCTACGGCGGCCACGTCATGGCGATGGTTGGAAGCAAGATGTTTGTCGAGGGCGTCGAATTCAATCGAATGGGCCAGAACATGACTCTGGCCCGGTATCCGATCCACTGGCATCTGGTGGGCGATGCACAGGGGCAGTACATCAAGAACGCGTCGATCCATGACACCTACAACCGCTGTGTGACCGTGCATGGGACCAACTTTCTTCGGGTTGAAAATAACGTGACCTACAACACCGTCGGCCACTGCTTCTTCCTCGAAGACGGCGCGGAGCACGGCAACCAGTTCGTGCACAACCTGGCGATCCAGGTCAAGTGCCATACCTCCAAGGCCTGCGCGCCGACCAATCTCGCCGCAAACGGAGAGAACATGGGAAGTAATTCGCTGAATCGCGCGACCTACAGGGCGGACAGCATGTCCGGCAAGGACACCCTGCTGCCTTCGGACAACACGGTGACGGCTTACTGGATCACCAATCCGGACAATGCCTTCATCGACAACGTGGCAGCGGGTTCCGATGAGAATGGCTTCTGGTGGTCGTTGCCGGAACACCCGCAAGGGAAGTTCGAAGGTACGGAGATCAGCAGGACCACCTGGCCGCGTCGAACCAGGATGGCGGAATTCAGGGGCAACGTTGCCCACTCCAACTACGACGGGTTCATGCTGGACCGGAACATCAATCGGGAAGGCGTCTTCGGGTTGGCCGGGCCCTCGCACATTGCCAAGGAAAATCCCGCTGACGAAAACAGCAAGAGCGTGGAATCACTCCTCGCAGGATCTCACCGCTTACAAGAACCGCAATGGCGGCGTCTGGGGCCGCGGCGAGCTGCACGTCTTCAAGAATCTTCAAGGCGGCGGACAATGCCATCGGGTTCACGAGTTCAACGGGTTCCTTCGGCGCGGACACATTTACCTCCCTGGTGGTTGATTCGCTGTTCGTGGGCGAAACCGACAACATCGGCAACCCAGTAACGCCGGAAGAAAAGGCCTATGGCCGCAGCCTGCCGAAACGCTCGATTCCAGATTTCCCGATCCGCGCCTACGAGTATTACGACTATCGCCATGACGTGGTCAACACGACATTCGTGAATTTCCAGGACAACAAACAGCGCGGATCAGGCGCGCTTTCCTGGCTGTTGTATACGGGCGCCGGGGTTACCACCGAAAACACAGTCAAGAGTGCGAAATACATCAATGCCAAGCCCGTTTATTTCCCGAAGATCGACTCCAGGTTCGACAGTGACAACCGGAGTGGTTCGGCCTACCGGACCGCGGCGATCCACGATCTGGACGGCTCGACGACCGGCATCCCTGATTCCTATGTGCTGCTAAACGACGGCGAGAACGACAGCGTCGCCACGGACGACACCTGCGAGATTCATCCCACCTGGAACGCCTCCGTGTGCAAGGGTGATATCGGACGCATTCAGTTCAGCATCAGGAGGCCCGGACCCACAAGCGGTGTTGGTCTTGCGCTGAAAGATGTTGCTTTGCGGTCAGCTGGTCCCGCGCGGGTGGCTGCTGGTCCTGCGCGGGCGGCTGCTCCTCAAGAACCAATTACCCTGAGCCGCAATGGCAAGGACTTCAAGATCACGGCCAATCAGAGCACTGTGCGCGCCGGTACCGAGATCCGTGTGAAGACCGAAAGACCGGAAGTTGCTATCAGCTTGAGCGAAATGGCCAAAGACTCATGGGTCGTGTTCGAGCTGCCGGGTTTCGCCAACGCGACCTCCGGGAAGCAGCAGGACAGCATCGACGCCCTGCGCGAGGCGACCGAGACTTCGTATTTCAAGGGTCCGGATGCGGTCTGGGTGAAACTGGTAATCCCGACCGCGCCCAAGGGCATTGGCATGGATCAGTTTGGCCCGTCGGTTACTCAAACCAGCATTACGGTAAGGCGATAAGCACCTTATTCGCGAACTGATCGCCGAGGTCCTGAAATCCTCAGTTATCGCTGGCTGAAAGGATCGAGGCAGGTCAATACATTCCCGTGCTTACCCGATAGAGCGGTGGTGTTTCGCTGGCGCGCATCGTTCAATGTAGCGCGAGCCCTTCGGGTGTATCGTCGGCCACTCGTACAATGGCCCAACCGAGATTCGAGGAAGTCAAGCCGACCATGTATGCGCAGAAAAGAAGGATTTCGATGACTACTAGGGTCAGGCGGCCGAAGAACCGCTTACCAGGATTAGCTAAGACTCGGGATCGGGCCTGGGAAGACCGTAGGGGTCACCCACATAGCAATGAAAGCATGGCGGAGAGGCAGGGATTCGAACCCTGGGAGCCCGTGAAGGCTCAACGGTTTTCGAGACCGCCGCATTCGACCACTCTGCCACCTCTCCGTGCAAACCCAGTATATCGTATGAGGTGTATAATTCCCCCCAGTTAAAGCAAAAGTTAAGGCCTCATGAAACCCCCAGAAAATCTAGAAGCGAACCCAAAAGAGAAGCCCGAAGACGACCTCGCCATTTCGCGCCGAACCCTAATAGCATCAGTCGCGTTCGTTCCGCTGGCCGCGCTCACCGCCTCCGCGCAAAGCGCAACCACGGTCAGGGCGCTCGACCCCATCCAGCGCCATATGCTAGAAGCTTTTGTCGACCGCCTGATCCCCAAAGACGAGCTCGGTCCCGGTGCCGTGGAAGGTGGAGCAGCCGAGTACATCGACCGCTGCCTCGCCGACTATCTGGCCGCCGAAAAGCAATCCATCACCGACGGACTCGCCTATATGGATGCGCATTGCGTAGCGGCTCGCGGAGGCCCCTTTGCCGATCTTCCCGCCGCCACACGCGACGAAGTGATGACGGCCATGGAAGCCAATACCGTGCCGGGCTTCCCCACCGCGCGAGCCTTCTTCAACCGGGTCCGCCGCTTGACACTGGAAGGCATGTTCGGCGACCCACACTACGGCGGCAACACCAACTTTGCCGGTTGGGACCTGATCAAGTATCCCGGCCCTCGTCCCGCCGTCGCGCCCGAAGACCAGAAGATGGGCGTCGACGTTAAGCCTTATCACAAATCCGCCTGGGGAGCCGAACACGATGGCCATTAATCTCAAGCCCGTCGACGTCGCCGTTGTCGGACTGGGCGCGGCCGGAGGCGTCGCCGTTCTGCCGCTGACGCGCGCAGGCCTGAAGGTGGCGGGCATCGAAGCCGGAACGTGGATGGACCCTTCCAAAGATTTCAAGGCCGACGAGATCTTCAACAACGTGCGCGGCATGGTGACCACTTCGCAAAAGGCCAACCGCGAGTTGCCCACCTTCCGCACCAGCCCGACTCAGAAAGCGGCGCGCAGAGGCACTAACGCGCCCATGATGAACGCTATCGGCGGCACGTCCATCCACTATCACGCACAAAGCTGGCGGCTGAAACCCTGGGATTTCAAGACGCGATCGGAAGTGCTGAAGCGGTATGGGGCGTCGTACATTCCCGCGGGCTCGACGCTGGAAGACTGGCCTTTGAGCTACGACGATCTGGAGCCTTTCTACGACACCGTGGAACACGAGGTCGGCGTCTCAGGCAAGGCGGGCAATATTCAGGGCAAGCTCGACACGGCGGGCAATATTCACGAGGGCCCTCGATCGCGGGAATATCCCATGCCTCCGCTCCGAACCACGGATTACCTGGACCACATGCACAAGGCCGCGAAATCGCTGGGTTGGAATCCATTCCATTCGCCTGCCGCGATCAACTCCGTTCCTTATAAAGGCCGCCCCGCCTGCGCCTATCACGGCTATTGCGATCGTGGAGGCTGTCATGTCCGCGCCAAGAACTCGACGTGCTTCTCTACGATTCCGGAGGCGATGAAGACCAAGAACCTGAGCATCTTCGATCGCGCCCAGGTGACTCGCATCCTCACAGGCGCGAACGGCAAGGTGACAGGCGTCCAATACATTCGCGACGACAAAGAATATTTTCAACCTGCAAAGGCCGTGCTGATCGGCTCGTACGTTTACGAGAACGCACGGCTGTTGCTGCTCTCGAAATCGAAGGCGTTATCCTAACGGCCTGGCAAACAATCACGGCCAGGTGGGCAAACATTACTTCGGACATTGGGACGCGCAGGCGGGAGTGGGAGTCACCGCGTTATTCCCGATGGACCTGAATGTCTGGTACGGCGCGATTCTTTCGCAAGGCGTGGTGATCGACGAATGGGCTGACGATACCTTCGACCATTCCGGCCTGGGCTTCATCGGCGGCGCAAGCATGACCATCAACATGGAGAAGCACCCGATAGCCGCAGCCGCCATGCAGACCTTCGGCCTCGCACCGCAGTGGGGCTCCAAGTGGAAGGCTTTCGTCCATGAAAACGCGGGACGCTGGACCTCGGCCTATCTGCAAACCAACAGTTTCCCCTACGAAAACACCTATCTCGACCTCGACCCCGAAGTAAAGGACCCTCTGGGCGATCCCGTCATTCGCGTCACCAGCGGCCCCAAGGAGAACGAGGCGAAGGCTGCCACATACGCGCAGAACAAAATGGAGGAATGGTACAAGGCCGCGGGAGCCATCGCCGTGACCAAGGGCCAGCCGAACGGTCCAGGGCTTTCCACCCACACCTATGGAGGAACGCGCATGGGCGACAACCCGGAGACGAGCGTGGTGGATAAATGGGGCTTCGCGCACGAGGCGCCGAACCTCGGGATGCTGGGCGGTTCGGTATTCGGGACCAGCGGCGCAAGAAACCCGACGCTGACCTTGCAAGCGCTGGCGTGGCGGACGGCGGATCACCTGGCGAAGAATTGGAAGTCCATTGTCTAATCGAGCAAAATATTAACGCGGATTTTACATCCTGTTCGCAAGACGCGCGAAACCTCATGCTAGCCTGAGGCCATGTTATCGAGAATCGCGTTATTAACGCCCTTAATAGCTGTTTCTGTGTTCGGAGGAAATGTAAAATTGCTCCCCGCGTTAGCCAATGGAGCGAATTCCGTGGCGATGCAGCTGGACGCAACAGGCAATATCTACCTTGCTGGATTTTACACGCCCGATAGCAAAGTCCGCCTCAGCATGACGTCCGGCTTTGTGGCCAAGCTCTCGCCCGATGGATCAAAGGTGCTTTACTTCACGCCCTTGGCCGGAACCAACGTGGACGCCGCTAGCGTGCTTACTGTGGGCCCTGACGGATCGGCCTATATTGGAGGCACCACGAACTCGGCTGATTTTCCCGTCACCCCGGGAGCTCTGCAGACGACCTATGCGGGTGGTGGCACGCCGTTTGGATTTCTGGCGAAGGTGAATCCCGCGGGTTCCATAGTGTATGCGACTTTCATCAACGGGGCCCAGCCGTCGTTCACCACTATTACGGGGATTGTTCTCGACACTGCCGGCGACGTGTTCTTAACCGGGATTGGCGGCCCCGGGTTTACGTCTTCCAACGATCCAACGAAGGGTTATGTTCTGAAGTTGGATACCGGGCTTACCAAAATGCTGCTCTCCGAGTACGGATACGGCGGCGGATTGATCGCGCTGGACAGCCAGGGCAACATCTTCCTTGCGGGAAGCGCGCAACCGAACATCACCTTCGCGACCACGCAGTCGTTTACGCTTCCACCTTTCGCGGCGGGCGCGTTTCAGTCCACACATGACTCCCGTTTCTGCTTTCGGCTGAATCAGGGGCCCGGCGGCGGAGGAGGGGAATATTCGTGCAGTTACCAATACGTGGCGAAGCTCGATCCAACGGGCAAGCTGGTTTGGGGCACTTACGCAACTGGAACCTACGGCGCGATCGCAGGCGGAATGGCCGTGGACAGCGCCGGGAACGTGATCGTCGCCGGAACGACAAACTCGGACGATTACCCCGTGACTGCGGGAGCGTTTCAGACAGCCTACGCGGCGGCCGCGCCACCATTCCCTGTCGCTCCAGGAAACACGTTCTTGAGTCCTCCTCCGGCCACGGGCTACATCACCAAGATCAATTCGACAGGGACGGGTCTCATCTGGTCGACCTACTTTGGCGGTTCCTATACCGACACCATCACCTCGATGGCCGTAGGCCCGACGGGTGAAATTTTTGTGTCGGGCATCGCAAATTCCAACGATTTTCCGGCGCTCGCTGGGACTCCGGTCAGTTGCCGGCCCTTTCCCAACCAGGCGCTTGGATTTATCACGCGTCTTGCTCCTGACGCGACCACGGCGGGGCCGTCGGTATTGGTGACGGACTCTCCTCACTGCACGTATTTTGCCTGCGGTGAACTCGCCTATAATCGAGTTCCGAACTATCAGACCGGCTGGCCACTGGCGCTTCGTCCGGACGGAACGGCGCTGCTCGCCGGAACTAATGGCACCGTGGCCTCTGTCGATTTTTCCGGCAGCAGCCGTCTGTCCTGCGTGATCGATCCCGCCGACAACGTGCAACTTCGAACAGTGGCGCCGGGACAAGTCCTTTCCATCTTCGGTACGGACCTCGCACCGTCGGTGCCTTTCATTCCGCCCACCGGTGTAGCGGCGTCGTCAGCCACTTTCGGAGTCTCGTTCAATAACATCCCGGCGCCGATTCTCTATTCTTCCGCTCAACAAATAAACGTGCAGGTCCCTTTCGAGATTTCCGGCCAGACCAGCGTGCAGATGAAGGTGGTCGATGGACAGGACCCTCTGCCGCTATCGGAGACTCTCACGCTGGGTGTGGCAGAGCATCAGCCTGCTATTTTTCTCCAGCCCAGCGCGTTCACGGATCTAATTCCCAGCTACACGGTGAGGTGCGGCGGCCAGGTTGTGATTGGCCTGCCAGCCGAGGCGGTAAACGCCGATGGCACCTTGAACGACTGCGCCAATCCAGCGGTCGCCGGCACGACTGTGACGCTCTTTGTAGATGGTCTGGGACAGGTGACGCCGCCCTTGACGACAGGCACCATCGCGCAGACGGCCATTGCGATCACTCCCGGCGTGGACCTCTCATCCCCTGGATCGCCCTCTCTCACGGTAGCGACCCTGACCGTTCCGGGCTCAATCAGCGGCGTAGCGCAGGTGCAGGTACCGTTGCCGAAGGGCTTAGCGACCGGGGCGTATCAGCTTGTGCCTTCAATAGGCGGAGTGGTGATGAGAGAACGATTGGTGATCGTTTGGGTGCGAAACTCCAACTAACGCTATGACCCGTTCCCAATTCCTCCTGACCGGCGCCGCGATCGCGATCCCCTCCATGTCAGCCCAACCAACTGGCGAACCGACCGCCGCTGAAAACGCCAACCTCGCCTTAGTGGCCGATTTCTGCGCAGCTTTTGCCTCTCGCGATATGACAAAGATCACGTCGTACCTGGCTCCCAACTGCGCCTATCGGATTACGGAAACGGCCGTGCCCGCCGTCGGTGCGGCGGCAGTGGAGCGCATCAGGTCTTATGTCGAACGGTCTTCCAAGATCGAGTTCAAGATTCTTGATCACTGGGCGCGTGGGCCTATGGTGATTAACGAGCGAGTCGACAGTTTTACGCGTCCCGACGCCAGTCCCGCGTTCCACTTGGTTGGCGTCTTCCTTATCAAGGATGGAAAAATCGCTGAATGGACCGACCATGGGATCCGTGTTTAGAACTTAGCAGTCTACAAAGTGTCGAGATTCGAGAGACTATTCTAATTCCACCTCTGGAATATTCGGCGCCGGCCCGGTGATCACAAAGAAGACCGCTGCCGGCCAGGGTTGCAGGCGTGCGCACGTTCAGTTGGTCGAGACCGGGGTACTCGCATTGCGGTCCCGGGTAGCTGAACAAATTCCTGAAGCCGGTCGGCGACTCGAATCGTGAGGCTCGCAGAAGCTCACGCGGTGCGCAGCCTTCACACCACCACTGAAAGCTCGACGTTGCCGGTCCTGTGTAGCACCTTGACACTATAGTCTTGCTCGTGGCGGACTAGAGCAAGATCGACGGCCGCGTCCCCAACCCGGAGGTTCAAAATCTTCGCCTCATTCAAAAAGGGCGGCAGCCATGGACGAACAAAAGAAATCTTGGACGTTATGCCGTCGATCGTCAAACCAAGACTAGCCTGGATCAAGAGGAACACCGAAGCTGCGGACCATGCCTGCGGAGCGCAAGCCACAGGATACGGGATCGGGCCTTCTCCCGCATTTCTCTGGAATCCGCCTAGTAGTTCAGGGATGCGATGCAAGTCGAGATACATGGCTGTATCAAACAAACCTGTAAAGATCCGCGACGCCAGTTCCGCCATTCCGTACCGGGCCAATCCACTAGCGAT
Source organism: Terriglobia bacterium (assembly GCA_963766615.1). GTDB lineage: Bacteria > Acidobacteriota > Terriglobia > Bryobacterales > Bryobacteraceae > Palsa-187. The sequence goes on from CAVYBC010000026.1 coordinate 574,616, forward strand.
CAGAGCATTGTCGTGCGGCCAAACCCCGCCGGTGTGATAACCCATCGGGTTGTAGCGCGGTTCAGAGGCAGCCGTCGTGCGAATGCCCCAGCCGGAAAACGACTCGGAAGCGAAGAGGGTTTGGGCGACGCGTTTGGCGCGGTGCGGCAGAACGATTCCGGTAAACAGACATTGGCCAGGGTTAGATGTCCGCACCTGGCACGGGCGCTTGTCGCCATCCAAAGCCAGAGCGTAGGTGCCTATCCCGTCGCACCAGAAGGCGCGATCGAATCGATGCCGCAACACTTCCGCACGGATGGCGAAACTGGCTGCCTCTTCGGGCCGGCCGATCGCCGCAGCTAGCGACGATCCCGCTCTCCATGCCGCGTAAGCGTACCCCTGAACCTCGCAGACCGCGATCGGTCCACGCGCGAGCATGCCATCGGCATGAAAGATCGCATCATCGGAATCCTTCCATCCTTGATGAATCAGACCGTCCTGACATCGGTGGTTATATTCCAGAAACCCGTCTCCATCACGGTCGCCGTAGCGCTCCATCCAGAAGAGGGCCGCTTCCAGGTTCGGCCAAATATCCTCGATAAACTTGCGGTCTCCCGTGCGTTCGTAATACGCGTGGGCCAGGTGAACGAAAAGCGGCGTGGCGTCGACGCTGCCGTAATAGCGTCCGAATGGCATTTCCTTCAAAGCGGCCATTTCTCCGTTGCGGGTTTCGTGCAGAATTTTACCGGGCTCCGCGTCCTGCTCCGGGATGACTTCGGTCGCTTGTGTCGAAGCCAGATAGGCTAGGACGCCGCGGGCCAGAGTTGGATCCAGCCACAGGCACTCAAGCGCCGTAATCAGGCCATCCCGGCCAAAAGGAGTGTTGAACCACGGAATTCCCGCGTAAGGATATGGCCCCGTCGGCAGCTTCGTGGTCAGCATGTGCAAGTCCGAGGCGGCCCGTCTGACCCACGCATTGAATTGTCCGTTCGACCCTTCGATCCGGCAGGCTTGCCTTTTCTGCGCGTCAAGATCCGCACCGATGGCTGCCGCGGCTTGGTCGAAGTGCAGGACCTGCTGCGATGTAACTCCCTTTTCGCAGGCGACCGCTAAGTAGAAGACAGCTTCCCGCTTGGGCATCAATGCGACATGAAATTGCGCTTGCGCAGCGTCGAGTGATGCAGGCGGCGGGGTGAACTGTAAGACTGTCCGCCGGACGAGCCCATCCAGTCCCCAGTATTTTAGCGTGACGCGGCCTTCGTTCACCTCCGGCGCCATGTCGTCACCACGAGCCTTTCGTTTCAGGCCCCGGACTTCGTAGATATCTGCGAAATCCGCCGCAAACTGCATGGTGAGATTGACTTCGGCCGGCTGAGTGCCGTGGTTCTCGATTCGCAGTTCCTGGTAGCAGATTCCCTGCCAGAGGAATTTCTTCAGCCCAATATGGAGCGAACCGAGCGGAAGATATACGCGCCCTTCCCGGCAAAGATCGGGGTTCGTCAGCGTCACCGTGAGTTGGTCATTGTCATCCCGGATGGTGGAACTCAGAAAAAGCGGACGGGCGCCTTCCAACTCCAGTGAAAGAAGCGAAAGAAATCGTGTTCCGTCGTGATAGAGACCTTCCTCACCAGTTTTGCCGGCAGGGATGTCGCCATATTGATCGAACACCACGAAGGTGTCGCCGTGCTTCAGGATGCGAATCGGCTTGTCCGTCAGACTCGAATCGGCGAGGATATGACGGGCATCCTCGGAGTGATTGGTAGTAGTCGTTACGAGATGTGTGACAGAGTTGGCCATGCGCTTGTCTCCTCATGCGCGGAAAAGCGCCGATGTTGGCTGGAATCGCGGATCAGCCCCGCATACACCTGGACATAATTCCGAGCCATCCGCGTTACATCAAACCGTTGCTCAAAAGCGCGCCGGCAAGCGGGGCGACTGAGATGAGCAACATTGCCTACCGCTTGGACGGCACGCTCGATGCTGTCTACCACGAACCCCGTTTCGCCATGCGTCAGCACCTCAGGAACCGACCCATTCTTCCAGGCGATCACCGGAGTGCCACACGCCAGTGACTCGATCATCACTAGCCCGAAAGGCTCCGGCCAATCGATCGGAAACAGAAGTGCGTACGCATTTCCCATCAATTCATCTTTGTTTCTTCCGCCGACCTCACCAACGAATTCCACAAACGACTTGGACTCTCGCAGAAGTGGCTCGATTGAATTCTGGTAGTAGGCGCGATCTTCGTCGTAAATCTTGGCCGCAACCTTAAGCTGCCGTCCCGTCTTGCGCGCGATCTCGATGGCCCGGTCGAGCCTCTTTTCGGGAGAGATTCTTCCCACGAATAAGAGATAATCCCCAGGATCCTGCTTGAATGTGTGGAGATTGCGAGGCAGGCCGTGATAAACCGTCGCCCGCCAATTGGCATCCAGCAACGGACGCCGCTGACTATCGGAAATAGATACGAGTGGCGTCCGCCCAAATTCCATAAATAGAGGCTGCAGATCGTGAGGGTTCACACGGCCATGTAAGGTCGTCACACCGGGAGTCGTCTGGCGGCTTAGGAGCGGAAAGTGGAGGTAGTCGCAATGAAAATGGATCACATCGAACCTGTGCGCTTCGCGAAAGACCAGTTCCATCAACCGGACGTGGTGCGGCAAGGTCTCACGGCAATTCGGGTCGCGCCAGAGCGCTCGCTCGCATGCGGACACCAATCGTGCGCTAGTTTCAGAGTCCCCGCTGGCGAAGAGCGTCACGTCATGACCCAGCCGAACCAACTCCTCCGTCAGGTAGGAGACCACTCGCTCCGTGCCTCCATATAACTTCGGTGGCACGCTTTCAAAGAGCGGCGCGACTTGTGCAATACGCATCATCATCTCCTTTGATTGCTCACGTGCGTCATCTCTTTTGATTGCTCACGCGCATCATGGGCAAGCCATGCCGGCTTTTTTCGAAGTACGCGATCTCCACCAGAGTGGGCCACAACTGAATGGACGCCTTGATGATCCCGACCACGTCATCGACGATTCGCAGCAGGTTCTGCTGGAAGAAGTCCGGCTCAAAACTGTAGAACGCTTTCTCCAGGCTGGCGGCGAAAGAGCGCAGGGCCTGCGCCCGCTCGGGATTGCGCGTTGCTTCCGCGGCTGTCAAGGTGCGCTGATGAAGTGCCGAAATCTTGTCCAGAATTTCGCGTGCATCCTCGGCTGTCACCTCGCCTTCGTAGTCGAACCCAATGGTGAGCGCGTCGAGGTGGCTGACCGAGGCTTTAATCTTCCGCTTTAAGAGATTGCTAACCTCTTCGTTGAAGATCTCCGCGGCGGGCGGATTCCGCATGTAGTTACTCTTCATGTGGTGCTGCGCGGCATCCACGTGGGCCGCCACGAGACCTTTTTGCTGCACCCACAGGCGATAGATATAATCTTCGAACCGAAGTCTGGTCGGGAAGAAGGGAGGAAGGCCGAATGTATTGTCGTAGGCGGCAACGCCGCAGTCCATGCGCCAGTTTTTACGCGTAACCGCCGGCCGAAAGTTGACCAATACGTAGAGGTCATTCAGTGTTTCCAGGTCGGTCTGCTGTTCATCCTCCAGGAACATCTCCAGGAAGTCCGTCGCATCGATGTCGTTGGTGCCGGAGCGGAAGGTTTGAGCCATCTTGACGACAGAGTCCTCGGGCACCGTTCCCCGCTGCAGCATTAGTGCGTGCTCGCGGGTCAGGCCCTTGCTGGCGTTGGTCTCCAGATCCATGGCGGTATCGACAAGCAGCTCGCCGCGGTCGTAGTTGTCGGGAACTTCGCTGACACGTTTACCCCCCACGTCCAAAAAGGCCGCGGTAATGTCGAACGATTTGCGCGTGTAGCCGTTTTCGCCTGCTTTGTGAAGCCGGCCCCGGCACACTTCGTCATCGCCGAGAGATTCCGGGCTGTACTCCACCAGACAATAGGGCCGCATGTCGTCGTCCGAACTGATCATCAGGCCGCCCAGCGTGTACATCAGCGTGTAATTGCGATTACCGCCGTAGCTGGGGCGGAACAGGCTCTTGACCAGCGACTCCAGTCGTTTATCACGCAACCTGCCGTTCAAATAAGTTTGGAATTGCTCCTTTTCGCGTGGGCCGACGTAATACAGGTCGTGATGTGTTTTCGTCTTTTCCAGTAGCGGGAAGTACTTCTCCTGATTGGCTGGCGTAGAGTCGTCGAATACGATCATCCTGGGCGAATGCCCGTTGCGCCAGAAATGCTCATCATATTGCTCCACCGTCTCGCCGACGTCGCGCAAACGGTTGGTGGGGATTACGAACGATAAATTATCTTCGTCTTGCATAAGCGCGGTGCGCTACGTGGGCCCCGCTACTTCAGAGCATATTCGGAAGGGCCTCAAAGAGGCATACGAAAGCCATTAGGAAGTCGTCAAGATGGAGCTTGAACGCTTGAAGTCAGTCCCGGAAAGCGCCCAACACCAGCTTTTTCCCCAATCGCCCCGATTGACCTCCGGAAACAGGAGCAGATTATCGTGAACCAGATTTCCAAAGCGGGTTCGAGATCAACGCGGCCCTCACTTCAAGCGTCACCATTTGAGGAGGACCAGCGTAAGTGTCAGCGCGACCAATTAGCCTCGCCTGTCTCATTTTTCTTACTTCCTGCTGGGCATTTAGCCAGTCCGTGCCACAACCGGAGTTCGAGGTCGCTTCCGTGAGGCCACACAAGCCGGGGGATGGCCATTTGGCGCCGCCCATATTTCTTTCGAATGGGAGATTTACTTCGGCGGCACCGCTTCTTTATGTAGTCGGAGGTGCGTACAATATTCCCAACCCTTCTAACCCGCTTCGGCTCTCTGGAAGTCCCGGTTGGATCACGGACACCGTCTACGATATTGAGGCCAAGGCATCTGAGGGAGAGATTCCTGGCGGGCTGTCGGCCAAGGCTCGTCTTGAGAAGGAACGGTCCATGCTCCAGGCGTTGCTCAAAGAGCGTTTTAAGTTGGCGATCCATCGCGAAACGAAGGAAATGCCCGTCTACGCTCTGGTCCTAGGGAAAGGTGGGCCTAAGTTTCCAAAGGCCGATATCGAAGAAAAAGACTGCCTGACGGATCCGATCACACCCATAGCGAGCAGGGACGGGAGCGCCCACTGTCATCAGATCTCTGGTGGCCGCGGCGCCGGGCTTCACGGCGGGGCCGTCGATATGTCGGACATTGCGGGCTATGTTGAAGGTTGGACAGATCGACCGTTGCTGGATAAGACAGGTCTGAAAGGACTGTACCGTATAGAAACCGAGCCATGGTTGCCGATGAATCTCGGATTATCAGCTCCACCGCCTGGAGCGAAGCAGGATGGAATCGACATGGCCGACCTGCCAACCATCTACGTGATTTTCGAACGGCTCGGATTGAAGTTAGAACCTCAAAAGGGCCAAGTGGAAGTCTATGTGATCGACCACATTGAGAAGCCATCAGCGAATTGACCCAATCTTTGCCGACCCGGTCAAGAATGAGCCGGCGGCGGGGCCGGGGCGTGCAATCACCGATACGTATTGCTTCCCGTCCCGCTGCGTACGTCGGGGAGGAACCCGTTCACACTCGCAACAAGGCGGGACGGTGAAGCAAGCGTCTGTCATTTCCAATGACGAATTTGAGGAGCACTTTCACGATCCGGTTGCCTGGCCAGTCAATCTGCCAGCCGAAGGCACGTGTTACTAAAACAATCTCCTTCCTTGTCCCGCTCGTTCTTAGGGAAAGTTCACATAATGACCCGACACGTAAATGGGCTGCGACCCGATAGACCCGGCCGATTGGTAAACCACGTCCGTATCCGGATCTGCAATGAGAAATATTCTTCCCCCGCCGATATTCTCGCCAGTCACTGGCGAGCCTGGAAGGTAAAAGAGGCCGGACGTTCCATTGGTAGTCAGAAAGAGGCCTTGGGCGGTGATCAGACCCGCGTTCACCCCAGCGGCTCTCCAGGACATGTACTCCATCACCAGCCGTTTACCCGCCGGAACATGAAACGTCTGCGGGTAAATACCGCCGCTGCTTAGAATGAGCATCACCGGTTGCAGGGCCGCATTATCGGAGTCCCGCACCAGCGCGGCACGCACTTGGGCCAGTAGCGGCTCGGAATAATAATGCCCCACAACGACCAGCGTCGCGAGCATTCCCGCCCATGTCAACAGCTTGTTCTTGAATGTCATTTTCTCTCCTTGAATTGGTTTCTGAACTTTTTGTTGAATGAAGAGGGTGGCAGCTACAAGGTCTTATCGATGAGATATCCCTGAATCGAAAAGTCAGCGACCTTTGCAACGCCAAGATCCAGGGGCGACTGAACGAAGAGAGTCGGCACGGCGCCTTCCTCTATGTACAATTGCGTCGGAGACGAAAAGCTCGCGATCAGGTTGCTGTTATCGAACGCGGGAAGAATCGCGAATGGGACGCCAGAGATAACGGCACAACTGCCGGTTACCGACGGAACCGAGAACAGCCGTGCGTAAACTTTGGAGCTTACGGTCAATTGGAACTGGCCGCTCATATACGTGACCACCAGGCGTTTGCCCGCTGGTACGGGAGGAAAGTAAGCGAACCCGTACACCCCGCAATTGTTAAAGCTGGTTTGAATCGCTTGATAGGGCGATCGTCCCGGTTCGTCGACATTCTTCACCACCGCCGGGCGCACTTGCGCGAATATCTGAGCCGTGTACAAGGTCCCGAACGCTGTGGCGAACGTTAAGGCTCGTCCCAAGCTCAGCAACATATTTCTCACTGTAGGTCTCCTTTGAAGTTTCGTTTGTGCAACCGGTAAAGCCAGCCGAGTATCGCCATTGCTGTCAGTAGCCAGGTATTTGAAGGCTCGGGCACAGCAGAAGTGGAAGTAAGCGTGACATTGAATGCGTAATGTAAGTCCTCTCCAGCCGCCAGATTGCCCAAACCTGCGAACCCATCCGCCAAGGTGCCGGACCCAAAATTCTCCGCGAGCGATAAGTTTTCAAATGCAGAGATGGCAATCTGATAGCTGCCCGCCCCGAGGGTTCCGCCGTCCAAAAGAACGTCGAAGCACGCGCCGCTCGCCGGGTTCACAAGAGCGCCCGGCGGGCATGTAGTTCCGAAGAGTGTTGACGCGAGGAAGTTTCCCGAGGCGTCGAAAAGGCTGAGGTAGGGCTCGAAGCCGCCATCAGCGTAGCTGATGGTAATGGCCTGCATCAGCGAAGGTGTGGGTACGGAGAACGGATAGACCGCGGCCGCCCATTGCGCGAAGTCGGAGTCGGAACTGGCCGGGTTTAACGTACATCCCGGTCCGCAGTCAAGAACCGTTGCATCCGTCCGTAGATTTCCGCTGAATGAAAGAACGCTGGCGGATGCGATGTTCCACGTCGCAAAGATGGCGATAAGCGCAAGGCGGCTGCTGCTGGTTTGCATTTCATCCTCTGTGGGCGCTCCTGGATTGCGGCGCTCCTATACCGGAAGGTGCAAACGGGTGGTAAAATTAGCGCCGCCCGAGCATTATTTTTTGGGTTTCGAACTCACGGGCCCGTCCGCGCGGCAGGTACCAGCCGGAAATTGGGCGCTGGAACAACGATGTTCGAGCTTCAATTCGCCCCGAAGGCCCTGCCAATCGTACTCCCAACCAGCTTGAGCTTTCCGGCGTAGCCCAGGACTTCCCATTCAAGTGGTTGTTCATCAGGACTGCACGGCTCGTCGATGCTCACCACCCGCGCTTGCTCTTGAAAGCCCATGCAGTAGTGGAAAGCGCGGGCCCGAAAAGACACAAATAGCAACGAGAACGCTAATAGGCTCGCAACGACCGCCAATATGAGGGAGACACTATGCTTCCGCATCAAATCTCCCGTTCCATCTTCCGGCTTTTGATTTCTGACCGCGTTTCTCATGTCCAAGCCTCGGCTGCGGCAGAGCCCGAGTCTCCCGGCCACTGTCGATTTCGAAGGCCTTCGTGGGCATCAAGCCAATTCTAACACCCTATGTAGATATCTACTAGGCTGAGGGGATGAGTTGGCGAAAGCTCGCCCCAGGTCCCGCCCTCGTCAAAATAAAACGGACTTTTCAGGCCAAAAAAAGAATCGCACAAGATCTAAATGGAATCGAAATCCGTACGTTTCATTCGCAAGAGAAAGAAGGGATACCCATGAGCATATTGGATTCGTTGTTAGCCGCCGGCGGCGGCGGACTTATCAATCAGCTTGCCGGCCGTTTTGGCATTAATCCGGAGCAAGCCACTTCGGCTGTCTCGACAGTGCTTCCCATGCTTGCCGGAGGCATGAAAGAGAAAATCGCGAATAACGATCCGGGGCTGACTAGTCTTTTGGCCAGTCCAAAGATGACGCAGTATGCCGGAGACCTCTCGAGTCTCGCAACCCCCGCTGCGGCAGATACCGGTAACGACCTGATATCGCGGATTTTCAGCCCGGGAGATGCGAGCAAGCTAATATCGACGGTGGCCGAAAAGGTCGGGATTGGCGGCGACACGATCGGGAAAATACTACCGATCCTGGCGACATTTTTAGCTAGCACGGTTTCCAAGAGTGCGGCAAACGGCGCCAATCCGACTGATACGCTCGATCAATTCTCTGAGAGTGGAATTTTGAGCGCCGTGAAGGGCTTGGCCTCAAAGATGTTCGGATAATGAATTTCAAGACATTTCGTCATTTGGCCAGACCCCGGAAATACGTCCATCTGGCGACGCACAACATCGCGCTTTGGGTATTGCGACGATCCACATAGAGGCGTAGCGACCGATTGCTGCGCCAATGCGTCCGTGACATCATCTTTATTTGATCAGCGAAGAAAACAGGAGGCGCCGATGAAAAAGTTGATGTTGTGGATGATGGCTCTTGCGGCGTTGCAGGGAAGTGCGTTGCAAGCCCAGAATATAACCGGCAATTGGCAAGGCACATTGCAGGTCGGCCCGCGAAAAGTGCGCGTCCTGTTCAAGATCGGGCTGGAAAATGACAAGTTGAAGGCTACGCTCTACACCGTCGACCAGCCATCGCCGCCTATTGCCACCACGATCACACGGGACGGCTCGACGGTGAAAATGACCATTCCCTCCATGGCCGGCACCTACGAAGGAAAGTTGAGCGCGGACGGAAACTCGATCGCGGGGACGTTTACCCAGGGCGCTCAGTTGCCGCTGAGCCTGGCGCGCGCCACTCCCGAGACCGCTTGGGCGATTCCTGAAGCTCCGCCTCCACCGAAACGGATGGCGCCCGATGCGAATCCGGCATTCGAAGTGGCCACGATCAGGCCGAGCGATCCTGCCCATCCGGAGCAGATCATTACGTTGAGAGGCGCCGAGGTGATCACAACCAACGTGACGGTGCACGCTCTGATCAACCTGGCTTATTGGCTTCATCCCAAGCAACTGACCGGCGGACCCGCTTGGACCGAATCGGATAAATTCGACATGGCGGGAAAGCCCGATGCGCCGGGCCAGCCGAACGTCGACCAGATGAAGGTGATGATTCAGAAGCTGCTGGCCGATCGCTTCCAGCTCAAATTCCACTTCGAGAAGAGAGAGCTCCAGGTGTACGCGCTAAGGCTCGCCAAAACCGGCGCGAACATTACCAAAAGCCAGGATGATCCCAAAGGCATTCCTGGATGGGGTTTTAGAAGAAGTCCATCGGGAATGATCATGGCCTTCAGAAACTCGCCCATGTCGCAATTCACCGCCGTGTTGCAAAACTCGATGGACAGACCTGTTGTGGATCAGACAGGCCTTTCCGAAAGGTACGACTTTACGCTGAACTTCACACCCGATCCTGCTCAAGCGGCGCTTCTGGGCGGTCCTCCAGCTCCCGCGGGCAACAATCCCGATGCCGCTCCGGATCTGTTCGCGGCCCTCCAGCAGCAGCTCGGATTAAAGCTGGAACCAACCCGGGCGCCCGTCGACGTCATGGTCATCGACAAGGTGGAAAAGCCTTCTGAGAATTAGACCTCGAGTCAAAGCAGACGAAGCAATTCGACCCCTTGGCGCGCCGACCGGTGTACTGCGGACGATATTGTGAAATAACGCAGATGTACTAACGTCAACCCGTGCTCGCATTGTCGGCAAATCAGCCGAATATTCCTTACTGACCATTTCTGAGACGGCCGTGTAAAGACGGAATGCATTCGAGCGCGTTGATAACTGCCGCGACGAAGCCCGGAAACGAAAAGCATATCGAATAAATCGGCGGACACAGCTGCGATATACTTACTTCGTCCCGCAAGGTCACAGAGGAGGATTCTCCCATGCGCCAGTACCTTGAAGGCCTCTTTGCTACGCCCCGGCTCAAGGTTATGCCCAAGGCTGTAAAGACAACCTGCCTTCTTCTGCTGGGCCTCATGCTTTTGCCGCCTGTACCTGTGCGGCCTCAAGGTCCTCCATCGTCGCCGATGCTGCAAGCCATGAAGATGGAATTGGCACGTTCGATGGAGCAACTAAAAAAGCAACCGACCCCGCCCTACTTCCTCAGCTACGAGGTAACGGAAACGGAGTCGGCAGGCGCCAACGGATCCTTCGGCGCTCTGACTTCGAGCAATCCGGTGTACCGGCGCCGCCTGCTCGGGATCGATCTGCGAGTGGGGGGCTACGAATTGGACAATACTCATCCCATTCGCGGAGCGTTCCCTATCGCATTAGACAGGGTCAACTTCTTCCCAATGCCCGTCGACGACGATCTTGACGCCATCCGCTCCATGCTCTGGTACGACACCGATCAAAAATACAAACGAGCTATTGAGCAGATCATTTCCGTCAAGACGAACGTGAAGGTGAAGGCGCAGGAAACGGACAAGTCCGGCGACTTTTCGCCGGCCCCTGCTGAAACTTACAGCGAGCCGCAACCGCCCGCGCTGAGTTTCGATAGAAAGCTCTGGGAAGATAAGGTTCGGAAATACACCGCTCCCTTCCAGCGTTACGGAAATATCTATTCGGCCACGGCTTCTTTCATAGCGACGCGAGAGACCCGCTGGTTCGCATCCAGCGACGGCGCCTCCCTACAAACCGCCGACACCTCCTACCGCCTCCAGATCTCGGCTTTTTCGAAGGCTTCTGATGGCATGGAAATGCCGCGATACGAATCCTTCTATTCCTCCACACCTCAGGGACTGCCCAGCGACGAAGTGGTGCTGGCCAAGGTCCAGAAGATGATCAAGGACCTGAGGGAACTCAAGGAAGCTCCCGTCATGGAGCCCTACCTTGGGCCGGCGATTCTGTCGCCACGGGCAACGGGAGTGATCTTCCACGAGATCTTCGGGCATCGCATCGAAGGCCAGCGCGAGAAGCGGGAGAACCAGAGCCAGACCTTCCGCGATAAGGTCGGCCAGAAGGTGCTGCCGGAATTTCTGTCGGTGTTCTCCGATCCCACGCAGCGAACCTTCGGGGAGACAGAACTCGCGGGCTATTACAAGTTCGACAGTGAAGGCGTGAAGGCAGAGCGCGTCACGGTAGTGGATAACGGCGTCCTGAAAAACTTCCTGATGTCGCGCCTGCCCGTAGACGGTTTCCCGAAATCGAACGGCCACGGCCGCCGGGCCAACGGTTTCAACGCGGCTGGCCGTCAATCCAATCTTCTGGTGGTCGCTTCCAAAACCGTTACTTCGTCCGAACTAAAGAATCTGCTGATCGAAGAGGTCAAGAAGAAGAACCTGCCCTACGGGCTTTACTTCGAGGACATCGCAGGGGGATTCACCTCGGTTGGCCGCAACTCTCCGAACTCCTTCGAAGTGATTCCCGTAATGGTCTATCGCATCTATCCCGACGGCCACGAGGAATTGGTGCGCGGTGTGGACCTGATCGGAACGGCGCTCACCGCGTTCAATAAGATCATGGCCGCGGACAACCAGGTGCAGGCGTTCAATGGCATCTGCGGCGCCGAATCCGGCCCGGTTCCTGTCTCAGCTGGCGGGCCGGGCCTTCTGTTCAGCGAGGTGGAAGTTCAGAAGAAGCCCAAGTCTCAAGAACTGTCGCCGATTCTGGGGCCGCCCTTCGACGACCGTTAAGGAGCGCACAGCGCGGGGCGCGCTCGCTGGAACGAAAAAACATCGCGACCCGCTGCGTTGTGCGCGATGTTACCAAGGAGGGATGTCATGATTCCAAAGACCAATCTAAAACTTCTCCTCGCGGCCATTTTGTGCTGCGGCTCTGCGCTCGCGGCCGACGATATTGTGATGCGCGCCATGCGCGATGAGCAGGCTCGTTCGATGAAAAAGCTGCAGCTCGAAAACCTGCAGAAGCCCTATTTCATCAGTTATCGCGCCGTGGAAACGTCTGGCTGTTCCGTCGCCGCCAGCTTCGGCTCGTTGACCTCTAGCAGTTGCGAACCGCCGGGGAACGATAGCTCGCGCGGGCGCACCTTCAGCCTGGAAGTGCGGATTGGCGATTATTCCCGCGACAATACGAACTTTTACTCACCTCTAAACATTGCAGGCGTGGCTCGCGTCCTGGGCGGCGGCGGAATGGCCGTTCCGTTGGACGATAACTATGACGAGATCCGCCGGCAGTTGTGGCTGGGCACCGACAGCGCCTACAAGAACGCTCTCGACGTTTACGCGAAGAAGAAGGCAGCCCTGGAGAACCGCACCCGCACCGCGGATGCGCCCGATTTCAGCCATGAGCCCCAGCTTACCGATGAAGAAACGGTGCCGGCAGGCAGTTGGAACCGGACCGAGGTGGAAGAGCTAGTCAAGTCATTGTCCAAGCTGTTTCGTGAGACACCCGGAATCGACAACTCGGAAGTGCGATTCAGCGAAACCGTTTGGCTGACTCGTTACGTCAACTCGGAGGGCACCAGCTTCACACGTCAGGCAAGATTCGCGCAGCTCACGATCAACGCCGATACGCAAGCTCTGGATGGCATGCCCGTCTCGGACGTCGAGGCTATCTACGCACGTTCGTTCCAGGACTTGCCAAGCCGGGAGGAGATCGTCAAGCGGCTCCGGGCGCTGCAATCGCGCCTGGAGAACCTGCGCAAGGCGACTCTGCTCGAACGCTACACCGGGCCAGTGCTTTTCGAGGGACAGGCTGCCGGAGAAATCTTTTTGCAGGGCGTAGCGTCGAGGCTTACAGGTGTTCCAAGGTTGGTTGTGGACGACCTTCGGTTCCAGAACGCATTCAACTCGAATGGAGGACTGGCTGACAGGATCGGCGGGCGGATTCTTCCAGACTTCCTTAGCATCACCGACAATCCGAAGCTGCGTGAAATTCAAGGTCAGCCGCTGTTCGGCGGTTATCAGGTGGACGACGACGGCGTGAAAGCCGGCCCGACGGCATTAGTAGACAAAGGAATTCTCAAAACGTTGCTGCATACACGCGCTCTAATTCCCGACACGACGCAGAGTACGGCCAACCGCCGAGGTTCGAGTCCCATGCCCAGCAACCTGCTGTTGACCGCTGACAAGGCGCTGCCACCCGACCAGCTCAAGGCGGAACTCCTCCGCCAGGCGAAACAGCGTGGCAAGGATTACGGCATCATTGTGCGCCGCATGGGCAATCCAACGCTCGATATTTTGCTGAACCGAAGCAGAACGATCATCATCACCAGTGCGAGCACTCCCGGAAGCATCCAGGTTGAACCCCTTGTTGAGGCTTATAAGGTCTATCTGGATGGCCATGAAGAATTGGTCCGCAACCTGGAAATTAACGGTCTGACTCTGGGCGCGTTTAAGGATATCGTCGCCGTCTCTGACGGGCCCGTGGTTTACAGCGCGCCCATTCGCCAGGTAGTTTTCTCCCCAAGCATGGCATTGAATTTCACTCCGATTGCGGGCCCCAACGTCGTATCGATGACAGTCCCTGCGCTGCTGTTCGACGAGATGACCCTGCAGCGTCCCACAGGGGATGTCCCGAATCTGCCGGTCGTAAAGCACCCGTTTTTCGAGAGTAAGTGAGGACAAGCGAATATCTTTTTAATCCTGCATGGGACGCTCTGACGCAGCCACACCGGCCGGCAGAACGTCAAGCTCGAAGAGGCGCTCGGCTTCAGGGCCCGGGCGACAGCGCTTCTAGAATCTGGCAGTCCCCGATAATTCCCCTGCCCTGACAGCAGTTGTTTAAACGGCGCAATTCTTTGGCGAGCCGCTTTAGGTCGCAAATTTTCTGCTGAATCTCCATTAGATGCTGGGCCGTAATGCGGTCCACCTCTGCGCACTCCTTATCTTTTTGAGAAGACAAACGCAGAAGCTCGCGAATTTGAGAGAGTGTAAATCCCAAATCCCGGCAACGGCGAACGAACCGCAACTGGCGCGCATGTTCGTTGCTATAGGTCCGGTAGTTTCCTGCCGTTCGGGATGGCGCCGGCAACAGGCCGATTCGTTCGTAATACCGGACCGTCACAACCTTGGTTCCGGTCCCTTTCGCCAAGTCTCCAATGCCAAATCCGCTCTTTCCATTCATCGCTTGACCCTATAGCGACTATAGCCTTTATGCTGGGGAAGGACTATGAGTGCGAAGTGCTGTACCCACACGCCTGAAGATCAGCTGCCCCATAATCGCTACCGCCGCGTGCTGTGGGCTGTATTCTTCATTAACGGCGTCATGTTTCTCATTGAAATCATCGCCGGTATAGCGGCGGGTTCCGCATCGTTGCAGGCGGATGCGCTCGACTTTTTAGCAGATGCCGCCAATTACGGAATCAGTCTGTTCGTCGTCGGTAGGGCACTTCGCTACCGGGCCGGCGCCGCGCTGGTCAAGGGCGCGACGATGGGACTTTTTGGCTTGTGGGTGCTGAGCACGACCTTCTGGCATGCCGCGTCTGGAACTGCACCGGAGGCCGCGACAATGGGCGCAGTCGGGGTCATAGCGCTCTTGGCCAATGCCTCATCTTTGGCGTTGTTGTGGGTTTACAGAGGCGGAGACAGCAATATGCGATCCGTCTGGCTGTGCTCGCGTAATGATGTCATTGGCAATTTTGCCGTGCTGCTCGCGGCCTTGGGCGTATTTAATTTGGGTAAAGGCTGGCCTGACATTGTCGTTGCCCTCATCATGGCTTGTTTCGCGCTACAAGGGGCGTGGATCGTCGTTCGCCTTGCGCTGGCGGAGCTCCAACTAAGGCACCGTCCACATGTTCCGGCCTAATCAGTTTGCCCCGTAAAATTATCGGAGTCTGCACAACCAGCACACAAATGAACGCAATAAAATTTCTGTTGTTCACATCACTGTTTTTCTGCCTGAGAAACGTCTCCGCCCAGTCGGTCGCTGCGAAAACCGTATCGAGATAGTCCAGCCGTTTTTGTGCCTGTTCCACAGTCTGCGCCCGACGAAGGTCGTAGTCGACCATAGTAATCGAAGAAACCACGATCTCGTTTTTTGCCGTGCTGCTGTTTGAGGGTCCCAAGTAAGCTGCTGACTGGCTTGCCTTCCCGCTCGGCAAGAATCAGCACGCTGGAATCCAGGAAATTGAGAACTCGTGTTAATCTCCTCGGAGATTAGCTAGCCGCGCGTTCTCCATCGTATTTGGAATACCCGCAGGTTCAGAATTCGGGTGTCTCCCGGAATACGGTCTCCACCCCCAGGAACAACTAATCTGAAGACGGCCGATCCAGTTGCGATTTCTGGTAATTCCAGCGTAATCAGGTGTCGGAACGAAACAGTTGCGCCCGTGACGCGCTCTCCCCGTTCGTCGATCAGAGTAAGTTCAAATGCCTCGCATTTCCGCGACGGGCCCGACTCCAGATCCATCACCAGCGTGCGGCTCCCCGCGGAGGCGTTCGTCAAGACGATTTCCCCATCCGTATCCAGCCACCGGAATAATTCTTCTCCATCACACTCCAATCCGTGCCAGCCGCGGCCAAGGAAAATTCCGTCCGGCGGGAGATTGTTGCCGGAATAAAGCACGGCCAGGCCGTCCGGCGGCACTATATCCCGCTCGCGGTTGTGAGCCCGCAACGCCCCCGGGTCGTCGGAAAGAGGCGTGCGTGGACGCTCACCCTCTCCGCGTGGCAGACCTTTCCATTCGCGCCATTGATCCACCACCCAGCCTCCCGGTGCACCCGGAGGAGGAGCCGCGAAGTTGACGGGACTGCGTACGTTTCCCTCGGCCGCCGCCAGCGCCAGACACGTCAGTTCGCTGATTAACAACGATGGGTCGTTCAGTCTGGCAAGATAAGCCTCCTGTTCGAAGGAGGGTTTGAGCTTGTAAACGTCCTTACGCCAGGGGGCCGGAAATTTGAGAACTGTCAGTTCGCGAACAGGCGCGAAGCGTTTGCCCGCCGCCCACGCTGCCGACAGGAAAGCAAGGTCGCTTGCCGTGTGTAATTCGCGGTAGTCCCGCCAGCCACCTGTATCCCGCACCATTTCAGTTCGATGAAGAATAGTCGAGGGAGGAACCAGCGCCTCCGGTTCGTACCTGCCCGATTTTATCGCGCCGGTCAACATTCGCACTGGGCTGCCGGAAGGCCCGATCATCAGGCCTAAAGTGTACGCGACGTCCGCGCGAGTTTCCTGGATCTTCCGGACCAGGCAATCGAGGTGATTCGGCATCCACAGATCGTCGTGGCCCAGGTAAGCAACGTACCGTCCGCGCGCCCTGTCGATGCCGGCGTTGTTAGGCGCCGCCTGATATCCGCTGTTCCGCGGCAGGTTGTGCCAGTGAACGCGCCTGTCGTCAAAAGATGCGGTGACGGCTTCCGATTCATCCGTACAGCCATCGCCAATCACCAAGAGTTCGAAATCTTCGAACGTCTGCCCCAGCACACTCTGGATGGCGCACCGCAACACGCTGCTGTAGTTATAGGTGGCGATAATGACGCTAACCGAGGGTGCTTCCTCTCCGGTCATGACCCGTCGACCCTACCAGCCTTTGCGATCTTCAAAGCGGTAGGGAATGTGGTCGCTATCGATCGGAAAGCGGTAGACGTCAGGGCTCTGGTGGTCGTAAGGTCTTGTCGGCATACTGATGAATAGCGCGTCGTTAGAACCTACGTTTTGATGGGCGTGGTACACAAACGCCGGAATCACCATCAGATCTCGGTTGAAGTCGCTGCGATAGATCTCATTAATCATGCCGAAAGTCGGCGAGTCCACCCGGCTGTCCCACAGCACTACTCTCACATTCCCTTGGCTGATGAAGATACGGTCGTCATGTAAGTGATGTACATGCCAGCCTTTGATCTTGCCCGGACGAATCGTGAATTGGTAGACATAAACCACTGGAGCCGGATGTGGCGGACGGTGCGGACTAAAGATTTCGCAAAGCGTTCCACGGTCGTCCAGGTGGGTTGTCGATGGCTGAATGCTCACGCCATGAATTAATCGCTGAATTGGATGTCCATCAACCGTAACAGTTTGAACATCTTTTCTGGGGTTTGAACTCAAAGCAACCTCGATGACCAGAGTCTCCGATTTGAGGTTCAGAGCTATTTACGAGTATACGATGGGTGCGCGCGCCCCCAGCAAGTTCCTCGCAACGTCTAGGTCGCGGATTTTAAAGCTCGTAACGCCGGGCACCCAGCTTCGCGGATTTAGCGCCGGATGTGGTTTGGCCTCGAGGGCCCCCACCGCCGCGTAACCCGACGATCCGATATCATTTCTCCTTCCCCCTCAACCCTTTGCCGATTTTTACCGCCCAAGCCCGAGTCCCGGCCTCTCATCCTGAATCAGCATGGCAACACCAAATCAAATCCGCGCCAACCGCGCCAACGCCCTCCGTTCCACCGGGCCCAAGACTCCCGAAGGCAAAAAAGTCTGCGCTCAGAACAGCATCCGTCACGGCATGCTCTCTCAAACCGTAGTCCTCGAAGGCGAGTCACAAGACCGCTTTCATAGATCTCCTCACCAGCCTCCAGTCCCAGCTCAAACCCCGCTCCGACGCCGAAGCCGCCATCGTCGAAACCATGGCCATCGCCCGCTGGAAGCAAATGCGCATCTGGGGTATCCAAAAAGCCGGCTTCGATCTGGAAATGGCGCGGCTCAATTCCTCCTGCAACATTCCCGCCGCACGAGCCTCCATCGTCTTCAAAAACCTGGCCGACAATTCCCGCGTATTGGACCTCCAGTATCGCTACGAAACTGGCTACGACCGACAATTCTGCCGAGCCTACGCCTTCTTCCTCAAGCTCCGCGCAAAACCCGACACGCAACTCGAAGACACGGAGTTCCAATCGGCGCAATTCTCCTCCGCCATCGCCACCTGGGAACCCGCCCCAGAACCTGACGAACCACCCACTAGGGAGAACCGGCCAGCCCCGGCGCGCGAGCGCGGGGGAGCTTCCGAACCCCGCCAAGCATTTGACGACCCGCAAATACTTCAAAGCGAAAATCGGACCCCCACCCTGCCGCCCACACCCAGCGAAACCACTCAAATCGCAATCGTTAGCCCCCCACACCCCGTTTTGCGAAACGGACCCAATTCATCGGCGCCCCGATCCCTCGGCGACCGTCCCAAGCCAGAAGCCATCGCCGAAAAGAAGCCAAAACCGGTGACTCCCCGTACAAGATCCTTATGAAGACGTCCGGCCCGTTGTTGCCGCGATACACTGATAGCTCTATGACCAGCCCGATCAGCGCTCCTACAGGTGAATACAACGCCTCCCGGCTCGAAAAAAACATATTCGGACCCGGGAAAATCTCCGTTCTCGGAGCCGAGCTGGAGCGTCGCGGACTCAAGCGCGCGCTGATCGTAACCGGCAAGACTCTGGGGGCTTCGGAGCTGCTCAAAAAGGTCACGGGCGCGTTGGGCGAAAAGTCCGCAGGCGTGTTTTCCAAGGCTCGGCAACACGTGCCCAAAAGCCTCACGCAGGCTCTTGCGGGCGAGATCAAATCCCTCAAGGCCGACTGCATCGTCAGCTTCGGTGGAGGCAGCCCGATCGACACCGTTAAAGTCGCGATTCATGCGCTGCTGGCCGAGGGGATGGAGCCCGTTCATATCGCGATTCCGACCACGCTTTCCGCAGGCGAGTACACACACGTCGCCGGCGTCACCGACGAGAGCACTCTGGTCAAGCACGGCGTGTCCGACCCGCGCGTGCTGCCTCGCACGGTGATTAACGACCCGGAGCTCACACTGGCCACTCCGCCGTGGCTGTGGGCAGCCACCGGCATTCGCGCTTTGGATCACGCTATCGAATCGATCTATTCGGTGCGGCATCAGCCCATCAGTGACGCGCTCGCGTCGAAGTCGATCGCGCTGCTTCAGGCACACCTGCCCGCCTCCTTATCGGCCACGGGCCCGGAGCAGCTCGCGCATCGGGGACACGCTCAGATGGCGGCCTGGTTTTCGATCTTTGGTTCTATGAATACGGGGTTCGGACTCTCACACGCGCTGGGCCATCAGATCGGTCCGCGCTGGGGAGTGGCGCACGGCGTAACGTCCTGCATCACGTTGCCCCACGCAATGCGCTTTATGGCGGAACTGGCCCCGCAGCGATTCGGCCCGATCGCGGAGGGGTATGGAATCGCATTCGATCCCGCTCATCCGAAGAGCGCAGCCCTCGCGTGCGCCGATCGCACAGCGGAGTTTATCGGGCGGCTGGATGTGACGCACCGGTTGCGCGACGCGAATGTGCCCAAAGCTGAAGTGCAGGAAATCGCGGACACGGTGCAGAATGAAACGGCGCGGATGAACGTGGTGGATCGCGTAGTGACGCGGGAAGAGATTTTGGCGATTCTCGATGCAGCGTACTAACCCACGGGCGGATTCCCGCCAAGAAGCGCAAATGATACCTTGGATGGTCGGAGGTTAAAGTCTATGCGAGGCCTTCAATCCGCGGAACTCTTGGGAACATTGCGCAGGACTCAAGAAATGGTTCCGCCGTAAGCCAAAATCGCCCGACGATCCCCACGCTTACGTGACCGGCGCGCAAGAAGCCCAGGCTTCCGCATCTGAGCTCTGCCGCCGTGGCCGAATTGCCCGACAAGCGATGACGATTCGTTGCGTATTCACCTGGCGCTGGTCTGTCTTGCCCTTTCTGCCGCTCGCTCAGAATCAACCTACGTTCCATACCGGAACCCGGCTGGTGGAAGTCGACGTAATCGTTCGCAATGGCAAGGGTCCCGTGGATGGCTTGAAGAAGGAAGACTTCACCATACTCGACCAGGGCAAGCCGCAGCAGATCGCCTTGTTCTCTGTAACGGCGGGACGAAGCCTGATGGAGCCTGCCGCGCCGCTTCCACCCGGGTCCGTTTCCAATCGCCTCAACAGCAGGGGCGAAACACCTGCCAGTGCGACCATTCTGCTGATCGACCGGCTCAACACGCCTATCAACGACCAGGTCTACGCGAATCGGAAGGTCTTAAAGTTCCTGAAGGAGCATGGGGATCGGGACCGGATTGGAATCTATACGCTCGGAACGTCTGTCAGGGCGGTGCAAGATTTGACAGACGATCAGGAGCAGCTCGATCGCGCGGTAAAAAGAATCAATCCGGAGGACGCCAGGCCCCTATCGCCGGACGTTCAAGTGGATCCCACGGGCGACACTCGTACAGATGAGATGATCGCGAATGGTCTACTGGAATTGAAGACCTTCACCGTAGTAAACCGGGTGCTCACAACAAAGCAGGCTATGATCGCAATCGCGGCTCACCTGGCGAAGGTGCCGGGCCGAAAGAATCTGATCTGGATTTCGGGCAGCTTCCCTCTGCTGATCATTAATCCTCACGAAACACTCAATTTCAGCACGGATCTGGATCAGGCCTCGCGAGCGCTGAACGATGCGAATGTAGCTGTCTATCCGGTAGATGCGCGCGGCTTGATCGGTACAGGGATGGGGAGCGCCGAGCATGCGAGCGTGCAGAACGGCCGGCAAGGCGTCATATCGCGTCCGGATCCTTCCGGCCCTGTTTCGGGGTCGGACACGATGAATACGCTGGCGAGCCTGACGGGAGGCCACGCTTATTACAACAGCAATGGAATTGAGGAGTCCATCCAGAGAGCAGTGCAGGATGCCGAACTCACCTATACACTAGGCTTCTATCCACCCGAAGACTCGTTCGATCTTAAGTTCCACAAGCTCGAAGTGAAGGTAGATAGGAAGGGCGCCGACGTCCGTTCGCGTAAAGGCTATTTCGCGTCGCTGACGGGGTTCGGTTCGGAGAGAACGCTGAGCGACCTGATGCAAGACTCGCTGAATGCTACCGCAGTCGGCATTCTGGTTCACACCGACCCGGACCCGACCCAGCCTGGGAACTTCAAGGTGCGCGCGACAGTAGATCTGCACGACATCCAACTACAGAACCAGAATGGCAAGTGGTTGGGGACTGTCGATGTTTCTCTCTTTTTCGAGGGGACCAACAAGATCCGGACCATCACCAGGAAGATCGAAATTCCAGACGATCAGTTAGCCTCCGCGCTTGAAAAGGGAGTGGAGGTGGAGAACTCGATTGCCGCAGATGCAGGTGCGCGGCTTCATGTGGTCGCGCAGGATCAGACCACTGGGGCGGCGGGTTCCATCAGGATTAACTTGAGCAAGAAATGACCTTCTTGGAACGATGGGTACGTCAGCCCCAGACGATGTGGCTTCGCAAAGCAACCTTTCAGCTTCATCTGTGGAGCGGCATCGGCTTCGGGCTCTACGTTTTCTTTGTCAGCGTGACCGGCAGCGTGCTGGTTTATCGCAACGAGCTGTTCAGGGCTACGACGCAAGAGCCCATCCTTGTAGTGGAATCGGGGACACGGTTGACCGATCCGCAACTGAAAGCTGCGGCGATACGAGCGTATCCGGGGTACAGAGTTCAGACGGTTGGCAAGCCGCCGAGGACCAATCAGGCGGTCGGCATATCGCTTGAGGGCCCCGCCGGCAGCAAGAATCGTCTCTTCGATCCATACACCGGAGCGGATTTGGGCGATTCGGTGCCTCTCGGTTTCTGGCTGGTTTCCAAGCTCATCCAGCTGCACGACGAACTCCTTGGCGGAAGTACAGGCCGGCTGATCAACGGCGTGGGCGCGCTGCTGACCGTCGCTCTGACGTTCACTGGAATGGTTGTCTGGTGGCCGGGCATCCGGGCGTGGCGGCGAAGCCTGACGATTCCCAGAAAGGTCGGGTGGCAACGCTTTGTATGGAGCCTGCACAGCGCCGTCGGCTTCTGGGGCTTGGGCGTAATCTTGCTGTTTGCAGTCAGCGGGGCTTATCTATGCGACGCCCAACCGTTTGAACGCTTGGCCGACTGGATCCAGCCGGTGACGGACGCGAACCTGACCAACCGCATGGCCGATCGGGTGATGTACTGGCTCGCCTACCTGCACTTCGGCCGCGTGAACGGAATAGGAATTCCTTGTAAGGGTCCTGGACTGTGCGACCAGACGACGAAGGCAGCCTGGGCGTTCTTCGGACTTGTGCCCGCGCTGATGTTCTGCACCGGCGCGATGATGTGGTGGAACCGCGTGGTAAGGAAGAAGCTCAACGCGGCTTCATCAAAAGGTCGAAGCGGTCTTTGATTTCGACCGTGAGAGTGTCCGCTTCCGGGTTCACCACGCGGTACATCTCCGCATGCATGCGATCGTGTTCAACTGTGAATTTCACGTAGTGATAGTTGGGGAACAGAATGCTCTTGTAAAGATCTTCCGGCGTGCGTTCGACGAAGTAGGGAGGCGCTCCGCCGCCCCCGGAGACCAGATAGGTAACTCCATCCACCACGCTCCGCTCGTAGTTATGGATGTGTCCGGCGCTGACCAGGAAAGTGGCGTGGGTGGTGCGTGACGCTTTTGACAAGTAGTCTTTGAGAGCTATTTCATTCGGCCTGGGATTGTGATCCACTTCAATGTGCTTCTGGATATCGGCAACGGGAGGATGGTGGAGGGCCACCAGGACGAAGTCGATGGTGGAGGGAAGGCCCGCAATCTGCTTCTCGATCCAAAGGGCCTGGTCGCTGCCGGGTGACAGGGACGCGGCGCTATCCAAGGCAAGCAGGTAGACGCGCGATCCGATCTGGGCCGAATACCACCGCCTGTTTCGAAACTCCGGGAAGGCGTTCCACCAGTTCTCCAGAGCCTGACGTGCGTCGCCATGCCATTCGTGATTTCCCAAAGTAGGAAAGACGGTCATGTGAAGGTCGCGCCACGGCTTGGTCTCCGATTGATAGACCGCATAGTCGTTGGGGACGTCTCCGCCCAGGGGCACATCGCCGTTCATAATGAGGACGCCGGGATGCTCGGATGCAATCTGGTTCACCAGCCACCGGCGTACACGAGGATCGGTCTGGCGCACATTGGTTGGGTCTGTAAAGCGCTGGTCTCCGTAGGAAATCACCGTAAGCGGATTCGGCAATTGGTTGTCGCCGATACGAAAGGTCGGACCCGGTTCGCTGAGCAATTGATTGGTCGGTAGCGTTTCCGGAGTTGGGCCCTGTGCCAGGAGGCCGACCGCAAACAAAACTACGAATGGAATAGAGGCCTTCATCCCCCAATCATACGAACTAAGAGAGCGTTCGCGGGTTACAATTCCGTTTACTTTCTTGCCCGGAAGATCAGGTACACAGGAACCCCCAGCAGAACGATGACGATGCCGGGAACAGTGGTGGAAGGCCGATAGGCGAAGAGGAGCACCAGAATGACGGAGGCTCCCAGAATGTATAGCGCTGGGACCACTGGATAGCCAAAAGCGCGGTAAGGGCGTTCAACATCCGGACGGGTGCGGCGAAGAACGAAGACTCCCGCGATGGTGAGGATATAGAAGATGAGCGCGGCGGAGATGATGTAGTCCAGCAGGTTGCCGTACAGGTTTCCAAACTGCGATGTTGCCGGATCGTAGGTGCGAATCAGCATCAGGACTACGGCCCATAGAGCCTGCAACCGCAAAGCTGTGGCGGGTACGTGCGCGTGGTTCAACTTGGCGGCGGATCGAAAGAAGACTCCGTCTTGAGCCATAGCGTAGTAGGCTCGGGCTCCGGATAAGACCATGCCGTTGATGCAACCGAATCCGGAAACCATGATGATCACGGCCATCAAGGGCGCGCCGGCCGAGGGGAAGATGGCTTGCAGCATGGAGCCTGCGACACGATCGGCTTTTGCATTTTGCAATTGGTCGAAGGGCAGAACGGTCAAGTAAGATACGTTGGCCAGGAGGTACAGGCCAATCACGATCAGCGTTCCGAACGCGAGCGAGAGGGGGACATTCCTCTTGGGCTCGCGAACTTCACCTGCGGTGAAGGTAATGTTATTCCACGCATCGGCGGAAAACAGCGACCCTGTCTGAGCCACGCATAGCGCGACCAGCAGCCCGAATGCCGATTCCGGCGTCAATCCGGGTGAGACGGGCGTGAAACCTCGGGGAGTCCAGAGGTCGCCGAAATTGGCGTGAACCGCGGATGCATTCCAGGCAATCGCTCCCAACACCACGACGCCAGCAAGCGCTCCGATCTTGGCGCAGGTGAAAACGTTTTGAACATTCTTACCGTAAACGAGTCCGCGAGTGTTGGTCCAGGTAAGAAACACAATAATGAGCGCGGCAACAAGCTGGGCGGTGGACAGAGACACTGCGTAGCCAGAGGAAATGTGAATGGGCGCGATCAGGTAATGGTCTTCTGCAATGTAAGGCCAGAGGATTCCCAGATAGCGCGCAAAGCCGATACCCACCGCGGCGATGGTGCCGGTCTGAATCACCATGAAGAGGGTCCAGCCGTATAGAAATCCCCACAGCGGCGAGAAGGCTTCTCTTAAATAGACATACTGGCCGCCGGCTCTGGGCATCATGGCCGCCAGTTCGCCATAGGAAAGTGCTGCGGCGAGCGTCAGCAGCCCAGTGATCACCCACGACAGCAGCAGCCATCCAGGGCTTCCGACGTTTCTGCCCATTTCGGCCGCGACGATGAAGATGCCGGAGCCGATCATGGACCCGGCAACGATCATCGTGGAATCGAAGAGTCCCAGAGCGCGTGTGAGTTGCTCGGTGGGAGCTTGCGGCATCAGGCCTGATCTTTCTTGATCAGCACAGCGATGAGATCGGGCTCGGACTCCGCTAAAACGTTCTTCGGAATGTAGCAGTAACCTTTATCGCCCCAGTCCTCGCCCCAGGAGTTCTTGACGATGTAGTAGTTGCCTACATAGCCGACGATGAGCATGGCGTGGCGTCCGTGCTGTCCGCTGGGCGGCTCGGCGGCATTGAAGAGTCCGTCTCTGCCTACCTGGGAAAACGAAGCTCCTGTGTTCATGGCCAGGTGCACGGGACAACCGGCGGTGAGGACTTTGCGGATGTCATCGATCCCGATGGGATGCGGGACGCCATCCAGAAAATGATTCTGCGCATCGGAAATGAGCACTCGTTCCGCAGCCGCGGGGGTCTGGCTTGAATCGGGCCAGAGTTCCTGGCGGCACGTACCTTGCTGCTGCAGCACCTGGCCGGGATCGGGTCCGGAGACAGTGCCGTCACCGCCGCTGTAGGCATATGGGTAGTCCTTGGCATCGCCTTGCATGCGTTGAAATTCGAGCATGGTGAAGCTGGGCGAGAGACGCGGCGACGTTCCGCCTTTCAGATTGGTCACCATTTCGGTGGCGTGCGTCCAGGCAAAAGCAGAGCAGCGGGAGGTCTGTTGTTGGTCGCCAATCGGGCTCGCATACTTGCGGAGGTCCACTCCTTCAGCGGGCACGAGCGACTCGATTGCGGGAGGCAGCGGCTGAGGTTGAACCGGCTCGCCACGCGGCGGCACGGAAACGTCAAGATTGCTGAGGTCGATACCGCTGTACTTCGCCTGCAAATAGGCGAGCATGGCCATGGAAATAAAACCGAACGCGGACAGGTGGCCGTCACGTTCGAATAATTGGACAGTTTCCGAACTACCCGGCGCGACTTCTTCGAACCCTTGGGCGAAGTGCGGTTCGTTGAAGGGCTGATAGCCTTCTTCAGTGCGCTGAGTAATGATGTTGTCGCCGAAGAACTCGTGGCCACCAAAGATGTTTTGGGCGGATTGTTGGTAGTCGTCGACGCTCCAGTTTCCGCTGTCTTCCTCGAAATCGGCAGCGGTGGCGTTGGGGAAATCCTCTGGCGAGAGGGCAACATCCTCGTCGAGCGGAATCAAATCGTCGGGATCGGAGAACTGGTCATTGATGTCGTCGTTGCCGTCATCATCGTTATTGCCGTCGCCGCCGCTGCCATCGTCTGGCGGTTGTTCGGCGTCCTGGTCGTCTTCGTCCTGCTGATCATCTTCCTGATCCTGATCGTCGTCCTGATCGGGATCATCGTCGCCGGAATTGTCGTCCCCGGAATTATCGAAGAAATCACCGCCCGGGTCGTCGTCGTCCATCCAATAACGATATTCGCTGTTGTAGGGCACAAAACAATCGTACTATCGGGAGGGCCCACGGGGTGCGCGCGCTGCGTGATTTTGATATGCTGGCTGACCTGAAAGATCTGCCATGAAGGTGGTTGTGCGCAGCTCCTCATTATTGTTCGTCCTGCTGAACCTGTTACTGGGACTGCAGATCAGACGACGGCCCCGTATTACGGCCTAGGGAAATCTTCGGCCTGGAAATTGCTGGAAGGCAGCCAGTAGATCTTTGTGCCGATGATGCTCTTCCAAAACTCGACCCCGGCACGAAGCCAGAGTGTCTTTTCGATTTTCCGTCACCTGGGCGCGTTCGGACTCTTCTTTCTGGCGATTCTGGACAGCTCACCACTGCCGACCTTCGGCGGACCCGACATTCTGCTCGCGATTCTGGTCGCAAGCAGGCGCAATCCCTGGTATGAATATGCGGCGGTGGCGACGGTTGGGTCCACCATTGGCGCTTACATTACGTTTCGGCTCGCGCGGAAAGCGGGAGATGCCTATCTCGAAAGTAAGTTCGGGAAGAACCGCGTGAATTCATTTCTGACGATCTTCAAAAAACGGGGAACGAGTTTCCTGGTGGCATCAACCGCAATTCCCTTCCCGTTTCCCACGAGCCTGGTTTTCGCGGCGGCCGGAGCGTCGGATTTTAGTATCGCGAGGTTCGTCCCGGTTGTGGCCGCGAGCCGCGGATTTCGCTATGTGGCGATCGCTTTGATTGCGGATCGCTACGGGCGCGGCTTCATCGGCGTTCTGAGACACCCGACGCAATACTGGGGCTGGCTCCTGGTGTTCACGGCGCTGGTTTTGATTCTGATTGGTGGCGGCCTTCTGTTCAACAAGCGTCTAACGGTGGCTTCCACACATTGATTCCAATTCGACAGATCTATGGCTAAAGTCAAGGCAATCCTTGAGATATTGCTCGATACAAAACCGAATGTGCCTGGCTATTGGCGCGCGGCGACGGAACACTAGTGTAGTGGGTCCGAAGTAGTAATCATTATCAGGGAGAGAACGTCTCTACAATAGAGAGGTTCTTTCCCCATGCGCTTGGCTCATCCAGTGGTGCTAAATCCCGAACAGAAAGAAGCGTTGGAGCAATGCGCTAGGGCGCGTTCTCGATCGGTCCGCATGGTCGAACGTGCGCGGATTGTATTGCTGGCGGCCACCGGGAAACAGGATAAAGAAGTCGCTGCCGCATTGAATATCACCGCACACAAGGCCGCGCGTTGGCGCAACCGGTTTCTGGATCTGGGCCTGGCGGGGCTGGAGAAAGATGCTCCGCGAGCGGGACGGACCCCCAGCATCCCGGCCTCTACGGTGAAGCGGGTGATTCACAAAACCACGCAGGAGAAGCCGGCTCATGCCACGCACTGGTCCACGCGTACTATGGCAACGGCGATGAATCTTAGCCCTGCTACGGTGCGGCGCATCTGGCACAAGCATGGTCTCAAACCTCATCTGGTGGAAACCTTCAAGGTGTCTTCGGACCCCAACTTTGCCGAGAAACTGGAAGCCATCGTTGGTCTGTATCTGAATCCGCCGGAACATGCCTTGGTGTTGTGCTGTGACGAGAAGAGTCAGATTCAAGCTCTGGACCGCACGCAGCCCGGTTTGCCGCTGAAGCGCGGCCGGGCCGGAACGATGACGCACGATTACAAACGCAACGGTACGGCAACCCTGTTTGCCGGTCTCAATACCTTCGATGGCAAAGTGATCAGCATGTGCCAACAGCGTCACCGCCACCAGGAATGGCTCCAGTTCTTGCGCCTGGTGGATGACGCCACGCCCGATCACAAGCAACTACACCTGATCGTGGATAACTACGCCACCCACAAACATCCCGCCGTACAACGCTGGTTGAAACGTCATCCTCGGTTCCACTTTCACTTCACGCCCACCAGCGCCTCCTGGTTGAATATGGTGGAGCGCTTCTTCCGAGATCTCACGGCAAATCGTCTGCGGCGAGGCGTGTTTCGCGACGTGATGGAACTGGTCACCGCCATCGACGACTACGTGGATCATCACAACCAACATCCCAAGCCGTTCATCTGGACCGCTTCCGCCCACGATATCCTCGAAAAAGGGAAGCGTGCCCGCAAGACGCTTCTTAATGTTCAATCTGTGTGACCCAGACCACTAGGAGCTTGCTGAAAACACATAACAACCGCTCCGTGCACGTGGCGCTGACTATCCCTGGCTATCATTTGACATTAGTACCATGAGGCAGTAGTCTGACGGGCGTGAGGAGTGCGATGAAAAAAGTTGCACTATTGTTTGCCTTGGCCACCAGCGCTCTGGCCCAAGAGTTTGAAGTTGCGTCGATCCATCGGGCGGCAGATGACTACTCCGCGACCGTAAACGGCGACAAGGCCTACTATAGGATTCACAGTTTCACGTTAAAGATGATGATTGCAACCGCCTGGGGCGTCACCGGGAAAGAAGTATTCGGAGGTCCGAAATGGGTCGAGTCGGACCGCTGGGATATCACTGCGAGATTCCCGGACGAGTACGCAGCGCGACCGGATCAAATCCAGACCCCGCAGGGCCCATTCCTCAAAAAGATGATTCAGAACCTGCTGGCCGATCGGTTCCGGCTGACAATTCATCGCGAAACCCGCGAACTGTCTGGCTTAGCTCTGGTGGTTGCGAAGAACAGTCCGAAAATGGCCGTCGCCGCGCCGCAGGCGGAAAACCGCCTGGAAGGGAATAATTCGCATATCAAAGCTACGAACTTTGCTATGAAGGAGCTTGCGCAGATTCTTTCAGGTCGTGGAACGCTTGTGGTCGACAGGACCGGTTTGACTGGCGGATACGATTTCGAACTCAGTTGGGCCCTCCCCGATGACACATCGGGTGAGAAGCCATCCCTCTTCACCGCGATTGAGGAACAGCTTGGGCTGAAGCTCGAATCAACCAAGATTCCGATTGAGGCAATCGTTATCGACGCCGCGGAGAAGCCAACGGAGAATTAGTAGTCTTCCCGGAGACAACTGGTCTGTCTCAAGCAAAATCTCGAAGCTGGCACTTCTAACCCGGGGGCGTATATACGCATTTTTTTGAGCCGCTCGCGGTTGGCTCGATCCAGGTTGAGGTTCGCGCATGAAAGTTGGCGCTGCGATTTACCGTCGCGGCTCCGAGAAGGCTGGCTCGTACCAACATCTCCTGTTTTTCAGTGCGCCACAACTTGAACCTTGGCCCGGGGATTGTTTTTCTTTAGCAGAAAAGACAGCAGGAACATGATTCCTGACGCGATACCAAGCATCCAGAACGTGTCTATATAAGATAGCGTCGAGGCTTGGTTTTGTACGGCATGATAGATCTGGCTATAGGCCTGCATTTGCGGGTCGCCGGAACCGGCTCGGCCCAGTTGGCCTGCAATCGCGGAAGCGGAGGCATCGAAGGCTCGATCGCCCACGCCGGTGTGGCTGGCAAGCATCTGCTGGTGAACCTGGGCGCGGCGCGCCAGGATGGTGGTTACTGCGGAAGTCCCCACGCTGCTGCCCATGTTTCGTACGAAGTTGACCAGGCCTGCCACCGCGTTGCTTTTGTCCTGCGGGATTCCAAGATAAGCCACCATGGTGGCGGGAATGAAAATGAAACCCATGGGGATATACTGCGCGATTCTTAGCCACGTCGCTGATGCGAAACTGATTTCCAGATCGAGGCGCTGGGTGGAGAGGAACATCGCCAAGGTGAGCAGTCCCCATCCGAACGCGATCAGATAGCGAGCCTGAATCCGGGCGGTTAATTGTCCTACCAGTGGAAGTTCTATTAACAGAATTACCGCTGCCGCGGAAAGCACCATGCCGGCGCTTTCGGCCGAGTATCCCAAGAGGCTCTGGAGAAACTGGGGCATCAGGACGGTGGTGGAAAACGATCCCGCGCCCACCATGAACATCATCAGGCTCGCGGTGGCGAAGTTGATGTTCTTAAACAAGCGAATGTCGAGGATGGGATCTTTGACGTGCAATTCCCAGAGGACCAGACAGACCAGAGCGATGATCGAAATAATGGTCAGCGTGAGAACAAGGTGCGAACCGAACCAATCGTCTTCCTGGCCCTTATCCAGAACGATCTGCAGGAACCCAATCCCAATGGCGAGCAGGCTGAATCCCATGTAGTCGACCTTGCTTGTGCCCAGGGTGGTCCGTTTCAGAAAAGGAGGATCTTCGACGAGGCTTAGCACCAGGAAAAGGGCGAGAATTCCGACTGGCAGATTCATCAGAAAGATCCATCGCCAGGTATAGTTGTCGGTGATCCAACCTCCCAAAGTAGGCCCGATCGCGGGAGCGACCACGGCCGTTACTCCGTAGACAGAGAAAGCCAGTCCTCTTTTTGCGGGCGGGAAGGTGTCGGCAAGAATGGCCTGGGCCATGGGCTGCAGACCTCCGCCTCCAACGCCCTGAATGACGCGGGCGATCAAGAGCACGGCGAGGGTCGGGGCGACGCCGCACAACAGAGAACTCACCGTGAACAACGAAATACAGATGATGAAGAATCGCTTTCGGCCCAGTAACGAGACAAGCCAGCCGGTAATGGGCAACACGATCGCGTTGGAGACCAGATACGAGGTCAGCACCCACGTGCTTTCGTCGCTGCTGGCTCCCAAATTACCGGCGATGTGAGGGAGCGCAACGTTGGCGATGCTGGTATCCAGCACCTCCATGAAAGCGGCCAGGGAGACCACAAAAGCGATCAGCCACGGGTTCGCCTTGGGCTTCCAAACTGCGGGGACGGGGGTTAGAGTTCCGGCCTCGGCGCTCACACTTCAACGATAGCGTAGACCTATCGCGCCGCCGATTTGCGGCTTGAGAACGGCCCCTTGACGGCCAGGACTGTGTCGCGTTCGTCGTGGTTGTCTAGAACAAAAACGCGATAACGATCTCCACCGGGATCCACGCGCACTACGATATGACCCGGCGGTCCCGCCAACTGCGTCGCCCTTTGGCCGATCACGATCTTCGCGGCATCTCTCAGATCCGTGGCGAACACAAATCGAGGCGACGGAGGGAACCGGCTGTTCATGATCCTTTTCAAGACATCGGGAGCGGGATGACTGGGAGCCCAGCTCGGCACGATCAGCACGGTGGATTGCAGCCCGAGCAGCATTGCTTCGTTCTCTTCGCCCATCGACCCATGCTGGTCGACGACGTGGACATCCACAGGGCCGACAATCGGGGCGACGGCGGTCTCGGGCGCGTGCCACGCGGGAAAGCCGGGATCGGTTGTGCCGGGAAGATCGCCGCCCGTGAAGTAACTGAAGGAACCGTAGCGAAGGCGGAATCCCAGGCTGCACAT
The DNA here is from genome assembly GCA_963766615.1 of Terriglobia bacterium. Lineage (GTDB taxonomy): Bacteria > Acidobacteriota > Terriglobia > Bryobacterales > Bryobacteraceae > Palsa-187. The sequence continues at coordinate 606,069 of CAVYBC010000026.1, forward strand.
GTTCTCGGTGGGGAAATCGGCTGGCGCCAGAGAAGCCAATGGAGGAAACGTCTGCCGGGTGGCTTCGCCCGAACCGGTCCAGAGTTCGCCGTTGGCGATGATGTTTCGAATTTCGAAAGAAGGATAACGCGTGGCATCCTTCAATAAACGAACTTGCTGCGCCGAGCCTGGGCGGAAGCGTTCCACCTTCATGCCCTGCCGTGTTCGCGCATCCAGGAAACGGCGATAATTCTTTACCATGTCGTCCGTCAAAGGCGCGGGATAAGAATAGTCGGGCCAGCCGCGATCGAGCAGATTCTGAATCGGCACGACCGAGTCGACTTCGGTAATGCCGGTCAATCGATAACTGCCTGTCGGGTCGAGAGGCGAGGAGGGTGTCGGCTGTCCCATGTGGTCGGCATGAAAGTGGGTGATGATGGCGAAGTCGAGGGCGTTTGCTCCAGAGGGGCAAATGGCGCTTTATATAGCGGGCGATCCATGCTCCCGGTGTACGGGATGCGTCCGGATGAGGGTCGGTTTCGGGTAAACCATCGCCAGCTGCTCCGGCGTCTACCAGCAGGGTCGTGCCATCGGGCATGATGAACAGCGCGGCGTTTCCACGTCCGGTGGAGATCTGATGAATGTCCAGCAAGCCAGGGGTCCACGGCGGGAGCGGGGCGCCGATGCTATCGGTCGTCTGCGATGGCGCAGGGCGCAGCAGAAATCCAAGCACCCGCGAGAGTCTTGAGTAGACGGCGGCGGGTCAGAGTCATAATCGCCCACGATTCTACCCTAACCGGCATTGCAGGCCATATGTGGTGGATAATCGTACAGATGTGCACCCAGGATAGTTTGCACACCGAATGGGAGACTTTATGAAGCGACAGACATTTGTTTTGGTTTTCCTATGCGCCGCGGCAGGCGCGTTTGCGCAGGAGCCCGGTGGGCGTGGTAAAGGGCCGGCGCCGCAACCACCGCCGCCATTATTTTTTAAGGAAACGTGGAAGCAGGCTCCAGGCAATGTGCCGATGACGCAAGACTTCGTCACCAACGCAGACTTGAAGGTGAACCTGTACGGCACAGGCAAAGAAGATTTCGGCGTCACCAGCGAGGGAAATGTCCCGCACATCTGGACGGGCCTCTGCGCCACGGCGTGCGCGCTGACGCTCAGCCACAAGGACAGCATGGTGGATCTGACCGGCAAAGCGAAAATCCGTTGGTATACCAAGACGTCAGGATTCCACGAAGTCCGGCCTGTTTTGAAACTCGCCGATGGAACGTTCCTCGTAGGGGATCACGTCGACGCGAATACATTCGACTATCAGGAGAGCGAATTTTACCCTCCCAAGTGCGCTGGCTCAAAATGGACGGAGCTAAAGTGCAGCCCAAAGGCGTCCTGCTGGATAAGGTGGATCTGAGCAAAGTCGATGCGGTTGGGTTTGCGGATCTGAGCCCCGGAAGCGGCCACGGGTCAGGCGGGTACGCGGACGTTGCCTGGATCGAGGTTTACGGAAAGCCGATCAAGCGAGACGACGCGAAGGCGTCGAATTAGCCGTTTGTGCCGATGAGGGGCCCGTTTTGTACCGGGCCCTTCTCAGTTAGTTGCTCGAAAAGAAGTGGGCGATCTTCTTGCCTGCGTCTTCGGTGTAATAAACCGTGACCTTGGCGGCCTTCTTGGTGCCGGTGCCGACGTCCTTTCCCGCGGCCACCACAGCGTGGTCGGACAGCTTGAAGGTCTGCTCTGTGCCGTCGGCGGTTTTGATCGCCATGGTTTTAGCGCCGCGGTCGATCGCCGTCACGGTTCCTTCTGTCACCTTCACGCCATCTTTGGCGACATGGTCCACTTCGACGGCGGTCTTCTCGCCTCCCTTGGCGGTGTACTGCGCCACAACCTCCGAGCCTTCCTTCAATCCGTGCCAGGTGTCCTTAGCGGCCACGTCGGTTCCATGGACCACCGTTTTGCCGACATAGTGAAGCGTGTGTTCGGTTCCCTCACCCGTCTTCACCACAAACGTCTTGGTCTTCTGGTCGATCTTTACAATAACCCCGTGAATTCCCGTGGGGGGTTCCTCCACAGCGAAAGCTGCTGTTGAGAGCAATAGAAAGGCACACGTCGCCGGAAGCATTTTCATCTTCAATTTCTCCTGTCTCTATATTGTGAACTAGGAGACCGCCTTTTGGAGGATAGGATGGGGTTAGGTTGAGACCCTTTTATCGGCCCAGAATCCCTTCCACCGCCGCGATCAAGGTACACAAAGTTATGTGAGCCAGGAAGCCATAGTGGATCCAGTGGCGGGTGTAGCGCAGGACTCGGACGAGGTCGGCGAAGAGCACAGCTTACTGTGCCCTTCCAACCGAGGCTGGGACCAATAGCCCATAACGCTAGTACAGGGTCGGAAAGTTGTAGTACACAATTAAGATGTGACACAACACGCAACGCCGAAATATGCGGCCGCAAAATTTCGTCCCGCCGAGGAGGTAGGAAAGCTCGAGTCGGGGGTGAAAGTAAAAAGGCGCGTGCCACGCATGCGGGCGTGCGATGAGAAGAACGAGAAGGGCGCGATCTGCGGTGGGCATTTGAAGCGCTGGTTTACCGCTCCGGCCAATGTTTTGAAGGAGTTCGGGGAAGAGCTATACCGTTGCGAGAGGTGTCACACAGTCTATTTGCCCAACCTGGAAGAGAAGCCTCGTTCAGGGACTCTGGCGTGGTAAGACAGGCCGCAAGAGGGTACCCCCTAAAATGGACCTTCGCAAACTGTTGAAAACGTATTATGATAGTTGAGCGAGAAAAACCGCATCGGAATCGGTGCAGAAGGGTAACGATGGTTGCCTTTTCCGATGCGGTTCGCCCTAAGTCGGGCTTGGAATCCTAGGTTCACTTGGTCGCACCTCATCGAGGCCCGCGTCCTAATTAGTTCCTCAACAAGACGTACTAAATAAACCTTGAGATTCCGGGAAGATCAAGAAATTGTTTCACCCTCAGACAATTCAGAGAAGTCTCCATTGGCCGGCGCGTTTCCGCGCCTCCCAAAAAAAACCCCTCTGTTGCAACTTGCTCCGAACGAAGGAAGGAGCGGTTTTTGAAACTTAAAAACACCGGCTCCCGCAAGCACGCTAGTATTTAGCCACTCGCTTCTCCCGTCCGTGCCTGTTGCAAACAGAGGGCAGGTTTTAAAGAGTTACTTCATCAATTCGCTCTCCAGAATAGCATGTGGGACACCACTGTTTGCAAGTTTTGTTTTCAATAACATAAGCTTTGAATTCTGTCTCCCTCCAGACCTTTGGCCACAGCGGTGTGTCGGTGTGACACAATTGCGGGCAGGTGTCCATTCGCTGTCCCAATGCCCGGAGCGTCTTAGTACTAGCGAGTACCCTGTACCTGTTAGGACCCACGCTCGCCCTGGCTCAGAACGCCGACGAGGATTTTAAGGTTTACGCGGACGCGCCGCGCCTGCTGCTAACTAAACAAAGATTGCGATTGCTGCAAAGAGAACAGCAACGCCAGTCAGAACGCTGGCAGCAATTGGATGCGCTGGTTTCCGGAGGCGCGCCTTTGCCCGAGCCAGGGTTTGCATTCGCGCTGCACTATCAGACGTCGGGGCAAACGCCGTCGGCCAAGAAGGCGATCGAGTGGGCGCTGGGCGAGAAAGCCGACGATCTGCGGCAGCTCGCGCTGGTATTCGATTGGTGTGGGAAAGCGATGAGCACTTCCCAGTCGAGCCAGCTCGCTCAAAAGATCCAGAAGGTTCTGAACGCCCGCCCGCCGGATGACGATACGCGCCGCCAGACCGGGAGAGCCTTGGCTGCAATCGCCATCGCCGACGAGTTGCCGGATCACGGGGAAAAAATTCTTAAGCAGATTGTAGAGGAGTGGTGGAGAGGCCGGAGGCTGAAGAACCTGACTGCCGGCCGGCCTCCGTTCCAGCGCGACGATGCGTACTGGATTTACGAGATGTTTCACGCGCTGCGGGACAATTTGAAGATCGATTTGCGTGATAGCGCGGCGGAATATTTCGAAAAGCTGCCACTGGATCATGTGGCAAGCAACTATCCCGCGCCTTTTCCCGCCCCTGAAAATGTATACCGGGTTCCGGCCTACGTTCGCACTGGTCCGCCGGATCTGAATCAGGCCGTCTGGTCGAGGGCCGCGGAATTGGCGATGGTCGCGTTCGACAACAACGCCCAGGAAGTGCAGTTTGTCCAGGGCTGGCTGATGGACGACCGGTTTATGATGCGCGGGGGGCTGGGGGTTGCTTACGAATTCCTGTGGGCCAACCAATATCAGCCGGGGCTGAGCTATGAGAAGCTCCCGCTAGTCTTCCATGATGAGAAAACGGGCCGGCTGTTTGCCCGCACTTCCTGGGATGAAGACGCCACTTGGCTCGGATACTTCGACGGACAGATCCAGCTTTTTCGCGATGGCCAGCTTCAAACGCTGAAGGCTGGATCGGCTGTGAAGCCGGTGGTGGTGGGCGATACTCTGCTGCTGACCGCACCGGCACCGTCGGCGGAGGGAATGATCCGATTCGCGGCGGAGCGGGAGACGGTGTTCGTTCTGAGTCTTGCGCCGTTGGCCCAGTACGATATCGAAGTGGACGATGAGGAGCTTTCGGAGGGGACCACGGATGCCGGGGGGACTCTGATGCTCATACTGCCGCCGGAGACGCAGGCGGGGGTGAGAATTCGGAAGCGGTGACGTGGCGCACGATCTAAAGATTGCTGAAAAATGAAGAAATTGGTCGCGTAAGAATCCCCGCCCTCACGGGACGGGGCTATCCGACCATCCCAAAAATTGTGCGGCATTATTGTTCCAGGCGTTGCGGATAGCTCCGTCCCGTGAGGGCGGGGATTGTTGTTGATGCCACAACGCCTTCATCGGATCAAGACGCTGGAAACGGCACACCCGCCGAGTCGAAGCGCTGCTTCACCCTCAGGTTGAATTCGCGTCCCACGGCCTGATATCGGGCTGGGCGTGTTTTTAAGCGGGCTCGGATTACGGCGCCCTTCTCCCCCAACCGCTCCACTCCAAAGACTTCCACACTCGCGACGACGTCGGTGGCGAAGCGCGCGTCCGAGGCGATCTCCGTCCCCACCTGTTGTACGAGCTCGAGCGCCTTTTGCGCGTCGGCGCGATGGGCCAGAGTGGTCTCAAACACGAAATAACTATGCTCGCGCGACTGATTCGCTAGCGTGGTGATGGAACCATTCGGGATCATGTGAACGGCACCGTTTTCCGCGCGGACCAGCGTAGTTCTCAGGTTGATTTCCTCCACCGTGCCAACGATTCCGTTGATCACCACAAGGTCGCCGATGCGCAATTGATCTTCCATCAGCAGAAACAGGCCCGCCAGCCAGTCCTTAATTAGCGTTTGCGCGCCCAGCCCGAGGGCGATGCCGGCTAGCCCGAGACCTTCCAGCAAAGGCTCGACTCGAAAATTGAGTTCGTAGAGAGCCATGCCCCACGCGACGATCCAGATTCCCCAGCCAGTGACGTTGGACAGGACGCCGACGACCGTCGCGGCGCGCCTTTCCAGTTCTTCGTCTGAATGGTCGCCTCGGCGGTCCATGCCGCTTACGGCACGCAAGCGAACGCGTTGGAGGAAGCTCTTGGCGAGACGGGAAAGCACCCACGCGGCCGCCAGAATAGTAAGAAAACGCACGCCGCGGAGGGCCGAGGGTATCCAGAATTCGGCGCGCCGCAGTTCGTTCAGCGCAAGCTGCATGTGTACCATGATGCCGCACTGTTAAGATGGAAACGTGGCCGATCAAGCGATCTCAGTACCCGCCAGTAAATGGCTTCCGGCAGTCGCATTAGCCTGGATTATTCCGGGCGGTGGACATTTGCTGTTGAAGCGGGGAGCCCGCGGAGGTCTGATTGCCGCGTGCGTTGCGGCGATGTTCCTGCTTGGCCTGATGATGCGTGGGGCGTTGTTTTCTCCGCAGACCGGAGACCTGCTGACTACGGTGATCTACTGGGGCGGCTTCCTGGGCAACCTGATGTCGGGAATTTTTTACTTTCTCACCGTCTGGATGGGCTACGCGCAACCCGACGTCGCCGGACATGTGCATGACTACGGCACAAAATTCCTGGTCGGGGCCGGCCTGCTGAACATCCTGGGTATGGTGGACGCGTTTGAGATCGCGACGGGCAAGAAGGACTGAAGAGATGCCCAAAGTGAACCTGTCGCACTTCGAAGCCTCCATGCTCTTCGCGCTGCTCACGTCAGTGATATTGGGGATCGTGACCAAGCGTACGGATCGCGAGCGAATCCGCTACGCGGCCTATTGCTTCGTCTGCTTTCTGGGAGCGATCTTCGGGCTGAGCTGGCTCATGTATCTGGGTCACGGATGAAGCTCGACCCCGCGGAGCTGCGCCAACAATACGGGAGCCTTTCCGACGAGGCCTTGCTGGCTATGAATCGCGAGGATCTGGTCGACCTGGCGCAGCAAATCTACGACGAAGAGGTCGAGAGCAGGGGTCTTGGGTGCTCTACGGAGACGGTAGAAAGCGAATCCGGTAAGCCGCCGGAGAACGAAAGCGGCGAGGAACTGGTGGAAGCCGCAGTCTACGAATCTCGCAGCGAGGCTCGGCTGGCCAAATCATTTTTGCTTTCCGCGGAGATTCCGTGCACGCTTGAAAATGAGTTCTCTCTGAACGACGCTCCGTTGCGGCTGCTGGTTCCGGCCAGCATGCTTGATCAGGCTCTGGATGTGCTTGGCGCCGAGATTTCGGAAGAGGAGTTGGCGGCGCAGGCCGAGGCGGCTGGGGAGTTGGACGAGAAGGCGTAATCGGCAGCCGGTGCTTTTCAACAAAGTTTAGACCGCACTGCTGCGGGCAGAACTTGCACCCTCAACAGCCGGACAAGGCAACACCTTCCAGATCTCAGAAGCGTACTGCGCGATGGTCCGATCGCTGGAGAATTTTCCAGAGCTTGCGACATTCAGGATCGCCGTCCGAGCCCACGCCTTGGAGTCACCGTAGAATTGGCCCAGCCGGGCGTGAGCTTCGCTATAGGCAGTAAGGTCGGCCAGGTGAAGGTAGAAATCACCGTTTTTTAGCAGCACGTCGAGGATGGGATCGAAGACGCCCGGTTCACCGGGATTGAAATGGCCCGCGGCGATCAGATCGAGGGCGGCCCGTGTTTCGGGTTCGTTCTCATAGTGCCAATGCGGGTTGTACCAGCCGCGAGTGCCGGCCACCTGGTCGGCCGTTAAGCCAAAGAGGAACATGTTCTCCTCGCCCGCTTCCTCGGCCATCTCGACGGTGGCCCCGTCACGGGTACCGATGGTCAGCGCGCCGTTCATCATGAACTTCATGTTGCTGGTGCCGCTGGCTTCGTACCCGGCGGTGGAAATCTGTTCCGAAACATCGCTTGCCGGAATCAGCCGCTCGGCCATGGAAACGCTGTAATCGGGCAGGAAAATGACTTTGAGTCTTCCTTGCGTGATGGGATTACTGTCGACGGTCTCCGCAAGATTATTGATGAACTTGATTATCAATTTCGCCAAATGATACGCTGGCGCCGCCTTCCCCGCGAAAAAGAACGTGCGTGGAGGAACGTCGAGCCCGGGATTCTGGCGGAGCCGGTTGTACAGGATCACGATATGGAGCGCGTTCAACAACTGACGCTTGTATTCGTGGATGCGTTTGATCTGGCTGTCGAAAATGCTGTCGGGATCGGCGCTCTGTCCCGTGCCGTCCTTAAGCCAGTCGACAAAGCGGAGCTTGGCGGCGCGTTTGGCGCCTTGAAAAGCAAACTGGAATTGTGGATCTTCAGCCAGAGGCTTCAGTTTTTCGATCTGGCTGAGGTCGCCGATCCATCCCTGGCCGATGGCTTCCGTAATCACTCCCGCAAGAGATGGGTTGGCTTGCAATAGCCAACGCCGCGGCGTGACGCCATTAGTCTTGTTGTTGAAACGCTCGGGAAACATGTGCGCGAAGTCGGCAACCACATGGGCTTTCAGCAGATCAGTGTGAATCGCGGCGACTCCATTGGTGCTGTGCGACCCGACAATGGCGAGATTGGCCATGCGTACGTTTTTCGCGGGTGCTTCTTCAATCAGGCTCATTCTTTGGACGCGTGCCTGGTCGGCGGGATAATGCGCGTGCACCTGGTCCAGAAAGCGGCGGTTGATTTCGTAGATGATCTCGAGATGGCGCGGCAAAATATCTTCAAACCACTTAACGGGCCAACGTTCCAGCGCCTCCGGAAGCAGAGTGTGATTGGTGTAGCCGAAGGTTCGCTGCGTGATGTTCCAGGCCTGATCCCAACCGAGCCCCGCGTCGTCGAGCAGGATCTTCATCAACTCCGCGATGGATACGGTGGGATGAGTGTCGTTCAGTTGAATCGCGACCTTTTCGGGTAGCAGATCCCAATCCGTATTGTTGGCGCGAAAACGGCGGATGACATCGTGCATCGAGCAGGCGCAAAGAAAGTATTCCTGGAGGAACCGCAGTTCCTTGCCAATGGAAGTGGAATCGTCAGGGTAAAGAACACGGGTGATGGAATTTGCTGCCAGGGTTTCGGTTACTGCGCCGACGAAATCGCCATGGCTGAACTGATGGAAGTGAAATGAGTCGGGAGCGCCTGCCGACCAGAGCCGCAGTGTGTTGATGGTCTGGCCGCCGTAGCCAACCACGGGGCGGTCGAACGGAATTCCGAGCAACGTTGAAGGCTTGCCCGGCTCAGGGACGAGAGAGCCGCCGCTGATCTTGAAGGAGCAGTTGAGCTTTACTTCGACAATGTGGTCGAGCCTGATCACTTCCCAGGGATCCGGGCGGCGAAGCCAGTTGTCCGGCTTCTCGTTTTGCCATCCGTCTTTGATCTGTTGCTTAAAGATGCCGTATTCATAGCGCAAACCATAACCCATGGCGGGCAGGTCCAGAGTTGCCATGGATTCGATGAAGCAGGCAGCGAGGCGTCCCAGCCCGCCGTTGCCCAAGCCGGCGTCCGGTTCCTGGTCGAGCAGTTCGTACCAGTTAACATTCTTTATGCGGCACGCGTCGAGAATCACAGGGTCCAGCAGGAGATTGGAAACGTTGCTGGCCAAAGAACGGCCAATCAGGAATTCCATCGAAAGATAGTAGGCGCGCTTCGGATTCAGTTTGTACTGGGTCTTCTTGGTGCGAAGCCAACGTAGGGCAAGCACATCGCGCAGCGCGCGGGCTACGGCTTCATAGCGTTCCCGAGTGCTAGCAAGGTCGGGGTCGATGGCGTAGTCGAAAAGAAGATGCCGGTCGTACAGCGCATTCGGATCGCTATGAAAGCGTACCGGGCCATATTCCATCAGGTCAGGATGCATGGGTCTCCCGCTCCTTTACGTGACTTCTTACAGTGTATTATGAGCACCCAAGATGACAGATGAATGTCAGCCGAAGCAAATTGCTTAAGGTCGGGCGACGACCTTAAAGCCGCGGCGCTCCATTGCTCCCCATCCGCCCTTTTTGCCTTTCATAGCCTGAATAAGGCCATGCACGCGCCAATAGGTCAGCAGTTGGCGGAAGCCGAAGTTCTCTAGAACTGCCGACAGAAAAAGCCGCTGCGAGTGCCGCCAGGAAGGGTAGCGGCAGATGGTGAACTCCTCCAGCACCACCGCGCTGGTGGAAAGAAGGATGCCGAACATCACCGACACGACGAAGAAGAGAACGGCGATCTGCGGAGCGATGATTTGAAATACCAACCCCAGGATGGTGAGACCGTAGCCCAGGAACTCGACCGCCGGACCGAGCATTTCAAACAACGCAAAGTAAGGGAACGAGAACAGGCCCACCACTCCAAATCGCGGGTTCAGCAGCATTTCACGGTGACGCCACAGGCTCTCCACAGTGCCGCGCTGCCAGCGCATCCTCTGGCGCCGCAGGATCTTTAAAGATTGCGGCACTTCAGTCCAGCACACGGGCGCGGCGGCGTACACGATGCGGTAAGGCTTCTTCTTTTCGCGCCAGATCCGGTGCATACGGACGATTAGCTCCATGTCCTCGCCCACGGTCGACTCGTCAAAGCCTCCCGCTTCCATCACGGCATCGCGGCGGAAGAGGCCGAAGGCTCCGGAAATAATCAGCAACGCGTTGACCATGCTAAAGCCGACGCGACCGCCCAGGAACGCCCGCAGATATTCGATGGATTGAAAATTGGCGAGGTGGGAAGATGACGTGCGAATGTTCTTCACCTGTCCGTGGAGGACGTCGCAATCGTTCACGGCCCGCACGGTGCCGCCGACGGCGATGACGTGCTCGGGATCTTCCAGATAAGGCTTGACGATGTTTAGAAGGCCGTCGCGATCGATGAGAGAATCGGAATCGACCACCATAATCAGCGGCGAGGTAGCCACGTTGAGCCCGACGTTGATCGCGTCGGCTTTGCCTCCGTTCACCTTATCGACAACGATCAGATTGACGGGCTGGCACGACTTGTAGATCTGGCGGATAGGTTTGGTTTCCAGGCTCCCACTCGCGACCCGTGCGGAGCGGTAAAGGTCGAACTCATTCGTGAGGACCGCGAGAGTGTCGTCTTTCGAGCCGTCGTTTACGACAATGACCTCATAGTTGGGGTAGTTCAACCGGAGCATGCCTCCGACGCTTTCCCGGCATGTGGCGGATTCGTTGTAAGCGGGCACGATGAGAGAAATCGCAGGCATCGAAGGGGATTTCATCATGGCATCGCGTTCGGAGGACGTGCAGGCGAGGTGGTGCTTGCGCAGCGAGAAATAGGCGATGGAGGTCAGGAAGAAATAGGTCGCGTTGATGACGAACACATACACGATCACAGCGCTTTCAAAAAAGAAATAGACTCTGTGGACCAGCAGATTCAGCATTAGAACTCCGCCGCTGCACCCCGCGGCCCGCGCTGAATTGTCCCAATGCTTCGGCCGCCCAATTTCCCACGCGCCGGTCGCCTGTCAGCACGATGTATTGAAGAATCGAATGACCGTCGTTTCCAAACGACGCCAAAACGAGACACGCGAGCCTGGAAACCTGGTTGTCCAGACTGTACGACGCGCGTTCCACGACGTGCAACGAGCTTCGAATCTGAAGCCGGGCGGCCGCGCGGAGGGCCGCAAGCTTCACTTGAGAGCTGGGGTCTTCGAATGCGCTGAGGATGGTTTGCTCCATAGTGCCCTGCACGGCGCTCACCGGAGCGGCTCGGAGGGCCAGGCTGCGGATCTCCGGGTTGGGATGGCGCGCCAGAGTTTCCAGTTGCGGCAGGTGAAGCACGCGGCGCCAGGCATCCACCATTTCCAGCGCTGCGATCATTTCCTGCTCGTCGCCTGATGTGAGCACGGCAGGCAGGGTGCTTACACTCAACTGCTCGGCGAAGGGCCGAAATTCCCCGGCGAGAAGTGCGCGCACGAAAAATGGGGCGCGCAGAGTCCGGCGGAACAGGTCGGCTACCTCCGCGCCTCGGGCGACGCGGAGGAGCGCGCGATAGAGCGTCGCTTGCAAGGCGGCGGGTTGCTTTTCCAGCAGAGGCTGCAAAGCGGCGCGGCCAATGGAAGGAGCCAGGTAGGTCATGCACTCAATGGCCTGCTTGCGTTCCAGACGGCCTCTCCGCGCTACTCTTTGCCAGCGGCGAACGACGCCGAAGCCAAGTGCGAGGCGACTTAAGGATTCGCGCTCGGGTCCGCTAACCGATTCGAGCATGGATGCAACGCAAGCATCGAAGTCCACGGGGCGGCGGCGCCGAAGGCCTCGCAAATCTGCCATTCGATCTTTTCCAGCCGATTGAGCTGCCAACAGAGGCTCAATTACGGACTTCCAGTGCGCGGACTTGCGGATGCGAATGGCATCCAGCTTCTTCACCACAGCGGATGCGGCAAGTTGAAGAAAGATGACGGCGATCTGAACCCCGAGGAAAGAAATCGCTAGCGAGAGCGGGACCGACACGAGCCTGATGGACGTGAAATGAAGATGGATCCACCAGACGGGATAAAAGACGGCTCCCATCGCGGTGAGCGCCTTGAGAACGATAAGAGTGCGTCCCCATCCGAATTGGCGCAGGCCGGACTGGTCCAATAACTTGAGAATGCTGGGCGGGAGGTGGAGAATGCCGCCCGGCACCCGGGGCGCAGTCACGGCTTCTTCAGCAGCAGCCGCTTCAGCCGGGCCGCCAGTTCCATGGGACTGAAAGGTTTGGTGACGTAATCGTCGGCCCCCAATCCGAAGCCTCTAAGGACGTCCGCTTCCGACTGCCGGGCCGTGAGGAGGATGACGGAGGCGTCCTTCAATATGGGATCGCGGCGAATTTCGGCCAGCACTTGGAAGCCGTCCAATCCGGGCAGGCTGACGTCGATGATGACGGCGTCGGCTTGTTTGGCTCGTGCCAAAGCCACTGTGTCGACCCCATTGTCGGCCACGTGGCACTCCATTCCTTCCTGCGCCAGTACGGCGTGCACCAGCGCGCGGGCGGGCGATTCATCGCCGATGATCACGCGCTTGCGCAAACCTTTCTTTCCGGTGCGTCCGCGTGGTTCCTGAATGCGCCCTAGCAGCGTGGCAGCGCGCCAGATCATGTCGCTGACATTCCAGGGAGCGGGAACCAATTCGCGTAGGCCGCCGCCATTGCTTCGCATCGCGAGCGAGCTCAAGTCTTCGCGCGAGCCGATCAACAGGAGAGGCTTTTTTGTCTTCAGCAGAGAGGCTGGATTCAGGCTTCCCGGAGCCGACCATTCATGAGGCGCGGAGAGGATGAGGAGGTCACATCCGTTGGTGGCGCCCTTGCGGAACTCCGCATCGGCGTGGGTTAGAAACGCGAAGGAGCAATATTGCGCGGCGAGGGCTTGTCCAATAGCGGCGGAGTCTTGGGGCGAAAAACCGACCACTCCCAGGGTCTTTCCCGAGAGGATCGGATGCTGTTGCGGAGGTGCATCGGAGGGCCCGATGGAAGGCAGGACTGCGGGTTCGATGGAGGCAGAGGGGGCCGCCATACCTTCCTCCGCAGAGATTGGTTCCGCGGGGATCTCGATATTCACGGACGGAATGGCAGCACCGGCGTTGTCTTCGGCTTCGATGCTCAGAGCGAGATTGTTGAGACCCGATTCGTGCGCGTCTTGCGGCAAGAGTGGAGGCTCGCTGCGATCTTCCGGGACCGGCGGGGGCAGTTCGGGAAGCATTCTGCGGCGGCGAATGGTGAGGCCGAACTTCTTGTACCTGCGTTCTTCGAACTGGCCATTGGTAGACACTTCGGCCTCTTCAAGCCGAAATTGGGAGGTCAAGATGGACATCACCCCCGTGCCTTTGCCAGAAAGTTGCATTTTCGACAGACCCCATGCGTGTACAACGCGTGGGTACTAGGATGTTCGGTATTCGGGGGGTATTCCTTTAGTTAAAATTGCCTGTAAAAGACTAAGGCATTCCATAGCCAGGACTAATGCACTAAGGCCCACACGCCGATGGATGGGTAATCCCGTGCTATTAGGTAGATTCATCTACACGTTCCTTGCGGCTGGGCTACTACTCAGTGCTACTTCCTCTGCTTTTGCGGCAGATGATGCCCCTATCGCCAGCGAAGACGACATCCTGACGCAGGCCCGAGCCCTCTCCTCTTCCAAGCGCCGTCCGGAAGCCCTGGCACTGCTTCAGAAGCATTTGGTGGAAAGTCCCACCGACGTGGACGCCCGGCTACTTTACGGAGAGATGCTCTCCTGGGAAGGCCGCTGGGAGGAGGCTCGCGACGCGCTGGAGGGTGTGCTCAACCAGACGCCTACCTATACAGATGCCGCTTTGGCGCTGATCAACGTGGAACTGTGGTCGGATCATCCCGAGCGAGCCGACAAGATCGCCAACAGGTTTCTGGAACGGACTCCCAATCATATTGATCTCCTGATCGCCCGCGCTCGGGTGATGCGAGCGTTGAAACGGCCTAAAGAGGAAATGCAGGTTCTCAATACTGTGCTGCGATTGGAACCGGCCAACGCCGAGGCGACCGACATGCGGCGATCCCTGCAGGAATCGTCCAGCGAATGGAAGGCTGGCGCCAACGTCAACACGATATTCTTCAGCGATCATCGCTCGTCGTGGCTGGAAGAATCTTACAGCGTCCGGCGAGGCCTCGACGCCGGTTCTCTTATTTTTCGCGTCTCCAGAGCCTACCAATACGGCTACACCAGCACCCTTGGGGAAGTGGATTGGTACCCGAGCCTTCGCCCGGGCACGTACATGTACCTCAACGCAGGCTATTCGCCGGAGGGCATTCTGTATCCAACATTCCGGGCCGGCGCGGAAATATTTCAGAATCTGAGCCACGGCTATGAAGCGTCGGCGGGAATGCGGCGGCTGCAATTCACATCGACTCGGCTGAACGTCTACACGGCATCCATCGGGCGATATCACAAGGACTGGTATGGATCCGTGCGAACCTACATCACGCCGGGCGACCCCAAGCCGTCGGTTTCCTTTCAGGTTCAGGTACGCCGCTATTTCGGCGACGGAGAACGCTATTTGAGTTTCCGCTATGGACGCGGATCGTCTCCCTTTGAAGTGCGCAGCCTAAATGAAGTCGGTGTGCTGGACTCGAGCTCGTATCTGGGCGAAATTTATTGGAAGCTGCGGACACGCCTTTTGCTGAATGTCACTGGCGGCATTTCGGGTGACGATCGAATCGATCATGACCGCCTGACGCAATATTATTTGAGCACCACCGTGTCCTACAAGTTTTAAGGAGCCGGTTTCAAACAGTGGACATCCCGTTCATCCGGTTCGCCTTTCCGGTTCTGATCCTGTACCTGTTTTGGAATACGTTCATCGTCAATCCCTGGGTGGACGAGGCCGCAGCGGAGTCCTCTAACAATCCGAACTATATTTCGCCCAACGCCGCCCGCGAGTTGCTTGAAGAAAGCCGTTCGCTCATTCTGAAAGCCGAGTATCAACCCGCTCTGAGACCGCTGCTTCGGTTGCATAAAGCCTATCCCGGAAGACCACATCTACATCGCGCAATTGGGAGAAACATACGATCGGCTGGAGATGTACAAAGAGGGAGCCGAGATGTGGGAGCTTTATCTCCAATACGCTCCCACCCCAGTGGACGGCTGCCCTCAGATCGCGTTCGACTATCAGAAACAGGGCAAGGATCAGGAGGCGTTCAAGGCGTTTGAACGCTGTTGGATGATCGAAGCCGACGCCGACACGATCTTCTTTTACGCCCACGCGCTGGAGATGGACGGCCAGTTCGCCAAGGCCCTCAAGTTATACCGCGACGGCATCAAGAGAGCTCCAAACTATCCGGATATTCAGATCGGATTGGCTCGCGTTCTGGCGCGACTTGGGGAAAGCGCCGAGGCTCGGCCGGGGATCGACAAGGTTCTTCAAAGACGGCCCGACAATGTGGACGCGCTGCTTGCCGCCGGCATGGTTTATTCAGGGCTCGGCGATCCACGCACCGCGCTGGTGCACTTGAGGCACGCGCAGAAATTAGCGCCACAGGATAACGATGTTCGACAGGTACTGGCGCGGGTAAGCAGGCAGGTCGCGTCAAGATGAAGGGGATTCTCCGGGTTCTTGCGAAAATTCTGTTCGCATTATTCTTCCTTCTTTCGTCTCTCTATTGCGTGTTGGCCTACGTTCCTTTCACTGCGCAGCAGGTGGTGAAAGGCGATCTGATCCCAGCACTCAATGTCTTCGCGCGAAACCAGCACTATCTTTACTGGTTGATTCTGCTATTGGCCGCTCCGGCGATCGGTTTGAAACCCTCGCGCCTGCACCTGCGTTTCTGGATGTTTCATCTGGCCGCCGGACTCTATTTGCTGCTGCGTCCCGTGCTCGCCAAGCCGGACAGCAGTATTCGGACCCTCC
Organism: Terriglobia bacterium; assembly: GCA_963766615.1. Lineage (GTDB taxonomy): Bacteria > Acidobacteriota > Terriglobia > Bryobacterales > Bryobacteraceae > Palsa-187. Next base: position 621,835 of record CAVYBC010000026.1, read on the forward strand.
TGTGGGCTTTCGCGATGCTCTCTCCACTGTTCTGGCTGGCGGTGTTGGACTTGAGCGCTTCTTTTCCGCTGGTTCGATGGAAAACTGCTCGCCCCGATCAGGAACGAGCCCTCTTTCACGCCGCCTGGAGATCCGCGCTTTTTCTGACGCTGGTCTATGGATCAATCAGTATTGCAAGACATCAAGCTTCCGATTGGGGCCGTACCGCCGGTTGGTTCGGCTTCGGAGCGAGCCTGCTTTCGCACCTTCTCGTCTTCATTCTGTTCTTCGTAGTGTTGAATTTTCTAAGCGTAGTGGCAAGCTGGTTCTCCACCCCGCCCAAAGCTCAGTTCGTACTGTTTCATCTGCTCGGCGCGGGCATGTTGTTTATGGTGTTTCAAAACCTCGCGTTTCCTGCCCTGGGTTTTAACGGGTTGGAAGCCACCCTTTACTCAGCCGGCTTCTCACTTTCGCTGACTAGCTTTCTCGCGGGAATCAGCCTGGCGGCCGTGGCGGGAACTGAAATTGAAAGCGGACTATCTGTGGCTTTCTGGGTGGGGCCAGGAAGAAAGCGATCGAATGCCGTCCTGTTGGCTTTAGGCGCTGTCAGCCTGGCAGGCGTTGCCACGGTACTTGCATTCACAGTCTCGCGCATGGATTGGAATTTTCTATTTCAGAAGCTCTCCGTGCTGCTGATCTGGATCGGCACATTTCGGCTGTTCTTCTCGGGCGCCAATGGACGGCAGAATTTCCCAAGCCGGACGGGACGCCTTCTCACCTGCGCGTTGGTGATGCTGCCTGCTTACCGCACATGGGAGGCGGCCAGAAACGCGGCCTGGAAGGCGACCGGCGAAAAACAAACCCGCGAACACTTCCTGGACCAATGGTCGGGGTTCGACGTGTCGTTCAAGCTTATCCGGGACTCGATGACCATGGATGCCCGTGACGACGCCTTCTACGGATTCCTTACCGCCAGCACAAACATCCCCCATTCAAAACAAATTGCGCCGGTGTCAGTGAATGTGGTTAACGACCTGAAGTACACGGAGGGAAAGAAGCCGAACATTTTTATCATCGTGGTCGATAGCTTGCGGCGCGATTACCTTTCCCCCTACAACGATCAAGTGAACTTCACGCCATCAGTGGCTCAATTCGCAAAAGAGAACATCGTGATGGAAAACGCCTTCACGCACTATGGAGCCACCGGTCTTTCGGAACCGTCCATCTGGGTGGGCGGAATGAATCTGCACAAACAATACGTGACTCCTTTCGCGCCCATGAACGCTCTTCAAAAGCTGTTGGAAGCCGAAAAATACAAAGCGTTCGTCAGCCGCGATACGATTCTGCAAACGGTGCTTCCGGAGTGGCCAGGGCTCGCCGAGATCGACCAGGGTCACGCAACCATGGACTACGATCTCTGCGTTTCGCTGGAAGAACTAGGCACTCGCGTAACGCAGGAGCCCAAGGATACCAGGATGTTCGGATACACGCAGGCACAGAACATCCATGTGTCTACGATCAATCGCCAAGGGGGCAAGCCGATTTCGTCTGACAATTTCGGATCGTTCTACGCGCCATACGCATCGCGACTCAAGCGAATTGACGCGTGCTTCGGAACTTTCATCGACAAGTTGAAAAGCACTGGGCTGTATGATACGAGCATCATTATCCTGACCGCCGATCACGGCGATTCGCTCGGTGAACAAGGGCGTTGGGGACACGCCTACTCTATCTATCCCGAGATCATGCGCATCCCAATGATCATCCATGTGCCGCCCGAGACTCGCCAGTCGCTGTATATCAATCCGAAGGCTCTGGCGTTCTCTACAGACATCACCCCGTCGCTTTATTACTTGACCGGACACAAGCCGCTGAATCGAGGAGAAATGTTCGGGCGGCCTCTATTCACCGAGATGCAGGGCGACCAGAGAGAGTGGCACCACGACAATTATTTGGTCGTATCGAGCTACGGGCCCGTGTATGGAATTCTGGATGGAGACGGGCGCGAGCTGACGGTATTCGACGCCGTGAATTACAAAGACTATTCGTTCGACTTAAGTTCCTTCCTGGGAGGTCAGGAGGCTCTTACTTCGTCGACTCGCGCCGCGATGACAAAGCTGGTGCGGCAGAAGGTGCTGGCGTTAGATACGTTTTATGGATTCACGCCGCCGGAGCCTGCTACAAAATAAGGCGACGATTGTTCCCAGGGCGGGAACGCGGTATCCTGGATGCGTTTAACATGCGAGTGATCGCCCGCTCGACACTTGCCAAATTTGTGGCGACATTAACGCGAAGCAGGGACCGGACGGCGGTCAAGGCGGCTCTTGCCGCTTGGTATCACGAAGTAGAGCAAGCGGTCTGGCGTAATTCCCAAGATGTAAAAAGAGCCTATGCGAGTGCGAGCATCGTAGATGCCGAGCGAGTGGTTTTTAACATCAAGGGCAATTCCTATCGGCTCGTGACGGCCATCGACTATCAGCGCCAACTTGTTTTTATCAAGTGGCTGGGGACGCACAGTGACTATGACAAGATTGACGTAAGGACGGTGATGTATGGCGATCAAACCTATCAGAAGCGCTAGCGAACACGAGAAGGCTTTGCGGGAGATCGAAAAGCTTTGGGGTTCCTCGCCGGGTTCGCCCAACGGAGACAAGCTCGAGGTATTGGTCGCGCTAGTAGAGGCATATGAGCGGACTGCGCATCCAGTCGATCCGCCGAATCCGATTGACGCGATACGCTTCCGCCTGGAACAGATGGGGTTGGACCACAACGCGCTCGTTGGTGTGATCGGCAGCAGAACTCGGGTCTATGAGATACTCCACGGCAATCGAAATCTGACGCTTCCGATGATCCGCCGCCTGCATCTGCAGTTCGGCATTCCGGCTGAGATTCTGATTCGGCAGCCAACAGGGCGCCGTCGAGCCGCTTAGAGAATCGTCACGGCAGACACCCGAGCATCTTCTCAATATCAGCAGCATTGATATAAAAATGTGGCGCTGTTCTAACACAGCCCGCACGCGCCGCAGCCGTGATTCCTTGCTCCCGCAAGTGCGCGACCACCGCCACGGGGTTCAGACCCTCTTTGCGAAAACTTACAATGCCCGCGCCGGTTGAAGGAGTTCTCTGGCCCATCACTTCCCAACCCCTCCGCGCGACTCCTTCAGCGATCTGATCACCCAAGGCTTGCACCACTGGACCAATGCGCTCGATTCCGACCTCTAGAAGAAAATCGATGGACGCCCGCAGCCCGAAGCAACCGACGGTGTTGAGGCTCCCGCATTCATACCGTCCCGCATCCTGGCGCAAGGTCAAGTCGCGCTTGCCGTAGTCTTCGTAGCCTTGGACGTTGGTCCAGCCGAACTCGACGGGCTCTACCTGCTTCTGCAGTTCCTCGGAGATGTATAAAAGTGCGCAGCCCTCCGGGCCAAGCAGCCATTTGTGTCCATCGGCCGCCGCCGCGTCAATATGGCATTTGCGCACGTCGAAGGGAAAAACACCCAGGCCCTGGATCGCGTCGACGAAGAAGATTACGCCGCGGTCATGGCAGATCTTGCCGATGGCTTCAAGATCGGCGCGGTAACCGGTAAGGAATTGCACATAGCTGATGGCCAGCAGTCGAGCGCCGTGCGCCGCCGCGTCGATCTTATCAAGAGGATCGGTTACGGAAAGCCACTCGATCGTCACGCCTTTTGATTCCAGACGCCTCCAAGGATATTGATTAGAGGGAAATTCTTCAGTGAACGCGACGATCCGGTCCCCCGCGCGCCAGTCGAGCCCCATCGCGATAGTCGCGATCCCTTCGGACGTGTTCTTCATGAGCGCTATTTCGCTGGCATGGCAATTCATCAGACGAGCGGCGGAGTCGCGCAATGCCCTGGTAGGTTTCCATCCAAATCGGAGTAGTGCCGCGACCCGTTTTCGAGCGCGTCTTTGACCAGCCATTCCATCGCCTTCGCTGCGGGAGCCGACAGCGGCGCGACTGCGGCGTGATTCAGATAAATGAGGTTTTTGGTAACCGGGAAATGCTCGCGATAGGAGCTTAGGTCTGGCAAGTTCATGTTCCTCATCATGATAGCTATGGGGTCAAAATGATAGTCTTGACACATGGCGAACATAAGGCGAAGATAACGGGGTGGGAGAGCTCATCGGAATCGCGAAGATGGCCGCCGAGAGCCCCTCGCTGCAGGCCAAGAATCGTGTTGAGTACTTCGAGATCGCCGCACGCAGCTATATGGCGCGATGTGACAGCACCCGCGTGCCGTTCCGCTGGATGATCAATCCTTACCGGGGTTGCGAGTTCGGTTGCAAATACTGCTACGCCCGCTACGCGCACGAATTCATGGAGCTTCGCGAGCCACAGGATTTCGAGCGCAAAATCTACGTGAAGGCTTTCGATCCCGAAGTGCTCCGGCGGGAATTGAAGAAATTGCCATTGGGCGAGATGATCGCGCTGGGCACGGCGACGGATCCCTATCAGCCCGCCGAGCGCCGCTACCGGATCACACGCGCGATGCTGGGAGTCTTCGCGGAAACCGCGGGCACGCAGTTGGGGATCACCACGAAGTCGGATCTGGTGGCCTCCGACATAGAGCTACTGCAGGAAGTCTCGCGCCGCCATATTCTCACCATTCACATGACCATCACGACGCTTGATCGCGACTTGGCACGGCTAACAGAGCCGCTCGCGCCAAGGCCCGATTTGAGGATGGCAGCGGTGCGCAAGTTGGCGCGCGCGGGAATCAGTGTGCGGGTGGGCTGCTCGCCCATCATGCCGTTGATCAACGATCGGGAGCCGGACCTGGATGCTTTGGCGCAAGCCGCCGCAAGAGCGGGAGCCCGAAGCTTCGGAGGGCAGGTCCTGTTTCTGAAACCGTGCGCCAGGGAGGTGTTCCTGCCGTTCCTGGAGGAGCGCTTCCCTGCCCTTGTCCGGCGTTATCGCGAACGGTATGGCCGCGCCGCTTACCTGCGCGGCGATTATCCGCAGCGAGTGCAGGAACGTCTTCAGCGCATTCGTCAGCGCTATGGATTCGATTCGAAGGAACCATTGGCCCCACCTGAATTTTGGCCGCAAGACCCGCAGTTGACGCTGTTCAGCTTATGAGTTGCAGCACCACACTTCGTTCAGTGGGGGAGGATCGGTGTTCAAACACGTAGAGGCCCTGCCATGTCCCCAGCGCCATTCGTCCACCGATCACCGGGATGGACAAACAGGTTTGCGTGAGCGCGGAGCGAATGTGAGCAGGCATGTCGTCGTCACCCTCAGTGGTGTGGCGATACTTGGGATCGCGCTCCGGGGCAAGCCGTTCAAAGTAATCGCGCAGGTCGAGCACAACGTCCGGGTCGGCGTTCTCTTGAATCACCAGAGACGCGGAGGTGTGTTGAATAAAAACGGTAAGCAATCCCGCTGAAACTTCAGTGGAGCGGAGCCACGCCGTCACGTCGCGGGTAAACGGGTAAAGGCCTTTACCCTTGGTGCGAACGTGGAGCTGGTGAGTGCGAATCACGAACAGTGATGGCCGCCGATGAACGCAGATGAACGCCGATAACTTCTTGTTATGAATCTGCGTTCATCCGCGTTCATCGGCGGCTAATTTTATTCGACCGTCACGCTCTTCGCCAAGTTACGAGGCTGATCCACATCGCATCCCCGCCGCACCGCGATGTGATAGGCGAGCAGTTGCATCGGCACCACTTCCAGAATGGGCAGCAGCATTTCGTTGGTAGTGGGAATGGTGATCACGTGGTCGGCCGTCTTAGCGACCTCCTCATCGCCTTCGCAGGCAATCGCGATCACTACGCCTTCGCGCGCTTTGACTTCCTGAATATTGGAAAGAGTCTTTTCGTAGAGCAGCCGGCTTTCCGGGTCTGAAGTATCGCGCGTCGCGACCACGACTACAGGCAGCGAGCTGTCGATCAGCGCGTTCGGCCCGTGCTTCATTTCACCCGCCGGGTAGCCCTCGGCGTGGATGTAGGAAATTTCTTTGAGCTTCAGCGCACCTTCCAGCGCGATCGGAAAATGGATTCCGCGACCCAGGTACAGGAAGTCCGTGGCCTTGTGAAGAATCCGCGCCAATTCTTCGTAGACCGCATCCCGGCGGAGAATCTCCTCCAGTTGTCCGGGTACGTGAATAAGCTGGTCAACCAGCTTTCTCGCGCAAGCCTCGGTTAGCGTGCCGCGAACCTGGCCGAAATGCATGGCCAATAGAAACAGCGCCGTCAGTTGACAGGTAAACGCTTTGGTCGACGCGACGCCAATCTCAGGGCCGGCATGTGTGATCAGAGTCCCCGCTGCTTCACGGGTGATCATGGATCCAACCACGTTGCAAATGGCCAGCGTCTTCGAACCCTTCTGCTTGGCTTCCCGCTGCGCCGCAAGGGTGTCGGCGGTTTCGCCGGATTGAGAAATGACCACAGTCAGCGTGTCGCGCGCCACAATGGGGTCGCGATAACGGAACTCGCTACCGTAGTCGACCTCCACTGGAATCCGCGCCAGCTTCTCGATCATGAACTTTCCGGCGGTCGCCGCATGCCAGCTGGTTCCGCAGGCGATAATCTTCACCTGTTTGAATTCCTGGAAATCTTTGGTCGAGATATCCATCTCGTCCAAGAACACGCGGCCCGATTCCTGCCCCACCCGCCCGAGCGTCGTATCGCGAACAGCTCGTGGCTGCTCAAACATTTCCTTCAACATGAAATGTTTGTAGCCGCCCTTTTCGGCCATGATGGGGTCCCACAGAATGTGAGAGACCTGACGCTTGACGGCCCGGCCATTGAAGTCGGTGAGATGGACACCTTCCTTGGTGAGCACAGCCATGTCGCCATCGGCCAAAAAGAACATGTTGCGCGTGTGGCTCAGGATGGCGGGGACGTCGGAAGCCACGAAATACTCGCCTTCGCCCAGGCCGACCACCACGGGCGGACCGTTCCGCGCCGCGACGATTTTATTGGGGTCCTTACGCGAAATCACGGCGAGCGCGAACACGCCGGTCAACTGACGCACGGCATCGCGCACGGCTGCTTCCAGATTTCCTGTGAAAGCTTTCTCCACCAGGTGGGCAATGATCTCCGTATCGGTTTCGGTGACGAACTTGTGGCCTTCTTCGGTCAGCTTGTGCTTGAGGGCCAGATAATTTTCGACGATGCCGTTGTGCACTACGACGATGTCGCCGTGGCAGTCGCGATGTGGATGCGCGTTCTCTTCGGTGGGGCGGCCATGCGTGGCCCAGCGCGTGTGGCCGATCCCATATGGCCCGTTCACGGGACTCAGCGTGAGCGCGTCTTCCAGGTTGCGCAGCTTGCCCTGCGCGCGCCGGATGCCCAAAGTGCAGTCCGCTTCAAGAACGGCGATGCCGGCTGAATCGTAGCCGCGGTATTCCAGGCGCTTCAGGCCATCCAGAATGATGGGTACCGCTGGCCTGGGTCCAATGTATCCAACAATTCCGCACATTAGTCGATGAACTCCACTCGATAGTCTTCCATCACCGGATTGGCGAGAATCTCGCGGGCGATCAGGTCCATTTCCTCCGCCGCCTGTTCGCGCGCTGAGCCGGGCTGCAGGTCAATCTCGAAAAACTTGCCCTGGCGCACGTGGCGAATCGCCTTGTGCCCCAAGCCATTCAATGCGCTCTGAATCGTTTGGCCTTGCGGATCCAGAACGGTTGACTTCAAGGAGACATACACGCGGGCTTTCATAGGTATGTATTGACTAGTTTAGCCCACCGGCCCACGGAGCCCCTTGAAATGAGTCTAAGGGAAAGCACTTCGTCCCAGCTATACTTGTTTGTCAATAAACTGATGGCTGAATCTTACTTAAGGCGGTATCATTGAAGACATTAGATCCGAGGAGTACATAAGAACCCTCATGTACAGGAGTCATCCGCCATCGTCACCGTTTCGGTTTTAGGATCGTCCAGCGCGGGCAATTGCACTCTGGTAGCCACCGGCCGGACTCGCATCCTTGTCGATGCCGGGTTGAGCCGTAAAGAAACTTTCGAACGGCTGGCGCAAATCGGGGTAGATCCTTCCACGATCTCTGCGATCCTCATCACCCACGAGCATTCCGATCATATGCAAGGGCTGGGTCCCATTGCCCGGAAATTCAATATTCCGGTCTACCTCTCCCGTTTGACCGCGCCCGCTATTCCTTGGGGCGAATTCACACCTCCGCCGTTGGAATTATTTCAGGCTGGGTCCGGGTTTCCGGTAGGCGATTTCGATGTGACCAGTTTCACTATTCCCCATGATGCGGTCGACCCGGTGGGCTTTTCGCTGCGGGCGGAAGGCATCAAGGTATCGATCGCAACCGACCTGGGGTATTTGCCGGAATCGATCCGCCAACATCTGCGAGGGTCGGATGTTTTGCTGCTGGAGTCGAATCATGATGTCGAAATGCTCAAGGTAGGCCCCTATCCGTGGTCCATTAAGCAGCGAGTGATGGGGAGGATGGGGCATCTCTCCAACGATGTCGTGTCGGATTTCATTCGCAAGGACCTGGACCTGTCCACATCCACGTTGATCCTGGGACATCTGAGCGAGCACAATAATCATCCCGAGATCGTGCGGTTGGTGGCTTCGCAGGCGCTGGAAGGCAGAAGCCTGTTCACTCGCCTGGTGATCGCGGAGCCGAACCGGGCCACCGAAGCGTTTACCTATTAAAACTGAACAATGATTCCTCGTTATACACGGCCCGAAATGGGCCGCATCTTCAGCGATCAGAATCGCTTCGAGCAGTGGCTGGAAGTGGAACTGGCCGCTAGCGAAGCACTGGCCGAATTGGGCGATGTTCCCCACGAAGCCGCGCAGGCTCTTCGCAAGCATGCCGGCTTTGATGTGGCGCGCATTCACGAGATTGAACGCGAGGTGAAGCACGACGTAATCGCCTTTACCACCGCGGTGTCGGAAAAGATGGCGGCGGCGGGCGAGGCGTCCGCGTCGCGCTGGCTGCATTACGGCCTGACCTCCAATGACGTGGTCGACACCGCGCAGGCTCTGGTTCTGAAGCAGGCCTCCGAGCTGATTCTGAACGGCGCGCGGGCGCTGTCCACTTCACTCCGCCGCCGGGCCTTCGAGTTCAAGAAAACGTTGCAAATGGGCCGTACCCACGGGATCCACGCCGAGCCCATCACCTTGGGCCTGAAGTTCGCTCTCTGGTATGACGAGTTGGAGCGCGGAATCGAGCGCTTCGCCTTAGCCGTAGAAGACCTTCGCGTCGGAAAGATCTCCGGAGCTGTCGGCACGTTTGGGCACATCGGACCGCAAGCGGAAGAGAAGATCTGCGCGCGACTGGATCTAAAGCCCGCCCCCATTGCGTCGCAAGTGATTTCGAGAGACCGCCACGCGGCTTGGGTCTCCGCGCAGGCCCTGATCACAGCCACTCTCGAAAAGATCGCCCTGGAAGTCCGGCACCTGCAACGTACCGAGGTTCGTGAAGCGGAAGAACCGTTCTCGGAGGGCCAGAAGGGCTCCTCGGCGATGCCGCATAAACGCAACCCGGTGGTATCCGAACAGATTTGTGGACTGGCTCGCGTGGTTCGAGCCAACGTGCAGGCTGCCATGGAAAACATTGCCTTGTGGCATGAGCGCGATATTTCTCACTCTTCGGTAGAACGGGTTATCCTGGCAGACTCCGCGATTCTGACCGACTACCTGCTCCACAAAACCCTCTGGCTCGTAGATGGCATGCGCGTTTATCCCGAGCGCATGCTACGGAATTTGGAACAGACCAAAGGCCTGATTTTCTCCGGTCAGATTTTACTGGACTTAGCCTCGGCCGGGATGCTCCGCGAAGACGCTTACAAGTTAGTGCAGGGACACGCCATGAGGGCATGGGAGTCCGACGGCGACTTCCAGGCGGAGATCTCTGGCGATCCAAAAGTTCTTTCTTATCTTTCGATTGAAAAGATTAAGGGGGCCTTTTCACTGGATCGCCACCTGGAGCACGTGGATCAGATCTTCACCCGAGTTTTCAGGTAAGTAGCTTAGAACAAACGGGTTGGAATCGCCCTGGTACGTCCTATGAATTCTCGGAGATCGAAATCCTAGGTTCTGGGTTAAACTAGATTTGCGAGAATCGAATGACTAGACTGCCCCGTAGCGTAGATTACGATTTAGCTCGCGTATTGGTGGTGGACGACGATCCTACTTCGCGTCTGACACTCACTACGGTGCTAGAGGCTAGCGGCTATGATGTCGAGTCAGCCGCAAGCGCGGCAGAAGCCGTAGGAAAGCTGGACGAAGGCGAATTTGAGCTTGTTTTGAGCGAGTTACAGTTGGAATCGCCCGAGGCGGGCCTGAAAGTAATCGCCCATGCGCGCTTGACCGACTACAAGCCCGCAACTGCTTTAATTCACAGCTACAAAGACGCAAAACCGATCGACATTCGCGGTCTCTCCGTACTGATTGAGCCGGAAGATATTCCAGGCATTCTGGGCAAGGTTGCGGACCTGATCGGCGGTCGAGCCACCAGGCGGCTGGAGCGTGAACTCCGGTTGGCCAGCGTATCCTAAATAAAATTTTCACCTAGAGCGGAATACAGTTTCGCTTTCTTCCCCTCGTTTACTAGGAAGGAAAGCAAATCACGAGAATTTGCCTTCCATGAAGCTCTCTTCGCGGGGTGCTTGCGCATTGGCGCGGCCGGAGGATACCGCGAAGAGGGCGTGAGACTGGCCTGCTCTCGTTGGGGAGGGCAGGCAGTATTCCCTCGCCGCTTACAACCCCGCAATCACGTCTTCCAATTCTTCCAGCGCGCCGGCGAAAAAATGATCTTTCGCTTCAATCAGCCTGATTTGCTTAGGCTCCGGCAAAGCGCGCACCATGGGCTCCCATACTTCAAGCGGCCCGAATTCATCGTGGGTGCTGTGAACAAAAATGCGCGGCACCGTGCAGCCTTCCAAATAAGTACGATTCTTGTAGGCGGACGGAAATCCCACCGCGATCACCCGTCTGGCTCCCGCCCCGCTGCATCCCATGCGCAGGGCGATTCGCGACCCGAATGAAAAGCCGGCCAGCGTGAAAGGGAGATCGGGGTAGCGCGCGCGCAGAACCTCCAGAGCCGCGCGGGCGTCCTCCAACTCTCCTTCTCCTTCGTCGTAACTGCCTTCGCTTAAATTCACACCGCGATAGTTGAAGCGCAGCACCACGGCTCCGGCGCGGCGCAATCCCCTGGCGATGCGGTAGACGACCTTGTTGTGCATGGTCCCGCCGTGTTGGGGATGGGGATGACAAACCAGTGCGGCTTCAACAGGAGCCGCCAGTTCCGGCTCTTCTAGAATCGCTTCCAACCGTCCGGCAGGGCCGGGGATAAAAAGAGATTCGATTTTCCGGGGCATCAATTGGTGCGGTAGTTGGTGAACTGCATGTCAATGCCGAAGTCGGCGGCGCGCAGCACGGCCATCACTTCCTGAAGGCTGTCGCGGTCCTTGGCGGAAACCCTTACCAGATCGCCTTGAATGGCGGCCTGTACCTTCTTCTTGCTGTCCTTGATGGCTTTAACGATGTCCCGTGCTTTTTCGATCGGGATGCCCTGCTGCAGTGTGATTTCCTGCCTTACGGCGGAGCCGGACGCTGGAGTAATGGTGCCATACACCAAGCCTTTCAAAGGGACCTTGCGCTTCACCAGCTTCTGTTGCAGGATCTCGGTCACCGCGCGCAGGGTGAACTCGTCTTTACTGGCGAGGTTCAGCTTGTTTTCTTTCTCTTTCAGTTCGATGGAGGAGTGGGAGTCTTTCAGGTCGTAGCGCTGTTGGATCTCCTTCACGGCCTGCTGGACGGCGTTAGATACTTCGGGGATCTCGATCTTGGAGACGATGTCAAAACTATTGTCAGGCATTAATGTCCTAAGGCTACCAAAACTTTTTCCGTAATTTCACGAATCAATTGCGGAAGGGACGCCTCCAGCGCAAGAGTGATCGCGGCCTGAATACGTTCGGGGTCGGGAGGCATGGGCGGAGGCGCCATAGGAGGAGCATCGGAAACAGGAGCGGGGCGCGCGCCGTTCATGGCCTCCGAAAACAACCCGCGAGCGAGCTGCGCTTCCTGCGCCAGGGGCCGGATGGTTTGGGTAACGACGGACGCCTCGAACGGCTTTTTCAGAATCGCGTCGCAGCCCATCCGGCGGGCTTCATCTTCGTCGAAGTTTTCCAGCAGTCCGGCGGTGAGAATCACGCGCACATGGCGATGATGCTTCTTGGCGTAGCGGCACAGATCGAAGCCGCTCATGCCGGGCAGAAAGACGTCGGCGATTACCAGATCAGGGTCGACATCGGCCATGCGCAAGGCGGCCGTCTTGCCATCGGTGAGGCTTACGACCTCGTAGCCTTCTTCTCTCAAGATGCGTTCGCCCATGCGCTGCGCGTGCGGGCTATCGTCGGCGAGCAGAATGATACTCATGTCGTTGTGGGCGAAGCAGGCGGGCGCAGCGGTAAAGCTCGGAGGGCAGGGCTTAGACGCGTCCCAAACGGAGCTCAATTTCGAGCAAACGTTTTTCCAGCACAGACACACGACCCGATAGCGCTGCGTCCAGGTTGGATTGATCTGCTTCGACCTTGCGAAGACGTATCGTCTGAGCTTCCGAAAAAGCTGCGAATCCCCGCAGTAGCTCTGTCTGCATATCGCGCATTTTTTCGGTCAAACGAGTTTCCAAATGATCCAAGGCGTGGCCGAGCCGCTTGTCCAGCCGACCTTCCATGGCCTCCAGATACTGCTTCAGCTCGCTATCCATACTCCTCCATCGTACTCTTCCGCCTACTGGTTCGCGGGCGGAGTAGCAGGAGTGGTTGCAGCCGTTGCCGGGGTTGCGGCCGCCGGAGGAGGAGTCTGCTGCTTCTTCTTGCCTTTTTTCTTCTTGCCGGTATCCGGAGTCGTCGTCGTGGTGGACGCTGCTGCATCGGCAGGCTTGGCCGATCCATCGGCGGCAGCCCCTTGCGACCGTGCATCGGGCTGCGTGTCCAACGCGGACGTGCCCGTTACCGGGGCTACCGTTACGTCGTTCACGCCTCCCTGCTGATCAGCCGGCACCGGCACGCTCACCGGAACCATCTGCTTCGGATTACTCATCTGCGGCGACCCGCTCTTGGCGGCCATGCTGACGTCGGGCGACCCACGCAAGAAGTCCGTAGACTTGGCCAACAGGCCCCGCTTGGTGCGGTTTTCCTCTTCATACTTCATCCGCGCGACCGCGGCCGGGTCGGCTTCCGGAACGGGCATTTCGAGATCCCGCAATTTCTTCTTGGCTTGGTCCGCGTAGGGACTCAATGGATAATCCCGGACCAAACGCGTGTAAGCCTCTCCCTGTTTGGGCCGGAAGCGCGTACCCATGTGCCCATAGGCGTCGCCTTCCTCCCACAGCGCTTCATCCGCGCGGCTATAAAGAGGATATTGATCGGAGAGACCATTCAAGCGATTTGCTGCCGCGGCCCACGATCCTTTGTGATGATAGAAATCCCCCACCAGCATTTCACTCTCGCCAAGGGCTTCCTGGATTTCCCGCAGACGCTGGTTGGCCTGGGGAGCAAACTTGGAGTTGGGAAACTGGATCAATAGTTGTTTACATTCCTGCTCGGCGCGCAGGGCATCGTTAGGATCGCGATCGGGCTTTTGCATCTGGCGGTAATGAATATCGCAGATGCGCTGCTGGGATTCGGCGGCTTCCTCCATCGTTGGATAAAACAGAATGAAGTCTTTGTACTCCGCTTCGGCCTGTGCCATGCCGTGCAGGCCGCCTTCACGATACCAGCTATCGGCAACGGCGAGCTTTGCTTTGGCCAGGTACTCGCTGGTGTCGTAGGTGTTAATAAGGGTGTTCAACGTCAGCCGCGCGACTTCGTAGCGGCCATGCTCGATGTCGCTAATGGACTTGTCGAACAAAACCTTGTCCGGCTGCTGAGTGTCTTTGGTGATGGGGTTTTCGTACTTTTTGCGCTTGAACCCACAGGACGATACCGTTAGTGCCATTGGCAGGACCATGGCCAAGCCGATGAACAATCGATTTGAAAAACTAAACATAAAACCTCTAAAGACGAATGTCAGACTCGAACGCCAGAGGCTTCTCTAGCGCGCTTCTGCATATCCAGGAAAGCGTTCCCGGGGTTCACAGTGTGAAAAACAGACGACCCCGCGACCACCCATTCAATTCCGGCTTCGATCGCGCTTGCAACGTTTTCCAGAACTAGGCCGCCATCGATCTCAAGGGGAAGGTGCAATCCCCGTTCCTTTTTCTTGGCCGTCAACTGCCGGACCTTTTTAAGCGAGTTGGGTAGGAACTTCTGCCCGCCAAACCCGGGGTTCACGCTCATCACCAGTACAAAGGCGGCAACGTCGAGCACTTCATCCAAAGTCTCCACCGGCGTGGCCGGGTTGATGACCACCCCTGGCACGGCACCCTCGGACCGAATCATGTTGAGGGTCCTGTCCAAATGCTTGCAGGCTTCCTGGTGGACCGAAATCTGATCGGCGCCGGCTTCAATAAAGTAGGGGGCGTATTTGTCCGGGTCGGTGATCATCAGATGGACGTCCAGCTTCAGCTTGGTGACCTTCCGAAGCGATTCAACGATGGGTGGTCCCAGGGAAATGTTCGGAACGAAATGCCCGTCCATCACATCCACGTGGAGCATCGTACAACCGGCGGCTTCGACTTGCGCCACCTGCTCGCCCAGCCGGGCGAAATCTGCAGCCAGAATAGAGGGAAGAATCTCGACCATGAGACTAGTTTAGGCTGTTCCAGACCTGGAAATTAAGCTAATGATATCACGGCCAGGAAAAACCCATCGCCGGGCTCCCGGCCCGGCAGCCGGGTGAGGGTGGAGACGACCCGGAACCCAGCCACAACCTCCTCATTTTCTTCCTGTTGCAGAGAGCAGGTTGAGTAAACCAGCCTTCCCCCCGGCCCCAGATGGCCCAGGGCGTTCTTGAGGATTTGGCCCTGGAGGGCCTGAAATCTGTGGATATCGTCCGCTCTGGTTCGCCACTTAATCTCCGGGTTTCTACCTAGCGTGCCCGTACCGGAGCAAGGAGCATCCACCAGAATTCGATCGAACTTGATGTTGAACGGAAGAGGTTGGGTCGCGTCTAGAGCCACTCTCTTCGATTCACTCGGCACATCGGCAAGCCGGCGGGCCGAGCGGTCGCAGGCCACCACCGACGCCCCCGCATGAATCATCTGCGCGGTCTTGTTGCCGGGGGCGGCGCACAGGTCGAGCGCGGTCATCCCAGGCTCGATCTGAAGATGCGGCACAATCGATTGCGCACCAATATCCTGCTGGCGGCCCGTCTCGGGATTTACGTAGAGGCTCGGTTCTTCCAGCGCGGCTTTGGCGATGGAGCTTGCGGCGTCGGGTCCATACTGCGCATCCCAACTCTGGAGCAGCCAGTCCGGCACACTAAGAGCGGTGGCGCGGTCCGGCCAGGAGATGGATTTACGATTCACCTTGCGCAACACCGCGTTCACAAATCCCGTGGCGGAACGCTTGTGGGCGCGCTTGACCAGTTCTACGCTTTCCTGAACCGCGGCGTGCGTGGGGATGCGATCCAGATAACGGATCTGGTAGATGCCCATGCGCAGCGCGATGCGCACCGCGGTATCCAACTTCATTTGCGGACGTCCGGAATAATGCCCGATCAAGAAGTCGAGTTGCGCCTGATAGCGCAGGCACCCGAACACAAGCGTTTCGGCGAGGCCGGCATCTCTGGCGCCGAGCGACGCGGAAGTGCGGCGTAAAACGTCGGACGCGTAGCCACCGCCATGAACTGCCTCCAGAACGTGAAAGGCTGTGTCGCGAGCCAGCGAGATCACTTTAAAGAAATCACTTGCCCTTGCCGGCTTGGCTGGCTAAGTTCGCTAGAATCCGGTACGCCCCCGGCACTCCGGCAGGAAGCTGGCGATAGAGAGCGTAGGAGATAAACGTGAAGGTCCCTTTGCCGTAGTGGGCTTCCAGCATGCCGCCGAGTTGCGGCTTCTGATCGCGATCGTTGGACTCAAGCAATGGCTTATACTGCGGGTCCCATTGGCTCAGGAATTTTGAACCGCGCTCTTCCACCCATCCATCGAAGTCGGCAGCGCTGATCTTGTTGGGTATGGAAAAGAGAGAATTTGTGGGATCGAGGATCTTCACCTTCGCATCTTCTTCAGAGACTCTTTCGCTTCCACGGCCCATGTGCAGAGGATAGGGACCATAAGGAATGTTGTCGAACTCCTCGGTCTGATATTCGACAACTAAGTTGCCCCCGTTGTTCACATATTCGAGCAGGCGGTGGTTATAGGTCTTGTAGTCATCGCGCACGGCGGAGGCGCGGATGCCTACGAAAATTGTGTCGAATTGAGCCAGATTGCCTGAAGCGAGGTCGGAAGGTCCCAGCGTCTGGGCTTTCATCCCAAGTTGCTCCAAAGCTTCCGGGACGATATCCCCGACCCCTTGCACGAAGCCGATCTTCTGCTGCGGCGCAACTTTCACATCCACAGCCTTGAACTCTGCCGCCGCTGTCCTATATAGATGACGCGCTTCCAGTCCCTGGTGAGCGACGATTTGATAGCCTTCTCTATAATCCTTGCCGTCATATTGAGCCACCGCGTGAACGTTGTAGGCTTTTGCCGCCAGCGGACCCGCTGCCGCGGGAATGGTCAACTTGAAGTCGGCGTTTTGAACCTCGCTCTCATGATCGAAGTGGAGAGAAACCTCGCCCGGGGTCGCAATCCAGCCGGGAGGGAGTTCCAGGTGAACCTTCGCGTCGGCATTGCCTTTAGCGTTGCTGGTTACATTGGCATGGACTTCGATCGATTGATTGCGACGTCCCACCGCGATAATGCCTTGCCGAGGCAGAAGTTCCACGCTCATCGCCGGGGCGATCATCAGCAGCCTTCGCGACTCTCCCACCAGCGGGTCCGAGACCACGGTGCGGCCTGGTTCGCTCAACGTGAATCGGACGCCTGCCACGCGATAGCTGACCGTCGCCGTAATTTCGGGGGGCGCCCATGGCAAATTGACGTATTGAGGCTTGTCGATGTGATAGAGATTGTCTCGATAGGAATTCGCGCGGGACCAATAGGGACGCGTGTACTCGGCGTCCTGCTCAGCCATCACATCGAAACGTTGTTTCAATTGTTCCTGATAGGCCAAGGTGGTGGTTTGAACCGGGGTGGAAGATACTTCCAGGTGGCCTCGCACATTCAGGCCTACGGAGATTTCCTCCAAGCGGACGCTGGAGCGGTTGGTAACAGTTGCGGTGATGGAGAACTTCTGGCCTGGGATGGCCACCGAGAAGGGACGAGCGGGCGGGCCGTCCGGAATTGACGGCGGTGGATCTACCAAGGCTTCTAAAGACAACCCTAGAAGCAGGTTTCCCGCGCGCATGAATTCGTCTTCTTTATTACGGAGGCGGAAGAGAAGATCGTATTTTGCGTCTTCGTCGATTTGCGCGTTGGTGACGTTTTGAATCAGCGCGCGAAGATTGCGCAAGGCAGGTGCGATGTGGGGCTCTACCACTCGTGCGGGATCTCGCGCGTCGAATTCCTGAATCGCATTGGTAACGTCGCGTTCAATTTCGCCCAGTGGTATTTCCAGATGCAGGGATGGAGCGATGGCACCTAATCCCCTTAGTGACGTGTCCATGGAATCAAACAAACCCAATTCCGGTCCGGTGCCAGGAGGCAGAGTGCTTTTCACCAGTTCGACTGCTGAAATCGACGAGCCGGAGGGGACTAATCTTCCTCCCGACCCTTGGGAACGTTGAAAGCTTAAACCGGTGGCTGCTACCTGGCGGTAGGAAGCTCCCAACATCGGGTCATATAAGCCGGTATCGATTTTGAGAGCGCCTTTTTCGTCGTCCCGCACGCTGCGGTAGAACTTTTTCACTTGCCACGGCCGCAGCCCTTCGCTTAGCTGTTCGGGAAACCGCTGGGGGTCGGCGGCTGCGAGGAAGGCTTCGGCGGTGACCACGCCAGCGGCCTGGTGATTGCCATGACCGTCGCGCGGCTCGCCGTGGAAGCGCGATACGATCACGTCGGGCCGGTACAAACGGATCACCCGGACGGCGTCGCGCAGGACTTCTTCTTTTCCCCAATGATCCAGGGTTTCGTCGAGACGCTTGGAAAACCCGAAGTCGGCGGCGCGGCTGAAGAATTGGTCGACGCCGTAATAGCGGTCGGCTGCCAGTAGTTCTTCGGTTCGAACTAGACCTAAGGCATCAAAGAGTTCAGGACCGGTAAGGTCCGCCCCGCCTTCGCCGCGCGTTAGAGTAAACAGGCCCGTGCGAACACCTTGCGAGCGGGATAGCCACGTGAGCAGACCGCCATCCTCATCATCGGGATGAGCTGTGGTGTGTAGAACCGTAGCTGTGGTGCGCAGGCGCAGAAGGCTCTCGTACGCGGCCGCGGCGTTTGAGTTGATAGCCGGTGGATTGACTTGCGCACTTAGAATTCCGGCGAATGCCGCAGTGAACGCAAGCACGGATCGGGGGTAAAGCATGCTCCGTTCCGGATGATAGCAAGTCTGAAAAATTGCTTAATTAGCGTCTCTTAATCGCATCCTCTTGTAAGTTTGTTTAAAGGGCCCTCGATCCGCTGAAATTCACCCCCAGCGGCAGAGGCCGTCTTGTTCACCCGCTACGGCGCGGGAGCCCGATATCGCTCTAGCCTTGCGTCCACTGTACTCAAACCCTCGCGAAGTTGCCTAGGCATCGCTCCTGGTGAACCGACCCCTCCAGTGAAAGAGCAATCGATCTCCTTGCCTAGAAAATAACTCGGACTGCGCGAAGTTGAGGGTGAGTCAAAGTGGGAAGTCGTTCAGACGGAAACCAGATATAGGCGCGGGGGTGCTTAGGATGGCACACCACTAGTACCCCGGAGCGAGGTAGACTATTAAGTTCGTCTTAATGGCAAATTCCAAAAAGCGTATAGCTGTTGCGAGCGTGCTGCTGTGGGTGGCAGCGCTCCAATGCGCCCAGGCCGCCACACCACCTACCACCAACAAGGATGCTCCGGCGAAGAAAAAGATTCTTCCAAAAGCAAAAAAAGTAAAGCCGGTCGCGACTCGCAAGAAAGCTAAGCCTGCGCCGGCGCCAACCAAGCCGCCGGCGGACATTCCTATGGTTACCGAGGCGGCTTCGGTGTGGCAGGGGTGCCTGGAATCTCCTGGCCTCCCCGGGTTGGCATCGAAGCTCGGAATGGACGAATCGCGGCTCGGGGGGATGTTATCGGAAGAGGGTTTATTGGCGGCCGACGGCGGAAAGTGCGTCCCCTATGTTGCCGGAACAGGCGGGGAAGGCGGGGTCGCCTCCGCGATGTTTCAACGGACCGAGGGCGACAATGGCGGATCCATCGTAGCGGTTCGTAAAACTGCGGATGGTGTTACGGTTACGCCGGGCGCGTGCGATTGTCCTGAGCCGGCTCGCAGGGTCCTGGTGGTTCCATCTGGGGATTTGAACGACTCGTCCAACGAGGTTCTTGCCCTGCTTCCCAGGAATGTGCGGTGGCAATTGGACATTCTGGTGCCGCATATGATGTCCAAGCTGCCAGCGGCGGCTCAAGAAACGGATCCATATAAAGTTCGCATCGTCCTCGAACATCCGTCGACCGCCGATTCGGAAGAATTGAAGTCCATCGAAATCATCGAATCCGCCACCGGCAAGAGGGTGGACGGAGCCTGGTGGCTGGACCGGCCGAATGAGCCTGGAGTCCTGATAGGCATGGACGGGATGACCTATGAGCGGCTGCTTTGGCAATCTCCCGTGAAGTATTCCCGGCAAACCCGGGGCGTGGGACTGGACACCACCACCATTCGCCAAAAGGTTACCGCGCCCAAGGGCAGCGGCAAACCCAATATTTTCCGCTACGTGACCCTCCGCGTGTATCACATAGGCGTGGACATGGTGGCCGCCAAGGGCGTTGAAGTTCATGCGGTAGGCAACGCCACCGTTGCTTTCGCCGGAAGAATGGGAGGGTACGGCAACCTGATCATTCTGAGCCATGGACTGGGCTACCAGACCTACTATGCGCACCTGTCGCAGATCGGACGAGCGGTTAAGGTCGGCTCCAGTGTCTCAAGGGGGGATGTGATCGGGCTGGTTGGGTCCACCGGGCATTCCACCGCACCGCACCTGCATTTCGAGACGCGGAGGGACGGCAAATATATTGACCCGTTCGATGAAACTCGTCAACTTGGATTCTGGCTCTTGACCGCGGACGACCAGGAGAGGCTGGCGATCGAATTATTGGCCTCGGAATCGACGCCTGCCCGCGCAGAGATCGGACTCTGCGGAAGGCGAAAGCGTCACGCACCCGTAAACTAGACGATCCCGCCGAGTTCACGGGCGTGAGCCCATAACCCGCGGTAGGCGGTGAAGAGGAACGGATCGGGGTCGCCTGCAAGCTGACCTTCGAATTCCTTCATCGCTTTGGCGTCGATCATATCCTGCGCACCCTTTCCCGACTTGAGCAGCTTCACCAATTGGTCGCGGACCTTGGTAATGATGTCGAGGCTGGCCTGAACTTCTGCCTTAGTCATCACCGGACCGGAGCCCGGGACAATCCTGGTTGAGTCGTCGGCGATGCGAAGCAGAGTTCGGTGCGCCTCCTGCATTCCACCGAGCCAACCGCCAGTGGGAAAGTCCAGGTAAGGAAGCTTGCCGGGCTGGACCACATCGCCCGCCACCAGGACGTTGGATTGCGTGAAGTGCACGTAAATATCTCCGTCGGTGTGGGCGAAGGGCATCAGGCCGTATTCAATCGGCTCGCCGCCGAAGGTCGTCTTACCGGTGGTGTAGAAAGTGTCCGTGGGCCGGGCGGCTTTGGCGCGCGGGGGGAAGACTTTCTTCTCCCAATCGTGGAGGATCTCCTGCGTCATCCAAAGTTCGGTGTTCACGTGCGAGCAAAGCTTCGCACCGGCCTTTACCATTGCGTCGTTGGCCCCGGTGGATTCAAGGTGCCAGTGCGTGTTGAAGACCGTCTTGACGTTACCGGTAAGTTTGAGGACGTCCTGCGCGTGAGCCGCGTCGCCGCAGTCCACCAGGAGGCTTCCACCATCGCCCGCAAGCGCGACGATATTGTTCCCTGCTCCGGTGATCAGCGTGATCTTGTCGGTGAGTTTGGCGGCGGTGGGGCCTTGTTGTGCGAACGCCGTGCGAGACAAACCGAGCGCGGCGGCGCCGGCCATGGTGCGGAGGAACTCACGTCTTTGCGGATGCATCACGGTCATTATTGTAACTCCGGCTGGCTCTGGAGTTGGATAGGAAAAATGCCGATTGCAATTCCGTCAAGCTAGAATGCACTATTTCCAGAGGGGAATGATCCTATGAAGCTGCGACGGCTCCTTATTCCGGCTGCAGGATTTTTCTTAAGCGTAGTGGTACGGTCGGCGCCGGAGACCTGTTATGACTATTGCTTAAAGTCGGGCGGCGCAGGCAATTGTGCCACTC
Source organism: Terriglobia bacterium (assembly GCA_963766615.1). Classification (GTDB taxonomy): domain Bacteria; phylum Acidobacteriota; class Terriglobia; order Bryobacterales; family Bryobacteraceae; genus Palsa-187. The sequence goes on from CAVYBC010000026.1 coordinate 643,216, forward strand.
GTTGCAGTCCGGGCGGCGACCTGGACGTGACCCATCCATTCGATCCCAACTACGGTAAGTCCTATGGGGCGATTGCCTACAGTGCGAAAGACAAAGGCGCGGGATGGTCGTTTGGCTGGAAGGACCTGGATAAAGCCAAGAAGATCGCGATGGACAATTGTTCCGCGCGAGGCGTCGCCTGCAAGTTGTGGGTCTGGTACAACAACAGCTGCGGAGCCGTCGCGATCGACGGGAGTATTGTCACCTGGGGAACCGCCTATGAGAAATCGGCTGCGAATCAGCGGGCCTTGCTGGAGTGCTCCAAGGCTGGCGGCAAGCAGTGTGTGATTCAGGTTTCGCAGTGCTCTAAGAACTAGGACTTCCGAGTCCCTGCGATCGGAATAGAATCACCTGGTTGAATCCGCGCGGACGCTCAAGGTCTGATCCAGCCTGAAGGTGAGAATGGTCTCCGCCGGAACCTTGATGTGGCCTTTGGTCACGATTTGGGTGAGCGTCCCTGCGCCGGCACCTGCTCCTGCGCCGATCGCGGCTCCTTTTCCACCGCCGGCAATTGCGCCAATGATCGCCCCCACCGCCGCACCGCCGCCGGCGAATGCCCCGGTACGCTTGTTCGCGCCAACACCGGAGCGTCCTTTTTCCTGTAGATCCACCGTGCTCACGGAATATTCACGGCCGTCGACAGACACGGAGGCAAGATCCATGACCAGGTCGGAGGCTCCTTTAATCTTGCCGCCCTTGCTGGCTGAGCGAATTATTATTGGTGCGTTGGAGCCTCGCGGAATCACTACGTTTCCAGATGTGTCGTGCGCGTCAGCGGTAACCTCCGCTGCGAAAGTCTGGCCTTCCACGGCCTTTGCAGAATCGATCGTCTCTTCGGTGCGCACGGAAATCTCAGTTCCAGGCGCCAGTTGGTAAGTCCTGGTTGTGATGGCCGACTCCGGCGGATGGTAGTGGTCGCGATGCTTGAATTGTAGCGGTGGCGGCGTTGCCGGTGGTGGAGGAGTGAGCGGCGGAGGAGCGGGGGGCGGAGTCCCGGGCGTCGCCGGTTCCGCGGGAGGAGGAACAGCGGCAGATACTGCCGGGGCTTCGTCGTATTCAATGGACCGCACCTGGGTCATCGGAATGGTGTGCTGCGTCTTGTCGTCACCGGCGAGTTGAACTTCGCTAGTGGAAGTAGAGACGATGGTGCCGGTGACTTCGGTGCCGTCGCGCAGTTCAACGGTGGCGTGTGTGGGCGCGCCTCCTGACGGTTTCGTACATGACGAAACAAAGAGAAGACCCAAGAGCGCGGAACTATACATTCGAGTGACCATCTTCAGGTAGCCTTGCCTCCGTTCTGAGTTTAACAATTTGCTTACAGCCGCTTTTACCCGTCGTTTGTACCAATGAGTCCTATCAGTTAGAGCGATACGCACTATCACTCGCCGCCCGATTGACTTCCTGCATGCAAACGCATAGTTTCTAGCTCAAGGTGATTCAAATTCACGCGGACCTGCGGGATCGACTACGATCCATGTCTCAGGGCCGTGAAGAGGGCATCCGCACTCGACGCCGCGGAAGTGCTGATGCGGAAACTTGTCGACTTGACTGCACCCACACCAAGAGCCAATCAGTGTGTGTGACCAAAACGGTCAACACGATGCAATTGGAAACCAAATTCATGCGCCTTCCCATGCCGGTAACGATCGGCTCCCGTTTCGGCGACTGGCAGGTGACCTGGGCATACTGGACCAAGCATCGCCTATCGTTCCTGGTCATGGTCGTGAGGCTCTATGACGAACCTCCAGCGCAGGCTCAAATCCCTAGAGCGCCCGCGATCCGGCGTCGTTCAGGAGCGGGTTAGAGTAGTGGTTCGAGGCGTCTGCGGCCCACCGAATCTCGCAACTTCAACTTGCACACGGACGCTCGGGGCAAACGGCGCGCTCACCGAGTTGGTTCAATTGAGTGGCGGCCGGGATGGGCTGAGCGACCAGGATTTGGAGAGGTTCATAGAAAGTTTTCCGATCCAGCGGGCCTAGCGAAGAGATGAACAAGCGCATCGCAAAACGGCTAGACCGACTCGCGACGCGCCTCCTGCCAGGCCCGTCCAAGTCCTGGCAGGTAGTAATGTGGACTCCGGACGGATCTATCAACGGGCCAGTAATCACGTGGCGGCCGGGCCAAACCGGCACAGTGAAAAACGCGACCGAGGAAGAAGATGACTAAATCACAGAACGCCGGCTCGACCGCCTGGAGGAATGCCTTCCACCACCCGGCCCGCAGTATGGTCAGGAAGACTTTGACTTCTTAAGCCTTTCCATCTTCAAGGGCAAGGAGGGAGTCTCGTATCTCCAGCAGCACACCGCGAATCAATATCCCCACAACGACGCCTATGGCCACCAGGATCGCCGCGATGTAACGCACGACCTCCGCGTAATTAGGCGCGTCTGGGGCCGGGCTTCCTGGTGCTAGTATCATGGCGCACAATCATATCAGCATTGCACCCGGCTCCGCGTTCGCGGCTCCGCCTCCGCTCGCCCTTTGGTGCTGATCCTAGAGCGATCACTAAGAAAATCTTAGAGGTTCGTGCTTTTCAAGAATACGGCATCGACCGGACATGCACCAGAGAGCTAACCGTTAGATCCTTGCTAGCCCACGAAGTCGTGCCAAGCCTGGCGAATCTCTTACACCACACGCGCTCCAGCGCCTCCCGCATGGGAACGACCGCACACCCGATGGCGCCCGCCCGCGCAGCTAAAAGTTTAAGTCTTCTGTTTTGGCGAAGCATCAATCCAGAACGTTGAACGCAGCGCCGGGCGCGGTCTTGGATAACACCCTTCTCATGCGCCCGGCGTCAAATTGTAGAAGGCCCATTCCCGCTAATTAGACGCGCTAGGAGATCGCCGGCGCGCCGGAGTTCCGCGAGGCATACAACAGCCGAGGAAGATACTGGTGGAAAGGGAATTTCGCGCCACGAAATATATCCGGCTCCGTCGGCGCAGTCGTCAGGTTTCCGGTTTGGCCGTTACACGTTCAAGTTAACCTAAGCGGACTTGGCGAACGGCAGGATGACGCCTCGTAGCGGCGGTTCTAGAATGTGATCCGGGCGACAATCGTCCCCTGCCGGGAAGTATCTGTGCCGGCATTCGTTACCGCGCTGGTCGTAGCGGTATTGATAAAGCCGAAGCCCGACGTCACCGCTCCGGTCTTTGCATTGGTGAGCTGCGGCGCCGCGGCGTTCGTCGCCGTCGGATTGGGCATCTGGGCGCGGTTGAAGATGTTGTTGAATTCGGCGCGAACATTCAGCGAAACTCCTTCATGCAGCCGGAAGATGCGGCCCACGCCCACATTCTCGTTCGGACGCCGCTGGAGGCGATAGTCGTTGTAATACGGCGCGGATGTGCCGAACGTGCCAGCCGGCGGATCGGTCCAGGCAGCCGGGTTCAGCACGAACGTCTTATTCGGATCGAAGCAGTGGCAGTTCAGATCCTGCAGGAACAATGGGACACCGGGAACGCGGTTGGCGAACGTACCTGTGGAGGCCGTGGCGGGCGAGGATCCGACAAAGGCTGAACCGACGTTGCGGAGCAGCGACTGGTTCAGCTGGTTGTTGGCGTACGGCGCCAAGATCGGCAGGCCGCTCGAGTAACTGAGCAGGGCGTTGAACGCCCAGTCGCGGGCTGCGAACGCCAGGTACTTATTTATCTTGAACGCCGGTACCGTGTAGCTGGCGGCGATGGTGAGGATTTGCGGCTGGTCGTAAGGCGAGAGCGTCTTGTTCAGACTGCGGTTGAAGACGTCAACGATTGCGCTGCCACCAGTTCCGGGAACGGTCACGTTGGTCGGTGAAGCAGTAGAGAGCTGCTTCTGCCAGGAGTACAGCGTGGTAAACGAAAGGCCGCTGGAGTAGCGCTTCGTGACCTTGAGCTGCAGAGCGTTGTACCAGGTGTCGCCGAGCGGAGACCACAGCGATGTGATGCTGGTGAACTGCGGGAAAGGCCGCAGGGACTGGGCGACCGTCGCGGTAAGCGGGAAGCCGGGGAACGGCGGGGTATTGAAGCCGCGCTGCGCTGCGAGGGGCGAACTGAGGGGCGAATTCAGCAGCGTGCGATCCGCCGCGCTGCTCAGGCTGAGCCCCCGCGCCGTCAGCGCCTGCTGGGAGATGGCGTTCACGTCGATCAGGCCCGGAGCGTTCCACCATGCGCCGCGGTTGCCCACGTAGGTGGCTTCGACCAGGAGATTACGGAACACTTCCCGCTGTAGCCCGACGCTCCACTGCATCTGCCGGGCAGGACGTCCCGCGTTCTGGTCATACCAGACCAGCGGGGACTGCGTGGCGACATATCCTTTTTGCGGATACTGCGCGATCGAAAAATTCGGGAACGGCGCGGCGGCGAAGGGCAGGCCGCCCTGCAGCGTCATCACGGGCGTGCCGAACGAGGGAGCATTGACGGCGGCTGGCGCTGTCAGGCCGGCCGTCGCGCCGTTGTTGTTGCCGGTGTCGGAGTACACAACGCCGAGGCCCACCCGCAGAACGGTTTTCGGCGTGATCTGGTACGCTGCGCCGAGGCGCGGTCCGAACGCCAAAGGATAGTTTTTGGCGAAGTTGCAGTTGCAGTGGCCGGCACCGGAGCCTTCGAATTCCACCGCGCCAAGCGCGCCGCCAAGGCCTGGGTTCGGCGTGGTGGGCGAGAAGTTCGCCAGTTCGCCGTTGTGTTCTTTGAGGTAAGTCTGATAGTCGTAGCGCAGACCGTAGTCGAGCGTCAGCTTACGTGTAACCTTCCAGGTATCCTGAGCGAAGAAGCCCAGTCCGTGCTTGCCGAGGCGAAGGTTCTGCGGCTGCGCAACGCGGGCCGTGTCCGCGAGACCGAGCAGGAAACTGGCATACGCAAAACCGACGGTGCCGCCGCCGAAGGAAGACGTCTGCAGATAGGGCAGACCGGTCTCGTTGGGGCTGAACCCGTAGGCGCCGTTGGTGTACGTGTACAGCGTGGCGGCATTCCCTTCGGTGCGCATTTCGCCGCCGAACTTATAAGTGTGATTTCCCTTCACCCATGTGAGGCTGGTGTTTGCGGTGGGCTTTTCGTAGAGCAGGGGAGAGCGGTTCAGAGCCGGCCCCAGTGTCTTGCCGCCGCCCTGGGGCTGGCTGGCGGGGAAGATGATGTTCGGAAACATGCGGTTCACCGTGGCGCCGTTTAGGCCGAGCGAAGCGCTGGCGTTGTAATCCAGCACTGGAGCATTGTCGTTGAAGTTCAGATCCTGATAACCGATTCCGGCATGGAAGAGCAGCGTCGGGGTAATCGTCCGGTCGTAGTTCAGGCGCTGCGTATGGGCCAGAATGAACGTCCCGATCGCAGCGGTGATCGGCAAGGGTAGCCCGTCGGAAGCGCCCAGCGTGGGTGAATACTGACTGGCTGTCTTCGTGGACGAATAATAATAGGAAAACTTATTGTTTGGTCCCAGCGAGTGATCGAGCTTCACAGCCGGAATCGAGGTGACGCGCTGGCTCGGGTAAGGATAGATGCCGTTGTTGATCAGACCGCCGCTGGTGGGCGCGGGAATAAGCGACTGAATCTTCACGGCCACCGGATCGAACCGGCTGGCAGGGATGATATTTCCCGGGAACGGGTCGGTGACGATTTGCCCGCTCGGAGCGGCGTGCGCCGTTGCCGGGTCATAGACCGTGTTGGCGAGGATGGAACGTCCCAGCGGATCGGTGCCGAGAACCTGGCCGGTGAGCGCCGAAGCAAAATTTCCGTTCCGGTAGTTCGTGGTCGGCACTGTCAGCGCCTGGCCATTGATGTTCTGGGTTTCACGGAACTGTTCGAAGTTGAAAAAGAAGAAGGTTTTATCGTGGCCGTTGTAGACCTTCGGAATCCAGACCGGGCCCCCAACGGTAAAGCCGTAGTCGTTGCGGCGGGCGACGGTCCGGGTGTTCAGCCAGGGCGTGGCGGCGTTGAGCGCCTCGTTCACGAAATAGTCGTAACCTGTCCCGTGGAATGCGTTGGTGCCCGACCTCATCGTGTAGTTGAAGAAGCCTCCACCCACCTGGCCGTATTCCGCGGCGAAGTTGCTCGTCTGGACCGTCACTTCCTGAATGGCATCCACGCTGGGCTGGTTTTGCGCCTGTGTGGCGGGAACCTGGCCGTTGGTGGAATCCTGCCCTTCAATGCGGTACGAAGCTGTATTGCCGGGCGCGCCGTTGATCCGCACCTGTGAATTGGGGATCACGAAAGTGCCGGGTAGCAGAGCCGTCACCGCGGTGGGGTTGCGGATGCCCGAACTGCCGGCCGCCGATGCGCCGACGCCCAGCACCGGTAGATTGTCCAGCGTCTCGGTGGTGACGTTGTGGCTCATCTCGCCGCTCTCCGTCTTCAGCAGGGGAGCTTCCTCATTCACCGTAATCGATTCCTGCGCGGTGCCGACTTCGAGAGAGATATCGACACGGACCGTCGCTGCCACTTCCACCGTGAGGCCGCTGCGTACGTATTTCTTAAAGCCCGGCACGGTGACGTTGACTTCGTAAGCTCCCGCAGGGAGTTGGCTCAGCGTGTAGTTCCCGGTGCCGGTGGACGCAGCATCGTAGAGCGCACCGGTAGCCACGTTCTTCGCCTGCACCGGCGCAGCCGCGACTACAGCTCCCGCGGAATCGGAAATGGTGCCTGTGATGGTTCCGCGGTCACCCTGGGCAAAGGCGGCGACAGCGGAAACGACGACGGCGACAGTCAATAGCGTGGCACGTAACGAAACACCCTGCGATTTCATAAACATCCGACCCCCAAAAAATTTTCTGACCTGTCCTTTGCAAAAAACAGGGCGTTGAAGCTGGGCACGATTCTATATCAAGTACAGCCCGGTCGCAATGCCTCTCTGTCATCTGATCGCGGCTGCGCCCACCTCCGCTATCGAATCATCTTGCGGGTTTTGTACGCCACAGGTCTGCGGCGGTCCGAAGCTGCGCGGATGAAGCTCGCCGATATCGACAGCCAGCGCATGATCATCCAAGTCCGCGCCGGCAAGAACTCACGGGATCGAGAACTGCCACTAAATCCCAAGCTGCTCGAAGCACTGCGAGCGCACTGGCGGGCCTGCAAGGTGAAGCCGAAGGTTTATCTGTTTCCCACACGATTCAAGACGACGGAGGAAGAGCGTCCGGTCTCAGACAAAGCGGTGTGGCACGCCTGCCGTTGACGAGTGCGCGCCGAGCTGGGCTCTCCAATACGCCTGGGTCCGCCTTTTACACGCTCCCAGGAAATCATCCCATTTCGCTACCCATCTCTCCATCGAAAGTGGTAACGATCTGCCGACGCTCGCAGCCGACCAAAAGACGGCACGCCCAGCCAAGCTGCAGGACACGACCATATACTTGCATCTCTCGCGGCGGATCACCTGCACGCTGCTGTCACATCCCTAATGCGAACGTATCCACATGGCTCCGGCCTGCCGCAAACGTTTTCCTGCCGGAGCATGCGGTGGCCGGCTCGCGGTTCGAGATCGGCAAAAAGCGATCGTCCGCCCCACTATCTAGATCGGCGTCTGTTCGCGGCGTGATACGATTGTGCGAAATACGGTGCGAGCTTCTATGCGCGGCGAAGCGAAGCAAGGGTACACAGTGGGAATGACAATCGCCGGGAAGATTCTCTCGGCAAAATCAGGTAAGACTTCAGTTGTAGCGGGTGAGATCGTTGAGGCGTTTCCGGATGTGGTGATGAGCCATACGGCGACGTGGCGTTCCGTCAGCGTCATGAAACGGATCGGGGCCACGAAACTGTACGATCCTGAGCGGCTCGCCATTGTTCTGGATCACATCTCGCCGGCGAAAACCGAAAAATATGCGGCGGATCAGCAGACCTCGCGCAACTTCGCGCGGGAGCATGGGATCCGCAAGTTCTATGACGTCGATGCAGGCATCGCTCACCTTGTCTTGATGGAGCGGGGACACATTGCACCGGGAGACCTGGTCGTCGGAACGGATTCGCATTGCACTATTTACGGAAGTCTGGGAGCGCTGGGTACCGGAATCGGGTATACGGAAGTGACCTCCGTCTGGATCACGGGGAAGCTTTGGATGAAGGTTCCGGAGACGATCAAGATTACGCTTTCCAGTCGTTTTGGCGCAGGCGTATCATCGAAGGATCTGATGCTCTACCTGATCGGCAAATTAGGCGCCGATGGATGCGGGTACAAATCGGTCGAATTCTATGGCGACAGCGTCTCCGACGTCAGTATTTCGGAGAGAATGACCATTACCAATCTGGCAATGGAAATGGGAGTGAAGTGTGCGTTTGTCCCCCCCGACGAAAAGACGTATGAGTATCTCAAAGATCGTTTAGATCAGAAGAAATACAATCCCGTGCTTGCAGATCCGGACGCCTCGTACGAACGTGAAATTGCCGTCGACCTTTCTGAACTGCAGCCGATGGTTGCTTGTCCGCACGAAGTGGAGAACACGAAGCCAATCGGACAAGTGGAAGGAACGCACATTGATCAGGCCTTTCTCGGTTCCTGCGCAAATGCCAAGTTTGAGGATCTGCTGGTGGCCTCCAAAATCCTGAAAGGCCGCCGGGTGCACCCCAACGTCCGTCTCATCATCACTCCCGGTTCTAAGCAGATCATGCTGGATGCGATGAATGCAGGGATTCTGCAAACGCTGATAGAAAGCGGCGGGATGGTTACTAATCCGGGGTGCGGCGCTTGTGCCGGAGATGGCGGAATGCTAGCCGACGGCGAGGTCTGCTTATCCACGGCTAACCGCAACTTCCTGGGGCGCATGGGGAGCAGTAAATCGCAGATCTATCTCTCCAGCCCTGCGACCTTGGCGGCATCGGCAATCGCGGGGGTCATTACGGACCCGCGTGAATTCTTCCGGAATTAAGCAAACACAGCATTAACCAAACCATGGAATCACTTATTGAAGGCCGCGTATTTAAGTTCGGCGACAACATCAATTCGGATATCATCATTCCGGGCCGCCACCTTATCTATATAGATAAGGAACGCCTGGGCCAGCACGCCTTTGAAATGCTGGGCGAAGGTTTTGGCAACAAACTCCGGACGTTCGATATTTTAGTTGCGGGCAGAAACTTTGGCTGTGGCAGTGCCCGAGAGCAGGCTGCAACGGCGATTCAGGGCTTGGGCATTAAAGCGATCGTCGCGGTTTCTTTCGCCCGAACGTTCTACCGAAACGCAATTAACGATGGTCTGCCAATTGTGGAATGTGCCGCCGTGTATGAGGCTGTTCAGGAAGGCGACCAGATGCGGATCGACCTAACGGGCGGCGTTATCCATCATTCCGGGCGTGCATATCCGTTTCCGAAAATGCCGGAATCTGTCCGCAAGATCCTGGAGCTCGGCGGCTTGGCGGAATACCTCAAGACGCAACTGGAGTTAAAGGGTTAGGCCTCTTAGAGGATTTGAGCTCCCTGCTGCGCGATCAAGCAGGTATCTCCGTAATAAAGGCGGCCACTATCGCGCTTGGCTTCCACGCAGATCGCCAGCAAACCGTTGTTTGGCAAATGATCGGGTGCGCATGATTCGTAGGGGTAGAGTCCCGACAAGTTCTCCACACGAGCATCATTGCCTGCGATCGTAAAGATTGCATGCTCAAACTTCGCACGAATGGCTGACGAAAGTTGAGGCTCTGCATTGGTCCTGGCGATCTTTACCCAATGCCCGCGGTATTCCAACGCCACCGATACAGAAAGCTGCGGCCCAAGCTGCATGCCCCTCGCCGGCCCGGGTGGTGCTTGGCCATTGGTCATACGAATAACTAAATCTTCCGCCCCCGCTAGCCGGAACTGACGTTCCAGGTTGCCGCTAAACTGGTAATCGAGCAAACCTGCTGCTGACGGAATCGCCTCGTCGAGTATGCGGCGTGCCATTTGGACCGCGGTGCGATACATCGGCAGCTCCCAAATGTCTGGCCTGTGAAGGATTTTCGAGGGCACGTCGAACGTCTCGATCTTCTCCCCGACCTGTGAATAGAGGTCGTACGGAAATTGACTAAAATCCAACGCGCCGATACGCGTCCAATGCTTCTCCGCGCATAGTTGCAGCAAGGCTTGCGCAAGATTCGCGCCCGGGCGAATGTCCGTAAGAATGGTGACAGAGCGGATCCAGGGATAAACGCGAGGCGAAAGCGCGCACAGTAGCACCGGATCTCCCTCACGCGGAACAATTAGCAGGGCCCGATTCCAATAAGGCATGACGTTTGAAACAAAACGGCCCTGATTCGATTTCCAAATATCGGTGTAGACTACCAAAGCGGGTACGTTTCGCGTTATGAGCTCTTGTCTAATACGATCCAGACGCGTCTCGAACGCCGACCGTGGAAGCTCCTCCTGGTCCCAGCAAATTAATCCTCGTTTCACCTATGCCCCTTCTGAAACAGCTTGCGATCCGTGGTGTTCAGACACATACTGCCCTCCGCGGTGACTCGCAATGTGTCGCCGTAAACCATATATCCCGAAAGAGGCAAATAAGTATTCGGATGCACAATCAGAATCATATCCGGTTTAACCACATAGTCGACATCTTCCAAAATGTACGGGGTTTCGTCCGGATGCAGGCCCAATCCATGTCCGCGAACGCGCGTATATTTTGATCCAGTAAATTCGCCGTAACCATGCTCTCTAAAAACATCATTTTGAGCTTTTGCCAATGTGGAGACATTCACACCCGGTTTAAGAATGTCTTCCGCTGCTTTTTGGGCCTCGGAAAAAATTGCGAATGCGCGTAGTTGATCGGCATTAGGTTCGCCGATGACAAGCGTGCGGCAGATTTGTGCGAAGTACCCATCTACTTGCGGAGTCAGCTCCGTGGTTACCGAATCGCCCTTCTTGAAGCGTCGTTGTGTGGGCGGCCTCATGCCGGTTACCTCGGTACCTCCCGAAGCGATCAGCATGAAGTTGTCTTCGGCACCATTCGTCTTGAGAAATGCTTCCACCTCGGCCACCAATTGGTACTCCGCCATGCCCTCTTCAATCACCTGGGCGAAGAATTCGTAGCCACGGTCAGCTAGATCCGCTGCTTTTTTCAGCCGTTCCAGCTCATAATTCGTTTTTGTGCGGCGTAATTCTTCGACGAACGATGTTGCGGACTTGGGCGGTTGCCCTGCGGCCTCCGCAATCGAAAGAACGAAGCGAGCCTCCATCAATTCCAGGCCTGCAACGGCCACTGCTAAGGCTTTCCCGAAACGCTTCGCGATCCGGCAACCAAGCGGTTCAGTCCTACGGAGAAATCCGGGCCAAGACCGCTTCGCCGTCTCCAGATGCATTCAGGATTTCGGCATCCCAAGGATCCGGGGCCACAATGTGCAACTCTCCGGCATGAGATATAGCCACCGCCGCATGCGCTCCGCAGAAATTAAAATTTAGCAGACTGCGAAAGAAATCCTTGCGCCAAGCGTGACCATAAAGCAGCAGAAGATCCCACTCATTCTGCTTCACGGCGTCTTGGATCTGGACGAGCCTTTCTTGATTCAACATGAGCGTGTAGCCCGAGAACCCGGCTCCGATCATCTTTGCACGAGGCTCGATCTCCCGTAAAGGTTTCGGGAAAATTTCGAGGAAAGTGATTGCCCTAGCTGTGTTAGTGCTGTAAAATCGCGGAGTGTCCACGCCAGCGTGTGGTTCACTCGCATCTTAACGGGAGTGTTCAAATGGTTTTGCTTCGTACCCATTCCAAGGCCTTGCTGACCCTTCTGCTGTGTTTGTCCGGCGCGGCGCAGACGCAGCCTCTGCAGAAAATTACGATTTCCTATCCGGCTCGCACCGGTAACATTTGGCCGTTTTACATAGCAAAAGAAGGTGGCTACTATCAGAAATACGGCCTTGACGTGAATCTGGTTTTCGGAGTGCATCCGGCAGGCATCGCGATGATTGTGAGCGGTGAGGCGGCCATGACCAACTACACCATGGAGCAGGCCATGCAGGCTACCTCTCGGGATGGATCGATGGTGTTGCTTGCCAGCTCCTTCAAAAAGAGCCTGTTTTCGATGGTTGCGTCGAGCGACATCCAAACCGTGAAGGATCTTAAGGGGAAACGCTTCGGGGTAAGCCAGATCGGCGATGCGCCCTACAACTACGCAGTGTACTGCTTGCGAAATCCGGCCTCACCTCGCGAGATGTCCAATGGCTGCCTATCGGCACGGATGTCAATGGCCGGGCCGCGGCGCTGGTCAGCCATCGTGTTGACGCTACGATGCTCACGGCACCGGTCTATTTCAAGGTCGAGGCGCAAGGCTTTCGAAGCCTGGCGAATATCAGCGATTTCGACGATATTTTTGCTCCAACAGTCTACCTGTTCAAGCGGACGACCGTCGCGGCTAATCCCAAGCTTCCTGAGTTGATCATTAAGGCGAATGCCGAGGCCATTAAGCGCTACTACGAGGATAAAGATTTCGCCATTAAAACCTACCTGAAATACAGCCCTTCAGACGACCCCGCGGATGTTGAGCGCATCTATGACCGCTACGCGAAAACAAACACTTTCGAGAGGGTGCCGTATGTGCTCGCCGCTGCAGTTCAATACACGATTGATCACCCTGCGGACGAGGAGTCCGGTGCGATCCTCCACAAGTTCGATTTTCATTCCGTAATCGACAACAGCAATGTGGAGCGCCTGGTGAAAGAAGGCTTTTTCGAAAAGCTGTTTGGTCCTGAGATCAAGGCCGAGGAGCAGGCCAAGGCGAAGCTCGCGTTTCACTGACTCAATAGGGCTATTCGGTAACCCTT
>CAVYBC010000027.1:0-103249 GCA_963766615.1 Terriglobia bacterium
AACCGGAATTGTATACTTGACAAACCCAGAACAAAATGCGATGATTATGTATGGAAGCCGCAATCGTCCAGCCCCATTTCAGCGATCCCGATAAAGCGCGGGAGTATTTAGAAGCAAAGCGGTGGCCGGATGGTGCCGTGTGCCCACACTGCGGCCTAGTCGGTGAAGCGTATCGGCTGTCTGCCGACACTGAAAACAAGAAAGCCAAAACGCACGGGCGCAAGGGCCTTCTAAAGTGCGCGGGTTGCCGCAAACAGTTCAGCGTTACCGTCGGCACAATCTTTGAGGACAGCCATATACCGCTCCACAAGTGGCTTCTTGCGTTCCACCTTTTGTGCTCCAGCAAGAAGGGCATGAGTGCCCACCAGCTTCATCGGATGCTCGGGATCACCTATAAGAGCGCTTGGTTCATGGCTCATCGAATCCGGTACACAATGACGCAGGAGCCCTTATCATCAAAGCTCGACGGCGTTGTAGAAATTGACGAAGCGTATATCGGCGGGAAACGTCGGCAGAGGAACAACCCGACGAACGGGCCGGATCAGGTAAAGATCGGCAAGCGCGTATTTTCTAAGCGTGTGCGGAACACGAAGGGACTCGATCCATTCCAGGATAAAGAGCCGGTTCTTTCGCTGGTTCAGCGCGGCGGGAAAGTGCGCTCGTTTCATATGCCGCGCGTCACGCACGAAAATCTTCGTCCCGTGCTGAGCGAATACTTGGCCGAAGGCGTCCATATTATGACGGACAGTAGTTCCGTACTGATGAACATCGACATGGGCGCAAAGCACGATACCGTTAACCACAGCGCAAAGGAATACGTTCGCCATGAAAACGGCGTGTGCATTTCGACCAATACGGTCGAGGGATACTTTGCAACCCTGAAGCGCGGAATCAATGGCGTTTATCACCATGTCAGCAGGCAACACCTGAATCGCTACTTGACGGAGTTCGATTTCAGGTACAATGCGCGTGGTACGTCCGATGTAGACCGCGCTAAGGCGGCACTGAAGGGAGCCGAGGGAAAGAGGTTGACCTACCGGGACTCATGCGGGAAGGCAAGCTAGAAAAGGGAAGGCCGTGGTTGATTCCACGGCCTAAAAAGCAGGTATGAGCACCAAAACTCGTCGCCCCGAAAGTCGTCGCCGGAAGAAGAGTAGGGTTGGTCAACGTACGCTAATTGCTCCACCAAAGAAAATTGTCCTAAGGGCGTCCACCGACCCTCTCTTGGTTGTTGATCTTACGGGGGGCCTTGCTGATCGTAATAGGCTGCCACTCGGATACGTGTTGGCAATGCTGCGGGAAATCGAGGCAATGATAAACGATGTTGGAGCGAGGATCCTAGGAGAGCGCGGGCATGAAGAGGCCCACCCGGATTTTGGCATCGAAATAGTAGCCGAAGATAGTATCGCATTTAAAAAGGGCAGCGTTCGCGCAACGATTGCGATTACTAGATTTGTTGAAGTTGGCTTACTTGCCGCTACCGAAGTTATACAAACCGTCAATACCCTGGGAACCAAAAAACGTCCCGCGCTAGAGAGTGCTTCTTCTGAGACATTAAGCGCAAGGGTTGTGCGAGGGCTCGATCGAATCGCCTTCATCAACCAAACGGGCAAGACTAATACCAAATTGGAGGTCAAGGCCCCGAGGCCTCTTTTGGTGGCGGCCAATATAGCGTCGATAGCAACTAGGAGAGCTACCTTTGGAGACCGTGCGGTCGAGAGCCTTCGCAGCCTTCGAGTTCCGGCATTCGAGGAAAACAATGTAAGACTTTATGGCAAGCTATTTCGGCTTCGGGACAAGCCCATGGAGGATGATGGGAAAAATACATTTTGGGGAGAACTGTATGCCGACAATGGTCAGCGCTGGAGAATTCAATTTAAAGTGCAAGATTTGCCGCTAGTCAGCTCTCTCTTCACGCAGCGAGTTCTAATCGTTGGAACCGCTACCTACTACCATTCGGCTAGCCCCAAATTAGAGGCGTCCCATATTGAAAGGGACTTAGACCGCGATACGGTGAGCGCTTATCACGAACTCTACGGATGCGACAGGGATCTAAATGAAGAAGGCCGACTTCCATCGTGAGCCACGCCGTCTATTTCGATTCGAGCGTATTTCTCGACATCTTTCGCGGCAACGATATCGATGGTTCAATTCTTGCCCTATTGAAAGAGCTAAAGAGAAAGAAAGCTAAAATCCATACTTCGATCATTACAATCGAAGAGGTCTCCGTAGATCACTTCCGCAAGGGGAAGGTCGCAAGCGCGAACTATTCTAAGGTTCACAAATTCGCAATGATTGAAGGGATCAATCAGGATATCGCCCTGACAACCGCCAAACTAGAAGCGGCGTTGCTGGACAGCAGCGGCAGCCTAGACGACCAACAAAAGGCGGCAGAAAATAAACGCAGACGATGGGACATGTTTCATATAGCCACAGCAATGTGTTACCAATGCGGCGTATTTTATACGACCGATGAAGGCTTTGCGCAGCGCCAAAAACGCCTTGGTATTACCAGTATTGTTTTCCTACCCCCTAAGCCAGAGAACTTGCCTCTAGAATTGAGAGATTCCGATGAAGAAGCAGTCCAAACTGTTATCCCTACACCCCCTGAAATTCGAGGAAGCAATAGCGGACATCCTCAAGATCAAGCCGGAACCAAAGCCGCCAAAGCTGAAAAAGCCCAACCACCCGAAATCCCGGCCAAAACAGTAGCCGATGAAGGGCATCGGGGTGGCAATTAAGGCGCAATTTAGCGCCGCGAAGAAAAGATGCCCTTGAATGTCCTGTCTAGAAGGCCTTGTGCTAACTTCTCAAGGTCGGCAGATCCCCCGACTAAAAGCCTGCTCTCTCGGTCAACCTGGAATGGAATACCCCACTTCTCGGATTGGTCAACGTTGTAGCTGGCAACTTCCCGCAGTTCGGCGGAGATCACAATCCCCTTCAGCTCCAGAGCAAGTGTGACCTCAGTTTCACGCTTGATAGAAATCTTGATTCGCTGCAAGGACACATCACAGCCCAGCCGATTCTCTCCGAAGGCGGAATTGAACTCATCCGCGTTCTTCTTGAAATGCTTCCCTAATGCCTCAAATAATTTGGGACCTTCGGTCTGAATGACCTCAGATACGTGCAGTTGCCACTCGTGAGCCAATCTTTCTGTCCGGCGTCAACTATCTTTCCCAGTCAACGACAACTATTTCTCCCGATCAGCGACAACTACACTCTTTGCAACGCTGAGCTGAGCCCGTATTCTGGTGCTGGCCGGAGCAGAGGGTAAGGCTCTGCAGGGATGCAACCTGAGCGCTGACTCCGGGGCTAGACCAGGCTGGGGCGGGCTTGTCCCGCCCCGCCGGCCGTCTGGGATGGCACCAATGCGATAAATCCCGGAGGTCTGGAGGCGGAGCCTCCAGTACAAAAAAGACATTTTCCTTTTCATTCGTCTCCCTTCTTTTGCTTGGCCTGTTCTACGCGGTAGCTGGCGACGTTGAGTTCGACGATCACGCTGTGATGAACCAGGCGGTCGATGGCGGCGGCGGTGGTCATAGGGTCCTTGAAAATCGCTTCCCATTTCGAGAACGGAAGGTTCGAGGTGATGAGCACACTGCCGCGCTCGTAACGTTCCGCCAGCAGCGTGAACAGCACTTCCATTTCCTCGCGGCTCTGTTGCACGTAGCCGATGTCGTCGATTACCAGAGCTTCGTAGTAGGACAGCTTTTTGATGGCGCGAGTAAGTTCGAGTTCTTTCTTGGCCCGCAGTAGATCCTGCACCAGCCGTTGGCAAGTGGTGAACGTCACGCGGCGGCCCTGGCGAATCAGTTCCTGACCGAGCGCGGATAACAAGTGCGTCTTACCGCTGCCGGGATTGCCAAACGCGAGCACGTTTTCGCGCCGGTCCAGGAACGCCCCGTCAGCCAGCGTTTTCAGTTGCCGGGCTGCTTTGGCGGGCAGGCGTTTCATGTCGAAGTTGCTGAGGGTTTTGTCCAGGGGCAAACGCGAGCTGCGCAGCAACCGCTCGATGCGATGGGCCCGGCGCTCCTGGCATTCTTGCTCCACCAACTCCAATAGAAAATGCTCGTAGCTCAGTGTCTCCTGCGTTGCCCGCCGAGCCCGTTCTTCAAAGCAGCGCCGGATGGCAGGCAAGTGAAGTTCCTTCAGGTATTCGTTCAGCTCCGTGGCGACATTGCGGGGTTTGCTCATTGCATCGCCCCGCTGCTTAACAGATCGTCGAAGCTCGCCAGCGATACCTCGGCCACGGCGACTTGTGTCACCGGCGGCAAGTTGGATTCCAGCGTCAGCATGGCCTGAATGGTTTCCTTGTTCAGCTTCCCCGCGCTGATCTCGCCCTGCTCCAGCAGCGTGCGCAGCGCATCATCCACACGCGCTTCGCCCTCTAGCGCGGCCAGTTGGAGGATTTCCAGATATCTCTTATTGGCGCGAGCAGGCACGAGTTCGCGCAAGGCGTCCCAGGCCATGCGAAAGCGGCTGCTGGGAAACAGCTCTTCCCGATAGCGGTAGTTTTCAAACGCGCCCGGCTTGCGCACCAGCCAATCGATAATGTGACGGTAATCGACGCGATGCTTGCCGCGGCCTCGCAAGCGCGGCAGCACTTCCATCTGGCGGCCCGCGTACCAGACCTCCACCGTCTCCAGACCCAGCCTCGCTTCCACTTCTTCGCCGATCAGGCGGCTGTTCACCGAGTAGGTGTTCCGGTCCGCGTAGATCAAGCTGCCCGAATCCACCTTCACGCGCACGCGTTTCAGGCTTTCCAACCGGCGTTCCGGTAGCGCCTTCAGATACTGCATCTCCGCCTGCAATCGTTCGCGGCGTCCGGCATTGAGTTGCATCAACAACTGGCGCAGAAACTGCTTGTACTCTGCTACGCCGGCAAAGTCGTTGCTTCCACGCAATAGCAGCGCTTGCGTAACGGCTCGCTTCAACCGGTAATGCCGCTGCTCGATGTCGCCATTCTCGTTGGCTTTGCGCGCCTGGATCTTCTGCCCTTCCATCCGGTAGTGCCGCAGCAGCGCTTCATACCGCGTGGTGAACTCTTTCTCGTCGGTCATGTTGTTCACCGCCGTCGACATGCGATCGGTCCGGTGCGCGAGCGGCGCGCCGCCCAACTCCCACAGCGCGTTCTGCAATCCTTCGCTCAAACTCTCGAAGCTCTCCGAGAAGCAGATCGTGACGTCTTCCCAGTTCGAGTACGTCAGCACGAAGTGATACAGCAGGTGCGGAAACCTTTGCCCGCCGATGGTCACGCCGACCTCGTTCATGCTGGTGAAGTCGGACTGCCCCAGCCGTCCCGGCACATGCTGCTGGGCGAAGAAAACCTCCTGGCCTGGCCCTTCCGTCGCGCGCCATCGCTTGATCCGCCGCTGCAAAGTACGCAACTGACCGTCGGTAAATTCGCCAGGGCGTTGGCGCTGCAGCGCCTCGAAGATCGTCTTGGCCTCCAGACCCGGATTGGTCCGGATCTGTTCGCGGATCTCATCCCAGACCCGTTCAAAGGGGTCTTCGCGGGTGCGCCAGTTTCGCTCCGGCTTCGCCTCACTCGGCAATCTGCCGTCGGCCAGATACTTCCTCGCCGTCTTCACGTCCATGCCAGCCTTGGCGGCCGCCAGTTCTTTCGTCTCTGTTTTCGACAACTTCTTCAACCTCCTGACTTGTGCGTCGGTTACCATCTCCGCCGCGCCCAAAGGCGCAAGCTTCGATGGTCGTTGATAGTTGTCGCTGACTGGGAATTCTAATTGTCGTCGGCCGGGAGTTCTAATTGTCGCCGATCAATCTTGGCCGTCAGGAGGCATCGTCGGCAATCGAGCACTCACAATACACATGCGGCCAAGAGGTATCGACTCCACCAGCTTCGTCGATTGGAAGCAGCATGGAAATTGAGAAGGTCCTAGCCACGGCGTTTGTTCTTCCTCAACGTAGGAGCCGATATCTATCCATGCTTGAAGGTTAAGGAGGCAGAGACAAGTGGCGGCGTCAACTGGGGCATTTCTCCCATTGGGACCCACGTTTCTTGTGTCGGATTGAGAATGGCGGTGCGAAGGCAATTGGGAAGATGCTGTTACAAGCTGGTGCTCCAGAGACATGCTACGTGTTCTCGGAGTGGAACGAACTTGATACGAAAGAAATGAAGTTAGACGAAGCATTGACAGCTTGCATCGGCTACGGGATGGGTACGGTGCTGTCGTGCATTCCGGGTCGGCTGGCTTTCTATGAAGCGGAAGGCCCCGGTCAACGTTTTATCCTACAGCGGTGACCAAGATGAGGCGGACGTGACGACGACAGAAATCGGAAGCGGCTAGTCGTACAATACATGCGATGGTGAGACAATCGGTCAGGCACCGTAAGCCCACAAGTGACTATAGGGCAAGTTGGAGCCGTTACAAGAAGCGCAGAGTCCTCTTCGTTTTGGCTTTCCTTGGCTACGTCCCAATATGTGACGCTTTCGCTAAGCTGACCAAAAGGGTATTCGGGACTTTCGATCCGGCCTTCATCCTCGCTCTGGTTTGGATGGCAATGTTTTACATCGCCGGAACTCGCCTTCTCAGTTGGCCTTGCCCGAAATGTGGGAAGTGCTTCTCAGGAACAGGATGGCAAAACAAAGGTCTTCTTGCTCCTAAGTGCGTCCATTGTGGACTGCCCAAGTATGCTCCTAACGACGACGGAGCAAGCGAATGAGCCAGAAGACTAGCGTCGAACGTGCCGGGTGAACCAAAGTTGGCAATGCAGTTGTTGAAAGAGCTTCGGGTGGACGTGCCGCCCTTCGTTGAGCCGATTGATCGGATTGCTTACCAGAAAAACAAATGAAACAGAGCGCCAAAACTTGTCTGGTCTTCAGGAGCACTGCGTTCAACACGTCCGAACCCAAGGAGTACTTCATCAACGAGTGTTGCTTCGGAGACGATCTCGCTCGGTGGCTGATGGTTGAGTTGCGCTCAAAGGGCTACAGTACTGTCGGTGAGCCGGGGCAAGAAGATTTCGGATGGTATTTCACTTTTGAAGTGGAAGGTGTAAAACACGACGCTGTGATAGGCCATCGCCCAATCTCTGACGATGGCGAAAGCGAGTGGCTATGCTGGATTGAACGCACAGCAGGACTCCTGGGTTCTCTCGCTGGAAGGCGCAATGACATCGACCCACAGGCTGTTCAAGTTCTCCAGTCTGTCTTGCAGTCGTCGCCATTGATTACGGATGTTCAACTATGTTTCGATCACGAATTGTGAGGCGGATTCCTGGGTTTGCGAACGGGTCGTCGTCCGACCGGAGGAGCACATCATCCGACGCTCCAGTTAGAATGGCCGTGGATGCACAACACGATTCGCCTTGTCGTCATTGCCGCTTTATTCTGGGGAACCGGACTGAAGGGGGCAGAACGCAAGATCACTGCGAAAGAAGCCTCTGAACTCGTGGACACAATGCTGAGATCGGATGGGTGGAACAAGTTGCCGGGATTCGTGATCACGGTCTCGGACATCAGGGCTGAATTCGCCAATTTTTATGAAGTGAGCGCCCGATACGACAATCCGGTCGGTAGCGGTACAGTTGGCAACTTCGCCGTTGAACGGGCAACTGGCGAAGTGTGGAGTTTTCCGGTCTGCGGTTACTATTCGTCACAGGTACTTCGGAAGGCGCAACAGGCTCTTCGGCAACGTATAAGCCTGACTGACTCAGAGTACAGAAACCTGCGAAAACCAGGGCCATTCTGTGCGCCCAGTCAGATACCCCACAGCTTGGAAATGGGCAAACCCAGGTAGGGCGGTCGGAAATGCTGTTACGGCTGCGGGCCCGGTACGAACAGTGACCTTCGATCCGAGGACTTCCGGGTTCCAACGCCGATTCCTGCCCGGAGAGGTAACCATGAAGATTCACTGGTGCTGGCGTTGCAAAACGGAAGTTCCGATGCTGGAAGAGGAGGAGTATAAGCGAGCGCTTTCGCTGAAGGGAACCGGGACTGGCGACTTGCGTGAGCGTGAGTTCGGACCCATCCTGCGAGAGTACGAACGGATCACCGGGTTTCACGAGACGAACATCAATGCCTTCTTCCATCACGCAATTTCGTTGTACGGTCCACCCTGCTCCAACAGCGGGAAACCGTTGCGGACGGCCAAGGCGAGGTTCTGTGCTAGGTGTGGACATCAAGTCTTCGTATTGTTGTAAACGTATACAATGGCGACAGAATGAGCAGACCCTTTTGGGGTACGGTCGTCGTCGCCTTATTGATCGGGGGCATTTTCACACTTGAAGTTCGGCACCACTCGAAATTCGGCCATTGGTTCGCTTATGGCTGGCACATTGATGTGTTGTCGGATGAACTCGAAAACAAGAGACTCGGCATCAGCCACGTTCAGTACGCTGCTGTCACAAATTTTAGTGTGGTGCCGGATTCCGTGGAAGCCTGTGTTCCAAGCGACAGTCGGGGTCGGGCGATTCCGGTTTCACCGTCTCAGATACAGGTTCCACTGGGGATCGGTTGGCGCACGGTTCACCCGGAGTGGCCCTTGAAATGTTTGGAAGGTCGCATTGTCCGCAGAAGATTATGGCCGCTGATGTCCTTCTACACAGAGCCAAAAATCGTCGCTTATGAAGGCAAAATTGGCGACTGGGTTCGCCTCGTAGCCTTTTCCGCCTTCGACAACAGCCCGGAAAAGCGAAGGGCATTCTTCTCAATGCCGTTCCAGCTAGTAGAGGAGTCCCCAGAACAGTGTCCTAAAGGATTATGCATCAATGTTCGATCCATCGAATTGTGTGAGTCGATAGGCGTTCGAGATTTCGCCGCTTCACCCGCTCCATGCCGGAAAGTAGAAGGCTGGCGAGATCGCCCTGGCTCACCGCACCCGACGATGCTGGACATGCTGGTCGAGATCCAGAATGTTGGTCCTTCGACTGACGTGATTGCCTTGACCACGATGGATTCGCTAATCGCACCCACGAGCCAATACGGAATTGCTGATCTTGACAAGTTGCCTACTTCGGTCTCGTGGAGTGGCCCAGGCCCAGATGACGAAGTAAAACTGACGAACATAAAGTGGCTACAAAGAGGGGAGACACGGTTCCAAAGAATACCTGGGTTCGATCTTCAGCCTCTCATAAACTTCTTCGGCGAGGACCCCGCCACGCTTTGGCCTTGGCTAGTTCGAGCAAATGTCCGAATCGAGAGCAGAAACGGCGACCGACTGGCGACCGCAAGCGTCACCTTGCCCCTAACCCATCTGATAGAAGACTAGCGGAAAAGAGAAGCGAACCCGCTAATGACAAAGACGGCGTACCTCGCATCGTGATTGCTCCCAAACCCAGAACGATGTGGTGATAAGTGATTGACGCTCACCGATCCGGCCCTTGCTACGATCATTCCGAGGAGCTTCGCATTTCAGTCGAACGGGACAGGATGATCGCAGCGTTGCGAGAACTCGTGGTCCCGTCTTGCGGACCAAAGGGTTCAGCGATTCGTTCCCGCATTTCCGCCGTTCAACCGACACTGCGATTCATCTGCTCACATTTCAGTTCAACAAGTACGGCGGTTCTTTCGTAGTTGAAGTAGGCTCATGTTCGACCGATGAAATCACAACCAGAAAACGTCCGTCTGGGCCGGGATCAACCCTCGAACTCATGATGGCAAATCCTACTCCAACTTGAAGGTTCACAGCATCACCTACGGAACTGCGGGACAGACACGGAGCGTTCTTCATGGTGCCGTCGAGTAGTCCTGGCCGATGAATTAGGCATCGAGTTGCGCCGGGTCGGAAGCGGAACTCGGCTTACGTTTTCTTCGGGTGAACAACGTCTTTCAGAGTGGATGGGCGAGAACGCACGAGTGGCCTGGAAAGCGATTGAAGAGCCCTGGAAGCTGGAAGAAAAGCTGATCTCAAATACTGCACTTGCCGCTGAACTTGGAACAGAACGCCCGAAGTGAGTTCTTTCCTGTTCTGTCAGGACTGCGGAGGGACGCCAAACTCCGGGCCAGGGCATTGCCGATTTTGGCGAGATGAAGGACAGAGGGACGTTTTAAGGACGCCTAGTAAAAATATCGTCCTGGAAATATAGAAAAACGCACGAGCGACTGGTCTTTATCTGCCTTGACTACATCGACGGCAAACCGCTCCTCTGGCTCCATTTCCACTGAGCGACTTCATTCAACGATGGAACGTAGCTGCGCCTCGGATGATCCCATAACGAAGCGTTCGGAGTTCGCAGCGATGTTCAAGTTGATTGTTCGTACCTGTGCCGAGTCAAGGTTCTGGAATGATAAGCCTTCCTTGTCGTGTTCAAATCGCAGACAGAATCGTTTTGATAACGGAAAGTAGTTCACAACCCCCGGAGTGCCATAGCTGAGTGTTGGAAATCGAACCCCTTCCGGTGGAACGGATACGAACGGACGGTCGCAAACCACAAAACCACTACTTCCTGGAGCCTCAAGAAATGTCCACGAAGATTCATGGAGTCGTTTTGCACACACTTCGGCGTGCCGGAACATCTGCTGAAGAAACGACATCTCTGTGGGACCTATTGTCACCTTCTTATTCACAATCATGTCGGTCATCGTCTCAGCCGACATTTCAGATTGATCGCCCGTATCCCTCTGGTAGCGTTCCAAGATTTTGGCGGTTCTGTTTACGTCTGTGAAGTTCACTCTGGCGAACTCGTCGAGGTATTTCTGGTAGCTGCCTAATACCATTCGCATAAAGGTAGGCAGTCTTGTGAATTGTAGGCCGATGAAGTAGGCGATGATCTCAATGTGATTCTCGGTTATGTTTTCAACCGAAACAGCGCTCTTGATGGCTGTAGCCGCCGTACCCTCGATTCGGTGTAAGACCTTCGTTTCAATTGCCCGGTTCGTAGGCCCATCCTTCGGTCGTATGGAATAGAGATCATCCTCTACGCAGATGCTTTTTGGATGCAGGAAGCGGTAGGCCTGCATCTTTCTGTCGTAGACCCACAACATCTCCTCAGAGTTGGCGAAGCCCTTCTGGTAGAACTGTGGAACATAGTGCTGTTTCTTTCCAGATGCCATGACGGAAATGGGTCTTAGGCTACCACTTTAGTCCGATATCCGGCAGTCCGAACTATTCGTCGCTGTTTATCTTATGTGAACCATGCACTTCGCCTTGTTACGATGTTGTGCAGTGACGGACCTCATCGCCCTTCTTCAGCAATGCCAGGACGACACTGAAAAGCTCTTGGGTCATCTCGCTGCCCCACGCCTTGGGAATTGGCGTAGGCATTCGACCTCCGATCAGAAGTTGGTCGAGTACGTTCAGCGGCTCCTGTGGGGAGAACACTGTGCGAACGGAAAAAGGCTGGACGAACAAGGTGGCTTGAGCCTAGAACGCATCGTGCTCGATCATGCTTCCCAATTGTTCTCCGATCCCGATAGAGCACAGGCGAGACGCACACTGGGAATCGGAAAGTGAACATGCCGCCACCAACCAAAGCCAGCGATTTTCCCGGCGAACTTTCCAGGTTCCTGGACAAGTACAACTACCAACCGAGGCTCACGCCGATGCTGGACAATCTCATTGGTGCGGACTTCACGCCCGAATTGCTCAACGAGATCGTGCTGTGGAAAGTGAATCGCTACGTATCGCTGGACCAGGATCAACTTCACCGTATCGACGGCTTTCGTGGACTGAAGCCAGGGGAGCACGGCAAAGCAAGGTCGGTCCTAGAAGAACTTCTCCCAACCCACGGTGTTGATCTCCCGATGGCCTCCACGTTTCTCCGATTTAGAAACCCGGCAGTGTTCCAGATCATCGACCGTCATGCTTACCGGGCGGTTTATGGACGGGATTACAAAATGCACACGAAAACCCCGGTGAAGAAAAAGATCGAGGTCTACTTCGCCTACCTTGACGGTCTCCGTCTTCTCTGCGATTCCAAAGGGCTGAATTTCGGTACGGTGGACAGGGTGCTTTACCAGTTCGACAAGAAGACTAATGGCAGTTTGTCAAAACAACCGAACTTGGAATGAACAATGAAGATCGGTCGCCGTCGCCGGGATGGTTAGATGGTGGGCAACCCCGCCAGCATCTCTTTCAACCGTTCCTTGAGCACCCGATCCTTGGGACTCTTCGCACTGCTGAAAACCCAGGCTTGAACACGCTTCATGGTGACCGTGTGGGTCAGAGCGGGAGCCTTCACTTCGATTTCCATTTCAGTGCCGGGTGCTGGCGGGAATCCATGAGTAGCAAAGCTCTGTGCCGCCATCGCCGCCGCTTCGTATAGGCTTTCAGCGTCCATTTCGACGGCGTGCCCAAACCTTTGTTCGCCCAAGGCTTTAATGGAGCACAGGAGGGTTGCTGACCTCCCTATGGAAGTATTCCTCTGCGTTCGACTTAAAGTCGGCCAGAGACGTGAATTGCTTGTCGGCGGCGTTTGTAATGCGTGTCTGATCCTTCTTGCTCAAGCCGTTCTCGAAGTCCTCGTGGACGATGACGCTTCGGAACGGAACCCTAAGGATCTGAAACTCTCGACACGTCAACGCCGCTAATCTGGCTTTTGCACTGTCCTTCACACCATACAGAAAAATTTCACGAGGGTGAACCGGGAAACGCCAATCCACTTCGAGATCGTCTCGGTCTGGAATTGGCACATAGTGGTCTGCGGGATGATAGCCGATGAGCGTGCCCTTAACGAAGTCTCCTAAACTTTCGTAGAACATGTTTTGGATGACCTCCCTTTTGAACGCCTGCATGTTGCTTACCTTTGCGATTGTCTGGGCGAACTGAAGGATGACGGGGTAAAGATGCTCTGAATTCGTATTGATGTAGAGACGGCCCCGATCTTCCGACACCCCGTTCTCTGAAAGTATTCGATCAAAGATGCGACGCTTAGTCGGCGTGTCAACATCGTAGGTATAGGACAATCGCATCAACGTCAGGCCGTGATCGGAGATGCGAATCGGATCAGCTTGACTCTTCGGCAAATCAACGAAGATGTCGATCATGTCGCCATCCTCATGGTAGAGAGGCGCAAGCACTTGCACGATACCAGGACGCTTCTCCCGAAACGTGACATGGCGGTTGAATCCGGCCCTCAGGGTTTCTAGAACTTCCATTTGATCGCTCATACAAATAGCCTGGGTTGCTTGCTCTTGAAGAAGTACTTATCGTAGTCCTTCTGGTTCAGGTTGACCACCTTCACGAAGTACTGAAGAGCTTCGTCAAAGGAGGCGTACTCGACGGTCTTCTCAGCGATTTTCTCCGCCCTTTCCCCGACATCCTGTGCGATCTCACTTGCCGTGTGAATATGGTAGTCCCAGTGTGGGTGGTTGGCATCTCCAGACCCTCCATTGTAAACCCCATGCTGACCGTTGCAACGCAACAATGTGATTTCACCCCTCCCGTCATTGGGATGAAAAACAAGCCCGATAGAGAAGTTCTCCGGGAAATCCTCGCTCTGCCTCATGAACACTGTGAATTCCCCTGCTGCATCGTTAGATGCAACCAACTTCATTTCGTTCCGCCAATCGGCACCGACAAGTCTCATGTCTTTTTTCGGAGGTTCGGAGATGTCCTTAGCACAACCGATAAGAGCTTTGATGTCGTTGTCGTTGTACGCAGCCACCGAGAGTTCCTTCCCATTCATCGACCTCGAACTCACAATTCTATATTGTTGCAACAGCTTGCGGGATGCATACTCCGATGTGAGGGACCCTTGTTCGTAAACCGGATCGTGAGGGCAAAACGCTTGCCGTCGTTTCGTGCTGCCCCAAGGCCCCAAGAATCACTGCCTTTTGACCGGGTCCACGAACACGAACTTCACCAGATCGAAGTGGTTGTCTTTCCAGTTGAAGTAGTAGGTGCCACACGTCTTCCGGTCCTTGAAGTCCCGGCAGGCATTCCGAAGAACCATCAAGCTGCTGTCCCGCCGATACCCGGTTTCCATGTTGCTCAGATTGTCCAGCGGAACGTACAATTCTGAACCCGCACCGGACAAGGGCGGATCGTAAATTTTCCCGGTCGCTGCATCAGCAAAAGCCATCGTCACGCACTGAGAGCCACAGCCCCAAATGATGACCACATATCTTCCGGCGAAGTTGGTTCCCGGCTTCGTCAGTGGTCTGAGTGATTCACCGTCGGCAACCACGCCCTCGCCTTTGAGTACGCCGTTTCGGATTCGGGTGCGGTACATTCTCTGTTCAGGAGTGGCGAGGATCGGAGTCGCTGCGTCCCGGTGAACATCTCGGCGACCGGGTAGTCCTGGAAGCGGGGTGTCTGATTCGATTTGACCGAAGGACTCACCGCCGATTGCGGCGATGAGATCAGCACGGGTACGAATAACAATATCGAAAGCAGAAGCCTGCTCGATGTTCTCATTCCAGTACCCGGTGAATCAACGTCAGACCAACTTCGCCCATTACGAAGTAGTGGGGACCACATCTGTGGCTTTGATAACTGATCTGACCGCCGGAACGATCTTCTGTAGTCGTCTCGCAAATGTTGGCAATCAACAGGCGGCTATTCAGGCGATAATCCATCGGGGGCATCGATGGGAAAGCCCACGAAACCTGGAAGAAACTATTTCCCGGACCATGATGGAACGGCGGTGGATGGACACGACCTGTTCGACCATCAACAATTGCTGCCATCAAGCAAGGTGAACCACATCCCCATGTGACGAGGTAGTAGTGACCAGCAAAGTTGGGACCGGGCCTCTCCTTACCGTCCGGTCCTTCAACTCCATATCCCTTGGTGACGCCTTCACGAATCTTCGTCTGAAATTTGCGTTCTTCGGGCATCAAGATAACGGGAGCGGCTGGCGGTCCTTTGAAGTCCTCCATAACCGGATAGTCTTCAAACCGTGGTGGATCTTCACGTTGTGATTTTGAAGCTCCGGTTCCCTGCGCCGAAGCGAAGAGCGCAGCGAACAACACAACGACGGCTGCTTTGAGAATCGCAATCACGCCAATGATTTTACAGCGAATGATCCCCGTCCACACCTTTCGATTGAGACGGCGATAGAATGGCCCTGAATGCACAGTGCGATTCGTATTGCCCTTTTCGCCGTCGTCTTCGCTGTGGCTTCGTATAAGGGGTTCGGTGAGGTCACGACAGGTGAGCCTGTCAAGCTCACGCCGTACAAAGATGCTCATCGAAGCGGACACACTATCAGGTTCAATGGGGAAACAGTGGAGTTTCATGTGCCACTCTTCGCCCACACCACGAAGTTTTATGACACGGACTACGGTGGGTACTACGTCCGTTACGGCCCAACCGTGGACAACCTTTGGCTCAAGTTCATGTATGGAGGGCTTATTGGCGGATACTCCCCTGACGATCTTCAGAACCCGGCGATCAAGTGGACGGCTCGAAATCTGGTTTGTGAAGGGTCAGAAGTGGGCACGGATTGGCGTGGTTCAACCGTGGATGGGCACCGATGGCGTCACATCGGAATCGCTTTCGGGTTCGCTGACTACCGAGATGTTCCAGCGAAAGCTGCTGACTACTTCGACAAGATTTTGGATACCGTATCATGCGGCAGAAACCCTTACGGCAAGCCGTGATGCGTTTGTGGTATTGGTCCGCATGAAACGCTCTCTGCTCTGGCTCCTTGTCGTCGCCGCCCTGGTGAGTGCTTTCGTCGTCTATCGCTCCCGATCAAGAAGCAATCTGAATGTCGAGCCGCACGCTGGTGAAGTGATCGAGAAAGCCAAGGAGCGGTGAGGTGGTACGCTTCACCTGCAAGGCAATGCATGAAGTGAGATGCTGAGATCGGATGATTTCGTTTCGGTACGAGCTTGAACATGCGGGTTGGGCAGACGCCTACTTGAGTGACGGTACGAACTCTGCCATAATTCCGGCGTCATACCTGTGTGATGCGCTTCGTGATCTTGTAGACGCCATCCAAAGCCTGTTTACGACTGAATCCGCCGAGTGCATCTGGTTGGAAGAACCTGGCGAAGCGAAATGGCTTCTATTACGGACTGGAGACTTTGTTGAACTTCGGGTGGAATGGTGGAATGAGGTCAGGACGCATCCAGACCGTTACGAGGGGCAGCTTGTACTTGACAAAGTGATGTTCTCCGGTAAAGCAAAGCTTCTCGACTTCGCTAACCAAGTGGATCAAGAGCTTCAACGCTTGCTCGACAAGTGGGGTTTGGACGGGTACTTGCGAGAGTGGAGAGAACATCCGTTTCCGGTTGAAGCTCATCAGCGGCTTCGACAAAATATCGCAGCATACGAAACAAATCGGTCAGTCAACAGCAGGTTTCCGGGCGCAGTGAAGAAATAGTGATGATTCGGTTCATGGCAAGCAACTCCCAGAACACACGCTCTAGCTCACCGTTCCTTGCCCATCAATTCGCAGCCCGGTCAGTTAATCGCTGGCGGTGTGCTTGCCAGGATCGTGCGGGAAGTTCTTTGAACAGCGACGTGAATCGTGGGATGTGACATCTTCAGTTGGGTCGAGATTTACGATCCCCAGACAAACAAGTGGCGTGCAGTGCGAGACGCCTTTCCCGCAGATGATTGGGAAAAGGGTCACTACGGCAAGGCTTTCGTTTCCGCTCCGTTTCGCAGTCGGGACTACGGCCTGTTCGGGTTTCTTGCCGGGGTTCGCAACTATGCCAATTGTGAGCCGCTAGACCTTCCTCGTGGCCTCCCAGTCGGTTGCGATCTGACGGGTGGATGTTCGGTGATCGACGAACTGGAAGTTGTGGCCGATCTTCACATTCAAAATACAGAAACACTCATCCACCATTTCCATTCATACTCGTGGTTCCTTCTCTCGGAACTTCTGAGCTTTGACTACGAGAAGGTGTTTTGGAATCGTCGAATACAACGAGGCAAGGATGGCGCTGCGTTGGCCCAGGAGGGTGAGGGAGTCCACCAAAGTTATCCAGAGTTTTTGGGGCGGGATTACTTTGGTGCCTTGGCTACAATGAAAACCCTTGGGGAGCCGAACCATATTCGGGTGGTCTTCTGCTTTGGGGACTAGAAAAGGCGTCTGGACAAAGCTTCACTTCAGCGCTTATGTTTCACAGGCCACTTCATCCGTGAGAGCTTTTTGTTCACGGCCTTCAGATCGAATTCGTCGATGAAGTGACCGCCAGCCCATCGGACGAATTGTGCGTACTGTTCGTCCTTCGGATTTAAGATGACTTCCAGAAAGTGCTGGTAGCCCCTGACACCGCCCACATCTTCGACCGGGCATCTTCTTTCGCCGCCAAAGCACATTGGAGCCTTTGCAGCATCTCCTGCCAGGACGATCTTTTCCAGAAAGACTTCATGCCGCCAGTAGTCACCGAAGTCGTATAGATACACCATAGTTTCACCTTCTGTCGTCAGCACTTCGGCAAGCATGACATCGCCGTCGTCAAGAACGTTCTCTTCTTGCAACTGGACGATGCCCCATTTCTTGCCGTCTTTCTCGAACTGGTGAAGGTGTGAATCCGTCCAGCCCATGACCACTTGGAATGCGGTGTGAAGGCAGCACAGCTTGATCGAACTGGGAACCTCAATCTGTCGCCAAATCGGTGGGTCAATCCCGGTTAGTGTGATCTTTAGTTGGTAGATCGACGGACTTGGCTTGCTCGTCGCCATACCTGCAAGTGGGTTAAGTTGTCTTGACGGTCTTCTTCGCCTTGCCTGCTGCTTTCGGCGCCGCCTTCACTTCGGCCTTCTTCTTCGCAGCCCACCGGAGACGCATCCTTTCCGAGGCGGCTTCCCTTTGAGCAGCGCTGAATTTCCAGCGCCTCTTCTTCTTCGGTGCGGTCTTCGCCAAGGCGGATTTCGGTTTCACCCAATCCGGCATCGTCGGGTCATCGTAGTCGGCTGGTGCGGCTTTGGCAGTCCTTGCTGGTGGTCGTCCCCGGCGTTTTGTCGGTCCTTGAAGAGCTTCAATTGCAGCTTGGAGTTTGTGACGCTCCTCAATCAACAGGGCAAGGATATGTTCTGTAGCCATTTAGTCGAATCGTAACACGGCTTGATCTGATAAGTGGCGATAAGGAAATGGTCATTGTGTGATGCCCACGGACGCAACTTTGAATAGGCGGGAGAAGAATGCTGTCTTGGCAGCAGTTCAACATCATGGCTTTGATCCAACAACCTTTATCTCGGAGGTACACAGGAACTATCTTATTTGGACGGTGCGATGATACGATCCCGGATTTCTCATCAGCCAACAAAATACTATTTTATCTTCGGTGAGCATAGCGTACACTATTCCCCAGGCCGTCAACAGAAAACAGTGTTTGAATCGGGCTTCCATTCGTGGGCTGCAAAAGAATCTGCACTGCGGGAGTGGTTGGCCGAACTTCGACAAGAGGTTGACGCTCCCGACCTTTGGGCAAGTATAGGACCGGAACGGGAACTTGCCAATGCTGCGTTGGCGGACGAAGTTGAGAACACACTCTTCAATGAAAATGAACTTCGACTGATTGGAAACGTCCTAGACGATCTCAGGAAAGAGATAGGATCTATGGAGCAATCCGAAATGCGGCAAGCGGCGATCATTGACAATCAATTCGCCTATATGCGTCAGGCTTCCACCAGGATGGGACGCAAGGATTGGCTCATGCTCTTCTATGGTGACTTGGTCAACATCCTCACTAACTTCCTGATTTCTCCTGAGCAAGTGCACCAGATTTTAGGCGGAGCGGCCACGGCTCTTCAGTCCTTCTGGACGAAGCTTATTTCTTGATCCGCCTTTTCCGGCCAAAAAGACAGTCCCACGAAGTTGCTTATCTTTGGGATAGACTGGCCTCCACGCATCGAACCAGCCTTCCGATGGCTCCAGACGGTCACGCCCTCTTGCGATGGTTGTCCAGCTTCAGGAAAGTAATCAGCGAGTTGCCGTCACTTACTTCGAAGTCAAACCAGAATTCATAGAAGTTCATCCGTAGATCGTCACACCTTACATACAGACGAAGAGGATTGGGTATATCTTTCGTTTCCATTTCTTGCGATAGCCTTGAGACCCAAAATATCTTCTCTTTGAGTTCCTTGTTCTCGTACAATGAAAACGAAAGATGTTCCCTATCACCGGGCTTCATGACATTGTTTTGCATGTGGATGTGGAATCTCTTGTTGTCTCCTGCGAGACAAACAACGGTGATATTGTAGCCGGGACCCCTGCCGACGTTCGTCAGTACGAGTTCGGGTTCAATGCCACGCACGATCTCACTGGTATGGAGAGCAAACATAGGCTGAATTGAGAGTTCGGTTTGCGCCTGCGATTCGGCCAGGAGTTTTGCAGTGATGCTGTTCTGGTCCTGCGATATTTTGTTTTGGCTCTGCGCTTCCGCCAGCAACTTGTCTGTTTCCGTGATTTGCTGTTGGGCAGTCTTTCGAAGCCGGTAAGTCTCCCACGTATACCAAATCAACACCAAGAAGGTGAGGCCGACAACGATTGTATTAGCGTGCTCCCACAATTGATCTTTCCACGAGGGAGCAAGTCGGTTGACAGCATCGATGATCGGCTGTAGGTCGGATGGCTTCATGGGTTCCTACGAGTATATTCCCTTACTCCAGCTACGACGGCTTCTTTAGCGGGACGAGTGCCTCCGCAATCACGCCTGGAAAATTATGAAGATTCTGGTTTCTCCCAACGTCCTAGCTATAGGGGTTCTTCTATCACGGGAGAGGGATGAGTCGGCTCGTTATGCACGGTAGTCATGTCTCTAAACGTCAGTTGCCGTTGCGTCACCTCACAAATACAACGGCTGACCACTTCTGTGTTTTCTGGGTCGAAAATTGCCACAGTGATTCCCTGACCAACCTTACTTCCGTATTGGATACCGTCGAAATCGGCAAGCCGGAACGCCTCGGCGATGATTTGAGTGGGTATGTAGTCCGCTGTATCATCGCTTTCCGAAACAGGCTCCGCAAACGCTTCATTGACCCATGCCCACGACAGTTTCTCATGCTCCTCACCGGCGACTTGTTTGCGTTCGAGATAGGACGGGATGGATGATTGCATCAACTCGATAGTTAGAGGGTCGGCAGTGAAATCGACGAGCTTCAACTCTTTTTTTAGCAGGAACTCCGCTACTGTCACTAAAGAACCAATCCACGGGCGTACTTCACTCATTGCAGTTTCTCGATCAGTTGAACAGTAGAGGCACGGAATTCCTTTCGGATTAGCTCGGCCTTCTCTAGCCTTGTCGGGATGCGGTTTCATTCGACTTATCGAGTGGGGAATCCTCCGATACTCGACAAGATTGTTGACAAGCACGCTCTCAAAAGCTTCACAACTTAGCTGCGCCCTCCACAGCAAATGACCAGCAGGCAGAGTGATGGTTCTGCTGGCACTTGTCTGTAGCAGTTCATTAAGAAAGGTTTTCTGCTGTGGGCCTAAATTGTACCGTCTGATCGTACGGGCCACCACTGAGAAGTCGTGATAATCCCACATCTGCATTTCAAACTCGATCCCCCAGGGCCGAAAGCAACTCTTTCACCCGAAATTTTTGTGCCGCTTCTTTGGGACTCTTGGCACTTGTCCCGGTCCAATCCTTGACCCGCTTCAAATTTGTAGTGTGCGTGACGACTGGCGTCCTCACGGCCACTTCAAGCTCCTGCATGATCCCTGGCGCACAGTCGTGTTCGTGGAAACTCTTCACTGCCAGGGCGATGGCTTCATTCAGCGACTCTGCGTCAACCTCCACGCAATGGCGGAAGCCTTCTGTGTCCTGAAGGAGACGACGCAGTTCTTCACGCTCACGACGCCATATTAGCATATTCGCCCCATGTTCGCCTATACTCAAAAGAGAGCGTAACCGAAAGTATGACCGTCAACAATCTATGGACTCCTAAGGGCACTTGTTTTTTCTGCGGCAGAGAATTCAAATATCGCTCCGTTGACAAACAGGCAGCATCAACCAAAGAGCACATTATTCCCAGGTGGCTATTGAAATACCTGAAGATCGAGACGCTTCCTGTAATGCCGATCACCGTCAGGACAAGCGACCATACGACTATCAGTGCCAGAAATCCTCACCCCTTCAAGGCGTTCGAAGCTGGAGGCGTTTGTTTTGGCTGTAATAGTGGATGGATGAGTAGGCTAGAGGTCGAGGTCCAGACGATTCTCATCGCCCTTATCGAAGAGTCAAGATCGTTCGATTCTCTCAGCGAAGAAGAGTGCCGGATTCTTTCCCGGTGGGCGCTAAAAACAGCAGCAAGTCTGAATAGATCGTCGTCTTACGGCGATCCAAATTTCGAGCACAATCGTAGGGTTCCCGACAGGCATCTACGGTCACTCGTTGATGGAACGATGTTCAACCCACGAATTGACGTAGACGTGCTTACGCATGACTGGAGCGTAAAGCGGCCCAGACCAGCACTGCTATGCACATCACAATCAGCCAAAGGATGGCGTTACGAATATTTGGATTCATGCATTCTCCTGCGGCGACGGCCCTTTTCTACTGACCCACTGACATTTGAGCGACAGGTTCCGTTTGGACCTCAACATCAGCCTGAGCAGTGTCCACGGTGGCCCCGGCAGTCTCCACCGCAACGGGAGCCGTCTCTACGGTTGCTGAAGCGGTTTCCAAAGTGGCCGGGTCTGTCTCGACAATAGTCGGAATCTCTGCCGGGGCCTGGGCCGTCTCCTTGGGCGTTGCGTCTTTCTTCGCAGCCTTCTTGATGGGCGCACGTTTTCTCGCCGCCTTAGCTGTGGTCGCCCTTACGGCAATCGTTTTGGCGGTAGCTTTCTTTCGAGCGGGTGCGGCGTTCTCTTTCGATTGGGCTGAATTTGCTGCCACTTTCACCCCTTCCTGAACCGCCATTTTGCCTGCCGCACTGAGTTTCCCTTTGGACGCTTCCGGCGACTCCTTTGAACGTACCTTGGATGCCTTCGCTTTCTCAGCGGAAGCCTGCGAATTCACTGCCACCTTTATCCGAGCCAAAGCAGCCCTCGTATCTTGAAGCGCCTTTCGTATTTGGGGCGAACCTTTGAACCGTTCCGCCACATCCGTTAGCAAAGTTTCGATCTTGATTAGTCGCTTGAGAGCCTTCGTCGCTTTCATAAAGCGCTCCTTTCAGTCACGTCGGAAAGATGGAAGCATAACATAGCGGAACAACGAGCAAGGACTTCGCACTGGGTAGATGAAACAAGCGCCTTCCCGATACCCGGCATCCATGCGACCCTGGAACCATATGGCACTCACAGAGAAAGCTCTTACAGTCCCGGAGATCATGTTGATTGCCGGAACTCGTGTTGCCCTTGGCGTTGGCGTCGGCCTGCTAATTTCGGATCGGCTCAATAAGGATCAGCGGAAGGCAGCAGGATTGGCGCTCCTGGCCGTCGGGGTGCTGACGACGATCCCGATAGTGACTGGCATCCTGGGGAAACCACCTGTTGGGGACCCGGTGGAATTGGATTCGTAGCAGCAAGAGAGCTGCCGTCTAAATCAATACTGACGAAAAGCCGATGAACGGTTCAAGTTAGTCTACAGAATAGAGCCGTCACGACAGCTTTCGACCCACTTCATGTCCTCGCTTTCACATTCGATTCCGTGGGCGTTCAGGTAGCTTTGCACGGTATCTCCCACCAAGGGATGATGCAAATGTCCCAGGCCGTGAAGAGCGCACAACTGACAACCCCGATGGTCCAGGGCAAGTATTCTTGACAAAGTCTTATACATCGTCTCGGCCATCCGTTCTCGGTCACCCTCTAGGGCCGAATAGTCGTAGTCATCCATTCCCCAAAACGTGTGAAGAATCATATCCCACCACATCCAGTAAAACGACTCACGGACATCGGCGGTCGTGCGGGCCACTACGTCCCTAAACGGAAAATACATGGACTCGATGGCGTCTATTCGTAGTCTGGGGTCCACCGTGGTATCGAAAAGAAAGCGTTCACAACTGATGCCAGCGCCGAAAGCTGCCCAGAGGCCCTGATCTAACTGCTCGTGCGAATAGACCTTTGTCAGTTCAGCAAAATCTCGGCACATCGCTTGAATGTGAGCAACCATAGTTGCGGGTTCAGATGCCACAAAGCTGTCGATCCCCGAACGGAATAGCTCAAACTTATCGTCACGCCCAATGATGGTCCGATCAAAAAAGAAAGCCAAGAACTGCGGGTACGTGAGCGCTGAAAGATCAAACTCTTCCCAGGGTACGTTCATGATAGGTTCGTCCCCTCCAGAATAGTGGAGACGTTGTGTAACAAGCGGCCAATGGGCTAACGCATTTGAACTGTCGCCATCCCAAAAAGCAGCCGTCCTGTACAACGCCCCCAAACAAGACGACAAGTATACTGGGCCTGTGCTCAATCTTGCCGAAAAGGTTCCAGGGTATGCGGATTTGGTGAAGTTTTGGAACGGTGAATTCCCCACGTTTCACGACTCGGAGGTTCTTTCGCTTTGGCTAGATCGGACGGGAGTGTCCCGCCTCTCCCTTCGACTCTTGGGCCGACGTGGCAATGATAGAGCAGCAGAGTGGACTCCATCGGGATATGGTGTTGTGACTTTCCTCCTCGAAGAAGTTGACGATCTCGAACTCCAGGGGTTTAGCCATCAAAACGTTATCTCCGGCCTTATGTTAAGCGGCGGCGAATCTGCATACCGCATCGAACTTGATCCGTGCTTCGGGCTGTCAGGTTGGCTTGTTGCCAAACAGGTCAGAATAGAATTCCAATCTGGTGACGCCACCTGACCCTGGATCGTCCCCGTTCCATCAACCGCACGCACCTTCACAACCACACGATATACCCTTCAGTGATTCCACACCTTCTTTGGCAATGATCGGAACCATTACGAGTGCCGCCAACCGATCTCACAAAAGTTTCAGATTCCCTGTCACGCCGTCGATCTTGTCTTCCTCATCCGGCCCAATAGCGAGACACGTCTTCGTTGGAACACCCCCAAATTCCGTATGACCCGCATCGGTGATGACGTGGACTATCAATCCGGTAGCTTCGGCCTTCTGTGCGATCTCCAAGAGTTCAGTTTCACTGTCCACTCTGACGCAAATTTTGGTCATGCCGTGGTTCAACCATTCTTGGATGGCGTGATCCTTCGACCCGGCCTGGGGATCACAAAGCCGCTGAACCAGGAACATGATGCTGGCGTGAGCGCCTTGGGCAATCATCTTGCCCCGTCGCATGTTGAGATCGTTCCTAACCACAATGACTTGCTTGAATCGGCTCATCGGTCTCCTGGCAAAAGATTGAAGATCACGTCTTGCCCATTGTAAGTAGATCGTCGCTGAATCTTGGGATCGCTGCGGTGCGAATCGTTCTGTTGCCGGGATATGAAGGTCAGTCGGGCGGTGAGGATTGATTGGAGAGCGTTCTGTGCGTCATGACGGGCCTCCCTGCTGCTGGCCATGTGGTCCCGGTATACTCTAGGAACCATCACGGCCATCCAGGAGGCAGAGAGATGAATCCAACACCAGCCATCACGGAACCTGTTCCGCCGCAAGCAGTAATTCTGCGGATGGTTGCAGGCGCTCGAATCACCAAAGTCATTTCGGATGTGACTCGACTTGGGGTACCCGACGTACTTAAACAGTCCGGTTCGATGACAGCGGCCCAAATGGTACACGATCACGGTATCGTTGCCGCTCCAGAAGCACTCCACCGTGCTCTCCGAGTCTGTGCGGCTCTCGGCATCTTTTCAGAGGACGCAGCAGGCAGGTTTGGCCCAACGGAACTGTCCGAGGTGTTGACTTCGGATGCGCCCGGTTCGGTGAAAAAGATGGTTCATCTGAACGGTATTCTGACCTGGAAGGTGTGGACTGGATTGCCAGATGCGTTGCGAACTGGTCTTCCCCAATCGAGGAGCCAACTGGGAATGGAATTCTTTGAGTACTTGGCCGCCAACCCGGATGAGATGAACGAATTTGCGCAGGCCATGGAAAGCAACAGCGTTCCCGCAATCAAGGGGCTGATTGAAAAGTACGATTTCACAGGAATCGAGAGAGTAGTAGACGTAGGTGGCGGCTTTGGGCATCTGGTGGTCGCACTGCTGGCGCACTATCCGAAGCTCCACGGCGTGCTACTGGAGAGACCGGAGATGATCTCACTCACCAAGGATCGGCTTGAGACAAGCGATATGTCGCTCAAGTCCCGTTTGGAGTGCATTGTGGGGGACATGTTCGAATCTGTCCCTGCCGCTGAGGTTTACGTACTTAAGATGATCATGCATGACTGGACAGACCGTCAGTGCATTCAGATCCTTCGAAATTGCAGGACCAGCATGACAGGCGATGGACGCATTCTATGTGTCGATGCCGTCGTTCCTCCCTTGGGCGATCCGTCCGATCCGATGACAAAGCTTCTGGACTTGAACATGATGCTTGTGCTTCCTGGAAAGGAACGGACGAAGGCTGAATGGCAAGACCTATACGAGAAGGCGGGTTTGAAGATCCGCAGGATCATCCCTGTTATGGACGGCGTCAGTACCAGCATCATTGAGGGTGTGAAGGCGTCGTGAGCAAGCCAACGAAATCTGGAGCGGCCTCTCACAACCTTGTCGTTTGCCTGACGCTTGCCATCTCTCCTGGCCGTAGAATGTAGTGGGTGGAAGCAACGCATTCACATCCGTTCATCCAGATGTCGCCTAGCTTCGACGGCCATGTCGTCCAGAACGTCCTGCAAGAGACGAATGTTCTGGTTCGACGAAACCTTAAAGTCCTTTCCCGGCTTGAAATTCTGAATAGGACTCCGGGCCGGGTGCCCTTGGCTCGGTTAAAAACGGACTAAATGCGAACGACCGGAATTGCGGCGCTATGGGGCAAAATTCTTGGCGGCACCGTCGTCCGATGCTGCATCAACGTAGCAGGTGGAAATCCCACAAGCCACCTACGTGTCCCAACCGTGTCCCAAAGTAGCCGTTTTTCACGGTTCAAATCGGTTCGCACGGTTTTAACGCTTCATTAGAATCTGTAACTTGCACATTCCAGATCCCCGCAAAGGCGTCCAAATCCCACCAGCCGCCCCAAGATACCCATCTTCCAGCCGGAGCTTAATCTCATGGAGAAGGACTTCGGGCTCGCTGCCGATTAAGCGGCTACTTCTCCGCCTTCTTCGCCGCCCACCTTTTTTTCTGAGCGGCCCGCATATTTCGTCGTGCCGCGGCGCTCAGTTTTCTCTTTGCCGGCGCGCCACCGCCTTCCATCCCGGGCTCGGCTTTCGGTGGACGCCCCATTCTTTTCGTAGGACCTTGCAGAGCTTCAATGGCGCGGGTCAGACGATCCCGCTCCTGAATCAAAAGCATAATAATATGTTCCGTAGCCATCGAAGGCCAGCGTATCATAGTTTGTCAATCGCGATGATAGAGTGAAGGATGGACCACAACCTGCCGGCGATCCTTGCAGCTGCACAATTCGCGGCTGAGAAACATGCGAATCAGAGGCGCAAAGGGCGAGCTGCGGAACCTTACGTTAACCATTTGATCGAAGTGGCTCATCTGGTTTCAGGCGCCCTTTCTGAGCCAGATGCCAACCTCGTCATGGCGGCTTTTCTTCACGACACCGTTGAAGACGTGGGCGTCACGGCAGATGATCTGCTGGAACGATTCGGGGCCGATGTTGCGGCTCTGGTGATGGAAGTGACCGATGATAAGTCGTTGCCCCAAGAAGAACGGAAACGGCTCCAGGTGGAGAATGCGCCGCACAAGTCGGTGCGGGCGGGAACGATCAAAATCGCAGATAAGATCTCGAATCTGAGGGCGATGCTCTACAGTCCTCCAGCGGATTGGGGCCCCGAGCGTATTCGCGATTACTTCGCTTGGGCGAAAAAAGTTGTGAATGGGCTGCCTGAACCGAACTCAGCTTTAAAGGCGGAATTCGATCTCACAGTGAAGCGGTTCGAGAACCTCTAACTGTGCGGGCGGTGTATAATCCCATGCAGGTTGCAACGACTTGCCGCAGTATCGGTCATTCTATTTGCTCCTCTGCTTCAGGCGCAGTGGCTGAATTATCCAACTGCCGGCGTTCCTAAGAACAAAGACGGTTCAGTGAATCTGCAGGCGCCTGCTCCGCGGACTTCCAATGGGAAGCCGGATTTCTCCGGGATATGGCTCGCGGAACGCAATCGGCCCTGTCCCCCGGACGGCTGCGCGGATATGGAAATCGGCCAGGAGTTCATGAATATCGGCTGGTCTCTTAAGGGCGGTCTGCCGTATCAGCCTTGGGCCGCGAATCTGGCGAAGGCGCGGCAGGCGGACAATGCCAAGGGCGATCCGGGATCGAGTTGCCGTCCTACCGGAATTATCAAGATGCACACCAGCCCGTTCTTTCGACGTGTGGTGCAGACTCCGGAACTGCTAATGATCCTCTCAGAACGCGACGCGGAATTCCGGCAGATTTACACCGATGGGCGGCCGCTGCCGGTGAAGCCGGAGCCCACGCCCAATGGCTATTCAACAGGCAAATGGGAAGGCGACACGCTGGTGGTGGAGTCGAATGGCTTCGCCGATAACGAGTGGCTGGACCGCGATGGAAGCCCTTTGACGGAGGCTGCTAGGATCACGGAACGATTTCGGCGCCCCTCTTATGGGTCGCTTGAGATCGGGATTACTGTGGATGATCCTAAGGCTTACACGCACCCGTGGACCGTTCAGCTCACTCAGCACATCGCCATCAATACGGACCTGCTGAATTACTACTGCATGGAAAACGAGAAGGACAGCGGGCACCTGGTGGGGAAGTAGTTTTTGGGTAGTGGTTCAGTTTAAGCGTGGCTTCCCAAGCCTCCTGGACTCCGCGTCGGCATCCTCTCTAACCCGGAGAGTGCAGCCTCCAGTTGCAAGAATCTGCGTTCCGGCTGGATACTGGTCCGCCCACCCGCCCTCTTTGTCTTGTTGAATGGCGTATACGACGTATCGCCGTCCGAGTTCGAATTTGTAGCTGTCACACATCAGAGCCCGCTCCATGACATGGACTTGCATTGTAGATCCCATTGGACCCTTCCAGCTCTTCGCGATCTTGAACGTCACTAATACCCGACTAGAAATCTCTCGCTGCTTTTCATTGTCGAAGTAATGTATGTCCGTCACGGTTCCATCAAAAACCGCGTAGGCAGCGGTACGGGCGGCCTGCTGGGATACTTCACCACAAGAACAGGCGCTTGCAAGGTATTGCACAGCAAAAAACGCGACTAATAGTCCCCGCTTCATTGCAGAATCTTATCATGCCTTCCCGCCAAGGTCTGCGTCATCATCGTCGTTCTTCTCATCGTCGGAAGGAAGCGCGGCGCGCACGGCGGCTAAAGCATCAGTTTCATGCCGACGTGGCTTGGAATGAAACCCAGGCGCTGGTAGAAACGCTGGGCGTCGACTCGGACCTTGTTGGTAGTTAGCTGGATCAGGCGGCACTGGCGGTCGCGGGCACGTTGGATCACCCATTCCATCAGGCGGGTTCCGATGCGTTGATTGCGGATGTCGTCGCGAACTCTGACGGCTTCCACTAACGCTCGCCACCTGCCTTGGTAGCTCATGCCAGGGATGAAGGTGAGTTGCAGGGTGCCTACGATCTCGCCCCCCAGAGTGGCTACGATTAGCTCGTTGTCGGGATGGGAGGAGATTTCGTCGAAAGCTTTTAATTGTTGCTCGAGTGTACCGGTATCGCCCGAGTGCGTGGATACTGAATCACGCTGCAGCATTTGTACGATCGAGGGCACATCCTGCCGGGTGGCTAGGCGGATTTCCAGGGGTGGCATCTTTCTATTGTGTGCCTACCCCCCGAGACAGAACGGTCGATTTACCCGCTCCCTGGAACGCTTGTTTTTAATAGCGACCGAAACGGCGCCAGCCACCTGCTCCGACTACTACCCTGGGCCCTACTGCGACGCCAACGCCTACTGCCGGATAGCCGTAACCGTAGCCGCCGTAATAAGCCGGGTAGCCGTAATAGGGATATCCATAGGCGTACGGATATCCGTAGCCATAGCCATAGTAGGGAGAGCCGAAGCCAAATCCGACGGCGAAGCCTCCGTAACCGTAGCCCCTATATCCGTACCCGTATCCCCTGTATCCGCCGTATCCGTACCCGCCCCTGTACCCGTATGCGGCACCACCCCTGTATCCGTAGGCGGCACCGCCTCTGTATCCACTAGCACTGCCCGTGAAACCGCGACCGAGGCTTACGCCGCTGAAGCTGCGTCCGGAGCTCATTCCACCGCCCCCGCGGGCGAATCCGCCGCCCCCGCCACCGCGCGACGCTGCAAATACGAAGGAGCTTAGCATCAGGGCCAGAGAGAGAACCATTAACTTACGCATGGATACTACCTTTCTGCTCTAAATTATGCACGTGGTTTACCAATGCTAACTAGTTGATAGCTAAAGAGACAGTCCAACTGGGACTGGTTGCGTTCCACCGGCATGGTGGATTTCAGCCAGCCCAGCTGCGGCAGGAAGATGCAGAAAAGTCTACTTGGCGTTTTTCATTTCTTCGTAGAAGGCATCGACGCGGGCGGGTTGATTCCATTGGGCGTTGTTGATGGTCCAGCCTAGGTCGTCGGTTTTGATCTTGGCGATCAATTGGTCTTTGGGGGTGCCTGCCTTCACCAGTTCTTTCGCGCGGGCCACCACGGTGTCGAAGTTCATTTTGAATTTCATGAAGTCGGCTTTGGTCATGGTGGTCTGGTTAGGGGCGGAATGGCCGGGGATCAGCATGTCGAAGTTCAGCTTGGCGATGGCGTCGAGCTGGGTCTGCCACTCCAGGGCGCTGCCGCCGAACGGGAAGTCGATATTGGGAACGACCCCGACCACGACGTCGCCGGTCTGGACGACTTTCAGGTCAGGGAAATAGACGATGGAGTCGCCGCCTGTGTGGCCGCGGCCGTAGTGATGGATCTCGACCTTGGCTCCGCCGAGCTTCACCTTGTAGTCCTTCGTGTATTTGACGGTCGGCTGGGCGGGCTTGCCTTGCGCGGGAGCGTAGGTCTCAAGAGCCTTGGCCAGACCTTCGTTGGCGATGACAGTGGCTCCGGCGTCCTTGAAGCTTTGGATGTTTCCGCTGTGATCCTGATGGTGGTGGGTCACGATAACGAACTTGACGGGCTTATCCGAGACCGTCTTGATCTGCGCCATCAGGTCGTTGTAGAAAGGCACGCCGAGGTTCTTTGTGTCGACCACAATGAGGCCTGCCTTGGTGACGCGAACACTGGTGTTGCCGCCCGCGCCGGTGACCAGGAAGAGGCCGGGCTTCAACATTTGAATCATTTGCGGCTGGGGTGGGGGCGGCGCGCCTTTGGCTTGCTTTGCGGCTCCTGGGCCCTGGGCCCACGTCAGGCCAGCGGCGGCTGTTAATAAGATTAGCTTGCGAATCACAAAATATTCCCTTTCAGTAAATCCGGACGAAACAAGATAACCTGACGATTAGAACACACTGCGACGTTACTTCGATGCCATCTACTAAAGAAGACCGGCGCCTGACCAGGCTCGACAAGATCTGCATGGCGCTCCCGGATGTCACGCGAGAGAACCATGGCTCGCATGCCAGCTTTCGGATTCGCAAAAAACCTTTCGTCTACTTTATGAACGATCACCATGGGGATGGGGTCGTGTCTGTGAGCTGCAAGGTTTTTCCCGGCGACAACACGGCGCTGGTGGCGTCGCAACCGGCGCGATTTTATTTACCTGCGTATATCGGGCCCAGGGGATGGGTCGCGCTGCGCCTGGATCTCGGCGAGATTGACTGGGAAGAAGTGAGTGAACTCGTCTCGGCTAGTTACGGTTTGATCAAAGCCCCCAAACGGGCTGCGCCAAAGAAGTAGACTTGTTCCGGTGACGACACTCGCAGTCCGTTTACCCGAGCGCACGCTTAGCCACGTTACATGGCGGCTGATGCCGTTTCTGTTCCTGGTCTACGTGGTCGCCTACATCGATCGCAACAACGTCGGCTTCGCGGGATTGCAGATGACGGGCGAGCTTGGTTTCTCAGACCAGGTATTCGGATTAGGCTCGGGTATTTTCTTCGCCGGCTACACGATTCTTGGGATTCCGGGCGCGATGCTGGTGGAGAAATGGAGCGCGCGGCGGACGCTAGCGGCAACGATGTTCGTGTGGGGACTGGTCGCGTCGGCTACGGGGTTCATTCATACGCAGATTGAGTTCTACACGATGCGCTTCCTGCTGGGCGTGGCCGAGGCTGCGTTTTTTCCAGGCATCATTACTTACCTGGGCCATTGGTTCCGCTTGCAGGATCGCGCCAAGGCGGTGGCGATGTTCATGGCTGCGATCCCGGTTTCGCAAGCCATCGCGGCGCCGCTTTCGGCGGGGTTGATGCGGGTCCACTGGATGGGGCTTTCGGGATGGAGATGGCTCCTGATTCTGGAAGGCGTGCCCGCGGTGATATGCGCTGCGGTGAGTTTGTTGTATCTGACGGATCGGCCTCGAGATGCGCATTGGCTTCCGAAAGACGAGCGGGATTGGCTGGCGGACGAGTTGGAGCGGGAGAGCGAGCGGAAGACGTCGCTACAGAAAATGTCGTTCCTGAATGCCATCTGCCACAAAGAGATCCTGCTGCTGTGCCTGGTTTATTTCGGAGGCACCGTTGGAAACTACGGCCTGAATTTGTGGATGCCGAAGATGATTCAGCGACTGGCTCATTTAAGCGTCACCGATACCGCTTTGGTTTCGGCGATTCCGGCACTGGCTGCTATTCCCCTGATGTTTGTTTGCGGGTGGCATTCGGACAAGACCGGCGAGAGGCGATGGCACACCGCGCTGCCGCGCGTGAT
Organism: Terriglobia bacterium; assembly: GCA_963766615.1. Classification (GTDB taxonomy): domain Bacteria; phylum Acidobacteriota; class Terriglobia; order Bryobacterales; family Bryobacteraceae; genus Palsa-187. The sequence continues at coordinate 31,633 of CAVYBC010000027.1, forward strand.
CGCAGGCGTGGCGATGGCGGTTTTGACGATCCACGGGTTGGGCCTCGCTTCTGTGTTGTTCTGGTTCGCGGTTGGGTTTGCTGGAATCGTCGCGGCGTATCCTCCGTTGTGGGCGATTCCCAATACCTTCCTGGGGAATGCCGCGGCCGCGGCGAGTATCGGATTGATCAGCTCGATTGGGAATCTGGGCGGCTTTGCGGGGCCCTATGTGATAGGGTGGCTCAGCAATCGCACGGGGAATTTCGAGGGGGGGTTGTGGGCGATGGCAGGGACGCTGGTGGTTTGCGGGTTCGCCGTGCTGCTGGCGAAGAAGCGAGTGCTCCCTAACACTAGGTAGGTTGGAAAAAAGTTAGAAAAGTTGACAACATTCTAACTGGGTTTGAGGTCCGCGAAACTGGTAACCTTCGTCGACGGCAATGGGCAGGCGGATTTCAACTCCATGAAAATTTGCGTTCCGGGCGGTGATGGTTATTGTGGCTGGGCCACAGCGTTGTATTTGTCCCGCAAAGGACACCAGGTCGCGGTAATTGACAATTTCGTCCGGAGGCAGTGGGACTTCGAGTTAGGCGCGCAAACCCTGACTCCAATCCAGCCGCTGGCGGACCGCATTCGCGTCTGGCGGCAACTTACTGGACACACGATTGAATTGTTTGTCGGGGACATGAATGACTATGAATTCCTGTCTGGTGTGATTGACACCTTCCGGCCGGATGCAGTGGTTCATTTTGCGGAGCAGCGATCGGCTCCGTATTCAATGATCGACAGGAAGCACGCGGTGTTCACGCAGGTCAACAACGTGGTGGGCACGTTGAACCTGCTGTTCGCGCTGCGTGAGTTGAAGCCCGATTGCCACTTGGTGAAGCTCGGCACCATGGGCGAATACGGCACGCCGAATATCGATATCGAAGAAGGCTATATTCGTGTGGAGCACAATGGCCGCTCTGACGTGCTTCCGTTTCCGAAGCAGCCGGGATCGTTTTATCATCTGTCGAAGGTGCATGACAGCCACAACCTGATGTTTGCGTGTAAGGTCTGGGGGCTTCGCGCCACGGATCTGAATCAGGGCGTAGTTTACGGCACCGTTACCGATGAAGTGGTGCTGGATGAAGCGCTCATCAATCGATTCGACTACGATGATGTTTTTGGAACTGTGTTGAATCGCTTTTGCGTGCAGGCCGCGGCGGGACATCCTCTGACGGTCTATGGAAAAGGCGGGCAAACGCGCGGGTTTCTGGACCTCCGCGATACGGTCCGCTGCATTGAGATCGCCTGCCTGAATCCCGCCAAAGCTGGAGAGTGCCGGGTGTTCAATCAGTTCACCGAACAGTTTTCGGTGCTGGAACTAGCCGAAATGGTGCAGGCTGCTGGATGGAAGCTGGGCATGCGAGTGGAGATCGAACATTGCGAGGATCCGCGCGTGGAATCGGAAGAGCACTACTACAACGCCAAGCATTCCAAGCTGATCGACCTCGGTTTGCAGCCGCATTATCTTTCTGACTCGCTGCTGGATTCGCTCATGAACATTGCCGTTCAGTATCGCGATCGTATCGACACCTCGCTGTTTCAGCCTCAGGTCCAGTGGCGGAATCCGCGGAATGAACGTGTTAGGCAAGCCAGTGCCGCTGCGCCGGAGCTGGCGTTTTAGTGGGGAGGAAGCGCTGAAATTGTCCGGCGAATTGTCGCCCGAATTGTCCGATGCCAAGCGTTTTCCTTACTCCCTGATTGTTCTGCTCGCCGCGCTGGCAGTCTACGCCGGCTGCATGATTTCGCCTCCCTCGCTGATGGATGACGTGGATGCCGTGCAGGCGCAGATCGCGCGCAACATGCTCACTTCGGGAGACTGGGTGACCGCTCGGCTGGACGGGGTTCCATATCTGGAGAAGGCACCGCTAATCTACTGGCTGATTGCCGGGTCGTTCAAGATTTTTGGTGCTGCGGATTGGGTGGCGCGGATTCCGATGGTGCTGGCGGCGGTCGGCCTGGCGTGGGTGACGATGGCGTTCGGAGTGTGGGCTTTCGGATTGCGGGCCGGGTTCTACGCGGGCCTATGCATCTCGACGTGCTTTGGTCTGTTTCTCTTCACACGCATCCTGATTCCCGACGTGATGCTTACGCTGAGCATCGCGCTCTCTATGTGGGCCTTCCTGCGGGCGATCGACGAAACCGAGCGGAGGCCGCGCTGGTGGGCGGCGGTGATGGCCGCCAGCCTGGGAACCAGCTTGTTGTTTAAAGGCCTGGTCGGCCCATTGTTTCCGATCGCTGCGGCGTTGATTTACCTCGCCTTGACGGGGCAGATGTTTGAGGGTCGAATCTGGAAGGCCCTGCGTCCATTCAGCGGGCTGGCGATCGCGCTGGCGATTGCCGCGCCGTGGCACATTTTGGCGACGCTGCGAAATCCTCCGTATTTCGATTTCACGATGCGGAGTGAACCGGGGCAGTATCACGGGTTCCTTTGGTTCTATTTCGTCAATGAACATCTACTTCGCTTTCTGAACCTGCGCTATCCCCGCGATTATGATACGGTCCCTCGGGTGTATTTCTGGTTGTTCCATTTGCTGTGGCTATTCCCTTGGAGCGTGTATCTTCCCGCCGTGGCGAAGCTCAGCTTTACGCCGTCCGATCGCGCAGGCAAGGTACGGCTGCTGGCCTTGTGCTGGGCCGGCTTTGTTCTGGTGTTCTTTACGTTCTCCACGACGCAGGAGTATTATTCAATGCCCTGTTATCCGGCGCTGGCGCTGCTGCTGGGGTCGGCAATGGCGGCGGGAGGAAATTGGATTCGTTACGGGACGCGCGTGCTGTGCGGGATATTTGTGGTGGCCGCGGGAGCTGTGCTCACGTTGTATTTCTTATCGTGGAATCTGCCCACGCCCGGCGACATATCCGCTGCGCTGAGCTCCAACCCCGGGGCGTACAAGCTTTCGCTTGGTCACATGGAGGACTTGACGATCGCTTCCTTCGCCTATCTTCGGGTCCCTCTGCTTGTGGCCGCGATTGCATTCCTTGTGGGGGCAGTGGGAACGTTTCGAGCCGCGGGACAGCCAGCATATCTGGCGACCGTGCTGATGGCGGTACTGTTCTTTCAAGCTTCGCGCATCGCCATGGCTGCGTTCGATCCGTTTCTCTCTTCGCACCCGCTGGCCGAGGCGCTGAGGCGCGCGCCTGAGGGGAAGCTAATCGTCGACCATCACTACTACACGTTCTCGTCGATTTTCTTTTACACCAATCGCGACGCGCTGCTGCTGAATGGGCGGTTCAATAATTTAGTCTATGGCTCGTATGCGCCCGGCGCGCCGAATGTGTTTCCGGACGATGCGCAATGGAAAACACTTTGGTTGCAGCGGGACCGGTACTATCTGGTGATCACCGAACATGCCGCCGAACGGTTGGCGAAACTGGTGGACCCGACCTCGCTGATCACAGTGAAACGGAGTGGAGGCAAGCTGTTGCTTACCAATCATCCGGTGGTCGAGTAACCTGAAAACATGCCGCACCCGGGTAGTATGTTGCTTGCGATTGCGGCCATCCCGTTTGTCTATTACCTGATCGCGATTTTCAGTGCGTGGCGGTATTTCCGAAAGCCGGAAAGCGCTCCGGATCCGTCGTTCTCGCCCGGCGTGAGCATTCTGAAGCCGATAAAAGGGCTCGATCCGGACGCGTATGAAAACCTGGCGAGTTTCTGCCGGCAGGATTATCCCGAATTCGAAATCGTATTATGCGTCGATGCCGGTGACGAATCGGTGCAGTCGGTGCTGACGAAGCTGATTGCAGATTTCCCGCAGTGCCGCATTCGCGTCTTGTATGGGTCGGGCCGCGTGGCGACGAATGACAAGGTCGCAAAGCTCGCGCGCTTAGTGAGCGAAGCTGCGTACGACGTAGTGGTCATCAGCGATAGCGACGTTCGCGTGAGGCCGGATTATCTGCGGCGCATGACGGCCCCGCTGCGCGATCCCAACGTTGGAGCAGTCACCCCTTTCTACGTGCCCACGGAAGTCACTACCTGGACCGACCATCTGCAGAGCGCGGGGATGATGTCGGATTTCTATGCGGGCATTTTGGTTGCCTGGCAATTAGACGGAATAAAGTTTGCGCTGGGGCCGACCATTGCCACCACTCGCGGCCACCTGAAGGAATTTGGCGGATATGAGGTGCTGGAGAATCGTCCTGCCGATGATTTGCTGGTAGGGAGGCTGATCGCCGAGCAAGGCCACGAAGTGGTGTTGCTGAATTATGCGATTGAGACGGTCTGCGATTACGGATCGTTCCGCGAGCTGCTCTATAAGCGCCTGCGATGGATCGTCGTCATGAGGCATATGCGCCCGTCGGGACACCTTGGGTTGCTGTTGACGCAAGGGTTGCCATGGTCGCTGGCCGCAGTGGCGATTCATCCTTCTTTCGCTGTGGCCGGGGCGTATTTGGGCGTCTATTTTGCGCTGAGAATCGCGATGACGTGGATGATCGGGATTCGCGGATTGGGTCAACGACGGCTATGGGCCGAGATTTGGCTGATTCCGGTCTGGGACCTGGTGGCGTTCGCGATCTGGCTGACGAGCTTTGCGCGCAATAGCATCCGGTGGCGCGGCGCGGATTACTATATCCGGAATGGGCAACTGGTACCGGTAAGGGATGCGGAGTAGCGGCGCTGTGACCATTTAAGATTTATGATAAAAAGGGATAGCTCTCGATGAACATCCCACCGGAAATCATGCATCTAGCGTCAGATTGATATCTATGAAGCGTTTCAGTGATATGAGTTTTCTTCTGGTTTTGATCGCCCTTCCAGCGATCGCGCAAACCAGGGCTGCCACGCAGTCTCCCGATCCCCATCGAGTAATGTTGAACACTTATTGTGTTACTTGCCACAACTCGCGTGCGAAGACGGGTGGGCTCGCTTTGGATAGCCTGGATCTGCAAAACGCGCCGGATGATGCGCAAATTTGGGAGAAGGCTCTGCGCAAGCTGCGAGGACGGCTGATGCCTCCGCCGGGAATGCCGCAGCCTCCGCAAAAGGATGTGGATTCGTTTGTGGCTTGGATGGAGAACACTCTGGACAGCCATCCCAAGGGTCCCAAGGCGGGGCATGTGCCCATTGAGCGGCTGAACCGCGATGAGTACGTTGCAGAGGTGAAAACCCTGGTCGGTGTGGACGTGAACGCGAAGGACGTTCTGCCGCAGGACATTCAACTAGATGGCTTCGACAACGTGGCGGCTGCCTTGACGGTCTCGCCTTCGTTCCTGGATCAGTACATCGCTTCGGCGCGGCGGATTGCGAAGCTCGTGGTGGGAAGTCCCAATCCAAGGGTTTCCAACGTGAAGTATTTGATTGCCGCCAACCAAAGCCCTGACAATCCTCTGCCTCTCGGGACGCGGGGCGGAGTGAGATTCAAACACAATTTTGTGGCCGATGGCGAATATCGCATCAATATTGTCGATCTTAATGTGGGCCTCTACACCAACCAGATGGAGAATGAGGCCACGCTGGTGATTATGATCGATGGCAAGATTGTGGTCCGCAAATCGATCGGCGGTCCAGCCGACCTCGCCCTGGCGGTTCGCAAGGGAGCCGATGGGCGTGCCCAGATCATGGACCGCTTCACGAAGATTCCCGTACAAGTGGAGGCCGGGGTCCATGATGTCGTGGTCGCCTTCATCGAGCGGTCGCAAGTGGAGTCGGATGAAATTGTCGGTGGCGGATTCGGCGCAAATGGCCTCCGCCAAGCCTCCCTGAGGGATGGAATTGAGGTGTTGGGGCCATACAACCCCAAGGGCATTTCCAAAACAGAGAGTCGAACGCTGATTTTTGTCTGCGATCCTCAGAAAGCGGGCGAGGCAGCCTGCGCCAAGCAGATCACGCAGAACCTGGCGCGGCGCGCGTTCCGGCGTCCGGTGACCGCCGACGATGTATCCCGCCTGATGCCCTTCTATGAAGCCGGTCGCGAAAACGGCGGGAACTTTGATCAGGGAGTCGAGCAGGTGGTGGCGGCAGTTCTGGCTAGTCCCGAGTTTCTGTATCGCTCCATTAACGGGCGTCCTGCTCGCGTCACGGCTCCAAATACGGAGGTTGCGCTGACAGATTTGGAATTGGCTTCGCGCCTTTCATTCTTCTTATGGAATACGGGTCCCGACGATGAGCTGTTGAAGATCGCTGCGGCGGGAGGGTTATCGAAGCCGGGAGCTGTGGACGCACAGGTCAAGCGCATGATGGCCGATCCCAAGGCCTCCAGCCTGGTTGCCAGTTTCGCGATGAAGTGGCTGAACATCGCCGATCTGGATGTCGTCAAGCCCGACCCGGCACTCTTTCGGGGATTCAACGACCAACTGCGCAAGGATTTTTCGAGGGAAGCGGAAGCGTTCATCAGCAGCATCTTTTTAGAAGACCGCAACGTGATGGATCTTCTGACCGCCGACTACACATTCCTGAATGATCGCCTGGCTCGCCATTACGGTATTGAGGGAGTAAATGGCACGCAGTTCCGCAAGGTGATCTTCACCGGCAAAGAACGGGATGGTTTGCTGGGTAAGGCAGCGATCCTGCTGCGGACTTCATATGGAGATCGCACTTCGCCGGTGTTGCGGGGAGCGTGGGTGCTCGACAAATTGCTCGGGACGCCTCCGACGCCTCCTCCACCGAATACGGCAACAGACCTTTCCGTTAAGGCCGGCGAGAAGCCCACGACGGTACGGGCTCGACTGGAGCAGCATCGCAACAAGGCTAGCTGCAACCAGTGCCATGGCGTGATTGACCCGACTGGGTTAGCGCTGGAGAATTTCGATGCCATCGGGCAGTGGCGGACGGTGGATGCGCAGGCGAATGCGCCTATCGATGCCGGCACCGTGCTTCCGAGTGGTGTGGCGATTAACGGTCCCGCGCAACTGACAGCGCAACTAGTGGCCAAACCGGAGACATTCGTCAGGGCCCTGACAGAGAAAATGATGATGTACGCGCTGAACCGGGAACTGGAATACTACGATATGCCGCAGGTACGCGCGGTGGTTCGCGAGGCTGCAAAGAATAACTATAGGTTTTCGTCGCTTGTTTTGGGGATCGTCAATACGGATGCCTTTCGTAAGCAGGGTCCGGCGATGACTTCGAAGCCCGCTTCCAAAGAGAACGCGACGAAAACGGTGGCCGTCAATCGGTAGGAGATCACAATGTTTATCACCAAAAAACATCTGTCCCGCAGAACGGTGCTGAAGGGCGCCGGAGTCAGCCTGGCATTACCGTTTCTGGATGCCATGGTGCCCGCCTCCACGGCTCTGGCCCAGACTGCGGCGGTGCCGAAATTGCGCGCGGGCTTCTTCTACCTCCCTCATGGCGCGATCATGGGGAACACTACTCACGGCCCGTCGATGGATAAGTGGACGCCCAGTGGGTCCGGCGCCGATTTCAAGTTAAGCCCGATTCTCTCGTCGCTGGAGCCTTACAAGAAGTACGTATCGTCTTTCGGCAACCTGGAAAACGCCGCCAGCGCGGGTTCGGTTCACACGCTGAATCCCGCTACGTGGCTCAGCGCCACTCGTCCGGATACCGGCGGTCCGCGCGCGCATATGGCGGTGACGCTGGATCAGGTGATCGCAAAGGTGATCGGCCAGGACACGCCCCTGCCCTCGCTGGAACTCGCCTCAGAATCCACGGTGCAGACTGCGGCCGGCGGCGGCGGCTCCTACACGACCTTGTCCTTCCGCGACCCGGAATCGCCTCTACCGATGGAATACAATCCGCGGAAGGTCTTTTTGCAACTTTTCGGTGAAGGCGATACGCCGCAGGAGCGCGCAGCGATCAGTCGCCAGTCGAGCAGCATTCTCGATTTGATCCTGGACCGTACCAAGAAGCTCCAGGGCGAACTGGGAGGGCCGGATCGCGCCGCTCTGGACGGCTATCTCGAAAGCGTTCGGGAGATCGAGCGGCGAACACAGATGGCGGGCGCGAAGAACCTGGGCAGCCTGAAAATTCCAGATGCTCCCGTGGGGGAACTGGATGAGTTCGACAAACAGGTGAAGCTGATGTTCGACCTGCTCGCTCTGGCTTATCAAGCCGACCTCACGCGCGTGGCTTCCTACATCATGGTGGCCGAAGGCACCAACCGGACCTATAACCACATCGGGGTTCCCGATGCGTTCCACCCCGTATCGCACCATGCCAACGATATCGAACGAATCAACAAGCTGGTGAAGATCCAAAGTTGGCACGTGGAAAAATTCGCCGAATTTATCGCCAAAATGGCGGCCACGCAGGATGGTCAGGGAACGCTGCTGGATCATTCGATCTTCATGTACGGGTCGAATATGAGCAACAGCGACCTGCACAACAACTATCCGGAGCCGAACATCGTCGTTGGCGGTGGCAACGGGAAGATGAAGCTGGGAGGCCAGCATCTGGCACTGGCAGATCGCACGCCGATCGCGAACCTTCACCTGACGCTGTTGCAGAAGGCGGGAGTGGAGCGTGAGAAGTTTGGTGACAGCACGGGCGTGATTGCCGGTGTCTAGGGCCAGTGTCTAAGGAGTGATGTGGATCGCCGTATAGATAGAAGACAGGTCTTGAAGGGCGCAGTAGCGGGGGTGTTCGCTACGTGGGCTTCGCCGCGGATGCTTTATGCGCAGCAGACTGGCGGCGCTCGCCGCCTGACGGATCAACTGGCGGTGGTGGACGGAGGCGGCAGCAATGTCCTCGTTTTCTCCGGCGCCGACGGGATGGTGCTGGTGGACAGCGGTGCGCCGAAGTCGGGCGACAAGGTGATGGGGGCGCTGAAAGTCATCTCGGCGTCCGCTAAAGTGCAAACGCTCTTCAATACTCACTATCACATCGATCAGACCGGCAACAACGAAATGCTCGCGGCCCAAGGCGCAAAGATCATCGCGCATGATCGCACGCGGGCATGGATGTCGACCGATTATTGGGTGCCGGCCGAAAACCGCTATGAGAAGGCTCGTCCGAAGGCGGCTCGGCCTACCGAGACGTTTCAGACTTCGGGTTCTTTGAAAGCGGCCGGGGAACAGATCGACTATGGCTATCTGACTCTGGCCCACACCAACGGCGACATTTACGTCTATTTCAAGACGTCCAATGTTCTTGCCGTGGGTGACGTGGCATCGCCCGAGCGCGACCCGGCGCTGGACTATTTTACCGGCGCGTGGATCGGTGGCAGGGTCGACGCCATGGACGATCTGTTGAAGCTCGCCAACGATCAGACCAAAATCGTGCCAGCGTATGGTCCGGTGATGACCAAAGCCGAATTTAAAGCGGAGCGCGACATGATGGAAGAGGTCCGCGCGCGGCTTTTCAAGCAGGTTCGGGAAGGCGATGGTCCAAAGGACATGTTGGAGGAAGGTGTGTTGAAGGGTCTCCCCCGGACCTGGAAAGATCCCGAGAAATTTCTGTATGACGCGGCCAAGGGTCTCTGGGCGCACCATAACAAGCTGGACGCCAATGTCGTTTAACTCTTATCGTCGGGAGGAAGAATGAAACGCTTCATTCTGGCCGTTATGTGTATGGCTTCCGCCGCCCTGCCGGTTCTGGCGCAGGCGCAGAAGGAATCGCTTGCCAATCTCATTCAACAAGGAAATCGTAAAGCCGCGCTGGAAAGAATTCGTGCCGGCGCGGATGTGAATGAGGCGCAGTCCGACGGCACTCGCCCGATTCAGTGGGCCGTCTACCGGGTGGACTATGAGCTGGTGCAGGCGCTGATCGCTAAAAAAGCGAAAGTCGACGTGACCAACGAGTTCGGATCCTCTCCGCTGGCCGAAGCCGTCAAGCTGGGCGACTTCATGCTCGTAAAAATGCTGCTGGACGCAGGTGCGAAACCCGAGAGTCCGAACCTGGATGGCGAGACGGCGTTGATGCTGGCGATAAAGACCGGCGAATTGCCGATCGTCGAGATTCTGATCAAGGCCGGCGCCAATGTGAACACCATTGAGAAGTTTCACAATCAAACGCCTTTAATGTGGGCCGCGGCAGCGACGAAAAACGCGGGCGAGATGGTGAAACTGCTGCTTGCCAAAGGCGCTGACGTGAAGCCGAGGGCCCTCTATAGCGATTGGCCCAGCCAAATCACGTCGGAGCCACGCGCGCAGTATCGTCCCGTCGGCGGCCTGACCGCGTTGCTGTATGCGGCACGCGGGGGCTGCGATCAGTGCATCGAGGAGTTGCTGGCGGCGGGCGCGGATGTGAACATGCCGACGCCGGAAGGCGTGACTCCCCTGATGGACGCCATCGATAACGACCATAACGAAACGGCCAAAGCGCTATTGGATCACGGCGCAAATCCCAGCCTGTGGGATTGGTGGGGACGCACAGCGCTCTACATCGCGGTGGATCGGAAAAACGGCGGTAGCAGCGGCGGCATTGGCGGAGCGGGCGTCGCGAGAGGCCGTGGCGGGAGGGGCGAGGGAGTGTCGTTCCGCGGTGACGGTCCGACCGTCTCCAGCATGGAGATCATCAACATGCTGCTCGCCGCGGGTGTCGATCCCAGCCCGGAACTCAACCAGCATCGCCCCAGCCGTGGCGGCAACAGCGGCCGATTTATCGACCCTCTGCTGAATACGGGATGCACTCCTTTGATGCGCGCGACCATGGGCGGTGATATCGAAGTAATGAAAGCCCTGCTGGCCAAGGGCGCTTCGCCCAACATCAACGACATGGGGATGACACCATTTCTGGTTGCGGCGGGCGTCGGAACCGGCGGTCGAGGCACTGGTCTGGCAGCGGCGGCGAGCGCTGGTGGACCGGCCAATATTCCGCTGATGGACTTATTGCTTCAAAACGGGGCCGATATCAATGCTCAAATTACCGGCTCGACAACCTATTCCATGCGCATCGCTCGTTCCCCCTCGGTAAACGAAGGTATGACTGCTCTTCACTCGGCGGCGCAACAGGGCAGGGCGGACATGGTGCGTTACCTGCTGGACAAGGGAGCCAAGCCTGACATCGTGGATAGCAATGGGAAGAAGCCGATCGATCTGGTCGGCACTGGTGCGCCGCGAGGCGGCGGTGCGCCTCCCCCGGCTGCAGGAGCTGCGGCTAACGCGGGGGCAGGTGCTGGTGCGTCTGGCGCACGAGCTGGGGCTGGTGGGTCTCCTGCCGCCGGAGCTGGAGGTCGCGGACAGGGTGGTGGTGGTGTGAGCCCCGCAACGGTGGCCGAGATTCGCGGATTGCTACAGAGCGCGGCATCAAAGTAAGTCGTCGACTGCGGGCCCCCCGGGCCATCCTAAGCTCCGCTGCACTTCGACGCAATGGCTGATGCATACAAAAGGCCGAGAGGAATTGCCGTAACGGCGCTTGGGGTCATTCTGTTCCAATTGCTTGGATTGATATCCGTCGGGCGCTCCTGGGCTGCCGCACAATATCTTTTCATTTGGACCGCTGGCTTAACGGTATTGGCTATCGGAATCTTGCTATGGTTCTACTGGAAGGGTCGCAACTGGGCAAGGTGGATTGTAATGATACAAGCCGTATTACCAATTGTATTTGCCTTGGCAAAGCGGTCAACGTCTAGGCCGCTTGCGGTAACAATCCTAGACTCCGCGTTCGGAGTGTTTCTACTCTACTGGTTGAATACGGCAAAGATCCGCATGTTTTTCTCAGCCTGAGCCGCCCGGGTTCGCCTACGATGACGTGAGCCACTATGACTCTCAGGCACACCGTGAATCGTCGACAACTCCTGCGCGCGGCCGCAGGGCTTCCAGTTGTCCTCGCGTCGCGTGGCTCTCTCTTCGCGGCGGAATACGATCTGGTTATCCTCGGGGGCCGCATCATTGACCCATCTCAGCGGATCGATCGTATGGCCGACCTCGCAATTCGTAACGGCAAGATCGCGGCGATTCGCCGCCAGATCGCTCCTTCGGCTGCGAGGGAAACCATCGATGCACGTGGGAAACTGGTGGTTCCCGGGTTGATCGATATTCATCTGCACGCGCGAGACGCGGCGTTACCACCTTCCGAGATTCTTTCGACGGGCGTAACGACGATGGTGGACGCGGGCTCGCGCGGCGCAGCTAACGTCGCCCAATTGATTGAGATTGCCGGTCATGCTCCCAACCGTATGCGAATTCTGCTCAACATCGGGCGATTGGGAAATAATCCCAACGGCCGCGCCGAGTTTCTTGACGGCCTGGAGCCTGCTGATGTCGACAAAGCTCGCCAGGCCGTGGTGCGGAATCGAGAGTGGATTGTCGGCATCAAGGCGAGGTTGTCTCGCGGCATTTCTGGGGACAGGGATCTGGAGGTTCTTCAAAGAGCCGTTCAGGCCGCGGGCCCGTCGCGCATTCCGATCATGATTCACATGGGTGATACAGCGTCGCCTCTGCCGCGAATTCTGGCTCTGTTGCGCCCTGGCGATATCGTGTCACACATGTACGCTCCCACGCCGCATGGAATCATGGACGATTCTGGCGATGTGCTCCCGGAAGTTCGCGAAGCCCGCCGCAGGGGCATCCGGTTCGATTTCGGCAATGGACGCACCGAGCACTGGTCCTGGGAGGTAGCGGAACGAGCGCTCAAACAAGGCTTCGCTCCCGACACGATCTCCAGCGATCTGGACTTGGCCGGGCGAAAGGAACAGGTATTGGACTTGCCCAATGTCCTCTCCAAGTTCTTATTGATGGGAATGCCGCTGAACCAGGTCATCGCTTGCGCCACCAACAACGCATCGCGTGCTTTTCGGGAATTCAATTCTTATGGCACTCTGCGTGCCGGCGCGGTTGCGGACGTCACTGTGCTCGAGGAAATGCAGGGCGATTTTGAGTTTGTGGATAACTTCAAAAACAGGCGGAACGGTTCGCGCAAGCTGGTTGCACGGGCGGTGGTGGTTGCTGGGCGGCGGGTAGTCTAATCTCTTCTAATGACTCTGGGTTTCCTCGCAGAGATCGAGATTCGGAGTGTGAATCCGTTCATCTCCGTCAGCGCGGCTCGCGCGAGCGCGCTGCAGTCGGGTTGGCGTAAGCCGCTTCCTGTCCTGGTGCGCATAAATCGGAAGCCTGCAAGTCCGGCGCGAACGAACATGATGCCGGCGGGCGACGGGAGCTTTTATCTATACCTGAACGGCGATATTCGAGCGGCCTCCGGTACGGTGGTCGGCGATCGTGTGCGAGTGGAAATCGATTTCGACGCAAGCTATAGGAACGGTCCCCAACATCCAATGCCTCGATGGTTCAAGGATGCGCTGATGGGGAGTCCACTAGCGTGGAAGAATTGGAAGTTGCTCATCCCCAGCCGAAAGAAAGAGATCCTTCGCTACTTCTCGCGTCTCAATTCGGAGGAGGCTCGTGGGCGGAACCTCGCCAAAGCTCTCCACGTCTTGTCCGGCCAATCGGGACGATTCATCGCTCGCGCGTGGAAAGACGGATCTTAGGTCAATCGTGCCGCAACGCGACGGCGGGGTCGACCTCGGTCGCCCGGCGCGCGGGCAGATAGCATCCCAGAAGCGCGATCGCAATGAGCACCGCTGGCGCGGTTGCCATGGTGAACGGGTCGTATGGAGAAACACCGACTAGCTGGGATTGCAGAATGCGGTTCACTCCCAGCGATGTACCCAGCCCGAGAAGCAATCCCGTGGCGACCGGCGTCATCCCCTGGCGGAACACCAGTCGCCGGATGTCCTCCACCGCCGCGCCAACTGCCATCCGCACTCCTATTTCCCTGGTGCGCTGGTTGACCGAATGAGCCATCACCGCATAGAGCCCGATGGCGGCGAGAAACAATGCGATGGCCGCGAAGATCGGACTTAAGGCGGCGTTCTTGCCCATCTCGCCGTGCTCAATGTCCATGCGGTCTCTGCGAAAGGCGAAGCTCGCCTTCAAAGTCGTGAACGTTTCCAGTGAGACGTACTCGGCCGATTGCTCAATCGCCCGTCGAACGGCTGCGGCCACCCGATCGGGAGGAATTCGGGTGCGGACCAAAACCCAGCCTCGATCGGTTGGCTCTTGCTGAAACGGCATGTAGACTACCGGCTGGAAGTGCTGCCTGGTGGCGTCGTCTTGCATGATGTTGGAAGTGACCGCGACGATGGTTCGCCACTCACCAAAGTCATTCCTATCGAACAGACGGATACGTTTTCCCAACGGGTCGGTGTTGGGCATAAACTTTTCTACAAAACTTTGGTTTACCATCACGACTCGCAAATCTTCGTGGCGATCGGATGCGCTAAGCGCACGTCCGGCTACCAGCGTGGCTCCCACGGTCCGCAAATAGTCAGGTCCGGCGATTATGGGCATAACGAGCTGCGGACCAGAGCGATGCGCGTTTTCAATTTCGACCCTGCGCGGGGACGCATTGTCCACCGGAAGCGTATCCACCGTCGATACAGTCTCCACTTCGGGGATCGTCTCCAGCCGCTGCTTCAGTAAATCAAAAAATCGGATGCGGGAATCCGGAGTTGAATATTTGTCGCTAGGGATGGTTACGTAGCCGGTGAGAACATGTTCGGGATCGCGCACTCCAACCTCGGCATGCACCACATTCGCGAAGCTGCGCACGATCACGCCTGTGCCGGCCAATAGAATGATCGCCAATGCCATCTGTCCTGCGACCAATGCCGCCGAAGCGTATCTGGCGCGCAGCCCCTGCGTTGCGCCGCGTGAGTCGCCCTTCAGCGTACCGTTCACGTCCAGGTGCAAAATGCGTGCGATAGGCACCGCGCTGAACAACAAGGCCGTGGCGAAGGAAATCGAGATGAGATAGACGATCGAGCCATGGTCCAACGTATAGTCGAGCACCTGATACTGGTTATGGCTTGCCGCGGCCCATGCGTGAACGCTCCACTTGGTGAGCCACCAGGCGAGCAGTCCTCCGGTGCCCGCAAGAAGGGAGCTTTCGGTAAACATCTGGCGAATCATCCTGGATCGCCCTGCGCCAAGAGCCAACCGCGTCGAGAATTCGCGAGATCGGCCGATGGTCCGGGCCAGCGCCAAGTTGGCAAGATTGGCGCAGGCGATGAGTAATACAAACCACGCGGCTGCCCAGATAGAACCATAGATCACCGAGCCATCCGGACCGATGAACTCCTGCGAGTAGGTCTTCACGCTAACGCGCGGCGCCAGGTTCTTATCCGTCTCGGGGTAGGCCAACGCGAGATTGTGATTGATGGTCTCCACTTCCGCGCGGGCGCTCTGAAGTGTGGCTCCCTTTGCCAGTCGCCCAACTGCCAAATAGCCGCCTGGCACTCGATTCTGCATATCGGGGGTGCGGCTCTGCGGGATCCAGAGGTTGAGTTCCTCGGGAAAATCGAAACCGCCGGGCATCACTCCAATCACGGTCGCGGGCGCATTGTCGATCTGAACCACGCGGCCGACAATGTCATCGCGCGAACCGAAGCGGTTAACCCAGTAGCGATAGTTGAGAATGATAACCGGGGGCGCACCCGGCTGTTCATCCGCAGGCACGAAATCCCGGCCAAGAATCGGTTGCACGCCCAGAATCCCAAAGGCGTTGCTGCTCAGGGTGGCTGCCGGCATTTCAATCGGGCGTCCGCCGGGCGCTTCGCTTAAGGTGATGCGTCTGCCACCCACGTACGCCATCCCCGTAAACGATTTCGCCTGCGCGTGCCACTGCTCGTAATCCACGTAGGAGAGGCAGCAACCGCCCTGGCTGGTTCTTTCCTGCATATAGAGCAGACGATTGTTTTCTTTGACCAACGGAAACCCGCGGAACAACATGGTGTTCATCACGGCATAGGCTGTGGCGTTCAGGCCGATTGCGAGAGTCAGTATCAGGATTGCGGCGGCGGTGAAAGCTCGGTCGCGGCGCAGGCCTCGAACAATGAACCGCAGATCGAAGAGGAAGCCTTCGAGCCAGACAGATCTCGACTCGCGATGCGCGTCTTTGGCTGGATCCACAGCGCCGAATTTAGCATATCGCTGCGGCATGGGAAACTCGGCCGCATCCACATGCGCGAATTTCCTTGTATAGTCGCAGCATGAGACCTCCCGATCCGCAGCTCATCGGATTTCTGGAAGCCTATGACCGCCACATCGCCAACCTCACACTGGCCCTGCGCGACGTGATTCTCGAAGAAATGCCCGACGCGTCGGAGTCGGTGTATCAGGTCTACACCGTCGCAATCTGGTTCGGGTTCACCGGCAAGATGAAGGACATGTTCTGCTACATCGCAACCAACGCGGCGCATATTAACCTTGGCTTCCCTCGCGGTTCCACACTTCCCGATCCCAACAAAGTGCTGGAGGGCGACGGCAAGGCGATGCGCCACATCAAACTGCGAACTCTTCAGGAAGTGGAGCGGCCCTTAGTGCGGCGCTACATTCGGGCGGCGATCGAACAGCTACCGGGCGAACGTCGCGGAACGGGCAAGACAATGGTGAAAGCTCGCGGACAATCCAGCAAGCCGAAGGGCAAAAGGCAGTTGCTGCGCGATTGACTTGGAAGTAAGTTTGAATGTACGATTCTGAACGGCCCGCGACTCTCGCGGGTAGACTGACTGGGACGGAAAAAGGAGTTCGATGCGCGTTGTACCCCGTAGCTGGATGGTCACGACGGCCTCAGCGATAGTATGTTTGTCCCTCGCGGTGGCCCCTGCCTTCGGCCAGAATCCTCCTGCCTATAAGGCCCCCAGGACCCCCGACGGAAAGCCGAACATTAGCGGTATCTGGCAGGCCATGAATGAGGCGAATTGGAATATCGAGGCGCATCCGGCCGGGCCGGCCACAGTGACGGCCAACGGAGCGATGTTCGCCGTTCCGCCCGGGCTGGGGGTGGTGGAAGGAGGCGAGATTCCCTATCTTCCGGAGGCCAGAAAGAAGCAGCAGCAGAATTTCGCCGATCGCCTGAAGCTGGACCCTGAGAACAAATGCTACATGGGGGGTGTCCCGCGGTCCACTTATATGCCGTATCCGTTTCAGATCGTACAAAGCCCTCAGACGATTCTCTTCGCGTACGAATATGCAGGCGCAGTTCGATCCGTCAATATGGGTAAGCCGACCGAGTCCCCGTCGGACACCTGGATGGGCTGGTCCAACGGAAAGTGGGAAGGCGATACGCTGGTGATCGATGTCAAGAGCCAGAACGATCAGACCTGGTTTGATCGCGCGGGGAATTTTCATAGCGACGCGTTGCACGTGGTGGAACGCTATACACCTCGAAGCCCCGATACGCTGAGCTACGAAGTAACCATCGAGGACCCGAAGACCTTTTCAAGACCGTGGAAGATGAGCATGCCTCTTTACCGCCGCGCAGAGAAGGACGCCCGGCTGCTGGATTTCAAATGTGTCGAGTTCTCTGAGGATTTCCTGTACGGGCATCTTCGGCGGGGAGCCACGCAAAATCCGCCCAAGCAATAGACCGGTGGCGACGGTCATACTTTTGTGAAATGATGGTTTCGAGTTCGAGGAGGCTGGATATGAAAAGACGTTTTGCAGCGTTTGCAAGGGTCGCTGTAGGCACGGGATTGTGCGCCGCCATGGCGGTCGCGCAACAAGGCGTTACCCAAAAGCCCGCGCCGAGGCCAGCATCCGCTAAATCCTCAAATATTCCGCGAACCTCCGATGGCAAGCCGGATCTGTCGGGAGTTTTCTCGAGTGCGCAGACGATTCCAGTCCAGCGGCCCGCCAACCTGGGCGATAAGGAATTCTACACGCAGGAGGAAGTGGCAGCTAATGCTGCCCGCCGCCGCGGAGCCGCCGAAGTGGGCGTGCACTACGATAACAGCCAATTCGGATTGAGCGCCGCGCAATCCAAGACCGCCACGACCTTGCGGACATCGGTGATTATTGGCCCGGAAGGCAGAACCCCGGCGTTGACCCCGGAGGCGGCCAAGATCCAGGCGAACCGCAGAGCGGTCACGCAGGAACATCAATGGGACGGCCCGGAAACCCGCCCCCTGGCCGAGCGCTGCATTACCTGGGGATTTGAAGGTCCGCCGATGATGCCTGTGGGTTACAACAGCAACCTGCAAATCGTACAAGGCACCGGATATGTCGCCATCGTTCAGGAAATGATCCACGACACCCGGGTGATTCCCACCGACGGCCGTTCGTTCTCCGATTCGAAAATCCCGCTTTGGATGGGCGAATCCCGCGGCCACTGGGACGGCGACACATTAGTAGTGGAAACCAAGAACTTCACGACCCGCACTGCGATTCAACAGACACCCACCAGCGATGCACTAATCGTGACGGAACGATTCTCGCGGTTAAATGGCGATACCGTGCTGTATCAGTTCACTGTGGATGATCCGAAGACCTGGGTGAAGCCGTGGTCGGGCGAATACACCATGACGAAGATCGATAGCCCGGTGTATGAGTACGCGTGCCATGAAGGCAACTACGGCATGGCCAACAACCTGAGCGGCGCTCGGGCTACGGAAGCAAAGGCTGCTGCGGCCAAAAAGTAACCGCCACTAGCATCCCGTCAATTACAAGGAGCTTGGATTTTCTAGTCCAAGCTCCTTTGTTGTCTCTATTGGCTTGCCCTACTTCGCCAATTCCGGCGCCGGGGCGGGCTGTCCCCGTGCAGGTACCGGCGCTGCCTTGGGCATCTCCGCTTTGCCGTCCAACTCGAAGACGAACAGCATAGGCGGATTGTCCACCTTGTCGTTATTCGCGCCCACTACGTTCGCCGGACGCCCCAGTCCACCAAGGAACGCAACGTATTGCTTCCCGCCGACCTCGTAAGTGATAGGAGGAGCCATGCCCGTGCGCCCTACTTGGATCTCGTAAAGTTTCTCACCCTTGTCGGCAGTTAAGGCTCGGAACAGTCCATCATTAGTGACCTGGAATACCAGGTTGCCCGCCGTGGTGACGGTTCCTCCACCGATACCGCCGCCTCCGTCTGCGCGCCAAACCAGTTTCTGGTTGCTGGGGTCCCAGGCTTGCAGGCCCCCGCGAATACCATCCGGAACGGTGGGTCCGATCGATGTGCTGATCTTGCGTAGCTCGCCCGTCGGGCGGACGTAGCCAGTACTGCCGGGTTTCAGCTCCGCCGCCGCCTGATAGGGGAAGGGCATATAAGAAGCGGGGATGTAAACCAGACCCGTCATGGGATTGAAAGACATCGGCGACCAATTGTGGGCTCCGCCGCCTGTGGGAAAGATCTCCAGGCCGTCCAGGTCGTAATAGGCTTCCGGGTTCACCATCGGCCTGCCTCTTTCGTCAAAGCCTGTGGCCCAGTTCACCTTTACGAACGGCGCGGCGGTGAGAAATTCACCCGTGGCCCGGTCCAGAACGTAGAAGAAGCCGTTCTTGGCAGCTTGAACAACCACCTTGCGGCGGCGACCTTTGACATCGAGATCCAGGATCATTAACTGCTGCACGCTGTCGAAATCCCAGTTGTCGTTCGGCACCGTCTGATAGTGCCACTTGAGCACTCCTGTATTGACATCCAGCGCGAGGATGGAACAGGTGTAAAGATTGTCCATGTTCTTGGCGCCGCGAAACTTCTGCACCCATGGTTCGGCATTGCCGGTGCCCACATAGACCAGGCTTGTTTCAGGATCATAGGCGACGCCGTCCCATACTGCGCCGCCCCCGCCGTTCTTATAGAAATCGCCGCCCCAGGTTCTAGCCGCTGCCCGCATAGCGTCATTCTCAAACCCATCGGCGGGATTACCCGGGACCGTGTAAAATCGCCAAACGCGCTTTCCGGTGGCGGCCTCGTAGGCATCCACAAATCCGCGCGTCGGTTTGTCGCCGCCGGAAATGCCGACGATCACTTTATCGCCCGCGATGCGCGGAGCCATGGTGATGGTGTACAGATCCTGAGGATAAGCCACCCGAGATTCCCATATGGGCTTTCCCGTGAGAGCGTCCAATGCGAACAATCGCCCGTCGTTCGCGGGCGTGATCAGCATGCCGTTGTAGAGAGCCATGCCTCGGTTCACGATGCCACAGCAGATCTTCGGCCGCACGGCGGTCTGGTTGATCTCCGGATCCCAACGCCACAGTTCCTGGCCGGTACGCGTGTTCAAAGCGAAGACCACGCTCCAGGTGGTGATGCCATACAGCGTGTCGTTCCAAACCAGCGGCGTGCCTTCCTGATTCCCGCCGCCCGCGCCCGCCGCGTAGGACCAGGAAAGGCCAAGCCGGCCTGCGTTAGAGGCGTCGATCTGCTTCAGAGGGCTGTAGCGAGTCTCATTCTGATTGCGGCCATAGCTCAGCCACGACCCAGCCTGCTTGTCTGCCGCTGTGCCGGCGTTCTTCAAAACCTCGGCGGTCACCAGTGGCGCGGCTGCGGTGGGTTTAGCCGATTGTGCTACCGCATTTGCAGACGAGCCCACCCACAAAGCAATCAGGGCGGCGGTGATGGTTAAGCGGTTCAGGTGCAACTTTGCCATATCAGCTCTCCTTTGCAGGCTGTATCGGGCCACTGCAAATTGTATTTCTTAACCGTACCAGCCTATCGCAAGGCGAACAGCAATGGGGCACTATGGTAGCGGCAATTGGCCGCTTGCGGACCTCGCCGAGACGCGAACCCAATGCGGTTTGGATTGAAAAACGTAATCCAGCGCGCTGCGGAATTGCTCCTCGCTCAAGACCGCGCCGGTTGCGTCCCTGGGATCGATCACCGTGACCGGCCGCGGTGCAATAGCCAGCATCAATCCTCCGGTATCGTACTTGCGCAGAACTCCCGGGATCATGACTTCGGAGATGTTGCGGTGCAAGGGTTGGTCCAGAACCATCCGGTAACTCGCCAATGTATTTTCTACGACCACACTGTGGATGCGCAAATCTAGAACCGCCGCGTGCAGAGCGATCATACCGAAAGATCCGTTGCCGTACACCGTAATTCTGGACTTGTCGACCTCGGGTCGCGTGACAAACCCGTCGAGCGCCTTGATCGTATCGTCGATCTGAAGGCCGACGATGCTTGTTCCCACCAATAACGCTCGCAAGGAGAGCAGATTGAAACTTCCCAGGTATGGCGACTTCAAGCCTTCCGTTCCGGGAGGCGAGGGCGTCGGCTCGTAGATTGCTACCACCCATCCGGATTTCATGAGCCGATTTGCTTCCTCTGCCGCGTGTTCCGGAGAATCGAGCATTAGGATGGCGGGCTTGGGTCCCGCGTGACCGCCACTGCCGGGTATCGCCCTTGCTCCGGTGAGCGCCCTTATGTCGGTCGCCAATGCGGGCTTCATCGGCCTCAACCGCTCAGCTTCACGCCGGATGATCGAAGGGATGGTCTCTCCGCCAATCGAAGTCGACACCTGCCCACTAGGCGTTACCTGCATGTCCTGTGGGCTTGCGGCACGTGCGGGCTTGAAGTCCGCCGGTGCATCCGGGGCGCCCTTCAATTGGCGCAAAAAGAACCCGAGGATTTGCGGAGATATCGGCCCGAGATTTCCGTGGCCGCCCGGACCCGTGATCCATTTGAGATTGTCCTGTGCGCCATAGATGCCATAGATCCGCTTGGCTTCTTCCTGGGTCTCGCGCGCGCCTTCGAACGGAAACATGTCGTTGGTGGTCGAGATGATCGCGTACGGCTTGGGCGCGAAGGACTCTACCCAATCGCCGAAGTCGAGCCCTTGTTCGATGAAGTGCGGAATGCTTTGTTCTGCTTCCTGCGCTCCGGTCGGCGACGGAAGAAGCTGCTGAAACGAAGTGATGTAGCACGCGACTCCCAGCACGCTAAGCCGAGGGTCGAGCGCCCCCAGATAGGCGGTGGAGGTTCCACCGCCGGAACAGCCCAACGCCCCAATTCGCTTCGGATCCACGTCGGGCCTGGCGATCAGATAGTCGATGCCTCGCATGCTGTCGTTGATGAAGTAGCGTGCGATATTCTGGCCTGCAAGCATCGCCGGAATGTTTGCTTCGCCGTGCTCACCTGTGGAACCGCCAATGATGGACGCCTTTCGTTCGGCGTCGAAATACTGGAGCCGCTCGCCCTGTCCCAAAGGATCGATGGCCAATGCGATGACGCCGTTGCGCGCGAAGTTCACACCGAAGGAATACTGGCTCTGTTTGCCAGTCGCTTCGTGTCCGGGGGCGAGCAGCACAGCTGGAAACGGTCCAGCGCCTTCTAAGGGAGCATACAGATTCGCGGTTACCCAGAATCCGGGCAAGCTCTCGTAGGCAAGCTTTTCGATACGGAATCCTTCGCCTGCCACCGTTCCGAACTGCTTCACCGCCACAGGCCCTTGGTGTGCGGGAATCCCGCCGATCAAGTCGAGAATCTTGCGCCGGACCAGGTCCTTCCGCTTCTCCGCCTCGACGCGGGTCTGGATCTTTGCTATCGTCTGCGCTCGTTGGGCGAGCTGTGTCGCTGCAAGATCGTCCAGGCTTTGGATAAGTTTGTCCCGTGCGGAGTTATCAGTCTGCGCGATAAGGCCGCGACACTTGAAGTGATCAGTACCGCGAAGCCGACGAATTGCTTCATTGCTTCCGTGCCTCCCGATCGGGGCTATTGATGCCTTGCCAGAAATCGGCGGAGGACTCGACGGTTTTGACGCCTGCGTCAGCCGTGACCGATTTCCCGCGCGCCGGCAGCAAGCGACAGAGTACCTCTCGTGCCTTCGATCACCGCTCCCATCACGCGATCCAAGCGGATCATGGGAGCCGATTCACTGGAGGTTTCCACACGATCCAATTGCAGGTCCGCCGAATCACGGATCAGGAAGGGCGGGCCTTCCGTGGAATCCACTTTCACATCGCGCAATTCCAGGCCGGTGGTGCGAAACGCCAACACGCCGCGTTTGCCTGAACCAGTCAGGTCGCGGATACGCAAGTTCGCGATCGGCATTTCAGGAAGCCCTTGAATGTCGGCAACCACGGGGGCGCCCGTCACGGTTACATTACTGATCGCTATGTTTCGGAACACAGGTGTTCGTTCGGAGACAGGCTCTTGCGGAACCGCCACGTAGTAGTTCGTGACGATGATGCCTTGCTTCAGAGGGCTGTCAATCACCCAATTGTCGAAACGCAGATTTTCGATGATGCCTCCCCGGCCGCGTCCGCTCTTGATGCGGATGCCTACTTCGGTACCCTTGGCGACGATGTTGCTCGCGACGACATTGCGCACGCCTCCCGACGTCTCGCTGCCGATCACTACGGCGCCGTGCGCGCGATGGAACGTACAGTTGGTGATGGTGACGTTCTCGGTGGGCCGCCCAACTCGCCTCCCGTCCACTCCGCGACCCGACTTCAGAACAATGGCGTCATCGCCGGTATCGAAATAGGAATCGGAAACGCGTACTTCGCGGCTGGATTCGATATCCAGGCCGTCCGTATTGCCGCCCGGGTATGTCTCAACAACGACGTTGCGCACCACTACGTTTTCGCAATAGAGAAGATGAATCACCCACATGGACGAGCCAACAATGTGGACACCTTCGATCAGGATATTCTTGCTGTCCATCGGTCGAATGAAGGACGGACGCAGGCCGGGCGCTGCTTTGCGGTAATCCTCCTCCGGCACCTTCTCGTTATTTTCAAGCCGTCTTTGGATGCCGGCCCACATCGCGCGAGCCTCCGGGTTGTTGGCGGCGCGAAGCCATGCCGCGTTATCGGTGGTCAGCGTGCCGCGACCCGTAATGGTCACGTTTTCCAGATTGCGCCCGCCAATCAGAGGGGCCAGCGTGTATCCTTCGGTGCCTTCGTAGCGGCCGGGGACAATGGGATACTCGGCCAGGTCGGTGTGAAACCTCAGAGTTGCGCCCGCCTCGATGTTCAAGGTCAGATTGCTCGCGAGTTCAATCGCGCCGGTTTCGTAGACACCGGGTGGGAAGTAGACCGTGCCGCCGCCGGACTTGGCACAAGCCTGAATCGCATCATGAATCGCCTTCGTGCTGCGGGCGCTAGCATCGTTCTTGGCGCCGTAGGCAGTGACGTCGCATACTCCGGCCGCCCCAAGCGATGTGAGCGACAGGGCGTAAACAGCAACAAGCGCGGGGGCGGGGCGCAAACTCATGACCCCTATTTTCCTACTTCAGAACGAACGGCGCGGCGGCGGGGACGGGATCGGCGGCTGTAGGAGGATCGAAGGCCACAGCGCCTTCCAGGCCTTTCCCAGTCACGTTGGATGTGCGAATCAGAGGCCCTGTCAGCCCGGTCACCTTAATGTCCCGGAGATCGGCATTTTGAACGTTCGCCATGCTGATGCCCTTGGATACAATTCCCGGTGACATTAGTGAAAGAAAAGCCTTCCAGCGGCTTGCGAGGATGAACTCCGGTGACGTCGGCCAACACAGGACAATCGTCCACACGGATCGCCGGAAAAGCCGAAGTTTTTGAGTGCTGGAATTCCCTCGTCGCCGGTGACCGGAGATTCGTCCTGCAATCCGCTGGAGAGCCCATTCACACGCAGGAATCCGCCCACGGTGCCGGAAACATCCAGGTCGCTGGCCACTATATCTTCTATGAATGCGCCGCGACCCACTCGGCTCTTGATGTAGATCGCAAATGTTTGCGCGTGCGTGAACCTGCAATGTTCGATGTGGACTCCGCGAATCCCGCCCGACGTTTCGCTGCCGATTCCGATGCAGGCGAAGATCGAATCGGCGAACGTGCAGTTGGTGATGTGCACGTCTTCCGTGGTTTGCATCAGAGTGTACGCTTCACTACCGCGCCCGCTCTTGATGGCGATGCAATCGTCGCCTGTGGAGATGTCGCACCCGTCAATGCGAACGTGCTTGCAGGAATCGATATCGATGCCGTCGCCATTTCCGCCCGTTGTGCGGATGGTCAGGTTGCGGATATCGACGTTTTCGCAGTTAGTGGGGTGAATGCACCACATCAAGCGATGCTCGGCTGAAAAGTCTTCCAACCGAATCCCGGAGCAGCGGATGAATTCAATCAATGCGGGATGACGAAGCGGGTCCTGGGCGGTCGGTCTTCCTCCCACAGCAGGGTTGCCTGCAATTTTTCCAGGTCCTGCAATGGCGACTTGAGCCGCATCGATCGCATAGATCAGTCCCGTGCGCCCGGGGATCCACTTTCCTTCCCAACGGACCTGCGTAACCGGGTAATCGGCAAAATCTGGTGAGCCCGAAATCGTCGCGCCAGAAGTTAGCCGCAGGGTGGTGTTGGAGCGAAGCTGGACGGCTCCGGTCAGGTAATTTCCCTCCGGAAACAGAACTTCACCGCCGCCTAAAACTCCGCAACGATCAATGGCCTTTTGGATCGCGGCCGTGTCTTTGGTAGTGCCATTTCCAGCCGCCCCAAAGTCCCGTATGTTCAAACTAAGATTCCGAGCGAAGGTGGTCCTCGTCAGTAGCAAAGCTGGGACTCCGACGGCGCTCCTCAACATGGACCGGCGAGTTGAAGTGAACATTCGATACCGTGCCAAGCAGCAAGGTATCACATCCCTACTCGTACTTCAGCGCTTTGAGCGGATCTCCTCTGGTGGCGCGGCGCGTAGGAACCCAACACGCGAGCATTGCGACCGCGGCGAAGACCAATCCCGCAACCAGCATCGTGACAGGATCGGTCGGCTCTACACCATAGAGAAAGGTTCGCAGCGCACCCGAGAGCAGTAGCGCGGAAGCGATTCCGATTACAATGCCGCCCGCAATCAACCGGAATCCCTCCCCGAAAATAAGGTTGCGGATATCCTTCGCCTGGGCGCCCACGGCGGAGCGGATGGCCAGCTCGCGGCGGCGGGACGCCACGGACAACGACAGCACGCCGTAGATTCCAACCAGTGTCAGCAGGCTGCCGACAAGTGAGAACCCGGCCAGAAGTTGCGTGGCAAAGCTGCGCGAGGCGAGCGAATCACCGCGAATCTGATCCAGCGTTTTTACGTTCTCTACAGCCACGGTCGGATCAATGGAGCGGAGCTCTGCTCGCACCGACGACATAATCGCGCGTGGATCGGACGCCGAACGTATCACCAGATGTTTTGAGAACGCCGAGTTCTGCCAGAACGAAAGATAGATTTCAGATTCTGTTGGCTGGGTTAGGTCATTGGTGCGGCTATTGGCCACCACCGCGATAATTTCCGAAGGCGGACGTTCCCGGCTGAACGTCCACAGCTTCTTTCCTATCGGGTCCATGTGAGGAAAATAACGATCCGCCAGTGCTTGGTTGACGATGGCGACCGGAGGCGCGGTGCGAATGTCGGTATCGCGGAAATCGCGTCCCTCGATAATCTTCTGGCCCAGAAGATCGAAGTAACCAGGGGTTACCGAACGCAGCGGGAATATGGCGCGATCGCTCGCTTTCGCAGGGGCGGGCTGCCCCTCGAATTCAACAGGGCTCTGCCAGTTATTGCCGGTGAGAGGAACTCCCCAGGCGAAGCCCGCGGCCTCGACCCCCGGAAGCGCAGAGACGCGCTGCAGAGCGCGGTGATGGAAATCTCCCCAATCGCCCTGCACCGCCGTCACGCTCATGGTGAGGACGCGAGAAGTGTTGAACCCCGACTGAACTTTGGCGATGTTGCTCATGGTGCGGATCAGCAGCCCCGCGCCAGCCAGCAGAGCCATGGTCAGCGCGGTTTGCGCAACGGCAACCGTCCGCAGAAGGCTGCGTTCCGCACGGCCTGCGCTGGTGTTTGGACCCGCGCTCTTGAGCACGTGCACCGGGTCGAATCGCGATGCACGCAGGGCGGGGAAGAGACCGGCCAGTAAGGCGGCAAGGATCGCAAACCCGAATCCCCAGGCGAGAATCGGCCAGCCGGTGGATACAGCTTGCAGGCGCGGAATCGCGTGGCCGCCGACGAGTTTGAACAAGCGCACTAATCCAACGGCCAGGGCCGCGCCCGACACGCCGCCGAGCACCGCGAGTAGCAGACCCTCCATGGAGACCTGGCGGTAGAGAGCAAGGCGCCCTATTCCAAGTGCGCTTCGCACCGCGTATTCCTGTTGCCGCTGAAGCCCTCTCACCAGCAGCAGCGCTGCGACATTTCCACACGCGATCAGAAGCACCAGCGCAGCAGCCCCCAACAGCGGCAAAAGAATGCGGCTTCCGTCACGATTCATTTCCACCGTAAGCGGTATGAGCCGCGGGCCGAACCCTTCGAAATCACGTTCAGCGCGAGCTTCCTGTGTGGTGAGAACAGAGAGCTCGCCTTGCGTCTGGCTAGGCGTGGCTCCAGCACTCAAACGACCCACGACGTCCCAACCTGCTTGTTTGAGGCGGCTGGGATCGGGAATGGCGGGCATCCAAAAATCCACCGGCGCGTTAACATCGTAATTCGGCTCAGCTGCCACGCCGGGAGAAGGAAGAAAACGGACCCCCTGTGGCATTACACCTACTACCGTCGGCGGCGTGTCGAACCGGCTTACGCGCACGGTGGTGCCGATCACGTTCGGATCTCCGTTGAACTTGCGCTGCCAGAAGTCGTATCCGAGGATGATCACTGGAGGCGATTTCGGCTTTCCCTCCGAATCCAGAAAAGCCCGGCCGAGAATCGGCTCCAGGCCCGCGACTTTGAAATAGCCGGGCGTCACCACCATTCCTTCCATCGACTCACTACCGTCGGAGCGTATGAGGAAATTGAAGGTCCAGTAGTACGCGGCGATACCGTCGAACGACTTCGCCTGCTTCTGCCAATCGAGCCATTGTTGCGCAGGCCAGGACGGGGCTCCCGACATTGCCTGCCCAGCGGTGCGCGTCGCCGAAATGAGCATGAGCTTTTCAGGATGCTGGTAAGGCGGAGGAGTCAGCAGTACGCCCTGAATCAGGCTGAAGACTGCGGCGGTCGCGCCGATGCCGAGGGCTAGAGTAAGTGCGGCAACCAGCGTCAGTCCGGGCTGCTTCAGCAGCATCCGGATGCCAAAGCGAAGGTCGTGGAGCATTGGAAGCCTCTCCTGTTAGGTCAGACTACCAACTTTCTACGCGAAACAGTCGCTGCAGTTAGCGATTCTTGCTACTTTTGCCCGCGTAACACACCTCAGCCGTGAGAATACTGAATCACTGGTGAGACTGGCAGCCCCGTTCACAGTCATGAAACAGGCTTCAAGTCCAACAATAGAGGCTTTCCCGCTATGGCAAGCCACATGCCTTTGAACAGTTCCTGAACATAAGGAATGAACACGACCAATTCGAACGAGGAACTATACGAGACTGCCCACAAGTTCCTGACCAAGCAGGGCCACAAAATCACCTTCAAATTTAGCCAGATTACTCGAGGCCGCTCACCTGAGGTGAAGTTAGATGTTGACGGCACCGAGATGAACCGCGAACAACTAATCGCCTTGGCAGCAACCTACTCCGGCTGGAAGTATTTGAAGGGCTGATCCACCTACGTCGGCATGGTATTCTAGCCAGTCAAGGTGGACACCACTCCCGACACCGATACCCCCAGCCCAATCGTGTGCCCCAGGTGTATGTCGACGGACGTTCGCCGTTCAGATAGTGAAGGTTTTGTGTCCGCTTTTTTCTCTATGTTCGGACGCTGGCCATTCCGTTGCCGAAGCTGCCGCCTGAGGTTTTACCGGCGCGCCTCTCCGCCTCCGGAAAATGTCTGACACGCCGAGTTTCACCTAATGTTAGTCTCTACATGCCGAGAGCGTACTTAACAAGATCCTTGAGGGCGAACGCAGGGCCGACGAGGGTTGGGGTCCAGGATGGTTCGAGATTGAACATCGAATCGTTGTCACCGAACATCAGGCCCAAAAACACTTCCGCCACGATACGGCCGCCCACCGGGCCGAGCTGAGGCGTCTTGATCGGCGTCATTTCCGTAACTGGAGCTTGCACCGTCACCTTGTTGCGGAAGGCTTCGGCCAGGATATAGGTCCAAAGCGGGCAATTTCCTTTGAAAGGAGCCAGCTGAGGGAGCGAAGCGATGGTGCCGCGCACGTCCGGATTGCTGCCGCTGTTATCGGGAGCGTCCACGGCCTTGCCGATTGTGATCTCGCTGTCCTTCAGCACCGTCACGCCCATCGAGCGGGCGACGTCCTGACCGGTCGGTAGTCCCAGTTCGAAAGCCCGAATGAGATTACGCTGCGCAAGCGACGGCGGTGGATCGGACGCCACACTCGGAGGGAGCATCGAAAGGGGGTTCACCACCGAGGTGTCGATGCGATAGGCGAATTGCAACCGCTTCTTCGTGGCGGCGTCGGCGGGATTGTCGGTTCCGTAGGAACGGATGTCGGTGTCGATGAACCTGCCCCAATCGATACCGCGGTTTGGAGCCATCGCCTGGAAGCCGGTCAAGCCATCCGGCAGACCCTGCGCGGAAACGGGGAAGATCGGCAAAAGCGTAGTGTCGTCATCGTTCAACCGGTAGCCGGGGCGCACCATGGAGTGGCCTAACCGGTAGGCCGCTACCGAGAATTCCACCGGCATGAACGGTTCGTTCTTCCAGTGGAAGAACTTCAGTTTCTTGCGATCGTATTGACCACCGCTCTTCAAATCATCGAGGACAGACGAGGTGACAATGCGGGGGAGAAAATCATGAAGAACCACCCATTGATAGTGGAACCTGACAAGCTTCTGAATCGACCCGAACTCCAGCCCCGGATTGTCGTCCACCAAGCGGTTGTGAAATCGGAGAAAGAGAGCCTGAAGCTGAGAGACAATGCTGTTTTCGTCATTGCGGGGATCGCCGATGATCGCTCGTGCCGGCGTCGCGTTGTTACGTTGAAGGTCCGGTGCTCCATTATTCAGAAGCTTACCCAAGAGGAATTTCGGACCGTTGTCATAAAGGTAGGGCTGGTCATTCGGTCCCCGGCCGTAGACGTTGTCCAAATCGAAGGCGGGGGTTCGAAAATCCGTTAAGGCATCCGGGTCGCTATGAGCTACCAAGGTACTCACGGGATCGAAGGTGATGTCGTGGTCGATGAACTGTGCCAGATACGTGTAGAGGGCGGGAATTCCGCTTTCCTCTGCATCATTTCCGTCCTTGGGTGCGTCGAAGCCGGCCGTCATGGCGGTCCCCAGCGTGGTTAGGGCGTCACGGCTCGCCTGAGCGCTGTTGCCATACTTTCCCGCGGGCAAGGATCGAAATATCCGGCCAAACTTTCCTTGAAATTGGGGCGAGGATGAAGTAGCCATCAACCCGCGCAGGGGTTTCCCGTGGTGGGCAAACATCTGCAGGACTGCCGGCATTTGTCGTGGTGAGCTCATAGATTAAAACCTCCTAAGAAAGGTGCTGTGAGGGGACCATCCGTTTCAGGCGTTCTCAGGAATCGGAACAATTTTGCCAAACGAACCCAATTTTCCTCTTTAGAATGTGGAATGATTAGACGGCAGCATGACAATCCTCGCCCGGTTGGACCAATGGAAGGAGCAGGGCGTCATCTCGCCAGATCAGCACTCGCACCTGGTTGGCCTCACCACCGAAAACCCTTTCTCCCTTTTTCTCGAGCTGAATATTCTCCTTTACGCCGGTGTTCTGGCGTTTGTGGGCGGGCTCGGCTGGACCGTTACTACGTGGTCGCAGCAGCTCGGCGACGTCGTCATCCTGACGGTTCTGTCCATAATCCTTGCCGTCTCTTTCTGGTATTGCTTTTCGCGCGCACCCGCCTGGTCCTCCGCCGAAATGCCTTCTCCGAGTCTGATCTTCGACTATGTGCTTTACCTCGGCAGCCTCATCTGGACTGTTGAGCTCGCTTACCTTGAGACCCGTTTTCACATGCTCTCTGGACAATGGGATCTCTACCTGCTGGCCACCGCCCTTCTTTTCTTCTTCCTCACTTATCGTTTCGACAATCGGTTCGTTCTGTCGCTGGCTTTGTCGTCGCTTGCAGGATGGTTCGGGCTCACGATATCGCACTGGCCGTCACATCAGGACGCGTCATATCGCCAATATGCAGTTCTGTATGGACTTATTGTCGCCGGCGGAGGTGCACTGCTCTGCCGCCGTGGACTGAAACCGCATTTTCTGGGTACCTACCTGAACATCGCTGCCAACGTTCTCTTTTGGGCGGTGCTGTCGGGCGTGTTCGATCGAGGCTACGGGATATGGGTCCCGGCGCTGCTTGCTGTCTGTGGCTCGTCTCTCGCATGGGGTCTGGCGCGGCGGCAGTTTGTCTTCGTTGCTTATGCGGCTGTCTACGGCTATGTGGGCGTCAGTTCGATCATCCTCCGTGGCATTGGTGGCGATACCACTATCTTGGGCTATTTCGTCGTTACGGGCGTCATGATGCTGGTGGCGCTGATTCTGATCGCGCGCCGCTTCGGGAGGCAAGCGTGAGAGTCTATAGCGCGGCGAACGAAGAGGCTCTGCGCGCCCGCAGACTTCTGAAGGATTGGGCCAACGAGGGCTTGATCACTGAACCGCAGCGCCATCGCATGGAACAGGAAACAGTTTGTCACCTCCGGACCACCAACATTTTCCTGCGGCTTGTTTTATTCTTCTTCACCCTTATAATTGTTGGGGCCGCTGTCCGCTATTCATGGTTTTTCTTTCGCGTCCATCTGAGCAGACCGTAGCCGCTTTCCTGCTGATCTTCGCTCCCGCCTGCTACGCGGGGGCCGAATTGGTGGTTGCACAAGCCCGGTTTTATCGGCACGGTATCGAGGAAGCGCTGGCGGCCTGCTCGGTTGGTTTTCTTTACGCGGGCATGGAGCCGGCTTTTGGCAGCGCCAACCAGTCCCTGGTTCTCGCTGCGGGCGCAATCGTTTCGCTCTGGATATGGCATCGCTTCGGGCTCTGGTATGCATTTCTCGCCGCGATGATCTTTGCCGGCTCACTGCCCGGTTACTGGACGTCGTCTCATTCGGCGCAGCATGTGATTGTCGCCGCCCTCTATGCGATGGGGTTGGGTTGCGTGGCCGCTTTACGATCCCGTCACCACTCCGACTATCTGAATGGTGGCTATTCTCTAGTCGAGGCTTTGCTGTGGCTCGGGATTTATTTGGCGATCAACCTTCGCCTTTCGTCGCCGGAACTGCTGGGGGAGTGGTGGAGAGTCCCTTTGGCCGCCTTTGAATTCTCAAGGCCGTTCTATTGGGCCACTTGGGTGATGATCTGGTGCCTGCCGCCGATCGTATTGATGTGCGGCGTGCTCCTAAAAGACCGATGGGTCATGGCCACTGGTGTGATCGCCACCGTGTTGACGCTGGTCTCTAACAAGCCTTATCTAGGCTGGCCACGGCATACCTGGGATCCGATGCTGCTGGGCATCCTGTTGACCGGTGTATCGCTGTTCATCCGGCGCTGGCTTGCCCGTGGGCCCGGCGGAGTTCGCCACGGCTTTACCGCGGAACGTCTCTCGGGGAGGCATAAGAACTTGATGAACGCCGGGAGCATCGTAATTGGGATGGTTGCGCCTCACGCGATTACACCAGAGCCGCAGGCAGGCAGTCCGGACATCCGCTTCGGGGGAGGAGGTGCGGGAGGAGGAGGCGCATCGGGCGACTTTTGAGATCTTTCGAGCGTGCGGCGCGGGCGGTGCGAATGGGATATAATCCGCCGTGTTGTGTTCGTTGTTTAGGAGTTTGTTGAAAACGCAGGCGCAGGTCGACTCCGTTGTTGTCGCGGCTCCGAAGGCGTTTTACTGACTTCCCTTGCGAGTAGTTCAGGAGAGAAACACATGTCATTATCCGGAATGAAACGATTCCTGAAGTTTACGCCGACCGTCGGCGCCATTGCCGCGCTGCTTGCTCTTGTGGCCCCGCCGGCCAAGACGCAACAAGGCGCATCTCCGGTACCAGGTACGTCAGGAGGGAATTGGCGTAGCTACGGCGGCGATATTACCAACACTCGCTACTCACCGTTGAATCAGATCGACGCCGGCAATTTCTCTAAGATGCAGGTGGCCTGGATCTTCAATACCGCCAGTCTGGGTCCGACGCCGGAGACGAATCTGGAGTCGACACCGCTGGTAATGGATGGGGTTTTCTATTCCACGGCGGGAGACCGGCGCGACGTGATCGCTCTGGACGCAGCCACGGGCGAAGAGCTGTGGATCCATCGCGAAGACGAGGGGAAGCGCGCGCAGGTTGCGCCCCGGCGTCTCTCTGGCCGAGGCCTCGCCTACTGGGCCGACGGCGACGACAAGCGGATCGTCTACTTCACGCCCGGGTATCGCATGATCGAGCTGAACGCCAAGACCGGCGCACGAATCCCGAGCTTCGGTGTGGACGGCGCCGTCGATCTCAAACAGGATGACGATCAGGAAATCGATCCGCTGAGTAGCGAAATCGGCATCCATTCCACTCCGGCGATCGGCAGAAACACGATCGTGGTGGGCGCGGCCCACAAGCCGGGTGGCGTGCCGACCAGTAAGACCAATGTCAAAGGCTTTGTGCGTGGATACGATGTCCGCACAGGAAAGCGTAAGTGGATCTTCCATACCATCCCGCGTCCCGGCGAACCGAATATCGATACGTGGTTGAATGACTCCTGGTCCTACACCGGCAACACAGGGGCCTGGGGAGAGAGTTCGATCGACGAGGCTAGAGGGATCGTCTATGTCGGCGTGGAAGCGCCCACGGGCGACTTCTATGGAGGGCCGCGGCCGGGTGCTAACCTCTACGGGGAAAGTCTGGTTGCGCTGGACCTCGAAACGGGTCAGCGGCGCTGGTACAAGCAATTTGTTCATCACGGTATTTGGGATCACGACAATCCTTCGCCACCGATGCTGGCGGAGGTCGAGATCAAAGGCAAGAGAGTTCCGGTTGTCGCGCAGCCCAGTAAACAGGCCTTTCTGTATGTGCTGAATCGTGAGACGGGCGAACCGATCTGGCCTTTTGAGGAGCGTCCGGTGGAAAAGGGCACCGTTCCGGGAGAATGGTATTCGCCTACGCAACCGTTCCCAACTGCTCCTCCGCCCTACGAGAATCAGGGCGTCGATGAAAGCGTGCTGATCGACTACACGCCTGAGTTGCACCAGGAAGCTCTGGAGATCGTGAAGCACTATAAGATGGGTCCGATCTTCACGCCACCTGTGGAGAGCAAAGCGGAAGGTCCATGGGCGACGCTGGTAGCCTCGCTGTCGGGCTCCAATTGGATGGGCGGCTCGATGGATCCGGAAACCGGCATTGTGTATGTAGGGTCGGGCCGAAGCATTATCGGCGTCTCTCTGGTGCCCTCGGGGGCCCGGTCCGATGTTGGATATATTTCCGGGCGAGCGCCGGGCGCGCAGGGACAGCTGACGGTGAAAGGGCTGCCGTTGGTGAAGCCGCCCTACTCGCAGATTTCGGCGATTGACCTGAAGACAGGGACCATTCTGTGGCAGGTTCCGCACGGGGACACACCGGACAATGTCAAAAACAACCCGGCCTTGAAGGGTGTGAATCTTCCACGCACCGGGCGCGGCGGCGCGGCGATCACGCTGGTGACCAAGACGTTGGTTATCGCCGGGGAAAAGGGTGTCGCCACGCAACCGGACGGACGTTCGGGCGCACTGCTTCGAGCCTACGATAAGACGACCGGAAAAGATGCAGGCGGGGTATACATGCCTGCGCCATCCACCGGCGGTCCCATGACCTATATGGTCAACGGGGTGCAATACATCGTGATCGCGATTGGAGGCAATATTAATGGACGGCCGCAGGCGCAATTCATGGCCTTCCGGTTGCCCAACAGCAGCGATACTCGCAAGGGACCGGCGCCTCCTCCCGTGGAGCAATAGCGGACTCTGCTGCGCGCAGAACAGGCGACCCGTGCCTCCCAAAGCGACCCGTGCCCTTACGGACACGGCTGACGCCAAAAGCCGGCGCCGCACCAAAATCAATCTGAGTGATGGGGACTATCACCATTACAGGATTGACACCTGCATGCAATCGCGTCAGACTATGCGAAGGTCTAAAAAGTTAGTCTTGCGCGTAGTCCGCTTCCACGGAGCGATCCTCGAAGGCATCCGGCGTTAGTGTTCGGGCAGAATCGATTGGGTCAGCACAGCCGCGGCGTGCAGGATCGTTTATGAGAAGTGTGCCTGGTGAAAGGATAGAAACTGTGAAGGGGAATAGAGGGGAGTTTATGCAGCGAGTCTCAATATTATTGGTCTTACTTCTTTTGTGCGCCACGCTTGGCTTCGGCCAAACCGGCTTGGCCACGATCACCGGAACCATAACCGACTCAAGCGGAGCTTCCGTCGCGGGTGCTCCCATCGTGGTCCACAATTTGGAAAACGGATCGAACTTCGAGGCAGCCAGCTCTGCCACCGGAAACTACACCGTGACGCAGTTGCCGGTTGGCGAGTACGAACTCACCGTCACCGTGGCGGGTTTCAAGAAGTACACCCACTCCAAATTCCATTTGGCTGCGGGACAGACCCTGGGCGAAGACGTAGCGCTGCAAGTGGGCGCGGCAAGCGACTCTGTGACCATATCCGCCGAGGCTTCCCTGCTGCAGACCGAAAGCAGCGAGATGGCTGGCAACTTCACCATTAAGCAACTGGACGACCTGCCGCTTCTCACGGTGGGCGCGACCAATGACGGTGTCCGCGATTATTTTGCCGCCTCGCGGCTACTGCCTGGAGTGCAGTATTGCGATAGCGCCAATTGCGCCGGAGGGGGGAGCGGCAGCGCAGTCACAGTCACCGTCATCAACGGAACTCCGAACAATTCACTTACGACTCGACTGGATGGCGCGACCATGAACCCCACCAGCTCCCGCCTTGGGGGTGCCACTATGGAGACGCAGTCCTCTACAGAGGCAGTTCAGGAAGTCAACATCCTGACCAGCAGTTTCGCCCCGGAGTTCGGGGCCGGCCTTGGAGCGGTAGTGAACGTGGTCACCAAGAGCGGCACCAACGATATCCACGGCACCGCCTATGACTACCTGGTCAATACCGCCCTGAACTCTGCCCAGCCCTACACCGGACTGAACAACGCGATTCACCAGAACGACTTCGGATTCACGGTGGGCGGTCCCGTCTGGATCCCCAAACTTTACAACGGCAAGAACAAGACATTCTTCTTCTTCAACTTCGAAGAGTTCTATCAGAATCTGCTCAATACCACCACGCCGGGCACGGTACCCACTGCCGCCTACCGCAACGGTGATTTTTCCAGCCTCATCACCACCGAAAATCGCCTGGTGACCACCGCATCCGGGCCATACGTCGACCCGCTCGGCCGCAACATTCCAAGCGGTACCATCTTCGACCCCGCCTCCACATTCACCGCCTCCAACGGGGCCCTGGTTCGCAATCCTTTCCCCAACAACCAGATTCCCGTCACCAGGTTCGATCCGGTTGCCGTCAAAATCCTCGCGTTGGTTCCGGGGCCTCTTGGTGCGAGTGCCGCGCAGGTCGGATCCAACTATCTGGCGCCGTACAACGGAAGCCGCAGATCCTACGTCCCGTCCATCAAGGTCGATCAAAATCTAGGCTCTAAGTTGCACGCGGCGTTCTACTTCCAGAAGACCAGCACCTCTACTCCCCGAACTGGCACGGGGGCCGACAGTTTGCCGGATAATATCACCGTCTCTGGAACGTCCGGTAACGCCGCCAGGACCTACCGGCTCAACTTGGACCACACGGTGTCACCGGTACTCCTGATTCACTACACCTTGGGTTGGAACGACTCCGACTTCTTGTTGGGGCCAGAAGCTTTCACGAACATCCAGACAACACTCGGCTTATCGGGCGCAATCTCTCCCGGCCGCGGTCTCCCGCTGATTGCTAGCGGTGTCTCAGCCAATATCGGAGAGGGCGGCATGAACAATTTAGGCCCACAATATGACCAGCATTTCTGGGAGCGCCGTCCCTCTTTCGTTACTTCCGCCACGTACGTGCATGGCGCGCATACTTACAAGGCCGGCTTTGAAATCCGGCAGATGAAGTATCCCAATTTCAATTTCACCTACACCGCCGGCGAATACGCCTTCGCTACGCTTAGCGGCGGCGTCGCCGGCACCCTCGCCACCGTTGGTAATGTTTCGAACTACACCACACAGACTGCGCTGAACGGAACCTCGGTGTCCAATGGCTTCGCCGGATTCGGTTTAGCTTCGTTTGAGCTGGGCGGCGCGCAGGCAATCGCCATAAACGCGCCCATCAACCTCCAGACGGAGAATTACCAGTCCGCCGTGTATCTGCAAGACAGCTGGAAAGTCAATCGCAAGTTGACTCTGGACTACGGCTTGCGCTGGGACTACGGTACCTACCAGAGAGAGCAGTTCGGGCGCTATGGAGACTTCTCACCCACCGTCCCGAATCCCTCGGCTGGCGGCCGGCTTGGCGCTCTGATTTATGAGGCCAACTGCAATTGCAGTTTCGCGCACAACTATCCGTTTGCGATCGGGCCGCGTTTAGGCGCCGCCTACCAGATAAATGAGAACACCGTCTTTCGCGGCGGTGTTGGCGTGGTTTACGGCTCCCTCGACGCTTCCGCCGCTACCGGTTATGCGTCAAATTCCGCCACCGCCTCGACGCCCGCGTTCGGGCAGATTGCCGGACTGCTCCAGAACGGGATCCCGTCCAGCGTCCAAGCCGCATGGCCGACCCTTAATAATCCGGCCGCGGGTCAGGCTCCTGGAGCCGTCGTAACCGCGCCTTCCCTCCTCGATGCGAACACGGGCCGCCCCGCGCGCCTGCTGCAATGGAATCTCACGCTGCAGCGTACGATCGGCCGGGACATCGTGGTTGAAGCCGGGTATGTCGCCAATCGCGGTGTTTGGGAGACAGCCACCACTCTTCCTCCTACGGGCTTTTCGTCTCTGTCTCCTGAAAATGCGCTGAGTCAAACAACTCTGGCAGCCCTTGGAGTCCCTAGCTCGGCCTTCAGCAATGCGACGCTCTCAACCGCGTTCAATACGACCATATCGGCCCTTAGCGCGCCGCAGAAGCAAGCTCTGGCGGCCGTCGGCCTCACGCAGTTCCTCCCCTATAGCAACTTCCCGCAGAATCAGACGGTCCGCCAGGCGTTGCTGCCATACCCTCAATACAGCGGGGCCATGGCTCCCTTGGGCGCTCCCCTCGGGAAGAATTGGTACGACGGGCTTCAAACCAGGTTTACCAAGCGTTTCAGCCACGGTCTGACAGCGAATGCGAATTACACCTGGTCGAAGACATTGGCTCTGACCAGCACCCCTGATCCGTACAACCGGAATTTGGGCAAGAACCTCAGCGCCTTTGACGTTCCGCAACAGTTCCGGGTGAGCGCCCAGTACGAGGTGCCGCGTTTTCACTCCGGTATCTGGGGCAACAAAATTGTTGGCGCCATTGTGTCCGGCTGGGGTACGGGCTGGTATTTAAATTACCAGAGCGCGTCTTTGGTGGGCCTGCCCACCAGTTCCGGCGCCGCGCCGATCAGCAATTTCCTCGGCTATGGACCGGGCCCCGCGCAGTTGATTCCAGGCATGAGTCCCTGGTCCGTGGATTGGACCGACTACGGCGGCACCCACCACACCGACCCGCTCAACATCAACTGCCACTGCTTTGACCCGACCAAGACCGTCGTTCTGAATCCGAAAGCATTTACAAATGTTCCCGATGGGCAGTTCGCGGCAAACGAAGCCTCGATTCGCACCTTCCGGGGCTTCCGCATACCTGCGGAGAACGCCAACTTCAGCCGCACCTTCCGCATCAAAGAACGTTACACTCTGCAAGTTCGCGCGGAATTCACCAATATCTTTAACCGGACTCAATTCGCTGTCCCTGCGGGGCCAGACCAGTGCGATTAACCTGGGGAACTTCACCACCGCTCCCACCGTGTTCACCACCGGCGCGAACAAGGGCTTGTACAGCGGCGGCTTCGGCACCATCGTTCCGGAGGCGGGCACCGTCGGTCAGCGCGCCGGCACGCTGGTCGCCCGCTTTTCGTTCTAGTCCGAGTTAGTTGGCGATCTAAACAGAGGGGGCGGTTCGACAATTGTCGACCGCCCCTTTTACTATTTGACGACTTGAATCAGCAAATCGTCGGGCGCCTTGAGGATGACGGCCCGCAGTCCGGCCGGCGGCAATGTTTGGATCGCCCCGCCCGCGGAAGCGATATTCAACTGGGCCTGCTTTAGCGCCTCCACCGCCTTGTCCACATCCGCTACCATCAACCGCAGCACTGCCGCTCCCGGATCTCGCGGACGAACGCTGGTGCTTGGTCCCTTGGTGGGCGTCTGCGCCAACCAAATCTCAAATCCTCCGGGCAGGGTTATCGTGGAGATCACGCCACCGTCATTTAACAGGACCTCTTCCACCGGCCTGCAAGCGCTCTTGCGTCGTTGTGAGGCAAGCCCCAGTGCCGCGAACGGCCCCTTTGCCAGCGCATTCCCGCTTACCAGATAGCCGAACTTCATTGCCGCGAAATTGCTTTTCGGCGCCGCATCGGCTGATTTTCGTTCCACCACCATCACCGCAAATCCATCCGGGTCTTGCACCACCAGTCCGCGCCCGTCGCAGGCCGTCTTCACGTCCACCGCGACAGGTGCGCTCGAAGCCCTCAGCCGCTCCTCCACAGGAGCCAGGTCTGAGACCGTCAACATCAACACCGAAGTTCCCGGCGCACCCCACACTCGCCGCACGGGTTTACGCTCCACACCTTCGAACTCCACCAACTCAACCCTCATCGGTGAGCCCGGTATCTGCGTATTTGCGACGCGATACTTACCGCCTTCGGCGTCGTACATCTTGAGCACACCCTCGCCGGTCTGCCAATCACCGACCGGGCGCGGGAGATCCATGCCCAACACGTCGTGATAGAAGTGGACGGAGCGTTCCAGGTCGGCGACGTCATGGATGAAATTGCCGACGTTATTGACCAGGGCGTTCTGAGCAAATGCGCTAGCGGCAGCGGCGAGCATTAGAAGGAGCTTGGACGTCATCGCCGGATTCTATCACTCTTAGCAAGGTATTAGCGGAAGACTGCTAGGTTCTGGAATGTATTCGCCTCACTCTTGGATCGACATTGCTCCAGATCAGTCCCCACGCATTCTCCCGTTGCGCGAGCGCGAGTTGTTGTGTCGCCTCCTCGCGCCGGCCCAGCGCCTCTTCGATCGCCGCGAGTTGCAAAGGGGATACATAACCGTAGGGCGGCGATGAGCTAAGCCGGTTGAAATTGCATTCGGCCTCTTCTCGGTGTCCAGCTCTTGCGAGCACATACGCGGCACAACTGACCGTCGCGCTGGTTTCAGACAGTTCGATAGCCTTCAAGCCGGAATGGACCGCAGCGTCATGCCGGCCAAGCTCCGAATACACCAGAGCAGTCCACATGTGGCCGACTGCCAGGCTGGGGTCGGCCATGGTCACCTCTGTGAGGACCGTCAGCGCCTCGTCGTTACGATCAGCATAATAGAGCACCCGACCCAGATAGGCCCTGTACAAGGTGCAGTACGGCGCGTTCCGGCTGGCTTGCCGCATGTGTTCGATTCCGGCCTCATGCGTTCCCTGCGCGCAAAGAAGCCCGGCAGCCCAAAAGTGTCCCATGGCGCTATGCGGTTCCAGTTCGAGCGCTCGCTGAGCCGCTTGTATCGTCTTGCCGGTCAGCCCGTCCGCGGTAGCGCCGTACAGGGACGAGAATACGTGGGCGGTCGCGGAAGTGTCGTTCAGACGCAGTCCCTCCATCACCGATTGCTTCAGCTCATCGAGAACGTCGCCGGGTGCGGCCGCTTCAATGTCGAGAGAAGCAATCAGGGCGTCGGCCAGTCCGATGTGCGCTCTTGCCTCGCAAGGATTTGCATTTCGGGCCTGCTTAAAGCAACGCATCGCCTGGACAATCGCTGCCGGTGTTCTGCGTAACAGGGAAAAAGAGCCAACGTCGCATAACTCTGTCGTGCGATCCGCGCAGGCCCGGCCTACGTCCGGCGAATTGGACCGATTGCGGAATTCGGGAATGTAGCCGCCTTTTGGAACGGAGATCCAGAGTTCATTGAAGGAGTGATGTTGTGCGTAGTATTGCTCCAGACGGGCGCGAAGTTTTACAGCCTCCACGCGAACGATCGAATCTGTTTTCGGATTGAACAACGGAGAACGGCAATAAACCTGGGTGCCGATCGTGTATTCTTTGATGCCCTGCTCACGTCCCGCCAGAGTTTCCAGAACAATGAAACTGAGAAAATCCCGCAGCCGGCCAGTGGATCGGAACTGCGAGCTCTCCAGGATTCTAGAGAGCTGGCTCCTGATCTCCGTCCGATCGAGGGAATTGTCGTTCACGACGGCCATCGTACCAAGTGGGCACGACGAATGCGCGCAGCTAACCCCAATTAGCCCCTCCCAAAGAAGTTTGCTCGCCTAAACTGGCTTTGGACTCGAAACGATCGGCCTAGGTTCGCACATTAATTGACGGAGGCTCGCTGAGAAAGAACATGACTTGGATGAACGGAACCAAACGCTCCCGGGCGCTACTCATTACAATCCTGTCTTTCGGTCATGTGGCTACCGCCCAAACCGGCCGTCTGGATTTTCTCAAATCCAAAGATCCCTCGTTTGCTCTGTTTGTCAACACCTCGGCTACGCCGGAGGCAGGAAAACAATATCCCGACGAGCTGGTGCTGATCACCGGACTACCTTCAAATCCAACCATTGCGGCGCGCGTCGACCTTCTGGGACCCAATCACCCGCTAGTAAACTGCGGCTGCCCGGGTGGACGCCTGCGGAATGCCGCTCTCTCGCCCGATGGGGACACCGCGCTGGTTTCCACCGATTCTCACAATGGCTTTTTCTCGGCTCTCTATATCGTGCGAAACATTCGAGCGTTTGTTCAAAGCAAGAATCCAGCCGACCTGCAGATCCGCGTCATCAGTGAAGCAGATGTCCCGCAGATTCATTTCCTGTCGGGCCTGGCCTTCGGACCCGATGGCCGCTGGGCGGTCACCAATACCGATGGGCCCGGGACGATAGATGGTCTCTACAAGAATCCAAAAGGTACCATAGTTGTCATTACAGGCCTGCCGGATAATCCGGTGTTTTCCTCTCCTATCAACACCCAGATGCACAGCCTTGGAAACATCGACCTGAGCCTGGATGGAAGGACCTTGCTGCTTAACGACACAACGGATTTCTCCGGCATTACCAGTGGCGGGCCTAAATCCGATCAGATCATTGTGCGAGGATTTCAACCGGGAGATTCACCGCGCGTCACCGTTGTTTCCTTTTTTCCGACACCTAAGGGCTTCCCCTCCATCGGCCCACCGCCAGTACGAGATGCGAGGCTAACCCTGGACGGCAGATTTATCCTTGAGCCCATCCCTTTGATCAGCAGCATTAGCGGTCAGACGCTGGTAGCACTCGATCAAATCGCCATCCTGGGGCCGGTAAGAAATGGAAGCACAAATATCACACGGCTGCTGACCGAGGCAGACGGCGTTGCCGGTGGTCCCTATCAGGTGGCCGTGTCGCCTGACGGAGATTCCGCGCTGGTGACGAATGCGTTGGACAATGGCGGCGCGAAACTGATGACCGGCCTAAGCTCCGGTGATCCGGATCAGTTCCGGCTGAAGGCTCTTCCTTTCCAGTTCTTCGGCCCGCCTTTTCCCCTGGGAGCGGACGGTCCGGCGGTACTGGCGCCACACGGCCAGGCGATCTTCACACCCGATGCAGACACGGCGCTGGTTTCCAACTGGATCACTCCGCCCGTGCTTGGCATGGGTCTGACGCCGTCGCTGTCGGTGTTGACTGGCTTCCAAAGCGGGAACATCCGGCTGGCCGCCAACCTAAGAGACCCGACCTTCAATCCCGTAGACCAGCGCCAGCAGATCGCTACACAACCAGCCGGACTGATAGATTACATCAACCTGTATCTGCCTGCCGGTAGCTTGCGCGACACCCTGACCAAAGACATCAACAGTGCAATCGATCAAGCGGATCGCCAGCAGGATGCTTTCGCGCCACTCCTGGATTTCATTCTTAAGGTAAGCTCGAACTCCGGCTCTGGACGCACTCTAAAAACCAGTCAGGCTGCGACTCTGAACACTTTGGCGATCGCGGGGATGCAGGCTCTTTATGGCCACACTGAGATCGCGCCTGCCGCAGGCTTCGGTGCCGGATCGGTTGCGCCGGAATC
The DNA here is from genome assembly GCA_963766615.1 of Terriglobia bacterium. Classification (GTDB taxonomy): domain Bacteria; phylum Acidobacteriota; class Terriglobia; order Bryobacterales; family Bryobacteraceae; genus Palsa-187. The sequence continues at coordinate 74,341 of CAVYBC010000027.1, forward strand.
TGTCGCCACCCTGTTCGGCTCCAACCTCGCTGCCTCTCAAGCCTCCGCCACGTCGTTACCCCTTCCGACAACAATCCTTGCGACGCAGGTGACCATCGTCGATAGCGCGGGGGTCAGCCGTTTGGCCCCCTTGTTCTTTGTATCGCCTGGTCAGATCAATTTTTTGGTCCCCAAAGGAACGGCTATCGGCCGAGCCCTCGCAGTCGTCCGGCGCGACGGCGAGGTTTCCACGGTGACCGATTTCGACGTTGATCGGGTAGCACCCGGACTATTCACGACCGGCGTCTCGAATGACCCGGCTGCGGTGTTACAGAGGGTGAAGGCAGACGGCTCACAGAGCGTGGAGCCAATCGCAGGACCCATCGACCTCGGCCCGGCCACAGACCAGGTGTACCTGGTTCTGTTCGGCACCGGCATCCGGGGCCGCAGCGAAATCCCCGGGGTATCCGTACACGTTAAAGATCAATCGGCCTCGGTAACCTTTGCAGGTCCGCAAGGTGACGTGGATGGCCTGGATCAGGTGAATGTACTTTTGCCGCGCAGTCTGGCGGGACTGGGACGACAGGTTCTTACGCTTAGCGTGGACGGATACGACGCAAATAGCGTCAGTATCGCCTTCCGCTGAACCTTACCGTAGCCCTAGGAGCGGCAACCGATTGGCACAAGCGGTAGCCTGTAGTCTAAGCCCCAGGACGAAGTTTGCGCGGAGGGAACATGAATCGGACTTTCAAGGTCGCCGCGATGTTGAATGCCATTGGCCTCGCAATGATCTTCCAGTGCGCGGCTCAGGCCCAGGCCGCAACACTTGATTTCGCCCACGATGTAAGGCCCATCCTTCGCGAGAAATGCTACATCTGTCACGGCCCTGCACAGCAAATGGGTGGGATGCGGATGGATACCAAACAGGATCGGCTGTCAGTGGCAAACGGCGCGAACAGCGAGCTCGTACGCCGGATTACTAGTAAGGACCCAGCAGTCTGGATGCCTCGGTGGCCGACCGCCAACGGACTCACTCCTGAAGAAATCGAGATTCTCAAAAGATGGGCTGCGGAGGGAGCGCAGGGTGATGACCCACCACCTTCCAATGCCCGCACCGCCGATTTTCTGGCTGCGATTGATCGTGACGACATCGCCAAGGTTCGCTTGCTGCTAAAGGACCGGTCCCTGGTGAACGTCACAGACTCGGATGGAGCTTCGCCGCTGATGCACGCCGCTCTTTACGCGGATATCGGCTGCATGAAGGTTCTTCTCGAAAATGGCGCCGATCCGAATGCTCGCAACCTTGACGGGGCGACCGCGCTGATTTGGGCGGCGGACGATCCCGCTAAAGTCAAGCTGCTGCTGGCCGCGAAAGCGGACGTGAACGCAAGAACGAAGCACGGCGTTACCGCCCTTCTCGCCGCCGCACTTCCCTATGGGTCGAGCGGAGTGATCGCGCAGTTGCTGGCGAAGGGAGCTGATGTGAACGCTACCGACGTGGATGGCTGGACGCCGTTGATCAGAGCAGCGGCATCGGGCGATACGGAGAGCACGAGGCAGTTGCTGGCGCACCACGCCGACCCGAACGGGACCGCCAGCAGTCTCAGCCCTTTGACCGCCGCTGTCTGGTACGGAAATTTGGAGACCGTCCGGCTGCTGCTGGAGAAAGGAGCCGATGCCAACGCCCGGGACGGCATCAAATTCACGCCTCTGGCATATGCCGCGATGTTGAATCGGAAAGAGATTGCAGCTGTTCTGCTTGAGAGGGGCGCCGATGTAAACCTGGCGATCGATGAAAATCCTCAGATGAAGCGGAGTCCTGGGACTCCCCTCATGCTGGCCGCCTATGCGGAGACGTCAGACCCTCAGTTGGTTAAGTTTCTGATCTCGCGCGGAGCGAGAGTCAATTTCGCATCCCCAGTTGGCGAGACCGCTGCGAGCCGGGCCGGCGAAAAGGGACACTCCCCAGTGCTCACGGCATTGCTGGAGGCTGGGGCAAAGGAACCAGTTAAGCCCACCAATGCTAAGGCGCGCCCTGTCGATCCAGTGCCTGAAATCCGCGTCGCCGTTGAACGCAGTCTTGCCCTGCTGCAACCAGCCGACGCAGCTTTCTTCACGCGGACGGGCTGCAAATCGTGCCACAACCAATCCCTTCCCGCGATGGCGCTTGGGCTGGCTAAAGAGCGGGGGTTCCGGTTCAATCAAGAAAGCGCGCAGCGGCAGTCGGACACTGTAGCTGAGGCGCTGAAGTCGCAGCGGGAAAGGATGTGGCAGTCGATGGACGATGAGGGGCCGCCCTTAAGCGGAGCCTATGCGTTGGCCGGACTCGCCGCTACCGGATATCCGGCGAACGATACCACGGCGGCATTCGTGAAAAACATCGCGGCCCGGCAACTGCCCGCCGGCAACTGGCACCCCGCGGGTGCGCGGCCCCCGATCGAATACAGCGACGTGCCGGCGACAGCTTGGGCGATCCGCGCGATCCGGCTCTATGGCCAAGGACGAAGAGCGCCGCAGTACGAGGTAACAGTCGGTCGTGCCCGCAAGTGGTTGTCCGGTGTTCAGCCGCAGTCCACAGACGAACGCACGTTCCAGTTGTTCGGCCTGTACTGGGCAAAAAGCGACACTGCTCTCTTGAAGAGCCTCGCGGCTGCGCTCCTCGCGGAACAAAGGACCGACGGGGGCTGGGCGCAACTTCCGGCGCTTTCCAGTGATGCCTATGCGACAGGGCAAGTCCTCTACGCCCTCAATCAGGCCGGGGGGTTGTCTACCTCTGATCCCGCATATCAGCGGGGCGTAACATTTCTTCGGGAGACGCAAATGGAGGACGGATCATGGTTAGTTGAATCGCACGCCATTGCGATCCAGAAACCTCTCGACGCAAAATTTCCCCACGGCGCCAATCAGTTCATCTCGGTCGCTGGTACAAGCTGGGCGTCCATGGCGCTTATGTTGACTCAATCGCGACAAGTCCGATAGCGATGGCCAATTAAGAAGTGACCACGGCAGATCACGGAAGTACTGCGATCTGCCGAGGGTATGGGCTCAGATTGCTACTCGCGCCTTTCCTGAGTTGAGTTCTAGCGAGGCGAAGACGCTGATGCCGGGTTTACAGGCACCACCACCGGCGCACCCTTGTCCTTAAGCAGGACCACCAGGAACTTCGCTGGCTTCGTGGTGCTCGCGTTCCGGCCAACGGTATGAATATCGTTGGGCCCTTCATAGTAGGTCTGGCCTGGCGTGAGAGTAACTTCTTTCCCGCCTTTCACCTGCATTACAACCGAACCTTCCAGCACGTAAACAAATGCATGTGCGTTGTGCCGATGAATCGGGTCCGAAGCGCCGGGAGGATACACCACAGTGATCATCAGTCCTTCTTTGCCGGGAAGGTCCGCAAGGTCTTTCGACATGAGCTGTGTGACTTGGGCGTCCTGCGCGACCAGGGTGCAGGCCGCGATGGATGCCATCAACAATATGTATCGTGAGCTCTTCATAACTCTGCCTTCGCTGTACTTACGCCGACCGTTGAGCCGACTTCGAGGCTTGTTTTATATTCTTCTTGAGCCAGTCGTCGAAGCGCGTCCCGCCCAGTTGCGCGTTATCCTCAGGAAGCAGTGCCTTCTCGCTCACCGCGATCCCGACATAGCGGGCCTGTGGGTCAGTGATTACTTCGCGCGGATCATGGCGCGCAGCCAGGTCCCGTCGGGCTGCTTCATCCAGGCGAAACTTTTCCGGCCCCCCGATTTCAACCATGCCGTTCACGGGTGCACTCGTCGCGATTCTCGCCATTAGATTGGCAATATCATCGCCTGCCATGGGCTGGAAGAGCGCGGAAGGCAGGTGTACCTGATTGTTCACCGTGGAAAAATCGGCGATGCTCTTAACGAATTCGAAGAACTGCGTCGCGCGTACGATCGTGTAGGGGATTGAGGAGGTTTTGATCAGGTTCTCCTGAGCGAGTTTCGCGCGAAAGAAGCCGCTTTCCAGGAGTCGCTCTGTTCCTACCACCGACAACGCAACGTGATGTTTGACGCCTGCGCTTGCTTCATAGGCGAGTTGGTTACGGGTCGATGTCTCGAAGAACTTCAGCACGGCAGCGTCCTCCCAGGAAGGGGAATTCGTCACATCGACGACCACCGAGGCGCCCTTCAGCGCTTCCGCAAGCCCTTCGCCGGTAATGCTATTGACGCCGGTACTGGGCGACGCGGCCACGGCTTCGTGCCCATTCTCCTGAAGCTTTTTCACAAGCTTCGTTCCGATAAGTCCAGTACCGCCAATTACTACGATTTTCATGGTTGTCGTTTCCTTTCTACCGGCGTATTTCCAAACTGCCGGGCTCACTTGCTAAGAGCGTACAGCCCACGCATTCGTGACAGTGAAATGTTAGTAACTTGAGGCTCAGCGTGCAAGCAGTACAATTTCTCCGACGGAAGAGGCGCCAATCGTCTTGGCCCCAGCGGTTGACGCTCACGTGTGGGGGACAAATCGGTAGCCTACTCCGTGAACGGTGCGAAAGTGGCGGACGACGCTGGGATTCGGTTCGAGCTTTTGCCGCAACCGCATGATGTGTATATCTACTGTTCGAGTATTGGGAAAGTAATCGTAGCCCCACGCTGAGTTGAGAATCATGTCCCGCGTTACGACGCGATCAGAGTGGCGTAGGAAATATGCAAGCAGATTGTACTCGGCCCGTGTCAGCTTGACCTCTTGGCCTCCCTTAGAGACAACCCGCCTGATGAGATCTACATCGATATCGGCGAATTTGAGGATTTGGATCTGTTCCAATGTTCTCCGCAATAAGGCACGGATTCGCGCCAAGAGTTCGCGTGGGCAGAACGGTTTTACGATGTAGTCATCTGCCCCACCTTCCAGTAGCAAGACCTTGTCCGCCTCGTGTGCAACTGCGCTCAACACGATCACAGCCGCCGGAATCTGTGACGCCCGCAACTGCCTGCACAATTCAAAATTTGCCAGGCTGGAGTGGTGAAGATCAACAATTGCGAGCTGAGGCCGAATCCTACAGGCCGTTTCGAGTCCGCCTTGACCATTGCGGACAAGGGCTGGCGCAAAGTGCTCTCTTGCCAGCATTTCAACAATAGGCTTGCTCCCATGCTCATCGTCGCTAATCAGAAGGACCCTCGTCATTGCAAATTCCCTTCATTCTGTGACTGCAAGGTTAATGAATTATCCATAGGATTAGGAAGATGGTAGGGCGCCCGCTCCCGCGCTTCCATGCACCGGACGCCTTTCCTGCTTCAATAGTTATCAATTCGTAACGAATAGATTCGGCGAGATTTAAGGCCTCGCTTCACCCGGGCAAGAATTGCTAAAATTGGGGGGTTGCCTCTGGAGACTCTGCCTGATGGAGAACCGCGTAGACGAATTCCCGCCATCGGCGCGCTCCGTCCGCTTCGGACTCTTCGAGGCTGATCTTCGCGCGGGCGAGATCCGAAAGAGGGGCCTCCGGATCAAGCTCCAAAGCCAGCCGTTTCAGCTTCTCGTCATTCTGCTCAAGCAGCAGGGTGAACTCGTCACTCGCGAGGAACTTCGCTCCACTCTTTGGCCTGAAGGCACCTTCATTGATTTCGATCACAGCCTTGGCACCGCCATCAACAAGCTTCGCGAGGTGCTAGGAGACTCGGCCACCAATCCGCGTTTCATCGAGACGCTGCCGCGGAGGGGCTATCGGTTTATCGCTCCGGTCGAGATTGTTAGGGTAGACAAAGAAGCACCGAAGGTCAGCGAGGCTCCCCCGGTCGAGCCAGAACTACCGGTGGAATCCGCTCTAGATCTGAAACCTGCTGCTAGCGCCGACCTCCCTGTAGTGACCGAAGCTGGAAGCCGTAACCATGGGCGTATCTGGAAGTTGTCCGGCATCGCGTTGATTCTGATAGTGGTGGCCGCGATTGGGACCTGGAAGCTCCGTTCCGGAGTCGGTCCCGCTCCAACTATCCAGTCCCTTGCCGTCCTTCCTTTGGAGAACCTGTCTGGCGATCCAGCTCAGGACTATTTCTCCGACGGAATGACGGACGAACTCATTACGGAACTCGGACAGATCAGCAATCTGCGGGTCATCTCACGCTCGTCGGTAATGACCTATAAGACCGCCCGCAAACCGTTGCCGGAGATCGCGCGAGTTAAACGTCGACGGCGTTGTGGAAGGCACAGTCTTGCGCGCCGGCGACCGGGTTCGGATCACGGCGCAGTTGATCGAAGCCTCCACAGACCGGCATTTATGGGCCCAAAGCTATGAGGGCGAGTTACGGAATACCTTGGCCCTTCAGAATCAGGTCGCCCGAGCCGTTGCGGAACAAATCCGGATCAAGCTGAGCACCCAGGAACAGATCCAGTTGAACAAAGTGCGGAGCGCGAATCCGGAAGCGCATGAGGATTACCTCAAGGGACGATTCTTCTGGAACAAACGAACGGGCGACGGCTTAAGGAAAGCAGTTGAATACTTCAATGAGGCCATCAAAAAGGACCCAAATTACGCGCAGGCCTACAGCGGCTTGGCTGATTCCTATGCTTTGATGGGCGATTGGGAGTACGGCATCCTCGGCCCCCAAAGAGGCATTTCCGAAAGCCCGTGCGGCGGCGACAAAAGCTCTCGTGCTGGACGACAGCCTTGGTGAGGCCCACACCTCTCTTGCCTTTTCGCTGGACCTCTTCGACTGGGATTGGGAATCGGCCGAGAAGGAATACAAGAAAGCTCTTCAACTGAGCCCCAACTATGCGACGGCCCATCAATGGTACGCCTCGCACCTGGCCGTATTGGGGCGGAATGAGCGATCGCGGAGTTAAAGAAGGCGGCGACGATGGATCCGCTTTCTCTTATCATTAGTACCGATACGGCGGACCTCCTTTTGATCGCGCGCCGCTTTGACGAATCGATTCAAGAAAGCCGGAAGACCATTGAAATGGACCCCCGTTTTGCGGTCGAGCATTATCAACTCAGTCAGGTGTACGCCCAAAAACAGGAGTTCGACCATGCGATTGAGGAAATCCAAAAGGCTATCGCTTTCTCGGGAGGCAATGCCACTTTCACCTCCAACCTTGCATACATCTATGCCTTGTCGGGCAAAAAAGGTAAAGCGATGGATCTTCTGCCGGGTCTGCTGACGCCTTCCGAGCGTGGCTTTTCCAACGCTTCCGCGATCGCCTTGGTTTATGTGGGCCTGGGTGACAATGATCAGGCCATGAACTGGCTGGAGAAGGCGTTCGACCAACGCTTCAATCCCTCGATCCTTCGCAGGCCATGCTTTGATCCTCTGCGTTCGGACCCGCGATTTCGCGGCCTGATGCGCCGCATCGGCCTGCAGTAAGCCGCCGCGCTTCGGAACGGTCCAACCTCAATCCTCGCCACGCTGCTCTAGCCGAAGTCTGGGCTCCCCTAGCGGTTGAGATGTTCCGCTAAGCGCTTTCCCTTCAGTATTTTATCTAATGATGAATTCGTGAGGGAGAAAAGGCCGGCGGTGCATGGAGCATTTTGGACGGGCCGGTTAGGATCAGACCCTAGTGAGAAGAATGACTGTGAAGCAACAACTGCCTATAGCGTCAGGCAACCGGGGATCCGAGCGTCAAGAATACCAGGACGGCTTGTCCCCGCTTGTCGCGCACCGGCGCGTCGCCTACAATCTGGCCCGCTGGCTGGTCCGTGACGAAACCGAGGCCGAGCACGTGGTTCAGAATGCATACCTCCGCGCGATCACCCACTTTTCGGGTTTTCGGGGCGGCGACGCGCGAGCCTGGCTTCTTACCATCGTCCGCAATAGCTGCTACGACCGCCTGAAGCAAAGAGCCGCGTGTGGTCGGTGCACTGATTTCGATGAGGCTGTACACAGCGATAGCCGTCAGACTCCCAATCCTGAGACCGCGTTGTTGATGGCGGAGCGAACCGAGATAGTGCGGAGGTCGCTTGAAGAATTGCCGCCGCAATACCGTGAGGTTCTGGTCCTCCGGGAGATGGAGCAACGGTCCTACCGGGAGATCGCAGAAATGTCAGGAAGCCCCTCGGGTACGGTAATGTCACGGCTCAGCCGGGCACGTCACCAGCTTGGGCAGATCCTATCGACTTACATGGAAAGTGGTCAGTGCCACAATGCTGCGAGCACGCGATCTTGACCAAGCTGCTCATAAGATCGGAATAGAGACACCGATTGCGAAGTCTTTCCTGGCGAGGGCATCTGCAGCCTCGCTTTTGGGAGGGGGAAAGACTTTCCACACGATGTGCGTAACGGCGCCCAAACCTGCAAGTCTGCTTGGTCAGGCTGGGCGCCGCCGCAGGGATGACCACGGCGTGCTATTCGTGAATTCATCGCATCGCTGTTAAAACAATGCCTGCCCGGATGATGGCCGTGGACGTTGTGCAATCGAGGTCAGAAACTGCTTGATGCGGGAATACTCCTTGCGCCGTCGGAGTCTTCGCATGTGTAAACACAATGGCCGCCAAGTCCAGCAAGCCGACCGGCTTGCGAGTCGTTCTCGTTTTGCTTCTTGTGTGGGCCATGACGTCAGCTTTTGTACACTTGCTTTTCCGTCAACCGTCAGATCGAGCCGGCACACCGATACTGTTAGGCGCGAAAATCCCTCTCCCCGTAACTGACGTTCTCGCCCGCGCGTGCGCCAATTGCCATTCTGAAAAGACTCGCTGGCCGTGGTACAGCTATGCGGCGCCGGTTTCGTGGCTTATTGAAAGCGATGTCAAACATGCGCGGGAGCACTTCAATCTTTCACGTTGGGACGGTCTATCCTCGGCCGAACAGCGGCGGCTTCTAACGGCTATCGCGACCGTGATCGAGAACCGGGAGATGCCGCCGCGCAGATATTTGGTGTTTCACCCCGAAGCCAATTTGTCGGCCGACGATTCGGTTCTGCTCATCGAATGGACACGGTCTGAGCGACGCCGTCTCCGCGCCGCCGCACTTGGTTTAACCACGAAATAGGACATCGAGGAATAATTTTCACGGGCCAGTGGTCTGTATCAATAGCACGCATTAACCAAGCGGTTTCTTAAACAACTCGAAGCTGCCGCGGGAAATTAACGCTCGGCGGGCAGGGACGGACATGCTCAACAGTTCAGCAAGTATGTGGCTGGGGATTACCTTTGTAGTGATCGGTGCGATCAATGTGTGGCTCGTCCTGCAGGCGTCTGCGCATGTAAGAGACACGAAGGCGGGTACACGATTAATCACAGCCCATCGAATTGGTGGCTATATCTTCATCGCGCTGTTTTGCGTGATGGGGTACTACATGATGGCGCGGTTGGGCGACACCGCCGGTGGCGCCCCGCCCAACACCATGATCCACATGACCCTGGCAATGATCCTCAGCCCCCTTCTCTTTGTGAAGGTCCTGATTGCTCGCTATTACAAGGCTTACTACTCCGTCTTAATGCCTGTCGGACTGGCAATTTTCGTTCTGTCGTTCGTTCTGATTGCGATTGCCGCCGGTCCATCTCTTGCTCACTACGCAAGAATGCAGACCATCTCGCTTAAGACGGTTGGTTTGCCGTCCGCCTCAGTCGACCTCGATCAGGCGGCCGCGGCGATGGAGAAGCGATGCACCAAGTGTCACAATCTTGATCGAATCATAGGAGCTCGCAAAGATGCCCGGGGTTGGGCCGCGACCGTGAACCGCATGAAGGCCCTTCCCGATTCAGGAATTTCGCAAAAGGACTCCCAAATAATCGTTTCCTACCTGACATCTCAAATGGCGCCGAAAGGCGCAGAGAGCCTCGAAGTTGCTAGGGCGCTGGTCGACCAGCGGTGTGGACGTTGCCACAACCTGGACCGCGTCTACTCGACGGCGGAAACACCCGCACAGTGGTCAGCCACGGTCAATCGCATGGCCAACTACGCGGCAGGCAGCACAGGAGCGCTCCAGCCCGGCGAGGTTCGGCAGATTGTAGCTTATCTGTCAGCGACTCAAACGCTTGAGGCAGTCGAGCGCAGACAGGTCCAGGTCGCCGCCCCATCGGCGATCCAGAACGCGGCGAACCAGCAAGCCGCCGGAGCGCCGGATCCACCGCTCCGGAAGCAGTATGACCGGAATGGCATCGCTTTCCTCGCGCTGGTGTGCTCAGGCTTCGTGGCATTGATCCTTCGGCGGCCCGCCAAAGCTCAGGTTGCTTACGCGAAGCCGGATATCCTGTCGGCCAACGACCCGGTGGGAAATCGCGCCGCCAATTCACCCAGCCCTCTGATCCTGCGCCTCGCAAGCATTACACAACAGACTCCTGATGCGAAAACGCTGCGATTTATTGTTCACGATGGCTGGAAACCCAAGGCCCGCCCCGGCCAGTTTCTGACCTTTTCTTTCCTCTTCGATGGCAAAAAGGTCGTCAGGTCCTATACGATCTGTTCCTCTCCGGCGCGCTCGGGCTACATCGAAATCACGCCGAAGCGCGTGAGCCAGGGCTGCGCGTCGGTGTTCTTGCACGATCGAGCCGAGGTTGGAATGACGGTCGAAGCGAATGGCGTCTTCGGGCAATTCTATTTTGACGAGAGCAAGCACCATAATGTAGTCCTGCTTGCGGCCGGAAGCGGTATTACCCCAATGATGGCGATGCTTCGCTATATGGATGACCTCCGTTTGCAGACGAATGTGACGCTGCTCTTTTGTGTCCGCACGGCGAAAGACATTATCTTCCGGCGTGAGCTTGAAGAGTTACGGGCCAGCCTGAAGAACTTCCAATACCATGTTCTGCTTTCGCAACCTCACCAGGGGTGGTCCGGCCCACGCGGACATATTAACCGCAAATTCATCGAAACCACAGTCAGCGAAATCGCCTCACGGGATTTCTTCCTTTGCGGGCCCCAGTTCTTCATGGAGGCGGGCCACACAATCCTTACAGGCCTGGGAGTGAAACCGGAACGTATCCTGCAGGAGAGCTTTGGCAGTAACGGCTCCAAGGGAACTCACCCGGTGCCCGAGGCCCCCGAGGTGGGCGTGGTGGTCGAGTTCGTTCGGTCAGGCAAGGCGTGCACAGCACGAAGCAACCAGACCATGTTGGAGACGGCCGAAGAGCATGGAATCGCGATTTCGTCGTCCTGCAGGCAGGGACAGTGCGGGACCTGCAAGACCAAGCTTCTGGCAGGCCAGGTGCGAATGGATACGGAAGCTGGGCTCGATCCCGATTCGAAAGCGAAAGGCTATGTGTTGATGTGCGTGGGGCACGCTGAGGGCGCCGTGAAGCTCGATGCCTGAAATACGGAGTGAAACGGTATCGAGTGCGACAAGATCGATTCTGATCGGGACGTCTGGATTGCGGGACTTGCAACCGTGATTCTAAATGCGTTTTCTGCTTTGTTCAACCCAAGCCTCGAGATCGTCGAGGCTCGACCCCGTCCCATCGGGCCTTACACCCAGTTCCTCCGCTGGTTGTCGCTGCCGGTTTACCCAGTACACCGGATAGCCGAACGCCTTCGCGCCGGCCGCGTCCCATCCCGCGTAAGCCGCGAAAAGGATTTGGCCGCTGTCCAAACCAAGAGCATGGAGACCCATGCGATACGCTCGAGGGTCAGGTTTGTAAGCCCTCACGAGATCGGTGCTCAGTACCTGATCAAACAGACCCTCCAATTCGGAGTTCCGGATTCCTGCCTGCAATATTTCGGCCGTCAGATTGGACAGCAGCGCCAGGCGAGTCCCGGTCCCCCGCAACGCGCGCAGCGCAGCGGGAACCTCGGGCCAGCAGCGGAGCTTTAGGTACGCCTCCATCAAACGGGAGTGCTTCTGAGGCGTGAAGTCGACGTTGAGTGCTTTCGTGGCAAAGACCAACGCGTCGCCGGTGACCTGCCAGAAATCCGAATATTGTCGCGAGAGGGTGCGCAACCACATATATTCGAATTGTCGTGAACGCCAGAGATTACTAAGATCGGCGCCCCTCTCCGGGTATATCTGATCAACTAGATCAAAAACGGGCCGTGGATCCAGGATGGCGAACCCGTCGAAGGCGACTGCTTGGATTTTGGGTGGCGAACCGGCGGCCTCACTCGCAAAGGTTTGCAGTGCGAGTCCAGAGGCTGCGCTCGTGCTCAGAAAATCACGGCGTTTCAAAATCGCACTAGATACCTTCGGCAGGCGCAGGTTGTGCATTTTAGGCGGCATCCGAGCCTCTTCTTCTGCACAGACTCGTCAATGGATACATTTATTCCCAGGATGGGAGGTCACGTTCTAATAAATCGGCCATTGCCACTAAGGTCTAACGCGATCCAGTTCGTAAGTCCGCAAGTAGAGGCGAGAAACGCCGAACGCCGCGAGGACGCCTGGGCCCGGGGTGCGCATTACGGATCGTTCCTTGCCGGAGCTTTTTCCAACGTCGGCGCGCACTCGAATCCCGCGATTGTCTACGTTCTTGAGGGGAAGATCGAGACTGCGGCACAAACCTATGCCGCCGGCGATCTGTTTGTTCATCCGGCCGACGGCACAGGGTTCACCTTCAAAAATGCAAACGCGAACGAGCCCGCGAAGTTCCTGCTCTACGAAATCCTAGAACAGAAGCTTTAACGCAAACTGAATCTGGCGAGACGACGTTGTTGTCGCCAGGATCTTGCCGAAGGTCGGGTTCGGAGCACCGCCGCCGTTCGCAGTCTGCACAAACGCGCTCGGATTAGGCAGGGCGAAGTTCGCGTGGTTGAACAGATTGAAGAACTCCGCGCGGAATTGGAGGCGCACATTTTCTTTAATCGGAGTCTCCTTCATCACTGCATAATCGAAGTTGACGATTCCCGGACCCTCCAGGAAATCCCGTTGCAGATTGCCGAGCGTTCCGGGAGCGGGCAATCCAAACCCGGCCGGATTGGCCCATTGGTTAATGTTGCCGGTCATGATCTGGGTCGCGGGCATGATCAGGTTGGGACGCTCGCTGCCGGCGACAACGTTTCCGGCCTGGTCAAAGCCGACCGTCACGTTCCAAGGCGAACCGCTCTGGGCCGTTAGTCCGCCGCTCATCTGCCAGCCTTTCACCAGGATGTTCTGCTTGAACGGAAACGCATACACGCCGCTCAGCCGGAGAACCTGAGGCCGGTCAAACAGGCAGCGGCCGCGGTCGAAGGAACCGTTCAGAGGATTGGACCAGGGGATGCCGCCCTCAAGTCCGTAAGTGCCGGAAGCGTCGTCCATGCACTTCGAATAGGTGTACGAAAGCTGCGATTGCACGCCGTGCGAGAACCGGCGGTTCAAGCCGACTTGCAAGGAGTTGTAGCTTGAATCGCCCACGGGAGCCTCGCTGCTTAGCGCGGCGCCAGCCGGATTTGCACGCGGGTTGCTGATGATGCCGGGCGTCGCACCGCGGGGAACTCCGAAGACGGAGACCCCATTGACGATTGTGGGCAGCACCGGATTCACGTCGCGTGCGGCGTAGAGATGAAGGCCGCGCGAGCCAACGTATCCGACGGTCAACGTAGTGGACTCGAAAAGCTCGCGCTGAATATTGAAGTTCCATTGATAAATGTGCGGAGACGTCGTGGTCTGATAGTCCACACCCACAAGCTGCGCCGGTGGCGGTAATGCACCCGGGAAGGGATTCGGAAACGCAGGCAGCGGCACGAAGGCGAGTGCGTATGGCGGATTGAAATAGTAACCGGACGCATAGCTGCGTGCATGAATCGGATCGTAGAAGATGCCAAAGCCGGCGCGGATCGCCGTCTTGTGATCGGAGAAAGGATCGTAGGCGATTCCAACCCTGGGGTCGAAGTTCCTGACCGATGGATTCGACGCGAACACGTTAGGTACACGTTGATACGTTCCAAACGGCGGGTTGATGATGGTGTTCAGCGGATGGACGTTGGTGGTGGGATTGGTCACGAATTCATAGCGGATGCCGACGTTCACGGTCAGTTTGGGGAGCACCTTCCACTCATCGTGGATATAGGAGTCCACTTCGATTTCGCGGAAGTCGCGATAGGAGTCCGTCATGCCCGGCTCGGGACCCTGGAAGAGGCTCGGGATACCCTGCAGGAAGTTGCTCAGGCTCGCGAAAGTGTAGAAGCCGCCCCACCATCCCTGTTGCTCGAAGTTGCTTTGGATCCGGGTGATGGATGCACCAAAGCGGAGGCTGTGTGCTCCTTTGGTCCAGATCACGTCATCGGCTACAGGATATTTGTTCTGCACTTCTTTCAGCGGCGCGAAGATGCTGGTGCCGAGCGAGGCCAGGCCGGTGATATTTACGCCTCCGTTCTGCCCGCGCTCGGGGAAGAAGTTGAGCGCCGAGACCTGATTCGGAGTTTGTTGTACGTCCGATTCGCTTGTGCGGGTGAAGCTGAATCGCAACAAGTTCACCAGGGTCGGCGAAATCACCCGGCGGTGCTCAATGGTCACAAACTGGTTCCGGGTTGCCCCCACTTCGGGCCATCGCGGCGGCAAAGGCGAACCAAGAAACGGCTGCGTGATATCACCGTGGTCCCGTACATAGCGCACGAACAGCGCATCTTTCGAGGAAATCGTATAGTCGACGCGGGCCAGCAGGTAATTCTCATTGCCGGTGGTAGAGTCCACTTCGGGGATAGAGTTGCTGCCAGGAGCAGGCAGCGGATACAACGCCAGAATCGGCGCTATGGCCGGATTGATCGGCACTTTCACGCCGTTCACGATTCCCTGATGCGCGTTCGCATCCGGTACAAGGGCGATCACGGTCTGACCCAGAGATTTGCGCAACTCCTCGTCGTTGACGAAGAAGAACAACTTATCTTTTTTGATCGGACCGCCTACGCTCCCGCCAAACTGATTCTGCCGGAAAGCGGGCACGCTTGAGCCGTCGAAGAAGTTGCGAGCGTCCAGCGCGCTATTGCGGAAAAACTCATACGCCGACCCGTGAAAGGCGTTGGTGCCGGCTTTGCTGGCCGCGTTCACCACCGCGCCGTTGCCGCCGAATTGCGCGCTGTAGGTATTAGTGAGCACGGAGAACTCGGAGATCGCCTCAATGCCGAGCGTCGTTCCCATCACGCCGGATCCCGACCCATGGTTCCAGAAGCCTTGAATGTCGGTGCTGTCCAGAAGATAAGCTTGCCCTTCGGAACGCGCGCCGGAAACCGCGAAATTGTTCTGTGTGCCGTAGAGAAGGTTGACGCCTCCGTTTCCGATTTGCGATCCCGACGAGACTCCGGGCACCAGCGAAACCAGGTCGGTGAAGTTGCGCCCGTTCAAAGGCAGGTCGTTAATTTGTTTTTGCTCCACATAGGAAGACACGGTCGACGAGACAGTATCTACCGTGGAAACCTGACCCTCTACCGTGATCGTCTGCTGGGCTTGCCCTACCGATAGCGAAAAATCCACCACCGTTTGCGCGCCGACGGTAAGTGTCACCCCGCGCCGCACCGTTGTTTGGAATCCTTGCGCGGAAGCCTGCAGGTCATAACTTCCCACCGGAAGCTCCGCGATGGTAAAGCGGCCTTGACCATCCGTCGACACTTGTTGCGCTTGGCCTGTGGCGGTATTCTTCACCTGTACGCTAGCGGCGGGCACCACAGCGCCTGCGGAATCGGTCACGGTCCCGAGCACCGTTGCGCTGGTTGCCCCCTGCGCGTCCACTCGATTGGGCAACAAAAACCCGAGGCCCAGCATCAATCCCAAAACAATGAAATGTCCACGACTACGAAGTCTTAGTTTCATTTTGAATCACCTTGAGCTAGAAACTATGCGTTTGCATGCAGGAAGTCAATCGGGCGGCGAGTGATAGTGCGTATCACTCTAACTGATAGGCCTCATTGGTTAAAACGGCGCTCGAATGGCATTAGCTCCTGCGGGCGAAAGTTGGGATCGTTTGTCCAGTTGTCCAGCCATCGCCGCCAATATTCCAACCATTTCTGGGTGTGCGGCACCAAACCCGAACTATCGATAAGCTTGGCTCCAGCTTGCCCAGGCGCCGCATAAGACTCTTCACTTCTTCCCACCCGATTTGTTTTCCTCCTGGGCTCGCTCCAGTTCGGTGACCCGGGCGTCGATGTCCTCCAGTTCGATTCCCTTAATCGCCTGCGCAAAAACACCCTCTGTAGCCCGCAGTCTGACTGCCGCAGGCATGTTTGTATCGGCCATGATCTTCAGGATGGTCACAGAGAGGCAGCACCTGTGGCGTGCTGGATCAGCGCTATTGCCTGAAACACTGCTTCCCGGCGAGCCTTGAGGTACTTCTTTCTAAAGGCTGGGATCTCCAGCCAACGTAACAGGGTCTTCGTAGCGACGTTAATCGCACGAGCGGCTTCTTCAACGGTTCGGTGCGTGATTAGCGCCGCGCTCGCTTCTTCCTGTTTGCGCCCGAATTTTGCGCCGTGACCGGTCATCTGCGGACACCTGGACTGAAATTTGCGTCATCGCCACACCATCGCCTTTCCTGTTTTTTCCCAGAATTCTCTTGCTTATGTTTCGCACCAGAGTGATGAATGTGATCGCGGCGGAGCCGCGGAAAAGGAAACCAAAGACATGAAAATCTTTACGATCGAAACTGACACGAACAACATCACGGTACACGCGGGTTTCTGTCCGGGACGGTCGGCAAGAAGATGGGCCGGCGGTCATATCTACGAAGGAGGAAGACGGCTCGCGCACCTACTCGATCAAAGGCTGAGCCTACCCAACCGCGTTCCCTCCAGCCGCCGGATTCAACCCCGGCGGCTTTTCTTGTCTCATGCTGCCGCATCATTCCCTCCGATCGCTTCTGTCATGTCATCGAAAACAGATTTGGGAAGCAAACTGGCCGGGGAGCAATTGCTCGCGGCCGGGCTGGCAGGCTCCTGGCGGAAGTAGTCTGCGACGACCGTGGGGAACCACGAGAAGGACCGTGGGGAACCACGAGAAGGACCATGGACCACCACGCTTCCCCGGCTTCAGACCACGCTCGTCGTATAGGTACCGAAGGCAGGCGATTACCTCCGACTCTTCTCTTTAGAAGGACTCTCTTTATCCTGACTCTCTTTATCCTGACTCTCTTTGGGTGCAATATCTTGCACCCCCTCGCTGAATACCGCGTGCCACAGGAATTCGTAAGCGTTGCTGGCTTGCGCTCGCCCATGGAATCGGCTCAGCCGTCGAATCAGCCTCGCGGTTTCCAATTCGCCCAGGTAATTTTGGGCCTGCCGCTCCCGCACGCCAATTTCTGCGACGAGAACCTTGACCGCGGGGAAGCAGCGACCATCTTCACTGGCATACCTCGTCAGCCGTCCCCACGCCAGCTTAGCGCCGGGGCTGACAATCGAACTCCGCGCCAACCCTTCGGGGATGAAAAGTCCCGTGAACATCCGATACGAATTAAAGGGATCGCCGGGTTGGAAAGCGCTGTTCAGACGGCCTCCTGCCGTCGCTCCGTGGCGATTTCCTCAAAGGTACGACCATCGCCGTCAAGCTTCGCCTGCTTGCCTGAGAGCGTTTGCCATCGCTGGATCACGACATCGACGTACCTCGGGTCAAGCTCGATTCCAAAGCAGACGCGCTCGGTAAGTTCCGCGGCCGCCAGCGTCGTCCCGCTGCCTAGGAACGGTTCATAAACCAGCTCGCCGCGGCGTAGATGATTCAGGATCGGGCGCCGCATCAACTCAACAGGTTTTTGGGTAGGATGATCGTACTTTTCTTCATCGCTGCTGCCCATGATGAACTTCGGCGATGGTGAATCCCAAATGGTGGAATTCTGGTAGTGGGTCAATTTCAAAATTGACCCACTACCGGAATTCTCGCCGGCCTTGCCGTACCACGGCGCATTCTTCTTTCGAACGAACCAGCAGGCTCATGCTGGAACCAATAAAGAGTGCGGGTTAGAACGGTTCGGCCTTGGTTCCAAATCAGTTGCTGGTTGTGCTCAAAGCCGATGCGCAGCAATCCATCCAGAACTTCGCGGGTGAACTTGCTGGCATGCCAGGCATAGGCCACTTCCAGACTTGGCACCAGCGCGAACGCATCGGACCAATCTGCGAGTGTGTCGCCGGAGATGGTCGTCTCGGTGTGGCCCTCGGTGCGCTTCTTCATGTAGCTGGCTTCCGCCGGCCCGCAGCCATTCAGTCCAGCGCGATCGCGCCATTCGCTGTCGAGTTCGATACCGTAGGGCGGATCGGTAACCATCAGTCGGGGCTTACGCTCGCCCAGCAGACGCGCCACCGCTTCCGCGCTCGTCGCATAGAACCCGAGGCATGTGGTCCGTCGTTTCGATAATCGCATCCAGCAAAGCTGCGGATTCAGGAGTCAGTTCGCGCACGCCCCGGGTAGTTTGACCGTCGAGCCTGATATCGCTGACAAAATGCAGGCGTTTCGGTTCGGAACTTGGTGAGAGGAAGAGGAGTCTCCCGGCAAGCTCGGGCGCCAGTTGCCGGTGTAAATCGAGTCGACTTCCCGAGCCACTCTTCGCGATGATCCATTCGGACGCTGGATAGAGGTTTTTCCCCCCAGTTATCCTGATCGCGTCTGATCTTGACGTAATAGCTTTGATGGTCATCCGGCCGCCGAGCAGCAATGCCCCATCTCGAATTGAAACGATGTAAACCACGTGGCCCGCGGCCACGCCTCGCTTACTTAATATGTTGCTACCGAAGATACCAGGGCTTTCCCCTCGGAGTTAATGTCGCTTCTCCAGTACCGATTCTGCCAATGGCAAGTTAGCGCATGTGGTGCACCGTCCGAAAATAGCATACCGAACCGTCAAATCGATGAGTCCAGAGGCAGTATTGCTAACGGTTGTGAAGGAGCATCCCCACAAAAGTCCCCACAGTCGGCCGCTAATCGCCGTTTTCGGCTGTTCTGGAGGTCTGTAACTCTTTGAAAAGTTTGGCTCCTCGGGTAGGACTCGAACCTACAACATTTCGGTTAACAGCCGAACGCTCTACCATTGAGCTACCGAGGAACAAGGTTGGCGGGCGTCTCTTCATTACACCAAACCACGCCATTCCTGTCAATTTTTCCGCGACCTGTTGGCCGTTAATATGAAGGCAGGAGGCTCACCACGACGCTCGTCGACTTTCTGGAGAATGCCGCACGTATTGATGCCGAATTTATCATCCACGATGACGGGTATCGTGCTCGTACTTATTCTTATAAAGACGTCGCCCGAATGGCGGCTTCTCTACGAGCTCGGTTTCGTACCCACGGAATAGCGACCGGCGATGCCGCGGTGATCTGGTCGGAAAGTCGGCCAGGGTGGGTGGCTGCTTTGTGGGCGTGCCTGCTGGATGGCGTGGTGGTGGTGCCGGTGGATCCGAAATCTTCCCAGGCGCTCTTCGAACGCATCGCGCAGAGTTCGCGGGCCAAAATTGTCTTGACGGGCGAGACAGTTGACTCAATCGATGGCGCCTGGAGGCTTGCCGATATCGAACAATCCAGCGACGCGCCTTCTATCGCGCCTGTGGCACTGGCACCCGATGCTGTTGCCGAAATAGTCTTCACGTCGGGAACAACCGCGGACCCAAAGGGCGTGGTCATCACGCACCGCAACCTGCTAGCCAATCTGGAGCCAGTGGCGCGTGAAGTTGCCAAGTACCGCAAGTACGCCACGCCGTTTTTGCCGCTACGCATTTTGAACCTGCTGCCGCTCAGTCATCTGTTCGGGCAATCGCTCGCGCTCTTAATTCCGCCCTTGATTCCGGTGTCGGTGATCTTCATGACCGGGACCAGTGCGCAGGAAATCGTCCGGCAGATTCATTCCAAACGCGTTTCTGCGTTGGTTGCGGTTCCGAAAGTCTTGGAAGTGTTGCGCGATCTGGCGACGCATCGATTTCCAGAAACCGCGGCTACACCTGCCCCGGGCGGCCACTTCCTGAAGAACCACTTTCTCAAGAAATGGTGGCGCTATCGTCGCGTTCACCGCATGTTCGGCTGGAAGTATTGGTGCTTCATCTCGGGTGGCGCGCCCCTTCCGCCGGACTTAGAAAAATTCTGGTCCCAACTTGGCTACCTGGTCGTGCAGGGCTACGGACTTACTGAGACCGCTCCCATCGTTACCTTGAGCCATCCTTTTCACGTTCGCGCGGGAACCGTGGGAAAGCCGCTCTCGGGAGTAAAACTGAAGATCGCCGACGATGGCGAAGTCCTGGTGCGCGGCGACAATGTCACCACAGGATATTTCGAATCTCCGAGCCAAACCAGGGACGCTTTCGAGGACGGATGGTTCCATACAGGCGACATTGGCGAACTCGATCGTGACGGCTATCTGCTGATCCGTGGGCGCAAGAAGGAAATGATCGTCACGCCGGAAGGTCTGAAGGTGTTCCCGGACGATGTTGAGAAAAGTTTGAATCAGATTCCCGGTGTGCGCGAATCGGCTGTTATCGGCAAGGACCGCGTTCATGCGGTGCTAGTGCTGAATCCCGGCGTGAATGCGGACGACATCGTGCGCGAAGCCAACCAACGGTTGGAGGATCACCAGAGGATTCGCTCTGTTTCGGTCTGGACCGGCGACGCGCTTCCGCGCACGCAGGCGACCGGCAAGCTTCGGCGCGCCGAAATTGCAGATGCGATCGCGAAGGGCAAAACGGACTCGCCTGCCAGGCCCGAAAACGAACTGATTTCGTTGATGAGGAAATATGCGCCTGGCCGAACCATCACGCCCGAAACGACATTGGACGAATTGGGACTAAGCTCACTTGACCGCGTGCAATTGATGATGGAGTTGGAACAGAAGCTTGGCAGCGAAATCGACGAGGCGATCTTTTCTTCGGCTCACACCGTGGCCGATCTGGAGCGGCCCGTGCCTGCCGCACCGGCCGAGCCTCTCACGTTTCCGGCCTACAATCGCAAATGGTTCGCGCGCTTCATTCGACGCGTGACGCTGCCATTCTTTCTTCTTCCGCTGTTAAGAATCTTCGCGCGCGTTCGAGTTTCCGGTCGCGAAAACCTGGAGTCGCTCCAAGGGCCTGTTCTCTTCGCAGCAAATCATCAAAGCTTGCTGGATGTGCCGGCGATACTGGCGAGTCTCCCCACGCCCTGGCGCTACCGCGTTGCAACGGCCATGGGAAAGGAATTCTTCGACGCGCACTTCTTTCCTCACCGCCACAGGCTCTTGGAACGATTCACCAACTCGCTCAACTACCGCCTGGCGACTTTCTTTTTCAACACATTCCCGCTGCCTCAACATGGCGCGGGCGCGGGACAGGCGATCCGCTACATGGGCGAATTGGTGGAACAAGGATGGTCGATTCTGATTTTTCCTGAAGGCGACCGGTCCCGCACCGGGCAGTTGCTTCCCTTTCAGCCCGGTGTGGGTATGATCGCCTCGCATCTGAAGATTCCAGTGGTGCCGATTCGAATTCTGGACTTGGAGAAAGTCCTGCATCGAGACTGGAAATTTCCCCGGCCTGGCCGCGTCCGAGTGAACATTGGCAAGCCTTTGTTCCTCTCAGGAGAAACGTTCGGGGAGTTGGCGCACCAGGTGGAGGAAGCGGTGCGCCACCTTACTTAAAGCGCAAAGGGTGCGGCGCACACCTGGGGATCGATGAGAACTCATCGCGCCGCACTCCGTTTTGCGCGAGTTAATTAGAATGCGTGCGCACCGGCTTCAGCGACGGCATGATCCTGCTCGCCGGAGCCGCCGCTCACACCGATCGCGCCGACTACCTTGCCGTCTTTCTTCAACGGAATTCCACCCGCGAAAATCATGATCTTTCCGTCATTGGAAGCGTGAATGCCGAAGAACTGATTGCCGGATTGCGAGTGGGTCGCCAGGTCCTTCGTGGCAATGTCGAAAGCGCGCGACGTGTAGGCTTTCTTTTGGCTGATATCGATGCTGCCGATCCAGGCGCCGTCCATGCGTACATGACTCACCAGGTTGCCTCCTCCGTCGGCGACAGCGATGTTCATAGGTTGTCCGATTTCCGCAGCTTTCTTTTCCGCTGCCGCGATTACTCTTCGTGCGTCCGCCAAGCTAACCATGTTCGTGTGTTCTCCTCTGTTTGTGTCTGAATCGCTCGGTTCCACGGGGTTCGGAATATGCACGTCGCCCGGGGAAGTCACTCTCGACGAGGCCTATTATGACACCACTTACGATGCCGCCAAAAGGGCTGAAAGGGATAGGCGTGTTAGCGGCGGTGGAGTGTTACACTGGACAACGTTAATCTGAGGTTACGGCCCCTGACGGAGGGAAGAGGCTTCATGAAATCTGTTTGTTACTGGCTGTTCCTGCTGGGCAATCTGGTAGCGCAGGCACAGGTCCCCACCGTGACGACGGTGCGAAACTTTGGCAACGGTACCGCGTTGTCTCCCGCCGCATACGCCTTCGTTTTTGGCACGAACCTGAGTAATAATCCGCAGGTTTTCATTGGCACGACACCATGCCAGGTATTTGGGTTTACCGACACCGTTGTTTCCATTCAGATCCCCAGCGGGACACCTACAGGATCGGCGAGCCTTACAGTCCAAACCGGGGGCGGGACCTCGGCCGCGTTCGCGTTGGTCATCACTCCCACTTCACCAGTCTTCACGCCGAACACATCCAAACCTCCGCCGATTTACTTCTTCGACATCACCTCGGCCTTCGTGCCAATTCCCACCCCGAGTCCTGGTCAGCGCGTCTATTTTTACGTCGACGGAGTCGGCCCAACCAGGCCGCCAGTTGCTCCTCAGATTCTGATTGACGGCAACAATGTGCCCGTTCTGTCGGCCACTACTTTGAAAGGTTTCATCGGAGCCGAGCCGAACGTTACCCAAGGGGACCTGCCTGCATTCAGCATCCAGATTCCTTCGCTTCCCGGCGGCCCTCACACTCTGGAAGCTGTTGCCGGCAGCGGCAGAAGCGGTCAGGTGCCGATCACGATCCTTGCCAGAGGGCTGTTCACCTCCCAAACAGGCTTGACCTTCAATGCGGCTCAAGGCGGACCTGCTGTCGCAAGCCAATCCTTTTCGGTTCTCAGCGGCCAGGGAACTCTCAATTTCTCTCTCACAA
The DNA here is from genome assembly GCA_963766615.1 of Terriglobia bacterium. Lineage (GTDB taxonomy): Bacteria > Acidobacteriota > Terriglobia > Bryobacterales > Bryobacteraceae > Palsa-187. Next base: position 97,166 of record CAVYBC010000027.1, read on the forward strand.
CGTCCACGCTAAGCGGCGGACCGTGGTTGTCGGCGACGCCGAGCAATGGAACCAGTGTTCTTGGAACGGGAGGAGTGCCAATTCAAGTTGTCGCGAACCCATCCGGGCTCGCCATCGGAACCTACTATGGAACCGTCACGATCTCTTCGCCGGATGTCCCCAACTCGCCGCAACTGGTCACTGTGGTTCTAGTCGTAAGCGCCAAGGCGGGACCTTCCATTGATAAAACCGGAGCGATATTCGTAGGATCGGTCGGCGGCAGTAGTCCCCCGGCGCAGACGATCACTGCTTCTAATCCGGGTGTGAACAGCGTCAGCTTTAGCTCCGTTTTGCAGGGCGCCAATGCCAACCTGTTTACTGTGACGCCTACAACTGGCACGCTCGCCTCCGGCAAATCGCAGGCCATTAGTATTCAGCCGTCCACTAAGAATTTACTTGCTGGAATCTACACCGCTAAACTGACGCTCTCTTTCTCAGATGGGACCGTTCGTACCGTGAATCTTCTGCTGGTGGGCGCGGCGGGCGCAGGCACTGTCGCTGGTCCCTCCAGAGACGCATCTTCCTGCATACCTACAAAATTGCTCCCGGTGTTTACCCTGCTGGGCGACACCTTCAGTGTTCCTGCCGCGTTTCCAACGTCGGTGGAAGTCACGATAGTCGATGATTGCGGCAATCCCTTGAATAGCGGAAACGTCATCCTCACGTTTTCTAACGGCGATGCGCCTCTCAGGCTCGACCCGAATTTTGCGGGAGCCTGGACCACCACATGGCCTCCCGGAAACCCCCGGTCGTCTGTCGTTCTTACTGTAACCGCGGCGAAGCCGGAAGCCAACCTGACCGGAGTAGCGCAAGTCAGTGGAGGAGTGACTGCTAATCCCCAGGTTCCTCTCGTGTCCGCCGGCGGAGTTGTGGAGACGGCAGCCTATGGATCACCCGTTGCTCCCGGAAATCTCGTTTCGATCTTCGGAGCCAACCTGTCAACCTCGGCCGCATCGGCCACCCTGGTGCCGCTTCCTAACCAGTTGGTCGACACGTCTGTGTTAATCGACGGACAGAATGTGCCTATGTTCTACACCAGCAGTGGGCAAGTGAACGCAGTGATTCCTTATGGGCTGACTACGAACGCTCAACACCAATTAATCGTACAAAGGGGCAGCAGCTATTCGGTCCCACAAACTGTTCAGGTGGGCTCAGCCCGGCCAGGCGTGTTTACCGTGGACGCAAGCGGAACTGGTCAGGGACACATCTATAAGATCGACAATCAGGCAACCAGATTCTGGCCGACAAAAATGCCCCGGCAAAAGCGGGAGACACGCTGGTGATCTACTGTTCGGGTTTTGGCGCAGTGAATCCGCCGCTTACCGCGGGAACGGTCACACCACTCACGTTCCTGACGAACACAGTCAATACTCTCACGGCTACGGTTGGTGGGAGGCCCGCAGCGGTAAACTTCTCCGGCCTTACGCCTGGGTCCGTCGGACTTTATCAAGTCAACCTGGTGGTTCCGGCCGGCCTGCCGAATAACGATACCACCGCTTTAATATTAACCATCTCGGGTCAGGATAGTGCGCAAGTGACATTGGCGGTCCACCAGTAAGCTTCATTTCACAAGAAGAGGCCAGTGCCACTCCAGGCGGTAGTGAAATTGCGCGATCGCCACAAGGCCGCAGATTGCCGCCACAATCCCGATCACGGCCAGCCATTTCAGAAACGCCCTCCACGGGAATTTGCGGTTTTCGCGTTTGAGCACTAACAGGTAACCGGCAAAGATACCGGCAAAAAACAACAAACACATAGGCACCGTGACTAGCAACAGATTTACGGCATCCACTGTAGGCGTTACCGCCGACGCGATAATGACGATTGCAAGAATCGCATAGCGGGAGTGCCTCAGCAAGAATGCCGGCGAAGCCACGCCAATCAGGGTGAGAAAAAAGACCAGCACCGGCAATTCGAAAACCAGCCCGATGCCGAGGATGATGTCGACGAAGCGGTCAAAGTAATTCTCCACTGAGATTTTCGGAACCACGCCCGCTGAGCCGCCCACGCCGAACAGGAATGTCAGGCCGTAAGGGAGCGCGAAGTAGTAGCCGAAAAGCCCGCCTAGAATGAATAATCCCGCTGTGCCGAGGACAAAGGGAACGGCCCATTTCTTTTCCCTCTCGTACAAGCCAGGAGAAATGAAGCGCCACACCTGCCAGAGAATCCAGGGCGCACCCAGGAAGAGCGAGGCCACGAACGGCGTCCACACCCAAATGATGGAGAACTGTTCCGCAACGTCAATCGCGATGATCTCGGCGCCCGGGATTCCCGTGTCCTTGAGCGCCCTCAAGCCGGGCGCCAGAACGACATTGAAAATCTGATTGCTGAAGATAGCGCAGAGGACAAATATCACGCCGAAGCCCCACAGCGCTGAGAGGATGCAGTTTCGAAGTTCCTCCAGGTGATCCAAGATTGACATCCTGGACAGGCCTCCCTCATTCTCTTCGTCGCCGATGCCATCCCGATCCGAAAACAGTTCTCTGCCATTGTGCATGGTGCCCATCCTTAAAAGTTTTGGTGACTCGGCGCCTGATGCTGCGGAAGCGCTTACGATGGACGAGTTGATACGACTTGAATTTTTGGAGCTGACTCGGCGCTCGAAATGCGAAGGCGCCTACTGTGGATGGGTTGGCCGGCCGGACGGTTCCGGTGTCGGCAATACTTGGATCAACATATCATGTTTGCGGTCGCCGTTATGTCGGCGTGATAGCCTGACATCTTGAGTGACCGCCTTCCTTTCCGGGCCTCCAAAATCGCTTCGGCCTACGATGCCATTCCTAGGCTGCCCGTAACCGTACTGCTCGATAACGTTCGCAGTGCTTACAATGTCGGCTCATTCTTCCGGACCGCTGACGCCGTAGCACTGGAGATGCTGCTGCTGACGGGCATAACGGGCGCGCCGCCCGCGCCCGGGATTAGCAAGACCGCGCTGGGGGCCCAGGAGTCGGTCCGGTGGGAACACGCTTGGGAGCCAACCCCTTTCCTCGACCGGCTTCATGCGCAGGGCTGCCAGATCGCGGCTATTGAAACCACTCCGCACGCGGTGGATCTGTTTGACTGGAATCCGGCGTTTCCGGTGTGCCTGGTTTTCGGTCACGAAGTGGATGGGATTCGGCCGGAGGTCGCTCAGCATTGCGATGTTCATATTCGGATTCCGATGCTGGGGATGAAGCACTCGCTGAATGTAGCGACGGCGGGCGGAGTGGTGCTGTTCGAGTTGTTGCGGAAGTATCGCGTGCAAATGGAAAGAGCCGCGCGGTTAGGCGCGGCTCAGAGTTGATAAAACTGCCAAAATTACAGCGCTTTGGCCAGTTCCTCGGCGAAGGCGCTCTGCGGTCCGCCTCCACCGTTGGAACCACGCTTCGGTCCCACTTTTTTAGCCCTGCGCGGCGGCCGCTGGTCGATTCCCTGTGGGGTGACGACTGTCGACGTGGCTGTTGGCGGAACCTCTTTGCGGGTTGCCTGCGAGGTTGTTTGTGACGAAGGTTGTGAAGCTCCGTGCGATGGTCCGTGTGAACTGCCACCACCAAATGACCCGGTTCGCCCTTCCGATCCGGAGGACATTCCCGGATTGCCGCCAGGGCGAAGAACTAGTCCCTTGGGCTTGGGTGGTTGAGCGGGATTGGCGCGTAGCAAACGATCTTCGAGCGGTGCTCGATCAAAGCGGCGGATGATAGAATTCATCTCTTCCGCGTTTGGTGCTTCGATGAACGCGAAGCCTTTCGACTCCTGCGTTTCAGGGTTACGAATTACCTTAATTGCGTCAGCGACCAGGTTCTCAGCTGTGAGCCAGCCCTTGATGTCGTCCGCGGTTACCCAAGTTGGCAAGTTACCTAGAAATACGGTAAAACTCATTCGGCGGTGTCTTTAGCTCCGTTGGAGGGAAATTGCATTCGAGGAGGCGATCCATGAAGGCACTAACATGCGTATCACAGTCCTCCAAACGCGTAAATCGTTTTGTAGGGTCGAACTGGCTTCAAGCAGGGGACTTCCGGTCCCGGCGGTCCGCGTTTTCGCGCGAATATCATATGGGAAGAGATGAGATTATCATTTTAGACAAGTGTCGTATTCCTTGACCGGGGACACCGGGAACGGCTGGACCATTTCCTCCAGGAAAAACTTCCGCAGTACAGCCGGTCCCGGCTCCAATCCTGGATCAAAGAGGATCGGGTGAGGTGGACGGGCAGCCTGCCAAGGTCGTCGCTGATGCTGCAGGGGAGGGGAGCAGGTCGAGGTCATCCCGGCGGGCTTCCGCCGTTGAAGGCGACTCCGGAGAATCTGCCGGTGGAGATTTTGTACCAGGACGCCGCTGTGATCGCGGTTAACAAGCCTGCCGGGCTAGTGGTGCATGCCGGAGCGGGGGCCTACTCGGGAACGCTGGTCAACCGGCTGGTCCACCACTTTGGCACGCTGTCCGATGTCGGCGGGGAGCTGCGGCCGGGCATTGTCCACCGCTTGGACAAGGACACCAGCGGGGTATTGTTGGTGGCCCGGACCGATGCGGCGCACCGTGCTCTGGCGGAGCAATTCGCGGGGCGAACCGTCGAGAAAACCTATCTGGCGCTGGTGGAGGGGTCGGTGAGGAATGATTCCGGCCGGATCGTTAAACCTATCAGCCGGGATCCGGTCCGTCGCATCCGGATGACGGCTGCGCTGGAGACAGGAAGAACGGCGCTGACGGAGTACCGCGTGCTGGAAAGATTTGCGGGCTTCACTTATTTGGAGGTGCGCATCGGGACGGGGCGGACGCATCAGATTCGTGTGCACCTTCAGAGCCTGGGTCATCCGGTGGCGGGGGACCGATTATATGGGGCTCGGGCAGCCGAGAGGGTGTTTTTGCATGCCTGGCGGATCGGATTTACGAGCCCTGTGGATGGGGAGCGGGTCGCGGTGGAGGCTCCGATTCCCGCCGAACTGAGCGGATGGCTCGAACGGCTCGACCGGAGCGTATACTTAAGTTATCCCATGAAGTACCTCGTCTTACCATTGCTTTGCTTCGCGCTGGCTGCGCAATCGCCGAAGAAAGCTGCGGCGCAAAACCGCCAACTGCAGCCAATCCCTCAATGACGCTGACGACCCCAACCGCATCACTCTGGACGTCACCCGCGTCAACATGCTGTTCACGGTGTCGGACAAGAAGGGCCGCTTCGTCACTGACCTGAACAAGGACGACTTTGAGATTATCGAAAGCAAGAGGCCGCAATCGATCATGGAGTTCACGGCGGAAACCGACTTGCCGCTGCGCATCGCGATTCTGATCGATACCAGCAACAGCATCCGCGAACGGTTCCAGTTCCAGCAGGAAGCGGCGACGGACTTCATCAACAGCGTTATTCGGCAAGGGGAAGACAAGGGCATGGTGGTTAGCTTCGATACCACAGCCGAAATGGTCAGCGATTTGACGGACGACCCACTGCAGCTCGCCAAGGCGGTTCGCGGCTTGAGGCCGGGCGGCGGGACGGCTCTGTACGATGCGATTTTCTTCGCCTGCGCGACAAATTGGCGCTGGACAAGCCCAGCCATAAATTCCGCAGCGCGATTGTGATTCTGAGCGACGGGGACGATAACCAGAGCCGATGGACTCGCGACCAGGCACTGGAGATGGCGCATAAGGCCGATGCGGTGATCTACAGCATTTCAACCAACATCACCCGTATTGAAACCGATGGCGATAAGATCCTGAAATTCTTCGCGCAAGAGACAGGCGGCCTCGCATTTTTCCCTTTCAAGGCGCAGGACCTGGCGCAGAGCTTTCGAGAACATCGCCAATGAGCTGCGGCATCAATACAACGTGCTTTATCGTCCTGACCCGGTGAAGACGGATGGCCTGTATCACACGGTGGACGTAAAGGTGAAGGGCCGTAAGGATCTGGTGGTTCGCGCGCGGCATGGGTATTATGCGCCTACGGCGCTGCCTTAGACTGAATCATGACCACGGACGAGCGATTTGAGCGGATCGAGCGTGGATTGGGCGCGATTGTTGAGGTCCAGCGCATCAACAGCGAAACCCTTAGCCAACTCATGCAGACCGTCGGCAGATTT